>NZ_CP107960.1:5959365-8939048 GCF_036077095.1 Streptomyces sp. NBC_00376 | reverse complement strand
CTCCGCAGACACGACGCGCCGCCGCTACGCGGCGGAAGACGACAACGCACTCCGTGCGTTGTTCCCGGACTTCGTCCGGGGTTGCCGGTCCACTCCGTGGCCCGGTCAGTCAACTTCGTTGATTGCGGCCCGGATCGCTCCGCGATCCGGGTGGCGGGCCATGAGTTGGGGGTGGTCTTGCTGGGATGTTCGGTGACGGGTCGTGAGGACCGGGGCTTCCTGCCCGTTCTCTGGTCCCTTGAGTCCCTGTCAGGAGGGTTCAGGGGCTGGCAGGGGCGGTCCTGCGCAGATGACAGACTAGCGGTTCGGAAACACTTCTACTGTCGGTGTGCGTCACTCTTAATGCCCAGCTAGATTAAGGAGTGGGAGCCGACACCCTGCCGCTGTCCCTGGGGTCGATTGTCTGTGCTTGGTTGTCGCTGAAAAATGCATGTTGCTGCACAGGGATCCGGGTCTTTTCTGGCTTGGAAATATGTCTGAAGCGGTTGAGGAGAGGAAGTTCTGGTGACGCTGAAGGAGTTGTTTCCGCATCAGGTGGAGGCGGTCGACGCGGTTCTGAGGGGCTTGCAGACGCCTGCGAGCGGGCACCTGCCGGCCGAGGGGCTGCGGACCCAGGTGATCGCCGCGACCGGCTCCGGGAAGACCCTGATCGCCGTCGCGGCCGCCGAGAAACTCGGCGCGCGGCATGTCCTGGTCCTGGTGCCGACACTGGATCTGCTGACCCAGACCGCGGCCGCATGGCGGGAAGGAGGCCGTACAGGGGCAATGGTCGGGGTCTGCTCTCTCCGGGCCGACGACTCCGACGGTGTGCCGTGCACGACCGACCCTGGCGAACTCGTCTCCTGGGTAAGGGGGCTGGAGCGGGTCACGGTGTTCGCCACGTACGCCGCCGTCGGACTCGGCATCCTCCAGAACGCCCATACAGTCGGCCTTGGTGCGTGGGACCTGATGGTCGTCGACGAGGCGCACCGCACCAGTGGGTACGCGGGTAAGCCGTGGGCCGCGGTGCACGACCAGGTGCGGATCCCGGCGACCCGCCGTTTGTACATGACCGCCACGGCCCGGATCTGGGAAGCGCCCGAGCATGCTCAGGGTGGTGAGTCGGGTGAGCCGCGGTTGATCGCGAGCATGGATCCGGGGTCGCGGGTGTTCGGGCCGGTGGCGTACAAACTGACGCTCTCACAAGCTGTGAGCCGGGGCCTGGTGGCCCCGTACCAGGTGGTGTGCGTCGACATCTCCGACCCTGAGTTCCATCAGCTGCGCGAGGAAGCCGGGTACGGGTCGGACGCCGCACGCGGGGCACGGCTCGCGGCGCTGCAGACCGGGCTCGTGACCGCGGCCGCCGAGGAGAACCTGCGGAAGGTGTTGACGTTCCACAGCCGGGTCAGTGAAGCCGAAGCCATGGCCACCGGTGTGGTGGATGCGGCCCGGAAGCTGTGGGAAGACGATCCGCGACGCTATCCGGAGCCGGAGCGGGTATGGGCCGACTGGCTGTATGGCGAACACTCGCCCGCCCACCGGCGGGCTGTGCTGGAGGAGTTCGCCTCCGACACCATCGAGAACCAGGGTCAGGCGCAGGGTCAGGCGCAACTGGTCGAGGGTGGCGTCGAGGGGCGCAGCAGGGATGGCAGGGGCGGCGGGCACGGCAGGAGTGGGCAGCGGTCGGGGAAAAGGCCGGTGCCGGCGGCGTTGCGGGTGCTGAGCTCGGTGAAGGTGCTGGGCGAGGGTGTCGATACGGCGAATTGTGATTCCGTCGCTTTCTGTGATGCGCGGGGGTCGATGATCGATATCGTGCAAATGGTCGGACGTGCCCTGAGAATCAAGCCTGGTCAAGGGAAAATTGCTTCTCTGATTGTTCCGGTATTCCTCGCTCCGGGTGAAACACCGGACGAAATGCTGACCTCGGATGCCTATGGAGCCCTGGCGAAGGTTCTCTCAGCGCTGCGGGCGCACGACACCGAAACGATCGAGCACCTGGCGGATCCTCGTGTCCGGAGTGGGAGTTGGCTCCCGGAGGGTGCCGAGGTAGGCGAGGCGGTAGCTGAGCGGGAAGTGTCGGAGGGTGAGCGGGGACCGAGCACGCCTGCGCAGGAGCTGCTGAAGTTCAGCACGCCCCGGGATCCTGCGTTGCTGGCGCGGTTCGTGAAGCTGCGGGTGATCGAGCCGGAGAACACGTTCTGGCGGCGTGGTATCCAGGCATGCGTTCGGTATGTGAAGGAGACCGGGGCAGGGCAGTTGCGGGTGCCGTACGACTACGTCACCCCTGATGACTGGGTGCCGGCCGGGTTCCCGCTGGGGACCTGGCTCGCCGACCAGCGGAAATCCCACAAAGTGGGGCGTCTGGATGCGGGGCGGGTGGAACAGCTCGATGGGCTGGGGATGGTGTGGTCCCATCAGGACGTTGCGTTCGAGGAAGGCCTCACAGCCGCCCGCGCCTGGGCGGCCGTGCACGGTCACCTGTTGCCGCCCGTCACCGCGGTCTGGGACGGATACCCGGTCGGGACCTGGACCAAGAACCAGCGATTCGCCGCCCGGACCGCGGACACGAACGCGGAACGCCGTGAGGCCGGCCTGGCTGTCGAGAGCAGTGCGGGTGCGTCGACCGAGGCACGGCGCGCAGCGCTGGACGAGATCGACCCGGGATGGTGCCCGGTATGGGACACCGGGTGGCAGCGGTGCTTCCGGCTCATCCAGAACCTCCTCCAGGACGGCGGGGCCCTGCCGGTGACGGCCGACAAAGTGATCGTGCAAGGAGAAGACCTCGGAAGGTGGGTCACCGCGCAGCGGCACGGGTGGGAACAGCTCCTGCCCGCACAGCAATGGCTCCTGGAAAACGTCCTCGGAATCGAACCCGCCGAAGAGACAGAACGGCCGGTGAAACGGACGCAGGACACCATGTGGGCCCTCAACCTCGCAGCGGCACGGCAGTACCACGCCCGGGAAGGACACCTACGCGTACCCCGCAAACACGTCGAACACCTGGAAGGAGCAGCAGAGGGGACGACGGGCCCAGCAAGCCGTCAAGCAGGCGCTGGAGAGCCTGTGACCGTACGGCTGGGCACCTGGCTCGACAACGTCCGCAAACGCGCCCACAAGCTCACCGAGCAACGCCACGCAGACCTCGATCAGCTTGGTATGCGCTGGTAGGCGTTGTGCCTCGCTGTCTGCCAAGAGCCGAATGCCTCGCGGGGCAGTCCATCCCGTCGGCGCGGCCCGTCCGCGTTGTCGCCCGGCCCGAGTAGTTCGCCGCCGGTACCTCCCGGTGTGGAGGGGTTTGCCTGCTCCCGGCCTCAGCTCCGGTGCGGGACAGCGCCCGTCGAAGGAACCCGGTTGCACAGACGCGCCCCGCACGGAGGAGGATACGGGGCGGGAGGGGATTTGAATGCGTTCAGAAATGCAGGATCCGGGGCAGAGGCAGGCGCGCGTAAGGGACAGGTTCGGCGCGGTGCTGACGGCTTCGACGTCGATGCTGTTCGTCGAGGCGGTGATCGGGACGATCGCGCTCTTCGTATGGGGGCTGACCCAGGCGAGCCCGGACCATCCCTACAACGCGATGGGGCTGATCGTGCTGGCGCCATTTGTTGCGGCGGCCGAAGCTGTCCTCTGCGCCCTGCTGACGGTCGGCGTCGTGATGCCGCTCCTGGTCCTGGGCGGATGGCTCGGCCGTAGGCTCTCGGGGCGCGAGGCGTGGTGGTGGATCCCGGCGCTGGCGGCCACCGCAACTGCCCTGCCCTTCCTGGCCGCGGCGGTACTCGGAGAAACCGGCCTCCTGGGGGGTCTCGGCGGGTGGCTCGCTGTGACGGCGGCGCTCGCCGCTCCGCCGCTGGTCGCCCGCAGGCTACTGCTGCCGGACCGCCCGCAGCTCTCCGGCGGCGCGATGTTCGGGTGGGTGGCGTTGTACGGGACGCTCGCTGTCGTCACCGCCGGCACGCTCGCCAGCATCGGCCTGTACGCCGCCGGGATCGGGTAGGAGCCTCCGCAGCGGAGCGCGGAACGGGTCGCCGGGACACGGTCCGACGGGAAGGGAGGCACGCTCATCCTCACAGCAGACGGCAAAGCCACGGCGACCCGCGTCGAGACGCTCGGCTTCGATCCCGAGGTGCACAAGTGCTCCGGCACCGGAACCTGGGGGTACGACCCGGGTGCCGGACCGTGGTCCCAGGAGGTGGATGCGTCCGTCGACGACTGCTCCATGGACACCTGGCACGTGTTCGGGACCCCCGAACATCCGAAGCTCTTCGTCTACGATCGACGGTCGCGCCTGCTGATCCTGCGGACCTCGACTGTCCGATAGTCATATTCCGATGAAGTTCACGGTTTCCGTCATGTCTGCCCGCCCGGTGCGCAGCGGTGGCGCGCCTTCCTTCTCGAATCCCACCGAGACACCGCAGAGCAGCACGAGCCTGTCGTCGGCCCCGACTATCTGGCTGACGGTCTTGCGATACATCGTCCACATCACCTGGGGGCAGCTGTGCAGCCCTTCCGCCCTCAGTAACAGCATGACCGTCTGCAAATACATCCCCGCGTCCGCCCACTGCCCCGGGCCCATCGTCCGGTCGAGGTAGCAGAACAGCACGAGCGGCGCCCCGAACGCCTCCGAGTTCAAGGCGGCGATCTTCATGGGCCGGTCGGGGTCGTCGCGCTCGATGCCCAACGCTTCGTACCGCTGGGCGGCCGCGGCAGCGAAGCGGTCCATATACGGCGAGGCCAGTTCGGCTGGGTACATCGGGTACTCCCGCTCGTCGCCCGGGTCGCCCGCCAGTGCCCTGGCCGTCGCGCGCCGCTTCAGTTCGGCCAGGGGCTCGCCGGCCACGACGTAGACATGCCATGGCTGGAGGTTCCCACTCGACGGAGCCCGCGTCGCTGCGGTCAGCACTCGTTCGAGAACCTCCTGGGACACCGGCTCGTCGCTGAACGCCCGCACGGCCCGGCGACCATCCACGGCTTCATACACATCCACGTGGTTCTCGTCCTCTCACTCAACGTAGCTCGACCTGCCGGTCGGCAATGATCTCCGCCAGTCCTGGATTGTTTCGGTTCAGCTCCTCCTCGACGGTGCGGAAGGTGGCCGCGGGACTGTCGGCGGGCTTGCGGGCACGGTGTCCTTCGTCGCCAGCGTGTTGCCTGACCAGCAGAGCCGATAGAGGTCGACCTCGGTCAACAGGTCGCGGCCGGATCGGTAGAACTCGCAGCGGGTGCCAGGCGGTTGGGGCGCGGAACGGGCACGGTCGGGCGGGTAGGGGTAGGCGTAGGCCGGCAGCAAGGGAGCGAGTTCGGCACGCGGGCGGCCGATGGTCAGCTCGTCGAACCGGGACGGCGGCAGCACGCTGGTTGTCAACTGCCAGGCCAGGTAGACGGCTGAGGGTACGAAGAAGGCAGCTGCGACGACAGGAGCCACGAAGGCGGCGACGGAGCGGCGACGGGCGGCATTCCGTACGGAGGCGAGCCGCTTGACGGACTCCGGTACGACGGTGTCCGTACCCGGGGCCGGGCGAGCGGCCCCTGCGCGCAGCCTGGGGAGTGCGGGCGCCACCCCCGGTTGTGACATCGGCGTCCCTGGGCAGGCCGCGACCTGGTGCGGGAAGACCGCGATGACGCGGAATCCGCCCTGGTACGGGCCGGTCCACAAGGAACCGCCGAGTACTGTCACCCGCTCCCGAAGCCCCGTCAGACCTCGGCCACCGGCGCCGACCATCGGGCCTTCGGCCGCGAGCGCTGGCCGGTCAGCCGGCGCAGCGGCGTTCACGACGCTCACGCGGGTACGGTCAGCCTCGTGTGAGATCCGCACCCTGATCTCACCGTCCGACGCGTGCTTCACCGCGTTGGTGAGTGACTCCTGCACCGCCCGGTACATGCCCCGTTGGACCAAGGGGGACAGCACGGGCATCGCCCCGTGCTGCTCCCAGCGCACCGGCACCCCGGAGGCGACCGCCCGCCCGAGTAGGTCCTCGACAGTGTCGGGGACGGGCAGACCCGCACCCGGTTCCGTTCCGGCCGGGTCGTGCAAAACTGCGACGGTCTCGCGCAGTTGCTCCACGGCGTCCGCGATCGTCCCGCGCAGCTCCGCGAGATCGGCGCGGTCGCGGTCGGTGAGGTCGGGAGAAAGTTCCAGGGCACCGGCACGCAGGGCGACCAGGCTCAGCGCGTGCCCGAGAGAGTCGTGCATGTCGGCCGCGATGTCCGCGCGTTCGGTCAGCCGCGCCCGCTCCGCAACCAGGTGCTGGCGCTCCTCCAGGCTCCGGGCCAGCCGCCAGCCTTCCCGGACCAGTTCGCGCCGGCCGCTCCAGTGCCGTCCGGCCAGCCAGGGCAGCAGGAGAGCGGCGGGCAGCACGGTCAGTGCGTAGAACCACCACACGGCCTGTGTCCGCAGCACCGCGCACGTCGCGAGATCGGCTGCAAGGCAGCAGGCCAGCACCAGGAGCGGGCGTCGTGCCGCGGCGACGCGGGCCCCCAGCAGACAGCTCAGGGCGGCCAGCGAGAGGACATGGGCGTTGGCGGGGGTCGCCGGGTCGGCCATGCCCAGCGCGCACAGTGCGTTGACCAGGACGACTGCGGTCCCCGGCCGGCGGCGGGACAGCGGCACGGCCACCGCCAGGACGGCCAACGGGAGACACAGGTCCTGGAGCGGCGATGCCGCTGCGCCCGCGTCTCGGAACCCGTAGCCGGTGGCAGCGGCGAGCACGCTCCACAGGGCCACATCACCGCACACGAGTCTGACTGGGGGCATGTGTATGTACGGCATGGTGCGTCGACCGTCCTTCTGGTACATGGCCTCACCTTTCCGGGTCGATTCTGTGGGACGGGCCCGGACGCCTGGCGAGAGAGTGGGCCGGGCGAGGGTTTCGGGCCGCCACCGGAGGCAGGGTCAGGCGTCTCGTCGACGTAGCACGTACAGGCCGATCAGGTGCGCGGTCGCGGCCCACGCCGCCACGATCAGGACCGCCGTCACCGGCGGGTACGGCGCCTCGGCCCCGAGACGCATGAAATGGTTCCCTGCACCATGCGGCAGACGATCGTTGACGTCCGAGAGCGTCGGGCCTCCCAGTCCCAGGATGATGCTCGGCAGTGCCCACAGGAGTGTGACAAGGATCGAGAGAGCGCCTGCCGGATGACGCGTGGCGAACGCCACCCCGACACTCAGCACAGCGACCAACGCCTCGTAGAGGCCCACCGCGAGGACCTGCAGAAGGCTCGGGCCGGCCGCGTAGGAGGCCCGCCCGTCGAACCCCACCCAGGCAACCGCCGTACCCACGACGGCGAACGTGGTGCCAGCGACGAACGCGACCACGGCCACCACCAGCGCCTTCGCGCCCTGGGCCCGATGCCGGCGGGGCACCGACAGCAGGGAAGCCCGCACGCTGCCCGTCGAGTACTCGGAGGTGACCGCGACCGTGGACAGGACGACGACGGTGAACTGGACGAGGACGGCGGAGGAGGCCGCCGCGCTCCCGACAGGCTGCATCGGATGCTCGTTGATGCGGGCGATCGAGGCGTAGTAGTAGGTGAAGACACCGGTGATCGCAAGGCCCGCCAGAAGACACAGATAGGGACCTCGGACGGACCACAGTTTGGTCCATTCGGCGGCGACGGCCCCGGCGAAACCTCCCGGTGCGCCCCGGCCAGGAGTGTCAGGGACGGCCCGCGGCAGGCCCGTCCGCCTGACGGGTGTCGTCGGGACGGTCACTGTCGTCCCCCTTCGTTCGGAGCCGCGGAGGCGGCGGTCATGCCCGCAGCACTGCTGCCCGTCGTGTACTCGACGCTGCGTGCGGTCAGTTCCATGTACGCCTGCTCCAGCGAGACCTGGACGTCGCTCAGCTGGTGCAACCGGACTCGGCAGTGATGGGCCAGGTCGCCGACCTCGGCCGCGGTGCGACCCTCGACGGTGAGTTCGCCGGTCCCGGAGGACTCGACGCTCACCGCGTCAGCCGCCATCAGACGCCGCACCAGCGTCGCTCTCTCCTCGGCGTCGGGCACCACGGCGCGCGCCGACGCGGGAGAGGCAGCAGCCAGGAACTCGGTCATGGAGGTGTCGCTCAGCAGCCGCCCGCGTCCGATGACGACGAGATGGTCGGCCGTCAGCTGCATCTCGCTCATCAGATGGCTGGAGAGAAACACGGTGCGTCCCTCCGCCGCCTGGTCCCGGACGAGCCCGCGAATCCACCGCACGCCGTCCGGGTCGAGGCCGTTGACCGGCTCATCCAGGACGAGCACCGGCGGATCGCCGAGCAGGGCACCCGCCACCCCGAGCCGCCCGCTCATTCCGAGCGAGTACGTGCCCGCAGGCCGACAGGCCGCCTTGGCCAGGCCCACCCGCTCCAGCACCTCGTCCACGCGGCGCAGCGAGATACCGTTCGACCGGGCCTGGGTGACCAGATGCGTGCGGCCGGAACGAGCCGGGTGGACGGCCCGGGCATCCAGCATCGCACCGACCGAGCACAGCGGCCTGCGCAGGTCCGCATAGGGGCGCCCGGCGATCAGGGCTCGCCCGCGCGTGGGATGGTCCAGGCCCAGAATCATGCGCATGGTGGTGGACTTCCCGGCCCCGTTGGGGCCGAGGAAGCCGGTCACGCGACCGGCCCGGACATCGAATGTCAGCTCGTCCACGGCAAGGGTGTCGCCGTAGCGTTTGGTCAGTCCTCGGAGGGTGATCACGGAATTCCTTCGTGTCGGTTACGGACCGCGGAGTACAGCTCGCGAAAGGTGACGGGGGCGCACATCGACGTGCGGTCGGCCCGGAGCGGCTGCCTCGTTTCCTGTACGGAAGCGACGCTAGAAGTCCGTGGCGCCCACTCCCATCGGTCGAACGGCAGCGGCGTCCTGACTTTCGTCAGGGGTGCCCTCCGTCCCCGGGCGGATCTGCGGCACTCGACGTCCGCGCGGTGGCGCACCGGCCGTAGGCTCGCCGCGTGGAAGAGACGACACCCAGCAGCCGCCAGGTCCGGGTCCTTGTGGCCGACGACGAGGCGATGGTCCGAGCCGGCGTGCTGGCCGTCCTGGCCAGGGATCCGCACGTCGAAGTGGTCGCCGAGGCGAGCAACGGGCACGAGGCCATCGCGCTCACTCGCCGGCACCGGCCGGACGTGGTCCTGTTGGACATCCAGATGCCCGGCATGGACGGGCTGACGGCGGTCGCGCGGCTCCACCGGGAGCTGGCCACGGTGGGTGTGATCATGCTGACCACCTTCGGCCAGGACGAGTACATCACCCGCGCCCTGGAGGAAGGCGCCGACGGCTTCCTGCTGAAGGCCGACGACCCGAGGGAACTCCTCAACGGCGTGCGGGCGGTGGGCGCCGGTGGCGCCTGCCTGTCCCCCAGAGTCGCCGGCCGCGTCATCACCGGGATGCGCGCCCACAGGGCGGCACACCCCCACCGCTCGCTGGAACGGCTCACGGAACGGGAGCGCCAGGTACTGGCCGGACTCGGGGCCGGGCAGTCCAACGCAGAGATCGCAAGCAGTCTGCACCTGGTCGAAGGCACGGTGAAGGCCCACGTCAGCGCAGTGCTCTCGAAGCTGGGCGCGCGCAACCGAGTAGAGGCGGCCATCGTCGCGTACGAGGCCGGCCTGGCGCCGTCACGCCGCGCCTGACCCTGTGTCAGCGTGCCCCACTGCCCATCCGTCTGAGCTGTTCAGTGCTTCCAGCGACTGCTCTGGCCGGACTGACGACGGGACAGGTTGAGCTGAGGAAGGCGCTGGAGACAGCGACGCAGAAACGGACCCCGTGATCAGCACGTCACGCCGTGCCCTCTACCGATCCGGAGGATGGGGGGAGCACCGCGGGGGCGATCGGTGCGCGGCCGCGTCGCATACCGCTAGAAGTCTGCCTCGCGGCCTTCCCCACAGCAGTGCCACCGCGACGACGCTTGCCAGGCAGGTAATCATCCCAGCCCAGCGCCGACGGCAGGCCGGTCGCGCCGGAGGTGTCCTTGGCGAGCAGTCCGGTGAGTCCGACGCTTGTGCCGAGCATGAACACCACGGTCAAGCGGGGAGCAATTGTCAAGAGTTGTGGATTGACTGAGATGCTGATGCGTTCTTACGTTCCAGCAGTGTGACCGTGACGCCGGGCGCGACTTGGCGCTCGCCGACTGGTATGAATCCGCGCTGACGATAGAGCGCGACCGCAGGCAGGTTGGCGGTTCCGGTGGAGACGACGGTCAGTTCCGCAGGCTCGATCGAGTCCAGAGCGTCGAGCAGTGCCGTTGCGACGCCGCGGCGATGCGCGACGGGATGGACCACGAGGCGGCAGATGTCCAGAGCACCATTCGACAAGCGGGTCCAGGCGACCGCTCCGACAAGTCTCAACTCGTCGCGAACCCCGAGGAAGGACTCGTCACACGCGCGCAACTGCTCAAGGGACTCGTGCAGGGGCGGGATGCCGTCGAAGCCGGTGAGCCGGGCTTCGACCGCGTAGGAGGCCCGCTGAAGGTCCCACAGATGACGCAGGGTGTCGGGATCGGACAGGTCGAGCCGGACCGGTTCAGCAAAGGGCCGGTGGGATTCGGTGGCGGCGTGGCGTTGGCCGGTCATGCTGCGATCCTCTCAGAACGCTCGACCAGGACGCCGTTCTCGAACTTCGCGCCGGAGCGGACCAGGGCGACCAGGTGGGCTCCGGTGACCGCGCGCCAGCGTTCCTGGGCGGACTCGACGAGCTTGAACACCATCGCCAGGGCGGCGGCCGGGCTGCCGGCACCGCGGGTGACCTTGGTCCGCAGCCGGACGGTGGCGAACGTGGACTCGATCGGGTTCGTGGTCCGCAGATGGATCCAGTGCTCGGCCGGGAAGTCGTAGAACGCCAGCAGTTCGTCCAGGTCGCTGGTGATCTTCTCCGCGGCCTTGGGCCACTTCGCCCCGTAGTCCTTCGCGAACTGCTTCGCCGCCTGTTCGGCGTGGGCCCGGTCTTCGGTGTTGTAGATCTCCTGCAGGGCCTTCTTTGCTCCCTGTCGGCGTACTCGTGAGAGTGCTCCACCAGGTACGGAGATCTGTGCACCAGTCTTGCCTACCTGGTCCAGCCCAAAGCCGTTCCGAGGCCGAGTACGCTCCCTTGGAGTGGAGGGGGTGTCATGGAATCGCTCGGGACGTTGTTCATGGCCGCAGCCTGGGGTGTTCCGCTGGTGAGCTTGCTGGGCGGGGTGATCGCCATTGCTGCCGTCACACGTTGGCGCCGCCGGACGATCAGCGCTCTGGAGAGGGCCGATGAAGAGCACGGCGTCTGATCGGTTGGAGGCTGCGGGGCCAGGGTGGCCGATGACGAGGGCGTCCGAGATGCCCAGTTCGGCATCTTGGCAGGTCAAGGCCGGTCCGGTGGCGGGATCTTCAGGCTGAGTCGTCTCGCTCTCGTTCGATCGCGGCAAGTCGGTTCTTGAGGCGGTAGCTTGGGCCGTTGATTGAGATGACTCCGCAGTGGTGGAGGAGCCGGTCGAGGATGGCCGTGGCCAAGACCTCGTCGCCGAACACCTGTCCCCATTCGCTGAAGGTCTTGTCCGAGGTCAGGATGATCGAGCCCTTTTCGTAGCGCTTAGAGATCACCTGGAAGACCAAGTTCGCCTCGGCGCGAGCGAGGGGCTGGTAGCCGACCTCGTCCAGAACAAGGACGGCTGGCCGCAGGTAGCTGCCGAGTTTGCTGGTCAGGCGCCCTGCGGATTCGGCGGCGGTGAGGTTGCGGACCATGTCGTCGAGGCTGGTGAAGTAGATCGAGTAGCCGGCCCGGCAGGCCGCGACCGCGAGAGCGACGGCGATGTGTGTCTTGCCCACCCCCGGCGGCCCGAGCAGGGCAGCGTTGGCCTTGGCCTCGACGAACGAGAGGGTGGCAAGGTCCTTGACCTTGCGGGGGTCGAGCTCGGGCTGGAACGAGAAATCATAATCATCGAGCGTTTTGTGATGCGGCAGCTTCGACAGCCGCAGGCCCTGGCGGAAGCGGCGGTCGTCCCGGACGGCGAGTTCTTCGGACAAAACCAGGTCGATGAAGTCGAGGTAGCCCATCTTGGCCTCATCGGCCCGCTGCGCGTACTGGGTCAGAGCCTCGGCCAGGTGGGGCAGGCCCAGCTTGCCGGCCGTGTTGCGGATGCGGGTGGAGACCAGCTCGCTCAAGACGATTCCTTCGTGCTTGGGTGGGTGGTGAAGGGGCGGGTGCCGGTCAGCTCGTCATAGACCGACAACGGCCGTCGGCCGACCTCGACCTGGGTGGCCGCCGCCCGGTTCAGCAAGGCCAACAGCGATCCCGCCTCCGACCCGCGGTTCTGCTGGCGGGGTGCGGGCAAGTCTCCGCCCGCCGTGACGCGGCGGCCGGCTCCGGTGGGCAGACCATCCCAGTGCCGCTCGTCCACGACCCTGGCACCGCGGCCAACTGCCCGCGGGTGGGTGGCCAGCAGGGTCTCTCCCTGGCGGTCGGGTGTGGTGGCATGGAGGGTGACCTGGGACTTCGTGGCCCTGACCTCGACCAGCTGCCACGGGCGGATCCGTAGAGCTGGCACCGAGTAGAGGTTCGCTTCGAAAGCGACGAGGCAGTCCTTGCCGACGTAGCGGAGATGCCGCTGGGCGACCACATATGGAGTAGCCGGCAGTGGGCGGAGAGCCATGTGATCACGGACCGCTCGCAGACCGATGACCTCGCCGTGGGTGCCGTGGACCTTGGCCCGCCGCAGCGGAACCCAGGCAGTGAACGCGGAGTCCAGTTCCTCGGTGGAGGAGAAGGCGCGTCCGGCCAGGACGTGGTCGCGGACGATCAGGACCTGGCGCTCGACCCGGCCCTTTCCAGTGGGCCTGTATGCGGCCAGGACATCGGGATCGAAGTCGTAGTGACCGGCGAATGCGACCGCCTCCGGATGCAGAGGAACGGCCTCACCAGGGGCGACATGCCGACGGACCACGGTCTTGGTCCGGTCGTAGACGATCGACATCGGGACACCGCCGAAGTGGGCAAACGCCTGACGGTGGCAGTCGAAGAACGTGGCCAGGTCCTGGCTGGTGGTGAAGCAGCAGAACGGGTCCCGCGAGTAGGACAGCGTCATGTGGAACGAGTAGACCTTCGGGGTCCCGACATGGGCGAGGATCTTGCCCTCGTCACCTCAGTCCACCTGGGCCTGAGCTCCGGGCACCACCTCGAACCGGCGGTGCAGCCCGGCCAGCTCACGCGGGCTGATGCCCAGTTCCTCCGCGACCCGCGGCCTGGCCTCCTGCAAGTACATCTTCACGCGCTGGTAGTTGCCGGTGAACCCGTACTCCGCCACCAGCCGCTCGTGGATCACCGCCCCCTTGAGCAGGATCTCCGCCCGCAGCATCGCATCGATCAGCGGCGCGACCTCGTCCACCACCCGCTGACGCGGCTGACCGTTCGCCGCCCTCTTCGGCGGCGCAACCGGCACCTCACCCGACAGGTACTTGGCGACCGTGCGACGGTTCAGCCCGGTCTCCTTCGCGATCTCCCGCAGGCTCATCGCACCGGACTCGTACAGCCCGCGAAACCGCCTCAGCTCCAGCCACCGATGCGGATCTAACACCACTGCAAGCCGCCCTCCGCCGATCCTCAACCGACGACAGCAGGCTCCCGGCCACGGCCTTTCAACGCATCAAGAATGGTGCACTCTCATCCGTACGTGGTGGTGCACGTTCACTTGTACGCCGACACCCAACGAAACAGGCCGCCGACTTCGTCGACGGCCCATCAAGAAAGATCGAGGCTAGTCGGCTCGGTCTTCGGTGGGCTGCTTGGCGAGCCAGATGCGGTAAGCCTCCTCGCCGACGATGCGCCAGAAGTTAGCCCAGCACTCCTCTTGGGTGGGCTGGCGTGAGGTACCCGGGGAACGGTCGTGCGTCAACATGACATTGACCTTTCCCCGGGTGCTGCTATGTTGGCCAGCGGCCATTAGGGTGATCGAATTACATTTCGAAAATATCCCGCAGAGAGGCAAGATATGAGGCGCGGAAGCACTCCGCCACTATGGCGTCGACCTGCTCGACTGGCACCGCGGCCGGCTCTCCTCCCGCCGACTCGCGGTGCTCGTCCAGCACCTGCCACGCGACAGCGCCCTCGTCCGCGGGACCCACGGCGAGGCCGCCGAATGGTCGGTGACCGACCACCTCCTGGCAAACGCCGTCGACCACCTCACGGTGGCGAACTGGATGTTCGCCACCGTCAACCGCGACGAGGACTCCGAAGCCCTCGACTATCCGGAACCGACCCCCCGGCCCGGCACCACCTCGGACGCCGATTCCACCGCCCCGCAAGACACCATCGTCACGGAGAACGGCATGCCCACACCGGCAGAACTCAGCGCCTTCTTCTCCTGACCGCCCGACGCCCCCGTCTCCGTTGCGGGCGGAACCCAGTCCGGCACCGCCCGCGCTCAGCCCGTGGGCGTCCGCTTCTGCCAACGCGTCACAGCACGGCGAATGCGGCGGCCCGTGCGCCACTTGGTGAATGCGGACCAGTCCCTTGTCTTCACGATGACGAAATTGTCCGGGTCACCGGGCTCCGATCCGAGCGTGTCCACAGCACCGAGGTGGACCAGAGGTTTGACGGACGGCCCGGTTCCGATGAAGACCCAAAAGACTGGATACCTGGCGGCCCTCCGTACCGTTCGTATGAAGTCAGCGCCATCGTGCGGCGGGCCGGTCAGAATCACCATGGCCAGTGTGTGGCCGCTGAGCCCGCTGGAAGACTTGGCGATCCTGTTCAGTACGGGCGCCAGATCATCCGTACCGGAGAAGAGCCGACCGTCTCCCCTCAATCGCGCGAGGCCGTTGTCCTTCTCCTCCCCTCTCGACAACTCATGGAATGTTTCGAGGGTCAGCCATTCATTCGCCCAATTTCCTGCCTTCCCAGCCTCTGGGACAGGTATACCCACCGGCCTATTGGTGAACATCCATACACCCACATTAGGCCCACCAAAATATCGCTCGGATAATTCAATAGCGAAACATGCCGCCCCCTTCTCCACAGCAGGAATCCCCGCCGTCGTACCGAAGGCTGATATTCCGATCGCAACGTTCACAACGCACCCCGCCCCTGATCGCCTGACCGAAATTCGCTCCGAGTCTTCCATCTGACGGCGTCGTGCGCAATGGGCCACGATGAAGTCCCGCACCTGAAAGCGAGCCCGCCATGGCCGGCACCGGAAAGCCAGGACCCGATTCACCGCATGCCTGGGATTGGGACACCCCAGATTTCGCTCGCCTGTACTTCAGGAAGGAAGAAGCGAACACTCTGGTGATGAAGGTCGCAGCCCTGGACCATACAACGGACCTCATGAAGGTCGCATTGGCCGGCGTGGCCACGGGACTGACCGTGATCAAGGCAGACTTCTCCCTCTTCAAGGTCGACGAGAAGGGGTTCTCCATCCTGGGAAATCCTCGCTACGCCTTCCCTTGGGCAGAAGAGGGGGACAACTGGTTCTGGAAGAAAGCCGTAGGAAAGAAGAAGATCCAGGAACTGAAGGAACTGGAAGAAGATGCGCTGAAAGAGAAGGAGGAGCACAAGGAGCTGAAGAAGAAACCGGAAGAGCTCCGGAAATACATGGACAAGACTTTCTACAGGATGTCGCGTGCGGGCGGACTGAACCTGGATCCACCGGCTTGATTTCGGAGTGATCGTTTCGGGGTTGTCCTGGCGGTCGGCGAGATGATCTGGCCGTTCGGGCAGGGAGTACCCGCTGGTCTGTCCAGCTCTTCCACGTGTTCGGCGGTCTCGGGCCCTTGCGGGCGGGGTGGCCAGGGCTTCTCAGGTGGTGGGTGGTGGCGCGTGCACCAGGTCGAAGAGGTGGTTGAAGTCGTTGGCCCAGGGCCAGTGTTCGGGCAGGTGGAGGATGAGGCGCCGGGCCGAACGGGCCAGGCGGGCCGGCACGTTGATCAGGTGGTCGCGGATCGTTGCGGTGCTGGCCTTGGCGTGGAAGGCGGACGCCAGGGCGCCGGCGGCGCGGGTCAGATTGTGCGCGAGAGCGGCCAGCGCGAACCAGGCGGCGTTCGCCTGGAAGTGCCCGGAGGGGGCGTGGGCGAACGGGCCGTTCTTCAAGTCCGCGATCACCTGTGCCACGACAGCGTGCCGCCTGTGATCACGTTCGGCATCGATGCGGGAGAGGACCAGGTCGGTCATCTCGGTGACCGGCCCTCGCCAGCGCACCGGCGGGACCGGCTTGCGCAGGGCGGCGGGGTAGCTGGCCGGGTCGTAGTCGTTGGCGAGCCGGTAGACGTGGAATCTGTGCTCGCTCGGTGTCCGTGAGGATCTGGGGCAACGCATTCCAGGGGCTCGATTCAGCTAACTCGCCTTGCTTCTCAGTAAGTTGACTTACAGGAGGCCACCTCCGGTCTTAGCATGTACACAGCTGACTCATGGGGGAAACGATGGATCCAACGGAGCTCGTGTCACAGACCGTGCGAGTATTAACAGAGTTTGCCGGGGGCGCAGCCACCGCGGCGGCCACCGGAGTCGGGCAGGCCGTCTCCGACCTCGTACGGCAGCGGCTCAGCGGTACGCCATCGGGACAGGCGGCCTTGGCAGCTGTGGACGCGCAGCCTGATGACCCGGCTGCCGTCGCAGGGCTGCACAACGAGCTCAACGCCGGGGTCACGGCCGACCAGGACTTTGCCGACGCGTTGACTGCGGCCCTTGCTCCGGTCCTTGCCGGGCCGCCGCCCGAGGAGCCGCCCATGCAGACCATCAAGAACAGTGTGGTGATCGACGGTGGGTCGCGGGTGCGCGGCAACACCATTTCGCTCGGGCCGGTGACCTTCAACAACACTCCTGCGGGACGCACCACCTTCGGTGCGATCTGCGTCGCGCTGGCGACCTTGGTGGCGCTCTTGGTCTACGGCAGTATCCAAGCCCTGGACGGTGACTCTCCAGGCTCCCAGGCCAGAGGCGGGTCGGAGCCGGGGCAGGGCCAACAGAAGACCGGGACCGACAGCAACGAAACGGGCAACGACACAGCAGGCATCGGCAATGCGGACCGTGCGATGCCACTCGCCGATGAAGAGGCCGTCCGCAACGTACTGCCGGACGCGAAAAGCCTGCCGTCGGGCTGGACCGAGAGCTCAGCACCCACCGCAGACGTCTCCTCGCAGGATGACGGCTCCACCTTCGAAGGCGAGGCCGAGTATCTGGGGCGCTACAGCATGGAGACCCAGTTCCTGGTTCGCTCCTACCCGGACGAGGACACGGCACAGACGGCCTTCGACGCGATGACCTCCAAGGCGCGGAAAGAAGGAGCGAGTTCACTGACCATGGCGCAGATCGGGGACCAGGTCGCAGCATTCTCGATCTCGACGAGCCAGGGAGACGCCTACGTCACCCACACCACCCGCAGCACCGTGGTCCGCACCGGAACGGTCCTCACCAGCGTCGTCGGCAACGACAACGAGAGCCGCAGCTACAGCAGCGCAGACCTCGAAAGCCTCACCCGACTCCTCTCCGACCGCGCCCGAGCGGCCCAGACGGGCTGACAACCCAGCCCACCCTGAGACCGACCCGTTCAGAAGCCATCTGGTGGTGTTACTGCTCCGACATGGCGGAGGCGGAGTGGCAGATCCGGCCGGGTTTTCAGAGCTTCAAGATCATCTCATGGTCCCTTTTGGCCTACCAGTTCTGGCGTCCTCCCCGGCCGGCCCGTACCGGCCAGCCGGGCGCCACGGAGTACAACGACCGTTCCCGGTCCCGGTGCCGGGCGGCCAACGCCCCACCGCTGTTACCTGGCGCCGTTCGTCATGGGGGGCGTTGTCACGTTGTTGGGTGTGCGGGTGTCTGACGGTGTGTCGAGGTGTGGTGGGGCCGGGTGCCGGCCCTGGGCTCAGGCGGCGGCAGGCCGGCCGGTGACGCCGGTGATCTGCTCCCAGATGGTGAAGCGGACGGTCATTTCGGCGGGGTGTTGGGTGCCGGTCATCAGGTGGCGGCGGGGCCGGAAGTGGGGTGAGATGCCGCTGAACGCGGACAGGAAACGCTGCGCGGCGCCCACGCTGCGGAAGCCTTTCATCGCCCGTTCGCGTTGCCGGGTGGGCTGATGACTGTTCTCGGCCCGGTTGTTCAGGCCCTTGTGGGAACGGTGCTCGACGGAGGGCATGACCTCGCGGTGGGCCGCGCCGTAGGAGCGGAGCTTGTCCGTGACGATCACCCGCGGCACCCCGCCCGTCTTGGTCAGCAGCGTGCGGAAGAAGCGCCTGGCCGCAGCCATGTCCCGGCGGCTCTGCACCAGGATGTCCAGCACGTTGCCGTCCTGGTCGACAGCCCGCCACAGGTACTTCTGCTCACCGTTGATCTTGATGAAGACCTCGTCCAGATGCTTCCCAATGCCGATGTCAAGCCGCCGTCGTCACTGAGGGTATGACCTGGTAGCACCGTCGGTCACGGATCAGAGCCCACAGGACGTTGACGCGACGGCGTGCGAGCGCGAGGACGGCCTGGACGTGCCGTTTCCCCTCGGCGCGCTTGCGGTCGTAAAACTTCCGTGAGTTGGGGTCTCGTTGGACGCTGACCAGCGCGGAGATGTAGAAGACGCGCTGCAGGCGACGGTGGTATCTCGTCGGTCGGTGGTCGTTACCGCTGACCTGGCCGGAGTCGCGTGGGGCGGGGACCACGCCGGCGAAGGCCGCGAGCCGGTCGGCCGTGGGGAAGGCGTCCAGGCTGCCGCCGACGGCGACGAGGAACTCGGCACCGAGGATCGTGCCGATGCCGGGCATGGACTGGATCACGTCGGCCAGTTCGTGTTCGCGAAACCGGCCCTCGATGAGTTTGTCGGTCTCGGTGATCTTCTCGTTGAGGACCATCACCTCCTTGGCGAGGGTGTGCACCATCTTCGCGATGGCCTTCTCACCCACGACGGCGGTGTGCTGGCGCTCGGCGGCCTCAACCACCTTCTCGGCGAGGGCAGCAGCGTTGCAGACCTTGCGGTTGCGCAGCCAGGCGGTCAGCCGCCGACTGCCCGCGCGGCGGATCGCTGCCGGTGTCTGGTAACCGGTTAGCAGCACCAGCGGGCCGACGTTACCCAGGTCGAGGGCCCGTTCCAGGGCCGGAAACATGCTGTTCAGCAGGGCCTTGAGCCGGTTGGTGGTGCGGGTGCGGTCGGCGACCAGATCGACGCGGTGGTCGGTCAGCAGCCGCAGCTCGAGCGTGGCTTCGTCGCCGGGGCGGATCGGCTGGAGGTCGCGGCGCATCCGGGCCTGGTCGGCGATCACGCGGGCGTCACGGGCGTCCGTCTTGCCCTGGCCGCGGTAGCTGTCGGTGGCCCGGTTGACCGCGATACCGGGGATGTAGACGAGCTCCTGGCCATGGTTGACCAGAAGGGCGATCAGCAGGCCGGGCTCGCCGCCGGTCATGTCAAGCGCCCAGGTCGTCTTGCCGCCGTCGGCGAGGTCCAGGACGTCACCGATCAGCTTCAGCAGTTCCGGCTCGTCGTTGGCCACCCGACGCGACAGCAGCGTGTCGCCCTCGCTGTCCAGGACCAGGCAGTGGTGGTGGGTCTTGCCGCAGTCGGTTCCCGCCCATATCCGGCTCATCGTGCTCCATTCGGTCGTACATGCCTTGCGTACCACGGACGACCTCGCCGGCATTGCTCTACACAGCGACTTGTTCGCACTTCCCAATCGGCGGCCGAGTCGTCGTGGGGAGCCAGGCGGCCAAGCACCTGAAGCCACGAACGGCAGCCACTTGTCAGCCACACCCAGCTCCCCTGGGTGTCCTCACCCTACGAACGGGAGGACCAACCCGTTCAAGAAGGTAGAGCCACTTGTCGCCGGGCTGGGGCCGCCGGCGGCGCAGTCCGTTGGCGTACTGCTGACCGAACTTCAGGCACCAGCGGCGGACCGTCTCGTACGAGACGATCACGCCGCGTTCCAGCATCAGCTCCTCGACCTCACGGAAACTGAGCGGGAACCGGAAGTACAGCCACACGCAGTGCGAGATCACCTCGACCGGATACCGGTGCCCCTTGTACGACGGCGACATGCCCTCCACGGACGACCCCCTCCACCGTGATCAGCCCGAGGATCCTCCCACCCTGTCAGCCAACGTGACAGCGCCCCAGCGGTCCCCTGGCCCACCAGGTCGAGCACGACGACGCCGGAACCGACCAGGCCCGGAGAACAGCACAGCCTGCAACCGGGCACCTCGGCCTGGTCAGGATTCGGATCCATCGGCTGATGCCCCGCCGGCACCGGCCGACCGGCCCGCCACAGCCACCTCTTCCTCACGCAATCCCCACGACGGGGGGCCACCGGGCCCGGCCAGCACCTCCAACGTGAAGGGCGCGTAGTCGTTGAGGCTGTCGCGCACCGTGAACCCGGCCGACACCAGAATCGCGGTGATCGCCGCAAGCATCGCCTCCAGCACGACCTGTTGATGGGCGAGCGCCGGATCGTCCAGGAGGTTGTGTCTGGCTGCACGCATCACACAGCTCTGCAGCCGTGGGCTGGAACTCCAGGCCACGGAAACCCCGCCGGCGTCGTCGTCGAACGGGTCGACGGTCACCTCAACGCCTTGTGACAGCACCCGATTCAGCCCTGATGCCACGACCGGCAAGCCGGCGGCCACCAGTTCGTCCCGCACCCGGGCCGCGATGCGCTCACGCTCGGCCACAACCTCAGCACCCGCCTTCTCCAGCATCCCGGCACCCTAGCCGAGGGCTGTCCGCACCGATCAGGAAGACCCCTGCCCATGACCGACACCAGCAGCACCCTTTCCCTCCCGCGTCCTCGAGCCCAAGCCCCGGCCTCCGCGGTCGCCGCGACCTCCGGCGCCGCTCTGGACGAGGCGATCGCGCTGACGCGCAAGCTCAAACTCCCGCACATCCGACGCGCCCTGAGCGAGATCGTCCCGGTCGCCAAAGCCCAGCGCTGGGACCCCGCCGAGATCGTCCGGGCCCTGCTCGCGGAGGAAGCCGCCGGGCGCGATGCCTCCAACCTGCGCACCCGCCGCCAACGCGCGGCGTTCCCCACCGGCAAGACCTTCCACATCTGGAACGAGGACGCCTCCTCCATCCCGGTCCCCACCCAGTCGGCGCTACGGACCCTGGAGTGGGTCGGCCGCCGGGAGAACCTCTGCGTCGTCGGCCCGCCTGTTATCCCCGGTTTCGTTTCTGTTTCTGGCTGACATTCCAGATCAGGTCGCTTCTGCGATCGATGGAGTGTGAGAAGCGGTCCCGTGCCTGGGCGGTAGTGATAGACAGTCGCTGTGGCGACGTTCATGGTGATGGTCGTTGGAGACGCGGGTGGGTGGCAGGTCGATCGTGACGCTCTGACCGCGGCGATCCGAGCCGGGTGGGCTGGTGTGGAGATCGATGCGACACCTCGCAGCGAGGCACGGAGTTATTGCTGGTCTTTCGAGGTGCAAGACGGCGCTGGCGAGGCATATCTGCATCAAGACGGGACGTGTCTGTACTTGGATGTCCCGGAGGCTGACGCTGTGAGGTTGGCGGCGGTATTCCGCAGGCTCGCTCCGGCGGGCTTTGACCTGGTGTATTGCGACGAGGGCTACAACTTCGACGTCCGGCTGCGCTCCGGGAGCACGGATGCCGAGCTCATCGGCCTGATGACCGCTGGGTGAGGTCAGCAGGGTCCGATGACTCGGGCTTGTGGCGGTGGGGTGTCTCCGCCGCGGCGAGCGAGTTCGCGGCGGAGGTCGAGATTCTCGCCGTGTGCCTGCTCCAGGGCATCCCGCAGTGCCTGTGATTCTTCTCGGTGCTGCTTCTTGAGGCGGGTGATCTGGCCGGTCAGCGCGAGGACGAGGGTGCTCTGCTCGTCGGCCGGAGCGGCCGGTGCGGGGGCGGGACGGGCTTGGGCCCGGAGTCGTTCGATGCGTCCTCGCAGGTCGGGGTGGTTATAGAGGAAGGCGTGGGAGACGCCGGCCTCGCGCTGGACGGCCTGGAAGGTGATCGGCTCACCGCGTTTGACCAGGGTGCGGATCGCCTTCTCTGCCGCGGCGGTCTTGGCCTGGGACTTGGCCTTCGCGGCGGTGGAAAGTGTCTGGGTGCGCTTGGCGCGAGCGTCGTCGGTCATGGGCGGGTCCTTCGGTGACGGTCGAGGTCGAGGCGGGACAGGGCCGGTGGGGGCTGCGCCGCAGCCGGCGCCCTGGACGGCGCGTCCGGGCTTGGAGCGGATGGTGTCCAGGAGCTTGGTGAGGGCCGCGCGCTCGGCCGGCCGTTGCAGTAGCCAGACGTTGTCCTCGGGCATCGGGCGGCCGTGCCGTTCCTGGAATGCGGTGGTGCTGCGGTTGAACAGGGCCTCGGTCTCGGCCAACTGCCGTTCCAGAGCACTCTGATGAGAGGCGTCGGTGACGAAGACCGAGCAGGTCAGGCAGGCGTTTCCCTTGTCGCAGGTCTGCAGTGGCGGCAGTAGGCACCAGCCGTGGGGCAGGAACCGGTCGGCCCGGTTGAACAGGTGGAGGCTGTCGTGGTCGTCGCGGGAGAAGGCGACCTGGGTGCCGTCCGCGCGGAGTTTCGCGGTGGCCAGGAACGCCTGCTCGGCGTGTTCCTGGCGGGCAGCGACGTAGTGCATCGTCATCGACGGGGTCGCGTGCCCGGCATAGCGCATCAGCACGTGGACGGGCAGGCCGAGTTCGGCGAGCCGGGTCAGCTTGGTGTGACGGAAGCGGTGGGTGTGGCTGAGCCCGACGGGCTTGCCCTTGCTGTCGGTGATCTTCACGATCTTGCTGAACTCGCGGAGCATCCAGCTGTAGGTGCCCGACGGGTAGGGCTTGTCGCCCTGCCGGTTCCCGGTGCGCTGCAGGAACAGGTGGCGCGGGATGATGCCGGGGAAGGGGACTGTCACGTTGGCTGACCAAGTGGGATGATCTTCTGGTTGGTCATGCGGGGAGGGGTCGTCCGTGGACAGTACGCCGCCGTCGTACAAGGGGCACCGGTACCCGGCCGAGATCATCTCCCACTGCGTGTGGCTGTACCACCGCTTCCCGCTGTCGTTCCGCGAGGTCGAAGAGCTCATGCTCCAGCGCGGCGTCCTCGTCTCCCACGAGACCGTGCGCCGTTGGTGCGCCAAGTTCGGCCAGGCCTACGCCGACGGACTGCGCCGCCGACGGCCCCGGCCTGGCGACAAGTGGCATCTCGACGAAGTGTTCGTCAAGATCAACGGTGTGCGGCAGTATCTGTGGCGGGCCGTCGACCAGGACGGCAACGTCCTGGACATCCTGGTCCAGTCGAGGCGGAACGCAAAGGCCGCCAAGCGGTTCCTGACCAAGCTCATGAAGAAGCAGCAGCGGGTGCCCAGAGTCATGGTCACCGACAAGCTCCGCTCCTACGGCACCGCCCACCGGGAGCTGATGCCCTCGGTCGAGCACCGTTCCCACAAGGGCCTGAACAACCGGGCGGAGAACAGCCACCAGCCGACCCGGCAACGCGAACGCGCCATGAAAGGCTTCCTCAGCGTCGGCGCAGCCCAGCGGTTCCTGGCCGCGTTCAGCGGCATCTCACCGCACTTCCGACCCCGCCGCCACCTGATGACCGCTCCCGGCTACCGAGCCGAGATGACCATCCGCTTCGCCATCTGGGACCAGGTCACCGGCGCTGCCGGCCAGCCCGCCGCAGCCTGAGCACCGGCCCGAAACCCGACCCCCGCCACGCCCCGACGCACCATCAGGCACTCACACACCCAACAACGTGACAGCTCCTCATCGACGCCTTCTTCGACCTCGCCGACGCCATCATCACCATCCGTAGTCTGATCCGCCGGGTCTGGACCACCCACCGCTGGGATACACGCCCCCACCACCGACCATGACACCCGCCTATTCGTGCGGGGTCTTACACAGGAGTACGCCGACAGTCGGCGCCGTACAAGTGATCGTGCATCACCTCGTACGGAGGAGAGTGCACCAAAGTTGATGCGGTGACGGGTGGGTGCCGCAAGTCTGCTGTGGTCGGCTTCGGGGTGGCGGAGGGGCGACTGACGATGGCTTTGGACCCGCATCGGCGGCTGGAGTTGAGGCCGTTCGAGGTCTGTCGAGTGCGGTGCGATGAGCCTGCGGGAGATATCGAAGGAGGCCGGGCCGGGCCGCCGTACGTTCACGACGTTGGTGGGCGAGGCACCGGTCGCGCCGCCGAAGAGAACGTCGGAGCACCGGGCCGCCGGCAAGCACCAGCGGGTCACGATCCGCCTCCAGGAAGCCCGGCCCAGGAGCGCCGCGGAGCCCGGTATCGGTCCGTATGAACCGGCGGGCCCGCACCGCCGGTTCGGCGTGGCCCCCTGCTCGGAGCCAGCCGCATCCCGGCCGCCTCCCTACGGATGAGCTCGCGGAACGAGGTCGGTCACCAGCCCCTCGAACGCGGCCCGTCCCGCCGCTGTCCAGCCGCACACGAACTTCCACCAAGGGCGAGCGAACCATGAACCAACCGACCACCTGCAACCGGCAGTGGGACCGGGCAGAACGCCGTGCACGCGCCTGGGCCGACCGCATGGGACTGCTCACGACCCCGGACGAGAAGCGGCGTCTGGAGAGGATGGGGCAGGGAAGGATGGCCGGCTTCGTCGCTCCCCGAGCGGACCCGGCCGAACTCGAACTCCTGGCACAGTGGGGTGCCTTCATCGCGCTGGTCGACGACAGCCTCGACCGTGGACCGGGCAACGGCAGTCCCTCGCACGTACGGGCCCTCATGGACTCCCTGGTCTCCGTGGTGGACGGGTCGGCCACCACATCTGATCTGTCCATCCCCGCGGTGCGGGCGATCGTGAACCTGTGGAACCGCTCGACACCGGCCACCAGCCCGCAATGGGCAAGGCGGTTCGCCGCCCGCTACCGCGACTTTGCCGACGCCACCTGTGAAGAATCCCTGCTGCGCACCAGGCGCACTCCCCTTGCGCTGTCCCGCTACGTGGAGATGCGCCGGCACACCATCACGGTGCTGCCGATGCTCGCTTTGGTGGAGCGCGGGTTGTCCGGCGAGGAGAGCGACCTGGAGAGTCTGCGCGAGGCCACCGCGGATCTCGTCGCGTGGACCAACGACCTGGCATCGGCGGGACGGGAATCCGCTGAAGGAACGGACAACCTCGTCTCGATCCTCGCGCGTGAACGCCGGTGCACCCACCACGAGGCTGCCGCGATCGCCCGCACGATGATCAGCGAACGCATGGACGCCTTCGACGCGGCAGCGGCAACCGCGCTCGCTCAAGGACCGCACAGTGCAGGTCTGAGCGTACGAGTCGATCGGATCCGCTCCTTCCTCGACGGGGCCCTGGCCTGGCAGGGAGAAACGCGACGCAACGACCCCGAGGCAGCAGGCCCCGACGCCGCCCGGCTGGCAGAGCCAGAGCGGGCCGGCAACAATCCTCCGCCCTTTGGTCCGGCCACCGGATCGCCCGGCCCCTGGCAGGCACCGACAGACGTGCCGAGGAGCATCGACCGCCTCACCCGGCATCTGTCGTTGGCCGTCTCGCCCGGAGGAGCGGTGACCGACCGGTGTGCCAGCCGGGTATTGGAATCGGCACTGTTCCTCGCCCTCCTGCGCGCCGCACGGACACACGAGCCCCAGCAGGAACAGCTGACCTTGTTTCTGCGCTCACGTCGGGTGGGCGCGGATCCCGTCGACGCCCTTTTGATCGATGCCTGTCTCCACCCCGCCGAAACAGCGGGACGGGCAGGCCAGGCTGTCGTGGAGCTCGCCGGACAGCTGAACCGCGGAACCGGTGGGCGCGGCCGGTTCAAGGCCGCCATGATGCGGGCAGTGCTTCACCTGCTGTGCGACGCCCTCATGACGGACGACGACCTCCTGCCGTCGATGCCGCCGGACCGGATCACGACGTACACCGATGTCAATCTCCTCGCCATCCGGGTGATCTGCGCCCGGGCGACCGGCCACCCGCACATGGTGACCGGAGCCGAACGCAACCGGCTGGTCGACTCGCTGGACACCGGCCGCAACCGGCTGTTCTGGGAGGCCGGCGCCACCACCCACCTGCTCGCCCTGCACGCCGTTCGCGGCTTCCGCCCCGGCCACCCGGTGGTGGACGACGGCATTCTGAGGATGACGCTGGCTCAGAACCGCGACGGAGGGCTGCCGTTTCTCGACAGCCAGGACCTCTGGCTCGCAGCCGTCGCCGGACTGGCCTTCCTTGCCGATGACCGGCTGCGCCCGCTCACGGGCCGGATGGGCGAGTTCGTCGCCTCCTGGCAGGCGCCCGACGGTGGCTGGCCGTTCGCCAGCGCCATGTCCCAGACAGACCTCGACACCACCACCCGCTGCATGGAGTTCCTCGAGGCCAGTGCCCCCGAGCGCTACGCCTCCCACCTGCGACGGGCCACCCGATACCTGGAAGCCATGGCCGGGCCGGACGGCGGCTTCCCAACCTGGGTCAGCAGCGATGCGCCCGACCTGGACATGACCGCCGGGGCCCTCCTCGCACTCGCCCCCACCGGGCGGCACCACGCATTGCTCACCAGGTCCGCCGGGTTCGTCCTCGACGCCCAGCGACCTGACGGAACCTTCGAGCGCAGCTGGACGATCAGCGAGTCCAGCGGGATCCTCCGCACGCTCAACGCCCTGCACGCGGTGCCGCAGCCTTCCGCTTCCCTCGCCGCCCGGATCGCCGAGGCGACCGCGCGAGCAGTGTCACACCTGACTGCCGTGCAGAACGCCGACGGAGGCTGGGGCCGGCAGAACAACGACTCCAGCGACGTGCTGTCCACGGCACAGGCCGTGCCCGTCCTGGCCCGCCACGGCAACCACGCGTGCGCCCGCCGTGGCATCAGCTACCTCCTGGCCCACCAGGACTCCGACGGCGGATTCACCTCCGTACCCGACCAGACGGGCCCCCGCCCGCTGCCGTTCGACTTTCCGGTCCTGGCCTCCCTCCACACCCTGCCGGCCCTCCTCACCTCCGCCTCGCTCACCCAGGACCCGGCCACCCCGTCGCCGTGCTCCGCGACCCACCGAAGAATCCGGTCCAGCAGCCGAACCCCGAGCACCGTGGACTGGTCGGCCCTCGACGTCAGGATGAGCGGAACACTGCTGGAGCCTCACGACGCCGGCTACGAGCAGGCACGGCTCGTGGTCAACCAGCGCTACGACGACGTGCACCCGCAAGCCGTGGCCTACCCGGCCACCGCCGAGGACGTTGCCGCGTGCGTGACCTTCGCGCGAGAGCGCGGCGTGCAACTGACGATCCGCTCCGGCGGCCACAGCTACGCGGGGTACTCCACCGGTCCCGGCCTCGTGGTCCACCTGCGCGAACTGAACTCGATCACGGTGGGCGACGGCCGGGTCAGGCTGGGTGCGGGAACGCTGGGGATGGCGGCCCACACGGCACTGGCCGCATCCGGAGCGGGCCTGCCGCTGGGGCGCTGCCCCTCCATCGGGGTGGCCGGAGCGACCCTGGGTGGCGGCCTGAGCGCCTTCACCCGGTCCTGGGGCCTGGCCATCGACCACCTCACGGGTGTGGACATCGTCACCGCGGACGGACAACTCCGCAGCGTCAACGCTCATTCCCTGGGTGCCGACCGCGATCTCCACTGGGCCATGCTGGGCGGTGGCGGAGGCAACTTCGGCGTGGTCACCGCACTGGACTACACCACCGTCGACATCAGCGACATGGCCTTCACCCGCATCGTCATGCGCTGGCCCATGAAGGACATGTCCGCCCTCATCCAAGGCTGGACAGCCTGGAACGCCGACCCGAACCTGCCGCGCGAACTGTGCACCGCCATCGAACAGCTCAGCGACAGAGGCGCACCCTCCGAACTCGTTGTCACCGGAACCTTCATCGGCACCCCCCGCCAAGTCCAGCCGCTCCTCGACAGCCTGGTCACCGCCGTCGGCAGGCCCGAGAGCGACCGCGTCACCCACCCCGTCAGCTACGTCCAGGCGGCGGCCGAACCGGAGCGCTGGGGCGGGGGAACCATCGGGCCCCGCGTTGCCTTCGCAGCCAAGTCGCAGATCGTCCGCCGGCCCATGACCCCGGTGGCAGCCGACGACATGGTCGCCGCGGTCAACCGGCTCCACCGGCTCAACGGCGTCACCGGAGCCGGAGGGCTGCTCATCGACTCCATGGGCGGGGCGGTCAACGACGTGGCACCGGACGCCACCGCCTTCCCCCACCGGTCGGCCGTCGGTGTCGTCCAATACCACTCCTACTGGCACGAGTTCACCCCGCAGCCCCACATCGAACAGCGCATGCAGTGGCTCCGCGACATCCACACCACCATGCACCCCCACCTGGGCACCGGCGGCTACGTGAACGGCATGGACCCCGAACTCGACGACTGGGAAACCGCCTATCACGGCGACAACCACCCCCGCCTGCAACGCGTCAAGGCCGCAGTGGACCCGGACCAGTTCTTCACCCAGCCCCAGGCCATCACCCCCGTCAAGACACCTTCCACCGGTACGGTCACGACGCACACCGGATCACGCCCCACCGTCCGGGCCCACGGGCACCGCTCCGACGCGGAGCTCACCCGGCTGGCACGAAGGCTTCACGGGCGGCTCCTGCGCCCGGGGGACCCGGACTACGACAAAGCCCGGGTGCTGCACAACCAGCGCTACGACATCGTCATGCCCGCAGCCATCGCCCGCATCGCAGACGAGGACGACGCCGCGGCGTGCCTGGCCTACGCCGCCGAGACCGGCACAGCGACCGCTGTCCGCGCGGGTGGCCACAACTACGCAGGCTTCTCCACCACCCCAGGGCTGGTGATCGATGTCGCCGCCCTGAACAGCATCACCGTCTCACGCGACAGGGTGCGCCTGGGCGCCGGTGTCAGCAGCACGAGCGCCGGACAGACCCTCGCACGCTCCAACCTGGCGATTGCAGCAGGACGGTGGGGATCGGTCGGGGTCGCCGGCTTGACCCTCGGTGGCGGCAAGAGTGCCTTCTCCCGCGCTTGGGGACTTTCCTGCGACCGGCTCACCGGAGCGACCATCGTCACCCCGGACGGACGCACACGCCACCTCACCTGCGCGCCCGAGGATCCCGACCGCGAACTGTTCTGGGCCCTGCGTGGCGCAGGCGGAGGCAACTTCGGCGTCGTCACGGCCCTGGACTTCCAACCGGTCGACATCACCGGCCGGTCGTTCGCGCACTTCCAGATCCAGTGGGCGCACGCCGACATGGCGAGCGCGCTGTGCGGATGGCAGCACTGGATCACCGACCCCCGTACACCGCGCGAGGTCTCCTGCGATGTACGGATCCTGCTCGATGGCAGCGGGCCCTCCCAACCCATCGTGCACGGCGCCTGGATCGGCGGCACCGCCTCGCTTCTCCGCGTGATCGACCGCCTGATCGCAGCCGTTGGACGCCCGCCGAAACGGATCAACATCACACCCGGCAGCTACGTCGAGTCCGCCATGGTCACCGACCACCCCCTGCGCGACAGCGCGACGCACTCCGAATCCGCCTGGCCCGCCCCTGCCTTCACAGATCCGGGGGCCTGCAACGACTCGGGTGACACCCCCGGCGGCGATGACCGGATGGCCTGGGCCGGGAAGTCGCACATCGTGCGTGCACCCATGACCGAAGCCGCCACCGCCATCCTGATCGCAGGCATCAACGACCTCCACGGGCTCGGCGCCACCGGCGGCTTCTACCTCGACTCCCTGGGAGGCGCCGTGGCCGACATCACCAGCAGCGCGACGGCGTTTCCACACCGAAACGCCCTGGCAGTCCTTCAATACATCACCACATGGCCCCGGACATGCCCGCCCTCCGACTCCGCCGCCCGGCTGGATTCGATGCGAAACACCCACGCCGCCATGCAGATGCACCTGGGCCCCGGGGCCTACGTCAACGACACCGACCCCGAACTCCTGGGCTGGGAACACGCCTATTACGCCGACAACTACCCCCGCCTGCAAAGGGTCAAGGCGACCTACGACCCCGGCCAGGTGCTCGACTTTCCCCAGGCCGTCCGAGTCCCCTCCCTGCCAGCCTTCCCCACCCTGCCGGCCTTCCCCACTCAGCCACAGGACACAGCCGGCACCCGCTCCACGGACGGACCCCACAGCCAACCAGCAGCCCCGATGCGTACCTCCACTCCGTGGCCAACCGGCAGGGGCGAGCCCGTCCCGCCACCATGGAAGTGACGCGATGGTCCCCCACCTCCCCTCCCTCGCGGACGGCATGGCCGTCACAGCAGCGAACCTCGGCCCCTTCGCCATTACGCTCAACGCACCGGAGATCATTCGACATGACCGCACGGTGGGACAGCCTCGGCGAGGTCGTCCCGGCCCAGGCCCAGCAGACCTCTCGGCCGGGAGAGCGGCGGTCATATGCCACGCGGCATCCTCAGAAGCTGTTGTCTTTCCGGACCTGAGGGCTGCGTTTCCGCTGGTCGGGCGTAGCGCGGTAGGTCCTGTGGGAGTAGCGGCCTGTCGTTGAGTCGTTTCCCGGGAGGTTGCGGATGCCGTCGGTGGTTGGGCTGTTAGAACAGCGTGAGCTGGGTGCTCGCCGCCGCGTGGACGGGCTACGGGAGGATGCTGACCGTATCCAGGCCGAGTTGGCCGTGGCCGAGCGGGAATGGGAGTGGTTCACCGCCCGCTCGCGGGTCGGTGAGGTGCTGGCCCCGGCGGGCGAGACCGGGCAGGACCACGCCCGGGCCGACCTGACCGCAACGGCTGCCGAGGAGCACCCGGAAAGACCGCGCAGGCGCCGGAGGCGGCGAAGGTGAACGGGTACCACGGCGGTCAACGCGCGATGCCCACCGACCAGCGCCTCGAACTCCCCAGCAAGGTCACAGCGCCGCTTGGCGTCCGTGGCCCGGCCGAGCGGCGACCGCGCAGTGCTGCGCTGCTCACCGCAGTGACAGGTAGCGACGGAGCCCCAGACCTTGCCGTGGGTGCGCAGCCACGTGTCAGCACGGTCAATCTGGCCAGATAAAGGCACTCGAGGCGCTCGAGGGTGGACATGATGCGGGAGGTGGTGGAGGAGCCGAGTCCGGTGAGTTGGGCGACGTCCGAGACGCGTACGGTCCGACGGGCTCGGCCGGCGGCCGGGGCGAAGAGAGGTCGCTGGCGCGTATTACTTCAGCGGGCGCTGTCACGTTGTTGGGTGTGTGAGTGCCTGATGGTGTGTCGGGTGTGGTGGGGTCGGGTTCCGGCTCCGTGCTCAGGCCGTGGTGGGCCGGCTTGCAGCGCCGGTGATCTGGTCCCAGATGGCGAAGCGGGTGGTCATCTCGGTGCGGTATTCGGGGGCGGTCATCAGGTGGCGGCGTGGTCGGAAGTGGGGTGAGATGCCGCTGAACGCGGACAGGAACTGCTGGGCTCCGCCGACGCTACGGAAGCCTTTCATGGCGTGTTCGCGCTGGCGGGTGGGCTGGTGGCTGTTCTCCGCCCGGTTGTTGAGGCCCTTGTGGGCGCGGTGTTCTACGGAGGGCATGACCTCGCGGTGGGCCGCGCCGTAGGAGCGGAGCTTGTCGGTGACGATCACCCTCGGCACCGAGCAGGTTCTCTTGAGCAGTTTGCGGAAGAAGCGCCGGGCCGCGGCCTTGTCCCGGCGGGACCGGACCAGGATGTCGAGCACGTTGCCGTCGGCGTCAACGGCCCGCCACAGGTACTTCTGCTCTCCGTTGATCTTCACGAAGACCTCGTCCAGGTGCTTCCCAATGCCGATGTCAAGCCGCCGTCGTCACTGAGGGTATGACCTGGTAGCACCGTCGGTCACGGATCAGAGCCCACAGGACGTTGACGCGACGGCGTGCGAGCGCGAGGACGGCCTGGACGTGCCGTTTCCCCTCGGCGCGCTTGCGGTCGTAAAACTTCCGTGAGTTGGGGTCTCGTTGGACGCTGACCAGCGCGGAGATGTAGAAGACGCGCTGCAGGCGACGGTGGTATCTCGTCGGTCGGTGGTCGTTACCGCTGACCTGGCCGGAGTCGCGTGGGGCGGGGACCACGCCGGCGAAGGCCGCGAGCCGGTCGGCCGTGGGGAAGGCGTCCAGGCTGCCGCCGACGGCGACGAGGAACTCGGCACCGAGGATCGTGCCGATGCCGGGCATGGACTGGATCACGTCGGCCAGTTCGTGTTCGCGAAACCGGCCCTCGATGAGTTTGTCGGTCTCGGTGATCTTCTCGTTGAGGACCATCACCTCCTTGGCGAGGGTGTGCACCATCTTCGCGATGGCCTTCTCACCCACGACGGCGGTGTGCTGGCGCTCGGCGGCCTCAACCACCTTCTCGGCGAGGGCAGCAGCGTTGCAGACCTTGCGGTTGCGCAGCCAGGCGGTCAGCCGCCGACTGCCCGCGCGGCGGATCGCTGCCGGTGTCTGGTAACCGGTTAGCAGCACCAGCGGGCCGACGTTACCCAGGTCGAGGGCCCGTTCCAGGGCCGGAAACATGCTGTTCAGCAGGGCCTTGAGCCGGTTGGTGGTGCGGGTGCGGTCGGCGACCAGATCGACGCGGTGGTCGGTCAGCAGCCGCAGCTCGAGCGTGGCTTCGTCGCCGGGGCGGATCGGCTGGAGGTCGCGGCGCATCCGGGCCTGGTCGGCGATCACGCGGGCGTCACGGGCGTCCGTCTTGCCCTGGCCGCGGTAGCTGTCGGTGGCCCGGTTGACCGCGATACCGGGGATGTAGACGAGCTCCTGGCCATGGTTGACCAGAAGGGCGATCAGCAGGCCGGGCTCGCCGCCGGTCATGTCAAGCGCCCAGGTCGTCTTGCCGCCGTCGGCGAGGTCCAGGACGTCACCGATCAGCTTCAGCAGTTCCGGCTCGTCGTTGGCCACCCGACGCGACAGCAGCGTGTCGCCCTCGCTGTCCAGGACCAGGCAGTGGTGGTGGGTCTTGCCGCAGTCGGTTCCCGCCCATATCCGGCTCATCGTGCTCCATTCGGTCGTACATGCCTTGCGTACCACGGACGACCTCGCCGGCATTGCTCTACACAGCGACTTGTTCGCACTTCCCAATCGGCGGCCGAGTCGTCGTGGGGAGCCAGGCGGCCAAGCACCTGAAGCCACGAACGGCAGCCACTTGTCAGCCACACCCAGCTCCCCTGGGTGTCCTCACCCTACGAACGGGAGGACCAACCCGTTCAAGAAGGTAGAGCCACTTGTCACCAGGCCGGGGCCGCCTCCGGCGCAGGCCGTTGGCGTAGGCCTGCCCGAACTTCGCACACCAGCGGCGGACCGTCTCGTGGGAGACGACCACGCCGCGCTCGAGCATCAGCTCCTCGACCTCGCGGAACGACAGCGGGAAGCGGTGGTACAGCCACACACAGTGGGCAATGACCTCGACCGGGTACCGGTGCCCCTTGTACGACGGCGACGCGCTCCCCACGGACGACCCCCCTCCACCGTGATCAACTCGAAGATCCTCCCACGCCATTCGCCAACGTGACAGTGCCCGCTGACGTGCGGGCGCACCACGTCGGCCAGGTCTCGGGCCGGGCCTGGAACACGCGATCGACGCGGCTGCTGATCCGCCGCATACGATGCGTGCGTGCCCGCACTTCAGAAGGAACACGTGGTGCAGTTGTTGCGGCCGCTGATGCGGACGCGCACCGTGCTCGAGCCAGTCCAAGGCTCGCCCGAGACACGTGTGCGTGGACGTCGGCGACAGTACGCCGCTCCTCCGCCCGTTCCTGCGCAGCCCCATGTGGCCCGGGAGTTCGCCGCCACGCGGTTCGGCGGGTTCCCGACGGTGGAGGAGGGCGAGACCTGGCCCCTGTGCAACGGCTGTGCCGACGACCTCACGTTCGTCGCGCAGGTCGACCACTCCCGCGACGGCCTGCACGACAGGCTCCCCATCTCGTTCTTCACATTCTTCTACTGCTGGAAGTGCCGCCCGTGGGGACGAAAACGCGAACGGGGCGGATGGCTTGTGCGTTCCTACACCGCACTGCGGCGCCCCAAGGTTCTCGTGCACGGCACCGAGCCCGACTTCGAGGAACGCCACGCGGTACCACGCCTGGAGAAGTCCCTGCCCGACGCGGCGGGAATGCGCCTGCACTGCCCTGAACTCTGGGACCTTGTGCCGGGCGACAGCGGCTCCCACGAGGCGTGGGCGAACTGGCACGTCGTCGACCGCGCCGCGCTCGGTCTGACGCAAGAGCGCGCCCGAGCGCCGCACATGCGCAATGGGGCGGTGGCGATCGGCGGATACCCGTACTGGGCGAACGGCGGGGATGAAACGCCATTCTGCACGGAGTGCACACAGCCGATGGAGTTGCTGCTGCAGATCCCGCCAAGCGAACTCACCGACGCGATGTGGGGTGACGTCGGAACCTTGTATCTGTTCATGTGCCGAATACACACCCAGCACACCGGGCTGCGCATCCAGTGCACATGAAACAAGCGGAAACCGCCGACCGCTACGACCGGTAGAACAACAACGGTAAGTGACCGTCCCGAGGATGCGCCTCCATCCCCCTCAGCAAGGCTCTGGCCTCCTTCGATGCTCTGTGGAGCCCCCGCATCGTCACGCGCGTCAATAACTATGACGTCCGCATCGCCAAGGTCAAGGGCGAACTGCGGCCTCGGCGGGGTTGGCGGTGAGCCGCTTGTCCTGCTGCAGCGCATCTAACAAATAGTCGCTCGCTGACCTGCAGAGGGCCGCCGGGGCCACCCCCGCCGGTCGACGGCATGACCGTGCGCCTGCTTCAGGCGCAACAGGGTCGCTGCCCGATCTGCGGAGGGCTCCTGTTGCACGCCGATCACCCGCCCCAAAACCCGCAGGAGTGGGAAGCGTGGCGGGCCGTCCTCAGGAAGGCAATCTCCAAGCAGTATGTCGCCTTCCCAGGAGGGGCCTCACCGGGCGATCAACGAATCCGTCTCCTCCACACCCACTGTCAACGGCGGAATGGAGCCGCCGATCCGACAAGCCCCGCACCTTCTCCTGACCGCGAGCCCTTGGGGCTTGCTTGAGCCGTGTGCGGTGAACAGCTGCTTGCACGGTTCTGAGGGGGCGGGGACGCAGCAATGCGTCCCCGCTACCCGACTCATCATCGGGCTGAAGCGCTCGGCGATCGGGACTCTCGTCGAGCGCACCACCAGGTTCACCATGCTGGTCCACCTGCCGCGCGAGGAGGGCTACGGTGTGGTCCCGCGCACGAAGAACGGACCCGCTCTGGCCGGATACGGTGCCAGCACGATGAAGAACGCCCTGGCCAGGACGATGACCACACTGCCTGAGCAACTCCGGCGGTCTCTCACCTGGGACCGCGGCAAGGAGTTGTCCGCGCACGCCGCCTTCACGGTCGAGACCGGCATCCCTGTCTACTTCGCTGACCCCCACAGCCCCTGGCAACGCGGGACCAACGAGAACACCAACGGCCTACTGCGTCAGTACTTCCCCAAGGGCACCGACTTGTCCCGCTGGAACAGCGAAGAGCTCCAGGCCGTCGCGGCGGTCTTCAACAACCGGCCCCGGAAAACACTCGGGTGGCGAACCCCGGCTGAAGTGTTCACCAAGCAGCTACGATCGCTCCCACCAGCCAGCGTTGCGACGACCGATTGAATCCGTCCTGGGCCCCGTGATCGGTGTGCATCACGGCGCCGGCGAGGCTGCCGCGGGTCCGCTCGGCTGCTTTCAGGGCGTCGACGACGAGGTCGGCGCGCATATGGTCGGCGATCGCCCACCCGGCCAGGCGCCGTGAGCAGAGATCGATCACGGTCGCGAGATAGCGGAACGTCCCGCCTGCCAGCGGCAGGCATGTGATGTCGCCGACGTACTTTCGGTTCACCTCGTCCACGGTGAAGTTACGGCCGATCAGGTCCGGCACCTTCGCCGCGGCGGGGTCCGGGATGGTGGTGCGATGCTTCCTGCGCAGGCGGAGGCCGGCCAGCCCGATCGCCTGCATGATGCGGGCGACCCGCTCGTGGTTCACGCGCTCGCCGTCCTCGCGGAGTTCAGCGGTGATCCTGGGGGCGCCGTAGGTGCCGTCCGAGGCCCGGTGGATCACGCGTATCCGGGCGGCGAGCTGGGCGTCGGCAGCCTGGCGGGCTGCCCGCAGCGGTGCACTGCGGCGCCAGTGGTAGAAGCTCGAGCGGGCGATGCCCAGGATGCGGCACAACCGCTTCACGCCGTAACGGCGCTGGTGGTCCTCAACGAACTGGCAGCGGTTCACCAGCCCGTCTCCGAGGCGAAATAGCGGGCCGCCTTGCGCAGGATCTCCCGTTCCTTCTTCAGCTCGGCGTTCTCCCGCCTCAAGGCGGCGACCTCGGCCTCCAGAGCCGACGGCGCCACCGGAACCGTCGGCGGCATGGCCGCCCGACGGCCGCGCGGACGACCGGCTCCGGCCGCCCGGATCCAGTTGCGCAGCGTCTCCGGGTTCACCCCCAGGTCGGCGGCGATCTGCTTGATCGTCGCCTCGGGCCGCGAATCGTACAGCGCGACCGCGTCCGCCTTGAACTCCGGCGGATAGTGCTTCATGACCACGACACGTCCATCTCTCAGATCCTCAAGATCCACTATCTCGAGTGTCCAAGATCAGGGGTGAAGGCCCCCAACTCCACGTATCCCGCCCCATGAACAGCTCAACGAGTGATCACCACATAGGACACGGTCTTACTGTAGAAGTCATCTCATTTGGTGAGCTCGGTAGGCTGTCGTTCGTCGCGGGGATCGAAGCGGCTAGAACGCCTCGCATGCTGCCCTTGGACGTAGACTGCCCGCCAGGAGTGGGGGCTCCAGCCCTCAGAGGGAGGGCGTCGTGCGGGCGAGCGACAACGAGCGCCACTGGGTCAGCCTGTGGCACGTTCCGTTGAACGTTGCCGCCATGCACGTGAGTGGCGTTCTGCTGTACATCGGCTTCTGCTGGATTCCAGCTGCGTCCGCGGAAACCTATGCCCAAACGTTCGAGATGATGATCTCGGTGCTGATGCTCCACCTCGCTATCCAGATTCCCGCTGGCCTTCTTGCCTCCCGTTGGGCAGTCCGCGGCCAGGTAGCCAAAGCTGGCCTGGTCGCACTGGGAGTAGCCACGGCAGCCACATGGATGCTCTACCTGTGCACTGGGCAAGAGCCAGCGGCGCAAGCCTTTTGGGGGCAGACCTTGGGATGTCTCTGTGTCTCCCTGAGCAGCTACGTGTGGCTGTGTACCCTGCGCCGCTCCACTGTCGAGCGACTCGTCGAGCGATTCAAATACTCTGCCCAGACACTCGCCATGTGGGCCCTGTTGCGTCCACCGCGGCGCGGCCCTCACTGACCGGAAGATCGCCAAGGCTCGTACCACATCCGTGCCAGAACGGACGGGGCCGCAGTGGCAATCGGGGTGCCCAGGGGACGATCCCACGAACTTCGCCCGGGCGGAGAACTCCCAAGTGACACCCATGACCGCCCATGGGAAGTCATCTCATTGGGCGAGCCTGCGGTAGCAGATGAGGGTGCAGGCGATGCTGGTGAAGGCGAGGAAGGGCACTGTCACGTTGACTGACCGGGTGGGATGATCTTCTGGTTGGTCATGCTGGGAGGGGTCGTCCGTGGACAGCGCATCGCCGTCGTACAAGGGGCACCGGTACCCGGTCGAGGTCATTGCCCACTGTGTGTGGCTGTACCACCGCTTCCCGCTGTCGTTCCGCGAGGTCGAGGAGCTGATGCTCGAGCGCGGCGTGGTCGTCTCCCACGAGACGGTCCGCCGCTGGTGTGCGAAGTTCGGGCAGTCCTACGCCAACGGCCTGCGCCGGAGGCGGCCCCGGCCCGGCGACAAGTGGCACCTGGACGAGGTCTTCGTGAAGATCAACGGAGAGCAGAAGTACCTGTGGCGGGCCGTTGACGCCGACGGCAACGTGCTCGACATCCTGGTCCGGTCCCGCCGGGACAAGGCCGCGGCCCGGCGCTTCTTCCGCAAACTGCTCAAGAGAACCTGCTCGGTGCCGAGGGTGATCGTCACCGACAAGCTCCGCTCCTACGGCGCGGCCCACCGCGAGGTCATGCCCTCCGTAGAACACCGCGCCCACAAGGGCCTCAACAACCGGGCGGAGAACAGCCACCAGCCCACCCGCCAGCGCGAACACGCCATGAAAGGCTTCCGTAGCGTCGGCGGAGCCCAGCAGTTCCTGTCCGCGTTCAGCGGCATCTCACCCCACTTCCGACCACGCCGCCACCTGATGACCGCCCCCGAATACCGCACCGAGATGACCACCCGCTTCGCCATCTGGGACCAGATCACCGGCGCTGCAAGCCGGCCCACCACGGCCTGAGCACGGAGCCGGAACCCGACCCCACCACACCCGACACACCATCAGGCACTCACACACCCAACAACGTGACAGCGCCGTCCCCAGTCTTCCTGGGCCTGCCCAGCCTCTCCCAGCTCACCGCACGCAGCAGCGAAGCCCCGGTCCGTGTCACACCACCGGCCGACCGTCGAGGTTGTTAGCGGAAGTCGTAGTCCTCATCCATGCCGCTGGACAGCCAAATCTCCTCGGCTCCAGCGAACGAGTGGCCCTCAGGCTCCTCCTCATGATCAAGGAAGTCCGGACCCTCGAAGTGATCCTCACCGTTCGTGCACCGGCAGGGAAAGACCTCCTGTGAGGGTTCACCGTTGACGAGGCTGTTGACGACACGGTCATGCAAAGGTCCCGTAGGCATGGCCCGATGCTACCGAGTCGGACCAACACTCCCTCCAGCCCGGTCCTCCCCTACAGTAGTGACCTCCGAGTCGTTAGTTCAGAGAAGGCGGCGCGCACATCGTCTGGCGCCGTATCGGCGGGCACGACATCTTCACCAGCCCCTGAACGGGGTCAGGTACTCAGGCGGCAGGACCGCCAGCGGTGGCCGGTGCGGCTGATCAGCCCCCGGGCTTCGAGGCGGCCGAGCTGGTAGGCGACCGAGCTGGTGCTGGACAGACCGACCCGGGCGCCGATCTGCCGGACGGTAGGGCTCTCGCCGGTCTCCGTGATCCAGTCCCGGATCACGGACAGGATCGCCTCCTGCCGACAGGACAGGGCATCGGGCCGGGTCATGCCGCTCTCAGGCATCTGCTGCTGGGTCCCAGTGTCAGCCCGGCGCGTCCATCAAGGCGGTGACATAGGCATCCAGCCGCTCCTCCACGGCTCGCGTCGTCAGCTCCGCCCTACCGGCCTCCCGCCATGGCTGCGACACCGACCGCACTTCTTCCGAGACGGCCAGCGCGTCCCGCACCCGCCAGTACAGCCGCTCGCTCGCGGTCGCGGCCAATACCCCGCCGGCCTCCTCGTACGCCTCGGCGAACCGCATACCCCACGCCGGGCCGTGCAGCAGCGCGAGATTGACGGAGCAGTGCGCCACATCGAGATCCGCCGGACCCCAGGAGGGTGCCCAGTCGACGACGCCGGTGATGCGGGCATCTTCCGGGTTTGAAGGCGGTACGTCGAACAGCACGTTGCCGGGCTGGAAGTCCCGGTGCAGGAAGCGCCCTTCACAGGGCGGCGCGGGCTTGCGGATCACGTCGATCGCCGCGGTCCATACGGCCGCGTCGGCGCCCTTCGGGACGACTACGGTGTCGGCGGTCGTCAACGTCACATATTTTCGGGGCCGCTCGGCGGGTCGTAACGCGTGGATCGCCACGAGTTGGCGGGCCAGCAGGCGAACACGCGTCTCCACTCCCTGATCGTCGAGGACCGTCCGGCCCGCCAGATGTGTCATCAGGAGCGACGGAAACTCGCACTGCGTGGCGGTCGGATCAACCGCGACCAGTGAAGGAGCCGGCACGCCGGTCCCCGTGAGCAGGGTCAGGGCGCCGGCCTCCCCATTCAGCCCGCCCTCGGCGTGCTCCACGTAGAACGGGTCGACGTAGGTCCGCAGCACCAGGTCACGGGTGCCTCCGTCCCGCGTCCCGATGGTCAGCCGCCGCATCTCGGCGGTGATGCCGCCGTGCAGCGCCGTGGCCTTGACGATCCGCTCGCCGGCCTCCAGATGCCGGCTCACCCAAGCCAGTGTCAACGGCCGGACAGCCGCCGCCTCATCGTTGTTCATCACCGTGTCACCTCATCATCCGGACGGCGGCACGCGCGAAGGTTTTTACGGGTGGCCACGGGCCTGCGGCTGAGGCCAGCAAGCCGATTCCTCTGACCGGGCTGCGGTGAATCACGGCGCGCCATCTCCCAACGGCTCCAGAGGAGCAGCGGCCTGAGGCAGGTTCGCGGAGGTAGCGCCGCGGGCCGGTCTGCTCCGCCAGCCCGAGCAGTCCGGCGATGGCTTCGTGCAGCGGGACAACCCACTCGCGCATCAGTTCCCGGCGCTCGTGGGTGAGCACCAGGTACGCCGTGCTGACCGCGGTGAGTACGGAGGCCGCGCCAATCCCGCCAGGCTCCAGCGCGGCGAGCGCCGCCTCTCGGTTCTCCAGAGGTCCTGTCGCCGGACCGCGCCGGAAACGGCCGAGCAGGGCGACGTCCAGACCCGTGCCCCCAGCCAGAAGTACAGATCCCGCCCACCGAGGGGCCGCTGCCTGAACCACTTCACCGGGGCGCAGCCGGCAAGACTCACCCGCGCCGTCCGCGCCGTCCGCGCCAGCTCGGCGGCGACCTGCACGGCGGAGTGCCCGCGCCGACCGCGAATCTCCACCAGAAGCGGGCGCTTTCGGGGCGGTGGGCGAGGCAGAGCATGCACGAGACCGGCCGGGGCGCACGTTCGGATGAACCGCAAGGTCAGACCGTCACCCGGACTGTCCCTGACCCGTAGATCCGGCATGAAGCTCCTGCGCACAGTGCTCGCTGCTGTTACTTCGCTCGCCGCCACGCCCGCTCTCCTGCTCCTGCCCTCCGGCACGGCCGAGGCCGTGCCGGGCGACGTGGTGACCGCCCCGCTGTCGGAACTGATCGCTTCCCTTCCCGTCGAGGACGAGGGGCCCCGCGCCGGGTACTCCCGCGAGCAGTTCAAGCACTGGATCGACGCCGACCGGGACGGCTGCAACACCCGCAACGAGGTGCTGCTCCGGAACGCGGTCGCACGCCGCTGATCACCGGCCGCTGCACCATCACCGTCGGCACGGGCGAATGGCGGTCCTGGTACGACGAGACCACCCAGACCACCAAGGACGACGTCGACATCGATCACATGGTCCCCCTCGGCGAAGCCTGGGACCCCGGCGCCGCGGCCTGGACCCCCGCCGAACGCCAGGCCTATGCCAACGACCTCGACGACGAACGCTCCCTCCTCGCGGTCCACGACAGTGCCAATCAGTCCAAGGCCGACCGTGACCCGGCCCAATGGATGCCCCCGGCCAAATCCGCGACCTGCCGCTACCTGAAGGACTGGGTCATCGTCAAAACCCGCTGGACCCTGACCACGGACCCGGCCGAACACGCTGCGATCGAGCAGATCGCGGCCGGCTGCGACGACACTGAAATCACCGTCACCCTCGCCCGCTGAATCCTCCTGGCCGAGATCAGCCACCGCACGGCAGCCGGGACGAACCCACGGGACGCTGCCCCCTCGCCTGACCGGGAAGCTCAAGGTCCGCGGACTACTTGGTCGGCCAGGAGGTCAGCCCTCGCTGCCAGAGCGCCGCATGACGGTGGCGGGCGAGGGGTGTTGGCCCTTCTTGGCGCCGATGGTGATGACGAGGCGCTTGGCGATGTCGCGCAGGCTCATCTCCTGGTCGCGCAGGTGGAGGGCCATGGACAGCATGTCGTCGTCGGTGACTCCGGCGCCGCCGATGGTCTTGCCGCGCTTGCGGGCGGACTCGTGTCCTTCGAGGGTGCGGTCGCGGATGTACTCGCGCTCCATCCCGGACATGGCGGCGAGCACGGTGAACACGATCCCGGAAGGGTCGTGCGAACCCTTCAGCTCCCCGGTCAGGAACTCCAGGCCGACGTCGCTCGCTTTCAGTTCCTTGGCGAGCATGGCGAGTTCGATGCCGCGGCCGAGCCGCTTGTGCTCGTGGACGACGAGGGTGACGGCGACGCCGGAGGACCGGATCTCCCCGGTGAGTTTCACGGCGGCCTCCAGCTCGGGGCGCCGGGTGGCGCGGGTGGAGATCTTCTCCGAGAAGACCCGCGTCACCCCGGCCTCGGCGAGGGAGTCGAGTTGCGCATCGAGGGACTGCCGGGCAGTCGAGGCCCGCGCGTAGCCGAGGCGAACGTGCCCGACCGGTTCGGTGCCGGCACTCACGGGCCGGGGCAGCTCGGTCCACACAGATCCCGGCATGCGTACGGCCGGGGTCGGCACGCTGAGTGCCTTGGCTAGTTGGGGCACGAGGCGGAAGCGAGCGGTGTGCTACTGGATGGCCACCTTACCCTTGCCGGTCCGGCACCGGGAGCCCGCTGGCGCGGCGCAGGTGGACATCGGGCAGTCGCGCAATTCCAGGCGCTTGAAGTCGTCACTCACGCCCAGGAGCGTTTCATGAGGGTGTTTCAGCAGTCCAGTTGTTTGCAACGACTCATGAAACGTGATCGCCGCAGGTGGTCCGCCGGACGGGTGGCTGTTTCACGAGCGATCACCTATGAAACGTCGACCTAACCGAGAACATCGGGGTTGAGCTGAAGAGGTTCGCACTGGCGGTCATGGCGTGCTCCTTGGTGTTGGTGGGATCAAGACCCCGGTGGCTCGTGTCCTGCGACGCCCCTTCGGGACGACACGGTCCGGATGCGTTGCTCGGGTCGCCGGTCTGCGCGGCTGCCCATGGCGGTTTTGCTGCGGGTCACGGCGCGGTCTTGCGCGGGTCTGCGGTGATGAACAGGGCTACCAGGACCGCGGTGCCGAGCATGATGCCCAGTGCCCAGGTCGCGGCGGTGGTGTAGCCGTGCACGGTGGCGTCCCGAAGGACGTCTTCGCCGTGGTGGTCGGCCAGGTAGGTGCTGGTGGCGCTGGCCGCGATGGTGTTGAGCAGTGCGGTGCCGATCGAGGCGCCCGTCTGCTGGGCGGTGTTGACGGTCGCGGAGGCGATGCCGGCGCACCGACAGGCCCCGGCATCAGCCCTGCGGCAGTCGGGGATGTTGAACCGCCTCCGGAGCTTTCAGGGTGACTGCTTCCTTCCACGCGACCTGTGGGTGTACCTGCCGAGCGTGCTGGTGGCGTTGTGCCCAGCGGACGGCAAGTGGTGCTACCAGGCCCGTCACGGTGAACAGAGCCCCTACGACGTACCATCCGGGTCGGCCCCAGGTGATGCAGAGCGAGATGAGCAGGGCCGGGCCGAGGGCCTCGGCCAGTCCGGCGCCGAGGCCGAACACACCGAGGTACTGGCCCGTGGCGTGCTGTGGGGCGAGGGCGAAGGACACTTCGAAGCCTGCGGCGGAGTGCCACAGCTCGCCGATCGTGTGGATCACCATCGCAGTCATGAGCAGTGTGGCGGCGGCCCACGCCGGGATCCCCGCGGACAGGGAGACCAACGAGCAGGAAACGAGGAAGGCCACGCCTGCCCGGCGGTAAGCGGCTCCGCCGGCTGCTGGGGAATCGATGCCGCGGCTGGCTCGTATCTGGAACGCAATGACGATGACGGTGTTGATGAGCATGGTGCCCGAGATGAGCCAGCGCGGGGCGGTGGTGGCTGTGACCAGCCAGAGCGGGACGGCCACCGTGAGCACTTTGAACTGGACGGCCATGATGCCGTCGAGGGCGGTGAGTAAGAGGTAGGGGCGGTCCCGCAGGGCGATCCAGCGGGGGCCGCCGGTGGCAGGGACAGGTTTGATCGGCGGCAGGTAGATCAGGATCGCTGCGGAAGCCGCGAAGGCGACCGCGTTGCCGATGACCAGGAGTCGGTAGGCGGGGACGGTGCCCACCTGGACGGCCCAGCCCGCCAGCAGAGCGCCGAGGGAGATGCCCACGTTGGTCACGGCGCGGAGATAGGCGCGAAATGCCTGCGGTCGGTCCCCTCCGTAGTGCCTGATGAGCGGACTGCGTGCGGCCAATCCGGCCGCTTTGGCGCCCATTGCCGTGCCTACCGCGAGGGCGAACAGCCAGAAGCTGTCTGCCAGTAAGAAGCCGGCAGTTGCCAGCGCCTGGACGACGAGGGTGAGCGCATAGATACCGCGTGCTCCGTGCCGGTCCGCGAGATGACCGACAGCGATACCCACGGCCAGTGAGAGAACACCGGCGATACCAAGTCCGAGGCCCACCTGGGTTGCCGGAAGGCGGACGGCCTCGGTGAAGTACAGGACTCCAGCGGTCAGATAGAGGCCGCTGCCGACGGTGTAGACGAAGTTCGAGGCGGCGATGACGCGCTGTGGTCCAGATTCCGGCATCAGGGGCATGGAGCGGCTCCTCATCCAGGGGCGATAGTAAGGGCTGATATAGCTTTCCGCTTATTACTTGTAATTGCAACAGAGTTGCAACAAGCGGCCGTGCAGTGTGCGCCTCGCCGCACGGCGACGTTGAGGGGCAGGACGAAGATTCCTTGAACGAGGCCGTTGATGCGGGTGGCGTGTTTTCATCTGCCGCAGTAGATGCCGGATTTAGACGGCGTCTCATTTGGGGCAGTCAAGAAGTAGAAATGGCAAGCTGGGGGCACAGTGCCTCCTCTGGATCTTCCGGGCCGATTATGTCGGCGGAGCCAGGTGGATGATCATCGGGCCATGAACACGGACTACTGGACAGTGCTCGCGGACTCCGAGCGGGAGCAGTGGGGGTACGCGCCCGCCGAGACTGTCGGGCCGCTGGCCTTCGGGATCGATCGGCACGGCGCCATCACAGCTATGGCAGGGCACGGCTTCGTCGCCGAGGAGAGAGAAATAGAGCGCTGGAACTCGTTGCGCACCCAGTGGCGGGTCGACTTTCGCCGGGCTGCTTCGGACGAGCAGTGGCCGGCCGTGAAGTGCTACTTCGTCGAAGGGGTGGGGCTGACCTGCGTGCTCGTCGATGGGTTGCGTGGCCCTCAGGTCATCTGTGAGGGAATCCGGTTGATCGGCCGTGTGCCGTCGGAGTTGTCCACTGAGATGGAGGGCCATGCGCTGGAGCGAGACGTGGGCATTCAGTTCAGCCTGACGGGCGACCTGTGCTGGCCCGGCTTCGATTTTGAGCGGGGTGCGCAGCGTGCAGGTGACGTTGTCGTGAGCTGGGCTCTCTTCTTCAACACTGGAGGGATCGCTGGCACCTCCTGGGACATTGCTCCGGGAGAGGTCTGGCACCACTCATAGGCCGCCACCACTCCGGGCCACAGAGGTGGCTGGGCTCAGTTGGGGAGTCGGCGGAAGCAGATGAGGGCTGCGGCGATTCCGACGAAAGCGAGGAAGTGTTCGGCCTTGCGCTCATAGCGTCGATGGAGTCGTCGGCAGCCGTTCAGCCAGGACATCGTGCGTTCCACCACCCAGCGATGCCGACCCAGGCGGCCGGAGGGCACTGTCACGTTGACTGACCGGGTGGGATGATCTTCTGGTTGGTCATGCTGGGAGGGGTCGTCCGTGGACAGCGCATCGCCGTCGTACAAGGGGCACCGGTACCCGGTCGAGGTCATTGCCCACTGTGTGTGGCTGTACCACCGCTTCCCGCTGTCGTTCCGCGAGGTCGAGGAGCTGATGCTCGAGCGCGGCGTGGTCGTCTCCCACGAGACGGTCCGCCGCTGGTGTGCGAAGTTCGGGCAGGCCTACGCCAACGGCCTGCGCCGGAGGCGGCCCCGGCCCGGCGACAAGTGGCTCTACCTTCTTGAACGGGTTGGTCCTCCCGTTCGTAGGGTGAGGACACCCAGGGGAGCTGGGTGTGGCTGACAAGTGGCTGCCGTTCGTGGCTTCAGGTGCTTGGCCGCCTGGCTCCCCACGACGACTCGGCCGCCGATTGGGAAGTGCGAACAAGTCGCTGTGTAGAGCAATGCCGGCGAGGTCGTCCGTGGTACGCAAGGCATGTACGACCGAATGGAGCACGATGAGCCGGATATGGGCGGGAACCGACTGCGGCAAGACCCACCACCACTGCCTGGTCCTGGACAGCGAGGGCGACACGCTGCTGTCGCGTCGGGTGGCCAACGACGAGCCGGAACTGCTGAAGCTGATCGGTGACGTCCTGGACCTCGCCGACGGCGGCAAGACGACCTGGGCGCTTGACATGACCGGCGGCGAGCCCGGCCTGCTGATCGCCCTTCTGGTCAACCATGGCCAGGAGCTCGTCTACATCCCCGGTATCGCGGTCAACCGGGCCACCGACAGCTACCGCGGCCAGGGCAAGACGGACGCCCGTGACGCCCGCGTGATCGCCGACCAGGCCCGGATGCGCCGCGACCTCCAGCCGATCCGCCCCGGCGACGAAGCCACGCTCGAGCTGCGGCTGCTGACCGACCACCGCGTCGATCTGGTCGCCGACCGCACCCGCACCACCAACCGGCTCAAGGCCCTGCTGAACAGCATGTTTCCGGCCCTGGAACGGGCCCTCGACCTGGGTAACGTCGGCCCGCTGGTGCTGCTAACCGGTTACCAGACACCGGCAGCGATCCGCCGCGCGGGCAGTCGGCGGCTGACCGCCTGGCTGCGCAACCGCAAGGTCTGCAACGCTGCTGCCCTCGCCGAGAAGGTGGTTGAGGCCGCCGAGCGCCAGCACACCGCCGTCGTGGGTGAGAAGGCCATCGCGAAGATGGTGCACACCCTCGCCAAGGAGGTGATGGTCCTCAACGAGAAGATCACCGAGACCGACAAACTCATCGAGGGCCGGTTTCGCGAACACGAACTGGCCGACGTGATCCAGTCCATGCCCGGCATCGGCACGATCCTCGGTGCCGAGTTCCTCGTCGCCGTCGGCGGCAGCCTGGACGCCTTCCCCACGGCCGACCGGCTCGCGGCCTTCGCCGGCGTGGTCCCCGCCCCACGCGACTCCGGCCAGGTCAGCGGTAACGACCACCGACCGACGAGATACCACCGTCGCCTGCAGCGCGTCTTCTACATCTCCGCGCTGGTCAGCGTCCAACGAGACCCCAACTCACGGAAGTTTTACGACCGCAAGCGCGCCGAGGGGAAACGGCACGTCCAGGCCGTCCTCGCGCTCGCACGCCGTCGCGTCAACGTCCTGTGGGCTCTGATCCGTGACCGACGGTGCTACCAGGTCATACCCTCAGTGACGACGGCGGCTTGACATCGGCATTGGGAAGCACCTGGACGAGGTCTTCGTGAAGATCAACGGAGAGCAGAAGTACCTCTGGCGGGCCGTTGACGCCGACGGCAACGTGCTCGACATCCTGGTCCGGTCCCGCCGGGACAAGGCCGCGGCCCGGCGCTTCTTCCGCAAACTGCTCAAGAGAACCTGCTCGGTGCCGAGGGTGATCGTCACCGACAAGCTCCGCTCCTACGGCGCGGCCCACCGCGAGGTCATGCCCTCCGTAGAACACCGCGCCCACAAGGGCCTCAACAACCGGGCGGAGAACAGCCACCAGCCCACCCGCCAGCGCGAACACGCCATGAAAGGCTTCCGTAGCGTCGGCGGAGCCCAGCAGTTCCTGTCCGCGTTCAGCGGCATCTCACCCCACTTCCGACCACGCCGCCACCTGATGACCGCCCCCGAATACCGCACCGAGATGACCACCCGCTTCGCCATCTGGGACCAGATCACCGGCGCTGCAAGCCGGCCCACCACGGCCTGAGCACGGAGCCGGAACCCGACCCCACCACACCCGACACACCATCAGGCACTCACACACCCAACAACGTGACAGCGCCTTCCGAACACCTCGAACGTTGGCACCCACGGCCGCAGCCAGTCGCCGGCGTTTCCGTCAGGCGGAAGCCTGACGGATCTCAGGCAGTCGCGCGGGTACGCCGGCCGAGCTCGTCGGAGATCCCGTGCGTGGCCCTCAAAAGCGGCTCCCGTAGCCTGCGTGCACGGCTCGCGCCACGCGCTGTGATCACGATCCCCAGGGCGGCACTGACAGGCCCGGCCCGGCCGATCCGTACAGGCGCGGCAACCGCGACCGTGCTCTCCGAGAGCTGCCGGTCGCTGATGAAGACCTGTTCGCGGCGGATACGGTCCAGCTGCGTGCGCAGCGCCTTCGGGTCGATGACGGTGTGCGGGGTCCAGGCCCGCAGTGGCGAATCGAGGACCTCCTCCTGGATCTCCTGCGGTGCGTGTGCCAGCAACACCCGGCCCATCCCGGTGGAGGCGATCGGGAAACGAGTCCCGACCATGGTCAGCAGTTCCACCGACCGATGCCCGGCGATCCGTTCGATGAACACGAGCTCTGTGCCCTCGCGCACCGCGAGCTGGATGTTCTCGTGGGTCACCTCATAGAGGTCCTGCATGAAAGGCAGTGCCACATCACGCAAAATCTGAGTGCGCGGGCACCCCGAGGCGATCTCCCAGAGCCTCAGCCCGACATGCCACGCCCCGTCCTCTCCGCGTTCCAGCGCGCCCCAGCCCGCCAGCTCCGCGACCACCCTGTGCGTGGTGCTCAGGGCCAGACCCGTACGCTGAGCGACCTCCGACAGAGTCTGCGACGGGTGCTCACGGTCGAAGGCCGAGAGGACTTTGAGGACTTTTCCTGCCGCCGAGATCTGGGTTGTACTCACGCGGCCAGTCTCGCAGACCGGCGTTGAGCAGCCCGACTGCGGGCCGTACCATCTGCCGCACACCAAGGAGGCTATGTGAACCGAGAGATCTCTGGGCTGTCCTCGATGGCGACGCGGCCGATACTGGCCGAGCTTTCCGAGCACATCCGACTCGCCCACGGCATTCCGGTGCGATTCGAGGCCGCCGGCGGGGTCGAGACCGCACGGCGAGTACGAGAAGGCGCTGAGGCCGACCTTCTTGTGCTCGCAGATGGAGCGTTGGCTGCGCTGGGGAAGGACGGGCACCTCCTGGCGGACACGGTGCGCCCGCTGTGGATCTCCCAGGTCGTCACCGCCGTGCCGGAGGGAACGCCGGTTCCAGCACTCGGCTCGGAATCCGACCTGCGGGCCGCTCTCCTGTCCGCGAAGAGGATCGCCTACTCCACAGGCCCGAGCGGGACGGCACTCATCGATCTGATCAGCAGGCTGGATCTCACCGACACGCTTCGGGACCGACTTGTTCAGGCAGCACCAGGTGTGCCTGCCGGCAGCCTGTTGTCGTCCGGACAGGCCGACCTGGCCTTTCAGCAGCACAGCGAGCTGATGGACCTGCCAGGTGTCGTTGTCGTCGGACCGCTGCCGGGCGACACCGCGATCACCTCGCTCTTCAGCGGGGGCGTACTTGCCTCCTCCACTCAGCCGGTCCGTGCCCGCGAAGTCCTCGATCTCCTGGGGTCCGATACGGCATCAAAGGCCGCCCGCGCCCGGGGCATGCGGGCGCGGGGGGAGTGACCTGAGCCGAAGAGGCGCCGACACTACGAGCGACGGCCTTCGACGAATTCGTCTGCGGTCTTGGCCCTCAAGAACGGCCCAGATGTGTGCGACCACAGCTCGCGTGGACCGACCGATCCTCCTCAGCTCCTGAGCTTGACTCTGAAGCTTCTATAGATCGTCAAGCTGCAGGAGACGGCCCGGGTGCGCCGGTGAATGCGCTGGTGAGGTGGCGGTAGACCTCTCGCGCGACGAAGCGCTTGAGGCATCTGAAGATGTCCTTCGTCTTGAGTCCTTCGAGGGTGCGTCGTGCGACGTAGTCGCGGGTGCGCGGGTCGTGACGCATGCGGACCAGCACGATTGTGTGCAGCGCGCGGTTGGCCTGGCGGTCTCCACCACGGTTGAGTCGGTGGCGGTCTGTGCGCCCGGATGAGGCTGGCACGGGTGAGGCGGCGCACAGGTGGGCGAATGAGGCCTCTGAAGCGAGCCTGTCGGGGTTGTCGCCGGCGGTGACCAGTAGCTGCCCGGCGGTCTCGGTCCCGACGCCCGGCAGCGCGAGCAGGCCGGGGGCGGTGCGAGTGATCAGGACGCGCAGGTCGGCGTCCGCGTCTGCTATCTCCTCGCTCAAATGCCGGTAGCGCTTGGCCAGACGCTTGAGGGCCAGTTTGACGGCTGTGGCCGGGGCAGCCAGGTCGGTGCCCGGACGGCTGGCGGCGAGCCGTCGGACCAGCTCGGTGGTGGTCAGCGAGCGCAGTGCTTCGCGTACCGCAGCGGGCGCGGTGATGATCAGTGATTTGATCTGGTTGATGGTCTGAGTGCGGGCCTTGACGGCGCTGGCGCGTACCACGCGCAGTCCGCGGATTGCCTCGACCGCACCATCGCGGTGCTTCGGGGTGCCTGTGGCGCGGCCGGCGAGTACCGCGGTGGCGGCGGCGTAGGCATCAATGGGGTCGGACTTCCCAGCCGCGCGACGAGCACGACGGTCGGGTCGGTCCACCTCGATGACAGTGATCTGGTTGGTATGGAGATAGCGGGAAAGTTCGGCACCGAAGGAGCCTGTGCCCTCCATGCCCACGACCAGTACTTGGCCGTGGGAGTGCAGCCATTCCAGCAGGTCTCGGTAGCCCGTGGGCGTTGTGGGGAACGCCTCGGTGGCCAGGTGTCGGCCGATGGTGTCGATGACGGCGGCCTGGTGGAGATCGGTGTGGGTGTCGATCCCGCCGATCACCTCGATCGGCTGTGACATGGTGGCCGGGTTCCTTCCGTGCGCGGCGAGTGGGTTCGCGCGCACTGGCCGGCAGACGGACACGACTGTGATGGGACCGCTTGGGTCAAGCTTCTATGAGGTCACGATCTCCGGCCGGTACACGCATTGGCACCGCTCGGAAGGCCGACGATTCAGAGTGAGGACAGCCGAAGCGTCAATCGGGGATCGGGTCAGACCCTCGAGCGGTGCCGCCTCATCCTCACAGTCGGGGATCTTGGGGATCCCCGGCGGGGCAGCATGATCAACTGGCAGGCTCGGCTCTGTTCATGGAGAGCATGGGGAAGAAAAAGCCTCGCCGCCCTCGCCGTTCATTCACGCCGGAGTTCAAGGCCGAGATTGTCGGGTTGTGCCGACGGGGTGGCACGACTGCTGGCGACGGCGCGGCCCGTCGTCGGCTTCGTGGTGGCGGTGGCGGGCGCGCTGGCCCTGGCCCGGTTCGGCGAGGCGCCGCAGGACACCCCCGAACCGGTCTGAACCCGCCCCGCCCGCGCCTGAACCGCCCGCCCTCGCGAACCGCGCCGGACGGGCAGGCGGGCAAACAGGCGGGCAGGCGGTTCAGGTTCGTCGGCCCGGGTGGCGTTCAGCTTCCCGCCCTGCCTCGTTCGCCCCGGTCACCCGGCGGTTGCCCTGCGGCGGGACCAGGCCGACAGTCCGAGTGCCAATACGGCGCCGGCGCCGAGGACCGCGACCGCGACCCAGGTGGTGTGGGTGACCGCGTCGGTGAAGGCGATGCGCGGGTCGCGGACGTGGGCGACGCGGTCCTCGAAGCGGGTGGTGACCAGTGTGCCGAGGATACTGGTGCCGAGGACGGCGCCGATCTGACGGGCGGCGTTGACGGTGCCGCCCGCCTCGCCCTCGCGGCCCGGTGGGACGTGGCCGACGGCGAGGGCGGTGGACGGGGCGTTGGCGAGACCGCAGCCGAAGCCGAACAGGACAAACGCAGCGGCGTACCCGGCGAACGCGGTGCCCGGTCCGACCTGCGCGAAGAGGACGGCGCCGACGGCCGCGAACAGCAGGCCCGCCGTGATCAGGACGCGCGGCCCGAGCCGACGCACCAGTATGCCAGCCAGGACCGAGGCGGCGATGAACGCACCGAATTCCGCAAGAAGTTGAACGCCCACCTGCAGGGCGGTCAGGCCCCGTACCCGCTGCAGCCACAGCACTTGGAGAAGGCTGAGGCCGACGAAGCCGAACAGGACGGTCCCGGCCAGCAGGAGGGAGACGCTGTAGGAGGGATCACGCATCAGCCGCAGGTCGACCATGGGGGCGGTACGGCGCAGTTCTACCAGAGCGAAGGCGGCCAGCAGAAGGACCGCTGCCACAACGGCGGCCAGGGCCCGTGCGGAGCCGTAGCCGTGGTGACCGCCGTCGATCAGCCAGAAGACCAGGAGCGCGAGACCTGCGATCGCGGTGAACTGTCCCGCCCAGTCCAGGCGCTGGGCCGGATTGCGGGACTCGGCGACCCGGCCGAGCGCGACGATCGCTGCGAGGCCCGCCATGACGAGGTTGAGCCAGAAGGCCGCGTGCCAGGTCCACCAGCGCAGTGCGAGGCCCGCGACAAGGGGGCCGACGGCCAGGCCCAGCCCGGAGGTGGCCGCCCATGCGGCGATCGCCCCGGCACGGCGGCGCGGGTCGCGGACGGCGTGGGTGATCAGCGCGAGAGAGCTGGGGGTGATCAGGGCACCGCCCAGACCGGCGATCGCCTGGCCGACGAGGAGGGTGGCCAGGTTGTCGGCGAGGACCAGAACCAGAGCGCCTGCGGCCATCGCCGCGGTCCCGGTCAGGAAGACGCGCTTGCGACCCCACCGGTCGGCCAGGGCGCCCGCGCCGAGTACGCAGGATGCCACGACCAGGGTGTACATGCTCGGCACCCACACCATGTCGGCCGGGGCGAGGCGCAGATCGGCCTGGACGGCGCCGAGCGTGCCGATGGTCTGGGTGGTCTGGAGGAACACCGTGAACAGTCCCAGGCACGCGGCGACGAGGACCGGCCCGGGGCGGTTGCCGCGGGCGTCGTCGCGCTCCTCGGCCGTTGTGTCACGCAGCTCAGTGGTCATGGTTCGCTCCTCCGGACAGCATGGCCCCGGCCTGGCGGGGGACGTCGTCGGCGAGGAGTTCCTCGCGGGCGGCCTCGACGGCGTCGAGGACCTGGTCGACCACGTCGGCAGGGATGATCCCGGCCCGGTCGACGTGGGCGGCCATGTCGGTGTCGATGAACTCCGGGTACACGGCGACGGTGCGGGTGCCCTGCGCACGCAGCTCCTCGCGCACCGCGTTGGTCATCGGCCGGGCCGCCGACTCAAAGGTGCCGTACGAGCCGGTCTGCGGCAGCGTGTGCCGGGAGAGCACGGGGAGTACGTCGGCCGGGGCCCCGCCACCGTTCCTTCCGGGGACGGGGGCGACGGCGCGGCCCGGTCCGCGGCCTGCTTCGGTGACGAGCGCGATGGCTCCGCCGGTGTTCACGAGGTCTCCCGGGGGGCTGCCGAGGGCGAGGGGGCGTTCTCCGGGGGGGGCGTCCTGGACGACGCGGGCCTGCCGGGCGAGGGCCAGCAGTCGGCCGTCGGCCGACCACACCTCGCTGTCGTCGACCGCCCAGCCGCCGCCGGCCTGTTCGGTACGGATCCGGACGAGGGCCCGGTCCGTGAGTACCTCGGAGGCCGGCGTGTCGGCGAAGTGGATGGTCAGCTCGGCGGTCGGCACCGGACGCGGGGTGCGCCAGCACGCGAACAGGGCGGGCGGGAGGACATCGGTGAGGGTGACGACCGCGGCCTCGTCCAGCGGCCGCCCGTCGGTGAATCGCACCCAGGCCACCAGCTCGGCCAGCTCGCCCCCGGCGAGGGGCAGCGCCTCGGTGGCGGGTCGCACTTCCACCTGCTGGGCGAAGGCCACGAATCCGCCGGGCAGGTCGAGGGGCACGCAGTCGGCCGGACCCGGTACCTGGGGGAAGGCCCGCCCGTCATAGCCGGGCCCCGGGTGGCCGGAGCCAAACAGCGCCGACCCCGCGAGCACCGCGGCTCCGTCCTGATGGGCCGTGAAGAGACAGGTGGAGGCCCGACGTCCCCTACGGGGTCCGGTCAGGGACAGGCCGAGCGGACGGGTCTCGACAGGGGCGAGGAAGTGCGCGGTCAGGGCGCGGAGCGGGCGGCCTTGCCCGACGCCCTGTTCCCGCATGGCGGTGAGCGCCGCCGCTGCGACATGCCCCCCGTGCGCGCCCGCCCAGGACCTCCACAGGGGGTCGATCCGGGCCACCGCCTCATCGGTGACAGACGTGCTGCCGGGTGGTGAAGTCCTCATTCCGGTCTCCTCGTTCGGTCGGGCCCGAGGAATGCCCGAGCCAGATAGTTGGAAAACAGGACTCACTATAAGGGAGTTAGTTTGAAAAACAAATGCACTCTGATCCGGACCGCCCCCAGGCTCCGCCTCATGGGTCTTTTTTTCCAACCCACTGGTCTAGGATGAGAGGTCAACCGGCCCGGGAGGCAGACGATGGACGACGTACTGCGGGGCGGCAGGTGAGCCCGGAACCTCCCGGCGGCCGACGAGCTCCGCACCCGGAGCGACGCCCGCATGCGCCGTGCCGCCCCGGCACGGCGCCCACTCCCCGGAGGTCCACACCCATGACCGTCGCCCACCCGCGCCCCTGTTCCATCGCGAACTCGCTCGCCGTCATCGGCGAGCGCTGGAGCCTGCTCGCGCTGCGGGAGGTGTTCTTCGGGGTGCGCCGCTTCGACCGGATCGCCGCGAACACCGGCGCCAGCCGGGACATCCTCACCGCCCGGCTGAAGAAGCTCGTGGAGAACGGCGTCCTGGCCAAGGAGCTCTACCAGGCCCACCCGCCGCGCTACGAGTACACGCTGACCGAGGCCGGACTCGCGCTGCACCCGGTCCTGCTCGCCCTCAAGGAGTGGGGCGACCACTACGTGACCGAGGGAGAGGCCCCGACGGTGTTCCGGCACGACTGCGGCGCGGTCCTCCATCCGCGCACCGTCTGCGACGCCTGCAGCCGGCCCGTCCCTCCCGACAGCGCCCGCGCGGTCCGCATCGGTGGCGTCCCCCAGCGCTCCGCGGCAGACTCCCCCGGCGCACCGTCGCCGACGGACACGTGATCATCCGGAACCCTCGCCGGACGCCCGTACCGGGCGCCGGCGCCCCCTGCCGGCCGCCGCTTCCGGTATCACCGTCGGATCCTTGAGCCGGCTCTTCCGGTCCGGTCTGCGGATCGGAGGGCTGCGGGCGCCGCACATGACGGCCCGCTCTTTTGGCCGCACCATCACTCGTTCCCGTCCAGCCACCGCGGCCACCGGGAGGCCGCAGACGCGGGACGGAGCGGCCGGACGCCCCCTCTCGGAGAAGTGATCCGTACCCGGGGTTCCGCGGTACCCGGCCTCAGGAGAGCGCCCGGCAGAGAGCCTCCAGCGCTCCCGCCCACGCGCTGTCGGTCGGTGTCCCGTAGCCGACGACCAGTGCGTCGCGCCCCGGCGGCGCCTGCGGGTGCCGGAAGCGCGAGATCCCGTCCAGCGCGAGCCCCTGCCAGGCCTCCGCCCGGAGCGCGGCCTCCTCGCCGCCCTCCGGGAGTTCGAGCACGGCATGCAGGCCGGCGGCGATACCGCTGCCCCGGACACCGGGGGCCCGTTCCGCGAGTACCGCGACGAGTTGGTCGCGTCGGCGGCGGTAGCGCAGCCGCATCGCCCGCACATGGCGGTCGTACGCGCCCGACGCGATGAAGTCCGTGAGCGTCAGGTGCTCCAGCGCGCTCGACGACCAGTCGCTCAGCCCTTTCGCCTCGATCACCTCCTCCACCAGGCTCTCCGGCAGCACCATCCACCCCAGCCGCAGCCCGGCGCCAGGGATTTGCTCGTCGTCCCCAGGTGGACGACGCCTTCTGGGTCGAGCCCCTGAGCGCGCCGACCGGCTGCCGGTCGTAGCGGAACTCCCCTCGTAGTCGTCCTCCAGAATCAGCCCGCCAGTGCCGCGCGCCCAGTCGACCGCCGCCCGCCGGTCGGGGTGGAACGGCACGCCCGTCGGGAACTGGTGCGCGGGGGTCAGCAGGGACAGCGCCCTCCGGAGGGCTGATCACTTTGGCACGGCGCGATACGTATCCCACTCGCCCGGCGATGGCGGGGCCTCCTCCCGGATGTCGACGACGAGGTCATACGCCACCTCGTCGACCGCCGCGAGGCTCGCCGCCGCGGGGCCGATGTCGTTCACTTCCTCGGTGCCCGCACGGAGGAGGGCGAGGTCGCCTCATGGGCCGACCTCTATCTGGACCCGGCAACTGGCACCGCCCAGATCGAGGACCTGGTCACCTCGGAGGCCCACCTCAGGCGCGGCTACGCCGATGCCGTCCTGACCACCGCCTTGCGCCTGGCCGCCGACAAGGACTGCGATACCCGGTTCCTGACCGCGGATGCGACGGACTGGCCACGGCACTGGTACGAGCGCCGCGGCTTCTCCGTCATCGGCCGCTCTCACTGCTTTGAACGGGACTGATTGCGAGACACCGGATAACAAACCGAACGAGGGCCTGGCCGCCGCCCGCGCCCGCGGCCGGACCGGCGGGCGCCCCTCGGTCATCACGCCCGAGCTCTTGCGCGCGGCTCGCGACATGCTGCCCAACCCGGAGAACAGCATCGAGTCCATCGCGAAACTCCTCGGCGTCTCCGACGATACCCTCTGCAACCACATCCCCGACTGCGCGAACTGCGTGCCTCCCGCGTTCCGCGCCAGCTCGAAGGCAGTACCTCGTAGGTCACGGCAGAGCCGTTGTGGCTTTTGGCCTCACCTTGGCTGGACCCCATCTTGGCGGTGGCGTAGCTGCGGATGCGCGGGACGCTCTCGCGGACGAATTGCATCTCCGCGGCCAGGAGGATCGCCCCGGCCTCACCGAGGTAAGTCAGACCGGAGTGCCTGTGGATGACGTGCGACCTGGGCGGTGCAGTTTCGGTGAGACGAACTGAGTGGAGAGCGTGTCGGTGAAGGTGCTTCATTCCGTGCGGCGTTCCGCTGTGTGTCATGGAACCTGCGCTGTGTTGCGCTTCCTCGTGTGCCGGGGATACCGCTCAACGCGTAGCGGCGTCGGCGAGGATTGCCTGAAGCCGTGCTCGGCATTCGGCGACGAAGGCGGGGAGACGAGGACGCGGGCCGGGTGAGGTGTGGTCTCCTCGGCGAGCATGTGCAACAGGAACGGCACGGCGTGGAGCGTGGCCTCGTAGACGCTTCCCTGGTGATAGAGGGCGGACCACATACGGTCCCACGCCTGGGTCCGGTGTTCCCCGTCGCCGCAGACCAGAGCGCGCAGCTGCTCCGGGACGTCGGTCGCCGGGCCGTAGGCGTGGCGGAGTTCGGCCCAGGGCGCCTGGTCGAGTTCGTCGAGTGGGCGGGTGCCGGGCGACGGTACGGCGCGGTCGGGTCTCACCGGGCGCTCCCCGGGGCCTCGGGTGCGGCGGTGCGCTGGGTCTGCCGCCACGACTGGAATTCGGGTAGGGCGGCGATGTCGGTGAGGTCGCCGAAGGAGGGGTCGCGGGTGAGGATCTGGTCGGCGACCCGGTAGGCGTCGTCGGTGCGGCCGAGGGCGAGCAGGACGCGGACCTGGGTGTCGCGGACGAAGTCGTACTCCGGGGCGTCGGCGACGGTCAGTGCCTGCTCGACGGCGGCGAGCGCGCGCTCGGGTTCGCCGCTGTGCAGCAGATGCCAGGCGAGGGCGTTGCCGGTGCGGCGTTTGACCTCTTCCTGGAAGGCGCCCTCGTCGGTGAAGTGCCAGATCGTGCCGGGTATCAGGGAGAGTGTCTGCTCGGCGTAACGGATGAGCTTCGTGGCCGGTTCGGGGCGGTCGGCGTCCGGGGCGTTGTCGGCGAGTTGGCCGAGGGCGTTGACCAGGCCGTAGTGGGCGTAGAGCCGGTCGTGGTCGGAGTAGCACGCGCCCGGAACGCAGAGCGCGACGGCTTCCTCGAAGGCGGTGACGGCCGCCGCGTGGTCCTGTGCGGCCTGCTTCTCGGCGCCGGTCCTGACCAGGGCGTGCACGGACTGCCAGTTCGGGTCGTGGACGACCTCCTTGGTGCCGGTGTCTCGCAGGTCGAGCCGGGTCCGCGGAAACATCGCGCGCAGCCGCTCCAGCGTGGGCCGGTCGAGCTTGGTGTACCGCAGGCCCGCGAACTCGAGCCGGCGCAGTCCGAAGAACGACTCTGGGAGGGTGGTGAGTTCGTTGAACGACAGGTCGATGTGCCGCAGGTTCGACAGGTGGGTGAACGCGTCGTCGGGCAGCGCGCGGAAGGCGGTGCGCGCCTTCCGGCCGTCGAACGTTTTCTTGCCCCAGCGGTCGATCTCCAGGTGTTCGAGGGTGGTGATGTCCCAGATTCCGGAGAGCAGGTCGCGGCTGGGCGGGGGCTGGTTGGAGCCCGGGGCTCTGCCGTTCAGGCGCAGGACGCGCAGCCGGGGCAGCCGGGCCAGGTCGGGCAGCCGCGTCAGTCGGGCGGACAGGGAGTTGCTCAGGTTGAGTTCCTCCAGTTCGGTCAGGTTCAGCAGCTCGTCGGGGACGGAGGCCAGCCAGACGTACGACAGGTCGAGTGTCCTCAGTCCGGTCAGGCGGGTGACGATCGGGGGGAAGTCGACCAGGGTGTCGCAGTGGTAGCGGCCCTGGTGCTGGCGGGACAGGTCCAGTTCGCGCAGCGTGTGCAGCCGGGCGAGCGTGTCGGGGAGCGGGCAGGTCAGCCATGCGGCGCGCAGCACCTCCAGGCGGTCCAGGTCGCCGAGGGAGTCCGGCAGGGCTGTGAAGGCGTTGTCGGAGATGTCCAGCAGCCGCAGGTTCCGCAGCCGGCCGATGGACTCGGGCAGCCCGGTCAGCTGTGTCCCGGCCAGGTGGAGTTCTTCGAGGGCGGCCAGCTCGCCGATGCGCGGGTCGATTGTCTTGAGCTCGGCGTTGCCCTCCAGGGAGAGGACCCGCAGGTTGGGGAAGGAGAGGAGCTGCTCGGGGAAGTGCCTCAGCTTGCGTCCGGACAGGTCGAGTCCTGTCACCTCCTCCGCACGCACCAGCAGCGCGTCCAGCTCCTCCAGGGCGGCCAGATGGCTCGGCCGGACCCCGGCGCGCAGCACCTGCCGCCCCTCGCGCAAGGCCTCCGCGATCTTCCCCTCGTCGGCCGTGCCGTCATCGTCGAGGAGTTCGGGCAGCAGGACGGTGTCCAGTTCCTCGTCGGTGAAGTCCACCGGGCAGTTGGACGGCCCGTTCTCGGCGACGAGCAGTGCCTGCGGCTGCTCGGCGAAGGTCATGCCGAAGTACGACACGCTGATGACGATCCGGGCGCGGGTCCGCCCGCACACCACGAGCCAACCGCCGTCCCCGTATGAGCCGCAGATGCCGCCGGTCACTTCCAGGTCCCCGCGCACCACCACGTTGGGGCAGCCGGACAGGAACACGTTGCGGGCCCGCAGACTGCCCGTCACCATGAGGAAGTTGCCGTCGCAGTCGTCCCACCAGTCCAGGTCACCGTCGACGGTCAGATCACCGTCCACGACGGTGTTGTACGGCACCCAGTCGCTGTCGCCCTCCGGCTCCAGATGGCCCGCGACATGCAGACCGCCCTCGTACAAGCGGATCTCCTGCTCGTCGGCGAACTCGGCGTACGGGTAGCCGACATCGGCGGAGACCCGGAACCGCTCCTCCGCCTCCTGGGCGCTGATGAGGCGGTACCCCACCGGTGAGTGCACCGTTGTGAGGGCGGGGGGTACTGACGGGCCGCTCTGGGATTCGTCATCGGTCATCTGTGGTTGCTCCGTGGGGTGAAGTGCCCGGTAAGGCGGATTCGGTGGGGGAAGTGCGAGGCGCGGTCGGCTGGGGCGGGCCGCCAGGCCGACGGGTACATGCGCTCAGTGGGCCTCGGCTTGCGAGTCCGCGCGGAAGACCGGCAGACCCTCGCGGAGCCGGGCGAACAGCAGACCCCGGTCCATCATTTCCCTGCCCCCGTCCTCGTCGACGGCGAAGACCTCGTCCACCAGCAGCTCGCGCAACTGCTCCTGGACGCCGTCGCCGTGCCCCTGCTGGAAGTCGTCCAGGTCGAAGTGGAGGTCGGCTTCCACGGTCGCGATCGTGGCGTGCTCGTCCTCGATGACCAGGCGGGCGCGGATGGTGCCCGCCTGGAGCGTGTTGTCGTTGTAGTAGCCATAGACGACGTCGGCCTCGATGTCTCCGTCGACGGACATCTCGCCGTCGGTGAACACCCCTCGGGCCGTCACCCCGCCGCGGATGGCCACCACCGAATCCGGGCCGCCGTCCGCCAGCACGTCTTCGACCGCCAGGGAGCCGGTGACCACGAAGGGGGCCACCACATCCAGGCCGCCCTTCACCACCAGGTCGCCGTGATGAAAGAACGGCGTGTCCACCGACTGGTCGCCGACCAGGGTGCGCGTCGCACCCGTCCCGCCGAGCACCCTGGCGCACAACTCGGGAAGATGCGGCAGATGGTCGGGATCGCAGCCGTAGCCCAGTCCGGCCACGAAGTCCTGGTAGCTGTCGAAGTCCGGCTCCACCCGCCTGGTGAGCCAGCCGCTGTCGTCCGGGATCCCGGCGGCCTCACACACCTCGGCCAGCTCGGCCTGCATCACCCCGGCCGCTTGCCGCAGCGCCTCCATGTCGATGGGCAGCGGCCCGCCCTCCACCACGGGATACCGCACATGCGCCGGGGCCCCCGCAGCCTCCAACAGAGCCACGATCTCCGACCGTGCCTGCCGCTGCTTCTCGCTGTAATCCGGCAGGCGCAGGGCGATCCCGAGCGGGGTCCTGCCGAGGCCGTTGACCGCGGCGGCGTCGGCGCCGCGCTCCAGCAGCAGCTTCACCAGCCCCGGTCGCGCCGAGCCGACGGTCGCGTGCAGCGGAGTGTCTCCGCGATCGTCGACCGCGTCCGTCGGTGCGCCGTGGTCGAGCAGGAAGGCGTAGACCGGTACGGCTGCGCAGCTCTCGTGGGCGAGGGACCCGCCGGTGGCGGAGCGGATCTTGCCGTCCAGCCGGGCGCCGTGCTCGACGAGCAGGGCCAGCACCTCCACGGAACGCTTCGCCCAGGCCGCCGGTTCGGAGTCGTTCAAGGCCACGGCCCACGCGGCGGGGGTGACACCGTGGTTGTCGACGGCGTGCACATCCGCGCCGCACTCCAGCAGCGCCCGTATCACCTCAAGGGAAGGCAGCGGGTCGTCGGCGCTGTACGGGGCCTTCACCGCCCGGTGCAGCGGGGTGGCGCCCTGCTCGTCGTGCGCCGAGACATCCGCCCCGTCAGCGATCAGTGAACGAACCAGTGCGGCACCCTCGGCGGGGTCACCGCCACGGTCAGGCGCGACAGCAGCAAAAAGGGATTTGCTCATGACTTCGCTCATGGTGAGGACTCCTGGACGGTGCACTGACAACGGACCCCGGCAGGCCGGACGCCGGACCTGACAGAACGTAGAACATGTGACCAGGCCGTTGGTCATGAGCAGGAAGGTTCCGGTGGTTTCCGTGGCTGATTGCGTAGTTCTACTGACACCGGCGCCGGTCGAGACGCACACGGGAGAGACGGCGCCATGCTCGGATGGGCCCGGCACCGCAGGCCCGCCACATCACGAAGGAGAGGGTCGCCTCGTCCAGACAGTCCGGCTGCCATTCGACGAGCTGCTCGCCCCAGGCGACACCGGCGGTGGTTATTCGACCCGCACTCCACGGCACGGAGGCCCTCCGGGACGCTCGGCCGAGGAGCGTTCCGGTCCGCGTCCGGCCGACGGCACTTGGTCACGAGGGTGGTGGCGTGCCCGGTGCCGTAGCCGTGTGGCGGGCCACCAGGGTGGCGAGGGCCGCGCGGGACGGGACGCCCGTCTTGCGGTAGACGCGGGCGATGTGGCTCTCGACGGTGCGCGGACTGAGGCAGAGCCGGGAGGCCACGGCCTGGTTGGTGAGACCCTCTGCGACCAGTTCCGCTATCTCCCGTTCCCGCGAGGTCAGCTGGGCCAGCCCGGCGGCCGGTCCGGACGGCTCCGCCGCCCCGTCCGTGTCACCCAGCACCTCCGGGCGCTGCTGGTCGGCCAGGGCGACCAGCAGCGTGGCCCCGCCCTCGGCGGCCTGCTGGCGGGCGCGGCGCCACATGGCGGCCGCGCTGGCGCCGTCACCGGCGGCTCTGGTGAACGCGGCGCCGAGCAGCAGGCTCTGGGCCTCCCGGAGGGTCGCCCCGGACAGCGCGCTCTCCCGGGCGGCTTCGGTGAACGCCCGTGCTGCCGCGGCCGGGTCCCCGCGGTGCGCCTCGATCCGGCCGAGGGCGCGCAGCGCCGCTGCCCGGCGGGTCGGCAGGTCGATCTGTTCGGCCTCCTTGAGGGCGCGTTCGGCCGCGTGTTCGGCTTCTTCCGTCTCACCGACGGCCAGGGCTGCGGCGACGAGCAGTTCCAGGAACTCCGGGAGGAGTGAGGGCTGAATCCGGGACAGGTCCCTGCTCCCGCCCGTCTCCAGCAGGATGTCCCGTGTCCGGTGCGGGTCACCGGCGCCCATCGCGGCGAAGGCGAGCAGGGACCGTGCCAGCGTGGACCACCAGCTCTGGCCCGCGCCTTCCACAGCTGCCGCCGCCTCCTCCGCGGCGGCCAGGACGTCCGGATCGCCCGGCGGGCGGGCCTGCATGAGGAACAGGGACCGGATCGCGAGGGTGAGGCCGAGCAGTTTGCCGCTGCCCAGGGCACGGGCGATGGTCGCGGCCTCGTCGGCCAGCTCCAGCGCCGTGGTGACCCGGCAGGTCAGGAAGTGGGTGTACGCCTTGCACAGCAGGAGCTGCGACAGCATGTAAAGTCGGCCGGTCCGCCGGGCGATGTCCACGCCCCGGTCGGTGTGCCGTTCCGCGTCCGTGTACCGGTCGAGCATCACCTCGGCCCAGCCCAGTCTGACCAGGGGCTCGCACAGCCCGGCCAGGTCGCCGTCGGTGAGCGCGTCCGCCAGCCCCGCCGCGGTCCGGGCGAGCCGACGGGCCTCGGCCGTGTCACCCTCGTACGCCTCGCTCATGGCGGCCAGCGTCAGGGCGCCCATCTCGCCGAGTCCGTCACCCAGATCGCGGGCGCCGCGCAACGCCTCGGCCAGTTCTTCCCGTACCTCGGGGAAGCGGGCGACGAACTGCGCGCGGCAGCACCATTCGATGACGAGACCGATCCGCTGGGACGGTGACGGCCCGGGCCTCCGGTCCAGTTCGCGGCGCAGCAGCGCGTCGGCCTCGGCGTAACGCCCGAGCTGACGCTCCATGACGGCGCACTGCACGACCGCGGAGATACGGAGCGTGTCCTCGCCGTCCTTGTTGTCGGCGGGCATGTCGATCACTCGGTGGAAGAGGTCTCTGCTCTCCCACAGCGCCCCGGTCGTGCCGAGCGCCCCGGCGCGCATCAGTATCAGCTCACGGCGTTTGTCGAGGAGTCCGGGGGTGTTGGGCAGGATCGCGAGGACGACACCGAGCCAGTGGGCCGAGGCGGCCGGGGCCGTCACGGCGGTCTGTTCGGCGGCGCTGGTCAGGATCGCGGCGGCCTCCGGGTCCCAGCCGGTCAGTGAACGCTCGATGTGGTGCGCCCGCTCGGCGAGGGGTGCGCCGGCCTCGGCCAGTTCGGCCGCCGCCCTGTGGTGGAGCTCCTGCCGCCGCCAGGGGTCGGTGCTGTCGTGGACCAGAGCCCGGATCAGCGGGTGGCGCAGTGCCAGACGGTGTCCGGCCTGGTCCGTACGGATCAGATCGCGGCGCATGACCCCGCGCAGGGCCTCGACGACGTCGGGGACGGGTGAGCCGGTGAGAGCGGCGATGAGGTCGGCCGTGGCGTGGTCGCCGAGTACGGCGGCGGCTTCTACGGTGCCGCGCTCCAGTGGGTCCAGCGGGGCGAGCTCGTCGAGCAGCAGTGCTTCCAGGCCTGCGGGCGGACCACCGTCCCGGACCGGGGGCCCGGGCAGCCGGGCGGTGCGATGTGCCGTCAGGAGTGCCAGGAAGTACAGCGGGTTGCCCTCGCTCGCGGCGTACATCTCGGCCGCCCGCTGCTGCGGCAGGTCGCGGGCCAGTTCCTCGACGCAGTCCCGTTCGTCGAGCGGGCCGAGAGAGATCCGCAGCACCGCGCCGGTATCGGCCCCGCGCGCCAGCGCCGTGGTGAGCGCCGCCGGGGCCTGGCGGTCGCGGCGCGACACGACGAGCAGGAAGGGAGCCTTCACAGGGTGCCGCACGAGGTGGTCGACGAGTTCCAGGGACGCCGGGTCCGCCCAGTGCAGGTCGTCGAGGACCACGACGAGCCGCGCGCCCCGGATGCAGCGCAGTGCGTCCGAGGTGGCCCGGTAGAGGCCGAAACGGTCCCTGTTCCACGGCTCGCCCGAGGGCTCGGTCCTTCCCCGCAGCACCGGAAGGAGCTCCCGCAGCGACGGGAACACCCCGAGCACGCGCTGGTCGAGGTCGGCGAACGCGTCGGCGAACGGCTGGAACGGGCTGTGCCGTTCGAACTCTGTAGCCCGGCCGCGCAACACGGCCGCCCCGCGGCGGCGGGCGAGGGTACTGAACTCCGCCAGCAACCGGCTCTTGCCGATACCGGCCTCACCAGTGACATCGACGAGGGCCGGACCACCGGCTCCCATGTGCTGCAGGGCCGCATCGAGCCGGCGGAGCTCGGCTGACCTGCTCACGAACGGCACGCTGTTCATGCGCCTGCCCGGCCCCCTGTACAACTCAACCACCACGATCTCCCTCGGAACGAACGCCGCCACGGCACACCAGGGCCCCGGTGGCTACGACACGGGGCTGGGCGACTGTCGCTGTCAGACAGCGTTCTACAGCACGAGTACGACAACGCTGCCCCTGTGTGGCGGGCCCGGCCCGCGCCGGTCAGGGGCGCATGGTGACCGACGTACGGGCAGCGATACGCCGGACTGCCCGCAGCGGACCATCATGTAAATCGGCTGGGAGTCAGGCTCCCGGCGTACCAAGGAACAGAACGCGGGAGCCAAAGATGTCTTCCCGGCTGCGTATGAACGCCTGAATCACCCAACTAGCTCCGGCTCAACTACTCAAGCTCTGGCGAGGACGGCAGGAGCTCATCCGTCCCGACTCCGCCGGTGGCACCCACGCCTTCCTTGACTGGCTGTCGAGACGGGCCGGTGGCGGTCGTATTCCTCGGAATGACTATCACCGTTGCCATATCCACCAGGCTGCACTGAAGATCCCGAGGAAGGCGTGGACGTCGGCCTAAGCCCTCGGCGGAACCGAACGAACCCGGCACCCGGGTCGACAGAGGTCACCGAAATTCCCGACCGCTCCTCCTGGCCCACGGGGATGCGCTTGAGCGTTTGCAAAGAGTGCCCTACGTCGGCGCCGAGTTGCGCTTCACCAATGTCGAGGGCAACCGTCCGAACTGTTTCGCGGCCAACACAAAGGGCCGGGCTCCGGGAGTTCGATGTCGGTGATCTCCAGGGGAGCTCCGACGGCGGGCAGTACGGCGGCGCGGACCACGAACAGGCTCCTTGAGGGTCGGCAGCGGGGAACGGGGCGGTGCTCAGGGGTCAGAACTGGAGGGACTTGGTCTGGAGGTACTCCGCGAGCCCGTGGGAGCCGAGCTCGCGGCCGACGCCGGACTGCTTGTAGCCGCCGAACGGGGCGAGCGGGTTGAACCGGCCGCCGTTGATGTCGACCTGCCCGGTGTCCATCCGCCGGGCGAACGCCACCGCCTCCGCGTCGTCGCCCGCCCAGACCGCGCCCGCGAGGCCGTACACGGTGCCGTTGGCGATGCGCAGGGCGTCGTCCTCGTCCTCGTAACGGATGAGCGAGACGACCGGGCCGAAGATCTCCTCCTGGGCGACGGTCATCTCCGGGGTGACGTCGGCGAACACGGTCGGGCTGACGAAGTAGCCCTGTTCGCGCGGGGCTTCGGGGCCGCCGGCGACCAGTCGGGCGCCCTGCGCCACGCCCTTCTCGATGTAGCCGCGCACCCGTGCGTGCTGCTTGGCGTTGACGAGGGGGCCGATGCGGTCGCCGTACTTGGCGGCCGCCTCCGCGGCGAGCGCGACCGCCTCGTCGTACCGGGAGGTGTGCACCAGCATCCGGGTCCAGGCGCTGCACGTCTGGCCGGAGTTGCCCATGACGTTGGCGACGCCCACGGCGACGGCCCTGGCGAGGTCGGCGCTCGGCAGGATGACGTTGGCGGACTTGCCGCCGAGTTCGAGGGCGACGCGCTTGACGGCCGCGCCGGCCGTGGCGCCGATCTGCTTGCCGACGGCGGTGGAGCCGGTGAAGGAGACCAGGTCGACGCCGTCGTGCTCGGCCAGGGCCTGTCCGGCGACCGGGCCGAGGCCGGTGACCAGGTTGAACACGCCTGCGGGGACGCCCGCTTCATGGACCGCCTCGGCGAAGAGCTGGGCGGTCAGCGGGGTGTCCTCGGCGGGCTTGAGGACGACCGTGCAGCCCGCCGCGAGCGCGGGGGCGACCTTGGCGACGATCTGGTGCAGCGGGTAGTTCCACGGGGTGATCGCGCCGACGACGCCGACCGGCTCGGCGTACACGGTGGAGTTGCCGACCTTCTCCTCGAAGGCGTACGAGGCGGCGAGCTCGGCGTACGAACCGGCCACCAGGATCGGCACGCCCGCGTGCACCGCCTGCGAGAACGGCAGCGGCGCGCCGAGTTCGGCGGTGACGGTCGCGGCGATCTCGTCCTTGCGGGCGACGAGCACATCGCGCAGGGCGGCGATCCGCGCGGCCCGCTCGGCGGGGGCGGTGGCCGCCCAGGCGGGGAGTGCGGCGCGGGCGGCCCGTACCGCGGCGTCGACGTCCTCGGCCCCGCCGGCCGGGACCTCGGCGATGACCTGTTCGTCCGCCGGGTTCACCACCGCGATCGTGTCCCGTCCCGCGGCGGGCCGCCAGGCTCCGTCGATGTACATGCCGTCGTGGGCCTTCATCGCTGTTCCTCCCGGACACGGTTGCGGACTGGGCGTCCGCTCCCAAACTAGCGCTGTTAGTTTTGGGGCGCCAGAGACGCCCGTCACGCCGAGGGCTGCACGTCGAGCTGCCCGTGTTCGGTACCGGGGTTCTCGAACTGGGTGCGGTACAGCTCCTCGTACCGGCCGCCCGCCGCGAGGAGTTCCTCGTGCGTGCCCCGCTCCACGATCCGCCCGCTCTCCACGACCAGGATGAGGTCGGCCGCCCGTACGGTGGAGAGCCGGTGGGCGATCACGACGGCGGTGCGGCCGGCGAGCGCCTCGGTCAGTGCCTCCTGGACGGCCGCCTCGGAGGTGTTGTCGAGGTGGGCGGTGGCCTCGTCGAGGATGACGACGCACTGGCGGGCCAGCAGCAGGCGGGCGATGGTCAGGCGCTGGCGTTCGCCGCCCGGTGGCCAGCGGCTGCACACCGTCGGTTGGGTGGGGCGGGCTGTTGCTGACGGGTGGTGATGTTGTCGCCGAGCCCGCCGGGCACCGCGTGGAAACCCGCTCCGCCCCTCACGCACGCGGCACAGCATCCGCGTTCAATCGCGGGTCAGTGGCCGTGCCGGGCGATCGCGCGCAGGAAAGCGATGGTCTCCTCCTCGCCGCTGATGGCTTCGTCCAGGGACGTCCCGTACAGGCGGCTGGCCGAGAGCTTCACGATGGTGGTCCGGCTGACCGGATCGACATAGACGAACTGGTTGTAGACGCCGACTGCGCTGAACTCGCCACGGTCTCCCGCCGGGAGCCACCACTGGTAGCCGTAGCCGACTCCATCGGCTTGCTGGCCGCCGACGAGGGGGCGGCCGGGTTGCAGGTGCGGCGCGGTCCCGGTGACCGAGTCGCGCACCCACTGTGCGGGCACGATCTGCCGGCCCTGCCACACACCCCCGTTGCGGTACAGCTCTCCGAGCCTGGCGAAGTCGCGGGCGGTCAGGTTGAGCCCCCCGAAAGCGAGTTCCGTCCCGGCGGGGTCCACCAGCCAGTAACCCGCCGATGTCATGCCGAGCGGCTCGCACAGCTTCTCGCGCATGTAGTCGGCCATCGGGCGGCCGGTGGCCCGGGCTATCAGGGCGCCGAGTATCTGGGTCTCACCGGAGTTGTAGCGGCAGACGGTGCCGGGCCCGGTCTCGCGCACCATGCGGGCGACGAAGTCGTCGAGCGTGCCGCCGACGCCCGCCGTCGCGGCGGTGAGCTGGTAGATGTCGGAGGCCGGGTCGTTGTAGTCCTCGTTCCACCGGGCGCCGGAGGACATCTGGAGCACGTCCTTGATGGACACACCGTCGTACGCGGAACCGGGCCGCACCGGCACGTAGGAGCTGATGGGCTCGTCGATGCCCGTGATGTGCCCCTCGTCGACCGCTATGCCGACGAGCGCGGAGACAAAGCTCTTGGAGACCGACATGGACAGCCACTGCACGTCCGGGCCGCCGGTCAGGAAGTAGCTCTCGTGGTTGATGACCCCGTCGACGAGCACGAGCAGTGCGGACGTGTCGGTGCGGGCCAGGAACTCCTTGGTCACTCGTGCGGTGCCGTCGTAGTCGAAGCTCTCCGGCAGCGGGGCCGCCTCACTGCGTGGCCAGACGTAGGGGTGTGCGGAGGGCGCCATCTCACGGGTGTCGAGGAGGCCCTTCATCCGGCAGAAGTGCTCGTGCTGCGGCACGCCGGTGAAGAGGCCGAGGTCGACCAGGGTCATGCGCTTCTGATCAGTCATTGCCGTCCTTCGAGTGGGAACGGGGGATCCGGAAGGAGATGGAGGGTGAGCGAGCCGACACCACTGCCGGGGCGGGCTCGTCCTGGGGCCGGAGTGACCGGCTGCGATGACTAGAAAAGTAGCAGTACCACTCGGTTAGGGCAACCGAGTGGTACTGTTAAATCTCCATCAACGCAGAACAGCGGAGGGCGGCGATGAGTTCATCCCACGTCGACGGGCGCACCCTCCGGTTTCAGCACCGGCGGCCCGAGTTGCTGGCCGCGGCGACCGAGTACATCCTCGAACACGGCATCAGCAGCCTGTCCCTGCGTCCCGTGGCGCAGGCGCTCGGTGTCACCCACGCGACACTGCTACGGCACTTCTCCTCGAAGGACGCGCTGCTCCTGGCCGTCGCAGAGAAGGTCCGCACGGATCTGGCAGCATGGCTGACGTCGGACGCGGAGCTCCGCGAGGCGCACTCGACGGCCGAACTCGTCAGGGCTCTGTGGCGTCGGCTGTGCGAACCGCAGGAGCAGCGCCAGTTCCTCCTGCTTTTCGAATTCGTCGGCCATCACGGGGAAGGGTCCGGGGAGGATGAGGAACTCTCCCGGTCGATCGTCCACGACTGGATCGGGATCATCGCCAACAGGCTTGTCGCGGACGGCTGGCCGCCCGAGGACGCCTCCGCTCTGTCGACCCTTGTCCTCGCACAGGTGCGGGGCCTGCAGCTCGATCTCCTCGTCTCCGGGGACCGCGCGCGAACGGACCGCGCCATCGACTTCGCCGTACGCCCCCTCGACCGCTCCCCCGCTGGTCGAGACGGTCCGCAAGTCCGCGGTTGACCGGGCGGTATCGACGGCGCTGGCGCCGTGGCGCAAGCCGCAGGCTGTGCACCATCCGGGGAGTGTGCAGTGGCATCTCGTACTCGGTTTCGTGGCCGCAGTCACGCCCTTGACATTGATTCCCGGCACGAGCTTCACGCTGGTCACGCAACAGGTGATCGCGGGTTCTCGGTCCGATGGGTTGCGAGCCTCATTGAGAAGTTTTCACCCTGATCTCGCAGGTCACGGGGCTGGTGTGAGGCGGTGATGGCGTACTCGTGCCGGTCGTGAGCTTGACCGTTGCAAGGTGATCGTCGGTCACCTCTGAACTTCGGCGTTCGCGAGGACGAGGAGGGCCCGCAGGAGGGTGGTCGCGTGGCGGGTGTTCATACGGACCTTGGTCAGGATGCGCCAGTTCTTGAGGTTGGCGAAGCCGTGCTCGACGGCGGCGCGTTCGCGGCTGAGGAGGCGGTTCGCCTCCTTCTCCGCGTCGGTAAGGCGGTGGTTGCGGGTGACTTTGCGGCCGGTGATGATCACCGGGTCGTCGTCGGGCTGGTCGTCGAGTCCGACGAAGCCGAGGTCGGCCAGGGCGCCGAGGCCGGCCTCGCGGAGGTGTTCGGTGATCTTGTCGTGGCGGGCGGCTGTGATCTCGCTGGAACGTCCGGGCCGGGCCGAGGAGATCCAGATCAGGTTGCCCTTCTCGTCGGTGAGAGCGAGAAACAGCAGACCATGGGCCTTGTGTCTCCCGCTGTAGTTCTTCCGGTTCTCCGCACCCGTGCGGCGGCGGGTGCGGATCAGGGTGCCGTCGAGCAGGACGACCACGCCGCCCCGTTTGGCGATCTTCCTGATCCCAGCTGGCGAAGCGGATGGTCATCTCGGTGCGGTATTCGCTGGCGGTCATCAGGTGGCGGCGGGGCCTGAAGTGGGGTGAGATGCCGCTGAACGCGGACAGGAACTGCTGGGCTCCGCCGACGGAGCGGAAGCCTTTCATGGCGCGTTCGCGTTGTCGGGTGGGCTGGTGGCTGTTCTCAGCCCGGTTGTTGAGGCCCTTGTGGGCACGGTGCTCGACGGAGGGTATGACCTCGCGGTGGGCCGCGCCGTAGGAACGGAGCTTGTCCGTGACGACCACCCTCGGCACGGCCCCGATTCCCTTGAGGAGCCGACGGAAGAACCGCCTGGCCGCAGCGGTGTCCCGCCGGTTCTGTACGAGGATGTCGAGCACGTTGCCGTCCTGGTCAACGGCCCGCCACAGGTACTTCTGCTCTCCGTTGATCTTGATGAAGACCTCGTCCAGGTGCCACTTGTCGCCGGGCCGGGGCCGTCGGCGGCGCAGGCCGTTGGCGTAGGACTGCCCGAACTTCAGGCACCAGCGGCGGACGGTCTCGTGGGAGACGATCACGCCGCGCTGCAGCATCAGCTCCTCGACCTCGCGGAGGCTGAGCGGGAAGCGGAAGTACAGCCACACGCAGTGCGCGATGATCTCGACTGGGTACCGGTGCCCCTTATACGGCGGCGGCGTACTGCCCACGGACAACCCCCTCCACCATGATCAACCCGAAGATCATCCCACCCGGCCAGCCAACGTGACAGTGCCCTCCCGGGGGCTCCAGCACCTTGGCTTCGCGCAGATGGTGTGGAAGGAAGGCAACGGTGTCTACCGCCTGAGCCCGCTCATCGCCGGCTTCCGCACTCCAGCGGACCAGCTGGCTGCGATCGAGGCGATGGACGACGACGACCGCTTCGACCACCCGGACTTCCAGGACCGTTACGAGCGCCGGGTTGCGCAGCACGAAAAGGAACGCCAGGAGAAGGCGGCCCGCCGACAGCGTGCAATGGAACCGCCGATCGACCTCGCCTCCCGCCGGAAACGCTGATTCCCCCGCCTGCCCTCTACGGCGTCGCACCCCACCCGGTGCGGCGCCGTTTCTGTGTCGCCGACGGCCCGTTTGTCCAAGCTGGATGGGCCAATTCGTACATGCAGCGCTGGACAACCTGGTGCAGCCGGGAAGCCTCGGCCGGCGGCTTACGGCACAGACGGCTGGAAGCACTCACCCGCTTCAGCGACTACCACTTCACGACGACAGCCCTGACGCTGCGGGGTGCGGCGTACTGCGGTCAGAGGCCTGGTCGGTCCCAGGATGCCGGTGAGCGGCAGGGAGCCGTTGACGGCTAGGCCGACGCCGACGATGCCCAGGAGGCGCCCCACGCCGAGTGTCGGTTCCCGGTGCTTGAGGAACACGTTGACGACCCAGGCCGAGGCGGGCAGGAACATCGCGACCGAGGTCAGCAGTCCCGGGTTGTACGTTCCGGTGACAAGGGCGGGGACGATGTGGAAGAAGCAGTTGACGATGACGAGGCTGTAGAAGGCGAACCCCATCATCACGTACCTGCGTGCGAGCAGGGCGCAGAGCACCGCCACGACCCAGGTCAGCCCGATGTTGACGAAGAGGTAGAACTCCGTCGGGATCGCGCAGTCGGGATAGGTGCCCAGGCCGAGCGTGGTGCACAGCGAGTCGGGGAAGGCGTGCCGGGCGCCGTCGGCGGCGATACCGTACTCCTCGAAGATGTGGAACAGGTACATCACGACGGCGAGCCAGCCCAGGCAGGAGGGGTCCTTCCACCGGGAGAGGGCGTGGTCGCTGCGCAGCGCGTCGGTCGCCAGGAGGACGACCGTGAGGACGACTGCGGCGCCGAGGCCGATCCAGGCGAACTCGAGATCGAAAGTGGAGAACATGTCTTGAGGCACCTTTCAGGGGCCTGGGGCACGGACCCGCTGTTCGGGGCGGATCCGTGCCTGTGGCTGACCGGGGTCAGGCCGCACCCTAGGTCAACACAGCCGAGGCGGGCGGCCGTCCGAGGTCCTTCGCCTCGGGGGCACGCCGGGTCAGAGAATCGGGATGATGAACCCCAGGCAGTCTTCGACGTGACTCACCGGCTGTGTCTCGTCCGAGCCGCTCCATTCGATGAGTGGGCTGCGTCGCCGCCCGGCCTGGGCGAGCCTGCCGGCGAGGCCCGAGGTTCTCCATCAAACCCGGGGCGGTTCATGGGCCGACGTTCCGGTCCGTCGCGATAGCCGATTGGTGATTTCCCTCTTTGTCAGCACCGGGGCCGTTGTGCGGTCAGGGGTTTGGCCAGAGCCACGAGGGCTGCTCCCAGCACCACGCCGAGCACCGGAGCGAGCAGGTAGATCCACAGGTGGGTGGTGTCCTGGGCCAGGAGCGCCGGACCGAACTGTCGTGCCGGGTTGGCCGATCCGCCGCTGAGGGGACCGAACGTCGCGATGATGACCGCGGTGGCGAGGCCCACCGCGCAGGGGAGCAGTCTGTGGCCGGCCGGGTGTGCCAGGAGCACGGAGAGCATCATGGTCAGCAGGACGAGGACTCCGGTCTCCGCCGTGAGGATCGCGGTGGCGTCCCATGCCGGGTCGGCGTGGACGGTCGCGTAGCCGACGGGGACGCGGGAGACTGCCGGTCCCCAGACCAGTCGGCCGAGCGCCGTTCCCGCGACGGAACCGGCCAGTTGGGCCGTGACGTACGGGACGACGGCGCGGGCCGGGAAGGCGCCGAGCCGCCACAGCGCGATGGTGACGGCGGGGTTGAGGTGTCCGCCGGACCGCCGGCCGGGTGGGGAGATCATGAACACCATGAGAAGCACACCGATGGTGACGCCAAGGATGGCGAGAGCGTAGTGGATGTCATGGACGGAGATCGGTGAGTCGGGTGCAATAAGCCAGCGCACGCCGGTGACGACGAAGAACAGCAGAAGGCCGGTGAGGCCGAATTCGCAGGCTGCGCGACGCAGGATGCCGGATTCTGCGGTGGTGGGCGGGTCGGCCTGCGCCGGCACGGCCGGAGTTGTTATTGCCATGGACATGGTCCTATCGAAAATCGCTGTTCGCCGGGCCGCGCAGAGGAGAGCCCGGGGCGCGGGATCCCCCTTGGCGGCGGGGATCCCCTGATCGCCAGGGGATCCCCGCCTGCGTGCGGAAGGAGCTCACGCCTGGGCGTGCGCGCCTTCCAGCCAGTTGGTGAACTCGCAGGCGAAGTGCCACTGATGTCCAACGAAGACGTGCTCAGGGGCGTTGGCCGGGAACTGGATGGTCAGACGGATGCGCAAGCCGTCGGGGCCGTCGCCGAACTCATGCATGACGCGGGCGATCTCCGTGCCGTCACCGAGGCGTCCGGTGCCGCCGATGCGTACGGGGTACTCCTCGTGGCCCTCGTCCGCGATTTCGACGCCGTCGTGGAAGGTGAGGAAGAACCGGAGGGGGCCGGATCCTATGGTCTCGATGATCTCGACCACTCCGCCGCTGGAGTCGGCGAGGTAGTGCTCGGGGTTGGCGGAGAGCAGCGCGGACCGGTCACCGCCCGCGAGCCGGCCCTGCCACCAGGTGAGGAACCGGTCCATGTCGATCCCGGCGACTGTCATTTCGGTGACGGCCGACCGCCAGGCTCCTCCGGACCCGTTCGGAAGCGGTGCCATCACCGCGTCTGACGCGGCGAGATCGGGGGCGAGGAGTTCCCGCATCCGCTCGTCCCCGATCCGCTGCTTCAGCAGGGTGAGCGCCGCCCGTGAACGGTCCAGCTCCCACTGCCGAACGGCATCGTCCCCGTACTCGACACCGTCGATGACAGTGCGGATATTCAGCGCGCCAGTGGTCATGACGAAGCCCCTTTCGAGCGAAGCGGAGAAATTTTCTCCGCCTACGGCACGCTAGCATAGACGGAGAGAAGTTCTCCGCTTCATTGATGGAAGGTGGATCTCATGCGGGCGGACGCCGAACGCAGCAGACGACGGATCCTGGATGCCGCCCGCGATGTGTTCCTGGAGCGGGGCCTGGACGCCCCGCTGGACCTGATCGTGCGCCGGGCGGGTGTGGGGCCGGCCACGCTCTACCGTCGCTACGCCGACCGCGAGGCACTCGTGCGTGATCTCACCGGCGACCTGCTCTCACGCCTTGAGGCCGCGGCCCACCAGGCGGCGCGGGAGGAAGGTGACGCGTACGACGCGGTACGGCGCTTCGTCCACGCGGCAGCCGGCCTCCGGATGGGCGCGGTAATCCCGGTGCTGCTCGAACGGCTCGTTGTCGACCAGAAGTTGATCGAAAGCCGGACCCGCACATCGAGGGCGCTCGACCACCTGATCCGCGCGGCGCACGAATCCGGCAGGCTGCGCCCCGAGGTGGGGGCGGGGGACCTGATCCTCCTGTCGATCCGGCTGTCCCGCCCCCTGCCCGGTGGTCTCTCCCGGCTCGACGCGGACGGCACGCTGCTGCACCGCCATCTCGACCTTGCCCTCGACGGCCTGACCACGCAGTCCGCACCGGCGCCCGCCCCTGCCCCGGGCGAACCGCTCACCTTCGCCGACCTCGTCGCCGCCGCCGACCGCCCGAACTCGACCGACTGAGCCCGCCGGCACGGCCCGGAACACGAGAGCCTCCCCCACCAGGCGGCCCCGTTCGTTGCGGTGCACCGGGACAGTGCCGAGTCCGCCGACGGGCGGGCGCACCCGGCCACCGCACGACTGAACGTGGATGGTCAGCCGATGAAATTCGACCTCATCACGAACATGTACGCGGAGGTCAAAGCCGATATCACCGGGACGTGCGCAGACGTTCTGACCGTCCGGGCGCTGACCCATATCGAGCACCGCCAGGATCTGCTGGCCTTGATCGGTGGGGAGGCCGCCCCGGACCACTCTGAGCTGGTTGACTTGTTCCGGCGGTCCGTCCAGAGGGGGTCTTCGGCCGGGACGAGCGCGGCGGCTACATCAGCCACATCCACGCAGCGCACGCCTAGCCGCGTCGGCCTGTCACGCTGCGGACCCGGAACGACCCAAAAAATGGCTGCCGTTCGATCGCGCGGGGACTGTTGGGTGGTTGTCAGATCCGCCAGGACCGAATGCGGTCTGCGGCGTCGCAGGGGTCGGTGCGCCCGGTGTCGATGTCGTGGGCCAGGGAACACTGAAGCCGCCCCTTGATCTTGGACACCTGGAGACTGGGATCCGAGGTCCGGAGGAAGTAGTGCCAGATGGGAAGCAAGTACACGAAGCGGTACTCGGATGTGGGAGCTCTCACTTCCCTGACCAGGTAATCCTCACCCAGTGACCAGCCAATCCTCACTGCTTGTCCAGCACCAGCGCCTGGCCATCACTGCTCAACACCCCATAGAAGCACCCGAACCGGCCCGGCCCACAGCGCCCAGGCCCGGACACCAGACTGAGAACCATCCCGGACACAGAAGCGAGAACTCCCACGAAGTTGGACCACCGGAAATGTCGCCCGTGCGCCGGCCAGATCCGTGTTCAGGCCAAGGCTTTCGCGCCGGAGACCAGTTGACAGCAGGGGGTACGCGGGCGTGTGGGGCAGTGCGGGGCGCACCAGCTCCACTCGTATCGCTGGTTTAGCCATAAAAAATAACAAATCAGGATGTTGGGTTCCTACCGTGTGATGTGTCGCTCCCCTGCTGAGCAAGGAGTAGCTAGTGGCCAACAGCTTCCAACTCGACCAGATCCCGCATGGCTTCGCGTTCACCGAGGCTGGTGGGCTCATCCACTACAAGCACACGATCATCCTGACCGTGCCTCCGCCCAACGCGGGCCCCTGGGGCGACACATGGCTCAGCTTCGGCTGCGCCTACGCAGACGTCAGGCTCGGCGTGAGCATCTACACCAGCGGCTCCTGGAGCGGCGTGCAGCCCCGCAACGTCCCCGACAACGGCGACCGCCTCGCCGAGAAGCTGCCACCCGGCACCCGGAAGGTCCTCATCGGCCGCATGAAAACGGCTGCCGCCGACTCGGCGGACGACGTGCCGGTCAGCTGGCTCCTGGAATACCTCGGAACCTGACCTGCTCCGATGGCGCCCCGGCCTACCCCACTCCGGGGTCAGGCCGGGGCGCCGTTGCACACGGTCACCCGCATCTTCCACCGGCCTGCCGAGGAGCACGGGGCGGACGTCCGCGCAGGCACTGCAGCGCGGGTCGTAGATGGTGCCGCGCCCGGCGCTGACCGGAGCCACCGCACTCGGCACGCCTGACGTCGGCAGCCCAGACCGGCCCAACAGGCCAGGGGTGCGAGCACCGGCGCGCGCGGCCCCGCCGACGCGCGAGAAGGGACTGGCCGGCCGCCGATCCCCGAAGCGCTCCGCCCGCCCCGCCCCCACCCTCTCCATTTCGGCAGTTCGGGCGGCAGGGGGGTGCGCAGAGGGGATGTCAGCACCCCGACCACGCCCCTACGAGCATGGTGACCTGCGTAGACGCCTGGCGTCGCGCGGAGGGGGTGCAACAGATGCCGCAGGAGAACCTGCGGGGCATGACGCAACAGGTGCCGCAAGAGATTCCGGCTCCGGGACATCGGCGGGCCCAGGGCAGGGTCACCATGCCGACGCCGACACCGCCACCCTGAGGCCGCGGGGGTGCCTCCGGCACCACATGCTGGAACAACCGCCAGCGGGCTACCGACCCCAAGGAGGAGGCCTGCGGTCAGTGACCTTTACGGCGCTGTGCGTCGAACCGACGCAGCACCCGCACCAAACGCCACATTCCGGCCGCCGCTCCGAGCAGCGCACCTCCCACCAACGCGCCCTTCCCCGCTGGACCAGAGACGCCAAAAGCCAGTGCGAGAGCCAGAGCGACGGCAAAGACCGCCGCAGCCAGCACGACGGCAGTCACCAGAGCAAAAACGATCTCCACCGTCATTGCGTCCTTTTCCCACCGCGACTCACGCCCCATATCCATGCTGCAAGTCTCACATCGCGTCAAGCCATTGCGCCTGGACCGAACAGCACCTGGCTCAGTGGCCGCAGCCGGACATGGGGGTGTCGAGGTACTTCCAGGTCTGGGGTCCGACCTGGCCATCGGGCTTAAGGCCGCTGCAGCTCTGAACGGCACGTACGGCGGTGTCGGTGCCTTCTCCGAAGTTGCCGTCGACGGTGAGCGTGTAGTCGTAGTTGGAGTTCAGCAGGCACTGGATCTGCTTCACCTTCGAGCCGACCATGCCCTTGGCCATGACCTGGGTGCGGTCCCAGTTGTAGCGGCAGCTGGCGCGGCCGGCGGCGCCGGGCGAGGCGGCCGTACTGGGAGAGGCAGAAGCAGAGGCTGGGGAAGATGCCTCGTCCTTGGCTGAACTGCTGGGGCGCGGTGACTTCGTGTTCGTGTCTTCCTCGCCCGTGGGGTCCTGGTCCTTGTTCTTCTTCTCGTCGTCCTTCGGGGCCGTGGTCGGTGCGGTGCTGTTCTTCGGGGGCAGGGGAGTTTCGTCGACCACTGGCTGCTCGTCGCCGGGACGGTTGTCGCCGCCGGTCCCGGGCTGGGAGACGGCGGAGTCCTTCGTTTCGTGGACCGAGTACCAGCGTCCGACGAGCAGCAGCGCGGCGAGGGTGGCGGCGATCAGCGCGAGGGTTTTGACCCGGCTGCGGGAGGCAGCTGCTGGCTTTGCTGGTTCGGCAGGGCTGGACGTGGATGGTTTCTGGGGGGGGCAGCGGCCGGCGTTGCCGGTTCGACCGGGCCGGGCGTGGATGGTGCGGGGTCCGGGCTGGCCGCTGCGGGTTTCGGAGTTGCGGGGGCGGGTGTGGGGTCCGGGGCTGCTGTCGGCGGTGTGGGGTCCGGTACGCCTGGTGCGGGGTCTGCCGGTGCGGGAGTGGACGCCGCTTCCGGCGGTGTCTCCTCTTGGGTGTCTGCGGCGCGGCGGGCTTGGTCGGCGGTGTCCCAGAGGCCGAGCAGGGTGTTCTTGTCGAGGCCGCGGCGGGTGCAGAGGCGTTCTACCGCTGTCCGGGGTGGGAATGCGGTGCCTTTGAGGACGCGGTTCCAGGAGGAGCGGGAGTAGCCGGTGTCGTGGGTGAAGGCGTCCAGGGAGAGGTTCTTGGATGCCTTGATCTGTCGCAGTGCCTGGAGCAGTGCGGTGACTTCTGGCAGTGGCTGCGCGGGTGGCATGTCGCCTTGTTCGGGTCGCACGGGTCTTCCCCCCTGTACCGATGATCGTCGTGTTCCAGAGCCGTTTCTTTTCGCAGGTCAGGGGCCTTGTGGAACGGCCGGGACGGCGCGGTACGGCTGGAATGGCGATCAGGCTACCGGTGGGACGGCGGTACCCCGAATCTTCATCTCGTCGACGCCGCAAAGGCGCGGCGCAAACTGCCTGCCGGGTGTGTGCCGGTGGGTCTGACGAGGGGTGAAGTCGTGCGCATCATCAGCAAGAAGACGGGTCTTCAGGCGGGTGCCATGGTGGCGGTCGCGGCCGCTGGATTTGGCCTGATCAGCTTCTCCGGGAACGAGGAGGCGCAGGCGAACAGCCCGGCCGCGTACGGGGTGAAGGGGTTCGACACGAGCCATCACAACTCCCACCCGATCCAGTGGTCGGCGTCCGTGAGGGCGGGGTACTCGTTCGTGTTCCAGAAGGCGACGCAGGGCGCCGGTTACCGCGACCCGATGTTCGCCGGTGACTTCGCGGGGGCGTCGCGGGCCGGGCTGATGGTCGCGCCGTACCACTTCTACGACTCCGGTTCCGGCGCCGCCCAGGCCGATCACTTCGTCCGTACGGCCCGGGCCGCCGGCTACGACGGCAAGCGTGCCGGGCAGCTGCCGCCGGTGGTCGACCTGGAGAAGATCCGCGGCCGGTGCCCGGCCGGGGTGAACAACACCCAGGTCGCCGCATTCCTCACCAAGGCCCGTCAGGCGTTCGGGGTGAACCCCATCGTCTACACCTCGAAGGACTTCGCCGACACCTGTCTGCGCGGCAACACCGGCGCCCTGGCCAACAGCCCGCTGTGGCAGCCCCGCTACGAGAGCGGAACGCGTGAGCCCGCTCCGGTCGGCGGCAGGTACTGGTCGATCTGGCAGTACACCGAGAACGGGACGGTACCCGGCCTGCGAGGCAAAGCCGACATCAACGTCTACAAGGGCACGCTGACCCAGCTCCGCGGCCTCGCCCACCTCGCCCCCGGCCAGTCCCCCACCCCTCCGGGAACGGGTACAACGACGCCGCCTGCTCCGGCCGCGGCTGTCTGGCCGCTGCTGAAGAGCGGGGCGCGGGGCGTGAACGTCACGACCGCCCAGCACCTGCTGGCCGCGGCCGGCCAGTCCGTCACCGCCGACGGGATCTACGGCCCGAACACCCAGAACGCCGCCGCCGCGTTCCAGCGGTCCCATGGCCTGACCGCGGACGGCATCATCGGCCCGAACACCTGGAACAAGCTGGTCCGCACTGTTGGCCAGGGCGCGAACGGATCCGCGGTGAAGGCCGCCCAGGCGCAGCTCGCCGGGTACGGGAACCGCATCGTGGTGGACGGTGCGTTCGGTCCGGCCACCCGGAACGCGACGGCTGCGTTCCAGCGGTCCCACGGCCTGACCGCGGACGGGGTCGTGGGTCCGAAGACGTGGAACAAGCTGGTCAACGGGACCAAGACGACCCAGCCCGCCCCGACCACGCCCGCTCCGGCGAACGGCAGGCTGACCCAGCGCCAGGCCCTGACGCAGCTCGCCGCGGCCGGGATCAAGGCCCCGGTCGGGCGGACCTCTCTGGCGGGTGTCCGTGCCCGCACGGTCCAGGGTGTCATCGCTCTGAAGAAGGCCAGCGGCGGGTGCACCATCGTCATCACCGGCGGCACCGAGTCCGGCCACAGCACCAGGGGCAACCACTCCCACGCAGGCGGCTACAAGCTCGACCTGCGCACCCGTGACGAGGGCAGCTGCGTGACCAACTGGATCAAGACCACCCAGCGCAAGGGCGCCCCCCGAGGCACCGACGCCCGCTGGCACGGCACCCTCAACGGGATCTCCGCCGAGTACGTCTACGAGGTCCCGCGCAGCGGCGGCGTCCACTGGGACATCACCTTCATCTGATCCCCCGCCCCGCCCCCGCCCACCGGCGCGGGGCAGCCGCCACCGCACCATCCCACACCCCCTTCCCGGTCCCCGGGCCGCGCCATGCCCAGGTGCGGCCCGGCCGGCCGGGCCCACACGACACGAAAAGGATCTACGGTCATGAACCGTGCTCCCCGCACTCTCTGGGCCACCCTCACCACGACCGCCCTCGCCATCGCGGCCTTCGCCACGCTCGGTACGCAGGCCCCCGACACCGCCACCGCCAGCAGCAGTGACCCGGCAGCCTCAGCCGCCCGTTCCACCACCCCCGCTTCCAGGGACCAGCAGTGGCCCACCCTGCGCACGGCAGCCAGGGGGCCGCTGTCACCGCGCTCCAGCAGCTCCTCACCGCCCACGGGCACCCTCTGACCGCCGACGGGGAGTTCGGAGGCCTCACTGCGGCCGCCGTGCAGGCCTTCCAGACCGAGCAGGGCCTCCAGGCCGACGGCGTCGTCGGTCCGAACACTTGGAACGCTCTGACCACCACCCTGCGCACCGGCAGCCAAGGAGACGCGGTCACCGCCCTCCAGCAGTTGCTCACCGCCCGCGGGTACTCACTGACGGCCGACGGGTCCTTCGGGGGCCTTACCGCGGCTGCCGTCCAGGCCTTCCAGAGGAACCGGGGGCTGCAGGCCGACGGGGTCGCCGGTCCGGCCACCTGGATCGCGCTGATCACCGCGCCCGCCAGCGCCCGGCCCAGCACCGGCACCGGCACCGGCACCGGGAACGCCCAGCCCGGCCCCACCGGGTACTCCCTGAAGTTCACCAAGAACCAGAAGCACCCGATGTACTCGACCCTCGCCCTCGTCCACAACGGCAAGGCCGTCAAGACCTACCGCGCCAACTCTGGCATGGGCAGCAAGGACACCTGCCTCTCCAACGAGGGCTGGCTGCCCAACGGGACCTACAAGGTCAAGGGGCACGAGACCAACCGCGGAGGGTGGAACTACAACCCCAATGTGCAGATCCAGGGCTACGCCATCCAGCTCGAAAACAAGACCTGCACACCCAAGGCCGGCCAGAAGCCCGTCGAGCGCACCGACATGTTCGTCCACAGCGAGATGCTCGCCGACGGCACGCAGGCCGTCGACGTTCCCCTCAAGGAAGACGATTTCTGGCGCTGGGACGCCGACTTCGACTACAAGTCCAACGGCTGCATCAAGCTCAAGCCCGCCGACCTCAAGGACCTGTTCTCCCGCCTCGACCAGGCCGGCTGGCCGAAGAACCTGACCCTCCAGGTCAGCTGACACCAACACCACCCACGCCCGGTAGGCGGCACCCCATGAGGGTGCCGCCCACCGGCCCCGAGGATCCGCCGCGGAGACGGGGGCGCAGCCGGGCTGGATCCGAGCACGCCTCGGGCACGCAGTTCATCGAGGTCGGACAGGCGCTCTCCGGGAAGAGCGTCGAGCAGGTCGGCCTGGGCGGCGCGGATACTGGGCGCGGGAGCCTGAGGGCCTGCGCCAAGGGCACGGCCGGTTCGCCGGCCTGACCTCGGCTCGCGTTTTCCCTGGTCAGAGCCTTGCTCCGAAATCTCGCTTCGTTCTTTTGAGGAAAGTTCAAATCACGTGTGACATTCGCAGGATCTGCCCGCACACCCCTCCTATACAACGAGGCAACTGCTAACAGACCTCCCGCGCGACAAGAACATCGTCGGGGTTGGCAGTGGATCCAGACCGAGGGGGCTTATGCCATGAGTACCGAAGACGAGATCAACGAGATCAACGAGATCGTGGCCGCGGAGCTGACCGGGGACCGTGCGGCTCGGCTCCGACGCGACGCCGCGCGGATCGAGGAACTGGCCTACCACCGGTTCGAGGGGCGGGATTACAAGGTGTTCGAGGACGAGCTGTACCGAGAGGTGCAGCCGATCGTGCTCGGAATGATCCGTAAAGGGTCGCTCGCCCGACTCGCCCTGAGGCATTCCGAGCGTCAGGGGCGGAAGTTCTTCGTGCACCCCGACGACCTGCTCCTGCTGAAGAGCAGCAGCGAAGCGCGGGACACGGTCATGGTGGACATGGTGATGGAGGCGCTGCGGAAGCTTCAGCGCGACCTGAAGCGGGAGTGCGGCTGGAGGGTGGACTACAGCGGTCCGCGTGGGGCCAGCTGCCTGGCGTCGTACTTCATCACCCTGTGCGTCTGGGTGTTCCGCCGGGCGTACGTGAAGTGGGCGCAGGACCGGGTGAAGTGGGCGCGGCTGCACGCCGTCTACGACTTCACAGAGGGCGCTGCGAACGAGGTGGGGATCGGGCGGCTGCTCGGCGCCACCGACTATGTGGTGGACTCCGAGGTCTTCGGCACGGACCTCGAGGAGATCCTCGATGAGCAGGCGCCGGAGACTCAGGCCGTCGTGCGGCTGACGGTCATGGGCTTCAAGGGCCTGGAGACCGCCGACAAGCTGCACATCACCCACGGGACCGTGCGGAATCGGCTGACGCGCTTCAGGACGGCGCTCTACGAGGCTGCGGGCGATGGCCGTATCTGGATCCCAGGGGAGTTGCACACGCGGAAGGCGCCGCGTCAGGCCGGGAGGGTTGCCGCGTGAGCTGGTTGAATCTCCTGGAGGTCCGCTCGCGGACGTGGCGTGCCGCCCAGGTGCTGAAGGGGGCGCCGGCATTCGCGCGGCGTCGGCTGACGGCCGCTGACGTATGGGTCCAGGACCACCACGTGGGTGTGGGGGTCACCGTGCTCGTGGCGCTTTGCACGGCTGCGGGGCTTCTGCTGCGGTTCCGGATGGACCAGGTGATCGAGCTGGCGCGGCAGTTCGCGCCGGTGTGCACCATCCTCTCCATCGCGATCACTGCAGTCTTCGGCTCGATCAAGTGGGTCCGCAAGCGCAAGAAGGCCCGGCTGGCGACCACGGAGGCCGCCAGGTCGTGACGAAGGGCGGAGACGTCCTGCCGGGCCGTCAGAACGCTACTGACAAGCCCGTGGTGGTCAAGCTCGGCATGCGCTGGTAGACGGTTGGGGTGCAGAACGCGAGTCGCGTCTGCTCGTCCGTCCATTCCCGGAGTGCTGGGCGGATGCCATGGCGCTCTGTGCATCGCGTCGCGGCGAACACCGAGACACCGGTGCGCGCGGACCCGCCGACGCGCGCGAGAGGGACTGGCCGGCCGCCGATCCCCGAGGCGCTCCTGGCTGAACAGGCCCAGCCGGAAGCAGATCTCAGCCGATTCCCTGAAAACAACACCGGGAAAGCGGCATCAAAGGTCAGGCCGGATGGTGGGGCAGCTCGTCGTCGGCGCGGCCGCCGGTTCCGAGGGTCCGTCGCGGGGACGGGGGCGCAGCCGGGCGTGTGCCGAGCACGCCTCGGGCACGCAGTTCATCGAGGTCGGACAGGCGCTCTCCGGGGAGAGCGTCGAGCAGGTCGGCCTGGGCGGCGCGGATGCTGGGCGCGGGAGCCTGGGGGCCTGCGCCAAGGGCACGGCGGACGGTCACGCCGGTCATCGTACGGGCAGCGCATCACCGACCCCGCTGGCCGCCGGGTTCCCGTGCACCGGGCCGCAACGGGGTGTCGGCCGCTGCGAGAAGGGCATCCGCTGAGGGCGGACGCTCCCTCGCTATCGCAGCCTGACCAACACCGAAGCCAATCTCAGCTGACCCGGTCCAGCCATGTGCGGTAGCGGCTTCCGAAGGGTTCTGCAGCGTCGTGCAGCGCGGCTGACAGCCACGCGGCGGCACTCTCCGCATGCATGATGACGTCTCGTGGATAGCCGTACTGCCTCTGATGACTGGCGAACTCGTCCTCGTCGTCCACGAAGACGGATCCGTCTTGCCGTATCCGGCAGACATCCAGATCCAGGTCCACCGTGGTCACTTCTCCCTTGTGCGGCCAATCGGGAGGAGTGGTGACGTCGCAATAGACGTCCAGGTGGGCTGGAGCTGCCTGGAACCGGGCCGTCCACCAGGCTCCGTGTGGAAAGAGCATGACTCGTTGCTCTTCGATTGTGTAAACCTCCCCTTTCCCGCCTTTGCTATAGATCGTCCCGATTGGCGCACCGAGCCAGACCCCGAACTCGTCCTCGCCCAACCACACCATCGAGTGGTGCCAGTGCAGGCTGCCATCGAACTTACGGACCACGACCCGGACCTCGGTTTCTCCCATGGCGGGAGGCTACTGGCAGCCAGGCAACTGGCATTCTGTGTCAACGAACGAGGAGAGCCCCCACATCGATGACTGATGTGGGGGCCGTTCATGTCAGTGAGGACCGCTACGAGTCCTCCACGGGAGCTTTGACGCTGCCATATCGGTCGGCAGCGGCGTATAGCGCTCACTCACCTCTCGGCGCTTCTTGCGCTCGCGCAGCTCAGTCAGGTTGTAGGTCCCCGCTGGTGAGCTGAGCGGTACGAGTTCGTAACTGTCCTCAGGCTCCGCCGTCTTCTCCATCATCCCCTACAGACCGTCGCCGTTTGTGGCTGGGCTCTGGCCTGGTTCTTACCCGCCCCCGACTTGTTTCGCTGAGGAACGCCTCAATTGGAGGGGTCTTTTCAGCCCGCAGGGTGAGGGCGGGCCAGGCGGAGAGGTAGCGTCCGGCGGCGGCTGCCTCCTGCGCGGCCGGCACTTGGCCGCGCCACTCCCGTTCCCTTGCGCAACGTCGGATCCCGACTGGTGGCGTGCACCGGCAACGAGCGTGCCCGATTGGGTCGCTGCTGCCGGGCCCAGTCCCGAGGGCCCTGGCCTGCGTGGTCGGGCCTGTGGTCGGCCTATGTCGGCCCGTGGTCGTGCCCGACCGTACAGGCGCCGAGCAAACGGCCGCGCCGCCCGGCTTCGAACCGTCAACCTCCTAGTACGACTATCGCGCACAAAGACACCTCATGCAGCTAAGCCGTCAAATCAATCGACAGCCATCCACGCCGTCGGCGACGATGCGGTGCCGCTGATCGCCTTACCAGGAGCCTCTGTGTCGTCCAGAACCGCAGACATCGACTTCACGTTTGCGCGCGAGATCACGGTCCGGACCATCGTCGAGGCTCTGGCCACCTCAGGGTGGTCGCTGGAGGAGCCGCTCTCGTACATGGTCAACGACAATGACCTGTACGACTGGCAGTCGACCACCAACGACCACACGGGGGAGGTCCTGGCCTTCCTGGACGCGCCCGAGCATGCTGCGAAGTACCACGTCGCCGTCTGCGTCTACCACGCGCAAGCGGGCACCGGCGGTCAGCTCCTCTTCTTCCCGCACCGCACAGCCTGCAGCTTTAGCCCCACCATTAACCGGCGGAGCCTGCCAGGCTCGGCCGGCTTCACCGATGTGAGCTGGTACCTCCACGCACTGGTGCCGCCCCTGCTGGCCCTTGGGCTGGAAGGCTACGAAGCCCGGGACATCGGCTCCTGAAGCTCGGTTCAGCCAGTGGGGACAGGTGGGGGAAACGCTGTGCCTTCCTCGAAGTGACAGCGGTGCAGCAGGCAGTGGTGCAGCTGCCCGAGCATCCGGTTGAACAGGTGCCTCAGGGCCTGGGCATGCCAGTCTCCGGCCTCCCGTCGGCGTCGGTAATGAGCGTTGGCACCCTTCGAGTGAGTAAGGGTGGCGAAGGCCCATAGGTATCCCGCGTGGTTGAGCCGGTTGTTCTTCACGAACCGGCGCCCGACGTATTTGCGTTTCCCAGACGCCCGGGTGATGGGCGCCGCGCCCGCGTATGCCTTCAGTCCGCCGGCAGTGGCAAAGCGCGTGCGGTCATCACCGATCTCAGCCAGGAGGCGGGCACCGACCTGTGCGCCGATGCCGGGGAAGCTCAGCATGATCGGCGCGTCGGGGTGGGTGCGGAAGGTCCGCTCGACCGCCTTGGCGAGCTCGTCGACGGCCCTGCAGACCGCGTTCAACTGGACCAGCAGGGCCTTGGCCTGGATGCCCATGGCCTCCTCGACTGCTGGCAACTGCCGGGCGGTCGGCTGCCGGAGCAGCGTCTGGATCCTCTCGGCATCCTCGTTGATGCCGCGCTTGCGTCCGGCGCTGTGCATCATCACCTTGAGTTTCCAGAGCTGCAGTTCGGCGGCCGTGGCCGGGGTCGGCGCCGCAGCGAGGATCTTCCGCGCGTCGGGCCGGGTCAGTCCGCCAGCCTTGTGCCGCCATGCCTCCAGGGCGGCCGGGTAGTACTCGCGCAACAGCGAGCGGAGCTGGTTGGCGATCTGCTGCCGATTCCAGACCGCGTCCTGGTGGGCGCGGGCGAGGACGGCGATGGCCTGGGCCAGATCGCCGTCGTCGGGCAGAGGCCGGTGCATCGGCATGTCGGTGCGGATGATGTTCGCCAAGACCAAGGCGTCGCCAGGGTCGGACTTCTTGCGGCTCACTCCGTGCCGGTCGCGGTAGCGGGAGGCCGCCATCGGGTTGATCGCGAACACCTGCCGGGCCCCGGTCCGCAACGTGGCGACCAGCAGGCCGCGGCTGGTCTCGATCGCCACAGGGATCGGCGTCTCGGCGCTGTCGCCGTGATCGGCCATCAGGTCCAGCAGCAGCTGGTAGCCGTCCAGGTCGTCGTCGATTCGGCACTTGGCCAGCAGCTTGCCGGTGTTGTCGATGATCGCGACGTCGTGGTGTCCCTCCGCCCAGTCGATCCCGCAGTACACGTCCATGGATCCCGCCCCTTCGCCAGTGCTGTTCTCGAACGCGAGCACGCGGGGCCGCACGGCGCACTAATTCCAGGGCTCCAAGGCCCGCCACCTCATCAGCCGTGCGCGGCACCGCCGGACCGCACGGGCGCACGCCGTGTCCAGAGCTCGAAGCTCGTGAGGAAAAACGCGTCACCGTGCGGCAGCTCATCCACCGAGGATCCCGAACTCGACGGACCCATGAGGGCAGAACGTGCGAGGACCGGCCGGCACCCAGCGCCACCGGTCTTTCCACAGACCTGATCGGTCGGAGGTGTCGTAGGGGTCACCACAGCACCGACCGGACCACACACGCCCTGCCCCAGCAGACACCGCCCGCCGGGCCGGTCAGAGATCCAGAACCTCTAGTAGGGCTTTGTTAGGTCCTGTGGTGTGGTTCTGGTGTTGGTGCGGGTTGGCCGCATATCGAGCAGGCGCCGGTCCAGGTGGCCAGGAGGGCCTGAAGCGCGCGGAGGACCGCGTAGAGGGTCAGGCCGGCGCAGGCGCTTTTGGGTCGAGCCTGAGCATGGTGCAGAACGCCTGGGCGAGGGAGGCGAGGGTGACGTGGCGGTGCCAGCCGGGGAAGTTGCGGCCCTCGAAGTGGTCCAGGCCCAGACCGTCCTTGAGCTCGCGGTAGTCGTGTTCAACGCGCCAGCGGATCTTGGCGATGCGGACCAGTTCGCGCAGCGGGGTCTCGGCAGGCAGGGTGGAGAGCCAGTAGTCGGTGGGCTCGGCGGCGCCGGGCGGCCATTCGGCCAGCAGCCAGCACTCGGGCAGGGAGCCGTCGACGGCGCGGCGGATCGTCCGGTTTGCGGGTCGGACCCGCAGTGCCAGGAACCGCGAGCGCATCTCGGCGCGGGGATTGTGCTTCGTGGTCTTGCTTCCCTGGCGCCAGGTCACGGTTCGTGCCGCCGATCGCCCTGTGTCCAGGACGAGTTGGCGCAGAGTGCTGTGCTGACCGGGGTAGGCCGGTCCGGGCGGGCGGCCCTGGCCGCTGTAGGGCGGGCGCTCGGGGACGGCGTCGCCCGGGTAGGCGGTGGTGGTGCCCTTGACCGCGACGGCGTAGGCCAGGTCGCGCTCGGTCAGGCCCTCGCGGAAGCCGGTCGCGTCGCCGTATCCGGCGTCGGCGACCACCGGCAGGTCAGGAAGTTCCCAGCCCTCGCGGACCTCGTCGAGCATGTCCAGGGCCAGGCGCCACTTCTCCCTGTGCCGCTCGCTGTCGGGGATGGCCGCCTTGGCGCGTCGGCGCTGGATCGCCCCGGTCAGCAGCGCATCGCCGGTGTTCTTGGTGTCGTCCCAGCTCTCGGGCAGAAACAGGCGCCAGTTGACCGCCGAGGAAGCGTGGTCGCTGACCAGATTGACGCTGACGCCGATCTGGCAGTTGCCGCGCTTTCCCAGCGCACCGCAGTACATCCGCGCCACACCCGGTGAGTCGTAGCCGTCCTTGGGAAAGCCCACATCGTCGATCGCGTACGCCTCCGGCGAGATGTGAGCGGCAGCCCAACGAGCCAGCCGCTCACGGACCTTGGCCCAGTCCCAGGTCGAGGAGGCCACGAACTGCTGGAGCTGCTGGTGGTCCACGCCCAGGCGCTCGGCCATCGGCTGCATCGACTTGCGCTTGCCGTCCAGCATCAGCCCGCGCAGGTACAGCTCGCCCTTGGCTCGCTGATCCCGCCGGGCCAGAGAACCGAGCATCTCCGCCGCGAACGCCTCCAAGCGTGTGCGGACCGTGTCCATCTCCTCGGGCGTCACACCTGAAAGAACATCACAACCTATCTGGAGATGATCAATCGGGGTACCTAACAAAGCCCTACTAGTAGTGCTTGGTCATGTGCGGTCTGCGATGGCGTGTCTTCTTGATGGGTCGTGTCGTTGACAGGACGTGCTGAGTGGGGAGTTGGCTGCGGTCCGGTGTGATCTGGAGGACTTCGCGGCGGAGATGTTCGAGCCGTTCGCGCGAGCGGATCAGCGTCGGTGGGGTGGGGTCTATCTGCGGGGCCTGCTGCTGGACGGCGGGCGCAAGTCGGTGGAACCGATGGCCGCCCGCCTGGGCGAAGACGGGAACCGGCAGGCGCTGGCCCACTTCATCACCTCCAGCCCGTGGGATGCGGCGCATGTGCGGGCCCGTCTGGCCTGGCGTATGCAGCCGGTCGTCAAGCCCACCGCGTCGATCATCGATGACACCGGGTTCCTCAAGGACGGGGATGCGTCGGCGTGTGTGACCCGGCAGTACACCGGCACTGCGGGCAAGGTCACCAACTGCCAGGCCGGGGTGTCGCTGCACCTGGCTTCCAACGGCGCCTCGGCGGCGGTGAACTGGCGTCTGTTCCTGCCCGGGAGCTGGGATCCCGCCTCGCCGAAGGCCGATCAGGCCAAAGTGGCCCGCCGTGGCAAGTGCGCCATCCCTGCCCAGGTGGGCCATGTCGAGAAGTGGCAGCTGGCCCTCGACATGATCGACGAGACGCGGTCCTGGGGCATCGAGGTGCCCCAGGACATCGCCGACGGCGGCTACGGTGACACCGCCGCCTTCCGGCTCGGCCTGGAAGAACGCGGTCTCGATTACGTGGTGGGCATCTCGACCCCGACCACCGCACAGCCCGAGGACGCACAGCCGTCTGCCCCGGCCTGCACAGGCCGGGGCAGACGGCCGGTTCCTGCCTACCCCGAGCCGGCCCGGAGGGTGAAGAGCCTGGTCATCGCGGCCGGAAAGTCTTCCGCGCGGCCGGTGCAGTGGAGGGAGGGATCACGGCCGGGCAGTGGCCGCAGCGGGCACAAACGCATGTACTCGCGCTTCGTGGCCCTGCGGATCCGGCCCGCCGGACGCGAGATCCGCAAGGCCACGGCCGCCACCGAGCTTCCGGTCCGCTGGTTGCTGGCCGAATGGCCCGCCGACCAGGACGAGCCCGTGCAGTTCTGGCTCTCCAACCTGCCCGCAACCACCCCGTTGCCCGTCCTCGTGCGCACCGCGAAGCTCCGCTGGCGCATCGAGAACGACTACCGCGAGATGAAACAGGCCCTGGGCCTGGCCCACTTCGAAGGCCGAACCTGGCCAGGCTGGCACCACCACGTCACCCTCGTCTCGGTCGCCCACGCCTTCTGCACCCTGCAGCGACTGAGCCGATCCCCAAAAGAGACGGCGTCGGCCTGAGCCTCTACCGAGTCGTCCACGAGCTGCAGATACTCCTCGCGATCTGGACCGGCGCCTGCCCCACCTGTCACCGCAACATGCCAGACCCCGCACCAACATGACCAAGCACTACTAGCTGGCGTACGGTCAGCTGCTCGCGCAGCAGAAGGAAACCGACGGCCGCCGCCACGGCGGGGCTCAGTGCGAGAAGCACCCCGAAGGCGCCGGCATCGATACGCCGCAGCACCGTCATGTCCAGCGCGTACGGAATCAGCGAGGACAGAAGAGCCACGAGGAGACCGGTGAGGAGAACCGCCGGGTGGGTCGCCACCGCAACGCCGTCCGTGACAGCGGAAACTGGGGTCAGGACGCAGGCACCGCAGGCCAGCGCCAGCGACAGGCCCGTCCAGTCAGGAAACAGCCGTCCGACCCGCCGGCTCAGGGCCACATACCCGGCCCGGCACAGCGCGGCGGCACCTCCCAGCACCAGCCCGGCAACGGACAGCGAGGCACCCGGGCCCGTCAGCAGCAATACGCCCGCCAGCGCCAGCAACGCCACCACGAGATGCTCCAGCCGACGGGACAGAGCGATCGACAAGGCGAGCGGGCCGAGCAGTTCCACGGTCGCGGCCACGCCGATCGGCAGGCGGCTGATGGCCTGAAAATACGCCACATTCATGGCCGCGAAGACCAAGCCGAGCGGGATCACTGCACGCCACTGCACCGCCGTGACCCTGCGCAGTGACGGCCGGACAAGCAGCCAAAGGATCGCAGCGGAGAAGAACAGCCGCATACCGGCCAGAGCCGAGGGACCGACGGACGCGTACGCCTCCTTCGCGACGGCCGCCCCGGCCTGAAGACTGGCGATCTGGACCAGCATCAACACCGGCGCCGTCGCGGTCCCCTGCCGCAGCAAGCGGACAGCCTGCACCATCGTGCCTCCGAGATCTCGTCGTATCCGGTGTCGTCCTGCAGGCCACGACGGCCATACGGCGCTCAGCCTGTCGCCCCGGTGCGCCCCGGGGCCACACGATGATGTAATTGTCTTATGCAGTTCAACCATTACGGCGGTGAGGCCGCCCGACTCGCCGCTGACCTGGTCAACCTGACCGAGGCACCCCATTCCGCAGACCTGGAACCGCTCCTGGCCGTGCATGGAGTGGTGAACCGCACGCTCACCACCGCGCAGGCCGAGACCATCTGGACATGGAGCCGGCGCCTGGCCGCATGTTTCGGGCGACAGAACCTCGACGTGCGGTGTGATGCGGTCAATGCGCTCCTCGCCGACGCTTCGAGCAGCCCCCTTATCTCTCTGCACGATGGACAGCCCCATCTGCACTACAGCGCCACCGGCGCCGACCCGGCCGCGCACATCCGCGCCATCACCGCGGCCGGACTCGCCTACGTCATCTGCTCCGCCGACGCCGAGCGGCTGGGACGCTGTGCACGACGCGACTGCGCTCTGGCTTTCGTCGACACCTCCCGCAACGGCAGACGCGCCTACTGCTCTGTGCGCTGCGCCAACAACGACGCCGTGGCCCGCCACCGCGAGCGACGCCACGGAATCGCGAAACCGACAACCAGACCAACAACACCGCGCACATAAAGAAGTGCAGTCGGTGGCGCAGACATGGCGAGAGGCAGGACGGACAGAGCTGACGACGCAAGCCGTAGAGGAGCGGCTGGATGAACCGCCCCGGTTCGAATGGAGGTCGGTCCGGGAGCATCCCCGCGCTCGCGGGGATGCTCCCGGACCGACCTCCACGTATCAGGGCAGCAGCTCCCGCGCGGCGTAGTAGGCGTGCAGCGCGGCCTCGCTGCCGGAGCCCAGGGCGGTCATGATCCGCTGGAAGCGGGCGGAGCGCAGGTCGCCGGCCACGATGATGCGGGGGTGCTGGCCGGTCGGCGGGCAGTAGCCGTTCCCGTCGCGGCTGAGGTCGCCGGACGGGGCGGTGGGCGCGTTCCCGATGCTCACGTAGACGGCGTCTGCCGTGACCGTGCATGGTCCGCCGTCCCGGGTCAGCGCGTCCGCTGTCGCCGTGGCCTCTTCGAAGGGGTGCAGGGTCAGGTGCTCGACGGGCAGGAGCGTGACGCGGGGATCGTCGCGGATCTCCTCGGTCTTGTACTCGTCGGCCGCGGGGTGAGCGACGAGCAGGCGGGTTTCGGTGGTCGGGTGGGCGCGCAGGAAGGTGCCGATCGGGCGGTCGCCGCCGAGGACGAGGAGGGTACGGCCTTCGGCGTCGTCCGCGTCGGCCTGCCAGAGCGGGGGCAGGGTGAGGCTGCTGGGGGCGGTGATCCAGGCGGCGTCCCGTGGCTGGAGGGGGCCGACGCCGGTGGCGACAACCGTGTACGGGGCGGTCAGGCGGGTACCGGTGTCCAGGGTGACGGTGACGTGGTCGTCGGCGGCGCGGAGTTCGACGGCGTGGCGGCCGAGTTCCAGGCGGCACAGCTGAGTGCTCTTCAGCTCCGTGGTGATGGAGTCGGCGAGCTCGGGGCCGCTGGTGCAGCCGCCGAGGACGTTGTTCAGTGCCGGGATGCGGTACAGGCTGCGGCACAGGGTGTCCGGCTCGATCAGGACCGAGCGCATGCCGACGCTGGCGGCCATGCGGGCGGCGGCGCAGCCGGCCGGTCCGCCGCCTATGATGATCAGGTCCGTGTCGTGGGTGATGGGCGAACCGGTGTGGAACGGTGTGTCGGCCATGAGGCTATTCCAGCACCGGGGCCCCTGCGTACGCAGTGAGCTGCCCCACCACATGCTCTGCGGTGACGAGTTGCCCGGTCCCGATCAGGCGGCGGGCGACGACGAGTCCAGCATCGTGGACGTCCGGGCCGGCGTCGCTCACCAAGACGTCGGTGACGAGCCAGGGTGCGTAGCCGTGCTCGAAGGCATCGGCGGCGGACTTCAGGACGCAGCGGAAGTCATCGACACACCCCACCCAACGCCACACCCCCGGACCGGTCACACCATACAAATCAACGACCGCGAAGTATGGGACTAGACGGGTGGTGGTGGCGGAGGGTTGCCCGGAAGGGCCGGATTCTCCGGGTGACGTACGTCGCCGCTGCCGAGCAGGACGCGGGCCCGGACCCGCATCGGCTCGTCGCCGCGCCGGGAGAGCAGGACCAGCTCGTCGACCAGGGCCGTCATGGGGCCGAGGAGGGCCTCCGCCTTGCGGGCGAGGGGGTGCGGGTCCGGGGCACGGCCGAGGGACAGGTGCGGGGTGTAGCCGTGCGAGTGCGATCCGCAGAGCGGGAAGCGGAGCTCCAGGGACTCCCGCAGCCGCGCCCAGGGCTCGTGGTCGGCGGCGGCCGGGTCGAGCCAGACGGTGGCGTCCTCGCGGTGTCCGAACCAGTGGACGCCCGCCAGGCGGGCGGTGAACGGCGGCGCCTCGGCGAGCGCCGCGGCGACCAGCGGCAGGGCCCGGGCGAACTCGGCCTCGGGGACGAAACCGAAGAGCACGTTGACGTGCGGCGGCCAGCGGCGGATCTGCCGGTCGTGTTCGCGGCGAATGTGCTGGATCGGCGGCCACAACTTTGCCGGCGGCAGCCAGGCGACGGCGGTGCGGTTCGTCGACGGGACGGCGAGGACGTCGCCGGGTGCCGGGGCCGGCACGGGACCGACCTGCCCGACGAGGGCCTCGTCGAGTCGGTCGATGCCAAAGGCGCGGTCCCAGACGACCTGGCCGTCCGCCTCGAAGAACACCACCCGGTGCCAGGGGATCTCCCCGCCCGGTACGAAGTCGCCGAGCAGGACCCGCTTCGGCGGAGCCCCGCGCTCGGCGATCCCCATCACGAACCGCTCGGGGTCGAAGCGCGGGTCCCAGAGCACCCGGTGGTAGATCTCGTCGCTGGTGTGCACGTCAGCACCTGCCCTCAACTATCAGGGTGACGCGCGCCCGGTCGGCCCTGCAAGTCAGCCCCCGGCCCGCCCACCTCGCTGCGGTTACGACAGGAGAGCGAGAGACAGCGGCGGTTTGTGCGACATTCCGTGAGTTCCCCTGAGCCCGGCTGAGTCCCCGACCCTGTGGCCAGGGAGTTTTTTTCTCCTTCGGGCGTTCTGCCGCTCTATGACGTAACTTCGGGATTCCTGAAGCGCTCTTAGTAGGGCTTTGTTAGGTACCCCGATTGATCATCTCCAGATAGGTTGTGATGTTCTTTCAGGTGTGACGCCCGAGGAGATGGACACGGTCCGCACACGCTTGGAGGCGTTCGCGGCGGAGATGCTCGGTTCTCTGGCCCGGCGGGATCAGCGAGCCAAGGGCGAGCTGTACCTGCGCGGGCTGATGCTGGACGGCAAGCGCAAGTCGATGCAGCCGATGGCCGAGCGCCTGGGCGTGGACCACCAGCAGCTCCAGCAGTTCGTGGCCTCCTCGACCTGGGACTGGGCCAAGGTCCGTGAGCGGCTGGCTCGTTGGGCTGCCGCTCACATCTCGCCGGAGGCGTACGCGATCGACGATGTGGGCTTTCCCAAGGACGGCTACGACTCACCGGGTGTGGCGCGGATGTACTGCGGTGCGCTGGGAAAGCGCGGCAACTGCCAGATCGGCGTCAGCGTCAATCTGGTCAGCGACCACGCTTCCTCGGCGGTCAACTGGCGCCTGTTTCTGCCCGAGAGCTGGGACGACACCAAGAACACCGGCGATGCGCTGCTGACCGGGGCGATCCAGCGCCGACGCGCCAAGGCGGCCATCCCCGACAGCGAGCGGCACAGGGAGAAGTGGCGCCTGGCCCTGGACATGCTCGACGAGGTCCGCGAGGGCTGGGAACTTCCTGACCTGCCGGTGGTCGCCGACGCCGGATACGGCGACGCGACCGGCTTCCGCGAGGGCCTGACCGAGCGCGACCTGGCCTACGCCGTCGCGGTCAAGGGCACCACCACCGCCTACCCGGGCGACGCCGTCCCCGAGCGCCCGCCCTACAGCGGCCAGGGCCGCCCGCCCGGACCGGCCTACCCCGGTCAGCACAGCACTCTGCGCCAACTCGTCCTGGACACAGGGCGATCGGCGGCACGAACCGTGACCTGGCGCCAGGGAAGCAAGACCACGAAGCACAATCCCCGCGCCGAGATGCGCTCGCGGTTCCTGGCACTGCGGGTCCGACCCGCAAACCGGACGATCCGCCGCGCCGTCGACGGCTCCCTGCCCGAGTGCTGGCTGCTGGCCGAATGGCCGCCCGGCGCCGCCGAGCCCACCGACTACTGGCTCTCCACCCTGCCTGCCGAGACCCCGCTGCGCGAACTGGTCCGCATCGCCAAGATCCGCTGGCGCGTTGAACACGACTACCGCGAGCTCAAGGACGGTCTGGGCCTGGACCACTTCGAGGGCCGCAACTTCCCCGGCTGGCACCGCCACGTCACCCTCGCCTCCCTCGCCCAGGCGTTCTGCACCATGCTCAGGCTCGACCCAAAAGCGCCTGCGCCGGCCTGACCCTCTACGCGGTCCTCCGCGCGCTTCAGGCCCTCCTGGCCACCTGGACCGGCGCCTGCTCGATATGCGGCCAACCCGCACCAACACCAGAACCACACCACAGGACCTAACAAAGCCCTATTAGGGGTGTGAAACTGGCGACCTCGCGTAATCGGGAGTCTCGTATTCCTCAGCTGTTGAGTGCTCTTGGTGACCGTGAGTGGTCGCCAGTTTCACACCCCAGGTAGTCGTTCCTCGGCAACCGACGGATGCGAGCATGACGCGCCCACAATCGGAGGAATGCCGAAAGCAAGGCACCGAACGGGGATCCAATTGGCTGTTTGCCCAACCGATTCGACCCGAGGATGTCCCCATGCGTCGTGCCCTTACAGCGGTTGCCTTGTGCGCCGGGACCGTTGCTCTCACGCTCGGAAGCGCGGGATTCGCCAACGCGGAAGCTTGGATCTTCCCGCGACAGTGCTTGGACGGAGGCGGGCAGGTTATGCAGATCGAGCCCGGGCTAGGCACCTGCATCGGCGGGACGTACGACGGCACCGAGGTGCGAGAGCGAGCCTGAGCCCATTCGATTCCACTGTGATCGCATCGCCCCGCCGAACTGTTCGGCGGGGCGGCGTTACTACGCTCCTGGTGACCGTGAGTGGTCGCCAGGAGCGTAGTAACGCCAGGTTCCTCCTGCCTCGACGGCGAGCTGGGCGGTGGTGTCGTCGTGGTAGCCGAGCATCCGGGCGACCACCGGAGCGGGGGCCTGGAGGACGAGGTGGCGGATCGCCGCGGTGCGTCCTCGCTGGGTCGGGAAGGCCAGGTGACGGAGTCGGAGTTCCAGGGTTTCCGGGGTCATGGGCTGTCCAGCCCGGCGGCCGGGGAAGAGCCATCGGGCGTCCGGATTGGTCGCGGTCATGGTGTTCGGCCGCTGCCCCAGGTAGTCCAGCAGCATCCCGGCGAAGGGGGTCGGAACGGGCGACGGCGGGTCGCCGAGCCGGACCAGGATCTCGCCGTCCTCGTGCAGGACGTAGTCGATGCCGAGCCGGGCGATCCGGGTGAGCGGCTGTGCGTAGAGAAGGACGAGCACGCCCGCGACGCGGTCCTGGAGCGGCACGTCGTCGTGGTTTACGAGTTGTCGCAGCAGTGCGAGCCGCTGGTGCTGGGCGAGCGGGGCGGGATTGCTTGTGGAGCGGTGCGGGATGGCGACCTTCGGCAGGTGCTTGGACTGCATCGCCCCCCGCAGGAAGGCGTGGGTGAGGCGCCGGGCGGTGTGGCCGCCGGCGTACCAGGCGTCGACATCGGCCTGCGCGCAGTCGGCGAGAGACCGTCCACGCTCGGCAAGGTGATCGAGGAAGGCGGTCGCGAGGCGGATCTCGTCGCGGGCCTGCTGGACCTGCTTGCCGGTGAGCGGGCCGCGGCCGACCAGGGTGTTCAGGCGGCGCTGGACGTGCCAGGCGGCAAAGAGCTCCAGCAACTGCCGGTGCCCGGCATCGTCGATGGCGGGCAGTTCTCGGCGAGCCATCGCTGGAACAGCAGCAGCTGCCGGTCGGCCGGTGGCAGGATCCCGGCCTGGATGAGCAGATCACGCAGGTAGGCCACGGAACGCCAGGGGGTGAGCCGGCTCAGGCCCTCGTGGGTGAGCGGGACTTCGCCGCGGGCCAGGGCCCGCAGGTACCGCTGGACGTGGGGCTTGCTGGTCCAGGTCAGGGCGCCCTTCGGGCGGCGCGTCTGCCCCAGGGCGTCGAAGAGTGGGAGGAGTTCGGCCCGGACGGAGCCGGTGCCGTCGTCAAGGAGTTCGCCAAGGCGCTCAGCCAGCACGCATTGGCCGCAGACTCCGCGCCGGTAGCGCCTGGCCTCTCGTCCGCACCGTTCGCAGGTGAAGTCGCCGAGGCCACCGGCGTAGTCGGTGCAGAGCTTGCCGCCGTCCGGCGCGAGGCCGGGCGTCAGCCGCTCAGTGCCGCAGCCGGTGCAGGTCCCATAGGTCTCCAGCACGTGGTCGTAGCAGCGCGGGCAGAGATAGCCCTCGGGCAAGTGCGCCGCCCCGAGACGCACGGCCCGGCGGCAGCGCGCGCAGAACAGGACCTCGGCGCGGACGCGGGTGCGGCTCATCCTTCGGGCCGGATGCGGGCGCGCTTGGGACGGATCGCCGACAGGTCGACGACCGCGTCGCCGATGGCGACCCTGCGGATGGTGGCGTTCTCCGCCTTGGTGGCAATCAGGTCGGCCGGGATGCACTCGAAGATGTCGCAGAGCGCGGCCAGCACCGGCAGCGACAGCCGCTCGGGGGTGCCGGTGACCAGGCGGTGGACCTGGGAGAGGGAGAGGTCGATGCCGCGCTCGGCGAGCGGTGGGGCGAACTCGCTGGTGGTGAACATCCCGGCGGTGGCCATCCTCTCGCGCAGTCGCCACTGGTAGCTGACCTGGCGTTTCATTGGGCCCTCCTCGGGGGCTTGAGCGCGGCCTCGATGGTGGTGTCCAGGGCCCGCCGCAGGGTGCGGGTGCGGAAGTCGGAGGACACACAGGTGTAGATGGAGGTGGTGGACGCGTGGTCGTGGCCGGCCTGCTGCTGGACGAACAGCAGGTCCCAGCCGTCCTCGATCAGGTGGGTGACGTACGACCTGCGCAGCGAGTAGAAGTCCAGGACCGGGTCCAGGCCGAGGTCGTCGCGGTAGGCGGCGAAGCGGGAGTCCAGCCGTTGCAGACCAACGCGCCGGCCGCGTTCGGACGGCCACAGGGCGGGCCCGTCGGTGTGTCGCATGGCAGGTCTCACCTCGTTGATCCACTGGTCGAGGATCTCGGCCGACCAGTCCCACACGGTCAGCACGCTGCGGCGCTTCGGGGGCGAGCCCTTCTTCGCTTTGCCGTGGCGGACGTAGCAGACGCCGTATTCGCCGAACTCCGCCCCCTCGGGGTTGCGACCGAAGTCGGCCGTGTCGAGCATCCGCGTCTCGTTGCGCCGCAGCCCGTAGGCGTACGAGGTCTTGAACAACATCGCGTCGCGGAAGGCGGGCAGCCACCCCTTGCGGCCGCGTCTGCGGACCCGGCTCACCCCGTCGTCGGCGTGGTCGAAGAACGCCTGTAATTCCTCCCGGGTGAAGGCCCGTTTCGGGGACTCGGCCTCGCACTCCTGCATGTGCACGGCGGTGTTCCACTCGTGACACACCTGGATCGGATGGGTGCCGAAGCGCCGCTCGCACTCGGCGGCCCAGCCGTAGGCGGGGTCGGTGGCGTAGTCGCAGAACAGCCGCACCGCCTCCTGGTAGCCACGCAGCGTCGAGCGGACACAGCCGTGGACCGCCCGCAGGTCGCCGAACCACTCGTCCGCCAGCTGCGAAGACCAGGCCCACGGAAAGGCGTCCGCGTGCGCGGCGAACTTGTGGACGGGGTTTGGCGTTGACCGTTGACTGCTGTGTGCGACATCCCGTGAGTTCCCCTGAGCCCTGCTGAGTCCCCAGCCCCGTGGCCAGGGGGTTCGTCCTCCTTCGTATGCTCTCCCGCCAGGTGACGTAACTTCGGGATTCTTGAAGCGTTCTCATCTCGTCCGACCGATCTGCGGTCCGGGTGAAGGTGAGGGGGCTCGGGTTGGCGGCACTGGCAGTCGTGCGGGACCTCCGCGATGTGCGGGCTCCGGTCTCGGCGGAGGAACTGGAGCAGTTCGAGACCGACGCGCTGGCCGGGTTCGTGCTCGCACGGGCGTCGGCCGGGCTGACGGACGGCACCATCCGCGGGGACGTCGGTCACCTGGAACAGGTGCGGACGTGGTTCGGTCGGCCGCTGTGGGACATGGAGCCCGCCGACGCGGACGCGTACTTCGGGAAGGTGCTGCGGAACTCGCCCAGCGGCACCCGGCTTGCCCGGTCGCAGGCGCTCACCACGTACTTCACGTTCCTGGAGCTGAGGCACAAGGTCGAACTGCACCGGATGACCGGCCGGGTTGTCGAGTGTCCGATCGACGAGATGAATCGGCCGCGCGGGGCGAAGGACGCCCAGCTGCGGATCCCGCCACTGGAGCCGGAGGTCGGGCAGTTGTTCACCGGCTGGGCCGGTGAGCTGGCCACCTGCCGGAAGTTCGCCCCGATGGCCAGGAACTACACCGCCTCGAAGCTGATGTCCGAGGTGGGGCTGAGGGTGAACGAGGCCCGCAGGCTGGACCTGGATGACATCAAGTGGAACCTCGGGCGGTTCGGCAAGCTCCATGTCCGCTATGGCAAGGGGAAGCGCGGATCGGGCCCGCGCGAGCGGATGGTGCCGCTGATCAACGGTGCGGGCCGGACTCTGCGGTGGTTCATCGAGGATGTGTGGGGTCAGTTCGGCGACGACCACACCCGCCCTGGCGCCCCACTGCTGCCCTCCGAACGCAAGAACGCCGACGGCTCCTCACGGCGGGTCGGTGACGATGCCCTGCGCAACGGTCTCGCGGAGGCTACCAAGCTCCACCTGCCCAGCTGGACCGACAAGCTGACGCCGCACGTCCTGCGGCACTTCTGCGCGTCCCAGCTCTATCTGAACGGGCTCGACCTGATCTCGATCCAGGAGGTTTTGGGACATTCCTGGATTGCCACGACGATGCGGTACGTCCATGTGCAGCAGACCCGGGTCGAGGACGCCTGGGCGGCAGGGCAAGAGCGGGCCGCGAAGCGGCTGGAAGGGCTGATCCGATGAGGTGGAACCTGCGGCTGACCGCCGCGAACAAGGGCATCTGGAAGGCGTCCGAGCTCCAACGGAACCTGGCTGAGCATGGGTTGGTCATCTCGGCGGGGAAGATGTCCGGGCTGTGGTCCGGGCAGCCGGTCTCCCTCAAGCTGGAGGACCTGGACGTGATCTGCGTCGTCCTGGGCTGCGAGATCGGTGACCTGCTGATCCCCGAACCGCAGAAAGTCACCCGTCCCGGCCAGGACACCGATGTCCGGCAAGCGGCCGCTGGCTCCTCGGGACCGGCCCCGGCGGTGGTTCCTCGCCGCCGGGATGGTCGGTCCCTTCCTCCGATGTGACCTATGGACCCGAGTTCCTGCCCGGATTGCCTGTCCTGGGGGCGTTTCTTCGAGCCGCGGTGCTCGACGTGTTCCTCGTTCGCCAGCCGATGGAGGGGAGGTGCGTGCGCCGGCTGCACGCGCCAAGTACCCCTGCGGGAGGAGTACTGCCGTCTGTGCTGGGTCCAGGCGAGAACGGAGGCCGCCGCGACTGGCGGCAAACCGGAGTCCTTCCTGCCTCACCTCCGCCACCAGCAGCTGTTCTTCTACGGACTGACGGCACTCTGGGACCGGCGTCCCAAGCCATCGGCGGTCAAGAACGGTCGCCGGGGCCGACCCCGGCGACCCGATCCGGCCCCTGCAACCCCTCCGTCCGCGGTCTGGTGCCAGCTCGCGTTGTTCGAGGCCCGCCGAGACCTCACGGGGCGGGTCAGCGATGAGGACGCTCGCCGCGGCAATCCCTGGCCGGCCTGGGCCCGCCATAGCGCCCACCGCCTTGGCGAGGCCCGCGGCTGGCCGCGCAAGACGCGTCTGAACGTCGACCAGGCCCTGGTCATCGTCCTGACCGGCCATGCCGAGGTCGACGTGATCCGGTACTCGGAGGTTTTCCCGGTGCTTCGGTCGCGCGGCCTGAGCGTCGAGCGGACCACGGAAGTGCTCGACCACATCGGCGTGTTCCTCGACGACCGGCCATCGTCGTTCGGACTGTGGCTGGAGTCCAAGCTCGACGGTCTCGCCACCGGGATCGCCCGCGATGTCGGAGACTGGGCCCGGCTGCTGCACGACGGCGGCCCTCGTTCCCGGGCCCGCCATGCGGCGACGGTCTGGAACTACTTCAACCGGATCCGGCCCGTGCTGCTGGAGTGGTCGGACCGTTACGACCACCTGCGGGAGGTTACCCGCGACGACGTGCTCGCCCACCTCGAAACCGTGCAGGGCTCGCAGCGGCAGACCACGATCATCGCTCTGCGGTCGCTGTTCGGCTGGGCCAAGAAGAACGGCACGATCTTCAAGAACCCGACCAGCCGCATCCGGGTCGGCCAGCGCGAGGAAGGCGTCATCCAGCCGCTGGAGCCCGGACACATCGACGGTTCTGTCGCCGCCGTCACCCATCCCGCCGACCGGCTGATCCTCGCCCTCGCCGCCGTCCACGCGGCACGACCTGCGGCGATCCGCCGCCTCCAGCTCGACGACGTCGACATCGGCAATCGGCGCCTGTCCATCGATGGCCGCACCCGCCCGATGGACGAACTCACCCTTCAAGTCGCCCGAAAATGGCTGGAGTTCCGGCGCCGCCGCTGGCCCGATACTGCCAACCCGCACCTGCTGATCAACAAGCACACCGCGCTGGGAACCGGCCCCATCGGCAAGAGCTCGGTCGCCGGGCCGGCTCTGCACCGCCAGACCGCGACCCTGGAACGACTCCGCATAGACCGCCAGCTCGAAGAAGCCCTCGTCCACGGTCCCGACCCGCTCCACCTCGCTGAGGTCTTCGGCCTCAGCGAGAAGACCGCGATCCGATACGCGAACTCGGCGCGGGCACTGCTGGAACAGGCAGCCGAGCACTCAACATCCCACTCGGGAAAAGAACTTGGCCCGGATTGTGGAGCCTTGAAGAATGACGGCCATGCAGATTCGACAGGCATGGCCTGATGACGCTTCAGCGGTCGCTGGCGTCTACGTGCGCTCCTGGCAGGCGGCCTTTGCCGGTCTTGTTCCGCAGCACTACCTCGATGCCATGGACCCAAGCCGTGAAGAGTCCGGCTGGAAGACACGCATCGCGGAGACACAGTGGCCAACTTCGGGAGTACTGGTAGCCGAGACCGAGGTGGGGATCGTCGGGTTCGCAGGTTACAGCCCGTCTCAGGAGACGCCCGCCGTCGCGGAGATCGGCACGCTCTACGCGATGCCCGAGGTATGGGGCACGGGGATCGGAAAGCAGTTGATGCTGGCCACGCTGACCACCCTCGGACAGGCCGACTACACGCAAGCCACCTTGTGGGTACTGGAAGGCAATGAACGCGCCCGGCGCTTCTACGAGGCCGCCGGTTGGCGCGCAGATGGCGCGGCCGTGGAAGACACCACTGGCGGAGCCGCTCTGAACAAGTTGCGATACCGCCGCCCTCTCGGCTAGCCCGCTCACCATCTTGCGCGTCCGGAGAGCCATGAAGCGGCGTGGTCGCGAGTTGGAGTCGAACTCGCGGATCCAGTGCCGTGGAGCACGACGACGGACCCCTGGGTTCCCACTCAGAGCCCTTCAGTTTCCCTGAACTCACGGAGGTCCACGGGCATCGCCGAGATACGGGTCAAAGGGGCAACGAGATGATCTTGAAGCCCTGATGCGCTCGGACTCACCTGCGACGGCGGGCGGCAGGGTCGCGTTCGGCGACGTGCCGGGCGACCGCGTCGACGCCGGGGCGGGCGTACCGCTCCAGGGAGCGGACGGAGGCGTGGCGGGAGCGCGCCAGCAGCATCGGGGTGGATGTGCCGCCCTCGGCGTCGGCGGCGAACACGATCGCGTACTGCTGGACGAACTTGGCGTTCATGCTTACCTGGGTCATGCCCCCAGATCCTCCGTCACGGGCAGGCACTCGGCGAGCAGGTCGACGACGTCGCGCCAGGCTCGCTGCGCGTGCCGTGGGTGGTAGCCGACGCCGGGACGCACGGGGTGGTCGACCGGCGGGTGGTGGAAGGCGTGCAAGGCGCCGCCGTAGACCGCGAGGCGCCAGTCGACGCCCGCGGCCTGCATCTCTGCGGTGAACGCGTTCCGTTGCGCGGGCGGCATGATCGGGTCTTCCGACCCGACCCCGGCCCACACCGGGCAGCGAATGCGCGCCGGCTCGCCCGGTCGGCCCGTGGTCAGTGCGTTGACTGTCCCGATCGCGCGCAGGCTGACGCCGTCGCGCCCGAGTTCCAGCCCGACGGCACCCCCGGTGCCGTAGCCGATGGCGGCTATCCGGTCGGGGTCGGTCCGCGGTTCGGCGCGCAACACGTCGAGCGCCGCATGACCGATGCCCCGCATCCGGTCGGGGTTGGCGAGCAGCGGCATGCAACGGGCCAACATCTCCTCGGGGTCACCCAAATAGCGCCCGCCGTGAAGGTCGAAGGCCAGCGCTACATATCCCAGCTCGGCGAGAGCATCGGCCCGGCTGCGCTCGACGTCGCTGAGCCCCGTTCCCTCTGGTCCGAGCAGCACCGCGGGCCGGCGGTCGACGCCGGCCGGGAGTGCGAGGTGCCCGATCATCGTCAGACCGTCGGCCGGGTACTCGACCGTGCGCGTTGTAATCGTCGTCATGAGACTGGACTGTAGTGATCGTCGAGCCCGGTCGGGCCGGGGTTCACCGCTGGCAGAACAGCGCGGATGTCCCTCTGAAATGCGGCGATGGCTCACAAGAACCGTCAAAAACCCCGTTCCCACGGCAGCGCTATCGGATCACCTGCCCAGGCCACGGCGTTGGAGGCTGACCCTAGCGGCAGGATTCTGGCGTATACCGGCCCGGCCCCCTGAAGGGGCGTCACCAGCTAGTAGGGCTTTGTTACGTGTCTGGGCAGGCGGTGGTTCTGGTGGTTTCCTGCTGGTATGAGGGCGGATGAACTCGCTTTGTGTCGTGGCCGGTTGGAGGAGTTCGCCGGGGAGGTGTTCGCTTCGCTGAGACGTGCTGACCAGCGGGTGAAGGGCCGGTTGTATCTGCGGGGTCTGTTGCTGGACGGGCGTCGGAAGTCGATGCAGCCGATGGCTGGGCGTCTGGGTGTGGACCATCAGCAGTTGCAGCAGTTCATGACGTCCTCGACCTGGCCGGTGGGCACAGTCCGCGCGGGGTTGGCCCGCCGTGCGGTCGGGGTGGTGCGTCCGCAGGTGTGGGTGGTGGACGACACCGGCTTCCCCAAGGACGGAGTGTCCTCGCCCGGGGTGGCCCGGCAGTACTCCGGCACCCTGGGCAAGGTCGGCAACTGCCAGATCGGCGTCAGCGTCCATGCCGCCTCCGGCACCGCATCCTGCCCGCTCTCGTGGCGGCTGTTCCTGCCCCAGAGCTGGGACAGCCCAGAAGCGGCGGACCGGCGGGCCCACTGCCGGATCCCCGACGAAGAGCGTCACCGGCCGAAGTGGCAGCTCGCGCTGGACATGCTCGACGAACTGGCAGCGGTCGGACTGTGGCCCGCGGTGCTGGTCGCGGATGCCGGCTACGGCGCGAACGCCGACTTCCGGCACGCGCTGGAAGACCGGGGCCTGGCCTACGCACTGCAGGTCAAGGGCGAACTGACCGCTCATGCCGAGGCGGCCAAGCCCCACCAGCCGCCCTACGGTGGGCTCGGTCCCAGGCCGCTGCCCCGCTACCGAACCCGCCCACTCAGCCTGCGCGAACACGTCCTGGCCGCCGGCCGCGACAAAGCGGTGACGGTCACCTGGCGCAAGGGCTCCAAAGCCGCGATGACCTCCCGCTTCGTGTTCCTGCGCATCCGGCTCGCGGGACGCCGTCCAAAGCCCGCTCCCGACGGTGTCATCGGCCTGACCTGGCTGATCGCCCAGTGGCCCGAGGGTGAGGACGAGCCGGTCAAGTACTGGATATCCAACCTGCCAGCCGACATCCCGGCCCGGGATCTGGCCCGCCTCGCGAAGTTACGGTGGCGCATCGAGCACGACTACCGCGAGCTGAAGACCACCCTCGGACTCGACCACTTCGAAGGCCGCTCATTCACCGGCTGGCACCGCCACGTCACCCTCGTCACCGCCGCCCACCTGTTCCTGACCGAACAGCGGACCTGCCCAAAAGTCCCTGCCAGGGCCTGACCCTCTACCAGGCCCTGGACCTCCTCCAACATCTGCTGGCCACCTGGACCGGAACCTGCCCCACCTGCCAACAACCCACCCCATGGCAGCCCTACGACACCACCTAACAAAGCCCTACTAGGGACAATACCGGTGATTTAGGTGCTCTTCTGGCGTCTGCTGGCGGGTTTGGTGGGCGGGATGAGTGTGATTGCTGCTGCGGGTGGTCGGGGTGGGTTGCGGTGGTGGGTGTGTTTGAGGTGCCAGTTGGCCATCTTGCGTTTGATGACACGGGGGTTGGAGCGTTGCCTGCGGGGTGGCAGGAGTCGTTCCAGCAGCTCACGGATGGTGTGGGTCAGGGCTCGACTGAGTCGTGAGGGGGGAAAGTGCCGCCTGGTCGGTGACGTGGCGGCGAGCGATGCGAAGGGTGCGGGTGAAGGACAGTCTGTCGGGGTCGAGGCCGGCCTGGTGAGCGGTGTGGTGCATGACGTCCCGGAGTGCGTGGTGGACAAGAAGGAAACCGTAGATTTCCTGCTCGACGCCATCGGGGTACTGGGAGCGGAGGACGAGGCGGTGTCCGCCCTGATGGGTCTTGATCTCGTCCAGGGTGTTCTCGATCTCCCAGCGTTGATGGTAGAGGCCCGCCAGGTCGGCCGCAGGGGCCTCCTGCGGGTTACAGATGGTCGTGATCAGCCGGTAGACCGTGTCGTCGTCCTCGCGGCCGAGGGTGTACTCGATGACGCGGACCCGGACCGGGTCCCGGTGCTTGCGGTCGCCTGCCGCAACGATCTCGGACAGGTAGGAGCCGTCGTCGAAGGCTTCGAGGACCGGGAGCACGATGTTCTTCCGGACGCGCCACAACAGGTCCGCGCCCGTGTCCGAGGCGGCCCGCCACAGCTCGAAGCCGGTGATGCCGCGGTCGGCCATCAGCAGCATTCCCGGCTCGAGCCGGCCCAGCAGGCCGGGAATCAACTGCTGTTCATGAACCGACAGCGGGCCGGTCGCCGCGGCGAACACCGCGTGTGTCCCGCACTCCACCAGTGCAGCGACCCTCACCTGCGGGTAGGCACTGCGCTGCTGTCCCCGGCCCGAGCCGGGCCGGCCGAAGAAATCGCTGTTCGCCCCGGTGTCCGGCACATCGAAGACCGTGCCGTCCACCGCAACCAGACGCCACTGCCGATACCAGGCACCAGTAGTGTCCGGGGCGGCCACCGGCCGGCACACTCGCGCGAACAGCACCTTCAACGGCTCCGGCCCCAATCGCCGGCGGGCCCGGCCGATCGCCGCTGTCGTGGGCACCTGCCACGGTTTCTCCCACCGCCGCACCCGCTCCAGCCCCTGCGTCAGCAGTCGGGCCACCTCCTCATAGCCCTGCCCGGAGAACAGACACATCGCGAGCACGAAATAGACCACCACCCGGGCCGGCAACAGCCGCGACCGCTGTTCCAGACGCCCACACCCAACAACCACCTCATCCACCAACTCGGGCGGAAACACCCGCGTCAGCACACCCAGAGCGATCCGGTCCGACAACCGCTCACCCGACGACTTCACCTGTCCAGGCCTTGGCACACCACACCCAACGACCCACCACCAACAAAGTCACCGGTATTGCTACTAGGGACTGTTTCTCGGATCTCCTGACAGGACTGGGGTGTTGAGGTCAGGGTGGTGGGATGGGTCGTGGGGATCTGACGAATGCGGAGTGGGACCGGCTGGAGTCATTCCTGCCTCGTGGTGGTGGGCGCGGGGGTCGGTGGAGTGACCACCGTCGGGTGATCAACGGGGTTCTCTACCGAGTGCGGACGGGTGTCCAGTGGCGGGACCTGCCGGAGCGGTTTGGGCCGTGGGAGACCGTCTACAAACGGCATCGTCGCTGGTCAGCTGATGGAACCTGGAAGATGCTGCTGTCTCGCATCCAGGCCGCCGAGGATGCCGCGGGCCGGATCGACTGGGATGTGTCCGTGGACTCGACCGCCGTGCGAGCCCACCAGCACGCTGCCGGAGACGTAGCCGCGCTTGTCGTATCGCGTGGCCACGGCCCGGGACTGTTTCAGCTTGTTGATGGCCCGCTCGACGGTGTTGCGTTTCTTGTAGCGCTGCCTGTCGAAGCCGGGTGGCCGTCCGCCACGTGAGCCTTTGCGCTGGCGGGCGGCCTGGCTGTCGGTTTTCTCCGGGATGGTGTGCCGGATGCCCCGGCGGCGCAGGCTGTCCCGGCGTGGCCCGTTGCTGTACGCCTTGTCCGCGGCGAGGCTGTCGGGCTTCTTGCGCGGTCTGCCCGGACCGGTGCGCGGAACGCGGATCTTGTCAAGTACGGGGTCCAGTTGGGTGCAGTCGGCCCGTTGGCCGGGTGTGACGATCAGGGACAGCGGCCGGCACCGGCCTTCGGCGCTCAGATGGAGCTTGGTGGTGAAGCCGCCCCTTGAGCGGCCCAGTCCCTCACCTGCTTCACCACCTCCACCAGGCGGGCGTGAAGGCTCTGCCACGGCGGTTCGTCCTGGTGTTCCCCGCCCGCGTCCCCTTTTGACGTGCGGGGCGCGGGCGGCGGGCTGGTACGGGCGCCCGCCGCGTGCTGATGAGCGCGCACCGCCGTGGAATCCACCCCGATGTCCCGTCGATCTCACCGGCGGCATCCGCTTCGGCTTGGACCTGCTGGAGCAGCCGCTCCCAGGTTCCGTCGGCCGACCACAGCCGGTGCCGCTCATAGAGCGTCTTCCACGGCCCGAACCGTTCCGGCAGGTCACGCCGGTGGATGCCGGTCCGCACCCGGTGCAAGATCCCGTCGATCACCTGCCGATGATCCCGCCACCTACCGCATCGGCCATTGCCCACCGGCAGGAACGGCCGCAGCCGCTCCCACTCCGCATCTGTCAGATCACCCCGCCCCATGGCCGAGACAACGATCCGCCGACGTGACAGTCACATGGGCGGACAAATCCCAGGGCTTACGCTCCCGGGCATGACCAAGTTCTTCGCCGCTGTGTGCCTGCCGCCGACCTCGCCTCGGAAGGTTCCCCAGGCCATAGCTGCCATCATGGCGCCCTACAACGCCAACCTCACCGAGGAATGGAATCCGGTCGACCACTGGGACGGGACTGTCACATTGACGGTCGGGCTGGGATGATCTCCGGGTTGGTGGGTCCGGGGAGGGGAGCCGATCATGCCTTCCACGGCACCGTCGTACAAAGGCCACCGGTACCCGGTGGAGGTCATCTCGCACTGCGTGTGACTGTACTTCCGCTTCCCGCTCAGCTTCCGCGAGGTCGAGGAGCTGATGCTCGAGCGCGGAGTGATCGTCTCCTACGAGACAATCCGCCGCTGGAGCCTGAAGTTCGGTCAGGCCTATGCCAACTCGTTGCGCCGGAGGTGCCCCCGGCCGGGTGACAAGTGGCATCTCGACGAGGTCTTCATCAAGATCAATGGTGAGTGGAAGTACCTGTTGCGGGCCGTGGACCAAGACGGGATGGTACTCGACATCCTCGTGCAGGCCCGTCGTGACAAGGCCGCGGCCAGGCGCTTCTTCCGCCGGCTCCTCAAAACGACCGGGCGGTGCCCAGGGTGATCGTCACGGACAAACTCCGTGCCTACGGCGCAGCGCACCGTGAGGTGATGCCCTCGGTGGAACATCTCTCGCACAAGGGGTTGAACAACCGGGCAAAGAACTCCCATCAGCCGACGAGGCAGCGTGAACGCGCGATGAAAGGATTCCGCAGCATTGGCGGGGCGCAGCGGTTCCTGTCCGCGTTCACCGGGATCTCACCCCACTTCCGACCCGACCGCCACCACATGGCCGCCGGCCGCCACCGCCTCGAGATGACCATCCGCTTCACTATCTGGAACCACATCACCGGCAGCACCGGCCTGCCCGCCAGGGTCTGAACAACAGGCCGCCCCGGCCCCCGCTCGCCCACAGACGATCACGCCCCCGACAACGTGACAACGCCAGATGTTGTAGTCCACGCCGAGTGCCACCAGGAACACGAACCCGTACAGCGGCACCGAGGCGTCCGTTCTGCTGAAGCCGAGCAGGTGCTCGAAGACGACGGCCGACACCCCCAGCGTCGCCAGGAATTTCAGCGCGACGGTCGCCACGAGCAGGACCGGGACGAGCAGTGAGCGCAGCAGCAGGACCAGGATGAGCAGGATGATGCCGAGTACGACGGGCACGATGAGCGTGCGGTCCCGGGCGGCCGTCTGCTGGGAGTCGTACTGCTGGCGGGGCCGCCCCGAGGCTGGGTGAAACGCGGCGCGCCCTCCCTCGAATCGTCTTTGCGGGGGCTGCCAAGTTGCCTTCATATACCGCCACTTGAACGTTCTTAGTCGCCGAGGATCCGCTCCCCAGCAGCCCGTCGCGCCAGCTCCCGTCGAGAAGGATCGAGGAGTGGGCCACGCCGTACGGGCTGAACCCGTTGGGGCGCAGGTGCGGCTGCGGGAGGATGCCTCCGACGGCGATCTGACCGATCACCTGGTCAACGACGAGCACCACGCCCGGCCAGACCGTACCGGCCCGGTGTCCGGCGTGCAGGCCTTCGATCCGCCTGGCGCGGGTGTGCGCACCGGTCCGCCCGGACGCCGGGCCGGGTGTGGTCGGTCAGCGTCTGACGATCCGGTCGAGGGCGGCGGCGAGTGCGGACTTGACCGCGTCGCGGTGGTGGAGGGGTTGCGCGGGCAGTTCGTCGACGGGGCGTACGCCTCGGTCGGCGAGTATGTAGAGCAGGCGCAGGGTGCGCAGGCAGTTGCTGAGGTGAGCGGGCACCGGCGTGCTGATCCGGGCGGCCCCGAAACGGTTGGCAATCGGATCCAGCCAGCGGACGGCGTCGCGTTCACTCAGGTCCGTGCGGGTGAGGACCCGGGCGATCGCGCGTGCCAGGCGGTCGTCCTCCAACTGGTCGTAGACGTGATCGGTGGGCGCCGTCAGCCGAGCGGCGGCAAGGTCCAGCATCCGCACCGGCGCCACCCGGGGATGGCAGCCGAAGCCGGCGAGCAGGTCCGCGCCGTGCGCCACCGCGTGCAGCCAGCCGAGCGTCTCGTCGTGGCCGCGTAGATCCCGCTCCACCGGGTACCAGCGCTCGAACGCGTCCACCCAGCCGGGCTTGAAGTCCCCCGCTTCCACCAGCATGTCGAGCACGAGCGGCGCGAAGGTGCGGGCCTCGACCCGCGGGTCGGTGAACCGGCTGGCCATCTCGTCCCCCAGCTCCAGCCGCCGGGACGCCGCGATCGTCCCGCGGGCGATCCAGGTCGCAAGGACGGTGTAGGGCGCGCCGTCCCGGACCTGCGGATCGGGATCCGCGAGGGCACGGGACAGCTCGCGAACGAGGTCGTCCATGGGCCGGTCATCGGGCACGGCACAGTCGGCGGCCTCGACGCTTTTCCAATCGGTCATGAGGAGCAGAATAGGTTCATTCCATGACTGCACGCCTGCGAATTATGTCCGAGTATCCACCCGGACATTCAACTCCCCGGCCAGCGGCGGCAGTTCCTGCGTTCGCGTACCGCTCCCTGCCTTGGTCGGCCGCGTGCCGACGACGAACGGTGCTACCGCACGAAGATCACTGAGACAGGACCCGGACATTCACGGGATCACTTCAGGATCGAATCAGCCCTAGTGTCATCGGTGTCAGCAGGAAAGACCGCAACCAACAGCCGCTGGAGTTCACGATGCGCTCGCGTCTCGCCGCCCGTTCCACCCGTCTCGTCCTGGCCGCCGCAGCCATCACGGCCCTCGCCGCCACCACCACGGCCTGCGACCCCGAAGACGCCGCGGACGCCGCCGGTCCCGCAGCTCCCTCCGCCGCCGCCTCCGCGAGCAGCGGCGGGAGCGACGGCTCCTCCAGCGACAAGCCCTCCGCCAGCGGCTCCGGGTCCAACGGCTCCTCCACCGGCGGCTCGACCGACAAGACCGACTCCGGCGACGGCAAGAAGGACGGCTACGGACAGTCCTGCGGCACCAACGACCTCAGCTTCACGGTCACCTCGGAGTCCCAGGCCGGCGGCTACTACCTCGTCACCGCCAAGGCCAAGCCCGGTATCACCTGCTTCCTGGAGGTCAACACGCCCAGCGTGTCCTTCGGTTCCGGCGCCGACGGTGTCGCCTCCCCCGTCGGGCAGGGCGGCGAAGACCCGATCAAGCTCACCGGCTCCGCCGTCGCGTACACCGGCATCAACCCCAAGACCACCGACGGCGACGGCGGCACGGAGTTCGAGAACGTCATCATCTCCACCACCGAGGACGACCCGAACCCCGCCGAGCTCAAGCTCCCCGACCCCGCCACCGTCGAAAAGCCCATCGTCACCAACTGGGCCACCAACCGTGCCGAGGCCGTCCCCGTCATCGTCTGACCGGGCACCGAGTCACACCGAGCCGCGCCGATCCACACCGAGGCCGTCGACGCTGCGGGCTCCACGCCACGGCGTCCGCGGCCCGGTGGCCGTCATGTACGGGGGAACGGGAGAGAGCAGGGATCACCCCTCCGGGCCCGACCGGCGGGGCAGCACCTGACCTGCGACGGCCCGGCCAGTGCCGTCCCGCTGCGGCCAGTGGGTCAGTAGGTCAGCGGGTCAGTAGGTCGGCGGGCTGGACGGGATGCCAGGCACCGCAACAGGACGGAGCACCATCAGAGACTCTTCCTGGCGAGCCACCATCGCGAAGGGGAATCTGCCGATCTCCAGGCAGAGGTCGACATCGTCCGGGTGGTTTCCGCTCCGCAGCCCACTGGCAAGATCGGCTGCGGCTCGGGAAGTCCTCGCACGGTCGAGATACGGGGCCGCCTCGACATCGTCTCCGGCCATGGAACGACTGATGTACTCGGCGCAGGCCAGGTCCTCGTCGGCCCGGCCTTCCTCGCCGGTGACGACGAACGTCACTGGGCCGGGATCCCCGGCCCGCAGGAACCGCGCGGTCGGGCCGGCCACCACGAAGCTCGCGCACAGGACCAGCGGTGCGTCGGCGACGGCCAGCGCGCCCACGGTCCCTGCCGTCGTCTTCTGCACCATCGTGCGGCCCGCGAAATCGCGTGACCTGAGCAGGCCGGGTGAGTTCACCGCATCGAAGCCCGCTGCCGGCGCACCGTCCTTCAAGGCCACCCACCCCGGATGGCTCTCCTTCAGGGCAAGGGCCTCGATCTCGGTCGAGGCCAGCACGATCCTCTCGACGCCACGCGAGAAGGCCCACGCGGCCACGGTGCGCATGACGTCGATGACGACAGCGACACGGGGAACGCCGGTCAAATCCGGTATGCCTACGAAGTGATGATCCATCGCACCATTCTGGCGCCCCGGACCATCCGGGGGGTCTCCTCGCCCGGATCGGCGGTTCGGACGTACCCGGCGAACACGAAGAACAGCGGGCACGACGTCGTGCCGAGCCACCCCCTCTTCATGGCGTCTTCGTGGTGGTGCCACTCTTCGTGGTGGTGTCACCAGCACCCCGAACCCACTGCCTGGAGCCAGTGACCATGGATCCGGCCCGGACCAGAGTGGTGCCATGCCCACTCGACGCGAAGCCCTCGCCACCTCGGCCGCCCTCTCCGGCGGCGCCCTCCTGTCCGCCGCACCGCCCGCGGCGGCCTTCCCCCGCACGGCTCCGGACCGTACGACGGCCGCATCCGGTCAGCACCCCGGCAGCAGCACCATCGCCCTCACCCACGCCACGATCCTGGGCGCGGGCGCCGACCGCACCGTTCTCGTACGCGACGGCCGCATCATCCGTACGGGCCGCTCGGCCGAGGTCGCGATTCCGAGCGGGGCGACGACGTACGACCTGACCGGCAAGTACATCGTCATGGGCGGCCTCATCGAGTCCCACGTCCACAACCAAGGGCCCGAGACCGTGCTGCCGCCCCTCTTCCCGCTCAACGGCGTGACCGCAGTGCGCGAGATGTGGGGCGGGCCCCTCCACCACGAGTGGCGCGGCAAGGTCCGTGCGGGCAAACTCCTCGGCCCGCGCTGGGTGATCGCCAGCTCGATCATCGACGGGCGGCCCTCGTTGTGGGCCAATGACACCGGCGATCGCGTCGTCGAGGTCACCGACGCCCCGTCCGCGCGACAGGCGGTGCGCGAGGCGAAAGCGAGCGGCGCCGACTTCGTCAAGGTGTACTCGCGGCTGACACCGGAGGCGTACGAGGCGATCGCCGACGAGTCCCGCAGGCAGGGCCTGCGTCACGCGGGCCACTGCCCCGACACCCTTCCCGTCGCCCGAGCGAGCGACAGCGGGCAGCAGTCCATCGAGCACCTGCACGCCCTCCTCCTCGCCACCTCGGCCCGCGAGGACGAAATCAGGCGGGCCATGGCGAGGATCCGTATCGACCCCGCCCTCGGCACCAGCTTCGAGCGTTACGCGAGCTGGTTCCGGCAGGTGCACGCGGTGGAGTGGGAGGCGATGCGGACGTACGACATCGGCCGCACCCGTGCCCTCTTCGACCGGCTCGCCGCCAATGGCACCCGCGTCGTACCGACCCTCACCGTCCACCACTCGCTGGAGCGCACCGATCAATTGCCCACCGAGTCACCGGAGTTCGCCTACCTGCCCGGCTGGATGACCGAATCCTGGCCCGCCATCTGGTCCTCCCTCACCGCAGGCCGCACCGCGCAGGACACCTCCCGTATCCACCAGATCTACGAACACCGGCTGCGCCTCGTCGCGGAACTCCACCGGGCCGGTGTGCAGTTGATCGCGGGTACTGACACCGGTACCGGCTACGCGGTTCCCGGCTTCTCCCTGCACCACGAGTTGGAACTGCTCGCCGAGGTGGGGCTGCCCACGCGGGACGTGCTCCAGGCAGCGACCAGCGCACCCGCCCGGATGCTCGGACTGCCGGACGACCGAGCAGACCTGCTGGTCCTGGACGCGGACCCGCGCACCGACATCCGGCACACGCAGCGGATCCACTCCGTCCTGGTCGACGGCCGGTACCTGGACCGCGCGGAGCGCCTGCGCCTGCTGGCCGATGTGGCGCGCGCCGCCGCGAGCGAGCCACCGGCGACGGGCACCGCGACGCCCCACATCTGCGTCCACTGACCACCCGGCACCGTCCTCGCGAGGCGGCGGCAGGCAGGGCCGCACGGGTCTCGGCTCGATGCCGCCGACCGAGGGCGGGCTCGGCCCGGTCGGTGAGACCGGTGGGATGGCGAGCGACGTCGGGAAAAGGTGGGTCTGCCGCCGTCTCCCCTTCACGTGCGGCGTCCACATCAGGACGAGTCCGGGCAGCATCCGCCCCAGGGATCAGTCGAGCAACGCGGTCGCTTCGACCTCGACGAGTACGTCCGGCTTGAAGAGGTACTCGACTCCGATGAGGGAGGCCGGCGGCATGGGGAGCCGGAGCCCGGTCTCGTCGGCGACGGCCTCCACACCGGCCATGAACTCGCCGATCTTCTCCGGGCTCCACCGGGTCACGTAGAACGTCAGGCGCAGCACGTCCGCGAACGACACGCCCGCGCCCGCCAGCCCGACGGAGGTGTTGCGCAGCGCCTGGGCGACCTGCCCGGCCAGATCGCCGGGCGCAACCGGAGTGCCGTCGGCCCGGCGTGCGACCTGTCCGCTGACGTGGATGTGCTTCGTTCCGGTGCCCACGGCCACGTTGTGGTACGGGGCCGGTTGCAGCATGCCTTCCGGCGTGAAGTGCTGAACAGTCATGGGTGTTTCTCCGTTGCTCTAGGTATCCGTAAGCCACCTAGTGCAAGAAGGACACTTCAACGAGACCAGGTTTCGCCATGGATACCGACGACGAATTCCGCATCGACCCTCCACACCGCGAACTGCTTGACCAGATCCTCGACAAGTGGTCGCTCAGCGTCCTCAACGAACTCTGCGAACGCCCGTGCCGCTTCAACGAGTTGCGCCGGGCCATCCCGCAGGTCACACAGAAGTCGCTGACCTCGACCCTTCGGCGGCTCGAACGGAACGGCGTGGTCGAGCGCGAGGTCGTCTCCACCCGCCGGTGGCGGTCAGGTACCGGATCACACCCCTCGGCAAGACCCTTCGACCCCCCATCGACGTGCTGCTGGCGTGGGCCTCACAGAACATGCCCGCCATCACACGCGCCCGTGACGCCTTCGACACCCGGGAAGAAGAATCAGGCCTCTGATCCGCCTGCCCTTCCCCACTCCGCCCCATCCACTCCGCCCCATCCACTCCGCCTCCTCTGCTCCCCCTCCCGTCACTCCCGGTGTTGGGTCTCTCAGGCTTCGATGTACGCCACGATCGTGATCGTCTTCAGGGCCGTCACGAAGTAGATGACCCGTACGCCGTCGATCTCGTCCGTGTAGTCGCGCAACAGGGTGCCGGGCACCTCGGTGCCCAGTTCGGGGTTGACGCTGATCGCGACGATCGCGCGGTCCAAGCGGTGCGTCTCGCCCGCGGTGAGCTTGGACAACTGGGTGAGCGCGGGCTCCACCGTGATGACGTGTGAGCGGCGCGGGCCGGGCTCATGCGACACGGGGCCGCTCTTCCCCGAAACGGGCGAGGTGCTCGTCCCGGGCCGTCGCCCACGGCATCCCGGCCTCGGGAGAGAGGGCCGAGCCGTCGGCCTCCTGACGCCCCGCCCCTCGAAGGCGGCCCCGCCCACCCGGTGAGGCTGCCTTCGACCGTTTCCGCCCCCTATCGCAAAAGGAACGGCCTACAGGGCGAAGGTCTTCGGGGCATTGCGGGCGCAGGGTGTGTCAATTTAACGGCTCTGTTCCGTAGTCGGTGGTGACGACATGTGACGAGTCTCGTTGACATCACATGTGCGATGCCAACTCCCTTGTGGGAAAAGTGTTTTCGGGGCTCGCTGCGCTGGTCATCGAGGAGGTGGTGGATGGCGGTGAGGTGATCCGGATCGCGGCCCGGACCCGGGATGTTCCTTTGCCCTGCCCGGTGTGCGGGGTGCTGACGGGGAAGGTGCACGGGTACCACAGCCGGACCGTGGCGGATGTGCCGGTCGACGGCCGAAAGGTCGTGATCCACGTCCAGGTACGACGCTTGGTCTGCCCGGTCCTGGGATGCCGGCGGCAGACCTTCCGTGAACAGGTCCCCGGGCTGCTGGAGCGTCTCCAGCGCCGCACCACGCGTCTGACCGGCCAGGTCTCCGCGGTGGTGAAGGAGTTATGCGGCCGGGCGGCCGCCCGGCTCACACGGTCGCTGGCCGCGCCCGTGTCGTTCGCCACCGCCCTGCGGCTGCTGCGGCGCATCCCCGTACCAGCGGCACGGACCCCGCGAGTGGTCGGGGCCGACGACTTCGCCCTGCGCCGCCGACACCGGTACGCCACGATCATCATCGACGCCGAAACAAGCGCGCGCATCGACGTGCTGCCCGACCGTGAGGCCGCCGGGCTGGAAGCCTGGCTGCGCACGCATCCCGGCGTCGAGGTCGTGTGCCGGGACGGGTCGGCCACCTACGCCGAGGCGATCCGTCGGGCGCTGCCCGACGCGGTGCAGGTCAGCGACCGATGGCACCTGTGGCGGAATCTGTGCAACAAGGTCCTGGCCGAAGTGCGGGCCCACGCCCCCTGCGGGGCAACCGTGAATGCGCCCCGCCCCGGCGGGGTCCACGAGCAGACCACCCGCGAGCGCTGGCGCAAGGTCCACGACCTCCTCGGCCAGGGTGTCGGACTCCTGGAATGCTCCCGCCGCCTGAACCTGGCCCTGAACACCGTCAAGCGCTATTCCCGCATCCCCGAGCCGTCGGCCGAACGCATCACCCCTCGCTACCGGCCCACCCTGGTCGACCCCTACCGCGAGCACCTGCGCACCCGGCGCGCGGCCGAGCCCGCGGTGACCGTCACGCAACTGTTCCGCGAGATCAAAGCCCAGGGCTATACCGGCAGCCACAACCTCCTGGTCCGCTACCTCACCCAGGGACGAGCCGAAGGCAACCGGCCGGTAACCACCCCACGCCACGCCACCCGGCTCCTGCTCACTCACCCCGAACACCTGTGGACCAAGGACACCGCCCTCCTGTCGACCCTCACCACCGCATGCCCCGAGATGGCCGAACTCGCCCGACTCGTCGCAGAGTTCGCCCAGCTGCTGACCCCGTCGAAGGGCAACGACACCCGGCTCACAAGTGGATCAGCGCCGCCCGTGTGGCCGGCCTGCCCCACCTGCACAGCTTCTGCAACGGCCTGGAACCCGACCGCGCCGCCGTCAACGTCGGCCTGACCCTGCGCTTCCACAACGGCCGCACCGAAGGCGTCAACACCCACACGAAGAGAATCATGCGCCAGATGCACGGCCGAGCAGGATTCGACCTCCTCCGCCACCGAATCCTTCTGTCGTGACAACAGAACGTCACCACCGACTACGGAACAGAGCCAATTTAACGGCTGATCTTGGTTGTTGAGGTTCAGTTGTTGGCCGGGGTGAGCCGGCCCTCGAAGGTGATCTGGAACGCGTTGAGGGGTGCCTTCCAGCGCATGGCCCACCTCTTGCGGCCCTTCCCCGTCGGGTCCAGGCTCATCAGCGCCATGTAGACGCACTTGAGGGCGGCGGCCTCGTTGGGGAAGTGTCCGCGGGCCCGTACGGCCTTGCGTATGCGGGCGTTCACGGACTCGATCGCGTTCGTCGAGCAGATGACCTTTCGGATCTCGACGTCGAAGGAGAGGAAGGGCACGAACTCGGCCCAGGCGTTCTCCCACAGCTTGATGATCGCCGGATACTTCCGGCCCCAGGCTTCCTGGAACTCCCCGAACCGCTCTGCCGCCGCGTCTTCGTTGGGTGCGGTGCAGACGGGCTTGAGGGCCTTGGCGACCTTGTCCCGGTCCTGGCGGGCCGCGTGACGGAAGCTGTTGCGCAGGAGGTGAACCACGCAGGTCTGGACAGTCGTTCGAGGCCAAACGGCCTCCACCGCCTCGGGCAGGCCCTTGAGGACATCGCAGACGAGCATGAGCACATCGTCCAGGCCGCGGTTCTTCAGCCCGGTGAACACGTGCAGCCAGTACTCGGCGCCCTCACCACCGTCGCCGGCCCAGATCCCGGGATGTCCCGGGTGCCTTCGACGGTCACCGCCATCACGACGTAGACCGGCCGGTTCGCGACCTGCCCATCCCTGATCTCGACGTTGATGGCGTCCACGAACAGAACCGGATGGACACGGTCGAGTGGCCGGTTCTGCCATTCGGTCATCCCCTCCATCACCTTGTCGGTGATCGTGGAGATGGTCTGCTTGGACACCTCCGCCCCGTAGACCTCGGCCAGGTGCGCGGAGATCTCCCCGTGGGTGAGGCCCTTCGCGGACAGGGAGAGCACCCTTTCGTCCACGCCGGACAGGCGGCGCTGCCGCCTCTTGACGATCTGCGGCTCGAAGCTGCCGGCGGTGTCCCGGGGCACCCTGACCTCGACCGGGCCGACGTCGGTCAGCACGGTTTTCGCACGAGTTCCGTTGCGGCTGTCGCCGCTGTTCTTCCCGGCCGGATCGTGCTTTTCGTAGCCGACATGGTCGGTGATCTCGCCCTCCAGGGCCGACTCCACCACCCGCTTGGTCAGCTGCTGCAGCAGCCCACCCTCACCGGTCAGCTGCAGGCCCTCGTTGCGGGCCCGGTCGACCAGCATCGCGACGAGCTGTTCGTCCGATGCGGCCGACGGCACCGCACCACCGCCCGGCTCCTCGACGGAATCGTGCTCGATCACTGTCCCGCTCACCTGGCGTCTCTCCTTGATCAGCAGATCCGCCGTTGATTAGACACTCCCCGTGTTCCAGAACAGCGCCAGAGAAGGCGACGACGTCTGTCCGTGCAGTCCGCTGTACCTCCGGTGGTGGGGGTACCCCCCGGAACATTCGGGAGCAGACTCCCTTTCGTGACCATGGAATCGAGGGCGAGGATTCTCTCAAGCCGAAGAAAGTAAATTAAGGGGTAAAAGTATGAATAGGCGCCGGAAGAAAATCAGCCGACGGGGACTGCTGGCTACCGCAGTGGCCGCGATAGGGGCGGTCCTCGTTCCTGTGGCGGTCCAGGCAGCACAGGCCGACGTGCCTGAGAAGAAGCAGAACGTGGTCCGCGCGCTGGAGCGGGCGGCACACCCGCTGCGCTCGACGGAGCCCGGGGGAAACACGGCCGACCTGCGAGCCCTGGACTCGATGATCGGCGACGCCACGGTGGTCGGTCTCGGAGAGGCCACTCACGGCTCCCACGAGTTCTTCACCATGAAGGAACGGGTCTTCCGCCACCTCGTGGAGAAGAAGGGTTTCACCACTTTCTCTCTGGAGATGAGCTGGTCCTCAGGGCTCCAGATCAACGAATATCTCCAGACCGGAAAGGGAGACGTCCGCAAGATCGCCAAGGAGGCACTGGGCAGCTCTCCCTGGGAACGAGAGGAGTTCGTGAGCCTTATCGAGTGGATGCGTGATTTCAACCGCAGCCACCCCAACCGCACCGTCCACTTCATGGGCAACGACGTCGGCGCTCCCACACTGAGCGACGAGTTCTTCGGCCGGGTGACCAGCTACGTACAGCGCAACCACCCAGCGGTTCTGCCGCGGCTCAACGGGCTCTACGCCGGCCTGCGCCCCATCGATGACGTCTTCGCCTACCTGGGCAAGCCGCTCGCGGAACGACAGCAGCTCGCCGCCAAGGCACAGCAGGCCCTGGAACTTGTCAGTGGCCAAGAGGGCTCTGAGGAAGAGGAGTTCGTGTGGGCCGAGCAGAACGCCCGGTCGATCGCCCAGACCACCAAATTCCTCACGATGGACATCACCAACCCCGACTCGGTGGCCGCCTCGCAGCGCTTCCGCGACGAGGTGATGGCCCAGAACGTCACCTGGTGGCAGCGCGAGACCGGCGGCAAGGTGTTGCTGTCCGCACACAACGACCACGTAGGCTACCTTGCAGGCGACCCCGAGATGTATCCCAAGACACAGGGCTCATTCCTGCGCGACACCATGGGCAAGAACTATCTCCCCATCGGCTTCACCTTCAACCAGGGTTCCTTCCTCTCGAAGGACGCCGCCCTCGGCGGTGACTGGAAGAAGTTCACCGTGGGATCCGCCGGCCCCGGCAGGAACGAACACATCCTCGACCAGGTCCGCTACCGGGACTTCTACCTCGACGTCCGCCACTCCCCGGCCCCCACACGCTCCTGGCTGAACACCGCACGGCCCACGCTCAATCTCGGCACCCAGTTCCCCGCCGAGCCGCGCGACATCGCGATCGCCAAATCCTTCGACATTCTCATCCACCTCCACGAAGTCCGGGAGGCCGACAAAATGAAGCCGTGACGGCGGTCTCTCGGTTCTGGGACAGGTTACAAGTTCGTGAGCGACGCGACCGCGAAGGACTGGCTGCTGCGCAACGAGCACGACGACGCCGTGACGCGTCCGGCTCGACCAGCGCCAACAGCGCGGGCCGCAGTCCCGGATCTGCCTCGACTGCCCGCTTGCACCCGCCACCGGGACGGCGGACCCGACCCAGCGGTTCCGCCCCCGCTTCCAACTCGTCAACACCCTTGCGGAGGGTGGTCTCGCTGACCTCGGCCGCCTGCGCGACGGCCCGGATCCCGCCGCGTCCCAGAATTCGAGCCTCAGCGCCCATCAGTAGACGGCGCTGCCGCTCGTCCAGGCGGAATCGGGGGCTTCATCCCCATTCCGAAGCGATGGGCGGTCGAGCGGACCTATGGCTGGCTCATGCTCCACCGCCGCCTGGCCCGCGACTACGAAACCCTGCCCACACGCTCCGAAGCCATGATCCACCTCGCCATGACCGACCTCATGGCCCGCCGCCTCACCAACGAAGCCACCATCTCCTGGCGCGACCCGACACCACAGACCAAACAGTAGATCCCGGGATAAAACACTGGGAGAAGACGACCTCTTAGCTTGGAATTTATCCTCGTCGGGCTTGGTGTTCCTTGATCGATTCGGCGCGTTTGACCGTCTTTCCGACGTCGTGACGTGTGGCCCGCTGCTTGTTCCTCGAGCCGGGAGGCCGTCCCGGGCCTGGCTTGGACGGTTTCGGTGCTGCCGCTGGGCGAGCGGTAGTCGGGCGGATGTTGCGAAACCCCCGCCGCACCCGGGCAGGGGTGAGGCGGCGGGGCTCGGCGGGCCGCTCCCAGGGGCGGCGGAGGTCCTCGGCCAGCGGCCGGGCAAGGCGGAGTTGGGTGTGGGCGACGATGATGAGCCAGGTCCACAGGTCGGCGCTGTCGGCGTGGCGGATCTTCGGGGCGGTCCAGCCGAGCGTCTGCTTCAGGAGCCTGAAGGTGTGCTCCAGGTCGAATCTGCGGAGGAACGACTGCCACCAGCGGTTCACGTCCGCGCCGGTGGCAGCGGTGGCCGAGCACCACAGCCAGACCGGTTTTGGGTCCCGGTCGCCTGGCAGGCGCTCGACCTTCAGCCGCACCAACGTCCCGTGCAGAATGGGGAGTTCTTCGTCGGCGTGGTCCAGCCAGGGGCCGCGGTGGGTGAGCCTGGGATGCATCCGGTCCCATGCGATCGCCTCGGCGGTGCCGTAGCGGGTGGTGCCCGTGAGCGTGGCGACCTCGGGCTGATGCCAGCTCTCGGGCTTCGCGAAGGTGAGGACGCCACCGTGCCGACGCGGCCGTCCGCCCTTCGGCCCGGAGCGGGCGGGGCCGGGGTCGCGGAGCATGACGCGGTCCGAGCGCAGGCGTCCGACCAGGACGACCGGCAGGTCCGCGAGAGCGTGGGAGAGGTAGGCGACGTCGTAGCCGGAGTCCATCGTGATCAGGACCTTGGGATCGCCGGGCTGCCAGTGTCCGGCCTGTGTCAACCGCTCGACGACATCACGCAGTTGGGCGGCGGTGACGGTGGTTGAGTCGTCGGCCGGCCCGAGGCGCACAGCGTCCAGCAGCGCGACCCAGGAGGTGCGGCCGGCCTCCAGGGCGGCGACGAAGGAGTACGGCCAGCCGTTCCTGTCTCTTCCCAGGATGTCCAGTCCTCGGGGGGCGTGCTTGCGTCGCTGTTGCCGTGCGCCTGGGCGCACTCGGTCCGGAGCGGTACGCCGGGAGCATGTCTGCGCGACGTCCGTACCCGAGTGATCTGTCCGATGCTCGCTGGGAGCTGATCGAGCCGGCTCTTGCCGCCTGGCGGTTCGAACGCCGGGGCAGGGCACTGGACTTCGGCCGGCCACCCGAGCACGACCTGCGCGAGATCATGGACGCGATCTTGTACGTGGACCGCACCGGCGTGCAGTGGCGCTGCCTCCCACACGACTTCCCGCCCTGGAACACGGTCTACGGATACTTTGCGAAGTGGCAGCAAGAAGGCGTGTTCGCCCAGCTCAACGGCCTGCTCAGGCAACTGTTGCGGCAGAAGGAAGGACGGGACGCCGAACCGTCGGCCTGCATGATCGACGCGCAGAGCGTCAAGACCTCCACCAGCGTCCCCGCCTCCGGCCAGGGCGTCGACGCCGGGAAGAAGATCGTCGGACGGAAGCGGAGCATCGTCGTCGACACCATCGGCCTCCTGCTCGCGGTGCTGGTCACCGCGGCAAGCGTGCAGGACTCCGCGGCCGGCACCCGACTGCTCGACCAGGTCTCCGCCGAACACCCCGGCATCCGCAAGGTCTGGGCCGATGGCGGCTACCGCCGGCACCTCGTGGAACACGCAGCCGCACCCGGTATCGACATGGAGATCACCGCCCGCACCCCCGGAACCAGGGGCTTCACCCCCATACCGAAGCGATGGGCGGTCGAGCGGACCTATGGCTGGCTCATGCTCCACCGCCGCCTGGCCCGCGACTACGAGACCCTGCCCACACGCTCCGAAGCCATGATCCACCTCGCCATGACCGACCTCATGGCCCGCCGCCTCACCGACGAAGCCACCATCTCCTGGCGCGACCCGACACCGCAGACCAAACAGCAGATCCCGGGATAAAACACTGGGAGAAAACGACCTCTCAGCTTGTTCTTTAACCCTTTCGGTGTTCAGGGACTGAACTGGATTCAGAGTTTCAGTGGCCCGAAGGTGCCGTCTCGGAACGTGAAGACGGTCGGCTCGGTGTCGAACTCCTCCCGGAAGTACCCGCTGTAGCCAGGTTCTTCGACGTGGGGTGCGAGCAGGTCCAGGACGGTGTAGAGGTCACCCATCATGTCGTCGAGCCAGAGGTTGCGGCTGAACAGTCCCCATGCGTGGAGCTCACCACCGGGGGTGAAGCCTCGCGACTGGCGTAGTAGGGATACAAAATCGCCTCCTGGCAGGCGACTGTCCGGATCCGGGGAGAGCAGTGGATACGAGTGCTCCTCCGCGTCGAGCTCTGCTGGACGCTCGGGGGCCAGGCCGAGGTGCCATCGCAGGGCTGCCAGGACCGTGTCGGGCGTGTCGTCCCGGAGGAAGCACGTGAAGACGAGTTCGTAGTGGAGGCTCACGGGAGTGCATTCTGCCCGGCGCCGCTGACAGACCCAGATCATGGCCTCACAGCCGGGCTTGATCACGTTCGATCAGGGCGCCCGGGCGTCTGACGGTCTTGCCCACGTCGTAGCGGGTGGCGGGCTGCTTGTTCTTCGAGCCGAGCGGGCGACCGGGGCCTGACCGCGATGGTTTCGGCGCACGGGCCGGGCAGTGCAGAGGCTGTCGCACGGCTCCTGCCCCGTGAAGGTCAAGACAGATTCTTGGGCGTGTGATTGATGAGCTTGTTGAGGTTGTGCACCGTGCCGAGGAGCTTGATCTCGGCGTCCACCGCCTGGCGGCCGCGGTAGTTGAGGTGTCGTCCGAACCGTTGGAAGATCTGGGCGAATCCCGGCTCGACCAGTGCACTGCGTTGACGGTACTGGGCCGTCCCGTTGGGGTGGCAAGGCGGGCCGCCATGCCCTGCTGGCCGGCAGGGGCCTGCTGACGTTTCGCGGGAAAGCCTGCCTGGTCAGCATCGCTGGTGACCGAGACCAGTGGCGGGAGGTCAGCGAGGGCCTCGAAGGACGCGGCGGAAGCGTACCCGCTGTCAACGAGCCAGAGTTGGATGTCGCCAGGGAGCCGTGCGGCCTGGTGATTGTGCTGGGTCTTCTTCACCATCGGAACGAGGGCGGTCCTGTCCGAGGGATTGTCGTGCGCTTCGATGGCCAGCAAGAATTGACGGCGGGCGCACACTATCTGGATGTTGTATCCCTGCAGGTAGCCACCGCGTTTGCCGGGAATCAGCCGGGAGTCGGGATCGCTCAGGCAGGCACGGGAATCCGAGGAGGGGGCCGGTCGGGGTGCGTGGGCCCGCTCCAGCCAGGCCCGCATCTTCACCAGTCGTGTTCGGGGCCGACCAGTCCGGATCGTCCCCGGGGTCCTTCGTCGCCACCTTGGTCACCTGCAGCCCGGCGGCCCGGCCCCGGGTGTGCTGACTTGCATCGCACGTCAGTAACTGAACGTCGCGGCCGGTCGGGTCCTGGAGGGCCACCGTCCGGTCGATGATCTCGATATCGGGACGGTCCAGGCGCACGTGGCCGGGGGGATCGAGGACGATCTCCACGTTGACCCTGCTGCAGGTCTCGCCGTCCTGAACGGTGTTGCTCCCCCTCATGCAGGAGCCCGTGGGTGCTGCCGTTGAGGACCCCGTCGAGGAGACCGAGCGGGTGGGAGGCACGCCAGCGGGCCCGCTGCTTGCCTGCGTCCTTGAGGTCGTCCAGCTCGTCGACCACCACGATTGGGAACAGCAGGCGCACGAACTGCCGGCGCGGCGTGTCGAGCACCTCGTGCAGGTCGACGTCGGCCAGCTTCACCTCGTTCTGGATGCAGAAGCTGGAGTCGGCCACGACGAACACCTCCCGCTGGCTCCGCCGGCCGATCCGCGTATCCAGGGCGGCCACGGCCGCCTCGAACGCCTCGATCCGTTCGGCGGCCTCAAGTTGGACCAGGCCGTTCACGAGGCGTCGCTGGGCGGTCCCGGCGAGCGTGCCGCAGCTGCCCTGCAGCGCCCGGTAGCGGTCGGTGGACACGAGCTGGTCGAGGTCCCGGTTGCTGATCTGGGAGCGCAGCATCCGCGCGGACTCTATGGCCCACTCCAGATACGTCAGCAGCCCCTCGAAGGCACTGTCGTACGGCCGCTGCAGGTTCATCGCCGTGGTGTGGACGCTGCTGAGGGCTGTCGGATGTTCTTCCAGTCTGCGCCGGGGCTCGGTGTGATGAGCATGCGGTGATCGTGTCGGCGCGCAGATGCGGTACCTGGTCAAGCAGTTCAAGGGCACCAAGGAGGTCGCCTCGCCCCGATGCTGCGGGTCTCCCGGCGCGCCGTCGAGCGCTACCTGAAGGACCAGATCAAGAAGCCCCGCACCGACGTCGCCGCGCGCCTGGAGCGCGAGGTGAAGAAGCGGTGGCAGCCGCAGATCCGGGCCAATGCACAGGGAAGGGCTGCGACGACCGGCGGCATCGTCATCGACGTCCACGCCCGCCTCGGCTACGCCGGAGTACCGATGGACACGACGGACGAGGACCGCATCCGGCACCTCACCCACCTCACCGTGGCCCTCTCTCCCCAGCACGCCGCCCGCCTCTTCGACGCCCAGGAACAGGGTGCCAACGAGGGCCGGCTGCGCGAGCTCGCCGCCGAAGCGCTCAAGGAGATCCACTTCCAGGGACGGCGGCCGCCGCGCCGGCTCCCTGCAGGAAGTCCAGATCAACGACGTGCTGTACCTGGACTTCGAGCTGTAGAGGCCGTACCCCGAACAGCCTGCGAGCCCCGGTGTGGCGCTTCAGTTGGCGAGTGAGCACGTGAGTTGGCGACCGGAGCGTTCGGCGTCGATGGCTCGGCCGTCGTAGGCGTCGAGCAGTGGCTTCATCTGCTGATGGTCGGGGCTGTTGGTTCTGCTTGAGCCAGTGAATGGGCTCCATGCGCGCTGGCCAAGCCTCCGCTACGTCTCCGACGACACCGCGGGCCTCGCCGCCACCGCCTACATCTGTGCCCGAGTCACCCACGGCGAACCGCGATGCGCCCCATGCCCTCCCGAAGCCCGACATGATCCCGAGCACGAGGTGTCAGCCTGCCACTGCGAGAACGCGTATCGGTGGGATGACCGATGCGCGGGGGGTAGGGGCGTGGCCATAGTCCTCGGGAGATCGTTCGAGGGTTGCCGTGGAGCGCCCATTTTTCGAAAGGACCTTCTGTGGACACGTATGCGGATCTGGTGTTTCTCGGCGGGCGGGTGGTCACGGTCGATGCGAAGTTCTCCGTCGCCTCGGCCCTGGCGGTGACCGGTGGGGTCATCAGTGCCGTCGGTGGGCGGGACGACGTCGCGCCGCTCGTCGGACCCGGCACCCGCGTCGTCGACCTGCGGGGGGCGACGCTGCTTCCCGGTATCAACGATTCCCATCTGCACGGATGCGCCTTCGGCATGTCGACGCCGCCGCTCTCCCTCGCCCTCGGCCATCCCGCCGTGTCCTCCCTCGTGGACGTGGCCGAGGCGGTACGAGAGGCCGCCGGACGGGTTCCGGGCGGGAAGTGGATCACGGGGCACGGCTGGGATCCCGGTTACCTGGACGAGTGCGTCTCCGATCCGTCGCGGCTGCCCTCGCGGCGCGACCTCGACGCCGTGAGCCCGGACCACCCAGTCGTCCTTTACTCCTTCTCCGGGCACGCCACCTGGGTCAACTCCAAGGCACTGGAGCTCATAGGGATCGACCGGCACACCGTCCCGCCGCCCGGCGGGGCCATCGTCGTGGACGAAGCCGGGGAGCCGACTGGGCTGCTCCACGAGGGGGCCCAGGCCCTCGTCCACAACACGCTGCCGCCGCTCAGTCGGCAGGAGCGGACCGACGCGATCCGGTCGACCCTCGCCACGCTCGCCCGGCTCGGTGTGACCAGCTACACCGAGCCCGGGCTCGGCCCCGGCGGCGACGGCATCATGCGGGGCGCGCTCGGCGCGGAGACCCTCGACGTCTACCGTCGGCTGCTGGCCGACGGCGAACTGACCGCCCGCCTCGGCGTCCTGCTCCTGCCCACCGGAATGGCGAGCACTGCCGAGGAGTTCGCCCGCACCCTCACCACCCTCGGCAAGTCCGGCGACGCCGATCCGCGCCGCCTCGCGATCCACGGGGTCAAGATCTTCGCCGACGGCATCGTCCCCAACAAGACGGCCTGGATGCACGAGCCGTACGTCGGCGGCGGCTGCGGCTCCCTGTGCGTCGGTGGCGAGACCGACGCCGAGCGGACCGCCGAGATCGACGCCATGATCCGGCATGCCCACGCCGCCGGGCACCAACTGGGCGTCCACGTCACCGGCGACCGGGCCAGCGACACCGTCGCGGACGCCTTCGCCGCAGCCATGGCCCAGCACCCGCGACCCGACGCCCGCCACTACGTCATCCACGGCGACTTCCTCACTGCACACAGCATGAAGGTGCTGGCCGCGCACGGCTTCGGCGTCAACATGAACCCCACCATCAAGTGGACCGTCGCCGACATGGAGGAAGACTTCGTCGGTGCCGAGCGGGCCGCGTACGCATGGCCCTACCGCGATGCCATCGACGCCGGCGTGCGGGTCGCGAGCGGATCCGACGCCCCCGTCACGCACCCGGACTGGCGCCAGGGCGTCGCCACCATGCTGCTGCGCGAGTCGAAGGCCGCCGGCCGGGTCAGCGGCCCCGAGCAGTGCATCGGCCTGGCCGAGGCGATCCGTACATACACGATCGACGCGGCCTGGCAGGATTTCGCCGACGGCTGGAAGGGCTCCCTGGAGCCGGGCAAGGTCGCCGATCTCTGCGTCCTCGACGGAGACCTGCTCACCGCCGACCCCCACGACATCCCGGAGATGCCCGTCGTCCTCACCGTCGTGGACGGGCAAGTCGTGCACGACACCCTTCGCGATTGACGTATTCCGGGCACGTGATCATTCTTGGAGGATGGCAGCTGAGCGAAGCAGGACGGACATCCTGGACGCGGCTGTCCACGTCCGTGAGGCCGCCAGGAGCGCCACGAGCGGCGCGACCGGCGTCGACACGGTCCTGGCGGCGCTGTCGGAGGTGGTGGAGTACGACCACGCCTCCCTGGCACGGTGGGATCCGCTGCGCCGGTGCCACACCACCCTGGCCGGGAGCTACCCGGACGATGCCACGGCCTACATCGAGACCCGTCTCCATCACGATCCGATGTTCCCCGTGCTCCGCAGCCCGGCCCGAGGCGGTCTCTGGCTCAGGGACGTCCCCTGGCAGCTCCTGACGGCATCCCCGGGCTTCCAGGAGGTGCTGTGTCCGCTCGGCATTGAGGACGGCGTGGCCCAGTGCCTTTTCGCCACCGACGGTCGGTATGTCGGCATGCTGAACGTCAGTACCCGCCGGCCACGGCGCACGCCCGATCCGGCGCGCGCCGTGGTCACCCTGCTCACCGAGGCCCTCGCTGCGGCCGTCGGCCCCCGCGCAGTCCCGACGCCCGAGGAGATCGCCGCGGCCGACCCCGCCGCGCGGCGTCCTGGCGGGCTCTCGCCACGGGAGCTCCAGGTGCTGACCGAACTGACCGCCGGCCGCACCAACCGGGAGATCGCCGAGCGGCTGTACATCACGCCGCGCACCGTAGGAACCCACATCGAGCACATCCTCGCCAAGCTCAACCTCCCCAACCGCGCGGCTGCCGCCGCCCGAGCCGCCGCCTGGGGAATCGAACCCTCCCGCTGACGCAAGCCCGGCAACGCAGAACGCTTGGACTGCGGGCGTGCCCCTGCGGGACACTCCGCTTCCTCACCTGCTGGGGCGACAACAGAGGGCTGAGGCCAGTGTGGTCCACGCCTGCGGGCTGGACGATCCGTGCTGCCGTACGCGCTGCCCGCCCCGTGCTCAACTCGCCAACTGGTGACCGCGCAGGTCCGCGCATACGACCTGCTGCGGATGTTTGGCCGCGAGGGGCGGCCCACGCCGCCCTTGGGGCAGGCGTTCGCCGAGTAGGGGCGGATCGCCAAGACCCTGCCCCTGCTCCGGTTCATCCGTCGACGACACCTACCGCCGACGGATGAACCGGCAGCTCACCGTCCAGGAGTCCCGTCACAAGCTCGCCCGCGACATCTGCCACGGCGAGCGCGGACAGATCATGCAGGCATACAGGACGGGGCAGGAGGACCAACTCGGGGTGCTCGGCCTGGCCCTCAATATCGCCGTGGATGCTGTCACGTTGACTGAGCGGGTGGGATGATCTCCGGGTTGATCACGGTGGAGGGGGAGTCGTCCGTGGGGAGCGCGTCGCCGTCGTACAGGGGTCACCGGAACCCGGTCGAGGTGATCTCCCACTGCGTGTGGCTGTACTTCCGGTTCCCGCTCAGCTTCCGTGAGGTCGAGGAGCTGATGCTCGAGCGCGGCGTGATCGTCTCCTACGAGACCATCCGCCGCTGGTGCCTGAAGTTCGGGCAGTACGCCAGCGCGCTGCGTCGCCGGCGGCCGCGCCCCGGGGACAAGTGGCTCTACCTTCTTGAACGGGTTGGTCCTCCCGTTCGTAGGGTGAGGACACCCAGGGGAGCTGGGTGTGGCTGACAAGTGGCTGCCGTTCGTGGCTTCAGGTGCTTGGCCGCCTGGCTCCCCACGACGACTCGGCCGCCGATTGGGAAGTGCGAACAAGTCGCTGTGTAGAGCAATGCCGGCGAGGTCGTCCGTGGTACGCAAGGCATGTACGACCGAATGGAGCACGATGAGCCGGATATGGGCGGGAACCGACTGCGGCAAGACCCACCACCACTGCCTGGTCCTGGACAGCGAGGGCGACACGCTGCTGTCGCGTCGGGTGGCCAACGACGAGCCGGAACTGCTGAAGCTGATCGGTGACGTCCTGGACCTCGCCGACGGCGGCAAGACGACCTGGGCGCTTGACATGACCGGCGGCGAGCCCGGCCTGCTGATCGCCCTTCTGGTCAACCATGGCCAGGAGCTCGTCTACATCCCCGGTATCGCGGTCAACCGGGCCACCGACAGCTACCGCGGCCAGGGCAAGACGGACGCCCGTGACGCCCGCGTGATCGCCGACCAGGCCCGGATGCGCCGCGACCTCCAGCCGATCCGCCCCGGCGACGAAGCCACGCTCGAGCTGCGGCTGCTGACCGACCACCGCGTCGATCTGGTCGCCGACCGCACCCGCACCACCAACCGGCTCAAGGCCCTGCTGAACAGCATGTTTCCGGCCCTGGAACGGGCCCTCGACCTGGGTAACGTCGGCCCGCTGGTGCTGCTAACCGGTTACCAGACACCGGCAGCGATCCGCCGCGCGGGCAGTCGGCGGCTGACCGCCTGGCTGCGCAACCGCAAGGTCTGCAACGCTGCTGCCCTCGCCGAGAAGGTGGTTGAGGCCGCCGAGCGCCAGCACACCGCCGTCGTGGGTGAGAAGGCCATCGCGAAGATGGTGCACACCCTCGCCAAGGAGGTGATGGTCCTCAACGAGAAGATCACCGAGACCGACAAACTCATCGAGGGCCGGTTTCGCGAACACGAACTGGCCGACGTGATCCAGTCCATGCCCGGCATCGGCACGATCCTCGGTGCCGAGTTCCTCGTCGCCGTCGGCGGCAGCCTGGACGCCTTCCCCACGGCCGACCGGCTCGCGGCCTTCGCCGGCGTGGTCCCCGCCCCACGCGACTCCGGCCAGGTCAGCGGTAACGACCACCGACCGACGAGATACCACCGTCGCCTGCAGCGCGTCTTCTACATCTCCGCGCTGGTCAGCGTCCAACGAGACCCCAACTCACGGAAGTTTTACGACCGCAAGCGCGCCGAGGGGAAACGGCACGTCCAGGCCGTCCTCGCGCTCGCACGCCGTCGCGTCAACGTCCTGTGGGCTCTGATCCGTGACCGACGGTGCTACCAGGTCATACCCTCAGTGACGACGGCGGCTTGACATCGGCATTGGGAAGCACCTGGACGAGGTCTTCGTCAAGATCAACGGCGAGCAGAAGTACCTCTGGCGGGCTGTCGACCAGGACGGCATGGTGCTGGACATCCTCGTACAGAACCGGCGGGACAAGACCGCGGCCAGGCGAATCTTCCGTCGTCTGGTGAAGACGACCCGTACAGTGCCGCGGGTGGTCGTCACGGACAAGCTCCGCTCCTACGGCGCCGCTCACCGCGAGGTCATGCCCTCGGTCGAGCACCGCTCGCACAAGGGGCTGAACAACTGGGCCGAGGACAGCCACCAGCCCACCCGGCAGCGTGAACGCGCGATGAAAGGCTTCCGCTCCGCCGGCGGGGCACAGCGGTTCCTGTCCGCGTTCAGCGGTATCTCACCGCACTTCCGGCCCCGCCGCCATCTGATGACCGCCCCCGACTACCGCACCGAGACGCAGCACCGCTTCACCACCTGGGAGCAGGTCACCGGAACCGCCGGTCTGTCCACCACGGCCTGAGCACAGGCCCCACCATGCCCCGACACACCATCAGATACCCACACACCCAACAACGTGACAGCGCCGGGTAAGGGGCTCGGTCCATGGACCGAGCCCCTTACCCATGGCCTGCGGACGCGCACTCTCAGTGCGCGGGCAGACCGACCGCCGGAGTCTCGGGAACATCCAGCCGCACCGCGTCCTTCTCCGGCCGCAGGAAGCAGACGGCGAGCACACCGGCGACCGCGACCAGGCCCGCCATCACCAGATACGCGGAGTGGTAGCCCGCAGGCACCGATGCGGCCGCATCCACCATCCGGCCCGTGACCAGCGGGGACAGGACGCCTGCCAGAGCGTAGACGAACGCCAGGGCGCCCAGGGCCACCCCGCGCTGCCCGGCCGGGGTGATCCGTGCGACGGCCGTCTGAGCCACTGTGAGGATCACGTTCGTCAGTGCCATCGGGCCGACCATCAGTGCGATCTTCACGGCCACCGCGTCCACCTCGGCGAACGCGGCGATCGACATGGCGGCCACACACATCACCAGCCCCCCGCCGAGCCCCGCAGGCAGGCGGGGCGCCGTCCCCTTCGACGAGGCCCGCCGGGCGAGCAGACCATGAGTCAGCAGTACCACCGCGTTGCCCACCGCGGTCGCCGTCACCACGGCACCCGATTGCTTCAGACTCAGTCCGGACACCTCGTGCAGATAGTCCGGCGCCCAGGTCAGCCCCGCAGAGAGCAGCCAGTAGGCGGCAAACGCCCCTAAGGCGGCCGTCAGCCAGGTGCCGGAGAGCAGCAGCCGACGGTAGGGAACGGACGGACTGCTCCCGTCACAGGCCGCAGAACCAGCGTCAGCGCAACCACTTCCAGCGGATTCAGCGTCAGAGGAATCGCTGCCAGCGGACGAGGCGGATCGCCGGCCGAGCGGGGCAAGAGGCCCCTCCTCGCCCCGTGCGTTCCAGCACATCGCCCAGACCAGACCGACGAGCCCCACGGAGCCGAAGGCCCAGCGCCACCCCCATACGTCGATCACCACGGTGAGCAGCGGGGCGGACACGGCCACCCCGCCCGCCGCCCCGACCATCAGCACCGCGGTCGGCAGGGTCCGCTCCCGCTGCCCGAACCAGCCGTGCAGGTGGTGCACCGCCACCGGTGCCGCCGGACCCTCCGCCGCCCCGAGCAGCACCCGGGTCGCCAGCAGCGTCCCGAAGCCCGCGGCACCCAGCAGCATCGGCAGCTGCGCCGCCGACCACAGCAGCGCCATGCCGAGCAGCAGCACCGTCGTCCGGACGTGGCGGGTCAAGAAGGACACCCCGAGCGCGGCCAGGCTGAACAGGGCGAAGAACGCGGCCTGCGCCGTACCGAACTCGCCGCGGGTCAGTCCCAGCTCCTCGCGGATCGGATCGGCAGCCAGCCCCATCACGGTCTTGTCGGCGAAGTTCACCAGCATGAAGGTGAGCAGCAGCCAGGTGGTGCCCCAGGCGCCCCGCCGCGCCTCTTCCGTATCGGCGGGCGGCGCGGTCGCTTCCCCGGTTCCGGCGCTCATCCGTCTTTCCCGGGCGCCCCGCCGCAGCCGCACGCGTCGTCGTCCGCGACGCCGACGCTGATCATTCCGGCCGCGCGCCTGCGGCCTTCGGGCGAGCGCGTCAGCTCCGTCTCCAGATCGGTGCCCTCGGCCACCGCTGACGACTCCGCGGCTGCCCAGTTGAACACTCCGCGGGCCATCGTCGACGTCTCGGCCGTCGCCCGCCGCGCGTACACCCGGGCCCGTATCCGCGCCACGTCCACATCGGCCGGAGCCGCCAGCGCGGCGGTCTCCGCCAGATGCGAGGCCAGCCGCAGTTCGCCCTTCTCCAGCAGCTCGGCCGCGCGCCCCGCAAGCACGGACGCACCGCCCGCCGCGGCGGCGAACTCGGCCGCGACCGCCGCGTCCGGAGCCGGCTTGAGGTGCGCCGGGTTCTGGTCGTACCAGCCGCCCCACAGCCGCCACAGGTTCCGTACGACGAACTCCGGCTCGTCGTAGGCCGGATGCAGATAGGGTTTCGCCAGCAGCTCCTGAGGTACCCGCACGCCGTGCACCACGGCGTCGAGGCGGTGACCCGCGTTCATCAGGGCCCTGGTCTGCTCGCACAGCGACTCCAGGAGACTCGCGGTGTCGTCGAGCGCCTGGTGGACACGGTCCCTGCCCACGATGGGCACGCCGTGTCCCGGGAGCAGCATTTCGGCACCCAGCTCCTGCATGGCGCGCAGGGCCCGCGCCCAGTCCTCCGGATACCGCTGGACCTTCTGGGGATTGCCCGCGTTGGGTGTGTTCCAGATGAACAGGTCGCCGGTGCACAGCGTCTTGAGTTCGGGGATCCAGACATAGGTGCTGTCGTCGGTCTCGCCCTTGGCGTGCACCAGCTCGAAGGTCAGATCGCCGCGCCGCACGGTCATCCGGTCTTGGTAGGTGGTGTCGGGATAGCGGTAGGTGGACGGCCAGTCCAGCGACGGCACGCCGAACTGCCTCCGGTTGATCCAGCTGTTGTACCCCGCGGTGCTGATGTAGCGGTCGAAGCGGGCGGTGACGGCCTCGTGCGCGATGACCTCGGGCCGCGCCCGGCCCTCGCTGTCCGCTGCCGCGTCGAACGGCGCCACCCCGAAGACGTGATCGACATGGCCGTGCGTGTAGACGACCGTGCCGACCGGCTGCGCACTGAACGCCCGGACCGCCGTGTACAGCGAACCTGCGGTACGTATGTCGCCGGAGTCCACCAGAACCAGCCCGTCGCCCGTGTCGAAGACCGCCACGTTGGCGAAGGCGGGCAGGAAGCCGACCCGCTCGCGCACGGTCACCAGCTCCGTGCCCGAGTACGCCCCCGACAGATGGGCCAGCAGGGTGTCCTTGCCCTGCCACACCCGGTCGACATAGCTGAGATAGTCCGTCGGCTTGTGCTTGGTCATACCTGCGGCTCCTTCGGTGCTGGGCGGCGGATCGCCGGAATCCCGAGTCTCGGCCTCATCGGTGAGCTCCGACACCCGCCCTCGTCACACCGCTGTGCGCTGCGTACTGTGACACGTCACAAGAGCCACCGGAACGCGGGGGGATCAGTCGTGCCACTGTCCGACGAGGCGAGGGCCCTCGCTCTGCGCTGCGAGCCCCGGGTCAACGAGCTGGCGCGGCACATGGCCCGGGAGTCCTTCGAGCAGCTTCCGGGGTACACGGAGCTCCCCGACGACGTGAAGGACCTGGAGATCGCCGCCACCGCCCGGCACGGGGTGCGTCTCTTCCTGCGACGGGTCAGTGATCCGCATCCCGGCTCCGGCGGGCTGCGGCTGTTTCGCGAGCGGGCCGCGCAGCGCGCCGACGAGGGCATGCCCCTGCACCTGCTGCTGCGCAGCCATGCGCTCGGCATGTACGTCCTGTGGCAGGCGCTCCGCGAGGCCGCAGAGCCAGGCGAGGAGGGTGCGCTCATCGAACTCGTCGACCTGCTGCTCCAGTCGCACCACTCACTCGTCGGCGCGGTGGCCGAGACCTACATGGACGAGCGCTCCGCGCTGGAGGCGGAGCAGCGGGAGCGGCTCCGCTCCCTGGTGCGTGGCTTTCTGGACGGGACGCTGGAACCGGGACAGGTGCTGCTGGAGGAGCTCGGTCTGGGCGGGCCGGCGCTGGTACTCGCCGTCGCTCTGGAACCGGCGGACGGGCCGGACCGCGGCCAGCCGGACCCTCTCAGCCCGGTGACGGTGCGGCGCAGGATGCGGCGGATCCAGACGGTCCTCGACCAGACCTTCGGTACGGAGCTGCTCTTCCTGTTCGACGCGGGAGCCGGCCGGGCCGTCGTCCCGCGGGACTGCGAGCCGCCGGATGATCTCGCCCGACGGCTGTCCCGTGCCTGCGGGGTCGGGGTGCGGATCGCCGCGGCGCGGGCGGCGGCACCCGCAGCGGTACCCGAGGCATCCCGCACGGCGGCGGAGATCCTGCGCATCGCGCGGGTGTGCGGACTACCTCCGGGCGTGCACGGTCTCGACGACGTGCTCCTCGAATTCCACCTGTCGCGGCCCGGCCCCAGCGGCTGGCGCATCGCCGCCCTGCTGGACCCGGTCGCTGCCCGCCCTGAACTCCTGCGGACCCTGCGGACGTACCTGGCGCAGCAGCAGGACCGGCGCCTCACCGCCGTACTCCTCGGGCTGCATCCCAACACCGTCGATAACCGGCTCGCCCGGCTCGCGGAACTGACCGGGCTCAATCTGGGGGCTCCACGCGACACCGCGCTCGCCATCGCGGCCCTGCTCCTGCACGACACCGGGCAGGGGGACGAGGGTCACGGCAGCGCGTGAGAGCCTCCGGCCAGCGGCGGTCGCCAACCGCCGGCGCCCACTGCCGCCAGGTCACCAGCCAGCCGCCGGCCGCCTCCTGCCCGGCCGCCAGATGGTCCAACGCTCGGCCCATCTCCGCCGCATGGCCGAGGAACTCGGCGTGCACCACGAGGCCCTGCGCAACTGGATCCGCCAGGCCGAGGCCGACACCGGCGAACGCGACGGCCTGCTCACCACCGCCGAGCGTGAGGAGCTTGCCGCCCTGCGCAAGGAGAATGCCCAGCTCAAGCGTGCGAATGAGGTCCTGCGGACAGCCTCGGCTTATTTCGCGGCCCAGCTCGACCCGACCCGGCCCAGGTGACAGCGCTCGTTGACGAGCACCCGCATCTGGGGATCGAGCCCGTACTCCGGGAACTGAACATCCCCTCCTCCACCTACTACCGGTGGCGCCAGGCCGAGAAGGAACCGTGCGAACGGCGCCGCCGGGACGCCGAGCTGACCGGGCGGATCCGGCAGGTCCACGACGAGTCCGGCGGGATCTACGGCTCACCCCGCGTGCACGCCGTCCTCAAGCGTGAGGGCGTCCACGCCGACAGGAAGCGCGTCGAGCGGCTCATGCGCCAGGCCGGCCTGGCCGGGATCAGCCCCCGCCGGGGCAAGGGTTTCACTCGCCGTGACCCGGACGCCGATCTGGCCCCTGACCTGGTGCAACGCGACTTCACCGCGAATGGGCCGAACCGGCTGTGGGTTACCGACCTGACCATGATCTCCACCAGGGAGGGGCCGTTGTGGCTGTCCGCGATCCGCGACGCGCTCTCCCGCCGGGTGGTCGCCTGGGAGACCTCCGCCCGCGCGGACGCCGACCTGGTCCTCACCTCGCTGGAGTATGCCCCGGCCAGCCGCGAGGTCGCCCCCGGTGAGCTCATTCACCACGCCGACCACGGCTGTCAATACACGTCCGTGAAGCTCACAACACGCCTGGTCAGGGCCGGTATCCAGGCGTCCATGGGCTCGGTCGGCGACTCGTTCGACAATGCCCTGGCGGAGAACCTGTGGATGGTCATCAAGACCGAGTGCATCCGCGGCCGCGTCTTCGCCACCAGGGCCGAAGCGAACCTCGCGCTCTTCGAGTACATCGACGGCTTCTACAACCCCCGCCGCATCCAGAAACGGCTGGGCTACCTCAGCCCGATCGAGTTCGAGGAGAAGTACTACGCCGACCAGGCAGCGACCGAACAAGTGAACCTGAAACCACGTCAACCCGCTCTGACCAGCTAGTCAGCCACTCCCACGCTGCGGGGGAACCTCACATGTCATCTCAAGGTGTCTCCCGTGTGCCATACGAGGCAGGGGCCGTTTCAGCCAGCCGGCATGAGGAGCTGCCCTGGTGAGGCCGAAAGCAATGATGAAGGAAAAGACGCTCAGGTCGCCGGCCAGGCCAAACGCGGGGATGGTTACTGAGGTTTTCACATTGTCGTCGGGCAGTGACTATTGGTGACCCCTGCGGTATGTCGGAGAGATGTGGTAGGCGGAGGGTGGGGGTCTGACAGCCTTGTCACGTTGTTGGGTGCGTGGGTGTCTGACGGTGCGTCGAGGTGTGGTGGGGCCGGGTGCCGACCTGGGCTCCGGCCGCGGTAGGCCGGCCGGTGACGCCGGTGATCTGCTCCCGGATGGTGAGGCGGTTGGTCATTTCGGCTCGGTGTTCGGATGCGGTCATCAGGTGGCGTCGGGGCCGGAAGTGGGGTGAGATACCGCTGAACGCGGATAGGAATTGCCCGGCCCCGCCCACGCTGCGGAAGCCCTTCATCGCCCGTTCGCGTTGCTCGTCGGCTGGTGGCTGTTCTCGGCCCGGTTGTTCAGGCCCTTGTGCGAGCGATGCTCCACCGAGGGCATGACCTCGCGGTGAGCGGCGCCGTAGGAACGCAGCTTGTCGGTGACGACCACCCGCGGCACCCTGGGCGTGAGTGCCCTGACAGGACGGTGGTCCCGGGACGGCCCTGCGGCCACTTCGCACGTTCCGCAGGGCCAGCCCATCTTCCAGATGTGACCACCGGCCAGCCCGGCAGCCGGCGCCCGCAGCCCCTGAAGACACGGGCCCCGGTTCTGGTCGACGTGATCAACAGGACAGGGCCATATCGCAACGCTGCCCGTACTCGCGACGCTGCCCCGGGTGACAGCGAAACAGCCTGGACCACAGCCGGGATCGGCTCACCACCACCCCGCCCTGCCGCCAGCAGGGGTCGGTCCACGGTCGGCAGGACTGGAGCCCCGCTGACGGGCCAAGGCGGAGCAGCGACGGCTCGGGACGCCTGCTGTGGTCCGGGGCCGACCGGCCCGGCAGAAAGCACGACCAGGCCGCGATGCGCACCGAAGGCATCGCCGAGCAGCTGTGTCTGCATCCGCAGGTCAAGGCGAAGGTCGACGAGGGACACCGGGGCCTGGCCAACAACTTCCCCAACCAGGTCCAGGCACCGCCACGCAAGCCGAAGGACAAAGTGCCACTGGACGAGAACTACGCCTGGCGCGAGGCGCGCCGACGGCAGTCCTCCGCGCGGATCTGCGTGGAGCACAGCATCGGCGAGGAGAAGAAGTGGCGGCCGCTCCAGCGGTACCTCGGCCGATGCGAGTCCTACGCCGAAACCCACGCCGCCATCGCCGGACTGGTCTCCGACCGTGCGGCCCGCAGGCCCACCCGGAGGCACAAGAGCACCGAACTCGTGCTCGCCCGGAAGGCCGACTGCTAATCACCCACCAGCCGACCCGCCAGGTCGGCACGCCCCGACCTCAGTCGCGTACCGAGTCGTTGCGTCTGCCTCTTCCTGGCGGAGGCGTTCAAGTTCGAGGACTTCTCGCACCGAAACCTCGGGCAGTTGGGCGCCGACGCCCCTGGGGCGCTCCCGTCCCCAGGGGACGTGCGTCGTCCGGGGAGACGGGACGGGGGTGCGTACGTAGGGCGTGGCTAGGTAGCCGTCACCGACGCGAGGCAGCGCTCCGCGATGGGAAGTTCGGTTCGGCAAGAGGCCGATCGGCCTCTCGGGGAACCAGCGAGACCGGAGATTCATACATGGCAGCCAACGGCGTCACCTACACCGGCCTGGACGCACTGCTCGTGCCCGAGAGGTCGGTCCTCCTACTGATCGACCACCAGGGTGCGCAGTTCGCCGGGATGCACAGCATGGACCCCAACCTCGTGGTCAACAACGTGACCGCGCTGGCCAAGGGCGCCAAGCTGTTCGAGGTACCTACGATCCTCAGCACCGTGGTCGAGGACCGGGGCGGGCGGATCATCCGGCAGATCCAGGATGTTTTTCCGGACCAGAGGCCGATCGACCGTACCACGATCAACACCTGGGAGGACCAGCGGGTCGTCGATGCCGTCGCCGCCACCGGCCGCAAGGACCTCGTCATAGCCGGCCTGTGGACGGACATCTGCCTTGCCTTCCCGGCGATCCACGCGCTGGGCGACGGCTACCGGGTCTACGCGGTGACGGACGCGTCCGGCGCGACGACGGCCGAGGCACACGAGCGCGGGGTCCAACGCATGGTCCAGGCGGGTGTCATCCCGATGACCGCCGGCACCGTCGTCTCGGAATGGCAGCGCGACTGGGCGCGCGAGGCGACCGTCCCCGGCATCAGCCAGATCATGTTCGACCACGGTGGAAGCTTCGGCACGAGCCTGGCCTGGGAGCTTCAGCTCCTCGGCCAGGACTGACGAGCCCGGAACCCGCCCTCAGGTCGTCAGTGGCAGGTCCCGTAGTTGGCGACGAGAGGTGACACCGAGCTTGCGGAAGATGTTCCGCAGGTGGGCGTCGATGGTGCGTGGGCTCAAGAAGAGCTGCGTGCCCACCTCCTTGGACGTCGCGCCCGTGGCGACCAGCCGGGCGATCTGGAACTCCTGCGCGGTGAGGCGGGTTGGCACCTCGCCGACCCGCTTCCGCGCGCGGGCGCCGGTCGCGGCAAGTTCTCGGGCGGCCCGCGCGGCAAACGCCGCAGCCCCGAGCGCGGACAGCTGCTCGTATGCCGCCTGCAGCTCCACCCGCGCCTCGGTGCGCCGGCCCTCACGGCGCAGCCACTCCCCGTACAGCAGCCGGGCACGTGCCACGTGCGGGGCGCCCTCGCTGCCCGCGAGCCGCTCGATCGCCTCCCGGTACAGTTTCTCGGCCGTCGGCCCCTCGGTGAGCAGGGCCCGCGAGCGCAACTCCGTGCCGAGCGCCCACTCGGAGCCGCTAGCGGCGGTACGCTCGGACAGGCGTCTCATCACGGGCTCCGCGAGATCGGGACGTCCCGCGTGGGTCGCCGCCTCGATGAACTCCACGGGTACCCAGGAGTAGAAGCTGATCTCGTCGAGGTCACCGGCGGTCAGGCAGGTCGCGAGGGCGGCGTCGTACCGGCCCAGCCCGTTGAGCAGTACAGTCCGGGCGTACTCCGTGGCGCTGAGAAGCCGCCCCTCACCGCGCGCCGCTGCGTCGTGGGTGGCGATGTCGGCGAGCCGGGTGGTGCGTTCCTCGTCGCCGCGCCACGCGGCGACGGTGACGTCGACGTGGAGCATGGCCGGGGTGCCCACCTCGGCCGCGATCGCGTGCGCTTCGTCGACCAGTGCGGCGGCATCGGCGAACTCGCCGGCGTGGACGTGGGCGAGGGCCCGGTAGCTGAGGGCCACGGGGAGTTCGGCGAGCATGCCCGCGCCGCGCACCAGCTCAAGCTGACGGGTGGCCAGCTCCCGCCAGGCCGTGTCGTCCCACAGGTCCATCGCGGGACCGCAGGCGGCCCATAACTGGCCCACGTCACAGGCGTCGCGTCCCGCACCGCCCCGGTAGACGTCCACGGCCCGCCGCAGTTCCGGCACGGCCGCCGCGTACCCGTGCCTGACCTGGGCTGTCAATCCGTCGAGCAGTACGTCGAGCGGGCGTGACCCCAATGGGGTGGGGCTCAGAACACGGACGGTCTCGGCGGTCTCGCGCATACGGTCGACGGGGGTGAACCGGCCGACGAACACCGCTGCGGCGAAGGCTTCGAGGAACGTCTCGCGGGCCGTGCAGGTGTCGAGCGGCGCCATGAGCCGGGCCGCCCAGAGCAACTTCTCGACAGCGGCGTCGTCCCGGTTCCTGTCGAACGCCATCCGAGCGCGCAGCGTGGCCACTGTGGCCCTCTGGAGGTCGTCGAGCGGTCCGGCTTCCGCCATGGACAGCAGGGACAGCGCCGCTTCGGCATCGCCGCTGTCCCGCTTGGCGCGCGCCGCGGCGACAGCTCGTACGCCGCGACGAGCAAAATCCGGCGTCAGATTCGCCGCCTTCTCCAGGAATGCCGCCGCCGCGGCGACGCCACCGCGGCCCCGGGCCCGCTCCGCCGAGCGCTCCAGCGCCGCGGCGACGTCCTCGTCCGGCTTGCACGCGGCTTGCGCGGAGTGCCACGCCTTGCGGTCTGGCTCTGTGTCCGCGACGGCCTCGGCGAGGGCGCGGTGGACCGCGCGGCGGTCGTCGAGGGCGGCGGACCGGTAGACGGTCGACCGTACCAGCGGATGGTGGAACCGCGCCCGTCCGCCGATAGCCAGCAACCCGGACTCCTCGGCGAGCGTCACTGCCTCGGCGGGGATGCCGAGTCGCTCCGCCGCCGCGCCCAGGAGGATCGGACAGCCGGTCGGCTCGGCCGCCGCGATCAGCAGCAGGGTTCGTGCCTCGGCGGGGAGCTCGGCCAGTCTGGCCCGGTAGCTCGCTGCTACCTTCCTCGACGTGGGGGAGGTAGCCGGCAGCGCGAACCCGCCCGCGAGGTCCGCGCCGTGGGGCAGTTCGAGGAGGGCCAGCGGATTGCCGCGCGCCTCGGCGAGGATGCGGTCGTGCACGGCAGCGTCGAGAGGCACGTGGATCTGCGAGGCAAGAAGACGGCGGGCGTCGTCGTCCGCCAGGCCGCGCAGCCTCACCTCGGGGAGGCAGGCCAGTTCGGGGAGGCCCGCTGGTTCGTGGCGTTCGCTTGCATCACGCTCGGCGAAGATCAGTCCCACGGGTTCGGCCTGGAGCCGGCGCGCGACGAAGGCCAGTGCCTGGGCCGACGCCTGGTCGAGCCAGTGCGCGTCGTCGACGACGCAGAGGACGGGCTGCTCGGCCGCGGCCTCGGAGAGGAGGTTGAGCACCGCCAGGCCCACGTGGAAGCGGTTGGGCGTCCCGTCCCCGGTGCGCCCGAACGCCGCGTCGAGAGCCTCGCGTTGGGGTACTGGTAAGCATTCCTGCCAGCGCAGGACCGGCCCGCAGAGCTGGTGGAGGGCGGCGAAAGCGAGTTCCGATTCGAACTCGGCGCCCACGGCACGCAGCATCTTCAGGCCCGGTGCCGCCAAGGCCTGGTCGATCAGTGCGGTCTTGCCGATTCCCGGTTCTCCCCGCACGACCAGCGCTCCGCCGTGCCGGGACCGGATGCCGTCGATCAGCCGGTCCACGGTGTCCCACTCGCTCCGTCGGCCGAGGAGCGCGTGCCGTTCCCCTCCCGGACCCGATCCCCGCATCAGAGGACCCGTCCTGCGCACGCGCCGGTGGCGACCGGTGGTATGGCAGGGGATGCGACCGGCGATGGCATGCAGGCGCTCTCGACCCGGACGCCGAAACTCGCGGGCGTGATGCTGGGCCGGCCGTCTAGGTGGGTTCTGCCGACGCGAACGGGCACTTCGCCTGCGAGTTTGGCCATGGGACTCCCTCTCGTTTCCCGGATGCGACGCGAGCCGGCGCACGGTGAGAGTCCCATCCAGCTTGTTGACGTGTCAACAAGTAGCTGATGGTCTTGCCTGCGTGTCGTCGCCGGCACGCCGAGCACCCTCGGAGACACCACCCAGGAGGACTGATGGCTCCCCCTTCACCTCGCGAACCCCACGCAGCCGGGAACTCGGCCCCCGGCCCGCCGCCGCCTTTCGACCCCGAACTCGCCCCGGCTCTCGCGCCGCTGGCTGGAGTCCTGCCGCCCGCGATCCTGCCCTCGATGATCCCGGCCGTGCGCCGGACCGTCGCCGCCCTACGGCCGTCGGACGAAGACCTGACGCGCGGCGGGGCAATCGAGGTGCGGGAACGCCGGATACCGGGCCCTCCCGACGTCCCGCTGCTGATCTGCCGCCCGCACGGCGTCGCCGCCCCCCGACCGGCCGTGTACTTCACCCATGGCGGCGGCTTGATCCTCGGCGATAACCGCAACCTCATCGGGGAGATGCTCGACTGGGTGGAGGAGCTCGAAGTCGTCCTCGTGTCGGTCGACTATCGGCTCGCCCCGGAGCACCCCTACCCTGCGGCGATCGAGGACGTGTATGCGGGACTGGTCTGGGTCGCGGAGCACTCGGCTGCCATCGGGGTCGATCCCGACCGGCTCGTGGTCGCCGGGGCCAGTGCGGGCGGTGGCCTGACCGCGGCGGCCACGCTCCTGGCCCGGGACCACGGTGGCCCGCGCCTCGCCGGACAACTTCTCGCCTGCCCGATGCTCGACGACCGCAACGACTCGTTGTCCGGCCTCCAGATGGCTGGGCGCGGTGTCTGGGACCGCACGTCGAACAAGACCGGCTGGACGTCGCTGCTCGGGGAGGCGCGGGGCGCCGCCGACGTCTCCCCGTACGCGGCCCCGGCCCGTGCGGCCAGCCTGGCGGGATTGCCGCCGCTCTTCGTCGACGTCGGCTCCGCCGAGACGTTCCGGGACGAGGTCGTCGCGTACGCGTCCCGCTTCTGGCTCGCCGGCGGCGATGCGGAACTGCACGTCTGGCCCGGCGGATTCCACGGCTTCGACGCGATGGTGCCGGGCGCGGCACTGTCCCGAGCCGCCCGCGCGGCCAGGCTGCGCTGGCTGCGCCGGGTGCTGTAGACGTGCACAGGTTCGGCACGCTCCTGCTCGGCACGCCCTGGTCCCACCCGCCCCGGTCCGCCCCGGTCGCCGCTGCAGCCGGACACCGCGCGAAGCCTCGGACGGCCCTCCGGCTACGATCTCCGCACCATCGGACCCGCACCCAGAAGATTGGCCCCATGAACGAACCACGCTGGCTCGACGAGCGTGAGGCGGCTGTCTGGAAGCAGTACCGGGACCTGCAGCGCCGGCTGCAAAGCGCCTTGGACAGGCAGCTCGCCCGCGACTCCACACTGTCCGGGGCCGAGTACGCGGTCCTCGTCCCCCTGTCCGAGTCGCCGGGCGACGTCCTGCGAGCCAGGGAACTCCAGGCGGAGCTGGGCTGGGAGCGCAGCCGGCTGTCACATCAGGTCAGCCGGATGGAGTCACGCGGCCTGGTCGCCCGCGAGCCGTGCACGGACGACGCGCGCGGCTCGATGGTGCGCATGACCCCCCAGGGCCGGGACGCGATCGAGGCCGCCGCACCGCAGCACGTCGAGACGGTCCGCCACTCCTTCTTCGACCCGCTCTCCCCCGACGAGGTCGACACTCTGGGCGTGCTCCTCGGCCAGCTCCTCGCCTCGCTCCCGCGCGACACGGACTGACCGCTCCCCCGTCCGCCCGCTCCCATGGCCGATCATGGCGCGGTGCCCGCACGCGGTGCGGCGCCGTACTCGATCACGTCGTCGGCAGGCCGACCCTGCGTAGGCCCGTCGCTTAGGCGACCGTCACCGACGCGAGTCGGTCCGACGCGCTGCAAGTGTCTTGTCGTGGCAGACCTACGTGAGGAGCCGGAATGAAGATCACCGTTGTCGGACGAGGGCACGTCGGGGGCGGACTGGCGGGCCTGTGGGAGAAGGCCGGCCACAAGGTGACCGGTTTCGGCCGTGACGGCGGAGACGCGGCCGGCGCCGACGTCCTGGTGGTCGCGGTGCCGGGTCCGGCGATCGCCGACGCGCTGGCCCGTGTGTCGGGGCTGGCCGGACAGGTGACCATTGACGCCTGCAACCTCTACGGACCGCGGGACGACTCCTTCCGCTCGCTGTCCCACCAGGTGAAGTCGATCGTCGACGGACCGACCGCGAAATCGTTCTCGACGAACTTCGCCGCGATGTACGACCGGATCGCGGCGCAGCGCGTGCGCCCGAGTAACCTCTTCGCCGCCGAACCGGCCGCGCGGGAGACGACCGAACAACTCATCAGGGATGCCGGCTACGACCCCGTCTTCGTCGGCGACCTGGACCCTGGCGCCCGCCTGCTCGAAGACAGCTCGGCGCTGACCCGCGCGGTGGCCGGACAGCTCGGCCCCTTCTTCTACCGTTACGGGCCCCCCGGCGAGCTCTGAACCACCACTGCCCCTCCCCCTCGAAGGAAACCCATGCACGAGAGCGATCCGAGCGAGGCCGCCAAGGCGGTCGTCCGCCGCAACACCGAAGAGGTACAGGGCGGCGGTGACTTCGCACTCTTCGACAAACTCTTCGCCGACGACTTCCTCGACCACACCCCGCAGCCCGGCCGCACCGCCGACAAGGCGGGCGCGCGCGAGCTGTACCAGGCTCTCCGCGAGGCCTTCCCCGACTTCCGCCCCGTCATCCACTGGCAGTCCGCCGACGGCGACCTCGTCACCACGTACAAGACCTATCACGGCACCCACAAAGGCGAGTTCTTCGGCATCGCACCCACCGGCAGGCAGATCAGCTTCGACACCGTGGACGCCATGAGGGTGCGCAACGGGAAGATCACCGAGCACTGGGGCGTCGCGAACCTGTTCTCGCTCATGCAGCAACTCGGCGCACTGCCATCTACCGTATAGGTGCTCGACCTCTCTGCACGCGAATTCGGCCCGGCAGACCCCCACAATGGCCGCCGATCGGCGGCCTGATGTACGGCCGGGCCGACAACTCAAGCCTGGGCCACCCGGGCATGGGGCGGCCCAGGAAGTTGATATGCCGGTCCTTGAGCGGGGAGAGCCGGCCGCGCCCTCGTCCTTGACGTCGTGCCCCTCGGGGCGCGGAGCCGGGTGACGGCGGCATCCAGGTAGCGCGGGTGCCACACCGCGGCAAGCTGGTCCTCCTGGCCTTCGTGGTACGCCCGGCGGATCTGGTCCCGGCCGCCGTGGCAGATCCCGCGGGCGAGGCGGTGGCGAATTCCCGGACAGCGAGCTGCTGGTTCATCAGGCGACGGCAGGTGTCGTCGACGACGGCGAGCAGGTGCTGCTCGACGGTGCGCCGGATCGCGCCGTCCCTTGCCGCAGGGTCCTTGCAGGCCTCGACAGACAACCGGGTTCCTGATCCTGTACAAGGGCCAGAGCGCGGTCGAGCGCCGCAACCGGGGCTCGGTGGGTACTGCCGCGCCTGGTCGGCGAGGTCCGCTACGCGACCAGGAGCCGGGCGGGCCTGTTGCGGCATCCCTCCTGGCACCGGCTGCGTCCCGACCTCGCACCGGACATCACCTGACCCAGGCGCTGCCCACTGCGGCGGGTGCAGTCCGTATGCGGATTACAGATCTCACACGGCTCGATGTCCGGCTCTGTCAGCGCGATCAACGCGTCCTCGCGGTCCAGGAACCCGAACCGGGTGCTGCACAGGGAACAGCCCCCGCGGTGCAGCATCGCCGTCTCACCCGACCGCTTCGGCTGGATCTTCCACGGCTGCTCGGCGTGCCCGCTCCCGGGCACGCTGCTCCTACTGCTCCTTGATCTCCAGTTCCCGGATCCGGCCCCTGACCTGGCGCAGCTGCCACTCGGCCAGGGCCCGGCTCTTGTCCAGGTCGGATATGCCGCCGGGCATGGTTACGCCACGGCCGGCTCGTGGGCGTGCTTGAGCGCCATGCGGCCTCGACACGGTCGCCGGCGTCGACGGAATCCCAGAAGGGGTGCATGGAGACGGTGAGACGCTGAGCTCCATCAGCACCCCCGACAACCGATGCGCCCGCCTCACGATCAAGACACGACAGGGGAACACCCAGGCTCTGCCTGCGGGTACGGCGTCCGCAAGCAGTTCTCGTACGAGTTCGACCACGAGTTCGGCGCAGCTGTGAAGCTGTCCGTCTCCTAGCACGCGCAGCAGACGCCGACGGCCCGGTACCGACGAGGGAAGCGGTACCGGGCTGAGGCTGGCGAAGAACGCGACCGAGCTGATGACGCCTTCCAGACGAATGCGCAGCCTGGCCGCCTCACCAGCGGATCCCCGGCCCGTCGAGAGCGGCGGTCTCTTGAGCCAGCGGCCGACGAGGGTTGCGGCTATGCCGACGAAGGCGAGGAAGTTCTCGGACCGGTCGGATCGGTCGCAGCGAAGAAGACGGCGAGGATCACATTTCGAGCTAGGGGCGGCGGTCGCGGATCGCAGGTAGTTCTCGGCGTGGTGGAAGCGGAACAAGGGGTTGATGACCGTGGTGTGGTGCAGGGCGATCCCGCCGAAGAACTGGCCTAACTGAGGCGGAATGGCCACAGGGTCACCGGGGTCGGCGATGTTGACCCATCGCGTGCCGCCGGGCAGGTACGCCCCCGCCGCGCCGGGCCGGTGCCCTGCCGCGCGGGGATCAAGCGGTCGAAGACGGCGCGGGGCAGTGCCAGGGTTGAGCCGAGGGTGAGGAACAGGTCGGGTTGCAGTTCCGGGTGGGCATGCAGGGCTTCGTGGGCAACGACCGATCGGACCATCCATGTCCGTCCGACACGCGTCGCCAACGGTTCGGTGCGGCTGTGCGGAGCACGGCGGGAGCCGCGCCGAGTGAGCAGGCGCGCCCCAGAAGACCCGTCCTCGTGCGGGGAGAGCTCGTGGAACGCTACGGATGGAACGGTGTGCACCACCGGCCGACGCCGGGATCCTGTCAGACCCCGCCGGGCCCGGCGATCGATGGGTGCTATGCCTGATGGGCCGCAGCGATCTGGCCGACCAGGACGGCGAACGGCATGTCGAGGGCGGCGTAAAGGGCGCCGGAGTCGTGGGCGGCGTTATCCGCCAGCGCCTCGACCATGAGGGTCGCGTAGTCGGAGACGATGACACCCGCCTGCTGCATGCGGAGCAGTCCGGCCTCCCGTTTGGCCTGGCTGAAGGTGCCGGAGGCATCCAGGGTGACATAGGCGTCGTACCCGGCACCTGTGGCGGAGATCGCGGGCAGGGCCGCGCAGACCTCGAGCGACACCCCGGCGAAGATCAGCTTCTGTCGGCCGGTGGCCTCGATGGCCTCACGGACCCGGTCGTCGTGCCAGGCGTTGACGGTGCTGCGGTCGATGATCTTCTGTCCGGCTGGCAGTGCCCGGACCAGTTCGGGGGTGGTCGGCCCCCACATGCTGTCGGCCGCGGTGGTGGTGACCACCAGCGGGATGCCCAGCACGGTCGCCGCCTGGGCCAGCGCCACCACATTGTGCTTCAGTTCACCGACCGGGACGTCCCGAACGCCGGAGAGAAGCCCCACCTGGTGGTCGACCAGCACCACGGCGGCGTTCTCCCGGGTAATCGACTCCTGGAACTTGCTGCGCTCGCTCATCTTTCCGCTCCTTCGAGGGTTGGGTCACAGCCTCATTAGTCACTAGTCTTGATAGTCAAGATTAGTGACTACTTTGAAGGTATGCCCCTGCCGCCCGGAGCGCAAGCACCGGCCGGGCCGGGACACCCCTCATCCCGGGCGAGCCAAGCCCGCCGGACAGGACTAAAGTTGCCGGTCACAGCAGAGCGGCAGACAAGCGCGGAGACGGGAGGGACCTTGACCGGGCACCAGAACACGGACCCGGACCTCGGCGTACTCGCCGCCCAGGTTCTCTTCTCCGTCCAGCGCGAGCTGTTCACCGCCCTCACCGAACAGGGCTTCGACGACATCCAGCCCCGCACCGGCGCCGTCCTCGCCTATCTGCGGACCGACGGCATCCGCGCGAGCGAACTCGCCCGCGCCTCCGGACAGCACAAGCAGGTCATCGGCACCGTTGTCGACGACCTCGAACGCCTGGGCTACGTCGAACGCAAATCCGACCCCGCAGACCGCCGAGCCAAACTGATCCACCCCACCGAACGCGGTCTGCTCCAGATGGAGGCCGCCACCTCCATCATGCGCACGATCGAGGAACGCCACGCGAAGGCGCTGGGCAAACGGGAGTACGCCGCCTTCAAGACCGCTCTCCAGCGCGTGGCCGCACTTCAGCACGAGACCGAGCACGGCAGCCAGGGCACCGGGACACGGACGGTCCGCCCCGACCGGTGAGGCCGGTTGAGCCCAGGTGGCGCACGCGCGTGCCGGGCCGGAGATGTGACTGGTGGAGTCGGGCGGGGGAACTCTCCGGATTCCCTCGGACTCCGCGTGGGTGCCCGATCGGCGAAGGTCACGTCTCGCGCGCCCAGGAGCCGGAATCCTGCCTCGCGAGGCGGCAAGCCGACCAGCTCGACCATCATGGCCGGGCCGCACCGGTCATAGGCGTCTACGTTGCCGCACTCAACATCACGTAGCGGCATCTGCGGTGCTCCCTTGTCCTTGGACATGGACGTCATGGCCGGCGGCGGCTGACCTCGGCCACGCAGGCGCGCCAGCCCCCGGCAGCGGCCCCGCTGGCACTTGACGGGCGACGCTGATGTGGACGCTGAGAGTGCGGGCGAAGATCGCAGCGGGCAGCGGGTGGGGGTCGGCGACCCCGGCGAGTTGAGGGCGGCGGCCCGGTCATGCGCCTGGGGGATCTGTGCGCCGCGGGTGCGGGCCGTGCTGTCAGGCGAGGACCTCGTCGACGGCAGGCCAGCGTGGGGTCGGCTTCAGCCCGGAGGGCAGCCTGACAGTCTTGCTGTAGCCGAACTCCCGCAGGGTCTCGGCGGCATGCTCGCGGCCGTAGCCGCTGTGCTTCGTTCCGCCGAACGGGGTCCCCATCATGGTCCGGTTGTAGTTGTTGACGAAGACGATGCCCGCCTCGACGCCCCGGCTGACACGCAGCGCGCGGGCGCTGTCGGCAGTGTAGACGCCCGCAACGAGCCCGAAGTCGGTGCCGTTGGCGATCTCGACTGCCTCGGCCTCGTCGTCGAACGGGATCACGCAGACAACCGGGCCGAAGATCTCCTCCTTCGCAATACGCATGTCCGGGCGCAGGCCCGTGAAGAGGGTCGGGGCCACGTAGAAGCCGCCTGCGAGGTCTGGGTCCGCCGGCAGTTGGGCTTGCGCGGTGATCTCGGCACCTTCCCTGACGCCGGTGGCGATGTAGTCCAGGACGCGCTGCTGCTGGGCCCGTGTGACCAGAGGTCCGACGTGGGTGGTCGGGTCCAGGCCCCGGCCCACGCGGAGCTTGCCGACGGCCCGGCCGAGGCGGTCCACGACCTCGTCGTGCACCGAGCGGTGGACCAGCAGACGGGAGGCGGCCGTGCAGGCTTCGCCCTGGTTGAAGAAGCCGCCCTCCAGGGCCCCGGCGACGGCGGCGTCGAGGTCGGCGTCCTCAAAAATCACCAGGGGGTTCTTGCCGCCCAGTTCCATCAGGGTGGGGGTGAGATTGTCCGCGGCCGTTCTGAGCACTGCGGCGCCGGTGGCGGGGGAGCCGGTGAAGGATAGTTTGCGCACCAGGGGGTGGCCCGCCAGCGCGGCGCCCACAGACCCCTTGCCCGGCACGACGTGCACGACGTTGTCGGGCAGGACGGACTGGATGATCTCGGCCAGCCGCATGACGGTCAGCGGGGCCTGCTCCGGCGGCTTCAGTACAACGGCGTTCCCGACCGCGAGCGCCGGAGCGGTCTTCCCCGCCGTGTGGATCGGGGGCCAGTTGAAGGGGATGATGCCGCCGATCACACCGAAGGGCTGGAGCGAGGTCACGTCCAGCGCGTAACCGCTGTCACGCACGGAGCCTGGCATGTCGTGGGTGAGTCCGGCGAAGAGTTCGAAGCACGCGATGCAGGCCTCCAGGTCGAAGTGGGCCTGGCCGCGGGGCTTGCCGTTCTCTCGGGACTCCAACTCGGAGAGTTCATCGGCGTACGACCGGATCTCCCGTGCGACGTCCAGCAGCAGCCGGCCACGCTCGGTCGGGGTGCGACGGCTCCAGGAGAGGAAGCCTTCGTGGGCGGCGCGTACCGCGTCGTCGACCTCGGCGTCGCCGCAGCCCGTGGCCTTGGCCTCCAGGGCGGCGATCTCGGCTTCGATCCGTTCCTCCTTGTGCCTGGAGGCGCTCGCTTCGAGCTTGGTGCCGTCCAGCGCGACGCGGCCCATCTTGACCATGCCGAGCTTGGTGGCCAGGTGCAGGAACTGGGTGAACAGGTCGGCGAGGGCGTCGAGGTGGCGGCGGCGGAACCGGGAGATGGAGCGGAAGTCCGGGGCCTGGTCGGCGGCCAGGTATCGGAACGCGATGTCGTCGGCGCACTTGCGCTCGATCGCCCGTGAGGAGCGCGCCCCGGTGGTGTAGCCGTAGATCAGCAGACGCAGCATCAGCCGCGGGTTGTAGGGCGGGTAGCCGCGCTTCTCGGTGTAGTCCGCCAGGACCGGCCCGAGGTCCAGCACCTCGTCCACCAGGTCGGCGACGAACCGGGCGAGATGGTCCTGGGCAGCCAGTCGTCCAGCGACGGGGGCAGCAGCAGGACCTGGTGCGGGTCGAACGCCCTGAAACGCTTGTCCACCGCCGCCGGACGGCCCTGCGGCTGCTTCGGCCCGACCGGCTCGACCTCGAACTGAGGTTCCCCCGAGATGTGGGGATGGGTGACAGAAGGTCAGATGGGTCTCATGAGAGGAGCCCAGACGATGCCTGCGCCGAGGAAGTACCCGCTGCAGTTGCGTGAGCGTGCGGTACGGATATACCGGACCGCCGAGCCGAAGCCCGTGATCCGCCGCATGGCCGAGGAACTCGGCGTGCACCACGAGGCCCTGCGCAACTGGATCCGCCAGGCCGAGGCCGACACCGGCGAACGCGACGGCCTGCTCACCACCGCCGAGCGTGAGGAGCTTGCCGCCCTGCGCAAGGAGAATGCCCAGCTCAAGCGTGCGAATGAGGTCCTGCGGACAGCCTCGGCTTATTTCGCGGCCCAGCTCGACCCGACCCGGCCCAGGTGACAGCGCTCGTTGACGAGCACCCGCATCTGGGGATCGAGCCCGTACTCCGGGAACTGAACATCCCCTCCTCCACCTACTACCGGTGGCGCCAGGCCGAGAAGGAACCGTGCGAACGGCGCCGCCGGGACGCCGAGCTGACCGGGCGGATCCGGCAGGTCCACGACGAGTCCGGCGGGATCTACGGCTCACCCCGCGTGCACGCCGTCCTCAAGCGTGAGGGCGTCCACGCCGACAGGAAGCGCGTCGAGCGGCTCATACGCAGGCCGGCCTGGCCGGGATCGCCTCCTGGGCCTTCAGATGCGCTCGGTGACCGGGCTCGGCTCGGGAACCGCGGCTTTCTCGACGACTGTTCGGCGTTCGACCAATCCGAGAGCCACACCAGCGATGATGACCATCCCGCCAAGGGCCTGGGTGAGCCGGACTGTCTCCTTGTTGATCACCACAGCACCGAGCACACCGAACACGGGTACCAGGTTGAGAATGTTGACCGAGACGCTCGAAGTCATCCTGCTCAGACCGTAGTTGTAGAGGAGGAAACCGCCGACGGAACACGCCACGGCCAGATAGGTGAGCATCACCGAGGCCGAGGCGTCCGGCACCCGCCAGTCCCCGATCTCCAGGAGTGAGGCGAGCAGGAAGCCGGCGGCGCCTGCCACCGTCTGGTGGTAGGTGAGGTTCACGGCATCCTGCCCCCGGCCCGCATACTTGCCCAACACGTTGTATCCGGCCCACATCAGCCCGCCGAGCAGGAGCAGCACGTCACCGAACCAGCGTGCGCTGCCTCCGACTTCTGCCCCGTTGCGTACGACCAGGAAGGCTCCCAGTGCGGCAAGTAGCACGCCGCAGACCCGGAGCAGCGGCATCCTGGTCCGGAGGAGAGCCAGCTCCAGAAGCATGGTCATCAGCGGATAGGTGGCCACGATCAGGGAGGCGTCTGAGGCGGTCGACAGCTCAAGGCCGATGTTCTCCAGCACGAAGTAGGCCGTGATGCCGAGCAGGCCGCTCAGGTAGATCATCCGCCGCTGGCGGGCATCCGGCGGGGCGGCCGGGTTGCGGCGCATGCGCGCCATGATCGCGAGCAGCACGGCGGCGATAGTGAAGCGGATGGCCCCGATGGTCAGCGGCCCGACGTCCGCCAGCACCTCCTTGGTGACCGCGTACGAGCTGCTCCACAACAGCGCGGCCGCCACGACTGAACAGATCGCCAGAGCCCTCGTCTTCCGTTCTTCCACCGCTGATGCCCTCTCGCCCGGAACCTCGACTCCGCTCTGACCGCACAGCAACGAAGCGAATCATGAACGGGATTTTTGGGGATACGCTAGAAAGCAATCCGGAAGAATGACAAGTCAGACGAATATAATTCGGACTTTGGGGAGTGGAGCTGAATGTGGACGAACTAGATTCGGCGTTGCTGCGACTTCTGCAGCAAGACGGTCGGCGCACCAACCGGGACCTGGCACAGGAGTTGGGCATCGCGCCCTCCACCTGCCTGGAGCGAGTGCGCGCCCTCCGCGAGCGCGGTGTGCTGCTCGGATTCCACGCTGAGGTGGACCTCCCCTCGCTCGACCGAGGGCTGCAAGCGATGATCGCCGTGCGGGTGCGGCCCCCGACGCGTGCGGTCATTGAGCAGTTCAAAGCCTTCGTGGCGCGCATGCCCGAGGTGATCGCGGTCTTCGTGCTGACGGGCACCGACGACTTCCTCCTCCATGTCGCGGTTCGCGACACCGACCAGCTGCATTCCGTGGTTCTGGACAAGCTGACCGAGCGGCAGGAACTCGCAGACGTACGCACCTCGGTGATCTACGGACACCTGCGAAAGAACATCATCGAGCCGATGTGAGGGCGTTACGCGGGAGAACGAGGAGCTGCGCGCGGCCGGCCGTCCCTTGCCATCGGCGGGGGCAATGGCCGAGACCCGGCGGGACGAGCTGGACGCAATCGATCCCGGAGCGGTGCCCGGTATGGAACACCGGGTGGCAACGCTGCTACCGCCTCGTCCAGAACCACATCCAGGCCGGCGGCACGCTCCCGACGACCGACGGCGACGTCGTCGTCCAGGGCGAAGACCTCGGCCGGTGGGTGAACGCGCAGCGGTTCGGGTGGGAGCAGCTCCTGCCCGTGCAGCAGTGGATCCTGGAGAACACCCTTGGGATCGAGGCGGCCAGGGAGGACGAGCGGCCGGTGAAGCGGACGCAGGATGCGCAGTGGGCGGCCAACCTCGCGGCGGCGCGGCAGTTCCACGTCCGTGAGGGGGGCTGCAGGACGATGAGAAATGTTCTCGGGGAGTCTCCGTTGCAAACGGGCCCGTTCGGCTCTTGCAGGCTGGTGGCGCCAGGCGGGAGGGCTGGCGCTGCCCACAGGCGGACGTGGCCTACTTGTACCAGTAGCGGACGCCGCCATGGTGGCTGCAGGTGCCGCGGAACTTCGCCGCGTAGCTGGTGGTCCCGTCCTTGCATTCGGCGGTCGCGCCCGCCGGGTGCGCGCTGCCGGCCCTGCACACGCCGGTGGTGTGCGGTGCGCACGTGGCGGTCGCCTCGGCCTGGACGGCCGGGGCCAGGAGCGCGGCGAAGACGGCGAGCGCGGTGAGGGTGGCGTGGGCGATGCCGCGGCGGTCCGGTGCCGGGAGAGTGCGGATCACGACGTGGGGCCTTCCTGGTTCAGCCCCATGCTGTTGTCGTGGGGTTGGGGGTCGGGGTGGTGGGGTCGCCGCGGAGGAAGAGTGCCTGGGCGGAGGGGTCCTGCTCCTCCCCCGCGGCGAGTCGGGGTGCGGACGGGATCGTCCGGTACTCCGGTGGTCTACCGGGCGGGGATCCTGGCCGGTGATGCCGCCGGGTGGGGTCAGGCGTCGCAGGTGTCGAGCATCCGGGACAGGGCTTCGGACTCGGCCGGGTTGGCGGTGAGCCGGTAGGTGGCCTTCACGCTGATCCAGGCGCGGCTGTAGGTGCACCAGTACGACTCAAGCGGCGGGCGCCAGTCCCCCGGGTCAGCCGGAATGCTCAGAAGGCCACTGGGCCCAGGACGGTCCCGACAGGCGGCCCGGGGACGGGATCGCCGGGAGCTGCCGGGGTGGGCGCGAAGGTGCTGCCGCGGCCCTTTGTCGGGACTCCCGCGAGTTCGTTCTGGTACGGGACTTGAGTAATTTCGAGGCGTGGCACGTGCAGCCGCGTCAGTGCCCGTGAGGCCGGCGCGGGAGCACGCGCCATGGTGCGCTCAGCGCCGGCCGTGTGGGGTGTGTCATCTGAGGAGGTGGGGCGGTTTGCGCGCCCGAGCCCCGTTCAGGGCTGGTTGCGGAGTTTCTTCCTGTCGATCTTGCCAAGGGCGGTGAGGGGCAGCGAATCGGCGAGATGGAGCATTTTCGGGGCCCAGAGTGCGCCCTTGCGGGCGCGGACGTGGTCCATCAGATCCGCTGGAGTGGCCTGCCGTCCGGGGCGCAGGACCACGGTGGCGGTGACGGCTTCGCCCCAGTTTGGGTCGGGGGTGCCGTAGACGGCGCTGGCGGCGACGGCCGGGTGTGTGGCGAGGGCGTCCTCGACCTCGCGCGGGTAGACGTTGAACCCGCCGGTGATGATGGTGTCCTTGATCCGGTCGATGATCGTGATCAGGCCGGTGTCGTCCTGGCGGGCGACATCGCCGGTGTGCAGCCAGCCTCCATCGAGCGCCGTTGCGGTCTGCTCGGGCTTGTTCCAATAGCCGTCCATCACGAGCGGTCCTCGGACGCACAGCTCGCCGGGCTCGCCTGCCGGTACGTGCCGGCCGTGCGGGTCGAGCAGGGCGATCTCCACGCCGGGCATGGGCCGACCGCAGCTGCCCAGGACGTGCGGGTCGTCGCGGTGCTGGGCCGGGTCCAGGACGGTTAGGGCATTGGGGGCCTCGGCCTGGCCGTAGTGCTGGCTGAGCACGGGGCCGAGGAGCTGGTGCGCTTGGGCGAGCCGGGCGGGTGCGGCGGGTGCGGCGCCGTAGAGGACCCAGTTCAACCCCGACAGGTCGGCTGCGGGGAGCCGAGGGTGGTCGAGCAAGGCGTACAGCATCGTGGGGACGACGAACGTGGCGCTCACGCCGTCGCGTTCGATCGCGTCGATGACGTGGTCTGGGTCGAAGGAGGGGTGGAGTTCGAAGCCCGCGCCGTGGAGCAGACCGGGGGCGACCAGGAGCCCGGCGGCGTGCGACATGGGGGTGGTGATCAGGAAGTGGGTGTCCGGCGGCCAGGCCCAGGTGGAGCAGGCCCAGGCGTTGGCGAGCAGTGAGCGGTCGCGCAGCATCACGCCCTTGGGTTCGCCGGTCGTGCCGCCGGTGTAGAAGAGGTAGAGCGCGGGGCCGCGCGGGTCGTCCGGACCGGGGGGTGTGTCGGCGGCGAGGCGGTCGAGTTCGGCGAGGGTGATCGCCTTGGTGCCGTTGGGGCGGGCCCGGGCGGCGAAGCGTGTGTCGTCCACGACCAGGTAGTCGGACGCGCTGTCGCGCAGGACGGTCCGGTCGGTGTCCGCGGTGGCCAGCGGGTGCAAGGCGGCGTAGCGCAGTCCCGCCAGGCAGGCGGCGGCCATGACGGTGAACGCCTGAGGGTTCGGGCCGCACAGCAGGGCGAGCCCGTTGCCGGGCGTGAGGCCCAGTCGTCCGAACGCGGCCGCGGTGCGTTCGATCCGTTCCGCGGTCTCACCGTAGGTCCAGGTGTGTTTTGTCCCGTCGTCGCCGGTGAAGCGGAAGGCGGTGCGCTCGGGCCGCCTGCGCAGCGCCGACAGGATCAGGTCCGCGTAGCCGGGTCTCATCGGGTCCTCCCCAGGATGGTCACGGCGGCCACCGCCTCCTCGATTCCGTAGAGGCCGCCGCCGTTCTCGGCGATGGCGATGCGCGCGTCGGGGACCTGGCGCTCGCCCGCCCGGCCGCGCAGCTGTGTGACCAGTTCGAAGACCTGCGCCAGTCCGGTGGCGGAAACCGGGTGGCCGCGCGATTCGAGTCCTCCGGACGGGTTCACCGGAACGGTGCCACCGAGCGCGCCGGCGCCCGAGGCCGACCACGGGCCGCCGTCGCCGATCGGGCAGAAGCCCAGGTTCTCCACCTGCTGGATCTCGCCGAAGGCGGTGGCGTCGTGGACCTCCGCCACGTCGACGTCCTGCGGACCGATGCCGGCCTTCTCGTAGGCGGCGAGCGCGGCCCGGCGGCCGATGTGCCGTGCGGCGTCGTTCGTCGCCCGGTCGGTGCCCGACAACAGGGCACTGCTCAGTACCGCCACGGCCGACTCGTCACGGGTGGAGTCGGCCCGCGTCACGACGGCGGCGGCGGCCCCGTCGCTGACTGGTGAGCACATCGGCACCGTCAGCGGCCACGCCACCCGCCGCGCCGCCAGGACCTCCTCCGCGGTGAACGCTCGGCGGAAGTGGGCTCGGGGGTTGTGGACGGAGTGGGCGTGGTTCTTCGCCGAGACCGCGGCCAGGTGGGCTTCGGTGGTGCCGAAGCGCTGCATGTGGGCGCGGGCCAGGGAGGCGTAGATCTCCATGAACACCGACCGGTCGCCGTCCACGGACAATTCGGGTGGCAGGGGGTCGGTCAGGGCGGCGAGCGCGGCCAGGGTCTCCTCGCGGTGGGCGACGTCCATGGCCCCGTCGAACACCGCCAGCCCCTGGGCGGGATCGGCGCAGACGAGCTTGTCCACGCCGACGGCCAGGGCGACGTCCGACAGGCCCGCCCGCACGTGGGCGATCGCCAGCCACAGGGCTGTGGCACCGCCCGCGCAGGCGTTCTCCACATTCACCACGGGTACCCCGGCGAACCCGTGCGGGCGCAGGGCGACCTGGCCGGGGATCATGTGCTGGCCGTCGATCGCCTTCTGGCTGACCGTGGCGTGGAAAACGGCGCCGACGTCGGCCGGGGCGAGCCCGGCGTCGCGCAGCGCCTCGTGCGCGGCCTGGCCGGCGAGGTCGCCGGCACCGCGGTCGAGGTGGCGGCCGAAGGAGGTGGCTCCGACGCCGAGGATGAGTGCTTCGCGGTTCATGACACGACCCGGTTGCGCAGCACGCCCAGGCCGGAGACTTCGAGTTCCACGGTGTCGCCGGGTTCCAGGAAGCGACCGTGCTCCAGTCCACAGCCGGTGGGCACGGTGCCCGAGCACAGGATCTCTCCGGCGTGCAGCCGGGTCGACTGGGAGGCGAAGGCGATCATGTCGGCGAAGGTGTGGTGCATGTCGGCGGACGTGCCCCGGCTGGCCTCCTCACCGTTGATGCGGGCGGTCATCGTGAGCAGGTACGGGTCGCTGAGCTCGTCGGCGGTGACGATCCACGGGCCCAGGACGTTCGAGTCGGTGAAGTCCTTGCTCTTGCTCAGGCCCAGCCCGGTGGCGATCTCCTCCAGCTGGGTGTCGCGGGCGCTGAAGTCGTTGAAGATTGTGTAGCCGAAGATGTATGACGGAGCGTCCGCCGTGGGGATGTCCGTGCCGCCGCGGCCCAGCACGCAGGCGAACTCCAGCTCGTAGTCCCGCACCGAGGAGTACGCGGGCCAGTGGATGTCGCTGTCGTGGCCGGTCACGGAGAGCCGGTTGGTCACGTAGTACAGCGGGCGTTCGAGCATGATGGCGGGTAGTTCGACCTGGTCGGCCGGGATGCCCTGGATCCGGGAGCGGGCATTGCGGAAGTGATCCATGAAACTGCCGAAGTCCCGGATCTGTACGGGCCTGGGCAGCGGGGACAGCCAGCGCACCTCGGACGCGGGGACGACCGCTTCGGACGGCGCCTGTTCGGCAAGCCGCTGCAGGGTCTGCCGCACGGGTTCGCCGCCGTCGATGATTGTCTGCATGGTGGTCAGCGCGGGGGCGTGCTCGCCGGTCACCAGGCGGTGGGCTCGGTCGAGCAGCAACAGGCGCTCGCCCTGATCGAGTACGAGCGCGGTCCGCTCGACGCGGTCGTGCTCCACGGTTGCGAGTTTCACGGTCGGTTCCTCTCCTCAACAGGCTGCAGGGGTCGGTCTGCGGGGATCGGGTGTCAGACGAAGGCCACGACGCGGGCCGGGGCGGCGCTCGCGCGGGCGATCTTGATCGGGAAGAACGCCACCCGGAACCCCGACGGGGGCAGCGCGGCAAGGTTCGTCAGCTGCTGGACGATGAAGACCTCCCGCTCGCGGCCGGCCCGGTGGCCGTCCCACAGCACGGAGTTGTCGCCGCTGTCGCGGAACTTGCCCGCCATCACGGAGAAGCTCAGGTCCCAGCCCGCGGCGTCGGTGCCCAGGACCTTGGCCCCGAGGTCGGCCAGGAACAACGTCGACTCGCGGCTCATGCCCGGGTAGCGGAAGAACTCGGGGTCGGACAGCCCGTACCGCTCCTGGCCGGTGCGCAGCAGGACCGCTCCGCCGGCCGGGACCGGGGCGCCGTTGTCGGCGAGGGCGGACTCCAGCGCCTCGACGGTGATCGGGGCGTCCGGTTCGCATCGGTCGCGCAGGTCCAGCACGAGCGCCTCGCACCACAGCTCGTCCAGGGCGATGTCGGTGATGGTGCGGGCGGGCCTGCCCTCGCAGGTCGAGCCGTAGTGCAGCGGGGCGTCGACGTGGGTGCCGAGGTGGGAGTTGAAGTCGGTGAGCAGTTCCGCGCCCCAGCCCTCGCCGTCGGGCAGGTCCTCGACGCTGCAGTGCATGGCGGCGGCGAACTGCTCTCGGCCCTCGCCCGTCGGGTGCGCGTAGGCCACGGCCGGCGCGATCACCGGGGCGAGCGCGCGCAGCTGCTCGGGGAGCCGCTCGCGGTCGGCGGGGTCCAGCGTCCTGGTGAGGTCGATCAGTTCCATGACGAACCCTCCTTAGTTATTGGACGCTCAGCATAGAACTGGACCGATAGCATAGGCAAGAGTTCGCCGCCCGGCGCCGCCCGGCCGGCGTGGCAGAATCGGCCGTGTCAGGCCGCCGCAACGTTGGGAAGGACACCGCGTGGGTGCGACCCGCAAGCAGGAGATCTCCGCCGAGACCCAGCGCCGGCTGGTGGCCGCCGCGTGGGAACTCGCCGCCGAGGGCGGGTCCGCCGCGGCGTCCGTCCAGGCCGTGGCGGAGCGCTCCGGCATCAGCCGGGGCTCCGTGGCCTGGCACTTCGGCTCGAAGGACGGGCTGCTGAAGGCGGTGATCGAGGAAGCGTTCCGATGGGGCTCGGACTTCATGCGCGAACGCCTGGCCGCCGCCGGGCCGGACGCCGGAATCGAGGCGCTGATCGAGGCGAACTTCGCCCTGATGTCCCGGCCCGAGGCGCACATCTTCTCGACACTCCTGATCGAGGCGGTGAGCCGCGAGTCGGCCCTGCGCACGACGTACGCCGAGGAGTACGCCAAGATCCGCGGCCTGTACGCCGACCACCTGCGCGCGACCGGTGCGCACGTCACCGACCCGGAGGCCGTCGCGGCGGCACTGCTCGGCGGCACCCTGGGAATCAACATCCAGCACCGCCTGGACCCGGCCATGAACCGCCGACGGGCTGTGACCGCTATGACGGGCATCTACACGGACGCGCTGTCCGGAACCAGACCTGACACCCCGTCCGGCACCTGACCCACACCCGCCCCCGGGCCGCGCCGGACGAGGCCGGTCACCAGCGCGCCGCCTAAGCCTCGATCCGCCGACGTGGTCTGGGCGTGATCTTCTGACGGGCTTCTGAGCCGGTTTTGGGTCGGCCGATGGGCATGGGCGTGCTGCATCCGCTGGTCTGCCCAGCTTTTCCATGGTTTGGTTCCGGTCGGGCCCTGGCGGGCGGGGTGGGCAGAGACTGTCAGGCGGGTTCGGGTGGGCGGTGTCGAACAGGTGCGTCCAGGCTTTTTGCCAGCGCCAGTTGCGCGGAAGGTACAGGGTGACGCGCTGTGCGGAGCGGGCGATCCGGGCCGGAACCTGGACCAGGAGGGTGGCGGTGGTGGCCTTGGCGTGGAAGGCGGAGGTCAGTGCCCCGGCGGCCCGCAGCAGGTTGTAGGCCATCGCCCACTGGATCAGCCAGGCGGCGTTGGCGTGGAAGTGTCCCGACGGCAGGTGGGCCAGGGCGGAGGCTTTGCTGTCGGCGATGACCTGCTCGACGACGGCGTGGTGCGGTGCTCCCGCTCGGCCTCGAGCGGCGGCGCGGGGGTGTCGGTGACGAACGGGTGGTAGCGCCAGACCGGGAACAACTCGCCCTGCTCGCCGACGACGGCGGGTTTGGCCAGGTCACGGACCCGGCGCACGATCAGCCGGGCCGTGACCCGCTCGCCTTTCTTGCGGCTGGCGAAGGCGGTGTAGGCGGGTATCTCGGCGACCTCGGCGTCCGAGATGAGCTCGCCGGTCTCAGGGTCGGGTACCGCGGTCGGGTAGGTGATCTGCTGCCACGCGGTGTCGGGGATGCTGTGGATGGCCCGTTTGATGGAGGGGTTCATCCCGGTGGTGAGGGAGAAGCGGGCGCCGGACCGGCGGCAGGCGGCGATGACACCGGCGTTGTAGAACTGCGAGTCCGCGCGCAAGATGCGCATGCCGGTGCGGCCGGCCTCGACGGCGGTGGCCAGCGCCTCGCTGACGAATTTCGGGGCGCCCCGGGAGTCGGCTGCTTTGCCGCGGCGCATCCGCACGGTGGCGATCACCGGTCGGGAGGTGGGGGTGCAGATCGTGGCGAGCAGAGGGTGCAGGGTGCGGATACCCTTGAACCGGCCGTACTCGCCACCCTGCTTGGTGCGGCCGTAGACGCGTTTATGGGTGGAGTCGACGTCGATGAACGCCTTCTCGCCGGAGCCGGGCAGCAACGGGGTGTGCGCGGCCAGTTCGCCGAGGAACCTGCGGTGTACCGCGTGCAGTTGGAGGGCGTGACCGTGGGTGAAGGAGCGGAGGAAGGTGCCCAGGGTGGACGGGGCACGGACCTCTTCGAACACGGCCGACATCGCACCGTGGCGCAGAACGTCGAGGTCGTCGATGCTGTCCGCTCCTGCGGCCATGCCGCCCACGATTCCGGTGACCTTGGCGTCCGCCGAGGCACCCGCGCCGTTCTTCGTCCCGGTCAGCCTCACCTTCTCCCTCACCAGCCGGGGCAGACCGCACCGCTCGGCCAGCCGCATCACCGGAACCAGCCCGGCATGCGCGATCAGGTTCGCGTCATCGAAGGCAGCAGAGGCCGCCGCCCGCGTGTGGGAAACTTGCATCTCGGAAGTGCCTTGCTGATTGTGCGTGCTGGAAGCCTGAAGAACTCCCATCATCGCAGTTCGCAAGGCACTTCTTCGTTTTCCGAGACGTTATCCACAAGGCACGGGTCGGTGGATCGAGGCTAAGGGCCCGCAGAACAATAAGTTGCGCACTCCTGCTCTTGACGCCGCAGTTCATGCACGGTGTTCGACAGCAAGTTGATTATCTGCGGGCCCTAACTTGATCTTTAACCTCGGGGCCCGAACGAGTCCTCGCACTTGATCACTCGGACTGGTAACTGCCATACGTGCGGGCGGCCTTCGGCTGAGCATGTGATCCGACCAAGGAACACACAACGCTCAGCACGAAGGCCGTTGGGATGAGTCTGTTGCATCATGCTGTCCGGCAGGATCCGTTTGCGGAACTGTCACGCTTCCGGGGCGAGTTCTATTCCTGTTTGACCAGGCGTGCGGATGCGTTGTTCGAGCTCGCGGACGCCGTGTTGTGCGCCGATGGTCCGGTCCGGTCGTTGGTGGAACTGTCGCTGGTGGGTGAACACCGTCGCGGGCACGGTGGACTCTACGACGCTCTGGCCACGGGCCAGATCGATGTGGCCCGGCTTCGGCGGGCCCTGGCAGCGGTGTCATTGCCGCGATCGGCGGACGGCCGGCTGGTCCTGGCCGTCGACATCACCTGCTGGCTGCGGCCCAGCGCGCACACCTCACCGCAGCGGATCCTGTGCCACACCTACGGGCGGGGCAAGGACCAGCACATTCCCGTTCCCGGCTGGCCGTACTCGGTGATCTGCGCACTGGAAACGGGACGTACCTCGTGGACCGCGCCGCTGGACTCGCTGCGTCTGTCACCTGGCGACGACGCTGCCACCGTCACGGCCGGGCAGATGCGTGAACTCGTCGAGCGGCTGATCGCGCCGGGCAGTGGAAGGACGCCGACCCGGAGATCCTGATCGTGATGGACGCCGGATACGACGTGCCTCGCCTGGCCTTCCTGCTGAAGGATCTGCCGGTTCAGGTGCTGGGCCGGATGCGTTCGGACCGTGTCCTGCGCCGTGCGGCATCGCCCCGCGAGCCCGGTGTCCGGGGCCGTCCGCCTCGCCGTGGCGGCGAGTTCGTCTTCGGCGACCCGGCCACCTGGAACATCCCCGACGTGCAGACGGTGACCGCAACCCGTCTCTACGGCACCGCCATCGTCCGGGCCTGGGACCGGCTCCATCCGCGACTGACCCACCGTTCGGCCTGGACCGCGGAACTGGGCGCCCTGCCGGTGATCGAGGGGACCGTGATCCGCCTGCAGGTCGAGTACCTGCCCAGCAGCGCGACACCGAAGCCGGTCTGGCTGTGGTGGTCGGGCACCGACGCCACCACAGCCGACATCGACCGTCTGTGGCAGGCGTTCCTGCGGCGCTTCGACATCGAGCACACCTTCCGCCTGTTCAAGCAGACCCTGGGCTGGACCTGCCCGAAGATCCGCACCCCCGAAGCCGCCGACCGCTGGACCTGGCTGATCCTTGCCGCCTTCACCCAGCTCCGGCTCGCCCGTCCGCTGGCGGCAGACCTCCGGCGGCCGTGGGAGAAGCCGGTCCCGCTCGGCAGACTCACCCCCGCACGAGTCCGTCGCGACTTTCGGCACCTCCGGCCGAAGGCCGCCTGCCCAGCCGGAGCACCGAAATCCGCTCGGCCCGGCCCGGGACGGCCACCCGGTCGCAGGAACAACCAGCCCACTGCACGCTATGACGTGCACACCGTCCGCAAACCCGACCCCACAAAGCGACACACGAAGAAGACAACGACTCCACGCCCCCGCCGCACAGGTTAAAGATCAAGTTAGGGAGCAACGTAAGAACGCATCTGCGCGACACGTCCGTCGGCTGTCATCCAGTCAGCTGCGGAACTGCCGACGTATCGCCATCCGGCACGCTCGTAGAGGTTGATGGCGGCGATCGCCCCGGCTTCGACTTCCAGAACAGGCCTGAGTCCGTCGGCTGCAGCTGCTTCGATCGCCTTGTCCAGCAGCCTCGCGGCCACCCCTCGTCTGCGGGCACCAGCACTGACGAAGAACCGCGCCACGGACACCAGACGGTGCGAAGGCAGCCCGACAGCCATAGCCAGCGTCTCCCCGGGACGAGCGAGGACCACATGCCCCAGGACAGCCGAACCTTCGACGGCCACCCAGGCATCGAGCATGCTTCGGGGAGTCAGCCAACCCTCCGGATCGACAGGCCAATCCACTGGATAGCGATCTGACGCATGGACCGTGGCGAGCGCCTGGACGCAGCCCTGCATGTGGCTATCGGCGCGAGGACGAATCGTCAGTTCATTCACTCCGGAATCCTGGCACGTCGCCGTTCACGATGAACTCCCCACCCCACAGTCCGCAAACGCGCCGGAAAGCTCCCCGAGCAGCGCCGTGCGGACCTCTATCAGCTCGGGATGCGCTGGTAGACGGCTGGGCGATCAATTCGATGTTCACGGATTCGGGCTCTGGCTCAACTTCTGTGGCCCCGGCCTGACGAGCGCTCCCGCACGTCGGCCCAGGTCAAGGTCGGTTGCGGTGCCGACGGGACGGGATAAGGGGAAGGTGAGGACGCGAAGATTGCATGGAGGTATGGGAGTTAACCCTCACGCCGCCTCCATATATACTGGCGTCCAGTGCAATGTCACATTGCACCTGCATCCTGAGTGCATCAGTGATGCCTATGAACGACGCCTCTGAACAGGGAGAACTACCCTCATGTCTCGTATCGCTCTGCTCGCCACCGCGGCCGTGGGCCTGGCCTTAATCGGCGCGGCCCCGGCCACCGCCGCACACGCCCCCACCACCACTGCCGCCACCGTGACGTGCGGTCCGTCCGCCCTCCGGGTGGGCTTGTCGACCAAGGTGTGCGCCGAAGTCACCGGCAACAGCGTGCAGCTGTACGGCCAGATAAACCTGGCGGGCCCGCCCAGCCCGGGCTCCACGCTCCCGGTCAAGGACCTGACCACGACCCTCACCGGCAACGCCGTCGGCGGCACCTCCCTCGGCCACCTGGTGCAGCCGGTCCGTTTCCAAGCCGCGACCACCCAGGTCCGTGGTGTCGGCGGCACCGTCCCCTGCGGCTCGACCGTCCACGCCGAGTTCACCTTATCCGCCCTCGGCCATCCCTCCAGCCCGGTGACCCTGAACGTTCCGGTCACCTGCTGACGAACGTCCGACACAATGAGCAGGCTGCGCGGCCGGAACCGAACGCGGAGCCTTCCTGCGGCAGCGAGGGCGGTCACTTCGGGCAGCCCTTGAATTCCCCGTTCTCCCACGCTGTGCGGCAGATGGCCCGCCAGGGAGCGGCCCGAAGATGAGGTGACCCCGGCAAGGGGTTTCTCCCTGGCGGGCGGGTAGTCGACGGGCGTGCGTCACGCACGCCCGGCCCCGGTAGGTGTGAGTGTCGACATCGGGGAGCGCGGCCAGCGGCAGCAGGCGCGGCGCCGCGCGGGCGGTGCTGAGCGCGGCAATCGCGTCGCTGACGAGGCCGTCGCGGTGGGTCTTCTCCTGGTGGCCGGCTGCGTAGGTGGCGGCCCGGTCGTCGTGCTGGTCGCCGCATACCGTCCCGGCCGCCCCGCACCCTTGCCTCTCGCAGGTCCACCGGGACCATGTGTCCCGGTGTTCGACCCTGTAGCCCCTGCTGCACCCCACGTGTGCTCTCTTTTTCCGGGCTCGGAAGGGGTCAGTACATCAGCGGGGGTGGTGGTGTGCGGCGGACTCTTCGGGGCCGGCCCTCAAAGAGTGACGGGCGGGCTGGCGCCGGTCCGGGCGCCAGGAGAACAACAACAGCGAGTGACTGGCCTCGGGGTACACTTCCCAGCTCCCAACTCCCCTGCCGCAGTGCGCCTTCCTGGGAGAACGCCCCATCAACCTCCCATGCGTATCAGATATTTGATAGCAATACGGATTACGGCCTCCTAGTAGGGCTTTGTTACGTGTCTGGGCAGGCGGTGGTTCTGGTGGTTTCCTGCTGGTATGAGGGCGGATGAACTCGCTTTGTGTCGTGGCCGGTTGGAGGAGTTCGCCGGGGAGGTGTTCGCTTCGCTGAGACGTGCTGACCAGCGGGTGAAGGGCCGGTTGTATCTGCGGGGTCTGTTGCTGGACGGGCGTCGGAAGTCGATGCAGCCGATGGCTGGGCGTCTGGGTGTGGACCATCAGCAGTTGCAGCAGTTCATGACGTCCTCGACCTGGCCGGTGGGCACAGTCCGCGCGGGGTTGGCCCGCCGTGCGGTCGGGGTGGTGCGTCCGCAGGTGTGGGTGGTGGACGACACCGGCTTCCCCAAGGACGGAGTGTCCTCGCCCGGGGTGGCCCGGCAGTACTCCGGCACCCTGGGCAAGGTCGGCAACTGCCAGATCGGCGTCAGCGTCCATGCCGCCTCCGGCACCGCATCCTGCCCGCTCTCGTGGCGGCTGTTCCTGCCCCAGAGCTGGGACAGCCCAGAAGCGGCGGACCGGCGGGCCCACTGCCGGATCCCCGACGAAGAGCGTCACCGGCCGAAGTGGCAGCTCGCGCTGGACATGCTCGACGAACTGGCAGCGGTCGGACTGTGGCCCGCGGTGCTGGTCGCGGATGCCGGCTACGGCGCGAACGCCGACTTCCGGCACGCGCTGGAAGACCGGGGCCTGGCCTACGCACTGCAGGTCAAGGGCGAACTGACCGCTCATGCCGAGGCGGCCAAGCCCCACCAGCCGCCCTACGGTGGGCTCGGTCCCAGGCCGCTGCCCCGCTACCGAACCCGCCCACTCAGCCTGCGCGAACACGTCCTGGCCGCCGGCCGCGACAAAGCGGTGACGGTCACCTGGCGCAAGGGCTCCAAAGCCGCGATGACCTCCCGCTTCGTGTTCCTGCGCATCCGGCTCGCGGGACGCCGTCCAAAGCCCGCTCCCGACGGTGTCATCGGCCTGACCTGGCTGATCGCCCAGTGGCCCAAGGGTGAGGACGAGCCGGTCAAGTACTGGATATCCAACCTGCCAGCCGACATCCCGGCCCGGGATCTGGCCCGCCTCGCGAAGTTACGGTGGCGCATCGAGCACGACTACCGCGAGCTGAAGACCACCCTCGGACTCGACCACTTCGAAGGCCGCTCATTCACCGGCTGGCACCGCCACGTCACCCTCGTCACCGCCGCCCACCTGTTCCTGACCGAACAGCGGACCTGCCCAAAAGTCCCTGCCAGGGCCTGACCCTCTACCAGGCCCTGGACCTCCTCCAACATCTGCTGGCCACCTGGACCGGAACCTGCCCCACCTGCCAACAACCCACCCCATGGCAGCCCTACGACACCACCTAACAAAGCCCTACTAGGACCCGATCGCCTGACAACCGTCACTCAGTGTGCATGCTCCACGGGAAGTGAGCCAGAACCCGAGAATCGACAGCACCCGGCCAGGACGAAGACGTTGCGCACCCCTGCCAACCATGCGAAACAGCTGCGTGACGCACAGTCAAGGGTTGCGTGGGGCCACCAGGCCGGACTCGTAGGCGAAGACCACGAGTTGGGCGCGGTCACGAGCCTGGAGCTTGGTCATGGCCCGATTGATATGGGCTTTCGCGGTCAGCGGGCTGATCACCATGCGGTCGGCGATCTCGTCGTTGGACAGACCCTGCGCGACCAGGACAACGGCCTCGCGTTCGCGGTTGGTCAGTTCCTCCAGCCCAGCGCCGGTGTCGGTAGAGAGCGGCTGGGCAACGTACCGGTTGATCAGCTTGCGGGTGATCGAGGGCGCGAGCAGGGCATCGCCACGAGCGGCGACGCGTACGGCGTGCAGGAAGTCCACCGGCACCACGTCCTTGACCAGGAAACCGGCAGCGCCGGCACGCAGGGCGTCGAAGACGTACTCGTCCAGGCCGTAGTTGGTCAGGATGACCACGTGCACCCCGGCCAGGGCCGGGTCCGCGGCGATGCGCCGGGTTGCCTCGATGCCGTCGCTGACCGGCATCTGGATGTCGATGAGCGCGACGTCGGGCAGGTGCTCCTTGACGAGTTCCAGGCCCTCGATGCCGTCGGCGGCCTCGGCCACCATCTCGATGTCGCCCTCGAGGTCGAGGAGGGCGCGAAATCCGCTGCGAATGAGGGGCTGGTCGTCGACCAGCAGGACACGGATCACGACGTCCGCTCCACGGGGAGCTCGGCCTGGACGGTGAAGCCGCCCCCGTCACGTGGTTCGGCGCGTAGCCGGCCTCCGAGGGCGGTGACGCGTTCGCGCATGCCGAGCAGCCCGAGGCCGGGCAGCGGGGCGGTGGCCGGCGTCGCCTTGCCGTCGTCGTCGATGCGAATGGCGAGGGAATCCGATAGGCAGTCGATGCGGACCGCCGCGGTGGTGGCGTCGGCGTGCCGGGCGATATTGGTGAGCGCCTCCTGCACGATCCGGTAGACGGTCCGGTCCACCGCGGCCGGTACGTCGTGCTGCCGCCCGTCGATCGTCAGCGTGGCGTCCAGGCCCAACGTCCGGGTTCTTTCCACCAGTTCCACAACGTCATCGAGCCCGCGCGGCGGGGTCGTGTCGTCGTCGCGCAACGCCTCCAGCGTGGCCCGCAGTTCCCGGCTGGCCTCGCGTCCGGCCTCCTGGATCGCAAGCAGCGCTTCCGGCACCTGTTCGCCGAGTCTGCGGGCCACATGGACCGCGACTTCGGCCTGCACCTTGATGACCGAGATCTGATGAGTGAGCGAATCGTGCAGTTCCCGCGCGATGCGCAGCCGCTCCTCATCGGCGCGACGCCGCGCGGTCTCCTCCCGGGTCCGCTCGGCCTCCTCCGCCCGCCGCTCGGCCTGCCGCACCGCCTCCCCCGCGGCGAAGGCGGCGATCAGCCAGGCGATCTCGAGCACGCCGCTGCCCCGCCCGAACGCCTCCCGCACCGGCTCGTCCTGGAAGACCAGCGCCGTGAGGTGGAGAGCGACCAGCATGGTGACGGACGCCGCCACGGTGAGGGCGCGGTGCCCGGCCCGCACCGCGCCGTACACCGCGACCAGATACGAGACGGCGAGCACGTCGAAACCGGCCGCCTGATACCCCACCGCACACAGCCCGGTAACGGCCAGGACCAGAAGCGGAGCCCGGCTGCCGGCGGCCAGCGCCAGCCCGCCGCCCGCCAGGAGCGCATAGCCGAGCAGGTACCTGCTCGCCGTGGAGCTCTCACCGGACAGCCCGGTGCCCACCAGCAGCGCCGCCACGCCGACGGCGACCGCCCAGTCCCAGACACCGGCCGGGACACCGAACCGTCCTCTGTCCATACGCGCACCCTAACCGGACGCCACTACGGGCAAGTCCCGCTCACGAACGAGCGGGCGACTACCGTCCCCGCAGTACCCGCGCGTTGTCTGCCGCACCCGCAGCAGGTGCATGAACCACCGGCAGCAGCGCGAATTGTCTGCGTCCGCTGGACGACTGACGGCGGGGCCGCCGAACATGCTGGGCCGACATCGAATCGCACTGAGGCGATATCGAATCGCAGGAGACAAGGAGGCCTCTCATGGCAGGCCAATCCGTGCTTGCCGTACCGGCAGCCGCGCACATTGCAGTCCAGTCGGCTGCCACTACCGGCCTGACCTCCGGGCGACTGGTGGGCACCACGGCCGCCGTCGTGGCACTGGCCGGCGTGGTCATCGGCGGACTGGCTCTGGCCCGCTCCACCGATCGTCCCGGCACGGGCAACAGGCGAAACAGGGCCATCATGGCCATGGCGGCGGGACTGGTCGGCCTGACCATGGGCGTAGTGAACCTGGCCGTCGCCGACGGTGGCCCCGGCACCGGCAACGGAGTAGTCGCTGGCGCCATCGCCCTGGCACTGGGGCTGATCGGCACGGCTCTCAGCGGCCTGGCACTGACCCGCGCTCGGCGCACCGGCTGACGGCGACGGATACAGGCACCCGTTCGCGCCTGCCTGAAGATCCATCAGACGCCGCCGAGTACAGCGCTGTCGAAACTCGGGTTCCGGCTCACTTTCCGGGCTCTGTCGCCATTTTGGGGGTAGCAGCTGGTTGATCACGGTGAGAGCAGGATGCGGCGTCGTAGAAGGTCGAAGTTGGCTCGGCCGTACATCTGTCTCTTCAGCAGCTTGAACCTGGTGACGTTGCCTTCGGCTGCTCCCGAAGTGTAGGTGGTGGTGAGGGCAGCCTGGATAGCTGCGTGGTCGCGTCGCATGCCGTTGGCCAGGGTGCGGAGTTCGCGTTGGCCGTCGAGGCGGACGTCGGCGATCCAGACATCGAGGCCCAGGTGTTCGCTGCGTCGTTCGCGCACCATGAGTGCAAGACGGCGAGCGTATGTGGTGGTCGTGGCCAGCGCAGGACTCCGCTCGCACAGTTCGGTGAGGCATTTGCGCTCGGTGTCTGTGAGGCGCTCGGGGCGTCTCGTGATCCAGTCGGTGACCCGACGGACGGTCATGTGGGGCAAGGGAGCGGTTTGCGGGATCGTCCCGTTGCGGTAAGGCTTCAGGTGCCGGCGGACGGTGTTGACGTCGCCGCGATAGCCGAGCTGCTGGATCTCCCGGGTAACAGCGGAGGCATTGGTGCAGCCCTCCATCCAGCGGTGGTGCAAGTGGAGGCGGTAATCGTCGATCAGCGTGGGGCGGTGGGTAGCGGCGAAGAGGAGTTCCATGACGTCGGCGGCCCGTGCGAAGCGGTTGACTGTGCCGCGGCTGAGGTGGAGATCGCGTGCGATGGCACGGAGGCTGTCGCCACGTTCGATGCGTTCGTGGACCTGTTGGTGGCGTTCACGAGTGCGGGCGACCAGAGGCCGCGGCCGCCCATGGATGTCCAGCTCCGCGCGGCCTGGGTTCTCCTGAGTCTGGCCGTCTTCGGTCCGGTCGTCGTAGCACGTGAGGCGTTCTCGCAGGACGGCGCGGTGTCGGCCCACGACACGTTCGACTGCTTCGGCCGAATTGTGCAGTAGGTGCCAGGCGTCGGCCACCTGCCGGGCCTGCGGAGCACCCGCTTGGGCTCCGTCGCGGAAGGAGCCAGCGCGGTCGCGGCAGATCATCCGCACCTCGGGATGATCTCGCAGCCAGGACGCGAAGGTGCTCGCGGCGCGATCGGCAAGCACGTCGAGCGGACGGTGGGTGGACATGTCGATGAGGATCGTCGCGTAGGTCCGTCCGCGTCGCACGGCGAACTCGTCGACGCCGAGAAGCGGGACCGAGCCCGAGGACGGGAGCGGCAGCGCGCGGATCAGCCGGAGCAGAGTGTCCTTGCAGGTGCCGGTAGCCATGCGTTCGCAGAGGCGTGCTCCTGCCCGGCCGCCCAGGAACAGGGCCATGTCGGTGAGCTGGGCAGTGAGAGCGTCCGTGCGGCGTGCGTGGCGCCGGGTCAGGTTCGGTATCTGCTCGGCGAACGTCCGCCGGTCGCATTGATCGTTCCCGCACACGAGCCGGCGGGCCCGTAGTTCCAGTCGTACACGCTTGCCTGCGACCGGACGATCCGCCAGAGCCCGCGGGTAGTAGCAGTGCACTTTTGAGGATCTTCGTCCGCAGTCGGGACATGCGGCCGACGCGGCTTGCGACCGCACAGCCAGCCGAACCTCCGTATCCGTGAGTGCCACTTCCTCGACCTGAACCCCGACACCCGGCAACAGAACGTCCGCGACGCGAACCCCACCCATCACACAAGATCGATGCCCAACTACCCCCAAAATAGCGACAGAGCCCGGAATGTGAGCCAGAACCCGCAGTCGTGAACATCCGGCGCGAGCGCGGTCTCGTTCCACCCAGCCGCTCGCACAGGTGCGCGCAGCAGCGCGCATCCCTGGATCCCGTGCAGCGGGGCTCTGCGCCCTGCCGCGCCGGGTGGAATCGTGCAGGTGGTCGGTCTGTGTCTGTCAGCGCTTTCCACGAAGCTGGAATGCTGTGAGCTGCGGTTTTCCAGCGTGGGTCACTGTTCGGGGCATAGCAGGCTGCGGCCTGATCTGACGCGGGAAACGTCCGTTCCCCGGGGTGGAACGGCTCGGGCGGAGTGGTGGAGCGCGCCGTATTCCACCCGCGCGCACGGCACTGGCCTGTTCCTCGCGGTGCTGTTCCACCGTGTGTGCGGAGCTGGAACGGCGCCGTCTGCCGACCGTGACCTCCGCAGGCTCGTGCCCTCGAACCACAGGCTGACGGGAAGCGACAGCCTCTTCTCTGGGGCTGGTCATTCCGTCGCCGCTGACTGAGCAGAACCGGCCCGGCCCTCGCTCAGGCGAATTCAAGGGGCCGGGCCTTCTGCTGGGGCCACTCCTACGAGCACCCACCCCGAGCGGCCAGGGACGCCCTGCGGAGCCAGTCACGAACTCTCTGACGGATACGGCAAACTGTCACACAGTGCAATCGGGGACAAGGTTGCGTTCCATCCCCCCAGACCGTCGCCCGGCAGAAGCTCTGCGCAGTGCCGCCGCGAGGAATCCGGCCGCCGGCCCGGCGGCCGCGCTGACCGAAAGACCATCAGCGGAACGTGGAGAATTCCACCCAGCCGCAGTCGCGCGGTTCTCCTTTTCCACCCGGCCGCTCCCACATGGAACGACCAGGACCCCACTGCCGGCCAGGCCCGCGAACGGCACTGCCCACCACCTACACAATCGGCGCCGAGCAGCGCGGAAAACGCGAGCGAAGTATACACCAAACAGTGACCCACACTGAAAATCCCAGGTCACAGCATTCCACCCGCGCAGTCGGCGCAGGGCCTCACCTCCGCACTCCCCGGCCGGACACCCACTGCCCCAGCAGCTGAAGGCAACGGCTTCCGGGCACGCACGCGGGCTCGGGACAGTAGAAGAGGGTGGGGTGGAATCCCTGGAATTCCACCCCACCCCTGTGCAGCGCTCCGGGTAGCTCGCCCACATTCCACAGCGGTGGAACGTCACACGCCAGCGGCCCGTTTGATCTGCCCGAGGTACTTCCGCACCGTGCCCTCCCGGTATCCGCAGCGCTCTGCCAGGACCGGAGCAAGGGCCTTCGCCGAAAGCTCCTGCTCCTGCGGCGGCAACTGCCTGTAGTGGAATTCCACCCGTGCCGGGCCCGTCAGATGGGAGCCGTCCTCCTGGTCGACCTCGCCCTCGCTGATGCCTGGGGCCGACTCCCCAGCATCCGACTCGTCCTCGTCGCGGGGCTTCGGAACCCGAGCCTGAACGATGCTGCGGCCACCGCTCTCTTCACCGGACGCGTGCACCGTGTGCCGTTCCGTCGCCCGAGTCTGCTCCTGCCAGCTGGCAGCAAGCCCAGGCGGCGTACCGGACTGCTCCCCCGCGTCGTCGTCGGGGCTGCTCGAGAGGGGGCCCTCTTCGTGGCTCTCCTCACTCTCATGGTCGAGGACCGTCTCGGCGGTCGGGCCTGCTGCCGCAGGTGCCGGAACGGCCTCGGGGTCACCCTGGTCCCGCTCCTGGAACAGAGCGACGTAGTCGCGCAGTTCGTCTGCAGTGACGGGCTGCCCGGTGGCGCCCAGGATTCCGTCGCGCTGGTACACGTACTCGGCGAGGGCGGCAGCATCGGGCGAGGAGCCCCGTTCAGCCGCGTACGTGAGCCAGGCGTTGTAGAAGTAGTCGGTCCATGTCTCTTCTTCGGATGCGTCCTGGGAAGCATCGGGCCCGGACCCGCCGTCGGGTGCGGGCGCGCCGCGCTGCTTGAGCACTTGTAGCAGGGGCCGGATCTGCTCGTCGGACAGCGGGTCTCCGGCTGCTGTGGCGATGCCGTACCGGTCCTGGAGCCAGAGTGCGAACTGCGCACTCGTCGGCTCGGAACCATAGGCGCCGATCCAGGCCCGGTAGGCGTCTGCGAGACGTCCGCCAGCCCTGGCATCGTCCGGTGTTGGCTCGGGCTGCGTCCGTACATCGGCTGCTGAAGGCACCTGGAATGACGGATGCGGTTCTCCGGCACGCAGCTGCGTAGATTCCATCTTCTGCGCGGCAGAGGTCTCACCGGCGGGGCTCTGCCTCTGCTTCGGGGCCCGGACGGCCTGGGCCGGGGCCAGGGGGAGCAGGGCGGGTTCGATGCCCGCGGCGGCGAGGCCGGCCTGGGCGGTCTCGCCCAGCGGGACGCCGTACTTCGCCAGGCGCAGCGGCATCAGGGACTCGACGGGGGCCTTGCGGCGCCAGTTGCGGCCGAAGCGGGCCTGGAGGCGGGCCTGGTAGATCAGCCGGTCCTGTTCGAGCTTGATGACCTGCTCGTAACTGCGCAGCTCCCAGAGCTTCATGCGGCGCCACAGCTTGAACGTCGGTACGGGGGAGAGCAGCCAGCGGGTGAGGCGGACGCCCTCCATGTGCTTGTCGGCCGTGATGTCGGCGATCCGGCCCACCGCGTGGCGGGCGGCCTCGACGGAGACCACGAACAGCACCGGGATGACGGCGTGCATGCCGACGCCGAGCGGGTCGGGCCAGGCCGCGGCTCCGTTGAAGGCGATCGTCGCGGCGGTCAGCAGCCAGGCGGTCTGGCGCAGCAGCGGGAACGGGATGCGCAGCCAGGTCAGCAGCAGGTCCAGGGCGAGCAGGACACAGATACCCGCGTCGATACCGATCGGGAAGACCAGCGAGAAGTCCCCGAAGCCCTTCTGGAGGGCGAGTTCGCGCACCGCCGCGTACGAACCCGCGAACCCGATCGCGGCGATGAGCACCGCTCCGGCGACCACGAGACCGATGAGTATCCGGTGGGTGCGTGTCAGCTGAAGCGAAGTGCCCCTACTCATGCACCTGCCGCCGCTCCTGTATCTGCATCATCTGGCCACACTCTCACGAAGGGTTACCCAAGCCATGCACTCCGCGGAGTACGTCGCAGAATCGTCGGCGAATAGTGATCACGGAGTACGCAAACCGGGTAGCCTGCCTCTCGCCAGCCACCCGAACTGCTCTCGAGGTCTAGGCCCAATACCGGTGATTTAGGTGCTCTTCTGGCGTCTGCTGGCGGGTTTGGTGGGCGGGATGAGTGTGATTGCTGCTGCGGGTGGTCGGGGTGGGTTGCGGTGGTGGGTGTGTTTGAGGTGCCAGTTGGCCATCTTGCGTTTGATGACACGGGGGTTGGAGCGTTGCCTGCGGGGTGGCAGGAGTCGTTCCAGCAGCTCACGGATGGTGTGGGTCAGGGCTCGACTGAGTCGTGAGGGGGGAAAGTGCCGCCTGGTCGGTGACGTGGCGGCGAGCGATGCGAAGGGTGCGGGTGAAGGACAGTCTGTCGGGGTCGAGGCCGGCCTGGTGAGCGGTGTGGTGCATGACGTCCCGGAGTGCGTGGTGGACAAGAAGGAAACCGTAGATTTCCTGCTCGACGCCATCGGGGTACTGGGAGCGGAGGACGAGGCGGTGTCCGCCCTGATGGGTCTTGATCTCGTCCAGGGTGTTCTCGATCTCCCAGCGTTGATGGTAGAGGCCCGCCAGGTCGGCCGCAGGGGCCTCCTGCGGGTTGCAGATGGTCGTGATCAGCCGGTAGACCGTGTCGTCGTCCTCGCGGCCGAGGGTGTACTCGATGACGCGGACCCGGACCGGGTCCCGGTGCTTGCGGTCGCCTGCCGCAACGATCTCGGACAGGTAGGAGCCGTCGTCGAAGGCTTCGAGGACCGGGAGCACGATGTTCTTCCGGACGCGCCACAACAGGTCCGCGCCCGTGTCCGAGGCGGCCCGCCACAGCTCGAAGCCGGTGATGCCGCGGTCGGCCATCAGCAGCATTCCCGGCTCGAGCCGGCCCAGCAGGCCGGGAATCAACTGCTGTTCATGAACCGACAGCGGGCCGGTCGCCGCGGCGAACACCGCGTGTGTCCCGCACTCCACCAGCGCAGCGACCCTCACCTGCGGGTAGGCACTGCGCTGCTGTCCCCGGCCCGAGCCGGGCCGGCCGAAGAAATCGCTGCTCGCCCCGGTGTCCGGCACATCGAAGACCGTGCCGTCCACCGCAACCAGACGCCACTGCCGATACCAGGCACCAGCAGTGTCCGGGGCGGCCACCGGCCGGCACACTCGCGCGAACAGCACCTTCAACGGCTCCGGCCCCAATCGCCGGCGGGCCCGGCCGATCGCCGCTGTCGTGGGCACCTGCCACGGTTTCTCCCACCGCCGCACCCGCTCCAGCCCCTGCGTCAGCAGTCGGGCCACCTCCTCATAGCCCTGCCCGGAGAACAGACACATCGCGAGCACGAAATAGACCACCACCCGGGCCGGCAACAGCCGCGACCGCTGTTCCAGACGCCCACACCCAACAACCACCTCATCCACCAACTCGGGCGGAAACACCCGCGTCAGCACACCCAGAGCGATCCGGTCCGACAACCGCTCACCCGACGACTTCACCTGTCCAGGCCTTGGCACACCACACCCAACGACCCACCACCAACAAAGTCACCGGTATTGCCTCTAAGGGCGATTCCGCGCTCCGCGGCCGTAATTGACGGGTCTCCGTCAAGGCGGATATCCGCCAGGCAGAACGGTCGACACGCGGGTTGCCGCCGCGAAAACTCTTCGCAGCACCTGGAACCACCCATTCACCGGGTGCGTGGAGGAGAGTCATCCATGACCAGATTATCCGCGAGGCGGAGGTCCCGGCTGCTGGCAGCGGGGCTGTCGCTCGTACTGCTGCCGGCAGGGCAGGCCGTCGCAGCCGGGGCGTTGGGGACAGCGGGGGCGGGCACCGACCGTGCCACATCACCCGTGCACGCACCCAGCACCGCGCGAACCGTCACCCTGATCACCGGTGACCAGGTGACCGTGACCGACCTCGGCGCGGGCCGGAAGTCGGTCTCCGTGGAGCGTCCCAAGGGCGCGACCGGAGCGGTTCGCAGCGAGATATCCAACGGCCGGATCACCGTCATACCCGACGAAACCCGGCCCTACCTCCAGGCGGGCGTCCTCGACGCCGAACTCTTCGACGTCACCGCTCTGATCGAGCAGGGGCTCGGTGACCCGTCGTCCGACGGACTCCCGCTCATCGTGACGTACACGAAGAACGCCCGGAGCGCGACGCCCCACGGAGCCCGCCAGGTCCGTGGGCTGCCGAGCATAGGCGGTGCGGCCCTGGAGGCGTCGAAGTCCGGGGAGTTCTGGCGCACGGTCGCGTCGGACGTCACCTCCGGGGCACGCGGCGCGACTTCAGGCAGCGCACGCTTTTCGGGAGGCGTCGCAAAGATCTGGCTGGACGCACGCGTCGACGCCGCGATGGAGGCCAGCAACGCCCAGATCGGCACCCCCGCGGCCTGGGAGGCCGGGCTGACCGGCAAGGGTGTCAAGGTCGCCGTCCTCGACACGGGTGTGGACCTGACCCACCCCGATCTCAAGGACCGGGTGAGCGAGACCAAGAGCTTCATCGACGGTCAGGAGGTCGCCGACCGGCACGGTCACGGCACGCATGTCTCCTCCACCGTCGGTGGCAGCGGTGCCGCGTCCGACGGCAAGGAGAAGGGCGTCGCGCCCGGCGCCACGCTCGCCGTCGGCAAGGTTCTCAACAACCAGGGGTCCGGCAGCGAGTCGCAGATCATCGCCGGTATGGAGTGGGCGGCCAAGGACGTCCACGCCAAGATCGTCTCCATGAGCCTCGGATCGTCGGAGGGCAGCGACGGCACCGACCCAATGGCCCAGGCGGTGAACACCCTCTCCAAGGACACGGGCGCCCTGTTCGTGATCGCGGCCGGCAACGCCGGCTACCCCGGCAGCATCGGCTCCCCCGGCGCAGCCGACTCCGCGTTGACGATCGGCGCGGTCGACTCCGCCGACAAGCTTGCGTACTTCTCCAGCCAGGGCCCGCGCCTCGGCGACAACGCGCTGAAGCCCGACCTGTCCGCGCCGGGCGTGAACATCCTCGCGGCCCGTTCGCAGCTCGTGAGCGGCAACGGCCTGTACACATCGATGAGCGGCACGTCCATGGCCACCCCGCACGTCGCGGGTGTGGCGGCGCTGCTCGCCGAGAAGCACCCCGACTGGAGCGGACAGCAGCTCAAGGACGCGCTGATGAGCACGTCCAAGCAGATCAGCGGCACGTCGTACGAGGTGGGTGCGGGCCGCGTAGACGTCCCGTCCGCGATCGCCGCGCAGATCACCGCGACCGGCAGCGCCGACCTCGGCTTCACCAGCTGGCCCTACGAGGCGAACAAGCCGGTCACCAAGACGCTGACCTACACCAACGCCTCCGACCGGCCGGTCACCCTGGCGCTGACCGCCGAGGGCGCTCCCGCCGGCGTGGTCACCCTCACCGACTCCACCCTCACCGTGCCCGCACACGGCACCGCGCAGACCACGGTCACCGGTGACGGCACCGCCGCACCCGTCGGCGCCACCTCCGGCAGGATCATCGCCAAGGACGGCGACACCGTGGTGGCACACACGGCCTTCGGCCTGACCAAGGAGGAGGAGCGCTACACCCTCACCGTCCACGTCAAGGACCGCGACGGCGCGGCGTCCGCCGCAAACCTGACCGTAAAGCAGCTGGCCAAGGACACAGACCCCTTCCCTGCCACGGTCGGCGAATCCGGCACGCTCAAGCTGCGTCTGCAGCCCGGCATATACACCCTGTGCAGCTTCCTCGACGTGCGTGGCAGCAAGGGCAAGGACTCGCTCGGCCTCGGTCTGCTCACCGAGCCCGAGGTCACCATGGATCGTGACCGCGAAGTCACCCTCGACGGGACGAAGTTGCGGGAGATCCGGGCCGAGGTGGACCAGCGGACCCAGACCCGTCAGCTGTTTATGAAGTTCAACCGGTCCGCGAACGGCGATTCCTTCACGCCTGCCGTGCAGGTCCCGCCGAAGTACGACAGCATCTTCGCCGCGCCGACCCGCAAGCCCGCCACGGGCACCTTCGAGTACCGGACCGTCTGGCGGCTCGGCAAGCCGCAACTCGATGTCGAAGCAGGCGGCAAGCGGCTCGGCGAGACGACCGTCCAGTACGGATCGGACATGTTCACCGGGCGTAAGCGGATGTCCCTGGTGGACGCGGGCGCCGGATCCGCCGCCGACTACACCGGCAAGGACGTGGCGGGCAAAGCGGTCGTCGTGCGTCGCACCGACGCGATCACGACCACCGAGCTGGCCCAGAACGCACGGGATGCGGGCGCCAAGGCCCTGTTCGTCACCGACGAGGCTCCCGGACGGCTGATGGCCAACTTCAGCGGGGCCGAAGGGGAGACTCGTCCCCTGTACAGCGCGACGGTGAACGCGCAGGACGGGGCGCGCCTGATTGAGGCCGCTCGGCTCGGCCGGGGCGTGGAACTGACCGGCACCGAGTTCACGCCTTATGTCTACGACCTCAGCAAGGGATACCCGGGGGCGATCCCCGCTGATCTGACGTACCGGCCGGGCAAGAGCGAACTGGCCGTGGTCAACAACAAGTACCACGCGCCGAAGCCCGCCGACGGAGGCGAGTTCCGCTACTCGATCACCGACAGCTTTCCCTACGGCATCGGCTTCCAGGAGAAGATCAAGTTCCCCGCGGAGCGCACCGACTACATCAGCGCCGGCCCCGACCAGGGCTGGCACGAGTCCATGTCCAGCGGCCCGGGCGCCCTCGAGGAGCGCAGCGGAATCGTGCACTACCGCGGCGGCACCCGCTCCGGGACCGACTGGTTCAAGCCGGTCTGGCACCCGTGGCTGGGTACCGGTCTCGGCTGGGGCCAGCGCCGCGCCGGCAACGACCTGGAGTTCAACACGCCGGGCTGGGGCGACTCTGGACCGGACCACACCGGCTTCGGCGAAGTGTTCAACCAGAAGTCGCTGACCCAGTTCACCGAAGTGTACGTGGACGGGGTGCAGGTCGACCGGAAGCAAAGCTCGGGGGTGCACGCCTGGCGCGTCAAGCCGACCGAGCAGGACTTCAAGGTCGTCACCGACACCACGATGGACCCGGACGTCTGGCGGCTCTCCACGAAGGGCCACTCCGAATGGACCTTCAAGTCGTCCGCCACGCCGGCCGACCGGTGGACATATCTGCCGGTGCTCAACCTCGGGTTCGACGTCGACACCGACCTGCAGGGTGACGTGCGGGCTGGAAAGCGACTGGATCTCGGGATCTTCTCCGAGTACATAAAGGGCGCGACGGACACCGGGAAGATCACCGACTCCACGCTGGAGGTCTCCTTCGACGACGGCGCGACGTGGACATCCGTCGAACTCGACGGCGTACGCGGCAAGTCCGCCGCCTGGACCGGCTCCGTGCGGGTGCCGAACGACGCGCGGTACATCTCCGTGCGGGCCTCGGCCGCCGACAACAGGGGCGGCTCGGTCAAGCAGGAGATCATCCGCGCGGTCAGCGTGCGGAAGTAACCGACCAGGTGGGAGCCGCGCAGTCGGCCGCCCGGCTCCCACCTGCCGCATGAGCGGAGTAAGGGCCGCACCCTGCACGTAGCGCTGCTCACCGCACGCCGCGGGCGGGCCGGGCTGGCGGGGCAGATCCATGGTCTTGAGCTGGGTGGCGGCGGCGCAGATGTCGGCCGGGACGTAGTCGTCGTGTTCGCCGTCATTACTGAACTGCCTTTCTCTGCTAGGCACTGTTTCTTGGATCATGTTCGGAGCCAGATCGCGAGGGCCGCGAGGGTGACGGTGCCAAGGTAGATATAGGCGCGTTTCTCGTAGCGGGCGGCGACCGCTCGGAAGCCCTTCAGCCGGTTGATGGCCCGTTCGACGGTGTTGCGTTTCTTGTAGCGCTCGCTGTCGAAGCCGGTGGGCCGGCCGCCTCGGAAGCCCCGATTCTGCCGGTGTTTCTGCTGGTCGAGGCGTTCGGGGATGGTGTGCTTAATACCGCGTCGTCGCAGGTGGCGACGGTTTCTTCGGGACGTGTAGGCCTTGTCCGCCAGGACGTGATCTGGTCGGGTGCGGGGCCGCCCGACTCCGCTGCGGGGCACGGAGATCTCCTCCAGCACGGCCTCGAGCTGGGGGCCGTCGCCGTAGTGGCCGGGTGTCAGGACGAAGGCGAGGGGGCGGCATCGTCCCTCGGCGGCGAGGTGGATCTTGGTGGTGAATCCGCCTCGGGAGCGTCCCTGGCATTCGCCGATCCGACCACCTCCTCCAGCCGGACGGCCAGTTTCCGCAGCACCGGATCGACCTGGTTCGTCCCCCGAACGTTCCCCTTTTGAGGACCCTCGGCCGCCGACGCCTTCCGCGCGCCGGCAACGTGCTGGTGGGCTCGCACGGCGGTCGAGTCCACGGACACATCCCAGTCGATCCGGCCCGCGGCATCCTCGGCGGCCTGGATGCGAGACAGCAGCATCTTCCAGGCTCCATCAGCTGACCAGCGACGATGCCGTTTGTAGACGGTCTCCCACGGCCCAAACCGCTCCGGCAGGTCCCGCCACTGGACACCCGTCCGCACTCGGTAGAGAACCCCGTTGATCACCCGACGGTGGTCACTCCACCGACCCCCGCGCCCACCACCACGAGGCAGGAATGACTCCAGCCGATCCCACTCCGCATTCGTCAGATCCCCACGACCCATCCCACCACCCTGACCTCAACACCCCAGTCCTGTGATCTTCGCCACCGGCATGCCCTGCGCGGACAGCAACACCCAGTGCCCCTGGGCCTCCCGATCCTACGAGTGACCGGAATCGACCCATCAACAACGTAAGGAGGTTTTCAGGTGGAGTCGGTGGTACGAGGGTCAGACCGGTGGCGGTGAGGCAGCCGTTGGTCAGGTGGGGCCGGAGCTGGATCCTGCGTAACTCGCGGCGGAGGACACGGTCGAGGTCGTCAGGGGCGTCAAAGGCGGTGTTGGCCATCGCTCTGCGCACGAGTGACCAGATGGCCTCGACGGGGTTCAGGTCAGGCGCATAGGGCGGGAGGCGGAAGGTGGTGAGCCAGTCGTGCTCGGCCTCATACCGCTTCAGCCCGGCGGCCAGGTGGGTGTTGAGATTGTCCCAGACCACCACGATTGGGCCGCCGAGCTGGATATGCGCCCGCACCAACAGGTCGCGGTAGTCCTTCCAGGAGAAGCTCTTGCGTGCGCCTTTGAGGAAGAGGTGGGTGCGGGGCCGGTGGATGAGACGGCTTTTCTCGCCGGGTTTGTAGCAGCACAGCGCGGCGACCGAGGTCCGGCGGCGGGACCTGCCACGGACGCGGATGACGGGGGTGTGCCCACGTCGGCCCCAGGTGCGGGCCCGGGGCGGCGTCATCGAGAAGCCGGCTTCGTCCTCGAAGACGATCCAGGCGCCACGTGCCGCCGCGAGGCTTTTACCCGCGGCCACACCTCCTTCTTCCACAGCTCCACCGCGTGCTCGTCACGCTCGACTGCTCTGCGGGCTGGTGCCTGCCAGGACCAGCCGTGCCGTTTGAGCAGCCGCCACACCGTCGCCACCGACAGGCTCACCCGCAGCCGCCGCGGCGGATCACCGCCTGGACCCGGGCCAGAGTCCAGCGTTCGTCTTCGAAGCCGTGAGCTGCAGGTCCCTTCCCGAGTTCTTCCTCGAGTACGGCGAACTGGGAATCGCTGATGGTCGGGGAGTTCGCCGGACCTGCAGAGCGCAGGCCCTCCGGTCCGCCCTCGCGTCAGGCACGGCGCCAGCGTTCCACGGACCGCACACTCACCCGCAAGTCCCTCGCGATCGCTGCGGTCTTCTCACCCGCGGCGAACTTCTCGCCGGGCTGAAGCCGGATCCCCTCACGAAACGCCCGACGCTCAGCGGTCAGGCCCCCACCCTCCGGATACCTCATCCCACAGGCATACCGCAGGAATCATGAACCGTCACTCCCCGACGACAACCCGAAAACCTCAGTAATGGCTGCCCTGAACGCCTCCGTGAAAGCAGCCAAGGAATCACGCGGCGAACACGGCCAGGACGCCACCGTGCACACGATGCAGCCACGCAAGAAGACCACGCCCAGGGAGAAGGCTGCCCCGGCCAGGAAGACCACAGCCGCCAAGAAGCGCACGGCGAAGAAGACCACCACGAAGAAGACCGCGGCCGCGAGGAAGCGCAGCGCGTCCTGAGCGGGCGCGGAAACGGATGGTCATGGAGTTGCCGCAAATCGCTCCGATGCTCGCGACCTCGGGCAGCCTGCCGCCCGTGGCCGTGGAGGACCGGTGGGCGGTCGAGGTCAAACAGGATGGACAGCGGGCCATGGTCTACCTGCCCGGTGACGGGACGGCGCTCCTCCGGTCCCGGTCCGGGGCGGACATCACGACCGTCTACCCAGAGCTCACAACACTCGGGTCCGTATTCGGTCGGCCCGCGATTCTCGACGGGGAGATCGTCGCGTTCGACAGCGAGGGGCGCAGTGACTTCGAGTTGCCGCAGTCCCGCATGGGTCTGTCTTCAACGGCGAAGGCCGCCCGGATGGCCCTGCAGGTGCCGGCGCATCTGGTTCTGTTCGATGCCGTGCACCTGGACGGCCACCGTCTGACCGGGCTGCCGTACACCGCACGCAAGAATCTCCTGGAGGACCTGGGGCTGGACGGGAAGCACTGGTCGACGCCCGCGGCGGTCGTCGGACACGGCGAGCAGGCACTGGAGATGACCCGGACCGCAGGCATGGAAGGCTTGATCGCGAAACGGCTTACTTATGTGTACAGCTCCTCGACCTCACCCAAGCTGAGCGGGAAGCGGAAGTACAGCCACACACAGTGCGCGATGATCTCCACCGGGTACCGGTGCCCCTTGTGCAACGGCGGCGTATTGCCCACGGACAACCCCCTCCACCGTGATCAACCCGGAGATCATTTCACCCGATCAGCCAACGTGACAGTGTCCGAGTGGTTGGGAAACCGGACCCACATACGGTATCCGACGCCCATCTCCGACCTGCTCGACTTCCACATCGTCGACACCGGCGAGGAAACCACCCCGGTTCGTGCCGAGGTGGACGCGGCCTTGCACGGCAACCAACAGGGCACGGTGCACGGCGGATTCCTGGTCGAGCTCGCCGACACGGCGATCGGGACGGCCCACTCGACCCTCATGGGGACCGGTGAATCTTTCACTGCACAAATTGCGGAAATTCCGTTGCGACACCGGATGCGGAACCGCAGAATGCGCACGCAAAGTACACACGATCTTTCAAGGATGAAGAGTGACCGAGAACGACGAGCAGCGCCAAACCCTGACCAATGGGCAGGGTGTGCCGGTCCTGACCTATCTGCAGGGTGTTCGGGAGGGGCACCCGTGGGCGGACCTGGCCGAAGTGGTCGGCCCCGACCCCGTGGACACCATCGTCTCCGGTATGTCCGGATGGGCAGTCTCGGGAGCCGTGGAGCTCGGTGAGCAACTGCTGCGCCGTGGCGCACGGGTGATGCGGCATGCCCATGAGATGCGGAGGGACTTGGTCGCGTGCCCGCCACCGGCCGACTGGTCATCATGCGCCCTGGGAAACGGACTTCGGGCAGTCCCTTGTGACCTCGCTGCCGACGCGGTGTTCCCGGCATGGCGAGCCGCCTTTCCTGCCGACCATCCCGACCACCACTCCGGCAGCGACGAAGAAGCGCTCAACAAGCTCCTGGCACCCATGCTGGCAGGCTCCGTTCTCGGGCCGGTCCTTCCGTGCAGCGCCTTGGTGGTGGACGATATGGACCGTGTTGTCGCTGGGGCGATTATCACCGACCGTGACGGGCTGCCGTGGATCGCGGACGTGTTCCGCCGGCCCGAAGCCTGCTACGCGGGCCTTGGCGCCAATCTGCTGCGCCGGGTGCTCAGCGCTGCTGCGGCCGACGGGCTGGCCGACATTTCGCTCGTCGTGAGCGATGCGAATCCAGCCCGCCGCGTCTACGAAAAGCTCGGTTTTGAGCTGACTGGCACATCACTGACTGTCGTAGTGCCGTAGGTCTCGAAACCCCGTACAGCCAGTGAGCTGCCCCGAGTTTCGCGGCCGGTTTGCGTGTTTTCAGGCGGCCTTCGAGGGCGCCTGGGAACGGTGGTGCCGGATCTCGAATTCCTCGGGTGGGAGGTAGCCGAGGGCGGAGTGCAGTCGCTCGGTGTTGTACCAGCCGACCCACTGGGCGACTGCCCGTTCGACCTGGTCAGCGTCGCACCAGGGGCCGTGGAGCTCGATCGACTCGGCTTTGAAGGTGCCGTTGAGGGCCTCGGCCATGGCGTTGTCGTAGCTATCGGCGACAGGGCCGACCGACGCGGTGGCGCCGGTCTCCAGCAGGCAACGAGTCGGGTCGGCTGCCCTGGGGCTTTGACCCCTGATTCTGAACACGGGTTATGCGGCTTCGGCCAGCGTAGTTGATGTTGTTTGGAGTGTTTGTTCGTAGGCGATGGGGCTGCGGTGTCCGAGGCGGGAGTGGCGTCGGACGGTGTTGTAGCGGTGGAGCCAGCGGAAGAGGTCCAGGCGGGCTTCGCGTTCGTCGTTCCAGGCCCTGCGGCCCTGGAGGGTCTCGCGTTTGCAGGTCGCGTTGAACGACTCCGCCAGGGCGTTACTGACTTCGGCTCGTCAGGGTGAACTTTCCCGAAGTCCCTGACAGGCTTGGTGTGGTGGCTGTATTCGATGGTGTGTGAGGTATTCGGATGGGGGCGGGCTGACCGTTGCGGGACGGGTGCGTCGGGAGTCGGTGCGGATGCAGGCGGCCGAGCTGTTCGAGCAGGAGGTCAAGCCACCGGAAGTGGCACGGCGTCTGCGGGTGAGTCTGAAGTCGGCTTATCAGTGGCACCAGTTGTGGCGCGAGGGCGGGGTCGGGGCGCTGTCGTCACGCGGTCCGAGTGGGTCGCGGTGCCGGCTGTCTCCGCGCTGCTTGGAGAAGCTCGCCGCGTATCTGGAGCAGGGTCCGGCCGCGCACGGCTGGGTGGAGGACCAGGTGTGGACCGCGGCGAGGGTGGCCATGCTGATCGGGCGGAAGTTCCACGTCTCGTACAGCGTCTCGGGCGCCACGAGGCTGATGCACCGGCTCGGCTTCAGCCCGCAGGTCCCCGCGCGCAGGGTGGCCGAGCGGGACGAGCAGGCCGTCACCGCATGGAAGGAGGCGACCTGGGCGGAGGTAAAAGGGCCCGGGCGGCCTGCGGGGGCTACATCTGCTTCGAGGACGAAGCAGGCTTCACCCGCCGACCGCCCCGAGGCCGGACCTGGGGACGACGCGGACACACCCCGGTCGTGACGGTGAGCGGACGCCGCTCGGGGCGGCTGTCGGTGGCCGGGCTGATTGCGATGCGGCCCGGCTCACGGACCCGGCTGTGCCACCGCCTGCGCACCCACCCCTCGGGCAAGGGCAAGCGCCGCAGCATGAGCGAGCGCGACTTCATCGCTCTGGTCGACGGCGTGCACCAGCTCGTCAAGGCGCCGATCGTGCTGGTCTGGGACCGCCTGAACACCCACGTCTCCCACGCCATGCGCGAGTTGATCGCCGAGCGAGCCTGGCTGACGGTGTTCCTGCTGCCCGCCTACTCGCCCGACCTCAACCCCGTCGAGTGGGTATGGGCGCACGTCAAACGCAGCCTGGCCAACCTCGCCGTCATGGCCCTCGACCGACTCGAGGCCCTCGTCCGCAACCGGCTCAAGCGCCTGCAGTACCGCCCCGACACCCTCGACGGCTTCATAGCCGGCACCGGCCTGACCCTCGACACCCTGACCTCACCCTGACGAGCCGAAGTCAGTATCCGCCGAGCTGCCGATGGCGCTCATGGACTGGGTCACGCCAGCCTGGCGGCAGGCGTTGGCGAAGGCCCGGCTGCAGTACTGGGCCCCGTGATCGGTGTGCATCACGGCGCCGGCGAGGCTGCCGCGGGTCCGCTCGGCTGCTTTCAGGGCGTCGACGACGAGGTCGGCGCGCATATGGTCGGCGATCGCCCACCCGGCCAGGCGCCGTGAGCAGAGATCGATCACGGTCGCGAGATAGCGGAACGTCCCGCCGGCCAGCGGCAGGCATGTGATGTCGCCGACGTACTTTCGGTTCACCTCGTCCGCGGTGAAGTTACGGCCGATCAGGTCCGGCACCTTCGCCGCGGCGGGGTCCGGGATGGTGGTGCGATGCTTCCTGCGCAGGCGGAGGCCGGCCAGCCCGATCGCCTGCATGATGCGGGCGACCCGCTCGTGGTTCACGCGCTCGCCGTCCTCGCGGAGTTCAGCGGTGATCCTGGGGGCGCCGTAGGTGCCGTCCGAGGCCCGGTGGATCACGCGTATCCGGGCGGCGAGCTGGGCGTCGGCAGCCTGGCGGGCTGCCCGCAGCGGTGCACTGCGGCGCCAGTGGTAGAAGCTCGAGCGGGCGATGCCCAGGATGCGGCACAACCGCTTCACGCCGTAACGGCGCTGGTGGTCCTCAACGAACTGGCAGCGGTTCACCAGCCCGTCTCCGAGGCGAAATAGCGGGCCGCCTTGCGCAGGATCTCCCGTTCCTTCTTCAGCTCGGCGTTCTCCCGCCTCAAGGCGGCGACCTCGGCCTCCAGAGCCGACGGCGCCACCGGAACCGTCGGCGGCTTGGCCGCCCGACGGCCGCGCGGACGACCGGCTCCGGCCGCCCGGATCCAGTTGCGCAGCGTCTCCGGGTTCACCCCCAGGTCGGCGGCGATCTGCTTGATCGTCGCCTCGGGCCGCGAATCGTACAGCGCGACCGCGTCCGCCTTGAACTCCGGCGGATAGCGCTTCATGACCACGACACGTCCATCTCTCAGATCCTCAAGATCCACTATCTCGAGTGTCCAAGATCAGGGGTGAAGGCCCGAGATCATCGCGCACTGTGTGGCTGTACTTCCGCTTCCCGCTCAGCTTCCGTGAGGTCGAGGAGTTGATGCTCGAGCGCGGTGTCATCGTGTCCCACGAGACCGTCCGCCGCTGGTGTGCGAAGTCCGGGCAGTCCTATGCCAACACGCGCTGCGCCGCCGGCGTGTGCAACTGGGCGACAAGTGGCACCTGGACGAGGTCTTCATCGAGATCAACGGAGAGCGGAAGTACCTGTGGCGGGCCGTCGACGCTGACGGCACCGTGCTCGACATCCTGGTCCAGAACCGGCGGGACAAAGCCGCGGCCGGGCGCTTCTTCCGCCACCTGCTGAAGACGACCCGCTCGGTGCCGCGGGTGATCGTCACCGACAAACTCCGCTCCTACGGCGCGGCCCACCGCGAGGTGATGCCCTCGGTCGAGCACCGCTCCCACAAGGGCCTCAACAACCGGGCCGAGAACAGCCATCAGCCCACCCGGCAGCGCGAACGCGCCATGAAAGGCTTCCGCAGCGTCGGCGGAGCCCAGCGGTTCCTGTCCGCGTTCAGCGGCATCTCACCCCACTTCCGGCCCCGCCGCCACCTGATGACCGCCACCCACTACCGCGCTGAAGTCACCCCCACCCGCTTCGCCATCTGGGACCACATCACCGGCGTCGCCGGCCTGCCTGCCGCGGCCTGAGCACGGAGCCGGAACCCGCCCCCTCCATACCCGACACACCATCAGGCACTCACTCCCTCAACAACGTGACAGCACCCTCGCCCCGGGTTCTGAGGCGGAGAGCGGTGGCCCGTTTCCGCGACACCGTCATCGCCGCAGGCATCAACTGCGGTTCGCCGAGGCACAGAGACTTACTCAAACCCACAGGTGCACCCCTCCGCCGGGCCACGGACGAGACGGCCGTCCCCCGTGAGAGCTACCCGCAAGTGCGCTCCGCAGGGGGACGATCCGGAACCGTCTGATCCGTAGGTTCGAGACCAGCCGCGGCGCTCGGTCCGCGGATCTGGAGAAGGGGGTCTCATGAGGCTGGTCTGGCAATTTCTGGCGGTCGCGGCGGTGGCGTTCATCGGCAGCCAAGCCGTGGCGGCGGCGGACGGGAGCCCCTGGCCAACCCTCGTGCTCGGCCTGCTGACGGCGGTGCTCGCCGTCCCGGTCTACCGATGGGTGGTACGACGGACCGAGCGCCGCCAGCCCGCGGAGCTCGCCACGAGCGGCGTCTGGGGCGCGACCGCGCGCGGCGCGCTGATCGGCGCCGCCGTCTTCGGGGCGGTAATAGCCAGCCTCGCCTTCCTCGGCGACTTCCACATCGACGGCCGGGGCACGGTGACCGGTGCGATCGGGCTCGTCGGATTCATGGCGGCCGCCGCTGTCACGGAGGAACTCCTCTTCCGCGGCATCCTGTTCCGCATAGCCGAGGAACGCCTGGGCACCTGGTGGGCGCTGACCACGACCGGTTCACTGTTCGGCCTGATGCACCTGACCAACGAGCACGCCACGGCGTGGGGCGCCCTCGCCATCGCCATCGAGGCCGGCGGCATGCTCACCGCCGCCTACCTCGCCACCCGCAGCCTGTGGCTGCCGATCGGGCTGCACTTCGGCTGGAACTTCGCCGAGTCCGGCATCTTCAGCACCGAGGTCTCCGGGAACGGCGCCACCCACGGCCTTCTTGACTCCTCGACGTCCGGCTCCGCACTGGTCACCGGGGGCGACTTCGGACCGGAGGCCAGCGTCTACTCCGTGCTGTTCTGCATCCTGGTGACGGCCGCCTTCCTGCGCCTCGCCCACCACCGCGGCCACCTGCAGCCCCGCCGCCGACGCGCCGAGCAGACCGACGCCACCGATACACTCGTCCGGTGAGCCGGCTCGGCAAGACGCGCGTGCATACCCTCAGCGAAACCCGAAGTGACGTACGAGCGGCGGGAGCCGAGGCCATAGGCGCCGTACGACCGTGGCACGGAGCCGTATCGCTGTGGCACCGGCTCGACGTGACGGCTCGGGACCTTGCGCTCGGGCTGCTGTTCCTCGTCGCCTCGGTGCTCCCCGGTTTCCGGGACAATGGGACCACCATCGGCGACGTGGCAACCCGCCCCCTCGACACCCTGGGCGTCGTTGCCGTCGCCTTGGAATGCCTGTCCCTCGCCCTGCGGCGGCGCTCCCCAGCCCTATGCCTCGCCCTGGTCTCGTTCGGGTTCAGCCTCGACCAGCTCTGCGGCTACCACACGTTCGCCGGTACCGCCCTGGCCATCGCCCTGCTCAGCGCGGGCGCCCACCTGCGCCGGAATCGGCATACCACCGCAGTCCTGTTCTCAGTGGCGTACGTGCCGCTCGCCGTCGCGCTCTCCCGCATCGGCCGGGGCGGCGAGCCGACGAGCGGGTTCATGACCTTCTACCTCATGCTGGCCTTCGCCTGGGGCATCGGGGCCTGGCTGCACGCGACCCGGGCTGCGGAGGCCGAGCGCCGCCGCCGCGTCGCCGACGACACCCGCGCCGCCGAACGCACGCGCATCGCGCGAGAACTGCACGACATTGTCACCCATCACGTCACCGCGATGGTCGTGCAGGCCGAGGCGGCCCGTTACCTGACCGCCGCGCCCGAACGCCTCGACGACACGCTCGACGCCATCACCGACACAGGCCGACAGGCCATCACCGACCTGCGGCAGCTGCTCGACCTGCTCGAACCGAGCCACGGCCCCGGCCAGGCCACCGTTCAGGGCGCCGAACCGAGAACACCCGCCATTGGCGGACTGCGTACGCTCGTCGAACAGACCCGACGGGCCGGACAGCCGGTCGAGTTCACCGAGGAGGGCACTCCGGCCGTGTCGCCGGGCAGCGCCGACCTCGTCGCCTACCGAGTGGTACAGGAAGCCCTGACCAACGCCCTCAAGTACGACCGCGGTGGCCTGACCACGGTCCGGGTCCGCCACACCGACAAGGAGATCACCGTGGACATCGCCACGGACGGCACCGGTTCGGGCTCCCCGTCCCCCTGCGGCGGCGGACGAGGCCTGGCCGGGCTGCACGCACGGGTCGACGGCCTCGGCGGCGACTTCGACGCAGGCGCGTGCACCGGCGGCGGCTACGCCGTACGGGCCCGCATACCCGTGGGCGGCGCGGCGTGAGCGCACCGACCCGGGTCCTGGTCTGCGACGACCAGATGCTGATCCGCACCGGCCTGGTCACCATCATTGGCGCGCAGCCCGATCTTGAGGTGGTGGGCGAGTGCGGGGACGGCCGCGCGGCGGTCGACCTCGCCGGGCGGCTGAGCCCCGACGTCGTGGTGATGGACGTACGGATGCCAGTGCTCGACGGCATCGAGGCCACACGCCTGCTGGCCGGGGCCGGGGTGGAGCGGCCCGTCAAGGTCCTGGTCGTCACCACGTTCAACCTCGATGAGTACGTATACGAGGCACTGCGCGCGGGCGCGAGTGGCTTTCTGCTCAAGGACGCGCCCCCGGCCCAACTCCTGCACGGCATCCGCACGGTGGCCGTGGGCTCCGCCCTGCTGGATCCCGAGGTCACCCGCCAGCTCGTTGGCCGCTACGCTGCCCGCATCCGGCCCGTCAACGACGGCAGCGCGAGCGAACTGCCGCTGACTTCACGTGAGTTGGAGGTCCTGCGGCTCATCGCAGACGGCCTCTCCAACAGCGAGATCGCCAGGAGCCTCCAGATCAGCCAGGAGACCGTCAAGACATTCGTCTCCCGCATCCTGGCCAAGCTGGGCCTGCGTGACCGCGTCCAGGCCGTGGTCTACGCCTACCGCCACGGGCTGGCGACTTGAGTGGCGGGGCACGACACACGGCCCGGACGGCGCGGTCCGGCCAGAACACGGTGGCGAACCTCCAGGGCTGGACGGCCCCGGAGGACGCCGCGCTGGGTGAGCAGGGCGCCGTCGGAACGCCGCGGTCAGGGTGTGACCGCGGCCCTTCGCGGTGGCGATCCAACGCCAGGCACTGTTTCTCGGATCTCCTGACGGCCTTGGGTGACGACGGTGTCGTGCCGGGTGGTGGCCATGGCGTGAAAGACGTTCGCCCCTTCCGGCTCGGTCCGCCAGCATCCAGCCGTTCTTCCGCTCCTCCAGCGGAGCGAACAGTCCCCGCATGTACGCGAGCACCGACTCACGCGGATCAGACCTGGTGAAACGGTGCACGAAACGGCTCGTGCAAAGAACTCAGTTCACCCGCCCACGACCGGGCATCAGACAGTTCCCCACCCATGAGCACACCAACGACTGACCTGCCCAACCATCACCACAAACACCGTTGCAGCACCAGAACGTCGCCCGAAACGGCTGGGGAGCTGTGCGGGTTCGGATCTGTGTCAGGACGAACGGAACGCAAGCGGGGTGGCCCAACCGCCGCGTCCCGGCACACTATTCGAGTGACCTTTCGATTGATGCCCGGCACCGGGCTCGTCCTCCCAGCGAACGCAGGCGTCCTGCGATTCGGCATGACCGAGCATGCGGCACAGTGGACGGCGTCAACTCTGGCGGACATCCGCGCCGGCGGGTGGATGTGCGGAGCGCACTGGACCTTCTTCTTCGTTCACTGCGACATCCTGGTCACGGCCTATGCCTGCACGGCTTGTCCCGATCAGATCATGGGGCACTTGATCGTCGAGCGGACCGAGCGCGTCCCGGACCGGGCCGCCGACGTTCCGGTCGCCTTCGGCGACTTCGACCTCTTCGGCTACCCCATCCATGAACTGACCGAGGTCCTCGACCCGTCGGACCGCAAACTCCTACTGTCCGCAGACGTCAACCCTCAGAGCACGCACTACCTGTCCGCCGTACGCCTCGACGCCTGTGAAAGCGACCGCCGCTAGGCACTGTTTCTTGGATCATGTTCGGAGCCAGATCGCGAGGGCCGCGAGGGTGACGGTGCCAAGGTAGATGTAGGCGCGTTTCTCGTAGCGGGTGGCGACCGCTCGGAAGCCCTTCAGCCGGTTGATGGCCCGTTCGACGGTGTTGCGTTTCTTGTAGCGCTCGCTGTCGAAGCCGGTGGGCCGGCCGCCTCGGGAGCCCCGATTCTGCCGGTGTTTCTGCTGGTCGAGGCGTTCGGGGATGGTGTGCTTAATGCCGCGTCGTCGCAGGTGGCGACGGTTTCTTCGGGACGTGTAGGCCTTGTCCGCCAGGACGTGATCTGGTCGGGTGCGGGGCCGCCCGACTCCGCTGCGGGGCACGGAGATCTCCTCCAGCACGGCCTCGAGCTGGGGGCCGTCGCCGTAGTGGCCGGGTGTCAGGACGAAGGCGAGGGGGCGGCATCGTCCCTCGGCGGCGAGGTGGATCTTGGTGGTGAATCCGCCTCGGGAGCGTCCCAGGCATTCGCCGATCCGACCACCTCCTCCAGCCGGACGGCCAGTTTCCGCAGCACCGGGTCGACCTGGTTCGTCCCCCGAACGTTCCCCTTTTGAGGACCCTCGGCCGCCGACGCCTTCCGCGCGCCGGCAGCGTGCTGGTGGGCTCGCACGGCGGTCGAGTCCACGGACACATCCCAGTCGATCCGGCCCGCGGCATCCTCGGCGGCCTGGATGCGAGACAGCAGCATCTTCCAGGTTCCATCAGCTGACCAGCGACGATGCCGTTTGTAGACGGTCTCCCACGGCCCAAACCGCTCCGGCAGGTCCCGCCACTGGACACCCGTCCGCACTCGGTAGAGAACCCCGTTGATCACCCGACGGTGGTCACTCCACCGACCCCCGCGCCCACCACCACGAGGCAGGAGTGACTCCAGCCGGTCCCACTCCGCATTCGTCAGATCCCCACGACCCATCCCACCACCCTGACCTCAACACCCCAGTCCTGTCAGGAGATCCGAGAAACAGTCCCTAGTACTGCAACGGTGTTTGCTGTGACGGGTAGGCAGGTCGATCGTTGGTGTTGTCATGGGTGGGGATCTTGCTGAGGTCAGGTCGTGGGCCGGTGAGTTGGGTGCGGTGCAAGGGCGGTTTCTTCACCGATTCGGCAGATCGGAGCCTCGTGAGTCAGCTCTTGCCTATATGCGGGGACTCGTAGCCCCGTTGCAGCGGAAGAACGGCTGGACGCTGGCCGAAGAAGCCGGCCACGCAGGTCCGGACCGCATCCACCGGCTGTTGAACCGGATCGAGTGGGACGCCGACGAGGTTCTGGACGATGTGCGTGACTACGTGGTCGAGCATCTCGGCGATCCTGGTGCGGTGCTGATCGTGGACGACACCGGCTTCCTGAAGAAGGGCACCGGTTCGGCCGGGGTGCAACGGCAGTACTCCGGCACCGCGGGCCGCACGGAGAACTGCCAGGTCGGTGTCTTCCTCGCCTATGCGGCCCCGCTCGGACGAACGCTGATCGACCGCCGTCTGTATCTGCCTGCCTCCTGGACGGACGACCGAGAGCGGTGCCGCCGGGCCGGCATTGACGACGAGGTCGGCTTCGCGACGAAGGTGGCGATGGCCAAGGAGATGGTCCGCCGCGCGATCGCCGGCAAGATCCCGTTCCGCTGGGTGACCGCAGATGCCGGCTACGGCTACAGCAAGGGCTGGCGCTCTGAGCTGGAACAGGCGGACGTCTTCCACGTCATGGCCACCACCCGCCACGACACGGTCGTCACCCGCTGGGCCATCGACCACCCCGTGAGCGATCTATTTCCCGCCCTGCCCCGGCAGAAATGGAAACGCCGCTCGTGCGGCCAGGGCTCCCACGGGCCCCGCGTCTATGACTGGGCACGCGTCGAAGTCCGCCCCTGGCACCGGCCCGACCGCCGGCATTGGGTGATCGCCCGTCGCAGCGTTGCCCGTCCCCAAGAGCTCTCCTACTACATCGCCTACGGCCCGGCCGACGCCACCCTGGACGAGCTGATCCACATCGCCGGGAGCCGCTGGGCGATCGAGGAATGCTTCCAGACCGCGAAGCAGGAGTGCGGCCTGGACGACTACCAGGTCCGCCGCTACCCCGGCTGGCACCGCCACATCACCCTGGCCATGGCCGCCCACGCCTGCCTCACCGTCCTGCGGGCCCGCCAGCTCGACACCGGGAAAGCAGAAACGGATCCTCCCAGCTCATCCACCTCAGCCTCGCCGAGATCAGACGCCTGATCCACCGCCTCACCAACCGACGGCACGCACCCGTCGACCACATCCTGCACTGGTCGACCTGGCGCCGAAAACGACAACACCAAGCCCGAACCAGCCACTACAAACAACGAGGCCACGCCCCACCGACTGACCACCCGTCACGACAAACACCGTTGCAGTACTAGGTCGTCAACTCGGGCTCTGGGTCCGGCGACGACGCACGATGAAGAGCATGCCCGCGCCCGTGGCCACCGCTGCGGCAGCCGCGCCTGTGATCGGCAGCGTCGAGGAGCCGGTTTCTGCCAGGATGCCGCCGTTCGTCGTGGTCCCGTCGTCGCCGGCCGTCGACGACCCGCCGGCCGAGCCGCCCGAGACATCGGCCGAGCCGCCCGTCGAGCCAGTCGGCTCCCCACCCGTGACGTCCAGCGTGATGTCGGCCTTGTCGTTGGCCTTGTTGGGGTCGAATGGCCGTGCCTCGGTGCTCAGGGCCATCTGGCCCTTGGCGTTCGCCACCCGCTTGTCGATCTTCAGCTCGAAGGTGTAGGTCTCTTGGCTGCCCTCGTTCAGCGACCGCATGCCGCAGACGTACGCCTTACCTTTGGCCTGGCAGAACTGGCCGCGCTTGACGACCGACGTTCCGGCGGGAGGCGTGATCATGACGCTGACGGACCGTTCCCCCGGTTTGGTCAGGATCCAGGCGGGCCCGGCGTTGATGAACTTCACCTTCATCTTCACCGTGTCACCGACGCTTCCCTTCAGCGCGGCACCCGTCACCTGGTAGTCGGCCGTGTTGACGGAGCTGACGGGCACATTGACAACTCGTGCGGTCCCCTCGCTCCCGGCCTGTCCCTCGACCAGTTTCACCGCCGGCGCGGTTCCCGCCACCGGCTGGGTGCCGTTCTCGTCCGCTCCGGGATCGACGTCCCAGACATTCACTCGCAGCTCGTCGTTGAGCGCGCGGTCCAGTGCCTCGACGCGGAGAGGCCTCTCGGGCGTGTAGACGGTGCCCGGCTCCACCACTTGGTCGAACGCACACACCGCGATCCATCTCTCGGGCATCTCGTCGTAGGACCGGACCTGCTGTGTCCGGCAGTTGGAGGGAACCTCCGCGAAGTCGAGTCCTCGGGTGACGCCGTAGGAGACCCACACCTTCTCGGCCGCCCCGGTGCCCTTGTTCGCCACGGTTGCCGACAGACCCAAGCTGCTCCCAGGTTTCACCCCGTTGACCGGCTCGATGCCTCCAACGACCAACTCGGGTGCGGTTTCACCGCCGAAGGCGGCAGGAGCCGCAGCCAGTGCGATCAGGCCGGCAGCGCTGAGGGTGGCAGCAACGGCACGGGAGGCGCGACGGTTGTGCGGGGGAATCGGCATTGGAGAGATCCTCTGCTGGGACGCGGGAAAACGGGCGGTGACTTCCAGGAGAAAAGTTTCCGGTCACTAGACTCTTATCGAACTCGAACGGTTGCGTGGCCGGTGCCTCCTCCGCCTTGCGATCACATCCACCGGATGCCGTGAGCCCCGGCCCAATGTCGACAGCGACCACCAGCGCGAGTCCGGAAATGCGCTGCCTCCCTTACCTGGAGGCGATCGCCGAAGTCACCAGCCGGCTCGCCCCCGGCGACGGCCGGCGCTGATCGTCAAGTGCCGGCGAGACGCCAGAGCGAAGTGACCTCAGCGGCACGGGCGGCGTGGAGAGGATCCGCGGTGCCCCCGCTCGTGGATACCGCGGCCGAATGTCGGTCCTGTCCACCACGTACAGGCCCGCTGCCTCGATGTCGGCCAGGAGTTCGCTGCGCGTCCTGAGTCCAAGGTGCTCGGCCAGGTCCGACAGGATGAGCCGTCCTTCGCCTCCCGGTTCGAGGTGCGCTGTGAGTCCGTCCAGGAAGTCGCGGAGCATGCCGCCGCCCGGGTCGTAGACGCCTTGCTCCACGGCGGAGGTGGGCCGGGCTGGAATCCAAGGCGGGTTGCAGACGCTGAGGTCCGCGCGCCCTTCGGGAAACAGGCCGGGGCCCACGACGTCGATGCGCCCGCTGAGGTTCAGTCGGCGGACGTTCTCGTGTGCGCAGGCCAGGGCGCGCGGGCTGATACCGGTGGCCATGACGTGGTCGATGCCCCGGCGGGCCAGGACGGCGGCGAGTACTCCCGTCCCCGTCCCGAGGTCGAACGCGGTACGGCGACCCGCGCGATGGGCCGCTGGGCCCGGCGTGATCAGCACGGCCAAGGGCCAGCGTCCGCCTTCCCCGGCAAGGTGAGTCTTACAGGTCAGGCCACCCTGGAAGCGTCCCAGCCCCTCGTCGGGGCGGTGCTGCCAGGGCGTCGTTCTTTTCCCGGCACCCGTGGGGATCTTCCGCGCGCTCCGGCCGCATGCTGGTGAGCCCGGCAGGAGGTGGAGTCCACGCTCACCATCGACCAATCGATACGGCCCTTCGTGTCGGCGTCGGCCAGGACAGCCGCGAAGACCTTGCCCCCCGTGCCATCCGCCGACCAGCGCCTATGCCTCTCGTACCTGGTCTTCCACTGGCCGAAACGCGCAGGCAGATCCCGCCAGGGCACCCCGGTGTGCTGCACTCAGGCCACCGGTCATTGGCAGCACGACTGCCTTCCGTCCCGTTCGGGGGCGGACCGATGCGTCCGGCCGCTTGCAGGCTTGTCACGGTGTCCCAGCGGCCTCGGCGTGGAGCAGCTCGATCAGCTGGGGGCGGTGCAGCCTCGCGATGGGTTCCAGCAGGTCGGGATGGCGCAGCAGCGCGCCGGCTTCGGTGTCGTGGGCGCCCCGGTCGACGAGGCGCTGCAGGCCGGCGCTGTGATGATCAGTGGCCGCGTGGTCCCGGTGTGCTCGGATGGCGAGGGCGCGGTCGGCCAGCAGGCAGGCAGCCCAGCTGACGACGGTCTCGTCCGCGGTAGGGCCACATTCGCGGATGACGAAAGGACGGCCCATCAGGCAGGCGGAAATCTCGCGTGCTCCCGTTTGGCGGGACACGTCACCGGCTGGCTGCCGTCCGCCACTGAGAAGTCAGTGGCGTCTGCCACTGGGTGTCAGTGGTCTCGCCATGAGGGGTGTCAGTAGGGGCTGGCGTCGTCGGAGTCCGTGAGGCGAAGGCCGTACCGGACGTCGTCGGGCAGGACGGCGGTCCCGTTCTCTGCGCGGACCAGGAGCCCGGCATCGAGCAGGCCGGTGACGGTGACCGCCTACCTTGCGCCGGGCGTGTGCCGACGCGTGACTCGGCGGCACGCCAGGAATGCGATCGCGACGACCACCAGGTACAGCGGTACGAGTAGCACCGCGTCACCGGACGCCTGCTCCACCGTCACGCCCGCGTCGCGGGCCTCGCCCTGCAACATGATGCGGTTCACGGTCAGGACGGTCAGGTGCGTGCCGATCGCCGCCCACAACGGGGCGTGGCCCACGGCCGCACGGGCGGCGATCAGGGTCAGGCTGAAGACCGTCAGGAGGATGAGGTAGTCGACGGGGTGCTGCCCCTCCGGGGCGATGCCGATATGGCCCGGCTCGTCACCGGCCAGCCGGGCAATGCCGACCGTCACCAGCGTCGAGGTGCCCGGTACGAGCAGGAAGACCGCCGTGGTGCCGAGCGCCGCCAGTGCGGGACCGAACCGTCTGCGCAGCAATGTCCACGTGTAGCCGCGCAGCGTCGTCTCCTCGGGCAAGGCTTCAAGCAGGAACGCGACGACGGCGTTGGTGACGAGAAAGCCGACCAGGGTGACGAGGTCCAGCTGCTGCCAGACGAGTAACCCCACAGCCGTGCCCGCGCCCAGGACCAGCGCCGCTGCCGCGGCCGTCACCCCGACGCCGGTGAGGAACGCCCGTAGGCTCGCGCCCGGACTGCCGAAGCCGACCGTCCGGGGGTGTGACAAACGCAGGACGAACGGCACGGCCACGACGGTGACGAGGGCCGCAGCGATCAGCCGGGCGGCCAAGCCACTGGCTCCGGCGGCGTCCGCCAGTACGGGTCCGAGGCCGTTGCCGACACCGAGCGCCACCGCCATGATCAGGCCGCCAGCCAACGCGCGGCCCATGGCCCCGGCGGCCGTGGGCGCGGGTGAAGGTGCGGGTTGTCGTATGTGTAGCTCGGTCATAGCGCTCCTGGTGACGGTAGGGCCGACTCCTGTCGACAACCCCGTGTGCTTTCCAGGCTCGCCCGACCACCAGTCAGAGGCGTCGTCCGCGCGGACGACGCCCCTATACATCCTTCGGCGCAGTGGACGATAGGGGTCGACTGGTCCTTGGCCACCGGCTCCGGCTCCGGCTCCGGCTCCGGCTCCGGGAACACCCAGAGGCTGAGTGCCCGCCTTCATGCGACTGCCGCTCCACCGCCTGGGCGATCGACGGGGCAATGCGGCTCGGAGGATGGTCCACGCTCTTTGTAGCTCGCCGAAACGGTCGTGTTCGTCGACGGTCTCTGGCACCGCCCCTCCTCGGTCCATCAACGAGCCGTTCCATGCCGCACCTACATAGCGGTTCATATGCCATATTGCGCACGTAATCCCAACGAAAGGCATGCCATGAAGTTCGCAGTCATCGGCGGTACCGGGCTGATCGGGGCGCAGGTCGTCTAGGATCTGAACGCCGCCGGACACGAGGCGGTACCTCACTCGCAGTCCACCGGAGTGGACGTCATCAGCGGCCAGGGACTGGACGAGGCGGTGGCGGGGGCCGGCGTCGTCGTCAATCTGACGAACTCCCCGACCTTCGACGAAGCGTCCCCGGCCTTCTTCCGGACCTCGATGGACAACCTTCTGGCCGCGGCCCAGAAGGGCGGCGTCGGCCACTTCGTCATCCTCTCGATCGTCGGCACGGACCAGGTCCCGGAGCTGGACTACTACCGCGCCAAGACGCTCCAGGAGAACATCCTCGCGGCCGGGCCGATCCCCTACTCGATCGTCCGGGCCACTCAGTTCATGGAGTTCATGGACGCCGTCCTGTCCTGGACCACCGACGGCGACACCGTCCGGCTGCCCGCCACTCCGATCCAGCCGATCGCGTCCAAGGACGTGGCCGGCGCGGTGGCGGAGGTCGCCGCGGGCGCCCCGCTGAACGGCATCCGCAACATCGCCGGCCCCGAGATCTTCAGCCTGGACGAGCTGGGCCGGATCACCCTCTCCCACAAGGGCGACGACCGCACCGTCGTCACCGACCCCACCGCCGGCATGTTCGCCGCCGTCAAGGGCGACGTCCTCACCGACAAGAACGCCCACCTCGCCCCCACCCGCTACACCGACTGGCTCTCCTGACATCCCCGCCTCCCGCGTGTCCTGTCCCGGCCCGGCAGTCTTTCCGTCGCACGCGCAGGGTGTCGCGCCTTGAGCCGGATGGGAATCCGGCTACGGTCCCCCGATCCCACGTCAGGCGGGACTCACATACAGCCCTTCGATCCCGGGATAGACCGGCCACGGCTCTCGGGGTGGGACAGGCCAGTGGACATCGCGACGGTCCACCACCCGCATGGTGCTGGATGCGCCGGTGCCGGTGAGCCGGGCGAGGAACGCATCGATGGCGGTTTGCCCGACATCGACCGCAGCTCGTTCGTCCTCGGTCAGCAGGATGGGGCGAGCATGCGCTGCAAGGTCTCCTTGGCTTCCAGTAGTTGCGCCTTGCTGAAGCCCTTGGGAGCGTAGAAGTCGCGGCGGGCTCAGGCAGCCCTGTGCTGGCACTGCTCGAAGAAACTGCAGGTTCACCAGGCGTGGCCCAGGTCGAAGTACTGCCAGGGTTCGCCGGTGGCCGACGGGCCGGTGACGATGTGCACCGGCCCTTCAGCCCAAAGTCCATGGCGGCTCTCTCCTGTCCGATCGAGCGGACCGTACGGCCTACAACATCGCCTTCTGGGGTTGCGTGGGCACCACGATGACTGTGGTGGTCCCGGCGGCCAGGGCTGCCTTGAACTCTCGCTCCAGGTCCTCGGTGGTCTCCACGTCGACGGCACGGCATCCGAAGCCGCGGGCCACGGAGGCGATGTCGATCCCAGGCAGGTCGAGTCCCGGAACGCCCGGCGTCTCCTCCAACACCGCGAACGACTTGAGGATGGAGTACTCCTGGTTACGCATGACCACGTAGACGATCGGAAGGTTGTGCTGCGCCGCCGTCCAGATGGCCTGGACGGAGTACTGGAAGGAGCCGTCGCCGATCAGGCCGACGACCGGCCGTTCGACGCCCCTGTCCTGGTCGCCGAGCGCGACCCCCACCGCAGCCGGGGTGCCCCAGCCGATACCTCCGCTTGCCGTGGCGAAGAACGATCCGGTCCTGACCGTCGGAAGCCACTCGACCTGCTGCGCCATCGTGGACGTCGATTCGTTGACGATGACCGCGTCGGACGGCCGCACCCTGCTCAGGGTGGCATAGACCTCCGGTGGAGTGAGCGGGCTGTTCGGCACCTGCGGCAGCTCACGGGGCCGCGCCATCGGCTCCGGAGCGGTCCGCGCAGCCCCCTCCGCGACCATGTCCAGGAGCAACTCGATCGCCTTCATGGGATCGCCCAGAAGGCTGTCGCCCACGCGCGCCGCCGCGGCAACACCCTGATTGCCGGTGATCTGCAGAAGCTCCGTGCCCTCCGGCAGGTACAGGCCGGGCACGTAGGGGTAGTACCGGAACACCTCCGCGCCGATCACCACCACCAGGTCATGTCCCGCCAGCCGGTCGCCGATGGTCTTCACCGACATGCCGAGCGGGCCGCAGAAGAGGGGGTGGTCTTCGGGGAAGGAGGCGCGGTCCAGCAGCGGGGCTCCGTAGACGGCGGCGCGCAGCTTCTCCGCGAGCGCGACGGCTGCGTCCCAGCCGCCGCTGCGGTCGACCTCCGGCCCGAAGACCAGCGCGGGACGACAGCTGGCGGAGATGCGGTCGGCGAAGCCCCGCAGCCGCTCCGTGTCGGGGGCGACGCGGTCGCTCACCGTCCGCACACGGGCAAAACCGGAGAGGGGACGCTTCCAGTCGTCCATGGGAATCGACAGGTAGACCGGTCCCGTCGGCGGCTGCAACGCCTCCGCGTAGGCCCGCATGAAGGCCTCGGGGACGTCTTCGGCACGCGCCGGCTCGTAGGACCATTTCACCCACGGCTTCGGCAGTGTGGTGGCCTCACGGTTGCCGAGATACGGCTCCCCGATCACCAGTTCCCGGTGCTGCTGACCCGAGGTGATGATCAGGGGCGTGTTTCCGTGGTAGGCCGCCACCAGGTTGCCCACGGCGTTACCGAGCCCGGCCGAGGAGTGCACGTTGACCAGTGCGGGGCGGCGGGTTACCTGGGCGTAGGTGTCGGCCATCGCGATGACGGACGCCTCCTGCAGGGCCAGGATGTAGGTGAAGTCCTCGGGGAATTCCTGCAGAAAGGGCTGTTCGGTGGAGCCGGGATTGCCGAAAACCGTGGTGAGTTTGAGGGTCCGCAGCAGGTCGTAGGTCACGCTACGGACGGTGGATCGCTCAGTCATTGTTGCTACCGGCTTTCATGCTCGGGCTGGGCGCCGGGGTAACGGCCCCGCCAGTGAGGTGAGCACCTCTCGGTGAAGGCTCCGTCCCCTTCGTCGATGTCGTGGTACGCCAGAACCAGGGCGACGATTTTGATCCTGCTCGACCAAGGCGTCCTCGTCGCGGGATGCGGTCCGTTCGGTGACGACACGATTAACTGCTGCCACAGCGAGTGGGGCGTTGGTGCGCCGCAGGGGTGGCGGGTTCCATGGCCTGCTTCATGGCCTCTTGGCCCGGTTCGGTGAGGTGGTGGACCAGGGCGAACCTGTGCCGTTCAGAGACTCATCGCTGCTGGGCGAGCCGCGTATCTGTACTCGTTGATGACGTCGCCCAGTACTCGGGTGTGGAGGAGTCGGTGCGCGGTCAAATCGGTCGAGGGCGCCGGGTGCTCCCGGGCGAGGGGAGGAAGTTGTCCCCGGTCCCGGTGGGGCGATGGTCGCTGTAGTGGAAGGCGTAGACGTCGAGCACGCGTCGAGCGTGGGCTTCGTTCAGGATCAGCAGGTGGTCAAGGGCCTCGCGCCGGAGTCTCTCGATGCCCCTTTCGCAGTGCGCGTTCATCCGTGGGGCCCGCGGCGCCGTCTTCAGGGTCTCGATGCCCTCTGCCGCGAGGACCGGGTCGAAGGACTCGGTGTACTTGCGGTCCCGGTCGCGGACCAAGAAGCGCGGCGACTCCAAGCGCAGGCCCGGGTCGACGGCGATGCTGCGGGCTTGCTGGACCGTCCGCTGCGCGGTCGGATGCGCGGTCACACCAGCGATGCGCAGGCGGCGCGTGCCGTGCTCGAGGAAGACCAGCGCGCAGACTCGGCGAAGATCGGCCAGGTCGATGTGCAGGAAGTCGCAGGCGATGACGCCGTCGGCCTGCGCCGTCAGGAACTCTCGCCACGTCGGCCCACCTCTACGCGGAGCAGGGCCTACTCCGGCAACAGTCAAGGTCTCCCAGACCGTGGAGGCTCCGACCCGATGCCTGAGCCGCGCGAGCTTGCCTTGGATCCTGCGACACCTCCAGCGCCGATACTCTGCGGCCAGCCGCAGCGCCAGCTCTTTGATCGCCTTCGTGGTCGGTGGCCGGTCGGGCCTGCTCCGGCGCTTGCCGCAGTCCCACCGGCGCGCCACGAGCCTTCGATGCCACGCCAATACGGTGCCCGGAGTCACCGGGAACACCTGAGCCCAACGACGCCGGGGGATCAACGAGGACAACGCCGCGAACCACAGCCGGTCCGCCGGCTCGTAGCGCACCGGACCCGCAAGTTGCCTGCGCAGCACCGCGTTCTCGTGCCGCAGGAAAAGAAGTTCGGTGTCCTTGGCCACCTGCCGACGCAGCAGCAACACCGGGACCGACAACAGCTTCCTCGTCACCCGATAGACCAGCGAGACAATCACCCGCGGCATCGTCCTACGCGACCCTGAGCGCCACCAGGCCCCCTACGACCTGCAGCCACGCATTTCTGAACGGCACAAGGTCCACCGGTCTGCGGGTCTCGACGTTGACCAGCACGCTCCCGGAGACGCGGCCTTTGCGCATCGCGTACTCATCGACGCCGACAACCCGTGGGCTCCGCGGTCGAGGCTCCGGGAGAGCGTCGACCGGGCGCAGAACCGTGTCCCGGCCTGCTCTCGTCCCAAGGACGTCGGCCGGCCGGGCACCGCGCGGCGAGTCCGGCCTCGGCCGGGGCCGACCGCATTCGTTCGGTCGGTTGGCTGTACCGGCGGGTCAGGCCCGCGACCTGTTCGACGAACGTCCGCCGCCCGCAGGAGACGTCTTCGCACGTGAAGCGCCGGACACGAAGCCGCAGTACCAGCCGCCGTCCCGCAACGGGAAGGTCAGCGGGACGGGGCATCCGACATCTGACACCGACTCGAATCACCTCGCCGTCGTCCTGCACCGACACCACCCTGATCTCCGGAGCCGCCAGGAAGAGCAGTTCTTCCAGCCGGAGCAGTACCTCGCGCACAGCCCAGAACCATCAGCCCGGCACCGACAGTTTCCAGACGATCTCGCGAGACGTGCGAGCGAGAACAACAGTCACAGGGAGTAGGCCCACAGAAGTGGGACCAGAACCACGAACGGCTCATCCAGAACTCCGAGACGCTGATCACCTGGGCGGCCATCACCCTCAAGACCAGGCGCCTCGCCCGCAAAGGTGCCGCCCTCAGCCGGCCGAGGAAACCGGCGTCGGCCGACACCTGACGGCGCTTCTTCCATTCGGTGCCTGGCCCGAAGTCCGGCAGTCCGGAGGGCCGCCGGACGACGGTGAAATACCGGCGGGTCGAGCCCAGAGAAGGGAAGGCCCTGTGAAGGCGGTCTGGACTTGCGCGCGCTTGGTGAAGCGCTCCAGAAAGCGGGGGTCGCTCGCCTCAGGGGTGAAGTCGGCGGATGCTCCCCAGTCTTCGTCGAGATCAGTGGGGTCGTCCTCGCGGATCTCCCAGCGACCAGCCTGTTCGGCCGGCGCCGCGCGGACGCCTGCCTGCCGCTCGACCTCACCTGCGAGGCAGACGGCGCGCTCCCCTCGCACAGGCGGGCCTGACAGTGCACCGCGCCGCGCTCGCGACGCCGCCCCCAGCATGGGCGAAGGTGCGCGCCGCACTTGTACGTCCCGACGGCCACATCGCCTGGGCGGCGGAGAGTACCGACGACGCGACCCTGACAGCCGCGGCAAACATGGCCCTGGCGATCACAAACCGCACATGACCGGCCGCCGCGCGGATGTGGGCACGGCGCACGCTCCACACAGAAGCGGAACGCTCCGGCGCGGACCGAGCCCGTGGCCCGCTCCACCGGTGCTCATCCACCCACGGTGGCCCCGGTGGCAGGCCCGTCACGCGTCGGCCGGTCGGACAGCTCCGTCCACAGGTCGAGAAAGGCCCGCAGCGGCGCGCTCGGCCGGGTGCCAGGTCTCCAGACGAACACCTTCCGCAACCGGATGGCCGGCTCCAGCGTCACGACGACGAACCGCGGGTCGGCGGAAAGCACCGGACTCGCATGGGAGGTCAGGGCGATCCCGATCCGCTCCGCGACCAACGCGACCTGGAGAGCAACGTCATTCGTCGCGTAGGCGATGTCCAGCCGCAGCCCCTTGGCGGCGAAGGCCTCACGGACGAACGCATGCACCCCGCTGTCGGGGCCGTAGCTGATGACCGGGCTCCGAACCACCTCGTCAAGAGGCATCGGCCGGTTCGCGGCCCGGCTTCCGGCGGGGAGGACCGCGACGATCCGGTCCTCCAGGAGCACCCGCGACGCGACGGCGGCGAGCGCGCCCTCGGGCGGCCCCGCGACCACGGCCGCGTCGATCTCCCCATTACGGACCTTCGCCAGCAGAGACGGGCTCGACGCCCCGGTGAGACTCACAGCGACCCGCGGGTACCGGCGGTGGTACTCCCCGAGCAGCCGGGGTATACAGGTGCCTTCCAGGCCGCCGACAGTGCCGAGCGCGAACGAGCCGCCGAGCAGACCGGAACGGTCGGCGAACTCCAGGACGGCCGCCGCGGCGGCTGCCAGACAGGCGCGGGCGTGCGGCAGCAGGGCGGCGCCGCCGGAGGTGAGGACCACCTGTCGGGGCAGCCGTTCGAACAGTGCCTCTCCCAGCTCCTTTTCCAGGGCCTGGATCTGCTGGCTGATCGCGGGCTGAACGACATGGCAGCGAGCCGCCGCCTTGGTGAACGACTGCTCCTCCGCCACCGCGATGAAGTACTCAAGGGTCCGGAGCTCCATGGCCGACAAACTATCAACTCCTGTGCTGACAGCCCGGGTTATTGCCGCAGATCCAAGGGCTGTCCGTGCGGCGGGCCTGGTGCGATCAGTTGCCGTGACGGCGTCCATCACCGCTGCGTATTGGACGTACGCAGCGGGTACCCCGAGGCTGGTAGCCGAGCGTAGGCCGGCCCGGTGGCCCAGGCGAAGGGCGGGGACAGACCACGATGAGAGTGACCGTCGTCGGCGGAGGCATCGCCGGGCTGACCTGTGCCCTGAGCCTGCACGCCGCCGGTTTCGAGCCACAGGTGTACGAAGCGGCGCGGACGGTCGAGGCGATCGGCGTGGGGATCAACCTGCTGCCGCACGCTGTCAGGGAGCTATCCGAACTCGGGCTGGCCGGTGAGCTGGAATCCGTCGCGCTGTCACCTCGTCGGCTGAGCTACCGCGGCCGGTCGGGCGAAGTGGTCTGGGAGGAGCCGCTGGGACTCGCGGCCGGATACCGCTGGCCGCAGCATTCCGTCCACCGTGGGCGTCTGCAGATGCTGCTGCTCGCGGCGGTGCGTGAGCGACTGGGGCCGGACTCGGTCCGTACCGGCCTGCTGTTCCAGCGATTCGAGCAGACCGCGGGTGACGTCCGCGCCCACTTCATCGACCGGTCGAGCGGATCGCCCTCGGCCGCTGACGCAGACGTGCTGGTCGGGGCCGACGGCATAGACTCCGCAGTCCGCGCCCAGCTCCACCCGGGCGAGAGCGCCCCGCAGTGGAACGGCGTCCACATGTGGCGCGGCGTCGCGCGCCACCCGCACGTCCTCGACGGCCGTTCGATCGTCGTGGCCGGGGGCACCCCCGGCGCCAAGTTCGTCGCCTACCCCATCGAGAACCCCGCGAACGCGGATGGCGAAGCCCTGGTGAACTGGGTGCTGGAGGTCCGGCACGGGCCGTCCGCCCCGCCTCCGGACGGCCCCGGCCGTCGCATCACGGCGGCTCAGGCACGCGCCGGGCTGTCGTCCTGGAACCTGCCGTGGATCGACCTCCCGATGCTCGCCGAGCGCTCCTCAGCGATCTACGAGTACCCGATGCTCGACCGCGACCCATTGCCGCGCTGGAGCTTCGGGAGGGTCACCCTGCTCGGCGATGCCGCACACCCGATGTTCCCCATGGGAATGAACGGGGGATCGCAGTCCGTCGTTGACGCCCGTGTACTGGCCTGGTGCCTGGCCCGGGAGAATGACCCCGCCGCCGCGCTCCGCCGCTACGACCGGATGCGTCGGCCGGTCGTCAACGCTGTCGTGCTGGCCAACCGGGCCCTGGGACCGGAAGAGATCATCGCGCGAGCCGCGGACCACGGCGGGGCGCTGCCCGCCGGGCAGGCCGAGAAGATCGCGGACCATTACAGACAGCTGACCCGGGCCACTGTGGGCCAGGTCAACACCCATGCGTCCTGGACGGTCCCACTGTCTGCCGCAGACCCGGCACACTGAGGACCGGGAACCCGGCGTGCCGAGCACCGGCTATCCGCTGTCTGCCGCCCTGGAGCGGCCGACGGCCTCGCGAGGAATGCCCGCGGCAAATACGTCGCGACCGCCGCCTTCTGTCGAGCAGAAGGCACAGCCACATAGTTCCGCGTGCCGCCCTGCGTGTTCTTCATCCCCGCGCACGGCCTGCATGGAAAGACGCCAAGACGCCGGGCAGGCGCCGCGCCTGTCCCCCAAGAACCGGAGACCATCATGTCAACCATCAGGGACATCGTGCTCGTACACGGTGGCTTCGTGGACGGATCGGGCTGGCGGGGGGTCTACGACCACCTGACAGACGAGGGCTACCGGGTGGCCATCGTCCAGAACCCGACGCTGTCGCTGGCCGGTGATGTCGCCGCCACCCATCAGGTCCTCGACGGCCTCGACGGCCCCGCCGTGCTGGTCGGCCACTCCTACGGCGGAGTCGTCATCACCGAGGCCGGCAGCCACCCGGGGGTCGCCGCGCTCGCTTACATCGCCGCGTTCGCACCGGACAAGGGCGAGTCCGTCAGTTCCCTGATCGCCGACCCGCCGCCCGGTGCGCCGGTCCCGCCGATCCTGCCGCCGACAAACGATCGCCTGTTTCTGGACCGGGACAAATTCGCGGCCTCGTTCGCCGCCGACGTCCCTCTACCGACCGCCGCGTTCATGGCCGATTCCCAGGTCCCGTGGGGTGTCGAAGCCCTCGCAGGAACGATTTCCGAACCGGCCTGGCAGCACAAGCCGTCGTGGTACCTGGTCGCCACCGACGACCGCATGATCCCGCCGACCGCTCAGCGTGCCATGTCCGAGCGCGCCGGCGCGACCGTCACCGAGACCCCCGGCAGCCACGCCGTCTACGTCTCCCGCCCGGCCGTTGTGGCCGCTGTCATCGCCAGGGCCGCGCGCGGCCTCGCCACCCACTCGTAGAGCGCGTCCAGAAGGTGCCGTCCCACGCCCGGAAAGCATGGCCGGGTGGCCACAGAGCTGTTCCGCCTCCTCATCGTCATGGCCTCCGCATTCCCGGACTGTGCACAACGGACGGCGGCGGCCTACTCGGTGAACACCGAGTTCCACGAGCCGCTGACGACCATCGCCCACCTCTCGGCCCTCTGCACGGACCTCGGCTTTTCGACCGGCGTACTGATCTGTCCACAGCGGCAGACGGCGCTCGTCGCGAAGCAGGCTGCACAGGTCGACATCCTCACCGGTGGACGGTTGCGACTCTGGATCGGCGTGGGCTGGAATCCGGTCGAGCACGAAGCAATGGGGGGCCGACTTCCTGACGCGCGGACGACGGATCGAGGAACAGGTGTTGATCCTGCGTGCCTTGTGGGCGCGTCAGGTCATCGATGTCGAAGGCGAGTTCGACCGTGTGGTCGGCGTAGGCCTTGAGCCACGGCCGCCGCAGCAACCGATCCCTGTGTGGATGGGCGGGTGGAGCGACATCGTGTTGGACCTCATCGGCCGGATGGCCGACGCTTGGTGCCACGGCAGCGAATGGGAACCAGACGTCCCCAGGAAGTTCGAAGTGATCGCCACCGCCGCTGAGCGAGCCGGCCGCCTGGCCTCCGACATCGGCCTGGAGGGTACAGTCGAGTGCCGAAGCTGGACTACTACCGCGCCAAGGCGCTCCAGGAGAAGATCCTCGCGGCGCCGTCGCAGCTGACATAGGCCCGCGAGCCTGATCAGCAGCTCCCGCAACTGCTCGCGGACGGGCCGCCCGACGCCGATCAGGCCTGGCGGAGGCTGCGGGGCCAGGGCTCAGCGTCCCTGCCAGTGGGGTGGGCGCTTCTCCGCGAAGGCGCGGGCGCCTTCTTTCGCGTCTTGGGAAGCAAGTACGGGCGTGACGAACCGGTCCTGTTCGCGCAGGGCGTCCTGATCACGGAACGCGGTCCGCTCGTTGACGACGCGTTTGACGGCCGTGATGGCGAGTGGGGCGTTGTGGGCGACGCGGTAGGCGAGTTCCATGGCCTGGGCGAGTGCCTCGCCCGGCTCGGTAAGGTGGTTGACGAGGCCGAGCTGCTCAGCACGCGCGGCGGGCAGGGGGTCGCCGGTGAGCAGGAGTTCCAGGGCGATGTTGCGGGGGATGCGTTCGGGGAGGCGGACCATGCCTCCTTCGGGGGGCACGATGCCGTAATGGACCTCGGTCTGGCCGAAAGTGGCGTTACGGGCGGCGATGATCATGTCGCAGGCGAGGGCCATTTCGGTGCCGCCGCCCAGCGCGTAGCCCTCGACGGCGGCGATCAGCGGGGTCTTGATGTCGATGCGGGTGATGCCCCCGAAGCCGCGTCCTTCGATGACGGGTGTGTCGCCTTTCGCGAAGGCCTTGAGGTCCATGCCGGCGCTGAAGACGCCGTTTGCTCCGGTGAGGATGCCGACCAGGAGTTCGTCGCGTGACTCGAGTTCGTCGATGGCGGCGGCCAGCGCCCGCGCGGTGGCGCCGTTGATGGCGTTGCGGGCCTGGGGTCGGTCGATGGTGATCACGAAGACGCCGTCGTGCTGCTCGGTGCGCACCGCGGGGGTGCCTGAAGCCTCGGTCATGATGCTGGTTCCCTTCTCCTTCCCCCTGGGCTGCGTCTGGGCGGACGTGCCCTCAGTCGACTACCTCCGCCTCGCGCAGGCCCGTGATCGCGGCCTCGTCGAAGCCGAGGTCGCGGAGCACTGAGTCGGTGTGTTCGCCCAGGTCGGGGGCGGGGCGCGGTGGGACCTTCCGTTCCTGGTCCAGTCGTACGGGGCTGTCGATGGTCAGGGGCGGCTCTGCGCTGCCGTCCTCCATGGGGACGAGGATGCGGTTGGCTGTCAGTTGGGGATCGCGGGCGAACTCGTCGATCGTCTGGGCGATTCCGTAGGTGAGGTCGGCGGCGTCGAGCACTTCGCGCCACTCGGCGAGGGTCCGGGTCTCGAAGGTCTTGTCGAGCAGGTCGGCGATCTCGGCCGCGTGGGCGTGACGACTCGGTGTGTCGGCGAAGTCCGGGTTCTGCGCCGCCTCGGGGTGGCCGATGGCCTGTAGGAACAGGGGGACCTGTTTGTCCTCGTTGGCGAAGGCCAGCAACAGCCAGCGGTCGTCCGCCGTGCGGTAGGCGCTGGTGAGTGCGTTCGGCGGGTCGGTCCGGTCGACGGGTCGAGGAATCTTGCCGCCGACGACTGCGGCTTGCAGCCACATGCCGGCCGCCCAGGCGCCCTCGGCGATCAACGACGCCGTGACGCGGGCGCCCTCGCCGGTCTTCTCCCGCCGGTACAGCGCGGTCATGATGCCGGCGTACAGGGAGACGGCCGTGGGGTGGTCGCCGGAACCGAACACCGACATCGCGGGTGCCCCGTCGCGCTGGCGTGTGTAGTCCATCAGGCCGCTGCGCGCCCAGTACGCGGTCACGTCGTAGCCGGGCAGATGGGCGTCCGGGCCTTCCTCGCCGAAGCCGGTTACGTCGGCGTAGATCAGCCGCGGGTTGAGTGGTGTCAGGTCGTCGTAGTCCAGGCCCAGCTTGGCCCGGGTACGGGGCGGGAAGTTGGTCACCAGCACATCGGCCCACTTCGCCAGGCGTTCCAGTACGGGTCTGGCACCAGGCGACTTGAGGTTGAGGGCGATGCTGCGCTTGTTGCGGTTGTCCAGCTGCCAGGGGTAGTTGAATCCGTCGGCGCGGGGGTTGGGAGGGATGCGGCTGAGCATGCGGTAGGAGTCGCCGGTGTGGGGTGGTTCCACTTTGACGACGTCGGCGCCGAAGTCGCCGAGCATTGTGGCCGCGGCGGGACCGGCGATGAAGCTGGCCAGGTCCACGACGTGGAGTCCCTCCAGCAGGGGGGTGTCCGCCATGACAGGTCCTTTCTCGGCAGGGCCCACGCGATACCGAAGGCCGCACTCGGCCAGGCGGGAAATGTCGGCGCGCCGGCCCGCGGGTCAGTGGCTCGGGTTCGGTGTTACCGGGGCGAAGGCGTTGTAGCCGGTGATGTCGCGGCCGACGATCAGTGCCTGCACCGAGTCGGTGCCCTCGTAGGTGTCGATGGCCTCGATGTCGCACAGGTGCCGGGCCACGTGGTAGTCGAGGATGATCCCGTTGCCGCCGAGCATGTCGCGGGCGTCTGAGAGGATGGCCCGCGCGCGTTCGGTGTAGTGCATCTTGGCCAGCGCCACCTGCGGCATCGAGTACTTGCCCTCGTCCATCAACTGGGCGAGCCGGGACTGCATGCACACCATGCTGGTGATGTCCGCCAGCATCCGCGCCAGCCGGTACTGGATGAGCTGGAAGGCAGCCAACGGCATCCCGAACTGCTTGCGCTCCTTGGCGTAGGCCAGTGCGGTCTCGTAACCCGCGATGGCCGCGCCGATCGACTCCCACGCCACGCAGTAGCGCGAGGCCAGCAGGACCTTCTCGGTGTCGCGGAAGGTCTCGCCACCGGCGAGCTTGTTCTCGGCGGGCACGCGGACGTCCCTGAGGGATATTTGGGCGTTCTGCACACAGCGCAGCGCCGTCTTGCCCGTGATGACTTGCGGATCGAACCCTGCAGTGCCTTTCTCGACCACGTAGCCGCCCACGTGCCCGTCGTCCCCGCGGGCCCAGATGATCACGTAGTCGGCAAAAGTGGCGTTGCCGATCCACCGTTTGTACCCATTGAGCACATAGGAGTCGCCGTCCCGGCGGGCGGTCGTCTGAAGCTTGACCACGTCCGTGCCGTGCGCGGGCTCGGTCAGACCGAAGGCACCAATCTTCTCCATCCGCGCCATGGCCGGCAGGAACCGCTGCTTCTGCTCCTCCGAACCCAGCAAGGCCACGGAAGTCATGGCCAGGGCCGAGTGCACGCCCATGAACGTGGACATGCTCAGGTCGCCGCGAGCCAGCTCCATGATCACGACCCCGGCCGTCACATTGCTCATCCCCGGGCATCCGTAACCGGGAATCTGGAAGCCCGCGATCCCCAGCTCCGCCAGTTTGGGCACCAGCGCGTGCGGAAACTCGGCGCGCTCCCAGTAGGGGTTGATGACCGGGCTGACCTCCCGGTCCATGAACTCCCGGACCCTGTGCCGAAGCTGCTGCTGCTCTTCCGTGAGGAGCTCCCCCAGCAGGTAGTAGTCGGTCTCCTCCGGGCCGCCCAGCACCGGTGGCTGCACCACCTGTCCGTTTCCGGCTGGACTCACGGCGCCCAAGGCGCCCTCACCCATGCCTTGCGCTGCACCCTGCGTCGCGTTCATGCGCTGCGTCCCTTCTGTGCTGTACAGAGATCGGATTGCGTCTCTGCAGGCGAGGCCAAAATTCACCGAAGATGGACATTTAATGCATAGCGGAAAAATTAAACTGCGGATTAACACTTGTGACTCATCTGTCCACTACGCGAGGGACGGTTCTTCCGTCGAAGCCCGCCGTCTTCTCCACCCGGACCCGCCATGCCGGTCAGGGGGTGGGAGAGCGTGGCGATGTCGCGCTGCCTCCCGCCTATTGCGGTGCCGCTGGTCAGCGGGACAGCGCGGATGTGGCCGCAGAGGTCGGAAACGTAGGCGACGCCCGCCTCACCGTCCACGGCTAGGCCGATCGCTTCCTCGAAACCGCCGGCAAGGATCTCAGGTGCGCTCCCCGACGCGTCGGCTGCGGGAAGGGGGGCCCGGTTGAGCGTGTTGCCACCGGGCGGAGCGCCACGATCGGTCCAGTACAGCCAGTCGCCCTCGATGTGCAGATCGATTGGCTCGGGCAGCCCACTCCACAGGACCTCGATGTCCGAACGGTTCCCGGCGCTCTCGCCGGGCGGGGTCTCCAGAGCGGCACGGAAGATGCGGCCCTTGTCGCCCTTGACCGGTCCCTTCTGTGTCCAGTAGAGGTGCCCCCTGGCGGGATCCACCGCCACGCCGATGCACTCGCCCATGATGCCCTCCTCGGGCGGGTTCACGACGAGGTCGGTCAGCCCGCTGCCGTCCACGCGTACCCTGCTGATCCGGTGGCCCTCGCGATCGCCCCAGTACAACGTTCCGGCGCCGTCGGAGGTCAGCTGCTTGCCGGTCGTGATCACCCCGACAGGAACCACCTCACGTGGCGTGCCTCCATCGAGGTCCATCGCGTGTACGCCGCCATTGCGCCGGGAAAAGTCCTGTCCGGCTTCGCCCGGTTCGGCCGCGTTGACGACAGGTTCACCCATGGTGGTCCAGCAGACCGTTCCGGACTCCACGACCACGCCGTCCGGGAAGGCCCCCGCATCCTCGACGAGGATCTCCACCCGGCCGTCGGGAAGGCTCAACCGCAGCAGTTTTCCTGGCACGACCTGCAACACGAGCAGTTCCTTCCACACGGCCTTCGCCTTTCTCTCGGTTACTTGACGAGGCCCGTTCCAACGGTTCGCCGAGGAGAGGGAGAGCGAGGGCGGCAGAGGAGTACCGCCGGTCACTGCCCTCCGTCGGCCGTGGCCGGAGGCTCTGGCCAGCCCAGCAGCCTGAGGACGGCGCGCGTGCGGTTGTCGCGGAGTTCCGCCAGCCGCTCGTAGGCCGCCTCGCCAGTACCGTAGGTCTGCTCGACCTCGTCGAGCACGCTCCCCATACCGGCAGGGTCCGGCTCGCCGATCTCGAAGGTCATCTGGGAGGCGACATGTGTCACGAGGTGCCGCATCCCCTCCGGGCCGCCGCCGAGAACCCCGCTCTGGAACGGGCCGATCGTGGCATACCGGAGACCGAGCGATGCCCGGACCAGGTCGTCAAGGTCCGCCACGTCGATCACGCCCTGCTGGACGAGGTAGGCGGCCTGGTCGTCGAGGACCTTTTGAAGGCGGTTGCCGACGAACCCCGGTATCTCCTTCTTGAGTCGGATCGGCACCTTGCCCAGCTCTTGGTAGACCGCCATCGCCCGGTCGACAGACCGCACGGATGTCTCCGGCCCAGGCACCACCTCCACCAAGGGCATGAGCTCTGGCGGGTTAAACGGGTGACCGATCACCATGCGGTCGGCCGCCGGGTTGCCCTTGGCGATGACGGACGGCAGCAGGGAGGACGAGGAGGACGCCAGCACCACGTCGTCGCGGGTGTGCGCGGCGAGGGTCGCGAACATTTCCTCCTTGACTGGAATCCGTTCCGGCCCGGATTCCTGCACGAAGTCCGCGTCTGCGGCGGCCTCTGCCAGATCGGCGGACGCGGTCACCAGCAGTCCGGCGAGATGCTGGTCCAGTACGTCCTGAAGATCGGGACGAGGGTCGCTCACTCGCACCTCCCAGCCCGCTGCGCCGAACAGCCGCGCCCACGAGATCCCGATCACTCCAGCACCGACGATCGCTGCTATGGCCACGAAGAACCACTCCAAGGTGCGCGTGTAGGGAGTCTGACGCGCACAGGGCAATCTCACCCCCATTATTTCACGACAATTCGCGCCTCTCGCTTCGGCGACTCGACTGGGCCGCCAAGCCGGACCCCTCGGAGGCGCGCACCCGCGTGCTCGGGATCTGGCGGGGTGCCGATGACGATCGTCTACGACCGGACCAAGACCGTCGTCCGCCGGCATGTTTGTTCCGGGCGAGGCGGTTCCGCTGCATCCGGAAGCGGTCGGTTTCGCCGGCCACTACGACTTCGGCATCGACGTCCTGGCCGCCTGCCGCCCTACCGGCAAAGGATGTGTCGAGCGGCAGGTTCCCATCGTCCGCGACACGTCCCGGCAGGCAGGTCCTTCTCCTCGGCCGAGGAGAAGGACGCCGCCTTCACCACCTGGGTGCCGCAGCGACGGGACCAGGCCCGCAGGACTCATCAGCAGATCATCGGAGAGCGGATCGATCGTCAACACGATGTCGAGCTCGATCTGAGTGGGCGAGCGGAAGAAAGTGGCCCATCAGGCGGCCAAGAGCGGCCTCGTGTGGCTCACGCGCCACGCGGCGAGCCTCGCGGGAAGGCAAGGAGCGCACTGCAACTTGCTCTCACCCGGCGTAACCCTCACGGCCTCGGCCCTGGCGACGACGACCGAGGAGCGGAGGTACGAAGCCTTGGCATCCATACGCTCCCCGCGTCTCGGCAAGTCCGAGGACATGGCAGCGATGGTGGCGTTCCTCTTCTCGGACGACGACGCCTTCATCAACTGCCGGTCGTTCCTGGTCGACGGCGGCGCGCACTTGAGCCGAGAGCCGGGCCCGGTGACTCGATGTCAGCTGGCCGGCTTTCGCTTCGTCCCCCTGTCCGTGGCCACGAGGAGGTTCCACGCCGTGGCAACACCAGCAGGCGGCGGCTCATGGGAGCCTATGCCCAAGATGGAAAAGATTCGTTATGAAACGTCCCGTTACAAGCGTTCTGTCCATCAGGTTCACCGAGACTTTTGCCGTCCGGTACCCGTTCGTCTGTGCCGGGATGGCCTTCGCGGGCGGCGCTGCGCAGCTGGCGGTGGCCGTCTCCCTAGCGGGGGGCGTCGGTGGGGGCCGCAATGATGTCTCCGGAGACTCTGCGACAGACCGTCCACGAGGTCCGCAAGGGTGTGGCGAGCGCTCCGTTCCACATCAACCTCATGTCGTACTTCGACAACACCGAGCTCGTTCGCGTCTGCGTCGAGGAGCGATTACCGATCGTCTCCTTCCACTGGGGCCATCCGCCTGCCCACCAGCTCAAGCAGCTCCGTGAGGCTGGCATTTCGGTGTGGGAGCAGGTCGGCTCCGCCGACGCGGCACGGCGTGCCGTCGACGACGCCCAGGGCTGGGAGGCGGGCGGGCACAACTACGGCGGTCTGCCCACCATGGTCGGTGTGCCCGCCGTCGTGGATGCCGTGGGCCAGCACTCGCTGGTACTCGCCGCCGGTGGAATCACCGACGGACGCCAGGTCGCCGCAGCCCTGTGCCTGGGCGCCGACGGCGTATGGGTGGGCACCCGCCTGGTCGCCTCGCCCGAGGCCCCTGTCCATCCCGAGCACCACCGCAGGCTGATCGCCTCGCTGGACGAGGACACGGTACGCACTGGGATCTTCGGCCCGGAGTGGCCCGACTTCAATCCGATGCGGGTGCAGCGCGACCGTGTGGTGGCCGAGTGGAGCGACCGGCCGGCTGAGGTACCGCCCCACCGTGACGAACTCGAACAGGTCGGCACCACCGTCTTCCAGGGCGAAGAGACCGTGCTGCGCAAGTTCAACGTGCTGCCGCCCGTTCCCGCGACCGAGGCCGACCGGGAGGAGATGCCCTGGCTCATGGGTCAGGGCGTCGGCCTCGTCCAGACATCCGACCCGCCGGGGACCTCGTCCGGGACGTGACGGGCCAGGCCGAGCGCGCCCTGACGACCCGGCGGCAGCAGTGAAGGGGCCGGCCGGCCGCGGAACACGCGATGCCGGCTTCTCGCAAGAACGATCGGCCGTCGGGCCCGGCCGGACCCCCGCTTCGAGTTCCTGAAGGTCACCATGAGTTCTCACGACCGGAAGGTCGCCGTCATCACGGGTGCATCGCAGGCCATCGGCGCCGGACTGGTGACTGCCTACCGCAAGCTCGGGCAGCCCGTCGTGGCCACCACGCGCACCGTCGCCCCCTTCGCGGGACCTCGTCGATGATCCGCTGCAGTTAAGGCACCTGCTGCGGCGGGACATAGATGTTCAGCGGCGAGATCCAGCCGCCGGCGGTCCGGCCGGTGACGGCGAGCATTCTGGGCTTCTGGGCGCCGAGCCAGATCTCAGCGGGCTTCGGGGGCGGCTGTCCGAGCTTCGAGGGCACCCTGGAACTGATCGGACGCGCCGGACGGGTTCGGTACTGCAGGCCGCAGCCCAGGGCGCCCGGCACTTCGGCGACTACCGGGCGCTGATCAACGGCATCTCCGACCGGCTGCTCTCCCAGCGCCTGAAGGAGCTGGAGGCGGCGGGCCTCATCGAACGCACCGTCATCCCCACCACCCCGTACAGATCCGCTATCAGCCGGCCCCGGACGGCCGGGCACGGGTGGACGCTCTGCGGCCGCTCGCGCAGTGGAGCCTACGACGAGGCTCGGGCACCAGGGGCGCTGGAAGTGTCCCGGTGGGACGCGGCTCGGGAAGCACCAGCCGTTAAAAGAACTGGTCACGACAGCGGAAGCCACACTCGATCTCCGCGCGCACCGGGTAGGGGCCCTTCCCCACCACGCGTCCCATCTTCACCAGGGGACCGCTCACGGAACTCGGTGAGAGCAGGGTGACGATGACAGGCACCTCGCAAGGCGGCATCCTGTCCCCACTGCTGACGAACATCGCCCTGTCGGCCCTCGACGAGCACCTGAACAGGCCATGGGATTGGCGGCGCCGGTAGGCGCGTTTGCCTTCGGTGGCCATCGACAAGGCCGGGAAGTCATGTAGGAGGAAGCGCCGCTGACAGCCCGTCCCGTTCTGATAGAAAATCAGGTCACGGCTTCCCGCAACTCTCCGGACTCAGGTTCGCCGGTCGCCGACCGTGCCACCCTGTCCTGCTTCCAGGCCGTGATCATCGGCTGAGGATGCCCTGGAGGCAGAACGGGTCCGAGACTGGCCTTGGCCCCGGCGACCGCTTGGAGGCGCGCCCGTCTCACGTCGCCGGCGTGAGACGGTACGGACGGAGTGAGGAGCGGTCGAGGAGGCTCCGAACGGGGCATGTTGCCGCTCCTGGGGTCGGCCATAGTAATGACCACCGCGCAGGCCGGTTACTCATTCCGGTTTCGAGATCGACACCTGTACCCGTGCAGCGGCAGGCCCTGTGCATGATGGTCGGCCGGCGCCCCCAGCGGTCAGCTCGACAACACACGACGGGGAAGCGGTTTCAGGGGCTGAACAGGCTGGGATTCTTACGGACGAATTCAGCAACCCCTGAAGGAGGTCGTCCGGTGACCTGCTCGACGCCTTCTGCCTTGCGGTCGTATCGATTCTCCGCGTGAAGGCGTCCCATGGTGGTGATGTGCTGGAAGACGTGGTCGGGCAGCCCCAACGGCCTCAGATCGTGGTCGACCCAATCCCGCAACGGAACGTCGGTGTACGTTACCGGTCGGCCCAGAACTGTGGAGACCTCCGCCGCCATGGCGGCGACGTCCTCCGAGCGCGGGCCGGTCAGCTCGTAAGTACTGCCGATGTGCGGGGCCGGGTCGGCCAGGATCTCCTCCACGACCGCAGCGACATCGCCAGCCGCCACAGGGGAGGTTCTCGCCCGGCCGAAGGGCAGTCTGATGGTTCCGTACTTCGCGACCGAGGAAAAGCCGACCCGGAACAGGGGGTTTTCCATGAACACGGTGGGCCTGACCTGGACAACGGGCAGGCCCGACCAGTCGAGAACCTGCTCCACCAACCACTGCTGCCGCTGCTGCACGGACTCGAAGGTGCTGGTAAGGCCGATCTCGGCGACTGTCAACTGGGACATGTTCACGAACGCTTCCAGGCCTCCGGAAGCACGCGCGACGGCCGCCGCCGTCACGGCAGCCTGCAGATACTGCGCCGACACACCCATGCCGAAATACATGCGTGCACAGCCTGCCAGGGCATCGGCGATGTCGCCCGCACGCGTCAGGTCTCCGACGACGACCTCAGCACCGGTCGCGCGCAGCGCCTGCGCCCGCTCGTCGTCCCGACGCACCATGGCCCGGACGGGCAGGTCCCGTTGTCGAAGCCCTTCGACCACGGATCGTCCGACGGCACCGACACTGCCCGCCGCGCCCGTCACCAGGATGGGCGGCACTCCGACTTTTCGGGTGCGGTTCATAGGGGAAGCCTGCGGTCCGCACGACTGCGACGCAACCGGAGCCCGAGAACCTCGGACGCTGGCTCTATCAGTCGCATGCCCGCACCCTGGAGGCGCGATACGGCCGGTCGGCGACTCGCGGCACCGGTTCGGAGTCGAAACGGTGGCCTTGAGGAGCCGGAGAACGCGAGGCTGGGGGCTCGAACCGCTCTGAGTCCTCGTCCGAGACCAGATCCCGGTACTCGCGCAGGTCATGCAACACCGCCAGCACGGACAGCCGAGGAAGCGTCTTGAGCGAACTGGTCTTCACCCGCATCCGCAACACGGTCGGCAAGCTCGGCCCGCCTCACCTGGCCGACGCGATCAACGAGTACGCCCGCCGGGCCGACGAGGGCATCCCCTGGTTGGACTGCACCAGCTTCTACCTAACCGCGGGGACGGTCCGGCGGTGGTGGACTTGCACCTCCACTCGGCCGTACAGAACTTCGTGGCACACCCATGCATCGCTTGAGGACATCACACTCCATCTCCAGCTCGCGTATCCGCTTGTTTCCCTCATTCATCTCCCGGCACAGCCGCTCCGGTTCAGTGCGTTCCCTTCCGCCACAAGGGAAGCGACAGGTCCGCGTGCACGTTCTCGGTGCCACCTGCCACGGCAAGCGCCGTTACACATTCGCGGCCCCTTGCCGCGGCCTGGAGGCCAAAGGTGTGGGCAGGAGTTCCAGCCGCAGCAGACCAGGGCCAGTACATAACACGAGTCCAGGTAGCCATCGCCGAGTTCGTCCTGTCGGCCTTCGGAGCGTGCGGGGTGGAAGGCCGAGGCCGATTACCGCCTGCACGGGCGGTCGCTACGGCCGGGTGAAGGTCATGTGCGTGACGCCGCTGGAGGTTGTCACGGACTCGGCCTGGAAGCGCTGCTCGAGTCCTTCGAGTCCGTCCCACAGGCGCTCGCCACGGCCCAGAACGATCGGGACGACGGCGATGTGCAGATGATCGATGAGGTCTTCGACGAGGAACTCGCGGATCGTGGTCGGCCCGCCACCGATCCTCACGTCCAGGCCGCCTGCGGCCTCGCGCGCCTGACGGAGTGCCTCCTGCGGCGTGGCGTCGATGAAGTGGAATGTGGTGCCGCCTTCCATCTCCACCGAGGGGCGGGGGTGGTGGGTCAGGACGAACACCGGGGTGTGGAAGGGTGGGTTGGGCCCCCACCAGCCGTTCCAGTCGTCGTTCTCCCAAGGCCCGCGCTGGGGGCCGAACTTGTTGCGGCCCATGATCTCCGCTCCGATGCCGACATCCCAGGTGCCGGCGATGGCGTCATCGACCCCGGTACTCCCGTCCGGCTTGCCCAGCATCTGCTGGAAGGTCCTGGTCGGGAAGAACCACTCATGGAGCCGCGTGTCGGCGTGGCCGAACGGGGCATCGAGACTCTGCCCTTCACCAGTGGCGAATCCGTCGATAGAGACGGAGAAGTTGTGGACCCTCACGCGGGACATTGCACGGACCCCTGCCCTCGAAGCGATGTGATTGCGAACTGCAATCACTAGCCGTGGGCGAGCCTAGACTCGGTGATGGCAGCATGCAATCACTGGAGGTGGGCATGCGAGACAAACCGCGGTCCGGATGCGCGGTCAACGCGGCGGTGGAGGCACTCGGGGATCAGTGGAGCCTCATCGTCCTGCGCGACGTGATGTTCGGCGGGCGCCGACACTTCCGCGAGCTGCTCAGCCACTCCGAGGAGGGGATCGCGTCGAACATCCTCAGCAGCCGTCTCAAGGCCCTCGTCGCCGGCGGTCTCCTCACGCAGGAACAGGCCGAACGAGGACGTCGAGCGACCTACAGCCTCACAGAAGCGGGCATCCAGACAGTCCCCATCATGGTCGCGCTCGGCTCCTGGGGAATGCGACACCGCCCGATCACACCCGAACTCAGCGTCCGCGCTGGCCTCTTGGAGGACGGCGGCCCGCATCTCTGGGAGGACCTCATGGACGAACTCCGCGAGGTGCACCTGGGTATTGCCCGCCCGAACCCCAACCACCCCCGGCCCTCCGAACTCCTTCAGGCAGCCTATGAGCAGGCACTCACGGAGGCGCACTGACACACCCCTCCGACCGGCATCAAGATCGCTTGGACTACTGGTCCTCCGCCAATACCCATCTTTCCGCGCGGGCGGCCTGACGATGGTCTTCAGAGTCCGCGCGGACAGGCGGCAGGTCATGCGCGGCGTCGGAGGCGTTCCTCCCAGCGGTGGGTGGTCCATGCCTGCCGGATCAGGCTACGGACGGTGACGATCGTGTCGGCGAGGCCGAAGAATGCGTCGATGACGGTGGTGCGCCGCTCGTAGCAGCGGGCGAGCCGGCGGAAAGCGTTCTGCCAGGCGTGAGTGCGTTCGACATGCCAACGCTGACTGGCAATGGCCAAAGATCGTCCAGACGGTCCAGGGGCGGGGCGAGCAGCGGGGAGTCGTGGCGGTTGGCACCGGCCAGGACACGGCCCAGGGGAATCCCGTAGCCGTCCGTCATGTCCGGTCGTTTGAGGCCCTGTTTGCCGCGGTCGACCGGTGAGCGATCGGCCGCCTCGCCGCCTCCGGGGCCTTGGCGATGGAGCCGTCCACAGCGATCTGATCAAGGACGAGGCAGACAGTCCGGGTGGCCATGCCGACGTGGGGTTCGCGGTTGCTGTCGTGCCTCAGCCGGAAACCGGGTGGGGTCTGTGGGACCGCAGTTTCGGGTCCGTCACTCCGCCCGGGCATGCGAGCGGGTCGATCGGCCATCCGGCGCGCCGGGCACCGGCCCGGTACGCGCTCTCGTAGAAGGCGAGTACGGCGCCACGCGGGTCGGCTTCGGCACGGGCTTCGTCGTACGGCAGTACGGCCAGGTGGCTGTCGTTCCGGGCGACCCAGTACGCCGCCGCGGGTTCGAGCGGCTCCTCTGCCAGGTGCGCCGGCTCTGGGGCTGTGTAGGAGTAGAACGCGGGTGCGGGGAAGGTGTCGTCCCCGAACCAGAAGCCAAAGCTGATCACCTCCCGGGAGTATGCCTCCCGGGTGACGGGGTCCACCTGCTGAGGCTGCTCGATGTGACGCTCGGAGAACCGGGTGTGCGCGATGTCGAAGGTGTGCCAGAAGTGGTGCACCGGGCTCACCTTTCCCGAATACCCTGCGGCGAATTCCTCCAGCACCGACGCCACCTGGCTGAGGACCCGCCAGTAGCGGTTGGCCTGCGCGGGCTCGTACGTCGCATGCTCGGCGTCCTCGGCGAACGGCCGGGCGGAGTCGGGCAGGTCGAAGGGCCTGGGCACGTCCAGCCGCACCCTGATGCCCAACGCTGCCAGCGACTCCATGACCGCGTCGTGGAAGGAAGCAACGGACTGACCGACGAGCGGAAAGGAGATCTCCCGGCCGTCCAGCATCGAGATGACCAACTGATGCGCGACAAAGTCGAAGTCCATCGTGAAGATCGGGTTGCCGTCGACCTGCCCCATCGGGCGCGTCGTGATACCGCGCCCCGCGAGGTGGAACGGAACATTCCACCAGTGGTTGCGCCGGGCGCTGGCGGCGAGACGGATCTTCCCGACGATCTGCGCGAAGCGGTGGAGCGTCTCCTTGGTGTCCCGCCACTCGGCAAGCGGGATCGGCAGGAACAGTTCCATGGTCATCACCCTTCCCTGGCCTTGCTGAACGGACCCACACCATCCGGTAGTCCCGGCGGCGTCCCTTCCCATCAACGGGGTCGCTTGTCACCCTCCCCGGTGTTCCCTGGATCGGGCTGCGCCAGTTTCACCGGACCGTTGCGGCGGCCTGACGGACGAGTGCGTGCCAAGGGCATCGCTCGGGGCCATGGCGAGGCTCGCACCCTCCATCCAGCACGAGAAACAGTACGGTGACCGCAGGCAACCCACTCGCCATGACACGGCAACCCTGGAACGTCATGCGTGGCCGATGGTGACCAGAACATCGTCGGCCAGAGCCCGCGCAGATGTACGGAGATTCCCGATGAACCTCCATATACAAAGGCCGACGGTCTCGGCGGTCAGGGCGGACTGCCGGATCGCCGGATGAGGAACCGGCTAGAACTGCCCGCTACCGAACGCCTGCAGGGTCACCACCCGGACGAGCTTCTCATCCAACGGGCACGGGCCTGAGCCCGATTGGCGCAAGCTGCAGTACGGAGTTCCCTTGCCGCGCCAGACGGTGCGGCCGCCCGGAGCGGCCACCAGGCAGTTGAAGCGCAGATCCCCGCCTGCCGGTGGTGGTCGGCAAAGCGATCGCGCAGGGCGAAGACCTCGGGAGGTGAGTGCCGGCGCAGCGGCACGGGTGGGAACAGCTCCTCCCCGCACAGCAATGGCTCCTGGCAAACTTTTTCGGAATCGAACCCGCCGAGAAAGCAGAACGGCCGGTAAAACGGACACAGGACGACATGTGGGCACTCAACCTGCGTGCGGCACGGCAGTACCACGCCCGCGAGGGGCATCTTCGGGTATCCCGGAAACACGAACACCTGGAAGGAGCAGCGGAGGGAACAGCCGGCCCGGCAGGCCATCAGACAAGTACTGGCAGGCTTGTGGTGATCAAACTCGGCACCTGGCTCGACAACGTACGCAAACGCGCCCACAGGCTTACCGAGCAGCGCCGTGCGGACCTCGTCGCCCTCGGCATGCGCTGGTAGGGCAGGCGGGCGTGCAGGAACCGTCCTCTGACCGGACGGTGCTGTTCTTCGCTGTTGTGCTGGACGTCCTAATGCCGCTCGGTTCCATGCCCGTGAGGGGCACCTTCGGGTGTCTCGGAAGCACGTCGAGCACTTGGAGGCGGAGGCCGGTGCGGCGGGCCGTCAGAACGGGGCTGACGGGGTCGTGGTGGTGAGGCTCGGTACGTGGATCGACAACGCTCGGCGGCGGGGCGACAAGCTCACTGAGCAGCGGCGGGCGGACCTGGATGTGCTTGGGATGCGCTGGTGGAGCGGGGAACGTGGGTGTCTGTCTCAATCCGGTGTCGGCGCTTCGGTGAAGGCCGCGAACGGAAAGGCGGGCGACGGCCGTGTCAGGCGGGCGGGAGCAGGAACTCGTGCAGGGACCGCCGCACCTTGTCCAGGGACTCCTCGAGTTCCTCGGGGTCGTTGTGGCGTAGGGACCAGGTGACGCCCCGCAGTTCACGTCGGACTCCGGCGAGCCTGGTCTCTTCGTGCAAGACCTTGTAGTCACAGGAGTTCCGGGCCGCGTAGGCGCTCATCATCTCCTCGGTGAAGTCGCGGCCCAGGTACCAGACGCCGCACAGATCGACCGCCCGCGGGCCGACCCTCACCTCGTCCCAGTCCAGGACGCCGGACAGCCTCCCGGAGGTGTGCAGGAGGTTGCCGGGCCAGACATCGCCGTGGATCGGCACGACCTCGGCACCGGCGAGCCACCCCCGATGGGCTGTGGCCCATCGTTCGAACACCTGCCGCTCGCGACCGGCCAGCCGGTCCGCGGTGGCTGCGGCCGTCCCGGCATCGAGGGCATCGATCACCTGTCCGGCCCCGTCCGCCCCGAGGATGCCCAGCAGCGGTTCGTCGCCGCAGTTGTGCAGCGCCGAGACGAAAGCTGTCAGGTCGCCGGTGAAAGCTTCACGATCCGCGCGAGCGACGTCGTCGTCCACGACAGCGCCTGGCAGTCTCCTGAGAAGCACGGCGCCAAAGGGCAGCCGCGGCCCGGTCGGAAGCATTCCGAGCACCTCGGGGACGGCCAGCGGCAGGGGCGGCAGTCGCCGCAGGACCTCGGCAGTGTGCTTGCTTCTGCCCTTGGCCTCGGGAGTGCGCGGCACCCTGATGAGGACGTCGGTGCCGACCCTGAGCACGACGTTCGAGAAGCCCCAGCCGACGATTCCGACGGGACCCCCGCTCCACGGAACCGACAGGTTCTGCAGGCTTGATACGACGGCTTCGAGCGTCGCGTCAGGGTCGAGGATCATGAGCAGTCCTTGGCTGTTCAACGATGTCGGCGGCCGACAGGTCCGGGAAGCTTCCGAGCTACCGGGGTCCGCCCGAGACGGTCGCCACGCCCCGGCCGCTTCGGACGTGGACGCCCCAGCAGCCCGCCCTCTGGGCAGCAGCACGCCCCGCGCCCGAACGTCCCCTCGGGCAGGGGGCCGCAGACAAAAGACGGTTCCCCACGACTACAAGGTAGCTTCCACGACGACGACATAATGCGTCACTGCGGCGAAGAAGGGCCCCGCAGCGAGATGGTCGAGCCACTTCTTCGATGCCGGGGCTGAAAGGTAGCCCGCGGACACGGCGCGCTCGGTGTTGCGCTGAAGGCCAAGCACTTGGTCTGCGGCCTGAACATCACGGAAGACCGAGGTGACCGGGACTACGGCTGGCACCGCGAATCCCGCATCCAGTGCGAGCCGGGCCAGCTGACGGCCGATGACCCCGTTGCGTACGATCTTGTCCGTCGGTTGGCGGGTGTAAGCGCGCGAGACCTCGAGATCGGGGTAGTCGATGGTCAGCGAGTCCCAGTCGGGTTCGCCCATGACTCCGCTCCCCCGGCGGCGAGCTCGGCGGCGACCCCGGCCTGGGCGACGACGCCGGTGTCCGAGACCGCCGGGATAGCCGTGTTGCGGCGCTACGGCCGAGGCTATGCGGCGAAGCCGAGCCCAGGAACGTCTTCGCGGCCTGTTCCGGGTCCTGCGGGTCGGCGCCGAGGACCTCGGTACCGGCCTGTGTGTACCCGGCCACGATCGCCGAGCGGGTACCGGCAGTGATCCACACCAGCACGTCGACCCACCGGATTCCCAGGCGGCGCAGGATCACACCTACCTGGTGCGGCCAGGAGGCCCGTTCCCGCGGGGCGGTCTGCTGCACGACGGTCAGCCCGCCGACGTGCCCGCTGATCGCGGTACCGCCTGCGGAGGCGGTGGCGTCCCCGGTCCCGGATATCTGCACCCGGCCGCGAGGCGGAAGGCCGGCGGGCTCGGAGGCCGGCCCGCGGTAGCCGGTCAGCGCAGTTCCCCCGCCGTGGGCGTGAGCGGCGCCGGTGTCCGAGACCTCCACCGCCCGTGCTGGAACACCGTCCCCGGCGCCGGGCCCGGCTTCATCGGGGCCGGCCACATCGGGGCCGGGCGTTGAACGGCGCTCCAGAACCTCATGGCAGAAAAGAGCTTCCCTCTCGTGGAGTGCTGCTGGATCTGAGGGTCAACTGTGGTCGATACCGGTACCGGCGCTGCTGTCCGGCCCGTGCGCGGTGGCGTCTCCGGTCCGCTCCGCCTTCGTCGGCCACGGGCGGAGGTGACTCCCACCGCAACCGGCCCCGGCCTCACCCAGCCTCACGTTCATCCCGTCACATGGCTCACCCCGCCCCGTGGCTCATTCCAGCACCAACAGCACCGCCAGAGCGACGAGGAGGGAGTCGATCCGGTCGAGGAGGCCGCCGGAGCCGGGCAGCCACCGGCCGGCGTCCTTGGCGCGGGCGCCCCGCTTGACCATCGACTCCAGCAGGTCCCCGAGCGGGCCGCCGACCGCCACAGCCACCGCCGTCTGCCACGTGAGGGAGGACAGCACGGCCAGCGTGAGGAGACCGGCCACGGCCCCGGCCAGCGTGCCGCTCCACCGCTTGGCGGGCGACAGCGGGGAGAGCCGGGGGCCGCCGAGACGGCGACCCGCCGCGTACGCGAGGATGTCGGCGATCGACACGGCCACGAACAGGACGAGGCCGAGGGCGCCGGACGGTACGAGGCCGGCCAGGGCACCCAGCCACACGAGCCCCAGCAGGCCCGCCCCCAGGCGGCGGAGTCCGTGCTCCGCGTCGCCCGAGAGCAACGGCACCCCGGCGATCGCAAGCACCCCGGCCGCCGCCACCCGGAGCACCTCCCCGGGGGCCAGCCAGGTGGTCAGGACGAGTCCGACGATCGCCGCGCCCAGCACCGCCCGGTCCACCGGACCCAGCCGGAGCAGCCCACCGAGCTCCGCCACCGCGACCACACCGACCACGGCCGCGAGCACCGCGATCCCCGGTGGACCGAGCCAGAACGCGGCGGTCACCAGGGGCACTCCGAGCGCCCACACGCACCAGCGGACCATCAGCTCACGGCGCCGGGTCGCCGCCACCGCGACGCCCCCGACCGCCAGTGCCCCGCCGAGGTACGGTACGAGACCGGCGACCGTCGTCACCGGGAGGCCGGCCCCGGCGCGCCCGACACCACTGCGGCCGGCGCGCGCAGCGCGTCCAGGGCGCTCCGGCACGCCGCCACGATCCGCGCGTTCTCCGCCGTGTCGCGGACGGCGATCCGGACGGTCCGCCCCTTGTACGCCGGGGACATCAGCGACAGGTCACGCAGGAACACGTCGTGCCGTCGGCACTCGCGCACCAGCTGCGCCGCGCTCGGTCCGTCCGGCGGCAGGGTCACCGTGAGGAAGTTCGCCACCCCCTCGTCGACCGAGGAGAACCCGTCCAACTCCTCGAGTTCGTACGCCAGTCCCCGGCGCAGCACATGGGTGCGAGCCCAGCGCTCCGCGTAGTACGCGGGGTCGCGCAGCGCCGTCACGGCAGCCAGCTGGGCCGGCAGGCTCACGGGCCACGGCGGCGTCCAGCGCCGCAGCTCCCTGGCCGTCTCCGGGCCGGCCACCAGGTACGCGGCCCGCATCCCCGACAGTGCGTACATCTTCGACAGCGAGGTGCAGACCACGACCCGGGCGTTGGCCGAGGCGAGCCCGGCAAGCGAGTCCGCCGGATCGACGTAGCCCAGGTACGCCTCGTCGATCCACCACCGGGTCCGCACGGGCGAGGCCTCGATCACCGCGCGCAGCGTGTCGGCCGGGGCGTGGTGGCCGGTCGGGTTGTTCGGGTTGACCACCACCACGAGGTCGTACCGTCCGTCGTCGGTCGCGGCGGCGAGCCGGGCCGGGTCGAGCAGCCAGCCGTCCTCCGGGCGCAGCTGGAGCCGGTCGACCCGGCAGCCGATCACCCGTTCGGTGACATGGGCGTACTCCCCGTAGCCCGGATCGAGCAGGAGCACCCGGCTCCCCGGCGTCAGCCACCGGCCGAACGCCCGGAAGATCAGCTCGGACGAGCCCGCCCCGATGACCAGCGACTCTACCGGCAGCCCGCGGACCCCGGCGATCTCCGCGAGCAGTCCCTCCGCGCCAGTCGGCGGCGAGGTCCGGGCCGCCCACCCCGGATCCTCCGAAAGGATCGTGCGGACCCCTGGGGACGGCGGGAACCAGGCGTCCAGCACATCCGCCGCGACCACCTCGTGACGGCGGGTCAGCGTCCGGAAGTCGGTGCCGATCGCCGAGAAGAACGCCCCGCCGTGCTCACAGCCGTCCGAACGCGGCGCGAAGGGCACGTCGAGCCGCCAGTCGACGCCCGTCCGCAGCCGCTCCAGGGTCCGGCCGTGGCGCTCCGCGACCGCCCTCGTCAGCTCGGCCACGGAGCCGCTGAGGACCTCGAACGAGACCGCGCCCGAGCGGACCGTGCGCCCCACCGGCCGCAGCCCGGCGGCGAGGTACATGTCGAGCAGCTCCGTGCGTCCCATCGCCACCACCCGGCGGCCGCCCCGCGCCGCGGCCCAGCGCAGCGCCGCGTACATGAGGAGCGGCGCCGCCGCGGTGGACCGCCAGTGTTCCTCGACGGTCAGGACGCGGATCTCGAACGGCGCCTCATCAGTCAGAACCGGCAGCTCCTCGCGCGTCAGGTACTTGTCGAGGGAGTAGCGGCCGACCCACGGCGGGGTGAGGCTGACGAAGCCGATCCGCGTCTCGCCGCGCGCGGCCACGAGATAGACGTTGTCGCCGTCGAGGCCGTCGCTCAGCTTTCCCGACGGATCCACCGGATGCTGGCCGAGCTCCTCCGCGTACACCCGGTGGCGCAGTTCGTGGATCCAGTCGTGATCCCGAGGCGTGGCAGTGCGCAACTGCAGGGCGTGGTCCATGCGTATGTCCCCCTGAGACGGTCCGGCGTTCGCGCCCCAGCATGGAGGAGTCCGGCAGACGGCACCTGAGCACGCGTACTCAGCCGGAAAGCGGAGGAGTTGGAAGCGGTCCAGGTCAGGGCCGAGTCCATGGGCAGGTGCCGAACCACCGGCGCCGGCCGTGCCCCGGCACCGCGGTCCCGGCCGGAGGTGGATGAAGCCCACTGAGCCCGTGCCGATATGGCGTGAACGGATGAGGCCCGGCGCCCAGACGCGCCCTGGGACGCAGTACCGCCGGGCCGCCCCACTCCTCCGCCTTCCGGCGAGCACGACCGGGAGCACGACGACGTCCTCTGTACCAAGGCCGTCCTGCAGCGCAACGCCACAGTCGGCGCCGCGCACTGTCGGCGGTCTCGGCTGCTGCGCAGGTCGCAGGGCTTTTTGGAATTCCGTCGCGGTAAAGGCGGTGGTACCGGCCCAAGACGCCCACCCGTGACGGGACACCTCGTACCGGAATACCGCACGCTTGGAATGACGCTGCCTGCCAGCTGGAGCCTCGGCGTGGGACCCCGACCGGCGTATGCGATACGCGAACGACCTCGATGCCGACCGCAGCCTCATGGCCGTCACAGCGGAGAGGGATCGCAGCAAGGCTGACAAGGCCCCCCTCGGAGTGGATGCCGCCGGCCAACTCCGCGAAGTGCACCTACCTCGCCGACTGGACCGCCACGAAACTCCGCCGGAAGCTGTCCGCGGACAACAAGGAACAGGCCGCACTGGAAAAGCTCGCCACCGGCTGCTCCAACACCGTCGTGAAGTACGAGGTCGCCGCCTGACCGGCTCCAGCGCCCCACCCCGGCCGGCGGTGGCCTGCGGCCGCGGCTTCCCCCAGGCGCCCTCTGGTGAACAGTCCGTCCCCGCACGGCCTGTGCGGCGGCCGGCCTGTGGCCGCTGCGGCGACACCGAGGGCATCGACTCGACCCCGGCCTTCCTCCACACCAAGCAAGCCGAGGCCGCCCGCCTCCGCCAAAAGGGCCCGTCACCGACCTCGGCATCCCACGGCCCTGTCCCGCAGATACCCAGTGATCCACCACCGGACGGTGTCCCGCCATGGGTGCAGCCGATCTCGCCGGTGACCTTCATCATCGCTCGGCTGCGACTACGCGGGGGCGGCTGCACCTGCCAGGTCGCCCACTCCGAGTTCTTCAACACGGGGCGGCAGCCGAAGGGCTGCGGATCACGGCGACCCAGGCTGGGGCTCCTCGCCGTCGTAGGCCGCCAGCGCAGCCTGGCGGCATTCCAGCACGTCGCCAACGTCCTCGTGGGACACGTGCTCCTGGGTCAGTGCAACCATGGCCCTGGCCTCGACCGAGGCCCATGCGTGCCGGGCGCGTTTGTTGGCGCGGCGCCTGGCGTCGCTGCGCAGGAAGCCCGCCCCCGCCGCGAACCCGGCAGAGGCCAGAGCGGCGAGGGCGGCGGGAACGCGCACGTCCGCCGAGGCCAGTCCTGCCGCTCCCGCCGTGCCCGCGAGCAGGGCCGCGGGGAAACCGAGGGCGATGTCCGTCTTGGCCCAGAACTCGGCCCGACGGTGGGCGAGTTTCCTCTGGCGCGTCGCCTCGTCTCTCAGCCGCTCGATCTCGGCACGCAGGCGGTGCGCGAACTCGTCCGGGCTCAGGCGCGTGGTTCCGTCAGCGGAAGTGACCATAAAGGCATTCCAACACGCCTACACCAGAAGGTACTTGGCGAGCCCGGACAACCTTCGGGCGCGGCGGACGTGAGCTTCCCACAATGCCCCGCCCGGACGGCCCTGCTAGCACAATGGGCCCCAGACAGCCCGCAGTACCCGGACCAGGCTTCCGATGAGACGGTTCCCGGAACAGACGACGACAGCCTCGACGATCACATGACCTGGCGCAGCGTGACGCCGTCCTCGTAGCCCTCCACGGTCTGGCGGGCGCGGTCCACGACGGCCGACCACCGAATCTGTTCACGTGCCATATGGGTACATGTACCCGTTGCTGTGCCACTGGGTACGGGGCCACGTCGTACGTCGTCTTCGGGCCGCAGCTCGACCAGACCCGCCGCGCACGCGGCCACCTCACGCTCCGCTCCTATCGGCCCTCCACCGAGCGGCAGCTGCCACACCACGACGTCGCCATGGACTACCCGACGGCAGCGCGATAGCGGTCCCAGGCATCGCGGCTGTCAGGAGTGAACGGGTGCCGATGCATGAACTCGTGCAGTTCGGACTCCGGCAGCCAGCCGTGCCACGCCACCTCGTCGGCCCGGGGCTTCGGGTCGACGAGTACGAGGGCCTCATGGATACCGAGCCAGTGCGGGCTCAGGCCATCTCGGTTCAGGAACTTCACGACGGATCGGACCGTCGTGTCGATGCCCAATTCCTCAGCCAGTTCCCGGACGGCGGCCTCCTCATAGGACTCTCCCGCCGCGACGGCTCCGCCTGCCATCAACTCGTAGTGTCCCGGGAACCGGGAGACCTGTTCGGACCGGCGATGGACAAGGACCTGTCGCCGACTGTCCCGGCAGACTGTCACCGCAATCCGATGCAACCAGCCGCGGCGGACGGCCTCGCCCCGGCCTACCACTGCCAACACCCGGTCCTGCTCGTCAACGTGCTCAACCATCTCGTCCACGAGCCCCACAATCGCAGGCCCCTCTGACAACGGGGCCATCTGCGCCACGATCCTCACCGTCTTGGCGGCACTTGCGGTTCGAGGCGGGCCTGGCCGCGCTCAGGAGTCGGTGTCTTGCGGAAACTTCGATCCCGAAGAGGCAGCGATCGAGTGACTCTTCAGTGGCAGCAGCTTCGAGGAGCTCATGAAAGCCGACAAGCCTTCTATTGTCGCTGGCCAGGACAACGACGGCTGTGTGGTCTTCGCCTTCTCGGACCGTTTGGTCTCAGCGTGGTGTGCCGTCAGGGAGCCCAGGATCAGCGAGGTGGCAGGGCTCTGGTCTCCGCTGCGAGAGCGGGACGGAGAGGTCCTCGACGTGGAAGTAGCCGGCGAGATTCTGGATGATCTGCCCCGTCTTGCCCGTGCTGCCAAAGGGCAGGGAAGCGGTGTCGATTGCTGGGCTGCATGAGTCACGGCCGCTGCCGAATCAGCGCTCTCCTGACGAAGGAGGTTCGCTGCAGACGCGGTGACGACGACCCCATGACGCAGCACACGGATGTTCCGTGAACGGGAGCGCGGACCGGCTGCCGCGCACTCGGGTCGTCAGGACCGCTCCTGTGGGCGTCACGATGCCGCGAGTACGCGCCATGTGAGGGCCGGGAGAGTCGACAGGTCCGACCGGCAGGTGCCGCGCCAGGCGATGTGTCCGTCGGGGCGCACCAGGAGTGCGGCGTCCTCGTGGTTGGAGGCGATGAGGCGTGCCCACTGCCCAGGCTCGGCCTCCCGCTGTGCGGCGGTGCGGACGCTGCGGAGGGTGAAGTTCCACCCTGGGCTTGGACAGCGGGTGTTTATGCTGCGGGAGTGAGGTCTTGCGTCGCCAGAGCTCTGGTCTCGATTGGGGTGACGTAGCCGTACTCGGGGTGCTTGCGCAGGCGGTTGCGGTTGTACTCGACCTCGATGAAACGGAAGACGTCGGCTCGGGCGGCTTCGTGGGACTCCCAGACCGTGGTGCCGATCTCCGCTTTCAGTAGACCGAAAAAGCTTTCGGCAGCGGCGATATCGTAACATGACCCGGTTCGTCCCATGCTCTGCCTCAGGCCCAACTCCTGTATCAGAGAGCGGTATTCACGTGAGGTGTACTCTGAACCGCGGTCCGAGTGCGTGATGCACCCCTCCTTCAGCCCGCCGCGGGCAGCGGCCATCCGCAGAGCGTCGACAACGAGCTCGGCCCTGTGGTGGTCGGCCATCGCGTACCCGATCACCTCGCGTGTGGCCAGGTCAATGACCGTCGCGAGATACCACCAGCTGGCCAAGGTGGGCAGGTAGGTGATGTCGGACACCAGCTTCGTGCCAGGCTCGGCGGCGGTGAAGTCGCGGCCGACCAGGTCCGGCGACGGCGCCGCTTTGGTGTCGGCCTTCGTCAGACCGCGACGCCGACGTCGCGTGATCCCGCGGATGCCGCGTTCCCGCATGATCCGTTCGACCTTCTTCCGGTTGACCGGCCTGCCCCCGCGCCGCAGGACCGCGGTCACCCGCGGGGCACCGTAAGCGCCACGGGATTCGGCGTGGATTTGCCGGATCTCCCCGGCGAGCTCGTCCTCGCCCTCCTGCCGAATCTGGGCAGCCTCCCGGCCCGCAAGGTAGGCGTAGTAGGCCGAGCGGCCCACCTTCAGCAGCCGGCACAGCAGCGACACGCTGTACCCGCCGGGATTGGCCTCACTCGCCCTCTCCACCTCGATGAACCGGTAGCGCGCGGCTACTTCGTCCTCTGCTGCGCGAAGAAGGCCGTGTCTTTTCCCAGCACCTCGATCGTCTGCTCCTGCTCGCGGGCCTTGCGCCGCAGCCTCGCGAGCTCCTCACGTTCCGCCGTCGTGAGCGCACCGGCCGGTCCCTCACCCCGGTCGATCTACGCCTGCTTCACCCAGCCCCGCAGGCCCTCCGGACTCACGCCGAGATCCCGGGCGACCTCGGTCACCGTCTTGTCCGAGGACAGCGCCAGCGCGACCGCATCCCGCTTGAACTCGGCCGTGTACTGCTTGCTCGTATTGCTCTTCTTGCTCACTACCTGGAACTGCTTCCTCCGGGACCTGTCGTCCCAGTATCAGGCTGTCTAGGCCGAGGGTGGAACTTCACTCCAGCGTTAAGTGCTCAGCGCGTCGGACGGTAGGTCGCGATGATCACTCCGCTGCTGGTCGGCTGGGCGCTCACCAGCTCCAACTTCTTCAGGGCAGCGTCGTCGGCGAACAGCTTCTTGCGACCCTCGCCGGCCACCACCGGGTGGATCAGCAGCACCAGTTCGTCCAGCAGGTCCTGCTCCAGCAGCGAACGCACCAGCGTCGGGCTGCCCGCGACGGTGATGTCCTTGCCCTCGCCCGCCTTGAGCTTCTCGATTGCGGCCGCCAGATCGCCGTTGATGAGCGTGCTGTTCGCCCAGCCCTCGACACTGTCCAGCGTGGAGGAGACGACGTACTTGGGCGAATCGTTGATCCACTTGGCGAAACCGGCGTCCTCGCCGCTGTTCACCGTCGGCCAGTACCCGGCCCACTCAGTGAAGGTCACCCGGCCCAGCAGAATCGTGTCGGCCGTCTCCAGCGTTTCCCTCAGCGCCGCGCCCATCTCCTCGTCGAAAGCGAACTGCCACTCGTTCGGCGACTGGGCGACACCGTCGAGCGAGACGAACAGACCCGAGACGACCTTGCGCATGATTCCTCCGTGCTGAGTTCGGGGTCGTCTGCCCGGTCCTGGCCGGGACGGCCCTCTGACCGGGACGAACCGACTCCGTCGGCTGCGCCAGGAAGACTATGCGGGCATCGAGGCTGAAGTCTTGTACAGAAGCGACAGGGGCTCCGCCTTGTCCGGAGCTCTCAGCCGAGTGGTGGTCCGGCCGATGTACCGGGTTAAAGACCGCGCCAGATGCGGCTGGTCGAAGTAGCCCAGCCGGTGCACGACATCCTGGGCCGACACACCCTCCTGGATCAGTACCGCCGCCTCGCGGGCGCGGTGGATCTGTCGGATGGCGCCCCGGGTGAGGCCCGTCGCCGCGACGAAACGCCGCTGGAGGGTGCGCTCGGAGACACCAGGGGAAGCGCCGTCGAGCACGGCGGGCACGATCGGGTCGCAGTCCACGATGCCCTCACGCACCATGCGCCGTACGAACGCCTCGGCGTTGTCGTAATCGGGTGGGTGCCAAGCGGAGCCCTTCAGCCAGACGGAGCGCCGCGTCACGTCGGGTATCTCCGCGCTACCGCCCACGAGCCGGCTGATCGGTATGTGCGGCATCGAGGTGCCGAGGGCAAAGCTGATGCCGAAGAACGTGGCGTCCTTGGGGACGGGGGCCGGGCATGCCTTGGGCTCTGGGCCCAGTACGGTTGCCTGGACCTGGCCGTGGTGCTCCCAGAAGACGAGCTCCCAGTGCGATGTCGCAATCGACGTCATCCGGCCCACTTCGCCGCTGCGGCTGCGCCACACCCGCTCGATGAACGGCAGCTCCGACGGCCGGCTCTCGATCTCCAGACCCAACCGGATCATCCCCCGTTCACCGCTGCCTGAGCCGTCAGTGTGTCACGCCGTCCGGACGGCCAGAGCGCATGCGAGATGCTCGGGGAGGATCGGCACGGCTCGGCCTGAACGCGGCCAGTGGGCCGATGCCCGCGATGCCCAGTTCCCGGACCACCGCCAACGCGGTTCAACCGCGAGTACCGCAGCGCCTACGGGCCGCCTCCCGGACAGGACGCGGCCCGGCTCCGCTCCCGGCTCATCCCGGCTTCCACAAGCCCTTGACAGGCCGAGGACGGGCCCTGGGGAAAGCTCTGCGGTCTCGTTCAAGCCCTTGGAGCTCGCAGGTGTTGACGTCGGGCCAGCTCCTCGTCATCGACCAGAGTGAGCATGGGCTGACCGGGCGCACACAACATGGTGACGAGGAATCGGCTCCAGGAGTCCGTCCGGTTGTTGCCGTCCTGGTAGTGGACGACATCGCCACCTGGCTCCCAGAACGTCTCCCCGGCCCTGATCACCCGCTCGGGCTCGCCTTCCAGCTCGAAGACCATCTCCCCCTCCAGCATGTAGCCGAAGGCGGGTCCCGAGTGCCGGTGGGGAGGGGTGCCAGGATCACCGGGAGGGAATTCGACGAGAACCGTCATCGCCTCTGCCCCCTCCGGAACGAACGGCGGTTTCGCCGACTGCAGCACGGTGAGCGCCGTCTTCCACGCTTCCGAGCGTGGCCGGCTTCCGGCGCCGCCCGCCGTCGGTTCATTGTTCGCCATGGATGAGGCCTCCTCCGATAGGCGGGCTGGGTCAGGAGAGCCAGTCCGTGTAGTGCGTGGGGGCGATACGGGCGTCGCCCTCGGTGATGAGAACGTCGCCGCTGACAGTCGGCGAACATGCCGTCGGTGACGACGCTGCGACCGTCGGGACGGGCGTCAAGGATGATCCGTCCGAGGTCGTCGAGGGGGAAGACGTCGGGCCCGCCGACGTTGAGAGTGCCGTTCAGGGGGTACCCGCGGCGACTTCGGCGACGGCGTCGGAGACGTCCTGGGCGGCGATCGGCTGGATCGGGGTGGTGGGCAGACGGACGACGTCACCCTCAGTGGTCCACGACAGGACCGCGGCGACGAACTCCGGCGGCACGGCCTTGTGCCCTGCCACGTTCAGCTTCTTCACGACCTGCGATCCGATCAGCCCCGTACCGCCGATCACTGCGAACTTCATCGGTCACCTTTCGTCGCGTACTGCTGGGTCGTGCCCCCAGCCTGCGACGGCTTGGTGTGCGGCGCACGCGGGCCGTGCCCGGCCGGTCGGCGCCCCCGTGACGTACCCGTGCTGGTGAGCTCTGGCGGCACACCAGGTGGTGCTCCGGCTCGGCAGCGCTCTGTCACCGTCAGGTCACCCGGGCCGCACGGGCCGTAGCAGCCGAAGCGGTCCGGCTCGATCGAACATACGATGGTCGGGAGCGTGCCCGGGCAGCTCGTCGTGCCGGCCGTCGGGAGCGCGCAGGGCGGAGGAGTATGGCACAGGCCACCGACGCAACGCGGACCGTCATCCTGACAGTGGACGACGACCCGGGAGTCTCCCGCGCCATCGCCCGCGACCTGCGGCGCCGCTACGGCGGCGGTTACCGGATCGTACGCGCCGAGTCCGGCGAATCCGCGCTGGAGGCGCTGCGCGAGCTGAAGCTGCGCGGCGACCTGGTGGCCGTGATCCTCGCCGACTACCGGATGCCGCAGATGAACGGCATCGAGTTCCTCGAACAAGCCCTCGGCGTGTACCCGGGGGCGCGGCGCGTGCTGCTGACCGCCTACGCCGACACCGACGCTGCCATCGACGCGATCAACGTCGTCGACCTCGACCACTATCTCCTCAAGCCTTGGGACCCGCCCGAGGAGAAGCTCTACCCGGTCCTGGACGATCTCCTCACGGCCTGGCGATCCAGCGACTACCGCCCGGTACCCGCCACCAAGGTGGTCGGGCACCGCTGGTCCGCCCCCTCCTCGCGGGCGCGCGAATTCCTCGCCCGCAACCAGGTGCCGTACCGCTGGTACTCCTCCGACGAACCGGAGGGGCAGAGGCTTCTGGCGGCGGCCGGGGCCGACGGCCGACGGCTCCCCCTGGTGATCACGCCGGACGGTACCGCGCTGATCGAGCCGGAGTCGACCGAACTGGCCGCCCACGTGGGGCTCGCGACCACGCCGACCGCCGCGTTCTACGACCTCGTCATCATCGGCGGCGGCCCGGCCGGACTCGGCTCGGCGGTGTACGGGGCCTCCGAGGGGCTGCGGACCGTACTGGTCGAGCGGTCGGCGACCGGTGGACAGGCCGGCCAGAGTTCCCGTATCGAGAACTACCTCGGCTTCCCGGACGGCGTGTCCGGTGCGCAGCTGACCGATCGTGCCCGCCGCCAGGCGAGCCGCTTCGGTGCCGAGATCCTCACCGCTCGCGAGGTCACGGGGCTGGAGGTGAACGGTCCGGCGCGCGTCGTGCGCTTCTCCGACGGCTCAGCGGTCGCCGCGCACAGCGTCATCCTGGCGACCGGCGTGTCGTACCGGCAGCTGGGGGCGCCGGGATGCGACGAGCTGACCGGCTGCGGGGTGTACTACGGCTCGTCCCTCACCGAGGCGTCGTCCTGCGAGGGCCAGGACGTGTACGTCGTCGGCGGCGCGAATTCCGCCGGGCAGGCGGCAGTGTTCCTGGCTCGGGGCGCGAAGTCGGTGACCATGCTGGTGCGCGGTGAGTCCCTGACAGCGTCGATGTCGTACTACCTGATCCAGCAGATCGACGAGGCCCCGAACATCACTGTGCGGCCCCGGACCGTCGTCGAGGAGGCGCACGGCGAGGAGCACCTGGAACGGCTGATTCTGCGGGATACCGTGACCGGCGCCACCGAAGTCGTCGATGCCCAGTGGATGTTCGTCTTCATCGGTGCCGCCCCGCTGACCGACTGGCTCGGCGGGACTGTGCTGCGCAACGAGAACGGCTTCATCCTCGCCGGACCGGATTTGACGCCGGACGGGCGCCCCCCTGCCGAATGGGCACTGGACCGGCCGCCCTACTACCTGGAGACCAGCATCCCGGGTGTGTTCGTGGCGGGCGACGCGCGCGCCCGGTCCGCGAAGCGCGTCGCGTCCGCCGTGGGAGAGGGAGCCATGGCCGTGATACTCGTCCACCGCTTCCTGGAGCAGTCATGAGTTCCCTGAGTCAACCTCTATGCCGCCAAGAGGGTGTCGTCGGCTGTGTTGATCTTCCCGTTGGCCTGATGGATCCCGGGGTCGTAGCAGGCTCCGTCACGCGAGCAGGCCCAGATCACGCGGAGCCAGGCGCGGGCGAGGATACGGGTGGCGTGGGGGTGACGCTTCTTGCGGGCCCGCGCGTCGGTGTAGATCTTCGCTGCCCAGTCGCTGCCGTGGCGGCTGTTGTCCGCGCAGGTCGTGATCGCGACACGGGCTCTCCGGTTCGTCGCAAAACGGAAGGTCACGGCATGGGACTTCCCGGAGGCCCGGGTGACGGGGACGACTCCGGTCTCGGCGACGAACTGCTCGCAGGAATCGGCGCGTTCGAGGATCGGGCCGATCTCACCGATGATCTGTCCGAGGTTGACCTTCCCGATGCGGGGCATGGAGACCAGCAGCGGCGCGTAGGGGTGTCCTTCGACGGCGGTGGTGATCTCGCGGTCCAGCTCGCGGATCGTGGCGCGCATGGCCCGCACGAGCTGGACCTGGACGCGGATGAGCGTGGCGACGGTGGCCTCACCGAGCCGGGTGGCGGCGGCCGGGGCGGCGCGCAGGCGCTCGATGAGCTGCCTGCCGGTGCGCTTGCCGGAGTAACCGCGCCGTTTGCACCACGCTTCCAGCCTGGCGGGGGTGAGTTTGGCGGCAGCCTGCGGGGTCGGGTAGCGGTCGAGGAAGTCCAGAGCGATGTCGCTGTCGCGGTCGGCGAAGACCGCCTTGCCGCCCGGCCACAGCTGGTCGAGCTGGGCATCGAACTGGTTGACGGCGGCAATCTTGGCCTCGACGTGGTCGGCGCGCTGGCGGGTGAGGGCCTGCAGCTCCAGGGTCCTGGGGTCGGTCGGGGTCAGCCGTCGCAGCTGGTGACCGTCGGTGCGCAGGTAGTCGGCCAGCTTGTGGCCGTCCCCGGCGTCGGTCTTGGCCTTGGAGGCTCCCCAGCGCGGGCGCATGGCGTGGAAGGCGTTCGGGTGCACAGGCACCACCGGGTGGCCGGCGGCCAGCAGCCGGTCCACGACCAGGCCGCGGGTCGTCTCGATCGCCACCGGCAAGTCGGCCGGACTCCCGTGCCGGGCAAGGCGTTTGAGGGTCGCCTCGATGCCTTGCTCGGTGTGTGCCAGCTCCCAGCGGTCCACGCGGGTGCCGGAGCTGTCCATGACGCCGACGTCGTGGGTCTCGGTCGCCCAGTCCCATCCGATGAACACGAAAGAAGTACTCCTGTGACGTCTACGGAGCACCTGCCCGGTGGTGAGGTCGTCTGCCGCGAGCTCATTGATCGGCCCTCTGCGGGGCGTGTCCCTGAAGCCGATCAGACGGCCTCGGCCCGGCGGGGCCGGCGTAACTCATGCTGGCCGTCGAACGGCTCGCGCACTTGGCCGTGCACCCACCGGGACCGAGAGGTCACAACCCTACCGAAGAGGGCTGCAGAAGGGATGGTCCTCTAATGAGCGCACAGGTCATGGCCTGCGACCCGCACGAGATCGGCTCGCTGTTCCTCTTCGAGAAGCTCTCCCCGGAGCAGCTCGGACGGCTGTGCTCCGAGGGACGGATGGAACAGTTCGAACCCGGCCCGGTGTACACCGAGGGCGACCCGGCGACCTGCTTCTACGTGATGGTCGAGGGAACCGTCGTACTGTCCCGCCGGGTCGGCGGCGACGATGTGGAGGTCAGCCGGACCTCGCAGCGCGGCGTGTACGCGGGGGCCATGCAGGCATATCTGGGCGACCAGGTCCCGCAGACGTACATCAACTCCATGCGGGTGACGGAACCCACCCGGTTCTTCGTACTGCCCGCACAGTCGTTCGCGGACGTCATGCGGGAGTGGTTCCCGATGCCGACGCACCTGCTGGAGGGGCTCTTCTTCGGCTCCAAGAAAACCCAGCGGGCCATTGGCCAGCGGGAACACCTGCTGGCGCTCGGATCGTTGTCCGCCGGACTCACCCACGAGCTCAACAATCCGGCCGCGGCCGCCGTCCGCGCCACCGCGGCGCTGCGTGAGCGGGTCGGCAGGATGCGGAACAAACTGGCGGTCATCGCCCAGGGCCGCTACTCCCGAGCGGCCCTCGCCGAGCTCATCGAGATCCAGGAACGCACCGCCGAACGCGTCGCCAAGGCACCAATGCTGACCCCTCTGGAGGCGTCCGACCGGGAGGACGAGCTCGCCGGCTGGCTGGAGGATCACGGCATCCCGGAGGGCTGGCGGATCGCGCCGGTCTTCGTCCAGGCCGGGCTGGACACCGACTGGCTGGACCAGGTCGCGGCGACCGTGGGCGAAGGCATCCTGCCGGGGGCGATCGGCTGGCTCAACTACACGGTCGAGACCGAGCTGCTGATGGACGAGATCGACGACTCCACCACCCGCATCTCCCGCCTGGTGGACGCGGCCAAGCAGTACGCGCAGCTCGACCGCGCCCCTCACCAGGACGTCGACGTCCACGAACTCCTCGACAGCACGCTGCTGATGCTGTCCGGCAAGATCGGCCCTCGGGTGAGGGTGGCCAAGGACTACGACCGCTCCCTCCCCGAAATACCCGCCTACCCGGCGGAACTCAACCAAGTGTGGACCAACCTCATCGACAACGCGGTGGCCGCCATCGGCAGCACGGGCCACGACGGCACCCTGACGGTCCGCACGGCCAGGGAGGGCGACCGACTGCTCGTGGAGTTCCGCGACACCGGCCCCGGCGTCCCCGAGGACATCCGCAGCCGCATCTTCGACCCCTTCTTCACCACCAAGTCCATCGGGGAGGGCACCGGACTCGGCCTCGACATCTGCTGGCGGATCGTCGTCAACAAGCACCATGGCAGCCTCCAGGTCGAGTCCGTACCGGGCGACACGCGATTCCAGGTGCTGCTGCCGCTGACCGCCCCCGAGACCGAAACCACAACCACCGAGGAGTCCGTATGACCGACATCGACGGCATCGCGGCGAGCGTCCCGCCCAGCAGTACCGGCTGCGCGGACTGCGACGCAGTGGGGGGCTGGTGGTTTCACCTCCGGCGCTGCGCGCAGTGCGGCCACATCGGCTGCTGCGACTCGTCACCGGCCCAGCACGCCACCGCCCACTGGCAGTCCTCTGGGCATCCCGTGGTTCAGAGCTTCGAGCCGGGTGAGGAGTGGTACTGGAACTACGCCACCGACGTCCTGTACGAGTCCGGACCCGAACTGGCCCCGCCGACCAGCCACCCGGCCGCCCAGCCGACCCCGGGACCGGCCGACCGTGTCCCGCAGAACTGGCCGGATCTGCTCCATCCCTGAGAACCAGCGGCGGGATGACCAAGATAGGCATATATACGCCCACGAGCGCCCGAAGTGCTCCTGCCCCCAGTCCGCCCAGCGCTCACGGTCGTGTTCCGCGGGGGGTGCCTCTATGTCCTTCGTCAAGGTGTGACCGTGTGCCGCAGTCGGCGACTCTTGAGCACCCCGGCAACCATTCCGGCTCGGCGGGGGTCCTCCATACCAGGCCCCGCTCGGGGCCATCGACGCAAGGGGGAGGAGCGTCATGGGGGTCCGCAGGGCAGCGAAAGGCGTCGGCGAGTTCCTGGTCGAGACGGTGGGAGAAGCCGTCGCCGAGGTGATCCTCAGCCTGCTCGCCTGTGCCCTGCTCGGCTGCCTGGCTCTGATCGCCTACCTGAGCTGGTCCCTCAGCCCGCGCTTCACCATCGCGGGGGCTGGGCTGCTCAGTCTCCTCCTCGCCCACGGCGCCTGGCAGACCTTCCGCACCCCCGCGAAGGGGCGCCGTCGGGGCCTCGCCGCCCTGACCGCTGTCGGGTTCACCGTGACCGCCATGACGGCCCTCTTCCTGCTGCTCTACTCCACAGGATGCGACTGCCTGTGAGGCCGTTTGGTTCAGCTACGCAAGTCCGAGGCCGGTCATGCGGTAGCTGTTTCGGGGACTCGTGACTCGTAGAAGGTGCCGTCGCGGAGCATGGCGAACAGAACGCTGATGCGTTGGCGGGCGAGGCGGAGGAGGGCCTGGGTGTGGGTTTTGCCGCGGGCGCGTTGCTTGTCGTAGTAGGTGCGGGAGGCGGGGTCGGCGTTCATGCAGGCGAAGGCGGAGAGGAACATGGCGCGTTTGAGCTGGCGGTTGCCGCCTCGGGGCGCGTGTTCGCCGTGGATCGAGGTGCCCGACGACTTCGTGGTCGGGGCGAGTCCGGCGTAGGAGGCCAGGTGGGCGGCGCTCGGGAAGCTGGTGCCGTCACCGACGGTGACCAGCAGGACTGCGGCGGTCCTGACACCGACGCCGGGCATCGACGTCAGGACCTTGGAAAGAGAGTGGGCCTCCAGCAGGCTGTTGATCTGGGCTTCCATCGCCCGGCGCTGGGTGTGGACGGCGGTGAGCTGGCCGGCCAGGGAAGGGATCACGATGTCCAGGGTGCCGGTCCCGGGGACGACGACGGTCTGCTCGTCCAGGGCGTCGAAGACCTCGTCGATCAGTGAACACCCGTTCCCAGGTGCCGTCGACGGCCCGCATTTGCAGCCGGTTGTAGACGCCCCGCCAGTTCCCGTACTTCTCGGGCAGGTGGACCCACTGCGTTCCGGTCTGGAACTTGAAGGCAATCGCATCGAGCACCTCACGGTGGTCACGCCACCGGCTGCCTCGCCTCGGCGTTCGGTCCGGGAGCAATGGCTCGATCCGCGCCCACTGCGCATCACTCACCGGCACACCTGGACCAACGACCGACTGATCCAAACGAAACTGTCAGAGGGCGTGGCAGAGGGTACACAGCCCCCGGGCAGCCGTCAGGCAGGCACTGGAGAGCCCGTGGCCGTCAAACTCGGTGTGTGGCTCGACAACGTACGCAAACGCGCCCACAAGCTCACCGAACAACGCCGGACAGACCTCAACACCCCCGGCATACGCTGGTAGGAGGCGGCTGTGGGCAGATGCGGGACGGGTCCGGATCCGACGTGGATCCGGACCCGTCTTGCGGCTCTGCTGGAGGTGTCACCGACCAGCAGAATCGCTCCAGAGTCACATGATCAGGCGACCACAGAACGAGAACCAAGCTTCGCAGCGCCTGCTCAGTGTGCCTACCCGGCAGGCGAGCCCGGTCACAATGGCACCGCCTGCGTCTCGGCGCATCTGCCGCTTCGTCGGGTCCGGGCCCGGTATTCGCTGACTCATGTCTACTGCGAGCAGCAGCCCCTTCCTTCTCCGCCTCCTATTCCGTGCCTCGGCTCACCGGCCTTCCAGGCCTTCTGGGCCTTCCGCCGGTCCTCAGTGCGCGTCCGCCCCCCGCGTCGGCGACGCCGAAGCGCCCCAACTCTGCGGGGTGTCGCTCATCGTGAAGCGCAACTGGCCACCTCGCAGCAGGTCGGAGTGGCTCAGCACCGGCTTGGTGACGCTCCGGCCGTTCAGCGACAGTGACTGGACGTATTGCTTGTCCGCCGCCCCCGAGGCGCTGATCACCAGCGGACGGGACGCGGCCGGCATCTGCACCTTTGCCTGGTCGAAGAACGGGCTGCCCACCGAGTACTTCCCCGATGCCGGGTTGACCGGGTAGATGCCCAGCGAGGAGAGCACGTACCAGGCGGACATCTGGCCGCAGTCCTCGTTGCCGCTGAGGCCGTCCGTGCGGTTCGCGTAGTTCGCCGCGGCGATCTCGCGCACCTTCGCCTGCGTCTTCCACGGCTGGCCCGCGTCGTCGTAGAGGTAGGCAGCGTGGTGGCTCGGCTCGTTGGTGTGGTTGTTGTGGCCGCTGGCAAAGTAGCCGTCCAGCCACGACGCGAACTTTTCCTTGCCGCCCATCAGATCCATCAGCCCCGGCACGTCGTGCAGGACGTCGAGCGTGTACACCCACTGGTTGCCCTCGGTCCAGCCGCCGTCGGCCCAGGATCCGTCCAGATTACGGGCCTGCATGAAGCCGGTCGCGGGGTTGTACAGCTTCTTGTAGTTCGCGCTGCGCTGGAGGAACATCTCCGCGTCCTCGGTTTTGCCGACCGCCTTCGCGACCTGCGCGACCGCCCAGTCCTCGTACGCGTAGTCCAGCGTGCGGGACGCCGACTCCGCGGTGCGGTCAGCAGCGACCCAGCCGTTCTGCTTGTAGTAGGTCAGGCCTGCCCGTGCCTCCACCGGAGTTCCCTGCTGGCGGTCGGAGTAAGCCAGTTCGGTGTCCTTGTCCGGCGGGGTCATCGCGTCCTTGTACACCGCCTCGTACGCAAGCTTGCGGTCGAAGCCGGTGAAGCCCTTGGCGATGTCCTCCGCGATCACCGAGTCGGCGTTGGTGCCGACCATGATGTTGGTCTCCGTGATGTTCTTCCACATCGGGAGCCAGCCACCCTCTTGGTAGTCGTTCAGCATCGAGGTGACCATGCCGTCGATCCGCTCGGGGGCGAAGAGCGTCAGGAACGCGTTCTCGACCCGGAAGGTGTCCCACAGCGAGTAGCCGGTGTAGCTGACTCCGGAGTGGACCTTGTCGTCGTACGCGCTGTAGTAGCGGCCGTGCTCGGAGTTCTCCGACGGGTACTGCAGCGCGTGGTACATCGACGTGTAGAAGACCGCCTTCTGGTCGGCGGTCGCGCCGCGCAGCCGGACCAGGTTCAGCTTCTGGTTCCACTGCGTGCGGGTCTTGTCGGCGATCTGCTCGAAGGACTGGTCGTCCGGGGCCTCGGCAGCCAGGTTGGCACGGGCCTGCTCCAGCGAGATGAACGACGTCGCGATCCGCACCTCCACGGTCCGGGTGCCGGAGGGGAAGCGCACATACGCAGACACGTCGCCGTCGGTGCGATCGCCCTGGCCCTCGTGCAGCGTCCCGCCGGTAGCCGTGCCGTAGCTGTCGAAGCCGGTGTCGATCCGAGCGACGAAGTACCCCTTGAAGTTGGATGCCTTGAACGGGCCGAGGTTGCTGTCCTGACGGTCAGGGTTGTAGCCGGTGATCTCTCGGGCTGCGGGATCGATGTGCACGTTGCCGGTGACGCCCGCACGGGTCGCCTGCAGCACGAAGTTGCTGTCCGCGCCCTCGGGATAGACCGTACGCAGCAGGCCGACGCGAGACGTCCCGGTCATCTCCGTCTTCAGCGTCCGGCCCGAACCGGCCTGCATCTTGACCGAGTAGCGGTCCGCAGCGGCGTGCTCGTCGGAGTGGCTGAACGGCAGCGCCCGGTCGTCGGCCTTGGTCTTCACGGGGCCCACGCCGGGCATGCCCGACACGTAGCCGGAGTCGCCCATCCAGATGGCCGGCTGGTGGGTGCCGATGAAGCCGCTGATCTTCGTGTCGGAGTAGTGGTACGGCGTCCGGCTGACGTAGTTCTGCCGGGTCATCGGCGACCAGCGGGTCATCGCGAACGGCGGGGCGGTGCTGGGAATCATGCCGCCGTACTCGGTGGCGCTCTGGCCCGCCGTCCCGATGAACGGGTTGACCAGGTCCACGTTGGACCGGTCGGTGTCCGCCCAGCCGGTGGTGGCGAACGGCGGGAGGAACGCGGCGACGAGCGCCGTCGCGATGACGAAGGCCCACGCCAGGAGCGCCGACCTCGGACGTCGCAGGGGCAGGGCGCCCGGGACGCCGGGGGCTAGGGATCTGCCGCTGTGCATGCTGCTGCCTCCAAATAGTTGACATCGTTGTCAAAGGATCTCCAGAGTTTGGCGCGAGGGTGCCCGGTGCACAAGACGCTGAAGGGAGAATTCCCGTATGCGAGAGGCTCGTTGTCCAGATCCGGCATCGAGTGGAGGGCCGCCGCGCCCAGCGTCGTAGCGGCCCGGCACCGCTCCGCCCGTGCACCGGACTGGCCGCGTCCGCCTCACACATCTGCTGGGCCTGGACACCGTGACGGTGTTCGCGACGTACGCCTCGGTGGGGATGGGTGTGCTTCAGCGAGCGCACGGGCCAGCCTTCCGGTTTGGAGCCCGACGAGGTACACCGGACCAGTGGTGATGCGGGGAAGCCGTAGGTGGCGGTGCATGACCAGGACCGGATTCCGGCGGTGCGGCGGCTCTGCATGACGGCGACGGCGCGGGTCCGGGAGGCCGAGGGAGGGGTGCCGCGGCTGATCGCGAGCATGGACGGGGACAGCAAAGTCTTCGGGCCCGTGGCGTACAAGTTGAAGCTGCCCGAGGCGATTCGGCGAGGGGTGGTTGGCGCCGTATCAGGTGCTGTGTCTGGGCATCCGCGATCCGGAGCTCCACCATCCGCGCTCCTGGAGGGGGCCCCGGTCAGAGGCGGTGCGCGGGGCCAAGATGGCGGCGATCCGGACCAGCTTGGTGCCGGCCGCGGCCGAGGAGCGGATCCGCAAGGTGTTGTCGTTCCATTCCCGGGTGGGGCAGCGGAGGCGATGGCGGCCCGGGTGCCGGCGGTCGCCGCGGCGCTGGCCGAGGACGACCCAGAGCTTTACCCGCCCGCGGGCCGAGTGTGGGCGGACTGGCTCTACGGTGAGCACTCCCCCGCCCACCGCCGCCAAGTCCTTGACGAATTCGCGTCCGATCTCGTCAGTGGCACTTCTTTCGCGGATGCGCGTGGGGCGATGGTCGACATCGCGCAAATAGTCGGGCGTGCCCTGCGTACGCGTCCGGGGCTCGGGAAACTCGCCACTTTGATCGTGCCGGAATTCCTCGGACCGGTCGAACGGCCGGGTGAAATTGTGACGTCGGACGCCTACAAGACCCTCTCGAAGATCCTCGGGCGCTGCGGGCGCACGACACGGACACCATCGAGGCGATCGCCGATCCCCGCGTCCGCAGCGGCCGGGAGGACACCGACGACCAGGACCAGGAGCACGAAGCGACGACGCCCTGGAGGAGGAAGACGGGGCGGGGGTGCGAGTGAGTAGGGTGGCGGCCGGAGTTCTGCGGTTCAGCGAGGAACGCGACCCGGCCGGCCGTCGCGCGGGTACCAGTCGGCGAAGTCCTGGTCGCCCCACAACCCGTCCAGCTGGTCTCTCACCCACATCGCTGTCTGGGTCTGCCGCACGATCGGGTGACATCTGATCTGGCTTGCCCTGTGGGGCGGGTGGGAAGGATGTCGCTGTGCCCAAGCCTTATCCGCAAGAGTTCCGCGAGGATGTCGTACGGGTCGCGAGGAACCGCGGCCCGGGCGTGACGATCGAGCAGGTGGCCGCCGACTTCGGAGTCCACGCGATGACGCTGTGGAAGTGGATGCGCCGGGCGGACATCGACGACGGCACAAAGCCCGGAACGACCAGTCAGGAGAGCACGGAGCTACGGGAAGCGCGTCGACGGATCAAGCTGCTGGAGCAGGAGAACGAGGTCCTGCGCCGGGCCGCGGCCTACCTGTCCCAGGCGAACCTGCCGGGAAAAGGATCTACCCGCTCGTGAAAGAGCTGGCCACGGACGGAATCTCCGTCACGGTCACGTGCCGGGTCCTCAAGCTCGCCCGCCAGCCCTACTACCGCTGGCTCGAACGGCCGGTGACCGATGCCGAGTTCGAGCAGGCCGCTCGCGCGAACGCGTTGTTCGACGCCCACCGCGAGGACCCGGAGTTCGGCTACCGCTTCCTGGCCGACGAAGCCCGCAGCGTGGGAGCCGGCATGGCCGACCGGACCGCGTGGCGGATCTGCCGGGACAACAGCTGGTGGAGCGTGTTCGGCAAGAAGCGCGGCAGGATCAAGAAAGCTGGCCCGCCGGTGCACGACGACCTCGTCCGCCGGGACTTCACCGCCGGCGCACCGAACCGGCTGTGGCTCACCGACATCACCGAACACGTCACGGGAGAAGGGAAGCTGTATCTCTGTGCGGTCAAGGACGTCTTCAGCAAGCGGATCGTGGGCTACTCCATCGACTCGCCGATGAAGTCCCGTCTGGCCGTCGCGGCCCTGGACAACGCTGTTGCCCGACGTGAGAACGTCGCCGGCTGTGTTCTGCACAGCGATCGCGGGTCGCTGGACGGATTCAACTGATCGTCGCAACACCTTGATCGGGAGGTGGAGCGATGGGCTCTGTGGAGCGGCACAAGCAGGTTCGTGCGTATCGGGGGTTGGTGCCGTCGCCGGGCAGGCCGTCGGTGGCCTGGCGTGAGGACAGGGTCAGGTTCTGGACGGTGATCGCTCGGGGTGCCAAGACCGAGGATGCGTGCAGTGCTGCCGGGGTGTCCGGGCCGGTGGGATTCCGCTGGTTCCGGCACGCTGGCGGCGTGAATCCGTGTCTTCCTGATGATGTGTCCGGGCGCTACCTGTCGTTTCCCGAGCGGGAGGACATCGCCGTCTGGCATGCCCAGGGCGCCGGCGTCCGCGAGATCGCCCGCAGGCTCGGACGGGCGCCGTCGACGGTCTCCCGTGAGCTGCGGCGCAATGCCTCTACCCGGACCTACAAGCTGGACTACCGGGCCTCGACCGCGCAGTGGCACGCTGAACGCCGGGCCCGGCGCCCGAAGACGGCCAAGCTCGTGGACAATCCGAGGCTGCGAGCCTATATCCAGGCCCGGCTGTCGAGGGACGTCACCGACGCCGGAGGCAACCGTCTGGGCCCGGAGGGCCCGGCCTGGAAGGGGCGCAACAAGCCGCACCGCGGCGACAGAGGCTGGGTGACAGCATGGAGCCCGGAGCAGATCGCGCGACGCCTGCCGGTCGAGTTCCCCGACGATGAGGACATGCGCATCAGTCACGAGGCGATCTACCAGGCGCTCTACGTCGAGGGACGTGGTGCGCTGAAACGCGAGCTGGTGGCCTGCCTGCGCACCGGACGGGCGCTGCGTGTTCCCCGGGCACGCAGCCGGCAGAAGGCGTGGGCCCACGTCACCGACAAGGTCCTCCTCGGCGAGCGTCCCGCCGAGGCCGAGGACCGCGCCGTTCCCGGGCACTGGGAGGGCGACCTCATCATCGGGCTGAAGCGCTCGGCGATCGGGACTCTCGTCGAGCGCACCACCAGGTTCACCATGCTGGTCCACCTGCCGCGCGAGGAGGGCTACGGTGTGGTCCCGCGCACGAAGAACGGACCCGCTCTGGCCGGATACGGTGCCAGCACGATGAAGAACGCCCTGGCCAGGACGATGACCACACTGCCTGAGCAACTCCGGCGGTCTCTCACCTGGGACCGCGGCAAGGAGTTGTCCGCGCACGCCGCCTTCACGGTCGAGACCGGCATCCCTGTCTACTTCGCTGACCCCCACAGCCCCTGGCAACGCGGGACCAACGAGAACACCAACGGCCTACTGCGTCAGTACTTCCCCAAGGGCACCGACTTGTCCCGCTGGAACAGCGAAGAGCTCCAGGCCGTCGCGGCGGTCTTCAACAACCGGCCCCGGAAAACACTCGGGTGGCGAACCCCGGCTGAAGTGTTCACCAAGCAGCTACGATCGCTCCCACCAGCCAGCGTTGCGACGACCGATTGAATCCGTCCAGTTTCGGTCCCGGAAGTTCGTCCAAGCGCTCGGCCGGCACCAGATCGCCGGCTCGATAGGGAGGGTCAGGGCGGCAGGCGACAACGCGGCCATGGAGTCCTTCTTCAGCCTGCTGCAGAAGAATGTCCTCGACCGACGGAAGTGGGCCAACCGCCAGGAACTACGGATCGCGATCGTGACCTGGATCGAGCGGACCTACCACCGACGCCGCAGACAAGCCTCACTCGGTCGGCTGACCCCCGTCGAATACGAACCGTCATGACCACACCGGCCCTCCTGGCCGCGTGACCAAACCTGTCACCCAACCCTGCATCAGACCCCTCTGGGCGTCGATGACGCAGGCGGTCGGCTCGGAGTTGCGGCCTTCGGCCTCGCGGACCAGGTGTCTCAGGAGGCCGTTGAGCTGGGGGATTGTTCTGCCGGAACCGGCGGCACGGACGCGAACGTCATGGGTGCACGCTACGGTGCGGGGCGGCGTGCGGTGTCGCTGATACGGATCAGGATGCCGATGAGCGCCCAGTTGGCGATGACTGAGGAGCCGCCGTACGCCAGGAACGGCATCGTCATACCGGTCAGCGGGATCAGGCCCATCACACCGCCTGCGACGACGAAGACCTGCAGGGCGAATGCGCCTGACAGGCCGATGGCGAGGAGTTTGCCGAATGGGTCACGGGCGGCGAGGGCGGTGCGTACGCCACGCTCCGCGATCAGGCCGTAAATCAGCAGGATTGCCATCATGCCCGTCAGGCCCAGTTCCTCGCCGAAGGTGGCGAGGACGAAGTCGGAGTTGGCGGCGAACCGGATGAGTTCGGAGTGGCCCTGGCCGAGACCGGTGCCGAGGGTGCCGCCGGACCCAAAGGCCCACAGCGCCTGCATCGACTGCTCGGAGTGACCGGCCACGCCCTGGCGGCTGAGCATGTATTCGTGCATGGGGTCGAGCCAGGCCTGGACACGCTGCTGAACGTGCAGTTCGAAGGAGGCGACGCCGACGGCGCCGGCCGCGGACATCAGCAGACCGAAGACGATCCAGCTTGTCCGTTCGGTGGCGGCGTACAGCATGATGACGAACATTCCGAAGAACAGCAGTGACGTGCCGAGATCGGTCTCGAAGACCAGGATCAGGATCGATAGAAACCAGATGGCCAAGATCGGACCGAGGTCACGGCCGCGCGGCAGGTACAGACCCATGAAGCGGCGGCTGGCCAGGGCCAGCGCGTCGCGCTTGACCATCAGGTAACCGGCGAAGAAGACCGCGAGCACGATCTTCGCGAACTCACCGGGCTGGATACTGAAGCTGCCGACGTGGATCCAGATCTTGGCGCCGTATATGTCGGCGCCCAGGCCCGGGACCAGCGGCAGCAGCAGGAGGAACAGGGCGCCCACCATGGAGATGTAGGTGTAGCGCTGCAGGACGCGGTGGTCCTTGAGGAAGATCAGAACGACAATGAAGAGGGCGATGCCCATCGTCGTGTACATCAGCTGCCGCGGCGCGGCCGTTCCTGCCTGCTTGATCGACTGCAACAGCTCGGACTGGTCCAACCGCCAGATGACGACCAGGCCGAGTCCGTTCAGCAGCGTGGCCAGCGGCAGCAGCAGCGGGTCCGCGTTCGGCGCGGCCTTCCGTACGAAGAAATGGGCGACGCCGGCCAGCAGGCCCATACCCAGGCCGTAGCTCAGCAGACCCGACGGCACCTGGTTGTTGACGGCCAGGCCCGCGTTGGCGTAGGCGAACACGGTGATGACGACGGCGAACACCAGCAGCGCCAGCTCGGTGTTGCGCCGGCTCGGTGCGCCGATCGTATTCGTGTGGTGCGTCGACGTGTCTGTGGTGCGGCTCATCGTGTGACGGGGCCTCTCAGTGCTGACCCCAGCAAGGAGGCAGCCTTCTGCTCTCCTCCACAAGGCCGGCGGGCCGGAGCCGGGGGCTGGGAGTAGGTACGGCAGTGGTCTGGAACAGCGGCTTCGAAGCCGTCGTGGTCGGCGGCACTGTGGCCCTGGCTATCGCCTTAGACGTGAACGAAGCGTGCGCGGTTCCTGTGATGCCTGTGGTACTGCTGGCCTTGCCCCAGCCCGTCCGGTGCTGTCCCGGGACTCGCTGTCGTGCCGTCGCTCCCCTCGCGAGGCACTGTCACGTTGACTGACCGGCCTGGAATGATCTTCTGGTTGATCGTGCCGGGAGAGGTCGTCCGTGGGCAGCGCGCCGCCGTCGTGCAAGGGGCACCGGTACCCGGTGGAGATCATCGCGCACTGCGTGTGGCTGTACTTCCGTTTCCCGCTGTCGTTCCGCGAGGTCGAGGAGCTGATGCTCGAACGCGGCGTGCTCGTCTCCCGCGAGACGGTCCGCCGCTGGGGTGCGAAGTTCGGGCAGGTCTACGCCAACGGCCTGGGCCGCCGGCGTGTGCAGACGGGCGACAAGTGGCTCTACCTTCTTGAACGGGTTGGTCCTCCCGTTCGTAGGGTGAGGACACCCAGGGGAGCTGGGTGTGGCTGACAAGTGGCTGCCGTTCGTGGCTTCAGGTGCTTGGCCGCCTGGCTCCCCACGACGACTCGGCCGCCGATTGGGAAGTGCGAACAAGTCGCTGTGTAGAGCAATGCCGGCGAGGTCGTCCGTGGTACGCAAGGCATGTACGACCGAATGGAGCACGATGAGCCGGATATGGGCGGGAACCGACTGCGGCAAGACCCACCACCACTGCCTGGTCCTGGACAGCGAGGGCGACACGCTGCTGTCGCGTCGGGTGGCCAACGACGAGCCGGAACTGCTGAAGCTGATCGGTGACGTCCTGGACCTCGCCGACGGCGGCAAGACGACCTGGGCGCTTGACATGACCGGCGGCGAGCCCGGCCTGCTGATCGCCCTTCTGGTCAACCATGGCCAGGAGCTCGTCTACATCCCCGGTATCGCGGTCAACCGGGCCACCGACAGCTACCGCGGCCAGGGCAAGACGGACGCCCGTGACGCCCGCGTGATCGCCGACCAGGCCCGGATGCGCCGCGACCTCCAGCCGATCCGCCCCGGCGACGAAGCCACGCTCGAGCTGCGGCTGCTGACCGACCACCGCGTCGATCTGGTCGCCGACCGCACCCGCACCACCAACCGGCTCAAGGCCCTGCTGAACAGCATGTTTCCGGCCCTGGAACGGGCCCTCGACCTGGGTAACGTCGGCCCGCTGGTGCTGCTAACCGGTTACCAGACACCGGCAGCGATCCGCCGCGCGGGCAGTCGGCGGCTGACCGCCTGGCTGCGCAACCGCAAGGTCTGCAACGCTGCTGCCCTCGCCGAGAAGGTGGTTGAGGCCGCCGAGCGCCAGCACACCGCCGTCGTGGGTGAGAAGGCCATCGCGAAGATGGTGCACACCCTCGCCAAGGAGGTGATGGTCCTCAACGAGAAGATCACCGAGACCGACAAACTCATCGAGGGCCGGTTTCGCGAACACGAACTGGCCGACGTGATCCAGTCCATGCCCGGCATCGGCACGATCCTCGGTGCCGAGTTCCTCGTCGCCGTCGGCGGCAGCCTGGACGCCTTCCCCACGGCCGACCGGCTCGCGGCCTTCGCCGGCGTGGTCCCCGCCCCACGCGACTCCGGCCAGGTCAGCGGTAACGACCACCGACCGACGAGATACCACCGTCGCCTGCAGCGCGTCTTCTACATCTCCGCGCTGGTCAGCGTCCAACGAGACCCCAACTCACGGAAGTTTTACGACCGCAAGCGCGCCGAGGGGAAACGGCACGTCCAGGCCGTCCTCGCGCTCGCACGCCGTCGCGTCAACGTCCTGTGGGCTCTGATCCGTGACCGACGGTGCTACCAGGTCATACCCTCAGTGACGACGGCGGCTTGACATCGGCATTGGGAAGCACCTGGACGAGGTCTTCCTCAGGATCAACGGTGCGCTGAAGTACCTGTGGCGGGCCGTCGACGCCGATGGCAATGTGCTCGACGTTTTGGTCCAGGACCGGCGGGACACCGCTGCGGCCAGGCGGTTCTTCCACAAACTGCTCAAAAAGACCTGCTCGGTGCCGAGGGTGATCGTCACCGACAAGCTCCGCTCCTACGGCGCGGCCCACCGCGAGATCATGACCTCCGCAGAAACACCGCGCCCACAAGGGACTGAACACCGGGCCGAGAACAGTCATCAGCCGACGAGGCAGCGCGAACGCGCGATGAAAGGATTCCGCAGTACCGGCGGGGCCCAGCGGTTCCTGGCCGCGTTCAGCGGTATCTCACCGCACTTCCGACCACGCCGCCACCTGATGACCGCCACCGAGTACCGCACCGAGATGACCACCCGCTTCGCCATCCGGGACGAGATCACCGGCGCCACCGACCAGCCCATCGCAGCGTAAGCCAGGCCCCCACCCGACCCCTGCACACCCTGACGCGCCCTCAATCGATCAACACCGCACCAACGTGACAACGCCAGTGCTCGGCCCCGGCCGGAACGCGGCCAGGCCCAAGAACAGCCAAAATTGGGCGACGTGTTCGCGGAACATCGCCGAGGATGGCCGCCATGACCCACGTGATCGAAGCCCCCCATGCCGAAGACGCCGCTTCTCTGGGGCCTGTGCAGTTGAGGGCCTGGCTGCAGACGTATCTCAATGACGAAGCGGGGATCGATGAGACATGGATCCGTGAACAGCGCGGCGCCTCCGCGACCGCGGAAGGGGTCGCACAGTGGCGGGAGTTCATCGAGGCGGTGAAGCAACAACCGGACCTGTTGTTTTGCCGTGTCGTCCGCTCCGATACGGAGATCGTCGGCTTCCTCTGCGGCCGTCGGGACGAGGTGGTAACCCTCGGGCCAATGTATCTCCTGAACGAAGCCCAAGGCCAAGGTGTCGGAGGCCGATTGATGAGTGAGTTCCTCGCCTGGGTGGGAAGCACACCGATGCGTCTTTGGGTCACTGATTACAACGAACGAGCGGTCCGTTTCTACGAGCGCTACGGATTCAAGGCCACAGGTGAGCGAGAGCTCTGGCGAGGAAAACTGCCCAACGTGCGCATGACCCGAGACTCCCCGTCGAACGACAACCTCAGCTGAGTGTGCACGGGCCAGGTCGGCTGAGATGTGACCGCAGGCTATCTCGACGGCCAGCCGCGCCCTGACGGGCGGCTGGCCGTCCCACGTTGCGGCCACGACAACGCCGTCATTTCGTGCGGGCCGTCGTGGCCATGTAGGACACGGTCTTATCAGTCGACCAGCCTGGGCATCGGCACGTCGGCGGGGAGCAGCCCGCGTGCCTTGAGCTCTGCCCACAGCAAGCCCGGGATCGGGTGGGCGAGCATTGCGGCGGCGTCGCGGGCCTCGGTGGCGCTGCGGGTTCCGACAAGGGCGCTCGCGACGGCCGGGTGTCCGAACGGGAAGCGGAGTGCGGCGGCGCGCAGCGGCACTCCGTGGCGTTCGCACACTGCCTTGAGGTCCAGTGCCCTGGTGAGAAAGTCGAGTGGCGCGGTGGTGTAGTTGTAGGTGGAGCGAGGACGGGGGTCGGCGAGCAGTCCGGAGTCGAAGACGCCACCGATGACGGCACCGACGCCGCGGGCGGCGGCGAGCGGCAGCAGTTCGGCCAGACCGTTCTGGTCGAGCAGGGTGTAGCGGCCGGCGAGGAGGACGGCGTCGATGTCCGTGTCGCGGACGAAGCGGGCGAGCAGCTCGGTCTGGTTCATGCCAACGCCGATCGCTCCGACGACTCCCTCGTCCCGCATCCGTGCGAGCTCCGGGTAGGCCTGGTCGAGGGCCTGCGCGGCATGAGCCTCGGGGTCGTGGAGGTAGACGACGTCTATCCGGTCCAGGCCAAACCGCTTCAGGCTGTCCTCGATCGACCGGCGCACGCCGTGGGCACTGAAGTCTCAGCGCCTGCGGTGGGTGGCGGGCACGGCGAAGCCGTGGGCGAGGTCGTTGCCTGTGGCTTCCGGGGTCGGGACCAGGATGCGGCCGACCACCCCACCGGGCCTTGACCCCTGATTCTGAACACGGGTTATGCGGCTTCGGCCAGCGTAGTTGATGTTGTTTGGAGTGTTTGTTCGTAGGCGATGGGGCTGCGGTGTCCGAGGCGGGAGTGGCGTCGGACGGTGTTGTAGCGGTGGAGCCAGCGGAAGAGGTCCAGGCGGGCTTCGCGTTCGTCGTTCCAGGCCCTGCGGCCCTGGAGGGTCTCGCGTTTGCAGGTCGCGTTGAACGACTCCGCCAGGGCGTTATCCGCCGAGCTGCCGATGGCGCTCATGGACTGGGTCACGCCAGCCTGGCGGCAGGCGTTGGCGAAGGCCCGGCTGCAGTACTGGGCCCCGTGATCGGTGTGCATCACGGCGCCGGCGAGGCTGCCGCGGGTCCGCTCGGCTGCTTTCAGGGCGTCGACGACGAGGTCGGCGCGCATATGGTCGGCGATCGCCCACCCGGCCAGGCGCCGTGAGCAGAGATCGATCACGGTCGCGAGATAGCGGAACGTCCCGCCTGCCAGCGGCAGGCATGTGATGTCGCCGACGTACTTTCGGTTCACCTCGTCCGCGGTGAAGTTACGGCCGATCAGGTCCGGCACCTTCGCCGCGGCGGGGTCCGGGATGGTGGTGCGATGCTTCCTGCGCAGGCGGAGGCCGGCCAGCCCGATCGCCTGCATGATGCGGGCGACCCGCTCGTGGTTCACGCGCTCGCCGTCCTCGCGGAGTTCAGCGGTGATCCTGGGGGCGCCGTAGGTGCCGTCCGAGGCCCGGTGGATCACGCGTATCCGGGCGGCGAGCTGGGCGTCGGCAGCCTGGCGGGCTGCCCGCAGCGGTGCACTGCGGCGCCAGTGGTAGAAGCTCGAGCGGGCGATGCCCAGGATGCGGCACAACCGCTTCACGCCGTAACGGCGCTGGTGGTCCTCAACGAACTGGCAGCGGTTCACCAGCCCGTCTCCGAGGCGAAATAGCGGGCCGCCTTGCGCAGGATCTCCCGTTCCTTCTTCAGCTCGGCGTTCTCCCGCCTCAAGGCGGCGACCTCGGCCTCCAGAGCCGACGGCGCCACCGGAACCGTCGGCGGCATGGCCGCCCGACGGCCGCGCGGACGACCGGCTCCGGCCGCCCGGATCCAGTTGCGCAGCGTCTCCGGGTTCACCCCCAGGTCGGCGGCGATCTGCTTGATCGTCGCCTCGGACCGCGAATCGTACAGCGCGACCGCGTCCGCCTTGAACTCCGGCGGATAGCGCTTCATGACCACGACACGTCCATCTCTCAGATCCTCAAGATCCACTATCTCGAGTGTCCAAGATCAGGGGTGAAGGCCCCGTGGTCGGGCAGTTCGTCGGGGCGGCGTTGGACCTTGCCAGCCGGCGCGGAGGCATGGTTACCAGTAGGTCAAAATGCCGTACCAGTTTGAGAGCCAAGACGGCTATTGCGTCGCCGGAGGCGCGAAGGATGGCGCATTCCTTCCGCACCGAAAGGGGCTCAGCGGACTCGTTCGAATCCTCCACGGGCGGGGACGGGCGGCCCGGCCCTGCAGACGCAGCAGCCGCACTCGTCCACGACCTCGCTGCCAACCTGGGCGACGCCGGCCTTCCCGGTCGACGCACCCACGAACGCGGTCACCGCGGCGCAGCGACGGTGGACGGACCCCGCCATCGACCGGAGCCCGGAAGCCTGTCCCGGCCGTCCCGCTCATCCGCGCCGCCGAAAAGGCCTCGCACGGAACTGTTCCCGGCGGCGCTCCACGCCCCGCCGTTCGGCATACTGCTCTTCGCCCGCCCCGTCCACGGCTGCGCGCCGACCGCCCGCCAGGAGACAACTACCGCGCCCCCGCAAGGTGGTTTACCGGCTGTTTCGGCGGTGCGCGTCTGGCAGGCGGGCGTCGTACGGTGCCGACCTCGCGCCACGGTCGAAGGCCGCAACGGGGCCGGCCGCCGGGGTCTCTTCGACGTCTACCTCGTCAAGGCGTTCGAGCCGACCCCCGCGAGCACCGCGCAACTCGCCGCGGCCGCCGCACGACCGCAGACCGCGTGTGCGGTGAATGCGGGGCCCACCCCGACCAGCCCTGCACCCCGTGGGGCGACACCGGCCGCACACTGTGCCAGACCTGCACACACATCGAGCGCCTCCGCACCGCCCAGTACCGAAGGCCGCCGCGACGAGCTTGGGGTCCATCGTGTTCACCAGGTCGACGAGGCGGATGCTGCGGATCGCGGGTTGTCCATCCGCCATGCCTCGCGATGGGTCAGGCACCGCTGCAGGACCGTCCAGGAGGCGGGATCCAGAGGAACGGGATGGGGCCGCTTTCGAGCCGGACCGTCTGGGCCTGCTGGTCGATGTCGTTGATCTGCAGCATCCGTACCTCTGAGCTGGAGGCGCCGTGCCGCAGCGCGAGCATGCCCACCACTGCCTCGTGCGGATGCACGTGCTCATCGGTCGTCCAGCGCCGGAACAGCTCGCGTTGCTGGTCGAGGGCGAGGGTCCTGCCGCAGAAGCCGTTCGCTTCCTTCGCAACCAACTGGCGGGTGGGGTCGACCAGCACCACCCTCTGGGCCCGGGCGAAGCGGAAGAACTGTCACAGCACGGTCAGCCGCCGCTTGCGTCCCCTGGGAAGGATGCCCAGAAAGGCTTCGATGTCCTGCACGTCGACGAGGACCCAGTCCCTCTTGTCACGCATGGTGGCCAGGGCCGTCTTCAGAGTGTGATTGCTGTGAGGGCGAGTGCCGGCCCGGCGGGCTCGTTCCTGAGCACGCATCCGGGAGGAGTCGAAGGTTGCGACGGCTTGCCGCAGCGGTTCGGGGACGGCCTCGACGCGTCGCCTCCGTCGGCTGGCGGCGAGCCGTTGAAGGACTCGGCGAGTGTGTTGTCCGCGCTGGATCCGATCGCGCTCATGGACTGGCGGACGCCGGCTCTGCGGCAGGCGTCGGCGAACGCCTGGCTGGTGTACTGGGCGCCGTGGTCGGTGTGCATGACCGCTCCGGCGAGGCTGCCGCGGGTGCGTTTGGCGGTGGCCAGGGCCTCGGTGACGAGATTGGTTCGCGCCCATCCGGCCGGGCGGCGTGAGGCGAGGTCGATGACGGTGGCCAGGTATAGGAACGCTGCTGGAGGCGATCGGCAACTTCCGCCGGGACGCCTGCCTCGACCGCAGCCGGCAAGCCGTCCGGAAAGAGCAGTGGCGGAGGAGGAAGCCGCGCGGCGGGAAGCCTGGCGGCCGGTGTGCGAGGACTGCGGGCAGAAGTTCACCGACGACCGCTGGAAGGCGGTCGAGTACACGCGGGACTGGAGCAGGTGCCAGTCGCACCCGCACCTGCGAGGACTGCCAGACCCGGACCGTCACAGCCGAGCAGCAGGCCGAGGCCCGGATCGAGGAGCGCGAGCGCCGGGAGCGGGAACAGGAGCGCCTGTGCCAGGAGGCGGAGGACCGGGCCGCCGCGCACAAGGCCGGCGGCTGGTTCCCCCGCTTCCGTACCTGACCGGCAGGTCACGGCGGCCGACTGCGCGGACAGGCCCAAGGTGATCCTGGGCAGGCCTGCGTGGTCGGTGTCGGCTGCAGGGCTGGTCGGAGCGTGCTGCTGCGGGGACACGCCTGACCACAGGCTCGACCACGGCGCCGGCCGCCCCGACCACGCAGGTCAGCAGCGGTCTTTGCAGGTCAGCAGTGGGTATTTGCCACGGGTTGGTCACCCTCGCACGCGACGAGGAAGGCCTTGTCGAGATCGGGCCGGCGGGCGAGCTTGCCGGACGCCTTGCCGGTGAAGATCTGTTCGCACCCTGCGGCTTTCAGGGCGTCTTGTTGCGCTTCGGGGTGTTGATCGCGCCTGGACGAGGCCGGGGCGGTCCTTAAGTGTGACTGGTCACAGATTGACACTCCCCGTGGCGGTTCCCAAGCTGATATGAGGGGCGCTGGTAGGGAGCGTGGTCGTGAGTGCTGAGCACAACGAACTTGCCCGGTTGCTGGCAGCTGCGGAGACGGCGGCGCCGGTGGAGGCCGTCGATGTGGTCGCAGAAGACCTGCGGCGACGTTTCAAAGCTACGAAGGTCTCTTTCCTCATCGTGGACCTGACGGGGAAGGCGGTGGCGCGGCTGCCCGTCGCCGGCACCATGGGGCGGGAAGCGGAGCGGGTCCCCCTGTCCGGCAGCGTCTACGAGCAGGTGATCCGTACCCAGCGGCTGTATCAGAAGGCGACCGGTCAGGAACAGCGGGTGATCGCGCCGGTCACCAACCGCGGGGATGCCATCGGGCTGCTGGAATTGCTCCTGCCGGCCGACCCCGGCGAGGACTTCCTCGATGCGATCAGGGAAGCCGCCCACATCCTGGCCTACATCGTGATCGCCAACGGGCGGTTCACTGATCTCTACGCCTGGGGCAAACGCTCCAGGCCCTCCACCTTGGCTGCAGAAATCCAGTACCAGCTGCTGCCCATGTCACTGTCGTGCGAGGCAGCACAGTTCACGCTGTGCGGGAGCCTGGAGCCCTCCGAAGACCTCAGCGGCGACACCTTCGACTACGCCCTGGACCGCGACACCCTGCACCTGTCGGTGACCGACCCCATGGGCCACAACATCGACGCCGCCCTGGCCGCCACGGTCTTGGTGAGCGCCCTGCGCAGCGCCCGCCGCGCAGGAGCCGACCTGGCCGAGCAAGCCCACCGGGCCGACCAGGCCCTGGCCGACCACGGCCACGGCCACGCCACCGGGCAGCTACTGCGCATCAACCTCCACACCGGGCAGGCCCAGCTCGTCAACGCCGGCCACCCCTGGCCGCTGCGCATGCGCGAGGGGGCTCCGGAGGTGATCACCTGCGAGGTAGACCATCCCTTCGGCCTGTCCGTGCCCGCCCCCCACCCCTACCGCGTTCAGGACATTGATCTGCGCCCCGGCGACCGTCTGCTCATGCTGACCGACGGCATGCTCGAACGTCATGGGGAGAATGTCGACCTGCTCGCCCTGGTGGAGCGCACCCGGGACCTGCATCCGCGGGAGACCGCACTGACGCTGACGTCCGCGGTCCTGGACGCCGCTGGCGGCCGGCTCGAAGACGATGCCACCGTGATGTGCCTGGACTGGCACGGCCCCCAGGAGACCCAGCGGCAAGATGCCGGCTCCGGCGCGGACACTCAGCAAGCCTCAGCAGGCCGCACGAAGTCATAGCCATGACCAGGGCGCTCCTCTGGACGGTTTCAGGCGGCCGACGAGTACCTCTCGCTCGTCGGGGCATCGCTTCTGAGTACCGTGAAGTCGACGTCCAGTTTCGAATCGTACGCCTCGGACTGGATCTTCCCCGCCGAGAAGGTACAGCCCCGGTGAGCGGCGAGGGCTCCAGGCCCCGGAGGATCCTGACGGTCTGCAAGGGCGGCCACTACCGAGCCCCGCTCGCCGCGGCCGTCCTGGCACGCCGCGGTCCAGACGCGGGCCGCCGCTGTCAGGAACTGGTACATCAGCGAAGGCGCCCACACTAGCCACGAAAGGTCGGCCACGTGGTTCTTTGGCCGTAGCAACGAACACGGCGCCCGCCCCGGACACATCCCAAGGACGGGCGCCGCCGTGGCCCACTCCAGTCCGAGGTCAGCCAACTGGTGAGGCTTGTCGGCGGAGAGCTTGGCGCGGCAAGCCCACGCGGCGCCGCTCAGGGACCGCGCGGACCGTCTCACCCTCTACCGGCGCATGCGCCGAGTTGGTCGAGGTCTGTCCGGCGTTGCTCGGGGAGCTTTGCGGCGCGTTCGCGGATGTTGTCGAGCCACGTGCCGAGCTTGACCACCACACCCCGTCAGCAGCGTCCTGACGGCCCGTCGAGACGGCCTGCCGCCGCGGCTACCAGCTCATCCCGAGGGCATCCAGGTCCGCACTCACTCCTGTGCGCCGTTCCATCCTGCGGAAATCTGTTCTTTGCCCCAATCCGGGCGGTGCGGCCTCTTGTGAGGTGGTATTGCCGATACCGTGCGGTGTCTACGGCGTCAAATAGCGGGCGCCGAAAAATGGAGGCAGCACCCTATGCTGATTGCTCAGCGTCCCGCGTTGACCGAAGAGGTTGTCGACGCGTTCCGCTCCCGGTTCGTCATCGAGCCACTGGAGCCGGGCTTCGGTTACACCCTCGGCAACTCTCTTCGCCGTACGCTCCTCTCCTCGATCCCCGGCGCTGCTGTCACCAGCATCCGGATCGACGGTGTCCTGCACGAGTTCACCACCGTGCCGGGCGTCAAGGAGGACGTCACCGACCTCATCCTCAACATCAAGCAGCTGGTCGTCTCCTCGGAGCACGACGAGCCGGTCCTGATGTACCTGCGCAAGCAGGGCCCCGGCCTGGTCACCGCTGCTGACATCGCCCCGCCGGCCGGTGTCGAGGTCCACAACCCGGACCTGGTCCTGGCCACGCTCAACGGCAAGAGCAAGCTGGAGATGGAGCTGACCGTCGAGCGCGGTCGCGGCTACGTCTCCGCCGTCCAGAACAAGCAGGCGGGCCAGGAGATCGGCCGTATCCCGGTCGACTCCATCTACTCGCCGGTGCTCAAGGTCACGTACAAGGTCGAGGCGACCCGTGTCGAGCAGCGCACCGACTTCGACAAGCTGATCGTCGACGTCGAGACCAAGCAGGCCATGCGTCCGCGTGACGCCATGGCGTCGGCCGGCAAGACCCTGGTCGAGCTGTTCGGCCTGGCGCGCGAGCTCAACATCGACGCCGAGGGCATCGACATGGGCCCGTCCCCGACGGACGCCGCCCTCGCCTCTGACCTCGCGCTGCCGATCGAGGAGCTCGAGCTCACGGTCCGTTCGTACAACTGCCTCAAGCGCGAGGGCATCCACTCCGTGGGTGAGCTCGTGGCCCGTTCCGAGGCCGACCTGCTCGACATCCGCAACTTCGGTACGAAGTCGATCGACGAGGTCAAGGCGAAGCTGGCCGACATGGGCCTGACTTTCAAAGACAGCCCGCCCGGATTCGACCCGATCGCCACCGCGTTCGGCGCCGACGACGACGCGGACGCCGGGTTCGTCGAGACCGAGCAATATTGACAGGGTGATTCACGAGGTTCGGCGCTGGCGGGGCACGAGCCGCCAGGGACCGGGGTTCGGCACCGCAGCCACGGCAGCAGGCGGTGAGCAGCGCGGCTACCGGCGGCTGCCAGGCGGACCGGTATCGGGGTGCCGTCGACGACCGTGACGAGTTCGGCCCACGGGTTCGGGCAGGTGCAGCCCGTCCGCGCCGGATACGAGCCACCGCTTGTGGGAGTCTTCGCTTCCTTGTCTGGGGTGGTTCTCGGTTCGGCGTCCGGTCTTGGGCGCTGTGGACCGGGTTGATTCGGTTTGTTTCATGGGGTGTTGAGCGGTGATGGCCAGGTGCTGGTGTTGGACAAGTCTGAGGATTAGCTGGTCACTGGGTGAGGATTACCTGGTCAGCGGAGCGAAAGCTCCCGCCCAGCACCGACGCGCCAGACCGGTCTACGCGGTTAGATGCGAAGAGTCAATGATTGTCGCCCGGACTCTCGCGCCTCGGGCGCAACCGCGGTCTTCGGGTATTTGTGATCGTCCGGTGGCGTTTGGCTGATCAGGCGCGGTCATGGAGAGTGACTTGGTAGCCGTCGGGGTCGGCGAAGGTGAATGTCGGGACTGCTGCACGGATAGGTGACACCTGACTTGGCTTGCTGAGAGGCGGCCTGGAAGGATGTTGCAGTGCCCAAGCCGTATCCGAAGGAGTTCCGCGAGGACGTCGTGCGGGTCGCGCGTAATCGCGAGCCCGGCGTCACGCTGGAACAGATCGCCGCCGACTTCGGCGTCCACCCGATCACGTTGTCGAAGTGGTTGCGCCGCGACACCGACGAGGGCGGCACCAAGCCCGCAACGGCGTCGGGCGAGTCGGCCGAACTGCGCGAGGCCCGCAAGCGCATCCGGCTCCTGGAGCAGGAGAACGAAGTGCTGCGGAGGGCTGCGGCAACATCCTTCCAGGCCGCCTCTCAGCAAGCCAGGTCAGGTGTCACCTATCCGTGCAGCAGTCCCTTCTGCGAAGTAGTCGCCGGCTTCGTCGTGGTAAGCGGTCTCTGCAGGCATCGTGACAGCATCGCGCCGGTGGCTGCCAACCGCGAGCGGTTTTGTGCAACCCAGGGTGCGTCCGGTCAACGGCTGCCTTGACTTGGGTCTGATTGTGGTCGGCTCGTTTTCAGCTGTCGCCGATTCCTCGGGGAACCCAGCCAGATGGTGACCGTGTGATCCCCAGGGGCGTACCGGCTCCATGTCCCGCCGATTTCCCTAACGATGCGGCTGGTGGTCTTGTCGTGGTATCCGATGGCGACGGTTTACTGCTGGGCTCTCTTATGAAGTCAAGCTGGTCGCTTTGTAGCCGAGTTACCGGGGTCAGTCTTCCGCGTCATGATGGCGTCCGCTTGCGCGATCAGGGCGAAGACGGTCACGGCGACCGTCGACGCGGCCCCCCGTGGCCAGGGCCTCCGCCATGTACCTGCCCAGGCCCGGTCGCAGGATGTCCACGAACACGAACAGTACGACAAACCCCGCGAGGCACGCCGCGACAGCGGCCCGCCAGCAGCGGTGACGTGCAAATAATCACTGGGCCAGGCCCATACCGATCAGCGGTGCAGGGGACAACTGCGGCTCATCGAGGGCGGCGAGCGCCCCGTATCCCACTCCGCTGAACGTCCAGCAGGCGGCGCTCACGAGTGCTGCCTCGCTCCAGGACACGGCCCCTTCGCTTGTGCCGCCCGACGACGACGCCACCGGCCCGACGGGCGCGCCCGCCGCTGGGAGACGCCTGCCGCGGTCACGGAAATGATCAGGAGCGGGCCAGCAGCCCAATAGATCACGGTCATCGGCCAGGCCGGCTCCTTGCCGACCAGCATGGTCGTCATCCTGGCAGCCATACCGATGCCCAGCAGCACATACCCGAGACCCCAGACGCGGACCACCCGCACAGGTCCCCCGATCGGCTGCGGCGGCCGACGCGGCCGGAGCACAGCCACCCCGCCCAACCATGCACACCCCAGTCCCAGGGCCGCCATGAACACTCCCCCGGCCGTATCCCATGCATCGGTCTGGATCCCGGGCATCCGCGCCTCACTCTCCCACTTCACGCGGCCCCCAGCGCCACCCCCGGGTCATCATGATGGCCGTCCGGACGGGACACCTCATCTGCAGGGCGCGGCAGACGACTGGAACGGCTGCCTTCCGGCATCCGGCAAGGTGGGCGGCCGACTGGACTTCAGTCATGCAGGCACTTGGCGGATTGGTGCGAAAGCGCGTTGTTCGTCGAACGGCTGCCGTGTCCGGAGGCAGTGGTGGTGCTGCCCGAGGAAGCGGTTGAGCAGGTGACGCTGGGCGGCGTTGTGCCAGTCGCCGTGCTCGCGTCGGCGTCGGTAGTGGGCGTTGGCTCCGGGCGAGGCAGCGAGGGCGGCAGAGGCACAGAGGAACCCGGCGTTCATGAGGCGGTTGTTCTTGATGAAGCCGCGTCCAACGAAGTGCTTCTTGCCAGAGGCCCGGGTGATCGGCGCGGAGCCGGCGTAGGGTTTCAGGGCCCTGGCGTCGGCGAACAGGGCCTGATCTTCGCCGGGTTCGGCAAGGAAGCGGGCTCCGATCAGGGGCCAGTCCGGGGAAGCTGAGCAGGATCTCGCTGTCGGCGTGCTGGCGAAAGGCTGCTCGACCGCCTCCGCGGCTTGGCAGGCGGCGTCCAGTCGCTTGAGCAGCGCCGGGAGCTGATGGCCCAAGGCGTCTTCGACCGCAGGAAGCTGGTGGGCGTACTCGGCACGGAAGATGTCCCGTAGCCGTTCGGCCTCGGTGTCAAAGGCTCGGGTGCGTACACTGCGTTTGAGAGCGGCCCGTAGCTGGGCGAGGGTGAGTTTTGCAGCCTTCGCTGGAGTTGCTGCCAAGGCGAGGTTGACACGGGCGTCGGGCCTGGTCAGGTTACCTTCCTTACCTTGAAAGGCGTGCAGGGCGGCGGGGTAGTACTCGCGCAGTAGCGAGCGGACCTGGTTGGCCACTTGCTGTCGGCTCCAGACGGCGTCCTGCTGGGCGCGGGCCAGGACCGTGATGGCCTGGGCGAGTTCGGAGTCGGCCGGCAGCAGCCGGTGAGCGTGCATGTCGGTGTGCAGGATGTTCGCCAGGACCAAGGCGCCGCCTGGGTCGGACTTCTTGCGGCTGACACCGTGGCGGTCACAGTAGTGGGCGGCGGCCGGTGCGTTGATCGCGAAGACTTTGCGATTGCCGGACCGCAGGGCGGCAACGAGGAGGCCATGGCTGGTCTCGATGGCCACCCGTATCGGGGGGTCGGTGATGTCGCCGTGCTCGGCGAGGAAGTCCAGCAACTGGTTGTAGCCGACCGCGTCTTCGGTGATGCGGGCCTTGGCCAGCAAGGTGCCAGGGTCGTCGACGAGGACGATGTCGTGGTGCCGCTCGGCCCAGTCGATGCCGCAGAGCACGGTCAAGTTGTCCTCCCAGATCGATCTATTTGTGCAGTTCACGAGCACATGCGGGTAACGCGGCGCCCTAATCCCAGGACTCTTCGGTCCGCCATCTCAGTAGCCGTTCGCGACACCAGCGCAACCCAGGGGCTCGATCTGTCTGCAGAGCTCGCTGGCTCGCGGGTGAACAAAAGGTCGGCCCTGGGGCGGGCTCGCACCGTGACAATCAACGACTGGTCGGCCGCTGTGAGTTACGCGGTGGCTACGGAGGCACCGGGCCGTGCCGCTCTTGACCGAGGCCTGGAGCGGCCAGGGGAAACGGAGGCATCGGCCCAGTGCCCGCGTGGACACCGCGAAATCCGCCGGGGATAGTGCCGCTCTTTGCGGAGAACTCTGGGGCCGGGGAGGAATCAAGGCATCTATCACCGACACAGGCCGACTCAAGCCCTTGCACTCATGAGCTCGAACCGCCTACACCCTGGATTAGGGATTACGTGCCAAGTGGCGAACCTGGTCCAGGAATGACGCGCGCCCGGCCGCAATTGGTCAAGGGGTCGGTCGGCGGCGCGCACCGGTGCGGTGCGGGACATCGGATGCGGCGCGCCGGGCGCGGGCGAGAGTGCCGGGCATCGTCAAGTGGTGCGCACCGGGTGCGGGGGCGGACATCGTGGTGCGCACCAAAGTGGCGTCCATCGCCCTGGGTGCGCGCCGGGGAGGAGCCCACCCAGTGGCTCCCATCGGGCGGGCTCCACCGGGTGGACTCCACCCGGTGTCGTGCATCGTCACCACAGCCAGGCGTGCCGCACCCGGGACAGTGCGCGGCCGCGTTGCCGATGCGGTTCTGCCGGGCCGGTGCCGACGCGACTGCCCGGTGATGAGGCGGCGGAGTCCGGCGTCCTGGAGTGGCCGTCGCTGCTTGCGGAGTTCCTGCTTCTTCTCCGCCTTCGACTTCGGTGTCCGGGGCCGTTTCCAGATCGGCTCCCACAGCACAGGTCCATCGGGCACGGCATTCGGCTCCGAGGTGGCTTCGCGTGCGCGGGCGAGGATGTCCTCGATGCTGGGTTATTCCGGTGTGCTCACGCGACTCCTGCTGGGGTCCGGCCCGGTCCGTGCTGGACGCCGGGCTGCTGGGTGCGCGGCGACGGGGAGGTCGCCGGGGCGGGCTGTGGTCCGCCGTGGGCGGTGGCGCGGTCCCGGACGCCGTCCTGGAGCTTGGCGGCCATCTTGGCGGCGGCCTCGAACGTCCGGCGGGTCTCTTCCACCGCGGCAACGTCGCTCGCCTGCTCCTGGACGCGGCCGGCATTCCGGTCCGTGCGGGACTGCCGCAGGCGGGAGCTCGGGGTAGCGGGTACAGCGACAGGGGCCGGCCGGGTACGGGAGCCCAGGCGGTCCGAGCGGCGCACCGCGTGGACGCGGGCGGTCAGCGCGGCGGCGGCGAGGCGTGCCCGCTCGTAGGGGGCGGCGGTCCGGTTGCGGGTCAGGGGACGCAGCACGGCCTGGTCCTCGGTGTCGCGTGGGTACAGGGCGCGGAGGTCGGCGGTCATCATCCGGCGGCCGATGGGGCGGGTGTAGTCGTCGACGACCGCTTGCACGATCTGTTCGTCCAGGCCGGGCTGGTGGAGTCGGCCGCGCAGGACGTGGACGAGGTGGCGGCGGGCCTCGGCGAGCAGGTGCCGGCGCTTGAACGCGCCGCGCATCACGTACCCCACGGCGACGGTGTCGACGGCCGCCGGGGTGACATCGACGACCGGCCGGACCCGCGCCCACACCGACGCGGCCGCCCGCCCGCGCCCGCTCCGCGAGCCGGTGGACAGTGTCAGCGGTGAACGCCTGGATCGCTGAGGCCCGCCACCGTTCTCGCGGCTCGGTCAGCGACGGCGGCACCTTGCGCTTCGGCGGGCGTGTCTGATCGGCGGCCTGCCGGTCCAGCGCGTAGTCGGCCTGCTCCCCCGGCGGGTGCCCCTGCCGCTCTTCGTAGCCGGCCGTGAGAACGGACTTCGCGTCAGCGATCTGCTGGCGGCGGGTGGACTGCCGGCCGATGAGACGCTGGTCGATTCCCGCGATTTCCATGACCGGCTGGCAGCCGGGCGTCACTTCACGCGGCTCCCGCGCCCGCCCGAGGCGGGCGGACACCTCTTCCATGAAGTACAGGGAGTAGAGGGTGCCGGCCGCGACGATGTGCTCCAGCATCGACTCCGCCGACAGGTTCCCCCACTTTCCGTCCGGACGCCGGGCGCGGATCGACACCACCGCATGATCGTGGAGCAGAGGCTGTCCGGCTCTGGGCTCGTAGTGCCGGAAGACGGCGACGATCAGCCCGTCCCGGATCGGCTCGCGGTCCTTGCCTCCGCTCCCCCAACGGATCTGTGCGACCGAGTCCTCCAGCCACGCCGGCGTCTTGTCCCGGGCGATGTCCTGGCACAGCTCCAGCACCAGGCGGTACTCCTCACCGAGCAGCGCCCACGCGACCTGTGCCGTCGATGGCGCCCGGAACACCAGGTCCATGGCCAGCCAATGCGTCCGCTCCTTGGCCTTCTCGGTCTTCTCCCACTGGTTGCGCTCGATGGGCCTGCCCAGCACGGTCGCCCGCCGGGCGCGGCCGGGCTCTTGCCCTCCTCAAGGAGCTTGCGCTCGATCTGGTCGGCGTCCGGGTGCCGGCCCTCACCCAGGAGGAGTTCAGCCTGCCGCTCGGTCACCACGTCCCCGGCCGTGAGGCGGACCGCGGCCAGGCGCCCCGGCCTGTCCAGACCCCGGGCGGGATGCCGGCTTCGTCCTGGGCGGCGCGCAGCGGCTTGCCCGCCCCGGCAGCGGCCGTCGCCGACCAGAACGCCGTTGCAGTAGTACGGCCAACGCCTCGGGCCGACCTTCGCGGCGCTGAGCATCCGGCCATGGAACCCCACCCATGACCTGCGGGAAAGGACGATCCCAGGGGCTCCACCCGTGGCCGGGGAGGCCCGCCAAGCCCGGTTGCTGCGTCTGTTCGGCCGATGAGCGAAGGAAAAGGCGAGCTCGACCTTCGACACCTGCGGCATGACCAGCGCCTTTCACAAAGAGCATCCCGATGCTGCCCTGGCAAGAGCCGCCATGCCTCCCAAACTCAGGCTCTGGCTCAACTTCTTTGGTGGTACGTCGCTCCCGCTGGCCCGCTGGTTTCCCGCGTCCGCCGCGCCGTCCTTGCGATCGACAGGCCGGCATCACAGGAGTTGTGCCAGAACCAGCTCAGGTTCTGGTTCAAGTTCCGTGGTCCGCGACTGTGGGTCACCGCTCATATCTTGAAGAGGGCTTCCTCTTGTGGCGGGATCGAAGGGTCGAGAACGTCGCGGAGACGGGTGATGTCCTGGCGCCGTCTCGGGCCGTTCGCGGCCTCACCCCACAGTCTGCGAGTTCAGAAGGCTCAGCGACCACTTTCTGCACATCGCCTCCTCCACCTACAGTAATACCGGTGGCGCCACGCCGAGGAACAGCCGTGCGAATGGCGGCGTCGCGACGTCGAGCTGACCGCGCGGAACCAAGGAGATCCACACCGAGTCCGGCGGGATCTACGGCTCGCCGCGCGTGCATGCCGTGCTGAAGCGCGAGGGCACACGCGTGGGCCGCAAGCGGGTCGAGCGCCTGATCCGCGAGGCCGACCTCGCGGGCATCGGCCCGCGCCGTACGGGCTTCACGCGCCGGGATCCGAAGGCTGCCCTCGCCCTGGAGCTGGTCAACAGGGACTTCACCGCGCCGGCGCCGAACCGGTTGTGGGTCACCGACCTCACGATGATGTCCACCGGCGAGGGCCCGCTGTGGCTCTGCGCGATCCGTGACGCGTTCTCCCGCCGGGTGGTGGCCTGGGAGGTCTCGCGCGAGCGGACGCCGACCTGGTCCTGACCACGCTGGAGTACGCGCTTGCCAGCCGCGAGGTCGAGCCCGGAAAGCTCATTCATCACGCCGACCACGGCTGTCAGTACACATCCATCAAGCTCACAACTCGCCTGCTGCGAGCAGGAGTCGACGCGACAATGGGCTCCGTCGGAGACAGCTGCGTCAACGTGCTCGCGGAGAACCTGTGGCCGCTGATCGAGACCGAGTGCGTGCGCGGTCGCGTCTTCGCGACACGTGCCGAGGCGAACCTCGCACTCTTCGAGTACACCGACGGCTTCCATGACTCCCGTCGCGTCCAGGAACGGCTCAATCCATTCCTGGGTCCGCCAGTTACGGGACACCGAGTTCGAAAAGGCCGTAGCCCGCGTACGAGCCGGAAGCCAGGGCTGCGATGCCGAGGAGCATGAGCTGGTGGGTCAGGCTGAGTCTGCGCAGGGCGAGGGCGAGCGGGAGAAAGAGCGGGAAGAGGGGGAGCAGGTAGCGGGAGACGTTGCCAAATATCTGCTGGCTGCCAAGGACGAGGACGAGGGTGAGGACGGTATAGACCATCAGGACGGCTGGGGGACGCAGCCTGATCAGCAGCACGAGCAGTGCGATCGCGAGCAGGACGACACCGACGCCGATCAGGTCCGCGAAGGGCCAGGCGGAGAGATAGCCGGAGTGGCCCACCGGGACGGATGTGAGGACGTCGAGGGTATGCCGACCGTAGTCCCACTCGTGGGCCCAGGCACCGGACTGAAGTCTGAAGTAGCCGCTGTAGTCGCCCATTTGGTAACCCACCCAGCCGAGATAGGCGAGGAGGCCGAGCGGGGCGACGGCCATCGCAGCCATCGGACGCAGGATGCCGTCCCGGAGGCGGTAGAGCGAGAGCAGGGCCGCGACGGCGACGGCAGCGATCAGCGCCACGGCAGTGGGCCGGTTGAGCCCTGCCATGCAGGTGAGGAGACCGGCGGCGAGCCAGCGGCGGGTCAGGACGGCATGGCAGGCCCAGACGGCCAGGGCCACGTAGAGGGAGTCGGAGTAGACCGCCCACTCCACGCCGGAACCGGGCCAGACGGCCCAGAGTCCGGCCGCGGCCAGCCCGGCCCGTCTGCCGCCGAGGCGTTCGGTGATGGCGTAGATGCCCAGGGCGGCGGCCAAGGAGGCAACGACGGAGACCAGCAGGCCTGCGCCGTACGGGCCGAGGCCGGTGAGCTCGGAGACCAGCCGCATCAGCGCCGGGTAGAGCGGGAAGAACGCCGCCGAGTTCCCTTCGAGGGTGATCGGGCCGGTGGCGCCGGGGATCGGAACCAGCTGAGGGTCGTACCCGTGCACCGCGATCTGCTGGTACCACCAGCCGTCCCAGCTGGCCAGGACGTCCCACGGGTGGGCGCCTCCGCCGAAGCGCGGGTGCTTCGTGCGGTAGTCCCCGGCGGAGTGCAGCAGCCACATGAAGGTGGCGAAGCCGATGAACTTGAGCGTGCCGTAGACGGCCAGTACGGGGCCGTAGTGCTCGGCTGTGCGGCGCAGCCGGCTCCGGCGGTCGGGGCCCGTGGTGGCGGGCTGCTGCGACAGCCTCGCGTTCCAGCTCAGGGCGGCGGTCGCGGTCGTACGGGCCGTGGTCCTGATCATGCGCGGAACACCCACACTCGGAAGAAGAGGAACCGCAGCAGTGTCGCGGCCAGGTTGGCGGCGAGGAGTACGGCGAGTTCGGTGGCCTGCCCGGCCGAGGGCACCGCGTGGTGCAAGGTTGCGAGCGATCCGCCGGTGAGCGCCAGACCGATCAGGAGAACGACCAGGCCCCTGCCCTGGTGGCGCAGCACACCGCCGCGGCCACGGAGGCCGAAGGTGAGCCGCCTGTTCATGGCAGTGTTGGCGACGGCGCAGACCAGCAGCGCGAGTGCGTTGGCGGCCTGGGATCCGGCCGCCGGGCGCAGCGCCGCGTAGAGGAGCAGGTATGCGAGGGTGCTGACGGCTCCTACGGCGGCGAAGCACACGAGTTGGGTGGCGAGCCTGCCCGATGCGTCGGCGCCACCATCACGGAGCGACCCGCCCGGCGGCAGCGTGCCCCGCGCCAGTGCCCCGCCGATCCTGGCGATGCCGCGCAGGTCGGCCAGTGCCGTGGCGAGGATGTCGACCCGGGTGTCGGGATCGTCCACCCAATCGACCGGCACCTCATGGATGCGCAGCCCGGCACGCTCGGCGATCACCAGCAGTTCGGTGTCGAAGAACCACTCCGAGTCCTGTATGAGGGGCAGCAATCGCTCGGCCACATCACGCCGCACCGCCTTGAATCCGCACTGCGCGTCGGAGAAGCCCACGGCGAGGACGGAGCGCAGGAGGGCGTTGTAGCAACGAGAGGTGATCTCTCGCTTGGGGCCGCGCACCACCCGGGAACCGGGGGCCAGGCGGGTGCCGATGGCGATATCGGAGTGGCCGGAGAGCAGCGGGGCCACAAGCGGCAGCAACGCCGTCAGTTCCGTGGACAGGTCCACGTCCATGTACGCGAGTACGGGGGCCGTCGAGAGCGACCATGCGGTACGCAGCGCCCGGCCGCGCCCCTTCTCGGCCAGCCGAAACCACTGCGCTTCGGGCAGTTCGTCTGCCAGCCGAGCGGCGATCCGCGGGGTGCTGTCCGTGCTGGCGTTGTCGGCGATGGTGATACGGAACGGATAGGGGAAGGTCTCGCACAGGTGTGCGTGGAGCCGCCGCACGCTCGGCTCCAGATCTCTCTCCTCATTGAACACGGGGACGACCACGTCCAGAACGGGCTCCGGGTGGTGCGTCGCCACCGGTGCGCGGTGCGGCAGTCGGCTCAAGTCCTTCAGGGCAAGTGACCCTTGGTTTCTCACGTTCTATCCTTTTTTGTGACCTTGTACGGGGTAGGCCGAAGACACTTGGGGCGGCGGTGCGCCACGGTGCTACGGGGTGACGAGCGAGGACGAGGCGGTCGACGGTTAGTTCCGCGCGGTCGCCGTACCCGAAGGCGGAGCCGAGGTCGAGGACGGCGACACGCCCTCCGTGCTCCCCGGCAGGGTCTCGGTGGCCGTGGCCGTACTCCCGGTCGCGGCCGGCGGCGCGCTTTCAGCGGTCCCGTCCGGGGACGCGGGGGCAGTGGAGGTGCCCGAGGACGGGGGCGCGCTCAGGGACGCGTCGGGTGTCGCGGGCGGGGCGGAGAGCGACGGGCTCGACGCGGGCCGTGGGCCGGGGTGGCTGGGCTCGACCCGGGTCGCACGGCCGGGCAGCAGGAACAGCCCGACACTGAGACCGACGACGGCCAAGACGGAGCCGACTGCCCTCTGCGCGGCCCGTTTCCGACAGCGGACACTCACCCCTGCCTGGAGACGTTCCCGGTGCTTCGGCTCGAACGGTGTGGGCGTCTCGGTGTCGCGCATCATCCGTGCCAGCTGCCGCTCGAAGTGATCCATGGGGTTCTCCTTCACCGCACCGGCTCGTTCACATTGCCCAGGAGCTGCCTCAGCTGCGCCACTCCGCGTGCGGCGTGGGACCGAGCCGTGCCCACCGGGCACCCGAGTGCCTCCGCCACCTGCCCTTCGGGCAGGTCCTGGTAGTAGCGCATCACCACCGCCACCCTCTGCTTCGGCGACAACTGGGCCAGCGCGGCCTCCAGCCGAGAACGCTCCACCACGTCCGCGGACACATCGCCGACCACCGCCACCTCGGGCAGCTGTTCGACGGGGCGTTCACCCCACCAACGCCGCTGTCCCAAGCGTGCCGCTGCACGCACCATCACCTTGCGGACATACGGCTCCGGTGCATCATCCGCGACCTTGGGCCAGACGAACCAGAGCTTGACCAAGGACTCCTGCAACAAGTCCTCGGCCCGATGCCGATCGCCTCCGACGAGCAGACGGGCCAGGTGGACCAGCGCCGACCAGCGGGCAGCCACGAACTCGTCGAACGCACGGGCTCGACTCTGCTCCATCCGCACTGTCCCTGTTCTCGTCGGTTGCCTACACCCTGTAAAAGGCACTGGCGTGCGACCCACGATGCACCTGCGACCCGTGATCTGGGTCACAGGGCATGTCAACGACAAGCGCGAGACGCTCCTCCGTCCCGTCCCGTCAGCGACGCCGCCGACGAGGACGCGGTTCGACGGCTGCGGCCCGTCAGCCACCCCCGCAGAGGCGCTCGACGCCTACCGGAAGGTGCATCGACTGCCGGCCGCCGAGTTGAGCATCAAGCCGTCCGCCTCGCTGTGCGATCTGCAGCTGCGCATGTTGCGCAGCGCCCCGGCGCTCGGCCTACCCGAGCCCCTGTCCCGCCCGCCCGAGGGCGCTGCCCTCGCGGGCGACCGTCGGCGGAGCCGCGGCAACTGCCCGCCGCTGCCCGCGTGAACAGCATCACGGTGTACGGCGCGCTTGGCGCCATCGCCTTCCTGGCGGTCGCCGTGGCAGCGAGCAGCGGTCACATGGTGAACACGTTCATGTGGGTCCGGACAGTCCTGCTCCCGGTGGCCGTCGTACTGATCTACCGGATGACCATTTCCGCTTCCCGGGGCTCTCGACGGGCCTTCGAGCGCGTGGGTACCCTCGCCGTGATCATGCCGATTGCGATCACCGGCGTCGACCTGATCCCCGGTGGCCGCCCACCGTGGTACGCAGCGATTCAGGCTGTCTGCATGCTGCCCGTCATCCGCGTCGCCTTCATGACCCGCGGCTCCGCACTGCGCGCTGTTTTCTTCGGGGGACGCTGACCGGGAAAGCACCATGACCATGGTGCAGATCGTGACGGCGTGAACGCGGTCGAGCGGCGCCAGCCCTCCACCGCTCAGGGGGGAGCCCCACTTCCTTCGCGGCGACCCGGTGTACAGCCGTCATCATCGCCAACTCGGTCTCCATCGGCGCCAGGGCCGCCACCGAGTCGAGCTCCCGCACCGACACGGACGGCTCCCCCAGCTCGCCTCGACATTCACGCTGCCGGGCGTGCGACGCGAGCGTCGGTGCCCGGTGCGGGGCCGCCGCGCTCTGCTCCCCCACCGCTTCGAACTGGGCGCGGTCGGCCCGGCGTGATGACCGGCGACGGCTGACGGCGCCTGCCGTCCGTGACGCCATCCCTGCGGGCTCCGGCGTGCCATCGCCCTGGCAGAGATCGCTGACTGAATCGGACCCGTGGCAGATTGTGGAACCCCGGCTGACGGATCGCGTACTCGATGTCAGTGCTCTGCGATAGACACTCCGTCAGTATCGTGAACGCGACACGCGGAAGAGGGACCCTCCATGGCAGACAACGCAATCTCAGGCACCACACCGGGAGAAGGCGTGATGGATCCGGCACCCGGGCTGACCGGGCGCATCGGCGTCGTCGGCGGTATCGAGTCGCTGACCCTCGACGGCCGCCGCCTGTGGTTCGGCTTCGATTTCACCTCCGACCAAGTACTCTCGCCCCTGATCGACGACGCAGGGACCATGGCTCGGTACGCCGCGCGGCACATGCGCCAGCGCACAGGTGCCCACGACGAGTCCTACTGGGCCCAGCTCGTCCAGGCCGCCGTGGAGAACTCAGATCTGGTGCGGTACGACGAGCAGCGAACCTTCACCACGCAATCACTGGAAGCAGGGGACTCCGGCCCCGCACACGGGCACCTGCTCTACCTCCTCGACGCGGCAACGGAGGACCCCGCTGACGGCGACCCCGTCGACACCGGGACCGGATCCCAGGAGCCGGCCACTCGGTCCGGCCTCCGGCCCGACGAAGTGACCCCCGACAACGAGGACGGGGAGTTGGGGACGACACTGGCCCGGACCACGGTCGGCAACTGGTCGCTGCTGTTCGCGCCGTACGCCCGCAGCGCACAAACCGCCTGACCGCCGGCTCGGACTCACCGCTGCGTCGGCCCGGCCGGCGGCGGGAACCGAACCGTGTTTCAGAGGAGGGGCCTAACGCGACTGCGCCCATTCGTAGAGACGGTGGGCGCTGTCACCGAAGCGCGTGGCGTAGAGCGTGGGTGCATGTCCGCCCGCGAGTTCCTCATCGGTGGTGGTGACGCCCACGACAGTGCCGGTGCCGGTGCGGGTATCGAAGTGGGCCAGGTGAGGGCCACCGCTTGACCCGGCTGACATGTCGCAGGTCTCACCCCACAGCAAGGGGGCCTCGGGACCGGGGTGGCTCGTGCCCGCGCAGTGGATCATGCGGGATCCGACGTATTTGTCCCCGGGGTCGTTGAGTCCGTAGTTCGGGTACCCGAAGGCGTGGACGAACTCGCCCTCCACGGGCCGGCCGAACCCGATTTGCTGGCTTCCGGTGACGTCCGCGATCGGGCGCCCCCCGGCAGTGGGGTTCGCCACGAGGAGTCCCGTGTCGTAGCCGGCGGCAGCGACGTCCGACGAATCCGTGGTGTCCGGATCGGCGTCCCAGCGGGAAGAGGTGGCCATGGTCCTGATGCTGAAGCCGCCGTGCGGTTTCGTTCCGTTGCGATAGCCGGGCACGAAGTAGAAGTTGTGGTTCCAGGTATCGTCGACAGAAGGCGACCCGACGCCTCTCAGGCAGTGTGCTGCCGTGATGACGGTACTGCGGTTGGCGCTGGTGACGACCGTCGCGGTGCAACTGCCGTCATAGCCGTCGGAGAAGGTGAAGAACAGGCGGCCGACGTTCTTCTGCACCGCCCCTCCGTGTGTCCACACGGTCCCGGAGTCCGGCGTGTTCACGGGAAGCGGCCGCGGGTCGTCCGGCGTGTTGTCGTCCTCGGGAACGGGGGTGATCTCGGGGACCAGAGCGCCTGCCAGCTTCATCCGCTCGGGGGTCCAGTAGGCGTTGATCCGGTTGCTCTCTTGTGCGGTCGTGGCGCCGGCGTGGGTGGTGGTGTCCGGTCCCGCCGCGCTGCCGCTGGTGGACGACGGGTTGTGCGGCGCGGCGTCGGCGGCCGCGGTCGGCGTGACCAGTGCGACGACGGCCGCCGACACCGCGACGGTGGCGCCGATCGCGTGCCGGAGGGGCCTGCGGGTGCTGTCCTGGTGACCGCATGGGCGGTGAGGAGAGGTGCGCATGCGCGGGACAGTAGTCGCGCGGTGTCAGGAAGCGGTCAGAGGAGTGTGAAGGCGGTGTTCGCACGGCCGGTCGGCGGTTCGTGCCGGACACGGTCGGTTCTCGCGGGGAGGCACCGGGTCGTCAGGAAGGGCCGCCTGCGGCGCGGCTGGCCCCCGGCTGAGGGAGGGGCGGCCCGGCCCGTCAGCCGTCACACGTCATCTTCGGCTTGGCGTCAACCGCTGTACCGATGTTCCAAGCGCCGCCAATTGCATCGGATGCGAACTGGCAGCAGTATGCGCAGCGCGGCCGGTGACGTGGAGGCTGCTGTCGCTGAACCGTTGGGCGATCCGCTGGGCCAGCACCTGCCGCCAGGAAACGGCCGGTGGGCGTGACAGGAGCAGCACTGTCCTCCGACAAGCAATCTTGACCGTTTGCCAGGCTAGTTTGACCGGTCGGTTCCACGCTGAACCGTTCCCCCTTGCAGGCGACGGCCCGGCCAGCCCGGGGTGGCAGATGGCGATGGGGTGCTGTGCCGGGTGATTTTGACCTGGCGGCGACGGAAGCCCGGGAGTCGGGACGGGACTGGCCGCCGTCAGGTGGACTTCACGGCGTTGACCATGGTGTATCCCATCTTGTCCCGGCACAGGGCGAGGATGCGCGGGTAGACGACATCGAGCTGCTCCATCGCGTCGGTGCCCACCAGCGCCGCGATCTGGGCGCGCCTTGCGGCAAACAGGCGCGGGATCAGGTCGTAGGTGGGCTTGAACTCCCGAGACATGTCGCGAGTGACTTGGATGGTGAAGCCGGCCTCGCCGAGCATGCGCGAGTAGTCCTCGGGTCCGGCGGGAAGGCGGGAGAGGGCGAACGCGGCCTGGAAGAGCTGGACTTCCTCGGGTGTGAAGGGCACGGCTTCGTAGCAGTCCGCGAGGACGAAGCGGCCCCCGGGCCGCAGCACCCGCCGAACCTCGCGGATCGCGGCGGGGCGGTCGGAGAAGTGAGCGAAGGACTCGATGGCCCACGCGGCGTCGAAGGTCTCGGACTCCTGGGGCAGGGCCATGGCGTCCGCCTGTTCGAAGGTGACGCGGTCGGACAGTCCCGCCTTCGAAGCGCGGTCGTGCCCGGCCCGGACCTGCGCGGCACTGACTGTCACGCCGAGCACGCTCGCGCCCGACTCGGTGCCGATCCGCACGGTGGGCCGGCCTGTGCCGCAGCCGACGTCCAGCATCCGCTGTCCCGGCAGCAGCCCGATGACGTCGATGAGGGTGCCGGTCCAGGAATCCTGAGCTCGGGTGAGTTCCTCCCACATCTCGTCGGCCGTCAGCTCCCCCGTCTCCGTCCGCACGCCGTCGGCCCACATGCCCAGGTGCATGCTGTCGCCCATGGTCAGGCCGTACAGGCCCCCGAAGCGGTCGTACCATTTGCCGACCTCCCAGGCCGATGGATTGCTCATGTCCAACTCCTCGCTTTCGGGCGGCCCACCAGATGGGCTGGCGCCGCCGGGCCGACCCGGCCGATCGGCCCCGTCGCCCTCCACCTTCCCCAGGACGGGCGCGCAATGAGGCCACACGGCGGGGCGCACAGAAGCACGGATGGATCCATGCACTGAATCGCCCACATGCGGCAGGCACGCTTCGTTGGCCGTTGGCGCTGGTCAGGCTGCCGGCGCGGCGGCTTCTGTTGACGATCCCGCGTCTTGCAGCTTCAGATAAGTGCATGGCCTGGTTCGGGTTCAGTGCATTCATCGTTGGCACGGTCGGGATGTTGGTAGGGAGCAAGGGACAACGAGGGTGGGATACATGGTCCCGTCAGCAACGAGTCGTGTGCTCAGTTGGCTTCGTGCTCGTACTTGCCGGGCTGGCGATCGGCTGGAGTGGCTGACGACCAGGCCAACAGCGGCACGGCCGACGCCTCCGTCCGCTCGGGGTCAGCGCGCCTTTCCCACCGGCGCGCTGGTCCGCTTCCCGTCCCATGTAGGGTCTCGCGGCCCATGGCATTCACCGAGCTTCTGAGCAGCAGGTTTTCCGCAGTCTCACGGCGATGGTCCACGGCCGCCGTCTCACGAGGCGTGGCACATCCTCAGAAAAACCTCAGAACGGTTAGTAGCACGAGCCGCTTGTCCTGTCGCAGTACATCTGGCAAATAGTGGCTCGCTGACCTACAGAGGGCCGCCGGGGCAAGGCCGCCGCCAGACACTTCTTCCGCCACGTGATGCAGAAAAAACCGATGTCGTCTGCTCAGGCCGTTTCGGCTGCCGGGGCGGCGGCGCCGTCGCTCGGGGCGGCAGGCCATTCGCGGTGTCCTTCGTCATGCCAGAGAGGGCGTCGGTCGACCCGTAGGCCGAGGATCTCCGGTCGCGCGTAGTGGCCCCGGGAGTCGACCCAGACCTTGACCGCGTTGATGTCGGCGAGGTCGATCTCGGCGGTGACGAGCTGCTCTTCGAGGCCGGTGTGCGGGCCGGCGAGGTACTGATTGAAGGGGTGGATCACGGCCGACCAGCCACCACCCGCAGTGATGTGCTTCTGCGGTCCGACAGTGGACTCCATCCACTGCAGGCACGTCTCGTCCACCGGGTTTCCGGCGGAGATGACGAACGCCTGCGCCGTGAGCGCGTGGGTCTTCATCATGGCGTCGATCTGGACGTCGGCGACAGTCTCGAAGCCGGTCATGGTGGACAGACCGGGCCATGCAGCTGCGTGGATCTGCTGGCCCTGGGTGATCAGGGACTGCCGGGCCAGGTTCATGGTGTGTTCCCAGCAGGCCAGACCGCCGATCCGGCCCAGAGCGCTATCGAAGACGCTGAGGGTGGCGCCGCCGCCCTGAGCCCACACGATCCTTTCGGCGTAGGTGGGCTGGAGCTTGCGGTGAACTCCGAGAAGGGTGCCGTCGGGTTCGATGAAGACCTGGCTGTTGAAACACGTGCGGGTCCCCGTGAGCCTCTCGCTGACACCGAGAACGACGCCGACCCCGGCGCGGTCACAAGCGGCTTGGACCCGGGCGATCTGCGGACCGGGCACCTCGACGGACGCCTCGGCGTACGCGATGTTGGCGCCCTGCTGGTCCAGCGGGGCGTAGGCCTCGATCCAGTACGGGTAACCGGGCACGAAGGTCTCGGGAAACACCAGCAGGTCGATGCCTTCCCGGCCAGCCTGTTCGATGAAGCGGATGACCTTGCCGACGGTCGCCTCGGTGTCCATGAACACCGGAGCGGCGTGCACCGCCGCGACAGTTCGTTTCGTGGAAGTGGGAGATGACATGTGGGAGTCCTCCTCAGAAGTGGAGCGCACCGGCAGGAACAGGTCGTCGAGCGGTGTTCCGGGGCGCGCGATCCAAATGCGGATGGATGGGTGAGCCGGTCACGGGGAAGCCTGCCATCAACCTCGGGCCGATACTCGCCTTCCAGCCGCGCAAGAGGCTCGCCAAGGACGCCGTACTGATCGTGGACGGCGCCCTTGTCCCGACCCGCGACCACGCCATCGCCATCGCCGAGCAGTCGCAGAATCGGTACTCCACCAACCACCAGGTCCTCATCGACACCGACTCGGGCATGACGGCCTCCCGGGAGACCACGGTGTCGAAGTCGGTGATCGGTTTGGCGGCGCACCCGGGCACGCCGCCATCACTGGACTCGGGGTCTACCGCGATCCGCCGGGCCAGCAGTTCCCTGGCCTCCTCGTACCGCTTGAGATCGATGAGCAGGTCAGCCAGTTTCACGGCGGGGTGCGGGGTCGTGGTCACAGCTTGCGCCTCTTCTTCAAGTACCTCACCAGGTCGTCGTGCATGCCGCTCTGTTGGCGAACGTCGCCTAATTCCCCTGTCGTTTGTAGGCTTCCAGGCTCCATGACCACTCACCATCAGCGATGGCCACCGCGTAGCCAGTAGGGCAAGGTGGGAAGCCGCAGGTATATCGCCGCCTCCCGAACCGAGGCCGACGCGAGAACCAAGGAAGTGGGCGCGGTGGCTGGACGGCAACGCGTGGGCACCGGACGGGAGGACCGAAGAAGCCGCTGACCAGAGAGACAGAGCACCTGCGGGATCGATACATTCCGCACTTCTCGTGGGCCAGCGACTCGTCGCGGCCGGCCAGGGACGAGCCCGGTGGTGGCATCGGCTTCGAGGTGAGGTCACCACCGGGCGGGAGCGGCTCCACATGAGGGTAGACGGCCTGTCACCGCCTCGGCCCCACCAGCCGGAGCGCATGATCGGGCGCGGCAACAGGTTGCACAGGGGTTCGGCAGCAATGCGGGCTCATCGTGACAGCGCCCACGGCCGGGGTGAGCAAGTATGCATCAGCTCGCCGGGCGGTGAACCGCTGCTGCTCGTACGGTCGGGCATGAGTGCCCTGACAGGACGGTGCTCCCGGGACGGCCCTGCGGCCACTTCGCACGTTCCGCAGGGCCAACCCACCTTCCAGACGTGACCACCGGCCAACCGCCAGCCGACACCCGCCGCCCCTGGAGACACCGGGGCGGCCTGGTTCCACTACGCGGCGAAGCCGATGTTGGTGACGCAGTCGTACTGGCCCCACTGGGAACCGAGGTCGGGCGGAACGTCGGTGGCCCACTCGTCGTCAAGGCCCTGGAGATCGCCCGCAACCCAGGCCTCGACGATCCGGTCCCAGCGGCGGACGTTCATCGTCCGGTACTCCACCACCCTTTGCAGAGGCGTCGCCGCCTGCGCCTGGTTCAGCGGGTGGATCTCCACCCTGGTCCCGCGTCCTTCACGGTTGAGACGGGCCAGGAGATGCCGGGCCACATTGCGGCGGCGCACCGTCCGGTAGGCGGCGTCGATGTGCTCCAGGTCGGCGTTCGACGGCCGGCGTCGTTCGTCCAGCCACGCCTTCAGCGTGCGGTCGGTCACACCGTCAGCCCGGCGTCCCTGGCCGCCCTACGGCTGTGCTCCGTCCTCGTCAGGGAGTGCAGGCACGCCATCAAGTCACGCTTCACGGTCACCAGGGTGACAACGCCGTCCGCGCCAGCTCGTCGAGTTTGCGTGCGACGGCGTCACTGCCCTTGATGCCCCGCGCGCTGAACTTCCCGAAGTCGATAGTCCACTCCGGCAAGTCACTCCCTCTCCGAACTCGCGGACGCTGCCTTCGCAATTCTCACCGTATCCGGCTGTCCTCCTTGTCGACTGCGCCGTCGTTCTTACGGCCCGGGGCCAGCGGGTGGACGGGCCAGCCGCTCCCTGCGCACCAGCGGGCAACGTCGTAGGGACTGACGGTTCCTGCGGAGCGGGGACCGCTGGTCTCACGTTGACGCGGCACGCTGATCGTCCTTGCCGAGGGGCCAACAGCCTGTTCAGTCTCTTTCAGTCCCTACGGCATAAGGGCAGGTCACAGCACTGCTAGCACCCAGAAAGGGACTGAAAGTCTCTGTTATGAGCCGCTCAGGATAGAAGACGTTTGTACTCGCGTGTACGCGTACACACACGCGTAATGAGTGTTTTCAGCGTTGCCTCTCCAGGGTGAGGACGACCTTGGCGATTGACGTCATGCGGTTCGGGCTGCATCGCGATCTTCGGAAGATCCGCCAGGACTTGAGTCGCGCCATGCCGCGTTCGACGGGTGCCCGGGATGTGGCCAGTGCCCGGTTGACGGTCCGTTCTGTCGGGGTCAGCTGCCCGCGGGGCGGGCGTCTGCGTCCGGTGGTGACCCAGGGGCCGGCACCTGTGTAGGCGCGGTCGGCCAGGATAGGGATTCCCTGGCGTTCGCAGATCCGGATGATGCGGTGGGTGCGGGCGGCGGTCAGGTCGTGGCACCGGCCCGGCAGGGCCGGTGAGATCCACAGCACTTGGCCGACAGGGTCGGTTACGACCTGCACGTTCACGCCGTGGCGGCGGTGCTTGTGGGAGTAGTCGGCTTTCCCGTCGCCCACTCGGTCGCACTCGGCGAGCGTCCCGTCGAGCAGGATGTACTGCGGGTCGGTGTCACGCAGGACCTTCAGCAGGCCCGGTGACCGGTCGGCCAGGAGGTCGATGACGGCGGTGGCGTAGGCGTGGGCGGTGCCGACTGAGATGCCGAAGCCGGCGGCTATCTGGGTCAGGGTGTCGTGCTTGCGTAGGTACACCAGAGCGACGAGCGCGCGTTGGTGCGGCGGGAGCTTACAGCGGCGATCACCCTCGCGGGTGACGATGAGCATGGTCACCCACTCGACCAGTGCGTGAGACAGGTCGAGTGCGGCAGGATATGGAACCAACGAGGCACCTGCGCTGATGAGTTGAGACGTCGAACACCTCCCTCAACGGCATGGGCGCATCGTGCGTTGCGGCCTTCCCGCCGTCACCCGATCGGTGGCCGCTCTCAAAACGCTCATTCTATTAGGGTAGTTCGTGGTCGAGGGCTCTCGGATGTCGCAAGCCCGGATGGGGCACTTTCCTCTCAGATAGTGTACGAGTTACTGTTCTTCGCCATGAGCCACATGTAATACCACTGGTCGTCGCGTAGCGTCCTCGGACTGTTTTCTGCGGTATTCCGGATGATTTCCCAAACCCCACCGGCCCCGGCCGCGCCGATGAGAGGAAGCGCCGCCGTCATGGTTGGCCCATAGACTGCGACAAGCACGGCTCCTACAGTTCCAATGACTGCACCAGTGACCGATACTGCGCGCTTTCTGCGGGCAATATTCATTTGCGACTGAACGCGCCTGATCTCATCTTCCAGCTGATTTCCGATCTTGCGCAGTTCGTGCTCCATGTGGTCACTTTGAACGACTCCATCGAGATCTGTGAGGCTTTGCTGCAAGAATCATTTGGCCGCACGGTAGGAGCCGAATTCCTCGACCGTGATGCGACTAGCGGTAGCCATCGGTACGCCATCGATGAATGGAAGGTCCATCTGGAGAATAGGGCGCACCACGCGGCTCTGTACCGGTCCACTGCCAGAACCTTCCACCTCCTCGATGGCTCTTCCGTCCCGTACTAAGAAGTCAAGTGCCGTCCGAACTAGGCTGGCTTGACTGTCGGTGCGACTTACACCTTCTGGACTGGCGGAAATAACGCTACCGCACGCTTTGGATCGAGTATTTGGGCAGATACCAAACAAGTCCAGACCTGAGCAGGGGCTCAGAATCGGCGATCCACTGCCCCAAGGTAAAAAATGTTGTCGCACACCAGAGAGAGACGTTCCGGCCATTCGGTTACAGTAATTCCACTCTGAGGGTCAAAGGAAGTGCTACGCCTAGAAGGGAGGAAAATGCGCTCGAGGAGGTCCGTGCTCCTGCTCGGGGGAAGTTGAACGAGCTCGCGCGCACTCCCTGGTCCATGATGTGCTAACAATAGGGTGTCGGATACGAGCAGGCTTCGTTTGGTGAGGCGTTCAAATCCGCCTTCGCTCACCCCCAGACCAACATAAAACGGGGAGTGAGATAGTTTCTTATCGTCGACCAGCTCCCGGCGCCGCTCATGGAACAAGTGCCGCGCATATGCCTCCGCCATCAGGCTGGGATCTTTCCTCTCGTGTGCCGTCACCCCCTTGAAGAATCTTTTCATGTGCTTCGCGACGATCGGACTTTGAATTGCTTTCCGGTGACTGCACATAATGGCATGTTACCCCCTGCGAATTTACGGCGTCGCGTGATCTCGTTCTCCTTATCCTGGCCGACCGCGCCTACACAGGTGCCGGCCCCTGGGTCACCACCGGACGCAGACGCCCGCCCCGCGGGCAGCTGACCCCGACAGAACGGACCGTCAACCGGGCACTGGCCACATCCCGGGCACCCGTCGAACGCGGCATGGCGCGACTCAAGTCCTGGCGGATCTTCCGAAGATCGCGATGCAGCCCGAACCGCATGACGTCAATCGCCAAGGCCGTCCTCACCCTGGAGAGGCAACGCTGAAAACGCTCAATGAATGGAACAGGGATGTTCAGTCCCTCCAGTCCCCTGGCCAGGCAGAGCAGGCGCCCCTGAACTGCGCTTTTGTCAGGTCCGAACCAGGGACTCAGAGACCAGGGACTCAACAAGACCCCGGTGACCGGACACCGGAACAGCAATACCCAGCCACTCCCGACCTCAGCCCCGCGCGAGGCAGTCCATTTTGCGAGAATTTCGAGCCGGTCCTCGATCACCTTCAGGACCAGACGGTGGAGCTTGCCCCCGTTATCTTTTTCGCGGTCCTGCAAGAGGGCCGCTGGCCTCCGGGCCCGGCATGACTGTGTCCCCCTGTCGACGGGATGACCTGGGGGGTGGTGTCACCGAGTCCGGGGGTGTTCGTCGGAGACGCTGATCAGAGGTCCGGCCACCGCCCGGTCCGGCGCAACGCCGGACGGTTCGCGGGCGGCAGGTCTGCATAACGTGGATGCGCGAGCACGACACCCGAGCCGAGGCCGGCACCGCCAACACCCCCGAAAGGGCACGATGTTCGAGATCGAAGACGTGGGTGTGTTCCTCGGCCTGGACGTCGGAAAGTCCGCTCACCACGGCCACGGGCTGACCCCAGCCGGGAAGAAGGTCTTCGACAAGCCGCTGCCCAACAGCGAGCCGAAGCTGCGGGCCGTGTTCGAGAAGCTGACCGCGAAGTTCGGCACCGTCCTGGTCATCGTGGACCAGCCCGCCTCCATCGGCGCCCTGCCGTTGACCGTCGCCCGCGACGCCGGCTGCCGCGTCGCCTACCTGCCCGGCCTGGCCATGCGCCGGATCGCCGACCTCTACCCCGGCGAGGCCAAGACCGACGCGAAGGACGCGGCCGTGATCGCGGACGCCGCACGGACGATGCCGCACACCCTGCGCTCGCTGGAACTCACCGACGAGATCACCGCAGAGCTGACCGTGCTGACCGGCTTCGACCAGGACCTCGCCGCCGAGGCCACCCGCACCTCCAACCGGATACGCGGCCTGCTCACCCAGTTCCACCCCAGCCTGGAACGCGTCCTCGGCCCCCGCCTCGACCACCAGGCCGTGACCTGGCTGCTGGAACGCTACGGATCCCCGGCCGCCCTGCGCAAAGCCGGACGCCGCAGACTCGTGGAGCTGATCCGCCCGAAGGCCCCGCGCATGGCCACCCGGCTGATCGACGAGGTCTTCGACGCCCTGGACGAGCAGACCGTCGTCGTCCCCGGGACCGGCACCCTGGACATCGTGATCCCTTCCCTGGCCGGCCAGCTCACCGCCGTCCACACCCAGCGCCGGGCGATGGAAGCCCAGATCAACAGCCTGCTGGAGGCCCACCCTCTTTCCAAGGTCCTGACGTCGATGCCCGGCGTCGGTGTCAGGACCGCCGCAGTCCTGCTGGTCACCGTCGGCGACGGCACCAGCTTCCCGAGCGCCGCCCACCTGGCCTCCTACGCCGGACTCGCCCCGACCACGAAGTCGTCGGGCACCTCGATCCACGGCGAACACGCGCCCCGAGGCGGCAACCGCCAGCTCAAACGCGCCATGTTCCTCTCCGCCTTCGCCTGCATGAACGCCGACCCCGCCTCCCGCACCTACTACGACAAGCAACGCGCCCGCGGCAAAACCCACACCCAGGCCCTCCTCCGCCTCGCCCGCCAACGCATCAGCGTTCTGTTCGCCATGCTCCGCGACGGCACCTTCTACGAGTCACGAGTCCCCGAAACAGCTACCGCATGACCGGCCTCGGACTTGCGTAGCTGAACCAAACGGCCTCACAGGCAGTCGCATCCTGTGGAGTAGAGCAGCAGGAAGAGGGCCGTCATGGCGGTCACGGTGAACCCGACAGCGGTCAGGGCGGCGAGGCCCCGACGGCGCCCCTTCGCGGGGGTGCGGAAGGTCTGCCAGGCGCCGTGGGCGAGGAGGAGACTGAGCAGCCCAGCCCCCGCGATGGTGAAGCGCGGGCTGAGGGACCAGCTCAGGTAGGCGATCAGAGCCAGGCAGCCGAGCAGGGCACAGGCGAGCAGGCTGAGGATCACCTCGGCGACGGCTTCTCCCACCGTCTCGACCAGGAACTCGCCGACGCCTTTCGCTGCCCTGCGGACCCCCATGACGCTCCTCCCCCTTGCGTCGATGGCCCCGAGCGGGGCCTGGTATGGAGGACCCCCGCCGAGCCGGAATGGTTGCCGGGGTGCTCAAGAGTCGCCGACTGCGGCACACGGTCACACCTTGACGAAGGACATAGAGGCACCCCCCCGGCCTGGCTGCGTTATCACATTGTCGAGGGCGTCGGGGCGCGCTGAGGTCGGTTCCGGCCCCGAGCTCTGGCCACGGCGGGCAGGCCAGCGGTGCCGGTAATCTTTCTGAGATCATGAAACGGTCGGTCATTTCGGCGCGGTTGTCAGTGCATCACAGTTCAATCGCGCTGTGCTCGCTTGGATTCATGGTCGCGCGACGAACCCGGTTCGCAGGTTCATCCAGCAGTACGCCGTGCCGATGCAAGCTCCGGAGGGAGTCGGATACGTCTACGTGATTGCCTTCAGCGGCCCAGGCGCCTACGTGAAGGTCGGATCGACAGCCGCATCCCAGAACCGCCTCCTGACTCTCTACTACGTCGGCACGGACAATGGGCTGCGGTACGCGGGGTTGTGGCTCTCCCCCGCCCACCCGGACTACCGGGTCATCGAGAAGCGCGCCCCCACTGCCTGCTGGGCTGTCTCACCCTCAGCTTCACCGCGCAGCGAGTACTTCCCCGGGATGCCGTTCGAACAAGCAAAGCGGGAAACATCCAGGGCTGCCTACGGCTTCCGTAGCAAGCGGGAAAAATCTGCACGCCTGGCAGCACTTGATTCCCAAGGTGGGTGCAGGGGGCTTCAAGAACGAGAGTTTCGCTTTGAGTTGCCGACGAACGCTGCGGCGAGCGCCGCGACACCACCCCCGAGCATGCCCGCCGCGGGCACCGCAGCGCCGTGGTCGACGAAGTATTTGGCGACCCAGAGGTAACCAGCCACACCACCACTGCCGACGATCAGGCCGGTTGCGCGCAGCACCAGGTTGACCGTGTCCAAGCGGCGCTCATGAACGCGGTCGAGACACCACTGCCGGTGCTTCTCAGCCTGGCGCTCGAAGTCCTGCTCCACGATGCGCAGGATGCGTTCGCCAGCACCTGGGACTGCACGCTCCCACTCCTCCGCCTGACCAGCGGCTGGAAGAGCCGAGTACGGTGTCGGCATCTGGGTTGCCTGCGCACCTTCGTCGCCAACCGCAGTGTCCGACCCCTCGGGCGGTGTCATGGTCACCGCTCGCCCCCTTCGACTTCTCCGGGCCGGCGGCCGTGAACAGGGCCCGGCCACTGGGTCAATGCTTCGGGCGGTGCGCCGAGCCGACCGTACTTTCCGCGCAGCGCCTCCTCGACATTGCGTTGGCTCTGCTCGCGGGAGGGCCTGCCAACGGCCGGGCCAGCCAGTGCTCGATGACCAGGAGCAGCTGCTCCTGGGCCGGACCGGTAGGGCCACAGATCCCTCAGCCCATCCAGGAAAGCGCTCGAGCGGGTGGCGAGAATGCGATCTTGAGATTCCTGCTGCGGGAGACGTCCCACATGGTGGCTGCGGCGCGCTGAGAGAAGTCCTCCCGCCGCCAGCATGGCCCACACCACGAGGAAACTCCCCAGCGACCACCCGCCGTGTGCAGCAGGAAGAGCCTGCATCAGCAGGAACAGACCAGCCGTGAGCAGGGCAATCACGGACAGGACCAGAATGGGAAAGGCCAGGAGCCGAGCGGCACGGCGCTGGCGCCGCCGGACCGATTCGTTCAGGAACTCGGTTGCGACCAGACTGAGATCACGACCGTCTTCAAACGAACTGCTGGCCACTGCTAGGGCGCGTATCGGGTCGTGATCAATCTGCGGGATTCGCCCTCGCGGCGGGGGTTGGACCGGTAGACCTTCTGGCGTGACGTGCATGCAACTGACGGACGAAGAGTGGGAGTTCATCGGGCCGTATCTGCCGATCGGCGAGTACGTCCCGTACCCCGAGCGGCTGCGGCAGCAGTTCGAGGGGGTGATCTGGCGGTTCAGGACCGGCGGGCAGTGGCGGGACGATGCCAGTTGGGTCCCGTACCCTGGCGTATCCGCCCGATGAGGTCCGCTCACTGCATGCCTCCCTCACAAGGCTGGTTGCACCACCTTTAAGATCGACCGGCCGCAGAACGACAACAGGTGGGAGGGCGTGATGACTGGTCAGGTCGCCGCAGTGAGCCGTAACGAGGTGTACTCGTTCAGTAAGCCCAATCGCGATTCCATCACGCTGCTCACGGGGCTCGGAGTGGAAGGAGACGTTCACGCAGGTGAGACGATCCGCCACCAGTTCCGCATGACCTACGAGCCGGACCTGCCCAACCTGCGCCAGGTCCACCTGATGCACGAGGAACTCTTCGACGAGCTCGCGTTCAAGGGCTTCAAGGTCTCTGCGGGTCAGCTCGGCGAGAACATCACCACGCGCGGGGTGGACCTGTTGGGCCTGCCCACCGGCACTCTGCTCCATCTCGGAGAGCGGGCGGTGCTCGAGGTGACGGGACTGCGTAACCCGTGCTCGAAGATCAACGACTTCCACGAGGGGCTGCTCGGTGAGGTCTTCACCATGGACTCCGTGTCCGGCGAGTTCACATTCAAGTGTGGCGTCATGGCTGTGGTCCGCCGTGGAGGGATCGTCCGCCCCGACGATTCCATCCAGGTCGAAACCCCGCCCCTTCCCCACCGCTCGCTGGAACGGGTCTAGGGCGGATATCGGGTCGTGATCACGTGGCTCGTGTGAGGTCTTTGATCCAGATCATGGAGGCGCGGAGGTGGAGTCCAGCTTGGTAGCTTTCGGGGGTCTTGTCGTGGCGGGTGGCGATGCCGCGCCAGGCTTTTAGCTTGTTGATCAGGCGCTCGACGGTGTTCCTTGCCTTGTAGAGCTCGGCGTCGTGGCTGAGGGGCCGGCCGCCTTGGCGGCCCTTCTTCTTCCGGTTGACGGCCTGGTCCTTCTTCTCCGGGATGACCGCCTTGATCTGGCGTTTGCGGAGGTAGGTGCGGTTGCCGCGGGAGGAGTACGCCTAACCTCGCCGTTTCGGTTGGGTTGAGGCGGTGTCGCTGATCGCCAACTGCTGGGTGGCCGACGTGATTTCGGTTGTTGGGCAGGTCGGAGTCCCGACGCGGTGGTCAGGTTCTCCGGGTTCTTTCGGGTCGTGGGCGGACGGGGGTTTGCCGGTCAGCTGGCGGGTCGGGGCAGTCCGGCGAGGCGGTGGAAGGCCGTGGCCAGTTCGTTTCTCCAGGGCCAGGTCGCCGATATTCGCAGGTGGAGGCGTCGGCCGCCGTGGGTGAGGCGGCCGGCGACGTGCAGTAGCCGGTAGCGGAGTTTCTTCGGCTCGGCGGTGGCCAGCTCCCCGTCCAGGAGGAGGACACGGGTCCAGGCGAGCAGGTCGATCGCGGCGAGGCTGAGTTCGAGCCAGACGGCGTTGACGCCGAAGTCTCGGGAGGGGAAGCGGCCGAAGCCGGTGGTCTTGCCGCACCGGATGTGGTCCTCGATGGTGGCATGTCCGCGGTGGCGGACCTCCAGGAACTGCGCGGAGCCGCCACCGGAGTACGGGGTGTCGGTGAGGAACACCTGATGCCGTAGGCCTTCGTCCTGGTCGAACAGGGACAGCTGTGCTCCGGGGTGCGGCCGCTCCCGGCGCACGATGATGCGGGTGCCGGCCGGGTAGCCGTCCAGATCGACCATGCCGGTCAGCTCGGCGACCTCGGCGCTGGCGCGCAGTGTCCCGTCCTGGTTCAGGGCGGGATGCCAGAGGTGCTCAGGCATGGCCCGGACAGCGCGGCGGACCGGCGCGGTGATGGCGTATCCGACCGAGAAGAAGGTACGGATTCCTCGTTTCCGCACGTCGCGGACGTGGGCGAGGAAGGCTTTCGCGGATCCGGCACTGTCGGTGCGGACGAGGATGTCGGTACCGTGCCGGTGGGCGTCGGGGATCTGCGCGAGTGCCTGGTCGAGCACCGTGATGTGGTCGCTCGCGGTGTTGGCACCGGCATTCCCGGGCCGCAGTCGGCCCGACAGCGCTTCGCCGGTGTTGGCCAGGAAGCACAGCAGCGGGTGGAAGCCGAAGCCGCCTTTATAGGTGGGTGCGGCCTGCTCCTTCTCGGAGTGGCAGGTGATCAGCGTGGCGTCGAGGTCCAGGACCAGCCCGGGCAGCATGTGCCCCGCGGCCCGGGCTGCGGGTATGCCCTCGCCTTGCTCGGCGGCCTGCATCCAGGCGACTTCCCGGGCTCGGGCACGCGCCGGGCGCAGAGCAGCCAGTGTCCTCTCGTCGGTGTCGGCGAGCAGCCGCCAGGCCGTCGGTGTCGAGGCGACCGGACCGAACAACCTTGTCTGGTCCCGCAGTACGGCCAGGTCCGCGATGGCCTCACCGCCGTCGGCGAGCATCACCGCCAGGTCGGTGGCGATCCGGCCCGGATCATGCCCGGTCCCGCGCGGCCGAAGCGGCCTGAGAGCGGCGGAGTACGCAGCGGTCAGCCCCGTGGCATCGGCAAGATCAGCCAGTAACCGTGACCCGGCATGACCGACCACCCCCGAACCATCCGCACTGACATGGATCTTGGGACGCAACCCGATATCCTGCACGTAGAAAGTGCCCTCCGCCTGGACCGACAGAACCCCTCAGCAAGGTTCATCGTCCCAGGTCAGGAAGGGCACTTTTGCGTTTCCGCCCCAACATCCGCCGTACCCAAACGAAACGGCGAGGCTAATGGGAAGTGAAGGCCGGTGGAAACTGACCTTCAGGGGCGCGAGCCGAGCCTTGGAGTATGCCCGGGCCTGAGAGTCCTGTTGACAAGACGAGGCCGGCTCGCGCCCAGCAGTCTGGGCATGAGTGCTCGGATCCAGGTCCGGTTCTGTCTGTTCGGGCCTCGAAGTGGTCCTGTTGCTGCGGGCCGGCCCGTCTGCAGCCACCGGGCGGTTTGCTGTCCGTAGTCCGAGCCGGTTGTGCGGATCACCTCTCTGCTCTGCCTTGAGCTTTCAGCTCTGACGCGGACCGAGGGCCGCACGACTCGCTGGGGTTGCGAACGGCTGGTGGGATGACGTGCCTTGAGCACTTCCATTAGGGAGCACGCGCACCCTGCACAGGCTCTGGCCTGGAGAAAGAGACGCGACGAAGGAGGACCGGATGGCGATAGTCGAGTTACCGACGCCAGTGTTCTGTGGCGTGGACTGGGCCGAAGACCACCACGACATTGCACTGGTCGATGCCGGCGGAAAGCAACTCGCCAAGGTGCGGATCGGCGATGACGCTGCAGGGTTTACCCAGCTCACGGACCTGCTGGCCGAACATGGCGACAGCGAGGCCGCCCCGATCCCCGTGGCGATCGAGACCTCACGCGGACTCCTCGTCGCCTGCCTGCGGGCCACCGGGCGGCCGGTCTTCGCGATCAACCCGCTGGCAGTTGCCCGCTACCGAGATCGCCACTCAGTCGCCCGCAAGAAGTCAGACGCCGTCGACGCTGCGGCCCTGGCCAACATCCTGCGAACCGACATGGCCGCCCACCGGCCGCTGCCGGCGGACTCCGAGCTCGTCCAGGCCATCGCCGTGCTCGCCCGGGCCCAACAAGACGCCGTCTGGGCTCGCGGACAGGCCCAAAACAAGCTTCGCTCCCAGCTCAGAGAGTTTTACCCTGCAATCCTCGACGCCTTCGCCCAGCACAAGCACGGTCTGTGTTCGAGGGAAGCCCGCACCATCCTGGCGGCAGCACCGACCCCCACCATGGCCGCGAAGCTGACACGGCGACGCTTGCAGACACTGCTCAAGCAGGCCGGCCGAGTCCGCGGCATCCAGGCCGACGCCGAAAGGCTCCATGAGGTCTTCAAACGCGACTACCTCCACCAGCTCCCGCAGGTCGAGACGGCTCTCGGGCATCAGACCTCCGCTCTGCTCAGGCAGGTGAACACCGCCTGCGACAACGCCGACCAGCTCGAAGAAGCCGTCACACAGGCCTTCGAAGAGCATCCGGATGCACCGGTCATCCGCAGCTTTCCAGGCCTCGCCGCACTGACAGGCGCCCGAATCCTGGCGGAGATCGGCGACGACCGGGCCCGATTCGCCAACGCCGGATCTTTGAAGGCGTACGCGGGAAGCGCCCCGGTCACCAGAGCCAGCGGCAAGAGCTGCAAGGTCATGAGCCGGAAGGTCAAGAACCAGCGATTGGCTGCCGTCGGTTACGTCTGGGCCTTCGTCTCTCTCACCAGGTCACCAGGCGCCAGAGCCCACTACGACCGCCGACGAGCAGCTGGCGATCGTCACGTCGCGGCACAGCGGAACCTCTTCAATCGCTTCATGGGCATGCTGTTCCACTGCCTCCAGAACGGTCACACCTACAACGAAGCAATCGCCTTCCCGGAGCCCTCAGCCGGACATATCGCAGCGGCAGCTTGACGCTTATCCGCGTGGGATGTCTTGTCTCCGGCGACCGCGTCCGGCCGGGTGCGGGGACGGCCGACCGGGACACGGACCCGAACTTTGTTGAGCACAGGGATGAACTGAGGGCTGTCCGCGGCCTGTCCCGCGGTCAAGATGATCGCCAGCGGGCGGCATTTCCGGTCGGCGGCGAGGTGGACCTTGCTGGTTTGTCCCCCCTCGATCGTCCGAGCAGGGCGGCCTTCAGGCGGACTTTTCGTCGGCGCCGGATGCGTCTTCGTTCCTCCCGCGCGGGGTCTTTTCCGGCGCCCTGTCCGGCTTGTCCTTCCGGGCCGCCTCCTTTTGCCGGGCCTTCTCCTCCTCGGCAGCTGCCTTTTCCAGAGCGGTGAGGACACCGGCATCGAGGTGCATCCCGGCGGCATCATGGTGGGCCCGGACCGTGGTGGAGTCCACGCTGACCAGCGACAGGTCCACCTCGTCCCGCTTGGCGGCATCGGCGATCAGCCCTTCCAGCAGGGCTTCGAAGACACCGGCGTCCCGCCACTGCCGGAAACGGTTATGGACGGTGGGCCAAGGGCCGAACTCCTGCGGCATTTCCCGCCACTGCCCGCCCGTCCTGAATCGCCAGATCACTCCCTCGAACTGCTGCCGCAGCCGCTCGGGGTACGGGCCGTACCTGCCTATCGGCAGATACGGCTCGATGAACTCCCACTCCGCATCAGTCAGTTGCATCTGCGTCACAGACGACGATCTACCAGAACACGTCACCCTGCAGTGGAAAGTCCCGCAGATTGATCACGACTAGATACGCGCCCTAGTACTGCAACGGTGTTTGTCGTGACGGGTGGTCAGTCGGTGGGGCGTGGCCTCGTTGTTTGTAGTGGCTGGTTCGGGCTTGGTGTTGTCGTTTTCGGCGCCAGGTCGACCAGTGCAGGATGTGGTCGACGGGTGCGTGCCGTCGGTTGGTGAGGCGGTGGATCAGGCGTCTGATCTCGGCGAGGCTGAGGTGGATGAGCTGGGAGGATCCGTTTCTGCTTTCCCGGTGTCGAGCTGGCGGGCCCGCAGGACGGTGAGGCAGGCGTGGGCGGCCATGGCCAGGGTGATGTGGCGGTGCCAGCCGGGGTAGCGGCGGACCTGGTAGTCGTCCAGGCCGCACTCCTGCTTCGCGGTCTGGAAGCATTCCTCGATCGCCCAGCGGCTCCCGGCGATGTGGATCAGCTCGTCCAGGGTGGCGTCGGCCGGGCCGTAGGCGATGTAGTAGGAGAGCTCTTGGGGACGGGCAACGCTGCGACGGGCGATCACCCAATGCCGGCGGTCGGGCCGGTGCCAGGGGCGGACTTCGACGCGTGCCCAGTCATAGACGCGGGGCCCGTGGGAGCCCTGGCCGCACGAGCGGCGTTTCCATTTCTGCCGGGGCAGGGCGGGAAATAGATCGCTCACGGGGTGGTCGATGGCCCAGCGGGTGACGACCGTGTCGTGGCGGGTGGTGGCCATGACGTGGAAGACGTCCGCCTGTTCCAGCTCAGAGCGCCAGCCCTTGCTGTAGCCGTAGCCGGCATCTGCGGTCACCCAGCGGAACGGGATCTTGCCGGCGATCGCGCGGCGGACCATCTCCTTGGCCATCGCCACCTTCGTCGCGAAGCCGACCTCGTCGTCAATGCCGGCCCGGCGGCACCGCTCTCGGTCGTCCGTCCAGGAGGCAGGCAGATACAGACGGCGGTCGATCAGCGTTCGTCCGAGCGGGGCCGCATAGGCGAGGAAGACACCGACCTGGCAGTTCTCCGTGCGGCCCGCGGTGCCGGAGTACTGCCGTTGCACCCCGGCCGAACCGGTGCCCTTCTTCAGGAAGCCGGTGTCGTCCACGATCAGCACCGCACCAGGATCGCCGAGATGCTCGACCACGTAGTCACGCACATCGTCCAGAACCTCGTCGGCGTCCCACTCGATCCGGTTCAACAGCCGGTGGATGCGGTCCGGACCTGCGTGGCCGGCTTCTTCGGCCAGCGTCCAGCCGTTCTTCCGCTGCAACGGGGCTACGAGTCCCCGCATATAGGCAAGAGCTGACTCACGAGGCTCCGATCTGCCGAATCGGTGAAGAAACCGCCCTTGCACCGCACCCAACTCACCGGCCCACGACCTGACCTCAGCAAGATCCCCACCCATGACAACACCAACGATCGACCTGCCTACCCGTCACAGCAAACACCGTTGCAGTACTAGTGCCGGATCAGGCAACGTTTGCCCTGTTGACGACGGCGCGTAGGCGTTGGTCGTCGGCGTGACGGTTTCGCCAGATGATGTAGCGGCGGATCATGCTGCCCTGTTCCTTGTGGGCGGCATGGTCGGTGCCGTCGAGGGTGAAGTAGCGCAGGGCCGTGAACTGGGCCTCGATCCGGTTGAGCCATGAGGAGTTCGTCGGGGTGTAGGCGATCTCGACGTTGTTAGCCGCGGCCCAGGTGCCGACCCGTTGGCACCTCTTCGTGGTCAGATGCGGGGAAAAGTTGTCGCAGACGATCGCGATCCGCACCGTCGACGGGTACAGAGTGCGCAGGTAGCGGCAGAACTCGAGGAACTGCGTCCGCCTCTTGATCGGCTTGATGTGGCCGTAGAGCTTGTCCTTGGCCAGGTCCAGGGCGGCGAACAGGTGCCGCACTCCGCCGTAGCGGTTGTAGGTCGCCCGTCGCCGCCGGCGTGGTTCACGGTCGGGGCTCTTGTGCTTGCCGCCGCGTTCGGCCCACTGCCGGCCCGGGTGGGGCATCAGGTTGAGCGGCCCGAACTCGTCCATGCAGAAGATGACTTCGGGTTCGCCGTCCTCGGGTATGACCTCGCCGTCGGCGATGGCGTACAGGTGCTCGACGCGCGCTTTCTTGGCCGCGTAGTCCGGATCACGGGAGGTCTTCCAGGTCTTCAGGCGTTGAAAGGAGACTCCCTCCTCGCGGAGCAGGATGCGCAGGCCCTCGTGGCTGATGTCGTCGACCACCCCCTCGGCGACCAGGAAGTCCGCCAGCTTGGACAGGCTCCAGGTCGAGAACGGCAGGTCGTGCTCGGTGGGCTTGGACTTCGCGATCTTCTTGATCTCACGGCGCTCCGGCAGCGTGAACGTCTTCGGCCGACCACCGGCGTACTTCGGATACAGAGAGTCGAAGCCGTCGGCGTTGAAGTTGTGGATCACGTCCCGGACCCGGTCGTCGCTGGTGAACGACACCTCGGCGATCTTCGCCACCGGCATGCCCTGCGCGGAGAGCAGCACCATCTGGGCCCGCCGCCAGGTCACCACCGACCCGGTGCCTCTGCGGATAATCCGCAGCAGCCGCCGCCCGTCATCGTCATCGATCTCTCGGACACGCACTCGTTCTGCCACCCGGACAGAATGACGCCCACGCTCCGTCCACCACAGCACCCGGACGGCGCGTCACATCACAACAGGGCAAACGTTGCCGGTCACGGCACTAGGCACTGTTTCTCGGATCTCCTGACGCGGGTGGGGTGTTGGGGGCAGGCTGGCTGTATGGGCCGTGGTGATCTGACGAATGCGGAGTGGGATCAGCTGGAGTCGTACCTACCTCCTGGTGGTGCGCGTGGAGGTCGGTGGAGCGACCACCGCCGGGTCATCAACGGGGTTCTCTACCGGGTGCGGACCGGCGTGCAGTGGCGGGATCTGCCGGAGCGGTTCGGGCCGTGGGAAACGGTCTATAAGCGGCATCGCCGCTGGTCAGCCGATGGAACGTGGCAGATGCTGCTGTCTCGCATCCAGGCAGCCGAGGACGCGGTGGGCGCGATCGACTGGGACGTGTCGGTGGACTCGACAGCCGTGCGGGCCCACCAGCACGCCGCCGGCGCGAGGAAAGCGGCCCCGGCCGCCGTTCCTCAAAAGGGGGCCGGGCGGGGGACGAACCAGGTCGATCCGGTCTTGCGGAATCTGGCAGTCCGCCTGGAGGCGGTGGTCAGATCGGCGAGTGTCTGGGGCGTTCCCGCGGCGGATTCACCACTAAGATCCACCTCGCCGCCGAGGGACGCTGCAGGCCCCTCGCTTTCGTCCTGACTCCCGGACACTACGGTGACGGACCCCAGCTCGAGCGGGTGCTGGAGCAGGTCTCCGTCCCCTGGGCCGGAGTCGGACGGCCCCGCACCCGGCCCGACCATGTTCTGGCGGACAAGGCGTACACGTCCCGGAGCAACCGCCGTTACCTGCGACGACGCGGAATCCGGAACACCATCCCCGAACGCATCGACCAGCAACGGAACCGACACAACCGTGGTTCACGCGGCGGCCGCCCCACCGGGTTCGACAGTGAGCGCTACAAGAAGCGCAACACCGTCGAACGCGCCATCAACCGGCTGAAGGGCTTCCGCGCCGTCGCCACGCGCTATGAAAAACGCGCCTACATCTACCTCGGCACCGTCACCCTCGCGGCTCTCATGATCTGGCTTCGCACGTGATCCGAGAAACAGTGCCTAGTAGTGCTTGGTCATGTGCGGTCTGCGATGGCGTGTCTTCTTGATGGGTCGTGTCGTTGACAGGACGTGCTGAGTGGGGAGTTGGCTGCGGTCCGGTGTGATCTGGAGGACTTCGCGGCGGAGATGTTCGAGCCGTTCGCGCGAGCGGATCAGCGTCGGTGGGGTGGGGTCTATCTGCGGGGCCTGCTGCTGGACGGCGGGCGCAAGTCGGTGGAACCGATGGCCGCCCGCCTGGGCGAAGACGGGAACCGGCAGGCGCTGGCCCACTTCATCACCTCCAGCCCGTGGGATGCGGCGCATGTGCGGGCCCGTCTGGCCTGGCGTATGCAGCCGGTCGTCAAGCCCACCGCGTTGATCATCGATGACACCGGGTTCCTCAAGGACGGGGATGCGTCGGCGTGTGTGACCCGGCAGTACACCGGCACTGCGGGCAAGGTCACCAACTGCCAGGCCGGGGTGTCGCTGCACCTGGCTTCCAACGGCGCCTCGGCGGCGGTGAACTGGCGTCTGTTCCTGCCCGGGAGCTGGGATCCCGCCTCGCCGAAGGCCGATCAGGCCAAAGTGGCCCGCCGTGGCAAGTGCGCCATCCCTGCCCAGGTGGGCCATGTCGAGAAGTGGCAGCTGGCCCTCGACATGATCGACGAGACGCGGTCCTGGGGCATCGAGGTGCCCCAGGTCATCGCCGACGGCGGCTACGGTGACACCGCCGCCTTCCGGCTCGGCCTGGAAGAACGCGGTCTCGATTACGTGGTGGGCATCTCGACCTCGACCACCGCACAGCCCGAGGACGCACAGCCGTCTGCCCCGGCCTGCACAGGCCGGGGCAGACGGCCGGTTCCTGCCTACCCCGAGCCGGCCCGGAGGGTGAAGAGCCTGGTCATCGCGGCCGGAAAGTCTTCCGCGCGGCCGGTGCAGTGGAGGGAGGGATCACGGCCGGGCAGTGGCCGCAGCGGGCACAAACGCATGTACTCGCGCTTCGTGGCCCTGCGGATCCGGCCCGCCGGACGCGAGATCCGCAAGGCCACGGCCGCCACCGAGCTTCCGGTCCGCTGGTTGCTGGCCGAATGGCCCGCCGACCAGGACGAGCCCGTGCAGTTCTGGCTCTCCAACCTGCCCGCAACCACCCCGTTGCCCGTCCTCGTGCGCACCGCGAAGCTCCGCTGGCGCATCGAGAACGACTACCGCGAGATGAAACAGGCCCTGGGCCTGGCCCACTTCGAAGGCCGAACCTGGCCAGGCTGGCACCACCACGTCACCCTCGTCTCGGTCGCCCACGCCTTCTGCACCCTGCAGCGACTGAGCCGATCCCCAAAAGAGACGGCGTCGGCCTGAGCCTCTACCGAGTCGTCCACGAGCTGCAGATACTCCTCGCGATCTGGACCGGCGCCTGCCCCACCTGTCACCGCAACATGCCAGACCCCGCACCAACATGACCAAGCACTACTAGCTGCAATACCGGTGATTTAGGTGACCTTTTGGCATCTACTGAGCTGCATCTGCTGGCGGTTGGCGGGCGCGACTGCCCCGCGATGGCCGTGATCGGCGTGGTCCGCCTCTGGGACGGATCAGTGCCTGGCCGAGCTGGACGGCTTCGCCGTGGTGCCCCGAGAGTCGTCGGTGGGAATCGAGCCGTCGGCCGGGATCTGCTGGCTCCGGTCCGTGTGCGGCTTGAGACTTTTCGCCTTCTGGTTGACCTGCGAGTCTACGAAGTACTGCCAGCGCGAACTCGTCACGATCGAACGCAACTCGTCCAGACTCAGCGGCGGGTCGAGATCGACGACGGGCCCGTCTTCGATGTCCGCGCCGTTGGACGTGCCCACGACGACCCGCATCCCGTCCGTACGGAGCAGATCCGCGTGCCGCCTCAGCAGCAGCCCGGACTGGTCCTCGTACACCATCAGTACCGAGCCGTCGCGCAGGTTGGAGACCCCGCAGGCGGACATCTTCCCGCCCTCCGGCACGCGATGCTCGCAGGAGTAGAACCCCTTCAAGGTGTGCGCCGGCTCCGTCCCGTGCTGCTGGACGAACATGTCGCGCCCGAAGCTCAGCTGCAGATTGACCTGCACCTCCGCCCCGGCCGGCCAGCCCTCGGTTCTGAGCCGGCCGAAGACCTCATACCCCATCGGGGGACTCTGCTGGCTCTCGTACCCCGAGGTCCGTTCCTGGGGCATCAGCTCTTTCAGCGTCTGCACGGTCGCCCGCCCCGTGATCCGCTCTGTCCCGGCCGGCGGCTGCGGATTCTTCGGCAGCTTCGAGAAGTCAGGGATTGTCACCTTGCCCGGCTTGGCGCCTGGCCCCGCCGAAAGCGTCTCCACATCGACCGTATACGTCGGGAAGTACGCGCCGAACAGCGACGCTCCCGCCACCACCCCGGCGACCGCGAGCACGCCCACGCCGACCGCGATCCGGCGTCGGCTGCGCATCCGCCTGCCCTGGCGCGTCGCTCCGTCGACCAGGGCGCGCGTCGGCGGTCGCACATCGCCGACGGCTTCCCCCATGACCTTGTTCAGTTCGTGCTCGTCCAGCTTCATGTCTGTCTCTGCCCCTCTCTCAGATCGTGGTGAGCGATTCGCGCTCGCTGCCGAGCAGTTCGCGGAGCCTGGCCAGCGCGGCCATGCTGCGATTGCGCACCGTGCCCGGCCGCAGGCCGAGTTCCGAGGCGGTCTGCTCGACACTGCGGTCCTCCCAGTAACGCAGCACCAGCACGGCCCGGTCCTTGGGCGATAGCTGGGCCAGGGCCGCGAGCAGTGCCACGCGCAGGGCCGGGTCGCCATGAACGTCCAACGCACTGTCGGGCACCGCCTCGACGGGCCGCTCCGTGCTGCGCCGCAGCCGCCGTTGCGAGAGATGGACGCGGACCAGGACGGTGCGGACGTAGGCGTCCCGGCTGTCCGCGCGCCGCACTCGTCCCCAGGAGGCGAAGGCCCTGGCCAGCGCCGTCTGCACCAGATCCTCCGCCTGGTACCAGTCCCCGCCGGTCAGCAGCAGCGCCGTACGGAAGAGCCAGGGGCCGGCCGTGCTCGCGAACTCCTGGAACTCCGCCAGCCGGTCGTCGTGTCTGCCGCCGAACGCGCCCATGCGATCCGTGTCCTCCCCTTCCGGCCGCGCTCTCGCGAACCGCTCTCACCTCTAAGACGCCACGGACGGTTCACCTTGTCACTGGCGGAGCGGGGGAACCCGTTCCGCCGGTCCATCTTCGCGCGAAAGTGGCGAAGGGCCCGGGCGGAGGTTGGCCGGCCTGCAACTTTCGCTTCTACGACCTTCGTCACACTGGGCACACCCTGGCCACCCGGTCTGCGGCCACCCTCAAGGACACGATGGTTCGCGCCGGCCAGTCGTCGGAGAAGGCCGCGCTGATCTACCAGCGCTCCGACCTTGAACGCTCCCGGTCGGTGGCCTGCGACGCATTGGCCGATCACCCCTTGTCCGCGGTCTGCCCGCCCCGGCTCCGGTGTCCGTTTTGGCCCTTGACCACCCCTTGACCGCACGGCTCGTCCGTGGCCGACGCCACACCGCCTGACACCGGTTCTCGCCAACAACCGCCCATAGAAGACTCCATCGCGCGTACCTGCGCACCGCTCCCCGCACTACCTCACCGACTCCCTTCAACCCGAGCAAGACACTTTCCGCCCCCGGCAGTGCCGGGGGCTTCGTGCTTCTTGGAGGACTCCGTCGTGCCGACCTACGAGGCCACGCCCCGCTTCACCGCCGACCTTCACCGCCTCACCCCCGACCAGCGTCAACGTTTCCGCCGCATCGTGAAGCGGGCCTTCGTACCCGACCTCCGCTCCGGACACAGAACTCCCATCAGCCGACGAGGCAGCGCGAACGCGCGATGAAGGGCTTCCGCACAGTCGGCAGAACCCAGAGGTTCCTGTCCGCGTTCAGTCAGATCTCACCGCACTTCCGGCCCCGCCGCCACCGGATGACCGCCACCGGCTACCGAACCGAGATGCGCCACCGCTTCGGAACCTGGAACGAGATCACTGGCACTACCGCCATGCCCACCGAGGCCTGAACCAGAGGCGGAACCAAGCCCAGCACACCCCCGCACACCCTCAAGTAACCGCACACCAACAAGTTGACAATGCCCGGGGGATATCCCCCGGGGCATTTCGGAGGCTGGCCTCAGCGCGCGGCGGGGCAATCACAGGCGAGGATCCTTCTCAAGCACAAGAAAGCAAGTTGAGGGGTACGACATGACGAGGCACCGGAAGCACATCGGCCGGCGCGTATTGTTCGCGGCGGCGGCCGTCGCGGCGGGAGCGGTCCTCGTTCCTGTGGCGGTCCAGGCCGCCACCGCCGAGAACGCGGCCACCGCAGGCGCGGGCGGCGGGAAGCAGAGTCCCGTCCAGGCGCTGGAGCAGGCGGCACACCAGCTGCGCTCGACCGAGCCGGGCGGGAACACGGCCGACCTGCGGGCCCTGAGCGCGATGGTCGGCGACGCCAAGGTGGTCGGGCTCGGCGAGGCCACCCACGGATCCCACGAGTTCTTCACCATGAAGGAACGGGTCTTCCGCCACCTCGTCGAGAAGAAGGGCTTCACCACCTTCGCCCTGGAGCTGAGCTGGTCCGGGGGGCTCGAGGTCGACGAGTACCTCCAGACCGGCAAGGGCGACGCCCGCAAACTGGCCAAGAAGGTGTTCGCCAACTCCCCCTGGGAGCGCGAGGAGTTCCTCGCACTCATCGAGTGGATGCGTGACTACAACAGCCAACACCCCGACCGCCCCGTCCACTTCATGGGCGACGACATCGGCGCCCCCGCGATGGACGACGAGTTCTTCGGCCGGGTGACCGGCTATGTGGAGGAGAACCACCCGGATGTGCTGCCGAAGCTCAACGAGCTCTACACCGGACTGCGTCCGATCGACGACGTCTTCGCCTACCTGGGCAAACCACTCACGGAACGGCAGCAGCTCGCCGCCAGGGCGCAGCAGGCCCTGGAACTGATCAGTGGCCTGAAGGGCTCGGACGGCGAGGCATTCGACTGGGCCGAGCAGAACGCCCGCTCGATCGCCCAGACGGCCAAGTTCCTCACCATGAACCCCGCCGACACGAACTCGCTGGCCGATTTCCAGCGCTTCCGCGACGAGGTGATGGCCCAGAACGTCACCTGGTGGCAGAAGAAGACCGGTGGCAAGATCCTGCTGTCGGCGCACAACGACCACGTCGGCTACCTCGCCAGCAACCCGCAGGTGTACCCGAAGACACAGGGATCGTTCCTGCGCGACACGATGGGCCGGAGCTACCTTCCCATCGGCTCCACCTTCAACCAGGGCTCCTTCCTCTCGAAGGAGGACGCCGTCGGCGGTGAGTGGAAGAAGTACACCGTGGGCACGGCCGGCCCCGGCAGGAACGAGCACACCCTCGACCAGGTGCGTTACCGGGACTTCTATCTGGACCTGCGTACCGCCCCGGCCGCGGCGCGGACCTGGCTGAACGTCGCCCGGCCCACGCTCGGTGTCGGCACGCAGTTCCCCGTGGAGCCGCGCGACGTCGCGCTCGCCAAGTCCTTCGACGTCCTCATTCACCTCCACGAGGTCCGGGAGGCCGACAAGCTGAAGCCGTGACGGCCCGGCGCTTCGAACCAGAGGGAGCCGAGGTCATGGCCGGGCGCGAGCCATGTCACGCCCGCACGCCCCGAACACCTCCCGCGTCGTGGCGCATCTCACCCGTCCGTGTCCGTCACGCCCCCGTTCCACCGCATTCGAAGCCCCGCCGCCCCCACCGCCCGGCGTTCCCACGGCGCCGGGCGGTGGGGGCATGGCGATGGAAGACGGGGAGGGTACCCGGATGGGGCAACCGGAGGGGAAAGGCCGGGCGGTGCGCGGGGTGCGGTCGTAAGCTCCCAGACATGCAGGTCATCCAGTCCACGAAGCTCGCCAATGTCTGTTGCGAGATCCGGGGCCCCGTGCTCGAGGAGGCACGTCGGCGCGTACCTGCGGGGTGACGTGTTCGACGTCGCCGCCCAGGTAATACAGCCGCACCCCGTCGCGGCTGGCGTCGCACAGGATGGCGTGGGCCTTCTGCACGAGCGTCATGTAGAGCTGCGGGACCGGTGCTTTGATGAGTTCGTCGATGACGGCTTCGTAGTCGGCGCCGAAGTCCGCCCAGTCCTTGCCCTGTTTGCAAAACCAGAGGGTGGCGTCGGAGAAGAAGATGGCTTTGCCGGGCCCGTCGTTCGGGTCGCGGGCCAGGCCGGTCGCGAGGTCGAGCGCGATGCCGGCGCTCTTGCTGACGAGGTGGTGGGGGATCAACCTCAGCTCCTTGGGGGCACGTGTCAGCGGTGGCCATGGTGTTGGGGTGGTGGTTCATGGGCGGGCCTGGTTCAGGTGGGTGGGGAGGGTTTGGACGGAGTTGGAGATCAGGGACGGCACGGGCACGAGGGATTCGGGGTTGGTGGCGAGTGAGAGTCCGGGGTACGCGCTGAACAGGGCTTCGAGAGCAATCGCGGCTTCCATACGTGCCAGGGGTGCGCCAAGGCAGACGTGGGGGCCACCGCCGAAGGCCAGGTGCCGGGACTGAGTTCGGGTGAGGTCGAACCGGTCGGCGTCCTGGCCGTGCTGGGCGGTGTCGCGGCCGGCCGCGCTGTAGGGGGCGAGGATGGCGTCGCCAGCGGGTATGGTCACGCCGCCTATGTCCAGGTCCTCGCGTGGGTAGCGGGCGAGGAAGTTTCCGATGGGGGCGTCCCAGCGCAGAGTTTCCTCGACGACGTCGGGCCAGACGGAGGGGGCGGAGCTCAGCGCGAGATCGAGTTGGCCGGGGTGGGTGAGCAGGGCGCGCAGCGCGTTGGTGATGAGGCTGAGGGTGGTTTCGTGACCGGCGGCGACCATCAGCCAGAGGGTTCCGGTCAGCTCTGCGTCGCTGAGGATGCCGGGGTTGTCCCTCTGGGCGGCGATCAGGGCGCTGGTGAGGTCGTCGCCCGGTGTGCGGCGCTTGTGTGCGACGACCTTGTCGAGGAGTTCGTAGATGAGGCGTTGTGTCGAGAGGACTTCTTCAGGCTCTGCGGTGGAGTCGAAGATGGACCGGACCAGGCGCCGCAGCTGGAACCGGAGCGGGCCGGGGACTCCGATGATGTCGCAGATGACGTTCATCGGCAGCGGGTAGGCCAGGTGCTCACGCAGGTCGACCGAGCCGTCCGGGCCGGTGCGCTCGGGCAACGCCTGGACGAGGCCGCGGGCGAGTTCGGTCACTTGCGGGCGCATGGCCCGGACACGTTCGGGGGTGAGGACCTGGGTGACGACGCGGCGCAGGCGGCGATGGTCGTCGCCGTCAGCCGTCACCATGTTGGTGATTTTGACCATGCCGGTCAGCGGCCAGTCCTCGGGAATCCGGTTGGTGCGGATGTCCGTCCACCGGTGCCAGTCCTTGCTGACCCGCGGATCAGTCACCAATTCCGTGACGAGCTGGTGCGTGGTGACGGCCCAGGCTTCCACGTCGCCGGGCAGTATCACCTTCACGACCGGGCCGAGCTCTCGCAGCCGTGCGGCTTCGCCCTGGTGGTCGGCGCCGGTCGGGTCCAGGCGCAGGACCGGGACATGCTGGGCAGTACGTTGTTGTGCCGTCATGAGCTACCTCCGGTACACGGTGCGAGAGCGGGCGGGCTGGGCTATCGAGCGGACTGAGCGTGGTGGCAAGCATGTCTTTGTAGCGCCCGGCGGTCTCGGCGTAGTTGGTGTCGGTGGTCCGTCTCGCCTCTCGTAGAGCCCGGAGGGTCTCGGTCCTGGTCTGGTGGCAGGCTGCACTGCGGCTGAGGAGTGCTGCGGTGGCACCCGTCGCCGCTGTACCGAGGGCTCCGACGGTGGCGCCGAGCACGGCGGCGAGTCCTGCGTCCATCGCGCCACTGTGGCGGCCGCCGTCCGGGCAGCGCGAGACGGAGACCAGCCATCCGCATTCGGACAGCTTCGCGGCACGCCTGGTGGTGGTCGGTGCCGGAAGCCGGCCGGGACGCCAATCGCCTTTCGTGGGCTGACGCGAGGGTGACGGGATGCACTCACATCTGCGGGTTCAAGGGGTGGTTTACGGCTAAGACCCTTTAAGCCTCCCACCAGCCTTCGAGTTCGTCCGGCCGGAAACGCATCATGACGGAGGCGGTCCAGAAGAGTACGACGAATACGCCGCTCACGATCTCCCAGACGAGGCGGAAGACGTCCCTACCGGGTCTGGGACCGAGGGCCGGGCGGACCTTGCGCTGCGGGTCGATGGTGATGAGATACCGACCTCCGGTCCGCAACTCCCTGCTCACTGTGGACAGCTCGCGCTGACGCAGGTTCCCCGGGTAGGCGACGGCGTAGGTGTAGGTCGTGATGCCGTCCGGGTCGAAGGACGAGGAGGTCTCCTCCTCTATCACGCCGTACACCTCCCGGCCCCGGTCGTGCAGGGCGTTGGACGAGAGGTACTGCATGTGCAGAGCGCAGAAGAACCCGGCCGCTATCCCTCCCAGCAACCCCCACGAGTACCCGATGCCGGTGCCCAGTCGCGTGAGTGTCAGGGCGCAACCGACGGCAATGCCACTCCCCAGCAGCAGCAACAGTCCGAGCGTGCTCTCCCAGGTGTAGAGGGCATGACCGAGCAGGGCCAGCAGCCACAGTGTCACCAGCCCGGCAGCCGGGCCGAGCACGATCCCCGCGCACAGCCGAACACTTGGAACTCTCACTCCGCGGCGCGGCATTGACGACTCCCTGACGACGCTGGTCCGGTCCCTTCCGATCTCCTATGGACTCATGAGTCCAGCGGTGGCGTCCAGAGCTTATGGAACTGTTGGGTGAGCTCACTGGCGTGGTCATAGAGTGGCGCGGTGAGGTCGCCGACGAGATCACCGCACCGGGCAGCCTCGACGCCCACCCCTACCGGGCCCAGCGGCCGATGCCGGCCCCGCACATCGACGACGTCCTCGCCCAGGGAGCCGCCCGGGGACTGCTGGAGCACCTGTTGCAGGCCGGCGGGCACCTCTCGCTCGCCCAGCAGGCCGAGTTCGCCGCCTTCACCAGCCTCGCGCTGGCCCCGGAGCCGGCCTCTCCGACGCCGCCACCCCCGCCGACCTGGCCCGCCGCCTGCCCGCCACCGACAGGTGCGCTCCCGTGCATCCAGAACACCGCGGCGACCATCCGGAACCGGGCTGGTCCGACGCCGCAGCGAGAACGGGTTCTCCCGGACGAAGGGCCGCTCGGCCAGCCGCATCGCCGGTGCCTCGTGGGTCATTCCCGCGGCCCGGGTCGCCAGGTTCAGATCGAAAGAGTCGAGCAGGGCGACAGAACGCAGGACGTGCCGTTCGTCGGGGGTGAGGTCGGTCAGGGTGCGGGCGATCAGGGCGGGGAAGTCGTGGTCGAATTCGGCCGGCTCCGGGGTGCGGTTGGTGCGGCGGATCTCCAGGAACCGCATCACGGACAGATCGAGGTACAGCGGAAGTCCGTGGGAGTGGTCGGCGATCACGGCACGTACGGGTTCACTGATCAGGGGCCGGCCGTCGCGGGTCAGCCGGCGGGCGAGATTGAGGTGTCCCCCGGAGTGTGGACACAGGGGCTCATGCCGCAATTGAGAGTTTAGCTGCTCGCAGATGCTGCTGTTCGAACTCGGCTGGTGAGAGGTAGTTGAGGGCGCTGTGGCGCCTGCGGGCGTTGTAGTAGGTGAGCCACTGGAAGACTTCCAGCCTCGCCTGACGCATCGTGGAGAACAGCCTCTGGCGCACCGTCTCCCTCTTGAGTCCCTGCCAGAACGACTCGGCGAGGGCGTTGTCGTAGCTCGAACCGACCCGGCCCATGCTCCTGCGGATCCCGAAACCATCGCAGACCTGCGCGAACGCAGCCGACGTGTACTGGGCGCCCCTGTCCGCGTGGAAGATCACTCCGGCGACGTTGCCGCCGCGCGCCGTGACCGCCATCTTCAGCGCGTCGATGACCAGCTCGGCGCGCATGTGCGAGGCCATCGAGTAGCCGAGCACCCGGCGTGAACAGATGTCCAGGACACAGGCGAGATACATCCACGCGCCACCGACCTGCACGTATGTGATGTCGCCGCACCACTTCTCGTCCAACTGCCCGGCAGAGAAGTCGCGCTGGACTAGGTCCGGGGCCGGTGGTGCGAGCCGGTCGGCGATCGTGGTGCGCTTGCGCCGCCGCAGGTGCCGGCCCTCAAGCCGGTGCTTGCGCATCAGGCGCTCGACACGCTTGCGGTTGACGGTGTGCCCGAAGCCGCGCAGTTCGGCGTGGACGCGGCGGACCCCGTAGGTGCCCTTGTGCGCGGTGTGGACCTCGCGGATCTCCGCGACCAGGGCGTCCTCGGCAGCCTGCCGCCCCGCGCGGGCCTTCGCGCCGGTGATCCACCGGTAGTAGCCCGAGCGCGAGATCTGAAGAACCCGACATATCCGCTGGACGCCGAAGGATGAGGCGTGGGCGGAGACGAAGTCCCAGCGGCGGGTCTTCACTTCATCTCCTTCGCGAAATAGGCCGCCGCCCGGCGCAGGATCTCCCGCTCGAGCTCCCACTCCTTCTCCGCTTTGCGCAGCCGGCCGTTCTCCGCGCGAAGCCGGGCCAGTTCCTCATCCTGGCCCTGCGCGGTCTGGTCCTCGCGGCCGTGATCCCGGCCTGCGTGCTCGTCGGCCTGGCGCACCCAGCTCCGCAGCGTCTCGCCGGTCACCCCGACATCCGCCGCGACCGCCGCATACGTACGCTTCCCACCCGCCGACCGGTACAGCGCGACCGCGTCATTCCTGAACTCCGCCGGATACGGAGATTGCCGTCCCACCAGGACACCCTTCCTCGGATCCACAAGATCCATTGTCAGAGTGTCCACACCACCGGGGGCACCTCATCAAGCACCTGCAACCCAACAACGTGACAGCACCCGTTGGTGCGTTCGATGACCCACCTGCGGCGGCCGAGCCGCTCGCTGGAGGGTTGGCAACCTCGACGAGGCGATCCGCGTCCCCGAGCGTCTCTTCCAGGTGATCGAACGTCGGCAGGCGACAACCGTCGCCTGCTTCGTCGGTGTTCGGTCCGGCTCGCCGGGCGGCAGGACCCCGCCGCCCGATCGCCGCAGCATGGAAACGCGGACTTCCGACGGCGGGTGTTTCATAGGGGGTCGCTCTGCGTGTTCAGCCTTGGGACTCGGTCGCCGAGCTGATCCGGCACCCGGCGCTGCCAGGCCGGGCTGTGGTCTCCAGCTCGACCGGTCGAGCATGTCGGTTGCGCTCACGTCCTGGAGCGCCTCCGCCACACGCCCTGGCACGGTGATCGGCAACAACTCCACATGAAATCTCACGTTCTGCGGGGGGTGTCCGTCTACCGGTCAAGAGAGGGGAGATGCAGATGAGCACTCGACATGTCGTGGTCGAGACGTACCTTGGACCGGTCACGATCGTTGCCAAGGACGAGACGATCAGCGGTCTGTACTTCAGGCATCATGTCCGTCGGCCCCCGCAGGAGGTGTTCGGCTCCGAGGTCAGCGACTCGACGGACTCGTTGCTGAACGAAGCGGTCCGCCAGCTGTGCGACTACCTGGCGGGGCGGCGCAGGCAGTTCGATCTTCCGCTCGAGGCAGAGGGCGACTCGTTCCAGCACGCCGTCTGGGACATCGTGAAGACCATCCAGTGCGGGGACACGACCACCTACGGCCGTATCGCTGAGCAGGTCGGAGACCGCGGTCTCGCGCAGAAGGTCGGACAAGCCGTAGGTGCGAACCCGCTGTGCATCTTCGTCCCGTGCCATCGCGTCGTCGGTTCCACCGGGGCCCTGACCGGATACGCCGGCGGGCTGAAGCGCAAGCAGGCGCTGCTGGGGCTCGAGGAGCCGCCCGCGGGCGACGCCGGACGGTTGTTCTGACCGGGAATCTCACGTTTGCCGCCGCACGTACGTCTTCAATGGGATGGACATGAAACAACCGTTCGAGAGCGTGGTGGCGCAGCACGGCGCGACCGTGCTGCGTGTCTGCCGGGTCGTCCTCGGCCCGCATGATGCGGACGACGCGTGGTCGGAGACTTTCCTGGCCGCCATGCGCGCCTATCCCGATCTGCCGGAGACGGCGAACGTGGAGGCGTGGCTGGTGACGATCGCGCACCGCAAGGCGATCGACGTGCTGCGTGCCGCGAAGAGGAATCCTCTACCGGTCGACGAGGTACCGGAAACACCGACAGAGCAGGGCATCCCAGACTCCGGGGACTCTGGCCTGTGGGCCGTGGTGAAGGAACTGCCCAGCAAGCAACGTCAGGCTATCGCCTACCGGTATGTGGCGGGGCTGGCGTACGCCGAGATCGCGGAGATCCTCGGCGGCACCGTCGAGGCGGCCCGAAGAGCCGCCGCGGACGGGCTCAAGAATCTCAGGGAACATTATCCGGGCGCGATCACGAAAGGAGCATCGTCGTGAGCGACATGCGCAACGATGACGACATGGCCGTCCTGCTGTCGACACCTGTGGACGCCGGCACTCTCCGTCGCCTCCACCGCCGTCTGGAGCAGGCCGCGGAGCAAGCCGACCTGATCGATGTCGCTTACACGACCATCGACTCGCCCGTCGGCAAGCTGCTGCTCGCCGCCACCCCGAAGGGGCTGGTCCGTGTGGCGTACGCCGGCGAGGACCACGACCGGGTCCTGGAAGCCCTCGGCCACAAGCTCAGCCCGCGGATCCTGCGCGCCCCGAAGCGGCTGGAAGAGGCGGCTCGCGAGATCGACGAGTACTTCGCCCGCCGCCGCCGGGTCTTCGACCTGACGCTGGACCTGTCCCTGTCGCACGGGTTCCGGCGCCTGGTGCAGACGCATCTGCCCGAGATCGGGTACGGCCAGACCCGCAGCTACCGCGACATGGCCGAGCTCGTCGGCAACCCCAAGGCCGTCCGGGCGGTGGGCACCGCCTGCGCGACCAACCCGCTGCCGATCGTCGTCCCGTGCCACCGCGTGCTGCGCACCGACGGCACCCTCGGCGGCTACATCGGCGGACTCGCCGCCAAGACCACGCTGCTGGACCTGGAGGCCGCCGCATGAGCACCACGACAGCGACCAGGAAGAAGACGGATCGCTGGCACCAGCGTGTCGAGTCCGGTGACTGGAAGGCGATCACTGCGGAGGTCGACGAGTACGGCGGCGCGCTGCTGCCGCAGTTGCTGACCCCTGAGGAGACCGTGGAGATCAGGGAGCTGTACGAGCAGGACGGCCTGTTCCGCAGCACCGTCGACATGGGCCGGCACCGCTTCGGTGAGGGCCAGTACCGGTACTTCAACGCGCCGTACCCGCAGCCGGTCGAACGGCTCAAGCAGGCGCTGTACCCGAGGCTGCTGCCCATCGCCCGCGACTGGTGGACCAAACTCCGCAGGCCCGCGCCGTGGCCGGACTCACTCGATGAGTGGCTGCAGATGTGCCACGACGCCGGCCAGACGAAGTCCACGGCGATCCTGCTCCGTCACAGGGAGAGGGACTGGAATGCTCTGCACCGCGACCTGTACGGCGACCTCGTGTTTCCCGCTGCAGGTCGTGATCAACCTCAACGAGCCCGGTGTGGATCACGCGGGCGGCGAGTTCCTGCTCCTGGAACAGCGCCCGCGCGCCCAGTCCCGGGGCACGTCCACGCTGCTGCCGCACGGCCACGGGTACCTGTTCACCACCCGCGACCGGCCGGTCAAGTCCGCCCGCGGATGGTCCGCCATCCGGTCCGGCGAACGTCACACCCTTGCCCTCGTCTTCCACGACGCCGCATGAACGACGCGATGAACACCTACACCCTTCTCGGGGCCGACGGCCGTCCCTACCGGTCGCCGGTGAAGGGAGAGTGGGGCGGCCACCGTGGCTCGAAGGTCTACGGACGGCTCGACTGCCCTGCAGCGCGGCGGGCCATCGCCCGCGGCGGCTACGTGAGGCACCGGGTCTTCTTCGCCGACGAGGCCACGGCGGTCGCCGCCGGGTTCCGCCCTTGCGGCGCCTGCTGCAAGGACCGCTATCAGCGGTGGAAGACCGCCCGAGAGAACGGCCGATCATGGACCCCCTGACCAGCCCCCTGCTGAAGAGGCCGGCGAGCTACGACGCAGACCTGACGGCCACGGACGCCGAGGTCGCGGCCATCGTCCACCTGGCTCGCGACCGCCGGGCCCACACCATCGTGATCGGCTCCGGCCGCACCCCGCACGCACGGGAGACCTCACGCCTGATCGAATCGGCCTGGGATAGCGCGGGAGGCGCAACCCTCGGCACGATCACCTGGCCCGAGACCGGGGCCTCCTGGCTGCGTCACGCGTCACGTTTCGCCGCCGCCAACCCCGACCTGTGGGTGATGGCCGGCCCGGCGACCGGCTGGGCGCAGATGACCCGGCGGCTGCTGTGGTCGACCCCGTGGCGTCCCGAGCGCACACTGGCGACCGTCGCGATCGGCGATCCGCGCACGCTCGCGCTCGTCGGCCTGATCAATCTGAACGGCCTGGCCGGCGCGACCGCCCACGGCACCACCTGGCTCGTCGAGGACGACTCCCTCCAGCACCCCACCCACACGGAGGACCGGCCATGACAGCACTGTTCACTCCACAACTGCCCGAGCGCAACGCGGGAGAGATCACCCCGGGCGCCACCCACCTCCCGAACTGGCTGCCCCTGGAACAGCAGAAATGGATCGCGGACCGGTTCCACGAGTGGGTGCGAGGTCCTGTTCCCCTGCGCGCCGCAACGGTCCGCGGACACCAGATGTCCGTGCGCACCGTATGCCTGGGCTGGCACTGGCAGCCGTACCAGTACACGAGAGCGGCCACCGACGTGAACGGAGCCCGTGTCCTCCCGTTCCCCGACTGGATGATCCGGCTGGGACGCCACGCCCTTCAGGCCACCGGACACGACACGGCCACGATCGGCTCGTACACGCCCGACACCGCGCTGGTGAACCACTACGACACCAGTGCCCGCCTGGGCATGCACCAGGACAAGGACGAGGAATCCCGTGCCCCGGTCGTGTCGCTGTCCATCGGCGACACCTGCACGTTCCGCTTCGGCAACACCGAAAGCCGCAAAAAACCCTATACGGACCTGCTGCTGGCCTCCGGTGACCTCTTCGTCTTCGGAGGACCCGCCCGCCTCGCCTACCACGGTGTCACCAAGGTGCACCAGGACACCGCCCCCGCAGGGTGCGGCATCAGCAGCGGCCGGATCAACATCACGATGCGCATGACAGGGCTCAACGGGTAATCGCATGACACAGAAAGCCACCACCACCGACCCCGGCGTCGTCGTCGGAGAGGACGGACTCGCCCGGCCCGCATGGGCGGCCGTCGACCCCCTGCTGCGTGACTACTACGACGGTGAATGGGGCATGCCGGTCACCGACGAACACGGCGTCTACGAGCGCGTCAGCCTCGAAGGATTCCAGGCGGGCCTGTCCTGGGCGACGATCCTGCGCAAACGACCCGCATTCCGCACGGCGTTCAACAACTTCGATCCGGACGTGATCGCCGCGTACACCGAGACCGACGTCGAACGGCTGATGGCCGACGCCGGCATCGTACGCAACCGGCAGAAGATCCAGGGGACCATCGCCAACGCCCGCGCCACCATCAGACTGCGCGAGGACATGGGCCTGGCCGGCCTGGTGTGGTCCTTCCAGCCCGAGACCACCCCCCGCCCCCAGGTCTTCGCGGAGATCCCCACGAAGTCCGCCGAGTCCATCGCACTGTCGAAGGAACTACGACGGCGCGGATTCGCCTTCGTCGGCCCGACCACCATGTATGCGCTCATGGAGGCGATCGGCATCATCGACACCCACCTGCTGGACTCGCACCGGCGCGGCAGCTCCGGAATCTGGACGTCGTGACCCTGCTCCGCCTCTTCCCCCAAGGCCCCACCGACCCTGAGACCGCGCTGCGGATGCTGGCCGCCCACTCGATCCCAGGAGCCGAAGAAGCAGACATCCCGAGCCGCACCTACACCCGGCTCCTGCCCCACGCAGGAGCGTCCGTGCGGGTGACAGTGACCTTCACTGAGAACCAGGTCGCCGTCGACCTGCCCGACGAGATCCCCGACCCCGACGGCCTGGCGGTGCCGATACGCCGCTGGCTGGACCTCGACTCCGACACCACGCGGATCGCCGACGCCCTCGCCGCGGACCCGCTGATCCGGCCGCTGGTCGAGCACCGGCCCGGCATCCGGCTCATCGGCTACCCCGACGAGTTCGAAGCGGTGACCGCGACGGTCGTCGGCCAGCAGGTCTCGCTCGCCGCGGCCCGCACCTTCATGGGCAGGCTCGTCGCCGCCTACGGGACGCCGGCAGCCGGGCTGAAAGCTCTCCCCGCACCGCAAGATCTCGCGGTGATCCCCGACGCGGAACTCCAGGCGGCCATCGGTCTCACCGGCGCACGAACCCGCACCCTTCGGGCCGTCGCCCAGAAGTGGGCGGACGGATTCACCCTCGCGCACCTCACCGCCGACGAGGCGCGCCGAGCCCTGCTCGCGCTCCCCGGCATCGGTCCCTGGACCGTGGACTACCTCACCGTGCGCGCACTGCAGCACCCCGACACCTTCGCCCCCGGCGCCCTGGTCGCCCGCAGGGCACTCGGATCCATCACCGCCGACCAGGCCCGGATCACCGCTGAGAGGTGGGCGCCATGGCGCTCCTACGCGCTCATGCACCTGTGGGCGGACGCCGCTTACGCAGCGCCCAAGCGGGGAGGAACGCACGCCTGAAGCCAGATCCGGATCTCACGCTTCTACGCGAACCGACGTCTTCCTCATGCCGGGAGGCAATCGCCCGGCGCCGCTGACCTCAGTCAGCTCAGCGTGCCCGTGGCCGTCACGCGCCCGACGGCCATGGGCACCGCCGCTACAAGAGGCGTGCAGGAGGAAAAGAATGGCCGATCGACAGGGCAAGAAGTACGACCTGACCGATTTCGATGCCGAAAAATACGGGGCGGAGACGCAGCGCGCGACCGCTGCCATGCGCTCCTTCCCGAACCTCTCAGAGGAAAGAGCCCGGTCGGCCCAGCTCGGCAGTGCGGTCGGAGATCTTCTCCAGTCCGCCATGTTCTTCGATGGAATCGACGTGATGCCCTTCACGATCCGCAACGAAAGCCTCGTCGCCGTAGCGTGCCAGGGTAACGAAAGGGTCGGCCTCTCGGTCATCGACCCGACCGGCGACGCTGCTCGCGATGTCGTGACCTGGATGGAGCCCACCCAGGAGACATGGGTGGCGCACGTGCTCAAGATCGAGCTTCTGCGCAACGCCCGCGCGGCGGGCATCGACTACGTGATCGTCCAAGGCGGCACAGCGACAGAGGCCATCTACGAGGCCCTCGGCCTGCACTCCATCGAGGCAGCCGCCTGACCGGAGGCTCCCGCCGCGCAGCCTTTGCCCACACCTCTCTCGCCACCGGCCAGTTCACCGGCCTTGCCGCGGCCGGCCGTGAGAGCACCACGGCCATGAAGACCCATTCATTTCATGCCATCCGCAGAGCCGACGTCCATGCGCTCTGAACTGCCTGAACTCGCTGAACGGTTCCGCACGCCCGCACCGCCAGTTCTTCAGTTCGATTCCATAAATCTTCACCGCCGATCTCACGTATCTGATCCGGCCAACGTCTTCGGAATGTCACCACGCCCGCTGGCGAATCGGTGACAACAACAGAAAGGACAAACCCATGTCGCTCGAGCAGAACAAGGCGATCGTCGGCCGGTGGTTCACTGAGTTCTGGGGCAACCCCTTCAACCCCGACATCATCGACGAGCTCGCCGCCCCGGACATCCGGTTCGAGTACTCGCTGCACAAGCCCATGCGAGGCCGAGACCAGGTGCGCGCCTTCGCGACCAACTTCCGCACCGCGTTCCCGGACCTCAACTTCTGGGGCACCGCGGACCTCATCGCCGAGGGCGACTACGTCGTCGGGCAGTGGGAGGGCGGCGGCACGCACACCGGGCCGATTGTCTTCGACGACCTTCCCATCGGCTCCGTACCGGCGACATCCGGCAAGACGCTCCGCTTCACCGGCAAGACGGTGCTCAAGGTCCAGGACGGTCTCATCGTCGAGGAGCTCGGACTCGACGACGGCGTGAAGGTCCTCCAGCAGCTCGGCATCATCCCGACCGCCTGAACCTGAGCGCCTGCATCCAGCAGCGAGCCGGAGGGGCCTGTTCTGCACGGCAGCCCCCTCCGACCGCCGCGCACGTCAAGCGCTAGTAGTGCTTGGTCATGTTGGTGCGGGGTCTGGCATGTTGCGGTGACAGGTGGGGCAGGCGCCGGTCCAGATCGCGAGGAGTATCTGCAGCTCGTGGACGACTCGGTAGAGGCTCAGGCCGACGCCGTCTCTTTTGGGGATCGGCTCAGTCGCTGCAGGGTGCAGAAGGCGTGGGCGACCGAGACGAGGGTGACGTGGTGGTGCCAGCCTGGCCAGGTTCGGCCTTCGAAGTGGGCCAGGCCCAGGGCCTGTTTCATCTCGCGGTAGTCGTTCTCGATGCGCCAGCGGAGCTTCGCGGTGCGCACGAGGACTGGCAACGGGGTGGTTGCGGGCAGGTTGGAGAGCCAGAACTGCACGGGCTCGTCCTGGTCGGCGGGCCATTCGGCCAGCAACCAGCGGACCGGAAGCTCGGTGGTGGCCGTGGCCTTGCGGATCTCGCGTCCGGCGGGCCGGATCCGCAGGGCCACGAAGCGCGAGTACATGCGTTTGTGCCCGCTGCGGCCACTGCCCGGCCGTGATCCCTCCCTCCACTGCACCGGCCGCGCGGAAGACTTTCCGGCCGCGATGACCAGGCTCTTCACCCTCCGGGCCGGCTCGGGGTAGGCAGGAACCGGCCGTCTGCCCCGGCCTGTGCAGGCCGGGGCAGACGGCTGTGCGTCCTCGGGCTGTGCGGTGGTCGAGGTCGAGATGCCCACCACGTAATCGAGACCGCGTTCTTCCAGGCCGAGCCGGAAGGCGGCGGTGTCACCATAGCCGCCGTCGGCGATGACCTGGGGCACCTCGATGCCCCAGGACCGCGTCTCGTCGATCATGTCGAGGGCCAGCTGCCACTTCTCGACATGGCCCACCTGGGCAGGGATGGCGCACTTGCCACGGCGGGCCACTTTGGCCTGATCGGCCTTCGGCGAGGCGGGATCCCAGCTCCCGGGCAGGAACAGACGCCAGTTCACCGCCGCCGAGGCGCCGTTGGAAGCCAGGTGCAGCGACACCCCGGCCTGGCAGTTGGTGACCTTGCCCGCAGTGCCGGTGTACTGCCGGGTCACACACGCCGACGCATCCCCGTCCTTGAGGAACCCGGTGTCATCGATGATCAACGCGGTGGGCTTGACGACCGGCTGCATACGCCAGGCCAGACGGGCCCGCACATGCGCCGCATCCCACGGGCTGGAGGTGATGAAGTGGGCCAGCGCCTGCCGGTTCCCGTCTTCGCCCAGGCGGGCGGCCATCGGTTCCACCGACTTGCGCCCGCCGTCCAGCAGCAGGCCCCGCAGATAGACCCCACCCCACCGACGCTGATCCGCTCGCGCGAACGGCTCGAACATCTCCGCCGCGAAGTCCTCCAGATCACACCGGACCGCAGCCAACTCCCCACTCAGCACGTCCTGTCAACGACACGACCCATCAAGAAGACACGCCATCGCAGACCGCACATGACCAAGCACTACTAGTGCCGGATCAGGCAACGTTTGCCCTGTTGACGACGGCGCGTAGGCGTTGGTCGTCGGCGTGACGGTTTCGCCAGATGATGTAGCGGCGGATCATGCTGCCCTGTTCCTTGTGGGCGGCATGGTCGGTGCCGTCGAGGGTGAAGTAGCGCAGGGCCGTGAACTGGGCCTCGATCCGGTTGAGCCATGAGGAGTTCGTCGGGGTGTAGGCGATCTCGACGTTGTTAGCCGCGGCCCAGGTGCCGACCCGTTGGCACCTCTTCGTGGTCAGATGCGGGGAAAAGTTGTCGCAGACGATCGCGATCCGCACCGTCGACGGGTACAGAGTGCGCAGGTAGCGGCAGAACTCGAGGAACTGCGTCCGCCTCTTGATCGGCTTGATGTGGCCGTAGAGCTTGTCCTTGGCCAGGTCCAGGGCGGCGAACAGGTGCCGCACTCCGCCGTAGCGGTTGTAGGTCGCCCGTCGCCGCCGGCGTGGTTCACGGTCGGGGCTCTTGTGCTTGCCGCCGCGTTCGGCCCACTGCCGGCCCGGGTGGGGCATCAGGTTGAGCGGCCCGAACTCGTCCATGCAGAAGATGACTTCGGGTTCGCCGTCCTCGGGTATGACCTCGCCGTCGGCGATGGCGTACAGGTGCTCGACGCGCGCTTTCTTGGCCGCGTAGTCCGGATCACGGGAGGTCTTCCAGGTCTTCAGGCGTTGAAAGGAGACTCCCTCCTCGCGGAGCAGGATGCGCAGGCCCTCGTGGCTGATGTCGTCGACCACCCCCTCGGCGACCAGGAAGTCCGCCAGCTTGGACAGGCTCCAGGTCGAGAACGGCAGGTCGTGCTCGGTGGGCTTGGACTTCGCGATCTTCTTGATCTCACGGCGCTCCGGCAGCGTGAACGTCTTCGGCCGACCACCGGCGTACTTCGGATACAGAGAGTCGAAGCCGTCGGCGTTGAAGTTGTGGATCACGTCCCGGACCCGGTCGTCGCTGGTGAACGACACCTCGGCGATCTTCGCCACCGGCATGCCCTGCGCGGAGAGCAGCACCATCTGGGCCCGCCGCCAGGTCACCACCGACCCGGTGCCTCTGCGGATAATCCGCAGCAGCCGCCGCCCGTCATCGTCATCGATCTCTCGGACACGCACTCGTTCTGCCACCCGGACAGAATGACGCCCACGCTCCGTCCACCACAGCACCCGGACGGCGCGTCACATCACAACAGGGCAAACGTTGCCGGTCACGGCACTACTGACTTCGGCTCGTCAGGGTGAACTTTCCCGAAGTCCCTGACAGGCTTGGTGTGGTGGCTGTATTCGATGGTGTGTGAGGTATTCGGATGGGGGCGGGCTGACCGTTGCGGGACGGGTGCGTCGGGAGTCGGTGCGGATGCAGGCGGCCGAGCTGTTCGAGCAGGAGGTCAAGCCACCGGAAGTGGCACGGCGTCTGCGGGTGAGTCTGAAGTCGGCTTATCAGTGGCACCAGTTGTGGCGCGAGGGCGGGGTCGGGGCGCTGTCGTCACGCGGTCCGAGTGGGTCGCGGTGCCGGCTGTCTCCGCGCTGCTTGGAGAAGCTCGCCGCGTATCTGGAGCAGGGTCCGGCCGCGCACGGCTGGGTGGAGGACCAGGTGTGGACCGCGGCGAGGGTGGCCATGCTGATCGGGCGGAAGTTCCACGTCTCGTACAGCGTCTCGGGCGCCACGAGGCTGATGCACCGGCTCGGCTTCAGCCCGCAGGTCCCCGCGCGCAGGGTGGCCGAGCGGGACGAGCAGGCCGTCACCGCATGGAAGGAGGCGACCTGGGCGGAGGTAAAAGGGCCCGGGCGGCCTGCGGGGGCTACATCTGCTTCGAGGACGAAGCAGGCTTCACCCGCCGACCGCCCCGAGGCCGGACCTGGGGACGACGCGGACACACCCCGGTCGTGACGGTGAGCGGACGCCGCTCGGGGCGGCTGTCGGTGGCCGGGCTGATTGCGATGCGGCCCGGCTCACGGACCCGGCTGTGCCACCGCCTGCGCACCCACCCCTCGGGCAAGGGCAAGCGCCGCAGCATGAGCGAGCGCGACTTCATCGCTCTGGTCGACGGCGTGCACCAGCTCGTCAAGGCGCCGATCGTGCTGGTCTGGGACCGCCTGAACACCCACGTCTCCCACGCCATGCGCGAGTTGATCGCCGAGCGAGCCTGGCTGACGGTGTTCCTGCTGCCCGCCTACTCGCCCGACCTCAACCCCGTCGAGTGGGTATGGGCGCACGTCAAACGCAGCCTGGCCAACCTCGCCGTCATGGCCCTCGACCGACTCGAGGCCCTCGTCCGCAACCGGCTCAAGCGCCTGCAGTACCGCCCCGACACCCTCGACGGCTTCATAGCCGGCACCGGCCTGACCCTCGACACCCTGACCTCACCCTGACGAGCCGAAGTCAGTAGTGCCGGATCAGGCAACGTTTGCCCTGTTGACGACGGCGCGTAGGCGTTGGTCGTCGGCGTGACGGTTTCGCCAGATGATGTAGCGGCGGATCATGCTGCCCTGTTCCTTGTGGGCGGCATGGTCGGTGCCGTCGAGGGTGAAGTAGCGCAGGGCCGTGAACTGGGCCTCGATCCGGTTGAGCCATGAGGAGTTCGTCGGGGTGTAGGCGATCTCGACGTTGTTAGCCGCGGCCCAGGTGCCGACCCGTTGGCACCTCTTCGTGGTCAGATGCGGGGAAAAGTTGTCGCAGACGATCGCGATCCGCACCGTCGACGGGTACAGAGTGCGCAGGTAGCGGCAGAACTCGAGGAACTGCGTCCGCCTCTTGATCGGCTTGATGTGGCCGTAGAGCTTGTCCTTGGCCAGGTCCAGGGCGGCGAACAGGTGCCGCACTCCGCCGTAGCGGTTGTAGGTCGCCCGTCGCCGCCGGCGTGGTTCACGGTCGGGGCTCTTGTGCTTGCCGCCGCGTTCGGCCCACTGCTGGCCCGGGTGGGGCATCAGGTTGAGCGGCCCGAACTCGTCCATGCAGAAGATGACTTCGGGTTCGCCGTCCTCGGGTATGACCTCGCCGTCGGCGATGGCGTACAGGTGCTCGACGCGCGCTTTCTTGGCCGCGTAGTCCGGATCACGGGAGGTCTTCCAGGTCTTCAGGCGTTGAAAGGAGACTCCCTCCTCGCGGAGCAGGATGCGCAGGCCCTCGTGGCTGATGTCGTCGACCACCCCCTCGGCGACCAGGAAGTCCGCCAGCTTGGACAGGCTCCAGGTCGAGAACGGCAGGTCGTGCTCGGTGGGCTTGGACTTCGCGATCTTCTTGATCTCACGGCGCTCCGGCAGCGTGAACGTCTTCGGCCGACCACCGGCGTACTTCGGATACAGAGAGTCGAAGCCGTCGGCGTTGAAGTTGTGGATCACGTCCCGGACCCGGTCGTCGCTGGTGAACGACACCTCGGCGATCTTCGCCACCGGCATGCCCTGCGCGGAGAGCAGCACCATCTGGGCCCGCCGCCAGGTCACCACCGACCCGGTGCCTCTGCGGATAATCCGCAGCAGCCGCCGCCCGTCATCGTCATCGATCTCTCGGACACGCACTCGTTCTGCCACCCGGACAGAATGACGCCCACGCTCCGTCCACCACAGCACCCGGACGGCGCGTCACATCACAACAGGGCAAACGTTGCCGGTCACGGCACTAGTACTGCAACGGTGTTTGCTGTGACGGGTAGGCAGGTCGATCGTTGGTGTTGTCATGGGTGGGGATCTTGCTGAGGTCAGGTCGTGGGCCGGTGAGTTGGGTGCGGTGCAAGGGCGGTTTCTTCACCGATTCGGCAGATCGGAGCCTCGTGAGTCAGCTCTTGCCTATATGCGGGGACTCGTAGCCCCGTTGCAGCGGAAGAACGGCTGGACGCTGGCCGAAGAAGCCGGCCACGCAGGTCCGGACCGCATCCACCGGCTGTTGAACCGGATCGAGTGGGACGCCGACGAGGTTCTGGACGATGTGCGTGACTACGTGGTCGAGCATCTCGGCGATCCTGGTGCGGTGCTGATCGTGGACGACACCGGCTTCCTGAAGAAGGGCACCGGTTCGGCCGGGGTGCAACGGCAGTACTCCGGCACCGCGGGCCGCACGGAGAACTGCCAGGTCGGTGTCTTCCTCGCCTATGCGGCCCCGCTCGGACGAACGCTGATCGACCGCCGTCTGTATCTGCCTGCCTCCTGGACGGACGACCGAGAGCGGTGCCGCCGGGCCGGCATTGACGACGAGGTCGGCTTCGCGACGAAGGTGGCGATGGCCAAGGAGATGGTCCGCCGCGCGATCGCCGGCAAGATCCCGTTCCGCTGGGTGACCGCAGATGCCGGCTACGGCTACAGCAAGGGCTGGCGCTCTGAGCTGGAACAGGCGGACGTCTTCCACGTCATGGCCACCACCCGCCACGACACGGTCGTCACCCGCTGGGCCATCGACCACCCCGTGAGCGATCTATTTCCCGCCCTGCCCCGGCAGAAATGGAAACGCCGCTCGTGCGGCCAGGGCTCCCACGGGCCCCGCGTCTATGACTGGGCACGCGTCGAAGTCCGCCCCTGGCACCGGCCCGACCGCCGGCATTGGGTGATCGCCCGTCGCAGCGTTGCCCGTCCCCAAGAGCTCTCCTACTACATCGCCTACGGCCCGGCCGACGCCACCCTGGACGAGCTGATCCACATCGCCGGGAGCCGCTGGGCGATCGAGGAATGCTTCCAGACCGCGAAGCAGGAGTGCGGCCTGGACGACTACCAGGTCCGCCGCTACCCCGGCTGGCACCGCCACATCACCCTGGCCATGGCCGCCCACGCCTGCCTCACCGTCCTGCGGGCCCGCCAGCTCGACACCGGGAAAGCAGAAACGGATCCTCCCAGCTCATCCACCTCAGCCTCGCCGAGATCAGACGCCTGATCCACCGCCTCACCAACCGACGGCACGCACCCGTCGACCACATCCTGCACTGGTCGACCTGGCGCCGAAAACGACAACACCAAGCCCGAACCAGCCACTACAAACAACGAGGCCACGCCCCACCGACTGACCACCCGTCACGACAAACACCGTTGCAGTACTAGGCACTGTTTCTCGGATCTCCTGACAGGACTGGGGTGTTGAGGTCAGGGTGGTGGGATGGGTCGTGGGGATCTGACGAATGCGGAGTGGGACCGGCTGGAGTCACTCCTGCCTCGTGGTGGTGGGCGCGGGGGTCGGTGGAGTGACCACCGTCGGGTGATCAACGGGGTTCTCTACCGAGTGCGGACGGGTGTCCAGTGGCGGGACCTGCCGGAGCGGTTTGGGCCGTGGGAGACCGTCTACAAACGGCATCGTCGCTGGTCAGCTGATGGAACCTGGAAGATGCTGCTGTCTCGCATCCAGGCCGCCGAGGATGCCGCGGGCCGGATCGACTGGCATGTGTCCGTGGACTCGACCGCCGTGCGAGCCCACCAGCACGCTGCCGGCGCGCGGAAGGCGTCGGCGGCCGAGGGTCCTCAAAAGGGGAACGTTCGGGGGACGAACCAGGTCGATCCGGTGCTGCGGAAACTGGCCGTCCAACTGGAGGAGGTGGTCGGATCGGCGAATGCCCGGGACGCTCCCGAGGCGGATTCACCACCAAGATCCACCTCGCCGCCGAGGGACGATGCCGCCCCCTCGCCTTCGTCCTGACACCCGGCCACTACGGCGACGGCCCCCAGCTCGAGGCCGTGCTGGAGGAGATCTCCGTGCCCCGCAGCGGAGTCGGGCGGCCCCGCACGGCCGCGGGGGTGCCTACGGCACCACATGCTGGAACAACCGCCGGCGGGCTACCGACCCCAAGGAGGAGGCCTGCGGTCAGTAACCTTTACGGCGCTGTGCGTCGAACCGACGCAGCACCCGCACCAGACGCCACACTCCGGCCGCCGCTCCGAGCAGCGCACCCCCCACCAACGCGCCCTTCCCCGCTGGACCAGAGACGCCAAAAACCCAGCCCGGAGGCCGAGGCGGCCCGAAAGGCGGAAATCGAGCGGCTCTACGGCCCGCGCCGTGAGCGGGCCGTAGAAGGCCAAGACCGAGCCAGCCATGGCCGCGCAGCTGAAGTACCTCGCCACCCTGATGGAGAAAGTCGGCAAGAAACGGTTCGAGGCCGAGCGCGCCAAGGCGGCCAAGGAGACCGGCATGCTTGACGGCTGCGTCGATGTCAGGAGCCACTTGCAGCCGCGGTGGCACCCTGGAGGATGAGGTCGGCCACGGCGTCAGGGCGGGCGATGAGGGACACGTGGCAGGAGTCGATCTCCTTCGTGTGGGAGTGGGCCCGTTTGGCCTCGAAGCGCTCCTGCTGGGGACTGATGGTCATGTCCTGCCGTCCCACCAGGGCCCAGGATGGAATCTCCTTCCAGGCCGCAACCTTGGCCGTCTCGGAGAACGCGGTCGTGGCTGCCGGGCGCTGGGTGACACCCAACAGGTTCGCCTGGCTCTGCGGCAGGCAGTTGGCGAAGACCTGGTGGACCTTGTCCCGCTTGAGGTACAGGTCGGTGCCGCTGGCGTCGGCCGTCCGATACGGTACGGAGTTCGTGGCGGTGCCCAGGGCGGTGGGGAAGCGGGCGGACAGCGACATACCGCTCTCACCGACGTCGGGCATCTGCGCGTTGATGTAGATCAGGGATTTGACCTGGGAGTTTCTCGCTGCGGCAGTACTGATGACGGCACCGCCGTAGGAGTGACCGGCCAGTACGATCGGGCCTTTGATCGTCTTCAGGACGGAGGCGATGTATGCGGAATCGCTGTACAGGCCGCGCAGCGGGTTGGCCGGGGCCATCACGGTGTAACCGCGGCGCTGCAACCGCTCGATCACCCCGTTCCAGCTGGAGCTGTCCGCGAAGGCGCCGTGGATCAGGACGACGGTCGGCTTGGCGGCATTCGCACCGTCATTCGCTGCCACAGGGACCGTGGTCAGCGCGGACAGGGAGGCGACCGCGCACCCTGCCGTCGCCACGCGCAGCGCTCTGCTTCGGAGCAGTGAGCCGCGTATCGCGGGTACTGTCATGCCGACCTCCCTCGATAGGGCCTACGTCACCTCAGCGTTCACGTGGTAGACCGAACGGGCCAGGCAATGACATCCAATCGGGTGACTTTGGCACGGCATCGGAGTGACATCCCGCATCAGCCGTGGTCGCCCGAGCTGGGGTGGCCAGCGCACCCTCGGGGGCGCGTTTGTCGCGCAGGGGCTGTATTCCGTCGGCAGGCCGGGCAGTCGGAATTGGAGTGCCAGCCGAGCATGGTTGTGGCAGCGGGCGGACGAGCAGGGGCGGGCCGTGTCCTCGCCGCGGACCTCGAAGCCGTCGGTGCGTTTCTTTGACGAGTGAGGCATCAGCGGGGTCGGGGTGCCGTTTCGAGGCCCGCTCAGCCGCTTGTGGGTGTGTCAATTTAACGGCTCTGTTCCGTAGTCGGTGGTGACGACATGTGACGAGTCTCGTTGACATCACATGTGCGATGCCAACTCCCTTGTGGGAAAAGTGTTTTCGGGGCTCGCTGCGCTGGTCATCGAGGAGGTGGTGGATGGCGGTGAGGTGATCCGGATCGCGGCCCGGACCCGGGATGTTCCTTTGCCCTGCCCGGTGTGCGGGGTGCTGACGGGGAAGGTGCACGGGTACCACAGCCGGACCGTGGCGGATGTGCCGGTCGACGGCCGAAAGGTCGTGATCCACGTCCAGGTACGACGCTTGGTCTGCCCGGTCCTGGGATGCCGGCGGCAGACCTTCCGTGAACAGGTCCCCGGGCTGCTGGAGCGTCTCCAGCGCCGCACCACGCGTCTGACCGGCCAGGTCTCCGCGGTGGTGAAGGAGTTATGCGGCCGGGCGGCCGCCCGGCTCACACGGTCGCTGGCCGCGCCCGTGTCGTTCGCCACCGCCCTGCGGCTGCTGCGGCGCATCCCCGTACCAGCGGCACGGACCCCGCGAGTGGTCGGGGCCGACGACTTCGCCCTGCGCCGCCGACACCGGTACGCCACGATCATCATCGACGCCGAAACAAGCGCGCGCATCGACGTGCTGCCCGACCGCGAGGCCGCCGGGCTGGAAGCCTGGCTGCGCACGCATCCCGGCGTCGAGGTCGTGTGCCGGGACGGGTCGGCCACCTACGCCGAGGCGATCCGTCGGGCGCTGCCCGACGCGGTGCAGGTCAGCGACCGATGGCACCTGTGGCGGAATCTGTGCAACAAGGTCCTGGCCGAAGTGCGGGCCCACGCCCCCTGCGGGGCAACCGTGAATGCGCCCCGCCCCGGCGGGGTCCACGAGCAGACCACCCGCGAGCGCTGGCGCAAGGTCCACGACCTCCTCGGCCAGGGTGTCGGACTCCTGGAATGCTCCCGCCGCCTGAACCTGGCCCTGAACACCGTCAAGCGCTATTCCCGCATCCCCGAGCCGTCGGCCGAACGCATCACCCCTCGCTACCGGACCACCCTGGTCGACCCCTACCGCGAGCACCTGCGCACCCGGCGCGCGGCCGAGCCCGCGGTGACCGTCACGCAACTGTTCCGCGAGATCAAAGCCCAGGGCTATACCGGCAGCCACAACCTCCTGGTCCGCTACCTCACCCAGGGACGAGCCGAAGGCAACCGGCCGGTAACCACCCCACGCCACGCCACCCGGCTCCTGCTCACTCACCCCGAACACCTGTGGACCAAGGACACCGCCCTCCTGTCGACCCTCACCACCGCATGCCCCGAGATGGCCGAACTCGCCCGACTCGTCGCAGAGTTCGCCCAGCTGCTGACCCCGTCGAAGGGCAACGACACCCGGCTCACAAGTGGATCAGCGCCGCCCGTGTGGCCGGCCTGCCCCACCTGCACAGCTTCTGCAACGGCCTGGAACCCGACCGCGCCGCCGTCAACGTCGGCCTGACCCTGCGCTTCCACAACGGCCGCACCGAAGGCGTCAACACCCACACGAAGAGAATCATGCGCCAGATGCACGGCCGAGCAGGATTCGACCTCCTCCGCCACCGAATCCTTCTGTCGTGACAACAGAACGTCACCACCGACTACGGAACAGAGCCGTTAAATTGACACACCCCTCCAGCCATCGAGCGCGAGACTGACGTGGCCTGACAGGTGGGGACGAAGAAAGGTACGCGATTGGGGATCTAGGCACAATACCGGTGACTTTGTTGGTGGTGGGTCGTTGGGTGTGGTGTGCCAAGGCCTGGACAGGTGAAGTCGTCGGGTGAGCGGTTGTCGGACCGGATCGCTCTGGGTGTGCTGACGCGGGTGTTTCCGCCCGAGTTGGTGGATGAGGTGGTTGTTGGGTGTGGGCGTCTGGAACAGCGGTCGCGGCTGTTGCCGGCCCGGGTGGTGGTCTATTTCGTGCTCGCGATGTGTCTGTTCTCCGGGCAGGGCTATGAGGAGGTGGCCCGACTGCTGACGCAGGGGCTGGAGCGGGTGCGGCGGTGGGAGAAACCGTGGCAGGTGCCCACGACAGCGGCGATCGGCCGGGCCCGCCGGCGATTGGGGCCGGAGCCGTTGAAGGTGCTGTTCGCGCGAGTGTGCCGGCCGGTGGCCGCCCCGGACACTGCTGGTGCCTGGTATCGGCAGTGGCGTCTGGTTGCGGTGGACGGCACGGTCTTCGATGTGCCGGACACCGGGGCGAACAGCGATTTCTTCGGCCGGCCCGGCTCGGGCCGGGGACAGCAGCGCAGTGCCTACCCGCAGGTGAGGGTCGCTGCACTGGTGGAGTGCGGGACACACGCGGTGTTCGCCGCGGCGACCGGCCCGCTGTCGGTTCATGAACAGCAGTTGATTCCCGGCCTGCTGGGCCGGCTCGAGCCGGGAATGCTGCTGATGGCCGACCGCGGCATCACCGGCTTCGAGCTGTGGCGGGCCGCCTCGGACACGGGCGCGGACCTGTTGTGGCGCGTCCGGAAGAACATCGTGCTCCCGGTCCTCGAAGCCTTCGACGACGGCTCCTACCTGTCCGAGATCGTTGCGGCAGGCGACCGCAAGCACCGGGACCCGGTCCGGGTCCGCGTCATCGAGTACACCCTCGGCCGCGAGGACGACGACACGGTCTACCGGCTGATCACGACCATCTGTAACCCGCAGGAGGCCCCTGCGGCCGACCTGGCGGGCCTCTACCATCAACGCTGGGAGATCGAGAACACCCTGGACGAGATCAAGACCCATCAGGGCGGACACCGCCTCGTCCTCCGCTCCCAGTACCCCGATGGCGTCGAGCAGGAAATCTACGGTTTCCTTCTTGTCCACCACGCACTCCGGGACGTCATGCACCACACCGCTCACCAGGCCGGCCTCGACCCCGACAGACTGTCCTTCACCCGCACCCTTCGCATCGCTCGCCGCCACGTCACCGACCAGGCGGCACTTTCCCCCCTCACGACTCAGTCGAGCCCTGACCCACACCATCCGTGAGCTGCTGGAACGACTCCTGCCACCCCGCAGGCAACGCTCCAACCCCCGTGTCATCAAACGCAAGATGGCCAACTGGCACCTCAAACACACCCACCACCGCAACCCACCCCGACCACCCGCAGCAGCAATCACACTCATCCCGCCCACCAAACCCGCCAGCAGACGCCAGAAGAGCACCTAAATCACCGGTATTGGATCTAGGCACTGTTTCTTGGATCATGTTCGGAGCCAGATCGCGAGGGCCGCGAGGGTGACGGTGCCAAGGTAGATGTAGGCGCGTTTCTCGTAGCGGGTGGCGACCGCTCGGAAGCCCTTCAGCCGGTTGATGGCCCGTTCGACGGTGCTGCGTTTCTTGTAGCGCTCGCTGTCGAAGCCGGTGGGCCGGCCGCCTCGGGAGCCCCGATTCTGCCGGTGTTTCTGCTGGTCGAGGCGTTCGGGGATGGTGTGCTTAGTACTCCAGTCAGATTTCGTGTCCTGAGCTGGCTCTTTTCATGTAGTGGCATCGTTGGGCGATGGCTTGGTGGCGTCTGCGCCAGTGGGACCATCTCAGGGCATGCTGACGTTGGTTGAGTTTGGGTCTGGGGTGAGGCAGGAGAGCGTCCAGGAGCCGTCGGATTTCCGCCACGGTGAGGGAGACGAGGCTGGTCGGTTCGTTTCTGCGGTTTCCCGGTGGGCGGCTTGGGCGGCTTGGGCGGCCAGGGCGGTGAGGAAGGCATGGGCGAGCATGGCCAGGGTGATGTGCCGGTACCAGCCCGGATAGCGGCGGACCTCGTACTCGTCCAGGCCGCACTCGTTCTTCGCGGCCTGGAAGCATTCCTCGACCGCCCACCGACTGCCGGCGATCCGGGCGAGTTCGTCGATCTCGATGCCGACGGGTGCGTGGGCGAGGTAGTAGGCGATCTCGGTGGGATCGGACAGACTGCGGCGGGCCAGCACCCAGCGATGATGGGTTGGCGGATCCGGGTCGAAAATGATGTTGGCGGGCAGTTTCGCCGCGGCCCAGTCATAGACGCGTGGGCCCTTCGCTCCGTTGCCGCAGGACAGCTGCTGCCAGGCATCGGCGGGGGCTTCGTCAATGAGCTGGTCGATGCGCCAGCAGCCGGCCAGGGACTTGATCTGCTGGGACTTGGGCACCGCAACCACGTAGCCGATGTCGAGTTGCTCGAGCAGGCGTCGGAAGTTCCAGTCCTGCCCGTAAGCCTCGTCCGCGGTCACCCAGGCGGCCGGCAGGCCTGCGGCCAGGCAGCGGCGCACGACTTCCCGGGCAAGCTCCCCCTTGGTGGCAAAGCCGCGTTCATCAGGGATTTTCGCTGCCCGGCACCGATCACGGTCGGAGGTCCAGGATTTCGGCAGGTAGAGCTCCCGGTCAACCAGAGCCCGGCCCGAGCTGGTGGCGTAGGCGGCGAACACGCCGATCTGGCAGTTGTCGATCTTCCCCGAGGTGCCGGTGTACTGCCGGCCCACCCCGGCCGAGGTGGTGCCCTTCTTGACGAACCCGGTGTCATCGATGATCAGCACCCCGCCCGGACCGAGCCGCTCGGCGGCGTAGTCCCGCACGTCGTCGCGAACGGCATCGGCATCCCAGCGGGCACCGTTCAGCAGGTGTTGCAGGCCCGCCGGATCACGGTGGCCAGCCCATTCGGCCAGCTGCCAGCCGTTCTTCCGCCCGACCGGCGCCAGCAGACCCCGCACGTAGTCACGCATCCGCCACCGCAGATCCGCCCGCCCGAACCGGCCCGCCACCCGGGCGAAGGCCGACTCCAACTCGGCCTTCCAGCCATCGGCTTCAGGTATCACGTTCATACCCGAACAACGACAACCAGCAGCTCAGGACACGAAATCTGACTGGAGTATTAGTACTCCAGTCAGATTTCGTGTCCTGAGCTGGCTCTTTTCATGTAGTGGCATCGTTGGGCGATGGCTTGGTGGCGTCTGCGCCAGTGGGACCATCTCAGGGCATGCTGACGTTGGTTGAGTTTGGGTCTGGGGTGAGGCAGGAGAGCGTCCAGGAGCCGTCGGATTTCCGCCACGGTGAGGGAGACGAGGCTGGTCGGTTCGTTTCTGCGGTTTCCCGGTGGGCGGCTTGGGCGGCTTGGGCGGCCAGGGCGGTGAGGAAGGCATGGGCGAGCATGGCCAGGGTGATGTGCCGGTACCAGCCCGGATAGCGGCGGACCTCGTACTCGTCCAGGCCGCACTCGTTCTTCGCGGCCTGGAAGCATTCCTCGACCGCCCACCGACTGCCGGCGATCCGGGCGAGTTCGTCGATCTCGATGCCGACGGGTGCGTGGGCGAGGTAGTAGGCGATCTCGGTGGGATCGGACAGACTGCGGCGGGCCAGCACCCAGCGATGATGGGTTGGCGGATCCGGGTCGAAAATGATGTTGGCGGGCAGTTTCGCCGCGGCCCAGTCATAGACGCGTGGGCCCTTCGCTCCGTTGCCGCAGGACAGCTGCTGCCAGGCATCGGCGGGGGCTTCGTCAATGAGCTGGTCGATGCGCCAGCAGCCGGCCAGGGACTTGATCTGCTGGGACTTGGGCACCGCAACCACGTAGCCGATGTCGAGTTGCTCGAGCAGGCGTCGGAAGTTCCAGTCCTGCCCGTAAGCCTCGTCCGCGGTCACCCAGGCGGCCGGCAGGCCTGCGGCCAGGCAGCGGCGCACGACTTCCCGGGCAAGCTCCCCCTTGGTGGCAAAGCCGCGTTCATCAGGGATTTTCGCAGCCCGGCACCGATCACGGTCGGAGGTCCAGGATTTCGGCAGGTAGAGCTCCCGGTCAACCAGAGCCCGGCCCGAGCTGGTGGCGTAGGCGGCGAACACGCCGATCTGGCAGTTGTCGATCTTCCCCGAGGTGCCGGTGTACTGCCGGCCCACCCCGGCCGAGGTGGTGCCCTTCTTGACGAACCCGGTGTCATCGATGATCAGCACCCCGCCCGGACCGAGCCGCTCGGCGGCGTAGTCCCGCACGTCGTCGCGAACGGCATCGGCATCCCAGCGGGCACCGTTCAGCAGGTGTTGCAGGCCCGCCGGATCACGGTGGCCAGCCCATTCGGCCAGCTGCCAGCCGTTCTTCCGCCCGACCGGCGCCAGCAGACCCCGCACGTAGTCACGCATCCGCCACCGCAGATCCGCCCGCCCGAACCGGCCCGCCACCCGGGCGAAGGCCGACTCCAACTCGGCCTTCCAGCCATCGGCTTCAGGTATCACGTTCATACCCGAACAACGACAACCAGCAGCTCAGGACACGAAATCTGACTGGAGTATTAGACCGTGTCCTATGTGGTGATCACTCGTTGAGCTGTTCATGGGGCGGGATACGTGGAGTTGGATTGTTCCGGACGGGCTGTGGGAGATCGCGAAGCCGTTGATCCCACCATCGAGGGTGCGTCCGCAGGGCGGCGGGACGCAGGACACGCCTGATGAGACGCTGTTCGCGGCTATCGTCTACGTGCTGGTGAGCGGGTGTGCCTGGCGGGCTCTGCCTCCGTGTTTCGGGGTCTCGAAGTCGACTGCACACCGGCGCTTCGCCATCTGGTCCAGGGCCGGTGTCTGGGGCCGGCTGCACGAGGCGGTGCTCGACCGCATCGACGAGTGCGGCTTGCTCGACGTGACCCGCGTGGTCCTGGACTCCGCCCACGTACGGGCCAAAAAGGGGGCGAACTCACAGGCCCCAGCCCCGTGGACCGGGGTAAACCGGGTTCCAAGATGCACGTCCTGTCGGACGCGAACGGACTGCCCCTGGTCGTCGGCGTCTCCGCCGCCAACACCCACGACAGCCAGGGTCTGAAGCCCATGGTGGCCGGTCTCCAAACGAGACACGACCCTCACCGCATCTGGCACTACAGACCCGGCAAGCTTCACGCCGACAAGGCTTACGACATCCCCGACCTGCGGAAATGGCTGCGCGGTAAACGTATAGGCGTCCGCATAGCACGCAAAGGAATCGAATCCAGCGAACGGCTCGGACGCCGCAGATGGGTCATCGAACGCACCATGTCGTGGCTGACCGGCTACCGCCGACTCAACCACCGCTACGAACGCCACCCTCGCAACTACCTGGCCTTCCTCGGCCTCGCCGCCGCCCTCTGCTGCTACAAACGACTCGCCCGACTCACCACATAGGACACGGTCTTAATGCCGCGTCGTCGCAGGTGGCGACGGTTTCTTCGGGACGTGTAGGCCTTGTCCGCCAGGACGTGGTCTGGTCGGGTGCGGGGCCGCCCGACTCCGCTGCGGGGCACGGAGATCTCCTCCAGCACGGCCTCGAGCTGGGGGCCGACGCCGTAGTGGCCGGGTGTCAGGACGAAGGCGAGGGGGCGGCATCGTCCCTCGGCGGCGAGGTGGATCTTGGTGGTGAATCCGCCTCGGGAGCGTCCCTGGCATTCGCCGATCCGACCACCTCCTCCAGCCGGACGGCCAGTTTCCGCAGCACCGGATCGACCTGGTTCGTCCCCCGAACGTTCCCCTTTTGAGGACCCTCGGCCGCCGACGCCTTCCGCGCGCCGGCAGCGTGCTGGTGGGCTCGCACGGCGGTCGAGTCCACGGACACATCCCAGTCGATCCGGCCCGCGGCATCCTCGGCGGCCTGGATGCGAGACAGCAGCATCTTCCAGGTTCCATCAGCTGACCAGCGACGATGCCGTTTGTAGACGGTCTCCCACGGCCCAAACCGCTCCGGCAGGTCCCGCCACTGGACACCCGTCCGCACTCGGTAGAGAACCCCGTTGATCACCCGACGGTGGTCACTCCACCGACCCCCGCGCCCACCACCACGAGGCAGGAATGACTCCAGCCGATCCCACTCCGCATTCGTCAGATCCCCACGACCCAGCGCTCGCGCCCTGGCGCAAGTCCAGAGCGGTGCACGGCCTCGGAAAGATGCTGCCGGTCATCGCACTCGGCGTCGCTCCGGGCGGCGACTGCCGCCGTCTTCGGACCGGTCGCGTCCGATCAGACCGCCTCCCGTTTCCTCGACATGCTCGCCGCGGCCGGTCCCCACGCGCTCGCGGCCGTCCAGCGCGCGCGAAGTGAAGTCCGCGAGCGGGCCTGGCGCTTGGCGGGCCAGGCGGCCCCGAACGCGGGCGGCGAGGTGATCGTGGACATCGACGGAGTCCTGGTCCTCGCGCACTCGCAGAAGGAACACGCGGCCGCGACCCGGCGGAAGGCCTTCGGCCATCACCCGCTGTTCGCGTTCGTCGACCACGTCCGGGCAGGGTCCGGCGAGCCCGTCGGCGCTCTGCTGCGGCCGGGGGTCTTGTGAGTGGCCCACGGATGCCGGGCCGCCGCGCCAGGTTGGACTTTCGTCGTTGGCCGTCGCGACCAATGGCCGACTCGGAGCGGGTTGATAAGGTCTTAACGTAGCCGGGTGACTCGTGTGGAATCTACGGCCCTTAAAGCATCGGCTCGCCAGGCACTGGCGGCGAGGCTGCGTTCGGCGACCCCGCGGCTGGCTGCCCCGGGCAGGGCTCTCTTGGCTCCCGGAATGTGGTCTCCCTGGCGTATCGTGTGCGAATCGCTGCTGAGCGTAGCGTTCGGGCTGCTGGGAGCAGGTCTCGCGGCCCTGGACCACGGCGGCACCGTACGGATCGCTGCCGCCGGGCTGGCGATCGCAGGGCTGTCACTTTTGCGCCGGACGCTGCCCGCGACCGTGCTGCTGGTGACCGCCGTCGGCTCTGTCCTGTTCGGCGGTCTCGCTCCGTTGGTCCTTGTCGCCGCATGGTCGGCGGGGCGGCGGATCGACGGGGTCGGCAAGGCCGTCGGCACCTTCGCCCTCGCATACGTCCTCAACCTCGGCCTGGCAGTCGTACAGGCGCTGCCTCACCTCTCACTGCCCCGCTTGGTCTTCGATGTCCTGTGGCCGCTGGTCGCGATCACCGCGCCCGGCCTGGCCGGCCGCTACCGGGCGCAGCACCATACGCTGACCGACACGCTCCGGGAGTACGACGCCCAGCAGCAACGCGAGCGCGCGATGATCGCCGGACAGGCCCGGGCGCGGGAGCGTCAGCGCATTGCGCAGGACATGCACGACAGCCTCGGCCATCAGCTGGTGCTCATCTCGGTGCACGCGGGTGCGCTGGAGGTGGACCGCGAGCTGACCGGACGGCAGCGGGAGGCAGTGGGAGTGCTGCGCGAGGCGTCGGTGGCCGCGATGCACGAGCTGCGCGAGGTGGTACAGGTGATGCGGGACAACACGGAGGCCCCGCACGAGGACCGCACCACCCCAGGCGTCGCGGCTGCGGCGGCGGAGGACGCCACGGCGCTGTCGCGGGGGGTGGCGGGTATCGAGGGCCTGGTAGGAACGTCCCGGAGCGCGGGCGCGGCCGTGGAGCTGCGGCACTCCGGCGAGCCGTGCCCGCTTCCCCCGACCGCCGATCACGCGGCGTACCGCATCGTCCAGGAGGGCCTGACCAACGCCCACAAGCACGCCCCGGGCGCCCCGATCACCGTCGAGCTGCGGTATGAGCCGGACTCGCTGGTCGTGGAGGTCGCCAACGGACCCGCAACCGGGACGACGGACAACGGCCGGGGCGTGGTGAGCGGCGGCCAGGGGCTGACCGGGCTCGGTGAGCGGACCCGGCTCATCGGGGGCATGATGCACGCGGGCCCGACGGCGGGCGGAGGCTTCCGGCTGGCGGGCGTGCTGCCCTACACATCGCCGGAAGGCGGTGTCCCGAACCCCGCGCCCGGCATCGTGGCAACGACGTTCGTTGATCCAAGGCGCCTTTTGGCAGCAGACCCCGGGGGACTCCTTGGACGAGGGTGGTCCCGTCATGAACGGGAACGGTCTGAAGGAGCTGGCCAAAGCAATGAGCAGGAAGAACGGAAGCGGCATAGCCATCGGCTGCGGGCTGGCGGTACTGATCCCTCTGCTGCTGGTGATCGCCGCCGTCGGCGTCGGGGGATACGTCCTCCTGAACAAGGCGGAAAAGGCCAGGATCGAGCCGAAGCAGTACGACGCGGTGAAGGTGGGCCAGTCCGAGGCAGAGATCCGCAAGCAGTTGCCCAAGGAGAACTCCTTCGTGACCGACGGCCTGGAAATGGGTGCGCCGCCCGTGCCCAAGGGCGCGAAGTGCCTCAGCCTGACTTCCACGGAGTCCAGCAACGATCCGAATACGGAGCAGGTCTTCCGGTTCTGCTTCAAAGACGGCAAGTTGACCGAGAAGAAGTCCTTCGAGGTGAGGAACTGAGGAGTAGCGGGCGTTCGATCAGGGATGATGGCGAGTGACCGCAGGTAGAAACTCAAGGACCGCGCAGGGGATTCATGATCAGGGTTCTCGTCACGGATGACGAGCCGCTCATCCGGGCAGGCGTCAGGATGATTCTCTCCTCCGCCGACGACATCGAAGTCGTCGCCGAGGCGGTGAACGGCCGTGAGGCGGTCGAACTGGCCCAGACCCGCCGCGTGGACGTCGTGCTGCTCGACATCCAGATGCCGGTCATGGACGGACTGACGGCCCTGGCCGAGTTGCACCGGACCGTGCCTGACACGCGGGTGCTGATCCTGACAACCTTCGGGGAACAGCAGAACGTACTGCGCGCCCTGACCGGGGGCAGCGTGGGCTTTCTGCTCAAGGACTCGGCGCCCGCGGAACTCATGCGCGCGGTCCGGGCTGCCGCAGCCGGAGACGCGTACTTGTCGCCGGGTGCCACCCGCCGTGTCGTGGACTCGTTGGCGTCCAGCCAGAGCGCCCACCGTGCCGAGCGGGCCCGCCGCCGGCTGGACGCGCTGACCAACCGCGAGCTGGAGGTCCTGGCGCTACTGGGTGAGGGCCTGTCCAACGCGGACGCCGGTCAGCGGATCCATATGAGCGAGGCCACGGTCAAATCGTACGTGAGCCGGATCCTGACCAAGCTGGACTGCGAGAACCGAGTGCAGGCCGCGCTGCTGGCACGAGACGCCGACCTGGGAACCTGACCACACCACTCGATGACGTTGATGTAGAGCCCTCTGCGGGTGGATCTCAACGGACAGGTCCGAGCCTCATTTAGGGACAATACCGGTGATTTAGGTGCTCTTCTGGCGTCTGCTGGCGGGTTTGGTGGGCGGGATGAGTGTGATTGCTGCTGCGGGTGGTCGGGGTGGGTTGCGGTGGTGGGTGTGTTTGAGGTGCCAGTTGGCCATCTTGCGTTTGATGACACGGGGGTTGGAGCGTTGCCTGCGGGGTGGCAGGAGTCGTTCCAGCAGCTCACGGATGGTGTGGGTCAGGGCTCGACTGAGTCGTGAGGGGGGAAAGTGCCGCCTGGTCGGTGACGTGGCGGCGAGCGATGCGAAGGGTGCGGGTGAAGGACAGTCTGTCGGGGTCGAGGCCGGCCTGGTGAGCGGTGTGGTGCATGACGTCCCGGAGTGCGTGGTGGACAAGAAGGAAACCGTAGATTTCCTGCTCGACGCCATCGGGGTACTGGGAGCGGAGGACGAGGCGGTGTCCGCCCTGATGGGTCTTGATCTCGTCCAGGGTGTTCTCGATCTCCCAGCGTTGATGGTAGAGGCCCGCCAGGTCGGCCGCAGGGGCCTCCTGCGGGTTACAGATGGTCGTGATCAGCCGGTAGACCGTGTCGTCGTCCTCGCGGCCGAGGGTGTACTCGATGACGCGGACCCGGACCGGGTCCCGGTGCTTGCGGTCGCCTGCCGCAACGATCTCGGACAGGTAGGAGCCGTCGTCGAAGGCTTCGAGGACCGGGAGCACGATGTTCTTCCGGACGCGCCACAACAGGTCCGCGCCCGTGTCCGAGGCGGCCCGCCACAGCTCGAAGCCGGTGATGCCGCGGTCGGCCATCAGCAGCATTCCCGGCTCGAGCCGGCCCAGCAGGCCGGGAATCAACTGCTGTTCATGAACCGACAGCGGGCCGGTCGCCGCGGCGAACACCGCGTGTGTCCCGCACTCCACCAGTGCAGCGACCCTCACCTGCGGGTAGGCACTGCGCTGCTGTCCCCGGCCCGAGCCGGGCCGGCCGAAGAAATCGCTGTTCGCCCCGGTGTCCGGCACATCGAAGACCGTGCCGTCCACCGCAACCAGACGCCACTGCCGATACCAGGCACCAGCAGTGTCCGGGGCGGCCACCGGCCGGCACACTCGCGCGAACAGCACCTTCAACGGCTCCGGCCCCAATCGCCGGCGGGCCCGGCCGATCGCCGCTGTCGTGGGCACCTGCCACGGTTTCTCCCACCGCCGCACCCGCTCCAGCCCCTGCGTCAGCAGTCGGGCCACCTCCTCATAGCCCTGCCCGGAGAACAGACACATCGCGAGCACGAAATAGACCACCACCCGGGCCGGCAACAGCCGCGACCGCTGTTCCAGACGCCCACACCCAACAACCACCTCATCCACCAACTCGGGCGGAAACACCCGCGTCAGCACACCCAGAGCGATCCGGTCCGACAACCGCTCACCCGACGACTTCACCTGTCCAGGCCTTGGCACACCACACCCAACGACCCACCACCAACAAAGTCACCGGTATTGCATTTAGGGACTGTTTCTTGGATCATGTTCGGAGCCAGATCGCGAGGGCCGCGAGGGTGACGGTGCCGAGGTAGATGTAGGCGCGTTTCTCGTAGCGGGCGCTCCGTCCGCGGGTACGGACACGATCGCCGCCCGGACTCCAACGTCCGGGCGAGCGCCGCGCGTTCACCCGGCCCGGCTGTGTGGTGCAGGGCGAGATTCAGGTCGTGCCGACGCGCCTCGGCAACGAGCCCGGCGAGCCGGCGTGGGGCGGAGACCGCCGGTACGGCCAGCCGGAACCGGCGTCGCTTGGCACACTCGGCGTCGTGCTCCATCGCCTCGACGGGCGTTGTCACGTTGTCGGGGGCGTGATCGTCTGTGGGCGAGCGGGGGCCGGGGCGGCCTGTTGTTCAGACCCTGGCGGGCAGGCCGGTGATGTGGTTCCAGACAGTGAAGCGGATGGTCATCTCGAGGCGGTGGCGGCCAGCGGCCATGTGGTGCGGGCGGCGTATGCCCGGGATAGGCTGTTTGGCAGGAAGATCTGGATCTCCAACGGTTTTACCGACTGGTCGCCCTTGTACGCGCAACCAAATCTTTTCTGCGACGACCCGACGAGCGCGGCGCCCCCTCGCAGCCCGCGAAGGTGGGCAACGGCGAAATCCCTTATCTTCGGCCGTCTCGCGCCTTGCGCGCCGGAATGGCGTCGGCTTCCGGGCCCGCAGTTGCAGTCCCTGTGGAGGTCGGGATGAGAGTTGTCGTTGATCTTTCCCGATGTGAAGGGTACGCGCAGTGCGCCTTCCTGGCTCCGGACGCGTTCCGGATGCACGGCGAGGAAGCGCTGATGTACGACCCGAACCCCGATGACGCCCGGCGCAAGCAGGTGCTGCGTGCCGCGGCAGCCTGCCCTGTCCAAGCAATTCTGGTCGACCAGTTGGAGGGCCGTGACGTGTCGGCGGAGGAGCCGCCGTCATGACCAGTGCCGAAAATCTGCAAGCGTTCAAGCGCGATGGCCGCGTAGTGGTCGTCGGGGCATCACTGGCGGGGCTGCGGGCCGCGGAGGCGCTGCGCGACGAAGGTTTCGCCGGGTCGTTGACCATGATCGGCGATGAGCTGGGCGAGCCCTACGACCGGCCCCCTTTGTCCAAGCAGGTACTGACCGGGTGGGTGCCGGCCGGGAACACCGAGCTGCCGCGCCGTCGTGACATCGATGCGGACTGGCTGCTGGGCGTGCCCGCCAGCGGGCTGGACCTGGCGGCCAACCAGGTGCGTCTCGCGGACGGACGTGAGGTTCCCTTCGACCGGGTGTTGATCTCCACCGGAGTTCGAGCCCGGCCCTGGTTCGTCGAGAGCGAGGCGGCTCTGGACGGAGTGTTCGTCGTGCGCACGCGCGAACACGCCGAGGGCCTACAACGAGCCCTCGCCGCTGAGCCCTCTCGCGTTCTGGTCATCGGTGCGGGGTTCACCGGATCCGAGATCGCCTCCATCTGCCGCGAACGGAACATCCCGGTGACCGTCGCCGAACTCGCGCCGGCCCCGCTGGTCGGGGCACTCGGCGCCATGATCGGTGAGGTCGCGGCGGACTTGCAGCGTACTCACGGTGTGGACCTGCGCTGCGGCGTCAAGGTGACCCGGCTGGAGGGCAACGCGCAGGGGCGGCTTCGCCGTGCCCACTTCGACGACGGCAGCACGATCGACACCGACGTGGCGGTGGTGGCACTCGGGGGCATCCGTAACACCGAGTGGCTGCGAGACTCGGGCCTGGCAGCGGGTGTCTGGGGAATCGCCTGCGACACGGGCTGCCGCGCTCTCGACCTCAACGGCCTGGTCACCGACGACGTCTTCGTCGCCGGAGACGTGGCACGCTGCCCGAACCCGATCTACGAGTACCGACTCATCTCGCTGGAGCACTGGGCAAACGCCGTGGAGCAGGCCCAGGTCGCGGCACACAACATGGTCAGTGCACAGGCGGACCGCTGGCCCCACCTGTCCATACCGCGGTTCTGGTCGATCCAGTTCGGCGTCAATATCAAGTCCGTCGGCGTGCCGACCTTCGCCGACGAGGTGGTCGTCACCCAGGGATCGGTGCCCGACCACCGCTTCGTCGCCGCATACGGCTATCGGGGCCGCGTCACCGCGGCAGTGAGTTTCAACAACGCGAAGTGGCTGGATCACTACCGAGGGCTCATCGAGACGGCTGCACCTTTCCCGCCCCCCTGTCCCACGCCCGACCAGCCCGCCGACATGAAACCAGTGCCCGTCGACTTCCCCGGCCCCGTCCTGCTCGCCCAGGGCGCCACCGTGGTCGTCACCGGCCACGACCCGAGTGAGCGACGCGTCACGGCCGCGTTCCAGCACCGATAGGAGGGAAGCGAGATGACCACGACCGAGACGCCCGACATGCTGCGCCGGATCCTCGACTACTCCTCCCGGGCCGACCCGTACCCGCTCTACGCCGAGCTGCGCAGGACGCCGGTGGCCCGGCAGGCGGACGGCAGCTACGTCATCAGCACCTATCGCGAGATCGCGGACATCCTGCACAACCCGCAGCTGAGTTCGGACACGCGCAATCTTTCCCATCCGACGGCCGGAGCCGAGGAACAGACCAAGCCGGCGTTCATCAACCTCGATCCTCCCGAACACGACCGCCTGCGGCGTATGGCGATGCGCCATTTCGGCCCCCCGCACACCCCGGGGCTGGTGGCCGGCATGGAACCTTCCCTGACCGCCACCGTCAGCAGCCTGATCGACGACTTCGCGGACAAGGAGCAGATCGACATCGTCGACGACTTCGCCTACCCGTTCCCCGTCACTGTGATCTGCCACCTTCTCGGCGTGCCACGCGAGGACGAACCGAAGTTCCACTTGTGGGTCGACGACATCGTCAATTCGATCGACTACGACCCCAAGACCGACCCGAAGGAAAAAATGGACAAGGGCTTGCAGGCCCGTAAAGACCTTCGCCAGTACCTCGGCGGGCTTCTGGAGCAACGCCACGGCCGACCGGGCGACGACCTGTTGTCACGGCTGGCCAATGATGACGGGCCCGACGGGCGGATGACCGACGAGGAAATCGTCGCCACCGCCAACCTGCTGCTGATCGCCGGCCACGAGACCACCGTCAATCTCATCACCAACGGCATGCTGACTCTGCTGCGCCACCCGCAGGTGCTGCAACGACTGCGCGACGAGCCGGACTTGGTCGTGCCACTGGTGGAGGAACTGCTGCGCTACGAACCTCCCGTGCACATCATTCCCTGGCGGGCGGCGTACAGCGACATCACCGTCGCCGACACCGTTGTCCCCAAGGGCTCACAGATCATGCTGATGCTGGCCTCGGGCAGCCGCGATCCTGACCGTTTCCACGATCCCGACCGCTTCGACCCCGATCGGCGTGACAACCAGCACCTCGGCTTCGGCAGCGGCATCCACTTGTGCTTCGGCGGCCCGCTGGCCCGGCGCGAAACACAGATCGCACTGACCGAGCTCGTACGTCGCCTCGATCGCCCCAGCCTGGTTGCCGACCCGCCACCGTACCGGCGCAGCCCCGTTCTTCGCGGTCCGATCCATCTCCACGTCGAGCAGGGTGGCGAGTGACGCGATCGCCGAGGCCATCAAGGCCATACGGGCCGGCCCGTCGGGTCCGGCCTGGTGCGCGCAGCTCGGGGCAAGAGCTCGGCTCCAGGGCCGGGCGCGAGTGCCGGTTTGGTGTCGAGTGTGACCTCTCCGCTGTGCCCGCGCGGCCGCCGGCCGGTCGGTGTGCTCGCGTTCGCTCACTGGGCGAGGGGCGCCAGGCCGCGATGGAACGCCTGCTGCGCCTTGCTCGGCCTACTTGGCCCGGTTCTCGTAGAGCTACGGCGAACGGACATGTAGCGCCGTGTGACTTTCGCGGCCTCGTTTCCCCTCGCTGAGTGTCTCGTCGAGCTGAACGAGTGATCTCGGTCAGGGGCGGAGGGCTACGAGTGCGGCAGGACTGGCGCCGGAGGACCTGATCGAGGTCTGGACGCTGCTCGAAGAAGAGGTGCGGAACAAGTCCGGGGCGACTCGGCTCGGGTTCGCGCTGCTGCTGAAGTTCTTCGAGGTGAAGGCTCGGTTCCCGGAGTCGGCCAGGGAGGTGCCGGCCGCCGCGGTGGAGTACGTGGCCCAGCAGGTGAAGGTGCCGGCCGAGGCGTGGGCGGACCACGACTGGCAGAGCAAGGCGATCCAGCGGCATCGGGGCGAGATCCGGGCGGTGCACGGATTCCGGGCGAACACCGAGGAGGACCAAGAGCGGCTGGCCGGGTGGCTGGCCACCGAACTGTGCCCGGTGGAGCTGTCGCGGGACCGGTTGGCGGCCGCGGTGGTGGCCCGGTGCCGCAATGACCAGGTCGAGCCGCCGACGCCGGGGCAGGTCCGGCGCCTGGTGGGCAAGGCGGTCAAGGAGTTCGAGGCGCGGTTCTGCCGCAGCACGTTGGACCGGCTCAACCACACGACCTGGTTGCGACTGAAGGACCTGATCGCGAGTGACCGCCCGAAGGACGGCGCGGTGTCCGGCGGAGGCCGGTCGCACTTCGCCGAAGGAGTACCCGGCGAACCTGGAGCGGATGAAGCCGCCACAGCGCCTGACGCTGCTGGCCACGCTGTGCGTACCGGGCAGCGGGGTGACTGCCGCCGCACGCTACGCGCTCTTCAGCGACGGTGTGCTCGGCAAGACCGAGCGGGACTGCAAGCGGAAGCTCCGGCTGTTCATGCCCGGGGCGTCCAATCGTTCACGAGGAGGCCAAGGATGGCCTCGTCTGCGTATGCGCCGTACACCCAGGCGGAGTGCCGCAGCGTTCCCTCTCGCGTGAACCCCACCCTGGTTGCCGCTGCGATCATCGGGGTGTTGTCCGTGAGGGTCTCAATCTGCAGGCGCTGCAGTCCACGTACGGCGAATCCGTATTCACACAGTGCCTGCAGGACATCGGCGCCGAGCCCGCGGCCGCGGAATGCGGGTCGCAGGGAGATCCCGATGTGAGCCGTCCTGTTGTGTGTGTCGATGCCCCATAGAAGGGCCTCGCCGACCAGCTCCTGCGACTCCAGCTCCACTACGGAGAAGCAGGCTGCCTCGTCCGACGGCTCGGCCACTGCGTAGGGCGACTGCCCCGAGCCCGGCGGGATGGGCTGCCAGGGGCGGGAGTCGGCGCGTGACCGTGTAGCCACATCGTCGTACAGCTCGGACTGGAGAACTGGGACGTCGCTCTCGTGCCGGGCGCGCAGCCCGATCTTTTCGCCATGTATCACAGCGCATTGCTATACGAGGGGAAGCGGCCGATCAACTGCTTTTGCCCCGGCGGTTCCACGCGGGTGACGGTCATGCGAGCCCATGGAGGGCGAGTGGACGTTCCGGGTCGCGGGCGTTGTGCTGCAGGGCAGCGGCGATGCCGGGTGCTCCCGGAGCGGCGGGGCGTGTTCGTCGGGCTTCCTGTGTGCCGCGCGCAGCGACTCCGGGCGGGAGCCTGGAGGTATGGCATGCCGCATTACGTACGCCGACCACCACCAGCACCACAGCGATGCCGTGCGGAAGTTGTCGGCATCCGCCAGGCCCCTGACCGGCCCCCTTGACCGCAGGTCAGACCCCTTGACCACGGGCCCCCGTACGGTGACCTCTGGAGGCACGTTGTACGACAAGTTGCAGGGCAGGCCGACCCGCTGAATGACCCACCAGAGCCGCCACTGACACACAACAAAGCCCCACTCGTCTCAATGGATGAGGGCCCCACTCGGCCGAAAGGACCGATCAGCTCGCGGTGAACCGGACGAGGGGCGCGGTCCGGTCGCTTCGAGGTCGACCACGTGGACGATGCCCTGAGCCAGGGCTGGAGCGTGCTCGCCGTCGGCCCCGCGAGCACCGTGACGGATTCCGACACCTTGCGCAGGCTCGCCCGAGACGCCCACACCAGACCATGGGCGGGCGGGGAGTGCGAGATGTGGGTGTCGATCCGGCCCACGAGTCTCACGGGCCGTCGGATCACTTCGGCCGACCAGTAGCCCGGAGCCCTCATCGGGCGCGCACAGCCGCATCCGTCGTGAGGCCGTTCAATCGCGTTCGGCTTCCACCCTGCGAGTCGCTCTCCGTGCGAGCGTGCAGAGTAATCGGCGGCGGTACCCCCGTAAGCGATCCTGGTCAGCCAAGAAGCCCAGCCGCACCTGGCGGCCGGGGTCGGCGACGTTCGTGTCCGTCGAACTCCGTTGAGGCAACCATTGGCCGCACGTCCCTGACCACCGGCATCCGGGTCGTGCCCGCGGTGCAATCCCGCCGCTTCCCGGGCATCCCCTGCACCTCGATGCAGGAATTCGGCGAGCGGAGCAGCGCGTCGGCTCCCTGTCCGCCCTGTGCGCTTCGGGTGAATTCCCGGCATGTTCCCGCCGGGTGAGTCCCGCCGGGCAAGGGCCCACGCTCACGCTCGATCAGGACGGACCGCAGCCACCGGGAGATCGCCATGCACATCCTGCTTGTCGCAAGCGCCTTCAACAGCCTTACCCAACGTGTCCAGGCGGAGCTGAGGGACCGCGGGCACTCCGTTGCCGTGCAGCTCGCGCACGAGGAAGACCTGGTCCGGGAAGCCGTCCGCCGGGAGTGCCCGGACCTTGTTGTGGCTCCGTATCTGAAGACCGCGATCCCTAGGGACGTCTGGTCGGTCCACACCTGCCTCGTCGTCCATCCGGGGCCGGTCGGCGACCGCGGGCCCTCCTCCCTGGACTGGGCCGTCCACGAGGGAGCGGACCGCTGGGGCGTCACCGTGCTTCAGGCGAACGCGGAGATGGACGCGGGCGACGTCTGGGCGTCCGTGACCTGTCCGCTGCCCCCGGTGGCCAAGAGCGACCTGTACCGCAACGAGATCTCGGACGCCGCCGTGGAGGCGGTGCTCCTGGCCGTCGGACGCTTCGCGTCGGGGACGTACACCCCGGCGCCGCAGGCCTCCGGCGCCGGCGAAAACTGCCGCCCCATGTTCCGCCAATCGCTGCGTCGCATCGACTGGCGGTCGGACTCCACCGCGACGGTGGTCCGCAAACTCAGGGCGGCGGACTCCCAGCCCGGTGTGCTCGACGAGTTGCTGGGCGGCGAGTGGTTCCTGCACGGCGGGTATCCCGAGTCCCGGCTGGGCGGGCGTCCGGGGGATGTGGTGGCCACCCGGGACGGCGCGATCTGCCGGGCGACCACCGACGGCGCGGTGTGGATCCCCGAGCTGCGGCCACGGCGGGCGCCGGGCGGCCCGGCCACCTTCAAGCTCCCCGCCACCTCGGCGGTGGCCGGGCGACTGTGTGCCGTGCCCGAGCAGCCGGCTCCGCTGCACCGGACCGGGGACGACGACACCTGGTCCGAGATCGGCTACCGGGAGGAGGCCGGGACCGGCTTCCTTTCGTTCTCGTTCCGCGGCGGTGCGATGAGCACGGAGCAGTGCCAACGCCTGCTGCGCGCCTACCGGTTCGCCTGCTCCCGGCCCACCTCGGTACTGGTCGTCGGCGGCGGCCGGGACTTCTTCTCCAACGGCATCCACCTCAACGTGATCGAGGCAGCGGCCGACCCCGGCGCCGAGTCCTGGGCCAACATCAATGCCATGGACGACCTGGTGGAGGCGGTGCTGACCACCACGGACCGGCTCGTCGTCGCCGCCCTGGCCGGGAACGCCGCGGCGGGCGGGGTGATGCTGGCCCTCGCCGCCGACGAGGTGTGGTGCAGGGCGGGCGCGGTGTTCAATCCGCATTACCGCCTGATGGGGCTTTACGGATCGGAGTACTGGACGTACACGCTGCCGCGGCGGGTGGGGGCGCCGGCTGCCGACCGGCTCATGCGGGACGCCCTGCCGGTCAGCTCCACCGCGGCCCACCGGCTCGGACTGGTCGACAGGGTGATCCCGTGCGCACCCCAGTCGTTCGACTCGGAGGTCGGTGCCCTGGCGACCCGCCTGTCAGCCCTGCCCGCGACGCAGTCCCGGATCCACGCGAAGAAGGAGGAGCGGGACCGGGTCGACCTGGCCCCGTACCGGGAGGCCGAACTCGTCCGCATGTACCGCATCTTCGCGGACCCGCACCACCCGTACCACGGGCTGCGCCGGGCGTTCGTCCGCAAGGAGCGCCCGGCGTCCGCCACCGCGGTCCCGCAGCCCTCGTTCCCCCGGGGCTGACCGCGGTGCGGCGGCGGAGCGGCTACCGCTGCTCCGCCAGCCAGTCGTACCAGTGGGCCAGGCCCTCGCCGGTGGTCGCGGAGACCGTCAGCACGCGCACGTCCGGGTTCACCGAGCGCGCGTGCTGCGCGCACTGCTCGACGTCGAAGTCGACATGGGGCAGGAGATCGGACTTGTTGATCAGGATCAGATCGGCAGCGGCGAACATGTACGGGTACTTCAGCGGCTTGTCCGTGCCCTCGGTGACCGAGATGATCACGACCTTGCTGCGCTCCCCCAGGTCGAACAGGGCGGGGCACACCAGGTTTCCGACGTTCTCCACCATGAGTAGCGATCCCTCGGCCGGGGACAGTGCAGTGAGTGCGTCCCGCATCATCTCCGCGTCGAGGTGGCACCCCGCCCCCGTGTTCACCTGCACCACGGCGCAGCCCGTACGCCTGATCCGGTCGGCGTCGAGCCTCGTCTCCTGATCGCCCTCGATGACAGCCACCGGCCGGCGGCCGCCGAGGTCGGTGACGGTGCGTTCCAGCAGGGTGGTCTTGCCTGCGCCCGGCGAGCTCATCATGTTCACGGCCACGACGCCGCGATCGGTCATCCACGTCCGGTTGCGTTCCGCGAGCAGGTCGTTCTTGGCGAGTACTTTCTGCTCGATGGTGACGGTCTCACCGGCTCCACTCGGCTGACGACGCTCGTGCGGATGAGAGTGCGGGGTCGGATGCGGATGCCCGTGGTCCGGTGCATCATCCTCCCGCAGCATCACCACCCTGGTCCCACCGGACTCCTCGGCACAGCCGCAGGTACCGCACATGGTTCAGCCCACTTCCATGGAGACGATCTGCAGTTCCTGTCCCGATGTGATCTCCACATCCGCGCTGCCGCAGGGACACAGCAGAATCAGGTCGGTCAGGGTGAATGCGACGGCACAGGTGCGGCAGCGGCCGGCGCCGGGCGGCTGGTCGATCTCCAACTGCGCGCCCTCGGCGGCCGTTCCCTCCGTGACCAGGCCGAAGCAGAACCGCATCGAGTCGGGCACCACGGCCGTGAGCACGCCGACGCGGACGCGGACCGAGCGGACCGGACGCCCCCCGGCGCGTTCGCACACCGAGTCGACGACGCTCTGTGTGATGGCGAGCTCGTGCACCGGTGCCTCGTCCTTCCGCGGGTGCCTCCGACCGTAGGGCCACGGGAGGACCGTGGCGCCGACCGACGGGACCGGTCCCCCGCCCGGACCACCCGAGCGGCCCACAGCATGCCGTCATTCGGCCCCCGGTGAGGAGCCGGGGCGGCGAATTCCCCTGTTGCCGGTGCCCACGAATCGAGGCGTGATGGTAGCAATGTGCGTACCCACCCGTGGGGGCCGATGGCCGGTTGGGCCGTCATCCTGAAAGGCGACACTGCCATGCCGACAAAGGAAGCGGTAAAGGCGGAGGACACACTGATCCACGTGCTGTGGATCAACGCAGGGCTGAGCTGTGATGGCGATTCCGTCGCCCTGACCGCAGCCACGCAGCCGAGCATCGAGGAAATCGCGCTCGGCGCCCTGCCAGGACTTCCGCAGATCGCCGTCCACTGGCCGCTCATCGATTTCGAATGCGGTCCGAACGGCGGCGCCGACGATTTTCTCGAATGGTTCTTCAAGGCCGATCGAGGAGAACTGGAACCGTTCGTCCTGGTGGTCGAGGGATCCATTCCGAACGAACGGCTGCACGACGAGGGCTACTGGTGCGGGTTCGGCAACGACCCCGCCACCGGCCAGCCGATGACGACCAGCGAGTGGCTCGACCGGCTGGCTCCGAAGGCGACCGCGGTCGTCGCGGCCGGCACCTGCGCGACGTACGGCGGCATCCACGCCATGGCGGGCAACCCGACCGGCGCAATGGGGGTTCCCGACTACCTGGGCTGGGACTGGAAGTCCAAGGCCGGGATTCCGATCGTGTGCGTCCCGGGGTGCCCGATCCAGCCGGACAACCTCTCGGAGACGCTCACCTACCTGCTCTACATGGCCACCGACCAGGCGCCGATGATCCCGCTCGACGACGCGCTGCGGCCGACGTGGCTGTTCGGGTCGACGGTCCACGAGGGCTGCGACCGGGCCGGGTACTACGAGCAGGCCGACTTCGCGACGGAGTACGGCTCACCGAAGTGCATCGTCAAGCTGGGCTGCTGGGGCCCCGCGGTCAAGTGCAACGTGCCCAAGCGCGGCTGGATGAACGGCATCGGCGGCTGCCCCAACGTCGGTGGGATCTGCATCGGCTGCACCATGCCCGGGTTCCCGGACAAGTTCATGCCGTTCATGGACGAGCCCCCCGGCGGAAAACTCTCGACCAACGCGGTCGGACTCTACGGGTCGACGATTCGGCGGCTGCGCCGCCTCACCACCCACGCCCTGGACCGCGAACCGAAATGGCGCAAGCCCGGCAAGAAACTCACCACCGGCGCCACACGCACCTGGTGAGTGACCGCGTACATCACCGCAACGGACAGAAGGAAGAGGCGGCGCAATGACCGCGACGCAGCACAAGGGTGCCGGGGGCGGCCAGGGAAAGAACGACCTGGTCGAAATGGCGTGGGATCCCATTACCCGGATCGTCGGCAGTCTGGGTATCTACACGAAGATCGACTTCAAGCAGAAGGTGGTCGCCGAGTGTCACAGCACCAGCTCCATCTTCCGGGGATATTCGGTCTTCATGAAGGGAAAAGACCCCCGGGACGCGCACTTCATCACGAGTCGCATCTGCGGGATCTGCGGTGACAACCACGCCACATGTTCCTGCTACACGCAGAACATGGCGTACGGGGTGAAGCCGCCGCACCTCGGCGAATGGATCGTGAATCTCGGCGAGGCTGCGGAGTACATGTTCGACCACAACATTTTCCAGGAGAACCTGGTCGGGGTCGACTACTGCGAGAAGATGGTCGCGGAGACCAACCCCGGGGTGCTGGAACAGGCCAACCGCACCCCTTCCCCGCACGCCGACGCGCACGGATACAAGACGATCGGCGACATCATGCGATCGCTGAACCCGTTCACCGGCGAGTTCTACCGCGAGGCGCTCCAGGTCAGCCGGATGACCCGGGAGATGTTCTGCCTGATGGAGGGCCGGCACGTGCACCCCTCCACGCTCTATCCCGGCGGGGTCGGCACCGTGGCGACCGTCCAGCTGATGACGGACTACATCACCCGCCTCCAGCGGTACGTCGAGTTCATGAAGAAGGTCGTGCCGATGCACGACGATCTCTTCGACTTCTTCTACGAAGCCCTGCCTGGGTACGAGCAGGTCGGCAACCGGCGGATCCTGCTGGGCTGCTGGGGCTCCTTCCAGGACCCGGAGCACTGCAACTTCGAATACAAGGACATGACCGACTGGGGCCGGAAGATGTACGTCACCCCCGGTGTCGTCGTCGACGGGAAGCTGGTCACCACAGACCTGGTGAAGATCAACCTCGGCATCCGGATCCTGCTCGGTTCGTCGTACTACAACGACTGGGACGAGCAGGAGACCTTCGTCTCCCACGACCCGCTCGGCAATCCGGTCGACCGGCGCCACCCCTGGAACCAGCACACCAACCCGCAGCCGCAGAAGCGGGACCTGGACGACAAGTACAGCTGGGTCATGTCACCGCGATGGTTCGACGGCAAGGACTACCTGGCGCTCGACACGGGCGGCGGGCCGCTCGCGCGGCTGTGGACCACTGCGCTGGCCGGTCTGGTCGACATCGGTTACATCCAGGCCACCGGCCACAGCGTCAAGATCAACCTCCCCAAGACCGCCCTCAAGGGGCCGGTGGAGCTGGAGTGGCACGTCCCGAAGTGGAGCAACACCATCGAGCGCAACCGGGCGCGCAGCTACTTCCAGGCCTACGCGGCAGCCTGCGCGCTCCACTTCGCGGAGAAGGCTCTGGCGGAGATCCGCTCCGGGAACACCAAGACCTGGGAGAAGTTCGAGGTGCCCGAGGAGGGCGTGGGCTGCGGTTTCACCGAGGCGGTCCGCGGTGTCCTCTCCCACCACATGGTGATCAGGGACGGCAAGATCGCGAACTATCACCCGTACCCGCCGACTCCGTGGAACGCGAGCCCCCGTGACACGTACGGCACGCCAGGCCCCTACGAGGACGCCGTGCAGGGCCAGCCGATCTTCGAGGAGAACGACAGGGAGCACTTCAAGGGCATCGACATCATGCGCACGGTGCGCAGCTTCGACCCCTGTCTGCCCTGCGGTGTGCACATGTATCTCGGCGAGGGCAAGAAGCTGGAGCTCCTGCACTCCCCCACCCAGTCCGCGGGCAGTGAGTGATGGCGCGGGAGGATTCCCCGGCCGCACCCGACTGGCGGACGACCGGTGAACGCATCGACACCCTGATCGCCGCCAGCGGCTCGGGCGGCGCGGTCGCCCGCGAGCGCAGCGAGGAACTGGTCCGGCTCGTCGCCGACTTCTACGGTGCCGGGCTGGAACGGCTGCTCGACCTGGTGCACGAACAGGGGCGACTGGACGACGACCTCCTGGCCGCCCTGGCCGACGACGAGCTGGTGGCCGGCGTCCTGCTGGTCCACGGGCTGCATCCGTACGGCGTGGAGACCCGGGTCGAGCGGGCTCTGGAGAGCGTACGACCGTATCTGGGTTCGCACGGCGGTGATGTGGAGCTGCTCGCCGTCACCGATGAGGGAACTGTCCGGTTGAGGCTGCTGGGCAGTTGTGACGGCTGCCCGTCGTCCTCGGTCACGCTCAGGCTGGCCGTACAGGGTGCTGTGGAGGGGGCGGCGCCGGAGATCACCTCGATCGAGGTCGAGACCGCGGCCGACGAGGACGTCGGGGCAGCAGGGCCGCTGGTACCGGTGGACTCGCTGTTCGCCCGGCTGCACGCGGAGTCCGGGACGGCCGGCGACGACGGCGCCTCGTGGGAGGTCGTGCCGGAGCTGTCGGGCCTGGAGTCCGGCGCCGTGGCCCGGTTCGATGTCGGCAGGATGCCGGTGGTGGCCTGTCGGGTGGGCACGGATCTCTTCGCCTTCGAGGACCGGTGCGCGCGCTGCGAGCGGCCGTTCGAGGGTGCCACGCTGGCACGGCGGCTGGGCGGCCGGTCCGGGGACGCGATCCTGCGCTGCGCCGGGTGCCATGCGCACTACGACGTGCGGCAGGCCGGGATCTGCCTCGACGGGGAGAGTGTGCACCTGGCCCCGCTGCCCCTGCTGTCGGACGGTGCCGCGGTCTCGGTGGCGGTCCCCGCGGCGGTGGCACCGTGATCGCCGCCGGCCGTTCCGCCTCGCCGGCCTCCACCCTGCTGCGGCTCAGGCGCAACCGGCCGCGGCCGATTGCCGGTGAGCGCTGCGAGATGTGCGCGGAACCGATCGTCGAGAGCCACTCCCATGTGGTGAACCTCGACAGCCGCTCCCTGATGTGCTGCTGTCGGGCCTGTTACCTGCTGTTCACCGACGAGGAAGCGGAGCTGCGCTACCGGGCGGTCCCCGAGCGATATCTGCACTTCGCCGGGCTGACCGTGGACGGGCGAGCCTGGGACGAGCTGCAGATTCCCGTGGGGCTCGCCTTCCTGTTCCGCAACTCGGTCCAGGACCGGATGGTCGCGTTCTACCCCGGGCCCGCCGGGGCCACCGAGTCGGAACTGCCGCTGGACGCCTGGGCTGCCGTCGTCGAGTCGAGCCCGGAGCTCGCCGTGTTGCGTCCGGACGTGGAGGCGCTGCTGATCCGGCGTACGGCCCAGAGCGATGGTTCGTGCCATCTGGTACCGATCGACGCCTGTTACGAGTTGGTGGGGCAACTGCGCTCGCTGTGGCGCGGGTTCGACGGCGGCACCGAGGCCCGTACCGCGATGGACGGCTTCTTCGCGCGGGTGGCGGACCGCAGCCGGCCCGCCGCTGGGATCGGGGCGTCGTGAACGACTTCGAGTTCTCCGTGCTCGACGTCGTCGCCGAGCCGTACGCGGCCGCACCGCAGTTGACCGCGCGGCTGCGGATCGAGGAGCGGACGGGCCGGCGGATCCACGCCATCGCGCTGCACTGCCAGGTCCGCATCGAGCCGCAACGACGTCATTACGACGAGGCCGAACAGAGCGGTCTGGTGGCGCTGTTCGGCCTCCGGGACCGCTGGACGGACACCCTCAAGCCGTTCCAGTGGATGAGCTGCGACACCACCGTGCAGGGGTTCAACGATACGACCGAGGTCGATCTCGCCCTGCCCTGCACCTACGACTTCGACGTGATCGGTTCCCGCTATCTGCATGCCCTGGGCGAGGGGTCGGTCCCCCTCGTCCTGATGTTCTCCGGCACGGTCTTCACCCGCGGCAGCAAGGGCTTCGGGGTCGAGCAGGTTCCGTGGGACTGCGAGGCCCGGCACCGGATGCCGATCGAGGTGTGGCGACGCATGGTGGCGGCGCACTACCCGAACACCGGGTGGATCCGGCTGGACCACGAGGTGCTGGCACGCTTCGCGGACTTCCGGGCCCGGCGCGGGCTGATCAGCTGGGACGAGACGGTCCAGACCCTCCTGGCCGAACACGACGAGGTGGTCCTGTGAGTCTCGACCAGGTGCGTTCGATCGCCGACGCCGTCCTGTACGAGGGGTACCTCCTGTACCCGTACCGGGCGAGCTCGCACAAGAACCGGTCGCGCTGGCAGTTCGGGGTCCTCGGCCCGCCGCACGCCACGGCGGCGAGTTTCGGCGAGGAGCCGGAGATGGAGATGCAGTGCCTGCTGGCACCGCACGACGGACCGGCGGCCGTCACCGTGCGTCTGCGCTTCCTCCAGCTCCAGGTCCGCGAGGTGCGGAGCACGGGCGAGGACGGGGTGGAGGTACCGGTCGAGCAGCTCGTCGTCGACGGGGTGCCGGTGATGTCCTGGGACGAGGCCGTCGAGCGTGAAGTCGCGCTGACCGCCCTGCCGTTGGGGGAGGTGGCGGACGCCGTCCACGAGGTCCTGGGCGGCGAGGACACCGAGCCGGTGACCGACGCGCGGGGCGTGGTGGTGGGCCGGATCGTGCGGCGGCGGTTGCCGTTGGCGGTCCGGGTCCGCACGCGGGCCGTCGTCGACGACGGATACGTGCGCCTCTCGGTGGGGGTGCGCAACGAGCATCCGGAGCCCGCGGCCACCAAGGACGCCGCGATCCGGTCCTCGCTGATCGGCGCGCATCTGCTGCTGCGGGCGCACGACGCCGAGTTCGTCTCGCTGCTCGAACCGCCCGCCGGGGCGGCAGCGGCCGCCGGCCGTTGCCGCCAGCGCAGATGCTGGCCCGTACTGGCCGGACCGAAGGGGACGACGGACACCCTGCTCGGTGTGCCGATCATCCTGTACGACTACCCGGAGGTCGCCGAGCAGAGCCCCGGCGCGCTCTTCGACTCGACCGAGATCGACGAGATCCTGACCCTCCGCGTGATGACCATGACGGAGGAGGAGAAAGCGGAGGCGCGGGCCACCGATCCCCGGGCCCGGGAGATCATCGACCGGTGCGACGGCATGTCGCCCGCCGACCTCCAGCAGCTGCACGGCCTGCTGCGCGACCCGCACCCGCCGCAGCCCGCGGCTCCCGCGGGGCCGGCGGCCGACGTACGGGATGTGGAACCCGCCGCCTTCGACACCGCGGGCGCGCCCTGGTGGGACCCGGCGGCCGACGCCTCGGTACGGCCCGGGAGCGACGCTGTCGTGATCGACGGGGTCCGGGTGGCCAAGGGCAGCCTGGTCCGCGTCCACCCCTCCCGGCGGGCGGACGCGCAGGATCTGTTCTTCGCCGGCCAGGTGGCCCGGGTGACGGCGGTTCTCTCGGACGTGGACGGTGGTACGCACATCGCCCTGGTCCTCGTCGACGACCCCGCGTCGGACCTGCACGACTGGTACGGCCGCTACTTCTACTTCGCGCCCGACGAACTGACACCCCTGAGCGTCGAGGAAACGACGCAGCACCGAGAGGAGAACCGCTCGTGAAGACCCTGGGCATCATCACCGCTGGAGCGGCCGCGGCCGTGGCACTCGTCGCCGTGGCGGTCGGGATCAGCTCGATCCCCGACATCCGCCGCTACCTGCGCATCCGTTCGATGTGAATCCCGATCCGAGTGAAGTGAGCGAGGAGCACCCCATGGCCAAGTCACCGGAGGAGAACAGCGACGTCGAGGAGGGCCCGAAGGGGTCCCGCGGCACCGGCTCGGGCCGGCCCTCGGGCACGCCGGACGAACGCTCCGTCACCTCCGTACGCCCGCAGAGTACTCAGGAACCGGCATCGCCCGGCTTCCGGTCCGGGGGCGGCTGAGCCGGCGATGACGAAGGAACCCGACACCGCCCGGGTGCTGGTCGCGGGCATCGGCAATCTGTTTCTCGGCGACGACGGCTTCGGCCCGGAGGTCGTGCGCCGGCTGGCCCTCGGCGACGAGGTGCCGCCGCAGGTCCGGGTGGTGGACTACGGCATCCGCGGCATGCACCTCGCGTACGACCTGCTCGACGGGTACGACGCGCTGGTCCTGGTCGACGCTTACCCGGGGGGCGGCGCCCCCGGGGAGGTGACGGTGCTCCGCATCGGTGTGGAGGACCTCGGTTCGGGTGAATTCGACGCCCACGGGATGAATCCGGTTACTGTCCTGGCAAATCTGGATCAACTGGGCGGTACGCTTCCGCTCACCTACCTCGTCGGCTGCACACCCGCCGGAGTCGAGGAGGGCATCGGGCTCGGCGAAGCCGTCGACAGCGCGGTGCCCGAGGCGATGCAGGCAGTGCACACCCTGATCCGGCAGCTCGTGCCGGCCCTACCCACCGCGTCCGTGAACAGCACCCGACCCCGGAGATTCTGATCATGTGCCTAGGCATTCCTGGCCGCGTCGTGGAGATCGTGGACGGGTATGCGGGTCAACTGGCCCTGGTGGACGTGGAGGGCGCCAGGCGCCGTGTCAACATCGGCATGCTCGACGAGGCACCCGGTCGCGACGACTGGGTGCTTCTCCACATGGGCTTCGCCGTCGAGCTCATCGACCGGGCGAAGGCCCGGGAGGCCCTGTCGGGGCTGGAGATGATGGGTCGCGGCCGGGAGCAGCGAATCCGGCGCAGATTCGAGGTGCGCGGCGTCGTGCAGGGCGTGGGCTTCCGGCCCTTCGTCTATGTCACCGCCTCGGAGCTGCTGCTCACGGGCTCGGTGACGAACACCGGCGACGGAGTGCTCGCCGAGGTCGAGGGGACGGCCGGGGCCGTGGAGGAGTTCGGCCGCCGTCTGAGCGCCGACGCCCCTCCGCTCGCGGTCGTCGAGGACGTGCGTACGACAGAACTGCCGACGCGCGGCGGTACGGGCTTCGCCATCGAGCGCTCCAGCACGTCCGACCGGGCCAGGACACTGGTCTCGCCCGACATCGCCACCTGCCGGGACTGCCTCGACGAGCTGGGCGATCCGTCGAACCGGCGCTACCGCCACCCGTTCATCACCTGCACGCACTGCGGCCCCCGGTTCACGATCGTCACCGGTCTTCCGTACGACCGGGCCGCCACCACGATGGCGGACTTCGAGATGTGCGGGGCCTGCCGGGCGGAGTACGAGGACCCGAGCGACCGGCGCTTCCACGCCCAGCCGATCGCCTGTTCCGACTGCGGACCGCGGCTCGAACTGGTCGGCGGGGAAGGCGTGTCCCTGTCCCGTGACCAGGACGCTCTGCATATGGCCCGCAAGCTCCTCGCCGAGGGCGGGATCATCGCGGTCAAGGGACTCGGCGGCTACCACCTGGTGTGCGACGCTCGCGACGACGCTGCCGTGGCCGAGCTGCGCCGGCGCAAGCGGCGCGGCGGCAAGCCGTTCGCGGTGATGGTGCCGGACCTCGACGTCGCGCGGCGGCTGGTGACCGTCACGGCGGACGAGGAGGAGCTCCTGTCCGGCGGCCGCCGCCCGATCGTGCTCCTGCCCCGGCACCCTGCCGGGCCCGGGGCCGGGGTGGCCGACGCCGTGGCGCCCGGCAGCCCCCACCTCGGGCTGCTCCTTCCGTACACCCCGTTGCACGTCCTGCTCTTCGGGATCGGGGACGACGATCCGGGCCCGGACGCACTGGTGATGACGTCGGCCAATCTGTCGGGCGAGCCGATCGTCACCGACGACGGCGACGCGCTGGCCGTTCTGGCACCGCTGGTCGATGCCTGGCTACGGCACGACCGGCGCATCCACGTGCCGTGCGACGACTCGGTCAGCCGCTGGGCCGCCGGTGCCGAGCTGCCGCTGCGCCGCTCGCGCGGATACGCCCCGCTGCCGCTCGCACTGCCCTTCGACGTGCCCCCGACGCTCGCCGTGGGAGCCGACCTGAAGAACACCTGTGCGCTGGCCGAGGGCCGCTACGCCTGGCTGAGCCAGCACATCGGCGACATGGACGACCTGTCCACGGTCGGCGCTCTGACCCGGACCGAGAAGCATCTGGAGGACCTCACCGGGGTGGCGCCCACCCGGCTGGTGGCCGACCGCCACCCCGGCTATCACTCCGGCGACTGGGCTCGCGCCCACGCGGCCGGGCGGCCGGTCCGCACCGTGCAGCACCACCACGCGCACATCGCGTCCGTCATGGCGGAGCACGGCCTGGGCGCGGACGAGCGCGTGATCGGCATCGCCTTCGACGGCACCGGCCACGGCGCCGACGGGGCGGCCTGGGGCGGCGAGGTCCTGGTGGCCGGCTACGCGTCGTTCAGCAGGGCCGCCCACCTGGGTTACGTACCGCTGGCCGGGGGCGACGCGAGTGTGCTGCGGCCGTACCGGATGGCCCTCGCGCATCTGCACGCGGCCGGCATCCCCTGGGACGACGACCTGCCCGCGGTGCGTGCCTGCCCGCCCGCCGAACGCGACGTACTGGCCCATCAGTTCACCACCGGATTCGGCTGCGTGCCCACGTCGGGCGTGGGCCGGCTCTTCGACGCGGTCGCGTCCCTGGCCGGCGTCCGGCACGTGGTGGCGTACGAGGCGGAGGCAGCCATGGAACTGGAAGGGCTGGCCCGTGCCGCTGCCGCCTGCCCCGCGGCACCGGAGCGCGGCTACCGCTTCGGCATCCGGCCCGGGAAGAGGGGGGAACCCGCCGTCGCGGATCCGGGCCCGGTCATTCGGGCCGTGGTGTCCGACCTACGGGACGGCGTCACGGCCGGGCTGATCGCTGCGCGCTTCCACACCGCCGTCGCCACTCTGGCCGCCCGCCTCGCGGACCTCTGCCGCTCGCGCACCGGCCTCTCCACCGTGGCACTGGGCGGTGGCGTCTTCCAGAACGCCGTACTGCTCGAGGCGACGCAACGCGGCCTGACCGAGAGGAGTTTCACCGTCCTGCGGCCGCGCCTGCTTCCCCCGAACGATGGCGGGATCGCCCTCGGCCAGCTCGTGATCGCCGCATCGGGCTGACGCTGCGGCCCGACCGTACCGCCGTACTTCAAGAGGAATCCACAGAGAGGAGGGACCATGTGTCTGGCTGTTCCGGGGCGTGTCCTCAGTACCGCCGAAGTCGACGGCACCGTGATGGCCGAGGTCGATTTCGGCGGGGTGCGCAAGGAGGTGTGCCTCCAGTACATCCCCGATGCGACCGTCGGTGAATACGTCATCGTGCACGTCGGTTTCGCCATCCAGCGCCTCGACGAACGATCGGCCCTGGACACCCTTGCCGACTTCGAGCGGCTCGGCATCCTGGCCGAGGAGTTCGGGGACGGCTTCGAACGCGCAGCCCAGCAGGGTGCGCCTCCCGAAGGAGTCGGCCGGTGAAGTATCTCGAAGAGTTCAGTGACCCCGATCTCGCGAAGAAGCTGATCGAGCAGATCCACGCGGCCACCACGCGGAAGTGGGCGCTGATGGAGGTCTGCGGCGGCCAGACCCACTCCATCATCCGGCATGGCATCGACCAACTGCTGCCGGACAGTGTGGAGATGATCCACGGACCGGGATGTCCCGTCTGTGTCACCCCGCTGGAGACCATCGACCGGGCACTGGCGATCGCCGCCCGCCCCGGCGTCGTCTTCTGCTCGTTCGGCGACATGCTGCGCGTGCCCGGCAGCAGCCAGGACCTCTTCTCCATCAAGAGCGCCGGCGGCGACGTACGTGTGGTGTACTCGCCCCTCGACGCGCTGAAGATCGCCCGGGAGAACCCCGACCGCGAAGTCGTCTTCTTCGGAATCGGGTTCGAGACGACCGCTCCCGCGAACGCCATGACGGTGTATCAGGCCCAGCGGCTCGGGGTTCGGAACTTCTCGCTGCTGGTGTCCCATGTGCTGGTGCCGCCCGCGATCGCCGCGATCATGGAGTCCTCGACGTGCCGGGTGCAGGCGTTCCTCGCCGCAGGCCACGTATGCAGTGTGATGGGGACGGCCGAGTACCCGGCGCTGGCCCGGAAGTACAAGGTGCCGATCGTGGTGACCGGCTTCGAGCCTCTGGACATCCTCGAAGGCGTCCGCCGAACCGTCGTCCAGCTGGAGGCGGGCCGGCACGAGGTGGAGAACGCCTACCCCAGGGCCGTACGCGAGGAGGGCAATGTGCCCGCCATGGAGATGCTCGCCGATGTGTTCGAGGTGACCGACCGGACCTGGCGCGGCATCGGGGCGATTCCCCGCAGCGGATGGCAGCTCTCCGAGAAGTACCGGGCGTTCGACGCGGAGCAGCGGTTCGACGTGACGGACATCCACACCGCCGAGTCGTCGCTCTGCCGCTCGGGCGAAGTCCTCCAGGGCCTGATCAAGCCGCATCTGTGCGAGGCGTTCGGCAAGGAGTGCACGCCGAGGAATCCGCTCGGCGCGACCATGGTGTCGTCCGAGGGCGCATGCGCCGCCTACTACACCCACCGCCGCCTGGAACTGGTCGATGCGAAGTGACTGACGCGATGCAAGACGTGACCGCCGTGGTGGACGACGTACCCGACCTCGACTTCGAGGGGTGGGTCTGCCCGGTACCGCTGCGGGACGTCCCGTCCGTAGTCATGGGACACGGCGGCGGCGGTGCGATGTCCGGTGAGCTGATCGAGCACCTGTTCCTGCCCGCGTACGGTGCCGCGGCCGCCGCCGACCTCGGTGACTCGGCCGTGCTGACGGTCGGCTCAGGCACCCGTCTCGCCTTCTCCACGGACTCGTTCGTGGTGAAGCCGATGTTCTTCCCCGGTGGGTCGATCGGTGAACTGGCGGTGAACGGCACGGTCAACGACCTGGCCATGTCGGGTGCGACGCCCCTGTTCCTGTCCACCGCCTTCATCCTCGCGGAGGGCACCGCGCTGAGCGATGTCGGCCGGATCGCGCAGGCCGTGGGCCGGGCCGCCGAGGACGCCGGCGTACGCCTGGTCACCGGGGACACGAAAGTCGTGGAGCACGGCAGTGGTGACGGCGTCTACCTCAACACCTCGGGCATCGGCGTGATCCCTCCCGGCGTCGACGTCCATGCGCGCCGGGCGCTCCCCGGCGACGCGGTGCTCGTCAGCGGCGACATCGGTGTGCACGGTGTGGCCGTGATGAGCTGCCGGGAGGGCCTCGAATTCGGTACGACGGTGAAGAGCGACACCGCCGCGCTGCACGGGCTGGTCGCCGCCATGCTCGCCACCGGTACCGACCTCCATGTGCTCCGGGACCCCACACGCGGGGGCGTCTCGGCTTCGCTGAACGAGATCGCCCGCGCCTCGGACGTGGGCATCGAACTGGTCGAGCGGCTGCTTCCCGTGCCGCCCGCGGTGCACGACGCGTGCAGCCTGCTCGGGCTCGACCCGCTCCAGGTGGCCAACGAGGGCAAACTGATCGCGATCGTCCCGGCCGGGGACGCGGACCGGGTGCTGGCCGCCATGCGGGCCCATCCCCTGGGCAGGTCCGCCTGCCGGATCGGCAGCTGCGTTCCGGATCACGCCGGGATGGTCGTCGCGAAGACAGGACTGGGCGGGAGCCGGGTGATCGGGCTGCCGATCGGCGAACAACTACCGAGGATCTGCTGAGTGAGTGCCGAGGGCGCCCTGCTGTTCGCGCGATACGCCTACCCGCCCAACGAGCTCGGCTACTGCGGCCCCGCCGACGCGGCGGCCCTCCTGCGCCGTGACGCGACCGCCGACATCGAGCGGCGCGCCCGGCAGTTCGAAGGGGCCTGGTGCTATCTCCAGTTCCTCGCGGAGACGGCCGGGCTGGCGGACCCGCTCGACGTGCGGGTGGTCGAGGCGTACTGGATCGGCAACGAGCTGCTGGACCGGGCCGATCCCGCCGCTCTTGTGGAGCGCATGGCCGACCGGTTCCGGGGACAGCCCGGCGGCACCTGGCGCGACGCCGGCCGGCGCGCCCTGGCCCACCACAGCTTCCAGGTGTTCGAGGTGTATCCGTGGGCCCCGCTGCTGCGGTCGAGCGGCCATCCGACCGCCCTGTCCGTGCTCGACCAGTGCCGCGTCCGTACGGGAGTGGTCGTGGCCGCCGACAGGGACTTCGCAACCGTGCGGTCACGCCCGCTGTGCTGGGACGGTGCGGGGCTGACCGACGGCGCGTGGCAGGAGGAGACCGTACGCTGCTCGGCCGGTGGACTGACGCTGCTCGACGGCCTGTCCGCAGGCGACCGGGTGGCACTGCACTGGGACTGGGTGTGCGATGTGATCACCGACGAACAGGCCCGGCGCATCGAATTCCTCGAGGAGCGCCGGCGCACCGACTTGGGCCTCTCGTCCTCTGAGCCGAGCATCGGCATCCACGGTGCTCCGGGCTGATGGCCGAGCAAAAACCGTCGGGGGTACTGGCCCAGCTTGTGGCGGGTGGTTCCAACCGCCCCGGTACGGCACCAGGGTGGGGGTCGCCGCAAGTACGGGGACCGGCAGGTGCTGGCCGCCGTCGTGTTCGTGGAATCGTGTCACGTGCCCGGCAACGGAATGAGTGGAATGAGTTCGGGGTTATCGCCCCGTTGAATGCCGAGGGTGCGGTGGCGCGGTTCTCGGCCCAGGAGTGGACGCCCGGGGACAAGCCCCGTGACGGCGTGGAGACATCGTGGGACAAGGACGGCGTCGGGGGCCGGATCCAGACGTTGGGCGGTGGGGTGGTCTGCGTCTCGTTCGCCGTCTGGATCCGCGACGTCGACGAGTCGGGCTACTTCGAGGACGTGGATGCCGTCCACGAGCAGGAGGAGCAGGCGCCGGCCGACTTTCTGCCCGAGATCGAGGAATCTCCTCTCAGGCGTGGTCCAGCATGGCATCGATCTTCCGGTGATGGTCGTGGTGGCGGTGGAGGAGCCGGACCCTGCCTGACCCACCCCACCCCGCACGCCAGAACGCCCGCGCCTCTACCGGGGACCGCGGGCGCCCTGGTGTGCACGACTCGACGGCCCTCCGCCCGGGCGTGGGGAGAATCGGCTGACGTGGACAACTTCATGCCGATGCCGCCCTCGGGAGCACGGCCGATGCCGCCCTCGGGAGCACGGCCGATGCCGCCTTCCGCGGAGAACTCCCAGGTCAGTCCGTCGAGCGACCTGCGGTGTTTGTGATCAAGTTTGAGTCTTTTCCTCCTTTTCTTCTGTTGTCTCTTCTCGTTCGAGCCGCTGCACGTTTCTGCGCGACTCTCCAGGGACTTCATGCGAGGTTCCAGAGCTGAATTTCGGTCGAGGTTCGCTTGCTTGTGGTGGCGAGGGTTGTGCCATCCGGACTGAGCGCCAGCCAGTAGTGTGCGCTGTCGTCCAGTACGGAGCCACGCCCGGTGGCCACGTTCCACACCTTGAGCCCGTCCTTGCCGGCACTGGCGAGCGACTTTCCGTCAGGGCAAAACGCCACGGAGTACACGATCTCCTCGGCAAGTGTGGTGGTACGGCCGGTAGTGGCGTCCCACAGCCAGATGCCGCCGCGGCCGGTACTGGCCGAGGCCTCGTAGCTGGATCCGTCGCAGCTGGCGAGAGTCTTGCTGTCGGGGCTGAACGCCACCGCGTTGGTGTAGGTCACGGAGTCGCGGAGGGCGGTGACGCGGTGGTTCGAACGGTCCCAGAGGCGTACTCCGGACTCGCCGCCGGCAGCGATGGAGCGTCCGTCGGGGCTGAACGCCACGTGGAAGAAGGCCCCTTCGTGCCTGCCGTCAAGTGCCGTGCCGACGGGACGTCGTCCCGACAGGTCCCACAGCCGGATTTGGCCCTCGCCTCCCGTTTTGTAGTCCTGGCCGCTGACGGCGAGCGTCTTGCCGTCGGGGCTGAACGTCAGCGCGTTCGTCCAGGACCACGAATCGTCGTCGAAGTCCCACTCACGCTTGAGGGTGGTCTGGACTCGCCCCGTGGCCATGTTCCACAAGGTGACGCTGTCCGAACCGGCACTGCCAACGGCGAGGGTCTTGCCACTGGGGCTGAATGCCACCGCGTTCGGCAGGAAGTCCGATTCCCCGAGGGTCAGGGTGGAGAGCCGACGGGTCGCCATGTCCCAGAGTTGGATGCAGCCGCTGTCCCCTTTATCGCCCGATCCATCGTCCGTCGAGGCTCTGTAGCTGGAAGCAGCGACTGTCCCGCCATCGGGACTGTACGCCGCCCCTACCACTGGGACCTTGCCGTTGAGCTCGCCTGCGGTGGGCTTTTTCGGTCCTGCCTTTTCCGGCGCCTTCCCCGCTCCGTTCTGCTGTCCCGTGTCCTTCTTGTCCCTGGGCCAGAAGACCACCGCGGGGACGGCTACCGCGGCCGCCGCGACACCGCCGAGCAGGATGGCGCGCCGTCCCGGGCCGCGGCGCAGGCCTGATTTCCGTGATTCCGGCAGGGCAAGCGGTTCTGTTAGGGCAAGCGGTTCCGTCGGTTCCGGGGTGGCTCCCGGTTCCGTGCGGATGTGGGGCGATGGTCCGGTGCATCGCAGGATCTCGGCGATCTCCGGTCGATGCGCCGGTTCCTTGGCCAAGCATGCGGCGATCAGCTCGCGCAGTGGGTCGGCGAGGCCGTCCAGACGCGGTGGCTCATCGAGGATCCGCCGTACGATCGCGGGAATGTTCGGGGCGTCGAAGGGGCCATGACCATTCGCGGCGAAGGCAAGCACACAGCCGAGCGAGAACACGTCGCTCGCCGGGCCCACCTCCTCTCCTCGCACCTGCTCCGGGGACATGAACGCGTATGTGCCGATCGGTGCGCCCGTAACCGTCAGGGCGCTGGCGTTGCCGACCTGGGCGATGCCGAAGTCGATGATGCGCGGACCGTCGTCCGCCATGATCACGTTGCCGGGCTTCAGGTCCCGGTGGACGAGGCCGCACGCGTGGATCGCACCCAGGCCTTCGGCCAGACCCGCACCCAACTCGCTCACCGCCTGGGGGGCGAGCAAAGTGCCGCCGTGCACCAAGTCCTGCAAGGAGGGACCGCTGATGTAGGCGGTCACCATCCATGGGGCCTCGGCATCCGGGTCGGCATCGATGACCTGCGCGGTGTGGAATCCGCCCACACGCCCGGCGGCCTGCACCTCCAAGGAAAAACGCTCCCGGAATTGAGGGTTGCGGGCATAGTCGGGACGGATCAGCTTGACCGCGACCTTGCGGCCGCCGCCCGGGGAGAGTGCCAGGAACACCTGGCCCATACCGCCTGCGCCCAGCCTGGCTTGCAGGCGGTACGGGCCGATCCGGCGGGGGTCACCGGGTTGCAGGGGGTCCATCCATACCGCCCATCATCGAGGAGATCAGTTGCTCGCATTGTGCCAAGCAGCATCGGTCTCGGGAGCAGAACAGTAACGGCCGATCCGACGACCAAGAGAAGGGTAGGAAACCGGCCATTCCGTCCCGGTCCGGGCCCCGGCAAACCTGCCGAACACCCTTGTGTGCTGCCCGGTATCCCGTCATGGCATCGCGACGTGCACTGTCTCGGCACCATGGTCCTGCCCCAGCTCGCCGACGCCGTCCAGAACGAGACCTAGACCCAATACCGGTGATTTAGGTGCTCTTCTGGCGTCTGCTGGCGGGTTTGGTGGGCGGGATGAGTGTGATTGCTGCTGCGGGTGGTCGGGGTGGGTTGCGGTGGTGGGTGTGTTTGAGGTGCCAGTTGGCCATCTTGCGTTTGATGACACGGGGGTTGGAGCGTTGCCTGCGGGGTGGCAGGAGTCGTTCCAGCAGCTCACGGATGGCGTGGGTCAGGGCTCGACTGAGTCGTGAGGGGGGAAAGTGCCGCCTGGTCGGTGACGTGGCGGCGAGCGATGCGAAGGGTGCGGGTGAAGGACAGTCTGTCGGGGTCGAGGCCGGCCTGGTGAGCGGTGTGGTGCATGACGTCCCGGAGTGCGTGGTGGACAAGAAGGAAACCGTAGATTTCCTGCTCGACGCCATCGGGGTACTGGGAGCGGAGGACGAGGCGGTGTCCGCCCTGATGGGTCTTGATCTCGTCCAGGGTGTTCTCGATCTCCCAGCGTTGATGGTAGAGGCCCGCCAGGTCGGCCGCAGGGGCCTCCTGCGGGTTGCAGATGGTCGTGATCAGCCGGTAGACCGTGTCGGCGTCCTCGCGGCCGAGGGTGTACTCGATGACGCGGACCCGGACCGGGTCCCGGTGCTTGCGGTCGCCTGCCGCAACGATCTCGGACAGGTAGGAGCCGTCGTCGAAGGCTTCGAGGACCGGGAGCACGATGTTCTTCCGGACGCGCCACAACAGGTCCGCGCCCGTGTCCGAGGCGGCCCGCCACAGCTCGAAGCCGGTGATGCCGCGGTCGGCCATCAGCAGCATTCCCGGCTCGAGCCGGCCCAGCAGGCCGGGAATCAACTGCTGTTCATGAACCGACAGCGGGCCGGTCGCCGCGGCGAACACCGCGTGTGTCCCGCACTCCACCAGCGCAGCGACCCTCACCTGCGGGTAGGCACTGCGCTGCTGTCCCCGGCCCGAGCCGGGCCGGCCGAAGAAATCGCTGTTCGCCCCGGTGTCCGGCACATCGAAGACCGTGCCGTCCACCGCAACCAGACGCCACTGCCGATACCAGGCACCAGTAGTGTCCGGGGCGGCCACCGGCCGGCACACTCGCGCGAACAGCACCTTCAACGGCTCCGGCCCCAATCGCCGGCGGGCCCGGCCGATCGCCGCTGTCGTGGGCACCTGCCACGGTTTCTCCCACCGCCGCACCCGCTCCAGCCCCTGCGTCAGCAGTCGGGCCACCTCCTCATAGCCCTGCCCGGAGAACAGACACATCGCGAGCACGAAATAGACCACCACCCGGGCCGGCAACAGCCGCGACCGCTGTTCCAGACGCCCACACCCAACAACCACCTCATCCACCAACTCGGGCGGAAACACCCGCGTCAGCACACCCAGAGCGATCCGGTCCGACAACCGCTCACCCGACGACTTCACCTGTCCAGGCCTTGGCACACCACACCCAACGACCCACCACCAACAAAGTCACCGGTATTGTGCCTAGACCGGCTGTTCGGCCGGCCTGCCCGATGCCCCGTACCGGGCGGCGGCGGATGCAATCAACAACCAGGCCACGGCCCTCCTCCCGACCCCCGCCACCATCTCGCAGGGCATCAACGACATGGTGTTCTCCGGGCGGTGCCCGCGTGGGAGACCGACGCACTGTGGCAGGTCCTCGTCGCCCTGCGGCGCGCACGGGACGGGGAACCGGATGCCGCCGCGCTCGGCGAACTTCTCCGGGAAGCAGGCCGAATACCGCCACCCGCCCCGGTCCGCAGCCGACATCGTCGCCCAGCTCAACCGCGTGCTCTCCGTTCTGCTGCTCGACATCCCCGCCGTCCGCACACTCGCCACCGCACTGGCCCTCAACACACCCCAGGGCACCCATATCCAGACCGCCTATGGCCAGATCCGAACGGTCCGGAGAACAGCCGGAATCCGCTGATCACCGCTGCCCCGGCCCAACCAGCAGCAGTCGGCCGACGAGGTCACGGGCCGACGCGGGCGCAGGGACGGCGTCGGCGACAGCGTTCGTCGGCCCCGCACTCGAAGTGCTGCACCGCCCTGCGGGAACAATCTGCACGCCGGCGACGCTCGATGCCCAAGGTGGGTTCAAAGGGCTTCAAGAACGAGGGCTTCGCTTTGAGTTGCCGACGAACGCTGCGGCGAGCGCCGCGACACCACCGCCGAGCATGCCCGCCGCGGGCACCGCAGCGCCGTCTGGAACGAATCATCGGTCATGTGTGGAGGCTGCGAGGTGAGCGGCTGAATCGGGCCGCCGGGGTTCGTGACCACCCTTTCAATCGAACAACATCGTCACCCTCCGCGACCGCTCCCCAAGATCCAAGTCAACTATCTCCAACCAGCGAGAAGAGATCGCAGAACTCAGCCAGTTGGTGACCAACCTGACCCTGGCCGGCGCGGTTCCATCCAGCGGGAAGAGTCGGCGCCGCCGACAACGTCGTTCCGTTCCGTCCACCCTTCACCTGACGTCAGTCGAACAAGCGCCTGGGTACTTTCGGAAGGTACGCTGACAGATTTGGAGCACCACACTAATTTGGAATGACACTCCAAATGTGCCACGGTGGAGGCATGACAACGAGAACCCGCCGGCCTCAGCGGCGTAACCAAGTGCTCTCCCAGGAGCAGATCATCGAGGCTTCGATCGAGCTGCTCGATGCGGGTGGCGAGAGCGGGCTGACCACTCGAGCGCTGACCGAGCGCCTGTCCACCGGGTCCGGGGCGATCTACTACCGGGTGGGCAGCCGTGACGAGCTGCTGGACATGGCAACGGAAACGGTCGTCACCGCTGCGCTGGCAGCCAAGCCCGCCGCGGCCGCAGCCGCGGCCACGCCCGAGGACAAGATCCGCAGCGTCGCGCTGGCACTGTTCGACGCGATCGCCGAGCACCAGTGGCTCGCGACACGACTGACTCTGCAGATCGTCCGGAAGCCATTCGGCCCGGTGATGGTGGGGATCTTCGAGAGGATCGGCCGTCAGGTGGGCGCGCTGGGTGTGCCACAGGTTTCCTGGTTCGACGCCACCGCGACGCTCGTGCACTACATCCTCGGGGCGGTCAGCCAGAACGCCCGCATCGACGGTGACACCTCGACCGTCCAGCCCAGCCGTGCCGAGTTTCTCGGAGCGACGGCGACGGCCTGGCAGGACCTCGCTCCCGAGGACTACCCGTTCATGCACGCCATCGTCGGTCAGATAAGGGAGCACGACGATCGCGAGCAGTTCCTCACCGGCATCGCCATCGTCCTCGATGGCCTGACCCGGCTCGGCTGACCTGTCCCATCCGGCCCGCGTCCCCGGCGTGCGTTTTCAGGAAGGTATCTCCCATGCGTGACGTAGTGATTGCAGGCGGCGGACCGGTCGGTTTGTTCCTGGCCACCGAGCTCGCCCTGGGCGGCTGTTCCGTCCTGGTCCTGGAGCGGGACGAGGAGGTCGCCTCGCCCTACAAGGCGCTCCCGCTCGGATTGCGCGGCCTGAGCGCAGGATCGGCCCAGGTGTTCTATAGCCGCGGCCTGCTCGAAGCGGTGATTGACGCTTCCGGCGCCGATGCGAAGAAGGTTGGCGCGGCCTCCGACGCGATCGAGGCGCCGGCTCCCCGGGACGTGAGCCATTTCGCGGGCATGGGCCTGGACGTGGCCGACATCGACGCGTCCGCCTTCCCGTTCCGGCTGCCCAGCCCGGCGATGGAAGGTTTCATGACCAGCCTCGAAGCGGTCAGCAAGGTCCTGGCCGAGCGTGCCATTGCGCTCGGCGTGGACATCGTCCGCGGCGCTCCCGTCACGGCTGTGACGCAGGACGACCAGTCCGTCGTCGTCACGGCAGCCGGACAGGAGTACCAGGCGCGCTACCTGGTGGGGTGTGACGGCGGCCGCAGCACGGTGCGCGGCCTCGCAGGCTTCGACTTCGTCGGCACGGATCCGCTCTTCACCGGCTACGTCGCGCGCGTCACCTTCACCGACCCGCAACAGCTGCCACTCGGCTTCAACCTGACACCGAACGGCATGTACCTGCGTACGCCCTTCGAGGGGCACCTGGGCATGATGGACTTCGACGGCGGCGCGTTCGACCGTTCTCAGCTACTGACCCGTGAGCACCTCCAGGAAGTCCTGCGCCGCATCACCGATACCGACGTGACGCTGACCGATGTTCATCTGGCATCGAGCTTCACGGACCGCGCGATGCAGGCGACGACCTACCGCAAGGGCCGCGTCCTGCTCGCCGGCGACGCCGCGCACATCCACTCCCCCCTCGGCGGCCAGGGGGTCAACCTCGGCATCGGCGACGCCGCCAACCTCGGCTGGAAGCTCGCCGCGACCGTGCACGGCACCGCGCCCGAAGGACTGCTCGACACTTACACCAGTGAGCGCCACCCCATCGGCGCCGCCATCCTGGACTGGTCACGCGCCCAGGTCGCCACCATGAAGCCCGGCCCCAATGCCCCCGCGCTGCGGCAGCTGGTCCACGAACTGCTGAGCACCACGGACGGAACGACCCTCGCCTACCGGAAGACAACCGGGTTCAACCGCTACGACCTGGGCAGCGCGCAGCCGCTCGTCGGCGGTACCGCCCCCGACTTCCGCTTCGAGGACGGCACTCGCCTCGGTGACCTGTTGCGCCAAGGCCGGGGCGTGGTCCTCGACTTCACCGGCGACCACGCGCTGCAGCGTGCGACCATGGGATGGCAGGGCCGGATCCAGTACGCGACCGGCACGGCACGCAACGACCTCGGATTCAACGCCCTGCTCATCCGCCCGGACGGCGTCGTGGCCTGGGTAGACGATCAGGCTCTCGACCTTAGGGCGTTCCAGCAGGCCGCGACCCGCTGGTTCGGCAGCCCGCAGAAATAGAAGCCACGGGCCCGCTCCGGCTGGACGGATCGCTGCGCAAAACTGCTGCAGGCGCCGCCGCTGCGGCGGGCCGTCGCCGGGCTCGCGCCCGGGACAGGTAAGCCCCGGTGGCGGCCTTTGGCCGACGTATACAGGGCAACTCCCCTCCATCAAGCGCCCGTTCGCACCACGATGCCGCCCGCAGCCCGGGGGGAGTCGGCAAGGTCGTCACCTTCGCCGCGGCACCACGCCCTGAGCGGCCCCGGCCCGTTCCCGCACGGCCGCCCCCTCCCATCGCGCGCCAGCGGGGGCCGGCTACGCCCCCGTGCCACGTACCGATGCCCCTCTTCGGCCCTTTGGAGATGAACACGACCACACGTCAGCGTCGCACCATGTCAACGAAAGCCAAGGCAACAGTCGCTTCCATGGCTGCGATCGCCATGGTCGGGCTCGCCGTGCCGGCAATCACTTCCGCACAGGCGGAGCCCCCACTCAAGCCGACACTGCGTCCGCCCTCAGCGCCGTACAGAGTAGACACCCTGACGCCCGCTGTGACGAGGTGCAGGTCCCGGTAACGGTCAGGCAGATAGGCAAGGCCCACATATACGGAGAGCTGTGTCAGCCGCGCAATGGCGGCAAGACGAGCAAGACCGTTCAACTGCTGGTGCCGGGCTCCACCTACAACCACAGCCAGGGCCGGTCGCGGAAGAGCAGGGTCACAGACAGTCGTTGTGACATCCCAGCAGGTCTCTTCCGGGAAGGGATCCTCACTCTGTGACGGAGAGGGTGTGAAGATCGGCGGCGGAGGTTCGTAGACGGTCGACTCCCGATGGGATTGGTTCTGTTCACGAGTTGCGGTTCTGGCGCAACTCCTGTGATTACGGCCTGTCGATCGCTGCGCCGGCTCGGGAGGCGCACGGAAACAACAGGTCAGTGGGTTGACCCGGCGCGAGCACGAGAAGAGGCAGAACGGCATCACAGAAGTTGTGCCAGAACCCGAGTTGCGACAGCAGATGTACGCCTCACAGAACAGCGCGTGGATCGCGGCGTGTTCGATGTTCATGAGAATTGGTTCTGGCTCAAGTTCTGTGGTCCGTGACTGTGGGTCACCGATTAGATCTCGAAGAGGGCTTCCTCTTGTGGCGGGATCGGAGGGTCAAGGACGTCGCGGAGGCGGGTGATGTCTTGGCGCCACTTCGACCAGTTCGCGGCTTCGGCCCACAGCTCGGCGAGTTCAGACCGGTTGGAGACCACTTGGTCCAGGGCGTCGACGGCGAGCATTCGAAGGTCTGCAGGCAACTCCGGTAGCGGCTCTGATGGGCCATAGTTCGAACACGCCGGATCGCCGTCAGGATGCTGGGCGACGACCAGGGCCGCCGCGGCCACTGCACGCTCGCCGTCGTAGATACCCAGGAAGTCCACAGGCCCGGCGGCACGTTTGAGCACGCTCCGGATCATGGCTTCGCGTTCTTCCAGTGCTGTCTCGTCCAGGTCACCGCCGAAGTCGGCGGCGGTGTCGTTGTCGAAGGGGCCGATGTCCCAGGTACCCATGTCTCTCCTTGCGTGGCTGCCTGGGGATCGTCGCATTGGCCGCCGACAGCGAGGTCAGTAGGCGAGCAGTACCCGCTTGCGCAGAAGTTTGAAGCCAGCTCGTCCATACATCTGCCGCTTGATCATTTTGATGCGGTTGACATGGCCTTCGACGACGCCCGAGCTCCAGGGCAGGGTCAGGCCAGCAGTGACGGCCGCGAGGTCGCGTTCGAGGCCGTTGATGAAGGTGTGCATGCTGGGCAGGTCGTCGGCTCGGACCGCCGCAATCCACTCGGGGAGCCGTTCTCCCTGGAGCTGGGTGAGCATCTGCCCGAAGGAACGGACGTGCCCGGCGAGGGCGTCCAGCTCGGGGCAGTGGGCCAGAACGGACTTCAGCTTCAGTCGTTCCCTCTCCGGCAGGGTGTCAGGGTGGGTGAGGATCCACCCGGCCACGGCCCTGGGCGACGCCGGCCGTCCCTCCGGCGCGGCGTCCCGAAAGGGACGAAGGTAGGCCCGGACGGCACCGTATCCACCTGCGTATCCGTGGCTCTGGATCTCCTTCCAGAGAGTCCAGGCATTCGTGCAGCCCCCGGCCCACTGCTCGTGCAAGTACGGCTTGAAGTCGTCGAGCTTCGTTCTGCGGTTCTGCCACTGTCCTTGGAAGAGTTCCTCCGGGCTTGCCGCGTCGGCCAGGCGCTGAACGGTTCGGTAGGTCGTCCGGAGTTCGCGGGCGACCACCCGCCGACTGTGTCCTTCGCCAAGCATTCCGTGCACGATGGCGTGTTTCTCGCGGGTTCGATCGGCGAAGCGGTGTCCAGTCGGCCACGGTGACGCGCCAGCTTCGGGAGCCGGTGGTGCGGTGACGCCCTCGGAGCCGGGAACCGTGAATGGCGCTCGCAGACAGGTGCGATGGCGCGATACGCATCGCTCGGTGGCTTCGCCGAGGTTGCGCCAGAGATGGAAACGGTCTGCGACCTGCACCGCGGTGGGAGCCCCGGTGCTGGCGCCTTCGGCGAAGAAGGGGGCGCGGTCGCGACAGACCACCTCAACCTCAGGACACTCAGCAAGCCAGGCGGCGACAGTGGCTGCCTCACGGTCCGGCAGCAGATCCACGGGCCTGCCGGTTTCGACATCGACCAGCACAGTCCCGTAGATACGGCCCTTGCGCATCGCGTACTCGTCGATACCCACTACCCGCGGGGCCGACGGCTGAGGGTCAGGCATCGCATCGACCAACCGAAGCACCGTGCTGCGGCTGGCGGAGATGCCGAAGACGTCTGCAAGACGGACTCCAGCGCGGCCGGCCAACGCAAGACCCACCTCGGCCAAGGCCGAACGCAGCCGGTCAGTCCGCTGAGCGTGACGGCGGGTCAGTCCCGGGATCTACTCAACGAAGGTCTGCCGTCCGCAGGAGGTGTCCGCACAGATGAACCGGCGGACCTGCGGGCGCAGCACCACACGTCTTCCCGCGCTGGGCAGATCAGCAGGAAACCGCAGGTAGGACCCATGAAGCCGGTTCGACCACCTTCCACAGCCCGGACACTCAGCACCAGCAGACTTGCGGGCGATGCCAATCCAGATCGCCTCGCCGTCGTCCTCCGCTGACATCACCGCGACTTCAGGGTCCGACAGGAACAGGAGCTCTTCCAGACGCAGCAGCACTTCGTTCACGGCCCCGAACTTTCGGGCACGACACGACAGCCATGGGGCATTTCAGGACGATCGAGCGAGAGCCGCTATGGAGATCAACAGTCACGCAGCGTGGATGCTCCACAGAAGTTGAGCCAGAACCTGAGAAATTGACAGCGGCCGTGGGGCAGCTGGTCCCGGATTCGCATCCTCCGGTCGGGAACTGTGCTCGATCACAGCCTGGTGGCCAGCCAGATGGTCATGGCCGCGGTGGCGGTGAGCCCGACGTTGAGTGCGATCCGGCGGTCTTCGCCGGTCAGGTGGACGACGATCGCACCGGTCTGCAGGAGGACGAGGCCGATGGCAGCGGCCGGCGCCAGCGAGGGCGCGATGCCGGTCAGCGGTGGCAGGAGCAGGCCGGTCGCGCCGAGTATTTCGGCCGTCCCCAGCGCCCTGAGTGCGGGCAAGGGTATGCGGTCGACCCAGGCCATCATCGGTCGGAGTTGATCGCGGCTGCGGATCACCTTCAGCGTGCCTGCATAGAAGTATAAGAGGGCGAGCAGTCCCGCGACGATCCAATAGGCGATGTTCATCGTTCCCGTTCATGGGCCACCGGTTCACGGGGCCCTCGATTGCGTCAATGGCCGGAAAGGTCCTGGAGAAGGCATGGTCCGTCGTCCGAGGGGTCGGCCCCGCCGAAGGACGGAAGTGGCACGGCCCCGCGGTCGAAAGGAGGGCGGCCGGGCCGTGCCATCCGTCGACTTCAGGCGAGGTCGGTGGCGGGCACGGTCGCGTAGCGGCTCATCGCGTCGATGTTGGCCTGTCGCGTCAGCTGCCGGCCGCCGGCGAGCACCTCCTGGAGGTCTCGGAAGTACTGCACGTACAGGTCGGGGGTGAAGGTGCTGAGCATGACGGCGGGCTGGTCGGTCGGGTTGGCGAAGGTGTGAGGGGTACCGGGCGGAACCATCACGAGCGTGCCCGTGGTGGCGTCGCAGTCCTCGTCGCCTACGGTGAACCGCACGGTGCCGGAGAGGATGTAGAAGCCCTCGTCGTGTTGGGCGTGGCGGTGCTGCGGCGGTCCCTGGGTGTGCGGGGCGAGGACGGACTCGGCGATCGCGAGGCGGTGCCCGGTGTGGCTGCCGTCCTCCAGAACTCGCATGCGTGTGGTGCCCAGAACGATCGTCTCGCCGTCGCCGGGACCCACCACCGATACGCCGGGGTCGGCCTGCGGCTCGCTGGTCTTCGCTTCTTCGGTCATGCCACAAGTGCACCGCCGGGACCCCGCCAGTGTCCAGGACCCATCCCGCAGCGCTGATACCCCGTGGGTATCGTTGCAGCGTGGAGCTACGGACCTTGCGCTACTTCGTGGCGGTCGCCGAGGAACTCCACTTCGGCCGGGCCGCCACCCGACTGCACATGAGTCAGCCGCCGCTGAGCCGGGCGATCAAGCAGTTGGAGGCCGATGTCGGGGCCCTGCTCTTCGCCCGCTCGCCCACCGGCGTCACGCTCACATCGGTGGGCACGATGCTGCTCGACGAGGCGCGGGCTCTGCTCGACCACGCCGACCGCGTCCGTGTACGCGTGAGCACTGCGGCCGGCGTCGCGACCATCACTGTCGGCATCCTGGGCGATGGCACCGACCCGGGAGTGTCCAGGCTGGCCGCCGCCTACCGTCGAAGCCACCCCGGCATCGACATCCACATCCGCGACACCGACCTGACCGACCCGACGTGCGGGCTGCGCGCCGAGCTGGTCGACATCGCCCTGACCCGGGCGCCGTTCGACGAGACTGCCCTGACGGTGCGTGCGCTGCGAACCGATCCGGTCGGTGTGGTCCTGCGCGCCGACGATCCGCTGGCCCGCCGCGACCGGCTGCGGCTGGCCGAGCTGAGCGACCGCCGCTGGTTCCAGTTCCCGCAGGGCACCGACCCCATCTGGCAGTCGTACTGGAACGGCGGCAGGCCGCGCGAGGGCCCAGTGGTGCGCGCCATCCAGGAATGCCTGCAGGCCGTGCTGTGGAACGGCACGGTCGGCCTGGCCCCGCTCGGACACGACCTGCCCGCAGAGCTGGCCGTGGTACCGCTGATCGACATGGCGCCGAGCCGAGTGGTCGCGGTGTGGAACGAAGGTGACACCAACCCATTGATCCGATCCTTCGTCGAGATCGCGACAGCCGCGTACCGCCTCTGAGCAACGGCAACCGGCGCTGCCGCATCCCGTGAACAATTCGAACGCCGCGGCCCTCGGACCTGCCTCCCAATGGGGTGAACATCTGCTGTCCCTTCTCGGTTCTGGCACAGACCTTGGGGAGCGATCGCGGAGAGTCATCGTGGCGTTCGAGGATGTGGGAGGTTGAGCATCGGCTCCATGCCTGATGTTCTGCCTCACCGAGCTTTGACGGTGGTCCGACGATGCTGGCATCCCGCGCATGGACCTGTGCTGGGTCGAGGTGAAGTTCGTATGCGGTACAACACTCGCTGATCTCTGTTCCTACGGCATGAGCAAGAGACTATTGCCGGGCTACTGCAGCAGGATCATCTTCCGGAGCAGGTGGAAGCCGGCTCGACCATAGAGCTGCCTCTTGAACTTTCTGATGCGGTTCACGGAGCCTTCGATGCTGCCCGAGCTCCAGTCCGGGGTGAGGCCGGCGGTCACGGCGCCTACCGCTGGCGGATCGGCGCCTCTTGATCCAAGGACCCATCGCTGCGGTGGCTCCGCACGACGGGCCATTGGCGATCACGCCGGCGAGCCCGGTGGCGGGCAGCCGTGGTGGGCCGGCGACTGAGTGAGGCATCTCGCTGATCGGGCGGGACCGGCACTGCGTCCCGCCGCCTGACGGCAGGGGGACGCACGCCCAAGGACCGTTTCCCGACAGTGTCGCGCCGGCGGGGCCCTCCCTTCTCAGCGGACCTCGGTGGGTTCCGGTGGAGGGGCCTACTGGTACTGCGTGGTGACGCTCACGCCGCTGAAGTCCTGCTGTCCGGCGTCGAGGCTGAAGTAGACCCAGCCGGACGGCGGGTTGTCGATGGTCAGCGTCTCGTTGTTGCCGGCGCTGGTGGACTTCGCCTGGTACGAGGTGGTGGTGGCCCAGCTGGTGCCGTTGTAGTACAGGTCGGCATTGCCAGTGCCGCCGGTGCTGGTGATGGTCAGCTGCTGAACACCGGCCGGCAAGTACAGGAAGTGGTTACTGTGGTCGCCGGTGGTGGCCGCGAGGTTGTCCCGGCGGCAGTTCTTGTCGAATTGGCGCGTGTCTGCGTTGGTGCAGAGCGGGGTGGACCGGGCCTCCGGCAGGGGGCCGCAGTCGTCGGTCGCGCAGGTGGTCGTCAGCCAGGTGGCGAAGCCGGCGTCGTAGCCGGTGCCGATGGTCTGCTTCAGGAAGGTGCGGGCACCGTTCCAGTCGCCGGTGCGGTACTTGCCGAGCACGGTCTCGATGTCCGCGGGGTGCGCCTGCAGCATGTAACGGACCGCCAGGAAGCCCCACTGATAGACCCGGGCCGAGTTGACGTCGGGGTCGTCGTCCTGGCCGTAGACGGTGTCGAACAACTCACTGAGCTCGTACGTTTTCTTGCCGGCTGCGGCGATCGCCTTGGCGTTGCGCTCCTGGCGGTAGCCGTACGAGATGTTCTCGGCGATGCCCTCGACCCACCAGATGGTCGGCGTGGTCTGGCCGGCTTCGAAGTCGCCGTGCATGTTGTAGCGGCCGTCGAGGTAGTGGGTGTACTCGTGGTTGAGGTTCCAGATCTCGAACTTGGGGCGCAGCCAGGACGCCTCGTGGGCGATGAAGCGGGCCTGGTTGCCCGGCTTGGTCGGGTCGCCCTCCTCGTACATGCCGCCGTTGTCGACGTCAATGTCATAGATGGCCCAGGCGTACAGCGAGTACTGGGTGTAGTCGTCGAAGGCGACGACCTCCAGGTTGGTGTTCACGTCACCGGGGATCGCACCCTTGTCACCGATCACGCGGTGGAAGTAGACGTCCTGGTTGATCAGGCTGGTGCAGGTGTTGGCCAGCTGCCCGGGTGACATGTCCTGGGCGCGGATCTTCAAGCCCGGGCTGCAGGTGTGCTGGATCGGCAGGACCACCGGGAGCACGCGGCTGCCCAAATCGCAGATGCCGTAGGCCGCACAGTTGCCCTTGTCGTACTGACGTGTGGCCCAGCCCAGGTTCATGGTGATCGGGGCGGTGGGGCCGACGTTCGGGTAGCGGTTGATCAGGTCCTTCAGCAGCGGCCGGACCCGGTCCTTGAGCTCGGGAACATCGAGGGCGTAACCGAGGAAGCGGCCGACGTTGCTGACGACGTCCAAGCGGTTCAGCTGCGTCTCGTTGCGGGTGATGAAGTCGGCCCAGGTGTTGAGGATCGCGGGGTCGGCCTTGAGCGCGGCCCGCCAGCCCCGGCCGTCGTTCTTGGTATCGAAGCCATTCTCGACGACGCGCTCGGCGTTCTCGAGGGAGAGGGTCATCCGGCTCGGCCAGGTGGCGTCGTAGTTGGCGAGAAGCCACTTGACGACGCCGACGTACCGGCCGGCCTCGTGGGTGCTGTCGATCAGCGTGACGACCTCGTTGAGCGTATCGCCGTTGGCGTCGGTGACGTCCTTGCTGCGCGGGGCGGCGAAGAAGGCGTCCAGGGCGCCGCGGGCCGATGCCTGCAGCGCCGTGCCGTAGTCACCGACGACATCCTGGTGGTTGTCCTGCACGTAGTAGCCGGCGCGCAGGAACATCACCAACTGGCCCACGGAGGTGCTGTTGTCGCCCGGGTAGGTGGCAGAGGCGTCGCGCAGCGCGTTGGCGACGGTCACCATCTGGGCCTCGCGGAACGTCTTCCCGGCGTCGGTGCCGGTGAGGTTGAACAGCGGGTAGGTGCAAGTGACCTCGGGGAGGGCCTTGAGCTGCTGAATCAGCGCGCTGCCCGTGGCGTTGATCACTCCGGACAGGTCGCTGCATTCGTCCCCGTCCGCGGCGGCCGAGAACCGCTTGCCGGCCTTGACGGGCTCGGCGGTCGGGGCGGCCGCCGGGGCGGACTCTTCGGTGGAGTCCTGCGAGGAGATCTTGAAACCGGAGCCGTCGGTCGTGGCGTCGGGCGACTTGGGGACCGGAATCGACCGCGGCGCCGAAGCCACGGGGCCGGCAGCGTTGGCGCCAACCTGGGGCACGGCACCGACGGGGGTGGCCTGGCTCTGCGGCGTGAGCAGGCCGAACGCGATGAAGAAAGCGGCGCCGAGCGCAGGGAGCCTGCGCACGTTGGCCGTTGATATCCAGGAGGGGCGCATCTGTTGGGGCCTCCGGGGCCGTCGTGGCCGCACGTTGAGCATGCGGCCATTGATGTGTGACATGTAAAATTGCACATGTCGCATCGCACGGGAAGATCCCGGACCGGATTGCCGTCCAACATCTTTGCGTTTGCCCCTGCTGAACGACGCGGAACTTCTCTCTGCCGCGCTGCCCTGCACGGCCGACGGCATCGAGGACTGGATGGCCCGGCTCCTGGATGACTGCCCGGCTGCAGGGCAGCGGCGCGGCCCGGCGCCACGGTGCGGACCGGACGCCGCGGGGCACGGGGCCGAGTTCCATGTCATTTCTGCGGCACTGCCAGCAGCACCCCGCATCGTCTACCGAAGGGCGATACCGGGTGCTGCGCAACGTGACATTGTATAGTGCACTAACAAATCGTCGAAAGGGACTGCATGAGTGGGCTGAAGTCCCCCAAACTCCTCTCCGTGCAGGAGCACCTGCGCGACCGGGTGGCCAACGCCCTGCGCGCTGCGCTGATCTCGGGAGACCTGCAGCCCGGCGTGATCTACTCGGCGCCCACGTTGGCTGCCGAATACGGCGTCTCCGCCACGCCCGTGCGCGAAGCCATGCTGGATCTCGCCCGCGAGGGCCTGGTCGAGGCGGTGCGCAACAAGGGATTCCGCGTCACCGAACTCTCCGACCGCGATTTGGACGAGTACACCGAGATCCGCTCACTCATCGAGATCCCCACCATCGGCCGCGTGACCCGGTCCGCCTCACGCGAGCAGCTGGAGGCGCTGAGGCCGATGGCCGAGGAGATCGTGGCCGCCGCAGACCGGGGCGACCTGATCTCCTACCTGGAGTCGGACCACAACTTCCATCTCGGCCTGCTCGCCCTCGCGGGGAACGCCCGCCTCCTTGAGACAGTGGTCGACCTGCGCAAGCGCTCTCGGCTCTACGGGCTCGCCGACCTGTCCCAGGAAGGGGCGCTGGCGGGGTCGGCGCGGGAGCACACAGCACTTCTGGACATCATGATCGCCGGGGATGCAGAGGGCGCCGAGGAGCACATGCGCCACCATCTCGCGCATGTGCGGACCCTGTGGGCGGCGCGGAAGCGGGAAGCCGAGCGCCCGGCCCGCACGTGCGGCTCCCGCTGACGCCGAGGCTCATCCGGCATGACCGGGGGTACTGCCCCGGACCCGGCACCGACGGGCCGGAAAGGTCAGGTCCGCTCCCCCGGAGTTCCCCCCTTCCGCCGGTAGGCCGCGACGGCGACCACCAGGTCCTGCCTTGCCATCCCGCATGTCTTCACGACCAGCGGGCGGTCGGCCGGGGCGACGGACCGCGAACCGATCAGGTCCGCCATGGTCACCAGGGAGCCCGGGGCAAGCGAGCCCTCGCGCCTCGCCATCACGACGTCGCCCGCCTCGCGGAGGGCGGTCTCCCAGCACTCCACGAGGACCGTAGCGCGACCCATCAGCGCGCTGTCGATCTCCCTCGGTCGGTTCGTGCGCGCCGACCGCCAGCACCGCGCCGTCGCGCACCCGACGCCCGTCGACCACCGGTTCACGGGCGGATGTCGCAGTGACGACCGCATCCGCGCGACGTACCAGAGCCGCCGTCTCCGCGCCGTCCGCCGACGTATGCCGGTCCGCCCATCCAGGGACGGGGCCCCCGCGCCGCGTGACGGCCGTGACGTCAGCCGCCGGAACGTGGGCCCGGACGGTGGCGACGTGCCCCTCCTCCTGGAGGCCCGCACAGAAGACCACCAGACGCAGTCCTCCGTAGGCGTCTGCGAGCCCGCACAGCCGGTCCAGGCAGGCCGCGACCGAGATGGCGGGGGTCCGCAGGGCCGTCAGCGCCACCCCGCCCAGGAGCGCCACCGGGTCAGGGTCGCGCTGTCGTGCAGCAGACAGGTGACGTTGATCCGCCGCAGCCTACGCGCGGCATTGCCGGGGGCGACGGTGGCGATCTTCACACCGAACCACCCACCGTATTCCGAGGGCCTGAGCAGTCTCTGACCGTGGGCCAGCGAATGATCGCGCGCGGCACGTCGCCGTCCGGGTCGAGCCCCCTGGCCGGCACTTCCCGGACTGCGGCGACGGCTCCGACCGGGGCGCGCGAACACGTCCTCCTCGTCGAGCATTGTCGTCATCGCAGCACGAAGCCCGGCAGGAGGCTGTCGTCGGGTTCGACGGTGAAGCGGCAGGTCCCGGTGGCGTACGCCGTGCCCGTCACGGCCGGGACGACCGCGGGGACGCCGTGGCCGGTGGTCAGGTGGGCAATCCGGGCGCGGAAGACGGATCCCACCGCTGACTCGTTCCGCAGTTCGTCACCGGGGTGCAGTTGTCCGGCGTCGGCGAGCAGCGCGACCCGTGCGGCGGTGCCCGAGCCGCACGGGGAGCGGTCGACCTCACCGTCCGCGAACACCGTGACGTGACGGTGGTGCACCGCCGGGTGCCGTCGGGCCAGTGCGGCGGCCTCTTCGGTGAACACCGTCCCGTAGACGCCGGACAGCCGGGGAACCTGCGGGTGTTCGGCGGCGCCGGCGGCGTTGAGCGCGTCGCAGATCTCGCGGCCCGCCGCGATGGGCTGGGGGATGTCCTCCGGTCGGACCCGCAGCCCGAACCGCTCCACCGGAAGCACGGTGTACATGGCGCCACCGAAGGCGATGTCGACGGTGACGGCCGCGCGAGGTTGCCACCTCGACCCCACGCGCGTGGACGCAGCCGGGGACGTTGATGAATGTCACGTCCGCGACCCGGCCGCCGACGGTGCGCACGCTCGCCGTGACACGGCAGGGAGGTACGTCGATCACAACGTCCCTCGTTCCGTCGGCGGACGCCGGGACCAGGCCCGAGGCGACCGCCCAAGCGCCGAGGTCGATCGCGCCGTGGCCGCAGGCTGTGGAGAAGCCGTCCTTGTGCCGGAAGAGGGCGCCGAGGTGGGCGTCGTCCGGCGGCATCAGGAAGGCCCCGTACATGTCGGCGTGGCCGCGCGGTTCGCTGCACGGCAGGGCCCTCGTCCACTGAACCTCGTCGCCGGCCATGGCGGCCGTGCGCCGCTCGGCGACGGTGAGCCCGGCCCCGGTCACGGCTGGCGGGGCCTGCTGCACGATCCGGAACGGTTCGCCCCGGTGTGCCAGTCCACCGTCTCGATCGGCACGGTGCCCAGCGGCCCGCGCGCCACTGCCGTCTCCGGCCTCTCCGCCCTCCCGTGCCCTTCCGAAATGTCAGCCGCCTTCGGTCTTTCCAGTGTCACCCGCATCACGCTCCCTGATGTCACGACATTCCGTGGGCCGGTCCGTCAGGCGGTGTCCGGACAGGTGGGCGCGATGGACCGGACACCGCACGGGCGGCCGGCCCATCGCACGACCGCTCAAGCGGTTCACACAGTGAACCCCGCCGGGTAGGGGTCCGTGGGATCGAGCAGGTACTGCGCGGTCCCGGTGATCCAGGCGCGGCCGGTTACGGAAGGCAGTACGGCGGGCCGGCCGCCGACCGTGGTCTCTGCCAGGATCCGGCCGGTGAAGCGGGAGCCGATGAGGGACTCGTTGACGAAGTCCCGCCCGGTCGGTAGCAGCCCCCGCGCGTGCAGTTGGGCCATCCGGGCGCTGGTTCCCGTCCCGCAGGGCGAGCGGTCGAACCACCCGGGGTGGATCGCCATGGCGTGCCGCGAGTGCTCGGCGGTCGAGCCTGGCGCCTCCAGATAGACGTGGTGACAAACGTCTATGGAGGGATCCTCCGGATGCGCCACCGGGTTCTGCGTGTTGATCGCCTCCATGACGGCCAGGCCCGCGTCGAGCAGCCGGTGCTTCTCCTCCCGATCGAAGGGGATGCCGAGGTCCTCGGTGCGCACGATGGCATAGAAGTTGCCGCCGTAGGCGATGTCGTAGCGGACCGGGCCGAAGCCGTCGACCTCGACGACCTGGTCCAGCCCGTGACTGTAGGACGCTACGTTCTCCAGGGTGACCGACTCGGCGCGGCCGTCCCGCACAACGACCCGTGCCGTGACCAGCCCGGCGGGCGTGTCCAGGCGGATGAGGGTCTCCGGCTCGACCACCTCGACCATGCCCGTCTCCACGAGAACCGTCGCCACGCCGATCGTGCCGTGCCCGCACATGGGCAGGCAGCCGGAGACCTCGATGTACAGGACGCCGAAGTCGGCGTCGGGCCGGGTCGGGGGCTGGAGTATCGCTCCGGACATGGCCGCGTGCCCGCGCGGCTCGCACATGAGCAGGGTGCGCAGCTGGTCGCGTTGCTCGACGAACAGCTGCCGCCGCTCGGCCATCGTCGCGCCCGGCAGGACGCCGACCCCGCCGGTGACAACCCGGGTCGGCATCCCCTCGGTGTGCGAGTCGACGGCGTGGTAACAGGCGACCGAACGCATGTCAGTTCACCCCGGCGTCGATGAGGACCTGGGTGGCGGCACGTACGAGGGCTTCGGTCTCCGGGTCCAGCGCCTGCCGGGGCGGACGGCAGGCACCGCCGGTCCGGCCGATCATGTCCTGGCCGAGCTTGATGGCCTGTACGAACTCGGTTTTGCTGTCCCAGCGCAGTACGGAGTGAAGTCGGCGGTAGAGGGGGATCGCGGTGTCGAGATCGCCTGCCAACGAGGCGTTGTAGAGGGCGAGGCAGGCGCGCGGAAAGATCTGGGGGTAGCCAGCGACCCAGCCCTTGGCGCCGGCGAGACCGACCTCCAGGAGGGTGTCGTCGGTGCCGATCAAGAGGTCGAGCCCGGGGGCGAGCTCGCTGATGGCATAGCACCGCCGGACGTCGCCGGAGAACTCCTTCACACCCACGATGAAACCCTCGGCATGCAGCTTGGCCAGCAGCTCCGGGCGCAGGTCGACCTTGGTGTCGATGGGATTGTTGTAGGCGGTGACGGGGAGTCCGGCCGAGGCCACCATCCGGTAGTGCTCGAGAACGGCGCGGTCGTCAGCTCTGTAGGCGTTGGGCGGCAGGCACATGACGGCCTGGCAGCCGGCGTCCTTGGCGAACTGCGCGTGCCGCTTCGCCTCGACCGCGCCGTAGGCCCCGACGCCCGGCATGACGGTGAAGCCCTCGGGGGCGTTCGCGACGGCGGTCTCCACGACGCGGTCGCGTTCCTCGTAGGTCAGGGTCTGATACTCGCCCAGCGAGCCATTCGGGGCAACGCCGTGCAGGCCCTGCTCGGCGAGCCAGGCCACGTTGTCCCCGTAGGCGCCGTGGTCGACGGCGAGGTCGTGGTCGAACGGGAGGCTGGTCGCGACGATGACGCCGTGCCAGGGCATGCGGTTCTGGGTCATTTGAACTCCTCAGGTGTGATCGGTGGTGGACTCGTCGAGACCGACGAGCCCACCGAGGGTGGCGGGGGTCGCGATCAGCCGTTCCGCGGGCGCGTACGGCTGATCGCGGGCCACGAGACAGTGCACGGCGGGCCCGCAGATCCCGCCCTGGCACCACCCCATGCCGGCTCTGGTCAACTGCTTGACTTGCCGGTGGTCGGATGCCGATCCGTCGGCGCAGGCGGCCCGGACCGCCCCTGCGGTGGCCTCTTCGCACCGGCAGACCAGCGTGTCGTCGGTCAGCCAAGAGGACCAGGCCGTTGGCAGAGGGTACGCCTGTGCCATCGCACGGACGAAGGCACGGTGCCTGGCCACCTCGGCACGCTTCGCGGCCAGGCGCCGGGCGTTCGGCAGGCCGGGCGACCGGAGGTAGGTGAGCACCGGCACGGCGGCGATCGCGCCCTCGCTCACCGCGAGCACGGCACCGCCCACGCCGCAGGTCTCGCCTGCCGCGTAGAGCCCGGGCACACCGGTGCGCTGTCCTGGTCGACGGCGGCGGCCATGGTGCTGTCGCCCGCGTCGGCGAGGTCGCAGCCGAGGGGAATGAGGAGGTCGAGCTGGGGTGCGAAGCCCCAGCCGACGCCCACGGTGTCGGCCTCGATCCGGCGCTCCGTACCCGGGCTCGGGCTGCCGTCGGCATCCAGGGAGGCGACGCGCACCATGGCGACCCTCCCGTCTCCTTCGGCGCCGACGATCGCGGTGCGGGTACGGACCGGGACGCGGTGCCGGGCGAGCGTGCCCGCGTACCGCGCGGCCTCAACCCACTTGGCGGGGTTGCGCAACAGCGGTACGGGGTGTCGCAGCCAGGCCGAGGGCGCAGCCGCCTCGCACACGGCGGCGACCTCGGCCCCGCGTGCAGCGAGGGCCGCGGCGACCGGCAGCAGGAAGGGGCCTGTACCGCCGAGCACCACCTGGCGGCCGGCGGCGACTCCCCCGCCCTTGAGCAGCGACTGGAGACCCCCGATGGTGAGCACGCCGGGCAGGTCCCAGCCGGGGAAGGGCAGTTGGCGGTCGTGGGCGCCGGTCGCCACCAGCAGTGCTGGTGCGCGCAGCACCACGGCGGTCTCCTCGGGCGCCCGGCTCCGGTCCATGGCGTGGACGGCGAACCCGTCGCCCTCACGGGCCGTGGTCCACACGTGGTGGTTCAACAGCAGCGTGAGCCGGCCGGTGCGCGCGTGGGCGGACAGTGTCGCGCACAGCGCCCGGTACGTGGGCAGTCCGTGGTGCAGATCCGTGGTCGGGATGGCGTGGCGCGCCTGTTGCGGGAGGTGGCGCGAGAACTGGCCGCCCGGGGCAGCGCCCGAGTCGATGAGAAGGACACGCAATCCGCCGTCCAGGGCGGTGGCGGCAGCCGCCATGCCGGCCGGGCCGGCACCCACCACCACGAGGTCACCGGATTCACTCATCGTCGCCCTCCCCGGTCGTGATGGCCATGCCCGTGCGGGCCTGCACGAGGCAGTGGACTACGTTGCCCTCCCCCCGACTGGTCGTGCCGGCGCCGACGGGCCCCCGGTCGAGAACCGTGACGCCGAAGCCCGCCGCGGCGGCGTGGAACGCGCATGCAGCGCCCACGATGCCCGCGCCCACGACAACGACTTTCATAGCCACCCCTCAGTGCAATGTCACATGCTACAACTAGGCTATACATCGGACTGATCCGAAGGCAACGCCGCCGACCGGGTGATCTTCGCCCGGCGCCCGACGACGGCGCGCTGCCCACCGTGCACACAGGGAGATGAATCGTTGTGAACCTGACCGGACACTCGATCCTGGCCGGCCGTGACGCCCCCGGTACGGGGGCCGCCTGGCACGCGATCGCCGCCGCGACCGGCGAGCCGATCGGCCCTCCGCTCCGGGACGCGTCGGCGGAGCAGATCGCCGAGGCAGCCCGGCTCGCCGAGGCTGACGCCCGCGCCTTCCGCGCCCTGCCGATGGAGCGCCGGGCGAGCTTCCTCGACGCCTGCGCGGAGGAGATCGAAGCGCTCGGCGACGCCCTTCTGGAACTTGCGGCCCACGAGACCGGGCTCTCTTCGGTCCGGCTGGCCGGTGAACGGGGGCGGACCTGCGGGCAACTGCGCCTGTTCGCCGATCTGGTCAGAAGTGGAACCGCGCTCGGTGCCCGGATCGACACCGGGGCCTCGCGAACGGATGTACGGCTGCGCCGGATTCCCGTCGGTCCGGTAGCGGTGTTCGGCGCGAGCAACTTCCCGCTGGCGTTCTCGGTCGCGGGCGGAGACACCGTGTCCGCACTGGCCGCCGGCTGCCCCGTGGTGGCCAAGGCACACCCGTCCCACCCGGGCACCAGCGAGGCGGTGGCCCGCGCCGTCACGACGGCCGCCGCGCGCACAGGCGTGCCGGCCGGTGTGTTCTCGCTACTGGTGGGCCGCGGCAACGAGGCCGGTCTCGCCCTGGTCGGTGATCCACGGATCGCTGCCGTGGGCTTCACCGGCTCCCGGGCCGGCGGGCTGGCGCTGATCGCCGCCGCGCAGTCCCGCCCGTCGCCCGTCCCGGTCCACGCCGAGATGTCCGCAGTCAATCCCGTGATCGTGCTCGACGGGGCCCTCGCCGAGCCGGGACCGGCGGCCGAGGGATACGTGGCGTCGCTGACCAACGGCGCGGGGCAGTTCTGCACGAACCCCGGCCTCCTGCTGCTGCCGGCCGGGCCGACGGGCGACGCTTTCCTCTCCACCGTGACTCAGGCCGTGGCGAGTTCGGAGGGCCAGGTCATGCTCACCCCGGGAATCGCCCGGGCGTACACGGAGGGGGTGCAGCGGTGGGCGGCTGTCGAAGGGGTGCGGGAGGTGGCCCGGGGCACAGCCGGGGACGGTCCGTACGCGCCCGCCCCCGTGGTCCTCGAATGCGACGCGGCCACGTACACCGCGCACGAGGATCTCACCGGCGAGGTCTTCGGCTCCGCGGGGCTCATCGTGCGCTGGTCCGGGACGGAAGAACTCCTCTCCCTGCTGGAGAATCTGGAGGGCCAACTGACGGCCACCCTGCAGGCAACTGACGCCGACCTGGCCACGGCGCTGCGACTGCTGCCCGTGCTGGAGGAGCGGGCGGGCCGCATCCTGTGGGGCAGCTGGCCCACCGGGGTCGAGGTCTGCCACGCGATGGTGCACGGGGGGCCGTGGCCCGCGACGAGTTCACCCGGAACGACGAGCGTCGGCACCCTCGCCATCGAGCGCTGGCTACGCCCGGTCTGCTACCAGTCCTTTCCCGAGCCCTTCCTGCCCCCCGAACTCCGCGACGACAACCCCCTGCGGGTCCCCCGCCTCATGAACGGCGCCCACCTGACCCGGTAAGCCAGCGGACCGTCCGCGCCCGTCAACTGCAGGCCCCGGCCTGGGCCCGTCCCTACAACTCATGGATCAGCTGGTCGTCCGCCAGCGTCGTCGACTGCGGCTCAGGCGTCTGGACCGCCTCGGCCTCGGTCATGTTCGTACAGGTCGTCGGTGCATCTTGCTTGTGAAGTTTCGCCGTGCCCTTGAACATTCGATGGTTGTGCCGCGAGGGTGTGTTGATGCCGCATGGTCTCGGCAGGGGTGAGGTAGCCGAAGGTCTTGTGTTTGCGTAGGCGGCGGTTGCAGAAGGTCTCGATGAAGGTGAGGGCCTCGGCACGGGCGGTGGCCCGGTCGGGCCAGGTGCGGGCAGCCCGCGGCAACAGCGCCAACTTCTCGACCGCCGGATGGCCGGCCACCGGCCTCGGCAACAAGGGACATCTCCGGCCACGTCGTCGAAGGCCATCACGGTCTTCGGGCCGCCCAGTCCCGTTCGACGTCGGCACCCGAAGCGTCAAAGTCGCCAACGTTTCTCCAGGGCGCCGAGAGCGTTTGGTTCGATTTCGCGCAGACCAGAGGCGGTCACAACGACCATGGCGGGCGCAACAGGTGTGGTGCACGGACGTGTCTCTCGGGTCGTCTGCTTCGCCGGACAGGACCCACGATCGGCTGCCTTGTTGATCACTCGGCTCAGCCGGCGAGGATGCTGTCTGCCCCGCCGGGGCGGGGCAGACAGTTGGGCCGTCAGGTGGTCTTGCCGCTCTGGCCGACGATCCGGGTGATGGTGAAGTGGACGAACTCGGCAGGGCGCACGGGTGCGACGCCGATGTCGCAGACGACCTTGCCGTCGTTGGTCTCGGCATTGTTGTCGGTGGCGTCGCAGATCACGTAGAACGCCTCGTCCGGTGTGCGTCCCACGAGGGCGCCCTGTCGCCACTGGTCGGTGAGGAACGAGGTGACGGAGTGCCGCAGCGACGCCGACAGCCGCTCGTCGTTGGGCTCGAACACCGCCCATGTCTAGGACTGGCGGATGGAGTCGGAGAGGCAGGAGACCAGGCGGCGGACGTTTAAGTCGCGGGTGGTCGCCCTGGTCCGGGCGCCCCACATGAGCAGGCCCCTGTCCTGGAAGTCCCGCAGGCAGTTGACGCCCTTCGCGTTCAGTTCGCCGTGCTGGTCGTCCGTGAGGAGGGTTTCGATCTTCGATGCGCCGCGGAGGTTCTGGTTGGCGGGGGCTTGAAGACGCCTCGTTCGGCGTCGGTGCGGGCCCAGACGCCCGCCACGTGGCCGCACGGCGGCACGGTGCGCTCGACGGCGCCGATGCCCGGGACCGCGATCCACGGGTAGTACAGGGTGGTGAAGGCGGCGGCGTCGGAGTCGCGCGAGTCGAGGGTGTCGACGAAGGCATCCACCTGGGCCGAGGTCGGCCTCGATGGCGGGCCAGTCCACGCGCGGCTTGGGTATCGGTTCCCAGCCGGTGACGATGCGCAACTTCTCGGCCCAGGACGCGCCTTGCGGGAAACCGGCAGCCACCGGGTCCTCGCGGTGGCTGATCACGACAACAGCCCGTGGGCCGTCGGGGGACGCGACCATGCCACACCCGACCCAGCGGTTCCGGTAGCCCCAGCCTCGCATCTCCAGCAATTCCCCAGCCCCGAAGGGCTCGACCAGCGGCAAGCCGGTGCGTTCGCTGAGCGACGGATCGACGAACCCGCCCGCTGCCAAGTTCCGGTGCTGCCCCGCCCAGCGGCCGAATTCCGCGACGAGTTCACGCAGATTCGTGCCCGGCGGGGCCTCCAGGATGATGGGTTCATTCAGATTAGGGGGATTCCTGTTGATTAGGCGCCAGACGCTGTTGACGAATGCATTGGTTCCCACGGCCGACAGTCAACCTCATGCCACTGACATCCCTGCGGTGACCAGGCCCGCCACAGGCCGCGCGTCCGGGGGCATCGGGGTCGTCCTCCTCGGGCAGCCAGAGATTCGGTGCTCTCGACCAGGACTCCGCGTTCAAATCGGGCCCCGGCGCGCACGAGGGCAACGACGTGGGGTGCACTCAGGGCCCGTCACCGCTGCTGGGCGGACTCGACGAGATTGAAGACCATGGCGAGTTCGGCGGCCGCACTGCCGGCGCCCCGGGTGACTTCGTGCGGAGCCTGACCGTGGCGAAGGTGGACTCGATGGGATTCGTGGTGCGTAGGTGGATCCAGTGCTCGGCGGGAAAGTCGTAGGACGCGAGCAGCTCGTCCGTGGCGTCGGTGATCTTCTTGACGGCCTTGGGGAAATTCGCCCCATAGGTCTTGGCGAACGCGGCGACGGCATTCAGCCCATGCTCGCGGTCTTCGGCGTTGCAGATCTCCCGCAGGGCCTTCATCGCGCCGGGCCGAGCGGAATTCGGCAGAGCGTTCGCAACGTTGGCGATCTTGTGAACCCAGCACCTCTGGTGCCGGGACTCAGGGAACACCTCGGCCAGGGCCTTCCAGAAGCCGAGCGCCCCATCACCGACTGCGAAGACGGGCGCACGCATCCCACGCCGAGCACAGTCGCGCAGCAGATCCGCCCAGGAGTCGGCTGATTCACGGCAGCCGTCACTCATAGCGATCAGCTCCTTGGCGCCGTCCGCACGCACGCCCATCAACACGAGCACGCATGACTTCGCCTCGCGCAGGCGTATGCGCAGGTGGATGCCGTCGGCCCAGACGTATACGTAGTCGCTGCCCGACAGGTCGCACCCGCTGAACGCAACGTGGTCAGCCTGCCACTGCGGGGTAAGCCGGGCGATGGCGGCCGGGGACAGGCCGACCGCCGAGCCGAGGGACTGCTCGAGTGCGGGCACGAAGTCCCCGGAGGACAGGCCATGCAGATAGAGCAGAGGCAGCACCTCGCTGATCTCCGGGGACTTGCGGCACCAGGGCGGCAGGATCGCCGAGGAGAACCGCTTGCGCTCGCCGGTCGTCTCGTCGATGCGCTTGTCGGTCACCCGTCCGACGGTGCAATGTCGGCCTACTCGATGACCAGAAGTCGATCATTCGGGAAGGTATGCCCTTCGCGTCCGCTCCGAGGTCGATCCACAGGTCATGAGCACTACTCGCTGTTTCATGCCGGACCCATATAGCGGTTCATATGCCATATTGCGCACGTAATCCCAACGAAAGGCATGCCATGAAGTTCGCAGTCATCGGCGGTACCGGGCTGATCGGGGCGCAGGTCGTCAAGGATCTGAACGCCGCCGGACACGAGGCGGTACCTCACTCGCAGTCCACCGGAGTGGACGTCATCAGCGGCCAGGGACTGGACGAGGCGGTGGCGGGGGCCGGCGTCGTCGTCAATCTGACGAACTCCCCGACCTTCGACGAAGCGTCCCCGGCCTTCTTCCGGACCTCGATGGACAACCTTCTGGCCGCGGCCCAGAAGGGCGGCGTCGGCCACTTCGTCATCCTCTCGATCGTCGGCACGGACCAGGTCCCGGAGCTGGACTACTACCGCGCCAAGACGCTCCAGGAGAACATCCTCGCGGCCGGGCCGATCCCCTACTCGATCGTCCGGGCCACTCAGTTCATGGAGTTCATGGACGCCGTCCTGTCCTGGACCACCGACGGCGACACCGTCCGGCTGCCCGCCACTCCGATCCAGCCGATCGCGTCCAAGGACGTGGCCGGCGCGGTGGCGGAGGTCGCCGCGGGCGCCCCGCTGAACGGCATCCGCAACATCGCCGGCCCCGAGATCTTCAGCCTGGACGAGCTGGGCCGGATCACCCTCTCCCACAAGGGCGACGACCGCACCGTCGTCACCGACCCCACCGCCGGCATGTTCGCCGCCGTCAAGGGCGACGTCCTCACCGACAAGAACGCCCACCTCGCCCCCACCCGCTACACCGACTGGCTCTCCTGACATCCCCGCCTCCCGCGTGTCCTGTCCCAGCCCGGCAGTCTTTCCGTCGCACGCGCAGGGTGTCGCGCCTTGAGCCGGATGGGAATCCGGCTACGGTCCCCCGATCCCACGTCAGGCGGGACTCACATACAGCCCTTCGATCCCGGGATAGACGGGCCGCGGCTCTCGGGGTGGGACGGGCCAGTGGACGTCGCGACGGTCCACCACCCGCATGGTGCTGGATGCGCCGGTGCCGGTGAGCCGGGCGGTCCGGATTGTCACTGAGTGGACAGGTGAAGCAGATGAGGGAGGCAGATGATCTTGGATGTCTATGAGGCGGTCACGAGCCGACGGGCGGTGCGCGGGTTCAGCGACCAGCCCGTTACGAGGCAGGTGCTGGAGCGGGTCCTGTCCGCCGCGGCTTGGGCCCCGTCCGGATCGAACGTCCAGCCGTGGTGCGCCTACGTGGTGACCGGTAGGCCGCTGGCCGAGCTCAAGAGGCGCGCCGGTGAGCGTGTGGCGGCAGCCGACCCCTGGGACGAGCGGGAGTACGAGATGTACCCGCCCGCACTGAAGTCTCCGTACCATGAGCGCCGATCTACCTTCGGCCATGAGCGCTACAGCGCACTTGGTATTGGGCGCGTGGACTGGGAGGCGCGCCAGAGGGCTGCTGCCGCGAACTGGGACTGTTTCGGCGCGCCCGCCGCACTGTTCTGCTACATCGACCGCGACATGGGCCGGCCTCAATGGTCCGACGTCGGCATGTATCTGCAGACCGTCATGCTGCTGCTGCGCGCCGAAGGGCTGCACAGTTGCCCGCAGATGGCGTGGTCGGTGTATCGCAAGACTGTCGCGGAGATCCTGTCACCACCGGACGAACTCATACTCTTCTGCGGCATGTCAATCGGGTTCGAGGACGCCACGGTGGGTTACACCCGTACGGGCCGGGCGCCGCTCGATGAGACCGTCACGTTCGTCGAGGGGTAGATTGGCGACTGCGTGACGATCACGGCCGGCCGGGACGCCATTCTGATCGCGACGACACCGGCTTCCTGACTCGATCGCGAACTCACACCCCTGAGTTTCCAACTGGTCATCAGGCCCTTCTGTGTGAGCGATGCGTGAGCGGATGGCCGATCACGAGTCGTCATGAGGCGGATCGCACCTCAGGTCCGGACTCACCCACCACACCCTCACCAGGACTTCGCACCGGGCAGGCGAACTCTTTCTGCTCAGCGGCGCGCGCTTGTGCGATGGGCAGGTCATCCATTGACTGCAGGAAACCGTGCCGACACAGCACCGACAGCGGCGCGGGATTTCGCCGCAGTACCGCCGTCGCCCCCATCCCGTTCGCCGGGCCCTCGGCGCTGGACGGGGTGTGACGCGCTGCGGACGGCGTGGTGGCATGGGGGCATGGAGTTGCTGGCGTTCGTCGCGGTAGCGGAGGAGGGCGGGCTGCTTCTTCTGCGCCTCCGCCTTCGCCATCGGCTCCGGTCAGCAGTTCGCCGGACTAATCCGGGTGCGCCTGGACACCCCGGCCCGGCGGAATATCAGCTGACACCAGGCGCCGGCCCCTCGGCCGGACTCATTCCTCGGCCCGTTGGGTGATGGACGCCTCGGTACGGTCGCCCAGGAATTCGTACCACCGGCGCTCCAGACAGACATAACGCACATCGGCTTCGACGAGGCTGAGGAAACCGGCCACGGTTTCGGACAGACGTTGCTGCAGCCCCGGGTCGATCAGCGTTCCGTCCTCCGCGAAGGCCTGGTAGCTGTTGGCAAGGCTGAACATGTCCGGGTAGACACGGGTACCGAGGTGCTCCAGGGGGACCCTCAGCGCCCACAGCCCTCGGTTGCCGCCGACCAGGGACGGTGAGGCGGAGACAAGCATCGCGTGCTTGGTCTTGAACGGCTGCGGCCGCACACGCGAGACCCAGTCGATCGCGTTCTTCAGCAGGCCCGGCACGGAGGCGTTGTACTCGGGGGAGGAAATGACGAAGGCGTCGGCCTGTTCGATCCGGTCACGCAGCAAAAGAGCGCCGTCCGGCAGCCCTTCGGCGGCCTCCGCGTCACCGTCGTACAAAGGCATGCCGAAATCGTGCATCGCAGCGTGGTCGACGGTGGCGCCGGTGTCGGAGATCAGCCGGGCCACGAGCGACGCGAGGCGGGCGTTGGATGAATCGGCCCGCAGTGCGGCGCCGAAGACGAGCACCCGCAGCGGGCCGGGCCGGGCCTCCGTGGTCATGTGGTACGTCCTTCGTCGCAGGGGCTTGCGCTTGGCCCGGGCACCACGCGGACCATTGGTTCCATGGTGAGGCCTTCACCCTCCAGGGAGCCGGAAGAACTCGCCCGAAGGAGGGAGGAGCCCAGGCACCGAACCGTCCGCTGTGACTTGCGGGTCGGAGCACTTCTCAGAATCGCTTCACCACCGCGCTGAAGCTATCAGCGCTTTGATCTTGGCTAGTGGTGGTTCTTGCAGCTCGGTGCCGGATGCGGTCCTGGTCCGTGGACCCGATTGGCGCGGTGCCGCCGAGGCGGGCGCGGGTGTCGATGACGATGCCGCCGGTCGTCGTCGCCCTCTTCCGGGCCTTGGCCTGGAACTGCGGCTGCCACTGCTTCTTCACCTCGCGCTCCAGGAGCGCGGCGAGGTCCTTGCGGGGATGCTTGGCCTTGCCCGCCACGTACCGCTCCACGTGCCGCGGGGAGAGTGCCTTGACGGGACGGCGCTCTGGTTGGCCCTAGGGTCAAATCGCACGCCCGACAAGCTCGTTGTCCTCTGCCACGGCCATGGAGCTTGCCGCAGTCGCCATCGGCGTCGTCAGGGCGGAATCCCAGCTGCCGTTCACAGCCCGCCGCGTGCGCCGCATGCCGTCCGTCGGCCGAGCCCAGCCGGGGCCCGGCCCCGGCATCTCAACGGGATATCGCTCGGGCGCGCTTCCCCGGCGCGATGCGTCGAACCGCATCAACGACTACTGCGATCGAGATTCGTGCGATCAGCCGTCGCGAACACAGGGGCCGTCGGTCACGGATTCAGTCATCCATCAGTGGTAGACCGGGCAGCACCTTCTCGATGGTGATGGGGAAGTCGCGCACGCGCACGCCGGTGGCGTTGAACACCGCGTTCGCGACCGACGCACCGGCCCCGCAAATGCCCAGCTCGCCGACGCCCTTCGCGCCCAGGACGTTGGCCTTGTCGTCGTACCCGTCAAGGACGACCGCCTCGACGTCGGGGACGTCGGCGTGGACCGGCACCAGGTATTGCGCGAGGTCCCGGTTGACGAAGGCGCCGGATCGCAGGTCGACCACGGCCTCTTCTTCGAGGGCCGCGCCGGCTCCCCAGATCATGCCGCCGATCAGCTGCGAGCGAGCCGTCTTCGCGTTGAGCACGCGGCCCACCGAGAACACACCGAGCATCCGCCGCAGACGGATCTCGGCAGTGTCCGCGTCGACCCCCACTTCAGCGAAATGGGCCCCGTAGGTGTTGATCGAGTAGTCCGTGTAGTTCGGATCATCGCCCATGAAGCGGGTACCGCCCTCCGCCTCGAACTCTTCCGGATGGTTGCGTGCGACGATCTCGCTCAGCGCCTCGGACGCTCTGCCGACAACCACGTTGCCATTCGAGAACACGGCGTCTGACGGGTCCAGACCATGCAGCGGAGAACGCGTGTCGCCGCGCGCCGCGGCCAGGAGCTGCTCGCGCAGGGCCATGCACGCACCATGCACCGCATTGCTCGAGCTGGCGGCGCCCCACGAGCCTCCGGACCCCCAGCTGGTGGGAAACTCGGAACGCCCGAGCTCGATCCGCACCCGATCGGGCGGCAGTCCGAGCCCGTCGGATGCGACCTGAGTCAGGACGGTGTACGTGCCCGTGCCGAGATCGGTCATGTCCGTCCGGACGACGGCGGTGCCGTCAGCCTCCAACCGCACCCGCACTGCTGCCGGCCCTTGGAAGTGCCCGCGGATGGCGGCCGACATGCCGTAGCCGACCAACCATCGCCCGTCGCGCGCACTCGCCGGGGCGGCGGGGCGGTGCTCCCAGCCGAACCGGCGCGCGCCTTCGCGCAGGCACTCGACCAGGTGCCGGTCGCTGTACGGCACGTCTCGCTCGGGATCGATGGTGGGCTCGTTGAGGATCCGCAGCTCGACCGGGTCCATCGCCAGCGCGTGGGCCAGCTCGTCCATCGCCGACTCGACCGCCAGCATGCCCGGCGCTTCGCCCGGCGCGCGTACGTCCGTCCCAGGCGGCAGATCGAGCGGCGCAAGCCGGTGGCTGGTCAATCGGTGGGGTGCGGCGTAGAGACTGCGGGTCGTGGCGGCGGTCTGCTCGGCGTACTCCACGTCGGGGTTGGTGTGCATGGTTACGTCATGGGCGATCGCGGTCAGCCGTCCGTCCTGCTCCGCGCCCAGTCGAACCCGCTGGCTGGATGTCGGTCGGTTGCCGACGAGCTGGAAGATCTGCTGCCTGGTCATCGCGACCTTGACCGGTTGGCGCAACTCGCGAGCGGCGAGCGCCGCCAGGATCGTCTCGGCATGGACGCCCAGCTTGGAGCCGAATCCCCCGCCGACGAAGGGTGTGACGATGTGGACCCGCTCCGGTTCGATCCGAAGCGTTCCGGCGACCGAGGCCCGCGCCGCGTCGACGATCTGGCAGCTGACGTGGACGACCAGGTCCTCGTCGCGCGGTTCCACCAGACACGCGTGCGGTTCCATCGGCATCGAGAACTCGTACGGCGTCGTGTACTGCTGGTCGACCTTCACCGCCGCGCTGTCGAACCCGGCATCGAAATCGCCGACCGCAGTGTCGGTGGGGATTCCGGCGTTGACGACTTTCGGGATGTACACCTCGTCTTCCTGCTCGGCAAAGTTGAAACGTCCGCGCCCGCCGGTGTAACCGACTTCGACCAGATCGGCCGCTGCTCGGGCCTGTTCGAGGGCCGTGGCGACGACGAGTGCCACCGGCTCGCCGTAATAGTGGATGTCGGGGCCGGTCAGCACCGGCTGGGCGCGCCAGTATTCGGACGGAACGGACTCATCACGGACACCCTGGGCAGGGGCATTGTGATAGGTCATCACCATCTTTACGCCAGGCGCGCGTTCGGCGCTCTCGGTGACGATCCGGGTGATGCGGCCTTTGCCGATCGTTGCACCGACGATGAACCCGTAGAGAGGTTGGCCGGCCTCCCACTGCTCGTAGGCGTATGTGGCCCGGCCGGAGACCTTCAACGGGCCGTCGACGCGGTTCAGTGCTTGCCCGATCATCTCGTCTCCTCAGCTTGCCTGAGCCGCTTGCGCCAGCGTGCGGCACAGCGTGCGTTTGGCCAGCTCGATCTTGAAGTCGTTGTGCCCCTGCCCCGTGGCGTCGCGCATCGCTGCCTCGGCGGCGGCGCGATAGGTGACCATCGCGGCGGGACGGCCGGTCAACGCGGCCTCCGCCTCGATGGACCGCCAGGGCTTGTGCGCCACACCGCCGAAAGCCACCCGTGCCTCACTGATCGCTCCCTGATCGGTCGAGACGACAGCCGCCACGGAGACCAGCGCGAACTCGTACGATGCCCGGTCTCGCACCTTGCGGTAGGTCTGCCGACCCGACGGGGGCGGGGGAAGGAGCACGCTCGTGATCATCTCGCGAGGACGCAGCACGGTCTCGATGTGCGGCGTATCGCCCGGCAGCCGGTAGAAGTCTGCGATGGCGACGCGGCGTACCGACCCGTCGGCGTCGAGCAGCTCGATCTCCGCCTCCAGCACGGTCATCGCGACGGCCATGTCCGAGGGGTGGGTGGCGATGCAGGAGTCGCTGACGCCGAGGACGGCGTGAATCCTGTTGAACCCGCCGATCGCCGAGCATCCGGAACCGGGATCCCGTTTGTTGCAGCCCGCAGCTTTGTCGTAGAAGTAGGGGCAGCGAGTGCGCTGCAACAGATTTCCCCCGGTGGACGCCTTGTTGCGCAGTTGGCCCGAGGCTCCGGCCACCAGTGCCTCCGACAGCACCGGGTAGCGGGTACGCACTCGGGCATCGGCGGCCACATCGGAATTCGCCGCCTGGGCCCCGATACGCAGTCCGCCGTCCGGGAGCTCCTCGATCTCCCGCAACGGAAGCCGGCTGATGTCGACCAGATGGCTGGGCCTCTCGATGTCGAGTTTCATCAGGTCGAGCAGGTTGGTGCCGCCGCTGATGAACTTCGCGCCGGTTCTGGACACCGCAACGACGGCGGCCTGTACGTCGGTCGGTCGCTCGTACGTGAAGGATCTCATTCCGGGCCTCCCACCGCGATGCCGCGGATGGCCGCGACGATGTTCGGATAGGCGGCGCACCGACAGATGTTGCCGCTCATCCGCTCGCGGATCTCCTCATCGGTCAACGCGATCCGCGGCGAGGTCACGTCGGCGGTGGCGTGGCTGGGCCAGCCTGCCTCCACCTCGGCGAGCATGCCGACAGCCGAACAGATCTGGCCGGGAGTGCAGTAGCCGCATTGGAAGCCGTCACGCTCGACGAAGGCACGTTGCATGGGGTGCAGATCATCGGGATCGCCCAGGCCTTCGATCGTCACGATCTCGTCGTCCTCATGCATCACGGCGAGCGTCAAACAAGAGTTGACGCGTCGGCCGTTGATCAGCACGGTGCAGGCGCCGCACTGGCCGTGATCACACCCTTTCTTGGTCCCGCTCAGACGCAGGTGTTCGCGCAGTGCGTCGAGCAGCGAGGTCCGTGGATCCACCTCAAGCCGTTGTACTTGATCATTGACGTTCAACTCGATCGCCGAGAGTTGGGCCATCTCGCCCTGGCTCCGCCCCGCGGTGCCCGGATCCGAATCACTCATCACAGCCCGCCTTCCTCGCCGGGTGCGGGTGTCACCCTGGATATGTGTCGCCACTGTGGGGCGCGAAGCGTGGCCCACCTGGGGCCATGCCCGCCCATCATCCAGCCGGTGGGCGGGCCAGGACGGACGACACCGTCACGGGTTCACTCGGACGGTGCTGTACCTCAAGCCCGGAGGGGTAGGTGAGCGGGAGGACGCGTTCGGTCAGCTGCCCGGTGAGCTGGGCTTCGGTAAGGGCGGCTTCGGTGAGCCAGTCCGCCGCGGTCAGCTGGCCGACCAGGTGCTGCAGCTCGCCGGGACCTACCGGGACCATGGTGGCGAGAGCGTGGAGGGCGATGCCCTTGCGGCCGGGACCGAGGCGTCCCGACTCGTCGGTCCGGGTGGCCGGCGTCAGGGCGAGCAGCCGGGTGCCCGCGGTGGCCCTGGCCTTGCGGAGCTTCTTGTTCGAGACGGCCTTCTGGGCCCAGCCGGAGATCCTGGGCCGCATCATCTTCTTACCGAACGTGAACGGGCCCGTTCCGTCCTTGTAGGGCACCGGGGAGGGGACGGTGATCGGGGTGGGGTTCTCCGGCCGGGAGGCAAGCAGGTCGCCGACGGTGCCGGGGATGCCCGGCCAGCCACGGCCGGCCAGCTTCTCGACCGGGTCCTCCGGTTCGGCCAGGCCCCGCGCGGTGAGGTCCTGGCCAACGAGGTTTCCGGTGCCGGTGTGCGCGGCGCGCAGGGTCAGCGCGCGTGCTCCCTCTGTGTCGCCACGGTCAGCAGCCGGTCCACTGCAGACCTGTCGTCCATGAGGCCGCCGGGTGCGCTGCTGGTGCTGCAGGCGGGTGGCGACAGCGACCTGCTCCGGCATGCCTGGGATCCCGCCGCAGAGCGCCGTCGTAGGTGACTTCGGCCCAGGTGGTGAAGGCGCGGGCCTTGCATTCCTGGAGGTCGGCGAGCAGCGCCACATCGGGTTCGGTGCGCTGCTGGTAAGCGCGGAAGAGGCCACCGGGTTCGGTGAGTTCCTTCCGCAAGGCGACGGGCCGCAGGTCGTGTGGGACAACTCGCTGGGCGATCTTCGCCTGCGGTGGGCGGCGCCGCGCAGGTGCGGAGCGGGGCGCCGGGACCGGGCCTGCGGTGACCTGATGGTCGGAGAACTGTGGTATCAGAGTGCACCGCTCGCGCACCGTGAGCGGGGTCTTGATGTCGGTGCGGGTGATGCCCCCGAAGCCGCGTCCTTCGATGACGGGTGTGTCGCTTTTCGCGAAGGCCTTGAGGTCCATGCCGGCGCTGAAGACGCTGTTCGCTCCGGTGAGGATGCCGGCCAGGAGCTCGTCGCGGACGCGGTAACCGGTCCGGCGAGATGCTGGTCCAGTACGTCCTGAGTTCGGGCCGGGGGTCGCTCACTCGCGCGCGGGCCACGTGGTCAGTGCCCTGGGCTGGGGCACGCACAGCATCGCCCCGTTCTCCTTCCGCGGCGCCACCTCCCGGGGGGGGGCTTCACCCTGCTGCCCATGCTCAACGGCCGTGGCCACGAGCATCACGTTGAAACCCTGCGGGAAGTCGCTGGCCTCGACAACGGGTCGCTCAAGCCCGTCCTCGGTCCCCGCCATTTCATGCTGTACACCGTCATCGACGCCCACACCGCAGTGGAGACCGGCACGACCGCACGACCACCGGCAGAGTCGCCGTCGCCATCGAGGCGTGATTCCCGGGGCCCTGCAGGGCCGGGCTGTATCGGCCGGCCCTGCTGATCGGGGGCCAGGACCACAGGGATCGAGTGGGGCGCACCCGGGGCGGGCCCCACGCGCGATCGGCCGCCGCTGGCCCGTCGGTCAACTGCGAAGGAAGGCCAGCAGGTCGGCGTCGAACGTGTCCTTGAAGGGGGCTACCATCGACAGTCCGTGCGGGGCCCCTTCGTACACCGTGAACTTCGCGCCTTTGACGATCTTCGACGACTTCTCACCGGCGGCCACGATCGGAACGATCTGGTCATCGCTGCCGTGCACGATCCAGGTCGGAATGTCGAAACGCTTCAGATCCTCCGTCAGGTCGGTCTCGGAGAACGCTTTGACGCAGTCGTAGGCACCCTTGATGCCTACCTGCATCGACCAGAGCCAGAACGCGTCGCGGGTGCCCTGCGACACCTGGGAACCAGGTCGGTTGGCGCCGTAGAAGGGCACGCTGAGTTCTTCGTAGAACTGCGAGCGGTCGGTGGCGACGCCTTGGCGGATCTCGTCGAACACCTCGAGGGGCAGGCCCTCGGGATTGGCGTCGGTCTTCAGCATCAGCGGAGGGATCGCGCCGAGCAGGACAGCCTTGGCAACCCGGCCGGTGCCGTACTTGCCGATGTAGCGGGTCACCTCGCCACCGCCGGTGGAGTGACCGACGAGGACGATATCGCGCAGGTCGAGCTTCTCGATCACTTCGGCCAGGTCGTCTGCGTAGGTGTCGAGGTCGTTGCCGTTCCACGTCTGTGAAGAGCGCCCGTGCCCGCGCCGGTCGTGCACGACGGCCCGGAAGCCGTTGTCGGCCACCAGCTTGGCCTGCGGATCCCATGCGTCGCCGTTCAACGGCCAGCCGTGGCTGAACACGACCGGCTGGCCGCTGCCCCAATCCTTGTAGAAGATCGAAGTGCCGTCCTTTGTTGTCACGGAAGACATGCGCACAGGATCCTTTCGCTGGGTGCGGGCCGGACACGGCGACCGCGGGAATCCCGGCACCGCTGACCGTTGTGGAGCCGGTGTTTGCTGAGCCCGTGCCGCGGTCTCGTCCGCCCGCGGAGCCATGTGGGGAACCGGTCGGCTGCGGGCGCGGTCGCGGTCACGGTCACGGTCACGGTCACGGTCACGGTCACGCAGGAATGCGAACACGTACTGCCGTCATCACGCTAGCCGAACGAGTTGGTGTAGGCACTTTATGGTGAGTACCGGATGAGCAGGGGCGATCGACCTCGTGCGCAGCAGCGTGTCCAGCCGCGATGGGTGAGCGGTCGCACGGCAATCGGACAGCCCGTTCCACAAAGTCACGCTGGACGACAGTGCGGTGACCGCGGTCAGCACCTCCGGTCGGATCCGGACCTTCCCTCGGAACGCGTCCAGAGAATCAGGATCACCGGCGGCCCGGCCTACCCGGGCCGCCGCCGCTGAGCGCACCGCCTCCCCCACGATGACCGTCCTCGTGATGTGCCGATGTGCCGTCAGCCAGCCACGCGGGGGCGGCCTCGCCCCAGCCTCGTGCCAGTCCGTAACACCAACAGCGCCATCGCCGCCGCGACCGGGCTGACACAGCGCGTTCAGACAATGTCATTCCCGGCCGGTGCGGCACACGGTTACGCGGCAGCGCGCGCCCTCCCGCGGACTTGGCGCCGAAGCGCGGTACGGACGCGCCATGGCGGAAACACACGTACCCGCCGAATATGATGCAGGTCACACTGCTGGTCCGTCACGGTTCACCGGGCGGCCCGGTCAACAGTGTGAATCCGCACTACGGCGAGGAGAGCACATCATGGATGCGCGTCTCAACTATTTCGGCAGTGCCCTTGGGGCCAAGCTCATGAAGCACATCAATTCGGCCAACAAGGTGGTCGTCGACTCGACACTGCCGCACGCGACACAGGAACTGGTGAAGATCCGCGCAAGCCAGATCAACGGCTGCGGCTTCTGCACCGACATGCACACCAAGGACGCCACCCACGCGGGCGAGACCGCTCAGCGCCTCAACCTGGTGGCGGCCTGGCGGGAGGCCACGGTCTTCACCGACGCCGAACGTGCCGCACTGGAACTGACGGAACAGGGCAGCCGGATCGCCGACGCAGCCGGCGGGGTCACCGACGAAGCCTGGGCGAACGCCGCCAAGCACTTCGACGAAGACCAACTGGCCGCGTTGGTCGGCCTCATCTCTGTCATCAACGCCTACAACCGCATCAACGTCATCATCCAGCAGCCCGCCGGGAACTACCGGCCCGGCCAGTTCGGCTGAGTCCGCCGGACACGTCGGCGGACGTGCCGCCCGCCTCCTCGTCCCCCCTCCCCCGGCCCGGGGCCTCACCTCCGACCGTCCCGGCGAACAGGGCGGGGCGCGGTGCAGCAGCTCGCCGGCCGCGGCCAGGCCATGCAGGTGATCCTGGGGTCCGAGGACTCGACGCGCGCGAGGCCGAACGCATCGGTGTGGTCAACAAGGCTGTGCCGGACGAGGAGCTGGTCCCCTACGTCGAGCGCCTCGCCGAGCGCATCGCCGGATTCCCGGAGGCGGCCGTGCGGCCGGCCAAGCGCCGGATCAACGCGGCGGGCCTCCCGCCCAAGGAGGACGTCCAGGTCGACGCGGCCCAATTCCAGGTCCTGGCACGTGACCCTGCCAGGGCGCGTATCGAGTCATGATCAATCTGCGGGATTCGCCCTCACTGCGAAGCGTGATCCGATAGATCGTCTTTGTGTGTCCGGCGTATGTCGCCACGGTATCGCCGGGCCGGGCCGCCGGACCCCCGTACGAAGGAACAGGACCCCGGCGAGCGTCGGCCGGGGACGGTCACATCCCGAGGATGCGCCCCGACTTCGTTGACGTCGCCGCAGGCCAGGCCGGACACCATCGCCGTGCACGGGGCGAACGAGACCGGTTCCGACAGCACGGGCACCGAGCCCGTTTCGTGTCCTCATGTGCTTGGTCCGCAGGAGTCCATGCGGCCGCTCTCCCAGGCCCAGGCGGCGACCTCGACGCGATTACGGACGCCGAGTTTGTCCCGAAATGGTGGCCAGGTGGCCCTTGACGATGCTGAGGGTGATGAACATGGCGGTGGCGATCTCCCGGTTGGTGCGGCCCCAGGCGATGGCCCGGATCACTTCCGTCTCCCGTGGCGTGAGCGGCCGTGCGGGCCTGGCCGGGGACGCCGTCCGCGCCGGGGCAAGGCCGCGGAGCAGGCGCAGGGTGATGGACGGGGAGATCAGGGCGTCTCCGGCGTGTGCGGCCCGGACGGGCTCGGTGAGCAGGGCGGGGGCGGCGCCTTTGAGGCCGAAGCCGACCGCCCCTGCGCGCAGTGCGCCGTGGACGTACTCGTCCAGGTCGAAGGTGGTGACGATGACCACCCGGAGCGGGTCGGTGATTCCGGGGCCGGCCAGGGCGCGGGTGACGTCGATGCCGTCCAGTCCCGGCATGCGGATGTCGACGAGGCAGACGTCCGGGCGCAGTCGGCGGGCGAGTGCGACCGCCTCGGCGCCGTCGGCGGCTTCGCCGACCACGGTGATGTCTTCATGGTCCTCCAGGATGAGACGCAGGCCGCTGCGGATCATCGCCTGGTCGTCGGCGAGCAGGACGCGGATACTCAACGGGTCTCCTTGCCGGGGGCAGGCAGGGTGGCGCGGACCGACCAGCCGGTGTCCCGGCCGGGGCCGGCGCTCAGTTGGCCACCGAGTGCCTCTACGCGTTCGCGCATGCCTATGAGGCCGAAGCCGCCGTGGCGCCTGGGCCGGGTGCGGCCGGGCGGGGCGTCGTCGGTGACCGTGACGGTGACGCCGTCCGGGCCGTGGGTGACGTCGACGGTGGCGGAGCCGGCATGCGCGGCGTGGCGGGCGATGTTGGTGAGGGACTCCTGGACGATCCGGTGGACGGTGGTTGCCACTTCCGGCGGCCAGGGCGTGGGGTCCGTGGGCAGTCGTAGGTGCACCTCGGGTCCGTGCCCGTCGAACCGGCTGACCATTTCGGCCAGTTGCTGCCGACCAGGTGCGGTGGGAGCCGTGGTGCGACGTCCTCGGTGTCGCGCAGCAGCCCGACCACCCGACGCATCGCGGTAAGCGCCTCGCCACCGGTTTCCTCGACGCGCCACTGAACACCGGTGCAACGAGGGCGACCAGCGCCACGACACCGAGGCTTGCCACGATCGGCATCTGCACCAGGGCGAGCAGCAGGGCGGCGGCGCATTCCAGGGCGTAGCCGCCGGCGATGAGCGCGCGGGGCGGAAGTCTGTCGGCCAGTGAGCCCAGCAGCAGCGAGCCGAACAGCTGCGGGAGAAAGCCGATGCCGAAGGCCAGTGCGCTCAGCAGCGCGGAGCCGGTGGTCGCAAAGACCAGCACCGAGAACGTGGTGATCCGCAGCGAGTCTGCGGTGACGGCTACGGTGCGGGTCGAGAAGAGCAGCCGGAATCGCGGCTCGGCCAGCACCTCCCGATAGGTGGCACGGTGGTTGCCCTGCCCGGATTCGGCGGTTGGGGTCATGACGCCCAGCCTCGCCGTACGCCGATGTCACCCACCAATGATTCGTCGCTGGACGAATCGGAACAGACGTCCTTCGGTAGCATGGCGCGGTGCTCCGCTTCGAAGTCACCGTCGAAGACCTGCTGCGCAGCCGCTTCGCACTGTCACCCGCGATGGAACTCTGCACACTGCTACGCTCACTCGCCGGCCAAGACCGGCCGCTGCCGCGAGCCAGGGCCACCCGACTCCTGCCGGCCTTTGAACGGCTTCGCCGCGAGACCGAACTGAACGCCGCCCTCGCGCTGCACACCCCGCGATCCGGTGCGGACTTCATCGCCCCGCCCCCACGGGGCCTCAACCAGACCTGGGCAGAGGACCTGTCCACGATCCGGGCCACACCACTGGAAACGGCCCGCCACGAATTCGCCACCACCGCGACCGGACCGTCCGCCCGTGATCCCCGCGTACGCGCAGTGCTGGACTCGACGGACGCCGTCCCCCGGATCGCCGAGGCGATGGACCAGGCCTGGCACGAGCTGCTAGCCGCGGACTGGCCACAACTGCGCGCTATCTGTGAACGCGATGTCGTGCACCGGGTGGGTGTGATCGGTGAACACGGCTGGGCCAGGACCATCGAAAGCCTGCACCCGGGCATCACCTGGCGCGACGGCGGTATCGAGCTCGGTTTCTTCCCCCGAGGCGGAACAGTCCGCCTCGCCGGGGACGGGCTACTGCTGATCCCTTCGGTCTTCGTCGGGCCCTCTGTCGCTGCCCACCTGGAAGACCCCTGGCCCAGGACCTTGATCTATCCTGCCCGCGGCAGCGCCGCCCTGTGGGGCGAACAGGAGACCGTCCCCCAACCGGACACGCTGGCCGCTCTGGTCGGCAGGGCCCGAGTCCGGCTGCTGGTGGCGCTGGATGCCCCGGCCAGCACCAGCCACCTCGCCCGAAGCCTCGCCATGGCACCCGGCGCGGTGGGAGACCACCTCGCCATCCTGCGAGACGCGGGGCTGCTCGTCCGCGCCCGGTCCGGACGGTCGGTGCTCTACCGGCGCACCCCGCTCGGCGAGGCACTGATCGGCGGTTCGGGCTGAGGGCCCGGATCAGCACTATTCTTTGAGGCGCCGCCGGCAGATGATTGCGCAGCCGAGGGTGAGTAAGGCCTGGTGGATGTCGGCACGGATTTCCCAGCAGCCACGCAGCCGGCGGAACCAGCGCAGAAGCGCGAAGGCCGCTTCGACGACCCAGCGGTTCCTGCCCAGGCCGCTTCCGTGCTCGGTGCCGCGCTGGGCGATGAGCGGGCGGATGCCCGGCTCACGGACCTGGCGGCGGTAGTCGTGACCGCGGTCGGCGTAGAAGGCGTCGGGGCACTGGCGGGGACGTCGAGGCAGCCCGCAACGACGCCGAACAGCATGGCGTCGCGGGTGAACGGGCCACATGCCAGGCGCAGCGAGCCTTCGTCCTCGCCTTCACCGACCCCCATCGGGCCGACGACGACGTCGAGCTCGGCCTGCGCGCCACCGTACTGACCACCCGGATTGCCACCCACGTACGCGCTGCGGGAATCACCCGGGACGTGGAGGACCGCGCCCGCGTCCTGCGGACGGAGGCCGTCATTGCCGGCATCGTCTCCGCCCAGGTCATGGCCGAACTCGCCGTGTGCTCCCACCACGCCGTCAAGAACGACCACGACAAGGTCGGCACCGCGATCTCCCGACTGCGCGACCTCACCCGCGACAACTACACGTACCACGTCGACATCGCCCAGTTCATGGCCGACGTACCCATCGACCAGGTCTCCGGATCCCGGTGGCTGGACGGCGAACAGCGCACCCGCGATCGCTGGCGCGGCATGGTATCCGCACGGCAGGCGCACCATACCGGGCGCTGAACCAACGAGAAGGGGGCCGTTCCCCGCGGGCGCAGCCTCCTTCCAAAGCGCGGGGTCAGGTGGGGTTCAACGGGGTAATGCCGGTACCCGCGTACAGCTCGGGTTCCAGAAACGGGACCGTCACCGGATCCCCCGCCTTCACCGCGTGCCAGGCGATCGCAACAGCATGAGCCACCGGCCAGTCCACGGCTCTCCAGTCCATCGCATCCACCGCGTGCCCGGCAGTGAACGGAACATTCTCCGCGAACCGCAGGGACGCCGCGTGCCGGCCCGCACCCGTGACCTGCCGCTCCGCAGCAAGGACCGACAGCGAAGGGACGATGACGCCGGCCGGTACCGCGGGAGGCTTCGATGTACCGGCCGGTGAAGAAGGGATCCGCGCGGTACAGAGCGGCCAGAGCGGTGTGTCCAGGACGACCGTCAGGTTCATGCGGCGGCGCCGCCCTGATGGGCGCGGATCTTCGCCCAGGCGTCCTGCCCGCCTGCTGGACCTGCTCGGTGTACTCGATGCCGAGCTCACGGGCAGCCTCGACAGCACGCTGCTCACGCTCGGCTTTCGTGACCTCGCGGCCGGCGAGCTCTTCCAGCAGCTGGGTGATGGTGGTGCCGCGGTCGTCGGCGAGGACCCGTAGCCGGTTGCGCACTTCCTCGCTCTTGATGCTCGTCGGTTTGCCCGTACCACCGACTCCACCGACGGTAGAACTCACGGGAAGAGTGCCGCCGGTCCACCGGGTTCCAGCCACCGACCGCACCCAGGTGGGTGTCAGTGGCGTGCGGTTGGATGGGCGCCATGACCGTTCACGATGTTGCCGAGGCGCTTCCTGACATCCCGACGCTGCGGGACCGGTGTCGGTCGATGGCCATGCTGGAGGCCGTGCTGAACCCGGACGGCGAGCGCTACTACTCATTCAGCCGGGCTTGGTCCGAGACGGAGGAGATCGCCTCCATGCGCAACGGCTCGGGGGACGAGTTCGACGTCATCTTCTCTCCGGCGGGCGCGTATGTCCGAGGCTTCGACCACGAGTCGGCGATGAGCCCGTATGTCGACGACGAGCCCTGGCCGGGCGTCGTGGACTCGGTCCCCGAGGTGTTCCGCAGTTGCGTCGAAGATCCGGCCTTCACGGACGACGGAATGCCCCAGGTGACGGCCTGCATGTGGCGTGAGGCGGGAAGCGAGCGCTGGCAGGCGGGAGAGATCGACTTCCCCGAGGACAGCGCCGACCCCGACGGCTCGGGCTGGCTGTTCCAGTTGCTGGTCGACCCATCGCCGGAGGCATTCCAGAAGTTCGCCGAGGACTACTACGAGATCCCGGTCGACATCGACGCGGTACGCCACGTGTATGCCCTCCGCCCGCTGACTCAGGATGTGGTCACGGCTTTGAACGACAAGGCATCCCTGGCGGGCGTTGCCGACGCAGCCGCCGCGATCGGCTATGCCATCGCGGCTGGCCCGTTTTCCTGACCTGAGCCTGTCTGACAGGCTTCGCGGGCGCGGAGCGCACCTGCAGCATCCGGCGGTGCTGCAGCGGGAGGGCGCCGGGTGGGCCGCAGGGCGAAGCCCTCTCGGCCGGTGAACCCGCCCTGCCGTGCCTCGGGGCAACGGCCATCCCGAGGCACGGCAAGACCGCCGTCTCCCGCCCGTCTTTCCGGAGGGCTCGGCCCCGCCTGATTCGGTTGTCCGTCAAAGCGGATCAAGCCCAGTGGCGCCTGGTGGGAAGACCCTCGGCAGCCGCCCGGCAACCGGCTCGCAACATCGGGTTTCGCGCGAGTATTCCGACGCAACGGCTCTTCGGCGCGTGGTGGACCTCACTCACCAGAAGTAGTTCATCATTCAACCATTCGGGGTTAGTGTCTTCACTGCCAGCAAGGCAACCACGGACTGACTCGCCCATGCACATCACAGGGTGGAGAAAGAGGGGAAATCATGACAAGCAGCATCGTTCGTCGGACTCTCGTCGCGATCGCCTCGACCGCCATCGCCGCAGCCGGGCTTCTCGCCACCGGCGGCACCGCCTCGGCGGCGACTCACCCGAGCAGCACCCAGCCGGGCGCCGTATCCACCGTCCGGATCACCGACCACCACGACGGGGACCGGCACGGCGCACTCGGCGACCGGGGCAGCGACGCCCGTGGCCACTGGAAGCAGGATCGCGATGGAGGCCGCCACTGGATCCGGCACGACGACCGCCACGGTTACCAGGTGCGGATCGACGAAGACCGTCGCCAGTGGGTCCTCGACCAGATCCGCTGGGCCGAGGACCACGGACACACCTACTGGGGCAGCCTGGAGCACCACGACCGCTCAGACCGCTGAGAGGTCTGCTCGGCGTTGACGCCGGTATCCGGCGCCCCGCCGGGAGCGTGCGCCTCTCCCCACTGCTGGGCATCCGGCTTGCGCCGGGGGATGAGGAAGGTCGCCAGCATTCCGAACGCCAGCAGCGCGGCGCAGGTGTAGCCGTTGATCTGGATCGCGTGGGACATTGCGTCACGGGCCGCCGCGGCGGCCGATTCCGTCTCCGGGTTCTGACTCAGCCCGGAGATCATGGCGCCCGCGCTGTCGGAGACCGCCGAAGCCAGCTGGTCCGCTCCGGGTGTCCCCTGCTGGGCGAGCCTATCGGACAGGTCGGAGGCCAGCGCCGTGAAGAATGTCGACGTCAGAACCGCGATGCCGAGCGCGGAGCCGAGCTGGCGCGCGGCGCTCTGGATTCCGGATCCCTGGCCGGCCTGTTGTGGCGGCACGTCCGCCAGGACCACATTGGTGACCTGCGCGGTGGCGAAACCGACGCCCGTCCCGTACAGGAACAGGGCGATTCCGATGACCCACCACGGGGAGTCGCTGCTGGCCAGCAGGCCGAACATCAGCAGTCCGATGGCCTCGAGAACCAGGCCGATACGGACCAGGCCAATAGGGCCGGCCTTCTCGGCCATGCCGAAGCTCGCACCGCTCGCGGAGAAACTGCCGATCGCGACGACGAAGACCATCAGCCCGGTCTGCACCGCGGAACACCCCAGGGTGTACTGAAGCCAGAGGGGCAGGACAGCGAGGATGCCGAACTCGGCCAGCGCGATGATCAGCGTCGCGATGTTGCCCGTACTGAAGGACTTGATGCCGAACAGCGAGGTGTCCATCAGCGGCGCGGTGCCGTTCTTCCGGGTCAGCCGAACCTGCAGGCACAGGAAGAGCACGAGGGACACCACTGAGATGGCCAGAGCGACCGGGACGACCGACAGCTCCACCCCGTCCCCGAAGGGACCGAGGCTCTTCCGCGCGCCCCACCACCCGTAGTTACGTCCCTCGATCAGCCCGAATGCGAGAAGTCCGAGGCCCAGCACCGACAGCACCCCGCCGACGGCGTCGATCCTGCCCGGTTGCCGGGGGGACTTCTGCAGGAACTTCATGCTGCCCACGAGGATCAGCAGCACGGCAAAGATGTTGATGCCGAAGGCCCACCGCCAGGAGTATTCGGCGAGCCAGCCGCCCAGCAACGGTCCGACCGCGGCGGCCGCACCGATCGTGGATCCCCAGACAGCGAAGGCCTTGCTGCGGTCCGGACCCCGGAAGGTCATGTTGAGCAGTGCCAGCGATGTCGGCATGACGGTCGCGCCACCGACGCCCTGCACGAACCGGCTGGTGATCAGGAACTCCCCGTTGGGCGACAGCGCCGCAGCGACGCTCGCCAGCCCGAAGATCACGGTCCCGATGAGGAAAAGGCGGCGGGCTCCCACGAGGTCCGAGAAGCGGCCCATCAGCAGCAGCAGAGCGGCCAGAATGATGGCGTAGGACTCCTGGATCCACTGGGCGCCGAAAGCCGAGATCTTGAGATCGTCGATGATCGGCGGCATCACCACGTTGACTATGGTGAAGTCCACGACCACCAGCGAGACACCGAGGGAAATGGCGACCAGACCCAGCCAGGCGACCCGGTCGGCCGGTGAGGGCCGAGTTGGATTTTCAGACACTGCGTTCCTCCGTTCCGTTCTGTGCAACGCACCCGGATAGGCCGCCGAGGGCGAAATACTGGGGCAGGCGGGGACGCGTCTCGCCTCCGGGCCAGTGGCACCATCGCAGGAGAAGAGGAAGTGTGCTGACCTCTACTGGCCCCAATGCGAAGGACAATCCGTGATCGCCAACCGAACGCTGGAGCTCCTCAGCCTGCTTCAGGCCCAGAAGGAGTGGACCGGCGACGGGCTGGCCGAGCGGCTGGGCGTGTCCCCGCGAACCGTCCGGCGAGATATCAGCCGGCTCCGCGAGCTGGGGTACCCCGTCACGGCGACCAAGGGCCCCTCCGGCTACTACCGGTTGTCGCGCGGCGCGCGTCTCCCTCCGCTGACAGTCGACGACGAGCAGGCCATTGCCATCGCGCTGTCCCTCCAGACGGCGCCGGCCTCCGTGGCCGGTATGGGGGACGCCACGAAGCGTGCGCTGAACTCAATCAGGGAGCTCCTGCCGCCCCACCTGGCCCGCCACCTCGCGGCCTTCTCCGTCGAACAGATCGAGAACGCCTGGGAACTTGCTCCACCCCAGGTCGATCCCGCACTGGTGGCGCAACTGAGCGCCGCAGCCCAACAACGTGAGCTGGTGAGGTTCTCCTACCGGTCCATCGATCTCGACGCGGTGGAGAACAGCGAGGTCCTGGCCGAACCCCACCGGCTCGTCGTCTGGTCCGGACGCTGGTACATGGTCGCCTACGACCAGCACAGGAACTCCTGGCACGCCTACCGGCTCGACCGCATCGGGAACCTGGTCCCCACCGCCTGGCGCTTCGGCTGGCGGGACGCTCCCGAGGCGGACATCACCCGCTTCGTGCAGAGCCAGCCCGATCGCGGTGACACACCGGACACCTGGCCCTGCTGGGGCACCGTCCTGATGGAGTGCCCCGCGACGCTGGTGGCGAAATGGGCTCCGGGCGCGGCAAGTTTCGAAGCGGTCGACGAGCGGATCACCCGGATCCGGATGGGCGCCTGGTCGTGGTCGGGGCTCATCGGCTTCCTGGTCACCTTCAACTGCCGGTTCACCGTCGAGGGCCCGCCCGAACTCGCGCAAGCGGCCCGGGAAGTGATGGGCCGCCTTGACGTGGAGATTCCCCGTACTGGCAGGCGCGCGAGGCCGTCGGCCGGACAGCCCTCGGACGAGTAGGGTGCCCGGCCCTCGCGGTGTCGCGGCCCGGCAGGAAAGAACGGCAAGGACGGCAAGAGTGTTCAGCCCATCACGGTGCCCGCCACCAGCGGGCCGGCCGGCACTCGAACCACGCAGATGACTGTCCTCGAAGCGCGTGCATACTGCACAGATCTGGCAGCCAAGGCATGGGTCTGAATCGGACGATGCCGACCCGACCATGGACGCCCTCACGGACGCGTATTCGTCGTCCCAACGAGAGAACGCGTTCAAGGACTGCGTGTCCGACGAGGGCCACCCACAGCCGCAGCCCACCTCATACTCCTTGATGGGCTGGGCGTGACCAACCTGGGCGGACATCCGGCCCCAACCAGCAAAGCGAGCAGTTTCACCGCGCCGCCAGAACACGCCGAACAAAGCCCCGTTCGATTCTGAGCTGGGCAAATGCTCGCCAGGGTTCGAGATCAGGTACTGACGGCGAATGGGTGCTCCAGCTCAAGGCCACGAGCACGGGGCCCAGGACCGGCGTGTGTGGCTCGTCAGGCGACGGAGTGGGTGATGGTGCCGGTGTAGTGGCCGACGACTGCGTTGGCGGGCACGGTGATGACCAGGGTGGGGTTCCAGCTGCAGCTCTCGTTGTCGGTCGATCCCGTGTGGTGGAACGCCGTCCGGGGCGCGTTGAGTGTGACCTGCTGGGTGGCTGTGTCCTTGCCGGGGTGGCATGCGCCGTGACCCGTGTCAACGGTGGCGGGTCCGGACCAGTAGGCGATGTTGCTGGTGGCGATGGTGCCGCCTGTTGTGGTCAGGGCCGTGGCGGTCGCGGTGACGTCCCATTGGGGGGCATCGGTTCCCGTGGCTGTGACGGTGCCCAGTTGTGCGCTGTGGGTGCTGCCGGGTGAGGCCGTGCCCAGGTCGGCGGTCGTCGGCACGCTGATCGAGAGGCTTGGTTGCGCCAGGGCGCGGGTCGTCCCCGGGCTCGTCGCTTGTGGGGTCGGTGTGCCCGTGGTCGGCACGGACGCGGAGGGTACGGGGGAGGACTGGAGGAGCGCCGTGAGCAGGGCGGCGGTGAGCAGGTTGCGGGTGTGCACAAATTTCCGTCGGTGCCGTGGTGTGTGAGGTCAGGAGGTGGTGTTCTGGCGGCGTTTGCGCACGGCCAGCGTGAGCGGGCCAAGGGCGACCAGGGTTGCGGCGCCCGCCGCCCAGAGCCAGCGGTTGGAGCCGACGGAGGCGATCACGGCCTGCACCGGCCGCCCTTCTCCGGCATCGGGGAACGAGGCGCGCCCGGTCGCGGTGTGCTCGAGGAGTCCGCTGCGCAGGGTGACCTCCGCCGCCCACGGTCCTTGGGGGACGCTGGTGCCGAGGGTGAAGGTGATCTGTCCGCTGTCGCCGGGGGCGAGCGTGGGGCCTTGGTTGCTGGTGAAGGGGCCGGCCGCCAGGCCGTCCGGGCCGTTCTTCAGCATCAGCTTGCCGGTGATGTCCACAGCCCGCGCCCCGGTATTGCGTACCCGGGCGCGCAGTTGGGGCAGGCCGCTACGGTCGCGTGCAGGGACGAGGCTGGTGATGCGGAAGTCGGAGGGCAGTTCACCGCCGGGGCCGATGTCCAGGTAGACGCGGATACCGGCGCGCTGCACCATCGCGATGTTGGCATGCCGTCCGGGGGCCGAGCGATGCTGGACCCAGATCACGCTGTAGCGCTCGCCCTCCGAAGCCCTGCGCGGAACCCGGATAGTGGCCCGGACCCGAGCTTTGGAGTTCGGGCGCAGTTCGAGTTGGGCCGGTTCCAGGAAGATCCAGTCGGTGAGTTCGTTGCCCCTGCCCTCAGGCGGGTAGACGAACCGGCCTTTGTGGATACCTGCCCTTCCCGCGTACATGCGCAGTTTCAGCGGTTTGCGGCTGTCGTTGGCAACCTCTAGTTTGCGGTTGGATCGTGGTGCCGGGTGTCAGGTGGTCGATGATGTAGCTGGAGGCACGCGGATCGTCCTTGCGCTCGACGGGAGCTTCGAGCAGCTTGATTCCCAAGGTGATCCGGGGTCCGCCCGGCGATGTGTGTGCTGTGGCGGCGGCGGGCAGGCTGAACAGCCCTGCCGCCGCCAGGAATGCAAGAACTCGCTTCATAGTGCCGTCAGGCCACCGAGTGCGTGATCGTACCGGAGTACTGGCCGGCGGCGACGGTGGTGGGGACGTTCACGATCAACGTGGGGTTCCAGGAAGCACTGTTGGCGCCACCACCCCCTGTGTGCGCGAACGCTGTCTGCGCGGAGGAGAGCATGACGGCTGCGGCCGCGGTCGCCTGGCCGGGAGTGAAGGTGCCGCTGCCGTTCGTGCTTGTGGCGGGCCCCGACCAGTACTCGACATCGCTGTTGGGGATGGACTGGTTGGCTCCTCCGGCACCGGTGGTGAGGGCTGTGGAGGTCACCGTCGCGGTCCACGGAACGGGCACGCCACCGCGCTGGTCGTTGACCGTTACCGTGCCGAGCTGCCCGGTGGCCGTACCGCCGAAGCTGGTGTTCGACAATGCCGCGCTGGCCGGCGCGCTGACAGCCAGATTCTGGCCCTGCACCGTGAAGGTGACGGTCGTATCCGCAGCCTGCGCCGAAGGGGTCACTGTGGCCAGCGTCAGTACGGCAGCTCCGACAGCCGCCGCAGGCAGAGTTCTCATCTGCGTTCTGCCAAGGATCAGTTGACCCTTACGACTCGGTACGCGATTGAGGTCGGGGCGTGCTTGCCTGGCGGATTGACTGGTGGGTGATCAGCAGGCGGCCGGGCGAATGAACACCAGCTCAGTGCTGGTGCGTCGCCGGGTGGGCCTTCGCGCCGCGCGGTCGGAGACCAGCCCGGCGATGGCAGCGTGCGTTTCCGTGTAGTACTCACGCCGTCCGATGTACCGCTGGAGCGGCCGCCACTTCTTCACCTCGCCGATGGTGTGCTCCACGCAGATTCATGCCGAGGAATGGCGTCGGCGTTCCTCACGCCAGGAGTACCTCTCGCCCAGCGGTGCTTCGTCCTTCGGCTTGCGCGGGGGAGCCTGCACTTGGTCGGGGCCGTTGGCCAAGCCCCGGTAGCCCTCATCGACCTTCGCCTTGACCTGCGGATGCAGACGCAGCTGCTCGGTGATGCCCTCGGTGCGCATGGCGGTCTGGTCGTGCATCCGGCCGGGCCGGTCGGCCCCGGACCACAGCAGACGCCCTGAGCCGTCGGCAATGGTCGTGGTCTTGGCTGTGTTCTGTTTCTTCTTGCCTGAGACGAAAGCCTTGCGGCCGGAGCGTCCGGCCTTGGGGCGCCGGACCTGGGTCTCGGTGCCGTCGATCCGCAGCTCGACACCTTCGGCTTCGGCGTAGGCGAAGACGTCGGCCAGGGTGCGCAGGCGAATGCCGGGCCGGTGAGGGACGGCGAAGCCGCGGGCGGCGAGCAGCGGACGGATCTCGTGGATGGCTCGGGTGACGGTGGGGCGGGTCACGCCGTACAGCTCGGCAAGGGCCGCGTGGGGCAGTTGCAGGCGCAGGTAGACCACGGTGACCAGCACCCGGTCGGTGAAGGCCAACTTGTGGTCTGGTCCGGCTCCGGCCGCCCGACGACGGTCGCCGCCTCTGCGCTCGCGCAGTGCGGACTCGCACCAGGCAGTCCAGGGATTGGCCAACTCGTCGATCAAACCGCCGAGATGTGCACGGTCGAGGCCGCAGAAGGCAGGATGGGACAAGGCTGCGCGGGCTCGGTAATGCGTCATAACATCACCAACCCGTGCGGTCCGCCGTACGTCACGATCCGCTGGCGGCCCGAGCGGCGTAGCCCTTCGCGACCAGTTCCTCCACCACAGCGCTCTTCGCCGCCGAGTAGGCCAGCCTGCCCTCGCTGTCGGCAGGCAACCGCTGCGCCAGTGCCATCTTCAACGCACTGTAGCGCTGTACTTCATCGGGCCGCTGACGCAGGTAGTCACGGAGTAGGACGTGATCAAGGTGCGGTTTTGAGCCTGCGACCACGCCGTACAAATGATGTTTGGAAGCCGCAGAAGGGGCTTGGAATGCCTCACGCCCCCGAATCCCTAGATTGCCTTCGTGTCGGTAGCCCTGCCCGACGAGCCGGTAAATCAACTCGGGCATGACAACCTCCTCGGCCACCACGATTTCGAGGTCGATGATCGGTTTGGCGGCGCACCCGGGCACGGCCGTACTGCCGACATGCTCGATGGACACAGCCAGATCCGCGACATGAGGTGCCAGCCGCTGCCGCAGATCCTCGAACCGCTCGGGCCATTGGGGGTCGTAGCCACTAACCACGATCAGGCGAGTCATATCGACAGTCTCCCAGGGGCGTCAGGGCTGATCGAACCACCGTGAGAGCCCTGGCTGCATAAACCCCGCTGTCACCCGATCATGCAGCAGTCCCGGGCGAACGCCCTGTTCGCCGCTCACCGCGACGACCCGGAGTTCGGCCACCGCTTCCTGGCCGATGAGGCCCGTGCGGCCGGCGAGGCGATGGCCGAGCGGACCGCTTGGAAGATCTGCCGCGACAACCGCTGGTGGAGCGCGTTCGGTAAGCGGCGGGGCCGGGGCAAGAACGTCAAGGTCGGCCCTCCGGTCCACGACGACCGGGTGAGGCGAGATTTCACCGCATCCGGGCCGAACCGGTTGTGGCTGACGGACGTCACCGAGCACGCCACCGGCGAGGGCAAGCTGTATCTGTGCGCGGTCAAGGACGTTTACTCGGGCCGCATCGTGGGCTACTCCATCGACGCCCGGATGAAGTCCAGCCTCGCCGTCAGAGCCCTTGAATCCGCCGTCGCCCGCCGCGGCCAGGTCGCAGGATGCATCGTGCATTCCGACCGCGGGTCGCAATTTCGCTCACGGAAATTCGTCGTCGTTCTCGCACGTCACAGCATGATCGGATCGATGGGCCGGGTCGGTGCCGTCGGCGACAACGCGGCCATGGAGAGCTTCTTCGCGCTGCTGCAGAAGAACGTCCTCGACCGCCGTGCCTGGGCCACCCGTCAGGAGCTGCGGATCGCGATCGTCACCTGGATCGAGCGCACCTACCACCGCCGCCGGCGTCAGAGACGCCTGGCCCGATTGACCCCCGTCGAGTACGAGACCATCATGACTCCACCCGCAGCCCTGGCTGCATAAACCCCGCTGTCACCCGATCATGCAGCAGTCCCGGTGATGTGTTCTTGCTGGTGGATGGCATGATCCGGATGTGGCGATCATGCTCAGTCGGACGGTTCTCGCGCATCAGGTGTTCACAGGGGTCTCCCGGGGGCATCTCGCCTCCCTGGTTGAGGAGTTGGCGGGACCGTGGCAGGCCGTGGTCGAGGGGCGTCGTCACGAAGCTCGCGGCGGGGCCAGGAAGCGCGAGGCAGGAGCCGGTGCCCGGCATCGGCTGGTGTTCGTCGACCGGCTCGTGGCCACGCTGATTCACCTGCGGCACGATTTGCCGCATGCGGCGTTGGGGCTGTTGTTCGGCGTTGACCGCTCCACCATCACCCGTGCGATCGGCGAGATACGAGGGCTGCTGGCCGAGCGGGGATGCGCGGTCCCGGACCGGCCCGGCCTGCGGCTGCGGACTCTGGCGGATGTGTTCGCATACGCCCAGGCCGAGGGCATCGAGCTGCGGTTGGACGCCACCGAGGTCCAGGTCCGCCGGCCCCCGGCCGGCCGCGGCGGGCGCCGTGCGTTCGTCTCGGGCAAGAAGAAACAGAACACGATGAAGGCCACCGTCGTCGCCGACCATCAGGGCCGCACGCTCTGGACCGATGCCCTGCGGCCAGGGCGGATGCACGACGCGACCGCCGCACGCAACGAAGACATCGGTACCTGTTTCCGGCACTTTCCCGACGTGGAGGTCCTCCTGGACGACGGCTGCCTCGGGCTCCGCCGCGATCACCCCGGCCAGGCGGTGACCCCACCCAGGAAGGGAAACAAGATCAGCCCGCCCGAGGTCCTCGAAGCCCGCCTACGAGCCCGACACCGGCACTCCTCGAAGCGCATTACCGTCGAACACGCCCTCGCCGATCACAAACGCTGGAAGCAACTGGTCCGCTGGACCCACCGCCGGGAGACCCCGCCCGTCACCTACCGGGCCGTCGCTGGCCTCGTCTCCGACCGCAACACCACCGGCTGACACAAACCCCCAGCTCAGGCCCCCACGTCTCCAAGACAATCACGCACCAGCTCGTAAGGGGTACCAGCATCGGTCACCCGGAGGCCTGCAGGCACCCGCAAGACCATGTACGCGGACACCCGCATGGCCCAATCCGGTCACCGCCTTGTCCCCCAACCGCCCTCATACAAACTGGGAAATACGGAATCTCAACGCAGACTTCGGATACACGGGATCACCGACGCCTCAGAACTTCAGAAGCGGTACTGATTGCTTTGAGCTGCGTCGGCGTCAGCCGCAGATTTCGCCAGTCGGGGTGCCGGCACGCGCCGCCTTCGCCGCCGCCCCCCTTCCGGGCCGACTTCTTGCCGGGCGGCCGGCACCACTGCGGACGCTTGGAGGTGGTGCTGCTCACACCACTCTCTCGACCAGCCCCGCACGAGGCTGACGCGGTGATCAACCAACTCCGCGACGACGTCGGGGTCGAGCCCGTGTGCCGGGAACTGCACCTGTCGGTCCCGGCATTCAACGTCCGCCTCAGGCGGCCCAAGTCCGACCGGCACCTGCGCGATGAACGGCAGAGAACATCGCCCACCTCGACACCCAGGGCCACCAGGAGGTCGCGGAACCCAAGGTCCTTGCCGCAGAGGCGGTACGCGGGCAGAACGGACAGGGGGCGGGAATCTTCCTGCTGACAAGGGGGCGGTTTGTGGTGCCGAAGGAGGCCGTTCGCCGGGCTGGGCAGTTGATTTTCGGTGAGCGAATCACTGAGTAGTCGCCTGGTCGGTGTGTTCCTGCGGCGTCTTCGGAACACCCCTGCGCCTGCTGAGCAGTGTGGAGATCAGAAGGGATGCCGCCAGGCCGCTGAGGAGTATGGCAGCGAGCGCGCCGAGGACGGTGGGCTGGTCGGGGAAGGCGAGGCCGATGGCGGCCAGCGCGGGGCCGGCGTTGCGCACGGAGGCGACGCCTCCCATGGTGGTACGGCGAGTCATCGGGCCGGTGGCCAGCAGTGTTCCCAGGGCGAAGGCGAAGGCGGCGAGCAGGAAACCCGCGAGCAGGGCGAGTGAGCCGAAGAGGTCGACGACATCGTGCCAGCTGCCCAGCAGCATGCCTGCAAGCACGATGAGGAACGTGATGCTGGAAAGGGCTGCTGCCGTGGGATGCCAGGACTGTGCGGTGGGTTCGGCGTAGCGGCGCAGGAGCAGGCCGATGACGAACGGGACGAGCTGCAGGAGCGCCACTGTCCGCACGAGTGCGCCGACGTCGAGGGAGACCTTGGTGCCGATGTCGGCGGCGCTGAGCACGGCGCTGGCGGTGGGGGCGAAGGTGAGGCTGCCGATGGAGGCGAGCAGTACCTGCATCGCCGCGCCTGTGACGAGGTCGCCTTGCTGTACGGTCGCCAGCTTCGCCCCGAAGGGGCCGCCCGGGGACGAGGCGATCAGGATGAGGGCGGTGAAGGAGGCTGAGGGGAGACCGAGCAGGGAGCCGATGCCCCAGCCGAGCAGCGGGATGACCATCATGTTGGCGGTCAGCGCCAGCAGCAGCAGGAGGACGTCGGCGAAGACGCCGCGCAGTGCCGGGACGGTGGCTCGTAGGCCGGCGGCGAACATGGTGGCCGCGATGAAAATGACAGTGACGGCGTTGAGGACGAGATGCAGGGTATTCATGGCGCTTGCCGGCCCTGTCAGTCGTGGAGGTCCCCGAGCCAGCGCAGGGCGCTCAGGCTCGGCACGAAGCAGTACTCGCCTCCTCGGGTGACGACGAACCGGGGCAGCGGGGCCAGGCAACGCCTCACCGGCCTTCGAGGAATGGTGTAGCGGGTCTGCCCGTCCTCGGCGCCGACGACGGGGTCCTTCATGCTGCCGGCCCCGAAAAAGACGCCGTCGTTCATCCACTCCGACTGGACGAACTCGAACTGGCGGCCCAGGTGGGCGCCGATGAACGCGAACATCAGACCGCGGTCCGCTCCGTCGTCCTCCAGCACTCCTTCCGGCAATGGCGGGCCGTACACGGCGCCGCGCCGGATCATGCGGTGCAGACGCACCTCTCCGGCAACTGAGGCGTCGCGTGGGTTGGCGCGGCGGATGTGGCAGCCACCGGGAGTGGTGAATCCCATCGGGTCGTCCTGTTCGTACAGAAAGGTGTTGCGGCGGTTGGGGTCGGCGCCTAGGGCTTGGTCGTCGCGCTCCGGGGCGAGTGCCAGTGGGGCCCCGCTGCGCCAGCGGCCCATGATCTTCGCGGCGATCAGTTCCTCGTCGTGGTCGCCGGTGGAGTTGTCCTTCAGGTAGCGCCTGAACGCGACGACGTTCTGGTGGAGTTTGCGGAAGACCGCGTAGCTGCCGTTGCGCCCCAGCACGGGCGGCTGAGGTGTCTGGACGCCGCCGATCTCATCGGGGTAACCGAGGACGAACTCCCCGCTCTTCAGAGGAGCTTCCAACTTATTGGACCCTGGGATACCGCTGCCTTCGACAGCCGGATGGCTGACGCTGTCGAGGTAGCCGAAGTGTTCCTTCTCGGTGGGCAGGGCGTAGCAGTCCTGCCGCCAGATCGCTGTCACGCCGGACAGGCGTTCGTAGGCGGGCCGTGCGCGGTCGATGGCCGCCTCCAAGCTCAGAGGGTCGGGTGCGACGGCCGTGATCACCACGTGAACGTCGTGCGTGCCGAGAGGTGCTTCCCAGTGCTGCGGGCTGCTCGTTCCCTCGTCGCGCAGCGCCCGCGCACGGGCGGCCATGCCCTGCCGGAGCTCCCAGGCGAACGTGGCCAGCGATGAACGTGGCGTCCCCAGTGCCTCCAGGCCCCAGTACGTGACTGCAACACTGACCCAGGTGTTCCCGAGAGGGCTGGAGGTGTCGGCGGCGGAGGTCGCCACCGTGCTTGCCCGCTGCATCAACTCCCGGCCCTGGGAACGGTCGTCGATACGGAAGACCAGGTACGTCGCCGCGTACGGGGTGGGGCGCGGGCTGAGGACCCCGCGCTGGATGTCGTCGAGTTCCAACGTGACGTCCGTGGGTGCACTCATATCAGCCTCCCTGCGGCATCGCTACGAGACGAGGTTGCGCCAGAAGTTCCGCAGGCTGTCGTCGGCGCCGAAGAGTGTGCTGAAGATCGTTGAATCGGCCAGCAGCACGTCTGCCGCGCGGTCATCGCCAGGGGGCATCCACAAGAGCATGTTGAACTCGGTGTTCCCGTCCTTGGTGAACGGATGGGGCCGGGACGTGTCGATCGGCTGCCGGGCCAGCACATGGATGGCCTGCGGCTCGTCGGTCGTCACCGCGTAGTGCGGCAGGTGCATGTGGAAGTTGAAATTCGTCACCCCGTTCAGCCATCCCTTCTCGTCCAGATCCCTGAGGGTCGACAGGGGGACGATCCGGTTGTCCCGACCGGTGGCGGGGCGCAGCCCGTATTGGTTGATGACGGGCACGTCCAGGCCGTTCATCACACCCCTGACGTAGGTGGCGAACCGTTGTTGGCGAGGCACCAGGGGATCGCCGTGGTGGCGGTACTCCACCTCGCGCACGGACAGGTCGTCCGACGCGCCGACGTCGTGATGGGGTCCCAGGACGAGGCGGGCGTCCTCCCGCGAGAGGAAGGACCGCAGGGCCTCGATCTCGCCGGGCTCGGCTTCCTGTCCGGTGATCATGTGGTCGAGTCCGAAAACGAACAGGACGTCTGTGTCGTCGAGTACCCGCCCATCGAGGGGGGTGTGGAAACCGGCCTGGTCGATGCGCTGGTAGACCGGGACAGGATGCCCGGTGACCTCCGCGACGAATTCTTGGAACGGCACCCAGGCCCGGAAGAACAGCTCCAGCGATCCCGCGATGCCCTGCTGGAACTGGTAAGGGTCCGACCACTTCGGGTCCTCGTAGGCCGGCCACGCCACCCGCCGGACCTCGGTCATGGTGGAGAACCGGTTGTCCAGTTCGGCCGCGTTCCGGCTCGCCTCGGCGGGATAGCTCCACGAGACGTAAATGCTCACACGCCGTCCGGCAGGGGTGTACTTCCGGGGAATGTGCCGCTGGTTGTAGGTCCGCGCTGTTCTGGCCTCACTCATCGCCCAGCTCCCAGCCTCACTGCATCTGGTCGAGTATCTCCGACAGAGCGCTCTTGATCCGCAGGGCTTTCTTGATCTCGTCCGCCGTCACGTACGGGTACTCTCCGTACTCGATGAAGCTCGGACAGTGGTGCTCACGGACGAATCCGACGAACGCCTCCGGATTGGTCCGCCAGTCCTCGGGGAATCCTTCCAGATGCTCGAACGCCGTGCTCACGCCCGCCTTCGAGAACAGCGCGATGGCGTCCTCGGTGTACTTGTCGAAGTCTGTGTCGAAGATTCCCTGGTACATGAAGCGCGTGTCATCGTCGAAGAGAACCCACCGCAGGTAGTGCAGCTTCAATGGCGCGAGAAGGTACGGATCCTGTTCGAGCGCCTTGGCCAGCGAGTAGCCGTACTCGCGCATGGCATCGGCGTGACCGGGCTTGACCTGCGCGACGATGGTGAACCCGTAACACGCCGGAGTCATGGGAAAAACGGGCCCGTACTTCCCCTGTTCGAGATGATCCGTCCCCTTTGGGAGGACGACTGCCTGAGGCCTGATCTCCATGTCCACTCCTCCCGCCGACCAGCGAACCGGGACGATTCCATCTTCGCGCCTCAACGTTGGGCGCGCCTGCCGGACAGGCGTGAACTAGGCACTGTTCTCGGATCATGTTCGGAGCCGGATGGCGAGCGCTGCGAGCGTGACGGTGCCGAGGTGGATATTGGCACGCTTCTCGTAGCGGGTGGCGACGACCCGGAAGCCTTTGAGACGGTTGATGGCGCGCTCGACTGTGCTGCGCTTCTTGTAGCGCTCGCTGTCGAAACCGGCGGTCCGACCGCCTCGGGAACCTCGGTTCTCCCGATGCCTCTGCTGGTCGAGACGTTCGGGGATGGTGTGCCGGATTCCGCGTCGTCGCAGGTAGAGGCGGTTCCGCCGGGACGTGCAGGCCCTGTCCGCCAGGACAAGGCCTGCACGGGTGCGAGGCAGGCCGACTCCGGCTCGGGGCACGGAGACCTGCTCCAGCACCCGCTCGACCTGGGGGCCGTCACCGTAGTGTCCGGGGGTCAGGACGAAGGCGAGGGGCCGGCATCGCCCCTCGGCGACGAGGTGAAGCCTCGTGGTGAATCCTCCGCGGGAACGTCCCGGACACTCGCCGATCTGACCACCTCCTCCATCCGGACCGCCAGTCTCCGCAGAGCCGGATCGACCTGGTTCGTCCCCGCCCGGCCCCCTGCAGAGAATCCCATTGATCACCCGACGGTGATCGCTCCAGCGGCCTCCACGCGCACCACCAGGAGGCAAGAACGACTCCAGCCGATCCCACTCCGCGTTCGTCGGATCTCCACGGCCCATAAAGCCAGCCAGACCCCAACACCCCACTCAAGTCAGGAGACTCGCCCTTGCCTTCCTCGCCGTCGTTCGCGCCGACGAACACGCCCACCGGCCAGGACCGCCCAGGTGCGGGGCGGCGTCGGAGCTCGTTGGCGGGTGTCGAGGAGGGGGTGACCACTGCCGCACCGACTCTTATCGTTCTTCGATAACATCGATATTCGATATGTGGACGGTTGCTGATGTCTGCTGAGGTACAGAGCTCCAAGGGGTTTGAGCTGCCGGATGGACCGCCGTCACATGGCGACCGGGCCGAGACCAGGCTGCTGGAGCCGGTCGCCACTGTGGTCCGGGGCGTCTACCGACTGCTTCTCGTGGGCCTCGTCGTCGGCGCCGTGGGCCCCCTGGTCGGCACCAAGCTGGGCCTGATGTGGGGTAGTCCGAACGTGTGTGCCGAGTCCCGCTCGGACTTCAGCACGGACGGGTTTACCGGCAGGTTCCGGCCCCATGCAGGGGTCGAGGTCATGACCCGCCCGTCCTACTGCACCGACCACGCCGACGGTGCCCAGCGACTGTTCGACTTCCTCGGCGGCTTCCCCTCGTTGCTGCTTGCCCTTGGCATCCTGTTCCTGCTCAACCGCTTGATACAGGGCGCGTCCCGCGAGGGCGTCTTCACCGCACGGACCGCCAAGCAGCTACGGGTCGCAGGCTGGTGGCTGCTGCTCGGCTGCCTGGCTGCAGAAGTGGTGGAATCCGGCGCGCACACGGCGCTGCTGGCGACCCTGGCCAAGGACTACACCTTCACTGCGGACAGTTGGCTGGGTACCTGGCAGCCGCCCTACGCACTCGTCTTCACGGCGCTTGGCATCCTCACGTTCGCGCGCATCATGCGCGCCGGGGTGGCCATGCGGGAGGATCTGGAAGGGACGGTGTGATGGCGCCGGACGACAACGACAGCCATGGTATCGAGGTCCATCTCGACCGCATGCTCAGCGAGCGCGGCATGACGCTTGCGGAGCTCGCCTCCAGGGTCGGCGTGACCAATGTGAACCTGTCCATCCTGAAGAACGGCCGGGCCCGCGCAATCCGCTTCACCACACTGACCCGCATCTGCGAGGTCCTCGACTGCCAGCCGGGCGACCTGCTTACGTACCGAGACGCCGGAGGGGAGCGGCGTCGGTAGGCAGTGCCCATCGGCCGCAGTCTGAGCTCGTTCTTGAACGGCATGAGACGTTCTGTTCGGGAAGGTGTCGGTGGAGGCAGTGGCGGGTGCGGCGGCTCCCCCTGACGAACCCGCGCCCTGCAGCTTCCGGTAGGAGCATGGCCTAGCTAGTCGAGGACCTGGACCTCACCGGTCCGCACGTTCCCTTTGCCCCGGGGAGGGCGGATGAGGGGGCCCCTCTCCTGCAGATAGGCACCTCATGCGGCTATCGGGTCAAGTTGGCCTTGCCCCGCGTGGGGTCAGGCAGCCGAAAAAGCGGCCAGCAGAGTGTCCGCCCGGAACTCCAGTTCGGGCGTCAGAGCTCCCTTCACGGCCAGCATGACCTCATCGCCGCCGACCGCACGCGCCAACCGAACCTCCACCTCGCGGTGCTCGCCCACCAAGGGATACGCGTACCAGCCGTCGGCCTGCTCGTCGTCGGTCGCCTTGACCGCCAGCGCCACCGTCTCCCAGTCGGTGACATCGAAGCCGTAGCCCACGTAGTGCGACAACAACTCCAGGAACGACCGCAGGTTGCGTTCCCAGATCCATCCACCGACTTCTGCCATGGCTCCCCCTCAGTGTTCAGGAGGACAGCCTGTCATGAGCCGAACCCTCAGTGATCAGTCGGCTGTGGCTGGAGGAGGAATTGCGATTGGCTCTGTACATGTCCAGGGGCCCTGGCTCAACTTCTGTGGTTGCGAGCCTTCAGGCGAACGGCTGGACCACTGGCTTCGCATCGGAGTCGTACATCAATTCAGCAAGCTGGATGAGGAAGCCGTAGGTTGCCAGCCGCCCCTGGATGCGAATGAAGTAGGACCGGCTGGAGCACTTGAAGATTTCCCGGCGGCGCACCTTCCAGCGGCTGTGCTCGTATGTGGTCGCTGCTTGCACAAGAGCCGTCTCCGCCTCTTCCGTGCTGCCTTCAAATTCCGCAACGGTCCGCGCGTCACGATCTGTATCTGCAACACCGTCGACAGGTACGGCCAGCACTATCCATTGGGGCATCCGCCCATCGCTCCTTCTCCATCGGCGTCGCCTGCCGCGACGCACCACGGTCAGTGTGGCAGCGAGCCGCGGCTCGCGATCCCCTGCCACAGAAGTTGATCCAGAACCGAGACTCGTGGAGCCAGCCGCCGGAGGGACCTGGTCAAGGTGGTGGCCCATGTCGCCGCCGGGGCGCGCGAGCAGTTGGTCGCCGAGGAGCGAGCCGGGCCGGACGGCCCGGCTCGTCAGTCCGTTTCCCAGGCAGCAGAGGAATTTACGCGAGCCCAGAGCTGAAGGGGAGCATCAGCGCCGAGTCCGTGTGGACCATGATGCGCACTGGTGTGAAGATGGTGGCGTCCACCGGCGATTCCCCAGTGCCTGGATTGCGGGCGTAGCGCGGATGGGCGCCTCCGCTGATCTGCCAGCGTATGCGGTGACCCGCGGCAAAGCGATGAGCGGTGGAGCTCATCGGCACGCTGACCTGCGAGGGCGTATGTCCAGTCGTTCGAAGTCGGCCCAGCCCGTCACAGACGTTGACTGAGCGGCCTTGTGCGTCCACGTCGCACAAGCGGGTGAAGACATCGGCGTGCCCGGTGTCCGTGGAGATGCTCAGCCGTGCGGAGACCTGGCCCAGGATGTCCACGGGCGCGGTCAGCGGTGGGCCGGTGAACGTCAGGACATCGTCTCGGGCCTCCAGGCTGCTGTTGTCGCGAGGGCCGGCGGTGCGGGAGAGCAGCGGGCCGCCGATGGACGGGGTGGGGTCGCCCGGGTCGTAGCGGAACGTCGTCAGTGGTGCGGAGTCCGTGGGGGCCTGTTCGGTGAGGTGCCCGCCCGGGGTGGGATACCACGAGGTGGCAGCGAGGGCCGGAGGCCAGTTGTCGAGGTCCCGCCAGGTGTTCTCGCCGCCGATGTGCACGCGCACCCTGGTGGGGCGCAGGCTGGATGGGTCGGCGCACAGGTGGGCACGCAGCCAGGCGAGGCTTTCGGCGAACACCTCTGGCCATCCCCGCTGCAGGGCCGAGGTGTGGGTCCAAGGGCCGACGAGCAGAGCGGTCTCGCATCCGGCCTGACGCAGACGGTCGTACTGCTCGAAGGTCTGGTCGGCCAGTGCGTCGTGCCATCCGGTGATCAGAGCGGTGGGCACGCGGAGCCGCACTGCCGAATCCGCCAACGACGCGCCGGCCCAGTAGGCGCCCTCGGCGTCCGGGTGTGTCATCACGTCGTCCAGCCAGGGCACTTCGTCCCCGAAGACGGACTCGTACGCACCGCGCAGGGGCTGAGCGGTGGTGACGGCGCGCAGGCCGCGTTGCAGGCGGAGCGTCGCCCTCAGGAAGGGTGACATGCCCTGGTGCTGGTAGGTCATACCCGCACCGACGGCGAGGGCGTTCTCCAGGCGCAGCGCACCATCCGCGTAGAACAGGGCGAAGGGATCGTGCAGCCCTACCTGCACCACCATTGCCTTGAGTTCCGGCGGCGGGTCCAGGGCGAGGGCCCATTGCACGTAGCCAAGATAGCTGGGGCCCACCGTTCCCAGTGTTCCGTTGAACCAGGGTTGCTCGCGCAGCCAGGACATTGCGGCCTGGCTGTCGGCGACCTCGTTGCGCCAGAGGTCGAACGCACCTCCCGAACCGCCGGTGCCGCGGCAGCTCTGCAGGACCACGTGAAAGCCCTGTTCGGCGAAGAGCAGGCCGTACTGGGGAGACCATGGCAGGCCGCGGCCATAAGGGGAGCGGACCAGGAGAGTCGGGAAGTCGCCCTCCGTACGTGGGAAGTAGTGGTCCGTGATCAATGGGCTTCCGTCGGCGGCCGGCACCACCAGCCCCGGTTCCCACCCGGCCTCGTGCCGTTTCGCCGGCAGGCCTCGCCAGGTCGCCCTCATCATCCGTGAGGACAGCGGTGGCTTTCCGGCAGGTGGCACCCATGCCGGTCCGGCTACGGCGTCGGGCGTGCGTGATGGCATCGTTCCCCTCCTCTATTCTCGTACGATGTACGAGAATAGAGGATGCTTGGATGACCTTCGCAAGAGCCGTCTCGGAAACAGGGGAAGGAGCGCGAGACCGTGCCCAGTGACGGAAGGTCCGGCGCCGCGGGCGCCGACCCCGAACAGCTCTGGCTGCGCACCACCGAACCACGCAGGGGCCGCAAGCCCTCCTTCAGCCGAGAAGCGGTCACTGCGGCAGCCGTCACCTTGGCGGACGCCGAAGGCCTCGACTCGGTCACCATGCGGCGGGTGGCCGCCCAGGTCGGAGCCGGCGTCATGTCGCTCTACAGCTATGCCCCCGACAAGGAGACACTGCTGGAACTGATGGTCGACCACGTCAGCGGCGAACTCACGGTCACGGACCCACCCAGTGGTGACTGGCGTACCGACCTGAAGACCATCGCCCACCTGCAGCGCGCCCACATGCTGCGGCACCCCTGGCTGCCCGCCGCCTTGTCCACCCGTCGAGTTCCGGGCCCCAACACTCTGGCCTTTTTGGAGCATGCTCTCGCCGCCTTGCGGCCCACCGGGCTGGACGGTGCAGCAAAGCTGGAGGTCTTCGCCCAACTCACCGCATTCGTGGCCGGACACGTCGCTCACGAGATCACGCAGGCCGCAGCGTCACAATCGCCGGACCGGGTCGCAGCCGAAGCCCGCTACCTCGCCGCTGTCGCCGCCGACGGCCGTCACCCGGAACTCGCCGAAGCGCTGTCCGCCGCCGGACGCCCGCTCACCGCCGAAGCCACCTTCGCCCGGTTCCTGGGCCGCCTGATTGACGGTCTCGACGCCGACTGATGCCATCCGCCTGTGGATACGCGCTGTCCACGGCACCTCGGAGAAGCAAGCCATCGACCCTGCGTTCTCGGCGCGAGTGGAGGCGAGCCGCGGTCGCACTCCGGGCCGGCGTCACACTTGAAGGCGTTACGGCTAGACGTGTGGGTCGTTGAAGCTGTTATGGCCATGCGTGAAGGTATTCGCCCCCGGTTCTGTGTGATGTGTGCCGCCGATCTACTCGGCGGCACGGCATATCTCGTCGACGGCGTCCGGCGGGGGCGCCGCCCGAAGTTCGCGCGCTTCCTGATCTGCGGGGCCTGCTACGAGCGCGGCCTCCCGGATCCGGATGCGGGGCGGACCCGGGCGGTCTCCGCCCGGCGGACGGAGACCGCCGAATGGTGGGGCCTGGCCGGCCGCGGCGAGGCTCTCCCACCCCAGGCATGTGTCGCCGGATGCGGCCTGATCGTGGTCCGTGGGGCGGAGGCGCTGATGCAGGGCGTGACGTGCTCACGGGCCTGCCGGACATCCCTCACACGGAAACGTAACGGCGGGCTGGGATCGGGCCGCCCGTGTGGGGCCTGCGGCGAGCCCGTTACGACTGGGCGTGCGGATTCTGCGTACTGCGATGGGAAATGTCGGCAGAAGGCATATCGCCGCCGGGTCGCCAGTCGGCGTGCCGGGAACGGCGACCCGCATGCCCAGCCGTAACGACTTTGCTCTCAGATTCTGCTCCGCTCCGCCGATTCGCAGCAGCATTCAGCAAGCTCGACGGCCGTATACCTGTGGGCTCGCACCACAATTCGAACGTCTGATTGAATAAGCGGATGACGCCCTTCCGATTCCCCGGCGACCTGATCGATCTCAGGCGCCGGCAGATCCGCGTCTACAACCAGCTCGCCCTGCGCCCCGCCGTCGGGGCGGCCGAGCTGCGACGGGAGCTGATCCGGCTGTCATGCCTGATCAGTGCCCACCCGTACTGGGCAGGGCGCGGCTGGAGCATGGCGGGGCGGGACGTGCTGGTGCGGGCCGGACGGAGTACAGGAGGTGGTCGTGCGCTGGAACGGCGAGGAGTTCGTCGTCACCGAGCCCCAGGCACTGCCATGAGCGGGCGGGAGGCCCGCCAGCAGCGGCGGAGGGTTTATCGATAGGCCCCTGCAGGGGCGGCGGGCACGTCGTTACGTGCTGCCTGTGTCGATCACCGGAGGGCTCGGGATATGTGAGTGTCCGGCTGGAATGGCTCGCTGCCGAGGCCATGGACGCACTGCCGTCCGCTGAGGCGCGGACGGCAGTACAGGCCCTGCTCGTCGATGCCGCCAGGCATCCGGGCTGGTGGCCGGCGCCCGCCGGCGAGGAGATCGCCCACGCCTTCCCAGCCCGGCCGCCCCATCAGCGACTGGGCCATGAGTGAACGACTGCGCAAACTCGGCATCCGCCTCGCCGAGGCCCGCTCGACCGCCCTGTTCCAGCTCGCCACCGAGCTGTCGGCCGCAGTCCTCGCCCGCACCCTCGGCATCATCAGCGTCGCCGTCAAATGGCAGCGAGCCGCCGGAGACTGGGCCGCCCACTCAGCCGAGATCAGCCGACGTGCCAACCTTTCCGACCCGCAGGGAGAAGTACATGACCGTCGATGACCAGCGCCTACTTGCTCTGCTGCGAAGTCTGGATGACCCAGACCACTGGGAATTCCTCGCGACTACGACCATGCCGCCACCCGGAGCCGCCTCGATCGGCTCGCTGCACTGCTTGACCAGACGTTCGACTGCGCATGCCCCATTGATCAGGGAGTACAAGATGCCAGTTTCCACGGCGACATCGCCATCCCGGCTGTCGCCACGAAGAGCAGTGACCCCGTCGTGGTCCGACTGAGCAACTTCGGCGCCCTGATCACAGCGAGTGCAGGAGGTGTCCCAGGTGACACCACAGGTCCTGCCGATGGGATGCGCGACGAGGATCGCAGCCGAATCGAAACTGCCGCGGCGGCACTCGGCTGCATCTTGATTCACAGGCGCGTGCTCAGAAAGCGATACGACGGACCGACGGAGATGGACGACTGGCAGCACCTGTGGTGGCACCGCTTCTTCGACTACATGTGATCACTGGCGCCAAGGCATTCCGGGAGTTCCGATACCCGACGTCACCATTAGCGGTCTACTCTGCCGAGACGATCGAGGCCCACGAACGTTCATCGCCCGCCGTCGAGCCTCTCGCCCAGGCGAGGACTACCGAACCCCAACTGCGGAGGAGTGGGACGCCTTCCTTGCCCACTTCGAGAAACGGAAGGTGTCCATCGGCACCTGCGCAGGCACCTTCGGGCCTCCTTGTGTCCATGAACACGCCTGTGTCAGATGCTCACTCCTTCGAGTCGATCCGGCCCAACGGGCACGGCTCACCGACATCCGCGACAACCTGATCGCCCGCATCGACGAGGCTGAACGCGAAGGCCGGCTCGGCGAGGTCGAAGGTCTCCAGGCCGGCCTGGCCGGCGCCGAGGAGAAGCTCCGCCAGCTCGATCGGGGCCACGGGCAGCGTACGGCCGTGGACCTTGGCATCCCCACCAAGCGTGGGTGATCGATGAACCCACGAAGATGGGCTGCCGCGTGGCCCTCAACCGAGATCGAGAAAAAGTTCAAAGAAGCGCGCATCAAACGCCCTTCAGAACACGATCAAGTGCTGCCCGGCCTGCAGGTCCCCAGTTCGGCTTGCCACCGGGAAGGCCCCGATCTCCGTTCTGCCCCATGAGCATCAGGAAGAGGCTCTTCATAGCGGCCAGCCCGCGGGCGCGCCGGATCGCCGCCTCGTCTGCATGCGCGTACATGTCGAAGAACCGTGGGGCCGTACCCTCGGGTAGCAGCACCCATGCGGCGGCGAGGTCCCACGCCGGATCGCCGGCGAACATGCAACCGAAGTCGACGATGCCCGAGAGTGTTCCGTCCGAGACGACGACGTTCGCGGGATGGAGGTCGCCGTGCACCCACACCGGCGGGCCCTCCCACGCGTGGGCCGCAACGGCATCGTCCCAGACGGCCCGGACGTCGGCAGCGATGTCGTCGGGGACGACGGCCTGGAAGAAGTTCTCGAAGTCGTCCGTGCAGTTCCTGGGGTGGGCACCGCGGTCCGTAGTGATTGGCGCCTCGGCGGGCGCCTCCACATGGAGCGCCTGGAGGAAGCCTGCCAGTGTGTCGGCCGCGTGGGCGCCGCGGCTGATCGAGCCGTGGTCCAGCGGCTCGCCGGGAACCCACGTCATCACGGTCCAGTGCTTGGGGAAGCGCTCCGACGGTTCGCCGAGCCGCACCGGGGTCGGCACCGGGAGCGGCAGGCGCGGGGCCAGCACGGGTAGCCACCGCCGCTCGTTGAGCTGGAGCTCCGGGGTGGGGTCCATGCGCTGCATGCGCACGGCCAACTCGTCCCCAAGGCGCCACATTTGGTTGCCCCAGCCACCTGCCACCTCGCGGATGGCCAACCCTGCAAGGTCTGGATGTTGCTCCTGCAGCAGGTCGCGGACCAGGTCAGCGGTGATCTCAATCTCGGTGTTGGCCATGCGAAGTCACAGTACTGGGGCGAAGGGCGGAGCGGCTCACACTCTCCGGATCACCTCGCTGTGATTCCTCTGGCATCACCGATTCGGCTTCAGAGAGCTGCAGATCAGAGGCCTTGGGACGGACCTGCCCCAAAGTTCGGAGAAGCCTGCATCCGCTGCCCGATGCTCCACATCAACCCGAAGATGCTCAGCTGCCCCGGAGAACTCGAAGTCGACCTGCTCGCCCGCCTCCGGCGGGCGCAGGAGGAGAACCAGCTCGGCGAGGTCGAAGGAATCAACCTCACGCTCACGTTCCTCCGCGCCAAGCGCGAGGAGACCCGACGACGGGCCCGACGCCCCGCCATCGGCCTGGGCATCCCCTGGGCTCGTTCAGATAGAGACCACCCCAGGAAGGACTATCCCTGAAGCGCCGCCAACTTCTTCACCACAACTTCGGTTGCCCTTACATACCGCTCCCGCTCACCAGACTGAGCCCGTCCCGACGGCCCCGCGCTTTCGCTATGCGCGACGAGTCTGAAGATCAGTGCACGAATCAGCATCTGCTGCCAGTCAGGCTGGTCGCCGCTACCGGTCAGCAGGTCGGACGGAAGGTCGAACCACAGCAGACCATCCGCGACCACGATGGCCTCCGCGAACACCGGAGGCCGCCAGTACGGCGAAAAGTCGATCACAGCGGGCACTTCGTCCCTGACGAAGAGCACATTGCCGGTGAGATCGCCGTGAATGAGCTGAGCGGCGTCCTGCTTCACCGGACGCCTCAGCTCCAACAGAGTCGAGAACGGCGCGGAGAGGTCGTCTCTCACGTCGACGTCCTGCTCGCCCCATGCGACCCGATCACCCACAGCCCACGGATGAGTATGCCGATCAAGGAAGTCCGGCCGGGGCACCTGTCGCAGGGCAGCATGGAAGGCACGGCCGGCATTGAGCACACCGGCCCAATGCCCCCGGGGACCGGGCTCACCGGTGAGGAACTCACTGGCCGTCCAACTATTCACGACGCTTCGACCATCAGCGGCCCGGAGCGGCAGCGGGACCCGAAACTACTGCCCGGCGCCAGGCTCTCGAACAAGGAAGCAGCCCACTCAACCTCTTCGTCAGGCCCCTCAGCGGGCTTGAACACGAACCCACCGACGAGAACGCTTCGCCCTTGCCCACCGATCAGCGGGACAGGAGAGCCCTTCACACCGAAGGCATCAAGGACGGCACGGGGCGGGACAGTGTTGCTCGGCAGCTCAGTCACGCCGGACATCCTGACGACACCACCTTGCCCAGCGCACCTGCGTTTCGCCCAGCTCAAGCGTGCACCGGGCCGCATCACTTCCGGGTGAAGTGCAGAGAGGAAAATCGGTATGTAATCATCAACACCTCGTCTCTCTGCTCTGCATGACAGCACACCAGGCCGACACTCCCCTGCTGCGGACCCATATGCGGGTCCGCCCCTGATGCCTCACAGACCGGCCGCGCTCCAAACCGTCTGCACCGTCCCGGGTTGGTGGGCGGCTCTTGCCGCAGTTCGGAACTGTCGCCGCGGTGTTGGATTCAGGGCGTCGGGCGGTCCTGTCCAGGAGGTTGGGAGTCGGTGGCCGGGGCAGGGATCAGGTGCCAAAAGCCCTGTACGCGGCGCCGATTGCTCGGGAGCGGGCCGGGCACGGGGTAGCGATCGGCCCCAAGCCACCGCGCTGACCGGCAACGACCAGATCACCGTACTCACTTCCCACAGGTGGCTAACCTGTGGCCGCACGATCCGGCCGTGCTCGACTTCGTCAGTAGTGAACGGTGTTCTCCGGCGGGGCGGTACCGATGGTGTCAGCGTGGCGCGGACGCGTACACGTCTCTCACATCGTCCCTGGGCTTGGGCCTGGTCCGGCCGCACGGGCCCGCCGCGAACGCGTGGAGGAGGTTCTCCGTGCTGCGGGTAACAAAAGCTCCCGTGCGGGCGTCCATGCCGTGGTTGCGTCCGTTCTCGCGGGTTCCCGCCATCAGAGCCTCGACCCACCTCATCGTCCCGGAGGCGAAGACACCCGCCCCGCTCGGTACGGTGTAGTAGATGGAGTCGGAGTAACTGGGCCTGCCCTTACAAACGAGGGGGGAATGGGCGATGATCTCGAGCGGTGTCGGAATGGGCACGGCGGGAGTGACCCGGTCGTACTCCACTCCGACCAGATGGTCGAAGGAGGCTCCTCGCTTCACTCCTGTCCCCTCGAAGAGCCAGTGGTCGCTCCGGCGGACGACATACGGGGCGTCCACGGGATAGCCCTCGTAGAGGACACCGGTCAGAGAGGACTCGGGGGAGGCGCCGGGTGGCTGGCGGAAGTCGTTGGTCGGCATGTCCGGGTGGTCGCGGAGGTAAGGGTCCTTACGGTAGTCGGTCTTGTAGCAGACGACGGTGCGGTCGGTGCCGGTGGCGTCCGGCTCCAACCTGACCCTGCGGAAGCAGGCGTTTGCCCCGAGGAAAGCCACGTTCGTTCCTGTGTCGCGTGCTCGGGTGACATGCGCCCGTTGCTGCGGCGTCCAGTACTCGTCGTGTCCCAGCGAGACAGCTCCAGCCGCGTGGTGAAGAATTCCGGTGTCTCGATGGACGTCCAAGCCCGTGGTGTAGGCGAGCGGGATACCCAGCCTCTCCGCCAGCACCACCACCGCCCGTTCATAGACCATGAACTTCTCGGCGCCGTTGCCGTCATAGGGCCGGTCGAAACTGACGGCGAGCGACCGCGTGCCATACGCGCCGTTCTCGCCCTGGTAAAGGCTGTAGTCGCCCCACCGGTTGTATGCCTGCCATGTTGCCGGGGCGTGTATCAGCACGACTCTGCCCGCGGCGCCTGCCGAGCGGACGATCAGTGGCACAAAGTACTGATGGGTGTCTTCCGAGTCCAGCCGTAGCAGATACGCCCCCTCCGGCCAGCCACTGGTGCGGACAGGGAGGGTGCGTTGCCAGTCTGCCCGTACAGTACGGGTGGCCTGGATGAGTTGGGGGCGGCCCTGGACCGAGCCGGCAACACGGTGCGAACGCCAGACCAGTCGCGCCTGCGCCCCGCCGTACCAGCCGACGCGGTAGGCCGAGACCCAGAACGCCGGGGCGGTGGTGGAGACGTACAGGCCGAACTCCTCGCCTGGTAACACACTCACCTTGTCGGTATAGCCCTCGATGGCCCCGGGCGGTCCCAACGAACGGACCCGCCAGCCGGAGTCCCCCGCCCGGGCGTTCTCCCTGTTCTCGACGCGGCGGTCGACGCCGGGAGGGGTGAACCCGCCGGTCCCGGTCCGCCCCGTCTCGGAGGAGTGGCAACCAGCCACCCCCAAGCCACCGGCCATTGCCCCGGCCAGGAAGAGCCTGCGGCCCGGTCGGCCAGGGATCCCGGCCTCCTGCCCCTCACCGTGCTTCATCTCGCCCGCCGAACCTTTCCGCAGCACACTGTCACCGGCCATCGTCCCCCGCCACCTGCTCGGGGTCGACGAGGCAGCGCCGAACGTTTTACAGTCCCGTTCGCCGCACCCGGCCGCCTGCCCGCTCTCTGCCGCGCAGTGCCTCACCCCTCAGCCGCGTTGACGGCTCGTCCCGCGCCTCCGACTCCGTCCCGGCGTTGCGGCAACCAGGGCGGGCCCCACTCGGTCGCGTGGTGTGGGTGCGCCCCGAGAGCGGCGCCACAGCGGCAGCAGGCCGGGCACGGCTACGCGGGCCGGGACGGGCAGCTGCGGGCATCCGGGGACGAGGTCCGGCGGCCGCGGCCCGGTGATTACCGGCCGGCGGCTCGGAACAGGTACGGGCAGCCACTCCCTGCATCGATCACACCCTGGCCGCGCCACGCCCGCGTGAGCCCGGTCAGTCGAACACGCGCAGCACCAGCCGCGCGACTCCCGTGATCCCCCGTCCGATCCACCCGAGCAGTCCCGTCTCCACCGCCAGCTCGACCGAATCCGCGAGCACGTCCGCACGGTCCGAACCGGAACGGCACCGGGAACAGGAACGAAGCCAACTACGTTTTCGCGCACCGCACTTCTTGCATATCGCCATGCCTGCATTCTCCCCTGGTCAGCTGCGGGCCTCGTTGACCGTTCCGCAGGACTTCCCAATCAGGAAGTCAAGCGGTGATCGTGACTGGTGGTGCTGCTTGGTAGCACGCTCCGTCTCGGATCATTGCCCATAGAACGTTGGCCCTGCGGCGGGCGGGAGACAGGACTGCTTGCTTGTGTCCCTTGCCTTCGGCGCGCTTGCGTTCGTAGTACGCCCGCGATGCGGGACATGATCGCAGGCCGGCCATGGAGGAGAAGTAGAAAGCGCGTAGGAGGCCGCGGTGGTAGCGGCGAGGCCGACGCATGTGTCCGCTGACGCGTCCGGAGTCGCGCGGCACGTGTGAGAGTCCGGCGAACGCGGCCAGGCGGTCGGCCCTGGCGAAGGCATCCATGTCACCGCCGGTTGCGGCAATGAAGGTGGCCCCGAGCATGGAACCCGTACCGGGCAGGCTACGGATCACCCTCGCGTGCGGGTGCTCATTCCGGTATCTCGGGGGCGCTCGGGATCGGGCCGATCCAACGTACCTCGCCAGCCGAAGAAGGCCCCCGGCGCCTCGGGCGCATCCTTTTTTTCCTTGAACCTCTGGTCGCTGAGCCTCCCAGTTGACCTTTGAGTGCTCCGGTTGGCCATCGTGACGTTCACTGGCACGGTGCGTGACGGGCCAGCACTGTGTCGGTGGGATATCGGCCGTCTGGCGGTACTGTCGTTGATCCATAGGAGATGTGTCGGTGGACGCTGAAACCGTGGGTGTCGAGTTGCCAACAGAGCAGCCGCAGCCGCCTTCAACAGCAAGGGAGTCCCGTCGCCATGTCGTCCGCATCCTCCACTCCGCCCTGGAATTTACAACGGCTGCCACGTGCTGACGGCAGCACCGTCCTGGTCACTGGCGGCAACGCCGGCATCGGGTACTTCATCGCGGAGCAGTTGTCGGAAGCCGGAGCGACCGTCGTACTTGGCAGCCGGAATCCCGCGAAGGCCGAGGTCGCCACGGCCTCGATCCGTGCGCGCGTTGCTGGTGCGCGGGTGCGGTCCGTACGGCTGGACCTCGCCGACCTCGGGTCGCTGCAAACGGCGGTGAAATCACTGGAGGTTGAACGCCTCGACGCGGTCGTCCACAACGCTGGCGTCGCGCTTGACGACCCGCCGCGCAGGGAGACCGAGGACGGTCACGAGCTCATGTTCGGCACGAACCACCTCGGGCACTTCGCGTTGACCCAGTGGCTGATGCCGCTGCTGTCGGCTGCGCCGGCGGGTCGCGTTGTGACCATGGGCAGCTTCGCAGCGAAGTCGGAGCGGCTCGACCTGGACGACCTGCAGTCCTGGAATGACTTCCAGCCCAAGCGCACCTACGGACGTTCCAAGTTGGCGCAGATGTATTTTGGTCTCGAGCTCGACCACCGCCTGCGCGCTGTGGGGAGCACGGTGAGCAGCGCGGTGGTCCATCCCGGCGGCGCGCTGGACTCCCTCACGCCGTCACGGCCGCCGGTTCATGTAAGAACCATCAGCGCACGGCTGAGCGCGGCACCTGCGGCTCTCCTCGTCCAGGGCAAGCATGCCGGCGCATGGCCCGCGGTCCGGGCGGTGCTCGACCCGGCCGTGCATGGAGGCCAGCTGTGGGGACCGTGCGTCTTCGGCCTGCGCGGCGAGCCCCGACATGAACCGATATGGAAGCACCTTGCCGACACCTCCGTCGCGGCGCAGTTGTGGGACGCAAGCTGCGAGCTGACCGGCGTCGACCCCGGCGCCATCCCTGGATAGCCCAAGGCACGCACGCTTGCGAACAAGCATGCTCAGGTTGGCCCGACTGTGGCGCTCGAGTACACCCCTGGCCTCGAACGATGCCCCGAACGCGATCGCTCGTACGGGGACTGCGGGGACGTGAACACGGCCTCCGTCTGATCCTGCGCTCCGGCCAAAGAGGCACTTGACCAGTACGAAGGCCGTGAAGGACGAGTCTGCTGCATCACGATGTCCGGCGGGAAGCACTCGCGGTGGCGTCACACTTCAGGGACGACTTCTTCGACTGCCTGCCTGTGCGCGGGGACGCACTGTTCGAGCTGACCGACGCGTTGCTGTGATGGGCCGGTGACCACGCCGGTGGGCCTCACCCTGACGGCCGAGCACCGGCGCGGGCACGGCGCGATGACGCGCTGAGCTGCCCATCATCGCGGGCACCGTCATCCGCCTGGCCGTGGAGAAGCTTCCCAGCAGCGGGGTCAACGAGCCCGTGTGGCTGTGATGGTCGGGTACGAGCGCCGCCCCGGACGACGTCGACCGCTGCTGGCAGCCCTTCCTCCGACGCTTCGGCCTGGAGCACGCGTTTCGGCTGTTCAGCAGACGCTCGGCTGGACGAAACCACGGCTTCGCAGGTCAGAAGCAGCAGACCGTCGGACGTGGCTGGTGATCGCTGCTCATGCCCAACTCCGGCTCGCCCGTCCGTTGTCCACCGACTTTCGGCGACCATGGAGGAGGCTGGCCGACCCCACCGAACAAGATGACGCCGGCCCGCGTCCGAAAGGGGTTCAGGAACCTGTGTGCGAAGGCCGCCGCCCCGCCTCACTGCATGATGTGGGCAGGGTCCTCGCAACCGGCGAGGCGTTCAGCCGCCTTGCCCACCACAAGGCGGGCACCAAACCGCGGCGCACCGATCAAGCACCGGCCCTGTCGCCTAGCACCGCTCGGTCCACCGCCTCGGCATAAGGGCTGATGACGCCCTCGTCATCCCCATCCGCGGCATCTTCCAGCCACTCTGCGAGCGGACCACGCAGCGCGATATGAACACGATCACCGCACTGTCGAAGCGACTCAACGAAGCGGTGAAGCAGCTCGGCCAGGGACTCATCGGACTCGATGGGGAAAGACGAGTTCAAGACAGGCCTCCGTTGAGAAAGGCACGACAGCAGCACACTCGTATGTTCCCAGACTCACCGAGTTGAGGTCAGACCTCAAAAGCCAAGCTAACCTCGCCGTTTCGTTTGGGTACGGCGGATGTTGGGGCGGAAACGCAAAAGTGCCCTTCCTGACCTGGGACGATGAACCTTGCTGAGGGGTTCTGTCGGTCCAGGCGGAGGGCACTTTCTACGTGCAGGATATCGGGTTGCGTCCCAAGATCCATGTCAGTGCGGATGGTTCGGGGGTGGTCGGTCATGCCGGGTCACGGTTACTGGCTGATCTTGCCGATGCCACGGGGCTGACCGCTGCGTACTCCGCCGCTCTCAGGCCGCTTCGGCCGCGCGGGACCGGGCATGATCCGGGCCGGATCGCCACCGACCTGGCGGTGATGCTCGCCGACGGCGGTGAGGCCATCGCGGACCTGGCCGTACTGCGGGACCAGACAAGGTTGTTCGGTCCGGTCGCCTCGACACCGACGGCCTGGCGGCTGCTCGCCGACACCGACGAGAGGACACTGGCTGCTCTGCGCCCGGCGCGTGCCCGAGCCCGGGAAGTCGCCTGGATGCAGGCCGCCGAGCAAGGCGAGGGCATACCCGCAGCCCGGGCCGCGGGGCACATGCTGCCCGGGCTGGTCCTGGACCTCGACGCCACGCTGATCACCTGCCACTCCGAGAAGGAGCAGGCCGCACCCACCTATAAAGGCGGCTTCGGCTTCCACCCGCTGCTGTGCTTCCTGGCCAACACCGGCGAAGCGCTGTCGGGCCGACTGCGGCCCGGGAATGCCGGTGCCAACACCGCGAGCGACCACATCACGGTGCTCGACCAGGCACTCGCGCAGATCCCCGACGCCCACCGGCACGGTACCGACATCCTCGTCCGCACCGACAGTGCCGGATCCGCGAAAGCCTTCCTCGCCCACGTCCGCGACGTGCGGAAACGAGGAATCCGTACCTTCTTCTCGGTCGGATACGCCATCACCGCGCCGGTCCGCCGCGCTGTCCGGGCCATGCCTGAGCACCTCTGGCATCCCGCCCTGAACCAGGACGGGACACTGCGCGCCAGCGCCGAGGTCGCCGAGCTGACCGGCATGGTCGATCTGGACGGCTACCCGGCCGGCACCCGCATCATCGTGCGCCGGGAGCGGCCGCACCCCGGAGCACAGCTGTCCCTGTTCGACCAGGACGAAGGCCTACGGCATCAGGTGTTCCTCACCGACACCCCGTACTCCGGTGGCGGCTCCGCGCAGTTCCTGGAGGTCCGCCACCGCGGACATGCCACCATCGAGGACCACATCCGGTGCGGCAAGACCACCGGCTTCGGCCGCTTCCCCTCCCGAGACTTCGGCGTCAACGCCGTCTGGCTCGAACTCAGCCTCGCCGCGATCGACCTGCTCGCCTGGACCCGTGTCCTCCTCCTGGACGGGGAGCTGGCCACCGCCGAGCCGAAGAAACTCCGCTACCGGCTACTGCACGTCGCCGGCCGCCTCACCCACGGCGGCCGACGCCTCCACCTGCGAATATCGGCGACCTGGCCCTGGAGAAACGAACTGGCCACGGCCTTCCACCGCCTCGCCGGACTGCCCCGACCCGCCAGCTGACCGGCAAACCCCCGTCCGCCCACGACCCGAAAGAACCCGGAGAACCTGACCACCGCGTCGGGACTCCGACCTGCCCAACAACCGAAATCACGTCGGCCACCCAGCAGTTGGCGATCAGCGACACCGCCTCAACCCAACCGAAACGGCGAGGCTAAGCCGTCAATACGGACGAGCACTGCCCTGTCGCCGATATTCGGATGCAGGGCTGGTAGGCGTGACCGTATCCTCACGCAGGTGGCCAGCTTTGAGACTCATCGTCGACGCGTGCACGACACGAGCCAACCCGTTCGGGCTCGTCATGCCGCGTTCCGGACGTGTGTCGTCACTTTCGCCCCATATGGTTTTCGCGCCACGTATCACTATCTATGTCGTAGCGCACGAATTCCTGCTGATCTGGAGAAGGACCCGGCCTCGCTGGTCCGCGCGGTGGTGGAGCTTCACGCAGCCCGCCAGCATTGGCTGGCGGGTGAGGCCGCCTTCATGGCCCGCCGTCGGCAAGAGAAGGCCACTGGGCTTCGCCATCCCAGGAGCGATGGCAGCTGGTGGGACAAGGGACGTGGTTCACAAGGGAGCCTGGCCTACTGTCCCAATCCGGAATTCCACCCTACTGAACCGCTCCCGGAAGTTGTGGAACGCATACTTCGCTCCGTTATCCCGCCCACAGCAGCGTCCTCGTTGTGCCGTGCCTGCGGCACAGACAAGGGGACGACTCGTTGGAGTTCTGGGCACTTCCTGCACCGGCTATGCACTCGATGCGGGGTGAGTCTCAGCGCGCACCCGACCGCCGCCGACCGGATAGTTCTTCTAGCTCGGGCCGAGCGGTGGAATGAGATTTGGAGGCGCGCAGCCTGAGCAAGATCACTGCGTTGCCGCCACCTCTGTTCTGGAAGCTGTTGGGACTCCTTGAATCTGCCTCTGACCGGATCGGCGTGAACACTCCTGTATGTTCTTCCGGACTCGCGGAAAGCGAGTCCTCTTGGGTGCGAAGAGGTCGATCGTGGCTGATGAACAGCTTGAAGCCGAATGGGTCCGCGGCTGGTGCGAGCAGACGGACGCGGCACTCACGAAACTGATGCAGTCGTTCCAGGCGCGGCACGGCTTCCCGCCCGCTAGGAACGTGGTCGCGCGGGCGACGAACGAGAGCCATGGGGCGACGGAAAAGCTCGTGGAACTGACACCGACACCCTCGGACTTGACGACGATGTACTGGGTGATCGGCGAGGTCTCCCTGCCTGATGTGGACAGCGGCTACTTCGTCCACCCAGCCTCAACGGTCGCAAGCGACTTCCGCGAGTACGGGGCCGTCCAGATCGACGGAGAAGAGCCTGCCCTGGTGTTCGCCGGCGATGGCGGTGGCCATCTGTTCGCGCTGGCAGGCTCCGGGCGGGTTTGGAGGTCCACCACCGCCTCATGGTTCGACCAGTTCGACCTTGCCGCCGCCAACCTCCGAGAGTTCTTCGAAGGGCTGGCTGGACGGATCAGTGGTCAGCTCTGACCTGCAGCCGCAGACGCCGAGCAGCGGGCCGGATCACGACCGGGTGGGGATTCGGATCCGAAGAAGTCGGAACGAGGCCCGTCCGTACATGGCTCGCTTGATCGTTTTCACGTGGTTGACGCTGCCTTCGACCTTCCCCGGTCTCCACTCGTGCGTGAGTCCGGCGGTGACGGCGTCGAAGTCCTGAGGAGGAACGCGGCGCACTTGGCGACCGCGACAAGGTCGGACCGGATCTCGTACGTGGCCTGCGCGGACGGCCTGGAAGTACGCGACATCGGCTGGACGCAGCAGCCGTGGCGGCGAGGCCGCTCGACGATGCGGTCCCAGCGGCGGACTCCTTCCTGCCGCGTCGTACGGGCTTTCAGAGCCGCTACGGCGTGGTCTGGTCAGTCCGGCAGCTCGCGAGGATGCGCGATCCACACGGCGTATGCGCGCCTGGTGTACGTGCCCGACGTCCCCCTTGCCCGCGTTGCCTTCGGTGTTGTTCAGGCGGTCGAAGGCTGCCGGCTCGTTCCCGGCGCGGCTGGCCGCGATGTCCAGAGCGCGGTCGCCCGGTTCGGTGAGAGCGAGGCGGTCCAGCAGCTCGGCGGTGCGCAGCAGTGTCTTGTGCCGCTCGTCCGGGGTCGGAGGCCCGAGGGGTCGGGCTTCTCCGAACGTCTCCAGCAGACGGATGACGGAGAGGGTCTCCCGCGGGAGAGGGTCTCCCGCGGGAGCGGGAGCGCGGCGCTGTACGGATCGGCGGTCATGGGTCGTCCCTGCGGCAAGCGGCGCCCCGCATGGAGCTCGCGGGGCGACGGATGGCTGATGGCGGGGTGTCCGGGGCTGTTAGCGACAGTCCAGGGCACGCCTACTTCTGCGGTTCGAGGTGGTGGTGCTGTACCTCGATCAGAATGCCGCGGCTGTTGAGGACTTCGGCGACGGCGTCGCCCAGGACGACGGCGCAATTGCGGCCGTCGTGGTCGCCGGTCAAGTCCCGGGCGGTGAAGTTCTTCGTCGCCGCCTCGAAACCCAGCTGGGCGGCCAACCGGGCGCCGGCTCGCCCGGCCAGCGCGAGCCCCACCCTGTTCCAGGACGTGGTTGAGCCGAGTGGTGAACCGGGCCGGCATCTGGTTCGGGCACTGCGAGCAGAAGCACCATGTCCACCTCTCCCCCGCGCCTACCGCTCAGGGCGACACCGGGCGGGCCCGCGAAAGCCAGGCCCGCCACTCCCGTGCATCGGTCAAGCGAAACCCCAGGTCAGTGCCGACCTTGGTGTCAGCCTTCGCGCTTCGGCACAGCAACGGCGGCCCGGTGGGGTGCGAGGCGCCCCTGGTCCGTCAGTACGCCTCCTGGACCGGCGGCTCCGCCCTCGCCCGAACCATCAGCCCCACACGCACTTGGATCACCCCTGGGAGTACAAGGAGCACGGCGCCAACATCGTCCTCACCAAGCGCTCTTGACCTGATTCCGCCACCGCAGACCTCGGCATGCTCGCTGCTCACCACATGTGACCGACAGCAGCCCCGCAGGAAGTCCCCGGGACCGTTCCCGCCGGCCCGGCGCCCGCGAGGCGCGCCGGGCGGTCCGTACGGCCTGCACCCGCCTGTGACCGAAGCGGGTCCTCGCGCTCACGGTGGATCCTCATCGCCGTCGAGCCGAGTACTGATCGCCGTCTCAAGCTCAGTCATCGTGCGACGAAAGGCGGTCTCCAGATCGACATCAAAGCGGCGAGCCAGGATGAGCACCGACCACAGACAGTCCGCGAGCTCGTGCTCCAGTGCCGCTCGCCCGCCCGGCATGTCCCGAGCTCCCTCTTCGGCCATGACCAGCTTGGCCAGGTCGCCGACATCGCCCATGAAACCGAGCATGAACTCTTCCCGCGTCCAGACCCGCCCCCGTTCACGCAGGTTCAGCCGGTCGTACAGATCATGTACTCGCATGGCCTGCTGCTGCAGTTCATCAAGGCCCATCCACGCCTCCCGCCGTCCCCCTCGGAGCCTGCCCCGAAACCGGGGCGCTCAGCCATACCGATCCAGCCGCGTCTCGGGCCTGCAAATCTGGCACGGCTCGATGCCCGGCTTCGTCAGGGCCGCTCTCACCCTCCCCGGCATCACCCAGATCAGGCTGCCCCCGACTTCAGCCCACCGGCTGCGACAGGAGGTTGCGGCATCGGCATCGAGCGGAACGGACGTCCTCAGGTCGAACGGCGGGAAGGACCACAGGTCGCGGCCGGCGATGTCCAGGACGTCCCGGAGCGTCTCGCGGGCGTGATCGGGAAGTTCACCGACAGTGCCTGCCGCGGGAGGGGGTGACAGGCGTTCGGACCAGGACAGCTGGTCACTCACGGACGCGGACCGAGGACCTGGTCCAGGTCCATGCCGTCGGAGTCGTCGCAACCTCCCTCCAGGAACGCGTCCACAGCCGGGGCCGCGGCGAGCCGGACCCGCCACGTGTCCACGACCCCGTACAGCGGGGCGAGGCTCTAACCCTGCCGGGCATCCTCCAACACCCGTGCCCAGTCCTGCTCGAACGCGGTACCCACGCCCCGGCGCGGCGATCCGCGCGCAGCTGGGCGGCGGTGGCCGAAGTCGGCGGGGCGGGGTGTTCCTCGGGCTGCACGCTCATCGGCGCCTCCTGGCGGCGTCTACCACCACGGTAGCCGTCGCCGGGGCGGTGGAAGAGGAGTCCGGCGCTCACTGCCGCGGCTCCTCCGCGTCGTGGAAGCGGATCACAGCGGCGGCCGGCTCCGGATGTCCGTCCATCCCTTGCCGAGTGGTGTTGAGCTTCGGCCCGCGTTCGCGGTTCTGTCGGTGCGACACGAGGTCGCACCGTTCGGCGTAGCGGCGGGCGAAGGCGTACATGGTCTGTTCGATGTACGCCTCGCCAGGCCCTGATGCTCGCAGTGCTGTGTCCCGGCGAGGTCGATTCTGTTTTCGGTGTGCGCCGCGAGCAGCACTCCCAACTGACGTTCGAGACGGTCGAGCCGTCGGTGCATCTGAGTGCGTTCCTGTTCGCCTGCTTTGACCGCCCTTTCCAGTAGAGCGAGCCCTTCCAACGCTTGATCGAGCAGCGCCTCGTCGCCCAGGCCTGGACTCGGGAGGAGCGATGCCGCGGTCGCTTCCCGACTGGAGATCAGCCTGCGGACCATGCTGTGCGCAGGGTCCGCAGGCTGATGGATCTGGCCGGCGCCGAATCCCGGGTGTTGCTCGGCTGGCACGCGCGGGACCGGGGCCGGCTTTGAACGCCTTCGTCCCGTCGGGCCGCCGACTGCGGTGGCCCGACGGGACGAGGTGGCGCCGGGGCCTAGTTGCCCAGACCTGCCGGGATCCTCAGCATCACCGAGCTGGACCAGGCGGCGTTCGGGCCGCCCTCGCCGTAGACCATCAGCTGGTGGTGATCGTTGATGTCGAAGCTGTAGGTCGGCGTGAATCGATCACCGGCAGAGAGCGGCACCATGCCGGACAGATCCCAGAGCCGTCCCTGCGGGTCCCACATCGCCGACACCGCAACGTCCGGGAAAAGTTCGACAGTTCCGAGGATCCACCCGTCGTCGGTGACTTTCTCGCCGGTCGCGTTGTATCCGTAGTCGGCAAGGCGCTGCATTCCGCCGGCCTTGGTCCACACGAACGCGTCGTCACCGCTGGTCCCCACGACAGTCCCGGAGGCGTTCACATCGTTCGCCTGGGCCGAAGACTGTCCCGGAAGCGTGCCGAGATCCTGAACAACACCTGACGTCGCATCCCAGGTGACCGCGTGCGGCACATGGCCATCGGTGCGCGAGGCACCGACGATCATTCCGGCATCGTTGATGGCGCGCGGCTGAGTTCCCGTCAGATCCGAGGACAGGTGGGCCAGCTTGCTGAACGGCCCATCCGGCGTCCGCACGAACCCGTCACTGTAGCTGTGGTTCTTGCCGTCAGACTCCTTGACGACTGCTTCGGAGAATCCGGTGACCACCCCCTTGTTGTTCACGGCGGTCGCATAGCCGCTGGAATAGGGCCGCCAATCCGGGACGCCGAGCACGGTGAGCGATCCATCCTTGGCCCATTGGGCGGGAAGATAATGCAATGCACTGTCCGTCGCGATACCGACGGCGATCTGGCCGTCATTCAGGTCCAGAGCCGATCCGTACCTGCCCCCGGCAAGATCCAGGTTGGTGAACCCGTCGGCAGCCGTCCAGATGGTCGGCGTCATCCTGGAGTTGTACTGGCGATCCCCCGCGACTACGCCGCTCTCGTTGAGAGCCGCGCCGACGAATGGCGGGGTCCACCCGACCAGATCGAGTTGGGGGACATCAACAGTGGTGATCTTGACGTCCGCCGCCCCGATGATCGTGCCGTACTTGTTGGCCACTCTGGCCCGGCCGACCATGGGATCCTTGGTCAACTGCCGAGCGCTTACGACCACTGCCCCGTCGACCGGCATCGACTGGCCCGTGGCAACCTTGTACTTCGCGTCGGATTTCGGCGTAATCGTGCCGAGGCCCTTCGAGTACATCTCTTGGTGGTAGTCGAACGTGACGTTGTCTCCGGGCACGGCGACTCCCGCGACCACGATGAAGTACGTACCCGGCTGTGGATCATCGATGACGATGTGCTCGGGCAAGTCCCCGGTCGTAGTGCTCTGGCCTATAGGCCTGCCGTTGAAATACACGTAGAAGTCCAGATCGGCAGCTTCTCTGGGCGTCAGCGTCACGTCGAGCCGGGTCGTCTGACGCGGAACATAGAGCATGTTGGACGTGATTTCGCCTTGCGAGACCGTCGAGAACAAATTGCGGACATCGCCGATCTCGCCAGTTGCGACGTGGGCGATCGCGGGGCCAAAGGTGTTCGTCCCCGTCGAGCCGACATTCTTCGGCGAGTTCATCGTCACCTTGTCGACTGTGACGGTCCCCGGATCGAACGACATGCCCTGCAGCGAAACCTTCGCTGTGTACGGGTTCTGTTCGACCGGAGACGTCCTGCGAGACTCGATCACGAACTCCCAGATGCCGGGTTTGGGTCGGTACACCGGTCGTGCGGTGGCGTTGCAGTTCGCCGGGTCGGTGTAGTTGGTGTAGCAGTGGGAACTGGCGTTGGAGTCCGCGGGCATGCCGTCGGGGTCGATGGGCAATGCGCGGACCTGGCTGCCGTCGGCGAGCCCGCCCAGGGTCAGCTGCAGTGCTTCGACGCCCTCGGGAACGGGCACCAGCAGCGAGGTGGTTCCGGTTCGGCCGAGCTTGCCGGAACTGGTGACCGCGTAGTCGGGTTTGGCCAGCGGCTTGGTCGCCAGCACGGTGACGGCGACGAACTGGTCGATGCCGCCCGTCGCCGGGTCGTCAATGGTCAGGATCGCGCTATGCACGCCGGAGGTCGTCGCGGTCGCGGCGACCGTGATATCGGCAGCCTTTCCGAGCTTCAGGGGCATTGCCGCGCGGGCGCTGAACGTGCCGTCGTTGCCGATCCAACCGATCCGGTGCACGACGTTCCTTGCGGCACCGCCGGTCCGGGTGACGCTGACCTTGTAGGTCTTCCGCGCACCGGTCACCTGGCCGCCTTCCGTTGGCAGACAACGGTTGTAGATGCCGACGCCGGTGTTCGGAGTCGCGAGCAGGCCGGACAGCGAACTGCAAACGGGAGCCGACACAGTGAGCTCATTGGTGTTGATGCCGGCGCTGAGCTGCTTCCAGGCCGCGACGGTGTCGATGATGCCGGCGCCCTGCGCGGCAGTCGGGACGCCGGGGATCGGGTCGGCGGTGCCGGCCAGAGCGGTCTTCAGCGCCGCCGGGCTGACCGTCAGCGAATGGGCCTTGGCGGCCGATAGCAGCAGCGCCGTTGCTCCGGCGACCTGCGGGGCTGCCATGGAGGTGCCGTTGGCCATGCCGTACCCGGTCGGCAGCGAATACCCGGCCTCGGGGACGGCTTCACCGGACAGCCGCATCGGGATCGAGGAGATGGCTGCGCCGGGCGCAGACACCTGCGGTGCCAGCGCCCCGTTCTCAGCGGGGCCGCGGGAGGAGAAGCCGAAGATGCCCTGCTTGGTGGCGACCTTCGACCCGTAGCCGGCCCACCAGGTGTCGGAGCTGACGGACGCGGCGACCGAGATGGCCTTGCCCGCCACGGACGGCGAGCTGACGGTGTTGGTGCCGAGGCCGTCGTTGCCGGCGGCGATGATGATCTGCACGCCGTAGTTGTCGATCAGCTTGTCGTAGAGCGCGGCGATCACGTCGGAGCCGTCGTTCAATGCGGGAAGCCCACCGATGGAAAGGTTGACGACGTCGACATGGCGATTGGTGACCAGGTCGATCATGCCCTCGGTCAGTGCCGCTTGGGTGCAGCCACCGCCCCAAGTGCAGGCGCGGGCGGACACGATCTGCGCGCCCGGCGCGGCGCCGTGCATCTGGCCGCCGAACATCGACGTGCCGGCGGTGATCCCCGCCACATGGGTGCCGTGCGAGGCGACCGGCAACCCGATGGACACGTAGTTCGCGGTCTTGCCGACGTTGCTGCCGCCGAGCGGGGAGAGATCGACGTTGTCGCGGTGCTCGACGACGAACGGGATGCGCTCGTTCTGCGGTGTTGCGGGGTCGTCGCTCCCGATGTGGCCGACCTGGCGGTCGACCGCGAACGGGGCCATCGGTGTCTCGTCGGTGAGGTCCTGGTTGTTGTTGCCGTCGACCCGGATCCTGTGTGTGGTCGGGTCGTACAGAACCCCGTAGAAGTCCAGGGTGTCGCCGTCCCGGTTGAGGTCGCCCTCGAAGTCGCTCCCGGCCGTCGCATTCTCGTAGAACACGCCGAATTGGAACGTGCCCTCCGGGATCGTCCAGGTCTTGCCCAGGTAGCTGAACGTCGGACCCGTCTTGGTGGTGGACATCCGCACCCAGCTGCCGTCGCGGTCGGTGACCGGATCGGTCTCGGTTACCCAATCGACAATCTTGGGCTTGCCGTTGCTGGTCGTCTGTAGCGCGGGATGCTCGACGTCGACGCCGGTGTCCAGCACGCCGACGACCGTGCCGCGCCCGTCCCAGGCCGGGTTGTCCTTGACGAAGGCCTCGGCGCCGGTCTCGTTGATCGGTAGGTACGGGTTGTCGGCGGGCGTGTTCGCGCCGGGCGCGGTCGGCCCCGCGGCCTTCGTTGCCGCCTTCCTCGCACCCGCGGCGCCCAGATCCGGGCCCGGGACCTTGTACGTCCGGTTCAGGTCGATCGCCGCGACCGACCGAAGACCGGCCAAGGTGGTCACGCTGTCGGTCGGGACGGTCGCCCGGACGTAGCCGACCTTTCCGGTCACCGACCCGACAGTCCCGCCGGCCTTCTCCACCGCGGCGACGACGTCCTCGGTCGCGCCCTTCCGGGCCAGCATCAACACCGTGACAGACTTCTTCTTCGACGCCTGCGCCTGCTGCAGCAGCCTGGTGTCGGCGTTGCCCAGCTTCTCGGCCGCAGTATCCGACAGCAATTCGTCGGTCAGCGGCTGAAACTCGTCGGTCTTCCCCGCCTTGTAGATCGAGTCGGGGTTGTCGCGCCCGGCCCGGTCGTCGAGCCCAGCAAGGGGCGACCGACCCGGCCCCTGTGGCCCGTCGGGATCAGCGGGCTCGGCCTTGCTCGCGCCAGCGCTCCCGGAGCCAGTCCGGTTGGTCGGGTCGGCGGCTGCGGCCGCAGGCGCAATCAGCGCCGCGGCGATCAACACGGCCGACGCCGCGGCAATCGCACCTGTTCGTCTTCGTCGCGCCATCGTGCTCCTAACCAAGGAGTGAAACAGAACAGTGCGGCCAAACCCGCAGGCACGAGAACACCTGAGCCGCCTGGCCAATCTCGCAGTTGGGTCCGGGCAGGATCAACGGACCGAGTAGGGCGGATGTCCGCCATGGCGAATGCCCGCCACACTCGGAGCGGATCCACTGCTCCCAGTCGGTCGACCATGTCGGCGAGGTCCCTCAGCACCCGCCATCGGTGCGGATTGCTCGCCCAGAACCCAGCAGTTCATCCACGCATTCCGCGCATCCACATGTCTGGTGGAACTCACCGGCCACCTGGGCCTGTTCTGAAAGTCCGTATCCCAACCGAACGTGATCGCTTGATTTCTGCTGGTCAGGCATGGTCTAGCTCGGCATGAGGGAGGTATGCGGCGTCTTGTTTCGGCTCCGTGATCGAGGGGTGCGCGATGGCGTCAGTGCCGGGAGTGCTGGAGGAGCGGGAGACATCGGCCCGGGTTCGGGTGGGTGGGCTGTGGGAGGAAGTCGCCCGGCGCGCTGAGGTGTTGGAGGCTGCGACGATCGAGCTCGACCGGCGGGTGATCGCGCGGGAGGAGCTGGTCGAGGCCCTGGCGGCCTCGGCTGCCAGGACCACGGCCGTGACCGAGGCGGGGACGGAAACCGTGTCCTCGCCTGCGTCGGTACCGGGCTCGATCGTGCCGCCTTGGCGCGAAGGACTGCCGGTGACAGTGCTGGCGCTGGACTACAGGCGGATTCCGGGCGTGCTCGACAAGCGGCAGCCCGCGGGCCAAGGGCCGCTGAAGTTCAGGGAGATCACGGTTCAGCCGGGCTTGGAGGCAACGTCGGCGAAGGTCGAGGGGGTGCGCTCGAAGGCCCGGCGGCCGGCGAAGCGCGGGTAGCTCCTACAAGAGACGTCGGGGGCATGCAGCATCGATCGACGGCCCGTGACCGTGCCAGACGCCGGCCCATCCGCGTGACCATCGACCACCGAATCACCGCCTCGCTCCTGGCTGCCAACTTCTCGTAGTCCCGGGCCAGTCGGCGCGAACGCATCAGCCACGCGAACGTGCGCTCTGCCACCCAGCGCCTGGGCAGCACCACGAACCCCTCCATGTCTGTCGGTGTGCACGTCGAAGTGCCCAGCAAGGCACACGCGAACATGCTCACCGCATCGCACACCATGACAATCCAGGGCCCCGCCTTGGCCGGCGAAGCCAGCCCACCGTCCTACGCCTCCGGCGGTATGGCTGGCGCGGAAAGGTCGACAACGCGGGCAAGGGCGGCTGTGACGGGTGCGCAGTGGCCAGGCAGGTGCCTGGAGGCCCAATCGGCTGCCAGCGCCAGGAAGTCGGCCAGATCGCGCTCGGCACCGGCGAGCAGCTTGCGTAACGCGGCGACGGACAGCTCGATCACCGGACTGCCGCTCTGCTCGGCGTTGACAGTGAGCCGGACGGTGTCGCCGAAACGCTCCGCAACCGGTGACACGGGGTCGTGGCCGAAACCGAGCAGGCTGCCGCCGTCGATGAACTGGTGCCAGTCGCGCCAGTCCTCCAGTCCATCACAGCAGCCAGGCAGGAAGGTGACGCCTGTGGAGTCGTCGGTGACCCGCAGGCCGCCGGCGGCGACGAGGTTGTCGAACGTCAGCAGTCCGTGAAGGAACGAGCCAAGTGCGTCGACCGGACGAGGCGGGCGGTCGCCGTCGGGGTCGATGTCATTGCAGCCGGCGATACGCCTCACCGCCGACCCGACCTCGGCGGGTGAGAGCTCACCGCTGAGAGGCAGAAAGCCAAACGACTCGACCTCGGCGACAGGCCAGAGGTCGAAGCCGTCAGGTTCGTATATCTCCAGGACGGGCTGCATCACGATCACGGGCAAAGTGTTCCGCATCCCCCGCCCGTATCGCCTCCCGATTACGACCCCGGGATTCGACGGGGGATCCGGGCTCCTCTCGCGTCTGCGCAGGGGATGCTCCAGGAGCGGCCAGTTCGTTTCCGGCCCGGGTGGCCGCGATGTCCAGGGCGCAGTCGACCGGATCGGTGAGAGCGGGGCGCCCCGTACACATCTCTCGTACGGGGAAGCAAGCGGCAGGAGCGTCCTCAGGGCGCAGGGCAAGCGGGGCGTACGTCCGTAGCCGCACCGGATCTCCGAGCGGCGGCCAGGCAGCGTGTTGAAGCTGGATGCGGCAGCTCGTGTACACCCTCTACCTCCCGCTGGGCCCACACAGCAAAACACTTCAGCCCGTCCCCATCCGGGAGACGGGCTGAAGTGTTTTCGGGCCGGCATTCCGACAGAATTCCCGGTGGATCCATGGCTCTCGCTGGAATTCGATTGCGCGCGGGGCTTACTGGGTCACCGGTCTTCTTGGAGTTTGAGGAGTTCGTGAATAGCCCTTGATGCGCCAACTCGTCGTACGTATCCATTTGCTCGATACGGCCTTGGTTGAGCACGATGATGCGGTCGGCGAGGCAAGTATTGGCCAGGCGATGGGTAATGGGTGATGAAGATGGTGGCCCGTCCGGCAGCACGCACGGCCGGGCCGGCTTCGGCCTCTTGCGGAAACGAGTCCAGTCGGCATCCTGACGGGCCCGTCACGAGCTCTGCTGGAGTCGCTCCGCAGTCTGAGCAGGGGTGTCGTAGTAGCCAGGCCGTGCCAGCAGGACCGAGCTGAAGTAGTAGCCCTGCTCTTCCTCTGGTTCGTCGTCGGCTGCGAACGGGCGCCAGAAGCTCAGGAGCAGGTCAGAGGCAATGAAAGACGCTGGATCGTCGGGGTCTGCCTCGATCGAGGTGTACTGGCTCATGCGTTGCACCAGCTCGCGGGCCGGGATTGCGAACACGTCCAGGCCCCGGAAGATGACTCGGTCTGTCTGCCTCGACGGCCTCCCGAGCTCAACGGCTTCGAGCATGTCTCGCGTGCAGTGGATGCTGATCATCAGTCCACTGGGACGGAAGACGTGCTGACCCGACCGGTCGGACTCCGAGACCGCGGAGAGATCGCGGAGCGAGTCCAGCGCCGTATTGGCCCATTGCCGCGTCATACCGATCCGCAATGGGCCAAAGCCGGTTGGTGGGGCGAGGTCGAAGTCCATGCGGGCATGATCCCAAACAGGTCTGTCAACGAGACACGAAGGGCCATCCGGTCCCGAGACGTTACAGAGCGTGAGAGCTCCACAGAAGTTGGACCAGAACCTGAGTTGAACAGCAGTTGGCGATCAACTCGCTCGCAGATGTTCACGGGAAATGACGGTGCTGCCGTCAGTGAGGGCGTTCGCGTCGGTCGCGGGGATGACCGGCACCTCCGGGAAAGCAGGCACGGTAATCTCGGGCCATGCCCGAGACACCGGTGGCGCACTTCTACGACGAACTGGCCGACGACTACCACCTGATCTATTCGGACTGGGACGCGAGCGTCCGTCGGCAGGGGGGCGCCCTGGACGCCCTGATCGGCCAGGATCGTGCAGCGGTCCTCGACTGTTCCTGCGGCATCGGTACGCAGGCCATCGGCCTGGCGCTGCACGGGCATCGCGTCACCGGGACCGACCTCAGCCCCCGCGCCGCCGCCCGCGCTGCCTGTGAGGCCGCCCGCCGGAGCCTGAGCCTGTGCACGGCCGTCGCCGACATGCGACGCCTCCCGATTCCTGACGGCCGGTTCGACACCGTCGTATGCGCCGACAACTCGCTGCCTCACCTGCTGACTGAGCAGGACGTGCACGCCGCCCTGACCGAGATGCGCCGCGTGCTGCGTCCCGCCGGCCTGCTACTGGTCAGCACACGCCCCTACGACGATCTGCTGCGCGACCGCCCGGCCTCGGCACCTCCACAAGTCCACCGGACCGCCGACGGCGAAGAACGAACCGTCACGTTCCAGCTCTGGCACTGGCACGACGACGGCGAGCACTACGACCTGGAACACTTCCAACTCCTTCCGGCAGGCGGAGAGTGGCGCGTCCAGGTCCGCCGGACCACCTACTGGGCACTCGGCCAGGACCGGCTGGCCGGCCTCGCAGCCGAGGCCGGGTTCGTCGACCCCGAATGGCGGATGCCGCAGGAGACCGGCTTCTTCCAGCCGCTGCTCGTGGCCCGCGCCGGTGAGTAGGTGCCTCCACCCCGGCACGGGAGGGCAGCGGGGCTCCGTTTCGGGATGATCTCCTGGTTCGCACGGACGCCGTCTCTCTGGAGGCGTGCCTGGAGGTCTGTCTTCCGCGACTGCGTGAACTTGGCTTGGTGATTCCCGATTGACGGTTCGGTCCAGAGCGGGCACCAGCCGTGATCGAGCTTCCCGAAGGGTCATGGTGGGACTGGGGCATTGTTGCCTGGGACCCCGGGCGGTTGCGTCTGGGCGCCGGGCACGACATTTCGTATGCCCACGGCCTGGAGCTGGTGTTCAGCGACCCGGTCTTCGTCACGTGCCCGGCCGTCTTCCAGGAACCGGTGTTCCGTGCGCCGACGCCTGACGAGCTCCGACTCATTGCCCGGCAGGTCGGTGAGACATCTCCCGTACTGATTGCCTTCGAGGCCGATGCGGGCGGGTCGAGTCTCGCCTCCGGCCTGGTCGCGGCCGGGCAGCTCGACATCGTCCAGGGAACCGTCTTCCGGTACTGGCGCGAGAATCTGGCGGTCGGGGAACGTCTGGCTCCCTGGGTGGAGCCTCCGGCTTGATCGATCCTCGGCCTATGCGGCCGCCGCACCAAGGGCTTCGCCCGAAGACGGGAAAGCGGCGAATTCGTCGAACAGCCGGCGGTTCTTGAGGCAGGGGTCGGCGTACAAGTGAACGTGGCTCTGGCAAGATTCTCGTATCCGGAGATCACCTTGACTTGGGTGTCGACCCGGTCACGTTCGCTTGAGGTGATACAGACCCATCCCTCTCCAGGGCCACCTCAGCACCGTCGGGGCTGCTCCAGTCTCCAGCGAGTTCTCTGGCCGAAGCGTTGTTGTAAGGGCTGGTGATGCCCTGGGCGACAGCATGGCGGTATTCGCGCAGGGCTCAGTTCTGCGGTGCGACCACACGGCACCCCTTCATCATCGGCGTGAAGGTCGGCGCTCGCCGGGACAGCACGCTGACCGCGCTGCAACTGCGGGTGGTGTCGAACACGAGCGCGTAGGCAACCACGGCCCGGCGGTGATGTTCCACAGCGTCGGCGAGTCGACGGCCGTCCACCGCGCCCCGCACAAGAAGGTCGACGCCTACGCCGTCTACACCCACACCGTCCCGGCGGGTGCCTTGCGGGGCTACGGCCTCGGTCAGGTGATGTTCGCCGTCGAGTCCGCGCTCGATGAGCTCGCCCGTGCCCTCGGCATGGATCCTCTGGAGTTCAAGGCGAAGAACATCATCGAGCCGGGCGAGGCGGTGATCACCCCGGGCGGCGAGGAAGAGGACCGGTACATCGCCGGCTACGGCCTCGACCAATGCCTTGCCATCGTCCGCCGCGCCCAGGCGGAGCCTGCCACCGAATCCGTCCCCGAGAACTGGCTGGTCGGCGAGGGCACCGCCCTGGCGATGATCGCCACCGGCCCGCCCGGCGGCCACATCGCCGACGCACTGGCCTTCCTCCTGCCCGACGGAAGTTCCGAATTGCGCTTCGGTACCGCGGAGTTCGGCAACGGCACCACCGCCGTGCACCGCCAGATCGCAGCGGGGAGCTCGCCACCACCGTCGATCGCATCACCGTCCGCCAGTTCGATACGGACGTCGTGAAGCACGCCACGGGCGCCTTCGCCTCGACGGGCGTCGTGGTCGCGGGCAAGGCCACCCTCCGTGCCTCACGCGCCCTGGCCGATGTGCTTCTCGACTTCTCCGCCGCCCACCTGCGCGTCCCGCACGCCGACTGCCGGCTCACCGAGGAGGCAGTGCTCCGCCCCGGCGGACGCCTTCTGCCCAAGGAGCTGTACGCAGCCGCGCAGACGGTCGGGGTCGGCGTCGCCGCCGACGGACACTTCAGCGGTACCCCACGCTCGGTCGCCTTCAACGCGCAGTGGTTCCGGATCGCCGTGGACCCGGACACCGGGGAGATCCGCATCCTGCGCAGCGTGCACACCACCGACGCGGGCAAGGTCATGAACCCGATGCAGCCGCGGCCAGGTCGAGGGCGGCGTCGCCCAGGCGCTGGGCGCCACCCTCTTCGAGAACGTCCACATCGACGAACGGGGCGAGGTCGAGACGGCTGCCTTCCGCCGATACCGGCTCCCCCAGTACGCCGACATCCCTCGCACCGAGGTCCACTTCATGGAGACGGCCGACGCCATCGGCCCCCTCGGCGCCAAGTCGATGAGCGAGAGCCCCTTCAACCCGGTCGCTCCTGCCATCGCCAACGCACTCCGGGACGCGACGGGCGTCCGGTTCACCCGGCTCCCGCTCACCCGCGACCAGGTGTGGCTGACACTGGCGGATCAGAGCGTGAGCAGTTCCTCGTAGAAACCGCCGAACTCCCGGTCACGGTCGACGAGATGGATCTCCAGGATCCAGTGGCAGCGGCGCCCGGCCTTGTCGGTGCGCCGCATCGGGGTGTCATTGGCGGCCGCGATGTACGACTCGGTGTCCGCTCCGTCGATCCACTCGTGCGGGAACTCCCCGACCAGGTGCCCGGCATGCCAGCCGCCCAGTTCCCAGCCGGCCTGCGCCGCCAGCCGCTCGACCTCGGCGTGCAGCCGCGCGCCCGTGATCTCCGGGTCGGCCTCGAAGAAGCGGCGGCCCGCCGTGAAGACCTTCGGGAGGTCTTCGTACAGCCGGTGCTTGACGGGGTCGCCGCCGAGGACGAAGGTCCGCCCGAAGTCGGCCTCGTACTCCTCGAAGATCGGCCCGAAGTCGGCGAACACGATGTCGTCCGCGCCGATCACCCGGTCCGGCGGATTCTCCCGGTACGGCATCAGCGTGTTCGGCCCGGAGCGCACGATGCGCTTGTGCCAGTGCCGGGTCGTGCCGAACAGCTCGTTCGCCAGGTCCCGGATCCGGTCGCTGACTTCCCGTTCCCCCTCGCCCGGCGCGACCAGCCCGCGTTCCTCGATCTCCGCGAAGAGCCGCGCGGCCTTCGCCTGGGCGTCCAACAGCCGTGCCGAGCGGGTGGATTCGTCATCAGCCATGGAGCAGACCGTAGCCATGCGGATCGCCTCGGGCAACGGGATTCCGGTGCGGGTAGGGTGCTGGCGCGTGAGTGGGGCGATGCGCAACAGACTCAGGTCGATCCCGGTCTTCGCGAGCGTGGAGGCTGCCGCGTTCGGCGAGAAGGAGTTCCCGGACAACCCTCTTCCACTGGTGGCGGAGTGGATCCTCCCGGCGGATGCGGCCGGGCAGCTGGAGCCGCATGCCATGAGCCTGTGTACGGGTCGGCCCGTCGAGCCGGGTCCTGATCGTCAAGGACATCGACGACGGGTACGTGTATTTCGCGACCCCGCCGACAGCCGCAAGGGCCCGGAGATCGCCGAGAATCCACATCTGTCGGCCCACTTCTACCGGCCCTCCGTGGGACGACAGGTACGGATCGTGGGGACCGCGGCCGACCGGGGCCGGGCCGCCTCCGAGGGCGACATCGCCGAGCGCGGCCGTGGCTCCTGCCTCGCTGCCCACCTGCACCGTCGGGGCCCGCTCGCCGACCGGCAGGATGTGCTGGCCGAGTTCGAGCGCCTCGGCGCGGCCCATCCGGACGAAGTACCGTGCCCGCCGAGCTGGACGCTCTACGCCATCACCCCCACCGAGGTGGGGTTCTGGCAGGCGAGCATCGACCGTGTCCACCACCGGATGGGTGTACCGCCGGGCCGAGGCCGGACAGTCCACCTGGCGCCACGAACTGCTCTGGCCCTGACGGCGCGCGGCGGCGGACGGGGCCAGGCGGACGCGGGCGGGGTCGTCACGCCCAGGAGGCGTAGCCGCCGTCCACGCGAATCGCGTCGATGCCGCTGATGTGCCGGGCGCCGCAGCGGTCCTGGGGCAGGACGAGTTGGGCGCCGGCGCGGTCGAGCGGCGTGCCGTCGATGGTGGCGGCGAGCAGTACGGGCGCGCGGCCGAAATCGGGGTCGATCTCCGCCCAGGACAGCAGGGTGTGGTGGCCGTCCGCGCCGGACACCGCGATCAGGAATCGCAGGCGGTCCTTGCGGCGGGCGGGGTCGAAGAGGGGACCGGCCGTCGACAGGACGTCGTGCAGGAGCGGCCCGGTGAAGCGGTGGTGCTGGGTGCCGCTGGTGGCGCACTCGAAGCTGACGTCGGCCTCGTGCTGCGGCCAGGCGAGCAGATCGGCCACCGTCAGGCGGGCCGGACGGGTCAGATCTCCGGTGAGGGCGAGTTCCGCGATCGTGTCCGCCAATGCAGTGGAATGACTCATGGGCTACCACCTCCCGGATGCCCATACCCGGATGCCCATCCCGTACAAACGCACATGCAATCCAAAAAGATCGAGGCTCCGGCTCATGCGAAGACACAGAAGACTTTCACCTTGCATCTGCGGCATTATCATCAGCGCATGCACACCTACCGGATCGGGGACGCGGCCGCCTTGCTCGGCGTCAGTGCCGACACCGTGAGGCGTCTGGTCGACGGCGGGAAAATCACCGCCGAACGCGACGAGACCGGCCGCCGGATCATCCCCGGGCCGGCCCTCGCGGCCTATGCCCGGCAGTTGCACCGTGCGGAGCGGGATTCCACGGGCTCATCGGCCCGCAACCGCTTCTCCGGCATCGTCACCGATGTGATCCTCGGCGACGTGTCGGCACAGGTGGAAATCCAGGCCGGGCCGTTCCGGGTGGTGGCGATGGTCAGCCGCGAGTCGGCTGAGGAGCTGAAGCTGGAGCCCGGTGTTCCGGCGATTGCCGTGATCAAGTCGACCAACGTGGTCGTCGACAGACCGTAGACATGTCCATCAGGACCAGAGGGAGTGGACCCGTGATAACCCGTACTGCACGCCGGACCCTGCAGATGACTGGTGCAGGCACCGCCGCGCTGCTGGCACTGAGCGCCTGCTCCTCGTCCGACGATTCCTCGTCGGTGAAGTCGGACTCCTCCGCCTCGGCCTCCGCCTCGGACAAGCTGTCCGGCACGGTCACCGTGTTCGCCGCGGCCTCGCTGAAGGAGAGCTTCACGACCCTGGGCAAGGAGTTCGAGAAGCAGCACCCGGGTACGAAGGTGACCTTCAGCTTCGGCGGCAGCGACTCCCTCGCCGCGAGCATCACCGGCGGCGCACCTGCCGACGTGTTCGCCGCGGCCAGCCCCAAGACGATGAAGATCGTCACCGACGCGGGCGACGCCTCCGGCACGCCCGCCACCTTCGTCCGCAACCAGCTGGAGATCGCCACCCTGCCGGGCAACCCCGACAAGATCTCCTCCCTCAAGGACCTCACCAAGTCGAGCCTGAAGGTCGTGCTCTGCGACAAGGAGGTGCCGTGCGGCGCCGCCGCCCAGAAGGCCCTCGACGCCAGCAGTCTCAAGCTCACCCCGGTCTCGTACGAGCAGGACGTCAAGAGTGCCCTGACCAAGGTCGAGCTGAAGGAGGCCGACGCGGCGGTCGTGTACAAGACCGATGTGAAGGCAGCCGGTGACAAGGTGGAGGGCGTGGAGTTCCCCGAATCGGCCAACGCCGTCAACGACTACCCGATCGCCCTGCTCAAGGACGCCCCCAACGCCGATGCCTCCAAGGCGTTCATCGCGCTGGTGCAGTCCGCCCAGGGCCAGAAGGTCCTGACCGGGGCCGGGTTCCTGAAGCCGTGACCTCGACCACGAAGCCCGACGCCGCGACCGGCACCCTCCGGGGTGGGCCGCGGCGTCGGCGCGTCCGGACGGGTGGCGGCAGCGGTGCACCGCTGCCTCTGCTCGTACCCGCACTGATCGGCCTGGCGTTCCTGATCGTGCCACTGATCGCCCTGCTCGTACGGGCCCCGTGGCGCAACATGCCCGAGCAGCTGACCAGCGCCGAGGTGTGGCAGGCGCTCCGGCTGTCGCTGATCTGTGCCACCGCCGCCACCGCCGTGAGCCTGGTCATCGGGGTTCCGCTGGCCTGGCTGCTGGCCCGGGTCGAGTTCCGCGGTCGTGGCCTCGTGCGCGCTCTCGTCACGCTCCCGCTGGTCCTGCCGCCGGTCGTCGGCGGTGTGGCGCTGCTGACGTCGCTCGGCCGCAACGGCATCGTCGGAAAGTGGCTGGACGCCTGGTTCGGCATCACATTGCCGTTCACCACGGCAGGGGTCGTGGTGGCGGAGGCGTTCGTGGCGATGCCGTTCCTCGTCATCAGCGTCGAGGGCACACTGAGGGCCGCCGACCCGCGGTACGAGGAAGCGGCGACCACTCTGGGCGCGTCCCGCTTCACCGCGTTCCGCCGGGTCACACTCCCGCTGATCGCGCCGGGCATCGCAGCCGGCGCGGTCCTGGCGTGGGCCCGCGCGCTCGGCGAGTTCGGCGCGACCATCACCTTCGCCGGCAACTTCCCCGGCCGTACCCAGACCATGCCCCTCGCCGTCTACCTCGCCCTGCAGAGCGACCCGGAGGCGGCGATCGCCCTCAGCCTGGTGCTGCTTGCCGTGTCCATCGCGGTGCTGGCCGGACTGCGCGACCGTTGGATGACCGCCGGATGACCGAAACTCACGACCTCCACACCGGCACTGCCCCGAACGGGCTCGACGCCCGACTGGTGGTGGACCGCGGTGCCTTCCGCCTCGACGTGGCGCTGACCGTCGCGCCCGGCGAGGTGGTCGCCATGCTCGGCCCGAACGGCGCCGGCAAGACCACGGCGCTGCGCGCGCTGGCCGGCCTGACACCGCTCACCGGCGGTCACCTGTGGCTGGACGGCACGACGCTGGAGCGTACACCTCCGGAGTCCCGCCCGGTCGGCGTCGTCTTCCAGGACTACCTCCTCTTCCCCCACCTGACCGCCCTGGACAATGTGGCGTTCGGGCCGCGCTGCCAGGGGGCGACCAAGGCGGAGGCACGCGCGCAGGCCGCCGAGTGGCTCGACCGCCTGGGACTGGCGGATCACACCGGTGCCAAGCCCCGGCGGCTCTCCGGCGGCCAGGCGCAGCGCGTCGCCCTCGCCCGCGCCCTCGCCACCCGCCCACGCCTGCTCCTCCTGGACGAACCCCTCGCCGCACTCGACGCCCGTACCCGCCTGGAGGTCCGCACCCAACTCCGACGCCACCTGGCAGAGTTCGAAGCAGTGGCCGTACTCGTCACGCACGACCCACTCGACGCCATGGTCCTCGCCGACCGCCTGGTCGTGGTCGAGCACGGCGAAGTCGTCCAGGAAGGCAGCCCAGCCGACATCGCCCGCCACCCCCGTACGGACTACATCGCGCAGCTCGTCGGCCTCAACCTCTACCGGGGCCACGCGGACGGCCACACGGTCCGCCTCGACACCGGCCCTGCCATCACCACCGCGGAGATCCTGTCCGGACCGGTCTTCGTGGCGTTCCCCCCGAGCGCCATCACCCTCCACCGCAGCCGCCCCAGCGGCTCCAGCGCCCGCAACCTCTGGCGCTGCGAGGTCGCCGGCCTGGAGACCCATGGCGACCAGATCCGCGCCGCCCTGACCGGCGATCTCCCGCTCGCTGCCGATCTCACCGCGGTCGCTGCTGCCGAGCTCGGCCTGCATCCGGGCGCGGAGGTCTGGGCGACGGTGAAGGCTGTGCAGACCCACGCGTATCTCGTCTGAGAACGCGCAAGGACCGGAGACGGCGATCTGCTTCTGAAGGTCTCGGTCCCGCTGCGGTACAGCGACCTCCCCGCCGACCGACGCCCCCGCCACCCCTGGCAGGGCTGGACGAACGAGTACGACTACGCGGACCATGACGACAGGTACTGCCACGCCTGCGAGCCCGAGATCAAGGACCGCCCCGCCGTTCTCACCGTCTCGCACATCCTCATCCCCACCACCGGCTGGAACCTGCCCGCCCCGCAGCACACCGAGGGTCGCGCCCTGGTCGACAGTGGCGCGGCCTGCGCCGCCGCGCGGTCGCACCGGGGCTTGAGGGCCAGTGGGTGTTCCAGCGCGAACGCGCCTGAGTCGAGGGGCGCAGACCGGCCCGAGGCGGCCACGGCCATTCGCAGAAGGGTCCACCGAGTGCTGCCCTTCGTGCGAATCCACAACAGGGGGCAGCCGACCAGCCAACTCCTTCATGGCTTCGGTGACTGACCTTCGACAGGGCCCACCGGATGTAATTGTGCTATTCCGCAAACAGCAACTGAAACGAGACACGGAAGGGGCAGCAGAGCCTTTCTGATGACCAACCAAATTTCTCCCGCCTCACCAGAGCACATTGCGCGCGCCTAAGGCTTGTCCCGCAATTGATCTCGGAGTGGCCAGGCGCGATGCTGTCCCAGTTCGGTCCGTTCGCCTATCCGGCGAGGACGAGGTTGTGCAGGCGGGCAATGCCGGCCATGGCGTGGTGGACGCCGTCTCCTCTCAGGCGGCAGTCGCGCAGAATCTTCCAGGTCTTCATGCGGGCGAAGGCGTGCTCGACGCGGGCCCGGACCTGTTTGTGTGAACGGTTGTGCTCCTGCTTCCAGTCGGGCAGGTCCTCGCCTTTGCGTCGCCGGTGGGGCATGACGAGTCCGGTGCCCGGATAGCCCCCGTCAGCGATCGTCGTGGTGGTGCCGACGGCGGCCTTGGCACCGGATTCCTCCCATGCCTTGCAGTCGTTGCGGTTGCCGGGCAGAGGCTGGCCAACCAGGACGACGAGCCGGGTGTCGGCGTCGATGACGACCTGGTGATTGGTTGAGTACCGGTAGTTCTTGGACTGCTCAGCCACTGTGTGGTCCCGGGTGGGCACCAAGGTGCCGTCCACGATGAGCACGGTGTCCTTCCGGAACCGCTTGCGCGGCTGGAGTGCGAGCAACGGGCCGAGATGGTCGATGATGCGGTCTGCCGCCGACTTCGACACCCCGAACAGCGGGGCAAGCTGGCGCATCGTCAAGTTCGTGCGCCAGTACACCGCGATCAACAACGCTCGGTCTTCCAGCGGAAGACCCCATGGACGCCCCTTGCGGATCGCGTCCGCTCCGTCGCGCCGAAGCGCGGTCACCAACTTGGCGAACTGGCGCGGGCTCAGCCCGGTGAACGGGCCTATCCAAGACGGCTCTGACGCCGTGATCACACCAGCCACGTCATGATCATTCCATCCCGTCCCGACCGGATGGAAGAGCCGTCAAACCTCTGGGATGAAGGACGGCTCGATACCCATCGCAGCGACGCCCTCACGCACAGAGCGGTCGAACTCCTTGATCTCCGCCACGAGAACATCCCAGACGATGGGCGAGGTCCAGCAGTCGGGCTGGAAGTCGGAGCCGACTCGCCAACCTCCATCAGAGCCCACGATGCGGATCAGTCCCGCATCCGCTTGCATCGAGTCGAACCTGAAACCCTCCTGGCCGGCGAGCGGACTCTGGAGCCAGCGCGCCAGGTGGTAAGCAAGCTCGGCCACGGGAAACGCTTCCTCGGACCACACCGCCCTCCCCTCTTCCCAGATGGACAGCTCTGCCTCTATGTCGAGGAGAAGCAGCTCCAGGGGAGCCTCGTGTGTGGCGAGACCGCGCCGCGGCAGATCCGACAGTCCAAAGCTCCGGCAGACGAACCTCACCGCTCGGCCTCCATGAAATCCGAGGCCCGCTACACCTCCAGGCCATGCAAATGCGGACAACCGTACCAAGTCATGCCGGTCACCCTGCCTGGCACACCATTTGCGGGACAAGCCTTAGTCGCGCTGATCCCCCGCGGGTGTCGTCGGCCGAGTTGACTTCAAGGCGGCAACCGCAGAGCCCCCACTTGCTGCCCCGGGTAGTCTGCGCGTGCGGTGTCCCGCATGGGCAGAACATTCGGGGAGTCCTCACCCTCTGCGACAAGGAAGTGACCATGACCGCGCACACCCAAGAAACGAACATCCACGAGCTTGAGCGCATCTGGATGGACGAGGCCATCGACCTTGCCACCAACAGCGTGAAGAACGGTGGCGGTCCGTTCGGCGCACTGATCGCAAAGGATGGTGAGGTATTCGCGATCGGCAACAACAGGGTTACTTCGAGCCTGGACCCGACGGCGCATGGCGAGGTGAGCGCGATCCGTGCCGCCTGCCAGAAGCTGGGCACCTTCTCGCTCGAGGGCTGCGTCCTGGTCACCTCGTGTGAGCCGTGCCCCATGTGTCTTTCCTCTGCACTGTGGGCGCGGGTCGACCGGATCATCTTCGCCGCAGATCGCGACGACGCTGCGGTGGCCGGTTTCGACGACCGCAAGTTCTACGACCTGTTCGAAAAGAAGCCCGCGGAGCTGTGGCCGATGGCGATCGAGCGAGTGGACATGCCGAACCGTACGGCGCCGTTCGACGCGTGGCTGGCCAAGTCCGACCGTATCGATTACTGAAAACCCGGCTCACCGCGCACCGGCATCGACTGCATCGAATCAACCAGACCTCTCTGGATCCCAGAGCATTCCGGGACTGAAATAGAGAAGTGAACCTCCGCGAGGATAAGTGAATACCCCGCAAGCTGGGTGCCGGCATGACGACCGGGTCGTCCGCCACCCTGGGATCTTCTCCAGGGATCTCGACGACGGCCGAATGCTGACCTTCTGACGGCGCATCAAAAGTGACCCAATTGGTGATCTCCGCCTGGCTCCGGCCTTGGTGATCAAGAGCAGGCGGGGAGGCGATCCTCGTGGAGGACTGGGCAGAGATCCGGCGACTGCAGCGGCAGGCCGCAGCACCGCGGGGCGGTCCATTTGCGAAGTCGCGATCGGTCCGGTTCGCCGGTCTCGCGTGTGACGATTCATCGGTCTGGTGCCCGATCCCCGCGGCTTGCGGGGGCTGCGGGACCCGGCCTGGCACTGCTATGTGCGGCCGCTGCCGCTGTGCTCACCGGGGCCCGCTCTTTCATCGAATCGGTGAATGGATCGACGATGCCCCGCAGTCCGTCCTGGGTGTGCTCGGCTTCCGGGTCGACCCGCTCACCGACGTCCGGCCGGCGCCGCACGCAGCCACCGTCCGCCGTCAGCCGTCCGCTCCAGCATCTCGACATCGACGCGTTGGACGCGGCCATCGCCTCATATCTCCAGGCCGGAACACCACCGCCACAAAAGTCCGAGCCGCCGCCGAAGCCTGCGCTGCCTGCCGTCGCGGTGGACGGCAGGACGGTGCGCGTCTCCTGAACCGCTACCACCACAGTGATCCAGCTGCTGGCCGCGATGGACCACCACGGCGTGGTTCTGGCCCAGCGATGGATCGCCGCCAAGAGCAATCAGATCCCTTCCTTCCAGCTGCTGCTGGATACCATCGACCTCAAAGACGCTGTGTTGACCGGATATGCCGTGCACACCCAGCACTGTCACGGCGCCTACCTTCGCCAAGACGTTGCCCACTACCTGGCCGACATCAAGAAGAACCACCCCGGTCGGTATTCGGAGGCCAGAAGGCTTCCCTGGACCGACATCCCGCTGGACCACTTCTCCCGCGACCGGACCCACCACCGCGGGGTATCGAGAACCTCCTGCACCACGTCTGGGACCGGCACGTTCCGCGAGGACAACTCCAAGCTCCGCACCGGCACCCCTTTCCGCACCATGGTCAGTCTGCTCAACCTCGCCATCAGCGTCTTCCGTCAGAACGACGAGACGAACATCGCCGCCGTTCTCCGTCGCACCAGCCGTGACTGTGGCTGACCGCTATCGGCCCTCGGTCCCATGGGATCAGGCACCCCGGACAGACCCCGAACATGCAATGCCCCTGACTGCACTGGGCTGAAGATGCCGATCCGGTCGATGGCGCAGCATCTGGGCATCTCGAAGAACACGGTGAGGAGGGCCCTGGCGAGCGACGGGGCCGGCCGAAGTAGCGGCATGACGATCCTCAAGGGCCGGATCTGTGAGCTCCGGCCGACCCATGCCCCAATCGATCTGGTCTCCCGCACGGTCTATCGGCCCGGTGAGCTGTCCCAGTGCGACTTGTGGCTCACCGACGCGCACAGCCCCCGCCATGGGCAGCCGGGACGGCCGCCGATGTTGGTGATGGTGTCGGCTACTTGCAGGTGATCAGGAGTCTGAAGAATATCCATGTCAGATCGTGCGACAAGCCATCTGGGCTGGTCGGTGCTTTGACCTGGGGTGATTGAACGGTCGCCGTCGACCTGGTGGCGCTTTCAGACCTGGCTGGGCCGCGACCACCACGTCCGCGTCGACACCTGCGACTGCTCTGCCGACTCCGCGGCGATCGACCATCAGGTCGCTGTACTGGCCAGCAACGACCAGATCACCGTCTTCGCCTTTGGCGGCGAAATCGTCGCACAGCATGCCCCCGCTGCTGGGCCCGCCGTCAGCCCCTCACCGACCCCGAGCACACAGGGCGCGCGGGACGGGCTCGTGGAGACCTCGGGCCAGCTCCGTACCTCCGTACCACCGCTGTCTCGCTCACCGAGATCTCCAACAATCTGCGCAGGAGGATGTTCGGGTCGTCGAAGGGCGCAAGCCGGCTCCTGCCTTGGTGAGGCGGATGCTTGTTGAAGTGGCTGGCGCAGTCGTGCCGAATGGGTGCCCCGCATGTGTGCGTTCTCACGAGCGCGGGGCACCGCTTCGATCCGGGTAGAGATTCAGTTGCCTTCGGTTTCGAAGGTGCGCAGCAAATCGGCAGCGACGCTCACGGCAATTGTCGCGGGTTCCTTGCCCGTGATGTCAGCCAGCCCGATCGGGGTCTTGATCCGATCGATGGTGACCTCGTCGTGACCGCCCTCGGTGGCGAGGCGTTTACGGAACCGCACCCACTTGGCCGCCGAGCCGATCAGTCCGATGGAGCCGAGATGGGTTGTACGCAAGGCGGCGTCGCACAGAGCTGCGTCCTCGGCGTGATCATGGGTCATGATCAGGACGTGGGTGCCGTGCGGCAACTCTTCCAGCACCTCCTCGGGCAGCAGAGGCGTGTGATGGACGCGCACCTGCGCCACCGCGTCTGCCAGCACGCCGAGCCGCTTCTCGGTGAGGATGTCGGAGCGGGTGTCGATCAGATGGAGGTCGAGGTCCTGACGTGCCAGGATGCGCGCCAGTTCCAGCCCGACGTGCCCGGCGCCGAAGACCGCGACTGCCCGTACCACCGGCAGCGGTTCGAGCAGCACCGAGACCGTGCCACCGCAGCACTGCACGCCATGCTGGTTGGTCACCTTGTCGTTCAAAGCGAAATCAATCAGCTCCGGCTCGGGCTTGGACACAGCGAGCATCTCCCTGGCCCGATCGATCGCTACGGCCTCGACATTGCCGCCGCCGATCGAACCCCACGTCTCGGTCTGCCCCACGACGAGCTTCGCACCGGCATCGCGCGGGGCATGGCCGCGCACGGTCGCAACGGTGACCAGTACGCCGGACTCCCGGCGCGCTCGCAACCGTGCGACCGCGGCAACCCACGTCATGTCAGGCACCGTTCAGCGCATTTGCATCGGTTCGGATCTCGCCGTCGGCGGCGTGCCCGTTGCCGGTGTCGCCGCCGGCGACCAGCCCGTCACGGGCACGACCGTTCCGAGAGGCATCGTCCGAGCGAGCCGCCTGGATCGCCCAGTACACCGCCTCCGGGGTTGCGGGCGAAGCCAACTCGACGCTGGCCCCGCACGGTCCGAACGCGGCGGCGGCCTGCCGCAATGCCTCCCGCACCGAGAACGCCAGCATCAGCGGAGGCTCACCCACCGCCTTGGACCCGTACACCGAGCCCTCTTCGGTGGCGTTCTCCAGGAGCGTGACGTTGAACTCCTCGGGCATCTCCGAAAAGCTAGGCAACTTGTAGGTGCTCGCGGCCTGGGTCAGCAGCCGGCCGCGGTTCGGCCCGTCAGTGGCGTCCCAGCGCATGTCCTCGAGCGTCAGCCAGCCCGCCCCCTGCACGAAGCCACCCTCGACTTGACCGATGTCGATCAGCGGGGACAGGCTGTCGCCGACATCGTGCACGATGTCCACCCTCCGGATGCGGTACGCGCCGGTGAAGCCGTCCACCTCCACCTCGGCCGCGGCGGCGCCGTGGGAGAAGTACTTGAATGGCGAGCCCCTGAACGTCTTCGCGTCCCAGTGCAGCCCCTCAGTCCGGTAGAAGCCGGCCGCGGACAACTGAACTCGCTGGAAGTACGCGGTGCGCACCAGGTCGTCCCAGGCCAGCTGCCTGTCGCTGCCCAAGGTGCGCGCGACGCCCTCCACGATGCGCACATCCGAGGCATTCGAGCCCAGCTGCGAGGCGGCCACCTGCAGTAGCCGCTCGCGCAACTGCTCGCAGGCGTTCTTCACCGCCGCACCGTTGAGGTCCGCCCCGGAACTGGCGGCGGTGGCAGAAGTGTTGGGCACCTTGTCGGTTCGCGTCGGGGCCAACCGCACCTTGTGCAGCGGGATACCCAGCGTGGTCGCGGCCACCTGAAGCATCTTGGTGTGCAAGCCCTGGCCCATCTCGGTGCCGCCGTGGTTGATCAGGACCGAACCGTCCTTGTAGATCAGCACCAGCGCGCCGCCCTGGTTGAAGGCGGTGAGGTTGAACGAGATTCCGAACTTGACGCCGGTGACCGCGAGTGCCCGCTTGGTGTTCGGGTGTGCGGCATTGAAGGCGGCGATCTCGCGCTTGCGATCGGCGATGCCGCCGTTGTCCTGGACCTTCTGCCAGACGGCTGAGATCCGTTCGGGATGGACGACCGGCTGCCCGTACGGAGTCGCCTGACCCTTCTGGTAGAAGTTGCGCTCCCGCAATTCGATCGGGTCCAGGCCGAGCAGCGGCGCGCACCGGCCCATGATGTCCTCGATCACCAACATGCCCTGCGGTCCGCCGAAGCCGCGGAAGGCGGTATTGGAGACCTTGTTGGTCTTGGCGATACGACCGGCGATGCGCGCGTTGGGAATCCAGTAGGTGTTGTCGATGTGGCACAGCGCACGGGCCACCACCGGCTCGGACAGATCCAGGCTCCAGCCACCGTCTGCGGTCAAGGTGGCGTCCAATGCCCGGATGCGTCCGTCGGCGTCGAAGCCGATCTTCCACTGGGCATGGAATCCGTGCCGCTTACCGGACATGGTCAGATCCTGCGTCCGGTTGAGCCGCAGCCTAACCGGCCGGCCGGTCAGCTTGGCGCCGAGTGCGGCGACGGCCGCGAACCCGTGCGGTTGCATTTCCTTGCCGCCGAAGCCGCCGCCCATCCGCAGACACTGCACGGTTACTTCGTGGCTGTGCAGGCCGAGTACGTGCGCGACGATTTCCTGGGTCTCCGAAGGATGCTGGGTGCTGCTCTGGATGAACACCTGCTCGGCCTCGTCGATATGGGCCAGCGCCGCATGAGTCTCGAGGTAGAAGTGTTCCTGGTCGGAAAACTGGAACTCGCCGGTGAACACATGCGCGGAGTCGGCGAAGCCGGCGTCGACGTCGCCGGTCAGCATCACGGGCTGAGCGCCGTGAAAGCTGTCGGCCGCGAAGGCGTCCTGCAGCGTGACCACGGAGGTCAGTTCGTCGAGCTCCACCTCGACGGCCGCCGCACCGAGCCGGGCCGCCTCCAGGGTTTCGGCGAGCACCCATGCGACCGCGTGGCCGTAGAACATGACCTCGTTGGGGAACAGCGGTTCGTCATGCTTCATCCCGGCATCGTTGACGCCGGGTACGTCGGCACCGGTCAGGACGCGGACCACGCCAGGCACGGCGAGCGCGGGCTCGGTGTGCAGCGCGGTGATCCTGCCATGGGCCTTCATGACCTGGACCGGGTAGGCGTGCAGCACGTCCTTGGTGCGACAGACCAGGTCGTCGGTGTAGAGAGCGCTACCGGTGACGTGCAGGGTGGCGCTCTCGTGCGGCATCGATACGCCGACGGCAGGCTTTTCAGGGCGCTCGGACAAATGACTCATGGCGACACCGCCTCAGTGGTTTGCGCGTACAGCTTCAGCAGACTCTGGCCCAGCATCGCGGAACGGTAGAGCGCGCTGGCGCGGTGATCGTTCATCGGTGTGCCCTCGCCCCGCAGCGCCCGGGCCGCGGCCTCGACGGTCTCCGCCGACCATGGCCTGCCCTCCAGGGCCGCCTCGGTGGCGAGGGAGCGGATCGGGGTCGCGGCCACGCCGCCCAGGCCGATACGTGCCTTGCGGACGACCCCATCCTCGATGTCGAGCGCGAAAGCGACTGCCACGCTGGAGATGTCGTCGAAGCGCCGCTTGGCGATCTTGTGGAAGGCCACGACCTGCGACAAAGGCAGCGGGATGTGCACCGAGCGGATCAGCTCGCCCGGACGGCGCACGCTCTGCCGGTAACCGGTGAAGTAGTCCGCCAACGGGACCTCGCGCTCACCGTCGGCGTCGGCGAGCACCACCGACGCCTCCAGCGCGAGCAGCACCGGCGGGCTGTCACCGATGGGAGAGCCGGTACCCAGGTTGCCGCCGAGGGTCGCACTGTTGCGGATGAGCCGGGATGCGAACTGCGGGAACAGCTCGGCCAGCAGCGGGACGTCACCGTCCAGACGGCTTTCGATCTCGGTGAGCGTCAGCGCCGCCCCGATCTCGATGTGGTCGGATTCGACTCGCAGCTCCCGCAATTCGGACAGCCGGTCGATGGCGACCACGCAATCCGCCCTACGGGAACGGATATTCACCTCAACGCCCCAGTCGGTGGAGCCGGCGACCACCACCGCATCGGGCCGCCCGCGCAGCAACTCCAGCGTTTCGGCCAGGGTGCTCTTCCGAAGGAAAACACTGCTGTCCTGAATGTACTCGGTGGCCGCCGGTGCGGGCGGGGACTGCTCGCGACGCTGTGCCAGCGGGTCCTCCTCGGTGGGTGCACCGACGGCGAACGCGGCATCGCGAATCGGGCGGTACCCCGTGCAGCGGCACAGGTTTCCGCTCAGGGCGTGCAGGTCGAAACCGTTCGGACCGTGCTCGGCGTCAGTGCTGTCGTCCGAGTCCGCATGCGCGCAGCGCGTGGGTCGGTAGTACTCGGCGGCCATGCTGCAGATGAATCCCGGCGTGCAGTAACCGCATTGGGAGCCGCCGCGCACCGCCATCTCCTCCTGCACCGGGTGCAGGGTTGGCGGCTTGCCGGGTTCGCCGGCCGTGGCGAGACCCTCGGAGGTAATGATCTCCTGATCGTCGAGCGCCGCGACCGGGATCAGGCAGGCGTTGACCGCCACCCAGTCGGTGGGCTTGTTCACTCCGGGACGGGCCACCAGGATCGAGCAGGCTCCGCATTCACCCTCGGCGCAACCCTCCTTTGTTCCGGTGAGGCCACGCTCGCGCAGGAAATCCAGCGCTGTGGTGTGAGGCGCAGCCGGTGAAATCGGTGCTTCTTTCCCGTTGACCGTGATCCGCGCCGCTACCATGACAGGCCTTCTTTTCGGAGCGCGATCGGTCGATTCATCATGTTCGCCAATTTTCAGGCAGCTTTCTGTGTTCAGTCGCGCCACGTGAGAGGAGTGGGCGCAGAAAGGCACGTGACAGCGACGTGCTGGAAGGTGGTGCCGGGAATCCCGGAATGTGCCACGAACGGGCACATCAGAACGGCGTGCTCAGCAGCCGTGCGCGATCCGACCCGGAACCCAGACCGTGCACTGGGCGAGGCGACCGAGATCGGAGCTGGTGTACATCCGCTGGTCGCCTCCTTCCGGTAGTCATGGTTCGACGACTACCGCAAACTAGTGGCTCGGGTCACAGAGGTCAAGAGGTTGACCTCGGTGTCTCGAGGAACCGATCGGATTCGCGGCTGGGGCGCCACCGCTGGTTGGCCGAACGGACCGTGTGCACCACGAGGCGCTCTGTCTGTATCCCCGGCTCAGCCGGGAGGAACCCGGAAGGAGGTTTCTGGGCCGGATGACTTACCTGGATCCGAAAAGTGAGGGGGACAACAGCATGTCAGAAAAGCGGTGACCGGCCTCAGTTGTCGGAAACGGCATGCTGGGCGGCCCGCACGATATGGCAGAGACTGGATTGCCTGAAGCCAGATCTCCAGAAGATGCAAGCTTCCATCCGCCGGAATTGACAGCTGAAACCGGCGTCATGCTCTGCTCTGGCTCCTATGGTTGGCCAGGGTTCTTCCGGGGTGCGGGGCGATGCCCAGCGAGGACATTCAAGGATATGTGTGGGACGACTTTGTCGCGCTAGAACGTGCAGACAGGGACGAATGTGGGATCACCCATGGGATGCGATTCCTATGGCGACGGAGGCCTCGTGGCAGTCGCCGGAGTAACGACCGGCCAGGGAGGACGGGAAATCCGTCCACATCGAGCGAAGGAGGTCAGGTGATTCGGACACCACGGAATAGGGAGGTATGCGTAATGCGGAGCACCAAAACGGTGCTGGGTGTCCTGCGTGAACGCGGCAGGCGTGGCCTTCCGCGTGATGAGCTGTATCGGCAGCCTTTCATTCCGCAGTTGTATCCGCTGGCCTACGGGCGGATCTACGCCAATCATGGTGCGATGGCGCCCGGGGTCACGGATCCATGACCAGCGGCTTCCACGGCTGGTGCACAACATGCTCAAGGCCGGGTACCTGGAGGACTGGAATTGGGGTGCCACGCTCTCCGGAGCGCCGCAAGGCGAAGTGGCCTCCCCGGTCCTGTCCAACATCCACCTGCACATGCTGGACGAGTTTGTCGAGACAGTTCTGATTCCGGAGTAACCCCGAGGGAAGCGCCGGGCCAGGAATCCAGCGTATGGCGAAAGCCCGCTGGTGCGGCTATCGAGTCCAGGCCCGCGTGTTGCATCAGCGGATGGCCAGCCTGCCGAGCGCGGATCCGAACAGTCCGGGATATCGCAGACTGCGCTACATACGCTATGCGGACGATCATCTCGATACGGGCCTCACCGCGCGGCCGACCCAAGCACGCACACCGGGCATGACGAACCCCCTGTGCCCTGGCTCGTCTCCGATGTTGGTGTGTATGCCGTCGGCCCACACGTATTCGTAGTCTGGCTCTGTGAAGTCGCGACCTATGAGGGCGGCATGATCGACCTGCCCCGGGCCTCTGGCGAGTTGCCGGGCCGAAGTGGACTGAGGGAGCTGAGGTGCTCGGCATGGAGTGCCCAGTCCGCCCTGTACCCGAATGCCGTCCATCCCGCGTCCCGTGCCGGTTCAGGGCTGTACGAGATGGTCCGCAAGGGCGCCGGAAGTACGTCGAAAGTCATCGAGTCGCTTGTCCATGGCGGACAGTTCACCTTCCAGGATGGCCCGCAGGTCGGCGCACCAGTCGAATCCCGGCTGCCGGCCCCTGGCGCAGGGCAGTAGGGAACGGATCACCTCGGTGGACAGTCCCGCGTTCAGCAAGACTCGAACCTGCTGCACGGTGACCGCCGCCAGCACCTGAGATTCGCACAGCACTGGCCCTGGACCGACATGATCAGCGACGCCCTGGCACGGCTCGAAGCTCTCCTGAACCCCGGCTGACCAGCCAGTTCCCGCCCCTACGAGCAGCACCACCCCGACCGGAGCCGTGGAACCCGGCACCCACCCGACGCGACAGCCGGGCCATCAGCCTGACCACTACCAGCCCGAACAACCGAAACGGCCCGCCGAAGAAACCGGCGGACCGTCACGAAGGATCGACGCTGGTCTCTTGTGGTGCGATCACGCCCGCCCCGCATAAGGATCCCACTCCGTGCGGTGCCCCGCTACGCCCCTGTCCCTGCCTGTGTGCGGAGACAGGGCACTCCTCGGCGCTCCGGTCTGCTTCCCGACCCGAAAGCGCATGCTGCTCGGTCGTTTCGTCATCGCAATGACGACTGGCCGACAGCACGCCAGTTACTCGTGCGTGAATTTCTGACGTTCGGGCAGGTCAGCCGGTCTGGGTGTAGTGCTGGAGATAGAGGAAGATCGAATTCAGGCCCGATCCCACGTGAACGATGTGCAGTTGCCCACCCGACGAACCGAAGTCCCAGGCAGCGAGCCCCTGAACCTCGTCTCCCGCCTCGACGTCCTGGTGGAATTCGTAAGAGACCCCGCCGGAGACCGTATCGATCGAGTAGACCGACTTGGCCGAGTCATCCACGGAGGCATAGAGCCTTCCCTGCCACATCGCGGCACCCTGGATTCTGCTCAGGGGCTGCGACAACGTCACGGTTTTCACCACCGGAAGCGCCGAGCCAGCCGGAAGGGTCAGTAAATCGTCCAGGCTGTAGGCGACCAACCTGTTCGTGCCCTGCGCAGCGTCCTGAGTCCAGGGGGCGGTGTAGAGCAGTCCGGAGGCGGCATCCACCGCAACCCAAGGCACCCCGCCCGGCATCTGTTCAAGAGGCAGTTGCACATAGCGGCCCGTGTAGCTCAGGTCACTCGCTTTGTACAATGCCAACAGCGGGTGCTGATAGCCGTCGCCGTCCTCGATCGGGGCGACCACATAGCCGCCGTAGTACTCCACGTCCCCGATGTGATCGCTACCATACTTCCTGCTCAGCTCCAACGGAATCGGGAATGCCGACGACGCCACCTCCGAGTCGTTCGCGACAGTAGCCTTCACCATCCCGCCGGGCCCTGCGTAGTAGAAGTACATCCCGTCCGTCGCCACCCCCTGTCCGCGCTCCAGCGCGTTGAACCCGGTCCAGCGCTGATAGTCCGCCGTCCGTGTCCAGGCCGCTGCCATCGCGGGAGACGCTGCGCTCCCGATGAGTGTCGCGACCGCGAGCATCGCACCCGCAGCCATCCTGCCCAGCTTCATCTGGTATTCGCCCTTCTCTTGTTCCAGTATTCGCCGACCGTGTTGTCTCATGGAGAAAGGATTACAGCGGTACGGGTCGACGAGCGTCAATGCCGCGATTCGGCCTCAGTTCGCCATCTCGCTGGGGGCGTTCATCGGGTCTGCCGCTGATCTCGTGACGCGGCCGGATCAGTTCCTCAGGAGGATGCGAGTGCGGAGGAGGTCGAGCTTGGCCCGGGGACGGATACCCGTTCGGGGCCTGGGCCAAGAACCAGCGATTCGCCGCCCGGGCCGCGGACACCAACGCGCAGCGCCGGGAAGCCGGCCTCCCGGTCGAACCCATTGCGGGCGCATTGGCCGAGGCGCGGTGCGCGGCGTTGGAGGGACCGGTTCGACGGCGTCCGCATAGCCGACATCGCGGCCCACGCCGGCGACTCCGCAGCCTTGGTGCACTACCACTTCACCGGCCGCGACCGGCCGCTGACCGACACGCTCGCCCACTCCTTCACCCTCGCCGAAGCACGCCTGGAAAGCCGGACACAGAGCACCGACCGCGACACGCCCGCCGAACGTCTCGCCGACCTCATCGACTTCGGACTCCCGCTCACCCACGACGACGTCCTCGAATGCCGCCTGTGGAGCGAACTGGAGATCCGCTCCACCGGATCCGGCGAACTCACCACCGCCCACGCCGAAATACGCCGCCGCATCCTGACCCCGCTCGTCGCCTCCGTAGAAGACGGCCTGGACCGCGGCGACTTCCACGACTGCGCCCCCAACTGAAGCCGCTGGGCGGCGGGGACCGTCCCGACAGGCTGTCAGGACGGCACTGACGGCAGTGTGGTGGTCAAGCCCGGCACATGGCTCGACAGCACCCGCAAGTGCGCCGCGGAGCTCAGCGCGGAACGGCGAGCCAAACTCGACGGGCTCGGCATGCGCTGGTAAAAGGCAGACGGGGCGGCACACGGACTGAGGTCATTCACGGGGCGACCAGTTCGCCGAGCGGAGGCGTGCCGGCATCGGACGCGGGACGCGCGAGATGCAGTGCGGTGTGGAAATGGCCGGCCGATTCCTTGCCGTCCGGGTCATGGCCATGGGTGGTGACCGCGTCGATGGCGTATTGCTGCTCGGCAGCGCCGGTGAAGCGGCGTTGGGCGAAGGTGCGCCCGGCGTACGTCTCGGTGGTCAGACCGTGACCGGCCAAGTGCTCGGCGATGGGCGCGTAGGAGCCGGTACGCAGTACGAAGGCGGCGACCCACGGCAGTGTGCGGGCGCTCTCCAGGAGTGGCTGGAATGTGGCCCGGGACAGGAAGCTGGCACCACCCGTGATGGTGATGAGTCGGATGCTCCGGACCGCGTCCAGCAGGTCTCGGGTCGGCTGGGTGGCCTCCAGATTCTCGGCGAATCCGTCGTCGAGCAAGCCGACCGCTCGTGCGTAGGCGATGGCGTTGGGCGCGATATCGAGACCGATCACCGGAACGGCGTCCCGTCTACGGCGGGCGCGGAAGAAGGACCTGTCGTGCTCGGCCAGTTCCTCCGCGGTCATGGCCACCACCTGCGGCGACGTGTAGTGGGCATACAAGTCGTCCAGGGTCAGTTCGTGGTTGAGCAGAGCTGCGTTGACGCCGTAGGAACAGCACAGGTCCAGTACCGCTTCCCCCGGGGCTCGCAGCCGGAGTGCTGCCAGACGGCGGAAGATGTGCTGTGCGTGATGCGGTGTCCGGTAGCCGAACGCGCCGAGTTCACGGAAGAAGGCGCGTGGATCGGCCCGGTCGTAAATGTCGTCGAACGCTGTCATCGTGCGCTGCGCGGGCTCCCCCGCGCAGTCTTCCCGTACCTCGGCCATCACATGCTCCGTTCTGCCGGCCGGGCCGCCGTCCATGGTCGCCACAGCCTCCCGCACAGGGCGGGCCGGGGAAACAGGCCGCTGACGGATCCAGCCATTCCCGGCCGAACAACAGTGGGCAGACTTGGGGCCGTTCTGCGGTCACGACCCAGGCCAGGCCGAGGCCACCGTCCTGGTCCCGGCCTTCCGGGAAGCGCCACTGGAACGTCGGCTCCACGGCGTGTTCGCCCTGACCGCCGACGAAATCCCCCTTGCCGGCCCCGCGGCCGAGGTAGCGGGCCTGTGGTTCGCGGGAGCCTCCTGGGTGACCCACGCCAGAGGGATCGGCCGACAGATCGAAAACATGCTCCTGAAGACCGGCAACCTCCTCGTCGACCCCGAACGGCCGGCACCCGGCCGCTTCGCCACCTGGAGCGACGAAGAGATCCGCGCGACCGCACTCGGCCACTACCAAGGCATCTACGACGTTCAGTGACAGGCCTCACTCGAACAGCAACCTCATGCCATCCGCTGCGAACCCACGACCGCACGGTGCAACTGCTCGCAAGGGGAGGCAAGGCCGCCGCGTTCGATCGCCACGGAGCCGAACCGGATTGGCTCCCGGGACGACGCCGTCACACCGCCCGCCCGGGACCCCCTGCACCCACACCCGTCGCGACGAGACACGCCTGGTCGGGTTCCAACCGCCCGGTCGGTCCGTATGGCCACGGGCGGCGTGACGCAGCCGACCTGCGTCATCAGTGGCAGTGCCACCGTCCAGGACGGCATGAGTGCAGGTGCACAGCGGCCGGTGACGCGCTGGGCGAGCCGCCCGTCCAGGACCAGGTCGAACGCTTCGCCGGTGCGCCGGAGCGGGGCCTCGCGGGTGGCGAAGTGGTGGTGCACCACCGAATACGTCAACAGGGTGCTGTTGGGCAGATCGGTCGGCCGCAGTGTCGGGACGCCCGTGGGAGGGCCGTAGTAGGCGTGCACTTTGTGCGGGCGCAGGGCCGGCCGGGAGGAGTGGAACGTCCCGGTGCCGCCGCCGTCGTCGACGACGTCGGCCCCCCCATCCGCCGGTCAGTTCCCTGATCCGCTCCTCGAAGCCGTCGCCGGAGTGGACCAGCACGTGGTCGGCGCCGGCCTCCTTCGTGACGGGAGCCTTCCCCTCGCGGGAGACCTGCCCGATCACGCGGCCGCCATGGGCCTTGACCACCTGGGTGAGCAGCAGGCCCACCCCGCCCGCCGCCGCGTGCACCACGGCGGTGTCGCCCGGTCCGATCGGGTAGGTGTCGGTGCTCAGGTGGCTGGCGGTCAGGCCTTCCCGCGGATCGCCCTCGTCCGGCACCTGACCCCATACGGACCGTTCCCCTTGTGTGGTCCACATACATCCCCTCCCCTGTAGCCCCTTCCCTAGCGTGTGCGTCGCATCGGCATCGTGGCCAAGGAGGCAGGGACATGCGGTACAGATGGAACGCTGGGCGCCGGTGGTGGCTGCTGCCCGCCCTGCTCCTGGCAGTGGCGGCCGGGCTGCCGGCCACCGGCGGAAGCGCCGCGGCCGCCGAAGCACCCGCGTATCTCACCCTTGAGGCGAGCTACGGAGCCGGCACCGTCACCAACGGCTGGGAGCGTGTCGACCGCTATCTCGACACCACCAGCGGCTTCCGCGCCGAGGGCTATCCCTCGGACGGACGAGGCGACCAGGACGGCAAGCGAGTCACCTACTTCGGTGGCGCCTCCCGCCCGTCCTCGGGCCGCTTCCTCCTCTACTCCGCCCCCGGCTGGAACACAGGATCCCGCACGACGCCCGTCCTCCTCGTCCACGGCGCGAACGACACCGCGGACCGTGCCTGGGCCAACCCGGGCGAGTCGGGCGGCTACGGCTGCGGAGCCCTGTCCTGCCCATCGACCGGGCTGATGCAGTCTCTGTCCGCGCGCGGCCACCGCGTCTTCGCCGTCGGCTTCGCACACAAGCAGGGCGACAACCTGATGCAGGCGCAGATCGTCGGCGACGCCATCGCCGTCATCAAGGCGAAGCTGGGCGTGAGCAAGGTCGATCTGGTCGGCTGGAGCAAGGGCGAGATGTCGACCCGCGCGTATGTATCGTCCGTGAAGCCGAACTGGGGGCGGACATACGCCGGCGACGTACGGAAGCTGATCACGCTCGGCGGTCCGAACGGCGGCTACGACTACCCGTACGCCCACGGCTGGGCCCACGACTTCTCCGTCTGGCCCGAGTGCGGAGGAAAGATCAACGCCCCCTCCCCGCACTCCCACATGACCTGCTACGGCCAGTACACCGCGCACCCCGAGTTCTCGATGACGCCCTCCGGCGGATACGACAACTATCCCGGCCAGCGCCAGATGCTGGCACGCTGGGACGGCACATATGGAGTCGACGGCGCCGCACAGGACTGGTACACGACCTATTACGGCGGCCAGGGCTTCTACACCGCGGGCAGCGGCATCCAGGCCGCAATCGACACCGGATCGCTGATCGCACCGCTGCACAGCGCCGGGATACCTGCCTCCGTCACCACCTATCTACTGGCCGGCGGATCCCCCGACATCGTCGGCATCTTCAACGAGAACCGCGGACCCAGTGACGGCGTCGTCTTCATCTCCAGTGCGCTCGACACGACCGGCATCCCCACGATCGGCGGCAAGGCCACCATCACCACCGCCAACCACCTCGAACTGGGCTGGCACAGCGCAGCCATCTCCCAGGTCGCCACCTGGCTCTCCTGAAGGACCCGACATGGCCTCAATCCGCACCCGCCGCGTCTCCACCGGCCGGCTGACCGTCCAGATCCTCGACGTCCGGGACGAGGGCGAACCGGTCGTCTTCGTCCACGGCAACGTCTCCTCCTCCGCCTTCTGGCGCACCACCCTGCTCGCACTCCCGCAGCGCTACCGCCCCGTCGCAATGGACCTGCGCGGCTTCGGCGGCACGGACCCGCTGCCGGTCGACGCGACACGCGGACTGCTCGACTACACCGACGATCTCGCCGCGCTGCTCACCGCCCTCGAAATCGACCGGCCCCACCTGGTGGGCTGGTCCATGGGCGGAGGGGTGGTCATGCAGTACCTGCGGGACCACCCGGCCGCGGTGCGTTCACTGACCCTGGTCAGCCCCGTCTCCCCGTACGGCTTCGGCGGGACGCAAGGGCCGGACGGCACCCTCAACTCCCCCGACGGGGCTGGATCGGGCGGCGGCACGGCCAACCCCGAGTTCGTCCAGCTGCTCGCCAAGGGCGACCGCACCGAGGACTCGCCGCTCTCGCCCCGCACCGTCCTGGCGACCTGCTACGTCAAGCCGCCGATGCGCCCCGAGCACGAGGACGAGTACATCGATTCCATGCTCACCACACGGACCGGCGACTACCACTACCCGGGCGACAGCGCGCCATCCTCCGCCTGGCCGGGAATCGCGCCAGGCACCCGCGGGGTGCTCAACTGCCTTGCACCGACGTACTTCCGCATCGGCGACCTGCACGTGATCGATCCCAAGCCACCGGTGTTGTGGGTACGCGGAGAGGATGACGTCATCGTCTCCGACACCTCGATATTCGACCTGGCACACCTGGGCTCGATCGGCGCGGTGCCGGGCTGGGACGGGACCCCCGCCCAGCCGATGGTGGCGCAGACCCGTCATGTCCTGGACCAGTACGCGGCAGCCGGCGGCTCAGTACGGGAGGTCGCCGTTTCCGGGGCGGGACATTCGGCACACCTGGAACGCCCCGAGGAGTTCGGCGCAGCACTGTTGGGGATCCTGTCGGCATGATGTGTGCGTCACGCGTCCGGGCGCCGTCCGAAGCCGCCGGGACCCGGACGGGCCGGCGTCCTGCACAGGCAGTCAATTACGCCGCACCGTCTTTCGGCCCAAACCCCGCGAACCCCACGCCGACAAGGCAAACGACATCCCTGAACCGCGGAAGTGGCTGCGCGGTATACGCATCGGCGTCCGCATCGCCCGCATTCGCATCGAATCCAACGAACGGCTCGGGCGGTTTCCCATTCCGGCCGCCCCTTGCGGATGGCGTTCGCGCTCTCGAGCCGTAGGGCGGTCACCGGCTTCCCGGGCTGCTTCGGGCTCGGCAAGGTGAACGGGGTTGTGCAGGACAACTCCGTGGCCGCGATCACGGCGGCGCTCGTGCGTGGGTGCCCGGCGGCGTCGGCTGCCCCGGGCCCCTTGCCGCTCAGATGGCCAGAATGCCGCCGTCCACCGCCACATGACTGCCAGTGGCGAATGAGGAGCGGTCGCTCAGCAGCCACAGGGCCGCTTCCGCCACCTCTTGCGGCTCGGCCATCCGCTTTTGGATCTGGCGTGCGACGAATGCCTCCTCCAGGGCCGGATTGGCCGTCACCGCCGCGTTGATCATTTCCGTCCGGGTGGTGCCCACGATCAGGGAGTTGACGCGGATGCCGTACGCCCCGTACTCGGCAGCCGTGGCTTTCGTCAGGCCCAGGACGGCGTGCTTCGCCGCGACGTAGGGGGATGGTGCGCCGGTGGCGATGAGGCCCGCCGAACTGGCGGTGTTGACGATCGTCCCGTGGCCGGCGTCCAGCATGACGGGAATCTGACGGCGCAGGCAGTTCCATGTCCCACGTACATTGACATCCATGATGCGGTCGAAATCCTCTTCCGGCAGTTCGTGCGATCTGCCGAATGTGGAGCCGGCGTAGCCGGCGTTGTTGAAGGCGCCGTCGAGGCGGCCGAAGCGTTCGATGGCCGTCGCGACGGCGCGCTCGACATCGTCGGCCCGCGTCACGTCGCCGACGCTGCAGGCTGCTTGTCCGCCGGATGCCTCGATCTCATGGGTGAGGTCCTTGAGCCGGTCCTCGCGACGGGCCATGAGGACGACGGCCGCGCCTTCGGAGGCGAAGAGCCGCGCTGCGGCCTCGCCTATGCCGCTCGACGCTCCGGTGATCATCACGGTCCTGCCGGTCAGCAGGCCGGTGTTGTGCGCTGGGGGTGTCCGATCGTTCATGATGCGAGTAAACCTGAAGCGGCGGGCCGTCACACGACTTTCACCAGACGGCCGTTCGATTCGGTGATGTGGTGCGGACTCGATGGCGCATTGTGCTCTCAGGGTTGATGAGGCGAGTCCGGCGAGTGGCGACGTGAGGGTAGGCGCCGGCCTCCTGGTAGACGAAGCCGGTTGCCGGACGTGGCGGGCGGCGTGCGTTCGTCTCGGGCAAGAAGAAGCAGAACACGATGAAGGCCACCGTCATCGCCGACAACCGAGGCCGCACGTTATGGGTTGACGCCCTGCGGCCTGGCCGGATGCACGACGCGACCGCCGCACGCAACGAAGGCATCGACGCCTGCTTCCGGCACTTCTCCGACGTGGAGGTGCTCCTGGACGACCGCTGACTCGGGCTCCGCCGTGACCACCCCGGCCAGGCGGTGGCCGCGCCCCGGGAGGAGAGCGAGATCAGCCCGCCCGAAGTCCACGAAGCCCGCCTGCGAGCCCGCCACCAGCACTCCTCGAAGCGCATCACCGTTGAACATGCTCCCGACGACCACAAACGCTGGAAAAACTGACCCGCTGAACCCACCGACGAGACGTCCTGCCGGCCACCTACCAGGCCATCACTGGCCTCGTCTCCGACCGCACCGCGACAGCCTGATCAACACTCTCCCAGCAGCCCACCACACCCTCGCCGGACAAGCCGCTGTCCCTGGTGCTCACCAGGGTGGCCGCGCCGTAGATCCTGCGGGGCGGGCACCGCCGCACCGGAAGCTGGTACCTCTGATCTCCCCCAGCCGGTTGCGCCATGCCCCTGGAAGCATGCTGAGCGCCTGAAGACGGAGGACGGCCTGGGGGGGCCGTCAGGACGGCACTGCCGGGGGTGTGGTGGTCAAGCTCGGCACATGGCTCGACAACGTCCGCAAACGCGCCGCAAAACTCCCCGAGCAGCGCCGGGCGGACCTCGATGAGCTCGGGATGCGTTGGTAGCCGAACGGGAGCGGGGCGGTCCGGAGAAGCGGGCGTGGCCCCGGCTGACTTGCCCCCTGAGCCGCGACCATACACACGTACCGGCAACAGTCAGCGCCACGATGCGCCGGCCCAGCTGGGGGCCGGGCCGGCGCATCGTGCGTTACGGGCGCGGTATCTCTGTGGTGACCTGGTCGTACCGGACGAGACGAGGGGTGAAGGAATACGAGGGATGTCTCTCCTGGAGGCGTGCCGTGGCATCGTCGAGATACGCCCACATGTCGGCGGGGTCGGCGCCGACGCCGAACGTCGCGTCGTTCAGCACCTCCATGTCGGGACTCGCGATGTATGCCACGTACTTGAGGGTCTGGCTGCCGCCGGCCATGGTTGTCTCGGTCTCCTTCGAAGTGCTGTGTGGTGTGTTCCCGCCCTTGCCGCCCGTGGTGTCTGCGGCCTGTGCTGTTCCAGTTGTCGTGAGAATTGTCGATGCGGCAACTGCGCCAGTAGCACCCAAGAGTGCTCGCCGGGAAATGTCTGACACAGTTCTCCCCCTGCCTTGATGGCCCTCCCTGCGAGGGCTCACGGCTGACGTTACAACCACGTCCTCGCGGTGGAAGGACCATTGCGGTGACCAGGGTCTCGGCGCCGGAAGCTCCGCTGCGGGGATGGGCCCTTCGGTCTGCCCAGGATGTCGGAGCCGTAGGTCGCCCGGTACCTGTTACGGACTGCGGTGAACCTCGGCGGCCGGCAGCGTTCTTTGTTCTGCAGGCCCGAGTGGATGACGGCATCAGCCCGGAGGACGTGACCCCCGTGGTTGGACTGGAAGGCGAGCAGCAGTTGCGGCCGTTCTCGGACCAGCTGGTCGAAGCCGGCCCCAGAAAACGGTATGCAACTCTTCATCCAGTTCGCCGTTGCGTGTGGACGAGGCGCCGTGATCAGTTGCTTGGGGTTAGCCGATACCGGGTACCGAGCGACGGAACTCAGTGGGCGGAAACCGGCTCGGACGACGGCCGCCACTCCCGCCTGATCAGCCCGTAGACCCACGAGTCAGAGACCTCGCCGTTGACGACGCAATCTTCCCGCAGCGTCCCTTCACGCACGAAGCCGAGCTTCTCCAGCACGCGGGCAGAAGCCACGTTGCGTGTATCGGCCTCGGCTTGGACGCGATTTAGGTCCAGCGTGTCGAATGCCCACCGCAGCAGAGCGCGCGCGGCCTCGGTCGCGTAGCCGTGGCCCCACGCTGCATCGTCGAAGCAGTAGCCAAGCGACGCGCTGCGGTAGTCCGGATTCCACCCGTTCAGGCTGCACCAGCCGATGAACGCCCCGTCGGAGACACGATCTACGGCCAGCCGCGCCCCGGTGCCCTCCTGTGCCATCTGCCGGCAAGCCGTGATGAACTTCTCGGCGCGCACGCGTTCGCTCCACGGTGGCGCGTCCCAGTAGCGCAGCACGTAGGCACTGCTGTGCAGCGCGAAGAGGCCGTTCGCATCCGCGTCCTCGAAGGCGCGCAGTCGAAGGCGAGCGGTGTGCAACGAGGGGGTGGGCAGCGACGTCCTCATGTTCCCTCTCCTGATCGGTGACCGATCAATCAGACATCCGATGCGGGTCACTCGCAACGGGGTTTCTCGGCGGCCTGGCAGACGAGTGCGCTCATCGGCGCCACCGGGCGCCCCCGGAGGGCGGCACCTGAGGTGATGCCCGGTTCGGCCTATCGGTTGGGCTGAGCGGGCTGGGTGCGGCCCACGGGAGGGGCTACGGCCGTGGCAGGGTGAACAGCCCCTGCTCGGTCTCGGCCAGGATCCCCCGCTCGGCGAGCCGCTTGAGCTTCAGACGGACGTTGTTGATGTGGCTGGGAGCGATCTGCAAGTCCATCGCCTCACACACCACCCGCGCCCGCAGCGGGATATCGGCCGCGGCGAACACCGCCATGATCTGCTGGTAGGCCGGATGGTCCGGCAGCTTCGCGGCCGGCGGCACGGGCAGTGGCGGATCGGGCAGCTCCAGCAGTGTCTTGCAATGAACAGCTCGACGCCGCTGCCCGCGGCACGACTACCGGGTCGACCGCCCCGTCGGCCGGGTTGTCGTCAGGGGACGCGGTACGCTTACGAGCGCGCCTTGTTGATGGACAAGAAAGCCTTGACCGATGGCCTCCGGTCGGTAAAGAGCGATCCCGGCATGGGAAGCGATGTTGATGTCCACAACGAGGCACAGTTCGACGTGCTGCTGACCTCGGCCCCAGCCCGCTCCCGCCGTTGCCGGTTCTGTCCATTGACCGCACGCCTTTCCGCTGTTGTGTCGGACAGAGGCGGTCCGGCCGGCGCCGCCGACGGTTGCCGTCGCGGCACCGGCCAGCCACTGGCTGCCGTCAGGCGACGGGCTGCTGCTGGGTGACGCAGTGGATTCCGCCGCCTCCGGTGCCGAGGTGGTCGATGTTGAGCTGTTCGATGACGCGGTCCGGGTAGAGGCGGGCCAGGGTCGCCTTCGCGGCCTTGTCCGCCGTCGTGTCGCCGAAGTGGGCCGAGATGACTGCGCCGTTGCAGAGGTAGTAGTTGGCATACGAAGGGGAGGACAGGACCCGCTTCCATAGGAGAGCAAAGCCGGCACGATTCACGTCCACCGACAGCACCGCAACGTCCGCGATCGACGGGAACAACAGCTCCTTCAGCCGGAGCACGGCCTCTTCCAAGGCCCGGACTTTGAGCCCAGCCACCTCGATGGCGGCTTGTTCTCAGGTGACTTCGGTGCCTCCCTGAGAGGCTCAACCTTCACCCAGAGCGACCGCATCACGGAATTTGTACCAGAACCCCTGAGACCATCGAAGCCACGGCCGCCGCACTGCGGGAAGCGGCCGACGGGACCGCGGCGTTCCACGCCTGGCGCGATGCCCCGGACCACCGGACACCGAGCGAACTCCTGAGCAGTGTGACCTGATGGCGGCCCTGAACGCCTCCGTCAAGGCGGCCGGGGAGAGTCGCGGCCCGGACGCGACCATGCACACGATGTAACCGCGCAAGAAGACCGCGATCAAGAAGGCCGCCCCGGCCAGGAAGACCACCGCGAAGAGGACCACGGCCGGAAGAGGCGCACAGTGAAGAAGACCACTACGAAGAAGACTGCGGCCTCGAGGAAGCGCAGCGCGTCCTGAACGGACGGGCGCGGAGCAGGATGGTCATGGGGTTGCCGCGGATCGCTCCGATGCTCGCGACGCCGGGCAGTCTGCCGCCTGCGGACGTGAAGAACCGCTGGGCGTTCGAGGTGAAGCAGGACGGGCAGCGGGCCATGGTCTACCTGCCGGGTGACGGAAGCACGGTCTTGCGGTCCCGGTCCGGGGCGGAAATCACCGCCGTCTACCCGGAGCTCACGACACTCGGGTCCGTGCTCGGCCGGCCCGCGGTCCTGGACGGCGAGATCGTCGCACTCGACAGCGAAGGGCGCAGTGACTTCGAGCGGCTGCAGTCCCGCATGGGACTGACCTCCGCAGTGAAGGCCGCCCGGATGGCCCTGTTGGTGCCGGCGCATCTGGTTCTGTTCGATGCCGTGTACCTGGACGGCCGCGGCCTGACCGGGCTGCCGTACACCGAGCGCCGCACCCTCCTGGAGGGCCTGGGACTGGACGGGAAGCACTGGTCGACACCCGCGGCAGTCGTCGGGCACGGCGAGCAGGCGCTGGAGATGACCCGGACCGCAGGGCTGGAAGGCTTGGTCGCGAAGCGGCTTGCATCGGTGTACGAACCCGGGGTCCGGTCCCGCTCGTGGATCAAGATCCGGCACGTCCGGACCGTCGATGTGATCGTGGGCGGGTGGGTGCCCGGCCGAGGCCGGCTCACCGGCCTGCCCGGCGCCCTGCTCGTAGGAGAGGCACATGCAGGCGGCCTGCGGTACGTGGGCAGCGTCGGCACCGGATGGAGCGACACCGAACGCACCACACTCGCCGAACTGCTCCGCGTCGCCGCGATCGACGAGTGCCCCTTCGACAACGCACCGGGCGTGGCCGGAGCCCGATGGGTCCTGCCACGCCTGGTCGGCGAGGTCCGCTACACGAGCCGGACCAGGGCGGGGCTTCTGCGGCAGCCCTCCTGGCACCGGTTGCGCCCCGACCTCGCCCCGGACGACATCACCTGACCAGGCACCGGGCGCCGCGCACCCGCTGCCGCCGCTGGGTCGCGGACGGCACGCCCGACCGGATGCCGCTCACGTCACAACGGCCTGCCGCCCGGTCAGTCACCCGCTCGCGGATCGGGCTGCGGCTGGGGCTGGGCCGGCTGGAGGGCCGAGCGGTGCAGCCCCCTGCGGTCGTAGAGATGGGTGAGGACGAGGCCGAGGACGAGCGACCCTGCGAAGCCGATGGCGGTCATGGTCCAGGCGCGCCCGAGCCCCGCGTCGGTCCGCGCTCCGAAGTAGAGGATGGACCTGACGCCGTCAACCACCTGGCGGAACGGCTCGAATTCCGCCAGGAAGCGGTAGAAGTCCGGGAGTGCCTGGAGTGGGATGGTGGCGCCGGCCGACGGGATGGCCAGGCCGATCAGGACCAGCATGGAGACGATGGGGCCCGGGGTGCCGAAGGCGGCGAGCAGGGCGAGCGCGGTGATGCCCATCGCTGCCGTGGCGCATGCTCCGAAGATCCACAGCAGGCCCAGGTGCGAGGCGTCGATGCCGACGACGCCGACCGCGCCGGCCATCGCGAGTGCGGAGGTCAGCATCGACAGGACGACCATGAGCACCGAGCAGACCACGAAATGGTGCAGCCGCGTCATGTGCTGGGCGGGCTTGACGAAGCGGAACGGGCCCTTGTCGTTGGCCATGTAGCCGAGCGCCGTGTCCACCTGGGTGTGGATCACGTTGGCGCCCAGCATGCCGCCGAGAACCAGGACGAGGGCGTAGAAGAAGGCGCTCAGTCCGAGGCCGCTGTGGGAGCCGAGCGGGTGCCCCTCCTCGACAGTCGCCTTCACGGGGTCGGCGATCATCAGCTGGGCAGCGGCGCCGGGTGCGGCGGGACCGCCGGCGTGGGCGGCGTCGGCGCGCCGTCCGAGTTCCTGGGTGAGCCCGTGGCCCACCTGTGCGGAGGTGGTGGCGACGACCTTCTGGTTGATCTCGGCGGCCATGCCGGAACCGAAACTTCCGGCTGCAGGGTTGGTCAGCACCGTCATGGTCGGCGGGTGCGATTCATGCTGGGGCGGCCCGGCGAGTGCGGCCACGGAGGCGGAGAAGTCCTCCGGGATGACGAGCGCGCCGAACACCTTGCCACGGGCGAGCAGGTCGTCGGCGGTGCGGCGATCGACCTTCTTCCAGGAGACCTTGTCCTTCATCTCGGTGGACCCGGTGATCTGCGTGGCGATCTGTGCGCCCAGGTCGATCCGCTGTCCGGCCGCCTGCGCCCCCCGGTCGCTGTTGACCAGGGCGATCGGCAGATCCTTCGTCGAACCGACCGGGTCGTTGTTGGCTCCCAGGTAGAGCATGGACAGGACGAGCGACAGCAGGCCGAGGATCACCGCCGACGGCAGCCACACCCCCCGGCGCCGCAGCAGACTGCGGGCGCTCGCCCGGGGCAGGTAGGTCGGTTCGGGCATGACGAGGGGCTCCAGCTTCAGTGGCGCGCCGGCAGGACGCTTGGATCGAAAAGTGAGATGGATTTGCCGTCTTCGCGTATGGACGACGCATATGGACGACACATTGGAAAGTATCACTTCCTAGCTAACAAGTGACACTATCCAGTCGTGGCGGTCATAGGAGCGTCTGGGAGACTGATCACACACAGAACAGACCGAGCGAGAGCGCACATGAGAATCTCTGACCTGAGCCGTCTGTCCGGAACACCGGTCGGGACGATCAAGTACTACCTGCGTGAAGGCCTGCTGCCGCCCGGTCGACAGCTGGGAGCCACGCTGAGCCTGTACGGGGACGAGCATCTCCAGCGCCTGCGCCTGATCCGCGCCCTGACCGCCCGTGGCGGCCTGTCGATCGCCGCCACCCGCGACGTCCTCACGGCGATGGACGAGCCCCTAGATCCGCTCGCCACGCTCGGTGTCGTGCACTACGCACTCCCCACGCCGGTCGACGCCGCCGAGACAGACGCGGTGGACGAGCAGGCGCCACGGGTCGACGAACTGGTGCGGGCCATGGGCTGGAACGTCTCCGAGGACTCGCCGCACCGCCGCGCCCTCGCCGCGAGCCTCATGGACCTCGGCCGCATCGGAGCCGACTACGGCACCGAGGACCTGCTGCCCTACGCCGAACTGGCGGCAGCCGCCGCGAAGCTCGACCTGGACCGGATCAAGGAACTCGACGACACCGAGGACCGCTTCAAGCTGGCCGAGCACGCCGCCATCGTCGTGCTCCTTCTGGAGCCGGTGCTGGCCGTCCTGCGCCGCCTGGCCCAGGAGAACGAGACCCGGCGCCGTGGCGTCTGGACCCGTACGGCCGAGGCGGCCGACATACACCCCGGTCCGGTCCCCACGGCCGATACCGAGGGCACTCCTTAGGGGTTGCTCGGCTCAGGGGTTGCTCGGCGAACTGTCGGCGTTGCACGAAGCCGGCGTGGTCCACGGGTATGTGCGGCCTGCCGACGTCCTTATGGACGAAAGGAGAAGGAGGTGGCTGCTGCTGCCGGAGGTGGCCGCCATGGCACCGGCCGACGCCACCGAGGACATCAGGAGGATCACCGGCGCCACGGACTACATCTCCCCCGAACGGCTGAGCGGCGGCGCTGTCCCGGGTTGTCGTTGATCGGCGGGGCCGATGACCGGGAGGTGCCGGTCACGCGGTCCGCTCAGGTATTCAGCAGCCGGTTGAAGAACGACCGGTAGCGTTGCAGAGCGACACGCAGTTCCTCGGTCGGTACTTCCTCGCCGCGCTGCCACTGGCCTTCGAGCCCTTGTTTGTGGTCGGAGAAGGTCCGGGCGAGTGCCTGCTTCACTTCCGCGACCAGGGTGTCGGCCGAGCTGACCGCTTCGCGGGGGTCATCCACGAAGTCGCCCTGGATCCGCTGCCACCGGCCGCGGAACGCCTCCTGCTCCTCGCCGAGAAGGGTCTCACTCCCGTCCCCGTCCGCGCCTGTGGCGGCCGTATCGGGCCCGGCGGTGGCCGCCGGTGCGTTGCCGCGTCTCGCCATCACCGCCCGGAAGGCCGCTGGGGTCAGCCGTCGTGGCTTCGCCCGGGAAGGTCGGTGGAACTTCGGTCGGGGTTTCACGGGCTTCCGGAGCCGGGGCACCCCCACCGCCGCGTAGATCGTCAGTGGACAGTTTGCCTGCATCGGACCCGCGAGGGTCCGGAGGTCCCGTCGCCATTGCTTCCTCCATCCGTTACTCCCGCGGCCGCGGCTCAGCCCTTCGTGGGCGTGGACTCGTTTGCGTGGAGCAGTGTCTGGTGGACCGACCAGAGGACCGACACGAACGGTACTGCCACCACGGCCCCGAGCACTCCCGCCGCGATGGCGCCGCCGATCACCGAGAGCGCGACCACGACTGGGTGCAGGCGAACGGCCCAGCCCATCACGAGCGGATGCAGCAGGTGGCCCTCGATCTGGCCGATGACCACGATCAGGACGAGGACGACGGCTGCCACGATCGGGCCCTTGGCCGCCAGGGCTACCACGGCCGCGACCGCGAGGGCGATCGGTGAGCCGATCAACGGGATGAAGGCGGCGAAGAACTCCAGCAGCGCCAGCGGCAGAGCCAGTGGCACTCGGAGTGCGAACAGGGCCAGCCCTACGAATACGGCGTTGGTCGCTGCCACCAGGATGATGCCGTGGGTGTATCCGGTGAACGTACGCCAGGCTGCCCGGCCCGCGATCGCCACCCGGGCCCGGTCCTTCTGCGGGAGTTGACCGCAGAACCAGTCCCACTGCCGGTCGCCGGAGTGCATGAAGAAGACCGAGCAGAACAATGCCAGGGCGAATACCGTCATGAGCTCGACCAGTCGGCCCACACCGCTGACGGCCGTGCTGATGAGGGCGGAGCGATGGCTCGACAGGTACTGCCCGATCCGGGACTGTAGGTCGTCGAGCGTCCTCGGATTCAGCCGGAACGGTGGCCCCTCCAGCCAGTGTTCGATCCTGCCCAGCCCGTCACCGAACTGCCGTTCCAGCACGGCGCGTTCTCCGGCGACCGCCTCGCCGACGAGTGTCAGGACACCGAGGACGAGAACGATACTGCCGAGCAGCGCGACGGCGACGGCGAGCGGCCGCGGCATCAGGCGGGCAAGGAGGTCCGCGACCGGGCGCAGCACTGCGGTCACGACCAGGCCGAGGAAGACGGCTACCGCCACCTCGTGAAATCGCCCCAGCGCCGAGAAGACCGCGTACACGACGGCTCCCACCGCGAGGATCCGCCAGGCGTAGGCGGCGGCCATCTGGAGCGTGGGGTTCACGTGTGGTGTGTACCGCGGGTGGAGCGGCGCCTGTCGTGCGCCCGGGCTCCGGGCCGCGGTACCGGTCATGCCGCGCAGCGCACGCCGTGACGCGGCGCGGATCCGGTGCCGTCGTCCTTCGGACGGAACGCCAGGGTCCGTATTGTCGGGCTGCGGATACGAGGGCCTGGGCATTCCCTGCTGTTATCAGGAAAGGCCGCGTCGTTCCGGGCTCCCGGGCCGACAGGTGCAGGATGTCACCCCATGGGCGCATGAGCCACCGGCTCTCGGAGGCCTCCCGCAGGAACGGATTTGTGTAAGTCACTGACAGGCCACGAGGGGTGATGAGTGAACCGGGGTCATCGACCTGATGGCGGCCCTGAACGCATCCGCCAAGGCGGCCAAAAAATCGCTTGAGCAGACTTCACTCATTGACGTCGCACGTCCGGTTCGGTGAGGGCCGTCGGAAAAGGGCCTGGTTACAGGCACCTCGCTGGCGGCCCACCCGACCGCACGGCGGGTTCGGCGAGAGATTCGGAGAAACGGACCACGAGCAATCCCGGCACCGCGCTCCGGGCCTACTCAGCGACCTGTGACGCTGAATCACGTGCGGAGGACTCGTTTCCGAAGGAGCGGGAATCCGGCGCGGGCGCGCATCCGCCGTTTGAGCATATTGATCCGGTTGACTCTCCCTTCGACTCCTTCGACGGGTCCTGAGTGCCAGTCGGTGGTGAGGCCGGCGGTGACCGCGTCGAAGTCGCTTTCGAGTCCGGCCGCGAAGGTGCTGATGCCAGGCAGGCCGGCTGTCATCGCCTCGGTGATCCATTCGACAGGCGCAGGGCGTCGAGCGTGGTGAGCATTCCCGCGAACACACTGGTCAGTTCGGCGGCGGAGGACAGTTCCGGGATGAGGTCGAGGACTGCCTTGCGGTGGATTTCTCCTCTACGGTCAGGGTGGGTGAGCCAGCCGGTCATCTGACGTACCGACGGTGGTGGCGGGGCGGGTGTGAAGCCTTCCCGCTGGGGCAAGTCGTCTCCGAACGCCTGTGCCGGTGCAGTCCGCGGCAACCCAGCGGCCCTTGCGGTGATGGGCACGGACCAGTTCTGGGCCGCTTCTTTCGGGTCATCTCGCGGACCGGATGAAGATTCCCGCGATGTGGAGGGCAGCGAGGTAGACGGTGGCGGTCTTGTCGTAGCGGGTGGCGAGGCCGCGCCATTGGTCGGGTAGCCGGGTCACGGCGACGTGACCCGGCCCCCGCTCAGAACCGGACGAGCCTGTTTCCAGGCATCACGGCTCAAGCAAGCCCCAAGGCTTCACAGGTTCTGCTCTTTTCCGATCCCTATCACCCGAATGGTGCCGGTGATGAGCGCTCGACCACACAGAGGACGGATTCCCTTCTGGCGGGCTGCCAGGGGTGAGGCTGATCCTGTCCATCGGTGGCGGTGTGCGCGTTTGGCGGCGTTGACTCCAGTGGTCGCGGAGTTCAGGGGCGCCGGGTGACGACTTCAGGCATCCGCGAACCAGGAGCGGTCCTGGGCCCAGTGGGTCACCCACCCCGCGAAACCGGGCGTGCCCGGCATCACGGAAGTGTCCGGCCGGGTGCCGAAGGGCATCGCGCCGTTCTCGTCGATCAGCCAGACGTGACCGCGCTGCGAGCCGGTGACGATCAGGTGCCAGTACATGCCGCAGCCGTCGGTGCCCAGCAGCAGTGAGCCATGGTCGAACACGGAGTCCATCCGGGCCTCGAACTCCTGCTCCGACAGTGCCGCCTCGCTGTCATCTTCCTCCTCCCACAGCCATGCCGCCAGGAGCGGAAAAGGCTCGGCAAGGAGGCGCTCGGGGCGGGCTGAGCCCCAGTCCGAGGGGCTTTGCGCGAGGGGCAGCAGACCGTAGTGGGGCGGTCCCCCGCGCAGTCCGTCGCAGATCTCCGCCACGAACGTGCGGTACGGCTCCGGGAGCACTATGCCGTGCTCCGCCTCGAAAGACCGCACCACCTCCCAACCGGCCGGCGGTACCGCCTCGGGACGGGACATGAAGATCTCGCGGAGGGCGGCCAACTCGGCTGGGTCGCAGGTTTCCGTGTTCATGCCGGTCATCATGCAAGGTCCGAAAGAGACAGCCCAGGCCCCGCCCGTCCTGGGAGGCGCGCCGGCGCTGATGCCGCCGGGGATGTGCACCAGCACGCCGTAGACGTTGCGGCCCTCGAGCTGGGCACCCGGTTTAACAGGTCAGACCATGCGGGCCAGCCATGTATCGGCTCGTCTCCGAGGGCCGGTCCGGAACGGGATAACGGGCCGGCCGGGCTGGTGTCGGTCTCGTCCTCGACGGCGTCGGCGTCGGCGAGCCACGGAGTGGCAGGCCCGCTACGAGGTCCTGCGCGGCGGGCCCTGTGGGTGTAGACCGGGCTTATGGGCTTGAGACAGCGGCTTCCGCGCCGACAGCTTTCTCGGCAAGCGTCCGATGCCTTGCTGGCGGTCCCGCTCGGGCTGATCGTGACCATCGTGCTGGCCGATGTGCTGAGCCCGCGCGGTGTGCCGCTGGGGCCGCTGCTGATCGTGGCGCCCGCGATCACGGCGTCATTCGCCGGTCCCGTCCTGACCGGGGTGATGGGTGGTACCGCGGTGGCGGCGCTCCTGGGCATCGGCCTGGCACACGAGAACCTCCTGGGGACGCTGTACTTCGATTCGCAGATCATCGCCCTGCTGGTGGTCTCGGTGATCGTGACCGTGTTCCGGTACCTGCAGGTGCGCCACGACCGTGAGCTGACGCAAGTACGGACGGTGTCGGAAGTCACGCAGAACGTGGTCATGCGGCCCCTGCCACGCCGAATCGGCCCACTACGGGTGGCGTCGATGTACCTGGCGGCGCAGGAACACGCCATGATCGGCGGCGACCTCTACGCAGCCGTCCGCACCCCTACCGGCACCCGGCTGATCATCGGCGACGCGAGGGGCAAGGGCCTGACCGCGATCAGCGACGCCGCCCTGCTTCTGGGCGCCTTCCGCGAGGCCGCGCACCGCGAGGCCACGCTGCCCGCCCTCATGTCCTACCTGGAGCACAGCGTGTGCTGGAACCTGGCCGAACCCGCCGAAGCGGAGACGGCCGGGGAATGCTTCATCACCGCCGCCGTCCTCGACATCCCCGACAAGAGCGCTCAGGCACAGATGGTCACGTGCGGGCACCCACCGCCCTTGCTGCTGCGCCACGGGCAGGCAACCGCGCTGTCTGCGCCAAGGCCCGCGCCGCCGCTGGGTCTGGGCGGGCTGAGCCGCCCCGACTACCGCATCGACACATTCACCCTGGAGCCGGACGATGTGCTGCTGCTGCACACCGACGGCCTGACCGAGGCCCGCGATGCCCAGGGCGTCTTCTACCCGCTGGCCGAGCGCGCCGCCGCGTGGACGGACGAGAGCCCCCCGGCACTGATCCGCCGCCTGCGCACCGACCTGCTCGCCTACGTCGGCGGGCACTTGGCCGACGACGCCGCCGTGATCGCCCTCCAACACACCCGCAGCCAGTTCCCCACCGAGCCGGACCGCCGAGTACACGAACCTCACCCGAGCGAGGAGACGGCGACGACGGTCCGCAGAGGAGTCACTACCCCTTGACGTCCGTCAGGTACAGGGGCGCCGAAGCGGCCGAAGGACCAGCGCACCGCGGGGAGCCGGACGGTACGGCAGCGGTGGGCTGAAGCCGTAGCGGATTACCGCTGTCAAAACTTCTGAGGCAACGCCGGTTTCCTGTTCCATTCCTACGGTCACGGCCCCCGCCGATGCGGCACCGACCCGGGCCTGCACGGCCTCCCTCACGCGCTCGGCCGTCGGTCCGTATTCACCCGTCGGGGAGCGCACAGGCGCACCCACCCAAGCCCGGGTCGACGACCCCCAGCGGATGCGGGGACGGGGGCGAAGCCGCCGCACCACGCCGGCCTCCACCAGTGGGGCTACAGGCAACTGCTTGCCGGCGTGGCCCACTCCCGGTCCACCTGACCGGGTACGACACGTCCCGCCGACGACCAGCGGGCAGCCGGCGCCGCGAAGACCGGCTCGTCCGTCGGGGCGGGAGCCGATGTCGGTGCCGTACGGCCGGTGACCGGGGAGGGTCGCGGCGCACACCGGTTCGCCGGGCCGGTGACTGACCATCGCATCCAAGCGGTGGACGGTCGTCTGTAGGCGTCCCGTAGGAACATCTCTTACGGTCTTGTGACGCGCCGTGCCGGAACCGGTCATGTGACCCACCATCTGCCTAGCGTGGGCAACATGCGCGTACTGGTTACCGGCGGAGCCGGATTCATTGGGTCGGAGATCGTCCGTACCCTCACGTCGGCCGGGCATCAAACAGTCGTGTTCGATGCGTTGCTGCCTTCGGTACACGGTGCGGCAGCAGACTCTGCGGACTGCGACGCCGAGCGAATCATCGCGGACGTTCGCGATCGGGAGGCGGTGGACAGGGCCCTGCGGGGCATCGACGCTGTGTGTCATCAGGCAGCGATGGTCGGCTTGGGAAGTGACTTCGCGGACGCGCCCGAGTATGTCGGGTGCAATGACCTCGGGACAGCAGTGCTGCTTGCGGCGATGGCCGATACGGGTGTGCGAAGCCTGGTCTTGGCTGGTTCGATGGTGGTCTATGGCGAGGGACGTTACGAGTGTCCCCTCCACGGCACGGTCCGGCCGGGGCCGAGGACGGTGGCCGACCTGGACGCGGGTCGGTTCGAACCGCGCTGTCCGTGCTGTGGTGCGGAATTGACACCTGGCCTTGTCACCGAGGAAGCGCCCACGGACCCGCGTAATGTGTACGCGGCCACCAAACTCGCCCAGGAACATCTCACCGCGGCCTGGGCGCGCGCGACGGGAGGGTCCGCGGTGTCGCTGCGTTACCACAACGTGTACGGACCGGGGATGCCGCGCGACACACCGTATGCCGGTGTCGCCTCCTTCTTTCGGTCGGCTCTGGCCCGTGGAGAGGCCCCTCGGGTCTTCGAGGACGGCTGCCAGCGGAGGGATTTCGTCCACGTACGGGATGTGGCCGCCGCGAACGCCTTGGCGCTGGAAGCCGTCAAAGGACATGGACAAGGCGATTTCACTGTTTACAACACCGGGAGCGGGGATCCCCGCACCATCGGCGAGATGGCCTCGGCACTGGCTTCAGCACATGGTGGCCCTGTTCCTGAAGTCACCGGCGAATACCGGCTCGGTGATGTACGGCATGTCACCGCGGACTCACGACGACTGCGGGACGAGCTGGGCTGGAAACCACAGCAGGGGTTCGCCGAGGGAATGGCGGAGTTTGCGACGGCCCCATTGCGGGGGATGCGCCCGGACACCGGAAGGCTCTGAACATTTCGCTCCGGTGAGGTCCTGCCCGGATGCTGAAAGTGATGGCTCCTCATGTGTATGCCAGAGGGAGTGTGATCTCGAAGCAGCAGCCGCCGGCCACGTTACGGACGCCCGCGTGCCCGTTGTGCGCCTCGACGATGCCGCGCACGATCGCCAGCCCGAGGCCCGCGCCGGCCGGGGGCGTCCGGGCATGGCTGCCGCGCCAGCCCGTGTCGAAAACCCTGGGCAGGTCCTCCTCGGGAATCCCGCCGCAGCCGTCGGTCACCGAGAGGACCACGGTGTCGTCCCCGCGTCGCGCTGTCACCGCGACCGTCCCGTCGGCGGGGGTGCGGCGGATCGCGTTGATCAGGAGGTTGTCCAGGACCCGGCTCATCTCCTTGCTGTCGACCTCCACGGGAACGGCGTCGATACGGCTCCCGATCAGCCGCACACCGTGCTCGAGGGCCAGCGGGCCGGCGCCCGCGAGGGAGTCACCGACCAGGTCGTGGACGGAGGTGCGGGTGGGCGACAGGGTAAGCGTTCCGGCGTGGATCCGGGAGAGCTCGAAGAGATCGCCGACCATGTCATTCATGCGCTCCACCTCTGTGCGGATCTGCCGCAGGTAGCGCCGGGAGTCTGGGGCCATGCCGTCCTCCAGCGCCTCGGACATGGCCCGCAACCCGGCGAGCGGGGTCCGCAGGTCATGCGAGATCCAGGCAACGAGCTCACGCCGCGATGCTTCCAGTGCGCGCTCCCGGCCGCGGGAACTGTCGAGCTTGGCGCTGGTGGCAGCCAGTTCCTTCGTCAGGGAGGCGAGTTCGGCCGTTGCCTGCTCCGCGGGGGCGGCGAACGTACCGCCGTCACCGAACGAGCGGGCCGCGAGCGTCAAGTCGCGGCTCCTGGCAGCGACCCAGCGCCCCAGCAGCACCGCAGTGATGAGGGAAACCACGGCGGCCATGGCAACAACAGTCGTGACAACGGTCAGATCGTGCGGCGACAGGAACATCGCCCAGGCGACCGCGAGCGTGCCGGCAAGCATCGCGGTCACGGCGACAGCAGCAACGACAGAGACCGACACCACGAGCGAACGATGCCGGAAGAACCGCAGAGCGAGCGCACCGAGCAGTCCGGCCACCGCGGCACCCAGAAAAGCGAACAGCGCGATGAGGAGTATGTCGGTCACGACACGCCCGCATCGGTCGTCGCACCAGGACGCGGGCCCGGGGGCAGGTCCAGGCGGTAGCCCACACCCCACACCGTCTGAATCAAGCGTGGACGGGCCGGGTCCGTCTCGATCTTCCCGCGCAGTCGCCGCACGTGAACCGTCACCGTCGACAGGTCGCCGAAGTCCCAGCCCCAGACCTCCCGCATCAGTTCCTCCCTGGTGAAAACCTGGGAAGGATGACTCAGAAGGAAGCCGAGCAGGTCGAACTCCCTCAGGGTGAGGGCTAGTTCCCGGCCCTCGCGTGTCGCGCGGCGGGCCCCGAGATCGAGGCGGAGCCCGGCACCCTGCAGCGGGGCGGCGGTTGGTGCAGCAGCGCTGCCCCGGCGCAGCACCGAGTCGACGCGCAGCACCAGTTCGCGCGGGCTGAACGGCTTGGTGACGTAGTCGTCCGCGCCCGTCTCCAGGCCGAGAATGCGGTCGTCCTCGTCCCCGCGCGCCGTAAGCATGATGACCGGCACGTAGCCATGAGCCCGCATCCGGCGGCAGACCTCGATTCCGTCCATGCCGGGCAGCATCAGATCGAGGACGACCAGGTCCGGCCGGCGGTCGGCGAAGCACCTCAGTGCCGTCGGGCCGTCGTCCGCCCGCTCGACGTCATACCCCGCCCGGACCAGGTAGCTGGTGACGACCTCGGCGATCGTCGGATCGTCGTCGACGACCAGGATGTGACCGCGTTCGGTATCGGTACCGGGCCAGGAGTGAGTACCTGGGCCTGAGCCGTCCGGGATGTTCTCCATCTCACCACCCTGACACGCAGGTGCGGCGCGCGTGGGCCCGATCCACTTCCACCGCGCCGACGTCTATTTTTCGTAAGAAAATGGAGCCCGGAATGCCGGTTTCTGCTCCGTAGGGTGAGAGGCGTGACCGACTCCCCCCTGACGGGCCCTCCGTATGCCCGTATCCCCACGCCGAGTGCCGATGTTGTTCTGCCGTGCCTGGACGAGGCCGCGGCACTGCCCCGGGTGCTGGGCGCCGTCCCGGACGGCTGGCGCGCGATCGTCGTCGACAACGGCTCCACCGACGGATCGGCCGAACTGGCCCGCTCGCTCGGCGCCACCGTCGTACACGAGCCGCAGCGCGGCTTCGGTGCCGCCTGCCATGCCGGACTGCTGGCCGCCGAGGCGGAGTTCGTCTGCTTCTGCGACTGCGACGGCTCGCTCGATCCCGGCCTGCTCCCCGCCTTCGTACGCCGGATCGCCGACGGCGAAACCGACCTGATGCTCGGCCGCCGCCGCCCCGAGGGCCGTGGGGCTTGGCCCCTGCACGCCCGCGTCGGCAATTTCGCGCTGGCCCGGATGCTGCGCCGCCGCACCGGTTTGCGGCTGCACGACCTCGGCCCGATGCGGGCCGGGCGCCGAGCGGATCTGCTGATGCTCGGTCTCACCGACCGGCGCAGCGGCTACCCGCTGCAGATGGTGGTCCGCGCGGCGGACGCCGGGCTTCGGGTCTCGGAGACCGACGTCCCATATTTCCCGCGCAGTGGAAAGTCGAAGGTCACCGGCACCTGGCGGGGTACTTGGCAGGCGGTGCGCGACATGCGCGCGGTGCTGCTGCAGTCACCGGCCGGGACGGCTCCGGGACCAGTGCGTCCGGAGGTGCCCCGGTGAGCGCCCCGACCGGCCCCGGCGTGGCCGAGGACTTGTCGGGCCCCACGACCGTGCTGGTCATCGCCAAGGAACCGGTGCAGGGCCGGGTCAAGACCCGGCTCACCCCGCCGTTCACGCCCGCCCAGGCCGCCCGGCTCGCCGAGGCGGCGCTCGGTGACACTCTGCGGACCGTGTGCACCCTGCCCGCCCGGCGCCGCGCCGTCGTCCTCGAAGGACAGCCGGGACCGTGGCTGCCGCCCGGCATCGAGGTGTGGCCGCAGGGAACCGGCCGTCTCGACGAACGGCTTGCCGCGGCCTTCGCCTGCTGTACCGGCCCGACTCTCCTCATCGGCATGGACACTCCCCAGATCACCGCCGCCCATCTGGCTGCCGCGCTTCGTCCTGCCGCCTGGGACGGCTGCGACGCCTGGTTCGGACCGGCCGACGACGGCGGCTTCTGGGCGCTCGGGCTGGCGGTCCCCGCCCCGGAACTGCTGCTCGGCGTTCCCATGTCCGTGCCCGAGACCGGCGCGGTCCAGCGCCGGCGCCTGGTCGACGCCGGGCTGACCGTGCGCGACCTTCCGCAGTTGCGTGATGTGGACACCGCGCAGGACGCCGTCGCTGTCGCCGCCGCCGCGCCGCACGGCCGATTCGCCGCGACGCTCGCTCTGCTGGCCCCGGCGGAGGCCCGATGAACCAGTTCCCTCACCGCGGCAGGCTGGTCGCGGCACCCCCGCCTCCCGGCCGTGGTGCCACGTCCTGGGGCACCGATCCGTACGCCGACGCGCTGCGCAACGGCCATGGACCGCTCTTCCTCCGCCGTACCGACGGCTGGCTGTTGCCCCTGGACGTCGAACGCTGGTGCGCGAACGCCGACGCCGCGGACCGGTCGGCACTGGGCCGCTGTGAAGGCCCCGTTCTGGACGTCGGCTGCGGGCCCGGCCGGCTGGTCGCCGAGCTCGCCGTCCGCGGTCATCGCGCACTCGGCATCGATATCAGCGAGACCGCCGTCGCCCACACCCTTCGACTCGGTGGCGCGGCGCTGCACCGCTCCGTCTTCGATCCGCTGCCGGGCGAGGGCCGCTGGGGCACCGTCCTGCTCCTCGACGGCAACATCGGCATCGGCGGGAACCCGCCTCTCCTCCTGCGCCGCACGGCCGGCCTGCTCGCCCCGGGTGGTCTGCTCATCGCCGAGACGACACCGCAGGACATCGACGAGAGAGTCCAGGTCCGGCTGGACGACGGACGCGGGACGGCGGCCGCCGACACCGGCGTGGTCGGTACCGCGGCCGCCTCGCCCTTTCCCTGGGCCCGGCTCGGCACACCGGCCCTGCTGCGGTACGCGCAGGCGTGCAGCTGGCAGCCGGTCGATCAGTGGGAGGCGGACGGCCGCCCCTTCGTGTGCCTGCGCCGTGACCGGACGGTACGGAGGACGAGCAACAGCGCCGAGCCCGCGAACAGCAACCCTGTGATCAGCAGCCAGTTCCCCAGGAAGACATCGAGGGACAGCCCGCTGTAGGGCTCGTACCGCACCGCGTGCCGGGTGATCAGGGGCCACCACATCAGCAGGAGCAGGCCGGAGAGGAAGGCTGGTACGCGAATGTAGTTGACCAGCCGGGTGCGGGGTTTGAGCGCCCGGCGCAGGACCAGGTCCGCCGACGCGTACAGCGGCAGCAGCACGAGATCGTGCAGGAGCGCGGAGCCGATGAACCACACCGCGATCGCGAACGTGTCGCCGGCCAGCAGCCGTACGCCCGCATAGCCCGCGAGGGCGAATGTCGCGGCCAGCAGGAGGAGATGCAGCGGCCCCTCCCCGTACCAGCGCCTGAGAACCACTCGTGGATTCACCCGGTTGCCCGCCTTCCCTCTCACAGTGCCTCGAACGTCAGCCGGGCCACCCATTTGGTGTTGAGCACGCCAGGGGCCGCCGGGACGATGACCCGCGCCGGATATCCGTGATCGAGCGAGAGGGTCTCGCCGTTGACCTGCAAGGCCAGCAGCGCGCGCGGGTCGCGCACCTGATTGTCGCGGAGGGCCACCTTCCTGAACGCCCCGCTGTGCTGGACGGACTCCACCAGCACTCCCGGCGGCCGGTCCGGATACCCCGCGAGGGCCGCCAGATCTCTCAGACGCACTCCGCGCCACCACTGGTCCGACGTCGACCAGCCCTCCACGCAGGCGATCGGCAGCGCGGCACTGTACTGGTCCATGGCCAGCAGTTGTTCCCTGCTGAGCCGGATCTTCCCGGCGGGCCCACTGACGGTCAGTCGCCAGTCCCGTCCCGTGTCGGCCGCCGTCACTCCGGCGGCTGCGGCCGTCTTGTTGATCTGGAAGCCGTTCGGACCCGGGCCCGGTTCAGCCGCGCCGCGCGGGGTGAGGAGGGCGACCTGCCGTAGCGGCCCGTCGAAGCTCCGGCCCGCCGACGTGATCAGCAGCAGCAGCGACCCACCGCCCGTCATGGCGAGTGCTCCGCGCCGGGAGATGGTCGGCACGGCCGGGTCGGGTGCGGCCAGTTCATCCGCCTCGCCCGGCGCGGAGCCCTCCAGCCGGCCGCCCCGCAGCACCCGGACGGCCCGCGGCAGCTTCAGCCCGGTATGGGCGAGGAACGCGGCGAAGAACACCCACGCCCCGTAGAAGTGCAGCGGATAGAACGACCCCGGGAAGACGTACTCCAGCTGGATGTTGAGCAGTCCCGTGATGAACTCGAACAGTGCTCCGCCGACGAGCAGCAGCAACGACACCCGCTCCAGCGCATGCCCCGCCGACCGGACCGGCGGCAGCACGAAGAGTTTCGGGATCACCGACCAGAGCTTTGCCAGCAGTACGGGGACGAGGGCGATACCCACCGTGACGTGCAGCCCCTGCGTCAGCCGGTACAGCCAGTGCGGGCCGGTCGGCCAGGCGAAGAGATAGAACCCCAGCAACCCCTTGCCCGGCGTCTTGTCGTTGACCGGCGCGAGATCCGGGTTGTACGCGGCGTACGACAGCAGGCCGGTCACGAACAGCAGGGTGAGCCCGGCGAGCAGAACCAGCCCGAGCACCGCCGTGAACCGGACGCCGCGCACCGGGCTGCGCCAGAACCCGGGTGCGGAGGGAAGCCGCCCGGCGAAGGCCGTGCCGCGACCCGATGCCGAGTCCGGAAGCGAGGAAGGGGAACCTTTTACGAACCGTCTGTCACCCATGTCCCGAAGTTATGCCGCGACGCCCGAACTCAGGGCGTACGACCCCTGACGAAACTCTGACGTCACACTCCGGATCGGGCAGCCGGAGCAAAATCTGACGGTTCGGTGACACGCACCTGTGGCACCACACGCAACCGCCCTGCTGTGCGTAGCGTGCCTGCGTGAAAACCGAGGACCGCCGCACAGAGCACCCCGTCATCAACGAAACCGGTCACCGCACCGGCCGCCGCAGCGACTTGATCGCCGCCGCGGTGGGCATTCTGCTCGTCAGCGCTGCCGTCCTCGTCGGCCGGTCGATCCAGGACGCCGACGGAAGCCTCTACGTCCACTGGCCTCCCCTGCTGGCGTCCTGGTCTCCGCACACCGGCCCCGGCACCCCGGCCGCCGTCGCCGTGGCAGCGGCCGTCATCGCGTACGGGCCGCCACTGGCCGACCGTATCCGTCATCGGACGCTGCTCCCGGCCGCCTGGGCGGCGTCGCTCGCCTGGGTCTTCTCACTGGCGCTGATCGACGGCTGGGGCCGGGGCATCGCCGGACGGCTCACCACCAAGCATGAATATCTCCAGGCCATCGACCGTTTCCAGGACATCGGTGCAGCCCTGCGCGGCTTCGACGACCACATCCTCATCGGCTCCCCGGACAACTGGCCCACCCACGTCGCCGGTCATCCACCGGGTGCCACACTCACCTTCGTCCTGCTCGACCGCATCGGGCTCGGCGGCGGGTCCTGGGCCGGGAGCTGGTGCATCGTGATCGGCACCTCCGCCGTCCCGGCCGCCCTGATCGCGCTCCGGGCCCTGACCGACGAACGCCTCGCGCGCCGCGCAGCCCCGTTTCTGGTCCTCGCACCGGTCGCGGTGTGGACCGGCGCCTCGGCGGATGCCTACTTCGCAGCCGTCGCCGCTTGGTCCGTGGCATTCCTCGCCCTGGCCGCGACCCGTTCGGGCCGCCTCCCCATGGCCGCCGCATTCGCCTCCGGTCTGCTGTTCGGGCTGACCTGCTACCTCAGTTATGGTCTGACGCTGATCGCGATTGTGCTCCTGGCCGTCCTCGTCCTCACCCGTAACGCCCGCCCTGTCCCCCTCTTCCTAGCCGGAGCGCTGGTCGTCCCGGTCCTCTGCACCCTGGCGGGCTACGACTGGTGGGAGGGTTACCGTCTGCTCGTCGAGCGCTACCACCAAGGAGCCGGAGGCATCCGCCCTTACTCCTACTGGGTCTGGGCGAATCTCGCCTGCACGACAATCGCTGCGGGCCTCGCCACGGTCGCCGGACTCCGCCGCGCCGCGGCCGGCGCTCCCGGAGCCGTGAGCGCCCTGCGCAGCAACACCACCCATGCGTCCCAGCGGCTGATTCTGCTCACTCTGATGGCGCTCCTGGCGCTCCTGGCCGCCGACCTGTCCGGGATGAGCAAGGCGGAGACGGAACGCATCTGGCAGCCCTTCATCCTCTGGCTGCTGCCCACCGCCGCCCTGCTGCCCACCAGTACCCGGCGCGGCTGGCTGACCGCGCAGGCTGTCGTCGCCCTGCTCGTCAACCACCTGCTATGGACCGAATGGTGACGAGAAAGGACCGCTGGACTGTTCCGCCGGCCGCAGTCGGGCTCCGTGACAGTACGTCAGAGCCGGGAAGCTTGCTGGGCAGCACCGGGCGGACCTCGGCCAACTCTGGATGCGCTGGTAGCCGGGCGGGGCGGGGAAAGCCGGCCGTCATTACGGCTGGGCGTGCTGGTCGTTGAGGTTGCTCTGGCTGCGTGTGGCGGACCTCGTCCGTGTGCCATGTGTGGGACCGGGGTGCCCGGCGGACGGACAAGGCCTGGTAGACCTGACCGGAACTTCGCCCTCGACGAGTTCGATCCCTTGGGTATCCGCCCCACCGCCGGAACCTGCCCCCGGCATCCTCAGTGCAATTGGATCAGATCCCACCGATTTCCGTAAAGGTCGTGGAAGACAGCGACCATGCCGTAACGCTCCCGTCGCGGCTCCTCTTCGAACGTGACACCGGCCGTCTTCATACGCGCGTAATCACGTTCGAAGTCCTCGGTGTTCAGGAACCAGCCGACACGCCCTCCGGTCTGGTCCCCGATACGGGCGGACTGTTCACCCATCGCGGCCCTGGCCAGGAGGACACCAGCTTCCCGTGCCCCGGGAGGCCGGACCACCACCCAACGCTTCCCGTCGCCGACGGGTGTGTCTTCCAGAAGGTCGAAACCAAGGACCTCCGTGTAGAACGTGATCGCCTCGTCGTAATCGCGCACGACAACAGTCACCAGTCCGAGATGAGCCATCCGACGATCATGCCCGACGCCGGTACCTCCCTCCCTCCTGTGAACCTCTGTGGTCGCAGCACTGGAGATCGTGGCGAGCGACCGGCACGCCGAACTCCGTCGCGGTGCCCATCCTCAAAACAGGAACCGTCCATAGCTCCCGCAAGCGGTCCTCTCGGTTGTAGGCGTCCCGTCCCTTCCCTCCGGGCCTCCGAAGGTGCCTGGGTCGCGTCTGCCGGCCCGGTGGCCGCGGGCCGTCGCTCGCCGGCTCAGCCCACCGCGCCGCGTGCCGGGACGGTGACCGGCAGGGCCGCGACAACTCCTACTGGCTGACGGGCTGTGGCTCACCGGAGTATCCGTCCAAGCCCGCCTTCCAGCGACGTTGCTCCTCGATCCAGTGCACGTAGCGCGGTGATGCGTCGCGGAGATCGATGCTGAGTGGATAGGGGTCGAACTCGTCCAGGAGCAGCTTGCGAAGGAATTCGACCAGGCCGCAGGAGAACAGGGTGAAGTCGTCGCGGGTATGTCGGCCGCAGACCAGGACCGGCCACTTGTCAGGGTCGGGATCAGTGGTCAACCAGCAGAGGATGTCGGGGCCGGAGGTGATGCCCCAGGCGAGGATATGCTCCGGGTCGATGTCCAGGCCTTCCTGGCCGCCCAGCATCTCCCAGGTGCCACGGGCGTTCTCCGTCTCCTCCTCGAAGGTTCCGGGGTCCCACTGGATGTACTCCTTCGGCAGGGGCATAAGGATGCAGACTTCCGCGAACGAGCCGGCACCGTACACGGACATGAAGGCCATGTAGTCCCGCGGAAGCCTCGTACCCCACCGGGCTTCCGCGGCCACCCAGTCGATCTCCTCGTCAGCGCCAAGATCTGGAGGCAGGACCTTGGCCAGCGCTGCGATGCCCGTCGGGTCTTCCATGGCAATCCCTTCGATCAGGTCGCCGAGAGCCTACGAGAATGCACTGACAACCAGCACTCCGGAGCCAGATGTTGTCGGCTGTGACCAGCACTTCCCATGGAGCAGTCCCGCAACTGCGGGTTCCGCACCGGAAGGTGCTGGAAGGGTCGAAAGGTCAACTCTGCGCGGTGGGCCGGACCACGATCTCGTTCACATCGACCGCGGCAGGCTGTTCGATCGCGAAAGCGATGGCCCGGGCAATCTCCGGGCGCTCGCCTCAGGCGTCTTCGGGTCCCCAAGGACTTCACAGGGCCGCGTTGGCGCAGGTAGTCCGTTCTGGCTCGCTCGAATGCCCGTCCTCGTGCCTGTACTTCGGCGGCCGGGGCCACGGGGCTTGTCAGTGGCAGGGAGGGGGCTGTGGCGGATGCTTCGTGACGGCCGGGGCAGACAGGTTCGCGGTTCCTTCATGTGAGAGACCTGGTGAGCGAAACCCGTGGTGGCGAGGTGATGTTCCGGGTGATGCTGTGGTCGTGATCGAACGGGATGACGCGGTACGCATTGTTGAGGAAGAGCTGGCACGTGGCCATCAGGCGTGGGCCGCCGCCGGCGTCGAGCAGTTCCCGCGCAGCGTGGTAGTGCGCGTAGTCGAGCACGAGCTCGCCTGGAAGGTCTATGTCCAATCCGAGGAGTATGAGCGAACACGGAATCTACCCGCGATGCTGGTGGGACACGGTCCGTATCTGGTCGACCGCGCCGATGGCGGGCTCCACTCGATCGGAGTGCTCTCTGCGATCAATGGGGCTTGGGAGGACGACTACCGAAGTCGTATCCGAGGGCTGCCGGTCCGCACTCCGGTGGATGATCTCCACGACCAGCTACGGACGGCAGCGGAAGCAACGGGCGGACGCATGGCTGCTGTCCGTGCCCTTCGTCGGAAGGTAACCGGGCTCTCCCCGGCGCATGCCCTCGCCTACGTATCCGGGCTGCTCGCAGGTGAAGTGCCGCCTCAGCTCCTGGCCATCGCTCGCCAGGATCTCGTGAAACCCCTCGACCGTGTGTACGCCGTACGTACCTTCGGCATTGATGCTGATTTCTGAGATGCGACCGGTCGAAACCGCGGTAGACACGTGGTTGACCTTGTTGGCGGACCTTGACCCCGGATTTTGGACACCGGAGAGACTTGGATCTTGATGGTCCAGGAGAACGGAGTCCCTGTGGGGATGAAGCACTATCCCGCCGATTTCAAGGCGGACGCGGTCACGTTGTACCGGTCGAGGCCGGGAGCGACAATCAAGTCGGTCGCCGCTGATCTCGGGGTGAACACCGAGACGCTGAGGAACTGGATCCGAGCCGCGGACGGGCGCCGGCCCGGCGCTCACTCCGCACCGCCGACCGCTGCCCGAACCGAAGGCAACGACGTTCAGGCGGAGCTGACCGCAGCACGCAAGAGGATCCGCGAACTCGAGGAAGAACGCGACATCCTCCGTAAGGCGGCCCGGTATTTCGCGACGGAGACGCGCTGGTGAACCACTACCAGTTCGTTGAGGATCACCAGCGCCGTCACGGCGTGAAGCGGCTCTGCGACATCCTCGGCCTGGCCCGCTCGAGCTTCTACTACTGGCGCCGCACCGCAGCCGCAAGAGCGGCCCGGCAGGCCGTCGAGGCCGGGCTCGCGGCCCGAATACGCAAGGTCCACCAGGACTCCAACGGGACCTACGGAGTTCCGAGGATCACCGCCGAGCTCCGTGACGGGGACGGCCCGGCTATCAACCACAAACGCGTCGCGAGGATCATGCGGACCATCGGGCTCGAGGGAGTCCGGTTGCGCCGCCGGCACCGCACCACCGTCGCGGACCAGGCCGCGGCGAAGGCGCCAGATCTGATCGGGCGTGACTTCACCGCGGCTGTGGTGAACACGAAGTACGTCGGGGACATCACATACCTGCCGGTCAGCGGCGCGAAGCCGCTCTACCTCGCAACCGTCATCGACCTCGCCTCACGCCGGCTGGCCGGGTGGGCGATCGCCGACCACATGCGGACCGAGCTCGTCACCGACGCCCTGGCGGCCGCCGAGCGGACCCGCGGGAGCCTGGCAGGAGCGATCACGCACACCGACCACGGCTCGCAGGACGGATTCAATCGGTCGTCGCAACGCTGGCTGGTGGGAGCGATCGTAGCTGCTTGGTGAATACTTCAGCCGGGGTTCGCCACCCGAGTGTTTTCCGGGGCCGGTTGTTGAAGACCGCCGCGACGGCCTGGAGCTCTTCGCTGTTCCAGCGGGACAAGTCGGTGCCCTTGGGGAAGTACTAACGCAGTAGGCCGTTGGTGTTCTCGTTGGTCCCGCGTTGCCAGGGGCTGTGGGGGTCAGCGAAGTAGACAGGGATGCCGGTCTCGACCGTGAAGGCGGCGTGCGCGGACAACTCCTTGCCGCGGTCCCAGGTGAGAGACCGCCGGAGTTGCTCAGGCAGTGTGGTCATCGTCCTGGCCAGGGCGTTCTTCATCGTGCTGGCACCGTATCCGGCCAGAGCGGGTCCGTTCTTCGTGCGCGGGACCACACCGTAGCCCTCCTCGCGCGGCAGGTGGACCAGCATGGTGAACCTGGTGGTGCGCTCGACGAGAGTCCCGATCGCCGAGCGCTTCAGCCCGATGATGAGGTCGCCCTCCCAGTGCCCGGGAACGGCGCGGTCCTCGGCCTCGGCGGGACGCTCGCCGAGGAGGACCTTGTCGGTGACGTGGGCCCACGCCTTCTGCCGGCTGCGTGCCCGGGGAACACGCAGCGCCCGTCCGGTGCGCAGGCAGGCCACCAGCTCGCGTTTCAGCGCACCACGTCCCTCGACGTAGAGCGCCTGGTAGATCGCCTCGTGACTGATGCGCATGTCCTCATCGTCGGGGAACTCGACCGGCAGGCGTCGCGCGATCTGCTCCGGGCTCCATGCTGTCACCCAGCCTCTGTCGCCGCGGTGCGGCTTGTTGCGCCCCTTCCAGGCCGGGCCCTCCGGGCCCAGACGGTTGCCTCCGGCGTCGGTGACGTCCCTCGACAGCCGGGCCTGGATATAGGCTCGCAGCCTCGGATTGTCCACGAGCTTGGCCGTCTTCGGGCGCCGGGCCCGGCGTTCAGCGTGCCACTGCGCGGTCGAGGCCCGGTAGTCCAGCTTGTAGGTCCGGGTAGAGGCATTGCGCCGCAGCTCACGGGAGACCGTCGACGGCGCCCGTCCGAGCCTGCGGGCGATCTCGCGGACGCCGGCGCCCTGGGCATGCCAGACGGCGATGTCCTCCCGCTCGGGAAACGACAGGTAGCGCCCGGACACATCATCAGGAAGACACGGATTCACGCCGCCAGCGTGCCGGAACCAGCGGAATCCCACCGGCCCGGACACCCCGGCAGCACTGCACGCATCCTCGGTCTTGGCACCCCGAGCGATCACCGTCCAGAACCTGACCCTGTCCTCACGCCAGGCCACCGACGGCCTGCCCGGCGACGGCATCAACCCCCGATACGCACGAACCTGCTTGTGCCGCTCCACAGAGCCCATCGCTCCACCTCCCGATCAAGGTGTTGCGACGATCAGTTGAATTCGTCCAATATACGAGTAGGGCCTTCGCCGAGATCTGCAGGTCAGCAGGGGTCCAGCAGAGTATGGGCGCGATCGGGTCCAGCGCGGACAACGCCGCCGCGGAAAGCTTCAACGCAGCCTTCAAGAGAGAAACACTCAAAGGCCGAAAGGCCTGGCCGAGCGAGCGCGAGGCCAGGCTCGACGCCTTCCGCCGGCTGACCCGATACAACACCCGACGCAGGCACTCCCGCCTCGGCCAAAGATCCCCGATCGCCTACGAGAACGGCCTCCAACCCGCAGCAACTACCCTGGCCCAAGCCGCATAGACGTGTTCACAATCCGGGGTCAAGGCCCCCGGCCGCGTCAGCGGCAATATGCGCAGGCCCCGCCGCTACCACCGCGGGCTGCTTCGGGCCTTCTACCTCTCCTCGATGGCCAGCCTGAGATCGTGCCCCGCAACGCACAGCTACTACTGGCGCAAGCGGAACGAAGGGAAGGGGCACAAACAGGCTCTGCTTTCCCTTGCTCGGCGCAGAGCCAATGTTCTGTTGGCAATGATCCGCGATGGAACGTGCTATCAAGGCCTACCGAACGTCACAACTACGGCTTGACATCGTCATTGGGAAGTTCTTTAAACTGCTACGCTCGCTACGCCCTTCAGGCGGCGTGTGGTGTACTGGTCGGCCGTCTGGCCTGGTTCATGAAGGCGGCGTGCGGTGGAGCGCTGCGGAGCGAGCATGTGGGACGGCCCCTTTTACCGAGTCAGGCGTGACGGATACGAGATCTGCTTCGTGCCCGGTGCGGGAGAGGACCTCAACGAGGTCTGCAATGTGGACATGTGGGTCATCCGCGATGACGGCGAGCGCTGGTCCGGAACCGTGTTCACCCTTGATGAGGTGCACCGAATCATGGACCGCCAGCGGCAGGCGGGCGACCCAGAAGGCGACTACTGGTGGTGCTGGGACGGCCTCATCGTCCGCGACTCGGGTGTGCCGTCGATGGTCGAGGTCATCGACGGGCTCGTCGCCGCGGGCGAGCATGAGACAGTCCTTCGACACGTTGGACCCGAAGAGGACGCTTGATCTTGTTGACTCCGAATTAACCAACGATGACCCGAACGTGATCACTCGTATGGGGACTCCGCAGACGTGAACGAGTCTGCTGCAGCACGATGTCCGGCGGAATGCGTTCGTGGCGGCGTCACACTCCCGGGACAACTTCTTCGATTGCCTGCCCGTGCGTAGGACGCGCTGTTCCAGCTGACCGACGCGTTGCTGTGTGCGGACGGAGCGGTGAGGCGCCGGTGGATCTCACTCTGACAGCCGCGTACCTACGCGGTCACGACGCGACGTACGTGGCTCTGATCAGCAGGAACGCCGCGCTGCCGCTGGGGCCGACCGGCGACGTCGCCGAGGTCACCGCGGACCAGGTCCGCCGTGCGGTCGAGGACCTCGTCGACATGGGGCGGACGGCCGCCCGAGCACGGGCTGGGCAGCTGTACAAGGGAAATTGCGCGGCACAGCGACAGAGTGCTCCGCGCTCCCGGTCTGGTGCTCCCATTGTTCGTCAAGCGTGGGGAGGTGCTCGCAGGCGCAAGGTACCTTCCCTCCATGTCACTTACTCCCGGCGGCGAGGTCCGCAGCCGCGACGAGCTGGTCGCCTTCGTCCGAGAACTGCACCAGGACTACCTCCGCCGGGGGCACGAATGGGAGAACCAGAGCCTCGATCACTTCCTTGAGGCCCTCGCGGCGTGGATGGATGACTCGCCGGGCTGGTATCGAAACTTCGGGAAGCAGCTCCCCGCGGAAGGGGACTGGACCTTCCTGGCCAGAGCCCTTGAAGCCGCCACCGTCTATGAGTGAATCCGCACGGTGATGAGGATGTGCGCGGTCTGGTTCAGGGTGCCGGTGCGGACCTTGACGGCGGGCCGGGTGGCGTTGTGGAGGGCGCGTACGGCCTCTGGAGCAATGCTCAGGACCTGTGGATCGGTCTTGGGAGAGGTGCCTCGCGAAACGCGGAGGGCGTACCTTCCCGAGTGATCGATTGATGGTCACCGAGTAGACCTGCGTTGCACCGCAGGTTGGGAAGGCACGCCCGTGCTCAGCGTAGTCAACAACGATGGAACCACGGAGACCGGATCCTTGATGGACGACATCGTCCGCGAGGGTGCCCGGCGGATGCTCGCCGCGGCCCTGGAGGCCGAAGTCAACCAGTACATAGCGGAGTTGGCTGGTGAGCGGGACGAGGTCGGCCGCCGTCTGGTGGTCCGCAACGGTCATCATCGTGAACGGACGGTGACCACCGCCGCCGGGCCGGTCGCGGTGAAGGCGCCCCGCGTGAACGACAAGCGCGTCGACGTGGAGACCGGTGAGCGCAAGCGGTTCTCGTCGAAGATCCTCGCGCCGTGGTGCCGCAAGTCCCCGAAGATCAGCGAGGTCCTGCCCCTGCTCTACCTCCACGGACTGTCCTCCGGGGATTTCGTGCCCGCGATGGAGCAGTTCCTGGGTTCCTCGGCCGGCCTCTCGTCGGCGACGGTGACCCGGCTGACGAAGCAGTGGACCGACGACCACGCTGCCTTCCAGGCCCGCGACCTGTCGGATTCCGACTACGTCTACGTGTGGGCCGACGGTGTCCACCCCAAGGTCCGCCTCGGCCAGGCCCATTCCTGCGTCCTGGTCCTTATGGGCGTGCGCCCCGACGGCCGCAAGGAACTCATTGCGCTGGCCGAGGGGCTGCGTGAATCGAGCGAATCGTGGGCGGATCTGCTGCGGGACTGCCGCCGACGCGGCATGCTTGATCCCGAACTCGTGGTCGGTGACGGCGCGATGGGCCTGTGGAGGGCGCTCGCAGAGGTATTTCCGCAGGCCAGGCACCAGAGGTGCTGGGTTCACAAGGTCCGCAATGTCATGAACGCGCTAACGAAGTCGGCTCAGCCCGGCGCGAAGAGGGCCCTGCAGCAGATCTACAACGCCGAGGGCCGCGACCACGCCGAGAAGGCGATCAAGGACTTCGAGCGCGCCTACGGAGCGAAGTGGCCGAAAGCGGCCAAGAAGGTCACCGCCGAGGCCGACGAGCTCCTCGCGTTCCTACGACTTCCCCGCCGAGCACTGGGTGCACCTGCGCACGACAAATCCCATCGAGAGCACTTTCAGCACCGTGAAGCTGAGGACCAAAGTCACCCGCGGGGCTGGCAGCCCAGCCGCGGCCCTGGCGATGGTGTTCAAACTCGTCGAGTCCGCCCAGGCGCGCTGGCGCGCCATCACCGCACCCCACCTCGTCGCTCTCGTCCGCGCCGGATCCCGCTTCGAACGCGGACACCTCGTCGAACGCCCGGAAGGTCACGCGGCCTGACTGGAAGGAAGAGCGGAAGCCTCCCACCGAGGCCAAGGCCCTGGTCGGACCGGGTGGGGTGATCGCCTGGGAGGGGCGCAAGTGGACATGTCGAAGACGGCCCCTTCGGGCGCGCCTTGGGCACGGTGTCTCCTCGACGTGGCGCATACTCCAGTGCCGGTCTGGTTGATCACTGGCATATGCTCCCCGTGCCGGCATGCAAGGCAGACCGAGGGGGCATTCATGAGTGATTCCTGGAGTGCCGGTTCGGAGACCAGGGGCGGGGACTGGGTGGGCGAGGAGGGAGGGACGCCGTTTCCAGAAAACGTGAGCGGTGCGCCTGACGGCGGGGCCGGGCTGTGGCGCATGCTGTCGTGCCTGGGGATCGTCGTACTCGTCCTGGCGGTGCTGGCTGGAGGGATCATCTGGCTGTTCCAGGATGAACTGTTCCACCCGTTCGGCGACGTCCGGGCATGCGAGGGAAGCGACGTACAGTTGCCAGGCGTGATCCACGCCGGGGGCGCGTCGATCCCATCCGGCGCCTCCGACGTCCACTACTTCACCCGGAACGGCAGCGCTGAGGTCACCTTCGTGAGCGGCCAGATACCGGACTACCTTCACCGTGCCGGCATCCTCCCGGATGGCGAGCCCCTGTTCGATGAGAAGTACGGCACCAAAGCGGTCGCCGACGACGAGATCGAGCTCCCGGATGGTCTGTGCGGCTCTCCCCTGCGTGGCCCTGTCTGGATCTATCACTCCACAAGCGCCACCGGGTCCAGCGTCAACGTCATGGTCGAGCGCTCTCCCACGGTCAACGACTACTTCCGCTTCCCGGCCCGCGCCGTGGTCACCTACAACCTCCCCTGACGCGCACGGTGGAAAGTCTGACCAGTTCAGATGCCGTGTCCTCTATCGTTGTGGGTCGTCCCACCAGTCCCGCGATGCTCAGCATGAAAGACCGTGGTGGAACGCTGGCGTCCTTGGACACATCACTTCGGCGTCTTGTCCTTGCAACTCTCCGAAGCTCTCACCACGCCGAAGACAACGGGGAAATCGGTGATCTGCTGGTTCGGGCCCGGCTGGGAGTTGCAGATCTTCCACTCAGCCGGGTCGTCCACCGGACGGTCCTGTCCGCTCGCGTCCTGGAAGGTCATGTCGAGTTCGGAACTCATCTGCTCGTATGCACGCCCGGCGTTGCCGCCGATGACATCCGGCATGGTGGCGGTGACCGGCCGCTCGGGGTTTTCCGAGCGACGCGTACTCCTGCAGCATGCCCGCCGGCAGGGCCCGAACCTCGCTCTGACGTCCTTGCCGTCAACCAGAGAGCCCAGGCCCTCTACCGGCGACTGGGCCTGCACGAGGTCACCTGGCACGGCGAGAAGATCAGGGTGTCCCCCAAGCCGTCTCAGCCCGGCCCGATCCACAGATCTTGACAATGGCTCATGCCTCCTGACGGTGTTGTCCTTGGGTATGGCCGATGCCCAGCCGGACAGTGCGGCGCGGACGGCTGCGTAGGCGTTGACGCAATCGGACTTGCCGATCCAGCACCGTTCGACCTTGTCGGGTCGATTGACCTCGATCACGGTAGGGCCGCTTGGCGAGCAGCACACGTGAATCCCAGGCTGCAGGAGGAGGTCCCCTCCTCGACGCCGACAGCGCTCACCGTGCCACGGGCGTTCAGGAACGCGATCGCCGCGGCATATCCGGTCGTCGTGGTTGGGAACTCGGCGTCGGCAACGTGGCCACCCCCGGTCGGTGATGACAGCAACGTGAATCGTGTCCGCGTGGGAGTCCACTCCGCCGAACACCGAATTCACTTCTGCGGCGGGCGTGATCGTCACCGTCATGCTGTCAGTTGCCTTACCGGGCCGGAGGTGACGCCAGCCAGGTGGGTCACCAACTACGACGTAGGCCGGTGGACCTACCTCCGGATCGCGAGGCGGGCAGGCTCGCGGCCCGGCTGACCCAGCGCCCGGGATCGAGGTTGTCTGTCGTGACCGTGCCCCGTTCTTCGCCGAGGGCGCCAGTATCGGGGCGTCCGCCGCCGTCCGGGTCGCCGACCGGCACCTGTGGCGCAACCTCGGAGAAGTCTCCGTTCGGAGTAACCGCGTGGACGGAGATGTGCTGGATCAGAATGCCTCCCGGCTGGAGCACGGCCGGTCCGTGCTGATGGTGCCGCGGGTCGGAAGGGATGTCTCGACCGGGGATGTCGCGCTGCCGTGGCGGGAGTTGGATGGCTCCAGGTTGCCGATCGTGCCGGTGAGCGAGTTCATGCATGAGCTCGTGGCCCGTGGGGAACACAGCAGCATCCTGCCGTTCCTACGCCTATGACCTGCTGCGCTGGTTCCGTTTCCTGGCAGTGGAAGAAGCAAGCCGATCGCCTGCAGCAGCAGCAAGCCAAGCTCGGCGAGCACGGACCCAGCGCTCTCGGCGTCGGCGTCGTAGAAGGACACGTCAGCCGCATCAAGATGCTCAAGAGACAGAGGTTCGGCCGGGCCGGCTTCGTTCTCTTACGCAAGCGAGTCCGCTTGGCTCACTGATCGATGTCAGACCCGTTCGCCGTCGTCCAGTTCGGCCACTCGCGGTTGACCCATGCTGCGGAGAAGGACGCGTCCACGCCGGTGCTGGTGAAGCTGTCCGGGCATACGTCGGTCCGCAGCCTCGCGAAGTACGTGCAGGTGTCCAATGATGGTCTCCTGAACTCCCAGGCCGACACCGATCCCGCCGCGCGTCGACATCGCCGGCGATCGGGTGGAGTGTCTGTGGCCGGAGAAGAAAATGATGAGTACGGAGACATCCATCCCGTTGCGCGAAGCGGCATTTCGTGCCCTGCTCCAGAGGCCAATACGGTCGGTTTCATGGAGTGGAATTTTCAGACGGCCGAAGAACTCGCGGCTGCTTTGCGTGCCGGTGAAGTGACCTCGGCTGAACTGACTGACGAAGCGATCGCCCGTATCGAGCGGGACGACAAGGCGATCAACGCAATCTGTGTGCCGGACTTCGACCGTGCACGGGCCGCCGCGCGCGGTGCCGACCAGGCTCGCGCCCGTGGTGAGGACCGTCCACTGCTCGGTATTCCGGTGACGGTCAAAGAGTCATACAACATGGCTGGGCTGCCCACGACCTGGGGCATGCCGCAACACCGGGACTACATGCCGGCCCAGGACGCGGTACAGGTGTCGCGGCTCAAGGCCGCAGGCGCGGTGGTGCTCGGCAAGACCAATGTGCCCTTGGGGCTGCAAGATATCCAGAGCTTCAACGAGATCTACGGCACCACCAAAAATCCGTGGGATCACGATCGCACGTCGGGCGGATCCTCCGGCGGATCAGCGGCGGCCCTGGCGTCCGGATTCTGCGCGCTGTCCATCGGCTCCGACCTCGCCGGTTCGCTGCGCACCCCCGCGCATTTCTGCGGCATCTATGCGCACAAGCCGACACTCGGACTGGCGGCAACCCGCGGCATGGTCGCGCCGCAGGCACCGCCATTGCCGGTCGACCTCGACCTCGCCGTCGTCGGTCCGATGGCGCGCACTGCCCGCGACCTCACGCTCCTGCTCGACGTCATGGCCGGACCGGACCCGCTGACGCTCGGCAAGGCGCACGACTTGACGCTGCCGCCCGCGCGCCACGAGCGGCTCGGCGACTTCCGGGTCCTGGTCGTCGACGAGCATCCGCTCATTCCGACCGGGTCCGCTGTGCGGGCAGGCGTGAACCGGGTGGCCGACGCCCTTGTCGACGGCGGCGCCCACGTCGAACGGCACAGCCGGTTGCTGCCCGATCTGGCCGAAACCGCGACGCTCTACACGCAGTTGCTGTTCTCGAGCTCCGTTGCACATTTTCCCGTCGAAGCGTACGAGCAGTTGCAGACCCGCGCCGCCGGACTCAGCGCGGACGACCGGAGTCTCGATGCGGCGCGGCTTCGTGGCATGGTGTTCAGCCACCGCGACTGGATCGAGGCGAACAGTCGTCGTGAGCTCCACCGCCACGGCTGGCGGCAGCTCTTCGCCGAGTTCGACGCCCTGGTGTGTCCCATCACGCCCACTCCCGCGTTCCCGCACGACCACAACCCCGATCCGATGCAACGCCGGCTCGACATCGACGGCGTCGGTTACCCGTACTTCGACCAGCTCGTCTGGGCCGGTCTGGCCACCATGCCCGGCCTGCCCGCCACTGCCATACCAGCGGGCCGGTCCCCCGAGGGTCTGCCGGTGGGAGTGCAGCTCATCGGTCCGATGTTCGAGGACCGCACCCCGCTGCGACTGGCCGAACTGCTCGAACAGAAGATCGGCGGCTTCCAGGCGCCGAAGTAGGGCGTACTACCTGGTATCCGTCGAGGACGAGGCGCGGATCACGACGAGACCCTCGAATGCGCGCAGTCGCTGCCCGGAACGCGCATGTCACCCGCCTCCCGACCGCTACAACGCCACGGCACAGCCGTCCCGGTGGAGGTTCACCACCTCCACCGGGACGACCTGCCGACCAGGCTCGACCGGCGCACCGCCGATCACCACGAAGAATCCTCCGCCGGACTGGCAACGTGATCAACCCCCGAAGGACTTCCGGAACCGACCATTGAGACACCTTCGGTCCCACTGGTCTCCCCACGGAGATCACTCACCGTGCACGCATCACGGAAAGTGAGCCAGAACCCCTGGAGATCAACGAAGCCACTGGCCGAACGCGCCATCGGCAACCTTGCTGCCGCTGGTCTCGGCCGGGTTGCCCGCGCCGTGAAGCCGCAGGCTCAAGGTGCTGGGGTACCGGTCGGAGGTGAGCGACGACTGCATGGCGGGCACCGGCCTGCCCCTCTCGGCGTGATCGTCAGAAGATGCCGAAGAAGCGATGCCACCAACTGGGCCGCCCAACGTGCTGCGGGAGCCGGCTCGGTCCGTCGTAGTCGAGCTCCAGGAGTTCTTCGGCAACCACCACATAGCCGAGCTCGGCCAACGCTCGATTGACCTTGTCAAGGTCGGCGCCGTCCAGCTCGCCCTCGGCCTGGGCATCCCCCGTCCCGAGGAAGGCGCCGGGGTTGTCCGCGCAGACCAGAGCCAGCGAGCCGAACTTGCTCACACAGACAACGATCCGGGCACCGCACACGGCCGCGTCCCCGGGCACGACGACGCGTCCGTACTCGCTGGAGTCCTGGGTGTCCTGCTCGGCCGTGCAACGAGCCCCGAAGTCACCTTCGAGCCGGGTCACCAGACCGCCGAAGAGGGCTGCCGCCACACCGCGGTTGTAGTGCTGCGGCCACTCCAGCCACTCCGGATCATCGAGCCCACGCAGCAGCGCCAGCAGATCCGCTTCGCGCCCGGGCATGCCCTCATCCTGACGTGACAGCCACACACGGAGCTGCTCGGGGTACCCCCACGCCCGCCCCAGACAACGCCCGTTCAGGTTCCGTAGCGGGCTGAGCAGGTGCCGAATGGTGACGGACCTATGTCGGGTGCGTGCCGGTGGCCGCGTCGAAGGCGAGCAGTTGGGCCGACGTGGCCACGTACACCAAGCGGCCGTGGACGATGGGGTGGTTGCCGTCCGCGGTGAGCCCCACCCGTTCGCTGGAACTGGCGCTCCACACTTCGGAGCCGTCCTTGGCGTCCAGTGCCAGGACGGTGGGGGAGAATTCTTCGCGGACGGCGACGTAGACCCGTCCGTCGGCGACGGCCGGGATGGTCCCCTCCCGGTCTCCGGCGGCCCACTTCCGCTTGCCGCCGGCCGCGTTCAGCGCGTACACCAGCCGGTCGCCCCCGCCGACGTAGACCGTGTCGCCGGCCAACACGGCCGGTGTGCGCTCTCCAGTCCATCGTCCTGGACCGGGGACGTCCACCTCGCCCTGCCGTCGTCCATGCCGAGGGCCATGGCCTTGTCCTGGGCCACGAGGTACAAGAGCCTCTTGGACGCGTCCACCGCGGGTGGTCCGGGCAGGAAGCCATTCGCGGGACGCGTCCACCGCTGGCCGCCGTCGTCCAGGCGGAGCGTATACAGCTTGTCGTCCCAGCTGCTCAGATAGGCGGTGTCGCCGCTCACCCTCAGCGTGTGGTCCCGCCACTCCCTCTCGGACTTCCACCTCTTGGCACCGGTGGCGGCGTCCAGGCAGTACAGGACCCCATCGGTGACGAAACACACTGCCTCGCCATGCGCCCGGACCGTCGTGCTGCGGTCCTTGCCCGACCTGAACCTCCACTTGGCCGCGCGCCGCCGTCGAATGCGTGCACCGTTCCGTCGTCGCACCCCACGAACACCTGGGAGCCGGACGCCGCCAAGGAACCGGCCTGCTTGAGGGACCCGGTCCACAACCTCTTGCCGCTCGCCGGCTCCACCGCGTGGAGCCCTTCGTAGTCGATGGCATAGAGCACCTCTCCGGCCACCACGGGGGTGGTGGAGATGGTGGCGTCCAGCGGGATCGCCCATCCCGAGTCGGCGGCTGGGGGACGGGATCTGGTGGTGGAATCGCTGGGACCGGTCCGTCCGCTTCCCGCCTCGTGGCCGGAACGCAGCAGCGCGGCGACGCCCGTGGCCGCGGCGGCCACCGCTCCGGCTCCGAGCCCGAGCTGCAGGACCCGGCGACGCGTGGGCGATTGGGGCGTCACCTGGCCGGGGGTGACCGGCCGCCGACCGGGCAGAGACGCAGGCGCCGTCTGGGTGGGCAGGGCGTGCGGACCACGGTGCGCGGGCCGCTCGGCCATGCCTGCTTCGCGGGGCGGCTGGGGTGGGTCCGCAACTGTGGGTGTGGCGTTGGAAGCGGGTATCTCGGTGCGGGCGGGGACCGTGGTGTGGAGGAACCTGTGAAGGGTGTCGTGAACTTCGGCGGCAGTGGCAGGGCGGTCGGCGGGATCTTTGGCGAGGAGTCGTAGGACGAGGGTGTCGAGGGTGGTGGGGATGCCGGAGCGGTGGTGGCTGGGCGGTGTGGGCGGAGTGGTGAGGTGAGCGGTCATCACGGCGACGGGCCCGGTGGGCTGGAAGGGCGTGTGACCGGTGAGGAGTTCGTGCAGGACGCAGCCCAGCGCGTAGAGGTCGGACCGGGCGTCACCAGGGTGTTCGTTGAAGCGTTCCGGCGGCATGTAGGCGAGGGTGCCCATGACCTGGCTGGATTTGGTGGCGGAGGCCATGAGACGGGCGATGCCGAAGTCGAGGACTTTGATCTCACTGTCGGTGGTGAGCATGAGGTTGCCCGGTTTGAGGTCCCGGTGGACAACATCGGCGGCGTGGGCGGCGGACTGGGCCGCGGCGGTTTGCGCGGCCCAGTCCGCCGCCCGGTGGATGGGGGGTGGACCGTCTCGTCGCAGGGGTGCGGCAAGGTCGTGTCCGGCTATGTACTCCATGACTAGATAGAGGGTTCCGTCGGCAGGGTCTTCACCCATGTCGAAGACCGTGACCACGCTGCGGTGGTTGAGTCGGCCGGCGGTGCGTGCTTCACGGAAGAAGAGCTCCGCACCGCCGCTCTCGCCTTGCTGATGGGAGAGGAGTTTGACTGCGACGCGGCGTCCGATGACACGGTCGCGGCCTTCCCAGACCTCACCCATGCCGCCCCGGCCCACGAGCGACGCCAGCTCGTACCGGCCCGCAAGTACCCGATCAGTCATGCTTCCCCCGTCACCTGTCCTCGCAGACCAGATCCCCTTGATCCCACCATTGAACCGCAGCCCGCTCACCGTTCTCCGACGGCCGGGACTCCATAGCGACCGGTGCAACTCCTGATCAAGGAACTTGCATTGATGACCAGTGACAACATGGCCAGGGCCGGGTCCGTCCGGGCGGTGATCCTCAGCCCGGCGACGGGGTGGACGAGTTGGCCGAACAGGCTCAGGGCGGGCGAGCACTGCAGGCGGTATGAGAAGTTGCGGGTGATCGAGCCGGAGAGCGCGTTCTGGCGGCGCGGCATCCAGGTGTGCGTGCGGTCAGTGAGCGAGACCGGGACGGATCAGTTGCGGGTGCCGTACGACTGCATTCCCCCGACGACCGGACCCGGGCAAGGTTCCCCGCTCGGGGCATTGCTCACCGACCAGCGAAATCCCACACGGCCGGGCGGCTGCCCGCGCCTGGGCGGCGGCCGTGCACGGGCACTTGTGTGAAGGACACCCTCCAAGTGCCACGGAAGCACGTCGAACGCCTGGAGGACGCGGGCGGAGGTGCGGCGGTCCCGGCAGGCCGTCAGGCAGGTGCTGGAAGGGCTGTGGTGGTCGAGCACCTGACTCGACAACTTCCGTAAACGCGCCCACAAGCTCATCGAGCAGAGCCGCGCGGACCTGGATGCTTCTCGGCATGCACTGGTCAAGGCGAGGGCGGCACACGGGCGGGAATCATTCACCGGGCGACCAGTTCGTCGAGCGGGGGCGTGCCGAGATCGGCCGCGGGACGCGCGAGACTCAGTGCGGTGAGGAAATGGCCCCTACGACCGCCCCCATGGCCGCCGCAGGTGGGCCGTCGCATGGCTGGACCGTTCACGAGCGACCTTCTGAGTACGCTTCGGCGGTATCGACTGGACAAGGCCGGGAATAGCCTCGGAGGGCCGAGCTGTCTCGGCGAACCGATGGGTGATCATCAGAGCGGCGATACCGGGGGCGGACATGTGGCTGAACGTGTCGAACGAGGAACTTCCCGCGCGGGAGCGGTTGCCCTTCTGGGCCGACATGCTCTCCCGCGAACTGGCCCCTCTCACCGTGAGCAGCGCAAGAGCCGATGTCGACTTCCCCGCAAGGGGCTGCCTGCTGAACCTCGGTCCCGTACGGGTCGCCGCGTTCGACAGCCCGCCTGCGCGCCTGAAACGCACCTGGGCCGACGTCCGGCAGGCCGACCCGGCCACGTACCAGCTCACTTTCGTCTCCGGCACGCCCCTGAGGATCAGCCAGCGGCGCCAGGACTCCGGGCTGGTGTGCGGCGACATGGTGCTCTGGAACAGCTCTCACCCGTTCGAGGGTGAGGTGCCCGACCGGGGCCGTCACATTCAGTCGCACATTCTGCAACTGCCGCGCGAGGAGCTGCCGCTCCCACCCGACAAGGTCGACCGGCTCCTCGCCCGGCCCCTGTCCGCCCGTACCGGGATGGGAGCGATCCTCGCCCGGTTCGTGACAACTCTGGATGCCTACGGCCCCGACTGCGACCCGCACGATCTGAGCCGACTGGGGGCAATGGCGCTCGACCTGGCAGGCGCCTGCCTGGCGCAGCACATCGATGGTTACGGCGACCTCCCGGCCGAGACCCGCCGGCAGGCCCTTCTGGCCCGCGTCAATGCCTTCATCGACCGCAACCTCGGTGATCCGGAACTGAGCCCGGCGGACATCGCGGCGCACCATCACATCTCTCTGCGCTCCCTGCACACCCTCTTCCGGCAGCAGGAGGAGACCGTGGCGGCCTCAATACGCCGGCGTCGGCTGGAACACTGCCACGCCGACCTCACCGATCCCCGCCTGCGACGACGCCCGATCAGCGCCATCGCCGCCCGGTGGGGTTTCCTGCGCCCGCCGGAATTCAGCAGGGCGTTCCGCGCGAAATACGGTGTGCCGCCCAGAGAGCTCAGGCAGACGGCACTGGGCAGCGTGCCCGATACGGAAGGGCCGCGCTGAGCCACAAGTAGCGGTGCATGTATCGCCAACTCGCGGATGCCACCGCACGCCACGATGTCAGGGACGGGGGGCACCGGGCTCCGCCACGAGGCAGAGCCCAGCTCGTCCTCACCCGTTGCAGTTGTCAATCTTCCGTGGCAAAGGGGAAGTGAGCTGCCGGCGGCACACGATCGCAACGTCATGGCGTGCACGGGCATTGGAGGCACGCCCATGAGTGGTCCTCTCCTGCGGTTCCTTCTGCGCGTGACCGTCCTTCCCTGGAGTTTGCGTTCGTAGTGGCGGTGCAGGCGGGGCATTCGGCGAGCCAGGGCGCCGTCCTCTCCACGGCCCAGCGGTGGCGACCCGACCGTGCGGAGGAGTCGGCGCGCTTGCGGGCGATGGGGTGACGGATGTCCCTCTTGCACAACCGTCACAGATGGGGTGTGCGGTGTCGAGTCCGTAGCGGTCGGCGAAGGGCCGGCCGGGGACGTGATCGAGGACGAAGGTGCTACGCAAGAGTCACGGGGCACCCGCCACATACGTCATGCACCATCGCCCCGAAGGTCAACTCGACTTGAAATCAGATGACTTGCACAACCTGGGAGAGTGAGGGACCCGCATGGAGATTGTCGTCCTGGCGTTGTGCGCTCTGGCCGTGTACGGACTTTTCCTGAAGGCCCGGACCGTGCTACACACCTGGCGGCTCCCCGCCCTGTCCATCAGCATGGATCGGCTGGACATCTACCAGAAGCAGGCGTTCCAGGAGATCTGTCGAAGGTCCCCGAGCCTCGGCACCCGAGTCCGCCTGGCACCGTACTTCGACGAGCAGCAGTGGAACCGCGCCGATGCCCTGCTCGTCCTCGCCGAACCCGTCAAACACAAACTCGTGCGTATCGAGGGATGGAAGTTCGGGTCCTATGCCCTCACCCGCAAGGGCTGGCGCGAATACCGGAAGCACTTCATGTGGACAGGGATCAGTGACGAGTCCATGCATATAACTGCCTCTGAGGGCGGTCTCGCCGCAGTCAACGTCAACAGCCCTCACGGGTTGGCCCAGAGCAGCGGGCGTGACAGCAGGGCCGACCTGTCCGTCATCTCGTACCACCAGCTGGCCACCGCTCTCAGGGCCGACTCGGAAGGTGCCCCGCCCGAGGAGGCGGTCAGGGCGCGGGAGTATGCCGAAGACCTGACGGACGCGGCCGGTGCGCAGGACACCGACCGGGCCGGCCGCGTCCTCGGCCGCGTCAATGCCTTTCTCGCAACTGCGAGTTCCGCCTTCAACCTGACCAGGAACCTGCTGCCGCCCGGCAACTGAAACCGGATGCATCTCGCGCGGCTCGGCTTCCGGAGGTCGGTGACGGCCGGACCGGGGCTACGCCGGGCACCCCGGCCATCGAGCTCCCTCACGTCCTGCCACTGAGGTGAACAGCGCGGCGCGGTCGCCTCTCGATCGGGCAAGTGACGCCAAGCGCCGCCGTATTCAGCCTTCCGATCCCCCTACCGGGTCGGCGGCGAACGCGGGCAGCTATGCCCGCTCCGGGTCCGAGTGGCGCGGAGTGCGCCGGCTCTGCCGAAAGGCGGAGCCCGGATCCGTCTTGAGGTCCATGCCCGCGCGTCCGTGGCGACCAATACTGGTTGGCATGCCCGTCATCAGCTGTTTCCGTCGTGTCGGCCGCCCCTGGCCGGACGCTCCAGCGCGTCCCGGGCTGGGGCGGCCAGGATGTCGTGGAGACGGCCGGTGTGGCCATTGCCGCCTTGTGTCTGTTCGCGGCCGCCCAGCGGCTGTGGCATCTGCCGCACGCGAGCGGGTCGAACTGTCTCCCTCCCCTGGGGGCATCCTCGCCCTCGTGGTCCTGCTCTCCCTCGCCGTCGGCGCGCTCGCGGCCACCCTGCCCGCCCGGCGGGCCGCCGCGCTCAGCCCGCTGGAAGCGGTCGCGCAGACGTAGGAAGGCGGACCTCACCCCACACCTCCACCGCAAGTGCGGGAGGGGCGAAACTCGTTCGCCCCTCCCGCGCGGTTCGACCGAGGGTCTGCGTACGTGGGTACGCCAACAGCACGACGCCAAGGCCGGGATCGTCCCCGACGCGGACCGTCGCATCGCGAGTGTGCAGCAGGCCGAACCGGCTCCCACCCGCCTCTCACGCAACCATGGCCAGTGGCTGGCGGGCCCCGCCGCGGCGGGGCCGCGTTGTGAGCGGGGGCTTCTCCCCCACGCGCTCGGCCTGCTGACGCTCTCATGCCGTCCCAAGGGAACGTGACGGACCCGCCCCGTCATGGATGGCACTTCCCATGCACCGGACGGCTTGGCGGTGCCCGATCAGAGAGACGGGAGCGGAACCGCGGGCGGGAAGGCGCCCGGCCCGGAGCGGGACTACCGGATTTCGAGGAGGGCAACGGCCTCGGCAAAGTCGGCATGAGCGGGCTCAAAGGTCCGCGCGGCGACGAGGAACATCGAGCGGTCCGTCAAGGCCCGGGCGAGGCGTGCAGGGTCGTCGGGCAGGCGGCGGGCGAGCGCCACGCTTTCGTCGAAGTACGGCTTGAACCGCTCCTCGAACCGGTAGGGGTGGTTGCCCTCGCGGAGGGCCACGCGGATGCTGATTCTGCGCTGGACGTCGACCAGCTCAGGCAGTCGGTCGGCCTCGCGTAGGCCCGCCGCCTCCGTTTCGAGCTCTGGCAGAGTGCCGAGAAAGGCATCCCGCGTGTCTCTCGACCATCCGAAGTCGGTGCCGAACGGCGGCATTGGGGACTCAGCGCTCGCAGCTCGTTCGTCGCCCCGTCCCGAGAGGGCGAACAGGGTGACCCACCACGCGAGAATGCAGCTCCAGTCCTTCGGCTCGCCCGTCGTCGCCAGCTCCTCAAGGACGGTCAGGGCCTCCCACCGGGTGGCCGCGGCGTCCGCCCCGTGCCCGGCGGCCTCGCGCATCCGGGAGAGGTGCACCAGCTCCCAGGTGAGTATGGCCAGGGCAGTGCGCTGGCCGGCGACCTTGCGCCGGGTCTCGTCAAGGAGCTCGCGGAAGACGCCTGATGCCGCGTCGTCCAGGCCGGCGCCCTCCAGGTTCGCCGCCCACTCGACCATGTTCCAGAAGGAGTGCTCCGATCTGCCGTTGCGGACTGCCTTCTCGTTGAGCTCTGCGGCCTCCCGGAAGCGCCCCTCCTCGGCCAGGATGTTCGCCAGCCGCCCGCTCTTTCCAGCCTCGGCCATTTCCTCGCAGGCCGCGCGTCCCTCTGCTCGGCGTCCGAGGGCGAACAGGGCCGACTGGTAGACGTTCAGCGCCCTGCACAGCCTTTCTTCCCGGGCCGGCGCCCCGGCCTCGATCCTCCGGCAGGCCTCGACCGCCTCGGCGGCCAGCACCAGGTCCACCTCCGGGTCCCGGTTGTGGTAGCTCATCGAGAGGAGCGCGTCGACCAGCTTCGGGAGATACGCCTTCGGGCTCACCTCCGCCAGAACCCGGTACGCGTGGACCTGTTCGAGCAGGCTCAGTCGGCCGGAACCCAACAACAGCACTCGGGCCCGCAGCACCGCGTCGTGATCGATCTTCCCCATGTTCCCCCCTGTCTCCGGGTGATGCACGAAGGAGATTCTGGGAGTCGGGGAGCGGACCGGACAAGGCTCGCGAACTGTGCGTTCCGTCCTACGAAAAACGCCGCTGACCTGTCATGATGGACATGCTCTTGCAGTAGTCCACCGGATGCGTGGTCGGCAGGCATCTTTGAGGAGAGCAGAGCCGGCTCGTCGTCCATGCACCGGCCTGACGGGCCCTTCGAGCACCTTGCTCAGCGCCGGGTCCAGGTGAGGATGGCAGCAAGGTACAAAGCTGCCTGGTAAGCGATGGCAAGCTTGGCCGTCGGCATAGCAAGGCCGCGCCACTGCATACGTCGAGCGGTGCACCGCTCGACGGCATCGCGCTCCTTGTACGTCTCAGCGACGAAACCGGGCGGGCGGCCTCCCACGCGGCCTCGCCGCAGACAGTGGCCGATCTGGTCGGCGAGCTGCGGGATGCGGGATGCCAGCACGGATGCCGCGTCGACGGAGGTCCCCACGGATCGCGCGGGAAGAGCAGGCCCGATCCGCAAGGACGACCGCAGAGCGGGTCGTTGGCCTGCCGAGGCCGCTTCGCTGGATCCGGATTCCGGCCATGACCGCCTCGCAAGCCGGCGCGTCATCTGCCTGGCCGCCCGCAGCGACATGGATGGACTGCGATGCGTCCAAGGTGACCGTGGCCTTCACTGTTCCCCAGCCGTGACAAGCTACTGACCGCTTGTGGGGCACAGCACCAGGTCCCGCTGTGCCTCACCGGTCCCACGTTGTGTTCGGAAGGAGAAGGAGAAATCGGCAATGACCGACCATCTCGCATGGATCGCCGATGCCTGGCAGAGCGCGAACCCGAGCGCCTCCGACCTGTACATCACCTGCGCCCGCGGCCTCAGCCCTCAGCAGCTGGCCGAACGCATGGCCGACCATGAACCTGTCGAGGTCGGACCTTCCCTCACCCTCCAGGAAGCATCCCGCGTGGTCGACCTCACGCAGATCTACTGCGTCGGCCGCATCGGCCGAAGCGGCGACTGGTCATTCATCGTGGAGTGCGGAGGCAGCGAAGGCTGGTCCCTCGACCCGGCAGTGTCCCGCGGCGGCGCCGAAGTGCTGATACTCGACCCACGGCCGGACGATCCGCCCTCCTTCTTCAGGTACCTCGCCGACGGTGAGCTGCGAATGCACCTCGAGTTGGGCTTCGGCTACGACCCCACCGGAACCCGGCCTGACCTGCTGCGCCCAGCGCTGGAAGCGGCCGGAGTCATCCCGCAGGAAGACCGCGTCGATGTCCTGCTCGGCGATGACGAGGAGCTGTCGCCTCTCGAAGAGAAGCGTCGAGTGTTGAAGGTCGCCGGTGAGCATTTCGGGCTGTCACTACCCCGGAAGGTGATCGAGAACGGGCGGCTTCCTGCAGTGGTCACCCGCACGTCACCTCCGTCGTCCTGGTGACCACGAGCGTACGAAGTGCTGCTGCGCCGGAACGGGTCGCTCACCGGCACGCCTTGCTCCGATCACCGGCGTTCCGCCTCGCCGGCCAGCCTGTCCGAACCCCGACCGGTTGCACGCGCTCACCTCCTCCAGCGCCCAAGACGCACACGGTGCCCTTCGGGACATCCGGTCGCGCCACCGGATGTGTCCGAACCACCCGGCCATCCTTTCAGCAGCAGTGTCTGTGCGGCACTTTGGGCAGCAGTTGGAGGTCGATGGGATCGGAGATGTCCACGCAACGAGCTTCGATGTCACTGATTGGGCGCGGGAGGCGCCGATTACGTACGTTCGTCGTCGGTGAAGGAGGGTCGTAAATCCACGACCGTTCCTGCGAGGGTGTGTCCATGAACACGACACCGGATGGACGACCTGTCCCACCTGCACATGCTGACGAGCGCGCCATGCTGGAAGCGTGGCTGGACTTTCACCGTGCGACTCTCGCCCTGAAGTGTTCCGGCCTGAAAGATGATCAGTTGCGGCTGGCCTCGGCGGCACCGTCGTCGATGACACTGCTCGGCCTCGTCCAGCACCTGGCTGAGGTGGAACGCAACTGGTTCCAGCGTGTATTCGCAGGCCAGGACCTGCCACCGGTCTTCGGACAGAGCAATGGCGACGGCTTTGCCCTTCGCCCGGACCGGGGACTGGACGAGGTGATGGCTGCTTGGCAGGCGGAGGTCGCCCGTGGCCGTGAACTGATCGCCGACGCGTCGCTGGACGACTCCGGCCGCCTGTCCGAACAGGAAGCGGGTCACGTCGGTGACCAGGGAGTCTCGCTGCGCTGGATCTTGGTGCACATGATCGAGGAATACGCACGCCACAACGGTCATGCCGATCTCATCCGCGAGCGGATCGACGGGGGTACCGGCGCGTGAGAGAAGCCCTTGCGCGGCCACAAGGCCGCGCAAGCGGCCGCTTCTTCCCTCCCAAATGGTGGCAGCCGTCGGCCGTCGGCTACTGATCCCCGGCCTGTTCTGCCGCGTGGGGAGGGCATTCCGCCGCCGGTGGACACCTGGAGTGCGCAGATTCTTCAGCAGCACTGAGTGGATTGTCCTGTCGCCAGTCGCGAGTCGTCATCAACGCGGAGGGAAACACTGCCGCCGTCCCACGGATGGCCAGGCGCTTGCCGACGAAGCGTCGGAAACACCACGGAGATCGCCAAGGGTGTGCGTCCCTTGATGGGCCGGGTCCACTATTTCTGCGACTGTCAACTGTCTGGATGGCCGCGCCTCACGAGCTCGTGCATGGCTGGCGGCGGCGGGCACAGGGCTGCCTGATGGCATGGTGCCCTCTCAGCCGGTGGCTCAAGGGGTCCCCAGCGATCGAGCGAAATCAGCGAGCGTCCGGAAGTCGTCCTCGCGTAGACCGATTCGCGGGTTGACGTGGTGCAGAAGCCCAGGAGCCCGGTGGTGGGCGGTTACGTAGACCTCGTCGAGGTCGCTCTGCTCGTCGTCCACCCAGGCGAAGGGACGGCCGTTGGCGTAGCGCACAAGGGGCGCAGTCTTCCAGTGGACCCCGTCCGGGCGCTCCTGGAACAGGGCGTCGCCGAAGTCGACGAAGGGGAGTTCGGGAAGGCCGAGCACCGGGGCGATCCACCGATTGGCGTCGTCCATCCACGAGGTGGCCCAGCACAACTCGTAGTCGAGCCCGAGCAAGGCTCGCCCGTGCTCAGGGTTGAGCCAGACCCTCAGGTGCCGCCTCCGGACCGGGAATACTCTGTCTTCCATCAGGGTCCCGCTGCCCAGCGGCACTCTGAGTGTGGTGTAGTCGTCGGGGCGCTTCTGTGGCTTGGCCGCGTAGGGGTTGAGCGGCCCGTCCACATCGAGGAACAGCAGTGGTCGGTTCATGGTCTCACCTTTGCTCAGCATTGGCTGCGTCGTGGAAGTCTGGTTGCAACGATCGTCTCGGCGCCGGGGCGATCTGATGTGGTGATCCCGGTATGGCTGGTGCGATCACGGCGTCGGCGCCGTCCCGGATATCGCCGTATATCGATTCGGGGTGGCGCCCAGAGCGCCACCGTTCAGGTGAAGTGTCCTGGTTGACCACGCGATGCCATGGGTGATCAGGGATTTCCCGCGTCCCGTCGCCCTGCGGACGCACCGCAGGTGGGCCAGGGCGAGCAGGGTCTGGCGCAAGGCGGGACGGCGTCTCCACCGTGTCCCGATGTCCTGCCGTCCGGCCGTTCAGTTGCCCGATCGGGAACCGTAGGGTGCGGCTGGACAGATCAATCGAGGACGGTTGGACCGGCACGTGAAGCTCCTGGTGGAAGCGGGTGAACTCGGTCGAGAGACTGTCTACCAGGAGCTTCTTCGTTGCGCAGGAGCGACCAACTCGTGGTGAGCGCTGCGAGGTGGGGAAAGGCCGTCCCCTGTGCCGCCGGTCATCCGTTCAGGATCTCTGGGAGTGGCTGGAACCGTGCTTCCGTGAGGCTGCTGACGTCAACCGGCAGGCGTCGGCAGCGTGGTGCTCCCCTGCTGCTTCAGGACCTTCGCCCGCCGAACTCCCAGTGGTGCACCTCGATTTCGGCGTACGCGTCCGGGGCAAGGACGGCGCGTGCCGTGTCCGGGTTCGGAGCACTGAGCAGCACCGCTGTACCCAGCCAGGTGTCACCGTCGTCGGACAGCAGCGGCCCGAACGCAATCAGTTCGTCCCGGTCGGGCGGCAGGACGAGATCGGCGGGCTGCCCCGAGCCGAGGCCGAGTACCAGGTACCGGTTGTCACCGGTCGGGCCGCCTGGGAAGTCCCACATGGTTCGTCCGAGCATGTTGCGCCACCGGCGCAGCATCACATCACGGTACGCGCCGGCCTGGTAGTTGGGTTCGTTGAAGGCGAACGCGCGGGCAGCGACGGAATCCGGCAGGTCGACGATGTGCACGCTGCCGACGGGCGTTTCGCCGTCGGCGGCAAAAACCGGGCCGCGAGCGATCATCTCCTCGGCGTACCGGTCCATGTACGACCAGTGCTCTTGCAGCAGCTCGTTGCGCAGGGCGAGGGAGTCGGGCCGGTCGCGGTGGTAGCAGAAGAACTCCATGCCCATGACCTTCTCCGACGTACGGCCTCATCACAACAGGCTTTCGCAGCGATGACCGCACGCTCCGTACGCGGTCGCCGTCGTGGCGCGGGGCCACGGTCCGAGCGCATCCGGCGGCAACGACGTGTCCGAGTCCGCCGTCCGCCGCTGGCGCGACGAGCTGATCGGACTGCTCGCCGCCAAGGCACCGCGCCTGGACCGAGCCTGAGGCAGATCGCCAAGCAGGGCGGAAAGGTGGTCCTGACAACCGCCGGCGGATGACTCGGAGGCGAGGGACGCTTCCGGCTCAAGTCGCATTGTGCGGGCTCGCGCGTTCAGGTCGGGGCCGAGTGAGTGGGTGGCAGGGCCCGGACGTGGTCGGGTGAGAGGTGAAGCTCATACGGCAGGCAGCAGTCGGAGCAGAGGGTCGCGACCAGTGTTCCGCAGGCGCAGACCTGGTTCATTCCCCCGTCAGGAGTCGCCCCGCAGCATGCGGCGGAGGCGTGCCGCGTCGTCAGTCCATTGGAGTCATCCGGGTTTACGACGATATTGCCTCGCAGCCCCTGGGAGACCAACGGCTGCCCGTCGATGTTGTGGAGAGTCCCACGGCGGGGCATCACAGGGCCCGGCGCCTCGGCAATGACAAGAGGCGGGCCGTACGGTTCCGTCTCGATCGCGTAGCAGCCCGACGGCACGGTTGCCGGCGACGGCCCCATTTCCTCCGCCTCCCACCACGCGTGGTGGGGAGCCTCGGGCACTGCCGGCAATCGCTTCAGCGGGCCGGTCAGCGCAGCGCCGCAGGCGGCGCACGCGAACACGGTCATCTCCGCCGCGGCCCGGTCGACCATGACGGAGTCAGGTACGGCTGCCTGCTCGCTGCCCGGTCGGACACTGGTCCCATCCTGACGACCCTGATCTTCCATGGCGGAACCGTACTGACACGCGCTGATCTCCAGCAGTCGCCTCTGCCGAACCAGACGGACGGTCTACTGCGCGGACTGCCGCGCTCGACCGGCGTGAGCACCCCAGGAGTCCATCACGCCAGCCCGTTGACCTGCGACTTCAAGTTTGGCGAAGGCTCACTGCCGGAACCATTTCTGCGTGAACACACCCGAGCCTGTCGCTCTACGTCTGCTGTCCGAAGTGCTGGACAGACGCCGCTGCTGAAAGTGAACGAAACCGGCGGCTCGTACGGTCTGACATGGGTGCCCTGGCAGGACGACGCTCATGGGCCGTCCCACTCGGGTTTGCCCCCATGCCGCCGGCCGGCGGCGTCACGCCCTCAGTGCCGCCTCCACCTCCGCAAGCTCTTTCTCCGGGGCGACCGTCCGGGACAGTACGTCCAGGTCGTCCCGGCTGTAGCGGGCACTCACATCGTCGTCCCAGCGTGCGGCGGCGGTCCGCAGCGGCTCGGTGGCTTCGGCCAGGCGGCCCAGCCGGTGCAGGACGAGTCCGTAGTACCCGGCGGCCTCCGTCCTGTACGCGGAGTCGCCGCCTTGTTCCCAGGCCATCCGGAGAAACGGCTCCGCCTCGGCGTACGCGCCGCGCTGCGCCTTCAGTTTGCCCGCGAGCATGTTGTTCAGCGGGGACCCGTCACCGGCTGCGAGCACATACCAGCGCTCGGCCTCCTGGTAGTCCCGGTGGTGCTCGGAGAGCCATCCCATCTGATTGCACGCGTCATCGTGGCCCGCCTCGGCGGCCGTCCGGTACCACTGGTCGCGCAGCGCGGGCCTGCGCAGAGCGCCGTGCAACTCCGCGAGGTCGTAAGCCGCCTGTGGGTCCCCGGCCAGCGCGGCGGGTTCGATCCAGCGGACCAGGTGGCGGTCGTCCGCGCCACCCCAGTCGCCGAGGATCTTCCCGTACGCGTACGAGGCGTGCACGTCGCCCGCTTCGGCCCGCTCGCGCAGCCCTGGCAGTCGGCGCAGGTCTTTGCCTGGTGCGACGGCGCCGCTCGCCCGGATCGCGGCGATCCGGGCAAGCTGCTCGACGACGTCCTCGTCGTCCTCGCCGACCTCCCGGAACCAACGTTCGGCCTCCTCGTACCGGCGCTGCCGCTTGCACAGGATCCCAAGGTTCCATTGGGCCGACTGATGCCCGCGGTCGGCCGCGAGGCCGTACCAGTGCTCGGCTTCGCCGAGGTCGCCGCGCCGCTCGTGCAGGATGCCGATTACATAGGCGGCGCCTGCGTAACCCTCCTCGTGGGCTTGGAGCAGCAGGCTGCGGGCCTCGGGCCAGGACGCCTCGCCGCCGGTCTCCGTCAGGAACACGGCGTGGTCCACGCGGGCGGAGGCGCTGAGAGCGGAAGCCCTGCGGTAGTAGCCGGCGGCCTCGGCCGTCAAGCCCGGGTATTCGCGGAAGCGCTGTTCCAGGGCGAAGAGCGGCCTCAGCGCCTCTGCGGCGGCGGCCCCGTCCCCGGCGGCCTCGGCTGCATCGAGACCCGCCGCTACGCGGTCGAAGTCCTCTCGGATCGACTCGAAGAGCTGCACCCAACGAAAGACCGCGATGTCGCCCAATTCGATGTCGCTCATCAGGAACTTCGCCGCCTCGTCGAGTCTTCCCTCGGCTGCGAGCAGCTTGCCGAGCTCGATCTTGCAGTCGAGGTTGCGCCCTCCCTCCCAGCCACGGCGGAACCAGTCGGCCGCCTCCGGATCACCATCCTCTCGGAGCAGTACACCGAGTCCGTAGGCGCACCCGGCATGCCGTTCGGCGACGGCACGGTAGAGCGCGTCCGCGGCCTGCCGATCGCCCCGGATCTTGCGGTACCGCGCAAGGGTGTAGTGCGAGAAGGCGTCACCGGCCGCCACGGCCTGCTCCCAGTACGGGATGCCTTCGTCCACGTGCTTGCGCAGCACGAAGAAGTCGGTGTGCCTGCGGGCGGTCTTGGTGTCACCCGCGCGGGCGGCGGCGACGAGCGCCTCGCCGTGGGCCCTTATGTCCTGCGTCATGATCGCATCGTGCCAGGCGGCGCCAACGACCTTCCAATTGGCTGCTGTTGTCCGCCGGCAGGGCCGGTGCGCCGGAGAGCACCTCGGCATCAAGGGCTATCGGCCGCGCTGTTGGTCGACTCACTCACGACCGGCAACTGCACGCATGCGTGACCGCCCGTGAGGCGATGCTGAGGGCTGGACTTCAACTCCCCCACGGCCGCGGCGGGCCTGGCCGAACAGGCCCGCCGCGTCGCCGGAACCTCGCCGACCGCCGCCGCAGCCCTGGCCGCCCCCGCCCACGTCCTCCCCTGCCGGCCGCCACCGCCGCGCTCGCATCCGTCATGTCCGAGGCGCCCATGCGCTCCGTGATCTCGACCGCAGGGGTGCGAACACCCCGTTTCCAGTGGGGTGCTCTTCCTCAATTCCCGGGGATGGCCCCGACAGGGACTTGGCGTCGCGGGCTCGTATCCCTAAGTTATGAGCAGAACATGAGTCCCGCTCACATTTAAGGATCTACGCGATGACCATGGTTCAACCTCCGCGCCACAGATTCAGATCCCTCACAGTGGTGTCACTGCTCCTCGCCGTGATGACCCTGGTACTCGGCCCGGTGCCCAGCTCCGCGGCGGAGCCCAACTGGTGGGATCCGACCGCCCGGCCCACACCCGACTCGCAGACAAACGTCACGGGCGAGCCCTTCAAGGGCACCGACGCCCAGGGGCGTGTAAGGGGCTTCGTCGACGCCCACGACCACATCATGTCCAACGAGGGCTTCGGCGGCCGGCTGATCTGCGGCAAGCCGTTCTCGGAGCAGGGTGTCACCGACGCGCTCAAGGACTGCCCCGAGCACTACCCCGACGGCACGGGCGCCGTCTTCGACTTCATCACCAAGGGGGACGGGAAGCACGACCCCAACGGGTGGCCCACGTTCAAGGACTGGCCCGCCCATGACTCGCTGACCCACCAGCAGAACTACTACGCCTGGATCGAGCGGGCATGGCGCGGCGGCCAGCGGGTGCTGGTCAACGACCTGGTCACCAACGGCGTGATCTGCTCGGTCTACTTCTTCAAGGACCGCAGCTGCGACGAGATGACCGCCATCCGTCTCGAGGCGCAGAAGTCGTACGACATGCAGGCCTTCATCGACAAGATGTACGGCGGCCCGGGCAAGGGCTGGTTCCGTATCGTCACCGACAGTGCGCAGGCCCGCGAGGTCATCAAGCAGGGCAAACTGGCCGTCGTCCTGGGGGTCGAGACCTCCGAGCCGTTCGGCTGCAAGCAGATCCTGGACATCGCGCAGTGCAGCAAGGAGGACATCGACCGCGGCCTCGACGAGCTGTACAAACTGGGCGTGCGCAGCATGTTCCTGTGCCACAAGTTCGACAACGCACTGTGCGGGGTGCGCTACGACTCCGGCGCCCTCGGTACGGCCATCAACGTGGGCCAGTTCCTGTCGACCGGCACCTTCTGGAAGACGGAGACCTGCCGCGGCCCGCAGCACGACAACCCCATCGGCAACGCGAGGGCACCCGAGGCGGAGAAGCAGCTGCCGGAGGGGGTGGCCGTCCCCTCGTACGCCTCGGACGCGCAGTGCAACACCCGCGGGCTGACCGACCTCGGCGCGTACGCGGTGCGCGGCATGATGCAACGTCACATGATGCTGGAACTCGACCACATGAGCGTCAAGGCCGCGGGTCAGGCCTTCGACATCATGGAGTCGGAGTCGTACCCGGGCGCCATCTCCTCGCACAGCTGGATGGACCTGGGCTGGACCGAGCGGCTCTACAAGCTCGGCGGGTTCGCCGCCCAGTACATGAGCGGCTCCGAGGCGTTCAGCGCGGAGGCCAAGCGCACGGACGCGCTGCGTGAGAAGTACAAGGTCGGCTACGGATACGGCACCGACATGAACGGAGTCGGCGGCTGGCCGGCCCCGCGGGGCGGGGACACCCCGAACCCAGTCAAGTACCCCTTCCGCAGCACGGACGGCGGCTCGGTGATCGACAAGCAGACCGCCGGCGAGCGCACATGGGACTTCAACACCGATGGTGCCTCGCACTACGGCATGGTCCCGGACTGGATCGAGGACATCCGGATCGTCGGCGGCCAGGGGGTCGTGGACGACCTCTTCTCGGGCGCCGAGTCCTACCTCCACACCTGGGGCAACACCGAGCAGCACAAGTCCGGGGCGAACCTGGCCTCGGGTGCCACCGCCTCGGCGTCCTCGTCGGAATGGTGGAACCCGTTCGTCAGCTTCGCGCCCGGCAAGGCCGTGGACGGCGACACCTCCACCCGCTGGGCCAGCGAGTGGAACAACGACCAGTGGCTGCGGATCGACCTCGGATCCTCGAAGCCGGTCGACCGCGTCACCCTCGACTGGGAGGAGGCGTACGGGAAGTCGTACCGCGTCGAGCTGTCGGAGGACGGCACGACCTGGAAGACGGCCTGGTCCACGACCGCCGGTGACGGCGGCCTGGACACGGCACGTTTCGCCGGAACCCGGGCGCGCTACGTACGAATCACCGGGCTGGAGCGCGGCACCCAGTGGGGCTACTCGCTTCGCGAGGTCGGCGTCTACGCCGACTGACCCACCCACGAGGCGGTGCCCGGAGCCGGGGCCGGCCGGATCAGCTCTCCTGATCCGGCCGGCCCCGGCTGACTTTCCGGCGCGTTCGCCGCCCGCGGTCCACGCGGAGCGCGGGGAACCACCTGCCGCGAATTTCGACAGCCACCGTCAGGGGGCTTGGCGCAGCGGGCTCGCGTGCCTAACGTATGACCAAACATGAGCCCTACTCACGTTTAAGGACTTGCGTGATCACTCACCACTCCGAAGCCCGCCTCTGGCTCCTGAGTACCCCTGGCACCTCCTACGCCTTCCGGCTGGACGCCGACGACACCCCCCGGCATGTGCACTGGGGCCGGCCGCTGACCCTGGAGCAGGCCGTCGTGATCGCGGCCGACCTGCCCGACGAGGACCCCGGCGGCGACGACCCCGGCAGTGAGGAGTACGTGGTCGAGGGCGGCCTGCGGTTCGGGGCGCAGTCGCTGACCGTCCGGTTCGACGACGGTGTCCGCGGCTTCGAGTGGCGGTTCCTCTCGCACACGGTCGAGGACGGCCTGCTCACGCTCTCCTTCACCGACCGTGTCCGCTCCCTCGGTCTCGACCTGCACTACCGGCTCCGGGACGGCCATGACCAGATCGAGCGCTGGGCCGTCCTCACCGCGGACGAGCCGGTGGACGTCCTGCGGTTCGACTCCGCCGCCTGGACGCTGCCCGCCCGCGACGACTACCGCGTCAGCCATGTGGTGGGGGAATGGGGCCGGGAGTTCCAGCTCCAGCGCGACCGGGTGCCCGTCGGGGAGACCGTGTTCACCAGCCGGCTCGGCATCACGGGACAGCATGCCGGGCCGTGGCTGATGCTCGACGCGCAGGACGCCGCCGAGGAGCACGGCGAGGTCTGGAGCGCGGCCCTGGCCTGGAGCGGCAGCCGCCGGATCACCCTGCGCCGCGACTCCTACGGCCGCGCCTCCTGGACGGGCGGGTTCGGCCACGAGGGCCTGGTCTGGAAGCTGGCCGCCGGCGAGCGTCTGGAGACCCCCGTCTTCACCGGGCTGTATGCCCCCGACGGCTTCGGCGGCACCAGCCGCCGCTGGCACGCCTACATCGAACGTGAGGTGCTGCCCGCCCGCCCTGCCGAACGCCCGTTGATCTTCAACTCGTGGGAGGCGACCGAGTTCGACATCAGCGAGAAGCAGCAGACCGAGCTGGCCGACCTGGCCGCGGGTCTCGGCGTCGAGGTCTTCGTCGTGGACGACGCCTGGTTCGGCGCGCGCACCAGCGACATGGCCGGGCTCGGCGACTGGTGGCCCAACCCCGACCGCTTCCCGAACGGCCTGGGCCCGCTCGCCGACCACGTCCGCGCACTGGGCATGGGCTTCGGCCTGTGGGTCGAGCCCGAGGCGGTCAACCCCGACAGCGACCTCTTCCGTGCGCACCCCGACTGGATCCTGTGCCAGGACGGCCGTACCCGCACCCGGCGCCGCCACCAGCACGTGCTGAACTTCGCCCGCCGCGACGTCCGGGAATGGGCGGTCGACTGGCTGGTCAGGACCGTCACCGAGCTGGACGTGGTCTTCCTCAAATGGGACATGAACCGGCCCTTCAGCGAGGCGGGGCAGCCCGGTGCCGCCGACCCCGACCGGGTCTGGATCGAGCACACGCGCGGGGTCTACGAGGTGATGGACCGGCTGCGCGCCGCCCGTCCCGGCCTGTACCTGGAATCGTGCGCGGGCGGCGGCGGCCGGGCCGACCTGGGCGTGCTGGCCCGCGCCGACCAGGTCTGGACGTCCGACAACACCGACGCCGCCGACCGGGTCGCGATCCAGCACGGCCACTGCCAGCTGCTGCCCGCCCGGACCATGGGCGCCTGGGTCACCGACAGCCCGCACAGCTTCACCGCCCGCCCGACCTCGATCCGGTACCGCTTCCATGTCTCGATGGCCGGGGCGATGGGCATCGGCGGCAACCTGCGGAACTGGAGCGAGGAGGATCTGGCCTGGGCCCGGATGCTGGTCGAGCAGTACAAGCGGATCCGGCCCGTGGTGCACGGCGGCGTCCAGTACCGCCTGGAGCACGACGCCGTGCAGTACCTCACCGAGAACGAGGTCGTCGTCTTCCAGTTCCAGCCGTCCGCGCTGACCCGCTCGGTCGCCCGCACCCGGCTGAAGGGCCTCGACCCCGACGCCCGCTACCGGGACGAGACCACCGGCGCCGTCCACGAGGGCGCCGTCCTGCTCAGCCACGGCCTCCCGCCGCTGCTGTCCTTCGACTGGACGAGCGAGCTCGTCCACCTCAAGAGAGTGTCCCGATGAGCCTTGCCCCCGAGCTGCCCGAGCGCCCCGAGCGCAGCCGGCTGTCCGAGCGCCCCGAGGCCCTCGCCGAGCCCGTCCGCCGGGTCGGCCCCGGCTGGGTCGCCCTGTACGTCCTGGCCAACGTCGGGGTGTTCATCCCGATGCAGGTGCCGACCACGTTCCTGATGCCCGAGCAGATCGCCCAGATCGACCCGGCGGGGAAGGTCGGCAGCTACGCCTGGGTCAGCATGATGGGCGCGATCTCGGGCATCGTCATCGCACCGCTGGCCGGCGCGCTCAGCGACCGCACCACCAGCCGGTTCGGCCGCCGCCGGCCGTGGATGCTCGTGGGCTCGCTGGTCTGCATGGCGACGCTGGTCTTCACCGGCCTCCAGACGACGGTCGTCGGGGTCGCGCTCGGCTCCCTCGTGCTGTCCGCCTCGTTCATGATCATCGGTGCCGGACTCTCGCCGGTGGTGCCCGACCAGGTCCCGGTCGCCCAACGCGGCGCCGTGCTGGGCTGGGCCATGGTCCCGCAGGCGGGCGCCCTGATCGCGGGCGGGCTGCTGATCGGTCTGGTCACGGGCTTCGCCTCGCAGTACCTGCTGATGGCCGTACTGCCGCTCCTGATCCTGCTGTTCGCGACCACCATGAAGGATCCGCCGCTGCCCCGCCTGCACCGCGAGCCGTTCTCGCTGCGCACCTTCCTGGACGGCTACCGGATCAGTCCGCGCGCGCACCCCGACTTCGTCTGGGCGATGAGCTCCCGCTTCATCATGGGTCTCGGCTACGGCATGGGCACGCTCTACCTGCCGTACTTCCTGGACGACGTCCTGCACTACGAGAAGTTGTTCCCCGGCCGGTCCACCGAGGACGGCCTGCTCATCGTGATCGGCATCAACTGCCTGGCCACGATCTCGACGGTCGTCCTCAGCGGCTGGCTCTCCGACAAGCTGGGCAAGCGGCGCATGCTGGTCTTCCTCGGCGGCGTCACGATGGCCGTCGCCGCGGTCCCGCTCGCGCTGTCGCCCACGTGGACCATGACGCTGGTCGCGGCCGTCATCCTGGGCCTGGGCTACGGCGTGTATCTGGCCGTCGACACCGCCCTGGTCACCGAGGTGCTCCCCGCCTCGGCCGACCGCGGCAAGGACATGGCCCTGGCCAACCTGATGACCTCCCTGCCCTACGTTCTCGTTCCCGCGGTCGCCTCGGTCGTGCTCAGCGGTCCGGGGGGCTACAGCTCGCTGTTTCTCTGCTCGGCGGCCATGTCCGCGCTGGGCGCGGTACTGGTCTGGAAGGTCAAAGCCGTCCGTTGAGTACCGGGCAGGGCGGCGGCGTCGTCCTGCGGCAGATCCAGGGCATCACCCGGCGTGGCTCGCGACAGCGCCCGGGTGGCTCCGGCCATTCGTGCCTCCGGCCGCGAAGCACGCGTTGGGCACTGCTGGTTGCCGGTCACCGGCGTCGATCGTTCAGATAGCTGTTGAGGACTCGTTTGCACTCAGCGATCAGCTGGGCGTCGCCCTGCGGATCGATACGGAAGGCGAGTTGCAGCACACTGTCCGCGCACTCCAGGGCAACCCGCACCGCGATCTCGAATTCGGCGTCGTCCTGGACCCCGATCAGGGAGGCGGTCAGTGAGCGCAGCCTTCCGGCGACCGCGGTGTTGTTGTCCAGGGTCGGCTCCAGGGTGTGGTCCTGTCCCACCGCGCCGAAGTCGACCACGCCGAAACCGGTGATCGTCCGGCGCATGGTGACGAATTCGTCGACGGTCACATCCACGATGCCCGAGATGCCCTCGGGCTCCTCCTGCTCCAGCCGGTCCGCGACCCGCCCCAGGAAGGACTCCAGATTGCGGGCGGCGAGCGCTCCGATCAGCCCCTCCCTGTCGGAGAAGAACTGGTAGAGGGTGCCGATGGGCACCTCGGCCCTGCGGGCCACCTCCTTGGTGGTCAGCCCTGCGTAGCCGACCTCGTCCAGGAGTTCGGCGCAAGCGTCCAGCAGCCGTTCGAAGCGTTCGGCGCTGCGCTTCTGGACCGGCAGCCGGCGCAGCGTCCCTGCGGTGCGATCTTGATTCACGCTTCCATCATCCCATCGAGCGGGTTAACGTGAGCCCTGCTCATGTTTCAGGAGGTTAGACGTGACACTGGACCATCTCCCTGCGGACTTCATCTGGGGCGCCTCGACGGCGTCGTATCAGATCGAGGGCGCCACCAAGGAGGACGGCCGCGGACCCTCGGTATGGGACACCTTCACCGCGCGGCCCGGCACGATCCGCGACGGGCACACCGGTGACGTGGCCTGCGACCACTACCACCGGTACGAGCAGGACATCGCACTGATGGCCGAGGCGGGCCTCACCGGCTACCGCTTCTCCATCGCCTGGCCCCGGATCCAGCCGACCGGCAAGGGCGAGGTCAACCCCAAGGGCCTGGACTTCTACGACCGGCTGGTCGACGGCCTGCTCACCCGCGGCATCGAACCCGTCCCCACCCTGTTCCACTGGGACCTTCCGCAGGCCCTCGAGGACGACGGCGGCTGGCTGAACCGCGACACAGCACACCGCTTCGCCGAGTACGCCGCCATCATGGCCGACCGGCTGGGCGACCGCGTCCAGAAGTGGATCACGCTCAACGAGCCGTTCATCCACATGGTCTGGGGCTACGGTCTCGGCACTCACGCACCGGGCCGCACCCTGTTCCTGGACTGCCTGCCGGTCGCCCACCATCAGCTGCTCGGCCACGGCCTGGCGCTCAGGGAGCTGCGGGCGCGCGGCCTCCAGGTGATGATCGCCAACAACTGCACCCCGGTCTGGCCCGCCTCGGACTCCCCCGCCGACCGGGCCGCCGCGCGAGCCTATGACAACCTGCACAACCGCCTGTTCAACGACCCGATCTTCAAGGGCGCCTACCCGGACCTGTCGGACTTCGGCGCGGACGTGACCCTCGACGGCTCCGTCCGGGACGGCGATCTCGAACTGATCTCGGCCCCCTTGAGCGCGCTCGGCATCAACTACTACAACCCGACCCGGATCCAGGCGCCGGCGTCCGAGGGGCTGCCGTTCGAAGAGGCCCCCATCGAGGGCTACCGCCGCACCTCCTTCGACTGGCCCGTCGTCCCCGACGGCCTGCGGGAACTGCTCGTCGGCCTCAAGGAGCGTTACCCGGCACTCCCGCCGGTCTACATCACGGAGAACGGCTGCTCGGCCGAGGACGTCGTCGATGCGGACGGGGCCGTCCTCGACCCCGACCGCATCGACTACTTGGACACCCATCTCCAGGCCGTCGACACCGCCGTGGCCCAGGGCGTGGACGTGCGCGGCTACTTCACCTGGACCCTGATCGACAACTTCGAATGGGCCGAGGGCTTCCACCAGCGCTTCGGTCTCGTCCACGTCGACCACGACACCCAGGTCCGCACCCCGAAGGCGTCCTTCGCGTGGTACCGCGACCTCATCCGCGCCCAGCGCGGCTGAGCCGCCCGCCGGGCTCGCGTCGCGGATTCCGTACGCGCTCCGGCGGATCCCGGGTGCCGGACTCGCACCCGAGCCGGACAGGCAAGCAGGCGCTTCGCATCCTTCTGCCCCGAGTCGTACGACGTCGGGGCCCGGGCCGACGAGGCGCCTGGACGGCCGGGCCGCAGCGCGGTCGTCCCCTCGATCAGGTCCCGGCCCGACGGGCCGGGCTCGCGGGGTGGTGAGCTCCGGCACGGCACGCTGACGCCTCGTCACCCTTCGGGTGTGTGCCCCTCCGTCCACCGGGCGGAGGGGCACAGGTGTCACACGGTCGCGATGCCCGGGTCACTCACGCCGGCCCGACCGTTCTCGACGTGCCCGGCCAGGCGCCGCAGATATCCGGCGTTGCCCTCGACGACGATCGTCAGGTCGTACCAGCGCTTGGTCGCGCGCAGGTCGATGCTCTGCTCGACGGTGGCGCCGGCGCGGACCGTATAGGTCTGGCGCCGGCCGCCGTACGCGTTGGTCACGGTGAGGTGTGCGTCGACGGTCGACGGGTTGGTCAGGGTGAGCTTCAGGTTGCCGGCGTCGTGGCGTGCCGTCACCTCCGGCTCGGCGGCCTTGTTGTTGCCCTTGAAAGCGCGCAGGAAGCCGTTCGGGCCGTGGGCCGTGAGGTCGTAACTGCCGCTGGAATAATACGAGTTCCAGCTGTCGGAGACGGGCTTCCCGGCTGCCGCCGTGTACGTCCACGGGCCGTCGGAGCGATTCTGGGAGCGCACCTGGAAGGCGGCGCCCGCCTGGTCCCCTGCGCTGAACGTCAGCTTGTACTTGCCGGTCGAGAGGTCTGCGGCCCCATCGACATACGGGGCGTAGGAGAGCGGGCGGCTCGGCCGCGCCCCGGCCTCCTGCCGGGGCAGGGCGCCCTGGGCAGGTGGCCTCGGTACGTAGCTGTTGTGGCGGTCGCGGTCCGGCGGGGCGTAGCCCGCGGTGTCCGGCAGGTCGGCCGGGTTCGTGTTCTTGAGGGAGAAGTCGAAGGCGGATGTGAGGTCACCACAGATGGCGCGCCGCCATGGCGAGATGTTGGTCTCCTTCACCCCGAACCGGTTCTCCATGAAGCGCAGGATCGAGGTGTGGTCGAAGGTCTCGGAGCAGACGTATCCGCCGGTGGACCACGGCGAGACAACGATCATCGGGACACGCTGCCCGAGGCCGTACGGACCTGCGGCGTATCCGATACTGCCCTTGTAGTGGTCGAGCGTGGTGTCGACGGTGGACAGGCCCTGGCCGGCGGAGGCCGGCGGATAGGGCGGTACGACGTGGTCGAAGTAGCCGTCGTTCTCGTCGTAGGTGATGAACAGGGCGGTCCTGCTCCATACCTCGGGGTTCGAGGTGAGCGCGTCAAGGACGTGCGAGATGTACCAAGCGCCGTAGTTTGCAGGCCAGTTGGGGTGTTCGGAGAACGCTTCGGGGGCGGCGATCCAGGAGATCTGCGGCAATCTGCCGGCCTTGACGTCGGCTTTGAGGATGTCGAAGTATCCGTCTCCCGCCTTGGCGTTCGTGCCGGTGCGGGCCTTTTCGTAAAGGGGGTCGCCGGGCTTGGCATTGCGGTAGTTGTTGAAGTACAGCAGGGAATTGTCGCCGTAGTTGCCGCGGTATGCGTCGTTGATCCAGCCCCAGCCGCCGGCCGCATCGAGGCCGTCGCCGATGTCCTGGTACACCTTCCAGGAAATTCCTGCCTTCTCAAGGCGCTCGGCGTACGTCGTCCAGCCGTAGCCCGCTTCCTGATTACCGAGGACCGGGCCGCCGCCGGTACCGTCGTTGCCGACGTGTCCGGAAAGCATGTAGTAGCGGTTCGGGTCGGTCGCACCCATGAACGAGCAGTGGTAGTCGTCGCAGACGGTGAATTTGTCGGCGAGGGCGTAATGGAACGGGATGTCTTCCCGTGTCAGGTACGCCATGGTGCCGGTGCCCTTGGCGGGGATCCAGTTGTCGTACTTACCGTTGTTGAACGCGCTGTGCCCACCGGCCCAGTCGTGATCGAGGCCTGCGATGAACTGCATGCCCAGGTCGTCGGCGTCCGGGTGGTACGGCAGCGTTTCCTTGCCGAAAAAGCTGGTCTGGTGCCATACCGGCTTGCCGCTGGGCAGTGTCACCGGGCGGGGGTCGCCGAAGCCCCGGACGCCCTTCATCGACCCGAAGTAATGATCGAAGGAACGGTTCTCCTGCATGAGGACGACGATGTGTTCGACGTCCTGGACGGTTCCACTGCGGCGCGCCGCGGGGATGGCTGCGGCGCGGTCGATGGATCCGGACAGAGCGGTGAACCCCGCGGTAGCTCCCGCGATTTGAAGGAAGCGACGCCGGTTGATTTCGGTCATGGCTGTGGGGATCCTCCTGTTGCTTCAGTGATTTCCGTCCACGATGAGTGGCAGAGGGAGTATTCAAGAGAACCCGGGCTTATGGAAGGTGGGCCGAGGTGACAGTCACGCAAAATATGGGTGGATAGTGCGCGGGACGTCTGCGCATGGCCGCAGATCGTCCCACAAGTCCCATTCCACTGCCTTCGGACCGGCTTCCGTTCCGTGGGCGCGGGCGTCACCTTCGTCGTACGCAGCCGCTTCTCCGGGCTGCCGCAGACGTTCATTCGTTCCCGATTCACGGGCGGCGGACAGGAGTTCGTCCACCCCGCCGCGAGGAACCGCCGCCCCGGGTTACCGACAAGGCGCCCCGTCCCGTGCACCGCGAGCTCCTGCCGACCCGCAGAGCGTGTTCGCGACACCGGGTCCCGGAGTTCACCGGAGAGGTGATCCGACGACCGGGAGCCGAATTTCCGGCCGCCGACGGAAGCGTCCTCGCCCGCGATACGACGATGCCCTCACCGCGACATCGATTCACTCCCGGGGACGACAACATCGTCAGAGTACGTACGGATTCTTGCCCGTGGGTCCGGCCCGCGACCACTCCTCCAGGGCCGATGCCACTGGCATCGGTGCCGGTCGGTACCAGCTGACGTTGTTGCGAACCGGGGAGTTCACCGGTGCGGCCGGTCCATGCCGAGCGGGTGGCGGTCGGTGGTGGATGCGGTTCCACGCCGACGCGCGGGCGGCGCCGCACCGGATCCACGTGACCGGGACGGGCCTGCGCATACCGCCCGCCTGCGCGGGGGCCTGTCGGCCGTCTCGCTGGAAAGTAGTTGCGCTGAACGTCTTGCCGGGTCGTCTCGATCTCCCTATTGTGAACCTTCAAATTCCTGAACGTGCGTGTATCGAGCTCTGTTAGGTCAGTTTTTTGAACGATCAAATCCGTCCGGCACCCGAATCCGTCACCCCCGCGGTCTCCGGTCCGGCTCCCGCTCACGGTCCGAGGGCGGGCTACCTCGACTACGCCAGGATCGGCCCGCTCTCCCGCCCGGCCGCCGCCGCGCTCGCCACCACGACCGCGCTCGCCGCCCGCCTCGACCCCACCGACCTCGACCGGCTGTTCGCCCTCAGCGACGCCGCCCAGACTTCGGCCGCCCGGCTGCTCGACGCCCGTCGGCACGAGATCGCCCTCGCCCCGTCCACCAGCAACGGCCTGTTCACCGTGGCCGCCGCACTCCACGGCCCCGGTACCGTCCTGGTGCCCCGCGACGAGTTCCCCGCCAACCTCTACCCCTGGCTTCGCTTCGCCGGCCGCGGCGGTCCCGCGGTCCGCCTCGTCGACCCGGACGGGCAGCGACACATCACCCCCGACCTCCTGCGCCGCCACCTCACTCCCGACGTCACCGCCCTCGCCGTCAGTGCCGTCGACTCGCTCACCGGCCACCTGGCACCGCTCGCCGCCCTCAAGGAGGTCCTCGGGCCCGGCCGGCTGCTGATCGTCGACGCCATCCAGGGCCTGGGCTCCGTCCCGCTCGAAGTGGACGCCGCAGACATCCTCGTCAGCGGCGGCCAGAAGTGGCTACGGGCCGGCTGGGGAGCCGCGCTGCTACTGATCCGCGACCGGTGCGCCGAGCGCCTGGCTCCCGGGCTCGGTGGCTGGGCCGGCGTCACGGAACCCTTCTCGCCCCGGCATCCGGCGCCACCGCTGCCCGGGGCCGCCGCCCATCTCGCCACCAACCCGGACTTCCCGGCCGCCGCTGCCATCGGCGCGGCGATCGACGCCCTGGCCGGCCAGGGCGGACCGGCCGTCGTCGGCGGTCGCATCCGCGCCGTCCTCAACGAACTGCTCGATCGTGCACGCCAGGCAGGTGCCGAGGTCCTGCTGGACGGGCTCGGGCCCCAGGAGCGCGGCGGCATCGGCGCTTTCCGGCTGCCCGGTCATGATCCCGCCGCCGTCCACCGCGCCCTCGAAGCGGGCGGAGTCATCACCACCCGTCGCGACGAGTGGATCCGGCTGTCTCCCCACGCTTCGACCCCCGACGCCGCGGCGGACCTGCTCACCGAGGCGCTGCACGTCTTCACCCGCCCCACGTCCCACTCCCAGGAGCCCATATGTCCCACCAACTGAGCCGCCGCCGTCTGCTTCAGCTCGCCACCGCCTCCGTCGCCGGACTCGGCCTTGCCGCCTGCGGCGACAACGGGTCGGGCAGCGCCGGAGGCGACGGCGACAGCGGCAAAATCACCGTCTGGAGCTGGACCACCCCGGCCGAGGGCCTGCGCAGCGTCGTCCCCGCCTTCGAGCGGGACAACCCCGGCATCGAGGTCGACGTCCAGGATGTCGGCAACCCGGCCATCTGGGACAAGATCACCGTCGGCCTCGCCTCGGGCGGCAAGGGCCTCGCGGACGTCCTGCACATCGGCGTCGACTACCTGCCCGGTTACCTGGACAAGTTCCCCGACGGCATCGCCGACCTGTCCAGGCTCGGCGCCGACAAGTACAAGGACGCCTTCGCCAAGGGTCTATGGCCGACCGTCATAGGCGAGAACAAGGCCGCCCACGCCCTCCCGTGGGAGGTCAACCCACTCGGTCTCTTCTACCGTCACGACCACTTCGAGAAGGCCGGTGTCGACCCCGACGGCATCGGCGACTGGAACGACATGATCGCCGCAGGGTCGAAGATCCTCAACGCCACCGGTGTCCGGCTGCTGGGGCTCGACAAGACCGGCGCCACCCAGGACATGGACTTCTTCCAGAACCTGATGCAACTCCAGGACGTCTTCTACTTCGACCAGGACGGGAAGATCACGCTCGCCTCCCCGGCCGCCATCAAGGCCCTCACCATCATCAAGCGGCTCAACGACGCCGGTCTGATCGCCGACACCGCGGGCCAGGGCACCGAGAAGCGCCTGCTCGGCCAAGGGAAGCTCGCCACCTACGCGGAGGCGGCCTGGGCCGTGGAGTATCTGGCCTCCACGTTCCCCGAGCAGAAGGGGAAGTGGCGCTCCATGCAGCCGCCCGCCGCCGTTCCCGGGGGCAAGCGCAACGCCATCGTCAACTCCACCTACCTGGCCGTCTCCGGCTCCAGCACGCGTCGCAAGGCCGCCTGGCGATTCATCGAGTACGCGCTCACCAAGCCCGCCCGAATCAACCGGATGTTCGCCTCCGGCGGCGTCTTCCCCGCCCTCAAGGCGGCGTACGACGACCCGAAGTTCAGCTCGCCGCACCCCTTCTACGGCGGCCAGAAGGTGCTGAAGCCCTTCGTCGAATCGCTCTCCGCCGATGCTCGGGCCACCAACTTCACCGGCGACTACGCCCGCGCCCTCAAGTTCGCCAGCGACGCCCAGAGCCAAGTGCTGCTCAAGGGCGCCGACCCGGCCGACGCCCTCAAGAAGGCCGCCGAGCAGCTTGCCCAGCAGACCGGTCGGCAGCAGGCGGTCTGACCACCATGTCCCTCGCCCCGTCCGAACACGCTCCCGCCACCACCACCCCGGCCGGCCGCGGCACCACCAAGCAGACCCGCCGCACCCGCCCGTGCCGCCGCCGACTGCTGACCCGCACCTCCGTCCCGTACCTGCTGATCATGCCCGCCGTGCTGGGCTTCGCGATCTTCAAGGCGTACCCCATCGTCGCCTCGCTCTGGATCAGCCTCACCACCGGCAACGGCGCCGGTCGGCACTTCACCGGGCTCGGCAACTACCAGCGCCTGCTGAGCGACCCGCTGTTCTGGACCGCGCTGAAGAACACCGCGCTGATCCTGGTCGTCCAGGTGCCGCTGATGCTCGGGCTCGCCCTGCTCGTCGCCCTCGGCCTCAACTCCACCAAGGTCTGGCTGCGCCCGCTCTGGCGGCTCGGCGTCTTCGTCCCCTCGCTGACCGGTCTGGTCGCCGCGGGCGTGATGTTCTCCGTGATCCTCAACCGCGACGCCGGACTGTTGAACTGGGTCCTCTCCCTGTTCGGCATCGACCGGGTGAACTGGCTCGGCAGCCCCTTCTGGGCCCGCGTCGGCGTCGTCCTCGTCATCACCTGGCACTACACCGGCTACAACGCGGTGATCTACCTCGCCGGCCTCCAGGGCATTCCCCAGGAGCTGTACGAGGCCGCGAAGGTCGACGGCGCGGGACCGGTCCGCCGCTTCGTCTCCATCACCCTTCCCCAGCTGCGGCCGATCCTGCTCCTCACCGTGGTGCTCTCCACCATCGGCACCCTGCAGCTCTTCGACGAGCCGTACGTCCTCACCGGCGGCGGCCCCGACAACGCCACCTTGACGGTCACCATGTACCTCTACAACAACGGCTTCAAATACTTCGACTTCGGCTACGCCTCGGCTCTCGCCTACGCGCTCGCGCTGATCGTGGCCGTGCTCGGCTTCCTGCAGGTCCGCCTGATGGGAGAGCGCAAGTGAAGCGCCGCAGCCTCCTCCTCACCCTGCTCCTCGCGGGCGCCTTCGGGCTCTGCGTCGGTCCGTTCTACTGGCTCGCCATGGCCGCCACGCAGGAGAACAGCGACGTGTTCTCCTGGCCGCCGAAGCTGCTGCCCGGCGGTCACCTCATGGAGAACCTCCAGGGGCTCCAGGATTCCATCGGGCTCACCCGCGTCCTGTTCAACACCGTGCTGGTGGCGGGCGTCCAGACGGCAGGCGCGGTCGCCGTCTCGGTCCTTGCGGGCTACGCCTTCGCCAAGTTCGAGTTCCGCGGGCGCAATCTGTTCTTCGTCCTGCTGCTCAGCACCCTCGTCCTCCCCGACACGGTGATGCTCATCCCGATCTTCGAGATGATGATGAAACTGGGCCTGATCGACTCCTACCAGTCCGTCATCCTCCCGGGCCTGGTCACCCCGTTCGGCATCTTCCTGATGCGGCAGGCGCTGCGCTCCATGCCCGACGAACTCCTGGACGCGGCCCGCGTCGACGGCGCGGGCGAACTGCGGGTGCTGTGGCGGATCGTCATCCCGGTCAACCGGCCGGTCATCGCGGCGCTCGCGCTGTTCGTCTTTCTCGGCGGCTGGAACCAGTTCGTCTGGCCGCTGATCGCGCTGCGCAGCCCCGACATGTACACGCTGCCCGTGGCCACCGCCACCCTGCAGGGCCTTGCGACCACCAACTACGCGCAGGTCCTGCTCGCCGCCGCCATCGCCGCCGTCCCCGTGATGGCCCTCTTCCTCGTCCTGCAACGCCAGTTCATCTCCGGCCTGCTGGCCGGGGCCACCAAGGAGTGACCACCGTGACCACCGAAACACCCGCGGTCCCGCAGCAGCGCACCCCTGTCTGGCGCCCCAACACGCCGGCCGACGCGACCCCCGACACCATCGTCCACCAGCAGCTCGCCACCGGCCTGTCCGACTCCACCGGAGCCCCGCTCGACGTCCACCTCACCGGGCTCGGCTGCGACCGACTGGAGACCGTCGTCACCCCGGCCGGCGACGGTGTGGCCCTGATCGAGGTCACGACGGCGGCCGCGGCCACCGTCCGCGCCGAATGGCGGGTCCCCTGCCTCGGGGCCACCGCCTACTGGACCCCGGACACCAACGCCTCCCGCTGGCTGCCGCCGTCCTGGATCGCCCCCCGGACCGTCTCGCTCGCCCTGGGCGCCCCCGTCGCCAGTCTGGTCGGCGCCGACGACCGCGCCCTGTGCACCGCCGCCGCCGAAGAGACCTCCGCACCCGTGCGCGTCGGCGCCGGAGTGGTGGAGGAAAGCAGCGAGTTCGCCTTCACCATGGAACAGGACCTCACCCCTGACGGGCCGCCGCTGCGGCTGCGGATCGACCTCAGCGGCCGGCACTTCGCCGCCACCCTGCAGGCCGTCACCGCCTGGTGGGCCGAGGGACTGCACCACCCCGGTGTCTCCCCCGCCGCCCGGATGCCCGCGTACTCCACCTGGTACAGCCTCCACCAGAACGTCGACGCCGCCGCCGTCGAACGCCAGGCCGCCCTCGCCGCGGCCGTCGGCTGCGAGAGCATCATCGTCGACGACGGCTGGCAGACCTCCGACCGTGCCCGCGGCTACGGCCACTGCGGCGACTGGGAGCCCAACCCGGCGGCCTTCCCCGACCCCTCGACCCACGTCGCCGAGGTCCACCGGATCGGCCTCGCCTACCTCCTGTGGTACGCACTGCCATTCATCGGGCGCCACAACGATGCCTGGGACCGCTTCAAGGGAATGATCCTGCGCGAGGAGCCCCACCTGGACGCGGCCGTGCTCGACCCCCGCCACCCCGAGGTCCGCGCCTACCTGGTCGAGAAGGTCTCCCGCGCCGTCGAGCAGTGGGACATGGACGGCCTGAAGCTCGACTTCATCGACCGCTTCGCCGTCACCGACCCCCCGCCCGCCCCGGCCGGTGCCGACCGCACCGCCGTCCACGCGGGCGTGCTCCAGCTGCTCGCCGACCTCGACGCCCGCCTGCGCCGCACCCGGCCCGACGTGATCGTCGAACACCGCCAGCCGTACGTCAGCCCCGGGCTGTGGCCGTACGCCACCATGGTCCGCGCCACCGACTGCCCGCTCAGTCCTGCCGAGAACCGCCAGCGCACCGTCGACTGCCGCCTCACCGCGGGCCCGCTCGCCGTCCATGCCGACATGATCACGTGGAACTCCGCCGAGACGCCCGAGTCCGTCGCCGTCCACCTCGTCAACGCCCTGTTCTCGGTGCCGCAGATCTCCGTCGACCTCACCGCCCAGAGCCCCGACCAGCTCGCCACCCTGCGCTTCTGGCTCGGCATCTCGCGCCGGTACGCCGACGTCCTCCAGCTCGGCGTCCTGGAACCCGCCCGGCCCGACCTGGGCTACCCCCTGGTCCGCGCCCGCGACCACCGCACCACCGTGGTCGCACGCTACGCACCGCTGCCCGTCGCCCTCCCGGACCGGCACGCCGCGGACGGCCCGCAGACCCTGCTCGTCGCCAACGCGGACAGCGACCCCACGGTGCTCCTGACCTCCCCCCGACCGGAACAGGCCCTCGCGCGCGTCCAGGACTGCCGTGGTGAGATCCTGTCCGAGACCGTGCTCGACCTCGTCGCCGGGGTGAACTCGGTGACCGTGCCGACCGGTGGCCTGCTCACCCTGACCCGCGAGCACTGAGAACCGCGGGCTGGGGGAGGCCACCGCCACCCCCAGCCCGCCGACCACAGAGGAACGATGACCGCTCGACAGGTGACCATCGAGGACGTCGCACACGCGGCCGGAGTCTCCCGCCAGACCGTCTCGAACGCCCTCAACGCACCTCACCGGCTGCGCGCCGCCACCCTCGCCCGGGTCACCGCCGCCATCGACGAACTCGGTTACCAACCCGACCAGTCCGCCCGCAGCCTGCGCACCGGCACCCGCAAGATCATCGGCTATCCCGCCCCCGCCGACAACCCCGCCGACCCCAACCCCCTGATGGGCGGCTTCCTCCAGGCGCTGGTGACCGCCGCCGACGCGGTCGGCCACCGCATCCTGGTGTTCCGTTCCGACCCCCAGCAGGGCGCCGGAGCAGTCGCCAGGTCCTTCAACGGACTGATCGCGGCCCGCCAGGTCGACGGGTTCGTCCTCTCCGACGTCGTCCACGACGACCCCCGTGTCGACGTGCTCACCGAGGCCGGTTTCCCGTTCGCCGCCTTCGGCCGCACCGCCCCCGGCCGCCCGCAGAACTGGGTGGACATCGACTCCACCGCCGCCACCGCCGCGCTGGTCGGGCTCCTGCTGGACCAGGGCCACCGACGGATCTGCTACCTCAACTCCGCCGCATCCCTGCCCTGGCTCGCCGACCGCAGGGCCGGCTTCCTTCAGGCCGCGGCCACCGCACCCGACGGCGCCTTCGAGGTCGGTGTCCCCGGCGACGACCCGGCCGCGCTTTCCCACGCCGTCCAGCGCCTGCTCACCGGCCCCGACCGCCCGACCGCCCTGGTATGCGCAAGCGACTGGCTCGCCCTGACCGCCTACCAGGCCGTCCGCGCCGCAGGCCTCGCCGTCGGCGACGACGTCGCCGTCACCGGCTTCAACGACATCCCGCTCTGCACGCTGCTCCAGCCCGCCCTCACCAGTGCGCGCCTGCCCCTGGCCGCCATCGCGCGCGCCCTCGTCGACCGGCTGATCGCCGCCGTCGAGGACCCCGCCGCCACCCCGGCGAGCGGGCTGCTGCTCCCTGCGGAGCCGGTCGTGCGCGACAGCACGCCCGGACGGTAGCGGCGGCCGGCAGCGCGCTTTGCCCGGATGTCTCCTCGGTGATGTCCGCCTCGGCGGGTTCCGCCCAGGAGCGCAGTTCGGCGGCGAACGAAGTGCGCCTGGCCTGCGCCCGGATGCTGTCCCGCAGGATGTTGCGGGCGACTACGAGCAGCCACGGCAGCAGCGGCCCGCGTCGCAGTCGGGCACTCTCGCACCCTCTGCCCGTCACGGTGTGTTCTGTCTTTGGGCAGTCGGCGGAACGGGTTGATTCTCCGGCTGATGGCTGACCTCGGTCACCTCGACCGGCGCAATGCGGAGAGCGCCCACTCTGACACGAACACAGCACAGATCCGGGGGTTGTCCCCACCCCCGCGAGGGGGTCCACCCACCTCGACGCACGTTGTGACAGCAACAAGGATCTGGATCTCCAAGGACGCGCACGTCACGGCTGCCGGCCGACCGGAAAACCTGGGGGATCGAGATGAAACTCGCACGTGGGCTCTGCCCTCGCAGACTACTGTTGCTGCTGTCGACAGCCTGCGTCGCCCTGATGTTGCTGTCACCGACGGCTGCGGCCGCTCCTGCGGACGACCGACCCGTCCCGACCGAGGTGTCGTTCACAGGCGCGGACGGTGTGCGGCTGAACGGGACGGTGTTCAGCCCCAGGGCAGTCGGCGGGGACCGGCCCGCGCTGGTGATGGTGCCGGGTGCGGGTCCCGGCGGCCGGTCGGAGTTGCGGGACGCGGCCGAGTCGTACGCTCGGCATGGCATCGTGGCCCTGATCTACGACAAACGCACCACCGGGTACTCCACTCTGCACCGCGACTACTCTCTCCTCGCCGGTGACGCGCTCGCTGCGCTCCGCTTGCTGCGCGACCGGCCCGGAGTCGACAGGGCCAGGACCGGGATGTGGGGACTGTCCGAGGGTGCGTGGGCGGTGTCCTTGGCGGCGAGCCGGTCGGCGGACGTGTCGTTCGTGATCACCGCGGGAGCGGTCGGCATGGAACCTGCCCGGCAGCAGGCATGGGCCTATGGTGAGTACCTGGCTCATGCGGGTGTCTCCGGCTCGCTTCCGCACACCATGCAGGGGTCCTTCACCCGGCAGCTCGTCGGCGCGGGCCTGTTCCCGGAGGCCGACTACGACCCGGTGCCGACGTGGCAGCGCGTCCGCCAGCCGGTGTTGGCCGAATGGGGCACCCTCGACCGCGAGGCAGCTCCGCAGGAGAGTTCTCGGATCATCGCCCGCGCGCTGTACCGGGGTGGCAACAGGCACTGCACCATCCGCTTCGTGCCGGGCGTGCGGCACAACCTCAACGGGACCCTCGACCACGGCTTCGACCGGATCTCCCGACTGCCGTCCGACTACGCCGGCTTCGAAGCGGCATGGATCGAGCGGCTGAGCCTCGGACTGCCGTCCCGGACCATCGGCCCGGCACCGCACCAGCAGCGGCAGACCCGAGCTCTGCCGTCGCCTCTCTGGTACGACGCCGGCCAGGTCCAGCTGGCGGCCCTGTGTGTCCTCGCAATCGGATTCGTCGGGTATCCGCTGTGCGTGCTCGTTCGCCGCGTCGGCAAGGGGCGCGGTCGGCGGGTTCCGTCTCTGCGCGCCGCACGGTGGCTTTCCGGCACCGGCCTCGCGGTGTTCGTGGGGACACCCGTCTATCTGCTCTTCCTCGCGCTCACCGCCGCGGGCGTCACAGGTCCTGTCCTCCTGGGGCGGACACTGCCCTGGCTCGCACTGCAGCTCCTGGCTGTCGCCGTGATGGGGGCGACCGTGTGGACGGGGGTGTCGTGGTGGCACGGCCGAGGGAGGTTCGGCCGAGCCGAGAGTGTCCGCCTCGGTCTTCTCCTTGCCGCGGGGCTGGTCTTCGTGCCGTGGGGGATGTACTGGGGGCTTCTCGTCCCCTGAGCGCTCTCTGTCCTGTCGAGAAGTGGGGGTCGGGCAAGCCGCGCTGAGGGGTCGGCAGGTCAGACGTGAGGGAGCGGGCCCCGTATGCCGGGGCCCGCACCTTCGGGCGTCCGCCCGTACGCTCACTGCGCCGACGGCAGAAGGGAGGCGAGTGGGGACTCGCGCCCCTTGCTCACCGCGCTCAGGCGGTCCGGTCGGACCGATCGTCGCGCGAGCCGTCTCCGGCACTCGTCCCGCAGCCGCGGACGAACTCGTCCGAGGATCCCGACCCGCTGCTCTTCCGCTTTCCGGCCGTCTGACCCGCACTCCCACCATCCGCCGCAACGGGTCCCCCGGCGGGCAGTGGGCACGGCCCGCCAGGGCTGGGAAGGCCGTCGGCCGCCCCGTACGCCGTCATTCTCATCCCCACTGGCATCGGAGCGAGGGGTCGCACCTGCCCCAGTTCGGGCCCACTGCCGCGATCCCTTCACTGCCGGTCGAAGGAGAGCCATGTACCGGCGAGGTCCTGCTGACCCGCGCCGGGCTTGGACCAGTCGCAGACACCGTCCCGGAAGATCGCCTGCAGATCCTCCAACTGGCCATCGGTCACCGGCACTCGGTAGTCGGAGCGGGTCACGGGACGCTTGCGGCACTTGACGATGTCGTTGGCCACATCGGCTCCGGCGACCATCCGCGGCGATGTCCACACCGGGTAGAGGGTGTTGCACTCGGTGTTGTCGATGCCCTCGACCTGGGGCTCCGCGATCTTCTTCGCACCGATGCCACGCGTCCAGCAGGCGTCCGTGAGGCCTTGCGGCTTGTTGCGGACGATCTTCTCGATGGGGGCTTCGTCGCCGGAGTCCGCCTTGATGCCGGTGAGCCACTGGTCCATGTCGGACAGCATCCCGGCAAGTGTGAATCCGTGCCCGTTGGAGCGGGTGAGCATGATCTGGTTGGCATGGGTGCCGTTGGCCTTGTCCAGGCGCGCCCGGGTGGAGAAGGAGTGGAAGCGCATGTGCATGTCGCCGGCGGCCGCGTCGTCCGTGTAGTCGCGGTAGTCGATGATCGGGACGTCGGCGAGGCCACCGCCGCCGTTCAGCATGCGGCCCGTGCGGTAGGCGAGCCGTACCGCCTTGAGATCGGCGACGGTGCGCTCCGCGGCGGGCTTGGCGTCGTCGTCGAGGCCGCCGATGCGCCGGTTCAGGTCGATGAACTGGCCCATGTCGATGGCCCCCTTGTTCAGGGCCTCAAGTCCGTACTGGATACCGGTGTTGTCGAGCGGCCTGCGCGCCTTCCCGGTCTCCGGTACCTCGCCGTAGACGTTCACGGTGTGGCTGTAGACGTCACAGCGGGCACCGTCCGGGTTGGTGCCGGGGTCGTAGCGCTGTCCCGTGGGCAGCTGGGACGGGCAGTACACCGTGGGGTCGATTCGGCCGGCGGCGCGGGCCAGGCTGCCGATGCTCTCCCACTTGCCGAACCCGGAGACCGCCCGCTGCTGCTCCTCGGTGAACGCGTCCGGCGCGACATCCTTGAAGTAGTGGTTCAGGAGCTGGGCGTCGCTGAGCGTCTGAATCGTCCCGAAGCCGACGTCGGGGAAGCTGCAGCCGGAGAGGATGCCGTCCAGCAGACCCGGGTAGTTGTCGGCGATCTGATGGGTCTGGTACGAGCCGCCGGAGCAGCCGTTTCCGATGGTGAAGGCCGGTTCGCCGTAGGTCTCCACGAAGCGTTCCTTGACCATGCTCATGGTCTCGGCCGCCAGCACGTCGTTGCAGTTGTTGCCGAACACGTTCAGCGTGGACGAGGCGACGCCGTAGCCCTTGCTCAGATACGTGTCGTTCATGATGCCGACGGTGTTTCGGCCCTGGACGTACCAGCCTCCGTTGCAGCCCCCGCCGAAGCCGTACACGAGGCGCCCGTTCCAGCCCGGCTCACGTTGCAGCGGGTCGGGGGCGGCGGCCTGCGGATCGTGCAGCACAGCCGTCTCGTAGATGCCGCGGTTGATGGTGCCGGTCTCCACGCGGACGATGTACGGCACCTTCTCGCCCGCGCTCGTCGTGGCGGTCGCCAGGTCAGCGGGACGGACGTTCTCGTCGGGCAATGGAGCGAACTTGCCGGCCGTGGTGCGGTACATGTAGTCGACGCGGGTCCTGACCGAGCAGTCCTTGTCGACCGGCTGGCCGAGGGTGCCACCCGTGACCGTCTTGAACTCGGTGGTGTCACAGACGAACGGCTGCTCGTGCGGCCCGGCGAACACCGGCCCGGTGATGGGGTGGTTCTTCAGGGTCAGTTGTCCGGAGTCCGCGCCCTGGGCCCTGGCCGTGAGCCTGTTGTCGCCCTTGGCCAGCCCCTTCACCACGCCCATCAGCGCATGGTTGCCAAAGGGCCGGAAACTCGAGGTCACGTCCCGGCCTTCCACCTCGACCCGGACTTGGTCGGCCGCTGTGGAGGCGGGCACCTCGACACGTATCAGGGCGTCGTCTCCCGACACCGTGCCTGGCCGCGACGACACGGCCGTCACCTGCAGCTTCTCGCGTTCCTGGCTGCCGGCCGGCGTCGCCGACGCGCCTACCAGCACGCCCATGAACGCTATGCCGGCAAGGCCCAGTCGGACCGGCCTGGCGGCTCCTGTGAACGACACGACGGAACTCGCCTCACTTTCTGGAGTCGGAGATCGTGCTCAGTGTGCGGGTGCGGGCCATGGGCCCGCCGGGGCTGTGATGTGAATGTCCCGCCGGGATACCGGCGGCTGATGCGGCGGGTCGTGGGAGTCAGGTCCCGGGCCCGCGCCGGTGGCCGCGTCAAAGGCCTGCGCGTTCCGGCCGTGCGCGGCGCGGCTACCAGTTGGTGAACGCCCCGTCCGCCGTTCGCAAGTGCGGGCGCTCGGCCGCGGCGGCCTGATACCGACGCGCCGCCGCCCGGTCGATGTCGACGCCGATGCCAGGCAGTTCGCTCAGCTCGACCCGCCCCGGCAGGATCGTCGGCCGTGCGGTGAAGAGGGCGGCGATGGCTGGATCCGGGTCGGTCTGGTGCTCCTGGATCGCCACATTGGGGCAGGCCAGGTTGAGTTGGAGCGAGGAAGCGGCGGTGACCGGGCCGAGCGGGTTGTGGGTGGCGAGCTTGATGTGGTGGGTCTCCGCCATCGCCGCGATCTTCTTCGCCTCGGTCAGGCCCGCGGCCACCCCGACGTCCACGCGCGCGAAATCGATGAGGTCGTCCTCGATGAGTGTCCTGAACTCCCATTTGGAGCCGTACTGCTCACCTGCGGCCAGTGGAACGCCGGTGCGGGCCCGCAGCATACGGTAGCTGTCCGGGTTCTCACAGCGCAGGGGGTCCTCGACGAAGTACGGGCGGGCCGCCTCGATCTCCCGGCACAGGGTCAGCGCCTCCGGCGGATCCAGGCGCGTATGGACGTCGAGGATCAGCTCCACTTCGTCGCCGACCGCGTCCCGCACCTGATGGAAGAGGACCACCGAATCGCGCAGGCAGCGGCGGGCGTCGAGCGTGCCGTCGGCGTCGTGCGGCGCGGCGAACCGCAGATGACGCCAGCCCTCGGAGACCAGGTCGCGGCAGCGGTCCAGGAACCACGCGCGGTCGTGGTAGCCGTCGCCGACATGCACATAGGCGGGTACGTGATCACGCACCCGGCCGCCGAGAAGCTCATGCACCGGTACGCCGAGCGCCTTGCCGCGGATGTCCCAGAGCGCCACGTCCACCGCTGCGATGGCGGCGCCGAGTATACGGTCGGCGGGGAAGAACCCGCGCCGGAACATCACCTGCCAGAGGTGCTCGATCCGTCGCGGGTCCTCGCCGACGATCAGCTCCGCGAGGTGCTCGAGACCGCCCGCGACCGCCCGTTGGCGCGACCTGATGCCGACCTCGCCCAGGCCGTGGATGCCCTCGTCGGTGTCGACCACGACCAGCATCATGCTGTCGCCGTGGTCGGGGAGAGTCAGCACTTCCAGGCCGGTGATCTTCATTCCACTCCTCTATGAAAACGTTCCCGCAATTTCAGCACTGTTCTTGAGAACACATCATCAGCAGCAGTCGAGCTGATGCGCAAGACCCGTGCATCCAGAAGGTTTTCCTCGATGAAATAGTCCTGACACACGTCTTGACATGTCGTGGGAACGTTCGCAAACATCAACCGCATTCGCAGGATCCAGATGCGAGACGACCGGGGTCCCCCGGCTCAAGACGACGAGGAGGCCGTCCGTGGCAGTCACGATCCGGGAGGTGGCGAGCGTCGCGGGCGTCTCGGTGTCGACGGTGTCCCGCGCGTTCACCGCACCCGACCAGGTGCAGCCGACGACGCGGCAGCGCATCTTCGACGCCGCGGCCGAGCTCGGCTACTCCCCCAACCCGGCGGCGCGTTCACTGCGCGGCGGCGGCACCGGAACGCTCGGCCTGATCGTCCCGGACATCGCCAACCCGTTCTTCCCGCCGATCATCAAGGCGATGCAGGCCCGCGCCCGGCACCTGGGCTACACGGTCCTGGTCGCCGACAGCGACGAGCGCGAGGCGGACGAGCTGGCCGCCATCGCGGCCGTCTCGAAGCGGGTCGACGGCCTGATCCTGTGGGCCTCCACCCTGACCGAGGACCGGCTCCATGAACTCGCGGGCCGGATGCCGCTGGTGGTGGTGAACCGTCACGTCCCGGGCATCCCCGAGGTCCGGATCTCATTGTCCGCCGGCATCTCCCAGGCCGCCGAGCAGTTGAAGGCGTACGGTCATCGGCGCTGCGTCTTCATCAACGCGTCCCGCGCCGAGCTGAGCCGTGGGAAGTCCATCCAGGAGTCCTTCGAAGCGCTCGACCTCTCCCTGTCCGAGCTCGGTCCGTACGAGCCGCGGTTCGAGACGGGCGTGCACGCCGCCACCCTCGTCGCCGCCCACGACGCGACCGCCGTGATCGCCCACAACGACCTGGTCGCCCTCGGCGTGCTGCACCAGATGGCCAACCTCGGCGTGAACGTGCCGCGCGACGTCAGTGTCATCGGCATCGACGACACACTGCTCGCCTCCGTCTCCACCCCCAGCCTCACCACGATCAGGATCGACCCCGAAGAGATCGCCACGCGGGCGGGGGACCTCCTGATCAAGACGATCTCGTCTGGCACAACAGGACGTACTGGACAAGGACTTGAGGTCGATTCCCCCTTCGTGGAGATCGGCTCACGCCTGATCCCCCGCGCCTCGACGGGCCCCGCACCCGCCCACTGATCCACGGCGCACAGCACTACATCGCACCACACCACACCCGCACCGAGCCCACTCCTGCCCTTCTTGGAGCCGTTATGCCCAGAAACTCCCGCTGTGCGGCCATACTTGGCTGCATGGCGCTGACCGCGACCCTCGCGGGCTGTTCCTCCCTCACCCCGAGCAGTGCCGGCGGGGACGGCGATCTCGTGCTGCGGGTGCAGGGCATGCCGCCGGCCACCGACAAGCCGGGGCTCGCCCTGTTCAAGAAGCAGGTGGCCGACTTCGAGAAGGCCAACCCGGGCATCAAGGTCAAGGGTTCGACCACGGTCTTCGACCCGCTGACGTTCTCCGCGAAGCTGTCCGGCGGCAATGTCGAGGACGTCATCAAGGTGCCGCTGACGGAGCCGCAGCGGCTCATCCAGCAGAAGCAGGTGCAGCCGATCACCGGGCAGCTCAAGGAGTGGAAGCACTTCAAGGAGTTCAACCCTCAGGTCCTCCAGCCGCTCACTGACAGCGCCGGCGACGTGTACGGCGTACCGCAGAATCCGTACGCCCAGGGCCTGGTCTACAACCGCGAGCTCTTCGAGAAGGCCGGCCTCGACCCGGACAGACCACCGACCACCTGGACGGAAGTCCGCACAGCCGCCAAGAGGATCAGCGACAGTACCGGCAAGGCGGGCTTCGTCCACGAGTCCAAGGACAACCAGGGCGGCTGGCAGCTGACGATGCTGTCGTACGCCTTCGGTGGCGAGCTGGAGAAGGAGCAGGGTGGCAAGTACACCGCCACGCTCACCGGGGAGCCGACGAAGAAGGCATTGCGGCTGCTCAAGGACATGCGCTGGAAGGACGATTCGCTCGGCAAGACCCTGCTCAACAATCAGAACGACGTGATCAAGCAGTTCGCGGCCGGGCAGGTCGGCATGTTCATGGGCAGCCCGGGGACGTACCGACTGGCGAAGATGCAGTTCGGCATGGAGAACACCGAAGCCTTCGGAGTGGCCCCGATGCCGCAGTCCGGCGGCGATGCGACGCTCACCGGCGGCGACATCTACATGGTCCCGAAGTCCGCCGACAAGAAGCATGCGGCAGCGGCCGTCGAGTGGCTGACCTTCGCCTACGCCAAGCCGCAGTACAGCACCGACATCGCCGCCGAGCAGGCCAAGGCGCTCTCCGCCGACCCGAAGTCCGCGGTGGGCGTGCCGACGCTTCCGGTCTTCGACAGAGAACGGCAGACCGAGATCGACGCAGCGATCAAGCCGTACGTCAATGTGAAGCTGCAGAACTTCAAGCCGTACATCGACGGTCTCTCCACGCTGAAACTGAAGCCGGAGCCGCCGTACCAGGCGCAGAAGCTGTACACCGTGCTCGACCCGGTGGTCCAGGCTGTACTCACCAAGCGCGACGCCGACATCGACGCCCTGCTGGCCTCGGCCGAGAAGGACGTCAATGCCAAGCTCGCCGCGGACCAGAAGTAGCCGGCCCATGGCCCTGCTCACTCCGTCCCGGCGCCCGGCCGCTGTCGCCAAGGAGCCCGTCCCGCGAACCCTGCCGCAGCGGCAGCGTGGCACCGGCCCCCGCAAACAGTTCACGGCCTGGCTGTTTCTCGTCCCCGCGCTGCTGGTCTTCGGGCTCTTCGCCTGGTGGCCGATCGTGCGCAGCCTGCTGCTCAGCTTCCAGAAGACCAACCTCGTCGAGCCCGCGGTCTGGGTCGGACTGGACAACTTCCGTACCCTGTTCGACGATCCGCTGCTCGGCACCGCCGTCGGGAACACCCTGTTCTTCGTGGTCCTCGGCCTGCTGATCGGCTTCCCGGCGCCGCTGATCCTGGCCGCGATCATGTCGACGGTGCGGCGCGGCGCGGGCGTCTACCGCTTCCTGGTGTACCTGCCGGTGGTCATCCCGCCAGTGGTGGCGATCCTGCTCTGGAAATGGTTCTACGATCCCGGGAGCGGGCTGTTCAACAACGTCCTCGGAAAGGTCGGGCTCGGCCCGTACTCGTGGCTGGAGTCCTCCGACAGCGCCATGCTCTCGCTGATCCTGGAGGCCACCTGGGCGGGCATGGGCGGCGCCGTCCTGATCTACCTCGCGGCGATGGTCGGCATCCCCGGCGAACTCTATGAGGCCGCCGAGATGGACGGTGCCGGGATCTGGCGGCGGATCTGGCATGTGATGCTGCCCCAACTTCGTTCTGTCATCGGACTGTTGCTGCTCGTCCAGCTGATCAACACGGTGCAGGTCTTCACCGAGCCGTACGTCTTCACCGGCGGCGGACCCGAGAACTCCACCCTCACGGTCCTGCTGCTGATCTTCCGGTACGCCTTCCAGGACGGCGCGTACGGCCAGGCCGCCGCACTCTCCTTCCTGATGGTGCTCGTCCTCGCCCTGCTCTCCGCGGTGTATCTGCGGGCCACCCGCAGCTGGAGCACGTCATGACCACGCTCACCACCTTCGTCTCCACCAACGACCGCCAGCGCCCCGGCGTACGCGCCGCAGTGCGCTCCATCCAGGTGTTCACGCTGCTCCTGCTGCTGCTCATCGGTATCGGACCGCTTTACTGGATGGTCAAGGGCGCGGTATCGACACCCACCGAGCTCACCACCCAGCCCCTGGCCCTCTGGCCGGACCGGCCGGCCCTGGGCAACTTCTCGGCCGCATACACCGATCTGGGTGTCGGCCGCTATCTGATGAACACCTTCCTGGTGGTCGGCGGATCGTGGTTCGTGCAGCTCTTCGTCTCGGCCACGGCGGGCTTCGCCCTGTCGGTGCTCAGGCCCAGGTTCGGCAAGGCCGTCTACGGAGCGATCCTCGCCACGATGTTCGTGCCGTACACGGTGAACATGGTCAGCCTCTTCATGACCGTGACCGATGTACCGTTCCTCCACATCAACCTGGGCGACACCTACTGGGCGATCTGGCTGCCGGCCGGCACTAACGCCTTCACGGTGCTGCTCGCCAAGCAGTTCTTCGACGCCCTGCCCAAGGAGCTGTTCGACGCGGCGCGGGTCGACGGTGCGAGTACCCGGCAACTGCTCACCAGGATCGTGCTGCCCATGAGCAAGCCGGTGCTCGCCGTGATCAGTCTGCTCGCGGTGATGCACTCCTGGAAGGACTTCCTGTGGCCGCTGGTGGCCATCACCGACCCCGAGAAGCAGCCGATCAGCGTCGCTCTCGCCCAGCTCACCACGCAGGCCCCGCAGGACCAGCTGATCGCCGCGATGGTGCTCGCCGTCGCCCCGCCGGTGCTCGTCTTCGTCGTCTGCCAGAAGTACATCGTCGCCGGGCTCGGCTTCACCGGAGTCAAGGGCTGAGTCCACCGGAGCCGATGGCCGGGCCATCGGCTCCCCACCACACCTTCCGCTTCGGAGCCTTCCCAGCCTTCGGAGCATCCGGAACACCTCGACCGAGAGAAGGGCACCTCCATGTCAGTCGCCCGCCGCAGATTCATCCAGGGCACGGCCGTCGCCACCGGCGCCGCACTGCTGCCGGCCGTTCCCGCGCACGCCGCAGACCCGGTCACCATCGAGGCCGACGGCATCACCCTCGTCGGCCGTGTCGACGGCAGCGTCCTCGTGCAGGACGGTACGGGCGCCGACCGCATCCTGCTCAGCCACTTCATGATCAAGGACACCGCGCTCGGCCAGCAGCGCACCTTCGGCGGCACGCCCGCCCGGATAACGCTCGCCGACGGGCGGCCCGCGATTCAGGTCACGTACACGATGGCGAGCGGCGCGTCCGGAGTCACGGTGCGCGGCACCTTCGACGTCACCGCTCACAAGGCGCACATGAAGTGGGAGGTAGGCGGCTCCAGCACGCTCACACCGGCCGGCTTCATGTTCTCCCGCACGGTGTACGGAGCGAGCGCGCCGGAGTCGTACGAAGCGCTGACCGTCTGGGAGCGGGACGCCCGGGGCGGCATTCCGTACGAGGTGAACGCGGGCGGCGCGTACGTGGAGACGTGGGCGGGCTCGAAGGGCTTCTTCTGCCTCTCGTCCACCGTCCCGGCGAGCACGAACGCCACATGGATCCATTCCCCCGGCACCTCGACCGGTGCGGGCACCGCGGTCACCGAGGCCGATCTGGTCCTCGGCGATCTGCGGCCTCGCGGGGCGGGAGCGCTCGCCGCCAGGAGGCCCCTCGGCGTGGAGGTGTGGACCGACCAGCCGTTCAACCTCTACAAGGCGGCAGGGCAGACGATGACGCTCAAGGCGCAGGTCGTCAACGGCTCGGCCGCGACCAGGAAGGTGACGCTCACATGGTGGGCGCGGGACTTCGGCGGCAAGCGGATCGGCGGTGGAACGCTCTCCAGGAGCCTCGCGGCGGGCGCCGCCTGGAACGCCTCCTTTCCCCTGACCTCGCCCTCGCAGAACATCGTGTTCACCGAGGTGGAGGTGGTCAGCGGCAACGACAGGGCGCTGGCCCGCACGAATCTGAGTGTGCTCCCGGAGTTCACGTACAAGGCGGGCAAGGAGTCGATGTTCGGCCTCGCCAACTACCCCTGGCTGCTCAAGCCTGGCAAGGAGGCAGTGCTCGGGCTGGTCAGGACGCTCGGCATCAAGTGGATCCGCATCGCCTACGCGGGTGCCCCGGGCATCGACACCGCGACCCTGGACGCGAACGGCATCGGGCACAACGTGGAGCTGAGCGGCATCCCCGTGGGCGGCAGCCCGGAGCAGATCGCGGCCTGGGCCGACACCAATGTCGCCAAGGCCCTGGACGCCGAGGCCGCGTACTTCGAGGTGAGCAACGAGGTCAACCAGCCCTGGATGTCGGGCCGCGGCGCCGATGCCTACGTCCGGGACGGTCTGCGCCAGGTCACCACGCGCCTCGACGCGGCGGGCTCGCGGATGAAGGTCATGAACGCCGGCCTCGGCGGCATGGACTACGTATGGACCAAGAACTTCCATGACGCGGGCGGCTGGGACCTCATCGACGCCTTCGCCTTCCACCCCGGCCGAGGCAACTTCACGCCCGACTTCGCGCCGCCGCCCGAGGAGTGGACGCAGGGGTCGTCCGGCTCGTACTGGAACTTCCTCGGCGCACTGCGCAAGGCGAACCAGGTGCTTCAGGAGTACGGCGGCGACAAGGAGCTGTGGCTCACCGAGGCGTACGCTCCGACCCGGCCCAACGCCTGGTGGAGCGACACCTACCGGCACGCCGCCGAGAACACACTGCTCACGCTCGCTCTTGCCAAGTCCGAGAAGGTGCGCGCCGTCAACTGGTATCAGCTGCACGACTCGGTGATCCACCACCCGCAGGAGGCCGACCCGGCCAACCCCGAGTACCACTACGGCCTGATGAACCGCGACACCAGCGCCAAGCCCTCGCTCCTCGCCTTCGCGACCGCAGCCCGGGTCCTGGACGAGGCCGAGTTCGTCCGGCATCTCGCCTTCGCGGACCAGGACATCAAGGGGCTCCTCTTCACCACCCCCGACGGACCGGTGTCGATCATCTGGAGCCGCAAGGACGGGTACGTCCTCAACGCCGAGCACGGCGAGGACCCCTGGTACGCATCGCCCGAGCCATGGATCGACACCTGGACGACCAGGACCAAGGCCGTGGCCCACTCGGGCACGGTCGACGGCAAGGTGCGGGAGCTCAACTGCATCGGCCAGGAACGCTCTCTGAAAGCTTCGAACGGCAAGGTCACCCTCACCCTCGACGGTGCCCCGCGCATCTACTACGGCCTCTCCGCCAATCCCGACTGGAAGTAAGTGACGCACGACATGAGGAATGAAACCGCACGGCACGACATCACCGTCGTCGGCGGCGGCCTGGCCGGGGTCTGCGCGGCGATCGCCGCCGCCCGGCTCGGCCGGAGCGTCGCGCTGATCAACAACAGGCCGGTGCTCGGCGGCAACGCGAGCAGCGAGGTCCGGGTCTGGGTGTGCGGCGCGACCGGCCACGGCAGGAATCACCATGCCCGTGAGGGCGGCATCATGGGCGAGTTGCTCGTGGAGAACCAGTTCCGCAACCCGGACGGGAACCCCTACTACTGGGATGCCGTGGTCCTGGACGCCGTACGCGCCGAGCCGGGCATCACGCTCTATCTCAACACCGACGTGCGCGAGGTCGACGCCGAAGGTCCGGACGAGGCCCGGCGGATCACCTCGGTCACCGGATGGATGATGGGCTCGGAGCGGCGGATACGTTTCGAGAGCCCCCTCTTCCTCGACTGCACGGGGGACGGCCTGATCGGCCACCTGGCGGGCGCCCACCACCGCATCGGCCGGGAATCGCGCGCCGAGTACGACGAGGCATGGGCTCCGGAGACGGCCGACGACATCACCCTGGGCTCCACGCTCCTCTTCTATACGAAGGATGCCGGTCACCCGGTCAAGTTCGTGCCGCCGAACTTCGCCAAGGACATCACCGGGACCTCCATCCCGCAGCGCCGCATCATCAAGGCGGGCGACAACGGTTGCGCGTACTGGTGGATCGAGTTCGGCGGCGAGCTCGACACCGTCCACGACAACGAACGCATCCGCGACGAGCTGTGGTCGGTGATCCACGGCATCTGGGACCACATCAAGAACTCCGGCGAGTTCGACGCGGCGAACATGACCCTGGAGTGGGTGGGCTCGGTCCCGGGCAAGCGGGAGTACCGGCGCTTCCTCGGCGACTACGTACTGCACCAGGGCGACATCCTCGGCCAGACCGAGTTCGCCGACCGGGTCGCTTTCGGCGGCTGGTCGATCGACCTGCACCCGCCGCAGGGCATGTACTCCGACGGGGCAGGTGCCAGACAGCTCTACGCGGACGGCATTTACCACATTCCGTACCGCAGCCTCTACTCGGTGAACACCGAGAACCTGCTCTTCGCCGGGCGCAACATCTCCGCCAGCCATGTCGCCTTCGGCTCGACCCGGGTCATGGCGACCTGCGCCACGATCGGCCAGGCGGCCGGCACGGCGGCGGCGCTCTGCGCCACCGGGGATGTCACTCCGCGCGGACTCCCCGTGCCCGAGCTGCACCGGGCGCTGCTGCGCCAGGATGCCTCACTCATCGGCCTCGCCTCGACGGACCCGGAGGACCTGGCCCTGCGGGCGACGGTCAGCGCATCGTCCGCCTTGAGCAGCTTGGCGGTCGAGGAATCCGACGAGCCATGGCCGCTCGCGGCGGACGCCGGACTCGTCCTCCCCGCGGACCCGGGCCTCTCCGGGGTGGAGCTGCTCGTCGACGCCGACCGCGACACCGAGATCGTGATCGATCTGTACGACCCCGAACTCGGCCAGAACTACGTCCCGCGCCGCCTCGTCGCCTCCACCACCGTGTCCGTCGCCGCCGGGGCCCGGCAGTGGATCAGGACGGGCCTGGACTGGTCTCCCGAAACCCCCCGCAACGCCTTCCTGGTGGTCCGCGCCAACGACGCCCTCGCCCTGCACCGCTCCGACCGCCCGACCCCCGGCGTCCTGTGCTTCACGCGCGTCCCGCTGCGCCCGTCGGACGAATCGCCGCAGCCGCTGCGCGAGTGGACGGACACGGGCCTGCTGCGCCGCACCTTCTGCCTCCGTACGGGAGAGACCGCGGCCTACTCCCCCGCCAGGGCCACCGACGGCTATGCCCGCCCGTACGCGGGACCCCACATGTGGGTCTCCGCACCACTGGCGGACGACCCGTCCCCCTGGCTCGAGTTGGCCTGGCCCGAACCGGTCGCCCTGGGCCGGATCGAGGTCATCGCCGACGACGACGTCAACGAGGACCTGATCAACCTGCACCACCACCGCACGCCCTTCGACACCCTCCCCACCCTCCTTCGCGACTACCGCGTCGAGGCACTGGATACCGACGGCACCTGGCGCGTGATCGCCCGTTCGGCGCAGAATCGGCGGCGCCGCGTGACGCACACGCCGGCGGAGCCGGTCACCGCATCGGCGATCCGGGTCGTCGTCGAGGCCACCAACGGGGCAGCGTCGGCGCATGTCGTCGCCGTGCGCGCCTACGAGTAGAAACACCGACGCGGGAGAGTGACTGGATGGTCAGAAGAGCGATGGTCACCGGGGCCGCCGGGCGGATCGGGCGGGCGGTCCTCGCGCTGCTCGCCGAGCGCGGGATCGAGGCGAACGCCCTGGTCCTCGATGATCCCGGTGATCTGGCGGCGCGCCTGGTCGTGACCGGTGACGCGGCCGACGCGAAGACCGTGCGGGCGGCTCTGGAGGGTGCCGACGCGGTCATCCACCTGGCGGCGATCCCGACTCCCGAGCGCAACACCGCGTTCGAGGTCTTCGCGGGCAACAGCCTCACCACCTTCACCGTCCTGGAGGAGGCCGGCCGGGCCGGGATCCGGCACGCGGCGGTGGCGAGCTCCTGGGGTGTCACGGGCCTGCCCTGGACGGACGCCGAGGATCCCCATCCGCCGTACGCACCGGTCGATGAGGAGATGGCCTCCCAGGTCGCCGACCCCTACGGCCTGTCCAAGCAGGTCGACGAGCTGACAGCGCAGATGATGGCGCGGCGGCACGGGATGAGCGTGGTGTGCCTGCGCTATCCGTACGTGGGCGGATTCGAGGAACGGCTGTACGCACACGCCGCCCGGCTCACGGCCGACCCGGCCGCGGGGGCAAGGGAGCTGTGGACGTACCTGGAGGTCCACGACGCGGCGAGGGCCGCGCTGCTGGCCCTGGACGTGCCCGGCCGTGCGGCGCACGCGGTACACCTCTGCGCCCCCGAGATAGTCGTGCCGTACCCGACGGAGGAGCTGCTGCGCCGCTTTCACCCCACGACCGTGCTCCGGCGCCCGCTGCCGGGGCGCGCGGCACCCGTCGACACCTCGGCCGCGCACAGGCTGCTGGGGTTCACGGCACAGAATCTCCTCGGTCACGGGGCGGTGTTGCCGGGTTGAGATCACGACGGCCGCCGGTCCACCGCAGATGGGAGAGAACAATTCCGGGCGAGGACAACCCAAGGAGAAAAGACGCCATGAACTGTCGCCTTTAACGTGCACGGTGGTGGCATGAACAAGGACAGGAACACCCAGTACACCGATCAGGCTGGCCCGCTCGCCGGCCGGATCGCACTCGTCGCCGGGGCCACCCGCGGCGCCGGACGCGCCCTCGCCGTCGAACTCGGCCGCGCCGGCGCCACCGTCTACGTCACCGGCCGCACCACCCGCGAGCACATCAGCGAGGTCGGCCGGACCACGGAAACCATCGAGGAGACCGCGGAACTGGTCACAGCGGCCGGCGGCACCGGCATCGCCGTCCCCACCGATCACCTGGACGAGGACCGGGTACGCGCCCTCGTCGAACGGATCGACCGCGAGCAAGGACGGCTCGACATCCTGGTCAACGACCTCTGGGGCGGCGAACACCTGCTCATCGGCTCCGTCTTCGGCAAGAAGAGCTGGGAGACACCGCTCGCCGACGGCCTGCGCATCCTGGAACTCGGGGTGCGCTCGCACGTGATCACCGCAGCACTCGCCCTCCCCCTCCTGGTCCGCTCCACCGCTCCCCTGCACGTGGAGGTCACCGACGGCACCGCGGTCTCCAACCGCCGATACCGCGAGAACCTCTACTACGACCTCGCGAAGAACGCCCCGATCCGGATCGCCTTCGGGCTGGGAGAGGAACTGGCAGGGTACGGGGGCACGGCGGTCGCCGTCACACCGGGCTTCCTGCGCTCGGAACAGATGCTCACCCACTTCGGCGTGAACGAGGACAACTGGCGCGACGCCGTCGCCCAGGAACCGGGCTTCGCGATCGCCGAATCACCGCACTACCTCGCCCGCGCGGTAGCCGCGCTCGCCGCCGACCCGGACCGCGCCGCCCGCTGGAACGGCAAGTCCACCTCCAGCGCCGAACTCGCCAGGACCTACAACGTCCGGGACATCGACGGCAGCCAGCCGGACGCCTGGGCGTACTTCGAGGCCATCCGGCACGGCGGGAAGGACAGCCCCGCGGACGGCTACCGCTGATCCTCCGGCCTTAGAACTGGGACGTTGCCGAGTGCGGCTCCATCGTGCGGGCCATCGCCACGCTGTACCTGTGGTTCTTCAGCCCGTTGTCCGCCTCGTTCCGGACGGGGGAACGGGTCTCCTTCTTCTTCATGCCGGGCTCGAAACCGCCAGCCTGGATCATGAAGTTGTTGATGACCCGGTGGAAGACCGTGCCGTCGTAGAAGCCGTCCTCGACGTACTGGACGAAGTTCTCGACCGTCTTCGGAGCCTTCTCGGCATCGAGCGGCAGGATGATGTCACCGTGGTTGGTGGCCAGCCGGACCTTGGACGTGACGACCTCATTGTCTGTGTGCGTACGACGACGGAACGATCAAGAGCATTGTCACAGCCCCGCCTGGACCCGGCTCGCCGCACGGCAGGCGGGGCTGGTGACCGCAGCTGCCGAGGGATGAAGCGGCCGTCTACCGTGGCCGATCCGTGCCAGTGACGCTCCTGGGCACCGAGCGGGCGCGGTGCGGGATACCGTCCGGGAGCCGCCGAACGGCGGCGGCGAGGTTACCCGAGCCGTGCCGGGAGGCCACCGTCACCACCGAGGAGGAACGTGACGCCGAGTTCGAAGAGGCGTTCAGCGCTCTCCGCCTCGTCATGGCCGACCGGGAGGTCGCCGAACTCCGCAAGGCCGGTGAATCCACGGTGCGCGGATTCACCGACGGGTCGAGACCGTGGATGATCCCGGTCGGCACACGGGAGACGACACGGGAGACTGCAGCCAGGTCATCGGCCCGCGTGCGAACGCCCCGTCGCAGGGCGGACCGGACTCAAGCATGAGTTCCGACTCGGCGAGGGAGCGGCGCCGGCCCGTCCGGACGACCTCACCACGCCCGAGGAGCGACGCGGCGTCGGTGTCCGGACCGAGGACGGCCCGGTCGTCACCGAGGACGGTCACGAGGGCCTGGGCCGAGGCGTGGATGGCGCGGTTCGCCGGCTGACAACATGTCACCGATGCCAGGTTCACCGGGGTTTTCCCGCCGCGCTCGCCTCGGCTCTCGACTCACGCGATCCCGAACCGGACGAGTTCGTCGACGCCGCTCGGATCCGGCCGGCTCACACCCTGCCCTAACCAGCTCCGTGGAGGACCTCATGACCATCCACCAGGTATTCACCACCGACTACCACACCGGTGGTGAACCGTTCCGCATCGTCCCCGAACCGCCGGTCGCCATCGAAGGCGCCACCGTCGCCGAACGCCGTATGTTCGCCATCGGCAACGCCGACGTGGACAACCTGCGTAAGCTGTTGTGCTTCGAACCGCGCGGACACGCCGACATGTACGGCGGGTTCATCACGCCGCCCGATGACGAGGGTGCTCACTTCGGCGTGCTGTTCTGGCACAAGGACGGCTTCTCGACAGCCTGCGGCCACGGTTCCATCGCGCTCGCCGTCTGGGCCGTGCAGACCGGCCGCGTCGCCCGCGACCCCTCCGGCATCACCACGGTCGTCATCGACGTCCCCTCGGGCCGGGTCACCCTGCGCGTGCACACCGCCGGCGAACAGGTCACCGGAGTCGACTTCGTCAATGTCCCCAGCTACCGGCTCGCCGAACGCGTCACCGTCGCCACGTCCCGCGGGGACGTCGCCGTCGATGTCGCCTACGGCGGCGCCATCTACGCTCATCTGGAAGCGGCCGACGCAGGACTGGCAGTCACCCCCGAGCACTACTCCGACCTCATCGCGATCGGACGCGAGGTCAAATGGGCGCTGAACGACAGCGAGTACGCGCGTCACCCTGCCGACGGCCGCCTCAGCGGCATCTACGGAACCATCCTGTACGACGACCTCGGCACCGACGAGAACGGCAACCCGCACCAGCGCAACGTCACCGTCTTCGCCGACGGCCAGGTCGACCGTTCCCCGTGCGGCTCCGGCACCTGCTCCCGCGTCGCCGTACTCGCAGCGACCGGCCACCTCGAGCCGGGCCGGATTCTCGTCCACGACTCGATCGTCGGCACCCGCTTCCACGCACGGGTTGTCGCGGAGTCGGCCGCCGACGGCTACGCCGCTGTCATTCCAGAGGTCACGGGGATGGCATACCGGACCGGCGAGCACCGCTTCGACCTCGATCCCGCGGACGAACTCGGCACCGGCTTCGTCCTGCGGTAACCGCCCCGTCGACCGGCTGGGGATGCGCGTGCGCGGTGCTGACGTCCCGCGTACGCCTCTCACTCAGGAGTCCGCCCCGGCCCGTCCTGCCCGATCGACCGCACGGCGTCACCGTCGACGGAATCTGCCTCGGCCTCTGCCTCGACGCCGCTGCCTGAGAGGCCCGTCGCCGAGAAGGTCCACCACTCATGGCCGATCCCACCAGACGCCCGGATCTGACCGGGAATCAGGTGGGATCGGGTTGTGTTGCCGCAAACCGCATTCATCTCTTGCACGGTTGCGCCCGGAAGGGCCGCGTGGTCGACGTACTGACCCACGCGGCCCGGACCAGGTGATTACCGGACGTCGTAGGCGCGGGTGATCGTCTGGGTGACCGCGTTGCCGTTGGCGTCGGTGAGGGTTGCCTTCATCGTGACCTGCTTGCCGGAGGCTCCGGTGTGGTCGAGAAGGGCCGTCCAGCGGCCGTCATGCTGTTCGGTCGGCGCCTGGGTCCAGGTGGTGCCGCCGTCGTAGGAGTAGGACAGCGTGGCCGCCGTGATCGCGCCCGGGGCGTATCCGGCGTGTCCCTCGACCGACAGGCCGACCTTCAGTCCCTTCTCCGCGGGAAGGGTGTTCATGCCGTCCACCGGCGCGTCGTACGCCGGGAAGAGGAGCGGCAGGCCGCGCGAGAAGACGTCCGGCTCCCGGTGGGAGCGGAAGCTCCACGTGGTGGTGACGGCGCTGGAGCGCAGCCAGTTCCGGTCCGAGGTGTCAATCTTCTGCAGGTTCTGGGTGAGTTCGTAGGCGGAGTCCTCGTCCGGCACCTCGAACACGTCGTACGGATAGATGCTCCGGCCGATCTCTTCACCATTGCGCTTCAGCAGCAGGTTGCCGATGTCGCCGAACGATCCGCCGAAGGACCAGTGGTCGCCGGACCCGTCGAGCCAGAACGCGGTCTGGATGCCCATCAGGTCGCCCTGCCGCTCGGCGGCGAGCACGGGCTTGCCGTTGGTGTCACGCGGGGCGGCCGGCCGCAGCAGGCCGCGGTACCACTCCTCGGCTCGTCGCTGTCCGGTCCGGTAGGTGCGCTCCTGGTCGCCCATGAACGCGGCGAACGGGAAGCTGGTCATCGCACCGTGGTACCAGACGTCGTCGCCGGTCGTGTAGTAGGCGGTGCGGGTCGTGGGCACGTGCACCACGCCGTACGGGCTCACGGGGATGTAGTCGCTGCCGCTCTCGGGGCGGCGGACGAACATCGCATCGAGGTAGTCGGCTTCCTTGCCCACGGCGTTCCAGGTCTCGGTGACCTGCGCCAGCCGGGAGTCCTTGGGCCGGTAGACCTGGTCGGAGTGGAGCGGTCCCGTGGTCGGGAACGTCAGGTTGTAGACGTACGGCGAGCCGCCCTCGGATCCGCTCGCGCGCCAGGTGGGCCGGAACTCGAAGGTACCGTTCGTGGCGCGTCCGTCGATGTCCGCGTAGAACTTCTGGACGGTGGCGTTCGCCGAGACCGAGCCGGAGAGCAGCCAGGTGTCGTCCCAGGTGCGGGCGTAGCTGATCGTGGTCAGGTCCACCGTCGCCGGGCGGTCGGTCTCCAGGCTCAGCCGGTGGGCCTGCCGGGCGTCGAGGACGACCGTGGTGTCCCGGGTGATCCGGAGCTGCGGCCGCGCGAGGTAACTGACCGATTCGGCGGCGCCGTTCGCGTCGTACGTCGTCACGAAGCCGCTGATGGAGTAGCTGCCAGGACGGACACGGTACGTCTGGTCGGACGCCCCGGAGTTTTTGCGGCGCTCTCCCTTGTCGGTGTCCAGGCTGACGAGATCCAAGGAGGAGCTGCCGGTCGCGGGCTTGCCGTTGCGGTCCACGGTCTTGACCCGGAGGGTGACCGTCTCCGCCTGGACGTACAGCGTGACCGGCACGGAGACGTGCACGTCGCCGCCGGTGGCGAGGATCCGGCCGGTGACCGCACCGTACTGCGAGTCCTGGAGACGGGCGGTGGGGTCGATCTGCACCGGCACCTGAGCGGTGGTCCCGGCGGGGATCGTCACCTTGCGCTGCCCCAGCTTGACGATGTCGGAGTGGACATCGCTGCCGTCGTTGCCGTGTACGCCGCTGACCCTCAGGTTCAGGGTCAGGTCGTTGCCGCTGGTGTTGGTGAAGGGCACCTTCACGGATGTGCGGTCCGACGCGTCCTGCGGCCAGTTGTAGTTGCCGGCCTGGACGGCGGGCGCGGAGACCACCTTCTGGTTCACCGCGGCGAACACGTCGAGGACGCCGGCGCCGGTCTGGTCGGCGCCCGCCACCTTCCCGCCGGTGCGGGCCGAGGAGACGAGCGCGGCCTTGATCTGCTGAGCGGTCCAGTCCGGGTGGGCCTGGCGGACGACGGCCGCGGCACCCGCAACGTGCGGGGTCGCCATCGAGGTGCCGGACATCGACCGGTAGGCGTAGACGCCGCGGCCGCCCGCGCTCGCCGCCGAGATGTCGACGCCGGGCGCGGCGATCTCGGGCTTGAGGGTGTGCGTGACGGCGACGGGGCCGCGGCTGGAGAACTGCGCGGTGCTGTCGTCCCGGTCCACGGCGCCGACGGTCAGCACACTGGGCACGCACCCGGGCGAGGAGACGGTCTCGGTGCCCGGGCCGGCGTTGCCCGCGGCGACGACGAACAGGGTGTGCGTGTTCTGCGCGAGCTGCTCCGCGGCCTGGGCCACCGGGTCGGCGCAGTCCCCGATCGCCGGGCTGCCAAGGCTCATGGAGACGACGTCGGCCTGCTGGTCGACGGCCCACTGCATGCCGGCGATGACCCAGGAGTCCAGGCCGTAGCCACCGTCGTTGAGCACCTTGCCGATGAGCAGGGAGGCGCCTGGGGCCACGCCCTTCTTGCGGCCTTCGCTGGCGGCTCCGGACCCGCCGACCGTGGAAGCGGTGTGGGTGCCGTGCCCGACATGGTCGTCGGTGGTCTTGGAGTCCGTGAAGTTCTTGGAGGTGGCGACCCGGTCCACGAGGTCCGGGTGCTCGGCGTCCACGCCCGTGTCCAGCACGGCGACCTTGGTGTTCTTGCCGTCGTAGCCGGCCGCCCAGGCCTCCGGCGCGTGGACCTGCTTGGTGGACCGGTCCAGCGTGGCCTCGACCTTGCCGTCCAGCCACAGCTTCTTCAACGCGGAGGCGGAACGCGAGCGGGAGTCGGTGACGTCCCGCCAGAACGTGGCGGCGGTGTCCTTGTCCGCCTTGAGCGCGACGCCGCCCACGGCGGGAAGCGACAGGCTCCGTTCGGAGCCGCGAGGTGCCTCCGGCGCGTTCTTGGCGACGTTCACGCTGTTGCCGTAGGTGGCGATCAGCGGGAGCGAGTCGGTGTGCGCGTCGTCATATCCCTGGCGGATGAGCCCGGTGACGTTGAACAGCTGCTCATCGACCCTGCCCTCGGCGACCGCCTGGGAGGCGCCCTCGGGGTAGACGTAGAGGTCCTTGCCCGACTGGTAGGTCTGGAACATCGACTGCGTGCCGTCCTCGCGCGGCAGCACCGCCGCGGAGCTGCGGCCCGACTTGTCCGTGGTCACGAGGACCTTGTCTCCGGTGACGAGCGTGACCGCCGTCTGCTTGCCGCGGTCCTGCGCGGTCTCGCTGCCGACGACGGATCTCTTCCCCGAACCCGGGGCGGCGTCATGCGGTGCATCCGCCGCCCCGGACGGCGTGACTGCCGTGAAGGCCAGGGCCGCGGCGGACGCCGCTCCCATGGCTATACGTGTGATGGGGCGCATGAATCTCCCTACTTGGTGCAATGAAATGCCGTGGTGCGGCTGCAGCCTGGCAGACATGCAGATGACATAGGGATGCCTGCGCGTGACGGGTTCCCCGCATGTCGGGTTTCCGCCAGACGGTCACGAGGGAGAGCCGGTCACAGCCAGCCCGCGCGGGCAGCGTGCCAGCCGAGCTGCAGGCGGGAATCGGCTCCCGCAAGGTCCATCAGACGGCGCGTCCGCCGCTCCACGGTCCGGATGGAGACACCTAGCTGCGAAGCCGCGCGCCGGTCGGAGATCCCCGCCAGCAGCAAGGACAGGACTTCGAGTTCGCCCTCGGTCGGCCATTGCTCCTCTGCCGTCTGCGCCCGTACGCCCGAGGCAGTGGGGTACAGCGGCCGGGCCCGGTCCCATTCCTTCTCGAACAGGTGCACAAGGGCGGTGAGCAGACCGCTGCGGTGCACCACGATGGCGCTCGGCTCGCCGCAAGGACCGGCCATCTCCAGCGGCACCATGGCGCGCTCCCGGTCCGACACGACCATCTTCAGCGGCAGGTCGTCGACGAGGCGGAGTTCCAGCCCCGCGGTGATGGCCGCCCGCATGTCCGCTGCCACCTCGTGTCCGTCGAGGTAGTCCTTCGCGGCCACGACCCGGAATTCGACCCCGCGGTCGAGCGCGGAACTCTCCGCCATGTCGGTGTCCTCGCGCGGCACCGCCATCGGCGCGCCGACGAGGAACACGAGCAGCTCCCGCTGCGCGCCGAGCTCCAGCTGGTGGAACCGGTGGGCCACCTGCTCCACGCCGACGACCACCTCCACGACACTGCCCGCAGGGTGTGCGGCGGTGCTCCGGTACTGCTCGGTCAGCACCGAGAACGCGTTCTCGGCCCGCTGCAACGCGTTGCGCTGCTCGACGAGAAGCGGGGCGAGGGCCACGGAAGGCGGCGTGAGCCGGTACCGGGCGGCGGGTCCGCCGTCGGCTCCTTGGCCGGCCGGGGCAGACACCTCACCGCCCGCCTCCGACACCACCGCGACCAGGCCACGTGCCGCCAGATCGAGCAGGACTCGGGCGATCTCGGCCCGCTCCAGTCCGGTCTGCCGGACGAGTTCCTGGGCCGAGGCGGACGAACGGGGCAGCAGAGCGGTGTAGACAGCCTCTTCGGCTGAGCCCAGTCCCAGTGCCTGCAACATCCAGTTCCCCCCTCGGGGAGACCTTATCCCCGCCGCCCGGCGCACCATGCGCCGACCCGGAATACCGGCCGCCGAGTGGGTGCGGTCGTCCGGCGGGGCGCGGCCGCCCCGCGGTCGGGGCCTGCTTACTGTGGACAGAAATGCCCCATCTGCCCCGGAGGTCCCGTGGTGCGTAAGCATTCGAAGAAGCCGGTGCGTCCGGCCGAGGCCATCGAACCGCCGAGCGGGGCCGAAGTCGTGATCGCCGTCGTCTCGGTCACCTTGCTGGTGCTGATTCTGGGGGCCCTGTCGCAGTCCCCGGTGTGGCTTCTGGGCCTTCTCGTCTTCCTTCCGGCGGCGGCGTCGGCGCTGTGCACCGTCCGCCAGACGAAGTTCGTGTCCGCCTGGACCGGACTCGTCGTGATCGTCACCATGCTGGTCCGGCACGGGGACGGGCGGCCGTGGCTCGACAGGTTCCTCATGATCCTGCTCACCCTCGTCCTGGGTGCGGCCTCCGTCTACGCGTGCCACCGCCGCATCAGCCGTGAGCGGGAGATGATCGGACTGCGCTCCACTGCGGCCGCGATGCAGCGGCACATCCTGCGCCCCCTGCCCATGCTCACCGACGACGTCCTGGTGAACGGGGTGTACGAGCCCGTGCAGGAGGACCGTCTGGTCGGCGGGGACATCTACGACGTCGTCGACTCGCCGTGGGGAACCCGGGTGCTGATCGGCGACGTCCAGGGAAAGGGCCTTCCGGCGGTCGGCGCCGCGTTCGCCGTCATCGGCGCATTCCGTGCGACGGCCCACCGGGAACCCACCCTGACCGCGCTCGTCGACGCCCTGGACGCCTCCGTAGTACGGCACAACTCCTATGCCGCGCAGACCGGCGACGACGAACGGTTCGTCACCGCGCTCATCCTCAACATCGACGCGGGTGCGGAGGTGCAGGCCATCAACTGCGGTCATGTCCTGCCACAGGTGCTGCAGGACGCCACTGTCACGACACCGGCCCTCACGTCCGGCGTCCCCCTCGGTCTCGCCGAGCTCGCCGACGAACCCGCAACGGTCGACTGGTTCGTCTTCCCGCCCGGCGCGACCCTGCTCCTGACCACGGACGGACTCACCGAGACCCGCGCCGCGGACGGTGCGTTCTACCCCCTCACCGAGAGCCTCACCCGGCGCGTGTCGCTCTCCCCCACCGAGCTGCCGCGTGCGCTGTACGACGACGCGCGTGTGTTCGCCGGGGGCGGCGGCCAGCACGACGACGTGGCGGTACTGACGGTGCGACGGTCACCGAGCCACTGAGCGGTCGTTCGCCTCACATCGTCATACGCGGGAAGCCCCGCGCACGGCAGAGGCGTACTCGCTGTCCTGCTGCTGCTCGCCATCCCCTCCGTCCCCGCACTTGCCACCCCCATGCCCTCAAGGAGCTGCCGGACGCCCGAGTCCAGACCGCCTGCGGACCGCCTACGGACAACTCCGCACGGCATGGACCGCAGCCGGGTACTGGTGGATCCGGCTTTCAACAGAAACTGATTCGCCTGATCACGCGTCCTGGGGGGCGAGGCCGAGTGGATGGGAAGCCATGGTGGAACGGGCGGACAGCGGTGCGACGTCGACGGTGAAGGCAGCGGCGCCCCCGCGGGCGCAGTGTCGGACGGGACGGTGGGAGGAGTACGCGAGGGGCCGGCCGGCCTTGACGCGGGACCGGGCCCTCGCCGCGCTCGCGGTGCTGACGGCCGGGCTGTTGGCTCTCCACCGGGCCGTCCCCAACTCCTTGGGCCGCCTGGGCAGTTCGCTGGAGAGCTTCCTGCCTTGGCTCGGCCTGGTGGTCGTGGTTCTGCTCGGTCCGACGCTGCTGCGGCGTTCGGCCACCGCGCTGGTGGCCCTGCTACTGCCGGTGGCGGCCTGGACGTACCTCTTCGGCGGGCTGCTGCTGCCCGGGGCAGAACCCGGCGCGCACGACCTGGTCGTGGTGCAGCACAACGTCAGCGACGAGAACAGCGACCCGGCGGGCACGGCCCGCACCCTGGCAGACGCCTCGCCCGATCTAATCGCGCTGGAGGAGCTGGTCCGCCCGGCGCTGCCGGTCTACGAGAGGACCCTCGCCCTGGACTATCCGTACCGCACAGTCCAGGGCACCGTCGCACTCTGGTCGAAGCATCCGCTCACCGACGCCCGGCCGTTGAACATAAAGCCCCAAGGGATCACGGAAGCCTGGAATCGCGGGCTGCGTGCCGTGGTCCACACACCGCATGGCGAGATCGCGGCGTACGTCGCGCACCTGCCCTCGGTCCGCGTCGGGGCGAGCGGCCTCGCGTCCTCCTGGCGCGACGAAAGCGCCGAGCTGCTGGGCAGGGCCATCGCCGCCGAGAAGCTGAAAACGGTGATCCTGCTGGGCGACCTCAACGGCACGGTCGACGACCGCGGGCTGGCCCCGCTGACCTCACGGATGAACGTGGCGGAACGCGGCTTCGCCTTCAGCTTCCCCGCCGCCTTCCCGCTGGCCCGGATCGACCAGGTCATGACCCGCTCGGCAACCGTCGGCCACATCCGCACCTTGCCCGCCACCGGCAGCGACCACCTGCCGGTCGCCGCCCGAATCACACTGGGCTGAAGAAACAGCCCAAGTGACAGCCAGAGCGCTTCGGTACATTCGGTAGAGAGAACCTGGGGAAGCCGGCAGCCGCGTGGAGAAGGCTCAGGGCGTCGAAGCCAATGCCCGTGACGGAACAGCGTCACGGTCTGCGTTCTGGGACGTAATCCGAGGTGGGCCGCCGGACTCGACGCCGAGATCGTCGTCAAGACGCCCTTCGTGTCCGGCCGTATCGACCTGGCGTTGTACGTTTTGCGGCTGAAGAGCTGGGCCGACGCGCTGGACCGGCTCGAGGCCGGCGAAGACGTGGCATGGATGGAGATGAGCAGAGGGCCGTCCATCTCGATCCGGCTCACGGGCGAACGTGGCTGCCCAGAGGTGACCGTGGAGGACGAGTCCGGGTCCATGGTCACCGTGCGGGTTCCGATCGTCCCGCCGGACGACTGGATTGCCGGCCACCGCCGGCGTCTGCGCCAGGTGATGGATCACGGGTCCCGATGCTGTCAGGATAGAGAGGCAAGCCGACGCCTGCGGGCGAGTGGGCGACCGGGGCAGGAAGACTTCATGGATTTCACCGCTGGCCTCCTGCGGATCCGCAGCCGACGGAACCGGTGCAGATGGACTGACACACGCTCCACGACCCGACGTCGAACGCCGAGTCCGGAGCTGTGGACGGCACCGCTTCGGGCGACCACCCTCTTCACACCGAGGGCCCACCCGCCCGCCACCAGCCCACAGGGCGCCACCGACAGGTCGGCATGATCCGGCCGCGTCCACGTGGGTGAGGCGTCATGGCGTACGGGCGGCTGCTGCCATCAGCGGTACGACGCCCGCCCCGTCGGAGACACGGGCCTCGGCGTCGCCCTGCGTCCGTCGCCAACTCCCGGTGGCGGCCGCGCCGTCCTGTACGACCAGCGAGCGCGTGCGTAACGAAATCGCCGCCTCGAAGCAGATCACAGCCACGGGCGGCAGAACGAACCATCCGGCTCGCTGGGGCCGGGTGCCGGGTGCGCTGCTTCGCGGTGCGCTCGGCACCCGGTGCATGGAGCTTGATCATTTGTCTCAGTGGCCGAAGCCGGAGCCGAAGCTGTCCCCTGTCATGGGCTTCAGTCCCAGATCCGCAGGCCCGATGAGCATTGGCCTGGATGTGCTGATGCCGGAAGGGCCGCCTCGCAGAATCCTGACCTTGTCGTCGGCCCCGCTTGCGTACGACGTGCTGACCGCCAGTTCGGCCGCGCCGTCGCCGTTCAGGTCCTGGATCGCCAGCCGGGGCCACGCCGGGAGGCCGGAAATGCTCTTCGCGCTCCTACCTGTCAAGCCCTGCGGTCCGCCGCGCAGCACCAGGGTCACCGTCTTGTCGCCCTTGAGCGGGGCACTGAACGCGACGTCGGCGTAACCGTCGCCGTTCACATCACCCGTCGCCGGCGCGTACCCGAAATTGCAGCGGGAGGAAACCGGCTCGCCGGGCAGCCCCGGTGTCTTCTCGTTGATCGTCGTGGGCTTCAGGCCGGTGCTCCACCCGCTCTTTCCGCCGTACGCGACCATCAGCCGGCTGCCGCCCTCGGGCGTGGCTTCGTCGCCGACGATCTCGCAGGTGAGGCTGACGATCACATCGACGAAGCCGTCCTTGTTCACGTCGGACGTGAGGGTGGTCGAGCCGTACATGTCCTTGCCGCGCGCGTCCTTGAGGCGCGGCCCCTTCCTCAGTACGCCGTTGGCCGCTCCGCGGTACACGAGGGTGGCGCGGGGGGTCGGGATCTCGTCCGCGAACACATGCGACCAGGTGACCACCAGATCGTCCTTGCCGTCGCCGTTCACGTCGCCGACGCCGGTGGGCCGGGCGGTGTAGTACGACGGCTTGTCGGGGGTGAGGTCGAGCGTCTTCGTGCGGGCCGGCTTGCCCGTCCGGGTGAACGGGCCGAACCGTATCGTCGCCTTCGAGTCCGTGCCTCGGCTCGTGACGAGGTCGGCGTGGCCGTCGCCGTCGAAGTCGCCGGCGACCGGCGTGGCGCCGGTCAGCTGCGCCGCTCCGGAGAGCTTCTTCCTTCCGCCCCACACCACGAAGACCGTGTTGCTGCCGGCCTGCGTGATGAGGTCGCTTCGGCCGTCCCCGTCGAGGTCGGCCGAGATGGCACCGCTGCCGAAGCGGCCGCCGGTGCCCGCTTTGCCGAGGCCGAGGCTGTCCTGGGTGATCACCTGGTGGCGCGGGGTGCCGGGGTCGGCAGTCGACCCGCTCACCACTGCCGCGTAACCGGCGGCGTACTTGCCGTCGACCGTGGCCGCCGTGTCGGTGATGACCAGATCCTCCTTCCCGTCGCCGTCGAAGTCGGCATGAGCCCCGGCGGTGTCGGGGTCGGCCGTCGGCCTCGTCGTGGCCGCGGCGGTCTGCGTCGCGCCAGGTGAGACGGTGGAGTCGGGGACGGCCCCGGGGGCCCCGCAGCCGGCTACCGCGATCAGGGCCAGGGTGACAAGTCTTTTCCGCATGGAGAGTTGGACTGGGGCCACCCCCGAATGGTTGCGCCGGCGACCAGGCCGGCAGACCGACCGTACGGCGGTGACCACGCCGATACGGGCGCAGTCACCCTGCCATCGGGCCGCTCCAGGACCGGCACCGGCCACGTGCCGGGGCCGCGGACCTTCTGCTCCCGGTCCCGCCGCCAGCGCCTGACACAACACACCACCGAGCAGTGCGTCGGCCCCGCTCCCGCTGCACGACGTACAACGGGTCACCGTCGGACTGTCTGGCGACGGTCGAGGCCCGGCTCGGAACAGCGTTGCCCAGCGACTGCAAGGAGCTGGTCCGGTTGTTCGGCTACGGGACTTCGACGACTACCTCGGCCTCGTCGAGTTCAACGAGTTCCGGGCCCCGTCCGAGCAGCCGCCGAGGACGGCGGCGAGCGATGGGAGCCGTACCGGCTCCGCCCGGCTCCTGGACGCCTACTTCAGTGGGCGGAGACGGAGCAGCGGACCTCCTTCTACTGGCTCACCGAGGGCGCCGACCCCGGCCGGTGACCCATCCTCGTCACGGGTGACGACTACAGCGAGTGGGACCGGTTCGACGTATCGACCGCGGAATTCGTCCACCGCCTGCTCACCGACCCACACCACCCCTACTCCACGGCACGCTACTTCGACCAGCACTGAGCCCTTTCCGACCTCACCCCGCGTGTGAGGTCGAAAAAGGCTCCGTCTCCGCCGTAACGGTGCGTCTGTGGTTGAAGGCGCAAGTCGCCAGAGACCTCTGAGTCCGCCGGTGGACCACTCCTCGCCCCCGATCGGAGCCGGCCCGGACGCGCCTTCAGCCACGGCGAGTTCGATAGTCAGCCCGAGGATCCTGCAGAGAAGGTTGTCACCAACTGGCCGGGCCGAGCACCCTGCGTATCCACGGAGCACGGTCATGAGGACGGCAAGGGAGGCCGGCCCCGAAGCGGTCCAAGGCACACCCGTGAACAGCAGCCCGTCCATGGCGAGTTGTCGCCACTCATGGATCCCGCTCTGCGGCATTCGGGCCACAGCGGGCGGCCCGAATGCGGGCAGGAACCCCAGAGCTGCGCCGGCCGCCACCCGACTGGCGAACTGTCCAGTCCAAGCCGGCGCCAACGCGGCAATGACGGCATACAGCGGATCAGCGCAGTCCGGCGAAGAGATCGTTCTCGGGTGCGGCCGCGCCGGTGGCGTCCTTGACACGTACGAAGGTCTCCATGCCCATCAACTCGCCGAACCTCTCCTTGCCCATCTTGAGGAAGAAGATGTTCTCGCCCTGACTGGCGTGCGCGGCCAGCGCATCGAACTTCTGACCGCTGAATGCGGTGGTGTCGACCCACGTGGTGATCTCATCGTCGGGCAGGCCGATCTCGGCCATCGCGGCGGACTCGGCAGGATCCGGCTCCGGCATGTCCCCACCAAACTCGCGCATGGTCTCCCCGAACCGCTGCATCATCGAGCGGGGCGCCGTCGTCCAGTACACCTTCGGTGTCAGCGCGGTCATCTCCAGCGCCGCCATCGTGATGCGGTGGGCCTGAATGTGGTCGGGGTGGCCGTAGAAGCCGTTCTCGTCGTAGGTGACGACCACATCGGGTCGGTAGTGCCGCATGAGTTCCGCAAGTCGGGCAGCGCCTTCCTCCACGGGGGTCTGCCAGAAGGATCCAGGGGCGTCATTGCTCGGCCACCCCATCATCCCGGAGTCGGCATAGTCCAGCATCTCCAGATCGCTGACCTTCAGGACGTCACAACTCGCCCTGAGTTCTTGGCGGCGCATCAAGGCGACGGCCGCCGGATCATGCCCGGGATCGCCCGGCTTGACACCCCCCGGCCCATCACCGCAACCACCGTCGGTACACGTCACGAGGACCGTGCGGATGCCTTCGGCCGCGTACCGCGCGAGGACCCCTCCGGTTCCGGTGGCCTCGTCGTCGGGGTGGGCGTGTACTGCCATGAGCGTCAACGGCCGGTCAGTCATGAAACGGTCCTCCTGCAGAAGTACGTCTTGGTCCGAGTGCGCGGCAGGCGTACCGCGATCCTGGGGTCCGGATCCTGGCGGGGCGGATGACCTCGCAGTCTCCGTGTTCCCCGCCCGTACGGCGCCGGTCCCTCGGTCGATGCAACCGTGCCGACCGGGCCCGCTGTTCCCGGCGCAGCCAATTGGTCTTCCAGGCGTCGGAGTTTCAACGCGAACACGGTGCAGGCGCGACCTGCACGTCGCAAAGCCACGTCGGCCTCCGCCCGCCGCACCGAGCCGCCGGTCAACACGGTTCATTCCCCCAAGTACACCCCAGGCCCGAAGCTCACCGGTCGAAGGCTGATGTGGACAGACTCTGCCCCGACACCGGCACCCGTGCGGAGTATCCCCGGTGGGCGGCCGGCCGCCGAGCGGGGATCAGTACGTCTGGATCTCCAGCAGGTTCCCGTCCGGGTCACGCAGGTGCGCCGCCCGCAGTCCCCACCCCGGCATGTCCCGGGCGGGCGTCACCAGCACCCCGCCATGCCGACGGCACAGCGCGACCGCCGCGTCCATCGCAGCCACGTCAGCGACGGGCACCACGAGAGCCGCGCCGCCCGCCGGAGGAGCCGACGGGACCTCACCGACGAACATATCCCGCTGGATCACGGCGAACGCGGTCGCTCCGCCGGGCGCGTCCCAACTGGCGTACCCGGACGCCGCGTCACCACGCGCGAGCACGTACCCCGTCAGCCCGGGCAGTACGCCCTCGTAGAAAGCGAAGACGGCCGGATGGTTCCCGGCAAGCATGCGCGGATACAAAGCGAACATGGCCCCAATCTACTGGCCGTTCCGCTTCGGTTGGGGCGCGGCTGAGGGTTGGGTACGAGACGCGAGAGCGCCTTCCCGAACCGGGACGATGGACCGTTCCAGGGTTCCGTGGCCGCCGGAGGGAGACACTCCCCGTGTGAAGGAAGTCGGTTCGAGGCCTCGCTCGTGGTGCCCACTGGCGGTTCGTGGTTGGCCGGTGCACCGGACCGTCCACGAGCGCAGGCCGTACAGCTCCTGGTCCACCGCCGCATGCCCGCACACGACCGCTTCATCGATGCTGCCGCTGCATACTTCAGCGCCAACACATGAGAGTGCCTATGCCCCGCAGCCTGAAGTGGCTTGCTCCATGCCGACGGCGAGCAGACACGGAGATCACGATCTGCAGCTGAAGTATTCGTACTCCAACCGGACTTCTTCATTCGCACTGGTCAACGGCTTGGACGCGGAGAGTGGAGCGGTCCTTGCCGGGGCACCCCACAAACGCGTGGGCGCGCTGCTTGTAGTGGCAACGGCGGGCGCGTGCTCGGTGGCGGCGACGCCGGTGGGACCACCTCATCGCGTGCGGGCAAGGGCGGTTGCGTGATGGGCTGGGCGGGAACACCGCGGGACAGAACCTCGGTGACGAGGACCCCGCGCCCGAGCCCACGCCGACTGACGAGCCCACTCGTCTCCTGCGGGCCCCTGCCGGCCATCTGACCGGTGTGACCTGCCAAGGTGGGTCGCGCACCGCACCAAGCGCCGTCCGACCATGCACCCAGCACGGACCACACCACAGGAGGGGACACCATGGGCAAACAACGCATCACCGTCTGCCTGCCGCCCGTCGGCCCCGACGGGCTGAAGCAGGCGATCGGGCAGGCCATGGCCCCGTTCTGGTACGACCGTGAGGACCGCCCTCACTCGGACTGGGTGGGCGAATGGAGCTACTGGTTCATCTCCGGGGCGGGCTGTCTCTTCGACGTACTGCCCGGCCACGAGGACGACCCCCGGCTCGTGCGGTACGACGACTGGACCGAACCCCCCGAGGACCTGCCGCCCTCCCGCTGCCACGGCGGCCCGCGAGGCATCCTTGACCTCGACACGCCCCGCGCCGCCGAGGCCCGCCGGGCGGCCGGCACCTGGACGGCGTACCGCGCCTTCGCCGACCGCTACCCGCCCGCGCTGCCTTTCCGCCACTTCGCCGAGCGGGTCAGGAACCTGGAGCCCGACCGCGCCAGGGAGGCCGCCGTGGCCGCCTTCCGTGAACAGCCCCTGATCCAGGCGATCGAGGCCGACCCCGCCCTGGAGGAGCGGTTCACATTCGACCCCGTCCGCCGCTTCGACGAGGACCTGGAGACCTACGTGACCCGCCATGTGGCCGCCGTGCTGCCCACCCCCGCCCTGCTCACCCTCGACGGCCGGTGGGTGGAGGCCGGCGGCCTCGACTACAAACAAATGTTCAACGCCTGCCTGGACGGCCTGCCCGGCGACTCGATGGTCGTGCGGGTGCTCTACCACTCGTGACGCAGTGGCACTCCAGCCGGGCTTCTTCATCAGCGCTGGTCAACGGCTTGGGTGTGGAGAGTGCAGCGGGCCGATGGCTGCAGCACCTCCTCTCCCGGAGCCGCTGGGAGGCCGACGAGGTCCGCGACGACCTGCACGCCTACGTCGCCGAGCATCTCGGCGCAGACAACGGCGTGCTGATCATCGACGACACCGGCTTCGTGAAGAAGGACACCGCCTCCGCCGTGGTCCGGCGCCACCACTCCGGCACCGCAGGCCGCACCGAGAACTGCTGGATCGGCGTCTTCCCCGCCTGCGCCACCACCCGCGGCTGCACCCTGGTCGACCGAGAGTTCTACGTGCGGTTCAGGAGGATCGATGGACATCAGGGGCCGCATTCGCCTTTGCCGTGATCGACCGCATGGACACCGTGCTGGGCAACGTGGCCGTCAGCGCAGTGGATCAATGTCATCGGACCGGGTGGGTGTCGTACTGGACTGCGGTCCCTGCCCGAGGCCGGGGCGTCGCATCGCTCGCTTGCCGGCCGCTGGCACGCTGGTCCTTCGACGAGCTCGAACTGTTCCGACTCGAACTGGGCCATCGAACCAACAACCCGGCCTCCTGAAGGGTGGCCCTACTTCCGGATGACGGTGGTAGGCACCACACCACCGCCAGGGTGATCGAGTCATGTTCCGCTTCGCGAGAGGCCGGCTGTCCGCTTCGCACGGAGTTCGAGGGCCGATTCGCCTGCTTCTGCACAAGACAACGCGGCACGACAAAGAGGTCCACATCGCACGTAATGACCAGATATATTCGGCGCGGTTGATGCCGTCGTCGAAGGATCCGATACGGGCCGGCCGATACGCACCGCTTTCGCGGCGCAGGCAACCGATGGTATTGCATTCCGAGACCGTCTACGTGATGTGCATCACCGCCTGGATGATTCGGTTCGGGCATGCGCGATCATGACCGGATGAACGCTCGCTTCCTTGGTATTGTCGAGCTGACCGAAGCCCCGTCCGTGACGGTCGTTGTCGACGTCATGCGTGCTTTCACGGTGGCTGCCTGGGCCTTTGGTCAGGGGGCGGAGAAGATCGTTCTTGCTGAGTCTTTGGACGAAGCGCTGGCGCTCAAGGCTCGCCACCCGGATTGGGTGGCACTCAAGGACGGTCCGCTCGCGCCCGGGTTCGACACCGTCAACTCTCCGGGCCTGTTGCGGTCTGTTGACCTTGCTGGGCGGACCGTTGTGCAGAAGACCACGGCAGGGACGGTCGGCGCCCTCGCCGTCAAGGAGGCGTCGCTGGTGCTGTGCGCCAGTTTCGTGGTGGCGGAGGCGACGGCTCGGCTCTTGCGGACACACGAGTGTGACAGCGTCACGTTCGTGGTCACTGGCGAAGACGGGCAGGCCGACGAAGATCTGGCGTGCGCTCAATACATCGCCCGCCGGGCCACAGGGGACGGGACGAATGCAGGTGAGTTCCTTCGCCGCGCCGACGAGTCGCGTGCTGCCTCCGAGTTGAGGGAGGGTGTGCGCCAAGGGGTCCATCCTGATGACGTCGCACTCTGCCTTGAGCTCGACCGATTCCCCTTCGCCATGGTGGCGACCTTGGAAGACTCGTTCATGATCCTCCGTCCGTGCGCCGTGCCTTCGCTGACCGACGAGACTTCGATCTGATCGCTTCGCCAGTGCTGTGACAGGGAAGGTTCACCGGGATACTGGTCGCGGTGGCAGGGTTGGTGCCGATTGGATGTCGCGGCCAAGGAAGGAATCCATCAACCCGGATTACGACGCCGAGCTGGACCGAGCCAATTGAGCGCTCGCCCCACGGCCCAACCGCACCTCCGCGTTGGTTGATTTCGGGCCGCTCGGCATACGCCCGATCCACGTGATCACGGACAACCTCTCCACCCACAAGGGCGCTCAGATCCGCCGGCAGGCGTGGAAGAACAGCGTCGAGCTGTTCTCAGACCTTCGCTGGGGCGGCCGACCGTTGGCGGCGGTCTGCGACTTCCCGCCGCGACGGTCTACTCGGCCATTTCCTCAGGACACAGCCGAGTGATCCTCTTTCCCGCTTCGGTCTCGACCAGGGTCAACGCGCCGGTCCAGTCCCCGTCTTCGGGATACTCCCAGGTGGCCGCATCCTCGAGGATCGCCAGAAGCTGATCACGAGGCACCAGTTCGCCGGGCTGAAAGCCACTTTCCCCGGAGGGCGAGGTCCACGGCGCGAGTCGGCGGACCTGAATCCACCCACGATCGACGAGAGCAAGCAAGATTCCCGCCAGCTCGTTGACCGGTCGGGACTGGTCGGTTTCGTCGAGATCACCCCAGACACCAGGGAGGATGTCGATCTCATAGGAGTTGACCATGAAGGCTTCTTCAGACTTGGTCAGCATGTCCCATTCTTTCTTGCTCATGCAGCAATCGTCACAGAGCGGGAGCGCGACAGGCTGCTGCACCGCTGACCAGGTCATCCCAATCAGTAGGAGCTGACCTGCCGATATGAACGTCATCGACGGTGAGTTGACAGATGGCGGCGAGCTTCCGTGGGTAGAGAATGTGCAGCAGTCCCGTGACGCGGTCCGGGGGGCGGCAGGGCGTCGTCGCGGCGGAGGCACCGGGCGTCGGGCCTGCACTTTCAATGGTGTCGAGAGGGCCTCTCCGGCGGACCGTACCGTTACGTTTCAGGGGTGAGCGACGCGTGGAGCCGCGCGCCGACACCCGCATCCTTCTTGTCCCGCAATGTACAGAGCGGGCAGGCGCGGTCGCCGCACATGTAGGCACCCACCGAGTTGCCCTGCTTCTCCAGATCGCCCCAGAAGCGCTCGGCCGGATCAAGGGGAACGAGCACGTGCTTCGCCTCGCCCTTGGCGCAGTTCACGTACGCGGTACGGATGCCTTGCTCGGTCAGTGGGTCCGTGAGCGGCAGGCACATTTGCCTAAAATCCTTAGGCAAATGCATAATGGTTGTCGTCGAATGAGAGGAAGATTATGGTTCGCGTGGGGCTGACCACGGAGCGCCTGACGCGTGCCGGGGCGGAACTGGCCGACGAGATCGGCTTCGACCAGGTGACCCTCTCGGCGCTCGCCCGGCGGTTCGATGTCAAGGTCGCGAGTCTGTATTCGCACCTGAAGAACTCCCAGGACCTCAAGACCAGGATCGCCCTGCTCGCGCTGGAGGAACTCGCCGACCGGGTCGCCGCCGCGCTGGCAGGGCGGGCCGGCAAGGACGCCCTGGCCGCCTTTGCGGATGCCTACCGCGACTACGCCCGGGAGCATCCCGGCCGCTACGACGCCGCCCGACTCAGGCTCGACCCCGAGACCGCGGCCGCCAGTGCCGGGGTGCGGCACGCACAGATGACGCGGGCGATCCTGCGCGGCTACGACCTGCCGGAGCCGGACCAGACACACGCGGTCCGGATGCTGGGCAGCGTCTTCCACGGCTACGTCAGCCTGGAGATGGCCGGAGGCTTCAGTCACACCGCCGTCGACTCTCAGGAATCCTGGGCCTGGATCCTGGATTCCCTCGATGTTCTGTTGCGGAACCGGACCAAGCCTTGACCAGCGGGGGCCGCGTCGCCGGAGACGGTCCGCCGCACACCGGCACAGCCGCACACCTGAACACTCCGAGAATCTTGATCAAAAGGCTGGGACAGTGAACACCGAACACGACTGGATTACCACACCTGTCACCGCGGACATACTGCGTGGATTCCTCGACGTGGAACCGACCGCACACGGCCTGCTGCCGCATCGACTGCCCGCTCGGGCCCGCCGGCAGATCCCTGACAACCAACTGGCCGTGGCCGAGGCCCAGCCCTCCGGCGTGCGGCTGTCCTTCCGTACCCGGGCCACCGCCATCGAACTGGACACGCTGCCCACCAAGCGGGTCTACCGAGGTTTCCCGGCCCCGGCGGACGGCGTCTACGACCTGCTGGTCGACGGCCGGCTCGCCGCCCAGGCCACAGTGCCCGGCGGTAACGTCCGCACGATCACCGACATGGTCACCCAGTCCGCCGAGCTGCGTGAGGGGCCCGTCGGCACCGCCCGGTTCACCGGTCTACCGGCGCGTGAGAAGGACATCGAGATCTGGCTTCCGCATACAGAGATCACCGAGCTGATCGCTCTGCGTACCGATTCCCCGGTCGAGCCGGCGCGGGACAGCGGGCGCAGGGTATGGCTGCACCACGGCAGTTCCATCAGCCACGGCTCGAACGCCGCCCACCCGACCGCGATCTGGCCCGCCCTGGCCGCGGCCCAGGGCGAAGTGGAGCTGGTCAACCTGGGGTTCGGCGGCAGCGCGCTGCTCGACCCGTTCACCGCACGCGCAATGCGAGACACCCCTGCGGACCTGATCAGCGTCAAGATCGGCATCAACGTCGTCAACTCCGACGTGATGCGCCTGCGCGCCTTCACCCCCGCGGTCCACGGCTTCCTCGACACCATCCGCGAGGGGCATCCGACCACACCGCTGCTGGTCGTGTCCCCCGTCCTGTGCCCGGTCCAGGAGGACACTCCCGGCCCCCTCGCGCCCGACTTCGAGGGCGGGACATTGCGGTTCAAGGCCACGGGCGATCCTGCCGAACGCGCTGCCGGGCGCCTGACGCTCAACGTCATCCGCGACGAACTCGCCCGGATCGTCGAACAGCGCACGGCTGACGACCCGAACCTGCACTACCTCGACGGCCGTGACCTCTACGGCGAGAAGGACTACGCCGAATTCCCGCTGCCCGACGAGGTCCATCCTGATCCCGCAGGGCACCGCCGCATCGGCGAGAACTTCGCGCGGCTCGTCTTCGGCGATGGTGGTCCCTTCGCCGCCGAGACGGGCTGACCACATCGCGGTCACGCAGAGTGTGATCAATCGGGCGACGTCCTTCTCAAGGTGCCGATGTGGACCATCTGGGACTGGAACTCTCACCGGATGGCATCGCGCCCCACCACCCCTGCGTGCCGTCCGGAATCCCGTCGTGTCTTCACCTGCGGTCAATAACCTTTGCGCCGGGGATTCGCCTCGGACATGCTTGGCGTCATGCGAGCGTGGAAATGCAGCTGAAGTTGCGTGAGTTCCGGCCCCGGATCGGGCCACGGGAGTACCGGGTGGTGCAGCCGTGGCATCCGCTGCGGCACACCGCACTCGCCGACCCGACCGGCTACGGCTGGCTGGTCGGCGACCACGACGGCCTGTCCCGCCTCGCCGCGCTCTTCTCCTTCGTCGCCTACTCCCGGCAGACCATCGTGCACATCCCGCTGCGGGACGGAGTCCCCATGGACGGCTGGTACGAGCAGTACCTGGAGATCTGCGGAGGCCGGGTCGACCTCGTCCTGGTCCACCACTCACTGGGCCTGCGCCCCGCCAACTGGCCCGACCTGCGCCGGCGCCCCGTCCAGGGCACCCCTCTCACCGTCCGGACCGACGAACACCGCACCGCCCGTGACGCCGCCGCTTGGAACCGCCGGTGCGGGCATGCCCGGACCCGTGAGTGGCTGCGCCCCGTCACCCATGCCCGGACCCTCTTCCTGACGGGAAGCCGCGGCCCCTTCACCGCCGCCTGCACCGAGTTCGAGTACGCGGCCGGCTGGGGTCCCCGCCAGGCCGACGCCGCCCACGGCGACCAGGTCCTGGCCAGCAGCATCACCAGTCAGCTTCTGCCCGACCCCGACCTGCGCCGCCCCGAGGTCGACATCTCCTTCAAAGCCCACCCGCCCTGCGCCAACTTCCGCCGCGCCCACGGTTGCCCCCGCTCAGGGCGCGGGTGAACGAGGGGCACCGCACGAACCGACGCTGCGATCGTGTCCCGGCGTGGCAATGGATGCCTGACGCGATCGGTCCGGTCCGGCCCCGGCCTGGTGCGGAGCAGGACCGGACTGGCGAGCCCTACCGGCCCGCCCTGGTGTACATGGCGCTGCTTCAGCGCCCGTAACGCTTGCAGCTCAGGTACTTGGGCGGGACCGAAGGGGCTCCGTCATCGAGGCGGATCCGTACGACCGCGGCTCCGCCGGAGACGTCCGCCGGCACGGTGATGCTGAACTTCTCGCTGGTGCCGCATGCGGAGCGGGGGCTGTAGCCGACGCCCAGTTCCTTGTTCTTGGCGTCCAGGGTGAAAGCCGTGGTCCCCCGGCAGTTCCCCGGGGCCACCGACTTCTGCTCACCTGACACGGTGACCGACCGGTTGTGTGACCTCCAGCTGACGAGTTGCCCGGTCGGCGTCCTCAAGGACCGCATCAGCGTAGACCCAGTGACCACCCAAGGCGGGATAAGTCATGGATTGGGCGTGTTGGGTGAGTCACCGGTGAACTCGCCGACGGGGTGCGGGGTTCTGGCCGACCGGAACGCCCGCGTGCCGTGCGCCGGCTGGTGGCCGCGAGTCGGCCTACGACGACGGTGAAGCGCGTCCGGTGCGCGGGAACAACTGCTCGGGGCAGGTGAGTCGTACTCCGTCAGGGTCGGCCCGTCACCGGGAGGCAACCCGGGGCACTGTGCCATCGTCCTCAACGGCGGGTCGTCTCAAGGAGGTCATGCGGTGGGTAAGCACGCCGACATCGTCAAACCACTGCCGGAACTGCTCGGGCACCACGCCCGGCGCCTCGGCGACAAGGTCGGTTTCGAGGACCGGCTCAGGCGTGTGACCTACCGGGAGCTGGAACGGAGGACTGCGCGGCTGGCCGGCCATCTGGCCGGACTCGGTCTGGAGCGTGGTGACCGGGTGGCCGTGCTGCTCGGCAACCGTGTCGAGGCGGTCGAGAGCCTGCTCGCCGTCACCCGGGCGAGCGGCGTGGGTGTGCCGCTGGACCCCGGGAACTCAGTGGAAGAGCTGGCCCGCCTGCTGGACGACAGCGCGGCACGGGTGCTCATCACGGATGATGTCTGCCTGGCGCGGCGGCGAACGCTGCCGTTGCGCCCCGGGTTGATCGTGGTGGTGGCCGAAGGCGGTGCCGAGGACGGGGGCTGGGACTCGGATTCGGGCGCGGAACTCGCGGAACGCGTGGAGCCGGCGGGCGAGGTCGGCGGAGTCGGGGGCCGGCCCGCCGGGGTGGCGGGCGCGGCCGGCGTTCTGCGGTTCGAGGAGTTGGCGGGTACCGAGCCGAGGACGTCGGCCCGGGACGATCTCGCGCTGGACGAAGTGGCCTGGCTGCTCTACACCTCGGGCTCCTCCGGTGTGCCCAAGGGCGTGCTGTCCACCCAGCGCAACCGGCTCTCGCCGGTCGCGACGGGCCTGGTCGGTGTTCTGGGCCTGTCCGAACAGGACCGTGTGCTGTGGCCGTTGCCCCTCCATCATGCGATGAGCCAGATCGTGTGTTTCCTCGGGGTGACCGCGGTGGGGGCGAGCGCGGTGCTGCTGCCCCGGTTCTCGGTGTCGGGGGTGCTCGGCGAACTGCGGCGTGAGGAAGACTCGTTCACCTTGCTCGGCGGGGTTCCGACCACGTACTCGGCGCTGCTCGACGCGGTCCGGGGCGAGAGCGGCGGTCTCGGCGGCTCCGCGCTGCGGGGTTGTGTCAGTGGTGGCGCGGCGGCTGGTCCCGGGTTCCACGAGTCCTTCGAGGCGATCTGTGGTGTGCCCTATCTGGAGCATTACGGCAGCACGGAGGCGGGCCCGGTCACCATGTCGGCGCCGGACGGAGCGACGGCGTCCGAGGCGTGCGGGCGAGTGCTGCCCGGCACCCGGGTCCGGGTCGGCGGGGGTCCGGACGGCCGGGACACCGGCGAGGGCGAGTTGTGGGTCAACGGGCCCGGGGTGATGGCCGGTTACCACGGCAGGCCGGAAGCCACCGCGGGGGTACTGCGCGACGGCTGGTTCCGCACGGGTGACCTGGCCAGGATCGATGGCTCCGGTGCGCTGGCGATCACCGGCCGGGCGAGCGATCTGATCATCCGGGGCGGGGTGAACATCCACCCTTCGGAGGTGGAGGCCGTGCTGCGGCGGCTGCCCGGGGTGGCGGACGCCGCCGTGGCCGGACGTCCGCACCCCGCCTTCGGCGAGGTGCCGGTCGGCTATCTGGTCGCCGAGCCCGGCGGCGTACTGGACCGGGGACGCATCCTCGCCGCCTGTCGTGCGGAACTGTCCGGTTCCAAGGTGCCTGTCGAGCTGTTCGAGGTGGAGGACCTTCCCCGTACCTCTTCCGGGAAGATCCTGCGACGGGATCTCGCCGGTCTGCCCGCACGGGCGCTGGGCGCGGAGGCCACCGGCAACGGGAAGCCGTCGGAGGGCCTGCTCGCCCTGGTGCGGAGCGAGGTGGCGGCCGTGCTCGGCTGTACGGCTCGGGCGGTGGAGCCGAGTACCGCGCTGCGGGACCTGGGCATGGACTCCCTCACGGCCACGGTGCTGCGGGAGCGATTGTCGGCCGCGACCGGTCTGCCGCTCTCCGAGGCCGTCGCCTTCGACTTTCCCACGGCCGAGGCGCTCGCCGCCCACCTCGGGGAACGGAACGCCCTCGCACCGGCCGGCGCCGGGCCGGTGGACCGGAGTGCGGCCCGGTCGGACGACGATCCCGTGGTGATCGTGGGGATGGCCTGCCGCTACCCCGGGGACGTGACCTCGCCCGAGGAGCTGTGGCAGCTGGTGGCCGAGGGGCGGGACGCCATCGGCCCCTTCCCCACCGACCGGGGCTGGGACGTCGACGCGCTCTACGACCCGGACCCCGGGCGGCCCGGGAGGACGTACGTGCGCGAGGGCGGTTTCCTCTCCGGTGCGGACCGCTTCGACCCCGCCTTCTTCGGCATCTCGCCCCGCGAGGCCCTGGCCATGGACCCGCAGCACCGGTTGCTGCTCGAAGTGGCGTGGGAGGCTTTCGAGTACGCCGGTCTTGTCCCGGGCACTCTGCGCGGCTCGGCGACCGGTGTGTACGTCGGACTGATGTACAGCGACTACGCGCGCCGTCTGGCAAGGACACCCGAGCAGGTCGAGGGGTACCTCGGCCTCGGCAACGCCGGAAGCGTCGCCTCGGGCCGCATCGCGTACGCCTTCGGCCTCGAAGGCCCGGCCCTCACCGTGGACACGGCGTGTTCCTCGTCCCTGGTGGCCCTGCATCTGGCGGCCCAGGCGCTGCGCCGGGGTGAGTGTGCCTTCGCGTTGGCCGGTGGCGCCACGGTGATGTCGGGGCCCTCGTCGTTCGTGGAGTTCAGTCGCCAGCGGGCGCTGGCGCCGGACGGCCGCTGCAAGGCGTTCGGTGCGTCCGCCGACGGCACGGGGTGGGCCGAGGGTGCCGGAATGCTGCTGCTGAGCCGGTTGTCCGAGGCTCGCCGCGCCGGGCTTCCGGTACTGGCCGTGGTGCGCGGCTCGGCGGTGAACCAGGACGGGGCGAGCAATGGGCTGACCGCGCCGCACGGACCGGCGCAGCAGCGGGTGATCCGGCAGGCGCTGGCGGACGCGGGATTGAATCCCGGGGACATCGACGCGGTGGAGGCACACGGCACCGGCACCCGGCTGGGGGACGTCATCGAGGCGGAGGCCTTCCTCGCGACGTACGGGCGGCAGGAGCGGGAGCGTCCCCTCCGGCTCGGCTCGGTGAAGTCGAACATCGGTCACACCCAGGCCGCTGCCGGAGTGGCCGGGGTGATCAAGATGGTCCAGGCGATGCGGCACGGTGTGCTGCCGCGTACCTTGCACGCCGACGAGCCGACGCCCCGGGTCGACTGGTCGGCGGGGCGGATCGCGCTGCTGAGCCGGGCGGTGGAGTGGCCTGCGACGGACCGTCGGCGCCGGGTGGGGGTGTCGTCGTTCGGGATCAGCGGCACCAATGCCCATGTGGTGCTGGAAGAGCCTCCGGGCAACAGGGAGGCCGCAGCGCTGTGTGTTGTGGCGGGCGGCGGGGCCGCGAGCAGCAGCCGTGTCGGGCCCGGGGTGGAGTCGGAGTGTGCGGCGCGTCCTGAGCGGGCCGCGGTGGCCTTTCCGGTGTCGGCGAGGAGCGTGCCGGGGCTGCGGGCCCAGGCGCGACGGCTGTACGACCATGTGGCCGCCGCTCCCGACACGTCCCTGGTGGACATCGGGTACTCCCTCGCCACCACGCGTGCGGCCCTGGAGCACCGGGCCGTGGTGGTGGCCCGGGACCGTGCGAAGCTGCTCGGCTCCCTGCGGGCCGTGGCCGAGGGCGGCAACCGGTCCGGAGTGCATACGGGCACGTCCCGCCATCACGGCTCGACAGCCTTCCTGTTCACCGGTCAGGGCAGTCAACGTTCCGGCATGGGCCGCGAGTCGTACGAGTCACGCGACCTGTACCCGGCCTTCGCCCGTTCGTTGGACGAGTGCTGTGCCCTGCTCGACCCACTGCTGCCGGTGCCCCTGCGGGACGTCATGTTCGCCGGGCCCGGTACGGAGAAGGGCGCGTTGCTGGACACGACCCGGTTCGCGCAGCCGGCGCTCTTCGCTCTGGAGACCGCGCTGTTCCGGCAGTTCGAGGCGTGGGGAGTACGCCCCGGTCTGGTGGCCGGGCACTCGGTGGGCGAGGTGACGGCGGCGCACGCCGCCGGGGTGTTGTCCCTCGCGGACGCGTGCACGCTGGTGGCGGCCCGGGGCCGGCTGATGGACGCGCTGCCTCCGGGTGGCGCGATGGCGGCCGTGGCCGCGGGCGCGGACGAGGTGGCCGGCCACCTCTCCGGGGTCGGGAGCGCGGTGGAGATCGCCGCGGTCAACGGGCCTGCGTCGGTGGTGGTCTCCGGTGACGAGTCCGCGGTGCGGGAGGTGGCCGCGCACTTCCGGGAGCGGGGCCGTTCGGTGACGCCGCTGCGGGTCGGTCATGCCTTCCACTCCGCCCGGATGGAGCCCGTGCTGGCCGAGTTCGCGGACGTGGTCGGGCGCTTGTCCTTCGCCGCACCGCACCTGCCTCTGATCACCGCTGTACCGGGCCGGGCGGCCACCGCCGAGGAGGTGCGCGCACCGGAATTCTGGGTGGACCATGTCCGCCGTCCGGTCCGCTTCGCCGATTCGGTGGCATACCTGGGTGAGCAAGGCGCGGCGCACTACGTCGAACTGGGGCCGGACGGCGTGCTCACCGGCCTGGTGCGTGATTGCCTCGCCGTGTCCGGGCCGGGCCCGGACGCGGACGGCACGGACGGCGGACCGGACGCGGGCGAAGCGGGCGGTGGTGAGTGGGGCCCGGTACCGCTGGTTCTGCCGACACTGCGCAGGACGCGGCCGGAGGCGGATGCCCTGCTCGACACGCTGGCCGCGCTGCACGCCCATGGTGTTCCCGTCGACTGGCGGGCTGCCCTCGCCGGGAGCGGCGGGCGGCGCGTCGCGCTGCCCACGTACGCCTTCCAGCGCCGCCGGTACTGGCTGGAGGCCGTCCCGGAGCTTCCGCCCGCCTCCCCGGCGGCCGAGGCCGCCCATCCGTTCCTGCGGTCGGGCACCCGTACGGCCGACGACGACGGGCTGCTGCTGAGCGGGTTGCTCTCGGTGCGGGACCAGCCGTGGCTTGCCGACCATGTGGTGGCCGGGGAGATCTTGCTTCCTGCGACCGCCTTCCTCGAAATGGCCGTCCATGCGGGCGAGTTGATGGGCGCCGCTGTCCTGGACGAGCTCGTTCTGACCGCACCGCTGCCGTTGCACTCGGACGATGCCGTCGCCCTGCAGGTGAGGGTGGCGGGGGCGGACGAAACGGGGCGTCGGGCTGTGCTCTTCCACTCCCGTCCGCATACTCCGGCGGGTGACGGTCCCTGGCTCCGTAACGCCGTCGGCACTCTTTCGCCGACGCGGCCGCCCGCGGACCGGACAACGGCCGAAGGTGAGACCGCGGGCGAGACCGGCGGCGCGCCCCGGCCTGACGCGTCCTGGCCGCCGGAGGGGGCGATGCCGCTGCACGCCGACGGCCCGGGGACGGGGCCGTACGATCAACTGGCCGCCGAAGGGCTGCGATACGGCCCCGCCTTCCGGGGCATGCGTGCCGCCTGGAGGCACCGGGAGGAGTTGTACGCGGACGTCGCGCTGCCTGAAGCTGTCCGGGCCGCGCACCGGGAGGCGGGCGGTCCTGAGTTCGTCCTGCATCCCGCGCTGCTCGACGCGGCGCTCCACGCCCTGGCCCTGGACGGCCTGGCCGCGAACGTGTCCGGGGCGGCCGGACCGGCGGACGGCGGGTCGTCCCTGCCGTTCGCCTTCAGCGGGGTGCGTGTACACATCGCCGGTGTGCAGCGCTTGCGAGTGCGGGTGGCCCCCGGTCCGGACGGTCGGGCCGCAGTGGAGCTGACCGACGAGACGGGCTCGCCGGTGGCGACGGTCCGTTCACTGGCGCTCCGGCCCCTTCCGCGTACCGAATTCGGCTCCGGCTCAACGGCGGCGGACGCGGTCACCGGTGCTCTCCACCGGACGGACTGGGTGGCGATGGCCGAGCCGTCCCCGCCCGTGACGCTGCCCCGCTGGGGGGTTCTGGGCGCGGCAGGCACATGGCTGGTGGATGCTCTCGCGCCGCCCGGTTCCGGTGTCCCGGTGTACCCCGACCCGGCGGCGTGCGACGCGTCTTCGGCCGTCGTCGTGGCACCGTGCCCACTGCCGGGCACGGCCGGCGATGACCAGGACCAGGCTGCCGGTCTGCTGCGGGCGGCGGACCGGGCACTGAGGCTCGTGCAGGAGTGGCTCGCCGAGCCGCGCCTGTCCCGTTCCCGTCTCGTCCTCGTGACGTCCGGTGCCGTCGCTCCGGCAGGTGACGGTTTCCCCACGGACGATGCCGCCGGTCGCGGGAGTGACGACCGGTCCGGCGAGACAGGGCCCGTACCGTTGCACACCCCGGTGTGGGGTCTGGTCCGTTCGGCGCTGCGGGAGAATCCGGGCCGCTTCGCCGTCATCGACGTGGACGAACACCCCGACTCGTGGAGCGCCCTTCCCGGCCTGCTGGCCGCCTCGGTACCGGAGGCGGCCGTACGCCGGGGGGCGGTGTACGTACCGAAGCTGGTGCCGCTGCCGGCCGAGGCGGCACCGAAGCCACGGAAGGGGCGGACCCTCGACCCGGAGGGGACCGTCCTGGTCACCGGCGGCACCGGTTCCCTGGGGATGCTGGTGGCTCGGCACCTGGTCACCGCTCACGGTGTCCGGCACCTGCTGCTCGCCGGCCGACGCGGGCCGGACGCTCCGGGCGCCCGTGAACTCGTCTCGGAGCTGTACGAGGCGGGCGCCCGGGTGACCGTTCACGCCTGTGATGTCGCGGACCGGACCGCGCTCGCGGCCCTGCTCGACGCGGTGCCGGCGGCCCACCCGCTGACGGGTGTCGTGCACACCGCGGGAGTACTGGACGACGGTGTCGTCGCGGCGCTCACCACGGACCGGGTGAGGCGGGTGATGCGCCCCAAGGCGGACGCCGCCCTCGCTCTGCACGAACTGACCCGGGGTCATGACCTGGCCGTGTTCGCGTTGTTCTCCTCGGTGGCGGGCGCCTTCGGCTCCGCCGGCCAGGCCAACTACGCCGCGGCCAATTGTGTGTTGGATGCCCTGGCGCGGCACCGCGGGCGGCTCGGGCTGCCCGGCACGTCGATCGTCTGGGGCCCCTGGCAGCAGAACGACGGCATGATGACCCACCTCGGCAACGCGGACCGGCAGCGGATGGCCCGTTCCGGGTTCGGCCCGCTCGGGCCGGAAGAGGGCTTGGCGCTCTTCGACGCGGCCGTGGCCGGCGACGAACCCGTGGTGGTGGCGGCCCGCCTCGCCCCGGCCGCTCTCCGCAGCGGTGACACGGCGGCGAACCGGCTCCGCTCCCCAGCCGAGGACGAAAACTACGCGGGCGACGGGGGCGGGGACCGGCTCGGCCGGTTGCCGACGGGTGCTTCGTCCGGAGAGATGGGCAAGGTGCTGCTCACGAAGGTCCGGACGCTGGCGGCCCGCGTCCTGGGCCATCGGGAGGAGGCGAGCGAGATCGACGAGGACGCCCTGCTGGCGGACCTGGGGCTGGATTCCCTGGCCGCGGTCGATCTGCGCAATGAGCTCGCGGCGTGGACGGGGCTCGCACTGCCGTCCACGCTGCTGTTCGACTTCCCGACGCCGCGCGCGCTCGCCGTCGAGCTGACGCGGCGGTACGCCGCCGAGGCACCATCTGCGGGTGCCGCGTCCGACGCCCGGACACGGCCCGGGGCCGTCGGCTCTCCGGGCTCCCCGGAACTTTCCGGACGGTCGGCGGACGACGATCCGGGAAGCAGCGCGGGAGGACGCCCTGGGGCGGGCGCTCCGCCGGACGTCCGGGGGCGGGTCACCGAAGCATCGCACGCCGAGGAGTCTCCGGACTCCCTGGGCGCGCTCTTCCGTACCGCATGCGCCCGGGGCCGGAGCTGGGACGGCATGGTGCTCCTCACCGTCGCCGCGCGCCTGCGCCCGGTCTTCGACGGGACCGGGGCTCCCGGCACGACGCACGAACCCGTCATGCTCGCGGCGGGCGGTACGGGGTCCCGGCTGGTCTGCTCCCCCGCGCTCAGCGCACTGTCCGGACCGCAGGAGTACGCGCGTCTCGGTGCCGGGCTACGCGGGCTGCGGCCGGTTTCTGCGGTGCGGCACCCGGGGTTCGAGCCCCGCGAGGCGCTGCCCGCCACACTGGACGCGTTCGTCACGGCCCAGGTCGCCGCTGTTCGCGCGGCCTCGGCCGAAGGCCCTCCGGTACTGCTGGGGCGGTCCGCCGGTGGCTGGGTGGCCCACGCCGTGGCCGAGCGTCTGGAGTCCGAGGGTGCCGCCCCGGCCGCCGTCGTCCTGGTGGACACCTATCCGCCCGGTCACGGCGACCGGGGACAGGCGCTTTCCGCGATGACGTCGGACATGCTGCGCCGGGCGGCGGAGTTCGCCTCCGCCAGTACCGACCGGCTCACCGCCATGGCCGGATACTTCGAGCTCTTCAGCGGCTGGAAACCCGCTCCGCTTGCCTGTCCCACCCTGTACGTACGAGCCCGGGACCTGCTGCCCGGCGCCGATCCCGCCCCGGACTGGAGCCTGCCGCACGCAGAGATCACCGTGCCGGGGGACCACTTCACCATGTTGGAGGAGCACGCCCGTAGCACCGCGCTCGCCATCCACGAGTGGCTCGGCAACCGGTTCTGAGGAGGTCCCGGCTGAAGCGGATCGCCGAGCACCTCGACGTCCCTGCGCGGCTTCCTGAAGCGGTTGCCGAGGCCTCATGATGCAGTCATGAGGATTCCCGACCGACGGATCGAACTCTTCGCGGGTACTGACAGTGGCAACCGGTTCAGCGGCCCTGCGACGGGGGGTGAACGGCCCATGGTGTCTTGCCGATCAAGCCGGGGCAGCGAGCGGTGACTTGCGACTCGAAGCTGAGGGCCCTGCGCGTTCGGGGGCTCGCCCACGTGGCGGCTGTGTCTCCGCCGAAAGGCAGAAGTCCCGATCAGTCCCCAGGCGTACGGCCCCGCCCGGCTGTGTTCCTCGCCCTGGCCCTGTTCATCGGCGCCTTCGCCGCGATCTGCCCGGCGAGGCGGGCGGATCGTCGCTCCGGGCGCCGTCCCCCGCGAGACGGTTCGGGCCCGGATCCGGACCTTCGCAAGCCGGTGGAAGTCGGGGACATCCCCAGGTCGACGCGATATGCTGATGCAGATTGTGCAAGCCATTTGCAAAATGAGGAGGGCCATGGCCACGCGGGCGACCGATGCCGGGACGAACCAGAGCGTCGAACGAGCGGTCTCGGTACTGCGCGCACTCGACGCCGGCCGCGCCGAACTACGCGTCTCCGACGTCGCCGAACTCACCGGGCTGGGGTCTTCCACCACCTCTCGGCTCCTGTCCACCCTCGAACGGCTCGACATGGTCGAACGCGACCCGGTCAGCAACCTCTACCGCCTCAGCCTCGGGATTCTCCCGCTCGCCGCCACCGCGACCAACCGGCATCCCGTCCACCGCGCGGCCCGCATGGTCCTCCAGGACCTCGCGACCCGCACCGGGCTGGGGGCCAATGTCGCCGTCCGCCGGGACTCCGAGCTGATGTTCCTGTGCAATTTCGAGGGGCACCGCGCCCCGAAGTCCTATACGCAGGCCGGGCACACGGCGCCGCTGCACGCCACCAGCATCGGCAAATGCCTTCTCACCGGCCTCACGCCCAAGGAGCGCCGCAAGCTGCTTCCCGAGCCGCTCGCGGCACACACCGACTACACGACCACCAGCCACGACCTCCTCGACGCCGAGATCGACACGGTCCGCCGCACCGGTTACGCGATCGAAGCCGAGGAACGCGCCCTGGGCCGTGCTTCCCTCGCCGCACCCGTCCGCGACGCCTCGGGTGACGTGGTCGCCGCCATCTCCCTGTGGGGCCCGGCCTCCCTCCTCGGCAACCACGCCGAGACCAACGGGCAGCGGCTCGCCCTCACCCGTGAGGTCATCGAAGCCGCCGACGCCATCAGCCAGGCGCTCGGCGTCCTCTGAATCACACGGCGAAGGGGCCCGGTGAAGGTCGAACAACCTTCACCGGGCCCCTTCGCCGTGCCGTTTACGCGCCGTACGCCTTGAACGCGATCACGTGCGCGTGCCGCGCGCCGTGCGTCGCATCCACCACGAGCCGCAGCGCATCGGTGCGCAGGGGCCCGCCGTCCGCACCGTTCAGCGGGTGCACGCGGTGGCGGCGGCGGTTGCCCTCCACCGTCAGCAGCGTGCGCCAGGTGCCGTCGGGCTCGCGGCTCTGGAGGCGGTAGTCGCGGACCAGTTCCGGCATGACCTCGAACGGGGTGCGGTGGCGGTGCAGGTTGTTGAGGTACTCGTCGACGTCGTCGTCGAACACCACGCGTGCCTCGGTGAGGTGCTGCTCCTCGTCCCAGTCCAGGCTCAGCCACTGCTCGGCCCGGTCCGGGTCGGGCAGCAGCTCGGACGACCACATCTGCGGGCCTCCGTAAGCGCGCTGGAATCCGCCGACGGCCCGCTCGGGCCGGAACGCACCGGTGTCCGGGGCCGCACGGAAGCCGAAGCTCCGGCGGCGCAGGCCGCGGGCCTGCCATTCCAGGACCAGCTGGCCGTCCTCCTCCGGAATGTCGTGGTCGACGGCCGCGTCCCCCTCGACCCTGCTGCGCAGCGCGAGGACACCGTCGGTGCGCTCGGGGACGAGGACCAGCGCGGCACCCGGGCAGGCGCGCACGATGAGGACGACGTTCTCCGGGGCGTCCGGACGATGGCCGAGGCGGGCCGTGACCCAGTGGGGGCCCTCGGCCGGCACGGTGACCGTGGTGGTGAGCAGGTGATCGACCGGGACCGCGTTCTCGGGGCGGCCGGTGCTCCACAGTTCCACGGTGAGTTCGCTCGCCGGCCCGCCCGGGACGCCGTGGACGAGCAGGTCGACCGTGTCGAGTGCGGGGTCCACCGGCAGCAGCAGCGCAAGGTCGCGGGTGAGCGGGTAAGGCTCGCCGGGTGCGGTCTGCGTGGGCTCGGCGGCCAGGCGGCTCAGGTGCGAGGAGGCGCTGACGCGGGCCGTGCGCGCCAGGTTCTCGGGGTCGTCGTCGTACAGGCCGATGACCGAGGCGTCCTGCCGCAGCAGGGTGCGGCGCACCAGTTCAGGGTGTTTTGCGGCGAGTTCGCGCGGGGTGAGGCCCTCGGTGACACAGAGCGCGGCGGCCGTGCCCGCGGCCTCGCCGAGCGTGGCACAGGTGGCCATGACACGGGTGGCGCCGAAGGCGATGTGGGTGGCGGAGATGTTGCGCCCGGCGAACAGGAGGTTCGTGACGTTCGCCGAGTACAGGGAGCGCAGCGGTACGTGGAAGATGCCGTCCGCGTAGCGCTGGCGCGCGCCGGGTTCGTCGGCGTACATGCCCTGCACCGGGTGGAGGTCCACGGACCAGCCGCCGAAGGCGACGCGGTCGGCGAACTGCCGCTGTTCGAGAATGTCCTGCTGGGTCAGCATGTGGTCGCCGAGGAAACGGCGGTACTCGCGCTTGCCGGGGAGACTGCCGACCCATTCCAGGGTCAGGTTCTCGGCGTCCGGGAATTCACCGGAGTTCTTGATGTGGTCCCAGATGCCCATGATCACGGACTGGAGCTCGTCGCGGATGCGTTCGTTGTCGTGGACGGTGTCGAGCTCGCCGCCCCACTCGATCCACCAGTAGTCGCAGCCGTTGTCGCCGGTGCGCAGGACGCGGTTGCGCAGGATGGGCGTGGTGGTGAGGTCGCGGGCGCTGGCGGGCGGCACGAACTTCACCGGCCGGCCCGTGTCCTTGGTGTGGAACAGGATCGTCGACCCGAGCAGCGCCTCGTCCTCCTCCTCGGGTGCCCAGGGCTCACCGAACTCGGCGCGCGCCTCGCGGCCGATGCGGTGGTGGGCGCCGGCGAGGTGGCCGAGCAGGCCGTCGCCGGTGCAGTCGAGGAACTGCTGCGCGTGGAAGGTGATGCGCCGCTCGGAGCCCATCATCCAGCCAATGCAGGAGTGCACCTCGCGTGCGTCGTCCGGGCCGCTCGCCTCGACCTCGCGTACGTCGGTGTTGAGGTACAGGTCGATGTTCGGCTCGGCGCGGACCGCGTCGAGGACCACCTGGTCCCAGTAGTACGGGTTGCCTTCGGGGTTGCGGAACTGGTTCTCGGTGTACAGCTCGCCCATGATTCCGGTCTCCCGGGCCCAGCGGTGCACGCCATGGGCGGTGGCGCCGCAGACCCAGACACGGACCTCGCTGCTGGCATTGCCACCCAGGACGGGCCGGTTGTTGACCAGCGCGACGCGTCGGCCGAGCCGTGCCGCGGCGATGGCCGCACAGGTCCCCGCCAGGCCACCGCCGATGACGGCGATGTCGTAATGGACCTCTTCTTCCCGCACGGTGCGGCCTCCTTGATGTGAAGCTCGGATTCTCTCCGCCACAGCGAAGCGGCCTTGAACGTACATCACATCCATATTGTGCAACCACTGTTCAGCCAGTGGGATGTGTTGTAAGTTTCCAGCGCAGCCGACGACACCGTCGCCGCGGGCCGACGGACCAGCTCATGGCAAGTGCGGCGACTTCGCCGGTCCCGCACAGAACCGGCGTTTCACTCACCAGCAGGGTTGACGCCGTCGCAGGATATGGAGAACGATCCCGCATGCTGCAACTTGCGTTCAATGGAGCATGCAATGGCATTCACACAGGGCCTCGGGCGAAACAGGGGACGGGGCGACGCACCACTCGCGCCCGGCCGCGTCGCATCCGGCTGCCGGTGCACGGCCTTCCGTGCCACGCCCTGCAACACCGCTCCCGCCCCGTTTGAGAGGACACACCCATGAGTACGGCCGCACCTCCCCAGAAGGCCGCTCCACGCCGTGAGCGGGCCGGTGGGCGGCTCTCCAACGGCGCGTTCGCACTGCTGCTGACCGCCCCGGGGATCGCCCTGTTCGCGACGATCATCGTCTACCCGCTGGTCTCGGCCCTGTTCACCGGCTTCTTCAAGCAGGATCTGCGGCTGCCGGGCCGGGAATTCGTCGGCCTGGAGAACTTCACCTACTGGCTGGACGGCGACTTCCTCACGATCCTCAAGCAGACGCTGATCTTCACCGTCGGTGCGACGGTCGTGCCCTTCGTGATCGGCTTCGCGCTCGCGCTCGCGCTGAACTCGGGCCTGAAAGGCAGCGGCTTCCTGCGCGGCCTGTTCCTGTTCCCGTGGGTGATCCCCGGCGTGGTGATCTCCTTCCTGTGGATGTGGATCTTCAACGCGAACTACGGCGTACTGAACGGCATCCTCATGAAGGCCGGGATCATCGAGGAGTCCATCTCCTGGCTCGGCCAGCCCGGCACCGCCATGCTCGCCGTCATCATCACCAAGACCTGGGCGAGCTTCCCCTGGATGATGGTGATGCTGCTGGCCGGTCTGCAGACCGTCCCCAAGGAACTGCACGAGGCGGCCTCCATGGACGGGGCCGGCTCGATCCGGCGCTTCTTCGCCGTAACCTGGCCGCAGGTCCGCGGTGTCGCCTCGATCGTGCTGCTCCTGGAGTTCATCTGGAACTTCCAGCACTTCGACACCATCTACGTGCTCACCGGCGGCGGCCCGGCCGGCTCCACCGAGACCTTCGCGACCGCCGTGTACCAGACCGCCTTCAAGGGCTTCGACATCGGCCGGGCGACCGCGCTGGGCGGACTGTGGATGCTGCTCCTGCTCGTCCTCGTCGCCGTATACCTCAGGATCACCGAGCGGAAGGGCGACGCCCGATGACCTCCACGACTTCCACCCCGCTGTCCGGCACCGAGCGGCTGAGGCCGCACACCGCGTCCGCCGGGCGCACCTCGCGACGCCGGATCCGCAAGGACCTGCTGCGCTCGCGGATCGCCGCCTGGACCGCGGTCCTGGTGATCGGCGCCTTCGGCATGCTGCCGATCTACTGGCTGCTGGCCACCGCCCTGAGCAGCCCCGAGCAGACTTTCCAGTTCCCGCCGAAGCTCATACCCACCGAGATCACCTTCAGCAACTTCACGGCCCTCGCCGAGAACGAGCAGCTGATCAAGTACCTGGTCAACTCCCTCATCGTGGCCTCGATCACCGCCGTGCTGAGCGTGGTCGTCGCCACGTACATGGGCTACTCGTTCTCCAAGTTCCGCTACCGCGGACGCCGGTCGCTGATGCACCTGGTGCTGGCCTCCCAGATGTTCCCCCAGGCGGTCCTGCTGGTGACGCTGTACGCCGTCTTCTCCAGCTTCGGCCTGCTGAACACGTACACCGCCCTGGTGCTGTCCTTCACCACGTTCACGATGCCGCTGTGCGTCTGGATGCTGAAGGGCATCTTCGACACCATTCCGGACGCCCTGCTGGAAGCCGCGTCCATCGACGGCGCGTCCCGGTGGCGGACGCTGCACTCCATCGTGGCGCCGCTGGCCGCGCCCGGAATGATCGCCGCCGGCCTGTTCGCCTTCGTCCGCGGCTGGAACGACTTCATCTTCGCGGTGACGCTGGCCGACAAGGAGAAGCAGACCCTGCCGCCCGGCCTCGTCTCCACGTACATCGGTGAGTTCCAGACCGCCTGGCCGGAGCTGATGGCGGCCTCGCTCGTCGTCTCCGTCCCCGTGGTCATCGCCTTCATGTTCCTGCAGCGCTACCTCGTCGGCGGCATGACCGCCGGTTCGGTCAAGAGCTGAGCCCGCGGGATCCTCCCGCACCGTCCCCCCACACCCTTCCCTTCCGCCCACTCCCCCATGGAGAGACCATGACCACCTCTGGCATCAGCCGGCGCGGCGCGCTGCGCATGTTCGGCATCGGCGCGCTCAGTGTGGCCGGAGCCGGTGCTCTGGGCGCCTGCGCACCGTCCGGCGCCAGCACCTCCTCGAACGGAGGCGACACGAAGTCCAAGGACTTCGACTTCACCTCCTGGTCGCTCAACGAGGAGGCCGCCAAGCCCTCCATCGAGAAGATCATCAAGGCGTGGGAGAAGTCCGAGGGCTCCAAGATCCGCGCGGTCTCGTACCCGTACAACGAGTACCTGAGCCAGCTCACCCTCAAGCTCGGCGGCGGCGAGACGACCGGCGCGGTGCACCTCGACATCGCCTGGCTCGCCGCGGTGGCACAGATGGGCAAGCTCGCCGAACTCGACACCGTGGCCATGAAGGGCGGCTACACGAACGTCGCGCTGAACAGCGGCATGTACGACGGCAAGCAGTACGGCCTGCCGTGGAACACCGGCTCGATCGGCGTGATCGCCAACTCCAAGCTCCTGGAGAAGGCCGGCATCAAGAAGCACCCCACCACCATCGAGGAGTTCGAGGGCGCGCTGCGGGAGCTGAAGGGGCTCGGCAACGGCATCGTGCCCTACGCCGCGGCCACCAAGGTCGCGCAGCTCAAGGACATCTTCCCGTGGATGCAGACCTTCGGCTGCATACTCATGGACGGCGACAAGGTGACCATCGGCGACGACGCCTCCGTCGACGCGGTCACCTGGTACAAGAAGCTGCACGACGAGAAGCTGATCGCCGCGGACGTGGACCGCTTCGACGCGCGCGCCCTGTTCGGGCAGGGCAAGGCCGCCTTCTACGACGACGCCATCATCGGCAAGGGCGTGACCTCGGCGCAGTCCAAGGACAAGACGCTGGCCGACGCGATGCAGCCGATGAAGCGGCCGGTGCTGAAGGCCGGAGACACGCCGCAGGCGCTGCTGTGGGGCGGCGTGATCGCGATCGTCAAGGGCAAGGGACAGGACGCGGCGACGCAGTTCGCCCTGCACACCACTTCCGACCGCGCCACCACCACCGAGTACTTCGCCTCCCGCGCCTTGCCGCCGTCCACCACGGTGGGCCTGTCCGACCCGAAGGTCGCCCAGGACACCTTCACCACCGAGTGGACCGAGAAGATCACCGACACGGCGACCGGCAGCCCGTTCTGGCAGTTCGCTCAGAACGCGCAGATCGAGGAGGCCGTGGCCAAGCAGGTCCAGGCGGTCCTGGTCGGCAAGTCGAAGCCGAAGGACGCGATGAAGAAGGCCGGCGAGGAGGTCGCCGCCCTCATCAAGCGCTGAGTCGGCGCGCGGCGCTCCGGGCCCGGTGAAGGTCGAAACGGCCATCATCGGGCCCTTTGCCATGCCGCACATGCCTTCCTCAGTACGTATTCAAGTTCCGCATTGTGCAACCTCTGTTCATGATCTGGGAACTGCTGTAAATTCCGGGCGCAGCGGAGGGGGTGTGCCGACCTGCGGGGCCACTCCCGTTCGCCTCACCGCCACACCGCCACGAAGGAGTTCACCTTGCGACGTCCCACGGCACGCGCGTACGCCGCCTCGGCCGCGTCCCTGGCCGCCCTGCTCTCGCTCGTCCCGGCCGCCGCCCGGGCCGACGACACGGACCGTGCCGCGACCGCGGCGGCCGCGGCGACGGTGATCGAGAAGGTCCCGTACGCGATGGACTCGTCGAACCAGGCCGCCTGGTGGACGCCGGTCGCCACGTACAAGGGGCGGGGTCAGTACACGTACTTCGCCTTCAACGAGCCCGGTTCGACGGCCGCCACGCACCGTCCGGCGATCGCGCGGCGCGACCCGGACGGGGTGTGGAGCCGTCTGCCGCTGCTCGACAAGAGCGGACAGCAGGCCGAGTTCCCCGACGACAACGGTCACAACCAGTCGTCCGTCGCGCGCGACGGCAGCGGCCGTCTGCATGTGTTCGCCTCCATGCACGCCGACCCCTGGCGCTACTTCCGCACCGAAGCCCCCGGCGGGGACGTCACGGATCACGCGTCCGAGCTGCCCGACCAGGGCGTGGGCATCACCTATCCGGTCGTGACCACCGCACCCAACGGCGATCTGTACCTGGCCGCCCGCGTCGGCTCCGGCTCCGACAAGCGCCCCGGCAAGCTGTACCGCTGGGACAACGCCGCCGCACGCTGGAGCGTGGTCGCCACCTTCGCCGACGCGCTGAACCGCTCGGTGTACCCCGACGACCTGACGGTGGACGCCGACGGCCGCGTACATCTCCTCTACGAGTGGGCCAAGGCCCCGGCGACCGGGTTCCGGCACCAGCTCTCCTACCTGAGCTACGACCCGTCGACCGGCGCCTTCGCGGACAGCGCGGGCGCGGCCGTCACCACCCCGGTGACGCCCGACACGTCCGATGTGATCCAGGAGCTCACCACAGGTGAGGAGTGGAGCATCGACAACGCCTACCCGGGCCCTGCGGTGCAGAGCGCCAAGCTCACCCTCGACGGCTCCACCCCGAAGGTCGCCTACCGCTACCGCTCGGCCGACAGCGGCGGCAACTTCCGTGTGTACTACGCGTATCCGAGCGGCAGCGACTGGGTCCGCAAGACCGTGTACGCCGGTGGCCAGACGGCCGCGGCCCTCGGCATCACCTGGGACGAGACGGACACCAAGCGGATCTACTACGTCGCCGGCTCCGGTACCGACCGCGTCTTCGCCGCGACACAGTCGGCGGACGGGGCATGGACCGCGGAGTCCGCCGCACCGGGCGTGAGCGCGGACCGGCTCGCGGTGCGGCGGGACTCGGACGGCAACGACGTGCTGTACCTGCCGGACACGGCGCACAACTCGCTGTATTACGGGCTTCGTTGATGCCCTGAACCGGCGGCGGGGAGGGGCGGCGTCCGTCGTCCGCCGCCCCTCCCGTCCGCCGCCGGACCCGGCCGCCGACTGCGTCCCGGCGGAGGCAACTGCGTCCGGCCCGGCTCCAGCAGGCACGTGTTGCTGTCGATCTGATGACAACGGCCGTGCTCGGACCCAAGAATGCGGGGAGTCGGTGATGGCAGGGATGCAGGGGGAAGAGAACGTGCCGCAGGCTGGGGATGTACTGGACAGGCGTTACAGGTTGGACTCCCGGCTGGGCGCCGGAGGGTTCGGCACCGTCTGGCAGGGCCGTGATCTGCGTATGAACCGCGAAGTCGCGGTGAAGACCGGGGTCCCGGACACCGTGGAGGAGGCCCGCCGGTTCGTGCGGGAGGCGGAACTTGCCGGCTCTCTCGCACATCCCGACATCGTGACCGTCCACGACTTCGCCCACATCCACTGGGAGGGGCGGGAACTCGTCTATCTGGTGATGGAGTTGGTGCGAGGAGAGAGTCTCGCTGACGTACTCCGGCGCGGCCTCCCCGGCTTCCACGACTCCGTCGTCTGGGCCGGGCGGATCTGCTCGGCGCTGGAGGCGGCCCACTCGGCGGGGATCGTGCACCGCGACATCAAACCCGCGAACGTGATCATCGGAGCGGCGGACACCCTCAAGGTCCTCGACTTCGGCATCGCCCGGCACCAGCTCTCCCGAACCGATCTCACCGGGAACGGCGTCATCGGGACCGCTCTGTACATGGCTCCGGAACGCTTCCGAGGCGCGGCGGACGCGCGCTCGGACCTGTACTCGCTCGGCTGCCTGCTGATGGAGATGTGGACCGGCCGGCTGCCGTTCCCCGGAACGTCGTGGCAGGAGCTGTACGCCCAGCACATCGGTGCACCGCCGCCGCGGCCGAGCGCGTTCACCCCCTCGCTCTCCGCCACCGCCGACCAGCTCGTCCTCGACCTCCTGGCCAAGGATCCGGCCGGCCGGCCGCCGCACGCAGCCGCTGTTGCGCAACGCCTGACACTGCTGGCCCAGGGCACCGAGCCCACCGCGTCGCGGCCGGGCACGACGCCTCAACCCCCCTCGTACACGCCCACGGTCCTCGACGAGGGTGCGGAGCCGGTGCGTGCCGCGCTGCGTCGTCGGCTGGGCCAGATCATGGCGCTGCCCGATGACTCCGACATCGGCGAGTTCCAGGAACTGCTGGGTGCGCTGATCCCCGAGGCCCAGCGGGAACTGGGCCCGGACGACCCGCTGACCACGGAGGCCGTCCTCGTTCGTGCCCGGCGGTTGTGGCGCCGGGACCCGACCGACACGGCTCTGGCCCGAACCGTTCCGAAGCTGCGGAGGGTCTTCGGCGAACAGGATCGGCGGACGATCGAGGCACGGGCACTGCTCCTCGGGCAACAGGTTCAGTCGGCACACGCGGACAGGACTGCGGCGACGGCCGAGATGCGCGAGGTCATCAAAACGGCGCAGCATGTACTGGGCCCCTTCGACCCGGTCACCCTGCACGCGCGCGCCGAGCTGGCCACGGGCCTGTGCAAGGGGTTGTCGCGGGACAGGTTCGAGGATGTGAAGCGGCGAAGGGCCATCCTGGAGCGCCTGCTGCCCGACCTCGTCCGTGGGCTGCCTGCCGAAGACTCCCATCGCCGTGACATCCACCTGACCGTGGCCGACGACGCCTACCTCATGCAGGATTACGAGACGGCCGGGCGGTACTACGACGAATTGGCGGCCCTCGACGACGGCGACGACCGGGCGTGGCCCGCGAAGACCGTCTTCGCCCACGCGCGCAGCCTCGGTGAGACCGGCGAATTCGAGCGCGCGGCTGCCATGTTGGCGCAGCTGACGAACACACTGGCCGACGAGGGGAACGCCAGGAGCTACCTCGGGAGCGAGGCACGCCGACTGGAGTCCCGCTACAGGCGACGACTGCGCCGCCGGACGCATCAGCCCCGCGGCTGGTTCACGCGCGGCTGAGACGCCGGCTTCCTCCGGCGCGTCGGCCGTCGACTCGCAGGTCGCCGCCCCGGCCGCCGGAGGCGTTCCATAGGATCCCACCGTGACAACGGGGACAGGAACAACGGGTACAGGTACGGCGGAGACAGCGGCACCGTGGGCGGACTGGTCGCCACCGACCGAGACGGAACGGCTGCTCCACGAGACAGTGGTGACCGGCAGCCGGGATGCTTTGCTGGACGTCCTGGCCAGGAGCAGGCTCTTCGTACTCGTCGCCCGGCTGTACGCGGACACTCCCGGCTTCACTCCGCCGCTCACGGCGCAGCCGGATCCCGCGTCCGGCCGGACGTGTGTCACGGTGCTGACATCCGGCGCGCTGCCGCCCTGGCACCCGGACTGGGTGTTCGAGGCGACCGGTCTCGACGAGCTCGCGCGCCGTTGGCCGGACGGTGTGCGGTGGCTGGGGATCAATCCCGGCACGCCGTACGCCGTCACGCTTGAGGCCGGTCCGGGACGTCGCCGTGCGTGGCTGAAGGCCCACGCGCGGTCGGGCGGTCCGCAGGCCGGCGTGCTGTTGACCCACCGGGCCGGTCCGCTGCACGGACCGGTCGCACACGGGCTGGCTCTCGGAGCCCATCTCGCCGTGCACAACGGCCTCGTCTGGAACGACCTGGGCGCCGCCTACGAGGGGTACGCAACGGATCGCGTCCGGCTCCGCAACCCCTGGGTCGTGCAGGACCGCGCCGACTACCGGGAGACTCTCGAAGCACTGCTGGCCGCCCGACTCGTCGGCCGCACCTACGAGTCGGTGCTCGGGATCCGTCGTGCCCTCGCCGGGCGGCTGGGCCGCACCCCCACGGTCCCGGAGTGGTCCGCGGCGCTCACCGAAGCGCTGGTGCACCGCCGCTCCGCACCGTCCGACGCGGACGAAGCCCATGAGGCGCTGCGGCTGGCCGCCAAATACGAGGACAGGTTCCGCGCGGACGGCGCCCTCGGCCCCGCTGAGCGGGTCGACACCCTGGCCGCCTTCGACTACGGGCGGGCGGTCAACGTCGTACGGCTCGCGCTGGGTGCCCGCCTCTGCGATCCACGCGAAGCCGAACAGGCAGTGCTGCGTATCGGCGCCCTGGCCGGGCAGGCGTACGGTTCCTGGGCGCAGTTCTCCCTCGGATACTCGCTGGCCCGTGTGATGCACTTCGACGAGGACGATCCGTCCGGGGTGAAGTACGAGCAGTCGCTCGCTCAGCACCGCGTCCTGACGCAGGACCCCAACAGCCCTTACCGGAACATCGCATGGTCATGAATCCGCTGCCCCCTCACCCCGGCTTCCCTGCCCTCGGCGCCCCCTGGATCCCGCCCTCGACAACCGAGCACCTGTTGCACGAAGCGGGCGTACGCGGTGACACGGAGGCCCAACTGCGTGTGCTGGCCGGCGAGGAGCTGTTCATCGTCGCGCCGAAGGCCGAGGTGGACGCGGCTCCCGACATGGTCACCTGGCGCTCGTACCGGGACCAGGGCGGACGACGCTGCCGTCCGGTGCTCACCCGGGGGATGCTGCCGCCCTGGCATCCGGAGTGGGTGTTCCACGCCGTCTCCCTCAAGTGGGTGGCGGAGTCCGACTGGCACGACCCGTACCAGCTGCTCTCCGTCAACGCCGGCACTCCCGCCCAGTCGGTCTTCCCGGCCACGCCCGCGCACCGTGCGATGTGGATGCGCTACCACGCGGAGAACGACCGTCCCAGGAACGACCGGCTGATCGCCTTGCGGCACGGGGCACTGCACGGCCCTCTGGCCTACGGACTGGCGTGCGGGGTGCATCTGGCGGTCGGCAACGGTGTGCCCTGGAACGAGGTGGGCACCGCGTACCACGACTACTCGCGCGAGCTGGAGCTGCTCCGCGACGCATGGGGCATCACCGAACCGACCGGCTGGCGGGAGCAGTTGGACTTGCTGCTGGACGCGCGCAACAGTCCGCCCGAACCCGATTTCGTACTCCGGGTACGTGAACAGCTCTGGGCCGGGCTCGGCGAGCAGCCCACCGTGGAGCTGTGGCGCGAGACGGCCGCCGGGCACGCCCAGGACATCGGGGCGGGCCACGGCACGGTCAAGGACATCGAGGAGTTGGTAAGGCGCATCGTCAGGTACGAGGCCCGGTTCCGCGCCGACGGGCTGCTGCCGCCGGACGGCCGGGTCAGCACCACGGTCGCCTACGACTACGGGCGTGCCGTGAACCTGGCCAGGTGGGGGCTGTCCGCCCGTTTCTGCGCCCCGCACGAGGCGGAGCAGGCCATCGTGCACGCCGGTGCGCTGAGCAGACCGGCCTACCGATCGTGGGAGGAGTTCTCCGCGGGATACACGCTGGGCCGTGTACTGCGGTTCGACGGCGAGGAATACGGCCACTACTACCGGAGCAGTGTCACGGCGCACCGTCTGCTGACGGAGAGCGAGGGCAGCCCGTGGCGGAACCTGCCCTGGCGCTGAACCCTGCCGTGTCTCTCCGCCGTCCTCGCTGATCCGGGGGCGGCGGAGTGCGAGTTGCTTGTATGATCACTGGCGGGATAGGGCTCGTAGCGCAGAGGTCGTCGCGCCTTCACCGCGTGTGGGAGGACGCCGGTTCGAATCCGGTCAGCCCCATCCCGCCTTCCGTCGTCACGCGGAGTGGCCACATCCCTGACGTCGACGGCAGACACAACAGCCGTCCGAATCCGTCCAAGTGCGTATCCGCGTTCAAAGGTTCAGCACGATGGCGGCGCCGATGCCACCCACGAACAGCGCGAAAGCGGCTTCCGGCCAGCCGCCCCTCCCCCAGCGGAACGGTCTGTCGAGGGCGAACCTGCCGGGACCGATGGCGGCGACGGCCAGTGCCACGACCGCGATGCACACGTTGTACTCGACGCCGCCTTCCGTCTCCCACAGGCCATGTGCCGCGGTGACGGTCGCCATGGCATTGATCATCACGCCGATCAGGGCAGCCGATGCCAGTGGGGTGAACAGTCCCAGCGCCAGGCCCAGCCCGCCCAGGAACTCGGAACCGCCGCCGATGGCGGCATAGACCACTCCTGGGCGGTATCCCAGAGCGGCGAAACCCCTGCCCGCTGCGTCGAGACCTTCACCACCGAATATTCCGAAGAGCTTCTGTGATCCGTGCCCGGCCATGAGGAGGCCGAAGGTGATCCTGACAAGGAGCAGACCGCAGTCACCGGCGGAGACCACGGTCCCTGCCGGAACGCGGGCCGCCTGCTGGGGCGGGGCACGCAGCTTCTCATCGATGAACTTCATCGCGGACTCCCTCTTCGCTCCGCATTGCCGCGGAGATTCAGTTGGACTGCCGCCTCCGCCATCGAGCAGATGCGCGTTCTCGCATCGAAGTGCGTGAATCGGATTGCCTTTCCATCGTTACCCCTCCTCCCACCGGTATCGACCCCGGAGCGGTGGGGTGCGCGCGGTATCAGCAGGTGAAAGCCGTGCGGTCGGCTTGATTCATCCTGCACCGATCCGTCCGATCACTGTCGGTGGCGCCCGGTCGTGCCGGGGATCCACACGTCGCCGCGCAGTGGCAGATCCCGCCTTGTCGTGTCAGGGGGCCGGAGCGCCGGCGATGCGATAGCCGACCCCGGGTGTGGTCGTGATGACGGGCGGGCCGCCCAGCTTGCGGCGCAGTCGGCCGATGGTGACGGTCACGGTGTTGGTGAACGGGTCGGCGTTCTCGTCCCACACCTGTTCCAGGAGGCCCTCGGCGCTCAGGAAACCGGGGGCGGCGCGCAGCAGGGCCTCCAGGACGGCGAACTCCTTGACCGACAGCTCAAGCGGACGGCCGTCGCGGAGGGCGGTGCGGCGTACCGGGTCGAGTTCGAGGCCGGCGGCACGTAGCGTGCGCGACCGGGCGGCCGGTCTGCGGCGGGCGAGGGAGTGGATGCGCAGGATCAGCTCCGGGAAGTGGAAGGGCTTGGCGAGGTAGTCGTCGGCGCCGAGGGTGAGGCCGCTGACCCGGTCGCCGGGTGCACCGGCCGCGGTCAGCATCAGGACCATCGGGCGGTCGTTCCGCTCGGTGATCATCTGGCAGAGCGTGTCGCCGTGGATCCCGGGCAGGTCACGGTCGAGGACCACGACGTCGTACGCGTTCACGTCGAGCCTGGCAGCGGCGGCCAAGCCGTCGTGCGCGACGTCGACGGCCATTCCCTGGTCCCGCAGTCCCTCGGCCACGACCTCGGCGAGCGACCTCGCGTCCTCCACGACCAGAACTCTCACCGCTTCACTTCTCCTCTCCGGAAACCGACCGCCGTCGGCATCGCCGCCGCGACACGCAGGCCGCCCTCCGGCCGGGCCAGCAGGGTGAGACGGCCGCCGTGCGCCGCGACGATCGCTGCGACGATCGAGAGTCCCAGCCCGGAACTGCACTCCGGTCCCGTCCGGTCGGCGCCGAGACGCTCGAACGGCTGCGTCAGCCGGTCCACCTGGGTCTGGTCGAGAACGCGCCCACCGGTCTCGACGACGAAGTGTGCCCCGGTGTCGTCGCGTTCGGTGGCAACCCGGATCCAGCCGCGCTGCTCGTTGTGCACGATCGCGTTGTCGACGATGTTCTCCACCATCCGGGACAGCAGTGCCTGACTGCCCCGTGTCCAGGCGTCCCGCCCGACGGTGTCGTCATCGACGGTCAGCTTCTTCGCGGTGATGTCTCCGGCTCGTCCGGTCAGCGCCCCCCGCGCCAACTCGCCCAGCGATACGGGGGTCCGGTCGGCGAGGGTGCCGTGTCGGGCCCGGGCGAGGACGAGGAAACCGTCCAGCAGGTGGTCCACCCGGTCGAGTTCGGTCCGAAGCCGGCCCACGAGCGCGACGGTCTGCGCCGCGGGCTCGGGTTTGGCGGCGGCGACATCCAGCGAAGCCCGCATCGTCGCCAGTGGCGTGCGCAGTTCGTGCGAGGCGTTGCCGACGAACCGGCGCTGCGCGACGAATGAGGCTTCGAGTCGCTCCAGAAGGCCGTCGACCGTGTCTGCCAGCTCCTTGACCTCGTCGACGGGCCCGGCCACGGCAAGGCGCTGATGCAGGTTCTCCGCGGTGATCCGCCGTGTCGCCGCGGTGATCAGCCGCAACGGTCGCAGGACACGGCCGGCCAGGATTCGGCCGAGCAGGAGAGAAACGCCCGCCATCACCAGCAGCGCGATCAGCGAGCCGGCCAGCAACCGGTGGCTCTGCTGCGCGTGCACGTCCGCGAGTCGCCGCGCCAGATCCTGGATCTGCTGTTCGGCGGCGGCGAGGTCTGACGGGCCGGCCGGGGGCTGTTCAGGAGCGGCGCTGGACACCCGGCCACCGGACATCAGGTACGTCAGGGCGAGCAGCACGATTCCGGACCCGAGGAACCCCGCCGCGTACAGGATCGTGAATCGCCGTCCGACGGTCCAGCTCCATGGCTTTCCCACGTTCTCTTCCTCCTCATACCGCTGCGGGTCCGGCAGCCGGACCCAGACTGCCCCACGGCACCTAACAGCGGGATGACAGAGGCGGTTCGGACCATGTCATGGGCCGAACCGTAGAACCGATGCCATGCTCACGACCAACGAACTACTTCGACAGGTTCGACAGGAGTGGATCAGGTTCCGGCGTCCTGGCCGGCTGATCGCGATGGCGGCCGCGGCTCTGGTCGTCGTCGCCCTCGGTCTGCTCCCCGCGTTCGGCAACCACACGTCCTGCGACGGCCCGTGCCCGGCCGGACCGACCGGGCCGGACGGCTCACACGTCAACGACCAGTTCTCCTTCCTGCATCGCGATCTGGGCGAGAACGGCAGCATCACGGTCCGCATGACATCCATGACGGGCACGATCACCTATCCGCCGCCGGACCATGACCGGATCGTCCCGGGCCTGGTGCCGTGGGCGAAGGCCGGGATCATCATCAAGGACGGGATCCGCCGGGGGTCGTCGTACGCGGCGTTGATGCTCACCGGCAGCCACGGCGTGCGGATGCAGTACGACTACCGACATGACATCGCAGGCAGCCCCGGCGGGGTCTCGGCCGAGTCGCCCCGGTGGCTGCGGCTGACACGGTCGGGCGACTCCGTCACCGGCTACGAGTCCGCCGACGGCCGGCGGTGGGCGAAGGTCGGCACGGCGCAGCTGTCCGGTCTGCCCAGGACCGCGCAGGTCGGCCTCTTCGCCACCTCTCCCGGAGATCTGACACTGCGGCCCGTCGGCCTCGGCGGCGCCACGGAAGAGGTGCGTTTCACTCAGGCCGGCGGTGCCTTCGACAACGTCGTTCTCAGCAACGTGCCCTCCTCCGCCGGGGGCTGGCGCTCCGACGCCGTCGGGGAAATGAACCGGACCGACTGGGAGAAGTACCACAAGGCATCCGGGGCGGTGGTGGACGGCGGCACGATCACCGTCACCGGCACCGGCGACATCGGGCCGGGAGATACCGAGGGAGGTGACCGCCCGGTGGAACGTACCCTCGGCGGTCTGGCCCCTGGGCTGCTCATCGTGGTCGTGGTCGCCGTGCGGTTCGTCGCGTCCGGGTCCCGCAGCGAGCCCGCGCGCGGTGCCCCGGTCACCCGCCGGGGGCTCGCTGCGAAGGCGGCCGTCGTCGGAGCCGTCACGTTCGTGACCGGTCTCCTGGCCGTGGGGATCGTGATCCCGGTCGGCACGGCGATTCTGCGCGAGTACGGGACCACCGTCATCGCGGTGTCCTCGCTCACCGGCGTGCGGGTGGTCGTCGGGACCGCCGCTGTGCTCGCCCTCGCCGCCGTGCTCGCGCTCGCGCTCGGCGCCCTCCTTCGCCGCATCTGGCTCGCGGTCCTCGCCGCCGTACTGGCGATCGTGGTCCCGTACGCCGTGACCTCCGTCCCGCTGCTGGCCGACGGTCTCTCGCGGTGGCTGTTGCGGGTCACTCCGGCCGCCGGCTTCGCCACCCAGCAGACCCTCGTCGAGTATCCGCAGGTCACCGCCCACTTCGTACCTTCCACCGGATACTTCCCGCTTCCGTGGTGGGCCGGGATCGCCGTGTTGTGTGCGTACGTGGTGGTGTTCCTGGGCCTCGCTCTGAGCCGCCTGCCGCGAAGCGACGGGCGGGCCGGGCAAGCGGGGCGCTGGAGGTGACCGTCGGCGGCACGGGGCCACGTACCGGAGTACGCCGGAGGAGAACTCGGTGTCCGGCTCCGGGCCGCCGGGGCGGATCACATTCCGCCGGAAGTGTCGCTCGCACTCGGCCGGTCCGAAACTGTCGCCGCTGTCGCGCCGAGGACGGCACACACCGGCCGATGCCTTCACCACCCCTGGTAGGGTCCACGGATGCGTTTTGACTGGGCCGGGCTCGAAGCGGCGATACGAGAACAAGTCGTCGGCTTCGTCCTCCGTATGTGTGCCGAGCATCCCGACGAGCACATCTACGGCGCGGCTGTCCATGAGTTCTACGCCGAGTCCGGCGGCACCATCGCCTGGACGCTCGTCGGCGTGGCGAGCGAGGAGAGACTCGCAGCGGCGGCGTCCGGCCCGCTCGATGCTCAGGCCTTGCGGTGGAGCCCGGCGGACTGGCCATGGCAACTCGACCCGGGAGCGGCCGAGGAGGAGTGGGCCTCCCGGCTGGAGGCAGCCGCGACGGCCGGGGACGGCCGGCACTGGGAATCGGTCCACCAGCGCTACTTGCGTACCGCCACCAAGGCCTGCACGGCAGCGCGGAAGCAGTTGGTGGCCGACGGGGTGGTGGGCAAGGATTTTCTCGTCGTCGCGATGGACGAGGCGTGGGAGCTCATACCCTTGAGTCCGACCCGGGCGCAGGTACGTCAGCATTTCCCCGAGCTGGACGCCGAACTGTGCGAGGCGGACCGACTGGCCGCGTGCCTCCGGAACAGCGGGTGAACGAGCTCGTCGCCATCGTCGAGTCACACAATTCGCCGTTGCCCTCCGAGCCGGCGGTGGAGTCGCTCCGGGCACTCGGTGCGCTCGCCGTTCCCGCCGTGCTGGCGCGTCTGGACGGTTCGCGTTCGCCCGACAGATGGCTCTGGGCGAAGCTCCTGGCCGACATCGGCATCGCATCGGCCGAGGTGTCCGACGCGCTGGAACGAGCCATGACGAACAGACACCTCGGCGAACCGGACCGGGCCTGGGCCGCGGCAGCGCTCTCCGGCGCACCGCTGGACGCGGAGCAGCATGAGCACTACACCGCCCGGCTGCGGCACCTGCGTCAGGACGACCCGGATCCGTCGGTACGCAATGCGGCGGCCGCACTCGGCGGATGACCGTGCACGAACCCGGGGTCCGTCCGGTGGCGGGTAACGGAGCAGCCCTCAGGACCGGCGACGTGCAAAGAGGACAGCTCCTGGCCGGCTCTCGTCGAGATCGAGCAGCCATTGGGCCTCGACGGTGAATCCTGCATCGCGCAGCCAGTCCGTCATCCGGGCAGGCTGCCGTCGATGGACGTGAACGTGCATCGGGTGGCCGCCGTAACCCTGGGTCTTCAGTCGCGACTCGTCGCCTACGTGAAAGCCGAGCAGCAGCGGTCCACCGGGGCGCACGACCCGTCGGAAATGGCCGAGGACCGCAGGGATCTCGTCGTCGGGAACATGGATCAATGACCAGAAGGCGAGCAGAGCGGTGACGGAGGCGTCGGCGAGGGGGAGGTCCGTCATCGTTCCCACCTCGAACCGCAGGTCGGGGTGGTCGCTCCGGGCCACGTCGATCATCCCGGGCGACAGGTCGATCCCGAATGCGTCCACACCCAGCTCATGCAGGTGAGCGGTGACATGCCCGGGTCCGCAGCCCACGTCCGCCACCGGCCCGCCGCCGGCTGCATGAACCATGTCGGCGAACAACGCCAGTGCCGCCCGGAGGTACGGCTCTCCTGCGATGGCCTCGCGCAGTTGGTCCGCGTAGCTGACCGCGACTGTGTCGTACGAACTCCGGGTATCTGCCAACCATCCGCTCACACTCATGCTCCGACACGGTAGTCGACCAACTGCGCGATGTTGTACTGACGGCCGCCGGAGCACGAGGCACAAGGCGGCCTGGCCCCCGCGTGGTCAGCAACAGCATCCATGTCTCATGGTGCCCCCGAACCGCCAGTCCCAGAACGCCCCGCTCAGCCGCGCCTGCCTGCCCGGGACAGTGCTTGCTCGGCCTGTGCGGCCAGGGTGCCGACCAGGTCGAACGCGGACGGCAGGTCGTCGATGAGGTCGATGGCCTCGCTCGCCCACCGGGGCAACGGGGGGATCTCGCCTCGGACCACGGCTTCCTGGTACGCCTGTTGGGCATGCGGGGCAGCCGCGAGCTCGTCCTCCCGGCCCCGCCATGCGTCGAGGTAGGGGTGGCCGAGAGTGCGGGCGGTGTACTTCGACGGCCACCGCGAGCTGCGGGCAATGTCCAGCACCCTGTTGCGCTCGGTGTCCTCCCCGCGTCCCTCAACGATCGCCTGGGCGGTCCCTGGAGCGATCAGGGCCTCGGTCGTGGCTTGGAAGCGGGTGCCGATCAGCGCTCCCTCGGCCCCCAGCGCCAGCGCGGCGGCCACACCGCGCCCGTCGGCGATCCCACCTGCCGCCAGTACCGGCACCGGCGCCGCCAGGTCCACCACGGCGGGGACGAACGGCAGTGTGGAGCGCCCGTTCCGGGCTCCGTGTCCGCCGGATTCGGTGCCCTGCGCCACGATCACATCGGCGCCCAGGTCCACCGCCCTCCGGGCCTCCTCCATGTCGGTGGCCTGAATGATCAGCACCGCGCCCGCGCTGCGGATGTGCTCCACGAACGGACTCGGATCACCGAAGGACAACATCACCGCAGCCGGCCCGTGTTCCAGCGCTCGGGCCACCACTGCGACGTCGATCGCCCACGCCTGGAATCCTATGCCCCACGGCTTCCCGGCGGCCTCGTCGACCAGGACAGGAAGCTCGCGGGCCAACCAGTCCTGATCGCCGTTCCCGCTGCCCAGCAGTCCGAACCCGCCGCCGCGCGATACCGCCCCCGCCAGAGCTCCACCGGCCGACCCGCCCATCGGGGCCAGCGCGATCGGAAGCTCCACACCGATCATTTCCGTGAATGCCGTCGACAGTCCCATCAGTCCCATGGCTTCAATCCTCACCCGTCTGTCCTGTCGGCAAACGGCGCCAAGCCGTACGCCGGAAGCGAATCAAGTGGGGTCAAGCGGATCAGGCGGATCAGGCCGAACTGGCAAGTTCGACGAGGTGCGCGTCCGGGGCCCCGGCCGTGTGCGGGTGCTCGCTCTCCTGGAGCCGCACCGCGAGGCGACGCGGACTTCGTGGCTGGCGGCGCCACTCGACGCCTTCGCGGTCGCCGATTTCGACCTCGACGGGTTCGTCACCGGCCTCCTGGACACGGTGTACGGGACCGCGTGAAGGCGCCCGCCCCCTGTGCCTGCGGATCGGTGGTTTCGCAGGCGGCTGAGGCTCTGATGGACTCATGTGATGACGACACCGCTGCCCCGCATCGTGCGAGCACTCGAGCAGTTCCACGCCACCCACCCCTGGGATCACAACGCCCACTACCACCGATGGATCCTGCGCCGGCTCCCCAGGCGTTTCGACAGCGCCCTGGACGTCGGATCAGGCAGCGGTGACCTCGCCAGGCTCCTGGCCTCACGGGCCGGAGCAGTGCACGGCATCGACGTGGACCCCACCATCCTCGCTCGCGCGCGCGAGCTCACAGCCCCGACCGCCCCGGTGACCTTCTCTGTCGGAGACGCGCTGAAGGAGGTACCTCCCGGCCCCTACGACGTCATTACCTGTGTCGCCACCATCCACCACATGCCGTTCAGCGACGCCCTCACCCACTTCCGACAGCACCTGGCGCCCGGCGGAACTCTGGTCGTCGTCGGCCTCTACCGCCCGCAGTCCCGGAGCGATTACCTGATCGATGCCGTCGCCATCCCGTCGAATGTCGCCATGGCCTGGATCAAGAACAAGGGCCGCAAGGCGCCGCGACCAGCCTCGATGACCGCCCCGACCCGACCGGCGACCACGACCTTTGCAGACATCGTCCGCGACGCCCGCCAGGCGCTGCCCGGCGCACGGCTGCGCCGACGGCTGTTCTGGCGCTACACGCTGGTCTGGCACCAGCAGTAGGCGCTCGGCCTCACGGCTCGGCCGGGTGCACGCCGCCGTCTCAGGCCGGGGCCTCGGCTCCCCAGTCCCACAGGGCTTGGAGGACCGGGCCGAGGCGGTGTCCTCGCGGGGTGAGCGCGTGGCGCACTCGCGGAGGCCAGCCCGGGTGGCGGTCGCGTTCGACGACTCCGGCCTCGCCAAGTTGTGCCAGCCTGTCGGACAGCACCTTGTCCGACAACGTGGGCAGGGCCGCGCGCAGCTCGCTGTAGGAGCGGTCGCCGCGCAGCAGCTCGCGAACCACCAGCGTCGTCCAGCGGCCGTGAAGGGCCGCCAGCGTGATCTCCACCGGGCAGGCGGGATTGGGCACCTCGATGTTCGCGTATGGGTCCTCGGGCAGCCCTGCCGGGTGACCAACCGTTCGGTGAGTCACGAGATCGCCTCCTAACGTGTGGAGCACCCTATTCTCCCCGCAACGGAAGGACATCTGTCGATCATGCGGGAACTGGCCGATCGGCCCGAAGACGTGCCCGCAGTGTTCGCCGAGCGGTTCAACAGTGGCGATGCCACCGCGTTGGCGGAGGTCTACGAGGACGGGGCAGTGCTGGTCGAGCAGTCGGGAACGCCGGTGACCGGCCCGGCCCTGCTCGCCGCCAATGGCCGTCTGCAGAACCTCGGAGTCCCCGTCTCGGTCCGTCCGCGGCACGTCTACCGCAACGGAGACCTGGCGCTGCTGATCGTGGACTGGGCCATCGACGGGACCGACCGTGACGGCGAGGCGGTGCACGTCGAGGGCACAGCTACCGATGTCGCCCGGCGGGGGCCGGACGGCCGCTGCGGTACGCCATCGACAACCCCTTCGGTCTCCGTTCGCAGCAGGTCCCCACCGAGGACGCCGCAGATCCGACGTCCTGAAACAGCACAGCTGGTCAAGCGTCTGCTGTCGGCAGGCTCCGAGCAGACGACTTCCGAAGTCTGCGCGTCCACCGGGACCGTGCGGCCAAGGCCCTCGATCGAATCGGTCGGCCGAGCCAGTCTCCGGACGCCCCCGGAGGCATCACCACCCCGCGCGAAGACGCCTTGCGGACCCACGAACAGATGCTGCTGCTGGAAGTGGAGAATCTATCCAGTGGGACGCGCGGCGTCTTCCTGTGTAGCTTCTGCGGATGAGGCAATTCGCGGACACCGAAAACCTGTCGGAACTCGTGCGTGATGCGCTGGGAGCGGGACGCCGCGTCATCTCGGTGGACCGGTTGCGTGGGGGAAGCCAGAAGGGCGTGTACCGGGCCCGCCTCGATGGCCCCCGTACGGAGAGCGTGATCGTCTACAGCTGGGCCGAGGACGAGAACTACTGGCCGAGCACAGGAGAGGCCGATCCCTCCGATCCCTTCGCGCCCGCGTCAGGAATGGCCCAGTTCCTGACCGCACAACGGACCTTGCACGGTCTCGGGGTACGGGTTCCGCAGGTGCTCCTGGCGGATGGCAGCCGATGCCGCTTTCCGGCCGATTTCGCCGTGGTCGAGGACGTTGCCGGTGGCACGCTCGAAGCCTTCTTCGAGACGGATCCCGAGCGCGCGGCAGGGGCCCTCGGCGGCCTTGCCGAGATGCTCGGCGTGATGCACCGTGACCGGTCCCGGGACTACGGCGGCGTGGACCTGCGGGAGCACGGCGACTGCGTCTCCGATGTCCCGTGCGAGCGACGGGTGCTCGACCGTGCCCTGGGGCACCTCAAGGAGGCGGCGGCGCGTGACGGCAGCATCGCGGCGGCCGAAGCCGCTTTGCGCGACCGTCTTGAACAGCTGGCGGAACGGGTGAGCCCTCGCCAGGAATACGGCCTGATCCACGGAGAACTCGGACCCGACCACGTCCTGGTGGATGTCGACGGGCACCCCGTCCTGATCGACATCGAGGGCCTGATGTACTTCGACATCGAGTGGGAGCATGTATTCCTCCGGCTCCGCTTCCGTGAGCGGTACGCCGCGCTGTCCCGGCCCGATCTCGATCCCCGACGACTCGACCTCTACATGCTCGCGATGCGGCTGTCACTGGTGGCCGGCCCGCTGCGTCTCCTCGACGGTGACTTCCCCGGTCGGGCGTTCATGCAGGGAGTCGCTGTCCACAACGCGAAGGAGGCACTGGCGCTTCTGCCGCAGACGTAGCCCTCGGGTATGTCGGGCCACACGGATCACTCAGCTGTTTCCCCGACTCAGTCGGCTCACAGTGATGTGTGTTCCTGCCGGGTTCAATGGGGATGAACTTCCCTATCTTTTAGGGTAGTTGCGGCCTGTCGGCGCGGCGGACCCCGTCGTCGCCGGCCGGAGTTCGGCGCGCCGTAGCACGGGAACGGCCAGGCCGAGCACCCCGGCGGACAGGCAGATCGCGCCGCATCCGGCGAAGAACGCATCCGCTCCCCACAGAGCCACCGTCACGCCGACCGCCGGGAAGAGCGCGGGCGCGAGGCCCAGTGTGCACAGTGTCGTGACCGAGGTGACCCGGCCGAGGTATCGCGGGTCGGTCTCCGTCTGGATCAGGGCGCCGGTCACGACCGCGGTGAGCCCGCTGGTCAGGCCGATCAGGGCGCCGAACCCCACGGCAGCGGGCAATGAAGGGGCCTGCCCCAGCGCGACCGCGCCCGCAGCTGTCCCGAGCAACGCCCCGGACATCGCCAGCCCGGCACGTGGGATCCGGGGCGACACGGTGAGAATCAACCCCGCCGCCGCGCCTCCGACGCTGAACGCACTCGCGACCCAGCCCATCCCCGACGCGCCCCAGCCGCGTTCGTCCGCCAGGAGCACCAGGCCGGTGGCGACCGGGCCGCTGAAGCACATCTCGCTCAGCCCGATCACTGCGACCAGGGACGCGAGCGTCCGGTGGCGGCGGACGTATCGCAAACCGTCACCCAGCTCACGCCAGGCAGAGGCTCGCCGAGGAACCTCCGTCGGGGGCGCGATCCGCACGGTGAGCAGAACGGCGAGCGAGCCGGCGAAGAGTACCCCCGCGGCCGTGAACGCACCGGCCGCACCGCCGATGGCCAGCACCACCCCCGCCAGGAGCGGGCCGACCGCGTTGCTCAGCCGTATCGACAGCCCGCGCATCCCCTGGACCCTGGCGAGTTGCCCGGGCGTCGTGATGCGCGGCGGCAACGCACCCACCGCCGGCATGAACACCGCGTCCACCACACCGAAGATCAACGCCACCGTGGCCAACAGCCAGACACCCGGCGACGCCGACACGACTGCCGCGGCCACGGCGAGGATCACCACGCAGCGGACCGCATCGCTGACCACAGCGACCCGGCGCGGCCCGAACCGGTCGGCCACCACGCCCCCGCCGAGCATGAAGACCGCCCGGGGAAGTGCCCCGGCCGCGACCACCAGGCCCGCCTGCGACGGCCCGCCGGTCCGGGTGGCAGCCCAGGACAGGGCGAGGAAGTACACGACGTCGCCCGTCACCGAGGCGGTGTACGCGGCAAGCCAGCGAAGGACGTTGACGTCCCGGTGAGCGGGCCGCGCGAACGCTGCCATGCCGTGCGTACTCACGCGTCACCGGTCGGTCGCAGGGCCGCGCCGGGCACCGGAAACGCCTGCACTTGCAGCACTATCGGAGAGAAGCCTTCAGGCGCCCCGCGCACCTCGGTCGCTTCAGGTACTTCGGGTGCTTCCCCGGCTCCGTGGCGGTAGCGGGCGATCACCTCGAAGAGCTCGGACCTCATCCGGTCCACGTCGCCGGGTGTCAAGTACAGGAGGAAGTCGCTGTAGACGGTGACGTCGAGCCATTCCTGAGGAAGCAGGGCCACCTCCTGCGCTGCCCTGCGCAATCGGTCCGCAGCGGCTGCGGCGACTGCCTGCGTGTATGCGCGTCCGGCCTCGCGTTGCTCCGCCGGCGCTGTCGCAGGCTCGTGGATCGACTGGCGATGAAGGGATTTCCACCATCGTTCCCGCCCGGTGCCCCGGCCAGGCTCGTCCACGATGAGTCCGCCCGACGCGAGGCGACGCAGGTGGTAGCTCGCCGCACCGGGGTTGATGCCGAGTTCCTCCGCGATGCGGGTGGCGGTGGAAGGACCGCGCTCACGCAACAGGGTGAGCACGTTCAGGCGCAATGGATGAGCAAGTACGCGCAGGGCTGCGGTGTCGAGTTCGATGTCCCGTTCCGACGACTCGATGTCTCGGTCCGAGAACTCGGCCGAGGCAGCGGAGGAAGCGGCGGATGCGGCGGAAGAAGCGGCCATGCGCCAAAGATAGACCTACAACAATTGTTTCGAAAGAGATGTTGTGAACAATGGCATGCCAAGCCGAAGCTATACTGAATGTCCGTCAACTTTGCTGGCACCGGCTGAGGTTGGCCATTCGGTCCCGACGCTCCCGCAACGCACCGGCTGGCTGTCGGTGACGTGGTTCCGGCAGTCAGGATGCCGCCGGCCGATACGTCACGAACCGGCAGTAGGGGCCTGAGCGAGCGAAAGGAGAATGCGGCGGCCCGGGAGGTCGACGTCTGCGATCTCCACGGTGAGGATGTCGCCCACTCGAACGGCGTTCTCGGGCCGCTCGACGGGGGTGTCGGCCGGCTCTCCGATGCGCACCAGTCCCTGGAAGCCGTCCTCCCGGTCTTCGACGCGGACGAAGAACCCGAACGGCACGATGTTCGTGACCGGGCCGGTGACCACTTCCCCGATCCGCTGCGCCACCTGCGGCCACGGGTCCTCCTGCGCCGCCTTGAGCGACAGCGCAACTCGTTCCCGGGCCATGTCGACGTCGAGCACTTCGGCAGTGATCTCCTGTCCGACACCGACGACGTCGGAGGGATGGTTGACGGGGCGCCAGGACAGCTCCGGAATGTTGATCACCGCGGTGAAGCCGCCGATGTCGACGAACGTGACGCCGAAGTCGGCAATGCACGTCACGGTGCCGGTGACGAGCTGACCGCGCCGTAGGGTCTTCAGGACGGCCCAGTCCCGGTCGCTGGGCGTCGGTTCGGTCTGCCAGCGAGCACGTAGGGTGCCGTCGCTGTCGGGCAGCACGGCCGTGAACAGCGGGTGGCGCTCATCGATGCTCACGGGTACGACGGCCGCGGAACGCGCGTCGGCGATGCGAAGGGTCACTGCCCCGAACTGGGTCTCGTCGGCAATCGTGGCGTTGATCCGGCCGTTCACGTCCTCCCAGAGGATCTCCACCGTGCCCTCGTCGGGCAACGCGGCCACGGCCTCCTCGACCTCGATGAACAGGTTCGGCCAGACTGCCAGCTGGGCACGAGGAGCGAGTTGGGCACGCACGGTCTCGATGTTGTCGAGTGTGAGGCGGTGCCAGCGCGACGCGTTCTCGACGTAGGTCTCCTCCAGAAAGGTTGCACGATGGGAGCTCACCACCCATCGCAGGCGGGCCCAGAAGTCGGCGTCGGCCGGGCGCTGTACGTGAGGCTCATCGGGGACGAAGTCGTACGGCGACGCGTCCAGGCGTTCCGGGAACAACCCGAGTGAGCGGGTACGGGCCAGCGCCGCTTCACAGGGCCGGCTGCTGCCCACGTAGACGTACTGGTCCCAGCCGACGTGCACCGAGAACACCCCGTCGACCTCCAGGCGGCACCATGCTCCGTTGTCGCGGAGCATGGCCCGGACGAGTTCCAGGCCGACCTCGACCGGCACCGGCGTACCGTCGTGGAATCCGGCGAGGTCGTTCGGGAAGAGGCCCGCCAGTCCGTGGCCACCGACCGGCGGCTCCAGGCCGAAATGGGCGAACCCACCGATCTGCGGTTCGCGGACGGTCAGTTGGTCGATGCCCATGTCTTCGGCGAAGGCGGCTACTGCCATGAGGTAGGCGGCCTCGACCGGTCCGTGGTCGCTGATCTCGGACTCGGCGCCGATGTAGTGGCCGTGCTGGTCGCGGTCGGCGGGGTCGTATTTGGTGACCCGGTAGACATGAGGCAGCACGTCACTGCCTGCCAGGGGGCGAAGGCGATGCTGGGGACATGCCTTCAGCGTAGGCCGGTCTCCCCCTCTCTTGCGCGAAGGGCCTCTCCCCCATGTCGAAGAGGCCGTTCAACGTCTTCGCCGGGGCGGCCCCGGCGAGGGGTCGGACGCGGCCGTCTCAGTCGACGTCAGTCGTCTCGTCGAAGAAGCGGACGATCCGTGGCAGGGCCTGCCTCACCGAGTTGCTGTGGTCGTAGTCACCGACGTCCGTGAGTCGGTAGTCGGCGCCGTTGTCCCTCAGCTGTTGTGCACAGTACTCGGAGTGGGAGTAATCGACGTCCTGGTCGCCGCGGGCGTGGAAGAGGCTCACGGGTACGTTCGGCTTCCAGTCACAAGTGGTGTCCAGCGCGTGCAGCCGGTGCTTGAGGACACCGCTGGGTCTGCGGATCCTGTCCAGGAAGTCTTCGGTGAACAGGTCCTTGGACGCGGGCGGGAGCGCACCGGCGATCTCCTCTGTCGTGTGATCACCGTCGAAGAGCCCCTCCACGATCCGGTCGTAGGGTGCGCGGAAGACTTCGCTCGGCGAGCCGTAGAGGCCGTAGGTCTTGTTCCACGCAGTCGCGAAGTAGGCGAGATAGAGGCCGGACTTGGCGATCCTGTCGTCCGCCGCAGCCGCTTCGAAAGCAGACAGATGGAACGGACCGGCGACCGGGGCGACCGCCCCGAGCCGGAAGTACCGGTCGGCTCCCTCCTGGAGGGCCCGGCCGACGAGCATGGTCGCGGGCCCGCCTTGCGAGAACCCGCTGACGTGGACCGTGCGGTCGAGTTTCCGGCCGTCTCGATGGGCGAAGGTACGTGCCGCGCGCAGCCCGTCGACGGCGGCGGCGACGGTGGCCCGTGGATCGCCGTACGGGTGGAAGCCCTCGCCCGCGCCGAGGCCCACGTAGTCGGGCGCCGAGACCGCGCGTCCGGTCGACGCGAACAAGTACGCCGCCAGCCTGTCGTCGGAGGCGGGGTCCTCCGAGGCGACGTCCTTGCGGTAGGCGATGGTGCCGTGCAGCCAGGAGACGGTCGGCAGATGGCGGTCGAAGGTCTTGGGCAACACGAGAAGCTGACTCGCCGTGGTCGGCTCGCCCGCGCTGTTCGTGGTGCGGTACACGATCTGATAGGCCGTCACTCCGTATCGGACCCGGGAGGAGTCGATCTTTCCTTGCAGCTCCGCGGCTACCTGTTGCGTCGTCAGATCAGCTGACCGGCGGAAGGAGACTACGGCTCCGGATTCTGCCGTCCGGGTGGAGGAATCGGCGATCGAGGTCGGCGGGGTCGCAGTGGGCCGGGTCCGTGTGTCTACGGCAGAGGCCACCGCCGAGGTCGGCGCGGCCAGGGCCGCCCCGCTGCCGAGGAGGGCCGCAGCCACGCCTACCAGCAATCGGGGCGAGGTGCGGAAGCGATGTGAAGTCATGTGTGGATCTTGTCTGTTGACGGGTTCGCAAGAACATGAGGCCAACCGCCCGATCCGCGTAGGGCCGGCCCTACAGGGACTCCCTAGGGGTTTACGTATGGAGGGCAGGCACGGGGCGCCGGTCTCGGGCAGCCCTTGCTCCGTGACAGGCACGTAGTGATCATGGGACTCCAGGCACTTGGCTGTACGGCTCGGTCCACTGCACACCGATTGCCGATCGCCACTGCCAATCGATCAACGGAAGGTCGTCCGTGCGCAAGCTTGTGTACTACATCGCATCCACTCTCGACGGTTTCATCGCAGGACCAGATAATTCCGACCCCACCGGTCCGGACGGATTCTGGCCGATCCCCGAGGACTACATCCAGCACCTCGTCGCCGAGTACCCGGAAACGCTCCCTGCCCCGGCGCGTGCCTCGCTCTCCATCACGGCAGACGGCACGCATTTCGACACCGTCCTCGAAGGTCGGCGCTCCTACGAGATCGGCCTCAAGGCCGGGCTGACGAATGCCTACCCGCACCTGCGCCATCTGGTGTTCTCCAGGACGCTGACCGAGAGCCCGGACCCGGACGTGGAACTGATTGCCGACGATCCGGTCGCGACGGTACGGGAGTTGAAGCAGCAGAACGGCAAGGACATCTGGCTGGTCGGCGGTGCCGAGCTGGCCGGAGCTCTGTATTCCGAGATAGACGCGCTGATCATCAAACTGAGCCCCATGACCATCGGCTCAGGAATTCCGCTCTTCTCCCACAAGGCGGTGTTCGACCCCCGCACCTGGGAAATCACCGACCACACTGTTCTGAAGTCCGGGGCAGCGTTCCTCACCTACGCCCGCAGAACCCCCAGCGCGTAACTGCTCGATTGCAGGTACATCTCTGGCCCAGCCCGGCTTGTGGACGTACGTCCTGTGGCTTCGACCTTGGGGTGGGCCGGAGCTCGCCCCGGTCTCGGCGAGTCGGATTCCTTGGCCGCAGTCGACGGGGCGTTGTCGATCTTCCTCCTTCATCGTCTTGTCGATCCGGCCCGCGTGGGCAGAACGCAGAAGGTTCCCCGCCATGGAGGCGTGGTGTCGGCGGTGCGTCGGAGGGCTGTCGGTCCGATGTCGACGGGGCCTGGCACCTTTCGAGAGGTCCTGCCTTTCCTCTCCTCAACCGAGTTCGGCTCGCCCGAGTCCAAGGAGCCCACATGTCGATCACTGTCCGGCCGGGAAGCACCGTGATGTTCACCGGCGATTCGATCACCGACTGCCAACGGCGGGAGAGCGAAGACGGTTTCGGATACGGCTACCCGCTGCGCGTCGTGGGCGAGTGGGGACTCCGGTACCCGGACCGGCCCGTGACCTGGCTGAACACCGCGAACGCGGGCGACAAGGTGCGGGACCTCGAAGCCCGCTGGAAGACCGACGTACTCGACGCGCGCCCGGACGTGGTGTCGATCCTCGTCGGGGTCAACGACATGGGCTGGCACACACTGGACCCGAAGGGGGTACGTGATCTCGGCGGAGGAGTTCGAAGCGGGCTACGACCGCCTGCTCGCGCCCCTCGCCGAGGCGGGCACGCAACTGGTCCTCATCGAGCCATTCCTCCTGCCGATCAACGGTGTCATCGAGGCCGGTGCCGCACTCATCGGGGAGGAGGAGCGGCGGCAGTGGCGCACCGACCTGGACCCGAAGATCCAGGCCGTGCGCAAGCTGGCCGGCGCGTACGACGCCCATCTGCTCGCCGCCGACGGCATGTTCGCCGGGCTCGCCGCGCCGAACGGCCCGGAGTACTGGGCCGCGGACGGTGTACACCCGACACCGGCCGGTCACGCCGCACTCGCGGCGGCCTGGCTGCGCCTGGTCACGTGACCGGTCGGCGGTATCGGTGACGGCCAGCTCATGCGCGAAGTCGGCCATCAGCTACACGTTCAGGGGCGAGCTGCGCATCGCTCCGGAGTCAGGCTCCGCAGAACGGCATGGTTCGCACATAGCCGCCGAGGTTCTCGTCGTCGGTACCCAGAAGTGTGTCGGAGGAGCCGGGCAGACATTCCACCGCCTCGATCTTGTACCGCGGGAAGGTCCCCAGCACCGTCGGATTCGCCGCAAGCCTGACCTGTACCCGGCCGGTGGCCGACACGGTCACCCGGCCCGCGTCACTCACCGCGGAGTCGAACGGGCCGTCATCACCGGCGTCCGCCGCCGAGCTCACGATGATCCGGCCGGAACCGGTCACCGAGATATCGGAGATGTGCCGAGTCCCCTCCCCGGTCGGGTACGCCGCCACGTAGGACCGGCGCGTCACGGCACCGAACTGCGGCTGCCCCCACGGGGCGAACGACAACCGCGAGGCGTTCAGCGTGGCGGGACGAGCCGCACCGGCTCCCCGGTCGGCCCACAGGGCGGCAAGTTTCCCGTTCTGAGCGACAAGCGCGAAGCTCTCGAAGTCATCGCCCTCGCCGATCCCGGGCAGTGGCGTGTAGTCGACAACTTCCGCTGTGGAGCCGGTGACCTTCAGCCGGTAGACGATGCCACGGCTGGCGAGCGCCAGGTACTCCCCGGGCATCCCTGGGATGGCCTCGACGGCCTCCAGGTCGACGGGTTCCGGCCCGTCCCAGATGATCGGGGAGACGTCGTCGGATCCCTCCCGGTGGGTGATCCGGGACAGGCGCCGCTCCCCGGACCGCTTGTTGTCGTGCACAACCAGCGCGTACACCCCTTCTCCGTCCGCGGTACGGCCCTCGTACGCGAGACCGCTGACTCCGCTGCGGGCGTCACCACCGACCTTCTGCCATTCACTGCCGTCCGCACCGGCCGAGGCGGTGCCGAGCGTCGTCAGCAGGGCGGCCGCCGCGGTGATACAAACCATGCGCTGCAACATCGGGAGTTCCACTGGGAGTCGCTCGCCTTCTCTGTCCGACGGACGCGAGGTCACGCGCCGGGCGTCAGGTTATTGATCATCGTGAGCGCGGCCCAGCGACGCTTACTCCATTTGCCGGAGCGTGAAGTCGGACTCGGTGGGCATGCATCACGCGTCGCGCGCCATTCGCCATATGCCGTGCGTCGTGCGTCGTGCGTCGTGCGGAAACGACGTGGCAGTCCGACTTGGCGTGCCGGTATCGTCCGGTCGCACGACCAGCCGTTCCGGCGGCCGCCGACCCTCAGAGAGCGATTCCCATGATCAGCCGGCATGCAACGACGACCTTGTGGCGCCCGACCGGCCCCAAGGAGCTGGATCTGGTCCGGGAGCTGAACTGGCGTGCGTGGCCGCCCCGCCTTCCCGAGCAGCCCATCTTCTACCCGGTTCTCAACGAGGACTACGCGATCCGGATCGCCCGGGACTGGAATGTGAAGCACGACGGAGCCGGGTTCGTCACGCGTTTCGAGGTCGAGTCCGAGTTCCTGCGCCGCTACCCCGTCCAGCAGGCCGGCGGGCGGACGATCCTCGAGTTGTGGGTGCCGGCCGAGGAACTCGACGAATTCAACGCCCATATCGTCGGCGAGATCCAACTCGTCCACGAATTCCGCTAGGGCCTGTACGGCGGATCACGGCCGGGGTCGCCCGCGGCCCAGCCCTGGAGGTCGTCGCCGTTCTCCGAACTCCACTGAACGATCCACCAGTCGGCCTCGTCCGCGGCCGGTGCGAGGATTGCGGGATGAACGATCTGCGCTTCCGGCTCGCCGGTGACACCGACCTCCCCGCTCTCGTTCGTCTGCGCGACGACGCCGCTCGCTGGATGCTCGCCCAGGGCATCAACAACCAGTGGCAGCCCGGCGAGCTGGACGAGGAGCATTTCCGCCGGGTCATGGCCGGTGGTGAAGTCTGGATCGCCGAGACCGACGGCCGGGTGGCCGGGGCCTGGGAGTTGTGGTGGACGGACGAGGATGCCTGGGGGCCGCAACCGCCCGTGGCCGGCTATGTGCACCGGTTGATGGTGGACCGCAGCAGCGCCCGTCCGGGTACCGGGCGGCTGCTGCTACGAGCTGTGGAGCAGCGGGTGGCCGCGGCGGGACGGGCGTTCGTCCGTCTGGACTGTCTGGCCGGGAATGCTCGTCTGAGCTCCTATTACGTGAAGGACGGCTACCGGATCGTCGGCCACAAGGCGGGCAAGCCGCAGCCGGGCGGTGTTCCCAAGTCGTTCACGCTCCTCGAGAAGGACCTGCAGACCGGCCGCGAGCGCTGAGCAGCCGGAGCCCGACCTGCCGAGGACGACCTTGGCGGACGTTTCGGGAGCGCGCGGTCGGCGTCGGGACGGCTGCCTGCGGCAGGCAGGCAACCGCCTCGGCCGGTAACCGCTTTCGCGAGCCGCTCAGCGACGGAGGACGTAGCGGGTCAGGCGGGAGCGTGCGCCCCGGCGGCTGACGCCGAGCGCCTGGGCGACGGTGTCCCACTCCGGCCCGTCCGCGGTGTCGAGGCTGTACACGGCATCCTCCGCGACGCGCTGGGTCATGCGTTCCAAGGTGGCGGCGGCCCGGATCGCGGCCAGTGGTTCGTCGGTGATCAGGGCGGTGAGACGTGTCTCGACCTGGTCGAGGAGGGCGGTGAGGTCCACCGGCAGGGAAACGGTGCGCGCCTGTACGTCGTTGATGTGGGCGTCCCAGTCGCCTTCCGGGCCGCTGGTGTCGTACGGGTACGGATTCCGCCGCTCGACGGCTTCCCAGTCGAGCAGGTAGCGAGGTGTGCCGCGCCAGCCGCACGAACACGCGCCGCGCAGCTCGGTGGCGACCGGAGCGCCGAGCGTGCCGTCGTACACGTACCAGTCAGTGCTCCGGTGCACCGTCGGCCCGCTTCCGGTGTCGAAGTACACCGGGCCCGGCTCGGTGCCGTCGGCCGGCAGGTCGGCCCTCGTGCTCGTCGCCGAACTCTTCGGTCTCCCACATGCCGGACTCCTCCCCCACCGGAACTCCGGTGAGTCTCGAACGGCCGGCCCGGACGGCGCACCCGAAGTGCCGCTCCGCTCACTGGCCCGGCCGGCCTGTCGACAACCCTGCCCGACCGTGGCTGCTCCGGCGGGCGAATACCCGAACCGGTGAATCCGTCCATCGCAACTGGTCCGGATGGGGCGGGCGTTCGGTTTTCTGTCCGGTCAGTCCGTGGCCGAGGGGATGTCGGACCGGCCCGTGCGGGACCAGGTGAGCCCTTCGAGCTGTTCGATGCTCTGGTTGAACTCCACCAGCAGGGTGAGGAATTGCGCGGTTCGCTCGCCCGTCCACCCGGACGCCTCGATGAGGCGCGTGGTGCCCGCTCTGCTGATGGCGCGATCCTTCTCCAGGCGTTCCAGACCGAGTGCGGTGGGACGGAATTTGCGGGCCATCCCTCCGTCGGGATCGGGGATGCGTTCCACCAGGCCGTTCCGGAGCATCGCGCTGACCTGGCGATTGATGGTGGAGACGTCGACCTGGAAGGTGTGGGCCAGTTCCTTGAGCGTGAGCGGTTCACCGACTTCCAGCCGGGTGAGCAGGACATAGGCCGAGCGTTCCAGGCTCTGGCCGATGCGGGGACCCCGCGCGGCGATGAAATGCCGGGACAGCAAGGTCAGCTCCCGCTCCAGATCGCTCAGCCGGTGCTCTTGCTCGCTCATGTGCCTGGTCCTCTTCCACCGTGGGTTCCCACTCATCATCGCGCATGTCAAGCCCTGTCACTGCTGCCCCCACGGCGCACGACGGACCATGTTTGTTCATTGTGCACATAATATGCATCTTGCATATTATGTGCATGGTGCCCATCGAGCAGCCCTGCGCAGCCGCACAGCCATACACGGAAGGACATGATCATGGATCGCCTCAAGGACAAGGTCGCGGTCATCACCGGCGCGGGCAGCGGTATCGGAAGGTCCGCCGCCGAACTGATGAGCCTGCAAGGGGCCCGTGTCGTGGTCGCCGACTTCAACACCCAGGGCGCCGAGGAGACCGCCGAAATCATCGAGGCGGCGGGCGGACGGGCGCTGCCGGTCACCGTGGACGTCACCGACGAGGGCTCGGTCGCCGACATGGTCGCCGCGGCCATCAGTGAGTTCGACGGCCTGCACGTCCTGTGCAACCACGTCGGCGGAACGAACCCGCGCAAGGACCTGGACCTGCTCCGCATGGACATGGACGAGTTCGACCGGGCCGTCGCCCTCAATATGCGCAGCACCCTGCTGGGTGCCCGGCACGCGGTGCCCCACGTGATCCGCGCCGGTGGCGGATCCGTCATCAACACGGCATCCGTCGCCGCGCTCGTCGGCGATGTCCTGCAGACCTCCTACGGTGCCGTCAAGGCCGCGGTGGTCAGCATCACGAAGTCGATCGCCGTCCAGTACGGGCCGCAGAACGTGCGCTGCAACGCCATCGCCCCCGGTGCGGCCATGACCCCCGCTCTGGAGAACAACCTCCCCGAGTACGTCGTCGAAGCGCTGCGGAAGGGCAACGCACTCCCGTACCTGGGCTCTCCCGAGGACATCGGCCACGCCATGGTGTTCCTCGCCTCCGACGAGTCCCGATACCTCACCGGCCAGCTCCTCGTCGTCGACGGCGGCATGAGCATGCAGTCCTCCGCGGCCCCCGGGCGGCGCGCCATGCTCCCCGGAGCCGCTCGTTAGAATCGCGGCCGGTCGTACCGCCGCGGCTGATCGCGGCTGCCGCGGCCGGCCGGTGCTGCTGAAGAATGCTGCTGGGGATCGGGGATCGGGATGGCTGTCGAGATAGACCTGCCGCTCGGCGAGAACGCCGGTGCTGATGCCGATTCCGATGCCCATGCCGCCCGGCTCGCTGCCGAGCTCACCGAGCTGGGGAACGAACGCTTCCTCCGTGCGGCGCTGCCCGGTACGGCACGCTTCCACCACCGCAGCACCGACCGGCTCGTCGGTTGGCCGACGACCGCCCCGGAGGCCGTTGAGCCCGCCTCCAGCCTCCTGTTGCGCGCCATCCACCTATGCTTCACGGCCCACTTGCCCCTGAGCCTGTCCCCCGACCTGCTCTGGTACGCCGTCGTGCACGAGACGGCCGTACACATCCGCCTCAACTCCCGTACGTACGAGGGGGTCTTCACCGAAACACCGGGAAAGCAGCAGCTCATCACCGTTCGCGACGACCTGGCGGCGCTGGACTGGGAGCGCTCGATCAACCTGGTCAAGCAGCCGCTGCGGGCCCGGATCGGCGACGACGTGGCCGATCTGTTCCAGCCCACGTTCTCCACCACCACTCCTGGTGACGCCACGGCCGCGCTGGTGGCGCTGATGGACGTGGTCAGCCCGTACTACCGCTTCCAGTGGGTCTCGCTCTGCGGAATCCCCCGGATCAGGCTGGAGGGCTCGGGCCGGGACTGGCGGCTTCTGGCCGCCCGCGTACGTGAACTGGAAGGGTGGTTCGAGGGTCTGCGTCTGTGGTTCAAGGCCCTGCACCCCGTGCTGGACGCGATCTGCGCGACGGCCTCGGGATGGGGAGCGGACCGGGAGTTCTGGCGTTCGCTGTACAAGTGGGAGTCTGCCTCCGGCGGCGATCGTGTGACGGGCTGGATCACCACCTTCTTCGCCCACCGGTACACCGACGACGGCCCCGTTCCCAAGAAGTCGTTCGGCCCGGGGGCCACCGTGGAGGAGGACTTCCCCTCACATCTCTCGCGCGTCCCGTTCCGCTGGGAGACGCCGGCCGGCGATCTCCGGATGGCCTTTCTGGGGGGCGTTCTCGGCGTCGCCCGCGACGGTGAGTGGGTCCGCCCCCTGCTCGGTCATGCGGTGGTGGAACTGGCCGCGGATCACGCGGTGTGATCCCGCGTACGGTTCACGGCCGGACGGTCGGACGACCGGTCAGCGGTCCTGCGACAGCTCCAGGAGTTCGGCGAAGGTGCCTGCCGCGTGGACCAGGTCCTCGTACCGGCCCTGTTCGGTGATGCGGCCGTGCTCCATCACGACGATGTGGTCGGCGATCCTGGTGTTCTCCAGCCGGTGGGTGACCACGACCGTGATGCGGTCGCCGGCGATGGCCTTGATCCGCTCGAAGATGCCGTGCTCACCGCGTGGGTCCATCTGCGAGGTGGGCTCGTCCAGGATCAGCAGCGACGGCCGACGGTACAGCGCGCGGGAACAGGCCAGCCGCTGCCACTGTCCGCCGGACAGCTCCGCGCCGCCGAAGAGCTCGCGGGCGAGGAGGGTGTCCAGACGCTCCGGCAGTTCCTCGACCGCCTCACGCATTCCGACCGCGTCGACCGCCTCCCACACGGGTCCGTCGTCGGCGGTGCGGGGCTGGCCGAGGGTGATGTTCTCCCGCACCCGCAGCGGCCACTGGGCGAAGATCTGCGGGACCAGCCCCGTGCGGCGCCAGACGGAGGCCGGGTCGACCTCGGCGAGATCCGCTCCGTTCCAGGTCACTCTGCCCTTGTCGGGCAGGTTGATTCCGGTGAGCAGCCGGGTCAGGGTCGACTTCCCCGAGCCGTTCGTGCCGACGATCGCGAGGATCTGGCCGCGCCTCAGTGTCAGGGAGACGCCAGCGACGGCCGGTTTCTCCTTCCCCGGGTACTGATAGACGACTTCGTCGAGCCGGATCTCGTCGACCGGACCGGTGACGGCGCGATCCCCTCGCCTGGGCGCCCGCGCGGCGGCGGCGTCGAGGAATGCCTGCATGTCGCCGAGGTAGAGGCTGGTGTGGAAGACCGCGGCCCCGTTGATGACGACCTGCGACAGGGAAGCCAGCGTGGTCTGCACGGCCAGGACCGCGGTCGCGGCGATCGCGAGCCCGATCCGGCCGGTCACGGCGAGCCAGGCCAGTACGGCCCAGGTGAGGACGAGGAACGCACCGCCGGCCAGTGAGGAGAGCAGGGCGATGCGCAGGGTGCGCGGGGCGGCGGCCAGGGTCCGCCGGTCGCACCGTTCGGACAGTGACCGGTACCAGAACAGCAGGTAGTCGGTCATTCCGTTGGCGCGTACCTCGTCACCGTACTTGGGCGTGGTGGACCACCAGCGCATCATGCCCCGCACATTGCGGTCGGCGACGTTGGCGTAGTGGATCTCGTAGTCCACGCGCGCGGTCAGGACGGCTCCGATCCCGGCGGGCAGGACGGCGAGGAGCAGCAGCGGCAGCATCGCCGGGTTCAGTACGGACAGGACGCCGCCGGCGGTGACCATGCGGATCAGGGCGGACATGAGCCTCTGGGCATCGGTGACCATCACCTGGGTGCGCAGCACGCCCATCTCCGCGGCCTCCTGGCGGTCGGCGAAGCCGTGCTCCGAGTAGGCCGCGGCCTCGACCCGGCAGACCGCCTCGACCAGGGCGGTGTCCGTCTCGGTGGTCAGCCTCGGGGTGATGCGCCTCTCGGCGTACGTGGCCGTCGCGCCCGCCGCCCGGGCGAGGGCGGCCGCGACGGCCACGAGAAGGAGCGCCGGCAGGGCGTCGCGCAGCCGTTCGGCCACGGCGCCGGTCCCGAGGACGGGTTTCATCGCCCGTGCCGTCGCCGTCAGAAGGACGGCCGCGGACAGGCCCGTCAGCAATTGGCACCCGATCAGCAGCCGCACCGCATTGCGGTCGGTACGCCACGACAGCCGGGCGATCCGGTGCAGGACCGTCGGGATCTGCCCGCACATCTTCCGGAAGGAGACCTCGGCGAGCGGGTTGACCGCGTACTGCCCGCTGTAGCTGAACTCCGCCGGAGGCGGTGGTGGCAGTTGCGGTGGCGGCGGCGATGCTGTCGTGAACTGCTGCTTTCCTGTCTCGGTCGAGGTCAAGTGAGCTCCCTGGTAGGTCGCTTGGGCATGTCATGGAGCTCAACGACCGGGCCGGATTCTTCGAACACATGTATTTGAGCCGAGGTGGATTCCGTACGGCAGAGCGAGAAACGGAGCGTGCGGGATGCACCGACCGTTGCCGGGTACGGAGGCGGCTCGGAGCGACGTTGGCCGAAACGCCGACGCCCCCCGCGCGAGCCCGGGATCGGGAGCCGAGCCAGGTCGCTCGCGGACTCCGCCGCCCCACTCCCGGCCGGGCGCCGTCGGCATCACCTCGTGGCCACCCACCGCGGCCGCACCTCTTCCCCACTCCGCCGCGGTGGACGACACTCGTCCCAAGATCACAGCACTCTGCGACGGGGGAGATCGGAGTGGGTACATGCGGGGTCTCGTGCTGCGGCTGGCCGGGCTCAATGCCGGGGCGGAGAGCGCCATGCGGCTCATTGGCTTCTTCGACACCCTCGTCGAGCAGCGGCTCGGCCTCGACGGGGTACTGGGGATGGCGGCCCGGGTCGCCGAGTGTCCGGTCGGGCTGTCCGGGCCCGGTTGCGACGGTCTGACGGCCGGGCCGGACGGCAGGACCCGGCCAGGCGGGTCTCCCCCGGGCGCGGCGGTACGGGAGCTGCGCGACGGGCAGTACGCCTGGCTGGCACGCGAGGGTGGACCGCAGCCCTTCGACGAGCTGCTCCTGGAGCGGCTGGCGCTGGCCTGCGACACCGTGCTGAGCCGTCGCGGCAGCGAGGCCGTACCGCTCGACCCTGCGCTGCTGGAGACCGTCATCAGCTCCACCGCGCCGCTGCCCGAGCGGGCGCGCGCGCTGCGGCTGCTGGGTTTCGCGCCCTCGGGCCCGCTCACCGTCCTGGCCGTCGACGGTGGGCGGGGCCCGCAGGGGATGGCGCCGGTCCTCGAACGGCTCCCTCCCGCCCCGGCGGGCCGCCGCCGGACGGCCGCTCTCGGCTCGGTGCACGCGGTGGCCGTGGTGGGCCCGCTGCCCGAGCGGCTGCTCGCCCCGGCGGGCTTCCGGATCGGGGTGGGTCCCGAGGTCACCGCGACCGAGGCGCCGCGCTCCTGGGAGGGTGCGGTGCGGGCGCTGCGGTTCGCGGGGACGTCGCGCTCGGATGTGGGGCTGGCCCCGGTCGCGGAGGAGCCCGCGATCTACCACTCCTCGCTCGGCGCCTTCGAGGTGCTGGCGAGGGAACTGTCCGGCCCGGCCATCGCCGGCATAGGCGACCTGGACGTCCTGGACGCGCTCGCGGCGGAGCCGGGCAGCGGCACGGAGATGCTGACCACACTCGAGGTCCTGGTGCAGGCGGGTTCGCTGCGCGCGGCGGCGCGGGAGTTGCACCTGCACCACAACTCGGTGGCGGTGCGGGTCGCGCGGGCGGAGGCGGCGCTCGGTTACGGGCTGGGCGAGACGGTGGGCCGCTTCCGGCTGGCGCTCGCCCTGGCCCTGCGGCGCCTGCGGGACAACCCGGCGTAGCGGCGAATGCGCGCACGGAGCCGGTGGCGCGGGCGGGACGCGCGACAGGTGGAGCGAGGGACGTTGTCGAATGGGCGGGGCCCCTCTCCCCCGCCCGCCGGACGAGTCGCACCCTGTCCCCTCCGCCCGCTAGGCGCAAGCCGCCAACCGGCGCGGACGGGGGCGGATCGCGCGCCACCCGGCTCATGACCCGGTCGGGGCCGCGGACACAGACTGGCGACGTCAGCAGCGGTTCTCCCGGGCGGTCCTGTTCCGTCCGGTGCCGCTCCGTGCCGTCCGCCGGAGGCCCCCGTGCCCCTTCCCCTGCCCGTCGATCCCGAACTCGCCCCGTGGCTGGCCCTGCTGCCCGCCCTCGATGTCGGTGACGCCGCCGCCGCGCGGGCCACCGTCGAGGCGATGGGTGCCGCCGCGCCGCCCTTCGTCCTCCCCGAGGGCGTCGAGTCGAGCGAGCACCGCGTAGTGGGGGCCCCTGGCGCCCCCGAGGTTCCCATGTCGGTCTTCCGTCCGGCGGGGTCCGGTACCGGGCTGCCGGCCGTGCTCTATGTGCACGGCGGCGGGTTCATCCTGGAGGAGGGTGACGGGGACCGGGCCCTCGCCGCGCGATGGGCGGCCGAACTCGGCGCCGTCGTCGTCTCCGTGCGATACCGGCTGGCCCCCGAGCACCCCTATCCTGCCGCCACCGAAGACTGTTACGCGGCCCTGGATTGGCTGGCGGCGAACGCCGACGGCCTGGGGGTGGACCCGGCCCGGATCGCCGTCGCCGGGATGAGCGCCGGGGGCGGTCTCGCCGCCGCGCTCGCCCTGCTGGCCAGGGACCGCGGTGGACCGGCGTTGTGTTTCCAGCTGCTCGACATACCGGAGCTGGACGACCGCCTGGACACCCCCTCCATGCGGGAGTTCACCGACACGCCGGTGTGGAACCGCACCAACGCCGTGCACAGCTGGCGGGCCTACCTCGGGGCCGACCGCGACCCCGCCGCCCCGGTGCCCGCCTATGCCGCGCCCGCCCGCGCCGAGGACTTGTCGGGGCTGCCGCCCGCGTACGTCGCCGTGAGCGACCTCGACCCACTGCGCGACGAGGGACTCGACTACGCCCAGCGCCTCGTACAGGCCGGTGTCCCCACCGAACTGCACCTGTTTCCCGGCACCTTCCACGGCGCGGCCGGCTTCGTGCCGGACACGGCCGTGACCCGCCGCATGACCGAGGGCGCGCTGGACGCGCTGCGTCGCGGCCTCGCCGTCTGAAGAAACGCCTGAAGGAACCCACTCCCTCCCCCCACTCAAGGAGCCGCACATGACCGACTCAGCAACCACCGTTCCGGAGTACGACGCACTCGTCGTCGGCGCCGGGTTCGGCGGCCTCTACGCCCTGCACCAGCTGCGCGCGCACGGGTTCAGCTGCCACGCCTTCGAGACGGGCGACGACGTCGGCGGCACGTGGTACTGGAACCGCTATCCCGGAGCCCGCTGCGACGTCGAGAGCCTGGACTACTGCTACTCGTTCTCCGCCGAGCTGCACGCCGAGTGGGACTGGTCCGAGCGCTTCGCCACCCAGCCCGAGATCCTGCGCTACGCCGGACACGTCGCGGACCGCTTCGACCTGCGGCCGATGATCTCCTTCGAGACGCGGGTGGTCTCGGCCGTCTGGGAGGAGGAGGGCAGGACATGGCTCCTGACCACCGATACCGGCCGCCGCGCCAGGGCACGGTTCCTCGTCACCGCCGTGGGCTGCCTGTCCGCATCCCGCATCCCCGACCTGCCCGGTCTCGGCACGTTCGGCGGCGAGGTGCACCACACCGGCCGCTGGCCGCACGAGGGCGTGGACCTCGCCGGCAAGCGCGTCGCCGTCATCGGAACGGGCTCCTCCGGCATCCAGGCCGTACCCGAACTCGCTTCGAATTCAGCTCACTTGACTGTCTTTCAGCGAACCCCCAACTACAGCCTGCCGGCCCGCAACCGGCCGCTTTCGGGCCGCGAGAGCTGGCGGGCCAAGACGGAGCTGGAGGAGCTGCGCACTTATGCCCGTACGGGATTCTCCGGCTTCTACATCGCCTCCACCGGCCGTTCGGCCCTCGACGTGGGCGAGGAGGAGCGCCGGTCCGCCTTCGAGCGCAAGTGGGCCATCGGCGGGACCGAGATCATGTCGGTCTTCAACGACATACTCACGGACGGGAAGGCCAATGACCACCTCGCCGAGTTCGTCCGCGAGAAGATCCGGGACGCCGTGGACGACCCGGAGACGGCACGCAAGCTCGTCCCGGTGGACTACCCCATCGGCACCAAACGCATCTGCGTCGACACGGGCTACTTCTCCACGTACAACCGCGAGAACGTCGATCTCGTCGACCTGCGGGCCGAACCGCTCGTGGAGATCACCGAGGACGGCATCCGCACCGAAGCCGGCACGTACCCGGCCGATGTCCTGGTGCTGGCCACCGGCTACGACGCCATGACCGGTCCGCTCACCCGCATCGACATCCGCGGGACGGGCGGCCGGGCCCTGAAGGAACAGTGGGCCTCGGGACCGCGCAGCTACCTGGGTCTCTCGGTGGCCGGCTTCCCCAACCTGCTCACGGTCACCGGGCCCGGCAGCCCCTCGGTGCTGGTCAACATGGTGCGGGCGGTCGAGCAGCACGTCGAATGGATCGTGGACTGCCTGCGGCAGCTGCGCGAGGACGGTGTGGAGCGGATCGAGGCGCGGCCGGAGGCACAGGACTCCTGGGTCGCCCATGTCAACGAGGTCGCCGACACGACGCTCTACCCGCGTGCCGACTCCTGGTACGTGGGCGCCAACGTGGAAGGAAAGGCACGGGTGTTCATGCCGTACGCGGGCGGGCTCAACAACTATCGGGAGCGGTGCGAGGAAGTGGCCCGGTCCGGCTACCAGGGCTTCGCGCTGGGTACGGAGGTGTCGGCGTGAGGCGGGACACGCTGAGGCTGGACGGGCGCTCCGTCGTCGTCACGGGCGCGGGCCGCGGACTCGGCCGGGCCTATGCCCTGGACCTCGCCGCGCGCGGCGCCCATGTCGTCGTCAACGACCTGGGAACGGCGACGGACGGCACCGGGAGCGAGGACTCGGGCCCGGCGGCGCAGGTCGTCGAGGAGATCCGGGCGGCGGGCCAGACGGCGGTCGCGAGCACCGCGGACGCGAGCGGTATCGAGGGGACGCAGTCCCTGATCGATCTGGCGTGCGCCGAGTTCGGCTCCGTCGACGGGATCGTGGCGAACGCCGGGATCTACCGGCCCGGGCTGGACTTCACCGACATCGACGAGGCGCTGCTGGAGCGGATGACGGCCATTCACTCCCTCGGCGCCTGGCGGCTGGTACGGGCCGCCTGGCCCCGATTCACGGAGAGCGGACGGGGCCGGGTCGTCCTGGTCACCTCGGCGGCCGGTCTGTACGGAATGGCCGGGAACGCCGCGTACTCCCTGCTCAAGGCGGGGATCGTGGGGCTGACGCGGACGCTGGCCGCCGAGGGCGCCCCCCACGGTATCCGTGTCAATGCGGTGGCTCCGGTGGCCTGGTCACGGATGTCGGCGGCGACCGAGGGCGTGCCGGCGGAGGTGCTGGAGCGGATGCGGGAGCAGGCGCCGCCCGAGGCGGTCGCGCCGGTCGTGGCCGCGCTCCTCGCGGATGACGTACCGGTCACGGGCGAGGTGCTGAGCGCGGGACGCGGCCGCGTGGGGCGGGTGCTGACGGGTGAGACCCCGGGCATCCGCTCGGCGGACGGCGGACCGCTGCTCGCCCAGGACCTCACCGAGCGGCTCGACGAACTGCTCTCCGCGGACGGGGTGGTGTACCCGGCCTCGGCGCACGAGACCCCCTGAGCGGATTCCGGGGCGGGATGAGCGCAGGGGACACTCCCGGGCGGCGGGGACGCCCCCGGGGACGTCCCCCGTCCGTCTGCCTCAAGCCGCCACGGCGAGGAACCGGCGGGCACCGCGCAGTGTCGTTTGCAGCCTCCGCTGGGTGGTACGGCTGTCGAGGCGGATGTCGAGTCCCCCGGGAAGTGCGCTTTCGGCCCGCAGACCCGCGGGCAGGCGGGAGGCGTCGAGCCCGTCGCGCCGGGCGATGAGGATGCCGAGCTCGTGACGGCTCACGGCGTCGGTTCCCGCCAGATGGTGAACGCCCTTCGAGTCGTCGTAGGCGAGTTCCAGCAGGGCGGCGGCCAGGTCGGTGACATGCACCGGGCATCGGATGTCGTCGGTGAACAGGACTCCGTCGCGGGTCCCGGCCGCGAGGCCGTGCACCGCGCGTACGTGCTCGGAACGTCGGCCGTCGCCGATGATCAGTGAGGTACGGGCAATGACGGCATCGGCGTGCAGGAGGCGGACGCCCGTCTCCGCCGCTGCTTTCGCCGCACCGTAAGGAGTAAGAGGGTCGGGGAGGCAGGATTCGTCGTAGTGGACGCGGGTACCGGAGAAGACCGCGTCGCTCGATACATGGATCAGGCGGCTGCCGTACTTCGCCGCGGTCATTGCCAGCCGGACAGGACCCTCCGCCGTGACCGTCCAGTCGGATCTGCTGCTCGTCGCGTTGATGATCACGCGCGGTCCCACCTCGGCCACGACCGCTTCGACGCGATCGGGGGCGCGCAGGTCGAGGGCGTGCCAGGTGGCCTCCGCGGTGCCGCCGGCGCCGGTCGCGAAGGTCGCGGCCGTCGTGTACCCCGCCGCCACCGCCCGGCGGACCAGCTCGGTACCCAGGAAACCACTGCCGCCGATGACCAGGAGTGTCATGAGGCGACACAGTAGAGGATCATTCGGTCGGCCGTGGGCACCGGACTTTCGCCGTACCACCCCGATCCCGCCCCTGGCGGGCACACGGCCGGGGGTGCGAACGCCCGAGAATAATTTTGCGCAGCACGCAAACTTGCATAGCATGCACTTCATGAGCGCCGACAATGCCGACAGCGCCGACGACACGGCTCTCGGGCTGCGCGAGCGCAAGAAGCGCGCGACACGCGACGCACTCGCGGACGCGGCGCTGCGCATGGCCGCGGACCGCGGGATCGAGAACGTGACCGTGGAAGCGGTCACCGATGCGGTCGGCGTCTCCGTGCGCACCTTCTTCAACTACTTCCCGTGCCTCGAGGACGCGATCACCCGCCCGAACCACGACAACGCCGAGCGGACCCGTCGCGCGGTGCTCAACGCACCGGAGGAACTCACGGCACTCAACGCCCTGCGCGAGGCGGTCGGCCAGGAGCTCGCCCACATCGAGGAGGACCACGAACGCTGGGAGCTCCAGATGGCCGTGCTCAGGAAGAGTCCTGCACTGCTGTCCGGATTCCTGGCCGCCCAGGGCGCGGACGAACGCGCGCTGGTCGCCGCCGTGGCCGAGCGCCTCGGCCGGGACCCCGATACCGATCTCCGCCCCCGGCTGCTCGCGCTCGCGACGATCGCCGCCGTGCGCGCCGCCGTGGAGCTCTGGGTGGCCTCCGGCCGTACTCGCACGTTCCAGAGCATCTATCGCGAGGCTTTCGCCTCGCTGGCCGCCGGTCTGAACGACTGAGGCACATCCGAAGGCCCCGCCCGGGGCCGTTCGACCGAGAAACCAGAGAATGAGGAACGCCAGCCGATGAGCGCTGCCGTCACACCCGAAGCCGGCACGGCCGGTGCGCCCGAGGGGGCCGCACCAGCCATGACGCGTCGTCAGATACTCCAGGCCATGTCCGGCCTGATGGCCGGCATGTTCGTGGCCATCCTGGCCTCCACCGTGGTCTCCAACGCACTTCCCCGCATCATCGCCGACCTGCACGGCACCCAGTCCTCGTACACCTGGGTGGTCACCGCGGAGCTTCTGGCGATGACTGCGACCGTTCCGATCTGGGGCAAGCTGTCCGACCTCTACGACAAGAAGCTGCTCATCCAGCTGTCCCTCTCGATGTTCATCGTCGGCTCGCTGGTCGCCGGCTTCTCGCACAGCGTCGGCCTGCTCATCGTGAGCCGTGTGGTGCAGGGCATCGGAGCGGGCGGTCTCACGGCGCTCGCCCAGGTCGTGATGGCGGCGATCATTCCGCCGCGTGAACTCGGCCGCTACTCGGGCATCTTCGGTGCCGTGTTCGCCGTCGGCACCGTCGCGGGACCGCTCATCGGCGGTGTGCTCGTGGACACCTCCTGGCTGGGATGGCGCTGGTGCTTCTTCATCGGCGTGCCGTTCGCGCTGCTCGCGATCGCGCTGCTCCAACTGACCCTGAAGCTGCCCACGGTCCGCCGGGAAGTGAAGATCGACTACCTCGGCGCCGTCCTCATCATGAGCGGGGTCAGCGCCCTGCTGCTGTGGGTGACCCTCGCGGGCAACCGGTTCGACTGGGCGTCGTGGCAGACCGCCGTCCTGGTCACCGCCGGTGTGGTCCTGCTGACTGCCGCGGTACTGGTCGAGTCCGTGGTCAAGGAACCGATCATCCCGCTGGGCATCTTCCGCAACCGCACCGTGACGCTGACGACCGTGGCGAGCCTGCTGGTGGGCGTGGCCATGTTCGGCGGCACGGTGTTCCTCTCCCAGTACTTCCAGATCTCGCTCGGCAAGACGCCGACCGTCGCCGGCCTGATGAGCCTGCCGATGATCCTCGGTCTGATGATCTCCACAACGGTCGCCGGGCAGATCATCTCGGCCCGCGGCAAGTGGAAGGGCTTCCTGATCGCGGGCGGCATCATCATGACCGCGGGCATGGGCCTGCTGTCCACGATCAGCGCGGAATCCTCGTTCGGGCTGCTCAGTGTGTACATGGTGGTGCTCGGCGTGGGCGTCGGCATGCTGATGCAGAACCTGGTGCTGGCGGCCCAGAACGACGTGCCCGCGTCGGAGCTGGGTGCGGCGACCTCGGTGCTGTCGTTCTTCCGCAGCCTCGGTGGGGCGATCGGCACGAGCGCGCTGGGCGCCGTGCTCAGCCACCGGGTGGCGAGCGAGATGGCGAAGGGCTTCGGCGGGGCGGCGGACAACGGGGGCGCCGGACACGGCGTTCCCGACCTGTCCACGCTTCCCGAGCCTGCCCGGCAGATCGTCGAGCACGCGTACGGGGTCGCGACCGCGGATGTCTTCCTGATCGGAGCACCCTTCGCGTTCCTCGCCCTGATCGCGGTGCTGTTCATCAAGGAGAAGCCGCTCAAGACGCAGAGCGGCATGGAGCGGCTCGCGCAGGAGAACGCCGCCGGCGGGAAGTCGCCGGCTACCCCGGCGCACTGACCCCCAGCGGGGCAATGAGACCAACGGCCACACCGATCAGCCGATCGGTGTGGCCGTTGGTCTCCGCGGGGTCAGCGGGGTCAGCGGGGTCAGCGGGGTCAGCGGGGTCAGCGGGCGGGAGGAGCGGGCCAGGCGCCCGGTTGCGCCGGGCGGTTCGGTTTCTTCCCGGCCGAGCGGTTGCTGATGAGCGCCTGCCGGATCTGCGCGGCGGTCGCCCGTGCGTGCTCCGAGGTGGAGATCGCCTCGGCGGTGGCGGGGACGAAGCGGTGGGCCGGCCGCCGGCAGTACGGGCAGGGCGCTCCGTCGGCGAGGAGATAGCCGTCCTCGCAGACCCGGTTCGAGCAGTTGGTGGGGCTTACGAGGGCCTCGGCGATCTCCTGGGGTGCCCAGCGGCGGCGGTTCTCCTCGTCGCGTTCGTGGATCGCGTGGGACCAGCGGTTGCTCCAGCGCCTTTCGATCCGGTCGAGGAGCTGGGCGGCCGTCCGGAGCTTGAGCTCCTCGTACAGGATGTCGTGCAGGGTGCGCGGGACGCGATGCCCGAGTGCCTGGAGCAGTGGCTGGGGAAAGCCCTGCATGATGAAGCGGATCGGGTCGCTGCCCGGGCTCTGCTTCCACTGCTGGCAGTTGCAGACTCCCCCGTCGGGCAGCGGCTTGAGGCAGCGGGTGCACAGGCCGCGGCAGTCCACGCAGATCCCGTCGTTCAGCCCGTCCAGATGCGGCGCGGGCGCCCGGCCGCATTCGCGGCAGCAGGCCGCGCACAGCCCGCACAACCGCTCGTTGCCCTGCTGAGTCGTCCAGTTCCGCTGCTGACAGCGGCAGCACAGGCTGGTGTTGCAGTAGTCGCTGTGCTCGCCGTTGTGCCGGCCGAGGGGAGCGAAGGACATGGTGCTTCCTCTTTTCGTGCCCGCGCACGGTCTTGCTCCGTACAGCGTAAGGGCTGCCCCGTGGTCCCCGGTGGGCAAGGCCCGAACCGGGTGGCACGGCTCACAGGAAGTCCTCGTGGCCGCACCGGCGGCAGCACACCGGCCTCTCGCTCTCAGGCGATCTCCTCCTCCTTCATGAACCGGCGCAGTTCGTGGGCGAGCGCCGACGGGTTGTCCATGGGTACCAGCGTTCCGGCCCCGGGGATCTCGACGTATCGCCCCCGCGGCAGCAGTGCGGCCAGGCGCCGGCCGGTCTCGGGCGGCATCATCCGGTCCTCCGCGCCCCAGGCCACCAGCGCCGGCCGGTCGAAGTGCCGCAACCGTTCGGCGGCCCGCAGATAGGTGTCCTTCTGCGTGGAACGCAGAAGGCGGGCGAGGTCGCGGCGGATGGCCCGGTCGGTCAGCAGCGGCCCGTACCAGCGGCGCACCCGCTCGTACGGGATCCCGCGCGCCGTCATTCCGCCCAGCGAGCGGCGCATCGATGCCAGGAAGGGCACCCGGAAGGACTGGAGGAGCAGGAACAGGCCGCCCGGCACCCGGCTCGCGGCCAGGAGCGTGCGGCCCTGGACGCCCGGCGGATAGTTGTCGAGCGCCTCGCAGGAGGTGAGCACCAGGCGGGCGATGCGCTCGTCGCGCACGCCGGGCAGGAGCTGGGCGGTGCCGGCGTCGTTCTGCACCAGCGTGACCGCGCGCAGGTCCAGCCGCTCCAGGAATTCGGCGAGCAGGTCCGCGACGCCCTGTGCCGACAGATCCGCGGTCGGCCGCATCGGGTGGCGGTGGCTGCCGAGCGGCAGGACGGGGACCACCACGCGGAAGTCTTCGCGCAGCTCCGCCACGAGGCCGTCCCAGACCGATCCGTCGAAAGCGAGCCCGTGGACGAGCACCACGGTCCCGCCCGGCCCGTCCCCCGTTCCGGTGTCTGTTCGGGTGTCGGTGTACTCGATGGTTCCGGCGCTCAGTTCGATTTCCGGCATCGTATGGCCTCCCCGTGACCGCTACTTGATAGACCGATCTAGTGAGAGACTATCCGGCATGAGGACCACCGGCGACACCAGGCAGCGGATCGTCGCTGCCGCCACCGAACTCTTCCGGCGCCAGGGCTACGCGGCGACCGGCATGAAGCAGATCGTCTCGGAGGCCGGGGCCCCGTACGGCTCGGCGTACCACTTCTTCCCCGGAGGCAAGGGCCAGCTCGGCGAGGAGGTGATCCGTACCTCCGGAGCCGCTTATCTGGAGCTGATCGGCAGTCTGTTCGCCGACCACGGGGCGGATCCGGCAACCGCCACCGCTGCCGCCTTCACGGGCGCGGCCGAGACCCTGCGGGAACTGGACTTCACCGACCCGTGCCCGATCGCCACCGTGGCCCTGGAGGTCGCCAGTACGCACGAGGCGCTGCGTCGCGCGACGGCGGACGTCTTCGCCTCGTGGATCGAGGCCCTAGCCGCCTTCTACGCCGCTGCGGGCATCGCGGTGGACACCGCCCGGGACACCGCGGGCTCGGTGATCGCCCTGCTGGAAGGTGCCTTCATGCTCGCCCGCGCGGCCCACGACACGGCCCCGGTCCTCGCCGCGGCCCGTGCGTCCGCCGCGATCGTCCGTGAGGCGCTGGGGTCCGCCGAACCATGCCGGGCCGTCCCGTGACGGCCCGGCCCCGGAACCACTGATCGCAGCGCTCGTTCTCCGGGGCCTCCCACAGCCGCGCGCAGCCCATGGGAGAGAATGCACGCGACATGCACCAGCCAGGCCATGCGGAGGCACACAGTGGGAAAGCCGGAGCCCGTCGACCTGATCCATCTGGCGGACGCAGCCGGGGGCCAGTGCGTCGTTCGCGTCACCGGGCGCCACCAGCCCGGCGTTCTGCCCGGACACGACACCCTGCGCGCCGACGTACTGGTGTCCACCGACTTCCTCGACGCACGGCTCGATCTCTTCCTCTCCCAGCGGGATCTGTCCACCTGGGCGCAGCAGTTGGAGGGCCTGGCGCCCAGGGGCACGGCGGAGATCGGTGGCGACCGAGGGCTGCAGCTCGGTCTTCGCGTCAACGAGGACCGGTCCCTGAGCGTGACGATCCACGACCCCGACCGGCTCTCCACGCTGTTCGCGATCCAGCCGCACGACGACTGGGTCCAGGACCATAGGGCCCGCCTGGAGCGCGTTCGTCAGGTCTGGCCCAGCGAGGTCGTCGAGGCCGCCCCGATGGTCTACGAGTGGAGCCCGGTCCGCGGCGGGTGAGCGCCTGCGGCACGCGGACACCCCGGTGGCACCGCGCGACGACCGCACGCCCCCGGGCGGCCGCTCCCCGACGAAGCCGGAACGGGCAGGGCAACGTCCGATTCCCGCCAGCTCCGGGACGGGCGTCCGCGGATGCTGGAGCCATGACCACGACTTACCAGGTGCGGGCCATCGACCCCGCCGTGCTGAAGCGACTGCGGGAACGGGACGACGCCGGTCGGACCCGGACACCCCTCACCGATCCGGAGGGTGGTGCCCCGCTGCGCTGCTGTCTGCGGCACAGCGAGGCGGGCGAGCGCATCGTCCTCGTCTCCTACGCGCCGTTGCGTCGCTGGGCGGCGGAGACGGACGCCGAGCCGGGCCCGTACGACGAGTGCGGTCCGGTCTTCGTTCATGCCGAGGAGTGCGACGGACCGGCTTCCGGCCCCGGCTATCCGGCCGAGCTGCACGGTGCTCGCCGGGTGCTGCGGGCCTACGACGGCCGGGGGCACATCCTCGGCGGGCGACTGATCGAGATCCCCAAAGAACGGGCCGCCGAGGTGGACGACGCACTGCACGAGGTCTTCGCCGATCCGGCAGTGGCCCTCGTACACGTCCGCGCGGTGGAGTTCGGCTGTTTCATGGTCGAGGCGCGCCGCCGGTAGGCGGGGCAGGGGGTGGGTTTCAGCGGTCGGAATCATGCGCTTGCACCGCCGACAGCGCGGGCACATGTTTCCGGTGTGCCGCCAGGGAGGTGGGAGCACTCGGGTCCGCGACAGCCCCGTCCACCAACGCTGCGCAGTAACTCCGCCTCCCCGGCGGCACGCCCAGCCTGCCGCACCCCACGGTGCCGCGACGCGCGTTGAACCGCAGGTCAGTACACGTATCTGTGCCGTCGGACCCGTCTCACCCCGTTGGCGTCGGCATACGTACCGGTGGCGGAACGGGTATACGTACGACTGTGGGGCGGCCGGGGCGGGACGCTGCCACGGGACAGCCCTCAGGGGCTCAGCACCGACGCGATCTCCGTGCGCGAATCGATCGCGAGCTTGGTGAGAATGCGCTCGACATGTGTGTCCGCGGTGCGCTTGGAGATCACGAGCTGCTCGGCGACCTCCCGGTTGGACAGCCCGCTCGCGACCAGCGTGGCGACTTCCCGTTCGCGCGGGGTGAGTACATCGGCCGGCGTGGACCCCTGCCGGCTGCGGGGCAGGCGCCCCGCGGAGAGCGGGCTGTCGGTGTCCGCCCGTACCGCGTGCAGGATCTCGGTGCCCGACAGCCGCGCCCCCACGCCGTGCCAGCGTTCGTACTCCGTGTCTCCCAGCGCTTCCCGCAGGGCGTTGCGGGTTGCCTCCTGCTGGTCCAGCAAGGACGCCAGCATGGCAACGGGGTCGCCGCTGAGCCGCCGCGCGCCTTCCGCGTACCCCAGCAGCCACGCCGCCCTGACGTAACGTCCCCGTTCCGCGGCGTGCCAGGCCAGGCCCAGGCAGCAGAGCGCGGCGACCAGTACGTCACCGATCTCGCTGATGGAGTCCAGGGCCTGCCGCAGCGCGTCGGCAGCCTCCTCGTGGCGGCCGGCGAGCCAGAGAATGAAGCCCTGCGCCAAGAGCGTGGAACCGTAGAACTGGCGATCACCCGTGCCGTCCAGATGGGCCAGCCCCACCTCGCACAGCTCCAGGGCCCCGTCGGGGTCCCCGAGCACCGCGCGCAGCAGCGCGCCTTCGTAGTGGACCATGCTGATGCCCAGCGAGTCGCCCACGGCGACGATCCGCCGACGCCCCTGTTCCAGATCGGCCAGTCCCTCGTCGATCTCGCCGCAGAGCGCTCGCATCGATCCGATGTACGGCTCCGTGAACAGTGCCACGCGCTGTTCGTCGCAGTTCAGCGCGGCCTCCCGCGCCTGCTGGAAAAAGGCCGGCGCCACTGCCAGGTCGGCGGTCCAGGTGGCGAACACTCCGGTCATGAACAGGCCCCAGGCCCGCTCCGAGCAGTCCTCGGGCACCAGGCGGAGCCCCTTGTCGATCCAGTACAGCCCCTCGGACAGGGTGCCGGTCGCCCTCCAGTGCGGGGCGAGCTGCACGGCGAGGCTCAGCCCTTCCACCGCACGGTCCGGGACCGTGAAGGCGTACTTCATCGCGGCCCGGATGTCGGCGATCTGGCTGCGCACCGCTCGATGGAGCTCGGCCTGCGCCGGGGTGATGAGTTCGGCCCACAGGCGCCCGGCCGTGTCCCGGTGGTACTCGAAGTGCCGCCCGCGCACGGCGGCCGCGTCGCTCTCCTCGTCGAGGCGCTCGGCACCGTACTCCCGGATCGTGTCCAGGAACCGGTAGCGCGCCCCGTCCTCGCCGACGCGCTGCACGACCGACTTGTCCACCAGGCCGAACAGCGCCTCCAGGACGGCGTCGGACGGGAGCCCGTCGTCCCCGCCCACCCGTTCCGCGGCCGACAGTTCGAATGGCCCGGCGAAGACGGACAGGCGCGCCCACAGCAGCCGCTCCGCCGGTGTGCAGAGCTCGTGGGACCAGCCGATGGTGGTACGGAGCGTCTGGTGCCGGGCGCAGGCCGCGCGCTGCCCGCCGGTGAACACCTCGAACCGGCGGTCCAGCCGGGCCACCAGCTCGGCCAGGGGGGCGACCCGCAGCCGCACGGCGGCCAGTTCGAGGGCGAGCGGGATTCTGTCGAGCCGTTCGACGAGCGCCAGCGTCTGTGTCCGGTTGGCTTCGGTGATGGTCCAGCCCGGCAGGACGCGGGCGGCTCGCTGCGTGAACAGCTCCACGGCGTCGTCCACGCCGAGCGGGGCGATCGGCATCGTCCGCTCGTCGGCCACGTCGAGGGGCTGCCGGCTGGTGGCCAGTACACACACCTCGGCGGCCTCGCGCAGCAGGACGTCGCAGAGAACGGCGCAGGCGTCGACCATGTGCTCGCAGGTGTCGAGCACGATGAGCAGCTGCTGCCCCTTGAGATGGGCGACGACCGCGTCCAGGGGTTCCATACCGGCCTGGTCCGGGACGCCCAGCACGGTGGCCAGCGTCGCGGGTACCAGTTCGGGGTCGGACAGGGCCGACAGCTCGGCCAGCCACACCCCGTCCGGGAACCGTTCCCGCAGGCCCTCCGCCGCACGCAGGGCGGTGCGGCTCTTGCCGACACCGCCGGGGCCCACCAGGGTGACGAGCCGTACCTCGCGGAAGGCTTCCTGGATCAGCGAGATCTCCTCGGCACGTCCGACGAAACTGGTCCGCTCGGCGGGGGGTTGCCCGCCGCGCCGCTGCCCGAAGCCGAATCCCATGGCGTCCCCGTGATGCTCAAGTCCCGCACCTTCGCGCGACATGGGCACAGTGTAGATGCGCGACTTCGGAGAGTTGCCAAAGTTCGAATGGATACGCAGCGGCTGCGAATCCTCGGTGCGTGAGGGACGTGCCGGCGTGCGGGCGGGGGTACGGGGCCGTCACCCGCCGCGTACCCCCGCTCCCGGCATCACCCGGCCCTCCCGGCCCGACGCGCTCAGTCGGTGTTCCGGTCCTCCCGGCCCTCCACCACCAGGACGATCTTCCGGCACGCGCATGGTGTCCATCTGCACCGGTGCGTTCGTGCCGGCCGCCGCGGGCTGCTCGACGGCCGCCGGGCCACCACCCACTGGGACCTGAGCGGATGCCTCCGCAAGTGGTTCCCGCACGTCCAGCTGGATCCGAAGGTCCTGTTCGTGGACGACGGCGATGTGCTGACCGCGGCGGGGGCCGCCGCCGGGGTCGACATGTGCCTGCATCTGGTGCGTACGGACCACGGCAGCGCGATCGCCAACCAGGTGGCCAGGCACTGTGTGGTCCCGCCGTGGCGGGAGGGCGGACAGGCGCAGTTCATCGACCAGCCGGTACCGGAGCCGACCGGGCAGAGCACTTCCGCCACCCGCCAGTGGGCGCTGGAGCGGCTGCACGAACCGCTGGCTTCACCGACCTCGCCACCCACGCCCGGATGAGCCGCCGCACCTTCGCTCGGCGCTTCCAGAACGAGGTGGGGGTCAGCCCCGGGCGCTAGCTCACCCAGCAGCGCGTCGCCCGGGCCCGGCACCTCCAGGAATCCACCGCCCTGCCCGTGGACGAAGTCGCCACTCGGACCGGCTTCAGCAGCGACACCTCGCTGCGCCAGCATCTGCACGCGGCCATCGGCGTCCCCCCGCTCACCTACCGAAGGACATTCCGCGGAGCGGCCACGGCCGGTGCCAAAGCCTGACGCGGGGTCCGGGGCCCCCTGGTGAAGGTGGCTCAGGCCGCCCCGGAATCCGCGATGTGCCCGCGGTCCATGGTGAGCCGGGCGCCGGTGAACCGGGAACGCATCCGGCGGTCGTGGGTGACGACGACCACGGCACCCCGGAAGTCCACCAGCGCCTGCTCCAGCTCCTCGACCAGCACCGGGGTGAGGTGGTTGGTGGGCTCGTCCAGCAACAGCAGGTCCATCGGCTCACTGACCAGCCGCGCGATCTCGATCCGGCGCCGCTGTCCGTACGACAGGTCCTTCACCCGTCGCCGTAGGTCGGACGGGCCGAACAGGCCCAGGGAGAGCAGCTTTTCGGCGTGGTCCGCCAAGTAGCCGCCCCGGCCGTGGGCGAAGGCCCGCAGCACGGTCAGTTCCGGCGGCCAGGGTGTCTCGTCCTGCCGCAGGTGCCCGACCCGGCAACCGACGCGCACCGAGCCGCTGTCCGGTGCCAACTCCTCGGAAAGCACCCGCAGCAAGGTGGACTTGCCCGCACCGTTGGGACCGGTGATCATCAGCCGCTCGCCCGGCCGGATCCGCAGGAAGCCGACGGACAGCCGGTCCGCGACTCTCACCTCGGTGAGTTCGGCCACCGCCTCCTCCGCCGCCTCCGGGCCCACGGATTCGATGCGGGCCGCGAAGGAAAGCGGGTCCGCGGGGGCGTGGACCGGGCTCTCGGTCAGCTGGGCCACGCGTTGCTTGGCGTTGCGGATCCGCGCCATCGCGCCATGGTCCCGTCCGCGCCTGCGGTACGCACCGTGGCCGAACGAGGAGAGGGCCATCTTGCGCGGGATGTTGTCCATCCGCGCCACGTTGGAGGCGATCAGCCCCTGGTTCCGGTCGAGTTCGGCGCGCCACTCCTCGTACTCCCGCAGCCGCCGCGCACGTTCCACGGCCTTGGCCGCCAGATACCCCTCGTAGCCGTCGCCGTAGCGGGTCACGCGGCCGGAGCCGACCTCCAGGATCGTGGTGGTGAGCCGGTCGAGGAACACCCGGTCGTGGGTGACCGCGATCACCGTGCCGCGGTGGCCCCGCAAGTGGTCCTCCAGCCATTCCATCGCCCCGTCGTCGAGGTCGTTGGTCGGCTCGTCGAGCAGCAGCAGTTCCGGTGCCGAGGCCAGGGTCGCCGCGAGTGCCAGCCGGGAGCGCTCGCCGCCGGAGAGGGTCCTGAGCCTGCGGTCGCGGTCCAGGCCCGGCAGTCCGAGGCCGTGCAGCGCGACCTCCACCCGTACGTCGGCCTCGTAGCCGCCACGCGCCTGGTACCGCTCGATGAGGACGGCGTAGCGCTGGAGGATGGCGGACAGCTCCGATTCGGGGGCGTCCGCGTCGTGCTCGGCCAGTTCCGCCTCCGTCCGGCGCATCGCCGCTTCGAGCTCGCGCAGGTCGGACAGGGCCAGGTCGACGGCGTCCTGGACGGTGGCGTCGAGCGGCAGCTCCAGAGTCTGCGCCAGGTAGCCGATGCCGCCGGGAGCGACCACGGTGAGCATGCCGTTGTCGGGCTGCTCACGGCCGGCGAGGACCTTGAGCAGTGTGGACTTGCCGGATCCGTTGTCGCCGATCACACCGACCTTCTCGCCCGGCTTGATGCTGAAGCCGACCCGGTCGAGCACGATGCAGTCGTGGTAGCGCTTGGTGATGTCATGGAGGGCGAATTGCGCAATCGACACGCGTGTATCTCCTGTTTCCAGATGAGGACGGGTGAATGCGTGAGCGCGCTGAGCGGTACGGCCGGAGAATGCGGCACAACCGAAAGAGACCGGCACACAGGCCGCCGCAGCGCTCGGAGACGGTGCGGTCGAAACCGGTGCGGTGGTGTGTCAGCAGCACGCTGCTGGATGCGGCGACGGAGTCCAGCTCAACGCCGCGCATCCTCATCTGTCACAGAGTTCCCATGGAGTGAACCATAGGCGGGGGCCGGTGACCCGGCAAGGGAATTCGGGCCCACCGGCCCGCAGTTCAACGGATGGATGCCTCGGTGGACGGACCGAAGCTGTGCATGGTGGGTGCCGGAGCTGCTGTCATGGGCCGGATACGGTGAAGAGCGCGCCGTCCGGGTCTCGGATGACGAAGGCGTCCTTCGACGGGTCGTCGAGTGCGGGAACCAATGACGACTCACCGCCGGCATCGACGGCGGCGGCTGCGGCGCGTGCGCTGTCCTCGACGCGGAAGTCGACGATCCAACGGGGCCGGATCCGGGGATCCGCAGCGGCTTCGATGCCTCCGCCACGAAGGGTGGCAACGGTTCGCCCTTCGAGCTTGACGAGAACGTGGTCCTGCGCGTACTCGACCGTGCAGCCACCGGGCGGTTCGGCCCAGTCGAAGATCCCCGCGTAAAAGATCGCCGCCTCGAAGGCATGGCGAGTCTGCAGGTCCAGCCGCGCGGGAGCGCTGCCCTGCCCCACCGACCAGGCAAGGGCGGTGCCCTCCCACAGGCCGAAGACGGCCCCGTCCCGGTCGGCGGCGATCGCCGCGCGGCCATCGGCCAGTTTCACCGGCCCGACGGCGAGTGTGGCGCCGCGCTCCCTGACCCGGTCCGCGGCCTCGCCCACGTCGTCCACGGCGAAGTACGGGGTCCAGACGGCGGGCGGACTGGCGGCGGGGCCGCAGCATCCGATCCCGGCCACGGGGCGGCTGTGCGCCATGGCCACGGAGAAGTTGCTGCCGAGGCTGCTGGCCACGAATTCCCAGCCCATGACGTCGGCGTAGAAGGCCTGGGTCGCGTGCAGATCGTGAATCATCAGGCTGACCCAGCAGGGAGCGCCGTTTACGTGCCTGATCCTTCCGAGGGCCGGCATTCGATGCTCCTTCGGGTCTCTCGTCGCTGCTGCTGTCCCACGGGCCGCGCCTCGATCCGTGTGAACAACTCGTCCACATCGGCCTGGCCTCGCCGTGGGTTCCGCGATCGATCGCCTCCCATACCAATGGCTCGGCGCTGCCTTCGTCACCGAACGTCGTACGGTGTTGGCCGGTCGGTGACGGACGTGCTGGCGGTCGGCAGGCCGAGTTCGTGATCTAACGGTGTACCTCAGACCGCTCCACCGCACCTCAGCGCTCCCGCTCCCGCGCCCGATCCCGCACCGCCTGCCGGTGCGGGAGCCCGGCGCCGACCGGCGGTCGGCGTGGATCCGATCACTCCGCGGACGGGCGCGGACGGTGCTCGGGCAGCCAGCCCTCGGCGTACGCGACGGCCTCGGCCAGGCCGAACAACCGGGCCTCCGCACCGCCCACCGTGCCCCTTACCACCGGGCGTTCCTTCTCGAAGGCCGCACCCAGTTCATCGAAGCGGTCCGAAGTGAACGAGGTGTCACGCACCGTTGCCCATGCACGACCCTGCGGAGTCATGACGGCGAAGGAGTTGTCCACCCGCGGCGAAGGGACGCGGTACTCGGCGAGGTGGAACGCCGTGCAGGAATCGAAGCCCGCACCCAGGAGAAGAACCCGCGCCCCGGCTTCTTCCAGCCGGGCGAGGGGGCTGTGCTCGCCGAGCCGGCAGTCGAGCGCGTGGGCATCCACGATCGCTGGTGCGCGTGGGCCCACGGCCGCGAAGGAGGTCTGCGGATGACAACTGCGGAGGGCGCCCGGCCAGCTGCGCACGGTCTCCGGGATGATGCCGACGCCGAGGGTGGGAGTGGTCCGGGCGTCGAAGGCCGGCATCGAGGCGCGGATGTCCGCCCACCAAGCCTCGGGCACGGGCGGGTTCTGCCAGTACGCCGGATCCGAATTGTCGCCGGAGTGGGTTGGCACCACCAGGGTCCCGCTGTCGCCGAGAGCGTCGAGCAGCGCCATGACGACGGTGCCGGGACCGCCGCAGACCCAGCCGAGCGAGCTGAGCGAGGAATGCACGAGGAGGACCTCACCGGCGCGCAGGCCCATTGCGCGGAAGTCGGAGGCGAGCGAATCACGGGTACACATCGGGCCGGAGGGAGGTTTGATAGGCATGAGCAGTCAGTGTCCAGGCGCCGATCGGCTTGGACCACTGCTTTTCGGCGCGGGTTGACCAGCCTGCGTCGGGGTCGGTGGCGACCAGGGGCCGTCCTTCGGGTCAGGGTGCGGTCCGCGCGCGGTGCCGGCGTACCGCGTCGCGGTTGGCACACCGCCGCGAGCAGTAGCGCTGCCGCCCGGTGCGGGAGGTGTCGGCGAAGACCACGGCGCACTCGGTGACGGCGCACCGCCGCAGCCGCCGCATGCCCCGCCCCGCCAGGTGCAGCGCGGTGCCGACGGAGAGCAGTGAGAACAGCAACGGGCCGAGCATCTGCCGGTCGTCCCGGTAGTGCAGGTGCCAGCCGTCCTCGGCGTGGTCGGTCAGCCTCGGGTAGGCGGCGGCCGCCGCCAGCATCCGGTTGAGCAACTCGGCGCGCTCGTGCTCCTCTTCGGCATCGACGACCTTCTCCCAGGCGTCCAGCACTTCATGGGTGCGGTCGAGATCCTTCGGCGTGACCGGAAGCTCCACCACCAGGCCGGCGGCGCGGCAGCGGTCCGCGAGCTCCTCGGCGCTCGCGGGGCGCCGGTTGGCCAGATCCGCGGCCAGCTTCACGACATCCTCGCCGTAAGGGTTGAGGTGCATAAGACCATTACATCAGTGTGGTCGGCATGAGACAACGCACTGAGAACCACACCGCCGTACGGCAGGCGGTGGAGGGCGACATCGCGGAACTCGTACGCCTGCGGGCGATGCTGTTCGACGACCTCGGCGGCGATTTCTTCGACCCCGCGTCGGGAGGCGACGACTGGCTGCAAGCCCTGGCCGTCGTGCTCAAGGAGCAGTTGTCCGCGGCCGCGGACGCCGCCTCCGGTACCGACGCCGTACGCATCCTTGTCGTGGACGGCGGGAGTGGCCTCGCCGCCTGTGGCATCGGCACGATCGAGCAACGACTGCCCGGCCCGCACCTGCGCAACGGCCGGATCGGGCAGGTGATCGGCGTGGTCACCGACCCGGAGTACCGGCGGCTCGGTCACAGCCGCTCGGTCATGCGGGGACTGCTCGACTGGTTCCGGGAGAGGGATGTCGCCCGGGTCGATCTGTACGCCTCCCCCAAGGGCGAGCCCCTCTATCGTGAGCTCGGCTTCACCAACCACCCCGACCCGTCGCTGTACTGGCGTCCGTGACCACACGACGCGGACGCCCTCCCACCCTGTTCGCGGGACTTGTCGGTAGGGTCACGACAATGAGCGTCGAGGTGGAGGTCGTCCGTGGGGCGACCGATGAAATGGTGGAGGCGATCGCTCGCCTGCTGCCGCAGCTTTCGAGTACTGCCGGTGTGCCCGACCGGGAGTCGGTGGCCGCTTTGTTGCGCAGTGACGCCAATACCCTGCTGATGGCCAGGGTCGAGGGCCGAGTCGTCGGCATGCTGACTCTGATCCTGTTTCCGTTGCCGACGGGCCTGCGGGGCCGCATCGAGGATGTCGTGGTCGACGGGGCGGCGCGGGGTCACGGAGTGGGCGCGGCGCTGACGGAGGAAGCACTGCGCCTGGCCGAGGTGGCCGGGGCCCGGACGGTCGATCTCACCTCGCGTCCGTCCCGCCAGGCAGCGAATCGGCTGTACGAGCGTCTGGGGTTCAAGGCCCGCGATTCCCAGGTCCACCGGTTTGTCGTGCGGCCATAGGCTCGACCGCACGGCTGTGCTGCCCGGCAAGGCCGGGCAGCACAGCCGTATGCGTCACGCTCCGGCCAGCAGCACTTCCAGCGCGGCGGCCGTCTCGGGATGGCGACCGGTCAGCGCCGCACCTGCCGGGCGGTCGGTCTCCGCCGTCTCCCACGTGCCTTCGCAGCCCAGCAGACTCGCCACCGCGTCGCACGTCGCGGGGTGCGCGGCAAGCAGTGTGCAGCCGTGGGGGCCTTCCGGGCCGACTCCCGGACGCAGGGCTTCGGGCTCCGGCTGTGCCAGCCACGGCGGCACCCATGCGTCCAGCGCTGCGAGCCGTCCGGGGAAGGTCCGCCCGGCTTCACGGATCAGCAGCGGAGCCAGCTCCGAGCCGCTGGATCGCAGAGTGGTGATCAGGGTCGGCAGCCATGGTAGAAGCACCGGATCCGGCAGCCGTGCGAACGCGTTCGACACTGCCTCCACCACGAAGTCCGTGAGGCCCGGGACGGGCTCCAGGGCCTGTACGAAGCCGCTGAGATAGCGCGGATAGGCGGGCACCACCAAGGGGTTGCCCAGCAGTTCGTCGCACTTCGCCCGCAGGTCCGCGCGGGAGAGGTGCCCGAGCTGCACCCGGGCCGCCCACAGCAGTGCCGTCTTCGACGGCTCCTCGGGATGCGACTGGACCACGGCCAGTTCCAGCTGGGTCCGGTCGCAGCCCAGCGACAGCGCCAGGCTCTCCATGCTGAACAGGAAGCCCAGTGTGGCGGCCACCTGGCGGACAGTGGCGTCTTCGTCGGTGAACGCCGTCGGCAGCAGGGTGCAGTAGTGGGCGTATCCCGTCTTGGCGAAGGATTCGATCCAGGACGGCAGCACCGGTTCGCTGGTGCGGTAGTACGCCAGCAGCCGCCGCACCCGGCGCAGTACCTCCGGTGCGCCGTCGACGCTTCGTTCGGCCGAGAGCACCTCCAGGGCGTGTGTGCCCAGTTCGTCGGCGAGGCGGCGGCTGCGCAGGTAAAGCGTCGCGTCCTCGACGGCTTCCAGGACGGTCGCGGTGGTGGCTCGCCGGTCGTACGCCGTGCGGCGCAGACGCTGCTCCAGTACCTGCTCGATGCTGACGCCCTCGTAGCCGAGCTCGATGAGCGCACGCTGGTAGGTGCCGAGCGCGAGGTCCCACGATTCCTGGATCGGCCGCTCCCCCAGTTTCCGTTCGCCCATGATCGGGCGGGCGGCGCCCTGCGGCAGCAGGTGGCGCAGCATCCACAACGCGTCGGAGCAGCGCTCCAGTTCCGGCTGGGAGGCGATGTCCAGCAGTGCCCGTTGCACACCGGTCTGCTGGAGCTTCAGGCCCAGGGGCGCGAGCCGGTCGTGCACGTCGCGGGCCAGGGGCGGCAGCGCCTCGTAGCCGACCCGGCCGACCCGGTCGCCGCCCATCATGATCTCCACGAGGCGCCGCACATCGCGCCGGCCGGGCACGGTGTCCTTCTCGATGCAGGTGACGGCCGCGTCCTGGAAGTCGTACGGGGTGGGCTTGGCCCGGTCGCGCATTCCGGCCAGCAGGATCGACGTCTCGAACACCGCGATGGCGTCGGCGGTGGAGGCGAGGTAGCCGTTGCGGCGCGCGGCGCGCACGATCTCGACCGACCAGCCGAGCAGTTCCGCCTCGTCGAGCCGGTCCAGTGCGGGCGGTCGCTGCAGGAATCCGGTCAGCTTGTCCGAGGGCGGGATCGCCTCCGCGGGCCCCACCGCCGCCGCGGCCACGGCCTTCTTGGCCTTGGCACTCGACTTCTTCGCGCCCGCCTGTCCGGCCAGGCGGAAGGGCTCTACGCGGGTGCGCCGGACGTTCTTCGCCCATACGGTCGCGGCGATCGACACCGATCCCGCGGCGAGGCCGAACTGCGCCTCGATCGCCGCGTGGCTGGACGGAATCAGGCCGTGCTGCCACGTGGTGGCACTGGGCGGGCTGATCTCGAAGGTGTCCGTGCCGTGGACGCCGAACTCGGCGACGCGGCTGGCCGCGTGGAAGGCGCCGCACACGTAGAGGCAGTCCGCGGGGTCGGTGCCGGTCGCGGCCAGGTGTTCGCGCATCCTGGTCCACATGTAGCGTTCGCGGTCCTCGTCCACCCGGAGCCGGTGGGAGTCGCCGGGTGCCAGTCGCCGGAAGAGGCTTCCGATCAGGAGCATGACCTGGCGGTAGGTGTCGTGGTCACTGTCGCCGAGCGGCAGCTCGACGTACTGGTGCCACCACTCCGACCAGTGCCGCACCTTGCCGTGGTGCAGCAGGTGCTCCTCCAGTTCGGCGAAGCGCGGTCGCAGGTCTCCGATCTCCACGCCGACCGCGTCACCGTGCAGTGCGGCTTCCTCCTCGGCGGGAGGTGTGTCCGGGGCGGCCGGCTCGGCGGACTCCGTCGCACGTGCGTCCCACTGGAAGACGTGGTCCGAGGAGCGGTCGACGAGGACCAGTTCCACGCCCGGTGTGTCCAGGGCGTAGGCGATCGCCTGGTACTCGGCGGAGGCCTCGGTGATCGGTGCGACCACCGAGAGCGGGGACCACTCGACCGGGAAGCCGTCGACCTCGGTCGCGAACGACTGGACCGCCACCGGGAGCTTGCAGTTGCGCAGCTCCGTCAGCAGTGGCGCCATGTCCTCGCACAGTTCGAGGTAGACCACCTTGGGCCGCTTCTCCCGCAGGCGACGGGCCATCGCGATCGCCGAGGCGGGTGAGTGATGGCAGACGGGGAAGATCTCGAGCGGCTCACGGACCGCGTGGTCGACGTCGTCGACGATGCCGAGAAGGATGCCCTCCAGCGCGTCGGGTCCGTCGGCGAACGTGGCCGCGGCCTCCTGCAGCTGAGCCCGCAGTCCTTCGAACGTCCCCTCGTGGGTGCTGGTCATGACAGGGTGGCGATCGCGTCGCGGCCGCCCTCCAGGAACTCCGGCCAGGAACCGCCCTCTTCCTTGCTGCGCGGCTCGACGACACCGTGCAGGTACTTGTTGAGGATGGCCAGGTCCTCGGGCTCGCGCCGGGCCAGCGATCCGACGAGCGAGGAGGCCAGCGTGCGGGCGGTGAGAGCGCGCTCGCCGAAGAAGTTGCTGTGCAGCACCGCGTCCTCCAGCACACCGATCTGTTCCGCGGTGGACAGGGCGGACTCCAGTTTCTCGTCGTCGCTGCCGGCCGCGGCCGCCGAGGCACGGAGGTCGGCGAAGCTCTGCAGCAGCACGTCGAGCAGGGTCGGCGGCACTTCCAGTTCGATCTGGTGGCGGCGCAGCAGTTCTTCGGTACGGAAGCGGACGATCTCCACCTCGCTCTTCTTGTTCGTCACCACCGGGATGCGGACGAAGTTGAAGCGTCGCTTGAGCGCCGAGGAAAGGTCGTTGACGCCTCGGTCGCGGCTGTTCGCGGTGGCGATGATCGAGAAGCCGGGCTTGGCGAAGACGATGCTGTCGCTGTCGAGTTCGGGTACCGAGATGTACTTCTCGGACAGGATCGAGATCAGCGCGTCCTGCACGTCGCTGGTGGAACGCGTGAGTTCCTCGAAGCGGCCGATCGCGCCGGATTCCATCGCGGTCATGATCGGCGAGGGGATCATCGATTCCCGCGACTGGCCCTTGGCGATGACCATCGACACGTTCCAGGAGTACTTGATGTGGTCCTCGGTGGTGCCGGCCGTGCCCTGCACCACCAGCGTGGAGTTGCGGCAGATCGCGGCGGACAACAGCTCGGCCAGCCAGCTCTTGCCCGTGCCGGGGTCACCTATGAGCAGCAGGCCGCGGTCGGAGGCGAGTGTGACGATGGAACGCTCGACGAAACTGCGGTCGCCGTACCACTTCTGCGAGATCTCCCGGTCCAGGCCGTCGGACCGCTCGGAGCCCAGGACGAACAGGCGGACCATCTTCGGGGACAGCCGCCAGGAGAAGGGCTTGGGGTTGTCGTCGATGGACTCCAGCCACTCCAGTTCCTCGGCGTACTTGATCTCGGCGGGGGCGCGCAACAGGTCGGACATGAAAGGGCCTTTCTAGGCGAGGAAGGTCTTGAGCTCGTCGACGAGCTTGCGGATGTGGCCGGAGAGCACCGGCGTGCCGAGGTCTTTGAAGCGGTCACGGAACCACGGGTTGACACTGCCGCGGCCGGAGCTGGTGACCGAGCCGACCGGGATGAACTTGGCTCCCGAACGGTGAATGGCGACCATGCTCTGGAACAGTGGCTCGGTCTGCCATTCGTAGAAGTCGGAGATCCACACCACGACGGTGTTGCGGGGCTCCGCGATCTTCGGCTGGGCAAGTGCCATGGCCACCGTGCCGTCGGTGCCGCCACCGAGGTTGGTGCGCAGCAGGGTCTCGAAGGGGTCGTGCACCCATGGTGTGAGGTCGAGCGCCTGTGTGTCGTACGCGATGAGGTGGACGTCCACCTTCGGCAGCCCGGCGAAGATGGACGCAAGGATGGTGCAGTTCACCATGGAGTCGACCATCGAGCCCGACTGGTCCACGACGACGATCAGCCGCTGGGGTGTCGTCCTGCGGGCCGTGTGCCGGTAGTAGAGGCGGTCGACGTAGAGCCGCTCCTCCTCCGGGCTCCAGTTGGTGAGGTTCTTCCAGATCGTCCGGTCCAGATCGAGGTTGCGGAACACCCGCTTGGGCGGGACGGAGCGGTCCAGGGGACCCACCGTGGCCTTTTCCACCTGGGTGCGCAGTACTTCGGCGACCTCGTCGACGAAGCGGCGGATGAGGTCCTTGGCGTTGGCCAGGGCCACGCCCGAGAGGTTGTTCTTGTCCCGCAGCAGCTGCTCGATCAGCGACATGCTCGGGGTGAGCCGCGAGGCGAGCCCGGAATCGGCGAGCACCTCGCGCAGGTGCATCCGTTTGACGAGGTCCGCCTCGATGGTGGCCAGTTCCGGTCCGATCTCCGGAATGAGCCGGCCGAGGTCGGGGGACGCGTGCCGACCGCCGGTGCCGGTCGGGCTGGCACCCGCCCCTGCCGCGCCTTTCCCGGGACGGCCGCCTCGCAGCTCGCCGGGGACGCAGCCGAGGGCACGTTCGAGCCAGCCCGCATCGGACTGCCAGCGCGCCAGTTGTCCGGCGGTGACCGTGCCCGAGCCGGAGGCGAAGACATTGAGCAGCACCTTCGACACCAGCGCCGCCCGTCGTACTTCGGCGGCCCGGTCGCGGGCATCGGGTCCCTCGGAGTCGAGGTCCGGAGCCGGCTTGGGCTCGGGCGTCATCAGGCCGTCGAACTCGGCTGCCAGGTCCGGATGCCGCTGCACGATCGAGTCGACGGAAGCCTGTGGGTCCAGCAGTGCGGAGGGCAGGCCGATGTCCTCGACGACGGCGAGGCTCGCGGATTCCAGCGTGCTCTGCTCCTCGGGGTCGAAGAGCCGGGCTAGGAGCCGCCAGTACAGGACCTGCCGGCGGTTGTCCTGGGCATCCGCCTCCGGGATCCGAGAGGGCTGAAGGGTCGGCGGGGCCGTGGTCCCGGTGGTTCGTTCCGTCGTGTGGTCCGTCATTTCCGCAGCAGCCTCCCCGCGCGCTCCCGCAGCACGGCCACGGCGTCGGTGGCGGCCTTCTCGGCCTTGACACCGGTCTTGTCGGTCGTGCCCCCGGCCCATCCCCCGGCGTGGATCGTGACGGTCTTCTTCCGTACGGTCGTCTCGACGGCCAGCGGCTGCACGCGATACGTCCCGGCGTCCCAGCGGAGCAGTCCGATGCACGCGCCGGATGCCGCGACGGCCTCGGGGGTGAGCGGTCCGGCGGTCGGAATGCGGTCGGTGTCGACGGCGAGGGGGCCCGCGGCGAGGGTGAACGTGACCGCGTCGTCGTCCTTGGTGGCGGCGTAGCCGTCCAGGAACACGGGGACGGCGATGCGCGCCGGGTGCCGGTCCAGGGGTGCTGTCGCCGCGTCGGTGGCCGTGGGCAGGGCGACGCGGGCGGTGGCGAAGGCGTCGGCGGGCTCGCCCCGGCGTGCGTGCTCGTCGCTCCAGATCAGGTCGCCCTCCGCGGTGACGGGCATGTCGGTGAGCTCCATCGAGCGGCCTTCGCCGATGGCGGCCAGCAGCGACATGTGCGGGCGGAGCAGCTGCCAGAGCCCTGCTCCGACGACCGTGTCGGGTTTCGGCGCCGCGGCCCCGGCGCGTACCAGACGGGGCGTGGTGCCGTCGGCGGGCTCGAACACCGCGTGAACCTGGGCCTGTACGGCGGTCGCGTGTTCATGGACGTCGATACCGAGGGGCAGGAGACGGCCGGTGGCCGTACCGGTCACGGGCACATCGGCCGCTCCGGGCACCGTCAGCAGCAGTGCGCGTGACCACAGGTCGGCCCAGCGGCGTGCCGGGATCCGTTCCATGGACAAGCCAGGGCAGGACGCCGCGAGTTCGGCGGCGAAGCCGTCCAGGAGCGTCGCCAGGCGGCGCAGCGCGGGATCCGGCAGCATCGCGGAGACGACCGGCGCCGCGCCGGCGACCACTTCGTGGTCGATGCCCTGCCATCCGCAGCGCGCCAGATCGGCCAGCCAGGAGCGGGCGGCGGTGAGCAGGTTCGCCCCCTGCTGCCCGGCGGGAGCGGGGACCGTCGCCTCGGCACGGGTCCGGCCGGTCGCCTCCTCGATGCGGGTCATCAGTGCGTCGTGGACGGAGCCGAGGAGCGCGGTGCGGGCGGCGGCAAGGGCGAGGAAGTGGTCCTCGCTCGCGGCTCCGCCCGCCGCCTTCCCGGCCGCCTCGGCGGCCCTTACGGCCAGTGGCGTCCCGGCGACCGCGTGCGCGAGGCCGGTCAGTCCGGCGCTCTGGGTGGGCTGAGGACGCAGCAGGCCGGCGACGAGAGCCCGGTCGAAGCCGTCGACGGCCTCCAGGGCCTCGTCGAGTCCGGTGATGTCCTCCGCGAACAGGTCGGCACGCATCACGCCACCGCCCTGGTCGGCGGGAACCACTGCATCTCCGGCAACGGTGCCGTGGTCGGGGCGAGTTCCAGGTAGGCGAGGTGGCGCAGGAACCGGCTGAAGACGGGTGCGGCCGCCTTGGTGTCCCCCTGCGGTGGACGTGCGGCGCTCATGTCATTGGCCAGGGTCTGCGCGCTCGGCTCCCCGTCCGCGGGCTCGGCCTTCAGGTAGCGGGCGACGCGCTCGGCACCGTACTGCAGCACCGCCTCGTTGATCAGGGCCCTGATGTGATTGCAGAACGACCCCCGCGCGCCGCCGCAGGGGCGGTTGTTGTTGGTGCTGCAGGCGAACGCGTAAGTGGCCGCGGCGACCGACGACACATAGACCCGCCCGATGTCGGAGCCGCTGGACACCACACCCTGCAGGCGTCCGTCGGCCAGCTCGACGAACGGGACTTTGGCCAGCTTGCGCGGTCGTGCGGGTGTTGTCACCCGTGCCGTGCTCGACCTCTCCCAATCTGACAACACACCACTCCTATGTGCACCAAGGCGACTTCCTCGCCACAACGGCAGGACACGACCGAACATACCTACGACCACTGACAACGCCCGGTCGCGGCCGCGGCGCCGCCCGCTGCGCGGCTGCGGCCAGGGACGTGCGGCAGCCGCGCAGCAGGGCATCAACGTTTCGGCGCCGGAGGTGGACGATCACCTGCACGCGGCGGGGAGGAGCGGAGCGCGCCGTCCCCCGGCGGCGTCAGAGGGTGGGTGCGGAGCCCTCGGAGGGCACGGCTTCTCCGCCCGAAGACCGGGGGTGGAACGGGATGGCCACGAGGTCGTACTGAGGGCACGGCGTCGTGAAGCACTGCTTGGGCGAGGGCACACAGAACTGTCCGTCAGGCGCGACGACGGCGGCGCACGGACTCGCCTGTGGAGCGATGGAACCCGTCCGTTGGGCAGTCGAACCCGTCCGATGGGCAATGGATCCCGTCCGTGGAGCAGTGGAGCTCGCCTGTGGTGCGACGGAGCCTTCTCCGGCGTGCGCCGGGCTCGCCATGGTGAGGGGCAGGGCGGTGAGAGCGACCGCCGTGGCGGTACGCAGCAGGTTGTGAATCACAAGGAGCAGAGTTAGCCGCACCCCGGCGCGTGGCCGTATCGCCCGAGGGGTCAATCACCCTTACGGGTTCAGAGGTTCATCCCCGGAACATATTTACTACGAGTCTCGCACCTTGCCGGCGCCGACCGAATCTCGTCATTACGCGGCCGCGCACGGCGCCGTGCCTGCCTCGATGTTGGGCCAGACTGGCCGGAATGGGCCGTCACACAACGGGATGCTCTGCCGTTCACTTCTCGGAAGCTCGCAAGCAGCGCGACGGATGGGGGGCGTTCACAGTGCGGCGAACTCTGCGGTCCTTGTTGCTCGTCGTCGGGGGTGGCCTCGCGGGGCTCGCGGTAGTTGCTGTGCACCGAGCCGGTCTGCCGCTCGGCTTCGTCGTGTATGCCGACACCGCCATCGTGCTGTGCTGGCTCGTCGTCGCCGTCCTGCTGTTTCAGGGGCGCCGGGTTCCGGAGGTCCCCGTGGACGGCACCGGCGGCCGGCACCACCAGGCTGTGCGCTGCTCCACCGACGGCGAGCCCTGCGCCCGCTCCCACTGGGGCGCCCGCCACCGCCCCTGATCCGGCCAAAGTCCCCGCGCGCCGGCCCCCGCGCGGCCGCGCTCTGCGATTATGACCGGCGACCACCCCCGCCGAGCAGTCGAGGAGTGCCGTGTGACCGAGGTCCACGTGAGTTCGGCCGTCATGACCCACCCCGTGCGCCTCACCCAGGCCCAGGACCTCGCCGCCCGGCTGCGGCTCGACGGTCTCGCCCTCGACCCCGACCCCGAGGGGCCGCCCTCCGCCCTGCGCACCGCCCTGGTCGCGTGGGCCGCCGTGACTCCGCGGGCCAGTCATCATCTCGTCGTCCAGGACGACGTCGACGCCCCCGCCGAGCTCCTGGAGATCGTCGGGCGGGCCGCTGCCCGGTTTCCCGACGAGGCGCTGGTCTTCTACACCAACTGGCACGCCCGCAACGGCGCCGCCGTCCGGCTCGCCGCCCTCGCCGGAGCCTGCTGGGTGCGGGCCGTGCCCGATGAGTTCACGCCGTCGCTGGGGGTCTGCCTGCCGTCCGGGACCGCCGCCGACTTCCGCGAGTACGCCCGCGAGAGCGCCGAACGCCACGACGACGAACTGCTCTCCGTCTTCTTCCGCAGCCGCGGCCGGGGCCGGATGAGCCTGCTCGCCGTACCGAACATCGTCGAACACATCGGCACCAGCAGCATCAACGGTCACGCGGCCCAGGGCATCCGCCTCGCCGTCTGCCCCACCTCCGCCGCCGACGCCGCTCCCCTGCTCGCCCGGGGCGGCGTCCTGGAGGAGCCCGGGTGGATCCCGTACATGCGGTACGGAGAGGGATACATCCGTCTGGCCGGCCAGGAACACGACGCCGACGGCGGGCGCGGCCACCACCGGTGGCGCGATGCGCTGCCCGCGACCGGGCTCACCGAGGAGCTGGTCCGGGAGACACAGGACGCGCACCTGCCGGAGGACCTGGCGGCGGATGTGGCCCGGAGCTTCGGCAGGGCCTTCGCGGAGGAGCTGTGGATCCACTGTCTGCTGCTCGGACGGCAGGCCGCCCGAGCGGCCCGGCGCCTGTCCCCCTCGCCGGACGATGTCCCCCCGGACGCGCTCGACCGGATGAGGCACTCCGCAGTCGCCACCGCCGGACCCGCCGGGCTCCCGCCCGAACGCCGTCCGGAGGCGGGCCCGGACGAGGTCCGTACGATGGCCGCGTTCGCGTGGACCGCCGTCCGAGCGGGCACACGGCTTCAGGGGCTGTCCGCCGGCGGCCACCGGCCCGTCGAGCTGTAGCGGACCGGCCGGACCATCAGGAAGGGTCGGGGCCGGCCCCGACCCGGTGCGTGATCCACACCCCGGGCTCCCAGTACGCCCCCAGGTCCCGCGCCCGGTCGACATCGAGCGGCGCGAGACCACCCGGGAAGACGTACTGCCCGTCCTCCGGGAAGGCGAGACCCGTCCAGCTCTCCCATTCGGCGACCGTGCCCGTGATCCGCGAGGACCGGTCGGACGCCGCCGCGACCGTGCCGCCCGCGCCCACCTGGGTTCGGATCCATGGGTCGAACGGGGCCCCGTCGTCCCGTGTCCAGGCCGCGTACCGCTCGATCGGCACCAGCGGGTACCGTTCCTTCCACGTGGGCCGTACCGGCACCAGGACCGTCCCGAGCCCGGCGCGGCGCGCGGTGTCCGACATCGCGTCGAGCAGCACCTTGGACAGGCCCCGGCCCTGGTGGTCCTCGGCCACCTCGATGCCCAGCGCGCACAGGGCGCCGGGCGCTCGCCCGGCATCGCGGTCCGCGAAGGCCCGAGCGATCGAGTCGTCCAGGCCGGGGCCCAGATCGGCCGCGGTGCCGTCCCAGGAGCGGGGCAGCGACCTGCCCGCGCCGACGATCACGTCTTGCTCGTCGTCGTACAGGACGAACTGGAACTCCGGAAAGTCCTCGAACAGCCGGTTCCAGTAGTCGCCGTTGATGTCACCGTGCAGGTTGTACTCGGGCACCACACCGGCGAACCGCTCGGGAATGCGGTCCCACAGTTCGGGCCGTTCCGCGTGACGTACCACTACCAGGGTCATGGAGCCCCCTTCCAGGAGAGATCTAGGAGGGGACCTCGACGTCCCAGACGACGACGATCGGCAGACCGTCCCAGGCGGCACGGGCCGCGTCCGCGATGAACTCCTCGTAACCGCCGGGCGCGAGCCGCCCGTTGAACAGCGGCTCGTGGCAGCCGCGCACCCGCAGCCCGGCCCGGCCGAACGCGTCCAGGTAACGGCTCGGCAGATGCACGTGGTTGCGTACGAACGCCAGCTCTTCGGAGCCCCGCACGAAGAGGCACTGGCCCTGCAGCGAGATGACGAAGGGGTGCATGTCCGAGACCACGATCCGCCCGCCCGGCCGGACCACCCGCGCCAGCTCGGCAACACCCGTGGCGAGGTCCGGAAGATGCGTCATGGCCAGCGAGCAGACCGCGAGGTCGACGGAGTCGTCGTCGAGCGGCAGCCGCTCCAGCCGCCCCACGCGGAACTCGGCGTCCGGGGCGTGCTCGCGGGCCTTCGCCAGCATCTGCGGCGACTGGTCCACACCGATCGTGTGGTGACCGCGTGCGGTCAGCGCCCGGGTCTGCCGCCCGGTGCCGCAGGCGGCGTCGAGCGCCACACCCGTCGCCAGGCCGTCGAGGATCGAGTGGACGACCGGCTCCTCCACCTCGATGTACGAGCTGGGCAGTGAGTCGTACACCGCCGACCAGGCCGCGTACCCCTCCGCCTCGTCGAGCTCGCTGACCGCGGCCCCGCCGTCCGGCAGCTTCTCCTCGTCGAGAACGAAGCGGCGTATTTCCGCCACCCGCTCCTGGAGGAACTCCTCGTCGCCATCCATGGCATGGCGCAGCAGCGCGAGCCCCTCGATCCCCAGCACCATTTCCCGTACGCGGAATTCACCGCTCATTCGAGCCCCTCACCGGCCGGTGGACGGATCCATGTCCTGTCTGGTTCCGCCCTACCCGGACCGCCTGACACGGAGTCGAAAAATACCTCCTATGTCCAAAAAGGTGGCTCGAATGGCCGGTTCACGACACTGTTGTCGTCCGAACAGTCGCTGCTTAGCATGTGCGCCATGATTGAAGGATATCTGGGCCGTGAAAGCGTCATCGCTGGCGGAGAAGTGCTGCTGCACATCTCCACCGACGCTCCTCTGTTCCGTCTCCGTTTTTACCGGCTGGGACAGGAACTCGCGCCCGTCGGAGAATCCGGCACGTATCGGGGAATCCTTCATACCCCGCCTGCTCACCCCGACGGAATACCCGGCCTCGCCTCGCCCGCCGACGACTGGAACTGGCCGCCGATCTCCCTTCCCGTACCGGAGGACTGGCAGCCGGGAATCTATCTGGTCGAATTCATCGAATGCACCGGACACGGTCCGGACGGTGGCGGGAATCCGCCACTGCTCGACGCGGAGCACCTCGAGGGGCACGCGCGGGAGTTCTTCGTCGTACGCCCGCGCGTGCCCGGTGGCCACTCCCGCATCCTCTACAAGAAGTCCACCTTCACGCGACATGCCTACAACCGCTCCGACCGGCCCGGTCTGGAACGCGCCGTCAGCCTCTACGACCACCCCGTCCACCGCACCGGCGGCGAGGGCACCCTCCGAGGCCACAAGGTCAGCTTCCACCGCCCCGGTGGCGTCATCGACCTCGCCTACTGGGACGCGCCGTTCATCGCCTGGCTGGAACGCAACGGCTATCCCGTCGAGTACTGCACCGACCTCGATCTGCACGAGGACCCCGCCCTGCTCTCCTCGTACGATCTCCTCCTCAGCGTCGGCCACGACGAATACTGGAGCGTCGCGATGCGCACCCATGCGGAGCGATTCGTCCGTGAGGGCGGAAACATCGCCTTTCTCAGCGCCAACACCTGCTGGTGGCGTGTGCATCCGACGGACGGCAACACTGCTTTCGTCTCCGACACCGACCACCACGTCGGTGACGAATACCCTTATTCGCCTGCCACCGACCAATGGTGGACGCCCGAACCCGACGGAGTCGGAAATCCGGAGAACTCGCTCACCGGAGTAAGTTTCCGCAATGGCGGAATGTGGCCCGCAACGGAATGGCCCGGCGACCGCCCCCGCACCGGATACACGGTGCAGCACGCCGGTCATTGGATCTACGAGGGCACCGGACTGCGCGACGGGTCCGACGGAGGAACACCGGACCGGCTCGGATCGGGAACACCCCTCATCGGATACGAATGCGACGGCGCCGCCTACGCCTACGACACATATGGAACAGCCCACGCCACCGGAGAGGACGGCACTCCGGACTCCTTCCTGATTCTGGGAATCCACGTGCTGGAACCGGTGCACGAGGATTTCCACCACTTCAAGTGGGGCCACTGGAACGGCCCGGTGCGCGAAGCAGCCATCAGCAGCCCCCGCGCCGCCACGATGGGCATCCACACCGCAGGCGGCACCGTCTTCACCGCCGGCACCACCGACTGGTCCGTGGTCTGCGGGCACGAACAGGATCCGGGCGTCGTCCGTGTCACCCGCAACCTCCTCGACCGCCTGCGCCACCGGACCCCGCTCCCGGGGTGAGCAGTTCCCGCAGACCGGAGATCCGCGCCGCCCGCTCCGGCAGGGGCGGCGCGATGCCCTCCACCGCACGGTCGGGACGCCACAGATGTACCGCCCGCATTCCCGCCGCCAGCGGACCGAGCACGTCGGGCACCCACATGTCGCCGACGAACAGCACCCGCCCGGCCGGCAGCGCACACCGCTGCACCAGCGCGCGGTAGATCAGCGGATGGGGCTTGCGTGCCCCGGCCCGCGCGGAGCCGACGACCACGTCCACGGCCCCGCCGATCCCCACCGCCTCGACGCACTCCTCCAGGTTCCAGAACCAGTTGGAGCACACCCCGACGAGCAGCCCGCGCTCCCGCAGTGCCGCGAGCACTCCGGGGACGTCCGCGAAGAGTTCGAGCCGGACCGCCTTCATCGCCCGGTCGAGCTCGGCGACCAGACCGTCCAGCTCGCCCTCCGGCACCCCGCAGCCACGTGCCCGCCGCCGCAGCCGGTCCCGCTCCCACGCCGTGTACGCCGCCTCACCGACCGAGTGCGCCGCGTGCTCCTCGCCCTCGCCGGGGCCCACCGACCACTGGTCCCCCCAGAGTTCCCCCTGAGCGGCCAGGCCCCGGCGCGCGAAGATCCCGCGGTGCTCCGGCGGCAGCGGCTCCACCATCCGCACCAGCGTCCCGTAGAAGTCGAAGACGACCGCGCCGACACCGACCGGCACCATCGCGGGACCGTGTTCCATTCCTAGAACCGGCCGTACCTGTGCGGGAAGTAGTCCTCCAGCGTGCCTTCCCGTTCGATGTCGACGGTCGCGCAGTGCAGCCCGCCGCCGAACGGTCCGACCGCCCGGAACGGCACCGGCACGATCTCGAAGCCGTACGACGACAGCTGCTCCGCGAGCCGCACCTCTTTTTCCTCGACGCACAGTGTGTTCGCGTCGAGGTTCAGCATGTTCCCGGCGAGCCACGGACTGCAGAAGGACAGCTTCGGCGGATGGTCCCAGCTCGCCGGCTGGACGGCCTCGACGATCTCCCAGTCGTTGAGCTTGAAGAACTCCATCAGCTCGGCGTCCGCGAGCCGCTCGCCGCAGTGCAGGACGAGTCCGGGCCGTAGCGGCACCCAGGTCGCGTCGATGTGCAGCGGATGGGTGTTGGTCGAGGTCACCGCATGCACCCGGTGGTCGGGGTAGTGGCGCCGCAGCCACTCGTACCCGCTCTTGTTGGTGACGAACGACAGCTGCACGAACAGGTCCTTGCCGAACCGAGCCACGTCCGCGGCGTCGAACAGCGGCTCGGCCTCGGTGAGCACCAGGTCGTAGTCGCGGACCCGGGCCAGCTGCTCCTCGGTCGACAGCTCGTTGTACGTGTCCCAGAACCCGGTCTTGTACGAGGCATCCGTCAGCCGCGGTTTGGGTGCGGCCTCCCAGCGCATCCGGTCGTCGGCGTCGAACAGGCTCTGCAGCACCGGCCGGTAGCAGAGGTACTCGAACCAGCGGCTGCGATACGACATGGTCGCTTCCAGGACCTCGTTGCCGACCGTGAGCAGCAGGTCCCGGGGCGGCATGCAGCCGAACATCGACTCATGCGCCCACTCCGGCGTGCCCACCTGCCGGCTGAAGTCGAACGGGGTGGGGCGGTCCACCCTGATGCCGCGCCGCCGCAGCATGTCCGAGAAGTCGTCGAGCTGCTGCTCGGCCTCGGCCACCATGTCCGCGGGCATGGGACCGTACGTCCCCAGAGGGAAGCCGTCGTCGGGGTAGTCCCGGCGCACCGCGTGCTCGGGGGCCTGCACCACGGTGCCCTCCGCCCGGCCGACGATCACGTGCCGCAGCGGATCCCAGCCGTTCCAGGAGTTGACCCGCACGGGGCGCGCGGAGATGTCGGGGGCGGTTGTGCTCTGCTCGGTCACGTACAAGCCCTTCGATCGGGGTCGTGGAGTGCCGCAGGCCAAACTGCGGGCACTGTCACGTCACCGTCAAGAGCCACCCCGCTACCCACCGTGCCGATCGCGTCAGCGTGGCCTGAGTACGGCCTCGCCGTCTCAGCGCCTTTCGGCATCCACACAGCGCAGCGGGGAACTGCTGGGCTTTCCGTGGGAAGCGCACCGTCGTGTTCCGGCCGAAACTCCGCGCCGCTGCGGGGAGTCGCGACCCGCGGGGTAGTGAGAAGACCGTCGCCGAAGCCCCGTACGTCTCAATGACCCCGCACGGAGGAACCCATGGCACTGCGTCCGCACCGCCGATCCGTGATCCTGGGAGCCCTCCTGCTGCTCACGGCGGTGGCGGGCTGTAGTGGGGGCGACGCGGACGAACGGGGCGGGGGCGGCGACGGACTGACGGTGTGGCTGACGGTCGACGCCCGGGAAAGCTGGCCGGAGTTGGTCGCCTCCGCCAACGCCCGGTTCGCGAAGAAGCACCCCGGGGTCAAGGTGGACGTCCAGTACCAGCAGTGGACGACGAAGAACCAGAAGCTCGACGCGGTCCTCGCGGGCCGGAACGTGCCCGACGTGGTCGAGATGGGCAACAGCGAGACCACCAACTACATCGTCAACGGCGCCTTCGCACCGCTCGACCCGAAGAGCTTCGACCGCTCCGGGCAGTGGCTGCCCGCGCTCGCCGACGCCTGCCGCGACGACGGCCGGACGTACTGCGTGCCGTACTACGCGGGGGCCCGCGTCGGTGTCTACCGCACCGACTACTTCCAGCGCGCCGACCTCACCCACGCGCCGCGCACGTACCCCGAGTTGATCTCCTCCCTGGACCGGCTCAAGAAGCGGTTCGGTGCCGAGGACCCCGGCTTCTCGGCCTTCTACATGCCCGGCCGCTACTGGTACGCCGCCATGGGCTTCGTCAAGGACGCCGGCGGCGAGATGGCGGTCGAGAAGGACGGCCGCTGGCAGGGTGCGCTCTCCTCACCGAAGTCCGTCGCCGGGCTCACCGCCTGGAAGAAGCTCCTGGACGACTACTACGTCGGCGACCGGGCGAAGGACAACGGGGACCAGCCCGCCGTCGTCGGGCAGGGCAAGGTCGGTGTCTTCTACGGCAACACCTGGGAGGCCGCGGCCGCGGCCGACGCCCGCTCCGGCGGTGACCCGCGGCTCAAGGGCAAGTTCGCCACCTTCGCCTTCCCCGGCCCGTCCGGACAGCTGCTCCCGCCGTTCCTCGGCGGCTCCACCCTTGCCGTGCCCGTGAAGTCGAAGAACCAGGACCTGGCGAACGACTGGATCCGCCTCTTCACCGACCGGGAGTCGCAGGAGCGGCTGATCGCCGCCAACACCCTTCCCAACAACACCGTCCAGCTCGCGGACGTCGCCGCCGGCGGCATAAACGGTCCTGCCGCCCAGGCCGCCACACGCGGCTGGGTCACTCCCCTCGCCCCCGGCTGGACCTCGGTGGAGAAGTCCAACGTCCTGCCCGAGATGCTGGAGCGCATCGCCACCGGCAAGGCGTCCGTGGCGGACGCCGCGCGGGAAGCGGACCGCAGGATCGACGCCGTGATCAATGAGCGCTGATCCGGCCGGGCGCAGGCTGCGCCCCCTCCTGCCCTATCTGCTGATCGCCCCGGCCCTGCTCGCCCTGCTCGTGGTCCTCGGCTACCCGCTGGTCGACATGGTGACCCTGGCCTTCCAGGACATGACCCGCAAGGAGCTGTTCAGCGGCACGGCGCCGCCCTGGGCCGGGCTCGGGCAGTTCCGGGCGATCCTCGGCGACGGGTTCTTCTGGACCGTGACGGCCCGCACGGCCCTGTTCACGCTCGTCTGCGTCACCCTCACCATGGTGCTCGGCCTGCTCACCGCCCTTCTGATGCGGCTGGTGTCCCCGTGGGTCCGCGCCGTCCTCGCCGGGATCCTCGTCGCGGTGTGGGCGATGCCCGTGATGGTGGCGGCGGCGATCTTCCGTTGGCTCTTCGACGCGGACTACGGCGTCGTCAACTGGCTGCTCTCGACGCTGCCCGGCCTCGATCTCGCCCGGCACAACTGGTTCACCGACCCGTTGCAGGGCTTCGCCGTGATCACCGCCGTCGTCGTCTGGGGCGCGCTGCCGTTCGCCGCGATCAGCCTGCACGCGGCCCTCGCCCAGATCCCGCCGGAGCTGGAGGAGGCCGCCCTCATCGACGGCGCCCGCCCCTCCCAGGTCTTCCGGTACGTCACCTTCCCCGCGATCAAACCCCTGTTCGTGATGGTCACCACCCTGATGTCGATCTGGGACTTCGGGGTCTTCAACCAGATCTGGCTGATGCGCGGCGGCCAGCCCGAGCGCGAGTACTACCTGCTCGGCGTGTACTCCTTCATCGAGTCCTTCGCCGTCAACCGCTACAGCGCCGGAGCCGCGATCGCCCTGGTCACCGTCGTGCTGCTGCTCGCCGGGGCCGTGCTGTACCTGCGGCAGATGCTGCGGCTGGGGGAGGTCGAATGAGCGCGGTACGCAAGCGGCCGGGGGCGGGCAGGGGACTGCGTCGCGGGCCCCGGCGCCGTTACGACGTCCTCGGCCTCCTCGTGGCGGCCGCCGTCGGCTTCCCCGTCTACTGGATGGTCATCACCGCGTTCCGGCCGGCGACCGAGATCCTCAGCCTGCCGCCCGAGTTCTGGCCGGCCCACCCCACCTTCGCCAATTTCGCCCGTGCGATGCGCACGGAGACCTTCTGGTCCAACGTCCGCTCCAGCGCCGTCATCGGCCTCGGCACCGTCCTCGTCTCGCTCCTGGTCGGCACCCTCGCCGCGTTCGCCCTCTCCCGCTTCCGCTTCGCCGGCCGCAAGGCGTTCGTCGTGGTGATCCTCACCGTCCAGATGATCCCGCTCGCCGCCCTCGTCATCCCCGTCTACCTGCTCCTGAACGAGGCGGGTCTCACCGACAGTCTCGGTGGCGTGATCCTCGTCTACCTCGTCTTCACGCTGCCGTTCACCGTGTGGATGCTGCACGGCTTCATCTCGGCGATCCCGGTCGAGCTCGAAGAGGCGGCGATGGTCGACGGCTGCGGCCGCTTCGGCGCCTTCGTCCGCGTCGTCCTGCCGCTGCTCGCCCCCGGGCTCGTCGCGACTTCCGTCTTCGCCATGGTGCAGGCGTGGAACGAGTACGTGCTCGTCTACGTCCTGCTGTCCACCCCTCAGAAGCAGACCCTCAGCATCTGGCTGGTCTCCTTCCAGACCAGCTTCGGCACCGACTACGGCGGGCTGATGGCGGGCGCCACGCTCACCGCCCTGCCCGTGGTCGTGTTCTTCCTGGCCGTCCAGCGCAAGATCGCCGCGGGGCTGGCCACCGGCGCGGTCAAGGGCTGAACGACGCCCGGCCACAACCGGTGCGCCCCGCCGACGACACCCCGTACACCCCGCAGAGGAGAGCCCTGTGACGCACGACCGCCTCGACCTCGTCTCCAAGCTCTACCAGCCCTCGGGCTGGCCCCGGATCCTCCAGGCCGCCTCCGGCACGCCCTCCCACGCCCCCCTCGTCGTGGACTTGGACCCGACCACGTTCTGCGACCTGGCCTGCCCCGAATGCATCAGCGGAAAGCTCCTCAACCAGGGCCGGTTCACCCCGGACCGGCTCGCCGCCCTCGCCGAGGAACTCGTCGCGATGTCCGTCCGGGCGGTGGTCCTGATAGGCGGCGGGGAACCCCTCGCCCATCGCGGCACCCGCAAGGTATTACGCATCCTCGGCGAGGCGGGCCTGGCCGTCGGGGTCGTCACCAACGGCACGATGATCAAGCAGAACCTCGCCGAACTCGCCCAGTACGCCACCTGGGTCCGCGTCTCCGTCGACGCCGGCACCGCTGAGACGTACGGCCTGTTCCGGCCGGACCGCAAGGGCCGCAGTGTGTTCGACAAGGTGATCGGGAACATGCGGCTGCTCGCCGCCGAGAAGGCCGGAGCGCTCGGCTACTCCTTCCTCGTGATGTCGCGCCGGGAACCGGACGGGCGGACCGTCGCCAATCACCACGAGGTGCTGCGCGCCGCCGAACTCGCCCACGACATCGGCTGCGACTACTTCGAGACCAAGGCCATGTTCGACGACGACCACCACGTCGTGCAGGTCCCGCAGGAGATGCTGGACTCGGTCGACCGCCAGCTCATCGAAGCCGCCCGGCTGGAGAGCGACCGCTTCCAGCTCGTCAACTCCTCCACCCTCACCTCCCTGCGCAGCCATGTCGGCCCCGTCCAGCCCAAGGAGTACAACCGCTGCCGGGTCGCCGAACTCCGCACCCTCATCACCCCCTCCGGGGTGTACGTGTGCGCCTACCACCGGGGCAACCCGCTCGCCCGGATAGGCGACGCCGTCACCGACGACCTCGCCACCATCTGGCAGGACTCCGACCGCGGGATCGTCGACCCGAGCCGGGACTGCCGGTTCCACTGCGCGCGCCACGGCTCCAACCTGGAACTGGAGCGCATCGCCCGCGGAACCGGCGAGCTCCCGCCGATGGAGGACTACGACCCGTTCCTCTAGGGCCTGTCCGACCCTGATCCGCCGGATCAGGCCCAGGGACCTGATCCGGCGGACAGGCCCTATCCCCTCTCGGCCGGCACCGGGGCCCGGCGGGTGCCCGGGGCCGCCGCGGTGGGCAGGACCCGGGCCCCCGGATGGGAGACGCGCAGCGCCCGCTCCAGGCGCCGCACCCGTTCCGCGGTCTCCTCCGCCCGGCAGACGCCGACCAGCGCACCGCCTCCGCCTGCCCCGCTCAGCTTCAGCGGCAGGCCGGCGGAGCGCAGCGCGTCCCTTCGCAGCTCCTCCAGGAGCGGCGTCGACATCCGCTGGTGATCCCGCATGGCCTCGTGGGCGTCGGTCATAGCGGCCCCGAGCCGGGCCAGATCCCTGCCGCGCAGCGCCTCCCACACCCGGCCCGATGCCTCGTCGGCCGCGCGCCGGTACGCGGCGAGCGCCGGGTCGCCGGCGGCGAGCTGCGCCCGTACGTCCCGGATGTGGTGCCTGGTGTCCTTGTGGGTGCCGGAGTCCACGACGACCACCCGCCACTCGGCCGGGAGGTCCAGCCGCTCCCGTACGGCCGGAAGTCCTTGTTCGCGGCCGTCGAGAAGGAGCGCGCCGCCCTCGACGACCGCGAGGTGGTCCATGCCGCCACCGTTGAAGACCGCGAACTCGAACTCGTACGCCCACTGCGCGATCGTGGTGTCGCAGACGCGCCGCCCGGAGAGCGACGCGTCCGTGAACGCCCGGAACAGCGCCACGATCCGTGCCGTCGACGACGAGAGACCGCTCGCCGCGGGAGCCTCGCTGCGCACGGTGACGGCGGGCGGGTGTGCGGCGAGGCCGGGCAGCCGCTCGCGCAGGAACGTCCACACCCCCCGCTGCCAGCTGTCCTCGGTCTCCCCGTCGGGGCCGGGCACGACCTCCACGGTCGTCATCAGGCCGAGCGCGAGACTCACCGAGCGGCCCCCGCCGAGCCAGTCCAGGTCCTCGCCGGACAGGCAGGCCCGGCAGGGAACCACCGCGCGTATCGGATGTTTGGCATTCACCGTGCCTGGAACCTTCCCTCCGTGCGGAACCTCTCGTACATGGACAGCACCACCTCCGTCGGCGGATGCAGTGGCCGGGGCGGGTCGCCGAGCGGCCGGAACAGTGCCTGGCGCACCTCGTCGGCGCCGGGCGCGAGCGTCCCCGACCAGCGCCGGGCGAAGAAGCACAGCGCGAAGCAGTGCGTCACGTCCCCGTTCGGGTAGGTGAGGGTGTGCACCTGCGGATCGGAGAGCGATCCGAACGCCACCAGATCATCCCGCTCCACCCGCAGCCCGGTCTCCTCGGCGACCTCCCGGACGGCCGCGTCGGCGAAGTCGCCGCCCTCCTCGCAGGCACCGGCCGGCAGTTCCCAGACCCCGTTGTCCACGCGCTGCTGGAACAGCCCCCGGCCCTCGGAGTCGAGCAGAAGCACCTGCGCACCGGGCACGAGGAGGGTTCTGGAGCCGACTTCTTGACGCAACGACCAGATGTAGGAACCGGCATAACTCATGTCGTGCGTGTCGCCTCCGTCGCTGTCCCCCCGGCCCCGTCGTCGCGCAGCGTCTCATGCCCCGCCGCCTCGTCGGCCAGCCAGCGCGGCGTGGCGTCCGGCGTGGCGAGCAACCATCGCACGTAGCGCTCCACGCCCTCACGGACCCCGATGCCCGCCTGCCAGCGCAGCAGTTCCCTGGAGTGTTCGACCGAGGCGTAGCCGCCGAGCGGGTCCCCCTCGGGGCGCGGGGTGGTGATCCGCCGCGCGCCGGGGAAGTACGGGGCGATCAGGTCGGCCACTTCCTTGACCGAAGTTGGCCTGCCCGTTCCGACGTTGACGGTCTGCCCGGCCATCCGGTCCTCGGTCAGGGCGAGTGCGGTGGCCTCGGCGACGTCGTCGACGTGGATGAGGTCGCGGACCTGGATCCCGCCGCCGTTGAGGCGCATCGGCCGGCCGAGGCGGGCCTGGAGGGAGAGCCAGGGCACCATCCAGGAGTGGCTGCCGGGCTTGGGGATCTGGGGCTCGCCGTACACGGAGAAGTAACGCACCACCGCGTACTCGGTGCCGCCGGCGGCACCGAGCATCAGCCGGGTCTGGTGCTCGGCCCAGAGCTTGGAGTTCGCGTACACGGATACCGGATGCAGCGGCATGCCCTCGTGGAAGACCTGCGGTCCCTCGATGCCGGGCACGCCGTCGCCGTACACGGAGGCGGAGGAGACCAGTACGAGCCTGCGGACCGGGAAGCGGGCGGCCTGTTCCAGGACGACCTGGGTGCCCTCCACGTTGGCGCGGAAGGCGATGTCGGGGCGCCGGGTGCAGGCGGCGACATCCGCGTAGGCGGCCGCGTGCACCACGAAGTCGGCCTCGCGCAGCAGCCCTCCGACAACCGCGGCGTCGCGGACGTCGCCCACGACAAGGCGTGCGCCGCTGCGCGCCACCCCGAAGGTCGCGTGGCCCGACTCGGGGTAGGCGTCCATCCGGTCCAGGACGGTGACGATGGCTCCGGCGCTCCGCAGCAGCGCGACCAGCCGGCTGCCGACGAGCCCGCCGCCGCCGGTCACCACGACGCGGGCGTCACGGAGCTGTTCGAGCCGGGAGCGGACGGTCTCCTGGTTGGCGATGGAGCCCTCGGCGACGGCCAAGGAGGGTAACGCGGGCATGGAAGCCTCTTTCCGGCGTCAGGGGATGCAGTCGGTTCTCGGCATGCGAGCGCAAGCATCGTCGGGCCCGTCGCATGCCCGCCAGAGGGCGATTTCGGCACTCTTGCGGGGCGTGTGAGCCATCCGTACTGTCCGGATCTGGCTGGCGGGACACGGGTGCCGGGCAGGCCCGGACAGAGGGAGGACGTATGGCGCGTCAACGGCTCAGTGCAGTGGTCATGACCCATCCCAAGCGCCGCGCGGCGGCCGAGAAACTGGCGTTGAGCGCGCCGTCCGGCCTTCTGCGGGTCGTCATGGACCCCGACCCCACCGGGACTCCGTCGGTGCTGCGCACCGCGCTGGCCGCGTGGTCGGCGATCGAGGACGGGGCCACGCATCAACTGGTGATCCAGGACGACATGGTGTTGTCCGATTCCTTCTTCGACCGGGTCCGGTGCGCGATCGAGGAGTTGCCCGACTCGGCGCTCGCCCTGTTCGCTCTCTGGGACTCCCGCAACGGGGCGGCCGTGCGGTTCGGGGCGATGGCGGGTGCCCGCTGGGTCGGTGCCGTCAACGAGTACTTCCCCTGCGTGGCGATCGTTCTGCCGCGCCGGGTCGCCGAGGGTTTCGTCGCGTACGGGAGGCAGCGGCTCGGCGGCTGGCCCGACGACATCCTGATGTACCGCTATCTGTGTGCCAACGGTGTACCGCGCCATGTCGCCGTGCCGAACCTCGCCGAGCACGAGGACCGCGGCTCGATCTCCGGGAACGCGTTCCGCGGCCCGCGCCGCTCGGTCTGCTTCCTGCCGGGGGACGGGGCCGGGGGCGAGGGCCGGACCCTGGCCGGCCTGACGGTGATCCCGTTCTTCAAGTACGGCGTCGCGAAGTGCGCGGTACGGGTCTCCGGCCCCGGCCCGGAACGGTGGCTGCACCTGGACGCGGAGCAGTACCTGCGCGGCGCCGGTCTCTCGCCCGCGCTGCTCCGTCCGCCCGGCGGCGGCGCGGCCGAGGCGGATGTACGAGGGACCTGGCTGACGGCACTCGCGATGGGGTTCGAGGCGGCCCGCGCCGGATTGGCGGTGCCGCCCGAGGCGTCTCCGGCGTACGCGGAGGCGGTGGCGACGATCGGTCCGGGCGGCATCAGCAACGCCAGTACGGAGGAGCACATCGCGCGGCGTCGCGAACCCCTGGCCGAGGTGGCGCGGCTGGCGCTCCAGGCCGGGCGCGAGGCTGCCGCCGGGCACCGGCCGCGGCCCCGGCGGCCGGGCGGCCTGATGTGGCGCGGGGCGGCGACACCGCTCGGCGAACACCTCGTGCGCAGGCTGGCCGACCGGGAGGAGCGGTCCGCCGCCGTCGTCGACCTCACGCGGCTCCACGGCGCCGAACCGGAGGTGACGATCCGTCCGCAGGGCGACCCCGTCCCGTACCGCCTGGGCGTGGGTGAGGTGTACGGCCCCGGCTGCTCGCGCGACAGCCGTGTCGGCCGCATGGTGTGGGAGGCGCTGCGGAGCCGTCCCGTCGTGGTCGAGGGTGATCCGGACGCCGAGGTGCATCCGGTGTACGTGGACGATCTCGCCGACGCGATCGAGGCCGTGCTCCGGATCCGGCCGGAACGGCACGTCCTCACGGTCGCGCCCGAGAAACCGTGCACGGCGGCGGAGTTGGCGCAGGCCGTGCACGAGGCCGTACGGCCCGTGCCGGTGCGGACCGGGACCGGGGCCGGGTCCGTTGCCGGGTCCGGGGACGGGCGGCCTGCCCCGGCGGACGCGGTGCGACCGCCCGGCTGGACGCCCGCGACGGGTCTGGCACGCGGACTGCACGCCTTCGCCCAGTGGCTCGCCTATGAGGGCGTCCTGCACGCCGAGGACTGATCCGGCGAGACGCCGGCGGATCCCTGACAGGGCTTGGCGCGCAGTTCCCGGGACCGCGCGCCAGGCCCTGTGGTCGGGGATCGGCGGCGGGGCCTACTCGGCCTCGGTCGCCTCGGTCGCGGACCCGGCACCCGACTTGGTATCGGCCCCGGCCTCTGCCCCTGGCTCCGGTCGGCGGATCGAGCAGACCAGCGCGTTGTCCTTCACGTCGGCGACGACGGTGTCGCCCGGCTCCGCCTCGTCGCTCAGCAGCAGGGAGGCGATGCGGTTGTCGAGTTCGGTCTGGATCGTGCGGCGCAGCGGGCGGGCCCCGAACTCCGGCTGGTGGCCGTGTGCGACGAGGAGCTTCTTCGCGGCCTCCGTGATCTCCAGTTCCATTCCCTGGGCCCGTACGCGGCGTTTGCTGCCGTCCAGCATCAGGTCGACGATGAGGCCGAGGTCGTCCTTGTCGAGGCCGTGGAAGATGATCGTCTCGTCGACACGGTTGAGGAACTCCGGCGGGAAGTGGCCCCGCAGGTCGCCCATGAGGTCGTCACGGATCTCGGAGACATCGCCCTTGTGGGCGAGGATGCGCTGGGCCCCGATGTTGGACGTCATGATGACGACGGTGTGACGGAAGTCTACCGTCCGCCCCTGCGCGTCGGTCAGGCGTCCGTCGTCGAGGACTTGCAGCAGCGTGTTGAAGACGTCCGGGTGGGCCTTCTCCACCTCGTCGAACAGGAGCACGCTGTACGGCTGGCGGCGTACCTTCTCCGTCAGCTGGCCGGCCTCCTCGTGGCCCACGTATCCGGGGGGTGCGCCGACGAGCCGCGAGACGGTGTGCTTCTCCTGGAACTCGCTCATGTCGAAGCGGACCATGCGGTGCTCATCGCCGAAGAGCAACTCGGCCAGTGCCTTGGCGAGTTCGGTCTTGCCCACACCGGTGGGACCGAGGAAGAGGAAGGAGCCGACGGGACGGTCGGGGTCGCCCATTCCGGCCCGGTTGCGGCGCACCGCCTGGGCGATCGCGGTGACCGCCTCGTCCTGGCCGACCACCCGGGAGTGCAGTGCGTCCTCCAGCTTGAGGAGCTTCTCCTTCTCGCTGGCGGTGAGCTGCGTGACCGGGATGCCGGTGCGGCGGGAGACGACATCGGCGATGTCCGCGGTGGTGACGTCCATGACGCCCTCACGGCGTTCCTCGATGCCCGCGAGTTCGGCCTCGGTCTCCGCGACCTGCGTCTTCAGCCCGGAGGCCTTCTCGAAGTCCTCGGACGCGACCGCCTCGTCCTTCTCCCGTTTCAGCTTGGCGAGCCGGTCCTCTCGGGAGACGACTTCGGTGGACCGGCCGAGCGAGCGCAGCCGTACCCTGGCGCCCGCCTGGTCCATGAGGTCGATGGCCTTGTCCGGCAGGAATCGGTCGCTGATGTAGCGGTCGGACAGCTCGGCCGCCGCCACCAGGGCTTCGTCGGCGAAGCGGACCTGGTGGTGGGCCTCGTAGGAGTCCCGAAGGCCCTCCAGGATCTGGATGGTCTCCTCGACCGTCGGCTCGGGCACCATGACGGGCTGGAAGCGGCGCTCAAGGGCGGCGTCCTTCTCGATGTGCTTGCGGTACTCGTCGATGGTCGTCGCGCCGACGACATGCAGCTCGCCGCGGGCCAGAGCGGGTTTGAGCATGTTGCCCGCGTCCATCGCGCCCTCGCCGGACGCCCCGGCGCCGACCACGGTGTGCAGCTCGTCGATGAACAGGATCATCGAGTCCGCGGCGGCGCTGACCTCCTCGATGACGTTCTTGAGCCGTTCCTCGAACTGGCCGCGGTACTGGGAGCCCGCCACCAGGCCGGAGAGGTCCAGGGCGATCACCCGCTTGTCCTTGAGGGTGCGGGGGACGTCCCCGGCCACGATGCGCTGGGCGATCCCCTCCACGATCGCGGTCTTGCCGACGCCGGGCTCGCCGATCAGCACGGGGTTGTTCTTGGAGCGCCGGGAGAGGACCTCCACGGTCTGCTCGATCTCCTCGGCCCGGCCGACCACGGGGTCGAGTTTCCCGGCCTTCGCCTCTTCGGTCAGGTCCCGTCCGTACTGGTCGAGTGTGGGGGTGTCGCTGGTCCCGCCCGTCGGGGTGCCGTCGGCCCGTGCCGCGCTCTCCGCCTCGCGCCGCAGTCTGCCGGTGTCCGTGCCGTAGGAGCCGAGCAGTCTGGCCGCGCCGGAATCCTGTGTGTCCAGCAGCGCGCCGAGGATGTGCTCGGGTCCGATGTAGGAGACGCCGGCTGCCTGTGAACGCTCGTAGGCCTGCAGCAGTACGCGCTTGGCGGAGGGCGTCAGGCTCGGCTCGGCGGACGGCGTTGCGCTCTCCCCCGGCAGGACTTCCGCGATCCGTTTGGCCAGCTCGTCGGGGTTGGCCCCGGCCTGTTCGAGCAGGGTGCGTGCCGGGTCCACCTGGGTGGCCGCCCACAGCAGATGCTCCGTGTCCAGGTCCCGGCTGCCGTCCTCGGTCGCGCGTGTGGTCGCCCGGCCTATGAGCTCGCGCGCCGATTCGGTCAGCAGCCGCCCGATGGGAACCCGCTGCACCTGTGGCGGCGAGGACGCCGGGGACATCCCGAAGAACCGGTTGAGCAGTTCGTTGAACGGGTCCGGGCCGCCGAAGGAGCCGAAGGAGGACATGGTCATGGTCACCGTCCAGTGAGTGCGGGTGAGAGGGAGAGCGCGATCGGTGGGTATGCCTGCCGGGATCGCCCTGCGCCGGACGCGGGCGTGGGTCGCCCGGGGGTCACGGATCATCTCGGTCGCCTCGTGGCCCCCATCGGGCAGGTGATTTCACTAGACCAACGCCCACTCCGTCCCGCAACGGCGCGGACGATCATGTATCGCCCGCCGGCGTCGCTCGGCATGCCGTCACGGACTTCCCGGCCCGGTGGCGGACCGGCCGGGTATCCGCCGTTCGGGTGATGACCGGACCGTCGGTGCCGCACCGCGCGGGCGGCGGTCCCGGCAGGTCGCCTCGCCGCCCGCATGGACCCCGCCAGAACTTGCGTCATGAGCAACAAGGAGAAGTCGGAGGATCTCAAGGGCGGCCCCGGCCATATGATCCTGCTGGCGGTCGTCTTCGCAGTGCCCGTCCTCAAGCCGGCCTGGACGCTCGGTGGCGGGATTGAGGCGAGTGAGGCGCTGGTCGCCATGGAGCCGTCCAACTGGCCGGACGTCCTGATCGGCATGCTCCTCAACACCGCGCTGCTCGCCTCGGTGCTCGCCGTCGTGGTCTCGCGCACCACATACGCCTACTTCGCCGCCAGGGGCGGAGCCCGGGTGCACGCGGACAGCTCCGTCGCTCACACTCCGGCCGCCGCCGCCGTCGTCCCGGTCACCTTCGCCCTGGTGGTCGGGGCGTTCCACGGATGGTGGTGAGGTGCCGCGGTGGCCGTAGCCTCGTACGCGCTGCGTCTCGGCGTGATCGTCGAGTACCGCACCGGGCGCCGCGAGCGCGCCGACGGCAGACGCACCGGCACCTCGTCCTCCGGGTGACTCGAACAGACCGCGGATGCCGCGGCCGTGGCCGCCCTGCTGCTGGCCGGGTGGCGCTCCCGGTGATCGCGCCGGCGGGGCGGTGGACGGCCGCGCCTGGACGAGTGTCGTGGAGTGCGATGTGAACACCGGGCAGGGGAATGAACGTGCACGTCTCGTGGAGCTGGGCCGCAAGGGCAACGGCGTCGTCGGCTGGGACATCAAGGGTGACGAGGTCGTCAACGGCCTGAACTGCCAGGTCTCCGAGGACGACGTGGTGCGTGCGCCGTGGTGTCGCGCTTGAGGACGGGGCCGCCCCGTTCTCAGTGGGTGACGGCCGCCAGCAGGCCGGGCAGTTCGCGCATGTCGTCGAACACGGTGGTGCCCGGCCCCTCCAGCCGCGAGGCGGGTGTGAGACCGCCGCAGTAGCCGAAGGCCCGCATCCCGGCGGCACGCGCCGCCCGGACTCCGTATGCGCTGTCCTCGACCACCGCGCATCGCCCGGGGTCCACTCCCATGGAGCGGGCGGCGTGGAGGAAGAGGTCGGGGGCGGGCTTGCCCGTCGTGACGTCGGCGGCGCTGAAGATGTTCGCCTCGAAGTGGTGGCTCAGCGCGGCGAGTTCGAGGCCCCGCCTGATGGCGTCGTGATCGCTGTTCGAGGCAACGCAGACGGGTGCGGTGAGACCGTTCAGCGCCTCTGCGATGCCGTCGACAGCAGTCAGTTCGGCGTCCAACGCCGCCCGGTACAGGTGCTCGTACTTGTGCTGCCAGCCCTTCTCCAGCCGCCGCCCGAGCCGTTGCTCCACGGCCGCCGTGTAGACCTCGCTGGACGAGCCCACGAACCGCTCGATGATCTCGGCCTCCGTGAACGCGCATCCGAGGTCGGCCATGATCACCGCGTCCACCTTGACGCATATCCGCTCGCTGTCCACGAGGACACCGTCGCAGTCGAAGATCACCAGTTCGACAGGATGACGAGTCATGGGCGGCAGCCTAGCCTGCACTTACCGGCAGCAGGCCACGGAGGATCGACACCCACCCGGACACGTTGACTCGCGGCGTCCAGTTTCGGACATGCAGAGGGTGGCCTTACTCCGTGCCGGAGGGGCCGTGATCACGAATCCGCACCCGGCGGTCGCGTCGCATCCGAGGCGTGTTCGCCGACGCGGCGGTCTCCTGTGGGCCGTGCCTGTTGACCACTGCCGTACGGAGCGAGCCGACGAGCCCCGGCTGACGCACCGTCATCGACGCCGTCCCCGCACCCCTCGGACCTGGCACGTTCTATTTCCGGATTTCTACGTTCTTGTCGGTGCCATACGCCACGCTGAACGCATACCGCCCAACACCGGCTTGGAGGCCAGTAGTGGACGCCCAGGACCTCGCGCAGCTCGCCGACAAAGAGTTCGAGCAGATTCTCACCTCGAACATTCACCCGCCCACCCGCGACGCCAGAACGTGGGCGGCGATCACTCACCCCGACAATCTGCCGCGCGCCCGGAAGATCCTCACGCATGTCCACGAGCGCACCGCGAGCGTTCTGCGCCGCCGGAAGACCGAGCGCGAGGAGTTCCGCGTCGAGTGCTTCGCGCGGGGTGAGGCCGGCAAGCGGGAATGGTTCGCCACCCGGGCCGAATTCGAATCGCTGCGGCGCCGCACCGCGAACTTTCACCAGCGTGTCCAGCGAGCCATCTCCGAGCTGGGCCAGGAGCAGCGGAACGTGAACCGCGCGCAGAGCCTGAGCTCCGGTCAGCAGAGCCGGGAGACGCTCCGTGAACTGGCTGTTGCCGTGCAGCGCCACCAGGCGGTCCACGCCCGCGACGGCGGCGGCGCCGAGCCGGCGGACCACGAGCTGTGGCGGCATCTGGACCGGCTGACCGTGCCCACGGGCCCCGGGCAGGAACCGACGACGCTTCGCACGATGCTCAACATCTACTGGACCGACGTGCATCCGCTCGATGACGGTCCGGAGCGGCGGACGAGGACCGAGGACATCACCCACAGCGCTCCCGCGGCCCCGCCGCCGGCTCACTGCTGCGTGCCGCATGCCCGGCGCGTCCAAGGCCGGGAGGACCGCACGACATAGCCGCGGGTCCCACGCTCCCCCGCCCTGCCGGCACGGGGCGGACCGGGGATCGTCCGTTCCCCCGCCGTGCCGGAGATCCGGCCGGATACGTCCGGGTCAGGGTGCCTTGTACAGACCCGGCTTCGCCACATTCGGGTTGGCGCGGGCGCCGAGGACGCGCAGCCGGACCTTCGACGTGGTGACGGGCGCGCTCAGGTACTCGATGCGTTTGTACCCGATGGCGCCCGCCTGCACGACGGTCTTCCACGCGGTGCCGTCCCAGACATCCACGGCGAAGGACTCGACACGTTGCCCGCGGGTGATGTCCTCCCTGGAGCACGACGCGGTCGAAGGTGACCGGCTGCGGGGACTCCACGACCACCTCCCCCGAGTGCGCGTCACCGGCCGGGCTCCACGCGGAGGTCAGCTGTTCGTCCGTCAGCGGGGAGCCGCCGGAGGGGACCCCGGCAGGTTGGTGCCGTACGTGGCGCGTACGGTCTGTCCGAAGGATGCCGGCGCGGCGGTGTCCGGATCGCTGATCCGGCCGTCCCGGTTGGGCGGCACGTTCAGCAGCAGTACGGAGTTGCGGCCGACCGATGTGCGGTAGAGGTCGAGCAGCTTGGCGGGCGTCTTCACCTGGCTGTCCTGGGAGGCGTGCCGGAACCAGCCGGGCCGGATGGAGACGTCCGACTCCGCCGGGTACCAGGCGAGGTGGTCCGGGTGGTGGGCGGTGAGGACGTTCCGGGAGGCGAGGTCGCCGCCCTCCGGCGCGACCACCATGTCGTCGGCCCGGTACGTGTACGTGGTGGCCGGGGCGTCGTCGCCGTCGACGAGCGTCGGGACGGTGACCGTCTTCTTGGCGCTGTTGTTGCCGAAGCGGCCCTTGCCCCGATGTCCCACGGCCGGGATCTCCGCGCTGTGGGCGGGTGAGAGACAGACGCCGACGCCGAGGCCGGCGGAGCGGGCTGAAGTTGAGGCGGTGGGTGAAGCGGAGTTGGCCGACGGCGGCCGGACGCTCCGCTTCAAGGGTCGGGTGAATCTTCCGGCCGAGCGTCCGATCCGGCGCTGGGAGATGTGGCCGCGGGGACTGTCCCGCCTGACGTACGCCCTTGGCGGTACGCCGAGGCCCGCACGAGCGGGTGGGGGCCTCGGCGCACCGCCGGCCGGGCTCGCCGGTCAGCCGATGTTCACGTCGACACAGGCGTAGAAGGCGTTGGCGGTGTCGGCGATGTTCCACACCGCGAGCACCTTCTGCCTGCCCGTCAGGCCGCCGAAGTCGACCTGGTGGGTGACGGTGGCGCCGGGCTGCGCGCCGTTGTCGTTGAACTCAGCGATCTTCCGGCCACCGGCGAAGTACTGCCAGGTGCTAGTGGCGTGCCGGGCGGTCAGGACCCACTGGAAGGACGTGCTCCGGCCGACCGGGGTGACCTGCCATCCCTTGGAGTCGTTGTCGAGTTCGGCGAACCGGCTGTTGCCGCCGCTGCAACTGGTCAGCCCCTTTGGGCCCTCCACGCTCTGCGGCTCGTACTTGATGTCCCCGCAGCTCACGGTACCGGCGGCGCACTGGGCCTGACGGCTCGGGGGCGACGAGATGTATCCGTGGGCACTGGCGGAGCCGACCGGAAGGCTCAGGACCAGTACGGGGGCGAGTAAGGCACCGATGACTGCGGCTGTCTTCCTTTTCGCGTGCATGCTTCTCCTTCACGTGAGGCGTCGCCGCACACGAGCGGGCTATGGGGGCCCGGTGTGGCAGACCGGCCTCTCCGGTGTGGGGCCAAGAGGTGCGAAGGGCACGGCAGGAACCGCTGCCGCGTACGCCCGGGACTCGCGACGTCCGACAGGGCACTGCACTTGCCCTAGACCACCCACCGACGCGTTCACGTCAAGACGCCGGTGCCTCGCCGTCGGTCCGGTCCACGGCATAGCCTCGTGGTGCGGCACGCTCCGTGCCCGCCCCCGACGAGCAGGAATGCCATGCCCTCCCATGCCACTCCCCCGCCCGGCCCGTCCGGTTCCGCCGGGCTCGATGCCTTCCACCCCGACCTGTCCGGCCATGACGACAGCGGTGACGGCGCGGCCGGCCAGGGACTCCCGCTGCACGCCCGGCTCCACCACATCCGTGCCGACGCGCTCGACGGCGACACCGCGCAGACGGGCGGCATGCGCCGGTTCGCCGCGATCAGCGGCAACAGGGTCGGGTCGCGGCGCATCTGGATGGGCCAGACCCATGTGGCGGCGCGAACCGCCTCGTCCAACCATCACCACGGAGACTCCGAGACGGCGATCCATGTGATCAAGGGACACCCGGAGTTCGTGTTCCTCGACGATTCGAGCGGCACGGCCGAGGAAGTCCGGATCCACACCTCCCCCGGTGACTACATCTTCGTACCGCCGTTCGTGCCGCACCGCGAGGAGAATCCCAGCGCCGACGAGGAGGCGGTCGTGGTGATCGCCCGCAGCACCCAGGAGGCGATCGTCGTCAATCTCCCGGAGCTGTACGTGCTGGGGGGCGAGCCCGACGCCGGATGACGAGCCGGTGGAATCCGGCTCGGCCGCGTACGTCCTCCGCGCACACTCGGCCGCGCCGGGCCCCGCTCAGCGCGGCGTCACCAGCCCGTCGCACCGTCGACGCGCTCGCGCACCAGGTCCGCGTGGCCGGTGTGGCGCGCGTACTCACCGATCATGTGCAGGTGGATCAGCCGGAGCGAATACTCCTCGCCGCCGTGGACGAAGGTGTCGTCCAGCGAGGCCTTGGCGACGATCTCGTCCGCGAGCCGGCACTCCTCGACGAGACGGGCGTAGTCCTCGGCCGCCCGGGGCGGGTCCAGGTCCTCGAAGTCCGCGTCCTTGCCCTTCTCCGGGTCGTACATGGAGTCGAACGACTGACCGGCGAACCGCTCCCGGAACCAGACACGTTCGACCTTCGCCATGTGGCGGATCAGTCCGAGAAGGGTGAGGTTCGACGGCTCCACGGTCTGTTCGGCGAGTTGCTCCCCGGTCAGGCCCGCGCACTTGTGCAGCAGGCAACTGCGGAACCACGCGAGACAGCCGGTGAGCATCTCGCGCTCCTCGGCCACGAGTGAACCGGATGTGCGCACAACCTCAGGTGCTGTCCATGTCATGACGTGATCACGCCTCGTCCGCGCTGGCACCGGACAGGGTTCAGGAGCTTTCACATGCTGTCGGTGGGCTCGTTCGACCAAGTGGTCGTGGTGGACGTGGTGATGGCGGTGGCCACCCCGAGCACCAGGAACAGGATGAGCAGCCCCTTCCCCGCATCGCTCATGACGAGGGGCCGTGTGGCGGAACGTGTCTGCCGCTGCGGTACGGAGAGGTCGTCGTCGCCGAAGAAGCCCTTGGGGTAGGCCGGGGTGAGCATCATGGCGTAGGCGCCGAAGCGCAGTTCGTAGCGGAGCACGGCGGCCGTGGCCCCGAAGAGGGGGCGCGGCATGCGTCCCAGGATCAGGGTGATCAGCCACCAGACGATCGCGACCGCCCACCAGCCGGACATGACGAGGCCCTGCACGACGGCCGCCGGAATCATCAGGATCAGGCGGAAGAGGACGGCCAGGCGATTGAGGGCGGTGGGCCGGACCTCGATCCGGACCGGGTAGTCCGGCGGCGGATCGAGGGTGAACGGCGGATAGCGGTCCACGAGCAGCATGCTGCTCGCGCCGACCCGTACCTGGTAACCGAGGAATCCGGCGAGGAAACGGAAGACCGGTTCGGGCAACCGCCCCAGGAACAGTGCGGCGAACCACCCCACGATGACGGTCAGCACGGCCGCTATGTACAGGAGGAACAGCACGATGAAGTGCGGGATCAGGAGAAGCAGCCGTACCAGCACGGTGAGCCGGCGCTGTCGGGGCGGCTCGATGACGTCCAGCACGGGCAGCCACTCGGCGGCGGCCCATGCCCTCGGGCCCGGACTCCACTGGGCGTCGGCCATGTCGCTCCTCGTCGGCGGGTGATCCGTACGCCGTCGGCTCGTACGACGTCCCCCCACGCTGGGCCGGGCGGGGATGCCCCGCAATCGGCCACGGACCGAACGGGTGCCGCGTGCCGCTCACGGCGCCCGGACCGCCGGGCTCACCCATGGCGGCGGTCCGGGCCCGAACCGAGAATGCAGGCGTGTCCACTCCCACGCACCCCTCCGCCCCCACCCGCCACGCCGGGCCCGGCCCCTGGGGCGAATGGGCCCTTCTGCTTCTGTCGGCCGCTTCCGGGGCGGCCGACGCCTTCGTCTTCATCTGCGTCGGCCAGGTCTTCGCCGGGGTGATGACCGGGAATCTGGTGCTGCTGGGCGCCTCTGCCGCCGGTGGCGGGGAGCAAGGGGTGGCGCTGCGGGTGGTCACCGCGCTGGGCGCCTACGCCGTCGGCGTCGGCTGCGGTGCGTGGATGAGCGATCGGTCGCGGTGGTCACTGCCGGTGATGCTGCTGGTGGAGGTGGCCCTGCTGGCGGCGGGGGCCGTGCTGTGGGCGCTGGGGCTGATCACTTCGGACGGGGACCGGCTGGGGCTGCTGGTGCTCATCGCCGTGGCCATGGGCATCCAGGGCCGGATCCGCGCGACACCCACCAACTATTTCACCGGCACGCTCACCTCCCTCGCCGGCCGGGCGGCTCTGCGGTCATGGGAGCAGGGGGACCGCTGGGTGGCCGGCCGGTTGGCGGCGGTCGTGGCGGGCGCCGCCGTGACCGCGCTGGCCGTACGCCTATGGTCTGACGCGGCAGCGGCGGTGGCGGTGGTGCCGGCGGCGGGCGCACTGCTCATCGAGTGGGCGCGCAGAGCGGCGTCCAAGCGCTGACCTGCGACGATGTCCAGAGAAGAGGAAAGCCCCGGCCGGATCGGGGGAATCCAGCCGGGGCGGCTCATAGGTGGGCGCGGTGCGCGACATCCACATATAGGTGAACGATAAACCACCGCGCCCCGTTCCCGGAAACGCGCACCCCGCACTGTGATCCACGGCACGGAATGCGGCTTCCCGACGGATCCGCGCTCAGCGTTCCTCACGGAAGAGCACGTGCTGTCCCACCACGGGGTCGAACTTGCGCAGCACCAGCCGGTCGGGGTTGTTCCGGCGGCTCTTGCGCGTCACATAGCTCTGCCCCGTTCCGGCCGTCGACCGGAGAGTGACGACGGGACGGGTCTCACTGCGGGCCATGGGCGCCTCCAGACTTCCATGCCGACCCCATCCCCTTTGGTGAGAATGGGTGTCGTTTTCGTTCTGGTCACTTAACATGGTGAGCCACTGCCGCATTCCCGCCGCACGGCCAGTGGCGCCTCGCATATGCCCCCGATCGGGCCGGAGGCGCGGCGGCGGACCGGCGCACTCGGGCGCACAACCGTCCTCACACACCGGATGACTTGCGCCAACGTCCGTCGATGGCAAAGGTGTTCGACGGAACGGCGTCATCCGCAGCCCATGGCATATGCCGGAAGCAACAACGTCTCGAGTGTTGCCAAATCCCTTACGGGCTCCCGCAGGCTGTGCAACAGTCGTCTTCGGTCCACCTTTCAGACCTGGTCGTGCCGCGCCTGTATCGGAGTACGAGATGCCGTCCCATCTGTCCGCGGACCGCCCCGCCCCACAGCCACCCGAGCGCGATACCGTCGATGCGCTGATCAACCGGACCCTTCGGCTCCGTGGCGATGTGGATGCCGTGCGGCGGGACACGGTGCTGATCGACGAGGAGGACCCGCAGCTGCGCTGGCAGCGGGCGCTCTGCGATCTGGCGGTCCACCATCTCGACGACCTCGGCACACACCTGGGTCAGCTCAAGGAGGGCCTGCCGCCCGGAACCGCGCAGCACCTCGCGGAGACCGTGGCCCCTCCAACGGCGCAGGACCTGCAGGACGCGGCCGCGAGAAGCACGCAGGAGCCTTACGACAGTTCGAAGCCGGGATCGCTGATCGGCCGGGTGGGCAGCGCGGAGTGGAATCTGCTCACCGACGAGGTCAGCTGGTCCGAGGAACTGTTCCAGATCTTCGGCAGGCCCCCCGCCGCCGGACCGCTCTCGCTGGACGAGCTCCCGTCCATGCTCCTTCCCGAGGACCAGCCCCTGCTCACCGCCCTGGTGACCGACTGCCTGGTGGACGGCAAGCCGATAGACGGCGAGTTCCGCATCACGCGGACCGACGGCCGGATGCGCACTCTCCACATGATGGGCGAGCCCGTCCTCGATTCGAACGGGTGCACCGCCTCCATGTGGGCGGTGCTGCGCGACGTCAGCGAGGTGCGGCGCAGCCAGCAGGCGGTGCGCCGGAGCCATGAATCGCTGCGCAGCCGGGAGCACCGGGCACAGACCGAGCACCGCCTGGCGGTCGAGCTCCAGGAGGCCGTGCTCCCCCCCTGGCGTGGCTCACTGCGGCTTCCCTCGCAGGGGCCCGGCGCCCTGGACATCGCGGCGCACTACCTTCCGTCGGAGTCGAGTTCACTCATCGGCGGCGACTGGTACGACGCGCTGGAAATGCCGGACGGCAGGACCCTGCTCACGGTCGGTGATCTGACCGGTCATGGCATCCAGGCCACCTCGGCCATGGCTTTGCTGCTGGGCGCGCTGCGTGGCATGGCCGTGGCCGGCATCGAGCCGGGCGCCCTGATGGGGCATCTCAATCAGCTACTGGAGTCCTCCGTCCAACCTGCTCTCGGCAGCGCGGTGTGCTGCCTTCTGGATCCGTCCACCGGCGCCCTCACCTGGGCGCAGGCCGGACACCCCGCACCGCTGCTGTTCCGCGACGGAGTGGGGCGTCCGCTGCCCGCGCCGGACGGGGTCCTGCTCGGCGCGGCCTCCGGGGTCGCGTACGAGCAGGACGAAGTGCACCTGCTGCCCGGTGACGTGCTGGTGCTGCACACCGACGGGCTGAACCGTCACAGCGACCGGGGTGCGGGCCCGGACGCACTGCTGGCTCTGGCCCCGCGCTTCACGCAGGCCCTTTCGGCACAGGAGTGCCTGCGGACCGTCGTCGCGGAGTTCGGCGGCACCGAGCGCCTGGACGACGCCTGCGTGCTGATCGCCCGCGTCGGGGCGTAGCGCACGGCTCGACACGTACAGGGCACGGACAACCGCGGAACGCCGGACACGGCGCGGTACGCAGGAGGGCGTGCCCGCCTACGGGTGCGATGCTCGGACAGCTGGTGGCCGGAAGGCCGGTGGTCGGACGGTCTGTGCTCGGCGCCCCTTCGTCGCGGCGCCCGCAGGTCAGATCTCCGACGATCGCCTGCGCTGCTTGATGCTGGAGTTCTGCGGCAGGGAGAGCTTGATCTCCTCTCTCAGGTCCTTGATCTTCGCGTAGCCCGCGAACTGGCCTGTGAGCCGGTACATTTCGCGCAGCCGGTCCCAGGTGCGGTGCGAGGAGGTCTCCCCCATCGTCACCAGGGCGAGCCGCGCGTACCGGTCGGCCTGCTCTGGATCGTCGGCGATGAAGCAGGCCGAGGCGAGCGAGATGTAGTCGAAGATCTTGGACCGCTGGCGTCCGTTGGCCCGTAGTTCCAGCGCCAGTTTGGCGTGGCGCTGCGCCACGATCGCGGCCGACGGGTCGTGTTCGGCGAGCGTGCGGAAGGCCAGGGCCTGCATGCCGTGCATGTCCGCCTCGTCGAACAGCTGCATCCAGCTGGGCGGCGGCACATCGCTCTTGTCCGAGATGAAGAGTTCCTCGGCCTTGCCGAGCGTGCGCCGCATGGCCTGGCCGCGGCCCATGGATGCCTGTGCCCAGGCCTCGATGGTGTGCAGCATCGCCTGGGTGCGGGGCAGAACCATGTCCCCGGAGCCGGACTTGGCGAGCTTCATCAGGTCCAGGGCGTCATCGGGACGGCCCAGGTGGACCATCTGACGTGCCGCCCTGGAGAGCGCCTCTCCCGCGCGGGGGCGGTCGCCGCCCTCGCGCGCCGCGTGTGCCGCGATGACGAAGTACTTCTGGGCGGTCGGTTCGAGGCCGATGTCGTGGGACATCCATCCCGCGAGCACCGCGAGGTTGGCCGCGACGCCCCAGAGCCGGCGCTGGAGATGATCGGGGTGGCGGTAGGCGAGCATGCCGCCCACCTCGTTGAGCTGGCCCACCACGGCCTTGCGCTGGAGTCCGCCGCCCCGTGAGGCGTCCCAGGCGCGGAACACCTCGACGGACCGCTCCAGCGCCTCGATCTCGTCGGACCCGATGGGCGCGGCCTCGTACCGGTCGAAACCAGCGGGGTCCGCGTGCAGCGGGTCCTCGATCCGTGGAGCGTCGGCCGCCAGTACGGGGTCGGAGTGCAGCCAGTCGTGCATGGGGCCGGTGATGGTCGATCCTGCGGCGAGCGCGGCGCCCGCGCTCACCAAGCCGCGTCGGTTGAGCATGAGGTCCATTCCCGTGAATTCGGTGAGGACCGCTGCCGTCCGCTCGGGCGCCCACGGCAGTCCGTCGGGATTGTCCTGCGTCCCGGCCTCCCGCCGTTTCCCCACACGCCCGCGTCGGCCGAACCCGAGGTCCTCGATGGTCACGACACGACCGAGTCGCTCGGTGAACAGGGCAGCCAGCACCTTGGGCACGGGATCGCGGGGGGACTCCCCCATGTCGATCCAACGCCTCACCCGCGAGGTGTCGGTGGCCAGTTGCGGGTGGCCCATGGCCGCCGCTTTTCTGTTCACCATTCTCGCGAGTTCGCCCTTGGACCAGCCGGCGAGGCCGAACAGGTCGGACAGGCGGGTGTTGGGTTCTCCGGTCACGTCAAGCCCCCAGGTTCTCGGCTGTGTTGACAGTAACCCCCTGTCAGAGGCCTTGCGACAATTCGCCAGGGTTCGCCAGGGTCCGCCAGTTGGTCTGCCACCCGCCTGCCGGTGTCAGGTAGGAAAGCGCCACCCCGCCCGGCAGCCCTAGGTACTCCCCAGGGTGCCGAACGGCCGCCGGCCGGGGCGGTGCACGCAACTTGTCGGCGCGCGAAGGGATCTGTCTCGCCCATGTACACAGCATCGTCCTCCGTGACCGCCCCGCCCCGGCCGCTCCGTCCCCTGGGGGCGGGCGGGGGTCCGTACCTCTCCCCGCACGCCGCTCCCCCGGCGCCCGGCACGGTCCGGCCGCGACGGCCGGCCGGGATGGTCGGCCCGCCGCTCAGCGGCCGGCTGGACCTGTCCGGCGCGCAGGGGGCGCAGCTGAGAATGGCGATCGCCTCGGTGCACCGGATCTGCCCCGAGTTCAACCCGGTCCAGGTGCTGCGCCGCAGCGGTCGTTCGGTGCTGCTGGTCGGCTCCACCGGCCGGGCGACCGCGGTCGCCAAGTGTTTACTGGACCACTCCCCCGCGTGGTCGGAGCGGTTCCGTCACGAAATAGCTGCATACCGTGCGTTCGTCCGGCACCGTCCGCCGGTGCGCGTGCCGCGTCTCATCGCGGCCGATCCGGAGAACTGCACCCTGGTGATCGAGCGGATGCCCGGCCGGGTGGCCGCGTTGACCCGGCATCCCTCGGAGGCTCCGCCCCGTGCCGATATCCGGGCCGCGCTGGGCGCGATCAGCCGGATCAACGCCTGGCGGCCGGCGCCGGGGCTGTTCGAAGCCCCGCTCGACTACGCCTCGCGGATCGCGCGCTATCACGAGCTGGGGCTATTCACGGACCGGGATCTGGGCGATCTGCAGAAGCTGCTGCACGGTCTGGCGCACGCGGGCGGCCGGCAGGGCACGGGGCAGTTCTGCCACGGTGACGCACTGCTCTCCAACATCCTGCTGTCGCCCACGGGTCCGGTGCTCGTGGACTGGGAGCACGCGGGCTGGTATCTGCCCGGCTACGACCTGGCGACGCTCTGGACGGTCCTCGGTGACGCACCGGCGGCGCGACGTCAGATCAGCCAGCTGGCGCAGGCCAACGGACCCGCCGCGCGGGACGCGTTCCTGGTGAACCTCATGCTGGTGCTGACCCGCGAGATCCGTACGTACGAGACGGCCGTCCAGCGGGCCATGCGGGATTCGACGGCCTCGGGCGCCGGTCAGGAGCGTCCCGGTGCACTGTCGTCGAGCGAGGAACAGCGGTTGTTGCTGCGCCGGCTGCACGACGACTGCGCGATGGCCCGCAGGGCCGTGCGTGCCGCGGTCGGCACCCGCTGACCCTGCCAGGGGGGTGCGTGCTGCGGGTCCGGTGCCGACACACCGGACCCGCAGCTCGCCGAAGTACGGTCAGGGGCTCTTGAAGTCCACCGCGTCCACGTCGAACGAGTTGTCCTGCGGGGACGTGAAGACGAGGTACAGCTTGTGGGTTCCCTTCAGTTCCTGGACGGGCACGGGCGGGGTCGCCTGGTAGTTGTCCCAGCCGCCCGTATTGGGGACCGGGGTGGTGGCGAGCAGCGGGCCGTCGGCGGAGTCCGCTCGGAGTTCGATCGCGCCGACCCCATAGGGTGAGGACAGCCGGTAGCTGACCGTGCCGACGCCTTCGACGCTCATCGGGTCGAAAGCGACCCAGTCGCCGTCGGAGACGTCTCCGATCCGCTTGCCGTTCTCGGCTCCTTCCTGAGCGACGACGCGGGTGCCGGACTGGCCGTCGTAGTACTCGGCCTGCTTGTGCTTCGGCTGGAGCACGGCGCGGCCGTACCCGGTCAAGGCCGAGACGCCGTCGCCGCCCTTGTCGGTGTACTTGGCGTTGAGTACGTAGGTGAGGTCCGCTCCTTCGGGGTGGCCGCCCAGATCACCGGTGTCCACGGTGCCCTCGCAGCCGGGGATGTCGGTGGTGGGGTGCTCGTGGTCGTCGTGGCCCAGGGCCGGGTTGACGGTGACCTTGGAGCAGTCGACCGGGCCGTCCTCGGGGTCGGTGACCGTGACCTTGTACGGGATCTTGTCGCCGAACTCGATGAGTTTGCCGCTGACCGGGAATTCGATGGTCACCTTGGGTGCCGTATTGCCCGCGGTGACGGGGATGTTGGCGTAGCCGGACTTGCCGGTGGAGTCGGTGACCTTCAGCTGGGCGGCGAAGTCGCCCTTGGCCGTGTAGGTGTGGCTGGGGGACGCCTCCGTGGAGTCGTAGGTGCCGTCGCCGTCGAAGTCCCAGGCGTAACTGAGCGCGTCTCCGTCCGGGTCGTTGCTGCCCTCGCTGGAGAAGTCGACCTTCAGCGGTACGGGGCCGTCGGTGGCGGAGGCGGCGGCCTTGGCCACCGGGGCGCGCTGTCCCTGGGCGTAGTCGATGCGGTAGAGCCCGGAGTCGTTGTTGCCGCCGCCGAACGAGCTGCCCCATTCGAGGACGTAGAGCGAGCCGTCGGGCCCGAAGGTCATGTCCATCGGCTTGTTGAACTTCTGGGTGGAGAGGAAGTCATTGATCTTCAGGACCTTCTGGTCCTTGTCGAAGCGGACTTCCTTGACGTAGTTGCGCGACCACTCGTAGAAGAAGCTCGTGCCCTCGAAGTAGGCGGGGAACTTCGTGGTGGACGGGTTCTTCCCGTCGTAGTGGTAGACGGGGCCGCTCATCGGGGCGGAGCCGCCGCTGCCGACCTCGGGAAATTCCTCGGAGGCGCCGTAGCCGTACCAGATCTCCGGCTGCTGAATGGGCGGTAGCTGGGTCAGGCCGGTGTTGTTGGGCGAGGGGTTGACCGGGTTGGCGCAGTCGAACTTGGGGCCGACTTCCTTGGTGTCGGGGTTGTACGGGGCGTATGCCTGGTTGTTGCCGTGGCAGAACGGCCAGCCGAAGTTGCCGGCCTTCTTGATGACGTTGTACTCGACTAGGCCCTCGGGGCCTCGGTCGGTGGTGGGCAGTCCGCGGTCCGGACCGTAGTCGGAGGCGTGGACGTAGCCCGTCTTGGGGTCGACGGTGAAGCGGAACGGGTTGCGGAAGCCCATCGCGTAGATCTCGGGCCGGGTCTTGGCGGTGCCGGGGGCGAAGAGGTTGCCCTTGGGGATGGTATAGCCGCCGGAGTCCTTCGGCTTGATGCGCAGGATCTTGCCGCGCAGGTCGTTCGTGTTGCCTGCGGTGCGGGCGGCGTCCAGCATCTGCTTGCCCTCGCGCCAGTCGAGCGGGGCGTATCCCTGCCAGTTCGGGTCGAGGTTGGGCGGGGTGTCGTCGCCGACGCCGAGGTAGAGCGTGCGGCCGGGGCCGAACTCGACGGCGCCTCCGGTGTGTCCGGGCTCGGGGAAGCTGCGGTCGCGGTAGGCGGGGACGTCGAGGAGCTTCTTCTCGCTGGCGGCGTCGAGGGTGTTGCCCTTGACCGTGAAGCGGGAGAGCCGGTTGACGTCCTCGGTGGCGCCCGCGGGGGCGTAGTAGAGGTAGATCCAGTGGTTCTTCATGAAGTCCGGGTCGAGCTCCATGCCGACCAGGCCGTCCTCGCCGCCGGTGTAGACGTCGAGCTTTCCGGCGGTGGTGGTGGCGTGGGTCGCCGGGTCGTAGATGTTGATCTCGCCGCTGCGCTGGACGTAGAAGACCCGTCCGTCCTTGGCGACGTCGAGTTCCATCGGGTCCGCGGTGTTGTCGTCCAGGGCGACCTTCTCGTAGCCGCTCCAGACGGTGCCGCCGCAGTCGCCGGGCTTGTTGCCGGCGGCCCACCTGACGCCGCCCATGACGTGGGTACGGAAGGCGGCTTCGCTGTACGAGGCGGTGTCGTGGCCCATGGCGGTCGCCCAGACCCGGCCGCCCTCGGTGTTGCGGCACCAGGAGATCGGATGGTCGGCGCCCATGGCGGAGCCGCCGGGGTTGTACGTGGTCTCGTCGGCGGTGACCAGGACGTGGACGTCGCCGCGGGGGTTCCGGTCGAAGTTGTACCACTCCTCGGGGCGCTCCCAGCGTTCGGGGAGTCCTGCGGTGGAGGGGTGGACGCGGTCGGCGACCTTGGCGGTGCCCTGGAGGACACCGGGTGAGTGGGCGGGCATGTGGACGCCGCCGTTGATGGCCTCGTCCCACCAGGGGAAGGTCTCCTCGATACCCATGTCGAGGGTGTTGTGGAGGGCGACGACGCCGCCACCGCCACGTACATAGGCCTGCATCGCCTCGCGCTGGGCGTCGGTGTCCCAGACCATGCCGGAATTCTGCAGCATGACGACGACGTCGAAGTCCTTGAGCTTCTCCGTGTCGAAGACCGCGGGGTCGGCGGTCTCGACGAGCTCGAAGCCGCCCGCGGCGGCCTCCTCCTTGAACATCTGGATGCCGGCCGGGATGGAGGCGTGTACATAGCCGACGGCACGGGTGAAGAGCAGGGCGCGGAAGGCAGGTGCCTTGCCGGTGGTGGCTGCGGAGGCGGGCAGTGCGGTCAGCGCGAGGAGCAGTGCGCCCACCAGCGCGATGAACGTACGCCGCATGTCACGGACATGACAGCGCAATCGGTGACGGCTCACGAGCGGGTCCTCTCTGCGGGTTGCGGACGAGCGGGGCAAGGGGGGTGGATTACGGGACAGCGCTCAGGGCCTGCCGCAGGAAGGCCAGGCCGTCGGTGGCGATGCTGTCCTGGGTGCCGGCGAGCGGCCGCCAGACCGAGGCGGCGACCGCGATGGCATCGTTGTGCGCGGTGAACGACTCGATGCAGAGCGGGCCCCAGTAGCCGCACGTGGCGAGCGCGGCGAGGAAGCCGGGCCAGTCGATACTGTCGGCGCCGGGTGTGCCCCGGTCGCCGGCGCACACCTGGACGTGGACGATGCGGCCCGCCGCGCGGTGCACGGCGCCGGGCAGCGAACGTTCCTCGATGTTCTGGTGGTAAACGTCGAGCGCGAGGCCGATGGTGCTCTCGGGGAGCCCGGTCAGCGCTTCGAGGGTCTGGTCCACGGTGTTGAGCAGGCTCGTCTCGTACCGGTTGAGGGGTTCCACCGCGAGCCGCACGCCCGCCGCGCGGGCATGCTCGACTACCAGCACGAGGTTCTCCCGCAACTCCTCGTAGGCGGCGGCGCGTTCGGCGCGGTCCATCCGCCAGGTGCGGCCCACCGCCGCGTACATGGGTCCGGCGACGGTGGGGGCGCCGAGGGCCTCGGCGGCGTCTACGCACCGGTACAGGTAGTCCTGGGTGACCCGGACGGTCTGCGGTTCGGTGCGGACGAGGTCGCGGCCGGGCGGCATGACGGCGATCACCGCGGCGGGGGCGAGACCGGAGGCGTCGAGGAGCTTGGCCACCGACGCGGGCGCCCAGTCCCGTTCGTTCTCCAGCGGGATCTCGACGCAGTCGAAGCCCCAAGCGGACAGCTTCGGCAGCACGTCACCGAGCGTTTCGTAGGTCACCGGCGAATGCCAGATCCACGGGTTGGCACCGATCGGGAAGGCGACGCTCACTTCTTGCCTCCCCATTTCTCCGGGAATCCGGGCAGGTTCTCGCAGCCGCACATCGCGTAGTGGAGGGGCGGCATGCCGGGCTTGTAGTACTGGTCGAGGGTGTCCTGGGTGACGGTGGGCTGCGGGAGCTTCCACTCCTTGGGGACCTGCTGCCCCTTGAGGATCCTCAGCGCGGCGATGACCGGTGTGCGCCACTGGAAGGTGGGGTACGAGGGGGCGATCGCGGTGAGCTTCTTCTCCTTCCAGGCCTGGAGGAAGTCCTGCTGGTCCTCGCCGGTGATGGGCGGTACGTCCTTGCCGGCGTCCTCGAAGGCTTCGACGGCGGCGACGGAGGTCGCTCCGGAGTCCATCCAGACGCCGTCGATGTCGCCGTTGCGGGTGAGGGCGTCGGTGACGATCGCCTTGGTCTTCGCCGGGTCGCCGTCGGTGAACTTCACGTCCACGACGTCGAGTCCGCTCTTGTCGAACGCGAGTTTCGCCGCGGACCAGCGGGTCTCCAGCACATCGACGCCGGGGGAGATCCGCAGGGCGAGGATCTTCCCCTTGGGCTTCACCTTCCCGACGAGGAAGTCGGCGGCGACCGCCCCGTATCCGTAGCCGCCGATCGGGTTGATGAAGGTGACCGCGCAGTCGGTCTCGACGCCCCGGTCGAAGACGATCACCGGCACCTTGCCGCAGGCCTGCTCGACGGCGGGGGTGAGGGTGGCCGTGGTGTTCGGGGAGACGATCAGGGCGTCGCAGTCCCGGCCGGCGAGCTCCTGGATGTCGGAGATCTGTTTGTCGTCCTTGCCCTGCGCGTCGAGAACGGTGAACTCGGTGATCTCCTTGTGGAGTGCGGCCTCGGCCCGCATGTTCTTGAGGCCGACCTGACGCCAGGGGTTGAAGACCCCGGCGTTGGAGAAGCAGAGGTGGATTCCGCCGGAGCCCTTCTTCTTGTACTGACCGGTGTCGACGAGCTCCGGGCGGAGCATCTGCTCCCACGGCTTTCCGGCGGGCCCCTGCGGGGTGACCTCGGCGAGGCCGAGCTGACGGTCGTACTCGGCCCGGTCGAAGAACTCCGACTGCTTGCCGGTGCCCGGGTCGCCCGTGCCGCCACTCGCTCCGGCGGTGGGCGCGTCGGGCGGTGCGTCGCTGGTACAGCCCGCGAGCAGGGCCGCACCGAGCAGGGCGGCGACCGGCGCGAGGAGGTGTCCGAGCTTTCGCGTACTCATGAGGTTTTCGCTCCCGGGGATCGGTTGCCGCGGCGCAGCCGGGACCAGTCGGCTGCGCCGATGGCGACGGCGGCGATGACGATGACGCCTTGCACGGTCGATTCCAGGGCGCCGGAGACGCCCTGGAGGTTGAGCAGGGTGAACAGTGCCTGGAGCGAGAACGCCCCGGCCATCGCCGCGACGACGGAGCCCCGCCCGCCGCCCAGCACCACACCGCCCAGGACGACGGCGGTGATCGCCTCGAACTCGTAGCCGCGGCCGGCCTGTGCCGAGACGCCGGAGAACCCGCCGACCAGTACCGCCGCGAGCGCGGCCGCGACGCCGGAGAGTACGAAGGCGATGGTCCGGGCGCGTGCGACCCGGACGCCGGCCAGCGCCGCGGCACGTTCGCTGTCGCCGGTGGCCAGCAGCGTGCGGCCGAAGTCGGAACGCATCAGGCGTACGGCCAGGAGGCCCGCGACGACGCAGGCGAGTACGGCCCACGGCAGCCAGCCGAACGCGGTGCCGCGCCCGAGCCTGCGGAACTCCGCGGGCAGGGAGCCGTGGGGCGAACCGCCGGTCCAGAAGAAGACTGCGCCTTCGAGGATCAGCATCATGCCGAGCGTGGTGATGAACGACGGCACGCGCAGCAGGGTGGTGATCAGTCCGCTGACGAGTCCGGCGAGGGCTCCGGCGAGCAGCAGGACCGCGGTGACCAGGAGCCAGGGTGCGGCCGGGAACGAGCCGTACAGTTCGGCGGCGACGACCACCCCGGCGGTGACGATCGCTCCGACGGAGAGGTCGAACTCGCCGCAGACGATGACCAGGTACTGGCCGGCGGCCAGGATGACGAGGGGGGCGGCGCGCTTGACGAAGGCGAGGAAGCGGTCGGGTTCGTAGAAGCCGGGGTCGGTGAGGGCGAGTGCGGCCAGGAGCACCACGAGCAGGAGGTAGACGGGTGTGCCGGTGGTGAGGGCACGCAGTGCGCGGCGGCCGGCGGGCGCCTGGGCGGTGGTCATGCGGTCCGCTCCTTCGGGGTGCGGCGGCCTCGGGCGTAGAGGGCGACGGCCGCGATGATGACGACGCCCCGGACGACGTTCTTGAAGAACGGGTCCACGGACAGCTGGTTGAAGACGCTGTCGAGCACGGCGAGGACGAGTACTCCGCCGAGGGTGCCCGCCACTCCCCCGCGCCCGCCGGCGAGCGCGGTGCCGCCGAGGACGACGGCGGCGATGGACTCCAGGTCGTAGCGGGCCTCCGTGCCCGCCCAGGGAGCGCCGGCGCCGAGCCGTGCGGCGAGGAAGAGGGCCGCCGCGCCGACGCAGAGCGAGCACAGCAGGTGCGCGGTGACGACGGTGCGCCGGGTGCGGACGCCGGAGAGCCGGGCGGCGTGCTCGTCGCCTCCGGTCGCGTACATGTGGTGGCCGAGCCGGGTGCGGCGGGTGATCAGCCACAGGGCGGCGGCGACCGCGAGGAGGAGGAAGAGGGAGACGGGGACCGGTCCGATCCGGTCGTAGCCGAGGTGCTGGAAGGAGGCGGGGACCTTGCCGGCGGGGCCGGTGTAGTTGTCCTCGATCCAGCCGCGCAGGATGAAGGCGGTGCCGAGGGTGGCGATGAAGGCGTTGACCTTGAGGCCGGTGACGATCAGCCCGTTGGCCAGGCCGACGGCGGCGCTGAGGGCGAGGACGGCGATGACCGCGACGAGCACGCTGCCGCTCTCCATCGTCTCCGCGGCGACAAGGGTGCCGAGGCCGATGAGGTAGGCGACGGAGAGGTCGAGCGATCCCGTCAGGATGACGACGGACTGGCCGACGGCCACGAGGCCGAGGGCGACGCAGTTCTGAAGGATCGTCACCACGTTGGTCACGGTCAGGAAGTCCCCGCCGCGGGCCGCGACGGTGATCCAGCCGAGCACGGTGACGGCGAGGGCGGCCAGCCAGACCCCGGCCACCGGGCCGGTGAGGCGGAGGCGGGCCGTCCGGGGCGGGGCGGTGCGGGGCCGGGTTTCGAGGCCGGGCCGGAGTGCGGTCATGCTGCTCCCTCCGTGGCGGGGCCACCGCCGGTGGCGATGCGCATGACCGCCTCTTCCGGGGCTCCGGCGGGCAGTTCGCCGGCGAGGCGGCCTTGGGACATGACGAGGACGCGGTCACTCATGCCGATCAGCTCGGGCAGTTCGGAGGAGATGATGAGTACGGCGAGGCCTTCGCGGGCCAGTTCCCGTACCAGGGTGTGGATGGCCGCCTTGGCGCCGACGTCGACGCCGCGGGTCGGTTCGTCGAAGAGGAGCACCCGGGGGCCGGCGGCGAGCCACTTGGCGATGACGACCTTCTGCTGGTTGCCGCCGGACAGGTACTGGACCTGCTGGTCCTCGCCGTGGGCGTGGAGGCGTACGCGCTCCAGCAGCGCGGTCACCTCGCGGCGTGCGGCCGGTCCGCCGCGCGCCGGGACCGCACGGGTCACGAGCAGTGCGTTGTCGGCCACGGACTGGTGCAGTACGAGGCCCTCCCCCTTGCGGTCCTCGGTGACCAGGGCGATCCCGGCCCGGACGGCTTCCCGGGGGTTCGCCGGGCGCAGCGGCTCCCCGCCGACGGTCATGGTGCCCGTGGTGAAGGGGGCGGCGCCGAACAGGGCGCGGGCCAGGGAGGTCCGGCCGGAGCCCTGGAGGCCGGCGACGCCGACGACCTCGCCGGCCCGCAGGGTCAGATCGATACCGGAAATCCTGGAGTTGCCGCCGCCGCGCACCGTGAGCCGCTCCTCGCCGAGCTCCTCCGGGCCGGCCCGGGGCGGGTAGTAGGCGCCGAGCTCCCGTCCCACCATGGCGCAAACCACCGTGTCGGCGTCGGTTTCACGGGTGGTGAGCGTGGTGACGCGGCGGCCGTCCTTGAGGACGGTGATGCGCTGCGAGAGGTCGAAGACCTCGCGAAGCCGGTGCGAGATGTACAGGATGCCGATTCCGCGGGCGGTCAGGCGGCGCACGAGGGCGCCGAGTCGCTCGACCTCGTGGTCGGCGAGTGCGGCGGTGGGTTCGTCCATCACCAGGATGCGGACGTCCGATGCGAGGGCCTTGACGATCTCCACGGTCTGCCGGCGTGCGACGGACAGCTCGTGGACGGGGGTGCGCGGGGCGATGCCGGTCTCGTCGAGTTCGGCGAGGAGTTCGGCGGTGCGCCGCTCCATGGCGCGTCGGTCGACCAGGCCGTACCTGGTCGGTTCGCGGCCGAGGAAGACGTTCTCGGCGACCGTGCGGTGCGTCAGGAGCGCGAACTCCTGGTGGATGATGCCGACCCCGGCGGCCTGGGCCTGGGCCGGGTGGCTGAAGGAGTGGGCGGTGCCGTCGATGGTGAGGGTCCCCTCGTCGGGTAAGTGCTCGCCCGCGAGGATCTTCATGAGTGTCGACTTTCCGGCGCCGTTCTCCCCCACCAGGGCATGCACTTCCCCGGCTTCGAGGTCGAGCCCCACCCCATCGAGCACACGCACCCCGAGGAAGCTCTTGGACACACCCTGCATCGTCAGCATCGAACTGCTCCTCGCTCAGTGGTCTGCAGAGCAGAGTCGTGACAGGGATTGGGAGTGTCAAGGGCTCAAGCACCTTTGTTTTCTGGCGACTTGGCATGTACTTATGCCGATGAACGAACAGCAGATGCCTTGTGAGCAGCGAAAGTCGTGCCTAGGGTGGCTGCCATGTCTTCGCCGTCGGATCGCAATTCCGCTGCCGCGTCGCACTCGCCCGGCGAGGTGCTCGCGCTGATCGGTTCGGGGGCGGTCGCGACCCGTGCCGACATCGCCCGGGTGACCGGAATGGCCCGCTCGACAGTTTCCCAGCGAGTGGACGCGTTGATCGCGCACGGTCTCGTGGACGAGGACGCCGACGGTGGCTCCACCGGCGGCCGGCCGCCGAGACGGCTGGCGCTGCGCACCCGTGAGCACGCGGTGGCCGGGGTGGATCTGGGGGCCTCGCACTGCCGGGTGGCACTGATGGACATCGGGGGGACCACGCTCGCTTCGCACGAGGAACCGCTGTTGATCGGGGACGGCCCGGATTCCGTGCTGCGGCATGTGGAACGCACCGTGCGCGCACTGCTGGAGGAGACGGGCCGGGAGCCGAGGACGCTACGGTCCATCGGTGTCGGGGTGCCGGGTCCGGTGGAGTTCTCCACCGGCCGTCCGGTCGATCCGCCGATCATGCCGGGCTGGCACCAGTACCCGATCCCGGAGTTCTTCGCCTCCCGCTTCGGGGTGCGGGCGCTGGTCGACAACGATGTGAACGTGATGGCGCTGGGCGAGCAGCGGCGCGCGTTCCCGGACTGCCGCTATCTGCTGTACATCAAGGTCGGTACGGGGATCGGCTGCGGGATCGTCGCGGACGGCAAACTGCACCGGGGCGCGCAGGGGTGCGCGGGCGACATCGGCCATATCCGGGTCGGGGATCTCGACGATCCCTGCCGGTGCGGCAATTCGGGCTGTCTGGAGGCCGTCGCGGGCGGTGCGTCACTGGCGGCGAAGCTGGTCGCGCTGGGGCTGGACGCGACGTCGGGCAGTGACGTCGTGCGCCTGGTGCGGTCCGGTAACCGGGACGCGGTGCGGATGGTGCGGGAGGCCGGGCGGGCGGTGGGCGAGGTCCTCGCCGGTCTGGTGAACTTCTTCAACCCGGACACGGTGGTGATGGGCGGCGCCCTGGCCGCCGTACACGATCAGTTGCTCGCGGGGGTCCGGGAGGCGGTGTACCGGCGCTCGCATCCGCTGGCCACCCAGTTGCTGCGGATCGAGCCGAGCCGTACGGGGGAGAACGCGGCGGCGGTGGGGGCGGGCATCCTCGCGATCGAGCACGCGCTGTCGCCCGCGCAGGTGAACCGGCTGGTCGCGGGGTGAGCGCGGGTGCCCCTCCGCGCGCGGAGGGGCACCGATCACGCGTCGGGCGGTCACGCCGGAGTCATCAGGTCCCACCGGGCCTCGAACAGCACGCACCGGTACTGCTCCCAGCTCCCGTCGGCGACGCCCGCGTCCCCGGCCGCGACGCACTCCTGCTGGGTGTCGAACGAGCCGGAGACGTCCCAGCCCTGCGCCCCGGTCTCGGAAGCGGCGGCGGCCGAGGCCGTGGCGACGGTGACGGCGACCGGGGCGACGGTGAGTGCGAGCGCCATGGCGATGCCCGCGGCCGCGGTGGCGGCGGTCCTGGTCGGCTTGTACATGGAGTCCTCCTTCTCGACTGTACGGATTCCCGGCGTCCCGTCGCCGCTGCGACGGCCCCGGTGCGGTCTCAGCGGGTGCGCACGATGTCCACGTCGGACGCCTTCACGAAGGCGATCCGGTGGCCGATCTGCACCGTCACGTACTTCTCCTCGCCGCGGAAGTACGCGTGGTCGAGCGGGTACGAGGAGTCGATCGTCGGCGCGTAGAAGAATCCCGTCGGTGCCTCGCCGCCGCCGGGGTAGGACTGGCCGGCCTTGATCTTGTACTGGAGCGGCGCGCCCACCCGCTTGTCCGCGAAGTCCGCGGGGTACTCGGACTTCTCCGGGTACGCGACCCCGTACACCGGGACGTCCGTGCGGCCGGCCTTCGGCCTGACGACGTAGCCGGAGGTGGGGGTGGTGTTGCCGCTGCGGGCCGGGGTCTCGAACCAGGCCTTCTGGCCGTACCACCAGATCGCCGTCCAGCCGGGGGCGCGGTCCGCGACGACGGCCTGCTGGGTGGCGCTGATCTTGCTGCCCCAGTCGGCCGCGCAGTTCGTGCCGGGCGAGCCGTCGGAGTGGAGGCCGGGGTCGGAGAAGAGGGGCGCGTCGGCGGACGGCGCGGTGTGCAGCGGGACGGCGCTGGAGCCCTGGACCGGCAGGTCGACGCCCTTCTCGCAGTCACGGAAGGCCTGCTGGTTCTTCTCGAAGTCCGGGCTGACGGTGATCAGTTCGCTGCTCTTGGGGGCGCTCGGCACGGTGGGCTTGCCGAGCAGCTTCATGAAGCGGTTCCAGTCCCAGTACGTGCCCGGGTCCCAGTGCATGTTCTTGGTGCCGGACGCGCTGGTGGGCGGCACTCCGTCGTGGCCGATGATGTGCTGGCGGTCGAGCGGTATGTCGTACTTGGCGGCGAGGTAACGCACCAGCTTGGCGGTCGAGCGGTACATCTCGGGGGTGTACCACTTGGCGCCCTCGACGGCGACGCCCTCCTGCTCGATGCCGATGGAGTGGCTGTTGACGTACCAGTTGCCGGCCTGCCAGGCGACGTCCTTGCCCTTGACCATCTGCGTGACATGGCCGTCGCCCGAGCGCACCACATAGTGGGCGGAGGTCTGCTTCAGCGGGTTCTGGAAGATCTTCAGGGTGGTGTCGAAGTCTTCCTCGGTGTCGTGCAGAACGATGAATCTGACCTTGTTGGTGTGCGGCCGGTCCGCGGTGTCGTAGTTCCCGTACGTCTCCTTGTCGGCCGGGTCACCCGTCTGCTGGTAGGCCGCCGGCACCCAGTCGCACGAGAGCCTGCGCGGGCATTCCGGTCGCACCCCGTCCGCACCGGCCTGCGCCACGGGGCTGAGCAGCGCCATGCTCAGTGCGCCGACACCTGTCAGCGCGATTGCGAGTCCGGTCCTCTGCTTGGAGGTCATGACAACCCTTCCTGGAGCCGTGCGTGATGGAGCCGTGCGTGTTCCGATCTCACTGATCCGCTGTGCGCGCACACTCTCCGACCTGAGATGACAGCGCGTCAAGGGATCCGTGGGGGTCGCGGATCGAGCCAGTGGACCAGACCACTGGCAGGGTGTCCGACCTGCGAAGGAAAGTTTCAACCGGGCACCTTGGACGGCCTGTTGTCCGGGTCGCGGTCAGCGTACGGACGGCCGGCGGAGCACACCCGGGACCCGCCCATGCGGGCGCCTTTTATGTGACTAATCGCGAATGTGCGTGCCTCGAACGGACGAAGGGTAGTGCTCGCGCCGACACGATCACGTCCGCGCGAGCTCCGCGCGGCGACCCAGGAAAGGCCGTACGCACATGGCTCAGCCCTTCACCCTGCCGGACTTCTACGTTCCGTATCCGGCACGGCTCAACGCCCATGTCGAGGAGGCCCGGGTACACACCAAGGAGTGGGCGCGCAGCATAGGGATGGTGGAGGGTTCGGGCATCTGGGAGGAGAAGGACATCGACTCCCACGACTACGCGCTGCTCTGTGCGTACACCCATCCCGACTGCTCGGCCGAGGCACTCTCCCTGGTCACCGACTGGTACGTGTGGGTCTTCTTCTTCGACGACCACTTCCTGGAGCTCTTCAAACGCAACCCCGACCGCGAGGGCGCCAAGCGCTATCTGGACCGGTTGCCGGCGTTCATGCCGATGGACCGCGGGGCCCCGATGCCGGAGCCGGCCAATCCGGTCGAGGCGGGGCTGGCCGATCTGTGGACGCGTACGGTGCCAAGCATGTCCGACGCCTGGCGGGCCAGGTTCGCCGTGGCGACGGAGAACCTGCTCAACGAGTCGCTGTGGGAGCTCTCCAACATCAACGAGGGGCGCATCGCGAACCCGGTCGAGTACATCGAGATGCGCCGCAAGGTCGGCGGCGCCCCGTGGTCGGCGGGTCTCGTGGAGTACGCGGCGGGCGCCGAGGTCCCCGAGGCGGTGGCCGACGAGCGTGCACTGCGGGTGCTGCGCGACGCCTTCTCCGACGCCGTGCATCTGCGCAACGACCTCTTCTCGTACCAGCGGGAGGTGGAGGACGAGGGCGAGAACAGCAATGGTGTGCTCGTCCTGGAGCACTTCCTCGGCTGTTCCACGCAGGAGGCCGCCGATGCGGTGAACGATCTTCTGACGTCCCGTCTCCAGCAGTTCGAGAACACCGCGCTCACCGAACTCGGCCCGCTCTGCGCGCAGAAGGGGCTCGACCCGGCGCAGACCGCGGCGGTGCTAGCGTACGTCAAGGGCCTGCAGGACTGGCAGTCCGGCGGCCATGAGTGGCACATGCGCTCCAGCCGCTACATGAACGACGGCGCGGTCGAAGCGGCCACCACCGGCTTCGGGATGGCCGCGGCGTCGATCCGGTTCACCTCGCGCTCGGAGAGGGCCCGGCTGCGCAGCCACACCCACGTGCCCCACCAGCGCGTCGGCCCGTCGCTGGTGCCCGACATCGAGCTGCCCTTCGGCACGACCCTGAGCCCGCATCTGGACGGGGCGCGGGTCCGCATCGTCGGCTGGGCGAGCCGGATGGGCATTCTGGAGGCGCAGCCGGGGGTGCCCGGTTCGCACATCTGGGACGAGGCGCGGCTCCTCGCGACGGATCTGCCGCTGTGTGCGGCGGGGCTGCACCCGGACGCAACACCGCAGGAGCTGGACCTCTCCTCGCAGTGGCTGACCTGGGGGACGTACGGCGACGACTGGTTCCCGGTGGTGCACGGGCGGGCACGCGATCTGGCGGGCGCCAAGCTCGCCAATGAGCGGCTGTCGCTGTTCATGCCGCTGGACGGGTCCGGGACTCCCGAGCCGGTCAACGCCCTGGAGCGGGGGCTCGCCGATCTCTGGGCGCGGACCTCGGCCCCGATGGACATGAGCGGGCGCCGCGCGTTCCGCAAGTCGGTCGAGGACATGACCGCCAGTTGGGTGTGGGAGCTGGCGAACCAGGCGCAGAACCGCATCCCGGACCCGGTGGACTACGTCGAGATGCGGCGCATGACCTTCGGCTCCGACCTCACGATGAGCCTGTGCCGGCTGGGTCATGGCAGGAAGGTTCCGCCGGAGATCTACCGGAGCGGGCCGCTGCGCTCCCTGGAGAACGCGGCGGCCGACTACGCGTGTCTGCTCAACGACCTGTTCTCGTACCAGAAGGAGATCGAGTTCGAGGGCGAGGTGCACAACGGCGTCCTGGTCGTGCAGAACTTCTTCGGGGTGGACTATCCGACCGGGGTGGCGATCGTGCACGACCTGATGAAGTCGCGGCTGAGGCAGTTCCTGCACGTCGCCGAGCAGGAACTCCCGGTGCTCTACCACGACTTCGGGCTGGACGCGGAGGCCCGTGAGGTCCTCGCCGGTTACGTGCAGGAGCTGAAGCACTGGATCGCGGGCATCCTGATCTGGCACCGGGACTGCCGGCGCTACCGGGAGCAGGATCTGCTGCGCGGCACCGGCACCCCGTGGCACATCAGCGGTCCCACGGGGCTCGGTGTGTCGGCGGCGCGGGTGACCGCGCTGTTCGCTCAGCCCTCGACGGTCAGCGTGTAGCGGCCTCCGGCACGTGCCTTGAAGACCTTCTCGCCACTCGCGAACAGCGAGCTGCGGACGGTCACATCGCGGGTGCGGCTCGCCGTGATCACCACACGGCGGGCCTGCCCGGCGGCCCATTCGATGTCGACGGTGAAGCCGCCCCTGGCGCGCAGTCCGCGCACCGATCCGTCCGGCCAGCCCGAGGGGAGGGCGGGGAGGATGTCGACGGTGTCGTGCTGGCTCTGCAGCAGCATTTCGGCGATGCCCGAGGTGGCGCCGAAGTTGCCGTCGATCTGGAAGGGCGGGTGGGTGTCCCAGAGGTTGGGCAGCGTGGAGTTCTTCAGCTGTTCGGCGAGCATCCGGTGGGCGTGGTCGCCGTCGCGCAGCCGCGCCCAGAAGTTGATCTTCCACGCCTTCGACCAGCCGGTGCCGCCGTCGCCGCGCGCCCCGAGGGAGACCTCGGCCGCCTCGGCCCACTTGCTGCCGGGTTCGATCTGCCGCCCGGGGTGCAGGGCGAAGAGGTGCGAGACATGGCGGTGGTCGTCGGCCGGGTCGTCCCGGTCGGTCTTCCACTCCTGGAGCTGTCCCCACGACCCGATCCGCAGTCCGGGGTCGAGCCGGCCGAGGGCGGTCTCCAGCCTGCCCCGGAAGGCCGGTGTGTCGCCGAGGGTCCGGGCGGCCTCCAGGGCGTTGCTGAGGAGGTCGTGCACGATCTGCTGGGACATCGCGGCACCGGCGGTGAAGTCGCCGTGCTCGGGTGAGTAGCTGGGGGTGACGACGAGCAGTCCGTCGCGCGGGTCGGTGCGCAGATTGGCCAGCCAGAATTCGGCCGCCTCCTTCATCGCCGGGTAGGCGGTGGAGCGCAGGTAGTCGGTGGATCCGCTGAACCGGTAGTGCTCGTACATCTGCTGGGTGAGCCAGGCGGCCGCCTCGGGGAACCAGAAGGCGGTGGACCAGTCGTGGACGCCGGTGAAGCCGTACGGGTTGGTCTCGTTGTGCACCACCCAGCCGGCGGTCCCGAACATCTCCTTCGCCGTCCTGCGACCCGGGGCGCGCATCGCCTCGATGTAGCGGTCGTACGGTGCGGTGGTCTCGGCGAGGTTGGTGACCTCGGCGAGCCAGTAGTTCATCTGCAGATTGATGTTGCTGTGGTAGTCGGCGGACCAGGGCGGGGTGGTCGAGTTGTTCCACACGCCCTGGAGGTTGGCGGGCAGCGAGCCGGCCCGTGAGGAGGCGATCAGCAGGTAGCGGCCGTACTGGAAGAACAGCGCCTCCAGGGCCCGGTCGGCTGGGCTCGTCCCGCCCGTGTAGGCGGCGAGCAGCCGGTCGGTGGGCAGGTCGGGCAGTTCCTGGCCGATGTCGAGGGCGACCCGGTCGAAGAGGGCGCGGTGATCGCGCACATGGGCGTCGCGGACCTTCTCGTACGAGGTCCGGGCGGCGAGGTCCACGGCGGCGGTGACCGCGGTGTGCGGGTCCTCGCCCCGGTAGGCGGGGTAGCTGTCGGCGTAGTCGGTGCCCGCGGCAAGGAAGAACCAGGCGCTGTCGGCGCCGGTGACGGTGAGGGTGCCGTCCGCGCCCGCGGTGACGGTGCCGCCGCTGGTCCGGACGCGGATCTGGGCCTCGAAGCGCAGACCGTTGTCCTTCAGGGCGCCGCGTACGGTGAGCCGGTCCCGGTCGGCGGTGACGGTGCAGTCGCTGCGGGGCGAGGTGTAGCGCAGGGTGAAGGAGACCTGCCCCGGGCGGTCGGCGCCTAGGCGGCCCGCGATGACCCGGCCCGGATGGGAGACGAAGAACTCCCTTGTATGCCTGACCTCTTGGTGGGTGTAGGTCACGGCGGCGAGGGCGTTGCGCAGGTCGAGGGTGCGGCGGTAGGAGGCGTCGGGGGCGGCCGGGGCGTTCGGCAGATCCAGTCTCAGGTCACCGAAGACCTGGTAGGCGCCGTAGCCGCGGCGCGGCTGCCCGAGTTCGGCGGCGACGGTGTCCGGACCGAGAGCGCCCTGGCTGTCGAGGCGCTGTTGTACGTCGGCGAGGGCGGCGGGCCTGGGAGCGGTCCAGTTCCCGAAGTCGTAGCCCTGGACGGAGCCGGGGCCGCCGGTCCACAGGGTCTTCTCGTTGAAGGTGAGCTGCTCGGAGGCGAGTGTCCCGAACACGCTCGCGCCGAGGGCGCCGCCGCCGATGGGCAGCGACTCGCGCTCCCAGCCCGCGGCCGGCGCGTCGTACCGGAGCATTGGCTCCGCCTGTTTCTTCGAGTCGGCGGCTCCCATCGATTCATCGGAGGTACCGGCAGCAGCAGCCGTGCCGGAAAGGGCAGGGATTCCCAGTGCCAGCGCACCGGTTGCCCCTATCGCTGTCTTCACGGTGGTACGTCGCGTGATCCCGGATGTCATGCGGCCGACGGTAAAGGTCCGACGACTGGCCCGACAAGGAGCATGACAAAGCGGCCTCTTGGACGGAGGCCGCGAGCACTTGGACGGATGTCGGTGGGTGCGCCCCGCAGCCGCCCGGTACGTGCGGGCGGCCGGCGAGCGGTGCGAAGTCAGCCCTGCTGGAACAGCTCGGCGGGCAGCGGCTTGAGCAGGGTGTACAGGTCGTCGGTGATCGGCCGGTCCCAGCTGGCGATGGTGACCAGCACACCGTCGCTGCGGTCGAACTGGACGCAGGAGATCCGGCTCTCGGAGAGCTTGACGCGGCGCACGATCAGCAGGTTGTCGCCCTGCATGACGGGCATGTCCTCCGTGCCGGTGACCTCGACCGGCTCGTCGTTCTCCAGCGCGAGCAGCAGCTGGGCGACCTCGAACGGGACCTGTCCCTCCTCGGTCTCGCGGGCGGGCGAGCCCTCCGGGAGGTTGCCGATGATCATCGCGGGGCCGCGGCCGCCGAACAGGTCGTAGCGCAGGAAGACGCCCTGACAGCTTCCGTCGGGCGCGGGCAGCAGACCCGCGCCGAGGTTTCCGGGCCAGTCCCCCGGGTCCATGGCCAGGACGTCGAAGTCGGGGCCCGCGGGTGTGGCGGCGCTACGGCGGCGGAGGAAGGACATGCAGACATGTTACGTGTCCGGGCTCACCTTGCGGAGCCGGGTCCGTGCAGGCCGGGGCGGCGAAGCGTACGCGGCCCGGCCGCGGGGAGGATTCCGCGGCCGGGGTCCGGCCCCGGTCACACTCCGCTCAGCCGGGTCCGGAGATCACGTTCACCGCTCGCAGCGACCACGCCACCCACGGTGTGCGGTCCCCGTCTGCTGCGTTCCGCCCCGCCGTGCCGCCGATCGAGTGATCACGGGCCGAGGGGCCGGGGGTCCGGAGCCCCGGCCCCTCGGACCCGGAGCCGCGTCATGCCACGTCACGGTGCGCCCTCAGGTGAGGTCGAACTCGCCGTCGCGGGCGTTCACCACGAAGGCGCGCCATTCGGCCGGGGTGAAAACGATCGACGGGCTGCCGGGTTTCCCCGCGTTGCGCATCGCGACGAATCCCTCGACGAAGGCGACCTGGACGTCCCCCGCGCCCTGACTGCCCGACCTCCACTGCGCGTTGCTGAGGTCGAGATCCGGCTTGTCCCGGCCCGCGAAGGGGTGCTGGGCCGTGGTGCGCTCCGCCACGTCGGCTCCTCCCACTCGTCGTCCCGGGCCAAAGGTAGTCACCCCCGGCGGTCCCGGACAGGGCGCGAAGGGGGCTTCCGCCGGCCCGGGAACGACCGGTGTCAGCTGCTGGGCGGCTCGGCTCCGACCAGCCACATGGAGAAGAACTGCGCCCCGCCCCCGTAGGCGTGGCCGAGCGCCTTCCGGGCCCCCGCCACCTGGTGTTCGCCCGCCTGCCCCCGTACCTGCAACGCGGCTTCGGCGAAGCGGATCATGCCGGAGGCGCCGATGGGATTGGTGGAGAGCACGCCGCCCGAGGGGTTCACCGGCAGGTCGCCGTCGAGTTCGGTGACGCCGGACTCGGTGAGCTTCCAGCCCTCCCCCTCGTCGGCGAAGCCCAGGTTCTCCAGCCACATCGGCTCGTACCAGGAGAAGGGCACGTACATCTCCACGGCGTCGATCTCCCGCCGGGGGTCGCCGATGCCCGCCTGCCGGTACACATCGGCGGCGCAGTCGCGGCCCGCCCGCGGCGAGACGAAGTCCTTTCCGGCGAAGAGGGTCGGCTCGCTGCGCATCGCGCCGCCGTGCACCCAGGCGGGCGGTTGCGGCGAACGGGCCGCCCCGGCACGGTCGGTGAGTACCATCGCGCAGGCCCCGTCGGAGGACGGGCAGGTCTCCGAGTAGCGGATCGGGTCCCAGAGCATCGGTGCCGAGCGGACCTTCTCCAGGGTGATGTCGGGGTCGTGGATGTGCGCGTAGGGATTCTTGAGCGCGTTGCGGCGGTCCTTGTACGCGACGAGCGAGCCGACCGTGTCCGGCGCCCCGGTCCGGCGCATGTACGCCCGTACGTGCGGGGCGAAGAAGCCGCCCGCTCCGGCCAGCAGCGGCTGCTGGAACGGGATGGGCAGCGAGAGCCCCCACATGGCGTTGGACTCGGACTGTTTCTCGAAGGCGAGTGTGAGGACGGTGCGGTGCACCCGCGCGGAGACCAGATTGGCGGCGACCAGCGCGGTGGAACCGCCGACCGAGCCCGCGGTGTGCACCCGGAGCATCGGTTTGCCGACCGCGCCGAGGGCGTCGGCGAGATAGAGCTCCGGCATCATCAGGCCCTCGAAGAAGTCGGGGGCCTTGCCGATGACGACGGCGTCGATGTCCGCCCAGGTCAGGGCTGCGTCCTCCAGTGCGCGGACGGCGGCCTCGCGGACGAGTCCGGCGATGGACACGTCCCGGCGTGCGGCTACGTGCTTCGTCTGGCCGATGCCGACGACGGCCACGGGCTCCTCAGGCATGAGCGCTCTCCCCTTCGAGGACGGCGACCATGTTCTGCTGGAGGCAGGGCCCGGAGGTGGCGTGGGCGAGTGCCCGGTCGGACTCGCCGCGGTGGATGCGGGCAGCGGCCTCGCCGAGGCGGATCAGCCCGGCGGCCATGACGGGGTTGGCGGCGAGCGCGCCGCCGGACGGGTTGACGTCGACGCTGTCGTCGAGTCGGAGCGCCTTGCGCAGCACCACCTCCTGGGAGGTGAACGGGGCGTGCAACTCGGCGGTGTCCACAGGCCGTTCGAAGGCCCCGGCTCGGGTCGCGGCGAGCCGCGTGGACGGTGAGTCGGTCAGCTCCCGCACACCGAGGGAGTGGGCCTCGATGCGGTGGTCGATGCCGCGGATCCAGGCGGGGCGGGGGCACAGGGCCCTTGCGGTGTCACCGGCAGCGAGGATCACGGCGGCCGCGCCGTCGCCGACCGGCGGGCAGTCGCCGGTGCGCAGTGGCCGCACGACGTAGTCGCCGGCCGGGACTGCACCCTTGAGCTGGGCGTGCGGGTTGTCCGCCGCGGCGACCCGGCTGCGGTGGGCGATCGCGGCGAGGGCCGTCTCGTCCGTGTCGCCCGCGTCGATCAGCGCCTGGGCCTGGAGGGCGGCGAGCGCCACGGAGTCCGGCCAGAGCGGGCCGACGTAGTACGGGTCGAGCTGGCGGGTGAGGACGTCGCGCACCTCGCCGGGCGAGGACTTTCCGTAGGAGTAGACGAGCGCGGTGTCCGCCTGGCCGGTCTGGATCTTCACCCAGGCCTCGTACAGCGCCCAGGCCCCGTCCATCTCCACGTGGGACTCGGAGATCGGCGGGTTGGCGCCGACGCCGTCGAGCGCCATGGTGAAGGAGAAGGCCCGGCCCGCGAGGTAGTCGCTGGAGCCGGAGCAGGTGAATCCGATGTCGCTCGCCCTGAGCCCGGTCGCGTCGAGGACCTGGTGGAGGACGGGCATCAGTATCTCGACTTCGGAGAGTTCATCGGTCTGCCGCAGATGGTCGGTCTGCGCGAAGGCGACGATCGCCACGTCTCGCATCTAGAGCAGCTCCTTGTACGCGTCGTAGTCGGCGTCGGGCTCGCCGGTCGGCCGGTAGTGATCGGGGTGCCGCCCGCCCTCGGTCCAGACGGGCTCGACGCGCAGGCCCATGCGCACCTGGTCGTACGGGATGCCGCCGATCCGGGCGTGCAGTGCGAGGTCCGCGCCGTCGAGCGCGATGTGCGCGTAGACGTAGGGGACTTCGATGTCCAGGTTCTTGGCCTTGATGTTGACGATGCAGAACGTGGTGACGGTGCCGCGCGGGCCGACCTCGACCTGTTCGGTGGTGGCGACGCCGCAGGTGGGGCAGGCGCCGCGGGGCGGTACGTACACCTTGTGGCAGGACGGGCAGCGCTCGCCGACGATGTGCTGCCGGGAGAGTGCGTCGAGGTACGCGCTCTGGGCGCGGCCTGGGGTGTACCGGTAGTCGAGCCGGGCCGGGGTGACGATGCCGGTGACGGGATCGGTGAACTCCCCGTCGTGCGGGGCCGATTGACCGGTGTCACCGCCATCGTACGGCTCGAAGCAGGCGATGTCGGTGATCGCGCCGGTGCGTTCGGCGGCCCAACGGATCCGTACCCGCATGCCGCTGTGCACGGCGTCGGGGCCGGGGGCGTCGAGGGCGTGCAGCAGTGCGGTGTCGGCACCGTCGAGCCGGACCAGGACCCAGGCGAAGGGGGTGGCGAGGGGCTGGGCGGGGCGGGGGGCGGGGTTCCAGGCCCAGGTGGTGACGGTGCCAGTGGCGGCGACCTCGGTCAGTTCGCGGAGTTCCTCCGCAGTGACGGGGTCGTACTCGACGGGCGGGACCAGGACCTTACCCCCGGCGGTGCTCACGCCGAGGACGGTGCGTTCGCGCAGTCCGGTGAGGAAGGCGCTCTGGACGGGCCCCAGGGAGCGGGTGAAGGGGAATTCGACCACCAGCGGTGCGCTGAGGGTTTCGGGCACGGTTGACTCCTCGGCTCAGGCGCGCCGGTAGACGGGCGGCCGCTTCTCGGCGAAGGCTCGGGCGCCTTCCTTTGCGTCTTCGGTCGCGAACACCGGCCAGCCGCGCTTCAGTTCGGCGGCCAGCCCCTCGGTCTCGGTCATCTCCGCGGTCTCGTACACGGACGCCTTGACGGCTTCGACGGCGAGCGGTCCGCAGGCGTTGATCCGTTCGGCGACGGCGAGGGCCTCCTCCAGTGCCGTGCCGTCGGGGACGACCCGGCCGATCAGCCCGATTCCGGCCGCCTCCTCGGCGCTGTACGCACGTCCGGTGAGGAGCATCTCGAGCGCGTGCGTCCGGGCGATCTGGCGCGGCAGCCGGACCGTCGACCCGCCGATGGGGAAGAGACCTCGCTGCACCTCGAAGAGCCCGAAGGTGGCACCCGCCCCGGCGATCCGGATGTCGGTGCCCTGGAGGATCTCGGTGCCGCCCGCGACGCAGTGGCCCTCCACGGCGGCGATGACCGGTTTGCGGGGGCGATGGTGGCGCAGCATCGCCTTCCAGTGCAGATCGGGGTCGGCGGTCATCCGGTCCCGGTACTGCTCGCCCTCCATTCCCTTGCCCGCCAGGGCCTTGAGGTCCATGCCGGCGCAGAAGCAGCCGCCCGCGCCGGTGAGGATCACCGAGCGGATCGTGTCGTCCTCGTCCGCCGCCAGCCAGCCGTCGTAGAGCCCGACCAGCATCGGCAGCGACAGGGCGTTCTTCGCCTCCGGTCTGTTCAGGGTGAGCACCAGTGTGGCGCCCTCGCGCCGCACGACGAGGTGTTCCGTACCGCCCATTGTCCGCCTCCCGTCTAAAGACCTAGAACAGGTTGCAGTAGGCGGTGGCCCAGTTCAATAGTTTTCTGACAGCCAGTCAGATTTCCTCGGCGGCACCCCTTCCCAGTTGAGCCTCCCGGCGCTCTAATGACCGCCGAGCCAGTCAGATTCCGGGGTCAGGAGGAACGGTGGAGTACAACCTTGCCGACCTGTTCGAGTCGGTCGTCGACGCCGTCCCGGAACGCGAGGCGCTCGTCTACGTCGACCATCCCGGCACGGGCGCGGAGCGCCGGCTGACGTACGCGGAGCTGGACGCGGCGGCCAACCGCCTGGCCCACCATCTGATCGAGGCGGGCATCGCTCCGGGCGAGCATCTGGGGCTGCACCTCTACAACGGGGTGGAGTACCTCCAGACCGTGCTGGCCTGCCTGAAGGCCCGCATCGTTCCCGTCAACGTGAACTACCGTTACGTGGAAGAAGAGTTGGTCTACCTCTACCGTGACGCGGATCTGGCCGCGCTGGTCTTCGACGCCGAGTTCGACGAACGGGTCGCGGCCGCCGCACCGAAGGCCCCCGGCCTGCGCCATCTCGTACGGGTGGGGGTGCCGGAGGCGGGGGTACGCGGCCCGGACGCCGTCGCCTTCACCGATGCCGAGGCGTCCAGCAGCCCGGAGCGCGGGTTCCCGCCGCGGTCACCCGACGACCAGTTCATCATCTACACCGGCGGCACCACCGGGATGCCCAAGGGTGTGATGTGGCGCCAGGAGGACCTCTTCTTCTCCGGCCTCGGCGGGGGCGCGCCCACCGGTGAGCCGGTGAAGTCCCCGCAGGAGCTGGCCGAGCGGGTCGCCGCGGGAGGTGACGGGATCACCTTCTTCCCCACTCCGCCGCTGATGCACGGCACCTCGACGCTCACCGCCTTCATCGGTTTCAACTTCGGGCAGCGGGTGGTGGTCCACCGCAAGTTCGTGCCCGAGGAGGTGCTCCGTACGATCGAGAAGGAGAAGGTCACCAGTGTGTCGCTGGTGGGCGACGCGATGCTGCGGCCGCTGATCGACGCACTGAAGGGCCCGCTGAAGGGCACCGACTGCTCCGCGATGTTCTCGGTGTCCAGTTCGGGCGCGATCATGTCGGAATCGGTGCGCGCCGAATTCCAGGAACTGGTGCCGACGGTAATGCTGCTGAACAACTTCGGCTCGTCGGAGTCCGGGTTCAACGGCACGGCGACGGCCGACTCCGGGCCGGAGAACGGATTCCGGCTCCGGGTCAACTCCCGTACGGCGGTGGTCGATCCGGCGACGTACGAGCCGGTGGCTCCGGGTGAGCCGGGACGGATCGCCCAGCGCGGGCACGTGCCGCTCGGCTACTACAACGACCCCGGCAAGACCGCGGAGACCTTCTTCCGGCGGGGCGAAGAGCGATGGGTCCTGCTCGGGGACATGGCCACGGTCGACGAGGAGGGCATCGTCACGGTCCTCGGCCGCGGCTCGCAGTGCATCAACACCGGGGGCGAGAAGGTGTACCCCGAGGAGGTCGAGCAGGCACTGAAGGCCCACCCGGACGTTTACGACGCACTGGTCGCCGCGGTGCCCGACGAACGGTGGGGCAACCGTGTCGCGGCGGTGGTGCAGCTGCGCGAGGGAGCGGCCGAGCCCACGCTCGACGATCTCCAGGCCCACTGCCGGACCCGGCTGGCGGGCTACAAGATCCCTCGCCGGCTGGTGATCACCCACCGGATCCAGCGCTCGCCGAGCGGCAAGGCCGATTACCGGTGGGCCCGCTCGGTCGTCGCACCCCGGCCCGGATCCGGGGAGTGAGGGCGGGCCCGGCCGCGCGGGCGGACCGGGCCCGGTCACCGAGCGGCGGAGCCCGCATCACCCATTCGGGCACGCTCCGGACCCATCCGCTCACCCTATGTGGCAACAGGGGGAGATCGCCCATAGTTTCGGCTCATGAAGAAACGAAACATCAGGGCTTTTGTCCCTATCGTGATCCTCTCGGCTGCTGGGTGCGGAATGTCCTCCGCCTCGGCCACGGACTCGCACGAGGTCCGTCCGGGCGAGTCGATCCAGAAAGCGGTGGACGCCGCCCAGCCTGGTGACACCATCGTCCTGCTGCCCGGCACGTACCGGGAGAGCGTCCTGGTCACCAAGCCCGACCTGACCCTGCGCGGCGCCGGCAGCAAGACCGTGATCCGGCCGGCCGAGGCGGGCACGAAGGCCGCCGACGCCTGCGCGAAGGCCGGCAGCGGAATCTGCGTCCAGGGCCGGTCGGGCAAGACCGTGGACGGCGTCCGCGTCGAATCGCTGACCTTGTCCGGGTTCAAGAAGAACGGCATCTGGGCCTCCTGGACCGACCGGCTGACCGTCCGCCGGGTCATCTCCGAGCACAACGGTGTCTGGGGCATCGCCCAGGAGCGCTCCACCCGCGGCGCGTTCATCGGCAACACCGCCCGCGCCAACGGCGACGCCGGCATCTTCGTCGCGAACACCGTCGACAAGGAGGGCGGCGCCACCGACACCCGGGGCACCGAGGTCCGGGACAACGCGCTGAAGGACAACCGGATCGGATTCACCGCCAGGCGGGTCCGGAACCTGTCGGTCCACGACAACAGCGTCTCCGGCAACTGCACCGGTGTGTTCGTCGTGGGCGACGAAGGAAAGCCGCAGGCCGGCGCCATGACGATCGAGTCCAACGAGATCACCGGCAACAACAAGTTCTGCTCCGCGACCGAACGGCTGTCGGCCCTCCAGGGCTCCGGCCTCGTGCTCACCGGAGCCGCGGACACCAAGGTGCGTTCGAACACCATCCGCGACAACTCCGGCGCCACCCCGATGTCCGGCGGCGTCGTCCTGTTCAAGAGCTTCGTGGGCACGAAGAACACCGGCAACACCATCAGCGGCAACGTCGTGCTCGGCAACAAGCCGGCCGACCTCGCCAATGGGGACACCGGCAAGGGCAACACCTTCGCCGACAACGTCTGCGCCAAGTCCGCACCGGCCGGCATGTGCTGACCGGTGCACCCCCGCACGAGGAGAAGCGAGACAGCATGACCACTGTGAGCCCCACCCCGACCCCCACCCCCTCCCCCGTACACGCCGCCCTCCCGCACCCCGTCACTCCCCCGCAGCCGGCCATGCAACTGCGCGAGCTGGTCTTCGGCGCGGCCAGGGCCGCCGCCGTGCGGGCCGCCGCCCGCCTGGGCGTCGCCGACGCGCTGGGCGAGACGCCCACCACGGCGCAGGAGCTCGCGGCGCTGGTGAAGGCCGAGCCGGCGCCGCTGCGGCGGCTGCTGCGCGCCCTGTCCTGCTACGGGATCTTCACCGAGACCCCGGACGGGCAGTTCGCCCACACGGAGATGTCACGCCTGCTGCGCAAGGACGACCCCAACAGCCTGCGCGACATCTCGCTGTGGTGCACCGAGCCCTGGACCTGGGACGTCTGGCCGCGCCTCGACGACGCGGTGCGCACCGGCAAGAGCGTCTTCGCCGACGTGCACGGCAAGGGGTTCTTCGACTACCTCCACCAGGAGGCCCACGAGTCCGCGCAGATCTTCAACCGCGCGATGACCACCTCCAGCATGCAGTCCGCGCTGGACGTCGCCGAGCTCCTGGACCTCACCGGGGTGTCCACGGTCGCCGACATCGGCGGCGGCCAGGGGCACGTACTGGCGAGCCTGCTGGAGAAGGACCCCTCGCTGCACGGCACGCTGATGGATCTGCCGGGTGTGGTGGCCCGCGCCGACGCGCGGCTGCGGGACCAGGGCGCGCTCGTCGACCGGACCCGGATCGTCGCCGGGGACTGCCGTGAGGCCATCCCCGTCGACGCCGATCTCTACATCATCAAGAACATCCTGGAATGGGACGACGAGAGCACCCGCAGGACGCTGCGCAACGTGATCGCGGCGGCCCGGCCGGGTGCCAGGGTCGTCATCATCGAGAACCTCGTCGACGACACCCCCTCTATGCGGTTCACCACCGCGATGGACCTGCTGCTGCTCCTGAACGTCGGCGGAGCGAAGCACACCAGGGAGAGCCTGGTCACCCGGATCTCGGACGCCGGGCTGCTGATCGGCGACGTCGTCGCGGTCAACCCCTACCTGGACGCGTTCGAGTGCGTGGTCCCCGGCTGACCTCCCCTCCCCGGGCATACGGATCGCCCCGGGCCCGGCCTCTCGGCCGGACCCGGGGCGATCGTCCGTCTCAGGCGGGGGCGCCGCGCTCCCACGTGTAGAACTCGTGGGCCATGGCGTCCTTGGGGCTCCGCCAGGTCTTCGGGTCGTACGCGCTGACGTAGGCGGTCAGCTTGTCGCTGATGTCCCTGAACTCGGGGTGCTCGGTCACCTTCGCGATCTCGGGGCCCGGCGGCTGCTCCGACTCGATCAGGTGCAGATACACGTCGCCGAACTGGAAGAGCTTGCGCCTGGTCACACCGACGAGGTGGGGCAGTTCGCCGCTGTCGGAGGCCGCGAACAGTTCGGCGATGTCCGGCGCCGAACCCGGTGCCATCCGGGCGACGATCAGAGCGTGGTGCATCGGGAGATGCCTTTCTGGTTCGCGGCCCGCCACCCGGCCCGGGGGCGGGGTGGCGGGCCGTGGGCGGATGGCGGGTCAGTTGGCCCCGACCGAGGCGGTGCGGCGCTCCCGGTCGCGCTGTTCGATCTTGTCCCGGATCAGCTCCATCTGGACCTTGGAGTTGCGGTTGATGTTGTCGGTCATCCAGGCGTCGTCGACGGGTGCGTCGGGACGCATCGCGAAGTCCTGGGTCCAGTGCATCTTCGTGCCGCCGGGCACCTCGGAGTACTCCCACCGGATGTTCATGTGCTGGAACGGACCGGGCTCCACACGACGGGCGCGGACCGTGCGCCCGTCGCGGTCCACGGTCCGCTCGGAGACCCAGCTCCACACCTTGTCGTTCTCGTCGGGGTGCATCGTCAGACGGAAGGTGGTGCTGTCGCCGTCCCGCTCGATGATCTCGACCGCGGCGTACTCACTGAACAGCCGCGGCCAGTTTTCCAGGTCGTTCGTCACGTCCCAGACCAGGTCCAGGGGGGCGGCGATGGTGATCTCGTTCTCGGTGTGTCCGGGCACTTCAGGCTCCTGTCATGAGGCTGTTGTTGACGAGGTCGAGGAATTCCTGCGGGGTCTTGCAACGGTCCGCGTCGGCCGGCAGCGGCCGACCGTGCCGGTTCTCCAGCACACCGACGATGCCGAGGAGGCCCAGCGAGTCCAGGCCGTACTCGTCGAAGGCCGAACCGGGGCGCTGCTCCATGTCGAGCGGGTCTACGGAGACTCCGGCGCCCTTCTTCATCAGGACGGCGAGTTCCGTGTAGGTCAGTCGGTCGGTCATGAGGACTTCTCCTTCTCACGTTCGGGGGTCGGTGGAGCACCGCAGCACGATCGCGGCGTTCGAGCCCATGAGCCCGCGGCTGAGCACCAGCGCCGTCCGCAGCTCGGCGGGGCGGGCGCAGCCGGTGACGACGTCGAGGTCGTGGCACACCTCGAAGACGTTCGGCGTGGGCGGTATGAGCGCGTTCTCCATGGAAAGCACCGCGGCGGCCGTGTCCAGCACCGGTGCACCGCAGTACGCGCGCCCGATCCCGGTCTTGGGCGCCGTCACCGGGACCCGCTTGCCGTGCGCACCGAGGGCGTCGGCGATCGCCAGCGCCTCGGCGTGGTCGGCCGCGGGTACGCCGAGGGCGTCCGCGAAGACGACATCGATCTCGTCCGGCGCGCAGTCGGCCTCCCGCAGGGCGCCGATGATCGCCTGGGCGAGGCCCTCCCGGGACTCCTCCCACCTGGCAGCTCCGGTGAACGTGGCGGCGTGCCCGGCGAGTTCGGCCCGTACCTTGGCGCCGCGCCGGCGTGCCGACTGCTCCTCCTCGACCACCAGCATGGCGCCGCCCTCTGCCGGCACGAAGCCGCAGGCGCCCGAGGTGAACGGCCGGTAGGCGCGGGTGGGGTCCTCGACGGTGCTCAGGTCCTCGTACCCGAGCTGGCAGACGACCGAGTAGGGCGCCAGCGGGGCCTCTGCCGCGCCGACCACCACCGCCTCGGTGCCGCCCCGGATCGAGCGGGCGGCGTGCGCCAGCGCGTCCAGACCGCCGGCCTCGTCGCTGGCCACGACCGCGCACGGCCCCTTGAAGCCGCCGCGGATCGAGATCTGGCCGGTGCTGGCCGCGTAGAACCAGGCGATGGACTGGTAGGGGCCCACATAGCTGGAGCCCTGTCCCCACAGCCGCTGGAGTTCACGCTGGCCGAACTCTCCGCCGCCGGACCCGGCCGCGGTGACGACGCCGACGTCGAAGGGTGAGTTTTCGTAGTCGGCGCGGCCGAGCCGGGCGTCGTCCAGCGCGATGTCCGCGGCGGCCATCGCGAAGTGCGTGAACTTGTCGGTCTGGACGAGGAAGCGCTCCTCGATCAGCTCGACCGCCTCGAATCCCCGCACTTCGCCCGCAACCCGCAGGGGCAGGTGTTCGCAGCCCTCGCGGGTGACCCGGTCGAGGACGCTCACGCCTTCGTGCGTCCGCTTCCAGAATGCCTCGGTGTTGTTTCCGTTGGGGGCGACCACACCGATGCCGGTGACGACGGTGCGCCGGGCTTTGCGGGTTCTCATGGTGTCCTCCCACCTGTACGGGTCAGGGCGACCGCGGACTGGAAGCCGCCGAAGCCGCTGCCCACCGAGAGGACGCTGCGCAGCTTCATCGGGCGTGCGGTGCGGGGCACGTAGTCGAGGTCGCACTCGGGGTCGGGGGTCTCGTAGTTCGCCGTCGGCGGCACCGTCTGGTGCTCCAGGGCGAGTACGCAGGCCGCGATTTCTATCGCCCCGATCGCCCCCAGCGAGTGGCCGACCATGGACTTGATCGAACTCATCGGGATGTCGAAGGCGTGCGCGCCCAGGGCCCGCTTCACGGCGGCCGTCTCGTGCCGGTCGTTCTGCTTGGTGCCCGAGCCGTGCGCGTTGACGTAGTCGATCTGCGTGCCGTCCATGCGGGCGTGGCCCAGCGCCCGATTGATCGCCTCGGCCATCTCCAGGCCCTCGGGGGTCAGCCCGGTCATGTGGTAGGCGTTGCCGAAGGTGGCGTAGCCCGCGATCTCGCAGTACACGGTGGCACCGCGGGCACGGGCGTGTTCCAGCTCCTCCAGGACGAGGACCGCGCCGCCCTCGCCCATGACGAAGCCGTCGCGGCGTGCGTCGAACGGCCGGGAGGCGTGCTCCGGGTCGTCGTTGTTCGCCGAGGTGGCCTTGATCGCGTCGAAGCACGCCACGGTGATCGGGGTGATCGGTGAGTCGGACGCCCCCGCGACGCACACGTCGACGCGGCCCTCCTCGATGGACTGGAAGGCGTACCCGATCGCGTCGAGGCCGGAGGTGCAGCCCGTGGAGACGGTCTGCACCGGGCCGTGCGCACCGACCTGCTCGGCGACCGCCGAGGCGAGCGAGCTGGGTGAGAAGGCCCGCTCCAGGTGCGGGCCGGCCGGCCGGGGGTCGACGTCCCAGCGCGCACCGCTCTCGCTGACCGCGACGTAGTCGTGCTCCAGCCGGGTGGTGCCGCCGACCGCGGTGCCCAGCGACACCCCCATGCGCCAGGGGTCCACCTTCTCCGGGTCGAGGCCCGCGTCACCGAGGGCCTCCCTGGCCGCCACCATCGCGAACTGGATGTAGCGGTCCGACCGGTCGACGGTGCCGGCGTCCAGCCCGTGCGCCGCCGGGTCGAAGTCGCACTCGGCGGCGATCCGGGAGCGGAAGCCGGCCGGGTCGAAGAGCGTGATGCCCCGGGTGGCGGTTCGTCCGTTCGCGAGGAGGTCCCAGAAGGCCGGTGCGCCGATGCCGCCCGGGGCGACGACACCGACGCCGGTGACCGCCACGCGGCGGGTCATGAAGCGGCCTCCGTTCGTTCCGGAGGTGCGACGCGGTCGGCGGATTCGGTGTGCTCGGTGTCGACGTGGCCGAGTTCGGGACGCGGGGCGAGCGGGCCGAGGTGGAAGACCATGCGGGCCTCGACGTCGCCCACGTTGCGGAATCGGTGGCGTACATGGGGAGGGATCAGCAGGCCCTGGTCGGGCCGCATCCGGTGCGGTTCACCGTCCAGGTCCACTTCCAGCAGCCCGTTCACCACGTACACGAACTCCTCCGAGTACGGGTGGTAGTGCTCGCCGATGCGGTCGCCGGGCTGGACGATCGCCAGCCCCATGAAGCCACTGGTGGCTCCCACCGCTGTCGGAGTGAGCATGGCGCGCAGGTCTCCTCCGCGCCTGCGGTTGGGCTGCGTCTCACTGAGGTCCACGATGCGTGGCCGGTGCATGGTCATGAGTGCTTTCCTCCTGGCGCATTGCGCGTTGTAATGACGGGTTGAGCGAGAACCCCCCAGGGTGCGGATGCGCGGTTCAGGACTCCATGGCCCGCCGATCTGTGATCAGGGTCATCTCGGACTGCGTGAGGAAGTGCGGGATGCCCTGCTCGTCCGTGGGCACGGCGTTGTTCCCGCCGTCGAGGAGACGCCCGAGCCTTGCCACCTTGCCGGCGCCGTCGATGCCCACCGCCTGGGCGGGCTGGGCGTCGATGGGTTCGACCGCTTCGAGGAGGCGGACGACGACGTCGTCGCGCTGGAAGATGGTGCTGCTGTCGATGATGCTCGTCGGGTCGTCGGCCGCCTCCTCGTCGTGCTCGGCCAGGAGCCGGGCGAGTGCCATGCCGCAGCCCTCCTTGGCCTGGTAGAAGAGCGCGTGCCGGCGGACGTCCTCGGCCTTGTGCCGGCCGGCGGTCACGTGGTGGACGGTGGGGAGCGCCGCCCGGGTGAAGAACATCCGGGCGGAGTCCGGGTCGCTGAGGTCCCGGTCCTGCTCCAGATACGGGTTGATCGCCTCTTCGACGGCCCTGACCTCGGGCTGCCGGGCGACGTGGCGCAGGGCGGCGAGCAGGTCGCCCTCGACCTCGACGGCCCGCACGACGCGGTTTCCGTGCATGAAGAGCGAGGTACGGCGCAGTCGGGTGTCCTCGTCGACCCGTGCGTTGGGGGAGTCGTAGTCGGCGAGGATCTTGGCCACGATGTCCTCGGTGCCCGGCTTGACGGTGAAGGTGAGCGCGTGGCGCACCACGCCGTCGCCCAGGCGCGGGGACGCCTGGAGGCGGCCCTTGGCCGGCTCGGGTGCCATCTCGAAGGCCTTCCCGGTCTCCCGCAGCACGCTGAACCGCAGCGACCTGGTGTCGCGCACGCAGTTGTGCAGCGGCTGGACCGTGGCGACGTGCTCCTCGCTGTTCACCCAGGCGAGGAACGGGGGTGCGCTGTCCCATTCGCTGGTGATCAGCCACTGAGAGGGGTTCTCGATGGACTGGCACAGCTGGTCGCTGATGTGCCCTGGAACGGATGCCACCTGGTTGCGCAGGTGCTCGTACGCCTCCAGGAACTCTTTCTGGGCACCGTCGTAGAGGTCCAGCAGCAGCACGACGCGCAGTCGGGAACCGTCGAAGGCGGACTGGGAGATCCGTTCCGAGAGGGTGGTGGTCATCTTTCGATCTCCTTCGAGGACGGTTCGCCGGCCGTGCCGGGTGGCAGGCCGTCAACCGTCGGTTGGCGAGTGGATTCGGAGCGGGGACTCTCCCGGCGGATGTGATCGGTCCGCCCCCCGGGCCGCGGGCGTCGTCTCCGTGACCGATCGTGAAACGCTGGTCCGGGTGGCGCGAGATTTATGAACCGTTCAGGTGAGCAGGCGTCCGAACCGCTCTCACCAGGGCATTGAACATTGCATCCGAACGGCGTCCGAGCTGGAGCAACTGATGAACGAGAACGTCGACATTCGCGTACCGGTCCTCATCGTGGGCGGCTCCCTGGTGGGCCTGTCCGCCTCGCTGTTCCTCGGCCGGCTCGGGATCGAGCACCTGCTGGTCGAGAAGCACCGGTCCACCTCCACTCACCCGCGCGGCCGCGGCAACAACGTCCGCACGATGGAGGTGTTCCGTGCGGCGGGCGCCGAGGCGGGCATCCGGCGGGCGGCCTCGGTCCTCGCCGACAACCACGGCATCCTGCAGGCCGGTTCGCTCACCGGGGACGACCAGGAGTGGCTGTTCAAGGAGATCGACCCGGGGGGCGGGATCGCCCGGTTCAGCCCGACCGGCTGGTGCCTGTGCAGCCAGAACGACCTGGAGCCGGTGCTGGTGGAGCGGGCCCGGGAACAGGGCGGTGACCTGCGGTTCTCCACCGAGATGCAGAGCTTCGACCAGGACCCGTCGGGGGTGGACGCGGCGCTGAAGAACCGGGAGACCGGCGAGCACATCAGTGTGCGCGCGGACTACCTCATCGCGGCCGACGGCCCGCGCAGCCCCATCCGTGAGCAGCTGCGCATCGACCGTACGGGTCCCGGCGACCTGTTCCACAACGTCAGCATCACCTTCCGTTCCCGGCAGCTCGCCGATGTGCTGGGCGACCGGCGGTTCATCGTCTGCTATCTGACCAACCCGGCAGCGGACGGTGCCCTGTTGCCGGTCGACAACAAGAAGGACTGGGTCTTCCACGCGCCGTGGCAGCCCCAACTCGGCGAAACCATGGAGGACTTCACCGACGAGCGGTGTGCCGAGCACATCCGTACCGCGGTCGGCGCTCCGGGCATCGACATCGAGATCACCGGGAAGGCGCCGTGGCACGCCGCAGAGCGGGTCGCCGAGCGCTACTCCAGCGGCCGGGTCTTCCTCGCCGGTGACTCGGCGCACGAGATGTCCCCCACCGGCGCGTTCGGCTCCAACACCGGCATCCAGGACGCGCACAACCTGGCGTGGAAGCTCGCCGCCGTGCTGAAGGGCGAGGCGGGCCCCGGTCTGCTGGACACCTACGAGGCGGAGCGGCTGCCGGTGGCGCGGGCGACGAGCCAACGGGCTTCGGCGCGCTCCAGCGAGCACAGCCACCCGGGGTACTCGGCGGCGCCGGGCGTCGGCGGCGGGAAGCAGGGCGGCATGCTCAGCGTGGCGCTGGGCTACCGCTACGTCCGCGGCGCGGTGCTGGGCACCGACCCCGAGCAGCCGGTGGTGCCGCAGGGCGTGCAGTTGAACGGTGAACCTGGAAGTCGCGCGCCGCATCTGTGGGTTCATCAGGGCGGTGAGCGCAAGTCCACACTCGATCTGTACGAACACACCTTCGTGCTGCTCACCGACGGTACGGACGTGACGTGGCGGCGGGCCGCGGCACGGGTCGCCGACCGGCTCTCGGTGCGGCTCCAGGCGTACGGCATCGGCGCGGGCTCCGATCTGGAGCCGGAGAACGGCGCGGACTGGGCCGAACTCCACGGCACCACGGCTCAGGGCGCCGTGCTGGTGCGTCCGGACGGCTTCGTGGCCTGGCGGTCGACGGGCCCCGCGGCGGATGCCGAGAGCACCCTCCACGAGGTCCTGACCACCCTGCTGCACCGCCCCTGACCAGGCCGGCGGCACCGGCGGCGGGCTCAGGACAGGCCGAACGCCCGTAGCGCCGAGAGGAATTCTTCCGGCCGGTCGGTATGGACGTGGTGTCCGGCGTCGATGGTGACGAACCGGCCGTCCGGTATCCGCCCCGCCAGCCAGCTCAGCCTTTCCTGGGCGATCTGGCTGGTGGGGCCGCCGCCGATGACGAGGGTGGGGGCGGTGATCCCGCCGAGCCGTTCCGCCCAGGCGGGATCGGGCTCGTTCAGCTGGGCATCGGTCGACGGCACCAAGGTCCAGTCGAAGTCGAGTTCCCCGTCGGGCCGTTCGGCGAGGGGGCGGGGCGGATCGAGCGGGAACGGCGGCGGCATCTCCTCCAGGACGAGCCGGCCGATCAGCCCGGGTTCCCGCTCGGCGAGCAGACAGGCGGCAGCGGCGCCCATGGAGTGGCCGATCACCGTGGCCCCCGCCAGATTGCGTGCCTCCAGGAAGGCGTGCAGATCGTCCCGGAACAGCTCGAAGGAGTAGCGGCCGGGCCAGTCGCTGAGTCCGTGACCACGGAAGTCGAAGGCGTACACCCGGTGTTCGGGGGCGAGGCGTTCGGCGACCTCTGTCCAGGTCCCGCTGTTGTCGCAGCGGCCGTGGGCGAGCACGACGGGTGGCGCCGCCGGGTCTCCCCACACCCGGTGGGCGAGCCGGGTGCCACCGGCGTGCACGCTCTGCACCTCCGGGTCGAGAAAGGCCTCCACCGTACGGACGAAGGCGCCCGGGTCGTCCAGCCAGGGGAAGTGCGCGGCGCCGCGCTGCACGACGAACTCGGCGTCGGGGAAGAGCGCGACCAGTTCGGCGGCGCGGTCCGGGGTCGGGCCCGCGTCGTACTCCCCCGCGAGGACGAGCACCGGTGCGGTGACCGCCGCCAGCGCGGCGTTCGTGGTGGGCGGATCGAAGACGCCGTCCTCGTAATAGACCGAACCCGCCTCGGAGTTGGTCTGTGCGGCCGCCTCGACGGCATGGGCGCGGGCGGCATCGTCCCAGCGCCCGTAGGCGAACGGCGCGACCGCGGCCCGGACCCGGTCCGAGGCGCGGCCGGCGAGGAAGTCGTCCAGCGCGGCCCGCGCCTGCGTGAACCACGGTTCGTGGCGCCGCAGTTCACTCGCCTCGCGCCAGTCCTGTTCGGTGACGTCGATGCCGACCGCCCGGGTGCCGGGGGTGACGAGCGTGAGCGTACGGATCCGCTCCGGGTACCTGGCGGCGTACAGCGCGGCCAGGTTGGCGGAGGCGGAGTGGGCGAGCAGGTCGACGCGTTCCTCGCCGAGGTGTTCGCGCAGCGCCTCGACGTCGTCGACCAGCCGGTCGCAGCGGTAGGCCGACGGGTCGTCCGGCACCGCGGAGTCCCCGGTGCCGCGCAGATCGGGCACCACGAGCCGGCGGCGGGCACAGAGGCCGCCGAGGTCCCCGAGGTACGCACCGGCCCGCATCGGCCCGCCGGGCAGGCAGATCAGCGGTGCGCCCTTCCCGAGAAGGCGGTAGGCGAGTTCGGTCCCGTCGTATGCGTGGAAGATCGGCATGCCCGCCATCCAAACAGCGCCCGACGGGCGGCGCAGCCGTGTTCGGTATGAGCGAAGCCGCGATGTGGATCAGCCGCGTCGCCCCTCTTGCCATCGGGCGGAACATACTGAATTACTGCTACCGAAAGATCGACCGAATGATCGGTCGCCTGCTCGGAAGAGGGAGATCCCGATGACGTCTGCGCTGGACCAGGCGGAACGGCTGGGCCGGGACGAGCTGGAGGCGCTCCAGCTGGAGCGGCTGCGGGCCACGCTGCACCACGCGTACGAGAACGTCGGCCACTACCGGGCCGCGTTCGACCGGGCCGGGCTGCGCCCGGACGACTGCCGTACGCTCGCCGATCTCGCCCGCTTCCCCTTCACGACCAAGGCCGACCTGCGGGACAACTACCCCTTCGGCATGTTCGCCGTGCCCGAGGAGCAGGTGCGCCGGATCCACGCGTCCAGCGGGACGACGGGCCGTCCGACCGTCGTCGGTTACACCCAGCGGGACCTGGACACCTGGGCCGACGTCGTCGCCCGCTCCATCCGGGCGGCCGGCGGGCGCCCCGGGCAGAAGGTCCATGTGGCTTACGGATACGGGCTGTTCACCGGCGGGCTCGGCGCCCACTACGGGGCGGAGCGGCTCGGCTGCACGGTCATTCCCGCCTCGGGGGGCATGACCGCCCGCCAGGTCCAGCTGATCCAGGACTTCCGCCCCGAGATCATCATGGTGACCCCGTCGTACATGCTGACCCTCCTCGACGAGTTCGAACGGCAGGGTGTCGATCCGCGGTCGACCTCCCTGAAGGTCGGGATCTTCGGTGCCGAGCCGTGGACGCAGGAGATGCGGCGCGAGATCGAGGAGCGGTTCGCCATCGACGCCGTCGACATCTACGGGCTCTCGGAGGTGATGGGGCCCGGTGTGGCGCAGGAGTGTGTCGAGACGAAGGACGGGCTGCACATCTGGGAGGACCACTTCTATCCCGAGGTCGTCGACCCGTTCACCGGTGAGGTGCTGCCCGAGGGCGAGGAGGGCGAGCTGGTCTTCACCTCGCTCACCAAGGAGGCCATGCCGGTGATCCGCTACCGGACGCGGGACCTGACCCGGCTGCTGCCGGGCACGGCCCGGGTGTTCCGGCGGATGGAGAAGGTGACCGGGCGCAGCGACGATCTGGTGATCCTGCGCGGCGTGAACCTCTTCCCGACGCAGATCGAAGAGATCGTGCTGCGCACGCCGGGGGTGGCGCCGCACTTCCAGTTGCGGCTGACCCGGGAGGGCCGGCTCGACGCGCTGACCGTACGGGCCGAGGCACGGGCCGGAACCACCCCGGAGCAGCGGACGGCGGCCGCGGCGTCGATCACGGCCGCCGTCAAGGACGGGATCGGGGTGTCGGTCGGGGTGGAGATCGTCGATCCCGAGACGCTGGAGCGGTCGGTCGGCAAGTTCCGGCGGATCGTGGACGAGCGCGACGGGCGTGCGGACGCGCCCTGAGGGCTCCGGGCCGTCCGCTACGCGAACCGGTCGCGCAGCTCCCGCTTGAGGATCTTCCCGCTGGCGTTGCGCGGCAGTTCGTCCACGAAGAGGACCTTCTTCGGAGCCTTGAAGTGGGCGAGCCGCTCGCGGGCGTGGTCGATGAGTTCGGCCGCCGTCGCGTCGCCGCGCAGTACCACGAAGGCGGTGACGGCCTCGATCCAGCGCTCGTCGGGCAGTCCGACGACCGCGGCCTCGGCGACGGCGGGATGGGCGTAGAGGGCGTCCTCGACCTGCCGGGAGGCGACGAGGACGCCGCCGGAGTTGATGACGTCCTTCACCCGGTCGACGACGGTGAGGAAGCCCTCGGCGTCGCGCACCGCGAGGTCGCCGGAGTGGAACCAGCCGTCGCGGAAGGCTTCGGCGGTCTCCTCGGGCTTGTCCCAGTAGCCCTCGCACAACTGGGGTGACCGGTAGACCACTTCGCCGGCCGTGCCGTCGGGGACCTCCTTGCCGTCCTCGTCGACGACCCGGGCCTCGACGAAGAGGACGGGCCTGCCGCAGGAGTCCATCCGGCCCTCGTGCTCGTCCGGTCCGAGGACGGCGGCGAGCGGGCCGATCTCGCTCTGCCCGAAGCAGTTGTAGAAGGCGAGCGCGGGCAGCCGTTCGCGGAGCCGTTCCAGTACGGGCACGGGCATGATCGAAGCGCCGTAGTACGCCTTGCGCAGGCCGCCGAGTTCGCGGGTGGCGAAGCCGGGGTGCCGGGAGATGCCGATCCAGACGGTCGGCGGGGCGAAGACGCTGTCGGCCTGCCCCGTCTCCACGAGGTCGAAGATCCGGTCGGCGTCGGGTGCGTCGAGGATGGTGTTCTGCGCCCCGACCGCGAGGTAGGGCAGCAGGAAGACATGCATCTGCGCGGAGTGGTAAAGCGGCAGCGAGTGGACGGGCCGGTCGGCGGCGCGCAGGTCGAGCGCCGTGATGGCGCTGACGTACTCGTGCACGAGCGCCCCGTGGGTCATCATCGCGCCCTTGGGCTGCGCGGTGGTGCCCGAGGTGTAGAGCAGCTGGACGAGGTCTGTCGCGGCCGGTTCGCGTTCCGGGACGAAGGGGCGCGGGGTGGCGGAAGCCGCCAGCAGGGAGTCCGGTGCGTCGCGCAGCGGGCGTACGGGGAACGCGGCCGGAATCCGGTCGGCGAGGTCCGGGTCGGTGAGGACGAGGGCGCTGCCGGACTGTTCGAGGATGTACGTGAGGTCGTCGCCGGTGAGGTTCTGGTTGACCGGTACGTGGACCAGGCCCGCGCGGGCGCAGCCGAGATAGCCGATCAGATACGCGTCGGAGTTGTGCGCGTAGCAGGCGACCCGGTCACCGGGGCGCAGTCCGTGCTCGCCGGCGAGGACGGCGGCGGCGGTGCTGACGGCCGTGTCGAGCTCCGCGTACGTCCATGACCTGTCCGCGTACCGCAGGGCGGTGCGCTCCGGGGTGCGCCGGGCGCTCCGTGCCAGGACTCCGTCGACTGTGCTGCTCCGTACACCTGTCATGGCGTGATCCTGTGCGGCCGGAACCCGGGGGTCAAGGGTCCGGATACCGGTGGGGATGTTGACAGGGGTGCGAGCGTGCTGGCTGAGTTGCGCGTGGCGACTCGAACCCTCGGGCAACCGCCTTTCGCACCCGCACAGTTGGGAGGACCGTTGCCGCTCCGCAACCGTCTGAGACTTCTTGCGATATCCGGCCTCGCGCTGTTCACAGTTTCGGCGTCGTTGCCGCCCGCCGCGGCCGACGGCCCGCGCTCCCACCGTCCGTCGGGCGGCGGGCTGTCCGCCACGATCCGGTACACCGAGTACGGCATCCCGCACATCGTGGCGAAGGACTACGCGAACCTGGGCTTCGGCAACGGCTGGGCCCAGGCCGCCGACCAGGTGTGCACCCTCGCCGACGGCTTCGTGACGCTGCGCGGCGAACGGTCCCGGTACTTCGGTCCCGACGCGGCTCCGGACGGATCGCTGTCCGCCGCGACGAAGAACCTCTCCAGCGATCTGTACTTCCGCCGGATCCGCGAGGCCCGCACCCTGGAGAAGCTGCTGAAGCAGCCGGCGCCGGCGGGTCAGAGCCATGATGTCAGGGAACTGGAGCGCGGCTGGGCGGCCGGTTACAACGCCTGGCTGGCACAGAACCGGATCGACGACCCGGCCTGCAGGGGCGCCGACTGGGTGCGGCCGGTGACGACGCTGGACGTGGTGGCGCGCGGCTACGCGCTCTCGGTGCTCGGCGGTCAGGGGCGCGGCATCGACGGCATCACGGGCGCTCAGCCGCCGACCGGGGCGGCGGGGACTCCCGAGGTCCCGTCGCCGGGCGACGCGGCGGACGCGGCCCGGCGGCTGCTGTCGACGCAGAACGCGGACATGGGCTCCAACGCGGTGGCGTTCCGCGGCGACACGACGGCGAACGGGCGGGGCCTGCTGCTGGGCAATCCGCACTACCCGTGGCAGGGCGGGCGGCGGTTCTGGCAGTCCCAGCAGACGATTCCCGGCGAGCTGGACGTGGCGGGCGGCTCGCTGCTCGGCGCGCCGATCGTCTCGATCGGGCACAACGAGAACATCGCGTGGAGCCACACCGTCGCCACCGGCGTCCCGGTCAGCCTCCATCAGCTCACCCTCGATCCGGCCGATCCGACCGTGTATCTGGTGGACGGCAGACCCGAGCGGATGACGAAGCGTACGGTCTCGGTCGCGGTGAAGGGCGGCGGTGCGGTGACCCGCACGCAGTGGTCGACCCGGTACGGGCCGGTCATCACCTCGCTCGGTGCCGGGCTGCCGCTGCCCTGGACCACGACGACCGCGTACGCGCTCAATGACCCCAACGCGGTGAATCTGCGCTTCTCGGACGCCGGTCTCGGTTTCAGCCGGGCGCGCAGCACCGCTGACATCGGGGCGGCGCTGCGTCGTACCCAGGGGCTGCCGTGGGTGAACACCATCGCCGCCGATTCGTCCGGGCATTCGTTCTTCTCGCAGTCGCAGGTGCTGCCGAGGATCACGGACGAGCTCGCGGGGCGGTGTTCCACGGCGCTGGGCAGGGCGACGTATCCGGCCTCCGGGCTGGCGGTGCTGGACGGCTCCAGGAGCGACTGCGCGCTCGGTTCGGACCCGGACGCCGTGCAGCCGGGGATCTTCGGGCCGGGCCGGATGCCCACCGTGAAGGACGCCCCGTACGTGGAGAACTCCAACGACAGCGCCTGGCTGACCAACGCGGACGCGCCGCTGGCCGGGTACGAGCGGGTGTTCGGCACCGTCGGCACGCCCCGCTCGATGCGGACCCGGGGCGCGATCGAGGATGTCTCGGCGATGGCGGCGAAGGGCCGGCTGACGGTGGCCGATCTCCAGGGCCAGCAGTTCGCCAACCGTGCGCCGGCCGGTGATCTGACCGCCTCGGACCTGGCGGCGGCCTGCGCGGCGCTGCCCGGCGGCCGTGCGGTCGGCAGCGACGGCACGGCGGTCGATGTGTCGGCGGCGTGCGAGGTACTGCGGCGCTGGGACCGGAAGACCGACACCGGCAGCCGGGGCGCGCTGCTCTTCGACCGGTTCTGGCGCAGGGCGACGGCCGCGGTCCCGCAGGGCGAGCTGTGGAAGGTGCCCTTCTCCCCCGCCGATCCGGTCGGTACGCCGAACACGCTGAACACCTCGGCACCCGGCGTCGCCAGGGCTCTCGCCGACACGGTGGCCGAACTGCGGGCCGCCGGGATCACGCTGGACGCCCCGCTGGGCCGGCACCAGTGGGTGGAACGGAACGGGAAGCGCATCCCCATCGGCGGCGGTACGGAATCGCTCGGCGTCTGGAACAAGACGGAGCCGGTGTGGGACGCGGCGGCCGGCGGCTACCAGGAGGTGTCTGCCGGTTCCAGCTACATCCAGGCGGTCGGCTGGGACGGCGGCAAGTGCCCGGTGGCACGCACCCTGCTCACGTACTCGCAGTCCTCCGCCCCGGGCTCGGCGCACTACAGCGACCAGACCGAGCTGTACTCGGGTGAGCGGTGGGTGACGTCCCGGTTCTGTGAGAAGGACATCCTGCGCTCGCCGGCGCTGCGGGTCGTTCGGGTCCACGAACGCCGGTAGCTCCTCGCGGTGCGATCGGTCCCTGTCAGCCCGACCGGTGGGGCCGGACAGGGACCGATCGCGGGGAATCAGGGGCTGATCGCGAGGAAGACGAACGCGGCGAAGATCGAGAGATGCACGCCGCCCTGGAGCAGGGTGGCCCGTCCCGGTACGACGGTCAGCGCGCCGACCACCACGGTGAGGGCGAGCAGCACCATATGGGTGGCGCCGAGGCCGAGATGGAGCGGTCCGTCGAGCCAGACCGAGGCGAGGGCGATGGCCGGGATGGTCAGGCCGATGCTCGCCATCGCCGAGCCGAGGGCGAGATTGAGGCTGGTCTGGACGCGTTCGCGGCGGGCGGCCCGTACCGCCGCCAGGGTCTCCGGCAGCAGCACCAGCAGCGCGATGACGACACCTACCACCGCCTGGGGCATCCCGGCCGCCTCCACCCCGGACTCGATGGTCGGCGACACGGACTTGGCGTCGCCGACGACCGCGACCAGGGCGATCAGCAGCATCACCACGCTCAGCGCGGTGGCGCCCCGGCCGGGCAGCACCGCGTGGTGCTCGTCCGGTTTGAGCTCGCCCTCGGGTGTGAGGGGCAGGAAGTACTCACGGTGCCGCACCGTCTGCACGGCGACGAACAGTCCGTACAGGAAGAGTGAGGCGACGGCGGCGAAGGTCAGCTGGGCGGTGGAGAACTCGGGGCCCGGCTTGCCGACGGTGAAGGTCGGCAGGACCAGGCTGAGCGTGGCGAGGGTGGCGACGGTCGCGAGGGCGGCCCCGGAGCCCTCGGCGTTGAAGACGACGACTCGGCTGCGGACGGCGCCCACGAGCAGCGAAAGGCCGACGATGCCGTTGCAGGTGATCATCACGGCGGCGAAGACGGTGTCCCGGGCGAGCGCGGACGTCTTGGGGCCGCCGTCCACCATCAGCGTGACGATGAGGGCCACTTCGATCACGGTGACGGCGACGGCGAGTACGAGCGAGCCGAACGGTTCGCCGACCCGGTGCGCGATGACCTCGGCATGGTGCACGGCGGCCAGGACGGCGCCCGCGAGACAGAGCGCGACCACGGCGACGGCGAACGCTGGCAGCTCCCGGCCCCAGCTGAAGACCAGGGCGAGCGCGGCGACGACCGGCACGACCACCGTCCACCGGGTGGCCAGTGTCCGGACCGTCGCGAGCGCGTTCATGGGCCACACCCTGCCAGAGCGGGTACAGGGGCGCTCGTCGGGCGGCGGCCGGACGGCGGCTCACAGGGCCCGTGAGTGGCCCTCCCAGTACGGGTCGCGCAGCCGCCGCTTGTAGAGCTTGCCGTTGGGGTCGCGGGGCATCACATCGATGAAGTCGATGCTTCTGGGGCGCTTGTACCCGGCCAGGCGCTGTTCGCAGTGGCGCAGGATCGCGGCGGCGAGCTCCTGGCCCGCCTCGTGCCCCTCGGCCGGTTCGACCACCGCCTTGACCTCCTCGCCCCAGTCGGGATGCGGGATGCCGAAGACGGCGACGTCGGCGACCGCGGGGTGGCCGAGGAGTGCGCCCTCGATCTCGGCGGGGTAGATGTTGACCCCACCGGAGATGATCATGTCGATCTTGCGGTCGCGGAGGAAGAGGTAGCCGTCCTCGTCGAGGATGCCGAGGTCGCCGACGGTGAAGAAGTCGCCGATGCGGTTCTTCCGGGTCTTGGTCTCGTCCTTGTGGTAGCTGAAGCCGCCGGTGTTCATCTTCAGGTAGACGGTGCCGAGCTCGCCGGGCGGCAGCCGGTTGCCGTCGTCGTCGAAGACGGCGAGCTCGCTGATCGGCCAGGCCCTGCCGACCGTGCCCGGCTTCTTCAGCCAGTCCTCCGCGGTGGCGAAGGCGCCGCCGCCCTCACTGGCCGCGTAGTACTCCTCGACGCATCTCCCCCACCAGTCGATCATGGCGCGCTTGACGTGGTCGGGGCAGGGCGCGGCACCGTGGATGGCGTGCCGCATGGCCGAGACGTCGTAGCGCCGCTTCACCTCGTCGGGGAGGGCGAGCAGGCGGTGGAACTGGGTCGGGACCATGTGCGTGTGGGTGCAGCGGTGGGTGTCGATGAGCCGCAGCATCTCCTCGGGCGTCCACCGGTCCATCAGGACCAGCGGGTGTCCGATGTGCAGGGACGCGCCCGCGAACTGCAGGACGGCGGTGTGGTAAAGCGGCGAGCAGACCAGGTGGACGTTGCCGTCGAACGGTTTGATCCCGAAGATGCCGAGGAACCCGCCGAGGTGGCTCTCCTCGGGGAGCTTGCCGGAGAGCGGGCGGCGGATGCCGCGCGGGCGGCCCGTGGTGCCGGAGGTGTAGTTCATGACCCAGCCCAGGGTGCGGTCCTCCGGGGCGTCCTCTCGCTGCCCTTCGAGCAGTTCGGCGTACGGGCGGAAGCCGTCGACCGTGCCCACGGCGTAGCGGTGGCTCGCCGGCAGCTCCGCCTCGTCGGCGGCCTCGGTCGCGGCCTGCGCGAACCGCTCGTGCGCGATGAGCACCTTGGCGCCGGAGTCGGCGACGATCCAGGCGATCTCGGGGCCGACGAAGTGGTGGTTGACGGGTACGAGGTAGAGGCCGGCCTGAGAGGCGGCGAGGTAGGCGGTGAAGAACTCGACGCCGTTGGGCAGCACCACCGCGAACGCGTCGCCGCGCCGCAGCCCGGCCGCACGCAGTCCGTGGACGAGGCGGTTGGCGGCGGCGTGCAGCCGGCCCGCCGTCCAGCTCTCGCCGTCGGGGGCGGTCAGGACCGTGCGGTCGGGGTCGGCGGTGGCCTGGGCCCAGAAGCCGTTGGGCGGCTGACTCATGAGGCGCTCCGTCCGGCGATGCGGTTGATCCGGTCCACGGCTCGCTCGAAGCCGCGGGTCAGGTCGTCGAAGACGGCCTGCACACTGCGTTCGCTGTTCATCCGGCCGACGATCTGGCCGACGGGGGTGCCGAGCAGCGCGCCGGTCTCGTACTTCTGGATGCGCGAGACGGCCTCGGCCACCAGCAGCCCCTGGAGCGGCATGGGTAGGGTGCCGGGCCCGGCCGGGTCGTCCCAGGCGTCGGTCCATTCGGTACGGAGCTGGCGTGCGGGCTTGCCGGTGAGGGCGCGGGAGCGGACGGTGTCGCCGGAGCCCGCGGCGAGGAGTTTGCGGGTCAGGGCGCGGGAGTGGAGGTCGGCCTCCTCGGTGGTCAGCCAGAGGGAGCCGAGCCAGACGCCCTGGGCGCCGAGGGCCAGCCCGGCGGCTATCTGCTCGCCGCTGCCGATGCCGCCGGCGGCGAGGACGGGCAGCGTTCCGACGGCGTCGACCACGTCCGGGACCAGGACCATGGAGGCGATCTCGCCGGTGTGGCCGCCCGCCTCGTACCCCTGGGCGACGACGATGTCGATGCCCGCGTCGGCGTGGTGGCGGGCGTGCTTGGCGCTCCCGGCGAGGGCGGCGACGAGCACGCCCCGGTCGTGGGCCCGTTGGACGACGTCGGCGGGCGGCGACCCGAGGGCGTTGGCGAGGAGCCGGATGGGGTAGTCGAAGGCGACGTCGAGCTGGTTGCGTGCGACCTCCTCCATCCAGCCGGTGATGCGCCAGCCGGACGCCTCGCCCTCGGGGAGTTCGGGGACGCCGTGCTTGGCGAGGGTGTCCTGGACGAACTGGCGGTGTCCGGACGGGATCATCGCCTCGACGTCGGCCTCGGTCACCCCCTCCACCTTTTTCGCCGGCATGACGACGTCGAGGCCGTACGGCTTGCCGTCGGTGTGCTCCTGCATCCAGTCGAGGTCGCGCGCGAGGTCGTCGGGGGCGGTGTAGCGGACCGCGCCGAGTACGCCGAATCCGCCGGCCCGGGTGATGGCCGCGGCCACCGCGGGGAACGGCGTGAAGCCGAAGATGGCGTGCTCGACTCCCAGTTTCTTGCTCAGCTCCGTCTCCATGGGCCGCAGGATGCCGCAGCCGGTCATCCGAGGGAAGAGATTTTCTGATGCAGTGTCAGATTCTTTGTGGCGCAGGGGGCCTCCGTGGCGGCGGGGGTGACAGTAATCTCTGCGGCGGCAGGAAGTTTCATTGCCGGACGAATTTTCGAAAGTTACTTTCGTTCAGTGAGAAGGGGTTCCGGATGACCGAGGACGCGGCGGACAGAGGGATCAGCCGACGGAGGCTGGGCAGTGGAATGCTGGCCCTGGGCGGGGCACTCGCCCTGGCGCCGATTCCGTTCGCGGAACGGGCGTCGGCCATGGAGTCGGGGGCGGGGTCGTCGGACATGCGCACAGGGATCACGGGGAGCGGCGCACCGGGGCACGGCAGGCCGACGCTGCGGCGCGGCCCGGCCGACCGCGCCGGGCTGCTCCAGGAACCCCTGGACCAACTGGTCGCCGACGCGGAGAAGTTCCTCGCCGCCTCCCCGAAGCACCCCTGGTACGCGGGTGCGGTGCTGCTCGCCGGGCGGGGCGGCACGGTGGCCCTGCACCGGCCGATCGGCAAGGCCGTGCGCTATGCGGCGTACGACGAGAAGTCCGACACCGGGGTGGAGTTCCCGCCGGACCAGCAGATCGCCATGGCCGAGGACACCGTCTTCGACCTGGCGTCGGTCTCGAAGCTGTTCACCTCGATCCTGGCCGTGCAGCAGATCGAGCGCGGGACGCTGGAGCTGGAGGCGAAGGTCGCCTCGTACCTCCCCGATTTCGCGGGCGGCGGCAAGCAGGACATCACGATCCGTCAGCTGCTCACGCACACCTCGGGCTTCCGCGCCTGGATCCCGCTGTACAAGGCGCCGACGAGGGAGGGAAAGCTCCAACTGCTGTGGAACGAGGTGCCGGCCAACCCGCCGGGCACGGTGTACCTCTACTCCGACCTCAACCTGATCTCGCTCCAGCTGGTCCTGGAGAAGATCACCGGCCGCAAGCAGGACGTCCTGCTCCGTGAGCAGATCACCGCCCCGCTCGGAATGCACCGCACCCGGTACAACCCCCCGGCCTCCTGGAAGCCGAAGATCGCCGCCACCGAGGACGCCCGGCTGCCCTGGTCCGGGCTGGACCGCGGGCTGGTCTGGGGCGAGGTGCACGACGAGAACGCGTACAGCCTGGACGGGGTCGCGGGCCATGCCGGGGTCTTCTCCTGCGCCTGGGACCTGGCGATCCTCGCCCGTACGCTGCTCAACGGCGGGGTCTACGGCCGCGCGCGGATCCTCTCCGCCGAATCGGTCGACCTGCTGTTCACCGACTTCAACACCGCGTTCCCCGGCGACGAGCACGGTCTCGGCTTCGAGCTCTACCAGCACTGGTACATGGGGGCGATGGCCACCCCGCGCACCGCGGGCCACACCGGTTTCACCGGCACCAGTCTCGTACTGGACCCGACGACCGACTCGTTCCTGATCGTTCTCGGCAACTCGGTCCACCCGGTGCGCAGTTGGCGCTCCGGAAGCGCACCACGCGTCGCCACGGCCAATCAGATGGCGCGCGCCGTCGCGGTCCGTCCCGCCCGTGGCCGTACGGCGTGGTTCTCCGGAATGGCGAGCGCCGCCTCGGCCACGCTCACCCTGCCGCCGCTGCGCATCACCTCCTCGCACGCCCGGCTGAGCTCGGCCCTGTGGTGGGACACCGAGCCCGGGTCCGACTTCCTCTTGCTGGAGGCGTCGGCGGACGCCGGGGCGACCTGGCAGCCGGTCCCCTTCACCACCGTCCCGACATCGCAAAAACCCCTCCCCGAGCCCGAACCGCACCCCACCGGCGCGGTCTCCGGCTGGTCCGGCCGGGTGTGGCACCGCCTGGACGCGGACCTCGCCGCCTGGCACGGCAAGGAGGTCCGGCTGAGGTGGCGGTACACGACGGACCAGCTGTACGTCGGGCGAGGGGCGTACGTGAACGCCGTCCGGGTCGAGGACGGCAACCGGACCCTCTTCGACGAGAGCCGGCCCGCCGACGCCGCGCGCATCGAGGCACTGGGCTGGACGGCGTCGACGGACTGAGCCCCACCCGGCCGTATCGGACAATGTCCCGATGAGCACATCACCACCGCGGAGCTGGGCACGCGCCGAACGCCTGGACGCCGACCGGACGGCAGCAGCCGTGCACGCCCTGACCGGTGTGCGGCTGGTGGTCGAGGGGCCCTGTCCGGGCGGTGAGGTCGGAGCCGCGTACGTGCGGTGGCCCGACGGCCGCCGTTCGGTCCTCAAGTCGCGGCCGGGCGCCCGGATCGAGGAGCTGCGAGCGGGTCCGCTGGCGGTGTGCGAGGTGCTGGGTGCCCGTGGATATCCGTGCCCCGCCACGGAGCTGGCCCTCCAGATGGGCGATGCGGTGGTACTGGTCCAGGAACTTCTGCCGGGCACACCGGTGGAGTTCCTGGACCACCGCGGGCTGGACCGGGCTCTCGCCCTCAACGCGTCGCAGGCCGGACTGCTGGCCGGGCACCCGCAGGTCCCCTCGATGAACCTGTACCTGCTCGACGACGGCCCCGGCTACTGCCTCCACGAACCACTGCGCCGGCACGGCCCGCGCGGCGCCGCCCTGGAGCGGCGGATCAGATCCGTCGGGGCCGATTGTCCTCGCCTGCTCGCCGGACACGACGTCGTGCACATGGACTTCCACCACGGCAACCTGCTCGGCGTGGACGGCACGGTCACGGGGGTCATCGACTGGGACGGCGCCGGACGCGGGGATCACCGGTTCGACCTGGTCACCCTGCGCTTCGGACTGCACGCGAAGGAACAGCCGCCGGGCGTCGTCCGTCGCCTGGACGACATCCTGGACGCCCTTCCCGAGGAGATCCTGCGTCCCTGCTGGGCCCATATGAGTCTGCGCATGACCGACTGGGCGATCCGGCACTTCGCCCCGGGCGAGGTCGAGCACTGGCTGGATCTGGCCGAACAGCGCCTGTGACGGATCCGGTCGGGCAGGACGCGCTGTAGGTTCCGGTGGTGATCTCCAGCTGGAAGAACGACCGAATAGGCAGTGCCCTGCGGGGCGAGAACCCGACCGTCATGCGCCGCCTGAGTGCGGGATTCGCCGCGATCGGAGACGTGCAGTTCCTGCCGGGGTACTCGGTGCTCCTGGTCGACGAACCAGGGGTGGAGCGCCTGTCCGAACTCCCAAGAGCCAGGCGGTCGGCATTCCTGTCCGACATGGACCGGCTCGGCGAAGCCGTCGAACGGGCCTGCCGCCGTGCGGACCCCGCGTTCCGCCGGGTGAACCTGGAGATCCTCGGCAACACCGACGGCTTCCTGCACGCCCATGTGTGGCCCCGCTACGAGTGGGAGCCGGACGATCTGGTGCGCATGCCCGTCTGGCTGTATCCCCAGGACAGGTGGAGCGACGGACGCTTCGCGCTCGGCCCCCGGCACGACGCGCTGCGGGCGGCGATCGGCGAGGAGCTGGACGGAGCTCCGACGGTGAGCTGACGGCCCGGCTCCGCGCCACCGGCAGAAGCCACCGCCGCGACACCCACAACAGGAGAATCATGGAGTCCACCGTCGAGGCGTCCGCGACCCGTCCGGCGCCCTTGCGGGTTCCGGCCTTCCGGCGGTTCGCGCTCGCCACTCTCGTCTCGGCGACCGGCTCCGCGATGGCGCCCCTCGCACTCGCCTACGCGGTGATCGGCCAGGGCGGCGGAGCAGGGGCGCTCGGTGTGGTGCTGGCGACCAATTCGGTGCCCACGATCGTCTTCACCGTCGTGGGCGGTGTTCTCGCGGACCGTCTGTCACGCAGCCGGATCCTGTTCCTGAGCAACCTGCTGGCCGCGGCCGGGCAGGGCGTGCTCGCGACACTCGTGGCCACCGGCCATGCGACAACCACTTCGATCGCCGGGTGCGGCTTCGTCTCCGGGATCGCCACAGCGTTCACGGCTCCGGCCGCGACGGGTGTCGTTGCGCAGATCGTCGCGGCCGAGCATCTGCAACGGGCCAACGCGCTGCTCCGGCTTCCGAGCAATGCCGTCAAGGTGCTCGGCCCTGTTGCCGGAGGGGTGATCGTCGCGGTCGGCGGGCCGGCCTGGGCCCTGTCCTGGGACGCGCTCAGCTTTCTCGTCGCGGCACTGCTCCTGCTCGGCCTGCGGCTGAGCGCCCCGGTCACGACGAGCAGCGCCCTGGCCGATCTGCGGGCCGGGTGGTCCGGATTCCGGTCGCGCACCTGGCTGTGGACGTACACCGCCGCCGGCACGGTGGTGGTCGCCGCGTGGCTGGCCGGGTTTCAGCTGCTCGGTCCGCTGACCGCGGCCGAGAGCTACGCGGGGGCGCGCTCCTGGGGGCTCGTCCAGGGCGCATTCGCGTTCGGGCTGTTCGCGGGGACGGTGGTGTGCCTGCGCTGGAAACCGTACCGTCTGCTGGCCGTCGCCGTGATCACCGGCGCCGGACTCTGTCTGCCACCGGCGGCACTCGGCCTCGGTCTGGCCCTGCCCTGGGTGCTGCTCGCCGCCGTGCTCGCGGGCGTCGGGCTGGATGTCGCCATCGTGTCGTGGAACACCGCGCTCCAACAGCACGTCCCCCAGGAGGAACTGGGCCGGATGAGCTCGTTCAACGGTGTCGGTGAGCGGATCGCCATCCCCCTCGGCTACCTCGTCACCGCCCTCGCCGCACATGCCTGGGCCGACCGGACCGTACTCCTGGTCTGTGCCGGTGCCATCGTGGCCACCACGGTCCTCAACCTCTGCGTACGGGACGTGTACCGCGTCAATCGCGCCTGAGCGTGCGGGCAGACGCGTACTGAAGAGCACGTCCGCCGTCTCAGGCCGGCCCGGAGTCGTCAGGCTGGATGCCTGCCCGGCGGGACACGTCCTCACTGTGCTCCAGGTGACTGCGCCCTTCTTCGCCGAGCTGCCCGATCACCCCGGCGAGCACCGTCTCGACGGTGGCCAGCGTCGGGACCATGCTGTCGTACGGCGAAGGCTCGGCGACATGACTGGGCAGGACGACATCGGAGAGGCCGGTCACCGGCGAGAGCCAGGCGTCGGTGAACAGGACGACCTTGCTTCCGCACTGCGCGGCCATCCCCGCGATGACGATCTTGTCCGGTTCGTAGCGCCGGTAGTCGAAGACCACGAGGACGTCCTGCCGCCCGAGACCCGCCAGGACGGCGGTCCGCTCCACGTCGCGGTCCGGCAGGATGACCACGTCCCCGCGCAGCTGCATGAGGTGCAGCCCCAGGTACTGCGCCAGCAGATGCGTGAACCGGCCGCCGACCAGGATGATGCGACGCTTGGGGTGGCAGAGCAGGGAGATCGCCGCCTGCACGTCGTGGGGTGGCAGTTCCCTCAACGTGCGGGCGACCTCGGAGCTGAACACGTCCGGTCCGCCCTCGGGGAGCGCCGTGTCCCGCCCCTCCTCGCCCGGAGCGCCGGGTGACGCGGCTCCGTATCCCCGTGTGCTGTAGAGCTGCAGAGGTGAGGCTCTGCGTTCCTCCAGTTCCCCCCGCAGCGCCGCCTGGAAGTCGGGAAACCCCTTGTAGCCGAGCCGGTTGACGAATCGGATCACCGTGGGCGCGCTCACCGTGGCGCGTTCGGCGAGCGTGGCCACCGTCTCGAAACCGGCCGCCGGGTAGCCGGCGAGGAGCACCCGGGCCACCTTGCGTTCGGCCGGGCTGAGGTCACCGAACCGTTGCCGGATCTCTTCGGCGAGTGAGGACATGGGCCGGGCGCCACCTTTCTGAAGGGGTTCAGGTTACGCGGACCGGCGTGCTCCGGGCATCCGGGTCGGCTGTCGTCGTGGAGCCGAGATTCGTGATCAGTGCCGCGAGCAGGGCGACCCGGTGCGGGACCGTCGTCACGTCCAGCCATTCCTCCGGGCTGTGGTCACCACCGCCGACCGGGCCGAGGCCGTCGAGCGTCGGCACCCCGGCTCCGGCGATGGTGTTGGCGTCGCCGACGCCACCGGTGGCAGCGGCCCCGAGGTCGAGGCCGAGCTCCGCCCCGGCCTCCCGGGCACGGGCGAACACGGCGCGGGCCGCCGGGGTGTCCTCCATGGCCGGGCATGTCTCCGTCTGCCGCACGGTGGCCCTGGTGCCCGGTACGGACAACTGGGCGGCGGCCACGACGATGGCCTGCCTGGCGTGCCGGATGCCCGATTCGGTCGAGGAGCGTACCTCCACGTGCAACTCGGCCTCGGGGCAGACGATGTTGATACGGCTGCCGGCCCGGATCATCCCCACATTGACCGTGACGTCGCCCCACCGTCCGTTCATCTCCTGGCAGGCGATGAGCAGATGAGCAGCGGCCAGCGCGGCGTTGGCTCCGCGTTCCGGTTCGATGCCGGCGTGTGCGGCCCGTCCCTCGACAGTGATCAGGAAGTCCGCCACGCCCTTGCGGGCGATGACGAGGTCGCCGTTCTCCCGGGCGCACTCCAGGCCCAGCCCGAAGTCGACGGCCCCGGCGAGCTCCGCGGTCACCCGGCGGCTGGCCGGGGAACCGATCTCCTCGTCGGGGGTGGCCAGGAAGACGATCTCCGCGAAGTCCGTCAGCCCGCGGCGCAGCAGGATCTCCACGGCGGTGAGGCCGGCCAGCAGGCCTCCCTTGTCGTCGCTGACTCCGGGGCCGTGGGCGAGCGGGCCGTCAAGGGTGAAGGGGCGCCGCGCCGCCGTCCCGTCGTCGAAGACGGTGTCCAGGTGTCCGGCGAGGAGGATGCGCCGTCCGCCCTGCTCGGCAGGGATCCGTCCGGGCAGCCGCCCCACCACCAGGTCACCGAAGCGCATGTCCCGGCCCGGGACCGTGACGGGCGTCCGGTCCACCTCGAACCCCAGGCCGGTCAGGCGCCGCCCGGTCCAGGTCGCGATGCGGTTGACTCCTTCGGGGCTGTACGAGCCGGAGTCGATGGACACCAGATGTTCCAGGTCCGCCAGGTAGCGGGGCTGGAGGGCGAAGGCGTCGGAGAGCAGCGGGGCCGCCCTGCCCCGCTTTCGTGCTTCGGGCATCACAGGACCTTCGACAGAAAGGTACGGGTGCGTTCCTGCCGGGGATCGCCGAGTACCTGCCGGGGGTCACCGGCCTCGACCACGACACCGCCGTCCATGAAGACGGCCGTGTCCGCGACCTCCCGGGCGAATCCGATCTCGTGCGTGACGACGACCATCGTCATCCCTTCCGCGGCCAACTGCCGCATCACGTCGAGCACTTCCCCGACAAGTTCCGGGTCCAGGGCCGACGTCGGTTCGTCGAAGAGCATCAGTTCGGGCTTCATCGCGAGCGCTCTGGCGATCGCGACGCGTTGCTGCTGGCCGCCGGACAACTGGGCCGGATAGCGCTCGGCACGGTCGGCGAGGCCGACCCGGTCCAGCAGCCGCAGGGCGTCGGTACGTGCCTCGGCCCTGGTGACGCCCGCGACCTTCACGGGCGCCTCCATGACGTTCTCCAGCGCCGTCATGTGCGGGAAGAGATTGAACCGCTGGAACACCATCCCGATGTTGCGGCGAGCGCGGGCGATCTCGCGTTCCTTCAGCTCGTACAGCCGGTCGCCCTGCTGCCGGTAGCCGACCGGGGCGCCGTCGACGGAGAGGCGGCCTCCGTCGATCTTCTCCAGATGGTTGATGCAGCGCAGGAACGTGGACTTCCCCGAGCCGGAGGGGCCCAGCAGGCAGCAGACGCGCCCACGTTCGACAGTCAGGTCGATGCCCCGGAGCACGGAGACCTTCCCGAAGTGTTTGCGCACGCCCTCGGCGTGCACCATCGGCGTTTCCACAGTCATCCCTTCGTGTCGGTCGATGCGGCGGGGACGGTCCGGGAGATCCGGAGTACGGCGCCCGTGACGAGGCGTCGCAGCGGCCCGGCGGCAGGGGTGGCGGGTGAGCTGCCACGGCCGTAGCGGCGCTCCAGCCAGGACTGTGGCAGGCCCAGTGCCGTGACGAGGATCAGGTACCAGATGCCGGCGACCACGAGCATGGGGACGACCTGGTAGTTCTGCGCGTACACGTCCTGGATGTTGGACATCAGGTCGTGGGCGGAGATCACCGAGACCAGAGCGGTCATCTTGAGCATGTTGATCGCCTCGTTCCCCAGCGGCGGGATGATGACCCGCATGGCCTGGGGCAGCACGATGCGCCGGGTGGTCAGGGCCGGGCGCATGCCTAGCGACTGGGCGGCCTCCGTCTGTCCCGCGTCGACGGACTGGATACCCGCGCGGACGATCTCGCTCGCGTACGCGGCCTCGTTCAGTCCCAGCGCCAGGAGTGCGGCGACGGCGGGGGTGAGCACCGTGTTGGTGTCCAGGTCCAGGAACGTGATGTGGGTGAACGGGATGCCGATCAGGATGTGTTTGTAGAGGGCGCCCGCGTATCCCCAGAAGATGATCTGGACCAGGAGCGGGGTGCCGCGGAAGACCGATACGAACGCGTTGGCCAGGACCCGGAGCACAGGGTTGGACGACAGGCGCATCACGGCCACGAGAACGCCCAGTCCGAGGCCGACGGCCATGGCTGCCGCGGTGAGCCACAGTGTGGTGGCCAGGCCGTCGAAGACGAGGTCGGCGAAGACGTAGTGCCCGACGATGTCCCAGTGCAGGTTCTCGTTCCCGGCAAGGGAGCCGATCAGGCCGACGAGGGCGGTGAGGGCTGCCGCGGCCGCCAGCCATCGGCCCCAGTACCGGATCGGTACGACGGTGAGACTCTTCTCGGCAACCGGTGCGATGACCTGGGCGCCGCGTAGGGACCCGGCCGGTGTGAGGGCGGCCATGTCAGGACACCGCCGCGTTCCTGGTGGCCTGCTTCACGGCGATGGAGGCGGCGCCGTACTTGTCGCAGATCTTGCCGAGCGTGCCGTCGTCGATGAGTGCCTGCAGGGCCTTCTGGATCGCTTCGGTCAGCCCGGGAAGCTGTTTGCTGACACCGATGCCGTTGGGTGTCGCCTCGTAGCCACCGCCCGCGGCGGGATCCTCGACCACTTCGAAGGCGCGGCCGCCGTCGGCGGTCTTCGCCGTCCAGCCGGCGCCGGGCTTCGTCACCAGATCGGCGACCACCTTCCCCGAGCGCAGGGCGAGTTGGGCGTCGGAATCCTTCGGGAACGTCTGGATGGAGACGGCGTCACTGCCCGCTTCGGCGCACTTGGACTGATGTGCCTTCAGCACTTCCAGCTGGTGGCTGGCCGCCTGGGTGCCGACCGACTTGCCGCAGAGATCGTCGAGCCGTGCGATCCGGTCCGGATTGCCCTTGACCACGAGGATTCCCGAGCCCGACACGGAGTAGTCCACGAAGTCCAGGACCCGCTGGCGCTCCCTGGTGTCGGTCATGGCCGACATGACCGCGTCGAACTTGCCGGCCTGGACGGCGGGCACGATGCCGTCGAACTTCTGGGCCGTGAAGGCGAATCGCACCCCCAGCTTGGCGCCGAGTGCCTGGCCGAGGTCGAAATCGAGCCCGGTGAGCTCGGGCCGCCCCTCGGCCTTGAACATGATGAACGGCGCATACGGTACGTCGGTCGCCACCCGGACCGTACCGCCGGCCCTGATGGCCGAGGGCAGGGAGGCGTGGAGTTTCGCGTCGCGGGTGACGTGCACGCCCGCGACGGCGACATCGCCGGTGGGAGCGGCGGCGTCATCGGCGGCGCCACCCTTTCCGCATGCGGACAGCGTGGACACTGCGATCAGCAGTGCGGTGGCCGCTACTGCGCGGCGGGCTGGGCGGGTAAGCAAGACGGACCCCTCTCGCGGAACTGCCGTGCGGTCGATTCAACCGCCGACCAGATGCCCGCACGTTACACGCAAGGTCCATTTTGGCCACACTGTAATTCTCGTAACAGGTTAATAACGGTCGTGCCGGGTGGCGAAATGAGCCGCTGTCCATGGGTTCACTGCCTTCCGGAGCAACCTTCGCGTCACACCTCGCATCGATGATTCGTTTCAGGATGCCGATCGCCAGGCACATGTGTAACGCGTTCGGCATGTGACACCCACAGCCACCCGGCCAGGTCAGTAGGTGTGGTCGGCGGAGAGGCGGAGGGTCCGTTCCGCCGTGGTCGCGCGAAGGGTGAGGAGAGTCTGGGTGAGCGCGTCCACGGTGACGAGGTGGGCGATCCGGCTGGCCGTGGTTTCCAGCCCGAAGACGAGGTCCTGCCCCCGGCGACGAGAGTGTGCGTACAGGTCTCACTCAGGGGCGACTGCGCATAGCTGGTGAGGCCGATGACCTCGGCGCCCGCGCGGCGGGCACGGCGGGCGGTGTCGACGGTACTGCGGGTGGCACCCGTGTGGCTGATGGCCAGGCAGACCGCACCCGGAGGCAGTTGGGCGGCGGCGAACTGGGCGGTGAGGGGGTCGACAGGGGCGTCGACGACGCACCCGAGGGCACGCAGGCGGTAGGCGGCGTCGGCGGCCACGGCGGCGGAGAGGCCGGCCGCCGCGACCACGACGCGGGGTGCGGCGTCCAGCGCGGTCGCCGCCGGTCGGCGGTCAGCGTGGTGGCGAGGTCGTCGAGGGCTTCGCGGGAGGCGTGGACCGTGTCGGCCAGGGCGCGTGCGGCCGGGTCGCCGTGGGGATCCGGCGCCGGTACGCGGGTGGGGCTCTGGCGCGCCGCCGCGATCTTCAGTTCCTGGTAACCACGGAAGCCGAGGCGTTGGCAGGCGCGGACGACCGATGACGGCGCCGTACCGGCCAGGGCGGCGACATCGCTGACGCCGAGCCGAACGAGGTCGGCCCCCTGATCGAGGATCACCCGCGCGACGCGGGCCTCGGTCTCGCGGAGCTCCGGCAGCTTGGCCCGTACGTGCGCGCCGAGCCGGTACTCGTCGGCGGAATTCTGTTCCATGTGATTAGAGCTGGAGCCCTTTCGCCATGCCTTCGTTCCTTCCTGCGGGCACAGCTGTGCCCGCAGCCGTGCTCACTGCCGCCGTTCTGCATGCCCTGTGGAACGCGATGGCCCACCGCATCACCGACAAACTGGTGGGTTTCACACTCATCAACCTCGCGTACACCGGCTGCGCGGCAGTCATGGTCTGTTTCACACCGATACCCGAGGCCGGGGCCTGGCCGTTCATCCTGGTCTCCGCCGCGCTGGAGGTGCTCTCCCAGCTCTTCCTCCTGCGCGCCTACCAGCTGGGGGACTTCGGCCAGATGTACCCCATCGCCCGTGGCACCGCGCCACTGCTCGTGGCGGTCGCCTCCGTGACCGTGCTGGGCCGGCCGCTCGCCGTCGCAGAAATGGCGGGGGTTCTGGTGATTTCCGCGGGTCTGGCCGGTCTGGCCTTCGCGGACGGGTGGCCCGGACGCGCCCAACTGCCCGCGCTCGCCGCGGCGGTGGCCACCGGAGTGGTCATCGCCGGTTACACAGTCGTCGACGGCACGGGCGTCCACCGCTCCCAGACCGTGATCGGCTACATCGCGTGGCTCTTCCTGTGCCAGGGCCCCGTCCTGCCGCTGCTGGCACTGGCCCGACGCGGCCGCCCCCTGTTCGCGCAGCTCAAGCCGGTCCGCGGGATCGGCCTGACAGGCGGTGCCGTCTCCTTGCTCGCCTACGGCCTCGTCATCTGGGCGCAGGCCCACGGCGACCTGGCGACCGTCGCCGCCCTGCGTGAAACCAGCATCCTCATCGCGGCGCTGATCGCCACCCTGCTCTTCCGCGAACGGTTCGGGCGGCTGCGTCTCACCGCCGGCGCGGCCGTCCTCGCCGGCATCGTCGTCCTCGAACTCGCCCATCCCTGAGCCGTCGGATACGCCCCTGCTACGCCGTCCGGCCCGCGACCGGCTGCCCAGCGCCGGCCGGTGCCGGGATCGCGGCGGTCGTACCGGTCGGCGCCGGGGCCGTGGACTCCCGTACGACCAGCCTCGGCCGGATGAGCAGTGACCGGCCGGCCGCCGGGGCCGAGTCGATCCGGGCCCGCAGCTGCTGGAAGGTCTCCGCGGCCATCTCCGGCAGCGGCTGGCGGACCGTGGTGAGCGGCGGTTCGAAGAGGTCGGCGAGGAGGATGTCGTCGAAGCCGACCACGGAGACGTCCTGTCCGGCGCTGCGCCCGGCGTCCTTGGCACCCCGGCAGATCCCGATCGCGCACATGTCGTTGATCGCGACGAACGCGGTGGGCGGGCGCGGGCCGCCGAGGAGCTCCCTGGCGGCGTTGCGTCCGAGTTCGGCCGCGTCCTTGTCACCGAACTCGGTGGCGTCCGCGCCGGGCCAGACGATCGCGTCGGCCGGGTCGAGACCGGCCGCCTCCAGGGCGGCCCGGAAGCCGCGCAGCCGTTCTCGGCGGTTGACGCTGTTGACCGAGCCGGAGACGAACGCCAGCCGGCGATGACCGAGTTCGATCAGATGACGGGTGGCGATCTCGGCACCCATCGCGTTGTCGACGCTGATGGAGGCCAGTGACGGCGGATCGCCCGCCTGCGCGGTGCGGTCGAAGGCGACCATCTTCAGCCCACGGCTCAGCAGCGGTGTCATGTGGTCGAGCGAGGGCAGCGAGGAGCAGAGCACCACTCCGCTCACCCCGTCCGCGAGCAGTTCCTCGCCGTACTTGAGCTCGCGGGCCGCGTCGCGCTCGCTGTTGCAGAGCAGTACGTGGTACCCCTCGGCGAGCGCGATGGCCTCCAGCTCCCGGGCGAGCGCCCCCCAGAAGGGGTTGGCCACCGACGGCACGATGAGGCCGATGACCTTGATGCGGCCGGTGCGCAGCATCCGGGCGGCTCGGTTGGGCCGGTAGCTGAGCTGCTCGATCACCTGCTCCACGCGGGCCAGCGTGGCCGCCTGCATACGGTCCGTCCGCCCGTTGAGGACGTTGGAGACCGTGCTCGCGGAGACCCCCGCGGCCTCCGCGACCTGATGGATCGTTACCCCGCTCATGCCACCTCCGGTTCGGAACTCGCTAGACCATACCAGTGTATCGATTTACTGAACTTCGTTTACCGGTACACCCGTTAACATCCCTGAAAATTCATGTGCATCAGCTGTTGACGTCGCTCTCACGACGTTCCTAGCATCAGTGCATCGATTTACCGGCACTTCCCAGCCATGGCTGGGTTCCATCGCTGGATCGATCCACAGCCTCCACCTCAAAAGGGGTGTTCCATGCAACTCAAAAGACGGTCGCTGCTTGCCGCCATCGGCGCCGGTACCGCTGCCGCCGCGCTCAGCGGGTGCGGAACCGGCACTTCGGCGGCAGGCTCCGCCGACGGTCCCGCCGAAGGTGAGATCACTCTGCTCACCCCGATCTACGAAGGTGCCGACGGCAAGACGCTGTTGGAGAAGGAGATACTCGGCGGCTTCCGGAAGAAGTACCCGGACGTCAAGGTGAACGTGGACTACACCACGTACGACCAGCTCAATGAGAAGATCACCACGGGGCTCGCGGGCGGTCTGCTGCCCGACGTGCTGATGATGGGCGTGGGCTGGATCCCGCCGTTCGCCGCGAAGAAGGCGATCGCGGAGCTGCCCGAGAAGTTCGCCACCGCGCACGACTACGAGGAGCGGGTGCTTGAGCCGTCCCGGTACGACGGCAAGCTGTACGCGCTGCCGGTCGTCCTCGACACCCGCATCGTCGTCTACCGCAAGGACCACTTCGCCGAGGCCGGCATCAAGAAGACCCCGGCGAACTGGGCCGAACTGCGCGCCGTGGCCAAGCAGCTGACCAAGAACGGCCGGGTCGGGTTCGACCCGTTCTCCATCCATCTGCGCCAGTGCTGGGAGACCTTCCTCTTCGCCAACGGTGGCCAGCTGTTCAGCGAGGACGGCAAGAAGGTGCTGTTCACCGACGCGCGCGGGGTCGAGGCGCTGCAGTTCTTCAAGGACCTGGTCAAGGACGGCTCCGCCGACTACGCCAAGAAGACGGACCTCGGCGCCCCGACCAACGTACAGACCGGCAAGGCGTCGATGATGATGACGTCCAGCGCGCTGTGGACCCAGGTCGGGGAACAGACGCCGGACCTGATCAAGGACGACAAGCTCGGAGCGTTCGTCCTCGCCAACCGCAAGCCCGCGATGCTCCAGGGCGGCACCCTCGTCACCCAGTCCGCCACTTCCAAGCACCCGGCAGCGGCCCGCGCTCTCGTCGAGTACCTCGCGACGCCCGAGTCGATCCTCGGTGCGGCCAAACAGCGCGGTTCGGTGCCTGGTCTCAAGGATCTCAACGACACCAGCTACGTGAAGGAGAACAAGTTCGTCGATCTTTCCCTGCAGAGCATGGGCCACGCGTGCTCGGAGGGCGGCACCACCGCCTGGATGGAGATCCGCGAGAAGATCAAGCCCACGCTGGAGCCCGCGATCGTGGGCAACCAGTCGGCGAAGGACGCCATCGCTGAACTCGGCCGGCTCGCCGAGGCCGCGATCGGCCGGATGTAAGGACCCGTCACTGTGGGAGCTACATCCGTATTGAAGGCGCGCCCCGCGCCGCCCTCCGCCCCGGCCGGGCACACGGTCACGAAGAAGCGCTCCGGCCGGGCCCCGACGGGGCCGGGGCGCCGCAGGCAGCGCGCCGGCATGCTGATGGTGGCGCCCGCGCTGCTGCATGCCTCGCTCTGGATCGGTCTGCCGGTCGTCGCATCGGTGGTCCTGGCCTTCACGAAGTACGACGTGCTGACGGCGCCGCAGTTCGTGGGTCTGGACAACTTCCGCGACATGCTGGACGACGCGGTGTTCCGCAAGTCCATCGTCAACACCGTCATCTACACCTTCTTCACCGTCCCGTTCGGCATGGCGCTGGGGCTGCTCGTGGCCCTGGCACTGCACACCGGTCTGAAGGCCAGGGGCATTTTCCGTACCGCGGTCTTCATTCCCCAGGTGACGGCCACCGTCGCGATCGCGCTGGTCTGGCTGTGGATCTACAACCCCGGCAACGGGCTGCTGAACACACTCCTGTCCTTCCTCGGGATCGACGGCCCGGCCTGGCTCTCGTCGACCTCGTGGGCGATGCCGTCGGTGATCCTGGTCGGCATCTGGCAGGGCATCGGCATGAAGATGCTCATCTACTTGGCCGCGCTGCAGTCCCTGCCGAAGGAGCTGTACGAAGCGGCTTCGGTGGACGGCGCGTCCAAGGTGCGCCAATTCTTCTCGATCACTCTGCCGCTGCTGAAACCCGCGACGTTCTTCGTCCTCATCACGTCGATGATCAGCGCGTTCCAGTCCTTCGACCAGATCTACATCCTGACCGACGGCGGCCCGGGCAACAGCACCACGATGATGACGTTCGAGATCTACAAGTCCGCCTTCCGGGAGTTCCGCATCGGGTACGCCTCCGCGCAGTCACTGGTGCTGTTCGTACTGCTGATGGGCTTCACCCTGGTCAACCGGCGGATCATGGGAGGCACCCGTGGCAACAACTGAGCTGCACGCGCCGCGGGCCACGAGCAAGTCCCGGCCGGTGAAGAACGGCAAGCCGCTCACCGCCGGCCGGGTCGCGCTCTACGTGACCCTCACCGTCGTCTCGCTGCTGATGGTGGTGCCGTTCGTCTGGATGGTGCTCACCTCGCTCAAGACCCCGGTGGAGATCGCCTCCCAGGACGCCGGACTGCTGCCGGAACACTGGGAGTTCGGGAACTACGTCGACGCGCTGAAGGCGGCGCCGTTCGCGACGTACGCGCGCAACAGCTTCATCATCGCCTTCAGTCACACCCTCATCAACGTGGTCGTGGCGTCGATGGCCGGGTACGCGCTGGCGCGGATCAAGTTCCGGGGCAGCGAGGTCATCTTCTACCTCTTCATCGCCGCGCTGATGATCCCCACATACACCAAGGTGCTGCCGGAGTTCCTGATCGTCCGCTTCATGCCGCTGGCCGGCGGGAACGACATCTTCGGCCAGGGCGGCAGCGGCTGGCTCGACTCCTGGTGGGCGCTGATCGTTCCCGGCGCCGTCACCCCGTTCGCGGTCTTCCTCTTCCGCCAGTTCTATCTGGACCTCCCGGTGGAACTGGAGGAGGCGGCCAGGCTCGACGGTCTCGGCGAGTTCCGGATCTACGCCCGGATCATGACGCCGCAGGTCAAACCCGCGCTCACCACCGTGGCGCTGCTGACCTTCGAGTCGTCGTGGAACAACTTCCTCTGGCCACTGCTGGTGACCCGCACGGACAGCCTGCGGGTGATCCAGGTGGGACTCTCCGTCTTCAAGACGGAGAACGGCCCCCAGTGGCACTTCCTGATGGCCGGCACCACGCTGGCCACCCTGCCCATGGTCATTCTCTTCCTCATCGGCCAGCGCTACTTCGTGCAGGGCTTCGCGACCGCCGGTCTCAAGTGACCGGCTCCGGTCCTCCGTGACCGGATCAGGCACCACGTCACCGGCTTTCGCCCGAACGACCGTTCTTCGAAAGGTACTTACTCCATGTCTGCTGATCTCAACGGCTCCCGCGCACTGGTGACAGGGGCGGGCCACGGCATCGGCCGCGCCATCGCCGTCGCGCTCGCCGAGGCCGGTGCGGACGTCGCCGTCCACTACCACTCCTCCGCCGACGAGGCCGCGAAGACGGTCTCGGCGATCGAGGCGCTGGGCCGCCGGGCGAAGGCGTTCAAGGCCGATGTCACGGTGACCGGCGATGTGGACCGGCTCGTCGAAGAGGCGACCGGCTTCCTCGGCGGGCTGGACGTGCTGGTCTGCAACGCGGGTCATCTGATCGGCCGGGCCACCATCGCCGAGATGACCGACGACCACTTCGACCAGGTCCTCTCCACCAATCTGACGTCCACGTTCCGCACCGTGCGCGCCGCGATCCCCCATCTGAAGGAGTCGTCGGCCGGCCGCATCATCACGATGGCCTCGCTGGCCGCGCACAACGGCGGCGGCCCCGGCTCGGTGGCCTACGCGGCGGCCAAGGCCGGTGTGCGCGGCTTCACCAAGGGCCTGGCCAAGGAGCTCGGCTCCACCGGCATCACCGTCAACGCCGTCGCGCCCGGCTTCATCAAGGGCACCGCCTTCCACGACACGTTCACCGCGCCCGAGGCGCAGCAGGCGATGGAGGCCGGCATCCCGGTCGGCCGGGCCGGCACCCCCGAGGACGTCGGCGCCGCGGTCGTCCACCTGGCCTCGCCGTCGTCCGGCTTCCTCACCGCCACCACCGTGGACATCGACGGTGGCGTGTGGCCGCGTTGAGGCGGATCGCCCGGGAGCGGGGCGGCTGGTGGCACGCGTACGTCTGCCCGGCGCACGGCGTGGAGCTCGACCACGGTGACCTGCTCTGCGGGGTGTTCCCCGAGGGCGGTGCGCGCTGCGCGTACGGCTGCCGGGTGGACGACGAGGCGGTGCGCGGCGCCTGGCTGGTGCTCTCGCACCAGGCGTGGGCGCGGCACCTGCGGGTGCTCGCCCACCGCAATGAGCGCGCCGAGTCCGTGTCGCGGCTGGTGGAGTACGCGGGGCTGTACGCCTCGCTGGCCACCGAGCGGCACGGCGAGGCCCAGTCCTGGATGCTGCGCGGCCGGCTCTTCCACCAGGCGCTGACCGACGCCATCTGGGCGGTGAACGTCGGGCACGCCGTGATCACGCTCGCCGAGCAGTCGACCGAGGACCTGGCGCCGGTGCTGCCGCTGCTGGACGCGCTGGAGCGGGCCGCTCTCGACGCCCGGGACGTGCTCACCGGTCAGGGCCACCTCGCCTCCAACTACACCGCGTGGCTCAACGCGGCCGGTGTGGCAGCGAGTCGGGGCGCTGCGGCGGCCCGTGGCCAGGAGTGGGACGGTGCCGGGCAGTGGCTGGAGGGCGAGCACGGGCTGTACGCGCATCTGCGGGTCGCGGTCGCCGATGACGGCTGGGAGTGGGAGGGCAGCACGTACTACCACGGGTTCGTGTTGCGGGCGGCGCTGCTGGCGCTGCGGGGCACCGACCCCGCGGCCGTGCCGTCGGACGTGGTGGACGTGCTGGCCGGGATGACGGATGTGCTGGCGGCGATCGCCACGCCGGGCGGCATCCTGCCGGCGCTGCACGACGGCCCGTATCTGCGTGGTCCACTCGCCCTGGAGTGGCTCGAACTCGTTGCGCTGGCCCAGCAGTTGGCGCCTTCACCGGCTCTTGAGGCGGTGGCCGGCCGGGCGCGTGCCGAGCTCGGCGCGCAGGACGACGGGCTCGACCGGGAGCTGGACGGCTGGTTCGCCGGCCCGCCGCTGCCGCAGCGCCCCGCCCCCGGTGCGGTGACGGTGTTCCCGACCGCCGGGTACGCGGTGCTGCACCACGCGGGCGTCCACGCGCTGCTGGACTTCGGTCCGCACGGCGGTTCGCACGGCCATCGCGACAAGCTGTCGCTGTATCTGTACGGCGACACCACCCCGTGGCAGCCCGACCCCGGCCAAGTGCCCTACGCGCACGCCGAGTTCCGCGATCTGTACGCATCGACCGAGGCCCATCCGGCGTTCCGGGTGGACGGCGGCGAACAGGCCGAGTGCACCGGGCGGCTGCTCGGTTCGGACGGTTCGTCCGTGACCGCCGAGGTGACGACCGCGTACGAGGGTGTGCGCGCGGTGCGCCGGGTGGTGCTCGGTGACGGCTATCTGGTCGATCTGCTGACGGTGCGGGCCGAGGACGAGCGGCGCCTCACCGCGCAGCTGCGCCCAGGTGTCGCGCTGGACGTCCAGCTCCAGGCCTCGGGCGAGGTCCGCACCACCTGGTACGGCGACGAGACCCTGCACGGCTGGCACACCCACACCCCGGGTGCGACCGTGCGTCCGGTCTCCCGGCCGGGCCCGGGTCCGGCCGACGACCCGCAGCGGGTGCGCACCCGGGTCGACTTCACCGCGCGGTCGCAGGAGGTCACCTTCGCGTCGGTGTACCAGGCGGCGTCGGCCGGGCCCGCCGTGGCCGATGTGCGGCTGGACGGTGACGGGGTGCTGACGGTCTCGCTGACCGACGGCGGTAGCGCACGGTTCCGGACGGAGGACTGACCCTTGTTGCTCTCGGCGACCCCGCCGCCCGGCCCGCGCCCCGCACAGCAGGCGCGGCTGTACGAGGAGGCCGCCCGCCACCGCGGGCTGACCCCGCCTCGTACGCATCCCCTGGCCAGCATCACCTGGCTCGGCCCCGCCGCCTCCAACCCGGCGCTGGCCTACCGGGTGAGCGGCGATCCGGTCCACCTGGCGGAGAGCCGGCGCTGGATCGAGGCCGCGGTGCGGCTGCCGCACTGGGGCAAGGCCCATATGCCGGACCACGATCTGGACGCCGGCTGGCTGCTGCACCATCTCTCGCTCGCCTACCGGTGGATCGGCGACGATCTACCGGACGGCGTGCGGGCGCTGCTGCGGTACAAGCTGCTGCTCCAGGGGCGGCGGATGTACGAGTTCGCGGTGGCGAGCGAGGGCCGCTGGTGGTCGTCGTCGTACTGGCAGAACCACAACTGGATCTGCTACGCGGGTCTGGCGACGGCCGGTTATGTGCTGGGCAAGGAGGAGTGGACCGAGCGCGCCAAGGACAACCTCGGTACGGTCCTCGATCTGATGCCGGACGACGGTTCGCACGCCGAAGGGGTCGTCTACTGGCGCTACGGCGTGCCCTTCCTCGCCATCCACCTGGACCTCCTCCAGGAGGCGGAGGGCATCGACTGGTGGGGGCGGGGCGGCTTCCTCTCGAACACCTTCCGCTACCGGCTGCACCAGCTGGCTCCCGGCTTCGCGTTCAACGTCGACCACGGCGACTGCCACGACCGGCGCAGCGGACACAGCGCCGGCCTGTACTACCGGCTCGCGGCGCAGTACGGGATCGCGCAGGCACAGTGGCTGGGCGATCTCGCCTCGGGTGAACTGCTGTGGCAGGAGGCGGCGGAGAGCGGGGTGCGGCCGGGGATCCTGCCGGAGGCGTATCTCGAATACCTCTGGTACGACCCGTCGGTGGCCGCTGCCCGTCCCACCGAGACCCGGGCGTTCTTCCCGGATCTCGGTCTGCTCGCGGCCCGTACCGGATGGGACGACGACGCCACGCTCGTCTCGTTCAAGGCGAGCCCCGCCGGCGGCCACAAGGCGTGGGAGACCTCCGCGAAGCACCGTGCGGAACTGGGCTGGGAGACCCTCGACCAGGGTCACCACCACCCCGATTCGGGCTCGTTCGTGCTGGTGTCGCAGGGTGCGTTCCTCGCGGTCGACGAGGGTTACAGCAACCGCAAGCGGGCCGCGCACCACAATCTGCTGCTGGTGGACGGCCAGGGGTACGCGGACGAGGACCGCTACCACGTCTACAAGGACATCCCGTACGAGCGGCAGGCCCGGCAGCGCGATGTGCTCGCCGGTCCCGACTGCGGGTGGGCGCATGCGACGGCGGAGATCGCCGCGATGTACGACCCCGCGCTCGGGGTGCGGCGGCTGGACCGGACGCTGGTGTTCACCCCGTCGGGACGGCTCGTGCTGCTGGACCTCGCCGAGGCGGACACGGAGCGGGAGTGGTCGTTCCTGCTCCAGACCGACCGGCCCACCGAACCCGGGCCCGACGGCAGTCGGCTGATCCGGTCCGGGGCGGCCTGTGCCCTGGTACGGCGGTTCGCGCCGCAGGACGCCTCGGTCGTCTCCGAGGCCACCGAGGTCGAGGCGAACCCGACGTCGAGCACGCCGGAGCTGCGTCTCACCCGCACACTGCACACGCTGCGTGCGACGACCGCGCCCTCGGCACAGGCGCTCTTCCTCACCGCGATCGTCCCGGGCCCGGCACCGGCCCCGGCCGAGCGGGTGGAGTGCGCGCAGGGCCAGGGCGTCACGTTCGGCGAGGAGACCGTGCTCCTCTCCCCCGTCGAGCGCCGGATCCGTACCGCGACGGTGTCGGCCGACGCGGCGGCGGTGCTGCTCGGGGCCGAGGGCTCGGCCCCGTACGTGGTGGCGGCCACCCGGCTGGAGCTGGACGGCCGCGTGCTGCTCGATGTCCCGGAGCCGTACACAGGAAAGGTCGGCTGATCACCATGCAGGCAACCCTCTCGTCCGGCTGGCCGACGCTGCTGCGGCGGCTGGAGTTCGTGGCCTATCCGGCAGCCGCCGGGGCCGCCTTCACCCTGCTGTCGCTCGGTGTCGTGACCTGGCTCCCCGCGCTCGCCGCGATGGGGCACGCCCTCCAGCGGTGGCGGGCGGAGGGTGACAGCCGCTGTTTCACCAACACCTTCGCCGCCTTCCCGCAGTACTGGCGGTCCCTGTGGCGCCACAGCCTGGCGTCCACCGCGGCGGGCATCGTCCTGGCCGCCAACATCGTCCATCTGCTGGGCCGTCCGGAGCCGTGGACGTTCGTGCTGCTCGCCGCGCAGGTGGGCATCGCGGCCGCGCTCACGATCCACCATGTGGCGCTGGCGGCCGAGGCGGGCCGCTCGCCGCGCGGCACGGTCCGCACCTGGTCGCGCGGTGCGCTGGCCCTCGGCTTCGGCTCGGCGGCCCGTGGCACCGCACTGCTCGGCGCGGTGGTCTCCGCCGCGCTGATCTCCCTCGTCGTACCGCTGGGACCCCTGCTCCTCGGCCCCAGCATCCCCGTACTGCTCGCTCTGTCCTTCGCAGACCCCAGGAGGCACACCCCATGAGCCGTGTACTGCGCACCACCCTCGTCGCCGCGCTCGCCGCCGGCGCACCGCTCGCCTTCCCCCCGCCTTCGGTGGCCGCCGAGGCCGCCACCGCGTACTACGTGTCGCCGTCCGGCAGCGACTCCAACGCCGGTACGTCGGCGGGCGCCCCGCTCGCCACCATCCAGAAGGCGGTCGACCTGGCGCCGACGGGCGCGGTGGTCAACCTCGCCGCCGGTACGTACAAGCAGGACGTCGTGACCAAGCGCTCCGGTGTCACCATCACCGGTCCGGCGAACGCCGTGGTGAAGGGGGCCGGCGACGCCCGGATCATCCAGGTGCAGCACGACTCGACGACGCTCAGCGGCTTCACCGTGGACGGACTGCACGGCTCGGCCGGCGACGTGTCGGGGTACCGCCTGAAACTCATCTATGTCATGAGCACGACCCCGGGCAACGGGGTGGGCGCGCTGCGGATCACCGGGATGACGCTGAAGAACGCCGCCGACGAGTGCCTTCGGGTGCGCTATCTGGTGACCGGGGCGGACATCTCCGACAACACGATCACCAACTGCGGGGTCGCCGACTTCAAGTTCGGCGGTGGCGGCAAGAACGGTGAGGGCATCTACCTCGGCACGGCCCCGGAGCAGCAGGGGGCGAACGGCGCCCCGGACGCGGCCCCCGACATCAGCAAGAACAACCGCATCCATCACAACACCATCGCCACCCAGGGCAACGAGTGCGTCGACGTGAAGGAGAACTCGACCAACAACTACGTCGAGTACAACGACTGCAGCGGTCAGAAGGACTCCAGCTCCGGCGGCCTGGACGCGCGCGGCAGCGGCAACATCTTCCGCTACAACACCATTCACGACAACGTCGGCGCGGGCATCCGGCTCGGCGGTGACACCGCGACCGACGGCATCGACACCAGTATTTACGGCAACACCATCACCGGTAACGCGGGCGGCGGCATCAAGTTCATGCGCACCCCGCAAGGTCCGGTGTGCACCAACACCATGAGCGGCAACACCGGTGGCGACGCGGTCGGCACCTACGGCAGCGAGTACGACCCGACGGGTGCGTGCCCCCAGTGACCGGGCGGGGACCCGCGAGACGCGGGGTACTGACGGCGGCGGCCTCTCTGGCGGCGGTCGCGGCCACGGCGCCGGGGGCGCAGGCGGCCGAGCGGTCGGGCGGCGGCGCGAGCCGGTCGCGGTGGACGACGTCCTGGTCGACCGCGCAGACCGCGCCCACCGCCACGGACACGGTGGCGAGCGCCGGCCTGACCGACGGCACCTGCGTCGCCAACGTACGGCTCTCCGCGGGCGGAACCGTCCGGCTGCGTTACGGGCACGCCTTCGGCACGGCCCCGGTCCTCGTCGGCCCGGTGACGGCGGGCGGCCTGCCGGTGACGTTCGGCGGGCGGCAGCAGGCGTGGCTCGCCGCGGGCTCCACGCTGACCAGCGACGCTGTCGCCGGACTGCGGGTCACCGAGGGGGCGCGGCTGACGGTGGAGACCAGGCTCCCCGGCCCCACCGGTCCGCTCTCCTTCCACCGCAACACCCATGCCTCGCACTCCGTGGACGGCGAGCGCACCACTTCGGTGTTCCTGCTGACCGGCGTCGAGGTGACGGGCGCGCACGGGCCCGTGGTCGCGGTGCTCGGCGACTCCATCACGGAGGGCGTCGGCACCCCCGACGACGCCGATCTGCGCTGGCCCGACCAGCTGGCCAGGCGGCTTCCCGGTTCCGCCGTCGCCAATCTCGGCATCAGCGGCAACCGGCTGCTGCTGGACGACGCCCGGTTCGGGCCGGGCGGCCAGGCGCGCTTCGACCGCGATGTGCTGTCCCTGCCCGGACTGCGCACCGTACTCGTCCATCTCGGTGTCAACGACCTCCAGCAGCCGCCGAGCCAGACCGATCCGGCGCGCGTGCTGGCCGGGTACCGGCAGTTGGTGCTGCGCGCCCGCAACGCCGGGCTGCGGACGGTCGGCGCGACCATCGCCCCGTTCGGCGGCTGGACCCGCTGGACGCCGGAGCTCGAAGCGGTGCGGCAGCGGATCAACGCGGCGGTGCGCACCGGCCGGGTCTTCGACGCCGTCGTCGACTTCGACGCGGCACTGCGCGATGCGGCAGACCCGGCACGGCTGCTGCCCGCGTACGACAGCGGGGACGGACTCCACCCCAATCCTTCCGGTCATGCCGCGCTGGCAGCGGCCGTCGACCGCCGAAATCTCCTGTGAGGGCCGCATGACGAACCCGGGCACCACTCCAGGCACCACCCGCCGCACCGTTCTCGCCGGTGCGGCGGCTCTCGGCGCGGCCGCCGCGCTGCCGCTGGCGCTCACCGCCGCCGCGTCCACCGCGCACGCTGCGGAAGGGCCCGCCGTCATCGACGACGCCACCGCCCTGCGCACCCGCTGGCACACGCTGCTCACCGGCGGCCCCGGCCTCGACCTGACGGACCCGCAGATCGCCGCGGCCGTGGCCAGGATCGGCAAGGCCGCGACCACCTCGGCCAAGGGCCTCGACCCGGCCCGGACCGACGGGCTGTTCCCCGATCTGACCAGCACCACGCTCTCCAACCACGTGACGACGTCGTTCAAACGGCTCGCCACGGTCGCGACCGCGTGGGCCGTCCCCGGCACCCCGCAGTACGGCGACACCGCGCTGCGCGATCTGCTGCTGGCCGGTATCGACTGGATGCTGACCAACCGCTACGGCGCCGGCCACACCCGGTTCGACAACGACTGGGACTGGGAGATCGGCTCCGCGCTCGCCCTCAACGACGCGACCGTTCTGCTGTACGACGCGCTCGGTACGGAGCGGCTCGGCCGGATCACCGCGGCCGTACGGCACTACACACCCGACCCGAACCTCTGGCGGGCCGACCGGCAGATCGCCACCGGCGCCAACCGGGTCTGGATCTCCACCGTGGTCGCCGTCAACGCGGTGCTCACCGGGACCGGCGGCGATCTGGCCCGGGTCCGTGACGCTCTTTCGGACGTCGAGGGTTCGGGCGCCAACAGCGTCCTCGCCTTCAACGACGCGAGCGCCGCGGCGGAGGGCACCGGCGAGGGCTTCTACTCCGACGGTTCGTTCCTCCAGCACTACAAGCACCCGTACAACGGCGGGTACGGCAAGGAGCTGCTGAACAACCTGTCCCGGCTGCTGAACCTCCTCGCCGGGACCGAGTGGGCGGTCACCGACCCCGACCTCGACAACATCCGCGGCTGGGTCGACGACGGCTTCGACCCGCTGCTGGTGCGCGGCGACGTGATGGCCTCGGTGTGCGGGCGCGAGATCGCCCGGCCCAGCAAGCAGGGCCATGTGTCGGCGCAGACGGTCATCGAGGCGGTGGTGCGGCTGATCCCGAGCTTCCCCGGCGAGACGGCCGACCGGTTCACCTCCCTGGTCAAGCAGTGGATCGCCGAGGACACCTACCGGGACTTCCTGGCCGTCACCGACCTCGCCTCGCTGGTCGCCGCCCGGCAGGTCATCGCCTCCACGGTGCCGGCGCGAGGGCCGCTGGTCGCGCACAAGCAGCACCCTCGGATGGACAAGGCCGCCCACCACCGGCCGTCGTTCGCGCTCGGCATCTCCGCGTACTCGTCCCGGATCTACAACTACGAGTCGATCCAGAACGAGAACCTGCACGCCTGGCACCTGTCCGACGGCATGGTCCTGCTCTACACCGACGACCTCGGGCACTACAGCGAGGACTACTGGCCGACCGTCGACCCGGCCCGGCTGCCCGGCACCACGGTCATCGCCGGGCGCCCCGCGGACGCGGCGGGGCAGCGCACCACCAGCACGGCAGACTGGGCGGGCGGCACCGCGCTGCCCGGCACCACGCTCGGCGCGTACGGCATGGAGCTGCGCGCGTACGGCAGTTCGCTGCACGGGCTGAAGAGCTGGTTCTGCCTGGACGACGTGATCGCCTGCGTCGGCTCGGGCATCGACGCCGACGCTGGCACGGCCGAGACGGTCGTGGAGAACCGGAAGCTGCGCGACCCGAAGGCCGCCCTGCTGGTCAACGGCACGGCGGCGCCCACGGACGCCGGCTGGTCGGCCCGTATCGACAAGGTGCGGTGGCTGCATGTGGCCGGAACCGGCGGCTACGTCTTCCCCGAGCCCGTCACGCTGAACGGTCTGCGTGAGGACCGCACCGCGACCTGGCGCGAGATCAACCTCAAGTACGGCACGGACACCTCGGTCACCCGCCCGTACCTGACGCTGTGGCAGGACCACGGCGCCGCCCCGAGCGGGGCCGGCTACTTCTGGCTCCAGGCCCCGGCCGCCTCGGCCGAGCGGACCGAGCAGTGGTCGGCCGCGCCGCCGGTGAAGCTGATCGCCCGCTCCACCTCCGTGCACGCGGTGCGCCGCTGCGCGGACGGGCTGGTCGCCGCGAACTTCTGGACGGCCGGCACCGTGCAGGAGCTGTCCTCGGACGGCCCCGCCTCGGTGCTGGTCCGCCCGGACGGGAAGACGGTGAAGGTGTCGCTGTCCGACCCGACACAGCTGCGGTCCTCGGTCGTGCTGGACCTGGCGCAGCGCGGCCTGAGCGTCGTCTCCGCCGATCCGGGCGTGAGCGCCCGCTCCACCGGCAGCGGCATCCGGATCACCGCCGACACCACCGGACGCCACGGTGCAACCCTCAACCTCACCCTGAAGAGGAGCTAGACCCTTGCTGTTCGACATGCCTCTGGACCGGCTGCGCGACTACCGGCCGGAACCGGAGGAGCCGGCCGACTTCGACGCCTTCTGGGAGAAGACGCTCACCGAGACGGCCCGCCACGACCTTGACGCCGAGTTCGTCCTGCACGACGCCGGGTTCGCGACCGTCGACGTGTTCGACGTGACGTTCCGGGGCTGGGGCGGGCAGCCGGTCAAGGCCTGGCTGATGCTGCCGAAGACGCGTTCCGGCGCGCTGCCCGCCGTGGTGCAGTACATCGGCTACAACGGCGGCCGGGGCATCCCGTACTCCTGGCTGACCTGGAGCGCGCTCGGCTACGCCCATCTGGTGATGGACAACCGGGGCCAGGGCGGCGGCGGCAAGAACACCGCGGACACCCCGGACATCGGCCCGGACGGGCACGGCTCCTCCTCGCCGGGCTTCCTGACCCGCGGCATCGAGGACCCGTACCGCCACTACTACCGGCGGCTGATCACGGACGCGGTGCGGGCGGTCGACGCGGCGAAGGCCCATGACGCGGTGGACGCCTCCCGGGTGGCGGTGCTCGGCGGCAGCCAGGGCGGCGGGCTGGCGCTGGCCGTCGCCGGGCTGCGGGACGACATCGTGGCCACCGTCGCCGATGTGCCGTTCCTCTGCCACTACCGGCGCGCCTCGCAGATCACGGACGCCGGACCGTACGCGGAGATCGCCCGCTGGCTGTCCGGGCACCGCTTCCGGATCGACGAGGCGATGGAGACGCTGTCCTACTTCGACGGGGTCAACTTCGCGGCACGGGCGAGTGCCCCGGCGTGGTTCTCGGTCGGCCTGATGGACAAGATCTGCCCGTCGTCCACGGTGTTTGCCGCCTACCACCGCTATGCGGGCCCGGCGCAGATCGAGGTGTTCACGTACAACGGGCACGAGGGCGGCGCCGAGTACGACCTGCCGCGCAAGCTCGGTGCGCTGCGGGGCGTGTTCGGCCGGTAGCGCACCACGGTCACCGGCCCAGCGCCGCCATCGCGGCGTTGTGGCCGGGAACCCCGCTGACCCCGCCGCCGCGCACCGCGCCGGCCCCGCAGAGCAGCACATTGGCGTGTGCCGTCTCCACCCCCCACCGGCCGGTGGACCCGGTGGCGTACGGGAAGGCGAGGTCCCGGTGGAAGATGTGGCCGCCGGGCAGCCGCAGATCCCGCTCCAGGTCGAGCGGGGTCTTCGCCTCGATGCACGGCTCGCCGTTCCCGTCGCGGGCCAGGCAGTCGGTGACCGGTTCGTCCAGGTGCGCGTCGAGCTGGGCGAGCGTCGCCGCGAGCAGTTCGGCGCGGGTCGCCGCGTTGTCGGTGGCGAAGAGCCGGGCGGGGGTGTGCAGACCGAAGAGGGTGAGGGTCTGGTAGCCGCGGGCGGCCAGGTCCGGACCGAGGATCGACGGGTCGGTCAGCGAGTGGCAGTAGATCTCCGACGGCGGGGCGGCGGGCAGCCGGCCCGCCGCGGCGTCCCGGTAGGCGTCGGCGAGCTGCCCGTACCCCTCGGCGATGTGGAACGTCCCGGCGAAGGCCGCGCGCGGGTCGACGGAGCGGTCGCGCAGCCGCGGCAGCCGGGTGAGCAGCATGTTCACCTTCAGCTGCGCGCCCTCGGCCGGGGCGGGCGGTTCGTCCCCGAGGAGGGCGGCGAGCGCCTGCGGGGAGGCGTTGACCAGGACCTTGCGGGCCGCGACGACCTGCTCGCCCTCGGGTGAGCGGACGGTGACCTCGGCCCGTGTTCCGTCGGTGTCGATCCGGGTCGCCTCGTGCCGGACCCGGATCTGTGCCCCGGCCTCGCGGGCGGCGCGGGCCAGGGCGTCGGTGAGCGCGCCCATGCCGCCGACGGGGACGTCCCAGTCGCCGGTGGAGCCGCCGATGACGTGGTAGAGGAAGCAGCGGTTCTGGAGCAGCGACGGATCGTGCGCGTCGGCGAAGGTGCCGATCAGGGCGTCGGTGAGGACGACTCCGCGTACCAGGTCGTCGGTGAAGTTCTTCTCGACGGCGACGCCGATGGGCTCCTCGAAGAGCGTCCGCCAGGCCTGCGGGTCGTCGATCCGCTCGCGCAGGGCGTCGCGGCCCGGCAGCGGTTCGGTGAGGGTCGGGAAGACCCGTTCGGCGACGTGCCTGGTCATCCCGTAGAACCGCTGCCACGCCTCGTACTCCCGGTCGGAGCCGGTGAGCGCGGCGAAGGAGTCCCGGGTGCCCTCCCCGCCGACGAGCAGCCCGGTGGCGCGGCCGCCGCGCACGGTCGGGGTGTACGAGGAGACGGTCCGCTTCCGTACCGCGAAGTCCAGTCCGAGATCGCCGACGATCTTCTTCGGGAGCAGGGACACCAGGTACGAGTAGCGCGACAGGCGGGCGTCGACCCCGTCGAAGGGGCGGGTCGAGACGGCCGCTCCCCCGGTGGTGGCCAGCCGCTCCAGGACCAGCACGGACTGTCCGGCACGGGCGAGGTATGCGGCGGCGACCAGACCGTTGTGGCCGCCGCCCACGATCACTGCGTCATAGCTGTCGGGTGCGGGCATGACCCTTCGTAGCACGGCGCGATCGCCCGTGGCCAGAGGACGTGGGGCCCGGTCGGTGCGGCGGCGCTGCCCGCTGCACAGCGCCGGCCTGCCGTGTGACCGAAGGCCGTGCTGCCGCGTCAGTTCGGCGGCTGCTGCCCGCTGCGCAACGCCGCGACCTGCCGGTAGAGCTCGACGGCCTCCGTTCCCCGGCCGAGCTGCTCCAGGCAGTGCGCCTCGTCGTTGCGGGCGGCGAGGGCGTCGGGGTGGCCGGCGCCCAGGAGCCGGTCGCGGGCCTCGGCGACGGTGCGGTAGACGGTGAGGGCGTCGGCCCAGCGGCCGAGCCAGCCGAGGCCGACGGCGACCTCGCGGCGGCTGACGAGGGTGTCCGCGTGGTCCGGGCCCAGCACGCGTTCGCGGATCGCGCACACGTCGCGCGCCTCGGCCAGCGCCTCCTCCCAGCGGGCGAGGCGCCCCAGGTTGACGCCGAGGCCGTGGCGGGCGCGGAGCGTCTCGGGGTCGGCGGCGCCGCCCACCCTGGTCCGGTCCGCCACGAGGGTGCGGTACAGCTCCAGGGCCTCCGCGCTGCGGCCCAGGCGGCCGAGGCTGATGCCGACCTCGTAGCGGGCGGAGAGCGTGTCGGGGTGGTCGGGGCCGAGCGATCTCGACCGGGCCCGGGCGACTTCCCGGTACGCCTGCAGGGCCTCCGTCCAGCGCCCCAGCCGGCCCAGGGTGTACGCCACCTCGTAGAGCGTGACCAGGGTGTCGGGGTGGTCGGCGCCGAGCAGCCGGCTGCGGGCCGACGCCACGTCCCTGGCCATCCGGTAGGAGTCCTCCAGGCGGCCGAGCCTGCCGAGGTTGAAGGCGAGGTTGTGGCGGCAGCGCAGGGTGTCGGGGTGGTCGGGGCCCATCGACCGTTCCCGGGAGGCGAGCACCTCCGCGTACACCTGATGGGCCTCGAAGTGCCGGCCCAGCCGGCCCAGCACGTACGCCGACTCCTGGCGGGCCGCCAGGGTCTCCGGGTGGTCGGGGCCCAGGATGCGCTCGCGGCCCCGGGCGACGCGCTCGAACTCCCGCAGGGCGTCCGAGGCACGTCCGGTGCGGCTGAGGGTGAAGCCGATCTCGTAACGGCTGGCAAGCGTGTCGGGGTGGTCTGGGCCCAGCGCGTGCTCCCGTTCGGCGGCGACCGCGCGATGCACCTCGCCAGCCTCCTCCCAGTGGCCGAGGCGGCCCAGGTTGAGGCCCGCGCTGTGCCGGCTGGCGAGGACCGACAGCAGTTCCGGCGACGGGGTCGGGCGTTCGGCCCCGGCCGGCGGCAGTTCGCCGGTCAGGCTGCGCAGGTCGGTGCCGGTGGTCCACTCGCCGGTGAGCCCTGCCCAGTGGTCGGGCGGGGCGAGCACGGCGTGGGTTCCGGTCGCCCTGTGGCCGGTGGTCATGGAGCGGGCCCAGGCGGGCAGCTGCTGCCCCGGGAGCACGACGGGAACGGGCGGTGCGAGCGGTACCCGCCCGGTGGGCGGCAGGTGCGGCTGCTCGCCGGTGCGGCCGACGGCGATCCGCTGCCGGAGGTCGCCCGCGTCGACGGGCCGCTCCTCGGGGGTCTTGGCCAGCAGTTCCAGCACGACACGGTCGAAGAAGCCCGGGAGCTCGGCCCGGTGGGTGCGCAGCGGGCGGGGCTGGGTGTCGCGGTGTCCGACGAGGACGGCCCAGGCGTCGTCGAGGTCGAACGGCGGTACCCCGGTGGCGATCTCGTAGAGCACGCAGCCCAGTGAGTAGAGGTCGCTGCGGTGGTCGATCTGGCCGCCGCTGATCTGCTCGGGCGACATGTAGTGCGGGGTGCCCATGGCGATGCCGGTGCCGGTGAGACGGGAGGTGAAGCCGACGTCGTGGCCGAGCCGGGCGATGCCGAAGTCGCAGATCTTCACCGTGCCGTCGGCCAGCCGCATGATGTTGGCGGGCTTGAGGTCGCGGTGCACGACGCCCTGCTGGTGGGTGTAGCCGAGGGCGTCGGCGACCTGTTCGGCGATGTCGACGACGTCCGGCACCGGCAGCGGGTGCTGCTTGTTGTCCTCCAGGAGCTGGCTGAGGTTGCGCCCGTCGAGGAGTTCCATGACCAGGTAGAGGACGCCCTCGTGCTCGCCGAAGTCGTGGACGACGGTGACGCCGCGGTGCTGGAGCGCGGCGGCGACCCGGGCCTCGCGACGGAAGCGTTCCCGCAGGACGCGGGTGAAGGACTGGTCGTGCTGGGGCCCCATCGGCTTCAGGCATTTGACGGCGACGTGGCGGCCGAGCGACTCGTCGCGGGCGCGCCACACCTCCCCCATGCCCCCGCGCCCGATCAGATCGAGCAGTCGGTACCGGCTCTGGATCAGCCTGGTGTCCGCCATCGCCTGCTGTCGCCCCCGTCTGCTCCGCCTGCTGTCTACTGCTGCGCCCTCCCCGGCCCGTCCAGTATGGCGGCCCGGCTGCGCAGTTTGTACGGGGTGGGGCGGCTGCCGGGACCGAGCCGGGCCATCGCGTTCAGAATGTGTCCGGGCGGGAGCCGCCAGCGGAGCCGGGCGGGGATGCGGCGCAGCAGGGCTCCGGCGGTGCGCAGGCGCCGGTCGACGGTGTGCGCCGGTGCGGCGGGTCTGCCGTAGAGCTCATGGGCGTACGGGGGCAGTGACTGGTAGGCGAGTGCCGCGACTGGCCGCCACAGCAGGGCCCGCGCCGGTACGAGCAGCGGGTGGACGGGGGGCCGTCGCAGGAAGTCGTCGACGTCCAGCGCCTCCGCGGACGCGGCGAGCCGGGGACGTACGCACTCGAAGTAGGCGGCGAGCTGTGCGGTGGTGGCCGGGACGTCCACGGGGTCGAGGCCGACGAGGCGGGCGCTGTGGCGGTGCTCGTCGACGTAGCGGTCGGCCTGGGCGGCGGTGAGCGGGAAGCCGGACCGGCGTTCGACCTGGAGGTAGGAGTCCACCTCCGCGCAGTGCACCCACAGCAGCAGTTCGGGCTCGTCGACGCCGTAGCTCTCCCCGGTCCGCGGGTCGGTGGCCTTGATGAGCCGGTGGATCCTGCGGACCCGGGCACCGGCCTGCTCGGCGGCCTCGGTGGTGCCGTAGGTGATCGTGCCGACGAAGCCGGCCGTGCGCATCAGCCTTCCCCAGGCGTCCTTGCGGAAGTCGGAGTTCTGCACGACGCCGCGTACGGCGCGCGGGTGCAGCGCCTGGAGGTAGAGCGCCCGGACTCCGGCGATCCACATCATCGGGTCGCCGTGCATCTGCCAGGTGACGGATTCGGGCCCGAAGAGCCCCGGGTCGGCGTCCACCATGTCGCTCGTACCTCCCGCTCGGCGGCGTACGTACGTATGCCGTACGCCCCCACAGGATGCGCGCGACGGGGCGGAAGCTCCAGACCCCCGTCCCGCCCGGTCACGCCCCGGCGATCACCGCCGCACCGGCCCGGCAGGGGTCCTCGCGTCATTCGTGGGGGACGACCGCGACGGGGCAGCGTGCGTGATGGATGGCGCCCTGGGCCACGGGGCCCAGGGACGGTGCCGGGCCACGATGGCGCCGGCCCCGGCCGACGACCAGCAGATCGGCACCCTCGGCGGCCTGCACGACGGCCTTGGCGGGGCTCACCAGTGCCGTGCCGTCGGTGACGTCCACCTGCGGGAACCTCTCACGCCAGGGAAGGAGGGTCCGGCCGAGGAGCTTCTGCGCGCCCTGGACGACTTCCTCGGCCACGTCATGGTCCACGCCCCAGGGCACGTACGCGTCCACCGGCAGGCTCCGGCCGTGGACGGCCCGAAGGGGCATGCCGCGCGCGGCGGCGGCCTCGAAGGCGAATCGGAGCAGGTTGTCGCAGGGCCCGTGCAATTTGAGCGCCACCACCACGCCACGCGTTCCGCTCGGGGCGGGCTGTCGGCCGTCGTCCCCCGCACCGGCCCGTACCAGGACCACCGGCCGCTCGGCACGGGCCACGACGGGCAGGCTGATGTCACCGAGGAAATAGCTCTCCACGGGCACCAGCCCACGCGAACCGAGCACGGTCATCTCGGACTCCGATGCCGCTTGCAGAAGGGCGTGCTCGGCGTCGTCGGCGACCAGGCTACCGACGACGGTGAGGCCCGGGTGGTGCGCCTGGAGTTCCACCCGGGTGTTGTCCACGATCCGTCTCGCCCAGTAGTTCTGGTCCTTCTCGGCGGGAACGTCGGCCGGTTCCTCCACCAGCAGCGGCCATGCGTGCAGCAGGCGCAGCGTGAGTTCGCGCCGCTCGGCTTCGTCGGCGGCCCAATGGGCGGCTGCCAGGCTCTCGGGCGACCCGTCGAGGCCGACGGTGACGACTGGCTCCATGACGAATGCCTCCGTCTCTCAGGGAACCGGAACGGCGGCAGAGGATCGACGGGGTCGAGCAGCTGCGCAGACGCGCCGGGCACGGGTCCTCTTCATCCGACAAGTACCCCAGATCCTCCGGCGGCGCATTTGGAGGGCGCCATCCGGCTGGCCCGGGGTGCGCGGGAGGCAGATAGTGGAGAGGCGGCGCATCGGGCGGAACCCGCCGGGAGGTGCTCACGGAAGCCCTCGGAAGCCGCAGAGGAGGCCACCCGCCATGAGCGCTTCTCCCACCCGTATCACCTCGGCCCTGCCCGCCTCGTACCGTGCCCGCCTGATGCAGATGGGGCAGGAGGTCAATTTCGAGGAGGGCGCGCGCCTCTTCAACGAGGGGGACCACGCGGACCGCTTCTGGATCCTGCGTTCGGGCACCGTCACGCTGGACTTCCGCGTCCCCAAAAGCTCGCCGGCCTCGATCGAGAACCTCGGGCCCGGCGAACTCGTGGGCTGGTCATGGCTGTTCGAGCCGTACATCTGGCACCTCGGGGCCGAGGCGATGACGCCCGTCCGTACCCATGAGTTCGACGCGGCGACGGTACGGATGACGATGGACGCCGATCCCGCCTTCGGCTCGGCCATCGGCCACTGGGTCGGTCAGGTCCTCGCCCACCGGTTGCAGGCAGCCCGGGTCCGTCTCCTCGATCTCTACGCCCCGCACGGCGGTGGCGGCCTCGTGTGATCCGTACCGCCGCCCTGACCCCAGTCGGGTGAAAGCTGCGGTCACACCCTCCGGCTGGACCCTCATACCACCGCGACCACCGAGAATCGGCCCTCCGTCGGCCTTGCGGCCACGATCACGGAGTGCACGGTGGATGGAACCCTCTCGCTGATTCTCCTCCTTCTCTTCCTCTGGGGTCTCTACTCGCAGCGACTGGCACGCGTCGAACTCACCGCCCCCGTGGCGTTCGTGGCTCTGGGCCTGCTGCTGGCCGAAGGGCTCGGCGTACTGGACCTGGCCCCCTCGCCCGGTACGGTACGGGCGCTCGCCGAGACCACCCTGACCTGGGTGCTCTTCACCGACGCCGCACGGCTGTCCTTCCGGGCGCTCCGTCCCGACCTCGGTCTGTACGTGCGGCTCCTGCTGCTCGCCCTGCCGATGTGCATCGGCCTCGGCGCGCTCATGGCCACGGCCCTGCTCCCCGGTGTGTCGGGCTGGGCCGCGCTGTACGTCGGGGCCGCACTCGCCCCGACGGACGCCGCGCTCGGCGCCACGATGATGGTCGATCCGGTGGTGCCCGAGAGGATCCGCCGGCTCATCAACGTCGAGAGCGGCCTGAACGACGGCATCGCCACCCCGTTCGTCGTCATCGCCCTCGCCGCGGTCGCCGCGGCCGGAAGCACGTCGAGCGCCCATGCCTCCGAGGGCGCCCTGGTGGAACTCGCCATCGGCCTGGCCTACGGCACGGTGCTGGGGCTGACGGCCGGGTGGCTGCTGCGTTCCGCCCTGCGCAGGGGCTGGACCACCGAAGGCGTCGCCGGGCCGGGCGTCCTGGCGCTGGCCCTGTTGAGCTACACCTCGGCCATCGCGATCGGCGGCAACGGTTTCGTCGCCGCCTTCATCGCCGGCCTGGCCTTCGGCTCGGCACACGCCGCCTCACAGCACGTGCTGCTGTTCGTCGAGCAGTCCGCCTCGCTGCTCTCCGTGCTGGTCTGGCTGCTCTTCGGCGCCGTGCTGGTGCCGGCTGCCGTCACTCACCTCACCTGGCAGGCACTGCTCTACGCGGTGCTGAGCCTGACGGTGCTGCGCATGGTGCCGGTGGCTCTGTCCTTGACCGGAAGCGGTCTGGACCGAAGAACCGTCCTGTTCGTGGGCTGGTTCGGTCCGCGTGGACTGGCATCCGTCATCTTCGCTCTGCTGGCGGTCGAGGACCTGGCCCCGTCCGCCGCACGGACGATCGTCCCGGTGGTCGCCTGCACCGTGCTGCTCAGCGTCCTCGCACACGGCATCACGTCCACTCCCCTCGCCCAGCGCTACGGCAGAGCCTCGAAGGCCACCGGCGCGCCCACCGCGGGCCCGGCCGTGAACGCTCTGCCCGTCCGGGGCATGACGGCGGGCACCAACCCCGGTCACACACCATGAGCACCGTCCGGCAGGGTGTCGGCGCACAGGAACCAGGCGAGCCAGGGCCACGACATCTCTCCGGACGCCGTCGAAGGGCAGCGCTGAGGCGTGTCGTCACACTTCCGTCGTGACCCTGACTGTGTTCAGCGGTCATGGACCGACCGAGGCCGTTGTCAGCCGCGAGTGACCCGCAGGCTGTACGTGACCTCCGCGTCGGCCATGATGCCGTTGTTGCGCGCGGTGATCGTGAACCGCTTGGCGCCCGGGGCGGTGGGGACTCCGGTGATGCCGCCGGTGTCCTTGTTCAGGCTCAGTCCGGCGGGCAGCGCGCCGGACGTGACCTCGTACCGGACCGTCCGGGGCGAGCTGGAGGTGACCTTGAACGCGTACAGCTCACCCACGCGGCCGTCGGCCGGCTCCGGTGTCGTGAAACCGGGCTTCGGCGCCTGCACCGGCTGAGCCGGGCCGACCGGACTGCCGGACGAGTCCAGCTCCTGCAGCGACCACTCCTTCCCCTCGGTCATCTCGCTCAGGTGCCAGTTCTTCTTCTCGTCGGTCATGAGCTGCTGCTGGGCGGGCGTGAAGGCGCCGGCCTCGACGGCGGAGTTCCAGATCCGTACCGCGGTGAGGACCGCCGCGGTGTCGGATCCCTTGGCGAGACTGTCCGTGCTCGTCTCGAACCAGCCGAAGTTCGCGCCGATCGACGCGCCGAGGGCCAGGTTGTGCTCGACGCCGAGCGTGCTCGTGCCTCCGCCGATCGGCAGTGAACCGCCCATGGCGGGGAGGAAGTTGGCCCGGTAGAAGTTGTTGTTCCTGGTCACCTGCGCGTAGTTGGAATCGGACCAGCCGATGCCGCCCCAGCTGATCCGCGACTGGGCGAACCAGGAGTTGGACGACGGGTTGGAGGCCTCGCAGATGAAGCCGTCCCTGGAGTCGAGCCGGCGGTAGATCCCGTTGACCAGGTGAGCGAAGCCCTGGCCGCGCCAGCCGCTCCAGGACACCTCCTCCAGTCCGTCGTAGGAGATGCTCCGTACACCGGTGGTGTTGGCCATGGTGGCAAGGCGGGTGGCGATCTCGTCGATGACCGGCAGGTCGCCTCGCGCTCCGCCGTACTGGTTCTCGCTGACCCGGGTGGCGTCGGCCCCGGCGGGGTGGGCCGCCGCGGACGATCCCCACTGCGCCCGGCTGACGCCGGTGAACTGCCACTCGTCGGCGCCGGCCTGCGTCACAGCGGAGAACGTGAGGAACTCGTCGCCGATGCGCAGCCGGCGGCCGATGACGTGACCGCCGCCCCCGGAGTCTCCGTCGGCGTACAGGGTCGTGTCCGACGCGGCCAGAGCGCGGGTCAGCTGCACGGTCGCGCCGACCGTGAGCCGCTTGTCGGCCGGTGCGGGAGAGATGTACGGGTCATTGGCCTGGATGAAATTGGACAGGGTGTGCACGCCGACCCGCATGCCGCCCGCGGCGGCGGTCGCGACCAGTTGAGCCGCGGCGGCGTCCGAGCCGCCGAAGCCGCTGTTGAACTGGTAGTGCCCCGTCGACTTCCAGGGACCGGCCGCACCCTGCACGGAGTAGACGTTCTCGATGCCCGCCTGCTTCGCGAACTTCATGGCGTCGAAGAGGTTCGAGCTGCCGAGGGACGACAGGGCCAGGAACGGCTGCCGGGTCGCCCGGGCCACCTTCTGCCACTGCCCGTCGATGGTCGGGTACGGCAGGTGCTCGCCCTGCGCGATCTGGCTGAGCACGGTGAGCACGAGATCAGGGGCGCTGCCGTACACGGCCAGCTTCGATCCGAGGATCCGGCCTTCGAAGCCCGGCAGCGGACCGATCCGGATGCCGTCCTCGCGGGTCCGTACGGTGCTGTAGTCGTAGGAGTAGGCGCGCAGAATGCTGCCCCACGACGTCTTCGCCGCGGCGCCCCACTCGTTCTGCGTTCCGGCCTCCCCGTACGGCTTCGGCCTCACCTCCGAGCCGAACCCGTACGCGTCGAACTCTTTGGGCCAGCCGCCGACGGTCTTGTCGTTGAGCGGGGTGATACCGAGGGCGAAGCTACTGTCGCGGACCACACCGACGGCCTCGCCGACGGTGTCGGTGACGCTGGTGGCCAACGGCCCCCACAGCAGGGTCCGCACGTCCACACCCGGCGCGGCGTCCAGACCGACGACCTCGAGCGTCGCGTACGTCGCGTGGTCGACGACCTTGACCTCGACCGTCGCCCGGTCGCCGCTGAACACCAGCACGTGCCGGTCCCGCCGGGAGACCTTCACCTGGGTGGGGGCATCCTGCTCTCCGTCGCCCAGGACGACGGACACCAGGGGGAGCGACCTGCCCGCCGCCAGATGGTCGGTTCCCGTGCGTATGTCCTTCAGTTCGACGACCCGGCCCGTCGGGTCGAGACCCAGCGACAGGAATCCCGCCCTGATCCGCAACGGGCGGCCGGCCTGCTCCGTGAACGCCGGCCCTGCTGCTGCAGCCGGCTGGGCGAGGGCCGGTGTCGCGATCAGCGCCAGCGAACTGACACCGCCGGCGATCAGGAATTTTCTTCTGTCCACGATTCCTCCAAATCGACATGCACCGATATGTCTTGTGTTCTACGTGGAGGGCGCTATCGGTTGTGCAGTGGTGCCGGCCGACGTCGTCACCGGCCGGCACCACGTCTCTCAGCGGCGCAGGAGGTTCGTCGCCGGGCTCGCGGCCCGGACCTCGATGCGCCGGAGCGAATAGCCGAAGGACGACGTGCGCTTGATGCCCTGCATGCGGATGTACCGGCCCGAGGCGGGAGCGAAAGTGAGGTCGTCCACGCGGGCGCCCGCCGCCTTGTCCCGGACGGCGGCGGCTGTCTTCCAGTTCGTCCCGTCGTCGGAGACCTGGATGTCGTAGTCCTTTCCGGACGCCGTCTCCCAGTCGAGCAGGACGCGGCGGACCGTCTGTACCTGACCCAGGTCCACCTGGATCCATTCGCCGTCACGGTAGGCGCTGGCCCAGCGGCTCACCGGGTCGCCGTCGGTGGCGTTCTCCGGTCCCAGGCTGGGCACTTCGGACGACGACGCGGTGGCCGGCCGGTGCAGCGCCAGATCCGCTGCGTCGAAGACGCGCATGCTCCACAGCGCGAAGCCGTCCTGCTTGCGGGCCGCTTCGGTGCCGACGAGACGCACGTACCGGGCGGTGACCGGCTCGAAGGTGAGCGTGTCGGACCCCGCGGACGCGCGGTCCGTGCGGCGGGCGACGGTGGCCCAGGTCGTGCCGTCGCCGGACACCTGGATCGCGTAGTCGCGGCCGTGTGCGGGCGCCCAGTCCAGGTCGGCCCTGGTGACGATCTCGGGGCGGCCGAGGTCCACGCGGAGCCAGGCGTGATCTCCCGGGCCGCTCTGCCACTTGGTCGTGCTCACCCCGTCGAATGCCGCGTCGGCCGTGCCCGCGGACGCGGACGCCGGCTTGCCCGCGCTCAGCTCACTGTTGGCCGGGGTGGCGAGTGTCGTGGCGACCTCGGTGAGCCCCGTACCCACGCCGAGCTTGCGCACGGTCGACATGAAATCGCTGTACGGAACGCCCGAGTCGGCACCGCTCCACATCTTCTGCGCGAGGACGCCGAAGGTGGGCTCGACCAGTTCGTGCACGTCGAGTTCGGTGTAGCTGGACTTGGTCAGGTCGTTCCACACCGAGGACATGGCGCCGAGGAGCTGGGGGTCCTTCGGTGCGACGCTCTGGCCGTCGGGGAATACGTTGGGTTCCCAGTTGTCGTAGAGGTACTTACCGTCCAGGCCGTGGCCGTGGTAGTAGCTCGCGAACGGGACGATGTAGAGCAGGGCGTCGTTGGTGTTGATGAACGAGTAGCCGTCCTTCTTGGCGGCCTGCGGGCCGTACCAGGAGTTGTTCCAGCTGTTGAGGGTGACGTCGCGGTCGAAGCCCTCGGTGTCGGACGTCATCAGGGACAGGCTGCCCCAGGCGCGCGGATGCTTGCCGAGCGTGCGGATGTGGGCGGCGATCTCGTTGAAGTAGCTCTTGTAGCGGGGCTTGTCCGACCGGTACTCGTCGGCGCCGAAGTGCATGTCCGGACCGCGGAACCACGGCGTGAACTCGTCGAACACCGACTTCATGAACGCGGTGGTCTCCGGCTTGGACAGGTCCAGGTGGTCGGAGTCGCCGTTGTTGAGGCCCAGGGACGGCTTGAACCGGATGAACGCGAGCGAATGGGCGGGGGCGTCGAACTCGGGGACGAGCGTGACGCCGTTGGCGGCGGCAGTGTCCTCGAAGGAGTCCCAGTCGTGCCGGTCGTACGCCCCGTCCTTCGAGGCCAGGCCGGACAGCGCGGGGTTGTCGGTCCTGAGCCGGAAGCCGGCCTGGGCCTCGCTCCAGGGCCGGTCGCCCTTGAACCCGTTGTCGTTGAGGTGGATCTGGAACTCGTTGAGCTTGAACCAGCCCATGAGGCGGATGTAGTCGCGGATGAAGTCCGCGGTGAAGAAGCGCCGCCCGACATCCAGCGTGAAGCCCCGCACCTTGTAGTTCGGCCAGTCCACGGCGGTGCCCACGGGGACGGAGTCACGGCCGTCGTCGAGCAGCAGGATCTGCAGGAGCGTACGCGTGCCGTAGTAGACGCCCTTCGCGGTCGGCGCGGCGATCCGCACGTTCTCGCCGGTGACCGTGAAGGTGTAGCCCTCTTCCTCGAACCGGGCGCTGTCCACCGCTTCGGGCAGGGTGGGATCGATCGAAAGCACGATGTCGCCGCTTTGCGGGTGGCGCGGCGACAGGGTCGGCTTGCGCCCCATGACCTGCTCGATCTCCTCGGGGAGGGTGGCGAGTTGATCGCGGAGACGGTCGCGGTGCGCTCCGGCGAACACGATGCGGCTGTGCCGGCTCAGCTCGAAGAATCCGGTGCGGCCCTGCCACTTCTGGAGGGCGGGCACCACTGCGGGTTTCGCGTTGACCTGGTCGGGGGCGGCGCTCGCCGGTGTGGCGGGAGCAGCGAGGGCGAGCAGGGAGACCATCAACGCGAGAAGGCACAACAGCTGTGTTGGACGCACTCTCATATGAAACTCCAAGCGTTCTCGATGGATTCGTTCCTGGAGGTTCGTGCGGGTGACGCGACGGGGAGCAGGTGCCGGGCCGTGCCCCGACCGAGGCCGGGGCACGGCCCGGCAGCGGTCACGGCCGGGTCGTCACCTTGTAGGTGGTCTTCGCGTCCGCGACGATCCCGCCGTTCTTTGCTGTGATGGTGAACTTGCTGGTGCCGGGGGCGGTCGGGATTCCGGTGATGCCGCCGGTGTCCTGGTTGAGGGTCAGGCCGCGCGGGAGGCGGCCGTCGGTGACCTCGTAGCGGATGGTCCGCGGAGTCGTCGAGGTCACCTTGAAGGCGTACAGCTTTCCGACCCGGGCGTCCGTCGGCTCCGACGTGGCGAAGCCCGGCGTCGGGGCCTTGATCGACTGCGGGTCACCGATCGGCTGACCGGACGTGTCCATCTCCTGCAGCGTCCACTCGGCGTCCGGCGTGACCTCGCTCAGGTGCCAGTGCCTGCTCGCGACGCCCAGCTGCTTCTTCTGCTCGGCAGTGAACGCGCCGGATGCTCGCGCGGACTCCCACATCCGGACGGCGGCGAGCAGCACGGCGGTGTTCTGCCCGGACTGGAGGCTGCTCACGCTGGTCTCGAAGTTGATGCCGGCGTCCAGAGAGGCCGCGTGCGCCAGGGTGTCCTCGATCTTCTGCAGGGCGTCGCCGCCCGAGAGCCCCTGCTGGCCCATCATCCCGGGCAGGTAGTTCGCCCGGTAGAAGATGTTGCTGCGGATGATCTGGGCGTAGCTCGTGGGGCCGATCTCACCCCAGCTCGCCCTGGACTGGGCGTCCCAGGTGTTCGACGCGAGGTTGCTGCACTCGGTGATGAAGTTCTTCGTGGTGACCTGCCGGTGGACGCCGTTGACGAGCCGGGCGAAGCCGTAGCCGCCCCAGCCGTTGTAGCCGGTACCTTCGAGCCCGTCGTAGGACGTGGCGTGGACCCCGCTGGTGTTGTAGGCGGTGGCCAGCCGGGTCGCGATCTCGTCGGTGATCGGCAGACTGGCCAGGGCGCCGCCGTAGCCGTTCTGGATGAGCCGGGCGACGGTGGTACCGGCCGGGTAGTCCTTGGCGGCCGAGGACCACTGTGCCCGGCTCAGGCCGCTGACCTGCCACTCGGTGTTGCTGACCTTGGTGACGGAATCGTAGGTGATGAACTCGTCGCCGATGCGCAGCCGTTGACCGTCGACGCCGGAGGCCAGCAGGCCGTTGGCATCCACGTACAGCGTGGTGTCCGACCCGGCCAGCGGGCGGGTGAGCCGGGCGGAGCCGCCCACCGCGAGCCGTGGATCGGCCGGCGCCTTCACGTACGGGTCGTTGGCATCGATGAAGGTGGACAGGGTGTGCACCCCGACCTCGATGCCCTCCTTCGCCGCTGCGGCCACCAACTGGGCGGCTGCCGCGTCCGATCCGCCGAAGGAGCCGTTGAACTGGTAGTGCCCGTGCGACACCCACGGCCCGTTGCCGCTGATCGCGTAGATGTTCCGCACCCCGGCCTGCGCGGCAAGCTTGGCGGCCGCTGTGACGGTGCCCGTGTTGAGGTCGTGGACCCAGAAGTGGGTCTGCGAGGTGCGCTGGGCCGCCTTCTGCCACTGGCCGTCGAGGGTGGGGTACGCCTGGTTGTGCTCCTTGGCGATCTGGCTGAGCACGGTCAGGGCGAGATCCGGCGCACTACCGAACAGGGCGATCTTCGACCCGACGATCCGGCCCTCGGGCGCGGGCAGCGGGCCGAGCGGGATCTCGTAACCGTTGGTGCGCTGCCGGACCCGTGCCTTGCTGTAGTCGTAGGTGGTGGCGCGCAGGACGCTGCCCCACGTGGTCTTCGCAGCGACGTTGCTCGCCAGCCACTCGTCCTTCGCACCGGTCTGCAGGCCGTACGGATTCCATACGAGGTCAGGACCGAACCCGTACGCCAGATGCTCGTTCGGCCACCCGCCCACCGTCTTGTCGTTCAGCGGCCGGACCCCCATGACGAAACCGGAGTTGGCGACCACACCGGCCGTCTCGCCGATGGTGTCGTCGAGCGTCGTCGGCAGCGGACCCCACAGCAGCGTCTGCACATCCACACCCGAGGCGGCCGTCAGGCCGACGACTTCAAGTGTGGAATGCGTGGCAAACCCGACGGCCTCCACGTGGATCGTCACGCTCTCGCCGACGAACTCAAGGACCTGCCGGTGGTGCGCACGGTCACGCGACACGACCCGCACCTTCGCGGGAACCACGTGCTTGCCGTCGGCCACCACGCTGACCAGCGGCACGGGGGTGTCCTTGGCCAGGTGGTCGGTGCCGTCGCGCAGGTCCACCAGGCTGTCCACGTATCCGGAGCCGCTGATGCCCACCGACAGGAAGCCCGCCCCGATCCGCAGCGACGGGGACGTCTTGGTCCTGGCCGTTCGCGCGGCATGCGCGGGTCCGGCGGCCATGGCCACGGCCGTGGCCGAACTCAAGCCGCTGGCAACCAGAAAGCGACGCCTGTCCACATGTCCTCCTAGGTGAAGTGACTCTCGATGACGCGCGGGATCGCTGATCAGCTGCCCGTGAACAGCACAGAGGGGCGCATGGCCGGCAAACGTCGAGCGACGAACAAGGTCACCTGGATAGTTCGTATTCTTCAACGAAGATGGTTCGCGCTGTTCCGAGGAGCGGGATCGGCGGACGGCCGTGAGCCGGAGAGCCCATGGGCCTGCCCGTGCAGGGAAGTGCGCTTGCTTCTCCTGTGTAACTACCGCAGCACAAGTGCGGTCTAGCGTGCACGGCACGGAAGTGGCCGTCAAGGCTTAGTTCGGATCTATTCCCGATGACAGGAGTGCTCCGTGGAGCGGTCCGAGCACCCCTGTGCGGGCGGCCCGGGAGGTATCTTGGGGGCCCAGCACTTGGTATTTCGTGACGGCATGCATCGGATACATGGAGCAACATGACTGGATCTTCCCGGCCCGCGTCCGCGGCATCGGAGACGGAGACTGAGGCGGCTCCCTACCGCCCCGGCTACGAGGTCGCGGCGGAGCGCATCCTGGAGTACGTCGCCCGGCAGGGGATGGGGCCCGGCGACCGGCTGCCGACGGAGAAGGACCTGGCGGCCGAAGTGGACATGAGCAGGACGGTGGTGCGAGAGGGCGTCAAGATCCTCTCGGCCCTCGGGAGGCTCTCGGTGGAGAAGGGGCGCGGCATCTTCGTGGCGCATCCCAGGAACGACCTGTGGTCCGACACGTTCTCCCGGTTCCTGCCGACCGACCCGAGCCGCGTCGGTGAACTGTTCGAGTTCCGGCGCTTCACCGAGGCCGAGACCAGCGGGCTCGCGGCCGCGCGGGCCACACCGGTTCAGCTCAGGGCGATCCGCGAGGCGGCGCAGCGCTCGGCTGAGGCCGCCGAGCGCGACGACCACGAGTCGTTCGGCCGGGCCGATGCGGAGTTCCATCAGGCGATCGGCGCGGCAGCGGGGAACGCGTTCCTCTCCAGCCTGGTCGACGCGATCCAGCGGCTGCAGCGACAGGTCACCATCGTGGCCCTGGCCGACTCCGCACCGGGATCACTCGCCGGGGCCGCGGAGCAGCACCTGGCGATCCTGGAAGCGATCGGGGCCGGTGAGCAGGAACAGGCCGCCGCCCTCATGGCCCGCCATATCGACACGACGGAACTCCAGGTCCAGCGAGAGATCCGCAATCGCATCTTTGCCGCTCCCGCCGCTCCCGCCGGCCGGGACGGGGCGTGACCGCGGACGACAGCCTCGATCAGTAGCGCCCCGCCGCCCGCCCCGCCGCCCACACCGGAAACGACCAGGCGACGGGGCGTGCCGGGGTCGTGAACCGCGCCACCGATGCGTCTCGTTCCTGCGAAGCGAATCCGTCGGGGCCGGCGAAACTCTACCGACATGTATCAGATCTATTGCCGCCCTGGTTCAGGCAATAACTCCGTCTCATCTCTTGACATGCCGTCGCGTGCGGACTTCCATACCCCAAGGTGCCCCGACGGGCGAACGCTGAGGGGAAGCGGTCGCCCCCGAGAGCAGCAGGACTCTGGGAAGAGTCTGAACCATGTGACGGATTCGGTGGACGGTCGGCAGCGGGATTCCCTCTCTCGTCTCGGTACGAACAAGACAGCGACTCGGTACCGCCCCCGGACAACGACGGGTAGGGGAAGTTGGACATGATGCGCAATCCGATACTCACGAGAACTGCCGCCCTCGCAGGTGCTCTCCTCCTGGCCGGGTGCACGGCCGGCAGTTCCGGTACGAGTGCGTCCAAGGGCGACGGCGACAAGGTCACCCTGACCTTCCTCACCTTCGAAACGCCCAACCTGGACGCGAAGTACTGGGACGCCGCGATCGACCGCGCCTCGGCGAAGGTGCCCGGGGTGACGATCAAGAAGCTCGTGTCGCCCAGCGCCGACCGCACCGGGTACGCGAAGCAGCTCGACAGCACGGGGCAGTTCCCGGACGTCATGATCGGCCTGAACCCCGCCGGATTCGCCGAGGCGGGCAAGCTGTCACCGTGGACGGACAAGGAACTCGCGACGTACGGGAACCCCCGCGCCAACACCTACGACGGCAAGGTCTACCAGCTGCCCTACGCCGCCCAGACGACGCTCGTCTACTACAACAAGAAGGACTTCGCGGCGGCCGGCATCGACACACCGCCCCAAACGTACCGTGAACTGCTCGACGACAGCGCCAAGTTGAAGAAGAAGGGCATCAACCCCTTCGTGGTCGGCGGTGGCGGCAAGGATTCCTGGGCCGACATGTTCCCGCTGATCTGCACGGTGGCCACCGACGTCTACAAGAAGACGCCGGACTGGCTGTCCCAACGTGCCAAGGGAAAGGTCAAGTTCACCGACCCGGCGTTCGTCGCCGCCGCCCAGAAGGTCGCCGGCCTCGCGGACAAGGGATACATCGACCGCGCCGGCCTTTCCCGCTCCTACGCGGACACCGAACAGGCCTTCCGTGACGGAAAGGGCGCGATGTATCCGATGGGCAGCTGGTTCTCCGCCTCGGCCGACACGAAGAAGCCGGACTTCGACACGGGCGTCTTCGCGTGGCCCACGGACCAAGGGGCCCCGGCGCTCCCCGGCGTCCTCGGCGGCGGGATGACGGTGAGCTCCAAGGCCTCCGATGTTCCTCTGGCCAAGAAGTGGGCCAAGGCCTTCATGGAGGACCAGAAGAACCTGGACGCCGCCGTCAAGGCCGACGGGCTCATCATCGACATCAAGGGCTACAGCCCGCCCAGCACCATGGGCCCCGTCTACAAGAAGACCGTGGCGGCGTATCGGCAGGCCCAGAAGGACGACGGGATCGTCAACTCGTTCTCCCAGGAGACCGGTGACGGTTCCCTGCCGCCCGGCCTGGCCGACAAGGCCGCGGCCGGCGTCCAGAATCTCCTCGGCGGGCGAATGACAGCCCGTCAGTTCGGTGCCTACATGGACGAGCAGTGGGACAAGGCCACCCGATAATGCGCATACGTACCCTGACTCGACCGGATGGTTCCGCCGCCGCGCCCGAGGCGAAGGACACGGCAGCGGTCCGACCACAGCACACCCCCGCGCGGCGGTCGTCGCGACCGTCCCGGCGCTTCCGGCCGAACGGCGGACCGGGCCGCTTCGCTCTCTTCGCGGCTCCCGGACTGCTCGCCTACCTGGCCCTCGTCCTGGTGCCGATCGGCATGACCGCCGGCTACAGCCTCACCAACAAGAACCCCTTCAACCCGCCGACCCGGTGGGTGGGCCTGTCCAACCTCACGAGCCTGTTCTCCGACGACGACTTCCTCAAAGCACTGCAGAACACCGTCGTCATCACCGTGATCGTGACGCTGGTGACCAACGCCGGCGGCCTGGCGATCGCCCTGCTGCTCGACCGGCGCGGCTGGCTGTACAACGCTCTGCGCAGCGTGTTCTTCGTACCGGTCGTGCTGAGCGCCGTGGTGGTCAGCGTCATCTGGCAGGCGATCCTCGTCGACGACGGCCTGCTCAACTCGATGCTGCGACAGCTGGGGGTGAGCCATCCGCCGGGCTGGCTCTCCGACCCGAGCCTCGCCCTCTACACGGTCTCGTGGGTCATCGCCTGGCAGGGGCTCGGCTTCTGCGTGGTGATCTACCTGGCCGGACTGCAGGGCATCCCGCAGGAGTTGCACGAAGCGGCGGCCATCGACGGCTGCGGACCACTGATGCGGTTCCGCCACGTCACCTGGCCGATGCTGGCACCCGCCGTCACCATCAACACGGTCATGTCACTGATCGGCGGATTCAAGGCCTACGACCAGATCCAGGTGCTCACCAACGGCGGCCCCGGCCCCGGCACCACATCCACCCTCGCCTTCCAGGTGATCCAGACCGCGTTCAACGGCAACCACGTCGGCTACGCCTCCGCGATGGCCGTGGCGATGCTGATCCTGGTCGCGACCGTCTCCGTGATCGCGCTCGGGTGGCTGCAGAAACGCGAGGTGTCCGCATGAGCACGAACACGAAGATGAACCCGGACCTGGACGCAAACATGAACAGGGGTGGAACACGGGCGTGGATACGTCCGGTCGTCGCGCTCCTCGCCGGCCTGCTGTTCTTCCTGCCGATCTACCTCGTGCTGGTCAACGTGTTCAAGGACGGTTCGGCGATCGTGTCGAACCCGGTCGGCCTCCCGGTCCCACCGACCCTGGACAACATCCAGAGCGTGCTGTCGCGCCCGGACCACCTCTTCTGGTACGGGCTGGTCAACAGCACGGAGGTCACCGTGATCTCCATCCTCGTCATCACCGCGATCTCCGCCATGCTCGGCCACTACCTGGCCCGGTCGACCGGCGTCCTGTCCAAGGTCATCATGGTCGTCCTGCTCTGCGGTCTCATGGTGCCGCCCGCGGTGATCCTCACCCCGATCACCGAAGTCCTGCGCACGCTGGGGCTGATGAGCAGCGTGCCCGGACTGGTCCTGGCGTATGTCGGCTACTACATGCCGTTCGGGGTGTTCGTCTTCGCGGGCTTCGCCAAGACGATCCCCCGAGAGCTCGAAGAAGCCGCGGCGATCGACGGCGCCGGAGCGTTCCGCGCCTTCTGGCAGGTGGTCTTCCCGCTGATGCGGCCGGCCTCGGCCAGCGTGGTGATCTTCCTCGGCGTCTGGATCTGGAACGACTTCCTCAACCCGCTGATCGTCCTGGGCCCGGCAGCAGGCACCACGGTGACCGTCGGCATCTACCGGGCCATCGGCGAACACCAGGCGGACTTCGGCTCGGTCTTCGCCTTCATGTTCCTGGCGACACTGCCCATCCTCGTCTTCTACCTGGCCTTCCAGAAGCAGTTCGTCAAGGGCCTCACAGGAGGAGCGACGAAGGGTTGAGATCGGCCGGTACGGCTGGGCATGTGACAGGGGGCGGGGACCGACGCAAGCCCCGCCCCCGTCACATGTCGCGGACTTCGGACGCTCGCGCCCCTTCACGCCCGTTCATGTCCTTTCACGTCCCTTCGGCGAGAGGCACTCCTCACCCCATGCACTCCACAGCACCCGTGCACACCGCCACCGCCGTCGACGCACTGTCACTGGGTGCCGCCGCCCTGGGGAACCTGTTCCACGCGGTCAGCGACGAGGACGCGGCCGCCGCCATGGAGGCCGCCTGGAACTGCGGCATCCGAGCGTTCGACACCGCTCCGCACTACGGACTCGGCCTGTCCGAGCGCCGGCTGGGGGACGCGCTGCGCACCCGGCCACGTACGCAGTTCACGCTGTCCACCAAGGTCGGCCGCCTGCTGCGCGCACGCGCCGGGCCGCCCGGCGACGACCTGGCGAACGGCTTCGCCGTCCCGGCCACCCACGAACGGGTGTGGGACTTCAGCGCCCGCGGTGTACGCACCGGCGTCGAGGAAAGCCTCGCCCGGCTCGGTCTCGACCGCGTGGACACCGTCTACCTGCACGATCCGGACAGCCACGAGCGCGAGGCCTTCGACTGCGCCTACCCCGAGCTGGAGCGGATGCGTGCGGAGGGCATGGTCGGGGCGATCGGCGTCGGCATGAATCAGACCGCGATGCCGACACGCTTCGTCCGCGACACCGACATCGACGTGGTCCTGCTGGCCGGCCGCTACTCCCTGCTAGACCAGAGCGCTCTGGCCGCACTGCTGCCGCTGGCGGCGCAGCGCGGAGTGTCCGTGCTGGTCGGCGGGGTGTTCAACTCGGGCCTCCTCGCCGATCCCCAGCCGGGCGCGACCTTCGACTACGCACCGGCCCCGGCACACCTGCTGGACCGGGCGCTGGCTCTGCGCACGCTGTGCGAGACCTTCGGGGTTCCGCTGCGGGCAGCCGCCCTGCAATTCCCGCTGGGGCACCCGGCGGTCGCCGGTGTGCTGCTCGGGGCACGCAGCGCCGCCGAGGTGACGGACGCCACCGCGATGATCAGCCACCCCGTACCCGAGGAGATGTGGCTCGCCCTGCGTGCCCAGGGTCTGCTGCCGCCGGACGTGCCGGTGCCTGTGCCGACATCGATCTGAAACTCAATTCGCTGGAACACGCACACAAGGATGGTTGCAGAATGCTTGACAGGAGAAACTGCCTTTCTTTGTTGGCGGCCGCCGGAGTCGGAGCGAAGATCGCTCTCGAACCCACGGTCTCGCGAGCCCAATCGCTCGACGCAGGGGTTGCCGGAGCCAGCGGCCAGACTGCGGAACTCAGCCGTGCTCTGCGCGAGCTGCACGGCTCCCTCCTGGTATCGGTTCGGGAATATGACGGCACGACGCTGTGCCGGGCCCAGCAGTTCGACGGCGACCTGCTGACCGACGGACCGCGACAGTGGCAACTGAAGTGGGATACGCGGCGGGTACCCGATGGTCACGGGTGGGAGGTCACCCTGACCTGCACCCTGGAGAAGGGGGCGGCGGAACAGACCGCGATCTCCGTGGATTTCCCCTTCGAGAGCTGGGAGACCGCTAACTACGTGATGATTCCCGGAATCATCTACAACGGCAATCGCTATCGCGCCATCGGCAACGGATACAATCCGGACTATCCGGCAGACATGTACTACAACCCACGGACACCGCTGACGATATCGAACAACCCGCGACTGGCCGTCGATGCTGCGGCGACCTCACGGATCGAGCTGGCGACGTGCAACACTGCCGCCCCGGCGATGAGCTTCTTCTCGCCCAAGTTCGGAAAGGGCTGGATCGTCCTCACCGAGCAAGGAACCCGCCTGGGAAACAGTGGACTCTCGGTCGAGGAGAGCGCGAGCAGGGAAAGCTGTGAATTCAGCATCTCGGCACCGGTCATGCGCCGGCAGGCGGCAGGTTTCGGCGGCTTTCGGCCGAGCGGTGACAGTGCGTCGAACTGGGCCCCCGGTGACACGGTTTCGATTCGCTTCCAGGTTTTCACCTTCGATGCCGACGGAATTCCGGCAGTCCTGCAAAAGTTCATGGATGTGCGAAAGTCGCTCACCGGCCCCACCGTGCCTCGCAACCTGCTTCCGATGAGTAAGCTGGCCGAGCTCGGCACCAACATCTGCCGAGGAAATTTCACAGAGACCAAGGCAGGCCGCTACTACCTGCCGGAAAACTCCAGGCACTTTCAACTGGGTTGGGTCAGCGGAATGATCAACACCTACCCCATGTTGGCTCTGAATGACCCGACGGAACGGGACAGGGTCTCCGATGAGCTTGACTTCATCTGTTCCCGCATGAAGGGGCAGAGCGGATTCTTCTACGGCTTCATCAGCGAAGACGGCGAGATCCTCTCAGAGAAGGCCCACCCCGACTTCCCTGCTGTGCAGGCGATGGTGCGCAAGAACGGAGACATGCTCTTCTGGCTGATCAAGCACGTGATGCTCCTGAAGGCACAAGGGCACGGCGACACCATCAAGGAATCCTGGGAACTGGCCGCGGCCGGTCTGGCCGAAGCGTTCACCCGGACCTGGCGAAAGCACGGAGAATTCGGTCAGTACATCGTTCCCGGAACAGGCGACATCGCCGTGTACAACTCGACGGCCGGCGCCATCGCTCCGGCCGGGCTCGCCCTGGCGGCCGAATACTTCCACCGTCCGGACTGGTTGGCCGCGGCCGAGGAAGCAGCCGAATTCTACTATGAGCGCGACATCAAGTCCCGTGGGTTCACCAGTGGAGCGTGCGCGGATATTTCACAGGATGCGGACTCCGAAACGGCGTTCGGTCTCCTGGAGTCATTCATGGCGCTGCACCAGTACACCGGAAAGAAGATATGGCTGAACCGCGCGAAGGTCCAGGCTGCTTTGTGCTCGTCCTGGACTCTTGCGTACGATCCTCTGTTTCCGGCAGGCAGTGATATCGCGCGGCTGGAGGGAAGGATGGCGGGCGCCGTTTGGGCAAGCAGCCAGAACAAACATGCCGCGCCCGGTGTCTGTACGTCCTCCGCCGACCACCTGTTCAAGCTGTATCGGGCTACTGGGGACAAGAAGTACGCTGAACTCATCAGCGATATCCAGCATGCCCACGCCGAGGCCGTCAACATGCCGGGACACATCACCACCGACTACCTCATCGGTTCGAGCATGGAGCGGATCCAGCCCAGCGACGCCGAGGGCAAGGGTGCCGTCGGTGATTTCATCAGGACGTGAAACTCCTGGACCGAGACCAATGGTGTCTTGATGGCACTCGAACTTCCCGGAATCTACGTCCGGCCCGGGGAAGGAATTCTCATTCCCTTTGATCACGTCGAGGCCGAGCATGTCAGCGAGAGCCGTCAGGCGGCCGTAGTCCGCTTGACCAACAAAACGGCCTACGCGGCAAGGGTGTCGGTACTGGCGGAAACGGCCCGCCAATCGGCCCGCCCCCTCGGGTACACGGCGTTCCTCAACTGGCCGCAGGTCGAAGTCCCGGCGGGTGGGTCGGTCACCGTGCGGATCACGAGGAAAGGCAAGGTCGCACGTCAAGCCTGATCCGACTGAGCCTGTCCCCGTCCACGGTCTGTGACCCGCGGCAGGCAAACGGCGGAGGGGGCGGACGCTGCTGCGTCCGCCCCCTCCGCCGTTTGCCCCTGATGTCACTCGAGATGGAAGACCTCTTCGGCAGGTGCCCACCACTCGCCGTCGCCGGCGCTGTCCAGTGGCTGCTGGCAGGGGTCGGTACGGGCCCACCAGTCCCGGGTGACCGGGCACTCGGCGATGAGCGCGGTGTCGGCCGCGTAGTCCTCGCCGGTGTACTCGAGGTAGCTGAAGAGCAGCCCATCACGCAGGAAGATCGAGTAGTTGCCGATGTGGGCGCGCTCGAGGGTCGCGAGGACCTCGGGCCAGGCCGCCGCGTGCAAGGCTCGGTATTCCGCCTCGAGTTCCCCACGCAGGCGTATGACCGAGGCGTAGCGTTGCACGGGCATGGTGTGGCTCCTTTCCACGAAGCACTGAGGCATTGAGACGTTGAGCCGTTGGAAACCTGAAACATCGTCAAGGACGTTCCGGAGCGGCCCTGTTGGTTCGAACGGAAGTCGTCACCAGCCCGGTTGATCGAAGCCGATGCCGGGGGCCGACGGCGCCCGCACCAGCCCGTCGGCACCGACCGCCGGCTCGCGCTGCACGGGGTTGGTGTAGACGAGGGACTCGTAGTAGGTGGTGTTGGGGATCGCCATGCACAGGTGGGCATTGACCACTCCGCTGCCGTGCACCTCGGCCCGCAGGTTGTAGCTCTCGGCCAGGTGCGCGATGCGCAGGGCTCCGGTGATCCCGCCTTTGAGCTGCGCACTGGTGCGGACCCGGCTCGCCGCGCCCGCCATGATGAAGTCACCGACGTTGAAATGCGCGCCGTCGGACGTCTCCGCGACCAGCAGCGGAATGTCGACCTGTTCGGCCAGCCACCGGTGGGCGGTCACGCTGAACTCGCGCATCGGCTCCTCGTACCACAGGTAGTCCGCCTCGGAAAGCGCGCGGCCGAGGTACACCGAGTCCGCGAGGTCGAACCCGGCCGAGCCGTCGTACATGAGCGGGACGTCGTCACCGACGTGGGCCCGCAGCTTCTGGCACAGGTCCGCGTCGGCTCGCGGGTCTCCCCACGCGTGCAGCTTGATGGCGGAGTAGCCGAGCTCCAGACACTGGTCGGCCACATCGAGGTACTCCTCGACGCTGCCGAAAGTGACCGTGCTCGCGTAGGCGGGGATGGCCTCGCGGTAGGGGCCGAGCAGCCGGTGGACCGGCTGTCCGGCCGCGAGACCGGCCAGGTCCCACAGCGCTACGTCGACCAGGCCGAGCGCGTAGATGGGGAGCTCCTCTATACGGTCCAGCTCCCACAGGCGGTGCCACAGCAGCTCGCGCATCAGCGGGTCGCGGCCGAGCAGGTCCTCACGTATACGGCGGTTCACCAGATCGGCGACGATCAGCCCACGTCTCGTGTGCGCCTCGCCCACCAAGCCTTCGTCCGTGTGGACCCGCAGGATCCCGCCCACGACCGCCGGCTCCGATCCGGGCAGCCCTGCCCGCCACCGGAAGGGCGGCTGAGCGGGCAGATCGACCAGTTCCACAGTCACGTCGGTGATTCGCATGGGTGTCCTTCATGGGTGGTGGTGTGGGGTTCAGGCGTTGGGGTGGCCCGGGGCGATGCGGTGCCGGATCTCTCGTTGGAACTGGTGGGTGGTCCGGTCTATGTGGTGGGCCATGAGGGTGTGCGCGTGCGTGGGTTCGCCGGTGGCGATTGCGTGGGCGATGGCTTCGTGCTGGGCGGCGGCGTCGCGCAGGGATCCGCCCGCGAGGCCGGCCAGTCCTATGGCGGTGACCTGGTGTTGCAGGCGACGCAGGGTGTCGATGGTGGCGGCGAAGAAGGCGTTGTTGGTGGCTGTGGCGATGGCGGTGTGGAAGGTGTCGTCGGCGTGGCTGAAGGCGTCGATGTCGTCCTGCCGGGCGGCCCGGGTGGACTGGTGGGCGGCCGCGCGGACGGCTTTGACCTGGGCGGGAGTGGCGCGTTCGGCGGCCAGGCGGGCGGTGGTGGTTTCCAAGTGGCGCCGGAATTCGAAGAGTTCGTCGACCTGACGCAGATCGGCGGGCAGGAAGTGGGTCAGGGAGTGCTGCCAGGAGGACTGGTCGGGCTGGGCGACATAGATGCCGCGGCCCTTGTGCACGGACAGCCGGCCCAGCGCGGAGAGGATCTTCACCGCCTCGCGGACCACGGTCCGGCTCATCCCCACCCGGTCGGCCAGGTCCTGCTCGGTGGGCAGCCGGGCGCCGGGCCCCAGGCCGGCCAGGACGAGGTACTCGAGGATGCGTTCGGCCGCGACCTCGTAGCCGGGACGGTAACCGGCCCCATCGCCCGGGGGTTGCGGCGCGGGTGCGGTGCTGTGGGCTGCGCGGGTCACCGGCACTCCCCTTTCACGTCGGTCCACTTCTCCGTCGATCCATGTCACGGCGGTCCGGACGGTACGGCGGTCCACGTCGGGCGTGAGGTTGCCGAACGACGCAGAGACGCACCATCTGCGATATGTTTCTGATACATCAGCCAATTCGGGGTCAGTGAATCACATCCAAACTCTTGACGCCAGGATCCGGTGAACTCAGACTCGTTCCGTCCCGCACCGACCACCTCGCCCCACCTCTCACCGGGGCAACATCCTTCTCTGCCCGGCCGCAGCACCTCCGAGAGCGCGGCCGCCCTGGTGGTCGACACCATCCCGACCCCCTCAGAATCAAGACAATCCCACCATGCAACCGGATATGTTCCAGATCTATCATCCGGTCATCCTCGCTCTGCTGGGGTCGAAACCTTCTGAAAGGGCAAGCACCTTGGACGACATCAGGCTCGGCGTCATCGGCCTGGGTAATCGCAGCGACCTGGCCGACCTGGCCCACCGGCCCGGTTCGGGCTCACTGGTGGCCGCCGCCTGCGACCGCGACCGGCAGTTGCTGACGCGCGCCGAACAGCGATTCGGCACCCGGGTGCGGACCGCCGCCGATCACCACGAGCTGCTCGACGCGGGACTCGACGGCGTGCTGGTGCTGACTCCGGACCACACGCACGGGGAGATCGGCCTGGACTTCCTTCAGGCCGGTGTACCGGTGTTCCTGGACAAACCGATGGCGATCACCACCGAGGGGTGCGACCGGCTGCTCGCGGCGGCTCACCGGCATCGGACCCCGTTGTACGTGGGCCACAACATGCGCCACATGCCGGTCGTGGTGGCCATGCGTGAACTGATCGTCAAGGGGGCGATCGGCGAGGTCAAGGCCATCTGGTGCCGCCATTTCGTCGGCCACGGCGGGGACTTCTACTTCAAGGACTGGCACGCGGACCGACGCCGCACCACCGGCCTGCTGCTGCAGAAGGGCGCGCACGACATTGATGTCATCCATTGGCTGGCCGACGGCTACACCCGGCGGGTGAACGCCATGGGCGGGCTGACGGTCTACGGGGACATCGACTCACACCGCGACCGCAGCGGGGAGCGGATGACCGAGTGGCTGTCGACGGAGAACTGGCCGCCGCTCACCCAGACCGGTCTCCACCCGGTGGTGGACGTGGAGGACCTGAGCATGATGCAGATGCAGCTGGACAACGGAGTTTTCGCGAGCTACCAGCAGTGTCACTACACCCCCGACTACTGGCGCAACTACACGGTGATCGGCACCGAGGGGCGCCTGGAGAACTTCGGCGACTCGGAGGGAGCGGAGGTCCACGTGTGGAACCGCCGCTCCGACGGCCGCGCCGAGGCCGATCTGGTGGTGCCCGTGCACACACCGACCGGCACGCACGGGGGCGCCGATCCCGTGCTGATGGCGGAGTTCCTGCGGTTCGCGCGGGACGGCGGAGCCACCGTCACCTCGCCCGTCGCGGCCCGCGAAGCGGTGGCCGCCGGCTACGCGGCCACCATGTCGTTGCGGGACGGCGGCCGGGCCGTCGAGGTCGCGGCCCCGGACCGGGAGTTGGCCGCGTACTTCGGGCACGGCCAGAGCTGATTCAGACAGACGGAAGCCGGCGGAATCCCGTCGGTGCTCCGGGACTCGCTTCAAGCGGCTCCGGTCCGGAAGGAATACGGACCGGAGCCCCTTGGCAGTCCGGAGGTCAGTCGGTCGGGCCCAGATCCGGGACGTCGCAGAGTTCGATCCGCTCGCCCGGCCGGTGCAGTTCCAGGATCACGAGTTCATTTCGGCCGGCCCGCCACACCGGGGCGGGGGCGTACAGGGTGCGCTGGGGTCCGCGGTCCCAGTAACGGCCGAGGGCGAAGCCGTTCAGCCACACCTGGCCCTTGGTCCAGCCCGGCAGGGCCAGGAAACCGTCGGCCGGTTCCGGTACCTCCAGCGTCGCACGGTGAAAGGCCGGGCCCTCGATCTGTTCGGCGGCCCCGAACCGCAGGCCTGCCAGATCGGTCAGCGGGAGGGGGCGGATCTCCCAGTCGAACTGGTACTGGCCGTCGATCCGGACGCCGCCGCTGATGCCCTTGCGATCCTCCAGCAAGGGGCCGTAGTTGATCCGTCCCATGTTCTCCACCAGCAGGTCGAGTTCGGCACCGGTGTCGGGGACGTTGATCGGCAGCGCGTCGAGCGGCCCTGTCCGCTCCAGGACGCCCAGCGGCACTCCGTCGAGGAACACCTGGGCCCGGTCCGCGAGGCCGTGCACGCGCAGGGTCGAGTCGGGGAAGGAGCCACGGAGCCACGTGCGGTAGTGGATCAGCCCCAGTGACTGGCCCAGCACCTCCATCGGTTCCGGTGAGAGCCGCTGCCGAGGAGTGGAGAGCACGTCGAGGCAGTCCGCCAGCGCCACCGCACCGTTCGGCCGTACCGTCTGCGGGGCGAGCCGGTCCGGTGTCGCGGGTATCGCGTACGGGATCGGGCCACGGTGCCGCTCGATCACCGCGCGGAACGCGTGGAACTTCTCGGTCAGCTCGCCGGCCTCACCGACCGGAGCGTCGTAGTCGTAGCTGGTGCAGGTGGGCTGGTAGTCGGTCTCGTTGTGGTTGGCTCCGTTCCACCACCCGAAGTTCGTGCCGCCGTGGCCCATGTAGATGTTGACCGAGGCGCCCTGAGTCAGCATCCGGTCCAGCTCCCCGGCGGCCTCGTCCGCGTTCCGTACGTGGTGGTGCTCGCCCCAGTGGTCGAACCAGCCGTGCCAGTACTCGGAGCACATCAGCGGGCCGGTCGGCTGGTGGCGGCGCAAGGTCGCCAGTGACTCCTCGGGCTGCGAGCCGAAGGTCGCGGTCGCCAGGGTGCCGGGCAGCATGCCCCCGCGCAGTACGCCGTCAGTGGCTCCGTCGGCGGTGAACAGCAGGCAGTCCACGCCGCGTCGGACCAGGCCCTGCCGCAGATGGTCGAGGTAGGGGGTGTCATGGCCGTAACTGCCGTACTCGTTCTCGACCTGGACGGCGATCACCGGCCCGCCCCGGCCGGCGAGCAGGGGGCGCAGGACTGGGATCAACTGGTCGAACCAGGCGTCCACGGCGGCCAGATAGCGGTCGTCGGTGCGGCGCAGCCGCAGCCCGGGGTCGGCCAGCAGCCATGCGGGGAGGCCGCCGAACTCCCACTCGGCGCAGATGTAGGGGCCGGGTCGCACGATCACGTCCAGGTCGAGCCGGGCAGCGGTGCGCAGGAAGCGGGCGACATCGGCCTGTCCGGAGAAGTCGGTCTGCCCGGGAGCCGGCTGGTGCAGATTCCAGGCGATATAGGTCTCGACGGTGTTGACGCCCATGGCGCGCAGCCGCAGCAGCCGGTCCTCCCACAGTTCGGGGTGGACACGGAAGTAGTGGATGGCGGCGGAGACGATCTGGTGGGGGCGTCCGGCGCGCAGGAAGCCGCGCTCGGTCACGATCAGTTCGGCGGTGGAACGGGGAGGGGTCACAGCTGTTCCCAGGGGGTCGGTGGTGTGGATGGAGGAGGCCTCGTCGCACGTGCCGGGCCGGTGTCAGCGGGAGTCTCCGAGCGGCGCGGTACGGTCGCCCGGCCGGCCGCACACCCCGGCCAGGTAAGCCGCGCCGAGCAGCGGGGCCTCGTCCGGCCGGTGTGCCGGGGTGATGACGACGCGTCGGTTGCGGACCGGATCGGCCTCGGTGAGCCCTGAGCGCAGCGGCTCGGCCAGGAGGTCCCAGGCCCCCGCGATCGCGCCCCCGACCACCAGAACCGTCGGCTCGAAGGCGGCGAGCAGTGGCCCGAGCACCTTTCCCAGGGCACGGAACGTCTCGGTGAACACCTCCGCCGCGGCCCGGTCCCCCTGCCGCGCCCGCCGGGCGATCTCCCGGACGTCGGGCGGCGCCGCGCCGGTCGCCCGTGCGTAGGCCCGCCGCAGGGCACGCCGGGACACCGTCTCCTCCAGGGGTCCGCCCGCGTAGCGCAGGTTGTGGACCCAGCCTTCGGGAGGGACCCCGGGGCCGTGCCGCAGTATCCGGCCGTCGCGCAGGAAGCAGGAACCCACACCGGTCCCGAGGGTGATACCGGCGGCGGTGCGGTGCCCGCGCGCCGCCCCGGCCCACCACTCGCCGAGCACGAACGCCTCCGCGTCGTTGCAGAAGCTGAGCGCGGTGGCGCCGGGCAGTGACGCCGTCAGGGCGGCCCGCAGATCGACCCCCCGCAGGGCTTCGAACTTGCCGACCCCTTCGAACCGCCCGATCCCGCGCTCGTAGTCGAACGGACCGGGCAGTGCCACGGCCCATGGGCCCGTGCCGAGGCCGGACAGCCGGTCGGCGCAGCGGACGAGGGCCGACAGGATCTCCTCGGCACTGCCGTCGCTGTCCACCGCCTCACGGAACGAGCGGCCGGACCGGAGACTGCGGGCGCGGATGTCGACACCGGCCGCGGTCACATGGGTGCCGCCGACCTCGAGGACCGAGACGGTGGCCTCGTCGGCGGGGCTCACCGCACCAGCGCCTTCACATAGCGCACCGGTCCCCCGCCCAGGGCCCGCACCCGGTAGGCGCCGACCGCGGCGGGCACGGTCAGTGTCTCGGCGTACGCCAGCACATGGCGGTGGCCGCTACTGGTCTCCAGGACGATTCCGTCGCCCTCCACGACGTTGAGGACGTGGAAGCGGTGGTCCGTGTCGTCGTCCGCGACGGTGTCCGGCGCCAGTGCGATCCGCCGGACCTCGAAGAACATCTCCGGGAGGCGGCCGATGACGTCCTCGTGCCAGCCGTCGCCCGAGCGCAGGGTGCGCGGCGTGGGGACCAGGTCCCTGGCCACGGCTTCCCCCGACCGGTCCGGGTCCAAGTTTTCGAACGCGTGGCCGACGTGGACCGGCCGCTGCCTGCCTTCGCTGTCCTTGCGCAGCCAGTCGTAGAGGCGAAGGCTGTACAGGTACGGCGTCGCGCTGATCTCGAGAACGACATTGCCCTCGCCGCTGCCGTGCGGGGTGCCGCCCGGGATGAGGAAGATCTGGTGCGGATCGGCCGGGAAGGTCTGGACGTACTGTTCGATGTCGAACGGCACGCCGTCGTGGAACGCCCGGTCCGCCTCGTGCCGGAAGGCCGAGAGGTCGGCGTCCTGGCGCAGCCCCAGGAACACCTGCCGGCCGGGCCCGCCGAGCATCATGTAGTAGGTCTCGTGCTGGGTGTACGGCCATCCGAATACGCGGCGCATGTAGTCCGACTGCGGGTGGCAGTGGACGGAGAGGTTGCCGCCGCCGACGGTGTCGAGGTAGTCGAAGCGGATCGGGAACGAGGTGCCGAACCTCGCGTGCACGTCGTCGCCGAGGATCGCCTCGGGGTGCGAGGCGACCAGTGCCTGCAGGGGCACCTCGACCCGCGGACCGTCCGGCGTACCCACCAGAATCCCGCTCTCGGGAGCGATGAGCTCGTAGCCCAGCGCGGTGTTGGCCGCCTCCTGGTTGAAGCCGAGCTGCTCCTGGGCCCAATGTCCGCCCCAGGACGTGGTGTTGAAGGTGGGGCGGGTACGGAAGGGCCGCCCGGCCAGATCTGCGAGGGCAGCGCGCAGGGCGACGCCCTCCAGCCAGGACGGGGCCTGCGCGTCCTGGGTGTCCAGCCACAGGTCGAGGCCGGACACGAGGGTGTCGCGGTGCCGGTCGAGGACGGGCCAGTCGATGTAGAAGAGCCGACGGGTCGTACCCGCCCCGGTACCGGCAGGCTGCCCCAGGTTGCGGCCGGTCCCGCCGGTGATCTGGGCCTCGGCGTACCGCTTGGGCAGGTCCGCGTACCAGAGCCGGTCGTGCGGCACCAGGGCCGCGCCCGGTCCGAAGACGACCGTCACGGTGTCGTCGGCGGCCCCGGGCTCCGGCAGCCCGGCGAAGAAGTCGGCGAGCCCGGCCCGGGACAGCGGGGCGAAGTCCGGGTCGTCCTCCAGTACTGCGGAGGCGGTCAGGGCGAGGACGTCCGGCCAGGGCGCGAAGTGCTCGCGCAGGTCGGTCTGTTTGGTCGCGACGGCGCGGGCGGCCAGCGCCTCACAGATCCCGGCGGCAACCGCCTCCCAGTCCACCGCAACCGGGCCGTCGACGGCGAGGACGAGACCCGGGGCGAGTCCGGCGACCGCCTCCCGGTACCCGGCGCCCACCTCCGCGGAGATGCTGTAACACGGTTCGGCTTCATAGCCGCGAACTTCCGACATGACGGTGTCAGCCTTTCTGTCTCTCGGTAGGGCTTGCTGATCGTGCGGCTCAGGCCGCTCCTGCAACGAGGGCCGGGAGCACCACACTGGGCGTGACGCCGGGGACGAGCGGCGCAGGCGCCGACCGCGCCATGGTCGGGACGGTTGGGGGCGACGGCGACCGGGTCGCCGTCGCCCTGCGGTCCGCTCAGCCTCCCCACGGCGCTCCAGGCGCCGGTCCGGTCCCGGCCTGGTGTCCGACGGCGGGATCACGGCCGCCGCGGTGATGAAGGCAGGCTCGCAGCGGCTTCAATGCCCATCCGATATTTCGGAGCTACGGATCTCTACGGATGGAATGTATCCGATCTATGGTCTTGACGTCACGGAGTGCCCCACAAATACTGAGCTTCGCCTCGCGATGGATACAAGTACCGGACCTCAGCGCCTCGGGAAACTACAGCCCCACCCCTCGACCTTCGAGGGCAGCACCAGGCTCCTCACGTTCAACGCGCCCAAGAATCTGAGCAATTGCCAGTTCTTCGCAACGGGAAGGTGCACATAAATGCTTGCTAAGTTGGCCGCGCGCTCCAGAAGGCGGGCCGTACTCGGGAGTTTGTCCGCGGCCGCCCTGGTCCTGACCGCTGCGGCGTGCGGAGGGAGCGGCGACGACAAGGCCGTCGGCGGCACCGTCCACCTGGAGTTCTGGGGCTGGGCCCCCGGCTACGACAAGTCGGCCGAGCTGTTCAACGCCACCCACAAGAGCATCAAGGTCACCTTCAAGAAGCTGCCGTCCGGTGGCCAGGGCGGCTACGACAAGATGCTCTCGGCGGTGAAGGCGGGCAACGCCCCCTGCCTGGCACAGATCGGCTTCGAGTCCATACCCACGTTCCTGCTGGAGGGCGCCCTGGAGGACGTCTCCCAGGAGGCCGGTGCCACGAAGGACAAGTTCGTTCCGTGGACGTGGAACCAGGTCACCGTCGCGGGCAGGACCTACGGCATCCCGGTCGACACGGGCCCGATGGCCATGTACTACCGCAAGGACGTCTTCAAGAAGTACGGCATCGCGGTGCCGACGACCTGGGACGAGTACGCCAAGGCGGCCGAGAAGCTGCACAAGGCCGACCCCGAGGCCCACATCGTGAACCTGCGGGCGATCACCCTGTCCGGCCTGGCCTGGCAGAAGGGCGCCAAGTGGTTCGGCACCGAGGGCGACGCGTGGCACGTCGGCGTCGACGACGACCAGTCCGGGCAACTCGCCGACTACTGGCAGCAGTTGGTGGAGAAGAAGCTGGTGGCCACGGACCAGGGCTACAGCCCCGCATGGTGGAGCGGCCTGCAGTCCGGCAAGGTGGCCACGGCCATCGGCGCGGTCTGGCTGAACCCGCTGATCGCCCAGAACGCACCCAAGGCCAAGGGCAAGTTCGCCGTCGCCCCGATGCCGCAGTGGACCGCCGGGGAGAAGAAGTTCGGCAACGACGGCGGCGGCAGTACGGCCGTGCTCAAGGGCTGTCAGCACAAGGACGAGGCAGTGGAGTTCGCCACCTGGATGAGCACCGACCCCGACAGCCTCAAGAACCTGATCACGAAGACCGGCATCTACCCGGCCGCCACCGCCGGACTCGAGCTGCCCGAAGTGAACAAGGGCGTGGACTACTACGGCGGCCAGAACATCTACAAGGTGTTCGGCGAAGCCGCCCAGCACACGGACACGAACTGGCAGTGGGGTCCCACGCAGTCGCAGTTCGGTGTCGACCTGGACGAGGCGACCGCCAACGCCTACGCCGGTTCCGGCACGCTGTTCGACGCGTTCAGCAACGTACAGAAGAAGACGCTCTCGGCGATCAAGTCCAAGGGCGTGAAGGTCAGATGACCCGCGATGCGGACTCCCCGACACTGCCGGCCGCGGACCGGCCGGCGCCGTCGGGCGATCACGGCCCGGGCCGGGAGCGGCGGCCGTCGCGCAGCCGCTCCGGCAGCAGGCTCGCCGCCCGGCGCAACCGCTCCGCCGCCGTGCTGCTCGCCCCGTTCGGCGTCCTGTTCCTGGCCGTGTTCGTCATCCCGATCGGCTACGCCGTCCATCAGAGCCTCTTCCGGGTGGAGCGCTCCGGGCTCGGCTTCGGGGCACCACGCACCGTCTTCGCCGGCCTGGACAACTACACACGGGTGCTCACCGACAGCACGTTCCTGAAGGGCGTGGGCAGGGTCCTGCTCTTCGGCCTCGTCCAGGTGCCGGTGATGCTGGGTCTCGCCCTGCTCCTCGCCCTGCTCCTCGACTCCCGAGTGGCACGGTTCAAGCGCTTCTTCCGCGTGGCGTACTTCCTGCCGTTCGCGATCCCCGGTGTGATCGCGGCGGTGCTGTGGGCCTTCCTCTACATGCCCGGCATCAGTCCGTTGAACGACATCGGCAGGAGCATCGGCGCGGACGTCGACTTCCTCTCCCACGACGTGATCCTCTTCTCGATCGGCAACATCGTCACCTGGTCCTGGACCGGCTACAACATGCTGATCATCTACACCTCGCTGCAGTCCGTCCCCAAGGAGTTGTACGAGGCCGCCGAGCTGGACGGATGCTCCGGATTCCGGATCGCCTGGCACATCAAGGTGCCGCTGGTGCGCCCGGCCCTCACCCTGACCGGCGTCTTCTCCATCATCGGCACGCTGCAACTGTTCGGCGAACCGATGGTGCTGCGCCCCATGACCGCCGCGATCAGCAGCAACTACACCCCGGTGATGCTCTCCTACCAGGCTGCCTTCGGCCTCAACGACTACAACTTCGCCGCGGCTGTCGCGGTGGTCCTGGCCCTTGCCACATTCGTCCTGTCCTACGGCTTCCTGCGCCTGAGCACACAAGGATCGCGATGAGCACGCAGCCCACAGCCCGACACCGCAGGTCCGACCCGGGGCGGGCGGCGCCGCCCGCCCGCCGTCGCGGCACTTCGGCCGCCCGGCTGAGCACCACCGTGCTGCTGTTCGCGATCGCGGGCTACTTCCTGCTGCCGATCTGGTGGCTGATCGTCTCGGCGACGAAATCCAACGGCGACCTGTTCGGCAGCAACGGTTTCTGGTTCGGCTCGCACTTCCACCTCGCCGACAACCTCACGAAGGTCTTCCGGCACAGCGACGGCATCTTCGGCCGCTGGCTCCTCAACAGCCTTCTGTACTGCGGGGCCGGGGCCCTGGTGGCCACACTGTTCGCCGCGATGGCCGGATACGCCCTGGCCAAATATCCCTTCAAAGGCCGGGAGGGTGTCTTCGCCGTGATCCTCGGCGCGGTGCTCATCCCCCCGCCGCTGCTCGCCCTCCCGCTGTATCTGCTCGCCTCGTCGACCGGCCTCGTCAACACGTACTGGTCGGTGCTGATCCCGAGCGCCGTCACCCCCTTCGGGGTCTACCTCGCCCGCGTCTACGCCGAAGCCTCCGTGCCCGACGAACTCACCGACGCCGCCCGGGTCGACGGCGCGGGAGAACTCCGGATCTTCTTCACCATCGCCCTGCGGCTGATGTCGCCCGCGCTGGTCACCATCTGCCTGTTCCAGTTCGTGGGGATCTGGAACAACTTCTTCCTGCCACTGATGATGCTCGCCGACGACTCACGCTGGCCGCTCACCCTGGGTCTCTACTTCTGGAACAGCCAGCTTCGGGACCAGCCCTGGTACGACATCGTCGTCACGGGCTCCCTGGTATCGGTGGTCCCCCTCTGCATCGCCTTCCTCGCCCTCCAACGGTTCTGGCGCTCGGGGCTGTCCGCGGGAAGCCTCAAGAGCTGACGCTCGGACAGTTCCGTGCTGATCAGCTGTGACGAGTGCTGCGGGCTTCTCTCAGCAGGTGAGGGCAGTGGCCCACCCGATGACCGCGGGCTGCAGCCAGTGCCGACCATGCCTCTCTTGTGCCGACTACGAATCCTCGTCACACGGTGACTGTGACCAGGATCGGTGGTTGGCACTACGGGATCTTCGTGACCTGCACTGATGCCAACCAGGTTCTGGGACTGCAAGTACAGAATCAGAGAGATGGTTGGCACTTTGGTACACCGCAGGTCAGTGGAGGTTCTGCCGGAACTTCAGGCCCGAGGCAACTTCTCTGCTGGTGATCCGTACGGTGACGCATCCAGATCAAAACGTCGCAGACCCAGAGCACGCTGAAGGTCGCGGAGACGGGTCCAGCTTGCCGTAGGCCCATCAGCTCGCCACGGTCGAGGGAAAACAGCGCCCTGACATCTCGCGCTCCACGGCGGGTCCACGGGCAGCGGCAGAAGAACCGAGCTGCTCGGGCGGTCAGCAACCGGGCCGGTCGATGGTGTGGGCGCCAGTATCGACGACCCCGGCATCCAGTCGTCGACTCGACGACCGGCAGGGGCACTGTTCGCTGGCCCTTCGCGGCTTCGCCGCGCTAGACCAGGGTTTGGGCGGTCCCCATTCGGACCAACAACAGTGCCCAGCGTCGTCGGGCGATTCGGTGCCGGGCACAGCCGAGGTCCGCTTCACCGACATCGAGCACTTGGAGTTCGATTTCTGGCTCACCGATGTCTGGAAGTCCGGGGCAGGCTGCTGTGACTGAGCGCTTCAGTTGGCCAGTGAGCGTTCGATCTGGCCAGTTGAGCGCCGCCATTTCCCATGGTCAGCGGGTCGTGATGCTAGAGAGCTGCACTCCTCGGAGTGCGGCCTTGGGTATCGCGCCCGCAGGCAATGGTGTGCGGGCGGAGCCCCCTGCCCTGATCCTGCCACTCAGGCCCCGTTCGCCCCGACTCGGGACCGGGTGGCCGGGGACAGCTCGCGGGTTCGAGGAAGGCAGCCTGGGCGCTCCGGACGTGGTAGCCGGGCCGGTCTCTCGAGTTTGCGCAGCTAGTGAGCCTGGAGTCGCACGGCATCTGCCGGTGCGTCAAAAGGAGTCCAGTAAAACCACTTTGGACGATGGTCAGCGAACCGGTAGGGTGCGGCCGACGCCGTTGATTGCGGCGGTCAAACGCCTGCGCGCGCGGACCGAGGTCTGCAACCGCACGACTTGGGCTCCTCTCCGCCTGCGACGGCCTCGCCGCCACACACGTAGAGCACTCGAACTGCCGCTGACCGACGTGACAACGCTACGAAACCCTGAACGGACTGAGGTTCTTCAGAGGCGGAGTAGGTGCGTGGCAGCCCGGATGGCGCCGCGTGACGCGCGGCCAACGCCGGCGTACTACACGCCGGCCATCCAAGAAGGCGCCCCATGAGCAGCAGTTCCAAGCCGGACCGTGGCGAGACCCGTGAGATCCAGGTCATCCCGGTCAGCGGATTCCGAAACGACAACGGTGAGTTCGAGCACCGTGTCCCGCCGGTCAGCCAGACGACCAAGGCCCAGACCCAGCTCGGCAAGCTCGGCGGAGTTCTCCTTAGCCCCAGCCACATCGAGCGTCTCGCCCACCTGGCCACCGACCCCCAGGAGCTCGAGCTCAGCCGGGCTGAGCGGCACCGGACGCCGTTCGGCTGGCTGACGACGCTGAACTTCCGCGCGTACGCGCCGATGATCTCCCCTGCGGTGGAGAACGACCGGTTGCTCGCGGACGCGAGCTACGCCGCCGACCCCAAGGCGCCCCGCGGCCGACTCGCGCTGTCGATGCCGGCCCCGCACGACCGGTACGCGACGCTGGTCCACGGCGACGCGTTCGAGGCCGTGATGGAGGCCGTGGACCGGGCCGCGATCGCCGTGCAGAAGGACAACCCGCAGGACGTAGGGGAGCGCATCGTTGAGCGCTCGCTGACGCTGGTGCCGGCGACCTTCACCGGGTCCCCCGACTCGGTCGGCGAGGACTACACGGCCGTGGACGGCAACTGTCGGCTGATCTCCTGCCTGGTGCTCCTGCCGGTCGAGCGCGGATGGCTGACCGGCGACGCCCGCGACCACACCCGGATCCGGCTGCTGCCCTCGTACCTCATGCGACTGCCGCTCGTTGCCCGCCGTGAGCTCGTCCGCAAGATCGCCAAGGTGGCCCACAAGCGACTGGCGCAGCCGCCGAAGGGTACCGAGGCGGACCAGCGGGAGCGGAACGAAGCGGCGATCGCGCTCAACGCGCTCACCGTGCCGGTCCAGGTGATCGTCGGCTACGAGGACGACGACCCGCAGCGCGGGATGGAGCGCTTCCCCGCCGCTGTCCGCAGCGTGCTGGTGCGCATGAACGTGTCCGCCAAGAAGTTCTCCGCCGGCTCCCAGCACGCCGTCGTCGCCGAGGAGATGGCGACGGCCCTCTACGACGAGGGCCTGCTGGATGGCAGGCAGCCCGACAAGGACCTGGCGACGGCGCGGCGGGACGTTCTGATCGGCCGCGAGCAGGTGCCCGAGGGGATGCGCCTGCTTGGCCTGGACGACCTGCCCGACCTTCGCTTCGCCCAGATCGTCCAGGAGCTCACCCGCAAGGGGCACGCCTTCAACCGCCTCGTGCGCTCCCAGCTCGGTAAGACTGGTCTCTACCTCAGCCACCGCAACGGGCCGGTGGTGGAACTGGGACTGCGTTCGTACTCGGCGAGCGTCGAGACGCCGAAGCACCTGGACTCGATCCGCAAGGCGCTGGACACCGGCTGCCTGTGGCAGGACCTGGTCGACACCGAGTGGACGGTGGAGAACGCCGCCACGGACCACGCCATCGACGGCCTCCGGGACCGCGCCCACGCCAACGACACCCAGGCCGCCCTCGTGCTCGGCGTGCTCGGCATGGTCGCCTTGGTGGTCACCGGTCACCTGCGGGCCGCCGCCGGCTCGGCCGAGGAGACGGTCGGCACCACCATCGCCCGTACCAGCGTCGGGCAGATCATCAAGGGCCTCCTGGAGACCGGGCCGGGCCGCGAGCTCTTGGCCGACGCCGTGAAGCGGTCTCGGGCCCGCCGGCCGCTGCGCTGGTGGGACAGCGAGTCCAAGTCCCTGGTCGAGCAGCCGTCGGACTGGGCGACCTCCACCTTCAACGCCTACCTGCGCCAGGCGGTCCGGCACGGCTTCACCTCCGAGGCGGAGCGCAACAACCCCGCCGCCAAGGAGGCCGCGAGCCTCACCCGGTTCCAGGAGGCGGTGTTCACCGCGAAGGACCGGCTGATGGACCTCATCGAGATGCGCGACGAGAACGGCACTGACGACAAGATCGCCTGGCTCGAGGTGGAGTCGACGTTCGGGATCCTCGCGGGCATCACCGCTCGCCTCGGCAAGATCGCCGAGTCGGAGCCCCTGTCGGACAGCTGGTGAGCGCCCTGGTGTGGCAGGGCGTCGCCACGATGACGCCCGAGCGCTACGCCGTGCTGGCCAGCCTGGTAGGCCCCTGGCTGGAGGAGTACCGGGACTCTCCGATCTGGATCGGGGAGGACAGCGGGAACGAGCGTCGTGCCATCTACATCCCGGTGAACGGAGAGGGCGTGGCCTGCTACTGCGGACGGACCCGACCCGAGCGGGCGCTCTGCGGGGGCGCCGCTTCGGTTCGTATCCGTCAGCACATGGCGGAGTCCAGGTCCAAGCGGGAGGAGTGGTCGGCTTACTGGGTGCTGCCGCTCCGCGCCGATACCCCGGCTGTCGTGGTTGGTGAGTTGGAACGTACGGTGGCCGCTCGCCTCGGCGTTCCCCTCGTCAATCGCCGCTGGCGTCGCCACTGACGATCCGTCCCGGGGGTGGGACAACCGCCCCCGGGACGCGACGTTTGGACGCTGATTCGCACATACCCTCGCGCGGCCGCACGGTCGTGTGACGGAGGAGTGGAGCTACACACGTGGTGAGTACGTCCCCGGATGACGGACACGATGGGATGATCTTGTATCCGATCACGTTCAAGGGGGGGTGGGACGTACGCGCGGCATCCTGAGCCGGTGAGCTGGTGCTGCCCCGGCCCTACTGGAAGCCCGGATTCGACGGCCCCGTGAAGTTCAGCCGGGACGGCACCCTGCTCGCCGACCGGGAGGCGAAGAACGTGGTCTCCGTCCGCGACGTCGCCACCCTGAGGGAGGTCACCTCGATGAGGGCAGCCGAGCCCCCGTCCCTGCTCGTGCCCGAACCGTCCATTCTGGGACTGGCCCTGCCTGCAGGGGATGCCTGGAAATGGGGCTTCGCCCGCTTCTTCGACACCGAAGGAAAGATTCTCACCATCTCGGGAAAGGTGGTGCAGCGCTGGGAGCCGCGCACCGGCCAGGAACTCGCGGAGTTCAACGTTGAGCCCCTGATGCCCGACGGCAAGCCGGACGTCATGATCGCCCCCGGTCCGGCGCCGAACGAGGTAGCCGTCATCGTCCTGGGCAACCCCGTCGTACGCATCGTCGACATCACCACCGGCAAGATCACGTAGAGCATCGGGACCACCGAGGACGTCCTCGCGATCCAGTTCGACCGCAGCGGCCGCCACTTCGCGCTGATGCGCCGCGGATCGATCATCGAACTCTGGCAACGCGACCCACCTCCCCGCAGGCCCGCCGTGCGCCGCGCAAGTGAAGCTCACGAGCAGGTATGGCCAGTCCAGTCCCTTCGTTCCTCTACCGGCGCCATCACCGTGTATACCCGTTCCGCCGATACCCTGTCCGGCCAACGCTCAACTCGCCAAGTGAAGCACTCAGTCACACCCGGTGTGACTGGGCGCTCCAGGTGGCGGGTGAGCGGTCGAGATGGCGAAGTGCTGAGAGGTCTGGTCGTCGCGTCGCTGAGCTATACCCGGCAACAGGTGCGCCACTCCTGGGGCGGCTCTCGGTGGCGACCTTGTCATTACGCGCCCGGCCAGTGCTATGGGAGGCTGGCGTCGTGGATTCGAGGAGATATCTGGGGCAGGCCGGCATGGAAGCAGCTGTCCTCCCCTCCCGGGCGGCCTACCTCATTGCGGGCGGCAGCGTGGCCGGGTTCCGTGCGGCCGTGACGCAGGCCAGCAGCCGGTGGGGTGGCATGACCGAGCCCATCGTCGAAGCCCAGGCGTCGGGCCTGTCCACGCTGCACGAGCAGACCGTCCGCATCGCCAAGGTCGAGGCGCTCGTCAACATCGACGCCGCCCCGTTGGCCGCCGAGGAGATCGCGGAGGGCCTCGGGCTGCCTATCGTCGACCTTGCGGGCATACGGAAGAGCAACGTGGCATCCACCTGCTCCCTGGCCGAGGTCGTGCAATTCGACCCGGCTTACCCTCCGATCGCAGCGAGCCCGACCGGAGCGCTCTGGCAGCTGGCGGCGGCCGGCTGCGTAAAGCAGCGCAACATTGTCGAACCTGTGAGGGTGAGCAGGCAGGAGGACGAGTTCGGCCGGTACCAGCTGAATGAGGACACTCGGATCCATAGCACGGTCGCGCAGTTCGGCGAGTACCCGAGCACCCCCGCGAGGCGCATTCCGACGGTCCTGTGGGTCGTAGAGGGCGAGGGCTTCACCGACAGCATCGACTTCTGGAATACCAGGGCGCTGAGACCGGTCGACATGATCGAGATGCCGATGCTGCTGCTGCCGGGCGCCGACACGGTCAAGTACTGGCTCGACTTCCCCGAGCAGGTAGCCCGTCTCCTCAAGTCTCGCCCCGACGAGTTCGCCGTCGACGTGGCGCTCGTCAGCCGCTCGGCGTCGCCCGAGCAGCTGCTGGAGCTCGCCTCTGTGCTAGGTCTGGAGCCCACCGAGGAGGAGCCGCGGGACGGGACTCACAGGCCCGCGTTCCCGGCCCGGACCGCCCCGTTCACCTTCCGGACGGACCTGGACCCCACGGCGTGGGTGACCTTCGAACGCCACTACGGCGTGCCGACGTCGTTCGACGTCCAGGTCTTCGCCGACGGGCCGAGCACCTTGCGCTTCATTCAGCCCGTCGGGTTCAACGGGTATGCCGGGGCCCTGGTGAGGTTCTGGGGCGAGCCCCTGCTCGGCTTGCCGGCCCGCCCGTCCATCGCCGAGCTGGTTCACCCCGATGCCCAGTGGCGGGACGGCAAGCTGCAGCTCGCGTTCCAGCCGATGCCCCACCAGCTCGCCGTTCAGATGACGTTCCCCCTGCTGCCGCAGGCCACGGAACGGCTTCTGGACGATGTCGCAACCGGACACCAGCTGTCCTCTGCGGGACGGCTGGGAACGGCCCTGGCCGAACGCGCCGACAGCTCTGCGCTTCTCGAGCCCGGTGTCTACGAGGCAGCCGTCGCCCTGACCACGCCGCGGTCCAAGGAGCTGTTGAAGCGGCTGAAGGAGCTTCGCGCGGACGGCCACCCGGACGCCGCGCTCGCCGAACTGGCCGCCACGTGGGGTGGCCGGTCCGAGCGTCGCTATCTGCCCGCCGACAAGCTGCCGAACGCCAGGGCGGAAGACCGGGCGGCGGCGCTGGAACAGCTGTGCGTGCTCGGCTGGGCCGAGCGTGGACTGGAGAGCATCTGCCCCTCCTGCACCAGCCGGTCCTTTGTTCCGCTCGGCCAGACCAGCAGTTCCCCGCAGTGCCCCGGGTGCGGCGCCGTTTCCACCTACCAGTCCGGCGGCGCGCCGACTGCCGTGCACTACCGGCTCGACAGCTTCACCGACCGGGCCAGCGACAACGGCCTGTTGCCGCATCTGCTGGTCATCGCCGAGCTCTGCCGGCGCAAGCCCCGTTCGCATTTCCTCCCCGGCACCGACGTCACCTTCGAAGGCGGCACCCAGGAAGAGGTGGATATCTTCGGTATCTGGGACGGGAAGGTCCTCTCCGGGGAAGTGAAGACCTCAGCCTCGGAGTTCAACGAGGCCCAACTCCGGCGCGACGTCGCACTGAGCCAGCGGCTCGGAGCGGATGTGCACCTGCTCGCCTCGATCACCCCAGTTGACGAGACCGTCAGGAATACCGCGCGGGAGCTGTGCAACGCGGCCGGGCTGGAACTGGAGGTCCTGGACCAAGCCGATCTTCGCCCAGCCGCAAACAAGCCCGTCCCTGCGACAGCGGCCAACGGCCTCGGCTGGCTGCGTACCGCAACGGCTGACCTGACCTCGCTGATCGAGAAGGGCAAGCCCGTCAGCCACGGCCAGGTGGCGCGGATCCTGAAGACCGCGTCCGGCGGAGCCGCCCCGGTGCCCGGGCATATCGCGGCTCTCTCCTGGGCGCTGACCGAGCACGGAGATCATGCCGCAGACCTGCTACTCCGAGCTCTTGGGGTGCTCGATGCCGCGATCCACAAGCACGGCGCGGCCGGCCCGGAGGCCTAGAGGCAGCTACTGGTCTCCGAGCTGTCGCTCAATCGCCAACTGAAGCGCTCAGTCACGCCCTCGGACCGTTACTGGTCCGGGGGCTCGGTCGCGTATCGGTCTGCCCCGTTGGCCAGTTGATGCTTGCCGGGTTGGGCGATGATGGGCCGGTGAGTTTGGATCTGAGCAACTATGAGCTGCGCTGGCCGGCGCCGCTGTTCGCGTCCGAGGGCGAGCGGGTCCTGCGGGTCCCGAACAGATGGTGGGAGGACCAGGCGGTCTGGCTCCTGACGGAGGCCTTCGCCGGTACTACGGTGGTGGCCGACTTCGAGGAGTTGCCCAACAGCCCCGCACCGTCGGATGACCCATGGGCCAGCACTACCCCTGGCTGGGGGGAGCGGCAGGGAAGGGACAAGCGGGACTGGCTCACCGAGCTGGTCGGCCGCGCCTCGGAGCTGCGCCGTGCCGTCGAGCCGCGGCCGTACTGGCCGCAGCGGCAAGGGCGCGGCCTCTCGCACGACGGCAGTACCCCACGGGACTCCCGCCGCGACTTCGAGCGGATCGTCAGCGACTTTGCCGACAGCGGCTACCTGGTGGAGGTTTTCGGCGAGGACTGCGTGGACGACCCCACCGAGCTGTCGGACGCGGACGCCTCGCGAGTGATCGAGCGCCGCCTGGGCATTCCCGACCTGTGGCCCTTATCCCCGGCTACGTGGGACGAGGACACCTTCTTCGGGCTGATCGAGGTCTTCCACGACCTTCTCAGCCGCCCCCGGACTCGCCGCTTCCACTCCTACGCCGGGTGCGGCTGGCACCACTCGGAGTTCCACAACGGGCCCGCCCGGCTCCTTTACCGCAGCAAGGTCAACGAGCTGCTCCGCGAGGCCGGCATCGAATACGAGCTGGCCGCCGAAGGCGAGGACCTCGGGCGCCTGGTCGCCGTCACCGACGACGCCCGCAGCGCGCTGGTGGACCACGCCCTGACCGGCAGTACCCCGGACATCACGGCCCGGGTCCGTCACGCCGTCGCCCTCTTCCGCGCCCGTGACGCGGCTGCGGAGAGCAAGCGATCAGCGATCGTGGCCCTCGCGGGCATCCTTGAGGAACGCCGGGCCCTCCTCAAGGAGCAGCTCGGCAAGGACGAAGGGGCTCTCTTCGATATCGCCAACCGCTACGACCTGCGCCACCGGAGAGCAGACCAGCGCGGCGACTACGACGAAGCGTTCCTGGACTGGATCTTCTGGTGGTACCTCGGAACGGTCGAGCTCAGCAACCGGCTCATCGCGTCACGGATCGGCGGCTGATACCGCGTCCTGTCCGGAGAGCAGGGGGGCATGAACTATCCGAGGCTGAGAGCAATCCCGGAAGGTCTGGTGATCACCGTATGCCTGCTGGTGCTGACTGCGTGCAGCGGCAACGACGACCCGCCGGTCAGACGCAGCGACGGCGTGATCAAGGACTTCGGGCACGTCACAACACCCGATCTGAAGAAGTGGGTCCAGAGGTCTGAACTGCCGCAGAAGACCAAGAGCCTGATCGACCTCTACGTCGGCAAGATCCGCGTCACCAACGGGTTCGCCGGATGCCTGACAGAGGGACGGACCGAACCGCTCATGAACGTTGAGCTGACCTATCCAGACCTCGGGCAATACGACGAACAGGGCTTGGACGAGCAGCGCGACTGGAGCCGCCGAATCATTTCAGGACTGGAAGAGTTCGCCCATACCTTCGAGCCGGGCTACTTCACGGAGGACGGTTGGGTCGGAGGGCCAACCTGGGTGACCGACCCCAAGGGCGGTCTGGACTGCAGCGGCAGTATCGAGATGGGCCAGCTATTGACCCCAGCGGCGAACATGGGAACGGATTACCACCAGAGGGACAACAACCCGATCCCCTGAGAATGGTACCGGGCCGACCGTGCCGCCAATGCTGACGAAGCCGCGCGCCGCCTGCCTCAACCCGCCTACGATGCCCTGGTGCGGAAGACGAAAGCGTTCAAGGAAGCCGTTGCCGAGACGCTCGCGGAGCTGGCCCGTCGCGGAGTGACGTTCGCCCCCGCGACCGTGGCGGACACGATCGAGCAGCAGATCACCACCGTGTCCGAACGGCTCGGGATCCAGGTTCGCTCCGCCTGGAGGTACTTCGACGCCTCCGCCACGGCCGACCGCCTCGCCAAGAACCAGGCCTCCTACGAGGAGAGCAGCAGCGAGAAGGACGCCGGGCAGGCACCGATGCCGCCGATCGACAACCCTGAGCTCGCCCTGGTCCTCGCCGGAGTGCCGGACTCCCTGGCCCAGACCGGCGGTGACCTGTACGCGGTCATCATCAACGTCGCGGTCAACGCCTGGATGGCCGGCCACATCCACGGCGAGGACGGATGCGCCGGCTGCGACGGCAGCCGCGGCGATGTCGGGCACGACTGGGAGGCGCGCATGCGGATGATCAGCGAGCTCCAGCCGAACATCACCAAGTGGTTCGACCGCGATGTATGGACCGCCGCCGTCAACGACGCCGGCTACACCGTCACCCGGCGCTGACCTGACCATCGCTCGCCACTCGGACCTGTACCAGCACCCGGAGCCCGACGCTCACCTCGTGCCAGCTCGAGGCCGTGGCGCATCGCATCTGCCAACCGGTCACCCGGTCACCCGGCGGCCTCCTTCTCGGCAAGCTTCTTCCGGGCCTGCTGGTAGTCCTCGTACGTCACGGCGTTCAGCGCCTCAATCCGGGCGAGCGCCTCCACCGTGTCGTCCTTCCTCATCGCGGTGTCCATGAACTTCAGCAGCAGCTCCACCATCGCGTGGCTCTTCCAGTGCCGCAGCTCCGCCTCGTTCAGCAGCTCCGGGCCGCTGGCCATCATCATGTTGACCAGCCGCTCTCTCGCCCGCCACTCCCGGCGCCGACGCCACCAGCCACCCCCCGGCCGGTTCAGATACCGCAGCTTGCGGATCTGCTCCACCATGGCCCTGATCTGCGTCTCTTGCTCGGGCGTCCACGCCTTCCCAGAACCGTCAGCAAGCGCCTGGACGGCCTCCTGAGCGGCCTTGCTGCCGTCGCCCGGCCCGTCGCCGCACAGTTGCTCCACGGCCTTCCTGAGCGACGCTTCCGCCGCTGTGGTGTCGTTGTCTTCGGCCACGCTCTCCCTCTCTTTTCCTCGCCGAACGCGCAGCATGCCCGCCGTGCGGCACCCCGGGCAATCGGACGGCCGGCCTACTGGGGATCCGGGGCCGCCCCTCCCGGCGCGGCCGCCGTGCGACGGGAGCGCCGACGGATGACGCCGGGCAGCTGGCGGGTGGCGGCGGCCGGGGTGAAGAACAGCCCGATCATGCTGAGCTGTCCTGTTGTGCCGTCCGCGCCTGCGCTCCGAGGGCGTCCCCGACGACCTTCCAACTCACCCCTGCCTGCCCGGGTTACGCCGTCAAGCCGGATCATCGCCCTAGCTACACTGCGACTTCATGACGACGATCTACACGACCCAGGAGTGGAAAGGCCACGGGAGGCAGAACTACTACTGGAACGAGTACAGGCTCGAAGGCAACACCGTCGTCAAGTACAAGTGCAACCGGCAGAAGTTCTTCGACGGCGATGAGAACACCTGGCAGAAGGACGAGCAGTTCCAGAAAGCCTGGGAACTTGACGACCCGAGCATGCCCGACTGGCTGAGGCAGCATCTCTGATCACACCTGCCCTCTCTCTGTAGCCCTGGAACGCATCACCGCATGCCTGTATGGCTGCTGACAGGCCTCGGAGCCATGAGGCGGCGACGGGGGCCGTCAGTGGGCCTGTAGTGCCCGCCCCGCTACGGTCCGGCGGCCGGCCGGGCCGGATCACGATTCAGTGGTCGGGCCACACGCTCGCCGATACGAGCCCGGCCGATACGATCTGCCGATGTCCTGCGTTTTCTGCGGCCGTGCTCCGGTCACCAAGGAGCACGTCTTCCCCCAGTGGCTGAACGAGTACCTCCTCCCAGGACGTCAGCGGACCGAACAAGCCCGCTACGGTGATGGCGCCTACGACAAGACCCGGGAGACGGCGGGTCTGGACTTCACGGTCAAGAAGGTCTGCGCCCCGTGCAACAACGGTTGGATGTCGCAGATGGAGGTCGCTTCCAGGGACGCCCTCACGCCTCTGATCACCGGGCAGGACCTCAGCCTCATTTCCCTGCCGCAGCAGCGCCAGATCGCGCTCTGGGCCACAAAGACAGCGATGATGGCCGACCAAACCCAGCACACGCCCCTCCTGCCGCCCCATCAGCTTCGGAGGCTGCGTACTCACCGGGCGATACCTGGTGGGACGCGTGTCTGGATCGGTGCCTGCCCACAACGCGAACCCCTCGTCACCAGCCTCACCGTGAAGGTCGACCTCACCGGCGTAGGCGCGCCCGGGAGCCCGCAGCCGGTCGGGTTCTACTGCCCGATGAAGATCGGGTACCTCTGTCTCTACGTCTACTTCCCGGCCGTCGACGTCGTCATCCAGCACGCTCGGGAGTTCCACCTGTCCGTCGCCCGGATCTGGCCCCGCCGTTCCAGCAGCCTGCCGTTCCCTCCTCCCGTCCAGCCGCAGGACGGGGAAGCCTTCGAATACTTCGCCGACGCGCTAAAGGAAAGTCTGTACCTCTACACACCCGAGGAAGCCGCCCAGCACCGGCTCAAGGAATCCTGACGCCGGGGCCGGCACAGCAGTGCAGCCCCCCCATACGCAACCTCCCGGTATCCCGCGTCGCGGGACGCCGACCTCCGACCGCCATCGAGAGCTGTGTCGAAGTACGGGCTCAGTCGCCTCGGCCGTCGTGCCTGTGCAGGTCAGTCAGAGACGGACGGTTTCTCTTCCCAGAACCAGCCGTGGGCGGCCATGCCCTCCTTCGACCACTCCATCACCAGCAGGGCTCCCTCCTTGGCCTGGGCGGCGTCACAACTGCGGCCGTCCACGAAGAAGCGGATCAGCGCCCCGTTGGGCCGAGCTTTAGGGATACGCCCAGCCGCAGCAATTCCGCTGGAAGTCCTATTTTCAGAACTGCGAGAAAACCATTGAAGAGACTTAGACCGGTGTATATTCAACTTCCGCAGATGCCCAAGTCGCAAGCTGGGCGACCAGCAGGCTTGTCTTGTGCTCCACAGAATCCCCTAACCGGACATAACGGATCGCCGCGGACAGCGACTCAGCGAGTTCCGGGTCTGTGACTTCCACAGCAAAGGCACGCAGGACGCGGAGTTGGGGCACACTGCGTAGCCCGCCATCAAGCGCAGCGATGGCCCGCCGCGCTGTCCAGCCACGAGTTACAGCTTCCGTCACGCAGGGCTGACCGTCGTATGTCCAGACTCGCTGAAATCGCACAGCGGCAAGCCCATGATGATCATCAGCTTCATTAGCCGGATCCAAGAAAGGGCGCAAAAGCGATACAGGGCCACTCAGGACGTGCCAGCCATCTTCCCGCTTGGCATGAAGGGTGAAGATCTCAATGCTGTCGGGAATTAGCGCGGATGCGCCAGCCACCAGGACAGTCAGAGGCGAACCTTCAGGCGCTTCCAGATGAACCGTCCAGGAACCCTCTCGTTCCTCCAGGAAGATCTCCTGGCAACCCAGGCCAGACATACCCACGCTTAGCATAACCGCTGGAGATATCCCGAAGGAATGGTAGCTGGTCGCGTCAAGAAGGTTCACGTCTAGCTGATTGAATGCAAGCGTTAGTCCGACGAAATATCCCATGGCACTTTCGCACGCCCTGATGATCTCATCGTTCAGTTCACTCCAGGAGATTTCCTGCGAACCAGACTTAATTTCTATGCGTACACCATCATCCTGATAGCGAACCATTCTATGTGCTTGGGCTGTGCGCAAGTCCAGGTTGAAACCCCCCAGCAGGTTCTCCATCACGGGGCGCGTGCGAGCGCTACGCAAAAGATCCGTCGCATTGTCTTGCCGAAGCTTGCCGTAGGGCCTTGACTTCTGTCCTGACGTCACGAGCAGGGCAATTGCCACCAGCTGTCCTGCGCCCTCCACCAAACTTGCAGCGATATCAACCATGGACCGCCCCACTTGACGCGGCACGCCACAATTCGCTGCCTGCGCAACCTGAGAGGCGGCGTCGAACAGGTCTAGCATTGCCGCCTCATAATCAGATTTGAAGTGAGGACTCTCCGCCAAGATCGATAGTAGCTCAGGATTCTGGGAAAATATTTCGAAGCTTCCCTTTACGATGCGCTCAAATCTATCTTCGTCTCCCTGTGCGACCATAAGGGCCCGCTGTAGAGCGAACTGCAGACCACCCCCGTACCCGTACTGAGGGGGGGTTCCAAGGATTCTCGCAACCTCGGCCTCGGCAAGCGCACAAAGATCTGCCAGATCGGTTGCGCCCAATTCCATCATTGACTGCCGCAGCAGCACGACCATCTGATCCTGAAAACCGTCAACCTCCAAGAGTTCATTGAGCCGGTTTACCTTTTCCATGTGCATTCCTAGAACGTCACCAGAAGCGTCCATTCTTTTCTGCGCAACGTCTGCGTGACGCTGCGCTTCTAGCGGCGTAGGCGCGTCTAGTGCGGCTAGATATGCACGTACTGTATCCACGAGATGCTCAATGCAGGCTCTCGCACCGTCAACCAAGGGTAGATACGGACGGTGCCGAACTGCTGCGGACGCAACGGCGCGCTCATTGACCAGTTCCTCAACAACTTCCCTGAGAGTATCGTCGGCCCCCGGCAGGGTTTGAGTCACCGAGCGAACCGCGGCGAAAAAGCGGTATAGCCATGACTCCAATCGCCCCACTAGCATTTCCATTTCAGCAGCCTGAAACAGGCTCGGAGATGCTTCCACGGGAGAGGTCGTCAACAACTCGGCTGTGGCACGTATGGATGCCCGACGTGCTCCCGCACGCTGATCTATTTCCCAAGGAGCTGGGCGGGCTCCACAGTCCGCACAGTCAACGCCGCGAACTCGTTTGATCCCGCACCTCGCGCACAAGACAAGGTCGTAAGACAAACGGAACCGCAGTTGGTTCTCTGAAGTTTCCATGCGCTTCTCCCGGTTCGAGGGGTTGGTTGCACTCATGGAGTGCAACTCCCATGGGCATCATCTCGCGAAGCAGGAGAGGAGCACAGGCAGATTCTCATGTGTCGGGGAGAGCACACACGGCAGCTACTGACAGCTGTTCAGTTACCCGGAGCGCCTCGTGCCTCAGCACATCATCAGCCGGGTTCGCTTGGCCCCCGCCGCCGGAACTGCCGAGGGCGCAAGAGTGCGCCTTCTCCAACGTGATGGCGCTGGCCGTGTTGGACGGATCTACGGAACGACGAAGCTCCTGGTAGACGGTTTCACGACCAAGATCCGCTGTCTGCCAGGAGCTTCGTGTGCTTGTCTACCCGTCGTCGATCGACCTGTCGAGTCGCGCCCTGCGGTACCTGACCGGACGACTCGCTGTACGGCGAGGGGAGATCGGGACCCGGTGGCGGCGCCTGACCGTCGGCCGTCAGGCTCTCCTCGCTCTGGCCCATCTGAGGTGCGGTGACGCCTACGCCCAGCTCGCCGCCGGTTTTGGTATCGGCATCGCGACCGCGTACCGCTACATTCGCGAGGCCGTTGATGTGCTGGCCGCGCTCGCGCCCACCCTGGCCGAGGTGATGAGCATCGCGAGGACCAAGGCATTCGTGATTCTGGACGGCACTCTGCTGCCGATCGACCGGGCCGCCGCCGACACCCCGTACTGTTGAGTCGGCACGGAGCGCGGTGCCGGTGTTGCCACCGGCCCGTTTCTCCGTGCCGCTCGCCGAACCCGGCGTGCGGCTCTCACCGCACCGGGCTCTCCACGGTCTCTGCCGTTCAAGCGTGGTTGAGAACCCAGGGGTTGGGGATCGTGTTGCCCCGGTAGCGATAGCGGGTGACCGCGATCGAGACCATGGGGAACAGTTCGATCCCGTCCGCCGAGAGCCTGTGCCACCGGCCATTGCGGTCGGTGAAGCGTCGGCGGACGTCCTTCCACCTCCAGCGATGCAGCACCATCCACCAGCTGGTCACCCGTCGCCATACGAAGTGGTCCAGGGCTTTCAGCGTGGTCTTGCATACCGCGTGCTTGAAGTAGTTGACCCAGCCGCGCAGAATCGAGTTGATCCTCTTCAGTACGGTCCCCGGGTCCTGCTGCGACGTTCTGTTCGTCAGGGCACGGATCTTGTCCTTCAGCTGCCGGATGGGCCTCGCGGCGATGAAGGTGTAGACGTACCACTTGTTCGAGCCTCGCTTACGGCGCCACTGGATGTGGAACCCCAGGAAGTCGAACCCTTCCGACATGTCCACGATCTGGGTCTTGGCTGGTGACAGCCTCAGCCCGAGAGGGTGCAGTACGTCGGCGATGTCCTCGCGCAGGCGGGCGACATCGTCGCGGCTGCCGTCGACCAGGACGACGAAGTCGTCCGCGTAGCGGACGATGCGCCAGTTCGGGCGGCCGTGGTGACGATGGTGTGCCCGCCTGCCCCTGGTGGACATCCTTCCGCCCGGCTCCCACGGCTCCATCACGTGCTCGTCGAGCACGGACAGGGCGATGTTCGCCAGCAGCGGGGAGAGGATGCCGCCCTGCGGGGTGCCGGTGAAGGTCTCCTCGCGGTCGCCGCCCTCAGTGAGGACGCCGGCCTTGAGAAACGCCTTGACCAGCCGCAGCACGCGCTTGTCCTTGACCCGCGCTCGCACCCGGTCCAACAGGGCCGCGTGGTCGATGGAGTCGAAGCACGCCTCGATGTCCGCGTCCAGCACCCAGCGATAGCCGTTGGTGCCGTAGCGGTGTATCTCGGCGATCGCGTCGTGTGCGCGCCGCATGGGCCGGAAACCGTAGGAGACCGGCAGGAAGTCGGCCTCGAAGATCGGCTCCAGCACCAGCTTGAGGGCCGCCTGGACCACCCGGTCGGAGACGGTCGGGATGCCGAGCTTGCGCACCTTCCCGCTCCCGCCGGGCTTGGGGATCTTACGTTCGCGTACCGGCAGCGGGCGGAATTCACCCGTTTTCAGTACGCGTTGCAGGTCCTCCAGGTAGCCCGGGAGACCGAGGTCCCGCTCGACGTTGACGACCGTGAGGCCGTCGACGCCCGGGGTTCGGGCTCCCTTGTTGCCCGCGACCCGTTCGAACGCCACGAGCAGCGTCGCCGGGTCGCATACGAGGTTGAACAGATCGTCGAACCTGCGGCCGTGGTCGGCCGCCGCCCAACGGTGAAGCTTGGTCTGCATCCCCGATACCCGCTGGCGAGACCCCACCGGGGCCTCGGGAGCACCACTGTTCAGCGGTGCGTCTTTCGGCATTGCAGCCTCCTTCCCTTCTCGAAACCGCTGCCGCCCTTCCCCATGTGCCGGGCTCTCCCCGACTCGGAGTACTACGGCGGCTCCGCCCCGTCCCGGCCCGATCGACCGACGATGGACCCAGCCCTCCGCCCGAGCTGGACGCGCGGCAGGAAGGCGGAACCGGGACGGTTCCCGTGTTCGCTCGTTGTTCGATCGTCGGAGTAGGAGCCCGGCTATGCCCCCGCGGCCTCGCCACGGCTACCCCGCAGCACTTCACCGTGGCCTCCCCGCGCGACCGAAATAGACCGCCCGGGAAGTTCCCTGCCAGCCGAATATCCAGCAGGGACGCACCGCATCCAGCCCTGATCCACCAGGTTCGAGCTGGCGTGCCTCAAGGAGGCGTAGACGCCGGTTCCTCGCGTACTCCTCTCCGTCTCGCTTGCCGGACCCGCACCATCTGGCAGTACTGGCACGTCCCGGCTTTGTCGGGGCTGCTTCCCGCCCTCCCCGGCACCTCCCGGTTCAGGCTGCCCCCAGCTTCAACCTCCCTGCTGCGACAGGGCGATGGCGGCGGTCTTTCACCTCCACTCGAACAACAAGCGCCTCACGGCGCACACTCGGGCAAACACAAGCGCCATGGCATGAACGTCCAGGTCCTCACCGACCCGTTCGACCGCCTGCTGTGGGCCTCGCCCGCCCTCCCCGGCTCCACCCACGACCTGACCGCCGCCCGCACCCACAGATCGTCGAAGCACTCACCGCCGCCGGCCTCAAGTGCTGGGCCGACAGGGCATACCAAGGTGCCGGCGGCCCCATCCGGGCCCCCTTCCGCGGCCGTCGCCTCAAACGGTGGCAGCGCCGACACAACAGCACACACGCCAAGATCCGCTGCCTCGAGCAGGCCATGGCCACCCTCAAGGACTCCTGCTACGAGAGCTCCGTTGCAACACCAACCGCATCACTGCGACCGTCCAAGCCCTCCTCATCCTTCAACACGCCTCCGCGTGCGGTTGGAAAGCGCTCAGCCCTCCTCCTGAACGGCGCCCTGGCCCCTACCCGCGGCCACACCATCGCCGAGCAGCCAAAGAAGTACCGGTACTCCACCAATCACCAGACCGGCTTCCAGAGCAGCGGACGAGTCTGGCGCCAAGGCCGCCGTCGGCTAGACCCTCACGATCACCGACGGCGGATAACCAGGCAACTTCATCCCGCCCGCACCGCCGATAGCTCGGCCAGCGCGAGTGGGCACCAGGGTGCCGTCCACGATCAGCACGGCGTCCTTGGCGAACCGCTTGCGCGGCCGGAGCGCGAGCATCGGCCCGAGGTGATCGATGATGCGGTCCGCCGCCGACTTCGACACCCCGAACAGCGGCGCGAGCTGCCGCATCGTCAAGTTCGTGCGCCAGTACGCCGCGACCAGCAGTGCCCTGTCCTCCAGCGGAAAGCTCCACGGTCGGCCCTTGCGGCGGCGTCCGCACCCTGGCGCCGCAGAATGGTCATCAGCTTCCCGAACTGCCTCGGACTCAGCCCGCTGAATGGGGCTATCCAGGGCGGCTCCGACGCCATGATCACACCAGCCACGACGAGATCGTCTCATCTTGATCCTGCTGCCGGGCCGCCAGCCTCTGACGGGACACAACTCGGTGGCCCGGACGGATTCGGCGTGAGAGCCTCACGCCCGTGGCTACTGAAACCGAGGTGGGACAGCTGTTGCACCAGCGCGGCTGGCGGACGGCATTCACGGTCACTGAAAGGGTGAACGCGTGGGCTTCCCTCGTGAGTGTCATCGAGCGCGGCTACGGCGACGACATCTACGAGTACACCAACGACCTCTACTGCCGAAACTGGCTGCACGAAGCGTGGCTCCTGCTGGACGAACACATCGTCCAACTCTGGACCCCACGGATCAAAGCCCTGGACGCCCAGTACAAGGCCGCGACCATCGACGACGACGGCCAAGCACTCGATCAGTTCCACAGGCTGCCCGGCCCCGACCTGTGGTGGTGGCGGCGCCACCCTCGCGTCCTCACCGGAGACCTCGGGCGTTCGCTTCGCTCGGCCGGCGCCATCGGCGTCGACCCGGACACGGCTTGACCCTCAGCCTCGTGGGATTACGGCACAGCCTTTAGCTTGATCTTTAACCTCGGGGGTCGAACGACGTCTCGCACTTGATCACTCAGACTGGTAACTGCCTTACGCGCAGGCGGCCTTCGGCTGAGCATGTGCTCCGACCAAGGAACACACACGCCCAGCACGAAGGCCGTGAGGATGAGTCTGCTGCATCATGCTGTCCGGCAGGATCCGTTCGCGGAACTGTCACGCTTGCGGGGTGAGTTCTACTCCTGCCTGACCAGGCGTGCGGATGCACTGTTCGAGCTTGCCGACGCCGTGCTGTGTGCCGACGGCCCCGTCCGGTCGCTGGTGGAGCTGTCACTGGTGGGCGAACATCGTCGCGGGCATGGCGGGCTCTACGACGCACTGGCCGCCGGCCGAGTCGATGTCGCCCGGCTGCGGCGGGCCCTGGCCACGGTGCCGCTGCCGCGATCAGCGGACGGCCGGCTGGTCCTGGCCGCCGACATCACCTGCTGGCTGAGGCCCGACGCGCACACCTCGCCGCAGCGGATCCTGTGTCACACCTAGCGCAAGGCGGCAAAGTATTTCGCCGGGGAGACGCGCTGGTGAACCGCTGGGTGCGGCGTCGGCGACCGCGCCGCCGTGATGGACGACAGCCGCTGGGCTACTGCTGTGCTGGCAGTTCCCTCACCTCACAGTCCGCCCCGAGCCGGTCGGCGTAAGGGCCGAGCCTCTGAAGCAAGGTGAGCATGCCGCCGCGGCGGGCGTTACTAAGTTGGCTCGCAGCCGCAGTCACGATATGCGCACCGGCTAGCCGCTTCCCGGTCGTGGTGTCTCGGATCAGGGGGCTGAACAGGTGGTAGCCCTGAGTTGCACGAGCCCAGGCGAGCACGGAGAACCCAATGTGGTGGTGGGACTGCTTGAGGCTATGGCCCAAGTCGCGTGTGAGGTCCGTCCAGTCCTGTGCGGGAACGACCCATTGAGCCAGTTGCCGTCGTCGGCGAGCGTAATTGTGGCGCTCCGGGTCTCGCTCCATCTGTTCCGCGACGGCTTCTACGGCCGAGCGGAAGAGTGGCCAGGCGTCTTCTGGGCAGCGCTTCCTCAGCTGCCGTATGGAGGACAGGGCGCAACTAACCGGCATGTCAAGGATGTGGGCGGCTTCGATCACCGTCGCCCCGGTGCTCATTTCAATCAGCTTGAGGGCTGCGGCCCTGCGGATGTGGTTGGCATTGGCCGAGCTGGACACGGTGAGACGAGTGGAGAATACGGAGAAGTATTGCTGATACCAAGTGGCAGGGATGAGCTGCGGGACCTCTCCCGGGCTGAAGCGGCTCTCTCGCGAAGGGACACGTAGAGCGGCAGTGGCCAAGGGGTAGCGGCGGCCGGCATGGAATCCTCGGTACTGGCGGCTCAGCGCACGTGCGAGTGATGGGGTCACGGGCTGGCTGCGGAGCGTCCTCATGAAGCGGGCTCGATCCTGCCCGGCAGCACTGTCCGCCAAGGACTGCATAGTGTCACGCAGGCTCGCGGGATTCCGGTCTGCGAGGAGAGTGTCGCTCTGCAGGAGGAGCGCTGCGGTCGCTTTGGGGTCGGCAGGCGGTCGAAGAACGCTTGCCGACCCATGCTGGGCACCCGGCCGCGGAGCGCTTTTGCGTCGCGCCTCAGCGATGTGACCGTCCAGAGCGTCAGCGAGTGGCGTGTCGAGTGGTGCGGAGTGAGTGGAGGCTGGCCAGGCAAGGACGACGAGCTGCGCGACAGCAAGCAGGTCGTTGAAGTAGAAGGGGTCTTCGCGTCCTGGCAGTAATCGCGCGGCAATGTGTTCCTGCAGTCGCAGACACGATTCCAGGTATGAGGTGGCGGAGTTCTTACCCTCGGGTCTCCGGGTCAGCGGTGCTTCGCAGTAGGCGCGGTGCTGTCGGCCAGTAGAGCCGCGCAGGACGTTACGGCAGTTCGCGGGGTGGATCCCACTGGCATCAGGGTTCAGCACCATACCCAGGCGGGCTCGGGAAGCGGCATGGAGCGGAAGGGTGCATGTGGAGCACTGGTATTCCAGTAGCTGTCTGTGCCGTGTGCATGCAAAAACCACGGGCAAATGCCAGTCCCGGCGCCAGGCGCCTCCATGAGCGCGCTGGATAGGGCTTCCGTCACCGATAAGGCAAGCGGCGCAGAAACGGTTGACTTGCAAAAAGGCCCAGGCGTCACGCCGAATCTTTCCATTCGCCTGTAGTCCGACACGAGCGAGCGGTGGATAGCTGCTGGCATGACAGCTCAGACCAAAGGCTGCAACTTCATCCATGGTGAGGTGAGTTGCCGCGGCGAACGAGTTAGCCCTCTCGCGCTCTAGCCCTAGCAGAAGGTGAGCGGGGAACCGCGATGCCCTATCGCCGGAGGCATAGGTAACCAGCGATGTGATTCGCCCGATTCGGGCAGGCGATCGGTCCAGGCGATGAGCCAAGCGCAGAATGAATCCCGTCAAGGATTCTTCCGGAAGCGGTGCGAGGCTACGGGGAAGGGGGCTCACCCTTCTCCCCATTGCACGGCTCGTCGCGCCAACGTCATCGCGCACACCTGTTCCGCTCCGCTCCTGTCAACACTCCCGCGCCATTTACGTCTTCCACGCAGGCACCTTTCAGATCACGGTGGGTCGCCGGTGACGCTGCAGAGCAACGGTTGGGAGCTCGGGTAACGCCCCTCAATGAAAAGTTCGACGGCAGTCCCTCAGCGGGCGGCGAGCCAGATCTCGCTGCTGTGCGGTTTGCACCCAGAGAGAGTCACGGCGCCCATTCACGTCGCGGCGCCGTACCGCGGCAGCCGGGAGCCCAGGTCACATTGGACAGCGATCCGCTCGGTGTGTCGTTCGAGCCGGTCAAGCTGCGAGGTAGTGGCGTCAGAGTGGCGCCGTCCATCCAGCCCTGATTCGTGTTCGCCCTGTTGGTGCCTGAAAGTCACGCCCCGGACGGGCCTCCGAGCCGTGCCGGTTCGGACGGGCTCAACAAGATCAGCCGTGCCTTGCCTGCGGGAAGAAAGCGGAGACACATTCACTCGAATGTGTGAATTACGAAAGAGTGAACGACCTGGGCTGCGTTGCGAGCCATACGGTCTTTCCGCTCTTGGAGTACGGATCACGGCGAGGAGGCGAGCGCTCCCAGATGAACTCAGCAACTTCGGGGCGGAGTTGGTCCACTGGACCGACACCTTACCGTGATGGTGCCTGGTCGGATATTTGTTCCCTTGAAGACCTCGCCGTGCTGGACTCCGGGTTCACGGAGTACACACAGGCGCTGGATCTTGACGAGAAGTGGCCCGTGCGCTGGACCACGACGTGGAAGTTCGGCCAGACTCCGATCACCAGACCGGTGCGCGACTTGGACATGATGGATCTCCGGCGCAGCGTTCCGGTACGCCGCTTCACCTGGCGCACGGACCAGTTCCACCGCCCCGGGCTCGAGTATCTGATGGCGACGGACCGGCACCACGGCTTCGAAAGCCACGAGGAGGAGCGGCTGCTGCTGGTCGCCGACTTCGCCGCGGGCCTGGTGGAGGCCCTGTGTCAGCCGTTCCGGCTACGGTTTCTCTCCGGCGGCAAGTCGATCCAGCACACCCCGGACTTCCTGCTGGTGACCGAGTCCGGACTCTTCCTGATCGACGTACGTCCTGCCGATCGGATCAAGCCGCAGGACGCACTGAAGTTTGCCGCCACCGCCGAGGCCGCGCTGTCGGCGGGCTGGCAGTACGGCGTCGTGGCGGGGTGGCGCCGACACGTGTGGACGAACGTGGACGCACTCTCCGCGGAGCGGCGTCCGACGCCTGATGTGCTGGGCATTCAGGACCAGTTACGGCAGGTGGCAGCGCAAGGACCCTTGCCGTTCGGCGAGTTGGTTGAGCAGTGCCGGATTCCGGCGATCGCCCGGGCTCATGCGATTCATCTGCTCTGGCATCGACACCTTGGCGCGGATCTCTCGGGGCCGTTCGGTGATGCGAGCCTGATCCGTCTGGCTCCCGAGCAGCACCGCCGGGAGTTGCCACGGTGAGCACTTCAGCAGATCCCATGTGGAACCTGGCGGCGGGCGCCGAGCTGATCATCAGTGGCAGCGCGTGGCGGATCCAGTCCTGTCTGCCCCATCTCAGCCGGGTCACCCTCGTCGACGAGAACGGCGAGGCGTGGAAGACCTCGCTGAGCGAGCTCATGCATCGCCCGGACTGCCGTCCCTCCACCCGGACGCGTACGGACCTGCCGGCCGCGGACCGCGGTCGGCAGCCCAAGGCAATGGATGATTTGGATGACCACCAGCGCCAGATCATCATGCTCCGCATGGAGCACCTGCTCGAGGCCAAAACGGGGTATCGCAGCGGCGACCCGCTCTACGCGCTGCCGCATGAACCCCTGCCGCAGTACGACCCGGACATCACGACGCTGACCCAGCGCCGCAAGGCGAAGGCAAAGGAACTACTGAAAGCCGCGGCCGAGGCCCCCGCACAGGCGAAGGCGAACGGTCTGCACAAGGCGAGCCTGCGCACGCTGATTCGATGGGACACCGCACGGGCGAAGTACGGTCCGATCGGCGTCGCGGACGACCGGTGGCTGCGGGAGGCGACCGGGCACACGATCTCCCCCGAACTGCGCGAGGCATTGTTCGCGGTGTATGCGGAGTGCTCGGATCGCCGCTCGAAAATGACCATGCGGGACATCGAGCGCCTCATCCACCAGTACATACGGGAGGTGTTCGAATCGCCCGAGGCCGAGCCCGCCGAGGGGGAAGCCACCAAGCCTGACTCCGCCGCCCCCTCGCGTGTGAAGATCCCCAACTACGACACCCTGCGAGCCATCTGGAAAGAGTGGTTCGGCTCCAACGGGGGACGACAGCGCTACATACGCTCAGCGGCAAAGGCGAAGCAGTACGCGACCGGCTGGCACATCGTGGTGCACCGCCCCGGCCAAGTCGTCGCCCTGGACAGCACAGTGCTGCCGGTGAAGGTACTGGACAACGTGTTCGGCGACCCGGTCTCCGTGTATCTGACGCTGGCACTGGACGTCTACACGCGCTCGATCGTGGCGTTCCGCCTCAGCCTTGTCTCCGACAAGTCGATCGACGTGGCGATGGTGCTGCGGGACATGATGATGCCGTTGCCGATGCGCCCGGAGTGGGGCACGAACGTGGAGTGGGCCTACCCAGGCGTCCCCCACACGGTGGTCGCGGAGTTCGCCGGGTACGAAGTCGCCGGACTGCCGTTCTTCTCTCCCGAGACGGTCACCACCGACCACGGCTCCGTCTACCGCAACCACCACCTCGTCGAAGTGCAGCGGGTCATCAAGGCGAACATCAAACCCAGCCGCGTTCTGCGTCCGACCGACAAGCACTCCGTGGAGCGGACGTTCGGCGCCATCAAGTCGCTGCTATTCGCGGTCCTGCTCGGCTACCAGGGCACGGACGTCGCCGACCGGGGCGTGGACCCGGAGGCCGACGCCTGCCTGACCGTGACGGGGATGGAACACATCATCGCCACCTGGGTTGTCGAGACCTGGCAGAACCGGCGCTTCGGTTCCTACGCCCCAAGCTGGGACCCGCGTGGCGATCACAGCCCCAACAGCCTGTTCGCGGCCGCTATGGCCCAGGGCGGCTTCGCTCTGCGGATTCCCCCCGCCGAGCTGTACTACCGGCTCCTGCCGCGGCACAAGCTCATGATCCACGGCAAGCGCGGTGTGAAGGTCAAGAACCTCTGGTACGACGGACCCGCCCTGGATCCCTACCGCGGGAAGCTCTCCGGCCGTGGAGGAAAGAAGAACAAGAACAGGTACGTCGTCCACCGTGACCCGCGTGATCCGTGCTTCGTGTTCTTCCAGGACCCCGATACGCACGACTGGCACACGCTCCGTTGGACGGGCCTGCCCGAAGAAGGCGAGGTGCCCGCCTTCAGCGACGCCCGCGTCCACGAAGCCATGCGGGAACTACGCAAGACCGGCCTTGCCCCGAAGTCGGACACCGAACTCCTTCCAGTTCTGCTGGAGTTGATCGGCGGCAACATCCCGGTCGAGAAGTGGCCCACCCAACTCTCCAAGCGGAAGCGAACCGAGCACGCTCGCGAAGTCGCCCAGCGGGCCGCGGCGGCCGCCGACCGGCCCGCAAACGCGATCAAGAAGGAGACGCCGACGCCACGCGCCACTGTCCCCGCCGCGCGGACAGGTTCCTCCGAAGGCAAAGTCGTACCTCTTCGTCCGAAGGATCGCGCACAGCAAATACACGACGCGGTGAACAGCGAACGTCGGCGCCGCCGCGAAGCCGCAATCCCCGACGAGCTGTCGACGGCCCCCAACCTGTCCGAACGGCTGCGCTCTTCGAGCTTGTTGGCACTACTGGACGACGACTCCGTCGATGACGACACCCCCATCACGCCCGACGAGACCGAGAAAGAGGCCAGCCAATGACCTCGAAGCCGAACCCGCTGTCGTTCCTCCCCGGCCCGACGGTGGACCGCACCACCTTCGAAGGCTGGAACCGGTGGTGCGAGACCCGCGACGCCTTCGTCCCCGCGCCGATCCTCACAGCCGAGGAGTACGGCCGTCTGACCAAGCGCCAGAAGCGCATCCATGACCTGCACCGCCTCGCGACACACAGCTCCCTGCCGATCCAGGCCACCCCGATGAGCGAACGCGTAGCCCACGCGGTGCTCGCCCGCGTCGAGGACGGCGCCTACAGCCACAAGGCCGGAACCCGCGGCGGCATCATGGTCAACGGCGACGGCGCCCAGGGCAAGACCGAGACGATCTGCGAAGCCCTGGCCATCTTCCAGGAGGAATGGCTGGCCCTCCACAACTATGCGAACCCCGACGCCATGCCCGGCACCCGCGACCTAGTCGCCCCCGTCGCCTACGTACGCTGCCCGGTCAAGGCCACTCCCATCTCCACCTGCCAGCGGATCCTCGACTTCTACGGCGAGGACCACAAGGGCATGCGCCTGGAAGACCTCGTGCGCACCGTCAAGACCGCAGTCGTCGAGCACGCCACGAAGGCCCTCGTGATCGACGACATCACCCGCCTCAAGCTCCACCGGGAAGCCGACCAGGACGTGCTCGACCTGATCCGCGAAATGATGAGCATGCCCGTCACGCTCATCCTGGTCGGCGTCGGCATCCCCACCTCGGGTCTGCTGCGCGAAGGCCGCCGTGACCCCAAGACCCAGGAGTGGGTCTACGAGCCGGTCAAGGACGTCGGACGCAGCCCCAACGCCCACGCCGCCAGCCAGCACGAACGTCGTTTCCAGGTCGTCGACCTCGACCCATTCAGGTACAAGACACCAGCGCAGATGAAGGCATGGATAGTCCATCTCCGGCGCCTGGAGTGTGAGTTGCGCCTGTTGAGCGACACCACCGGGATGCTCACCGCCGGCGACATGCCCGAGTACCTGTTCAACCGCACCAAGGGTGTGGTCGGCATCCTGGAAAAGCTCATCCAGCACGGCTGCCGCCGCGCCATGGAGAACAAGAGCGAGCGTCTCACCAAGGACCTGCTCAACCAGTTCACCGTCACCCCCGACGACATGCCCGACCTCGACGCCGGATCCGGCGAACAGCCCGACATTCCACCCCACGAGCCGACGCAGAAGAAGAACCCCCGAGGCCGCAATACCGTCTTCGACGACGACGGCCCCGCCGCGGCCGACGAGGCAAGCTGACGGAGGTGACACCCCGACCGCTGTCCCGCAGCCTCGCACCCCTCCCCGAGGAATCACTGCCCGGTCTGCTCCTGCGGCTGGCGTACCGCATGGAGCGCTCTCCCGCCCGGATCGCACACCTTTGCGGACTGGTTCATCGTCAAAACCGGCTCCCAGGCGAGTACCTGCTCTCACTGCCTGGCGAGCGGATCGTGCAGTTCGCCGCGGCCACCCGCCTGAGCGTGGAGGAAGCCAATGCACTGACACTGTCGTCCTATGCCGGCGTCTACCCGCCGTTGGCGTCCGTACGGATCGACGGCAACCGGACCACCGCCGCCGCGCGGAAGTCGTGGGCTGCCAGCATGTCCAGTCGGTACTGTGCCGCGTGCCTTTCCGGTGACGGAAGTCCCACCCAATCTCGCTATGGCGGCCCCTGGAAACTGCGCTGGCATCTCCCCGTCTCGTATGCCTGCGTCACGCACCGCACCTTGCTCTCCCACACCTGCCCGCGCTGTGGGGACATGCCGAATCGGCCGACAAGCACCGAGCGCCAAGGGCTGATCATGCACCGGACCACGAGCGGGTTGCACCCAGCCCAATGCCGGCGCCCCGTAGCTGATGCCGACGTCTCTCCGACCGCTGCTTGCGCTGCCCGTCTGGACGACGGACGCCAGGCCGCACGGGTGCCCGATGCCGATCTGTCCATGCTTCTTGCACTACAGCACCGCATCGATCACCGGCTGGCACGCAGCCAATCCCCTACAAATCCAGGCGAGCTGGCCTCGGGTCTCTTCTTCTTTCCGGATCTCATCGTCGCTGCACATCTGATCCGGCTCAGCTGGCCAGACGGCGCTCACTACACTTCCTCGACTTCGCTGGCCGACCTGATCGATCGCCACGTCTCCTCCGCTGCCACTCGCCGCCGCACCTATGAGCCCGCGGGGCGCAGGCTCGCTGCCTGGGACGCCCCCGAGGACCCAGGTGAGTGCGCGGCGCTGCTTGTTGCCGCCGACGCCCTTCTCGGCCACGAGGACCGCGATAACGCTGGGGTGACCGATCGCGTCCGGCCACTCGCTGAGGCCGCGTTCAGTCGCAGTTCCGCCAACATCGGCGCTTCGTTGCGGCGTGCGGACGTCTCCCCTGCCATGGCGCGAGCTCTGCTACGTCATGACAAGGGGTTCTACCGTGCCGCCGGCCACCGGCACGCGCGGCAGAGCCTTCCCTCACGGCCGAGCCGCTTCCGCATCGAGCATGTGCCTGCCCTCCTGCCGCAAACGTGGCTGTCCGCCCACTTCGAAGACCTCCTGTCCCAGTGGCTACACCACACCGCCTGGAAGGTGCGGCACCTGCGGCGCGTTGCAGCGCTCAAGCTCGCCGAGATGAGTGGCGGCGGCACCTGGCCCGACTGCGCGAAGACGCTCCGTATCCCGTGGAACACCGCACAGCAGTCCCTCAAGGTCGTCAGGAAGGAATTGGACTTGCAGAACCTGTGGCCAGACTTCGAGCGGGCCGTCGAAAGGCTGGCCAGCCAATTGGACCGGGACACAGATCGTGTGCACTTCGGGCACCGCCGGGAACTTCTCTCGGCCTGGCAGGTCCCGCCTCCGGACTGGGCCGAACTCCTTCACGAACTGAGTCAGTTCGGCCAGGGCGTCACCACCCCCACTCGTGACACCGCGACCGTGCTGATCTGGGCGCATGTCACCCAGGGTGATCACCTTCACAGCCCCGTGCTCACCGCCCTGAGGGAATCGGGCTCCAGCACCCAGAGCTTGGTCGCGTCGGTCAACCAGCTCCGCACGCTGGCGAACCACAAGGGCAGCAAGCGCAACCTGTTGCGCCGCCTCGCGGCATACTCTGACCTTCTCGCCACCGCCTGCGATCGATCGGCTGTCTCGTCGCCGACCGGCTACGCCGAAATCGGGCTACAGGCTGCTCACCTGCGTGGAATCAAGTCCCCGTAGGAGTGTGGTGATTACGCCAGGGCTCAGTGGTAGATCATCCGCCGACGCCCCGAGGCGAATGACGATCGCACCCTCAGGGGGTCTCGTAATACGGCCTCGTACATCTGCCGCTCCAGCGGTACTCCGCAGCACCGAGTAGGCCGAACGGCTAATCATCCCCTCGGAGAAGCCGTCAAAATCGCACTGCGTAGCAACCGTGTTGCCAACGTGGTCGCAGTATTGACGTTTCGCCGAAGCGCTCGCCCACCGCTTCGACGTCCTTCCCGAGCGCATCAACTACGCCAAGCGCCGTGGGGCCTCAAGAGGCCCTGTTCTCGTATAGCTACGGCGAACAGACATGTAGCGCTCCTCGAAATCTCTGCGCAACCCAGCCTGGGACTACCTGCGACCAAAACTTGGCTCTCGGCGGCTCCGTAGACACGATCAGCAAGCAAGAACCGCGACGCGCGGTACGCCCGAACCTCATCAACCCACGGAACGTAGCAGGTCAGCTACCTCAGGTGGCCGACGCATCAGATCACTGCCCGCTTAGCCAACGATTTCAGCTGGCGCCAACCATCCCTCTTTTGTGCCAACTAAAAATCTTCGTCACAGTGACTCACCGCCGTACGCGCGGCATCCCCAGGCCGATCCACGAGATGATCTCCCGCTGGATCTCGTTGTTGCCGCCGCCGAAGGTGAAGATGACGGCGGAGCGGTATCCGCGTTCCAGTTCGCCGTGCAGTACGGCGCCCGCCGAGCCTTCCTTGAGCGGTCCCGCCGAGCCGACGATCTCCATCAGCCAGGCGTAGGCGTCGCGGCGCGCCTCGGAGCCGTAGACCTTGACGGCGGAGGCGTCCTGCGGGGTGAGGGTGGCGTTCTGCACGGCGGACACCATCTGCCAGTTGAGGAGCTTCATTGCGTCGAGCCTGGTGTGGGTGCGGGCCAGCAGGGCGCGGACCCAGCCGAGGTCGATCACGCGGCGGCCGTCGGTGAGCCGGGTGTCCGCGGCCCAGCGCTGGACGTTGTGGAGGGCGCGGATGGCCATGGTGCCGTGGGCGGCGAGGGTGACGCGTTCGTGGTTGAGCTGGTTGGTGATGAGCCGCCAGCCCTGGTTCTCCTCGCCGACACGGCGGGAGACGGGGACGCGAATGTTCTCGTAGTAGCTGGCGGTGGTGTCGTGCGAGGCGAGGGTGTTGATCAGGGTGCAGGAGTAGCCGGGGTCCGTGGTCGGGACGAGCAGCATGGTGATGCCCTTGTGCGGTGCCGCGTCCGGGTCCGTGCGGACGGCGAGCCAGACCCAGTCCGCGGTGTCGCCGTTGGTCGTCCAGATCTTCTGCCCGTTGACGACATACTCGTCGCCCTCACGCACGGCCCTGGTCTTGAGGGCGGCGAGGTCGGTGCCCGCGTCGGGCTCGCTGTAGCCGATCGCGAAGTCGATCTCGCCGGACAGGATCTTCGGCAGGAAGTACGCCTTCTGCTCGTCGGTGCCGTACCGCATGATCGTCGGGCCGACGGTGTTGAGGGCCATCAGCGGCAGCGGTACGCCCGCCTGCGCGGCCTCGTCGAAGAAGATGAACTGCTCCATCGGGGACAGTCCGCGTCCACCGTACTCCACCGGCCAGCCGACGCCGAGCCAGCCGTCGGTACCGAGGCGGCGGATCGTCCCCCGGTAGAAGGCCTTCTGGGCCGCGGGGGCTGCGTAGCGCGCGTACGCGTCGTCGGGGACCAGTGCGGCGAAGTAGGCGCGCAGCTCGGCGCGCAACTGCTGCTGTTCAGGCGTGTATTCGAGGTGCACGGCCCCTCCGGGAGTCTCGCGGTCGCGTCGTCCTTGTGCGGCGGCGCACACAGTAGAACGTGTTGCAAGAATCCGGAAGGGCCGGGACGTCTCCGGCCGGGTCAGCGCTTGACGGCTCGCAGGACGACGAACTTCGGGTCGCCCGCGACGGTGACGCAGTTGCCGAAGATGCGGCGGAGCCGGGTGTGGTAGCCGAGGTGCCGGTTGCCGACGACCCACAGTTCGCCGCCTGGCCGCAGTGCGTCGCGCGCGCCGAGGAACATGGTGCGTGCCGTCGCGTCGGTGGTGGCCTGGTGGGAGTGGAACGGCGGATTGTTCAGCACCAGGTCCACGCTGGCGGACGGCAGTTCCGCCGGCCCGTCGCCGACGACGAACTCGGCCTTGGCGTCCGGTCCGGTGTTGGCTCGGAACGTCTCCTCGGCGGAGGCGACCGCCTGGTACGACTCGTCGATGAAGGTGACCGTCGCCTCGGGGTTGGCGAGCGCCGCGGACAGCCCGACGACGCCGTTCCCGCAGCCGAGGTCGACGACCCGATCGGGGCCGCTGCGCGCGGGGAGGTGGCCGAGGAAGAACCGGGTGCCGATGTCGAGGCGCTCGGCGCAGAAGATCCCGGCGTGGTTGGTGACGGTCCGGCCGGAGACCGGTCCGACCCCCTGGGGCAGCTCGTACCGGTACGGCCACGGGCTGGGTGTGCGGGCCGTTCCCGGGGCCGGGGTGGAGAAGATCAGCCGGGCCTTCTTGACCGCGAGGGACGTGCGGGTGGGACCGATGATCCGCTCGAAGAGCTTGAGGGTGGAGGTGTGGATCTCCTTGACCATCCCGGTGCCGATGACGACCGTGCCGGGGTGGACGGCCGGGGCGAGCCGGTGCAGCTGGTCCTCCAGGAGTGCGAGGCTCTTCGGGACACGTACCAGCAGGACATCGATGCGGTCCGGCGGGGTGTCCCTGGCCGACAGCAGACGCACCGCGTCCGCGTCCACGCCGTTGCGGTCCAGGTTCGCCAGGGTCGCGCGCTGCGCCAGGTAGGAATCGGTGATCTGTACGGGCCGGTGCGCGGCCAGTACGGTGCTCAGCGCGCCCCAGCGGTCGCCCACCACGACCACGGCGCCCGACAGATCGACCGGGTCCGTGCCGTCGGCCCCTTCCAGCCGCCGCAGCAGGTACTCGTCGGCAGCGTCCCACGCTCGGAACGGGTCGCGCGGATCCTCGGGGTAGCGGGCGAGGTCGAACCCGGCCCCTGACGTCGTCAAACGGTTCATTGTCCACCCAGGCTAGCCGAGCCGCGGGGAGCGCCCGCACACTCCCCGCGCGCCGGCCGCCGGGCCGCCGCGTACCGCTACGGCAGCACCTTGTCGATCGCCGACCGGCCCTCCCGGGCCAGCCTGCGCTCCGCCCACTGGAGATTCTTCGGGGTCAGGTCCCGCCCGGAGGCGAGCACCAGGTCCTCCGCCGACGGATTGTCGCTGCCGCCGGTGTGCAAGAGGCTGTCGGGAGTCACTCCCCGGGTCACGGATACGGATACGGATTCGGGCTCGTCGCTCATGCCGCCTCCTCGTCCTTTCGGTCATTCTCGCCCCGCGCCAGGCCCGCCGCATCCGAGGCCTCCCGGACCTCTCCCGGGGGCACGATCAAGCCATCACTTGACCTGCACATGATAGGTACACACTGTTCACACCATGGTCACGGTGCGTGTGGAAGGCTCCCGCGTACCACATACCACACGACCGCCGCGGCGCCGTCCCCACCTTGTGACGGTGTCGTGGCGCACGCATTTTCGGAGAGGACACCCCACATGTCCCGTCGTCACCTTCGTTACCGGCGCCCGCTGCTGGCGACCCTTGCCGCCTTCGCGGTGCTCGGCGGTACCGCCGCCGCCGCACCGGCCGCCGTACCCGAGGCCGCGCCCACCACCGCGACACCGCTCCGGGTACTCGACGACACGTACTACCAGGACGCGCTCGGCAAGACCGGAACCCAGCTGAAGAGCGCTCTGCACGGGATCATCAAGAACCAGACCAAGATCTCCTACAGCCAGGTCTGGGAAGCCCTCAAGGACACCGACCAGGACCCCGCCAACAGCTCGAACGTGATCCTCCTCTACACCGGGCGTTCCCAGTCCAAGAACTCCAACGGCGGCTCGGTCGGGGACTGGAACCGCGAGCACGTCTGGGCCAAGTCGCACGGCGACTTCGGCACCGCCACCGGCCCCGGCACCGACATCCACCACCTGCGCCCGGAGGACGTCACCGTCAACTCGATCCGCGGCAACAAGGACTTCGACAACGGCGGCAGCGCGGTCAGCGGCGCACCGGGCAACTACACCGACAGCGACTCCTTCGAGCCGCGCGACGCGGTCAAGGGCGACGTGGCCCGCATGATCCTCTACATGGCGGTGCGCTACGAGGGCGACGACTCCTTCGCCGACCTGGAGCCCAACGAGAAGGTGTCCAACGGTTCCGCACCGAACATCGGCCGGCTGTCGGTGCTGAAGGCATGGAGCCAGGAGGACCCGCCGGACAGCTTCGAGAAGCGGCGCAACGACGTCATATTCGACAAGTACCAGCACAACCGGAACCCGTTCATCGATCACCCCGAGTGGGTCGAATCCATCTGGTAGGCCCGACCGATCCGGAGGTCCGGCGGCCATCCGCCGGACCGGCCGGGGTGCTCAGCCGCCGGTGCACCAGGCCACGGCCTGTTCGCGGGTGGCGAAGCACCTGAGGGCCGTCGGCGCGTCCCGCTGTCCGGTGCCGGGCGGGGCGAGCCGCCCGGCCGGGTCGGCGACGGCGGTGCGCGCGCCGTCCGCCGCGATCCGGCCGAGCCCGCCGCGCAGCATCGCGCGGGCCACCCGGTCCACACCGGTGACCTGCAGCAGGTCCAGCACGAGCGGTCCCGTCCCCCGGGGGCGCGACTCGTCCAGCGCGTACAGCACCCGCTCGGCCGCGGTGAAGTCGATGGCGCCCTGGGCCGCCACCACCGCGACCCGTTCGCGCGGGACGCTGTCCCGAGGGCCCGGCCCGGCGGCGGGCAGATCACCCGCGGTGGCGACGAGCGTGACGGTGGAGGCGGCCAGTGCCGGGTTGTGCATCAGGTGCAGGCCGAGCCTCTCCGACAGGGCACCGAGCGCGGCGCGCCCGCGTACCGAGGTGCCGCTCGGGTCCAGCCGGGGGCTGTACGTCGCCAGCCCGAACCGTGCGGGGCCCGCGGCGATCAGCCCGCCGGACACACCGCTCTTCGCCGGCAGCCCCACGCGCAGCAGCCATTCGCCGGAGGCGTCGTACATGCCGCAGGTCGCCATCACCGCCAGCACCTGCGCGGCGACCGGCTCAGGGACCACCGCCTCACCGGTGAGCGGGTTCACGCCGCCGTGCGCAAGGGTGGCGGCCATCGCTGCCAGGTCCAGCGCGGTGACCCGTACCGCGCACTGTCTGAAGTACGTCTCGACCGCCGCGACCGGGTCGACGGGCAGCGGGCCGGCGCTCCGGATCAAGTAGGCCAGGGCGCGGTTGCGGTCGCCGGTGGCGGCCTCCGAGGCGTACACCTGCTCGTCCACGTCCAGCCGCCGGCCGGCGAACCGGCTCAGGCAGTCGAGGATGCGGTCGAACCTCGGGGCGTCGGGGGTGTCCGGGATCAGCGCGGTGGTGATGATGGCCCCCGCGTTGACCATGGCGTTGTCGGGCCGCCCGGTGTCCGGTTCCAGGCTTATGGCGTTGTACGCCTCCCCGCTGGGCTCGGCGTTGACCCAGCGGCACACCTCGTCGAGCCCGAGGACGGACAGCGCGAGCGCGTAGACGAACGGTTTCGACACGGACTGCATGGTGAACGGGGCACCGGCGTCGCCCGCGCTGTAGCGGTGACCGTCCATGCTGATCAGCGCCAGCCCGAACGCGTCCGGGTCGGTCCGCGCCAACTGCGGGATGTAGTCGGCCGGTCGGCCGTCCCGCAGCCCGGTGAACCGCGTGTGCAGTTCGCACAGGGCTTCGGTGACGGCGTCGGCGGCGCTCATCCGGCCCGGCCGTCAGCCGCGCTCGGCCTGGGCGATCCGGGGGAACGTCTTGACACCGGCCGCCTTCCGGCTGTTGGCGTTCTGGCTGACGGTCCGTCCGGGTGGAGCGGCCGGGAAGCCGAGCACCACTGAGTCGAGCACCTTCCCCGACGCGTCGATGAATTCCACCTTGACGGCGTAGAAGGCGGCCTTGTCCGTGTGGTTGGTGACTCGGACGACGGCGCTGCGGAACTGCTCGGTCTTGGCGAGGGGCAGCCCGGTCACCGACACGTCCCCGATCGCGTTGCCCCGGCCCTGCACACCTTCGAGCAGCTTCGCCGCCTGCTGCCGGTTGCGCTCGGCGGCGGCGGAGACCGAGGCGGCGAACTCCTGCTGGGTGCGCCCGGTGGGACTCGCGGTCCGGGTCATGGCCGGTTCGGGGGAGACCGTTCGGGTGCTCCTGGCCGTACCCGTCGAGTTGGTGCCGGAGCCGCCGCAGGCGGCGGTACCGGTGATGATCGCCGCGGCCAGTACGGCCGGGGCCAGATTGCGCGCTGCGCGGCCGCCAAGGGCGTTTCGCGAAGAACTGATCGGGTTCACGGAGGCTCCGTCTGCCCGGAAGGGCGTAAGTGGAAGTCGGGGAAACCGCTGTTCGGCACTGCCTGGGAAGACAATGAAGAACTCGCCCATATTAGGAACAAAAGATATGAATTGACTCGTCGAATTCACCCGCTTCACTCGGGAGCGGACTCCGGCCGAACCCCTGGGAGAGAACGATGGACACGGACGCCCTGACCGCCGGCCTGTTGCGGGAACTGCGGACGGTCAAGCCCTATCCGGCCCTGTCCCTGACCATGCCGACGCACCGCCGCGCCCCGGACAACGCCCAGGACTCCGTTCGGCTGCGCAATCTGGTGGCCGAGGCCGCCGATCGGCTGGAGGCGGACCCCGCGGTCACCCGCGAGGTGCGGACCGCGATCAAGGAGCAGCTCGACCGGGCGGTCACCGAGGTGGACCCCCGCCGGGCCCTGGACGCCCTGGTCCTCCTCGTCACCCCCGACGAGCACCGGATCTGGCAGCTTCCGCGCACCGCGCCCGAACGGGTGGTGCTCAGTGACACCTATCTGACCCGCAACCTGGTCGCCGCGAAGGCGCAGTCCCAGCCGTTCTGGGTACTCACCGTGTCGGCCGACCGGGCCGTCCTGTGGAGCGGCACGGCGGACGCCGTGCGGGAGGAGCGGACCGGCGGGTTCCCGCTCACGGCTCCGCAGGAGCCGCCCAATCCGCAGCGCGAGGAGCGGGTCGGCGACACCCCGAGCACCTTCAGCGACGAGGAGACGCGCAACTTCCTGCGCACTGTCGACGAGAAGCTGCGCACGGTGCTCGCCGAGGAGACGCGCCCGCTCTACCTCATGGGTCTCGCCCCCGCGCTCGCCCTGCTGGACGAGGTCGGGGGGAGCGCCAAGTCTGCCGTCGGCCGGGTCACGAAGGGTGCCCCCGCCGACATGTCGGCGGGGGAGCTGCTCAAAGAACTGCGGCCGGCGCTCGACGAGCGGCAGCAGCGGTTCGTGGCGGAGATCGACGGCAGACTGGACGAGGCCCGCGGCCGTCGTGCCTTCGCCGGGGGCCTCGACGAGGTGTGGGCCGCCGTTCGGGAGGGCCGTGCCGGGCTGGTCGCGGTGGAGGAGCACTTCCAGCAGACGGTACGGGTGACGGACGAGCACCTGGAGCCGGTGAGCGGCGGAGCCGCGGATCTCACGGATGTCGCGGTCCGCGAGGACATCGTGGACGAGCTCGTCGAGGCGGCCCTGGACAGCGGCACCGACGTGGTCTTCCTCCCGGACGGCTCGCTCGCGGAGCACGGACGTATCGCGGCGGCCCTGCGCTACTGAACGGACCGGCGCGACGCCGTACCCCCTCCCCCGGGCCCGCATGCCTCAGGCGTGCGGGCCCGGGGGCGCGCTGGGAGACTGAGGAGGGGCCGCCTGGCCCCGGGGCAGGTCCCGGAGAAAGGGGTGACTGCACCATGCCACGCGGATCCAACGCCAAGCGGGAACGGCAGTACGAGCACATCAAGGAGAGCGCGCAGGAGCGCGGGGTCAGCGAGGAACGGGCCGAGGAGATCGCGGCCCGTACGGTCAACAAGGCACGCGCCCGCGCCGGTGAGTCCAGGACGGCCAGCCGTACCTCCGTCGAGGACATGTCGTCCTCGCGGCGCGGCGGTCTGCGTTCCCACAGCGGAGCGGAAGGGCCGACCCGCGACCAGCTTTACGAAGAGGCGAAGAAGAAGAACATCCTCGGGCGGTCGAGCATGACGAAGGCCGAGTTGGCACGGGCCGTGGGCCGCTGAGCCTGCGTCGTGGAAGCCGGGGGTGGGCGTGGGAGCCGGAGCGGTGTCAGCCGCTCCAGGTCCAGTCGGCCACCTCCGGCAGGTCCGTGCCGTGTTCACGGATCCAGGCGTGGTGGCGGGTCCGGACATCCGCCATCGCCTGGCGCACCGCCACGGCACGGACGCCGAGGCCGGGCACCCGGTCGATGACGTCCATGACCAGCCGGTAGCGGTCCAGGTCGTTGCGGACCACCATGTCGAAGGGCGTCGTGGTGGTGCCCTCCTCCTTGTAGCCCCGCACATGCAGCTGCTCGTGGCCCGCGCGCCGGTAGGCGAGCCGGTGGATCAGCCACGGGTAGCCGTGGTAGGCGAAGATCACGGGGGTGTCCTTGGTGAACACCGCGTCGTACTCGGAGTCCGGCATCCCGTGCGGGTGTGCCTCGCGGGGCAGCAGCCGCGTCATGTCGACCACGTTGACCACCCGTACCGCCAGTTCCGGCAGATGCCTGCGCAGCAGGTCGGCGGCGGCCAGGGTCTCCAGCGTGGGTACGTCACCGGCGCAGGCGAGCACCACGTCGGGTGCGCGGCTGCCGTTCTCCGTGCCCGCCCATTCCCAGACCCCGGCGCCGCGGGCACAGTGCGCGCGGGCCTGGTCGAGGGCGAGCCAGTCGAAGGAGGGCTGCTTTCCGGCCACGATCACATTGACGTAGTCGCGGCTGCGCAGCGCGTGGTCGGCGACCGAGAGCAGGGTGTTGGCGTCCGGCGGCAGATAGACCCGTACGACCTCGGGGCTCTTGTCGAGGATGTGGTCGACGAAACCCGGGTCCTGGTGGGAGAAGCCGTTGTGGTCCTGACGCCAGACGTGCGAGGTGAGCAGGTAGTTGAGCGAGGCGATGGGGCGGCGCCAGGCCAGCCGGCGGGAGGTTCTGAGCCATTTGATGTGCTGGTTGACCATCGAGTCGACGATGTGGGCGAACGCCTCGTAGCAGGAGAAGAGGCCGTGCCGGCCGGTGAGCAGGTAGCCCTCCAGCCAGCCCTGGCACAGGTGCTCGGAGAGCACCTCCATGACGCGTCCGTCGCGGGCGAGGTGCTCGTCGGTCGGCAGCATCCGTTCCTGCCAGGCCTTCGTGGTGGCGCCGTAGAGGGCGTCCAGCCGGTTCGAGGCGGTTTCGTCGGGGCCCACAACGCGGAAGTCGCGGCGCTCGGAAGTGGCGGCCATGACGGCCTCCAGCAGACCGCCGAGCACACGGGTCGGCTCGTGCAGCACGGTGCCGGGCTTGTCGACCTCGACGGCGTGGTCGTCCAGCGGCGGGATCGGCAGGTCGCGCAGGAGCAGACCGCCGTTGGCGTACGGGGTCGAGCCGAGCCTGGCGTCGCCCTCGGGCACACAGGCGAGCACCTGGGGGCCGGGCCGTCCCGACGCGTCGAAGAGTTCCTCGGGCCGGTAGGAGCGCATCCACTCCTCCAGCTGCCGCAGGTGCTCCTCGTTGTCCCGGACGCCGGGCAGCGGGACCTGATGGGCGCGCCAGGTTCCTTCGACGGGCACCCCGTCGACCGCCACCGGCCCGGTCCAGCCCTTGGGGGTGCGCAGCACGATCATCGGCCAGTGCGGGCGTGCGGTGTCGCCGCCGGTGCGGGCGGCGGCCTGGAGTTCCCGGATCCGGTCGACGGCCCGGTCCATCGCGGCGGCCATCGCCCGGTGCACGCCGACCGGGTCGTCGCCGCCGACGTACAGGGGGTCGTGCCCGTAGCCGCGCAGCAGTGCGTCGAGCTCCGTCTCGGGGAGGCGGGCGAGCACGGTGGGGTTGGCGATCTTGTACCCGTTGAGGTGGAGGACCGGGAGGACGGCGCCGTCGTGCACCGGGTCGAGGAACTTGTTGGAGTGCCAGGACGCGGCGAGCGGTCCGGTCTCGGCCTCGCCGTCGCCGATGACGCAGGTGACGAGCAGGCCGGGGTGGTCCAGGGCGGCCCCGTAGGCGTGCGTGAGGGCGTAGCCGAGTTCGCCGCCCTCGTGGATGGAGCCGGGTGTCTCCGGTGCCACATGGCTGGGCACCCCGCCGGGGAAGGAGAACTGCTTGAACAGCTTCCCCATGCCTTCGGCGTCCCGGGTGACGTCCGGGTACGTCTGCGAGTAGCTGCCCTCCAGCCAGGAGTTGGCGAGGACGGCGGGCCCGCCGTGGCCGGGGCCCCAGACGCAGAGGCCCTGGATCCCACGGGACTTGATGACGCGGTTGAGGTGGGTGTGGACCAGGTTCAGTCCGGGTGAGGTTCCCCAGTGGCCGAGCAGCCGCGGCTTGATGTCGTCCCGAGCGAGCGGCCGGGTCAGGAGCGGGTTGTCCATCAGGTAGATCTGGCCGACGGTGAGGTAGTTGGCGGCCCGCCAGTGGGCGTCGAGTGCCGCGATCTCCTCGTCGGAAGGGCCGGTCGCGCCGGATGTGGCTGCCGGGCCGGGGGCGTTGCTCATGGTGTCTCCAACCGGGGCCCTACGGGCCGACGGGCTCGGGGCCGTACCAGACCGTGGTCGCGTTGCAGAACGCGCGGATGCCCTGTCCGGCGAGCTCACGTCCGTACCCGGAGCGCTTCACACCGCCGAAGGGCAGTGCGGGGTGGGACGCCGTCATGCCGTTGAAGAAGACACCGCCGGCCTCCAGGTCGCGTACACAGCGGCGCGCCTCGTCCGCGTCGCGGGTCCATACGTTGGAGCTGAGGCCGAAGGGGCTGTCGTTGGCGAGCGCCACGGCTTCGTCCAGCTCGTCGACGCGGTAGAGGGAGGCGACGGGGCCGAAGGTCTCCTCGCGGTGGATGCGCATGGCGGGGGTGATCCCGGCGAGGACCGTGGGGGCGTAGAACCAGCCCCGCTCCAGTTCCGGGGCCAGGCCCTCGGGCCTGCCGCCTCCGCACAGCGCTCGCGCGCCCTGCCGTACGGCGTCGTCCACCAGCTCCTCCAGGTCGGTGCGTCCCTGTTCGCTGGCGAGCGGTCCGACGTCGGTGGATTCCTCCAGCGGGTCGCCGACCGTCAGGTTGCTCATGCCCACGGTGAACCGTTCGGCGAACTCCTCGTACACCTCGGTGTGCACGATGAACCGTTTGGCGGCGATGCAGGACTGCCCGTTGTTCTGCGCCCGTGCGGTCACGGCGGTACGGGCGGCCCTGGCCACGTCGGCGGACGGCATGACGAGATACGGGTCGCTGCCGCCGAGCTCCAGGACGGTGTGCTTCACCTCGTCGCCGGCGATCGACGCGACCGAGCGGCCTGCTGGCTCGCTGCCGGTGAGGGTGGCGGCGACGACCCGGCGGTCGCGCAGGATCGCCTCGACCGCCCCCGATCCCACCAGCAGGCTCTGGAAGCAGCCCGCCGGGAATCCGGCCCGGCGGAACAGGCCCTCCAGGTACATGGCCGTCTGAGGGACGTTGGAGGCGTGCTTGAGCAGACCGACGTTGCCCGCCATGAGGGCCGGGGCGGCAAATCGTATGACCTGCCAGAGCGGGAAGTTCCACGGCATCACGGCGAGCACGGGACCGAGCGGCCGGTAGTGGACGTAGGCCCGCGAGGCACCGGAGTCCCGCACATCGTCGAAAGACGGGTGCTGGTCCGCGAGGAGTTCCTCGGCGTGGGCCGCGTACCAGCGCATCGCCTTGGCGCATTTGGCGGCCTCGGCGCGGGCCGCCACGACGGGTTTGCCCATTTCGATGGTCATGGTGCGCGCGATGTCCCGCTGGTCCTCGTCGAGCAGGACGGCGGCCTGGTTCAGCAGGCGGGCCCGCTCGGCGAACCCGGTGGTCCGGTACTGCCGGTACGCGGTGGCGGCGGCGTCGAGCCGCTGCTCGATGCCCGCCTCGTCGAGCGCGTCGAATCTTCTGAGGGTCTCGCCGTTCGCGGGATTGACCGTCGCGATGGGCATGGCCGTGTCCTCCTTGCCTCGTTCCTTCGACCGTGCCGTGCCGTACGCCGCGCCGCAACGCGGGCCCCGCCGGGCGGACACCCCGGCCGGCGCGGTCGGTGCGTGCGGTGTGCACGCCGTCCGCGCCGGGAGGGGGAAACGTCCAGCGGGTACGAATTGTGGCGCTGCCGGTCCCGGTGGCCCGGCTCAGACGAGAGCGGGGTCGGATGCCGTCGCGGGCTCGATGACGGGGGCGGCGGCCGCCACGGGCGGGCGCCGGGACTCGCGCACCCCGGGCAGCGGCGGGAACCGCACCAGGTCGGCGCTGTACGGCTCCTTGGCGTACCGGGTGAACCAGACGACCTTGCCCTCGGCCGTGCGGCAGGTGCCCCAGCTGTCGCTCAGGGCCATGACCCGGCTCAGGCCACCACCGCCGTTGCTGAGCAGTCGCGGCATCTCGGAGCCGTTGTCGGCGACGGAGACCGTGAGATGCCGCCCGGACCAGCGGAGTTCGACGACACAGTTGTTGTCGTCACCGACATGCCGGTGGACATTGGTCAGCAGCTCCTCCACACCCCGGCATACCGGCCGGATATGGAGTTCGAGACTCCAGTGGCGGAGGTGTGCCGCGATTATTCGTCGCAGCTGACACACACGCTCTGCCGAAACCTGGAATTCGACCAGGTAGTGCCGGTCGAGTGGAACGGTCATCGTCGAGGCTCCTCACATCGAGGCCCACTGGCTTCGCCCCGTTGAACCAACAACCCCCGAACACGAAGAGTGAGCAGATGTCACTTCTGGGTCACTCCACAGGGTGACTCGCCGGCACCGCTCGTGCAACACGTGGGGGGCTTTCGCCGAGAGGCCCCGGGGTGCGTCCGTCCGGGTCACAGGAGGTACGGCAGCAGTGTGTCCGGGGTGAGCGGGAGACTGCGCAGCCTGACGCCGGTGGCGTGCCGGACGGCGTTGCCGACGGCCGCCGCGGCGCCGACGATGCCGATCTCGCCGATGCCCTTGCTGCCCATCGGGTTGAGATGCGGATCCTCCTCGTCGATCCAGTGCGCCTCGATCTCCGGCACGTCGGCGCAGGCCGGCACGTGGTAGGTGGCGAGATCGCTCTCGGTGTAGTCGCCGAAGACGGGGTCCATGGTGGATGCCTCGGTCAGTGCCATGCCGACCCCCATGGTCATCCCGCCGATGAACTGGGAGCGCGCGGTACGGGAGTTGAGGATGCGTCCGGCGGCGAAGACACCGAGCATCCGGCGCAGCCGCACCTCTCCCGTCCGTGCGTGCACGGCGACTTCGGCGAAGTGGGCGCCGAACGCGTGGCGTGCGTAAGGGGATTGTCCGGCGGTCTCCTGCTGGGTGTCGGCGGTGACGGTGAGCCCGTCGGCGGGGACCGGTCCGCTGCGCTCGCGCAACTGGCGCAGCAGCAGGGTGGCTGCCTTGTGCACGGACCAGCCCCAGGAGGCGGTGCCCGACGATCCGCCCGCCAGTGGGGCGTCGGGCAGTTCGCTGCTCCCGATGTCGACCCGGACGTTCTCCACGGGCGTGGCCAGGACGTCGGCGGCGATCTGCGCGAGCACGGTGCGGGCGCCGGTGCCGATGTCGGTGGCGTTGGTCCGGATGAGGAACGAGCCGTCGGCGGCGGCCTGCGCCGAGGCGCTGGAGGCCGCGATGTACACGGGGTAGGTGGCGGCTGCGACGCCCGTGCCGAGCAGCAGGGGCCCCTCCTCGCGGCTCGCGGGGCGCGGGTCGCGGTCGTACCAGCCGAAGCGCGCGGCGCCCTTCTCCAGGCAGGCGGCCAGGCCGCGGCTGCTGAACTCGCGTCCGGAGTCCGGTTCGTTCGCCGGATCGTTGCGGATGCGCAGTTCGACGGGGTCCATGCCGAGCGCCGAGGCGAGTTCGTCCATGGCGGATTCGAGGGCGTACATGCCCGGCGCCTCGCCCGGTGCGCGCATCCAGGAGGGGCTCGGCACGTCCAGGGCGACGACCCGGTGGGTGGTGCGGCTGGTGGCGGAGCCGTACATGATCCGGGTCGGCACGGCCGCCTGCTCCACGAACTCCTTGATGGTGGAGGTGTGGGTGATGCACTCGTGGTCGACCGCGGTGAGGATGCCGTCGAGTTCGGCGCCGAGCCTGATGCGCTGGATGGTGGGGGCGCGATGGCCGACCACGGCGGCCAGCTGGCGGCGGGGCAGCGCGATCTTGACGGGGCGGCCGGTGTGGCGTGCGGCCATGGCCGCCAGGACGGTCTGCGGGCGCGGTGTCCCCTTGGATCCGAAGCCGCCGCCGACGTGCTCGGAGACGGCGGTGATCTGCTGCGGCCTCAGTCCGAAGGCGGTGGCGAGGCTGTCGCGGACCGTGGTGGAGCCCTGGCTGGAGTCGTGGACGGTCAGATGTCCGTCGTCGTCCCACTGCGCCGTCGTGGCGTGCGGTTCCATGGGGTGGTTGTGCAGGGCGCCGATGGTATAGGTGGCGTCGACCTGTACGGGTGCCGCGTCGAAGGCCCAGCCGGTGTCGCCGCGCTCCCGGACGGCGGGGTAGTCGCCATTGACGATCTGCGGGGTGTACAGGCCGGGGTGCTCCTCGGTCAGCAGGACATCGTGCCCGTCGGTCTCGTACGTGATCCGCAGCGCCTCGGCCCCGGCGCGGGCGCCCTCCGGGGTGTCGGCCACCACGAGCGCGACGGGCCAGCCCCGGTGCGGGACCCGGTCGTTCTGGAGGACGGCGAGGATCGGGTCGTCGGGCTCCTTCAGCCGGGGCGCGTCGTGGTGGGTGAGCACGGCGTGCACACCCGGCAGGGCCAGCGCCTCGTCCGCGTGGATCGCGTCGACGCGGCCGCGGGCGACAGTGGCGGGGACGGGCCACCCGTACAGACACCCCGGCGGGGTGTGCTCGGCGGCGTAGCGGGCGGTGCCCGTGACCTTGTCCCGGCCCTCACGGCGGACGACGGGGGTGCCCAGTGGTGACGGGGCCTGGCTCATGACGGGGTCCTCACGGCGGGGGCGGCGTTGGGTGCGGTTGCTCAGCTTTCGGCGGGGCGGCCGAGAGACGATCGCCCGGCGCCGGCGGGGCGGTGCCGGGGCCGGTCGCTCAGGTCTCGGCGGCGAGTTCGGCGAGTACGTCGACGGCCAGGTTGCGAGCGAGGCCCACCTTGAACGCGTTCTCGCGCAGCGGCCGGGCGGCGGCGAGTTCGGCGTCGACCGCACGCTCGAACGTCTCGTCGGTGGCCGGTGCTCCCCGCAGCAGGTCCTCGGCGGCGTGTGCGCGCCAGGGCCGGTGGGCGAGCCCGCCGAAGGCCAGCGCGGCATGCTCGATCCGGCCGCCGCGGACGCTCAGTACGGCGGCGACGGACGCGAGGGCGAAGGCGAAGGAGGCGCGGTCGCGGGCCTTGCGGTAGAGGGAGGTGGCGCCTTCCGGGCGCGGTGGCAGGACCAGCTCGGTGATGAGTTCGCCCGGCCGGATCTCGGTGTCCTGTTCGGGGGTGTCGCCCGGAAGGCGGTGGAATCCGGTGGCGGGCAGGGTCCGTCCGCCGTCCGGTCCGTACAACTGGACGGTGGCGTCGAGGGCGGACAGCGCCACGGCCATGTCGGACGGGTGGGTGGCGACGCAGTGCGCGGAGTGGCCGAGTACTGCGAGGTCGCGCTGGGCGCTGTCGTGGGCGGGGCAGCCGGTGCCGGGTGCCCGTTTGTTGCACGGCTTGGAGGTGTCCTGGAAGTACGCGCAACGGGTGCGCTGAAGCAGGTTGCCGCCGGTCGTGGCGGTGTTGCGCAGCTGCCCCGAGGCGCCGGACAGCAGCGCCTGGGACAGGGCGGGATAGCGGGTGCGTACCGCGGGATGGGCGGCCAGGTCGCCGTTGCGCACGGTCGCGCCGATCCGCAGGCCGCCGTCCTCGGTGTCGGCCACGTGGTCCAGCGGCAGCCGGCTGATGTCGATGAGCCGGTCCGGGGCCGCGACGCCGAGCTTCATCAGATCGACGAGGTTGGTGCCGCCGCCGAGGAACACGGCGCCGGGGTGGGCGGCGCGCTCACGGACCGCTTCCTCGGCGGACCGGGCGCGGAGATAGGCGAAGGGCTTCACAGCGCCACGTCCTCGATCGCCTCGACGATGCGGGGGTAGGCGCCGCAGCGGCACAGATTGCCGCTCATCCGCTCGCGGATCTCGTCGGCGTCGAGCGGCGCCGGGGCCGATACCGGTGCCCTGCGGGCGGTGGCATGGGACGGGAAGCCGTCGGCCGCCTCGCCGAGCATGCCGACCGCCGAGCAGATCTGGCCGGGGGTGCAGTAGCCGCACTGCAGGGCGTCGCGGTCCAGGAAGGCTTCCTGGAGGGGGTGGAGCCGGTCGCCGTCGGCGAGGCCCTCGACGGTGGTGACGGCGGCGCCGTCGTGGGCGACGGCGAGCAGCAGGCAGCTGTTGGCCCGCCGGCCGTCGACGATGACGGTGCACGCCCCGCACTGTCCGTGGTCGCAGCCCTTCTTCGCGCCGGTGAGGCCGAGGTGCTCGCGCAGGGCGTCCAGGACGGTGGTGCGGTGATCGAGCGTGAGCGTCCGCTCGGTTCCGTTGATCTGCAGTGTCAGGGTGGAACGGTGACCGGTTGCTCCCGGCTGCTGCGCACCGTCGTCCCGCCCGCGAGAGGGGTCCACGCACTCGCACCTTTCAGGGGTGACCTTTTGACCGTTTTCTACCAGACGTGCGAGGGCTTCCCACTTCATTGCTCCGCCACCGGGCCGTGACCCGTCGGTCGGTCGTCCCATCGGTCTACCGGCTCGACAGACGCAGCCGCACCTCTTCCTCCTGGTCGCCGGAGACGGCCCCGACGACGGTCACGTCGAAGGCGTGCGCCAGGCTCCGCCTCAGCCGCTCCACCGCCCAGTAGCCGCCCTGCACGTCGACGCTCACGGGCGCGCCGAGCGCGACCGGGCCGGACACCACCCGGGCCTCCGTGACGTCGACGGTCACCACCCATGCGGTGGGGCGCTTGCCCGCGAGGTCCTGCGGTACGTCGACCGAGGCCCGGTCGGTGGTGAACGCGGCCCGCAGCACATCGAAGACCATCCGTGCGTCGGCCTTCTCGCATCCGCTGATGACGACCGACACCTCCTCGGTGTACCCGCTGTCCTCCGTCTGCTTCTCCTTGATGGTGTTCACCGCGGTTCCTTCCGCTCCGTGCCCCTGGGGCGATTCGGGGATGTCTCCAGGCTCACCCCGCGGCAGGACGACGGCGACACGAGACCACCGGATTTCGAACGGATAGCGACCCTACGGCGCAAAGCCCGGAGCGAAACACCTTTCAGGTCATATCCACTTAAAACATGAATTCATGTGAATTATTGAGTGAGGACTGCGCCTCGGGGTATCCGGCAAGCATGGACGTTTCGAACGCAGACCTGAGTTCGCTGGCCGTCACCTTCGCCGACGGGCGGGGCGCCACCGGGTCGGTGCTGGGCATTGTCGGAGTGGTTCTGGTGGCCGTACTGATCGGCGCCTTCTGGCTCGGGCAGCGGCGCCGCGACCAGGAACTGCCACCGCCCAGCCCCGACGAGCAGCCACCGCGGCCGGACCACCGCAGCCACATCGAGGAACGCGATGTGCACGGCGACGACCACTTCCCGCCCGACCGCCGGGGCCTTTCGCCGTACGAACTCGGTGACCACGGGAACGAACCCATCCCCCGAGAGACCGACGAGCAGCGCGACTGACCCCGCGGACCTCCCGGCAACGGTCCGCGGTGGGGGCATCGCGTGTTGCGGGGGCGACTGCCTGCGGTGAGGCTGGTGGGGGTCCGCCGGCCACAGGCGTACCCAGACCTCGGAACCGATGAAGGCAGTAGGACCATGAGCGGAAGCCACCTGGGGAAGGCGTCGACACCGGCGCCGCTGACCGGATCCGCAGCGCCCTGCTGGGTCAACCTCATGACCCGTGACCTGGGAGCGGCGCAGGAGTTCTACGGCGCGGTGCTGGGGTGGACCTTCCGTCCGGGCAAGCTGGGGCAGGAGTTCTCGGTCGCGCGCCGGGGCGACGTACCGGTCGCCGGCATCGGCGCGGTGGCGACCGCCTACCGGGTGGCCGTGGCCTGGACGCCCTACTTCTCCGTCCCCGACGCCGACGCGGCGGCCTCGCGCATCCGGGAGCGCAGCGGCACGGTCGCCGTGGGACCGATGGCTCTCGGCAAGGGGCGCGGGGCGCTCGCGGCGGACCGGGACGGTGCGGTGTTCGGGATCTGGGAGCGGACCGAGCCCGCGACCTCGCCGCCCGCGCCGGACGGCCATTCGCACGCCTGGCTCCGTCTGCACACCAGGAACGCCTTCGACGCCGCGATCTTCTACGGGCAGGTGCTCGACTGGGCGAGCGGGCGCCCGGGGTCCTGCGAGGTGTCGTACGAGGGGGACGAGGTCATCGTCGAGTGCGACGGGCGCCTGCTGTTCCGGATCAACTCGGGCGCGGTGGAGGCGGCGCCCGATCCCTTGGTCCGCCCGCACTGGCAGGTGCACTTCCCGGTCACCGATGTGGCGGCCACGGTCGCGACTGCGCGGGAGCACGGCGGCAGCCTGGTCGAGCAGCGGGCTCTGGCGCAGGGCGCGGAGGCGACCCTGCTGGACCCGGACGGCGGCCTCTTCACGGTCACGGACGTCCGGGGGCTCGCGGCGGACGGTTCCGGCTGACCCGGTCAACCTCTCGTCGGCCGCCGGTCATTTCCCGCGTACGGACGAGAAGCGGGCCAGCGCCCAGGCCGGAAAGACGAACCAGCAGATCAGGAACCACAGCGCCATCGCACCGACCAGCCACAGCGCGACGGAGTTGTGCAGGGCCACCCGCAGGATGAGCAGCAGGGTGGAGCACATGGTGCAGAACAGCAGGACGAGCCCGAGCACGGTCATCCGTGACGCCCAGGCGACCGTCTGCGGTTTGAGCCGCCGCCCGGTGAGCAGCCGGTGGTACGAAACGGGCCCGATCAGAGCGGCGGCGGTGGCCGATCCCAGCATCACCGTGACCACGTAGATGGTGCGGTCGGTGTCCGAGAGTTCACCGAAGCGGGGCTGGAAGACGACGGCGAGCAGGAAGCCGAACAGGATCTGGACGCCGGTCTGGGCCACGCGCAGTTCCTGGAGCAGATCGGTCCATCGCCGGTCCGCCCGTTCCTCGGGCGTCTCGTCGCGGCCTCCGCGGCCCTGGGCGTCGGGAAGACGTGCTGTCGAGGTCACCGGGAGCCTCCGTCCGAATACCCGGAGTACTTCACCTTCCTCCCTCCCCCACCGTAACCGGTCACCGGGGCCGTGGCGGTGGCGGTGGCCGGATCCGTTCGCCCGAACCTCGACGATCAGTTCGACCTCGCCTAGGATTTTGGTACGGCATCGCGCGTCGGTCACCGGCCGGGTGAGGCGTGGAGGTGCCCGTGAGATGCCCGTTGGAGGCATTCCACAGTGTCAGTCGAGTTGAATCACACCATCATCCACTCCCGGGACAACCGGAAGTCCGCCGAGTTCCTGGCGGACATACTGGGGCTCGAAATCGGCGAGGAATGGGGCCCGTTCATCCCGGTCACCACCGCGAACGGGGTCACGCTGGACTTCGCGACCATTCCCGAAGCCTCGATCACCGTGCAGCACTACGCCTTCCTCATCTCGGAGGCGGAGTTCGACACCGCGTACGCCCGCATCAAGGAGCTCGGGGTCGCGTACTTCGCGGATCCGCACAAGAAGCAGCCGGGCGAGATCAACCACAACGACGGCGGCCGAGGCGTGTACTTCCTCGATCCCGCCGGTCACGCCATGGAGATCATCACGCGCCCGTACGGCGGCTTCCCCTCGTAACACGGCGTCCTGACAAGGGAGTTCGGCCGGGGTTCGCGCACGCGTCCCGGCCGGGCTCCCTGTCGCCCCGGATCAGGCGACCGGCAGCAGCAGCTCGGGCCGGTCCCACATCACCGCGGGCGGGGTGGCGGCCAGGGTGCCGGTCCGCCGGGCACCCACACTCCGGTAGAAGCCTTCGGCGGGCGGGTGCGAGACGACGCGGACCCCGGTGAGGCCGACGCGTTCCGCCTCTGCGCGCAGATGCCCGACGAGCAGCCGCCCGATGCCGCGTCCCTGCGCGTCGTCGGCGACGAACATGAGGTCGAGCTCCGGCGGCTCGAGAACGAGCGCGTAGAAACCCAGCACCCGCTCGGAGCCGGTCTCCACCGCCACGAAGACCCGATGGGTCTCGATGTAGTCGGGGCCCACCCGGTATCCGGCGACCATGGCGGCATAGTGCCCCTCGTAGGCGCGGGAGCTCCTGACCAGCCGGGTGAGCCGCTTCGCGTCCCGGGCGGTGGCACGCCTGATGCTCACGGTCTCCCGCAGCGCCTCGCCGCCCCGACGCGTAATGCTCGATTTCATGGATGGAGTATTACGCATCCGGCTGCTGGACACCCACCCGCGAGCCGGCCACCGGCCCGCCGGGCGCTACGGCCGATCGCGCACCGTGCGCCATTCGTCGACCACGGCGTCGATGTCGAACGGCTTGAGGTTCAGCGGCGGGCCCGGCGGCGGCCGCCTGATGGCCGCCGCGATCTTCTCGTTGACCTCGGACAGCATGCGCCGCACCTCGGCCTCCGTCCGCGCCTTGGACACGGATTCGGCCACGTCCTCCGCCTGCTTGCGCAGAGCCAGGGCCGGCGGGAGCACCGAGACCCCTTCGCGCTGGAGTTTCTGCTTGATCCACCAGTTCTCGTCATAGGGAGCCCCGATGGCGTCGAGCGGCTTGCCGAACCCCGGCAACTGCGAGATGTCGCCGCGCTGCTCGGACTCCCGGATCTGCTTGTCGACCCATGATTCGAAGCTGACGCCCGCAGGCTTGCGCTCGGTCAACGTACGCCCCTCTCGGAGGATTCGTAATCCGGTCCCTCCACGATACCCAGGGGCGTGGGAGGCTCGGCGCCCGCACGGACCCGCATTGCAACCCCCTTCGGTACAACACCGTTCCGGGGACCGGACAACCGCCTCAGTGCGCGTGTCCGGCGGACTCCCCGGCCTCGCTCCCCCGGTGTCCGTCGCCGTCGTTGCCCGGTTCCGCCACCCGGACGGTGAAGGCCGCGGTGCGCACCTTGCCCTCGTGCTTGAAGTCGAGGAAGAGCCGGTACGCCCCGGCACTGGGAGCCGTCGCGGTGAAGGACACCACCGGACCGGGGCCACCCTCGTTCGGGTGGACGTGCAGATAGGCCAGGTCGCCCGAGCGCAGGGCGACGAGGTGCCCGTACGCACCGAGGTAGGGCTGGAGATCGGTGACGGGACGGCCGTTCCTGCTGACGGTCAGCTTCAGTTCGCCGCTCCGGCCGGCCCGGAGGTCGCCGCCGAGAGCGACGCGGTAGCCGTCCACCTCGGCGGTGGCGCCCGGGGCCGGGAGAGCGGCGGGGCGGTAGGCCCCGGAGACGGCCAGATCCGCGCCCAGCGTGAGGTTCTCGGCGCCTGCGGCCGCCGGGGTGAAGTCGGCGAACACCCGGTAGCCGCCCGCTTCGGGGAGGTCGACGGGGGTCGACCAGGTGCCGTCGCCCGCCCGGACGGGGTGCAGGTGCCGGTACCGGGTGAGGTCGGTGGAGGCGAGTATGAAATGCAACTCCTTGCCGTGCTCACGCTGGTAGGCGGTGACCTTGCGCCCGCTGTCGTCCTTGACGGCGAACCGGATCTCGCTCCGGTCCCCGGCACGGACCACCGGTGCCTCCAGGTCCAGCGTGTAGCCGCCCTCGGAGATCTGCAGCCCGCCGGGCGCGTGGTCCGCCGCCGCGGCCTTCGCCCCGCCCTCCTCTCCCCCGGCGTGGCCACCGTGCTGCTGCGCGGGGCGGTCCTCCGCGGCCACCAGCGGGTCGACACCCTTGCCCACTCCGTACGCGGTTCCGAAGGTCGCGGCGAGCGCGGTGGCGAAGGCGGTGATCTTCAGTGCGTTGTTCATGACAGGTTCCTCCATCGGGTCGACCGGGAGGCAGCGCTTCCCGACGCCTCACAACATACCCCCTAGGGGTATCAAGTCAACCCCGGAGCACGCCGATCGCTCCGGCTCAGGCAGGCACCACCAGCCCGGCACGCAGTCGCTCCAGCGCGACTTCGGGAATGCGCAGGCCGTCGCGCACATACCCGTCGAGTCCGCCCCATCGCTCATCCATCGCGTCCAGCGCCGTGTCGAGGTAGCGGGGGCGGACCTCGGTGATCGCGGAGGCGATCCCCGGATCGCCGCCCGCGTCCAGGAAGGCCTGCACGTACGGCGCGAAGGCGACCCGTACCACCGGATTCACCGCGAGGAACTCGGCGCGCACGACCTCGCGGGACGCCCCGAGCATCATCAGGAGCAGGGCCGCGGCCCAGCCGGTACGGTCCTTGCCGGCCGTGCAGTGGAACAGCACCGGGCGGGCCCGGTCGTCGGCGACCGTCTCGACGAAGGCCCGGTAGGCGGCGGACGCACCCGGCGAGAGCACCATCTGCCGGTAGGTGTCCGCGAAGAGCCCCTCCGCCTTTCCGCCGCCCAGCAGCCGCTCGGCCGCGACGGGGTCGGCGAGCAGTGCGCGCAGCCGGGCGGGCGCCACACCCGGGTTGTCCCCGAGCACATCGGCGACGAACAGCCGGGCGCCCGGCGGCAGCCGGTCGGGGCCCGCGGCACGCTCGTCGGCGGTCCGCAGATCGACGACGGTACGGATGCCGAGCGCGGCCACCCGCGAGTCCTGCGCCGCGTCGAGCCCACTGAGCTGACCGGACCGCAGCACGACGCCGGCCCGGACCCGGTGGTCCGGGCCCAGGGCGATGCCACCCAGGTCGCGCAGATTGAGGACGGTGGATGCCGGGACGGCCCTGGCGGTCTGCACGATGAACTTCCCCTTTTTCCCGACGCGTATCCGAATTCATTCGTTTTTGCCGGATCAAACGTCGCACGCAGCCGGGAAATCGACAAAGTAAAACGCCGGACGACAATCGATCGTTGGCACTCGCGGAGATAAAGGAAATGTGAAATCGCAACCGCCCCCACCCAGGTCAGGGGGCACACCACACCAATAGCGGTGTGTTCTGTGAATCCCGGCTCGAAGGGCGGCGCCGGTCGGCGCACGGACCGCCACGACGGCCCTTGAATTCCCACCTGGTAACGCAACAGAACGGAACGGGCCACCTCGCGCCGCGCCGGGGAATCCTCGCGCTCAGTGCACGACGACAGTGACCTCGGTCGCCTTGATGCTCGTCCGTACGGCGGTCCCCTCGACGAGCCCCAGCTCGGCCGCCGCTTCGGCGGGCGGCGAGCGCCCTGGCCACGGCCACGCGCTGGGCCCGGCCGCCGGAGAGCTGGGCGGGTTTGCGGTGGGCGAGGTGGCCGACGCCCAGCCGGTCGAGCCATTGCCGCGCCTCGCGCCGGGCCTACCCGCGGGCGACGCCGTGGGCGCCCTCGTCCGCAGCGGTGCGCCGCCCGGTTAGGGTGGTCGGCAGGGTCAGGTGACTCCTTGAAGTGGATGCGTGCCGTGCGTGACGCGCGGTCAGACGCGGTCGATGTGCACGTTGGTGGACTTCACGCGGGCGGTGGCCTGCATGCCGACCTCCAGACCCAGTTCCTCGACGGCCTCGCGGGTGAGCAGTGACACCAGGCGGTGCGGGCCCGCCTGGATCTCCACCTGGGCCGCGACGTCGCCGAGCTTCACGGCGGTGACGATGCCCGGGAAGGCGTTGCGGGCCGAGGTGTACGAGGCGTCGTCCTCGCCGCCCGCGCCCTGGCCGACCTCGATGGAGAATGCGGCCAGGTCGCGGCCGTCGATGAGCCTGCGGCCGCTCTCGTCGCGGTGGGTGGCGACCCTCCCGGCGTCCGCCCAGCGGCGGGCCGTGTCGGGGCTGACCCCGAGCAGGCGTGCCGCCTGACCGATTGTGTAGGACTGCATGCGCGACAAGGTATGCGAGCTGTCATGGCAGATGCAATCCATTCGAGTGGTATGTGCAGCAAATGCCAGGCACATTGGAGGAATCACCAAGTACCGGGGCGGGCCGGGCCGGGGCCGGCTACGCGACGGTGGGTGAAGGATCAAGTGCGCTCCGGAGAGGGCAAGGTCACAAGCGGAACCCATGCTGCCCTCAAGCCCCCTGACCTAGCATCTGGGCATGACGGTCCTGCCTGCCGACGGGTTTTCGTTGGCCGCCGAATTCCCCGCCCCCGCCCATGAGCAGTGGCAACACCTCGTCGAAGGTGTGCTGCGCAAGTCGGGCAAGGAGGCCGCGGGTTCGGCCGCCGAGGAAGCGCTGTCCACCACGGTGGAGGACGGGCTCATCACCCGTCCCCTCTACACCTCGCGCGACAGCGCGCCCGATGCCGGATATCCGGGCTTCGCCCCCTTCACCCGCGGCAGCAAGGCCGAGGGCAGCGCGGCGGGCGGCTGGGACGTGCGGCAGCGGCACACCCTGCCGGATCCCGCGCGTCTCAACGAGGCGGTGCTCGCCGATCTGGAGAACGGCGTCACCTCGTTGTGGCTGACCGTGGGCGGTGCCGCGGGCGTGCCGGTGTCCGCGCTGGCGGGGGCCCTGGACGGGGTCTACCTGGATCTGGCTCCCGTCGTGCTCGACGCCGGCGACGAGACCGACGCCGCGGCGAAAGAGCTGCTGCGGATCTGCGCGGAGCGGGGCGTCGACCTGGGGAGCGTGCGTGGCAACCTCGGCGCGGACCCGTTCGGGCAGGCAGCCCGCAGCGGTGCCGATCCCGATCTTCCGGACGCGGTGCGCTGGGCGCAGCGGTGCGCACGGGAGTTTCCCGGGCTGCGGGCGCTGACCGTCGACGCGCTGCCGTACCACGAGGCCGGCGGTTCGGCGGCCGAGGAACTGGGCGCTTCGCTGGCGACCGGTGTCGCCCTGCTGCGGGCGCTGACCGACGCCGGACTGTCGGTCGAGGACGCCTGCGGGCAGTTGGAGTTCCGGTACGCGGCGACCGCCGACCAGTTCCTGACCATCGCCAAGCTGCGGGCCGCGCGCCGGCTGTGGTCCCGGGTGGCCGAGGTGTGCGGGGCCGCCGGTGCCGGTGCGCAGCGTCAGCACGCGGTGACGTCGTCGGTGATGATGACGCGGCGCGATCCGTGGGTGAACATGCTGCGCACGACGCTGGCGTGTCTGGGGGCGGGGGTCGGCGGCGCCGACTCCGTCACCGTGCTGCCGTTCGATCACGCGCTGGGCCTGCCGGACGCGTTCGCCCGGCGCATCGCCCGTAACACCTCGACGATCCTGCTGGAGGAGTCGCACCTGGCCCGGGTGATCGACCCGGCGGGCGGTTCCTGGTACGTGGAGCGGCTCACCACCGAACTCGCCGATGCCGCCTGGTCGTTCTTCCAGGAGATCGAACGCTCCGGCGGCCAGGCCGCCGCGCTCCGCTCGGGGATGATCGGCGAGCGTCTGGCTGCCACCTGGGCGGCGCGCAGCAAGGATCTGGCGCGTCGAAAGGAGCCGATCACCGGGGTCAGCGAGTACCCGCAGCTCGCGGAGCGGCCGGTGGAGCGTGAGCCGTCCCCCGCCGTACCGGCCGCGCCGGGCGGTCTGCCCAGGGTCCGCCGGGCCGAGGCGTTCGAGGCGCTGCGCGCCCGGTCGGACGCGCATCTCGCGGCGACCGGGCAGCGGCCGAAGGTCTTCCTCGCCGCGCTCGGCCCCGCCGCGGCGCACACCGCGCGGGCGTCGTTCGCCGCCAATCTGTTCCAGGCCGGCGGCATCGAACCGGTCCACGACCCGGTCTCGGTCGACGCGACCACGGCCGCAGACGCCTTCAGGGCCGGCGGGGCCACCGTGGCGTGCCTCTGCTCCAGCGACGCGCTCTACGCCGAGCAAGCCGAAGCGGTGGCCGGGGCACTGCGGTCGGCGGGTGCCGAGCGGGTGTTCCTGGCCGGGCGGCCCGGCGAGTACGCCGGCGTCGACGAGTACGTCTTCGCGGGCTCCGATGTGGTGGCCGTGCTCTCCTCCCTTCTCGACCGTATGGATGTGGCGTAATGCGTATCCCCGACTTCTCCGGCATCGAGCTCGGTCCGGGCGGCGCCGCCGAGGTGTCCGAGGACCAGTGGCGTGCCTCGGTGAAGGAGTCCTCCGGCAGTTCCGACGGCGATCTGCTGTGGGAGACCCCGGAAGGCATCGCGGTCAAGCCGCTGTACACCGGGCACGACCTCGAAGGGCTCGACTTCCTCGGTACGTACCCGGGCATCGCCCCGTATCTGCGGGGCCCGTACCCGACGATGTACGTCAACCAGCCCTGGACGATCCGGCAGTACGCCGGGTTCTCCACGGCCGAGGAGTCCAACGCCTTCTACCGCCGCAACCTCGCGGCCGGGCAGAAGGGTCTCTCCGTCGCCTTCGACCTGCCGACCCACCGCGGCTACGACAGCGACCACCCGCGGGTGACCGGTGACGTCGGCATGGCGGGCGTGGCGATCGACTCGATCTATGACATGCGCCAGCTCTTCGACGGCATCCCGCTGGACAAGATGACCGTGTCGATGACGATGAACGGCGCGGTGCTCCCCGTCCTCGCGCTGTACATCGTCGCGGCGGAGGAACAGGGCGTACCGCCCGAGAAGCTGGCCGGGACCATTCAGAACGACATTCTGAAGGAGTTCATGGTCCGCAACACCTACATCTATCCGCCGAAGCCCTCGATGCGGATCATCTCCGACATCTTCGCGTACACCTCGCAGAAGATGCCGCGCTACAACTCGATCTCCATCTCCGGCTATCACATCCAGGAGGCGGGTGCGACGGCCGATCTGGAGCTGGCGTACACCCTCGCGGACGGGGTGGAGTATCTGCGGGCCGGCCGGGACGCCGGTCTCGACGTGGACGCGTTCGCGCCGCGGCTGTCGTTCTTCTGGGCGATCGGCATGAACTTCTTCATGGAGATCGCGAAGCTGCGGGCGGCCCGGCTGCTCTGGGCCAAGCTGGTCAAGGAGTTCGAGCCGAAGAACGCCAAGTCGCTCTCGCTGCGCACCCATTCGCAGACCTCGGGGTGGTCGCTGACCGCGCAGGACGTGTTCAACAACGTCACCCGGACCTGTGTGGAGGCGATGGCCGCCACCCAGGGGCACACCCAGTCGCTGCACACCAACGCGCTCGACGAGGCGCTGGCCCTGCCGACCGACTTCTCCGCCCGGATCGCCCGGAACACCCAGCTGCTGCTCCAGCAGGAGTCGGGCACCGGCCGGGTGATCGACCCGTGGGGCGGCAGCGCGTACGTGGAGAAGCTGACGTACGACCTGGCGCGCCGGGCCTGGCAGCACATCGAGGAGGTCGAGGCCGCGGGCGGCATGGCGCAGGCCATCGACGCGGGCATCCCCAAGCTCCGGGTGGAGGAGGCCGCGGCCCGCACCCAGGCGCGGATCGACTCCGGACGCCAGCCGGTGATCGGGGTCAACAAGTACCGGGTGGAGAGCGACGAGCAGATCGATGTGCTGAAGGTCGACAACTCCTCGGTCCGCGCCCAGCAGATCGAGAAGCTGCGCCGGCTGCGCCAGGAGCGCGACGAGGCCGCCTGCCAAGCGGCGCTGCGGGCGCTGACGGCCGCTGCCGAACGTGATCCCGGCCCCGGCCTCGAAGGCAATCTGCTGGCACTGGCCGTCGACGCGGCACGCGCGATGGCGACCGTGGGCGAGATCTCGGACGCCCTGGAGAAGGTGTACGGGAGGCACGCGGGCCAGATCCGTACGATCTCCGGTGTGTACCGCAACGAGGCAGGTGAATCCCCTTCCGTGGACCGTACCCGGGCGCTGGTGGACAGGTTCGAGGAGGCCGAGGGGCGCCGTCCGCGCATCCTGGTCGCCAAGATGGGACAGGACGGCCACGACCGCGGCCAGAAGGTGATCTCGACCGCCTTCGCCGACCTGGGCTTCGACGTGGACGTCGGCCCGCTGTTCCAGACGCCGGCCGAGGTGGCGCGGCAGGCGGTGGAGGCGGACGTGCACATCGTGGGCGTCTCCTCGCTGGCTGCCGGGCACCTCACGCTGGTGCCGGCGCTCCGCGAGGAGCTGGCGGCCGAGGGGCGGGAGGACATCATGATCGTGGTGGGCGGGGTGATTCCGCCGCAGGACGTCGAGGCGCTGCACGAGGCGGGTGCGACGGCCGTGTTCCCGCCCGGCACGGTGATCCCGGATGCCGCGTACGACCTGGTGACGCGGCTCGGCGCCGCGCTCGGCCACGAGCTGTGAGCCGCTGACCCGATGGCTCCCAGGATCGACATCGACAGCTATGTGAAGGGGGTGCTCGACGGGAAGAGGGCGCACATCGCGCGCGCCATCACTCTCGTCGAGTCCACCCGCCCCGATCACCGGGCGCTGGCCCAGCAGTTGCTGCGCGAGCTGCTGCCGCACTCCGGCGCCGCGCGGCGGATCGGCATCAGCGGCGTGCCCGGGGTCGGGAAGTCCACCTTCATCGACGCGCTGGGCACGATGCTCACCGGGCTCGGGCACCGGGTCGCGGTCTTGGCCGTCGACCCCTCCTCCAGCCGTACGGGCGGCTCCATCCTGGGCGACAAGACCAGGATGGAGCGGCTGGCGGTGGACCCGGCGGCGTTCGTGCGCCCGTCCCCCACCGCCGGGACGCTCGGCGGGGTGGCCAAGGCGACCCGGGAGTCCATCGTGGTGATGGAGGCCGCGGGGTACGACGTGGTGCTGGTGGAGACGGTCGGCGTCGGGCAGTCGGAGACGGCGGTGGCCAATATGGTCGACACGTTTCTGCTGCTGACACTGGCCCGGACCGGCGATCAGCTCCAGGGCATCAAGAAGGGTGTGCTGGAGCTGGCGGACGCGATCGCGGTCAACAAGGCCGACGGCCCGCACGAGCGCGACGCCCGCGCGGCCGCGCGTGAACTGGCGGGCGCGCTGCGGCTGATGCACCCGGTCGACGCGGCGTGGACACCGCCGGTGCTCACCTGCAGCGCCCGTGAGTCGGCCGGTCTCGACACCCTGTGGGAGCGTCTTGAGCAGCACCGGGCGCTGCTGGAGTCGACCGGGCGGCTCGCCGCGAAGCGGCGTGACCAGCAGGTCGACTGGACGTGGACGATGGTGCGGGACGAGCTGCTGGAGAGTCTGCGCGGCCATCCCGAGGTGCGTGCCCTCACGCCGGGGCTGGAACAGCGGGTACGGGACGGGGAGTTGACGGCCACGCTGGCGGCCGAGCAGATCCTGTCCGCGTTCCGGGGCGCGGCGGCGGTCGCGGGGGCCGGTGACCCGGTGGCCTGACGGTCCGGGTGAGCGATGTCTGCGTCCGGCGGTCCGGAACTGCCGGGCCGCCGGACGTTCGCAGCCGCTACAGATCGAGCTGGTACTCGACCGAGCCGTGTGTCGGCTCGTAGCCGAGTGCGTCGTTGATGCGCCGCATGTGCGTATTACTGTCGGCGGTGTCCGTCAGCAGCCCCTCCAGGCCGGGGTGGGCCTCGCGGGCGTGGAGGATGGAGCCTGCCTTCATCCACGCTCCGAGGCCGTGTCCCCGGTGCTCGGGAAGGACTCCGGTGCCGTAGTGCTGGGCGTCGCCCTTTCCGTCGCCCGGGACGACGAGTTCCGTGAAGCCCACGATCGTGGTGGTGGACTCCTCGACCGCCACGACGGTGTGGAGCAGGTCGCCGCGGGCCGCGACGGCCGCCGCCGCGGAGCGGACCCGGTCCACGTCCCAGACGACCGTGCCGAAGTCGGTGTCGTCCATGGGCATGTCGTCCATGGCCCGGCGCGAGGCGGCGAACGTCACCGCGAGCTCGTCCGGGACGGTGCCGTCCCAGGAGATCAGCCGGTAGCCCGGGTGCGGCCGCCCGACGGCCCGGTGCAGGGCCTCGGTGTCGGCCTTCGCCAGCGGGAGCCGTACGTACGTCAGGGTCAGGACCTTGCGCAGTCCCTTGGCCCGCAGGAAGTGGTCTCCCGCCGATCCGGTCTCGGCCTGCGCGATCACGCTGCGCCGGTCCTCCTCGCGGGCAGCGGCGACCGCGGCGTCGAACAGCAGTGAGCCGACGCCGTTGCGGCGCTCCGCGGGGTGGACGGTGAGTTCCAGTTCGGCGAGGTGGTCCTGGCCCTCGCGGGTGAAGACGCGCAGGAACGCCGAGCCGAGGGGGCTGCCGTCGGGGCCGGAGGCGAGCCAGGCCAGACGGTGGCTGCCGGTGGGCCGGTCGGGGTCGGCCAGCACGGTGATGCGTATCGACAAAGTGACTCCTGTGCGCCCGGGGCGCCGGTCGGAACGGGTGAGCGGGCGGGTGGCCCGGAGAACCACATCACTCCGTGAGAGCCTCGGCAACCGGATTTCGGAGCCCCTGGCAGTCCTGCCCGTCCCCGGCATGGTCCCGCTCCCGCAGAGCCGTGCTACCGTGTTTTTGGTACCAGTGTCCGCCTCGCTCCGAGGCGCCGGTGCCGATTCACCTCTCCGAAGCTGCCGCGCCCGTCCTTCTCGACCGGCGATCCAGCTCTTGGCGTCACCTCATCCAGTCCGGGCCGACCTCTGCCCGTTCGGACTTTCCCGCCCGTCGTCGGGGGCGTGTTCTCTGCCGCCCCGTGCCGTCCGGCCCCTCATTCGCCATGTCCGCGAAAGGACCCGCCCACCATGACCATCTCTCTCGAACACCCGCTTCAGCAAGGGCAGTTGACCGCAGATTCCACGAACACCACCGAGGCCACCGGCGTACTCGACCTCACACACCAGGGGAACGGCGTACTGCGCGTACGGGACGGCCTCCCCTCCCCCGGCGACGTGGTGGTCCCGGCCGCCCTGATCCGCCGCCACGGCCTGCGCCGGGGCGACGCCGTGACCGGGCTCTGCGACCGGCCCCGCACCCTGTCCGCCGTGGAGCGGGTCAACGGCCTGTTCCCGCAGGCGCTCCGGGGCCGGCCCCACTTCCGTGACCTCACCCCGCTCCACCCGCGGCAGCGGCTGCGGCTGGAGACGCCGTCCGGCGGTGCCGCGATGCGGCTCGTCGACCTGGTCGCACCGGTCGGCAAGGGACAGCGCGGGCTCGTCGTCGCGCCACCCAGGACCGGCAAGACGGTGCTGCTCCAGCAGATCGCCGCGGCCGTCGCCGCCAACCACCCCGAGTGCCACCTGATGGTGGTGCTGGTCGACGAACGTCCCGAAGAGGTCACCGACATGCGCCGGTCCGTCCGGGGCGAGGTGCTCGCCTCGACCTTCGACCGGCCCGCGAAGGAACACATCGCGCTCGCCGAACTCGCGGTGGAACGTGCCAAGCGGCTGGTCGAACAGGGCCAGGACGTCGTCGTCCTGCTCGACTCCCTCACCCGCCTGTGCCGCGCCCACAACAACGCCTCCGCCGCGGGCGGACGCACCCTCAGCGGCGGTGTCGACGCGGCCGCCCTGCTCGGCCCCAAGCAGCTCTTCGGCGCCGCACGGCTCGCCGAGGAGGGCGGCTCCCTCACCATCCTGGCCACCGCGTTGGTGGAGACGGGCTCCCGCGCCGACGACTACTTCTTCGAGGAGCTGAAGAGCACCGGCAACATGGAACTCCGGCTCGACCGCACACTCGCCCAACGACGCGTCCACCCGGCCGTGAACATCCCGTCTTCCGGCACCCGGCGCGAGGAACTCCTCGTACCGGAGAGCGAGTTGCGGTTGGTACGCGGGCTGCGGCGCGCGCTGCACACCAGGGATCCGCAGGCCGCGCTGGAAACCCTGCTGGACCGGCTCCGCCGCACCCCGGACAACGCCTCGTTCCTCCGCGCCGTCCACGGCACCGTCCCACAAGCCCGAGTCTGTCCGGACGGCACCGGCGCGGACGCATAGCATGGCCCGGCGATTGCATGATCCGCGCCTCACGAGCACAGGGAGAGCAGCCACATGGAGTTCCGCCGACTCGGCCGCAGCGGCCTGACCATCAGTGAGATCGCTTACGGGAACTGGCTCACCCACGGTTCCCAGGTGGAGGAGGACGCGGCTGCGGCCTGCATCCGCGCCGCCCTGGACGCCGGAATCACCACCTTCGACACCGCGGACGTCTACGCCGAGACCCGGGCCGAAGCCGTCCTGGGCCGGGCGCTCAAGGGCGAACGCCGCGAGGGTCTGGAGGTGTTCACCAAGGTCTACTTCCCGACCGGCCCCGGACACAACGACCGGGGGCTCGGCCGCAAGCACATCGTGGAGTCCATCGACAACTCGCTGCGCCGTCTGCAGACGGATTACGTGGACCTGTACCAGGCCCACCGCTACGACCACTCGACCCCGCTGGAGGAGACGATGGAGGCGTTCGCCGACGTCGTCCGCTCCGGCAAGGCCCTCTACATCGGCGTCTCGGAGTGGACGGCCGACCAGCTCCGCGCCGCGCACGGGCTGGCCCGCGAGCTGCGGGTGCCGCTGATCTCCAACCAGCCGCAGTACTCGGCGCTGTGGCGGGTCATCGAGAGCGACGTGGTGCCGGCCTCCGAGGAACTGGGCATCGGCCAGATCGTCTGGTCCCCGATCGCCCAGGGCGCGCTCACCGGCAAGTACAAGCCGGGTGCGCCGCTCCCGGCCGGTTCGCGGGCGACCGACGACAAGGGCGGCGCGAACATGATCGCCGACTGGCTGCGCGACGACGTGCTGGAGCGCGTCCAGCGGCTGCGGCCGCTCGCCGACGGCGCCGGTCTCAGCCTGGCCCAGCTCGCGGTCGCGTGGGTGCTGCAGAACTCCAACGTCTCGGCCGCGATCATCGGCGCCTCCCGGCCGGAGCAGGTGGCGGAGAACGCCGCGGCGGCCGGCGTGACGCTCGACTCGGAGCTGCTGAAGGGGATCGACGACATCCTGGACCCGGTGGTCGAGCGGGATCCCGGGCTGACGGCCGGGCACGCGGGCAACAGCTGATCCGGCCGCACGGCCCCGGCCCTGTGCGGGCCGGGGCCGTGCGCTGCGGGATCAGGTGCCGGTGTGCAGCGAGGCGGTGTACTCGCGGACCTGTGCCGGTGTGAGGTAGGTGTCCGTGTGCTCGAAGTCGCGCAGCTTGGCCGGCTGCCGGGACAGGAAGCCGGTGCGTACGAAGTCGTCGCCGGCGACGGCGTTGAGGATCCAGTTGGTCGCGACCCGGGCCTTGGCGACATTGGTGCGCAGCGCCGACCAGTGGTAGCCGCGGGCGACGGCCTGTGCGGGAATCCCGTGCAGTTCGATGCCGAGCGGCTTGGAGACCGCGTCCTTGCCGCCGAGGTCCACGACGAGACCGAGGTCCTTGTGGACGTACGGCTTCAGCGGCTGGTTGCGCAGGGTCGCGATGAGGTTGTCGGCGAGCCTGCGGCCCTGGCGCATGGCGTGCTGTGCGGTGGGCGGGCAGACCGCTCCGTCGCCCTTGTGCAGGTCCGGCACGGCCGCGCAGTCGCCGAGGGCGAAGACGCCGTCGAAGCCGGGCAGGCTCATCTCGGGGGTGACGGCCAGCCGGCCGCGTACCGTCTCCGCGTCGAACGTGCTGACCAGCGGGCTGGCGGCGACGCCCGCCGTCCAGATCAGGGTCCGGCAGGGCAGCACCCGGCCGTCGGTGAAGGTGACCTTCTCCGGGGCGGCCTCGGCGATCGAGACGCCGAGCGAGACCTCGATGCCGCGTGCGCGCAGCACCTGAAGGGCGCTTCGGCCCAGCTTGTCGCCCAGTTCGGGCATCAGTTTCGGGGCGATGTCGATAAGGTGCCACTTGATCAGCTTCGGGTCGAGCCGCGGGTACTGCTGGACCGCGCTGGTGGTGAGGCGTTGCAGGCAGGCCGCGGTCTCGGTGCCCGCGTATCCACCGCCGACCACCACGAACTGGAGGCGCGAGGCCCGCTCGTTCTCGTCGTGGCTGGCGTCGGCGAGGTCGAGCTGGGCGATCACGTGGTCTCGTACGTAGGCGGCCTCGGCCAGTGTCTTCATGCCCCGGGCGTTGTCCAGCAGGCCGGGGATGTCGAAGGTGCGGGTGACGCTCCCGGCACTGAGCACGATGTAGTCGTAGGGCTCGTAGACGACCTCGTCGGTGATCTTGCGGATGACGCAGACCTTCGCCCTGGGATCCACGCCGATGGCCCCGCCCGGGATGATCCGGGTGCGGTGTTTGCGGCTGCGGCGCAGTGAGATGGCGACCGACTGGGGGGTGAGCACGCCCGCCGCGACCTGTGGCAGCAGGGGGAGGTAGAGCTGGTACGAGAACGGGGCGACGAGTGCGATCTCCGCCTCGCCGGGGATGAGCCCGCGCTCCAGACGGCGCACGCACTCCACTCCGGCGAATCCGGCGCCGACAACGAGGATCCTGGGTCGTGCCACGGTGTTCGTCCCTTCTCGGGCCTGTACGTTCATCCGTTCGCCTGCCACGTCGCACGCGCCCGTCCACCCTCATCTTCACGAGCCCGGTACGAGTTCGCCTGCTGAGGGCGGCGGAACGGACGACCCACCCGGTCAGCGGGTGAGCAGGGTGACCGCGGTGCAGGTGCCGCCGACGGCGCCGACGGCCACGACACCGGCGGTCACGCAGCGTGCCCTGAGCCTGCGGTAGCGCGCCTCGTACTCGCCGCGCAGCGCGGTGGCGCGGGCCGAGATACGGCAGAGCGTCGCCCGTGACGCGGCGAGCCGGTCGGCGGTGTAGACGCGTTCGACGTCCTCGCGCTGGGCGGTGGTGAGCCAGGGCAGCTCGTCGGTGAAGCAGCCCGCGCGGCGGCGGGCCTCCTCGACCTCGGCGCTCCACAGCAGGTAGCCCTGCAGCTGTGCCAGGCCGCGGGCGCTGTCCTTGTCGGGGTCCACTCGCTCCTCCTCCCGCCGGGCCGTCGTGCTCAGTCCCGCTCGTCGCCCCGGGTCCGGGGCAGTTCCGTGACCGGACGGTTGAGGGCCTCGTCGAGGGCGCGGACCGAGGGGTGGTGCAGGTCGAAGGCCGGGGATTCGGAACGGATCCGCGGCAGGGTGAGGAAGTTGTGCCGCGGCGGCGGGCATGAGGTCGCCCACTCCAGCGAGCGGCCGTAGCCCCACGGGTCGTCGACTCCGACGTTCCGGCCGTACTTGGCGGTCTTCCAGACGTTGTAGAAGAACGGCAGCATCGACAGGCCGAGCAGGAACGAGGAGATCGTCGAGATCGTGTTCAGCGCGGTGAAGCCGTCCGCGGCGAGGTAGTCCGCGTAACGACGCGGCATGCCTTCCGCGCCCAGCCAGTGCTGCACCAGGAACGTGCCGTGGAAGCCCACGAACAGCGTCCAGAACGTGATTTTTCCGAGCCGCTCGTCCAGCATCTTGCCGGTGAACTTCGGCCACCAGAAGTGGAATCCGGCGAACATCGCGAAGACCACGGTGCCGAAGACGACGTAGTGGAAGTGCGCGACGACGAAGTACGAGTCCGAGACGTGGAAGTCCATCGGGGGCGAGGCGAGGATCACGCCGGTCAGACCGCCGAACAGGAAGGTGACCAGGAATCCGATCGACCAGAGCATCGGTGTCTCGAAGGACAGCGCCCCGTGCCACATCGTGCCGATCCAGTTGAAGAACTTCACACCGGTCGGTACCGCGATGAGGAAGGTCATGAACGAGAAGAACGGCAGCAGCACACCGCCCGTGACGAACATGTGGTGCGCCCACACGGTCGCGGAGAGGCCCGCGATGGCGATCGTCGCGCTGATCAGGCCGATGTAGCCGAAGATCGGCTTCCGGCTGAAGACCGGGATGATCTCGCTGACGATGCCGAAGAACGGCAGGGCGATGATGTACACCTCCGGGTGGCCGAAGAACCAGAAGAGGTGCTGCCACAGCAGTGCGCCTCCGTTGGCCGGGTCGAAGACGTGCGCGCCGAACTTGCGGTCCGCCTCCAGCACAAGGAGGGCGGCTGCGAGGACCGGGAAGGCCAGCAGGACCAGCACAGCGGTCAGCAGGACGTTCCAGACGAAGATCGGCATGCGGAACATCGTCATGCCGGGGGCGCGCAGGCAGATGATCGTGGTGATGAAGTTGACCGAGCCGAGGATCGTGCCGAAGCCGGAGAAGGCCAGCCCCATGATCCACATGTCGCTGCCGATGCCCGGTGAGCGGACCGCGTCGGTCAGCGGGGAGTAGGCGAACCAGCCGAAGTCCGCCGCCCCGTTCGGGGTGAGGAAGCCGGCCACGACGATGACCGAGCCGAAGAGGTAGAGCCAGTACGCGAACATGTTCAGCCGCGGGAACGCCACGTCGGGCGCGCCGATCTGCAGCGGCATGATCCAGTTGGTGAATCCGGCGAACAGCGGCGTCGCGAACATCAGCAGCATGATCGTGCCATGGATCGTGAACGCCTGGTTGAACTGCTCGGGCGAGACGATCTGCATCCCCGGACGCGCCAGTTCGGCGCGCATGACGAGGGCCAGCACACCGCCCACGACGAAGAAGGCGAACGAGGTGACGAGGTAGAGCGTGCCGATCGTCTTGTGGTCGGTGGTGGTCAGCCACTTGATGACGACGTTTCCCGGTTCCTTCGCGTGGACCGGGAGCTCGTTCGCGTACGCCTCCTCCGCGTCGGCCGGCCCTGTTGTGCCCGTCGTCGTCACTGGGACGCTCCTTCGATCGTCGTTCGCGGGTGGACCGAGCACCCGGCAGGGGAGCCGTTTCCACCAGGACGGCCGGCAGACCGGTCCCGCGCGCGTCACGCCAGATTCCAGGAGCAGCAAATCAGCCGCGGGGCCGCTGTGCGTGGCCCGCCGCCCGCCGTCGTACGACATTCACCCGTCAGGGCGCCCACGGGTCGGGGACGGGTTTCGTGCCGTCGGTCGGCCGTCGACCGGGCCACCATCGGCCGAACTCCGCTGCCGTGCGGTGCGGTTGCCGGGCGGTCCGGTGGACGCGCCCGGGGCCGGGGGCCGGCGGCGGGCTTCCCCGGCGCCGCTCAGGCCAGCCCGCCCGTCGCGCGGATGTTCTGCCCCGTGATCCACCGGCCGTCGTGACCGGCGAGGAAGGCGACCACATCGGCCACGTCGGCGGGATGCCCCAGTCGGCGCAGCGGGGTCATTCCGGCGACTGCCTCCAGTGCCTGCGGCTGGTTGTTGCCGCGCAGCAGCTCGGTGTCGGTGGCGCCGGGCGAGACGGTGTTGACCGTGATCCCGCGGGCCCCGAGTTCATGGGCGGCGACGGCGGTGAGCTGCTCGACGGCGCCCTTGCTCGCGGCGTAGGCGGAGATGCCGGGGCCCGGCCGCACAGTGTTGGCCGTGGAGATGTTCACGATGCGGCCGCCGTCGCGCATCCTCAGCGCCGCGTGGCGGACCGTCATGAAGACCGCTCTGGTGTTGACCGCGAGGACCTGGTCGAAGACCGCGGGATCGGTGTCCGTGAGCAGGGAGGGGGTGGGGCACAGCGCGGCGTTGTTCACCAGGATGTCCAGCCCGTCGAGCTCTTCCTCGGCGACCGACATCAGGCGCTCGGGGCCGTCGGGCTCCGCGAGGTCCAGCCGGACCGCCCGGACCGTGCCGCCGTCGCCCCGCACCGTGCGGACGACCTCGGCCGCGGCGTCGTCGTCGGTGGCGTAGTTGAAGACCACGTGCGCCCCGTCGCGGCACAGGCGCTCGACGATCGCGCGGCCGATGCCCCGTGATCCACCGGTGACCACGGCGTTCCTGCCTGTCAGCACGGCCTCTCCCCTTCCATGGCACGGTTGGTCCGGGCGTACGAACCTATCGGTGAAAGGGCTCCACGGGGCCGGTTGTGCGGAATCTCCTCGATACGGCGGCCTGGCTCCGGTGCCGCTCCTGGACACGCAACCGCCCCGGCCGGGCATGGTGCCGGCCGGGGCGGGAGAGGTGGGGCGCCTGGTCGCGCCCCCGCTGCGCGGTGTCGTGTCAGCCGATGGAGGCGATGGCCTGGACGAACGTCTGCGAGGGACGCATGACGGCGGAGGCCTTGGCCGGGTCGGGCTGGTAGTAGCCACCGATGTCGGCCGGCGAGCCCTGCACCGCGATCAGCTCGTCGACGATGGTCTGCTCCTGCTCGCCCAGCGTCTTCGCGAGCTCGGCGAACGCCTGCGCGAGCTGCGCGTCGTCGGTCTGCTGCGCCAGCTCCTGGGCCCAGTACAGGGCCAGGTAGAAGTGGCTGCCGCGGTTGTCGATGCCGCCCAGCTTGCGGCTCGGCGACTTGTCCTCGTTGAGGAAGGTGCCGGTCGCGCGATCGAGGGTGTCGGCGAGGATCTGGGCGCGTGCGTTGCCCGTGGTCGTCGCCAGGTGCTCGAAGCTGGCCGCGAGCGCGAAGAACTCGCCCAGGCTGTCCCAGCGCAGGTAGTTCTCCTTGACCAGCTGCTGGACGTGCTTGGGCGCGGAGCCGCCCGCGCCCGTCTCGAACAGACCGCCGCCGTTCATGAGCGGGACGACGGAGAGCATCTTCGCGCTCGTGCCCAGCTCCAGGATCGGGAACAGGTCGGTCAGGTAGTCACGCAGCACGTTGCCGGTGACCGAGATGGTGTCCTCACCGCGACGGATGCGCTCCAGCGAGAACGCGGTCGCCTCGACCGGCGACATGATCTCGATCTGCAGGCCGTCCGTGTCGTGGTCGGCGAGGTACTTCTTGACCTTGGTGATCAGCTGCGCGTCGTGGGCGCGGTCCTCGTCCAGCCAGAACACGGCCGGGACGCCGGTGGCGCGGGCGCGGGTGACGGCGAGCTTGACCCAGTCCTGGATCGGCAGGTCCTTGGCCTGGCACATGCGGAAGATGTCGCCGGCGCCGACGGCCTGCTCCAGGACGACCTCGCCGTTGCCGTCGACGACCCGCACCGTGCCGGTGGTGGGGATCTCGAAGGTCTTGTCGTGGCTGCCGTACTCCTCGGCCTTCTGCGCCATCAGGCCGACGTTCGGCACCGAGCCCATGGTCGACGGGTCGAAGGCGCCGTTGGCGCGGCAGTCGTCGATGACGACCTGGTAGACACCCGCGTAGCTGCTGTCCGGCAGGACCGCAAGGGTGTCGGCCTCCTCGCCGTCCGGGCCCCACATGTGACCGGAGGTGCGGATCATGGCCGGCATGGAGGCGTCGACGATGACATCGCTCGGCACGTGCAGGTTGGTGATGCCCTTGTCCGAGTCGACCATGGCCAGCGCGGGGCCGTCGGCGAGCTCGGCCTCGAAGGACGCCTTGATCTCGGCGCCGATGTGCGGCACCGAGTCCAGGCCCTTGAGAATGGCGCCGAGGCCGTCGTTCGGGGACAGGCCGGCGGCCACGAGCGCCTCGCCGTACTTGGCGAAGGTGTTCGGGAAGAAGGCGCGGACCACGTGGCCGAAGATGATCGGGTCGGAGACCTTCATCATGGTGGCCTTGAGGTGGACGGAGAACAGCACGTTCTCGGCCTTGGCGCGGGCGACCTGCGCGGTGAAGAACTCGCGCAGGGCCGCGACGCGCATGACCGCCGCGTCGACGACCTCGCCCGCGAGCACCGGCACCGACTCGCGCAGCACGGTGGTGCTGCCGTCGTCGCCCGCGAGCTCGATGCGCAGCGCACCGTCCTCGGCGATGACCGTGGACTTCTCGGTGGAGCGGAAGTCGTCGACGCCCATGGTGGCGACGTTCGTCTTCGAGTCGGCGGTCCACTTGCCCATGCGGTGCGGGTGCGCCTTGGCGTAGTTCTTGACCGAGGCGGGGGCACGGCGGTCGGAGTTGCCCTCGCGCAGCACGGGGTTCACCGCGCTGCCCTTGACCTTGTCGTAGCGCGCGCGGACGTCCTTGTCCTCGTCGGTCTGCGGGTCGTCCGGGTAGTCCGGCAGCGCGTAGCCCTGTGCCTGCAGCTCGGCGATGGCCGCCTTGAGCTGCGGGATCGAGGCCGAGATGTTGGGAAGCTTGATGATGTTGGCCTCGGGGCGCTTGGCCAGCTCACCGAGCTCGGCGAGCGCGTCGTCGATGCGCTGGCCCTCCTGGAGACGCTCGGGGAAGCTGGCGATGATGCGTCCGGCCAGCGAGATGTCACGGCTCTCGACATTGACCCCGGCCGTCGAGGCGTACGCCTGGATCACGGGCAAGAACGAATACGTCGCCAGGGCCGGGGCCTCGTCGGTGTGTGTATAGATGATGGTCGAGTCAGTCACCCTGTGCTCCGCTCCACGTCTGCAACATTGCTTGACATCAAGATATCTCGTGATCGCCCCGGCCTCGACAGGGCCCCGCGTTCACCGGCGCCGAACCGTGTCGCCACGGCCGCGCACCGCGCATGCGCCCCGTCCGGGTCCGGCGGCCGCCCGTCGGCGTACGCCCCGGTCACCGCGTACGGACCGCACCCGCCCCACGGGCCGCAGCCGCACCCGGCACCCCTCCGCGAAGAGAGCCGGACGAACAACGGGCAAGTGTCATACGGTGGTTGTCCCGCTGCTCACCAGAAGGAGTACGCACATGCCGGTCTCGCTGGGTCTCGGTCTTCCGCAGATGAAGCAGTACGACATCGGCCGCGATGTGGCCGCCGTGGCACGCGCGGCGGAGGAGACCGGCTACGAGAGCCTGTGGGTCTTCGAGCGGATCATCTTCCCCGAGCCCGCCGCACAGGGGCTGTACGGCGTTCCGGGGCTGCCGTGGCCCGAGCAGTACCGCAGCGTCGCCGACCCGCTGATCACGCTCGCGCTGGCCGCCGGGGCGACGGACCGGGCCCGGCTGGGCACCAGCGTCCTGGTCGCGCCGCTGCACGTGCCGTTCCAGCTGGCCCGTTCGCTGGCCTCGCTCGACGTGGCGAGCGGCGGCCGGGTGGTCGCGGGCCTCGGCACCGGCTGGTCGCTGGACGAGTACGCCGCCGCGTCGGTCGCCCCCTTCGAGAAGCGCGGCGCGGTGCTGGACGAGCTGCTCGACGTGTGCGCGGCCGTCTGGGGCCCGGACCCGGTCTCGTACCAGGGCGAGCTGACCACCATCGCCCCGTCGGTGGTCGGTCCGAAGCCTGTGCGCCCCATCCCGGTCTATCTGCCGGCGAACAGCCCCCGGGCCACCCGCCGCCTGGTCGACCGGGCCGACGGCTGGATGCCGGTGGCCATGGGCGCCGCACAGCTGGCCGAGCAGTGGAAGCGGATCCAGGACCTGGCGGCCGAGCGGGGCCGCGAGCGTCCGGTCGGCGTCTGCGCCCGTGCCAATGCCCGGTACACCGCCGAACCGGCCGCAGGTGCGGCCCGCACCCCCTTCCACGGCAATGTGGCCCAGATCGTCGAGGACCTGGTGGCCCATGCCGAGACGGGGGTACCGGAGATCCTGCTGGACCTCCAGGGCACGACGCGCGACGCCTCGGAGCTGATCGACGTGGCCGGCGAGGTGTACGAGGCGGCGCGGGCGGCAGGCGTCTGACCGGGTACGACGCGGGGGGCCGGGTGGGGCGGCGGCGCGGACGGTGCACCATGGTCCGCGATGCGACGAGGACTGATGCACGGCATGGCCTGGGTGCTCTCCACAGGGGCCGCGGTCACGCTGTCCTGGTGGGGTGTCCACACGGTGCTGTCGGGAACCGCCTACGAACCGCCCCGCGCCCTCCCGATCGCGGACGCGGCACGCGCCGAGGCCGAGGAGGCGTAGCCGCGGCCCTCCCTCACGTACCGCTCCGGGAAGTCCCCGGAACCCGGCACGTCACCGCCCACCGAGGACAGGAACGGCGAGAACGACACGGCCCCGAAGCCCTCGGCCGGCGCGCCGCGAGGTTCCGCTCCGGCCGGCCCGCCGAGCCCGGCCGGCGAGCCCTCCGGCGGGGCCGTGAAGGTGCAGGGCTACACCGTCGACGGCGGCCGGGTCGTCTTCGGCATCGAGCGGGCCGACGCGGAGCTGGTCTCGGCGACTCCCGGATCGGGCTGGCAGATGCAGGTGTGGAAGACGGAGCAGTGGATCCGGGTGACCTTCACCCGGGACGACCGCGAGATCTCGGTCATCTGCGGCTGGTACCAGCACACGCCGCTCGTCGAGATCGAGGAGCGGTAGCTCAGCGCGGCCGGCCGCTCGGTCCTCGTGCGGAATGGGGACGGCGTGCGCCCCGGCTCGGGCGATCCGCCGAACAAGCGGACTCCCGGACCCGGCCGGTCATCGGTTCGGCTGTCTCCGACACAACGTGATACCCCATCAGTAGAGTCGGCAGCGACCCGGCGACAGCTCGGCCGGAGCCCCGGGGTCCGACGAGGTGGCGGGACCCGGCCGGGCTGTGCGGACCCCGCTCGGCGCCACACCTCCCAACTCCCAGGAGATACCGTTGAGGATGCTGATCAACGTCCCCGAAACCGTTGTCGCGGACGCACTGCGCGGTATGGCCGCCGCCCACCCCGAACTGACCGTGGACGTCGAGAACCGCGTCGTCGTGCGGAGTGACGCGCCCGTGGCCGGGAAGGTGGCGCTCGTCTCCGGCGGCGGGTCCGGGCACGAGCCGTTGCACGCGGGGTTCGTCGGGCCCGGGATGCTCTCCGCGGCCTGCCCCGGAGAGGTGTTCACCTCGCCCGTGCCGGACCAGATGGTGCGGGCCGCCGCCGCGGTCGACAGCGGTGCCGGAGTACTGTTCGTCGTCAAGAACTACACGGGTGACGTACTGAACTTCGAGATGGCCGCGGAGCTCGCCGAGGACGAGGGCATCCGGGTCGCCCAGGTACTGGTCAACGACGACGTGGCCGTGACGGACAGTCTTTTCACGGCGGGGCGGCGCGGCACGGGCGCCACCCTGTTCGTCGAGAAGATCGCCGGGGCGGCGGCCGACGAGGGCGCTCCGCTGGAGCGGGTGGAGGCCGTCGCCCGGCAGGTGAACGAGGCGTCGCGGAGTTTCGGGGTCGCGCTCGGCGCCGTCACCACACCGGCCAAGGGCTCCCCCACGTTCGATCTGCCGGCGGGTGAGCTGGAGCTCGGGATCGGCATTCACGGCGAGCCGGGGCGGGAACGCCGGCCCATGATGACCTCGCACGAGATCGCGGACTTCGCGGTGCACGCGGTGCTCGACGACCTGCGGCCGACCGGGCCGGTGATCGTGCTGGTCAACGGCATGGGCGCGACGCCGCTGCTGGAGCTGTACGGATTCGCCTCCGAGGTCCAGCGCGTGCTGTCCGAGCGGAGTGTCGTCGCGGCTCGTACGCTCGTGGGGAACTATGTGACCTCGCTCGACATGGCGGGCTGTTCGGTGACGGTCTGCCAGGTGGACGAGGAGCTGCTGCGGCTATGGGACGCACCGGTGGAGACCCCGGCGCTGCGCTGGGGCCGATGACCCGCCCGTACCGCACCCGTCATGCTGGAGCGACAAGGAGATCATGTGCTCGACGCCGACTTCTTCCACCGTTGGATGACCGCGGCCGCCGCCGCGGTGAGCCGTGAGGCGGACCACCTCACCGACCTCGACTCCGCGATCGGGGACGCCGATCACGGCCGCAACATGCACCGCGGGTTCGCGGCGGTGACCGCGGTCCTCGGCGAGGAGTCGCCACAGACTCCGGGGGCCGTACTGATGCTGGCCGGAAGGCAGCTGATCTCGACGGTCGGCGGTGCGTCGGGCCCGCTGTACGGGACGCTGCTGCGGCGCACGGGCAAGGCCCTGGGCGATGCTCCCGCCGTGACGCCGGAGCAGTTGGCGGAGGCGCTCGGGGTGGGCGTCGCGGCCGTGGCGCAGCTCGGTGGGGCGCAGGCCGGGGACAAGACGATGCTCGACGCGCTGCTGCCTGCCGCCGAGGCGCTCGGCACCTCGTTCGGGGCGGCCCGGGAGGCGTCCGAGGCCGGGGCGCTGGCGACGGTGCCGATGCAGGCCCGCAAGGGCAGGGCAAGTTATCTGGGTGAGCGCAGCATCGGTCATCAGGACCCCGGGGCGACGTCCTCGGCGCTGCTGATCGCCGCGCTGGCCGATACGGCGGCGGCGAACGGGGGCGGCGCATGAGCGACGGGAATCAGGTCGGGATCGTGCTGGTCTCGCACAGCGGCCCGGTCGCCGAGTCCGTGGCCGAGCTGGCCCGGGGGCTCGCGGCGGGCGGCGCCACGGCGCCGGTGGCTGCCGCCGGAGGCACCCCCGCGGGGGGCCTCGGGACGAGCGCGGAACTGATCGCCGCGGCAGCCAGGTCGGTGGACTCCGGCGCGGGCGTCGCTCTGCTGGTCGATCTGGGCAGCGCGGTGCTCACGGTCAAGTCGATGCTGGCCGAGGGTGACGAACTGCCGGACGGCTCACGGCTGGTGGACGCGCCGTTCCTGGAGGGTGCCGTGGCGGCCGTGGTCACCGCGTCGGCGGGTGGCGACATCGCGGCGGTGGAGGCCGCGGCGTCGGAGGCGTACGGGTACCGCAAGCTGTAGCCGGGCGGGGCCGCCCGCACCCGTGTGGGGATGCGGGCGGCCCCGGTCCGGCTCCCGGTCGGTCAGGCGGCCGGAGCGGACCCGGCTGCGGCGACGGTGATCCGCACCTGCTGTGTCGTGCCGTTGACCGTCACGGCGAGGGTGATCGTGCCCGGCCGGAGCGCGGTGAGGGTGCCGGTGGACGGATCGAGGACCGCCGTGTGGCGGGGGCGGACGCCACTGCGGTCACCGATGTGCACGTTCGGCGAGCCGGTCCAGTCGGCGGCCAGCGGGAAGCCGACCGGGACGCTTCGGGTCCCCTGGGTGACCGTCGCGGTGACCTTCGTACGGCTTCCGGTGGCGAGCACCGACGGCGCGTCGATCCTCAGCGCGTCCACATGTGCGCGGGTCTGTACGGAGATCCAGTCGGGCCCGCCCTGCCACGGCCGTTGCCGCGCCGCGGCCTGGGCCCCCTGGCCGATGCGGTCGGCGCCGACCAGCGACCAGCCGGTGAAACCGCCGTCGTCCGCGGGTCCGGCCGGTGCCTTGCCGGAGTTGCCGTTGATCAGGTACGGCACTCCGTCGACGTGCGAGGCGTGGAAGACGCCGACGTGGCTGCCGATGAGGGCCGCGCCCTTGCCCGTCGTACGGCGGAAGTCGGCGAGCCACTGTTCGACCAGGGCGGCCTCCTTGCGGTCCCCGAGCTGGCTGCCCTTCTGCACGGTCGGATCGCGCGGCGGCACATGCTCGATGACCATCAGCGAATCGACGGTCCGGTCCTCGGCAGCCGCGTCCAGCTGGGCGCGGAGCTGCTTGATCTGGGCGAAGCCGCCGCCGCGCAGGCTGAGGCTGGAGGTGTCGAGGGTGACGACGCGGGTGCCCTTGTGGTCGAACGTCCGCTGGGCGGGCCCGAATTCGGTGATGAAGTTGTCGATCCTGCCGCCCATCACCTCATGGTTGCCCGGTACGTAGTACCAGGGCAGCGTGTCGCCGAGTTCCTCGGTGAGGATGCGGCGGGCGAAGGCCAGGTCCGCGGGCGATCCCTCGTCGACGAGGTCCCCGTTGACGACCAGGAAGTCCGGGGCCGCAGCCTTGATCTCGCGCAGGGTGCGCCGGGCCTGGGCGACGATCGCGCTGTCCGGGTCGCGGGCGACGAACTGGGCATCGGACATCACCGCGAACCGCCAGTCCCGGCGCCCGGTCACGGCCGCCGGGTCGATCAGCGGGTCGGCGGGAGCGGCCTGTTCGGGCAGGTCGACGGTGGGCGGGACCTGGGCGGTGAGTTCGTCGATCACGATCTCACCGGTGTACTGCTTGGCCGCCGCGGTCTCCGCGAGGTAGAAGCGGGACACGGAGAGCGGCATGGCGGCTCCCGGCGGCACGGCGAAGGTGACCTGCCGCCAGCCGTTCCAGGTGACGTACGGTCCGCGCAGCAGCTGGTCGGATCCGGCGGCGTCCTTGAGGTGCAGGGTCGGCCAGGCGCCCCGGCCGTCGCCCTTGATCCACAGCTTGAACGACTGGGGCTGGCCGGGCACGGCGACCGGCTGGGGCGGGGCGGCGTAGGCGGCGCGGGTGGCGGTGGACCGGGTGAAGTCGTAGGTGAGCTTCAGTCCGGTACCGGTGTGGCCGTCGGGGGTGGCCGCCAGCGATCCGTCCGCGCGCGCCTGGCTGAACTTCCAGGACCCGGCGTCGTCGAAGGTGGAGACGGCCTGCTCGGTGAGGCCGACGCTGACGGCGAGGACGGTCGTGGTGCCCGCGACGTTCGCCTTGATCTGCCCCGCGCCGGAGCCGGTGCGTGAGGCGACGGTGAACGAGCCCTGCCCGTCGTCGCGGATGTCGAAGAGGGCGTGGTCGTAGTCGAGTTCGATGTCGCGCGGCTCGACGGGGGCGCTGGTGCCGTGGGCGTCGAATCCGACGATGCCGAAGGTGCCGGTCGCCCCGGCGTCGGCGAGACCCACCCGCCGGGTGGTGGCTTCGGTCCGGGCCAGCTCGTCGAGGACGGTCAGGGACGTGCTCCCGCGCGCCGGTCCGTGTTCGGCGCGTACGTCGGTGGTGCCGCTGCGACGTGCGGTGAAGAGCCCGTCGCCGTCGACCGTGCCGACCGATCCGTGTGCGGTGCGCCAGCGCGGGGCGCCCTGCGCGGGGCCGTACGTCTCGTCGTACCCGGTCGCGGTGAGGCGACGGGTGAGGCCGGGGAACACCCGGTCGGGGTGGCCGCCCTTCACCGGGTCGGCGCCCGGCGCGGCGCCGGCGGGGGTGCGGGGCTCGACCCAGTAGCCCTTGAGCCGTCCGCTGCCGTCGGGTGCGGTGAGGGCGAGGCCGTTGGGTACGGTGCGCTCGCTGCCGTCGGACGGGCTGTTCTCCACCCGCAGCGCGTCGCTGCCGGGTTCGCGGGCGACGAGGGTCGACGATCCGCCGCCGTCCAGGTTGAGTGCGCTGTACGATCCGGCGCGCTTCATCATCAGGCCGAGTTCGGTGAGGGTGACGCCGCCGCTGTCGGCCTGCCGTCCGTCGACGGTGAGGATCTGCATGGTCCGGCCGTCCTCGGAGAAGCCGACGGCGGTGCGGGGTGCGGCGGTGTTGTTGCCCTCGCCGTCGTGGTTCTGCGCGACTCCGTCGACGACGAGGAGTTCCCGGCCGCCGACGGCGGTGCGCGGTACGGCCCCGCTGTCGGTGCGGGCCCGGTAGGTCAGGGACACCGGGTCACCGGGCTTCAGCGCGCCGAGTGCCACGGCGCCGGCCTCACGGCCGACCAGGACGGTGGTGCCTTCGGGTACGGCCCCGGAGCCGGGTGCGGGTGAGACGGAGACGACCTTGCCGTCCCGTACGACCGCTTCGGCGACCGGCGTCGCGCTGTCCACGGTCAGGGCACGGTCGGCGGTTCCCCAGGCGGAGGTGTACGCGCCGACCTGGCCGGCCGGCACGTTGGCCGCGTTGTAGGCGGCGAGCGGCCGCTGTCCGGCGGGCAGGGTGAGCGTGCCCTCGAAGTACAGGTTCAGGATGCGGCCCGCGCTGTCGGGGCCGATGCCGACGGCCCGGTTGATGCCGGGGGCGGGCGACTGGACGGTGGCTCCGTCCTTGATGCCGATGCCCTCGGGCGCGCCGGTCTGGTTGATGTCGAAGAAGTCGGCGTTGATCGCGGCTACGGTTCGGCGGCCGCGGCCCGCGTCGTGTCCGGCGGCGAGTTCGGAGACGCTGTGCCGTTCGGAGACCTTGCCGGAGGAGAGGTAGTCGGCGCGTACGCCGCTGCCCGCGAGGTCGACCGAGAGGTTGTCGACGCGCAGCCACTTGTCGGACTCGAGCCGGTCGTACGAGCTGAGGCGGACCCCCGGGGCGATCGGGCGGGAGGTGCGTGCGGTCTCGATGCCGTCGCCGTCCGCCACCGAGCGGGGCGCCCCCGTCGGGTTGCTCGCGGGTGGCGGGGCGACCGGTCTGAGGATCTCCGCGGAGGTGCGGGGTCGTGGATCGGGGTTCGAATCGGCGAGCGCGGGAGAGATCGCGCCGACGGTCAGGGCGGACACCGTCGCGAGCAGCACGGCCGGGCGCGCGAGAGCCCTGTGCCCGCGCGCCGCCCTCCCGCGCGGTCCGGTTGTCCTGCCGACTATGCCAAGGCCCACAAGTCCTCCTGGATTGCCAATGGTTGCGCGGCCCGGTCCGGGCGCGGGCGCTGTCGGCGGACAGCATGGCCGGGTGCGCAACGGCGCACCAGAGGGCATCGGGAACCTCGCGGCGAACAGGACGCGTCGGGTCGATGACGGCAATGATCAGCACGAAGGCTGTGTCGCCGACGGCACTCCGCCCAGGTCGGGACGCAGACTTGACGGCATGCCAAACCGGAAGCGTGCCAGGCGCAGTGCGGGCCTTCTCCTGTTCCGACGGTCGGGCGAGGCCGGTTTCGAGGTACTCATCGGGCACATGGGCGGCCCGTTCTGGGCGGGTCGCGAGAGTGCGGCCTGGTCGGTCCCCAAGGGGGAGTACGACTCCGAGGAGGAGCCGGCGGCCGCCGCCCGGCGTGAGTTCGCGGAGGAGTTCGGGCGTCCGGTGCCGGACGGTGAGTGGGTGGCGCTGGGCGAGGCGCTTCAGTCGGGCGGCAAGACCGTGACGGTGTGGGCGCTGGAGGCGGATCTCGATGCCGCGACGGCCGTCCCGGGGACGTTCACCATGGAGTGGCCGAGGGGGTCGGGTGTGCGCCGGGAGTTCCCGGAGGTCGACCGGTTCGCGTGGTGCACGCCCCGGGAGGCGGCCGAGCGGCTGGTCGCGGGACAGCGGGTCTTCCTCGACCGGCTGCGGGAACACCTGGTGGACGGGCGGGGGACGCCCGATCAGGAGGGGGCCTGAGCGGGCTCGCCGGACGAACGGGCGGCGGGGATCAGCCGGTCAGTGGTGCGCGCCCTCGCCCTGTGCCACCTCGATGCTGCTGTGCAGATCGTTCGTCGCGTCGAGCGCGGCGGCTCCGGAGGCGACCAGGCAGGCCAGCAGCACCGCGGCCGCGGCACGGCCGACGCGGGAGCGTGCGGTGTTCCGGCCGAGGAGTGCGGCGACGCGGCGCGGTACGGGCCCGGCCGCGGCGGCGAGCGCCACCCGTGGGCGGGGCTGCGGGGCGCCTTCGGCGGCGCGTGCGGCGAGGGCGGCCCGGCCGATGGCGCGGGCGGCGATCCGCCGGTCGCCGACCGCGGCGGCGGCCGCCTCGTCGGCGCAGCGTTCCAGGGCGTAGCCCATGGGGGCCCGCAGGGAGCGCAGCGCCGGGTGGCAGAGCGCGGCGGCTTCGACAGCGGCGACGAAAAGGTGGTGACGGCCCGCGAGATGGGCGCGTTCGTGCGCCAGCAGGGCATCGCGTTCGGCGGGGTCGAGGGCGCGCAGCATTCCCGTGGTGACGACGATCCGGCCGGGGGTGCCGGGGCGGCCGGGCAGCGCGTAGGCGTCGGGGCGGCTGTCCCGCAGGACGGCCAGCTCGCCGTCGGCGCGCCCGTCGAGCCGTCCGGCCCGGCGCAGCTCCGCCCAGTGACGGCGGGCGGCGCGGGCGACGGCGGCGGTGCAGCCCACGAGGAGAGCCAATGCGGCGGCGGCCAGCGGCAGGGTGGCCGCCGGGACGGCGTCGGAGAGCGGTCTGACCAGCTCGCCCAGGGCGAAGACCACGGAGAACCGGGTCGCGCCGGGCACCACGAGCAGGACCAGGGCGAGGACGCTGCACAGGGCGAGGCCGACGCCCGTCGCGGCGAGCAGCCGCACGGCGCGCACCGGCGAGAGCGCGTCCGCCAGACGGCGGGCGGCGGGCACCGCCAGGAACGGCATCAGCAGTGGCACCCACACGGCGTAGATCACTGGGCCTCCCCGGACACGGCGCTCGCGGCGGTCATGGCGCTGATCACGAGGGCTCCCCGGTCGCGGCCCGGATCATGATGTCTCCCCGTCGAGCAGGTCCCGGAGCAGCTGCTCGTCCTCGTCGGTGAGCTGTGAGACGAAGCGGGCCAGGACGGTGCTGCGGTCCTCCTGCTTCCGCAGTTCGCTGTGCATGCGGCGGGCGGTCAGTCCGGGCTCGTCCTCGGTGGGCGTGTAGGCGAATCCGCGGCCTGCCCGGGTGCGGTCGACCGCGCCCTTCTCGTACAGGCGCGACAGGATCGTGGTGACGGTGGTACGGGCGAGTTCCGCGCCGATCGCGCCCTGGACCTGGCCCGGGGTGAGCGGTGTTCCCGCGGCCCACAGCGCCGCCAGGATCGTGGATTCCAGCTCACCGGCGTGGCGCCGTTCGGCAGTTGCGGAGTGCGGTGCCGGTCCCGCTGCCGGTTCGCCGTGTGTCCGGGGGCCGGGTTCGCCGTGTGCGTGGGGGCCGGATCCGCCGCTCGATATCCCCTTCACCTGGGACATGGGAACTCTCCTCCCCCTTCGGGCGTCTACAGTGATGTAGACCGTCTACATCACTGTAGTCAGTCCGGGCGCTCCGTCGGGTCGCCCGCTCACCATTATGGGAGACCCTCCACCGTGTCCGTATTCTCACTGGCGTCCGCGCCACAGGCGGTGAACCTGCTGGACGCGGGGTCACTGCTCGGGGCGTTCGGCGCGCTCGGCATCGCCGTCGTGCTCTTCGCCGAGACGGGACTGCTCGTCGGTTTCTTCCTCCCCGGCGACTCCCTGTTGTTCACGGCGGGCCTGCTCTGCGTGTCCGGCGCCCATGGGCCGGTGCACCTGTCGTTGCCGCAGGTCCTGATCGCCGCGGTGGCCGGCGCGCTGCTGGGCGCCCAGACGGGTTACTGGATCGGCAGCCGGGGCGGCCGGGCCCTGCTCGCCCGCAGCCGCTCCAAGCGGCTGCACGAGGGCGCCGCCCGCGCCGAGGAGCTGCTCGGCAGATACGGCCACGCGCGGGCGATCGTGCTGGCCCGCTTCGTACCTGTCGTACGTACGGTGCTCAATCCGCTGGCCGGGGCACTCGGCGTCCCGGCCCGGGTGTTCACGCTGTGGCAGGCCGTCGGCGGGGTGGTCTGGACCGTCGGGCTCGTCCTTGCGGGGTACGCGCTGGGGTCCTCGGTGCCGAACGTCGACCGCTATCTGCTGCCGATCGTCGCCCTCGTGGTCGTGATCTCCCTCGTCCCGCTCGCCGCCGAACTGCTCCGCTCCCGGGGCCGGCGCACCCCCGAAGGGGAGAACAGTTGATGCCCATCGCCTCCATCGCCACCTCGACCGACGGCGGCCTGTACACCTGGATCACCGAGCTGGCCCAGCGCACCCCCGCCGCCGTGGACTCCGCCATCCGGATCTGGTCGGACTACGGGCTCGTCCTGTTCGCCCTGCTGATGCTCGCGTCCTGGTGGCGCTCCCGCTCCACCGATCCCGCGCGGACCGCCATGGCGCTCTGCGCCCCGCTCGTCGTGGTGGCCGCGTATCTCGCCAACGACCTGGTGAAGTCGCTCTTCCACGAGCAGCGGCCGTGCCAGACCCTTCATGTCGTGACGGTGGAGGCGTGCCCGGCGCTCGGTGACTGGTCCTTCCCCAGCAACCACGCCGCCATCGCGGCGGCCGCGGCGACGGCGATCTGGCTGGCCGACCGCAGGCTCGCGGCGATCGCGGTGCCCGCCGCCGTGCTGATGGCCGCGTCCCGGGTGTGGATCGGTGTGCACTACCCGCACGATGTGCTGATCGGGCTGGTGACCGGCGCGCTCGTCGCCTGGCTGCTGACGACGGCGGCGCGGCGCTGTGCCCCGGCGGTGGTCCGGCTGCGCGGCACCGCTCTGCGCCCCCTGGTGGCGACGCGGTGAGCCGGGACGTTCCGGGGCCGGTGGCCGCTACCCGGTGGCGCCGCCGGGCAGGCGGATGACGGCGCGGCCGCCGTCCAGGTCGACGGTGGAGCGGTGGGGCGGGGCGCCGTCCTCCTCGTCGTCGCGCATCAGCAGGGCGCTCCGGCGTTCCTTGAGCTCGCTCTGCTTGCCGGGCGAGAAGCTCGCGTGCAGCTGCTCGAACCCCGTCGCCGACACCTGCCCCTGCCGCGCGCTGTTGCGCCATGGCAGCAGGCCCGCCCGGCCCGCGCGCAGCATCAGCTGATCGAGAAAGGCGACCGCGGTCAGCCCGATCACGAGTCCGGGCAGGGTCATCAGCGCGACGAATTCCATCCGCCGAGTCTCCCCCTCGGGCGGCGCGCCGCGCATCGGTCGCGGGTATGACGATGCGGGCCGTCGCGATCCGCGACGGCCCGCACGGCCGTGAGCGAGGAGGGCCTCCCGGCCGGTCAGCCGTTGGGGAGGATGACCGCGCGGCCGTTGATCTTGCCGTGGTGCAGCCGCTCGTACGCCAGCGGTGCCTCGTCCAGGGAGTACGTCTCCACGTGGACCTTGACCGATCCGGCACGGGCGAGGTCGAGCACCTCGGCGAGTTCGGAGCGCGATCCCCAGTACGGGGAGGTCACCGTCGTGTTGTACGGCAGCGAGCCGAAGCCGACCGGCAGCGCGCCGCCGCCGAGACCCACGATCGTGACGTCGGAGTCGATGGCGGCCGCGGCCCCGGCGGTGGCGACGGTGGGCGGCGCGCCCACGAAGTCGAGGATGACCTGTGCGCCGATGCCGCCGGTGAGTTCCCTGACTTTCGCCGCGGCGTCCTTGTCGGACAGCACGGTCTCGTGCGCACCGACGGCGCGGGCGAGGGCCAGCTTGTCCTCGGTGACGTCGAGCGCGATGACCCGGACGGCCGTCATGGCGCGCAGCAGCTGGATCGCGACGTGGCCCAGGCCGCCGGCGCCGATGACCACGGCAGTGGCACCCGGCACCAGCTTGGGCAGCGAGCGCTTGATCGCGTGGTACGGGGTCAGGCCCGCGTCGGTGAGCGGCACGGCCTGGACCGGGTCGAGGTCGCCGAGGGGCACCAGGTGGCGCGGGTCGTCGACGATCATGTACTCGGCCATGGCGCCGGGCGCGCCGAGTCCGGGCGGGGCGATGCCGAGATCCTTGGCGCGCAGGCAGTAGTTCTCCTTGCCCTCGGCGCACTTGACGCAGGTGCCGCAGCCCCAGGGGCCGTAGACCGCGACGGACTCGCCGACCGTGAGCCCGCTCACGCCGTCGCCCAGGGCGGCGACGGTGCCCACGCCCTCGTGGCCGAGGGTGAGCGGCAGCGGGAAGGGGATCTGGTCCGCGGGCCAGCTCATCACGGCGATGTCGGAGTGGCAGACACCCGCGGCGGTGACCTTCAGCATCACCTGGCCGGGGCCGGGCTCGGGGTCGGGCACGGTGACGACCTCGGGTGCTGCACCCACGGTGCGGTACTGAACGGCCTTCATGGAATTCTCCTCACGTTCTCTGCTCCATTGCTCACCCCCGTTCCCCCGTCCGCCAGTCGCCCCCGTTCCCCCGTCCGCCACTCAGGAGGCGGAGTAGCCGCCGTCCACGAGGTGGTAGCTGCCGTGGATGAAGGAAGCGCGGTCGGAGAGCAGGAAGGCGGCGAGTTCGGCGACTTCCTCCGCCTTGCCGAGGCGTCCGGCCGGGTGCAGCGAGATCAGGTGGTCGCGGGCCGCGCTGTCGGTGTCGCGCAGCAGCGGCGTGTCGATGAAGCCGGGGCCGACGGCGTTGACCCGGACGTTCCGGGCCGCGTATTCGAGGGCCGCCGTCTTGGTGAGGCCGACGACGCCGTGCTTGGCCGCCACGTAGGCGGGCGATCCGGCGAAGCCGTTGGTGCCGAGGATCGACGACATGTTCACGACGGCGCCGCCGCCGGCCGCGACGATGGCGGGAAGCTCGTAGCGCATCGAGTAGAAGACACCGCCGAGGTTGGTGGCGACGACCCGGTCCCAGTCCTCGATCCCGTACTCACCGGTGGGGTTGCTGGGGCCGCCGATGCCGGCGTTGTTGACCGCGAGGTGCAGGGCGCCGAAGGTGTCCACGGCGAACCGGACGCCCGCTTCGACGGAGGCGGAGTCGGTCACGTCCATGGCGACCGCGGCAGCCTTGGTGCCGACGCTCTCCAGTTCGGCGACCGCCTTGCGGGCACTGGCCTCGTCGTAGTCGGCGACGACGACGGACGCGCCGCCTGTGGCCAGCCGGTGGGCCAGGGCCAGTCCGATGCCGGAGGCTCCGCCGGTGATGAGGGCGGTCTTGCCGGCGAATTCCTGGTCGGCGGGGGCGGGGGTGGTGCTCATGATTCTGTGCTTCCTTCCGTGGTGCTGTGCTGCGCCTGCCCGGCGGGGGGCTGCGCGAGCAGTTCGCCGGCGAGGGCGTCGAAGGCCTGCCCGATCAGTCGGGGCAGGTCGTCCGGTTGCCCGGCGCGTGCCCAGGCGGCCTGGGCCGCGAGGAGTGCCCCGGCGCCCGCGGCGACCGTGACGGCGGGGCGGATGTCCCGTCGCGGGTCGACCCCGAGCCGGTCCGCGACGATGGCGACCGATTCCTCCTGGGCGTCCACCCGGATGTGGTGGAACGCCGCATAGAGGGTCGGTTCCTGCTCGGCGAGGACCAGCAGGTCGAAGATCCGTTCGCGCCGGTGCCAGGCCTGCGCTCCGGGGGCTTCGAGCCAGTCCTGGACGGCCCGGCGGTAGGCGATGAGCGGGGGCTCGTCGGCGGGGCGGGTCCGCAGGGCGTCGTTGATCCGGTCGCCGTCGCCCCGGAGCGAGTCCAGGACCGCGACTTCCTTGCTCGTGAAGTACCGGCTGAAGGTGCGCCGGTCGACGTCCGCGCGTTCCGCGATCTCCTCGACCGTCACATTCTTCAGACCCCGGTCGAGCACGAGCTCGAACGCGGCCTGCGCCAGTGCGTCCCGGGTTCTGCGGGCCTTGCGGCTCCGCCGCTCCGGGGTCTTCCGTTCCGGATTCATAAATGCACCGTACACCTGAAAATGTCCCGACGCGACACAAGTCTCGTCGGGACATTTGATCGGCGCGGGACTGTCCGTCCCGGACGGTTACCTGCCGCTGGACGCGAAGGCCTCCCGGCGGGCGCCGTGGTCCGCCGTCCCGGTCCGGTACGGGGTGCCGGCCGGTGCCCGGCACAGCGCGATCACGGCGACGTCATCACGTCGTACACCGCCGGAGAACGCCTCCAGGTCCGCGTGGAGCGCGTGCAGGAGCTCGAACGGCTCCAGCTCCGTCCAGCGACTCAGCCGGGCGTCCAGCGGGTAGAAGGCGCCGGACGGGTCACGGGCCTCGGTCACTCCGTCGGTGCAGAGCAGGAGCGTGGCACCGGCCGGGAGGTCCAGCGGTTCCGCGACCCGCGCCTCCTGCCCGAGTTCCGCCATGCCCAGCGGAACGAACGTGCGGGCCAGCGGGAGCGCGCGGACCACGTCCTGGTCCAGCAGCCGGGGCGGCAGGTGGCCGCAGTTGACGGCCTGGACCCGGTCGCTCCCGTCGAAGCCCAGCACCAGTGCGGTGACGAAGCGCTCGGTCTCACCGGTCTGGGCGGAGAACGCGTTGTGCCGGGCGACCGCGTCCTCCAGGGCGTCGACCACCCCGGTCAGGTCGGGCTCCCGGATGGCCGCTTCCCGGAACGCTCCGAGCACGGCGAAGCCCACCCCGATCGCGGCGAGTCCCTTGCCCTGGACGTCCCCGATGATCGCCCGGGTTCCGTAGGGCGACTCGACGACCTCGTAGATGTCGCCACCGACCAGCCGGTCCTCCTCGATCGGTGTGTAGATGCCGTGGGCGAGGACCTGGTCGGTCAGGATGGGCAGCGGGCGCAGGATCTGACGCTGGAGCGCCCCGGCGGCGGAGCGCAGCCTGGCGATCTCGGTGGCATGGCGGATCCGCAGCACGCACGAGCCGACCCCCAGGAAGCAGGCCAGCACGGTGAAGGCGACGCTGCTGGCGGTGTCCCAGAACGTTCCGCCGGCCACCAGGCGGGAGCAGACGACGACGGCCGTGACCCAGGTGGCCACGCCGATGGTCTGCCGGACCGTCCCGAAGACGGAGACCAGGGCGGGGACGACCACCATCAGCGGTACGAGGTGCAGGTCCTTGCCGGTCCGGAAGTCCAGGAGGACGACCAGGACGGTCAGCAGTGCCAACCCTGCGAACAGCGCCGGGTTCCCGACCCGTGGCGCACGTACGGCCGCCTCCCCCGCGTCCATGCCCGGGAGCGCCGCTCCACATGTCGCAGGCTGGCACTGAGGCCCGATCGTCACCGCCGACTCCTCCCAGGATCTGCCGGCACGGTGCCGACGTTCCCTCCCAGTGCACCCGGTTCCGAGGGGCGGCGCACGTGGCTTATGGCCTCCCGGGGGCGCCGAAGGTCCCGACCTGGGAGGCCGTCAGTGCCCTTCGGCCCGGTGCTGCCGGGCCGAAGGTCCCGCACCGTGGATCAGCGCGCGGCTGCCGCGCGGGCCTCGCGCCCGCTGCGGACGCCGCCCGGCCCCGGCAGGCGGGCCGGCGGCTGCTGCGGTGCGAGCGCCGAGAGGAAGGACGTCCGGCGGCGGAGCACGAATCCCAGGGATTCGTAGAGCCGGACGGCATTGGTGTTGGAGGAGGCGGCATGCAGGAACGGCGTCTCGCCGCGCTGCCTGATCTCGTGGGCGACGGCACGCACCAGCCCGGTGCCGAGCCCCTGGCCGCGTACGGACTCGTCCGTGCAGACGGCGCTGATCTCGGACCAGCCCGGCAGGTGCAGCCGTTCCCCGGCCATCGCGACGAGCACGCCGTCGCGCCGTACCCCGAGGTACGTGCCGAGCTCGACGGTGCGGGGCAGGAACGGTCCCGGCCGGGTGCGCTCGACCAGTTCGAGCATCTCGGGCACATCGGCGGGTCCGAGCCGTACGGCCCCGGAGAAGGGCGCCGTCTCGACCCCGGCGTCGACGAGCTGGACGCCCTCGGCCCGGAAGACGGTCTCCCAGTCGTCCGGCGGGGGCTCACGGAAGGCGGTGACGGTGACGGCGCCACCGGGCCCGACGAGCGCCGCCGCGTCGTCCCAGTCCTCGGCCGTCGGGGTGTCCGGGATCGCGACCCATGGGGCCACGTCCGGCCGGTACCGCAGGATGCGGCCGCGGCGCTCGGCGAAATGGGCGTGCGGGCCTGACAGCGCGGCGTGGACCGGGCTGTCCAGCGGGTGCGGCCTGCCGGCGGCGTCCGGCGCGCTCACGCGACCACCTCGATCGCGATCTTGCCGAGGGTGTGACCGCTCTCCACGGCCCGCAGCGCGTCTCCCGCCCCGGCGAGCGGGAAGGCCCGGTTCACATGGGGCCGCAGGGCGCCTTCGACGACGAGGTCCGCCACCTCGTCGAGGACCGCCGCGGTGCGGGCCCGTTCGACGGCCGCACCGCCGAGCTCCGCGGCCAGCGGCTTGTCCCCGGCGCTGATCAGGGCCGTCGGGTCCCCGAGCAGTGTGGCCGCGGCCCGCAGGGTGTCGCCGCCGACCAGGTCGAAGACCGCGTCCACACCGTCGGGGGCCGCCACCCGCACCCGGTCCGCGAGCCCGGGGCCGGATTCGACGTGCACCGCGCCGAGCGACTCGACGAACTCCTTCTTGGCCGCACCGGCGACGCCGACGACCTGGATGCCCGCGTGCCGGGCGATCTGCACCGCCGCGGCACCCACCCCGCCCCCGGCGCCGGTGACCAGCAGGGTCGAACCGGGGCCGAGGCCGAGCTGGCACACACCGTCGTACGCGGTGGCCGCCGCGACCGGCAGTACCGCCGCGTCGGTGAACGACAGCCCGGCCGGCTTGTGCGCGGACACGGCGACGGGCAGCAGCGTGTACTCGGCGTACCCGCCGGTCACCGGGTTGCCGAAGACCTCGTCCCCGATCGCGAACCCTTCGACGTCCGGGCCGACGCCCTCGACGACCCCGGCGGCCTCGCTGCCGAAAACGGTGGGGAAGGGCTGCAGCTCGCTGCCGGGCCTGATGTACCCCGTGCGCAGCTTCCAGTCGACCGGGTTGACCCCGGCCGCCCGAACCGCGACGAGCAGCTCACCCGGGCCGGGCACCGGCACGTCCTGCTCGATGAGGGCCTCCACCTCCGGTCCGCCGTGGCGGGTGAACACGTAAGCCTTGGGCATGAGCTCCCTCTCTCCTGCTGCACGGCACCGGCGGCCGGGTGGCCGCCGGTGTCACAGCAGCAGGAATGCGCTGGTCCGGGCAGCGTATTCCCCGGGGCGGAGCGCGTTCATCGGACCGCAACGATCCTGAATCGTTCACGGGTCGGTGATTCCGCGGTCAGCTCCTGAGGCTCTTCATCAGGTCGCGCATGTCGCTGATCATCGCCGACCGGTACGGGGAGAGATCGGAGGTGTCCGGCCCGTCATCGGACGGCGGTTCACCCGCGTCGCTGTTGTACTGCGCGGAGGCGAAGAGACCCAGCGAGAGGACCGCGCCGCCCTCCTGCACCCGCAGTTCCGCGTAGCCGTCGTCCTGCGTCAGCACATACGCGCTGTCGCCGAGGTTCGGGACCTTCTCGGCCTTCGTCCCGGCATCAGGACCGGAATCGCTCACCCCGCGCATCGCCTCGAATTCGGCTGCGGGGTCGGACTTCTTGTGCAGTGCCACGGTGATCGCGACGGAGTAGTCGGTGTACCAACGACTACTGATCGACTTCTTCGCGGCCGGTGAACGAAGGGAGATGAAGCACCTCACCCGGTCCAGGGCCGGATCGTTCAGGAGCTCCGGTGCGACCATCGCGGTGTCCTCCTTCGGTGCGAGCGCCGCGCCCAGTGCCTTCAGCTGCACGGTCGGGCACGGGTTCGCGTCCAGCCGGTAACCATGCATGTCCGGCTTCCGGTCACCAACCGGATGGAGGTACAACGCCCCGGCCCACACCGCCGAAGCCACCGCGGCTCCGCTCACCGCCCACCACCACGGACGGCGCGGCCGGGGTTCCCGGGCGGGATTCCGGTCGAACTCGCCCACCACCTCGCCCGGCCCGACCGCACCGAACTCGTCCACCATCTCCGGCTCGGAAATCACCTGTGCCCCCCTCGGCAGAACCATCCGTCCACCACATGATGGTCCACAGGGACCGCAGCGGGACTCGAGACGGCCGTGGGAGGGCCGTGGGAGCGGTTCGCCGTCTGTTCGGACGCGCCGTCCGACCGCATCCGCGGACCTGCGAAGATGTCGCGGCCCCACTGCTGCGCGTCGCCTGGGGCCGGAATTCGGGTGACAGTGGACGCGCGATGTGCGGGCGGGGGAAACAGATGAGCGCGTCGGGCGCCGTGGTGCGTCGCGGGTTGTTGTTCGGCATCCGGGCCGGGGCGGTTCCGGCCGGGATCTGCGCGGTGCTGTGGGCTGTGATCGCACTGGCGGGACTGTCCGGGGAGCCGCTGGAGAGCACCTTCGAGAAGCCCGTGGCAGGACTCGTCGCCGTGCTGGGTTCCCTCGCCGTGGGGGCGGCAATGGGCCTGGTGACGGGCGCCGTACTCGCGGTCGCGCCTTCACGCGTGCTCGGTTCCGCCCTCGTGCGTGGCCTGGTCTGCTTCGTGGTGGGGACCGCGTCGGCCGTGGGCGAGGTGGTGGTGATGGATGTGTCGTCCGAAGGCGGCTACGGGCCCGTCATCGTGGCCGTGCTGGCCATGCCGGTGGTGGGGGCCGTCACGGCGGCGCGCAGCCGGTCAATCGCGGCCCCACGCCTCGGTGGCGGGGCCGTCGTCGGGGGCGCGGATGCGGGTACGGGTGCGGGCCGGGGTACGAGTTCGATTCCGGGTTGAGGTACAGGTTCGGGTGCGGGCCGAGGTACGGGTTCGGACTCCGGTTCGGTGCGATGAAGCCGTCTCCTGGTCGAAGTTGCCGTCTTTCTCCCGAACCTGCGACATCGACGTCGGAACACCGTCGATTTCGACTCAACTACCGCTGGATATGCGCCGGTCGGTCCCCATTGCCCCTCGGCTGTGGCAGTCTGGACAGCGACCGCCCCACCGGGCTCCCCCGTACCGGTGGGGCGGTTCCGCTTTTCTCGCGAGCCCGGTCCGCGTGGGTGCCGGAACATGACGGGGGGTCACGGCGAGCACGGCGAATCCCAGCCATTCGCTGCCGTGTGACGTGATCGACTTCCGCAGTCGCGCATGGGAATTCCCTCTTGGGGCAGGCGCATCAATCTCATGGGACACGACCTGGGGAGCGTGACGGAATGACGGCGCACACTGCGCGGACCGCCGGTACGGAGAGGGCGGAGGGTCCTCGCTCGACACCGGCGGACGTGCCGGCCGGGGACCTCGGTGGGTTGCCGTGGATCGAGGACGCGGGAAAGGTCGCCCCTTGCGACGCGCGCGAACTGTCCAGGCTGTTCTTCGGCCGTCTCCAGGCCCTGGAGGAGGGAACCCCCGCCCATCAGTACGCGCGCAACACCCTCATCGAGATGAACCTCTCCCTCGTGCGGTTCGCCGCGGGCCGGTTCCGCAACCGGGGCGGCGGTGGCGACATGGAGGACATCGTCCAGGTCGGCACCATCGGGCTGATCAAGGCCATCGACCGGTTCGAGCTCTCCCGCGAGGTCGAGTTCACCTCCTTCGCGGTCCCGTACATCACCGGGGAGATCAAACGATTCTTCCGTGACACCACCTGGGCCGTACATGTCCCGCGCCGGCTCCAGGAGTTGCGGGTCGACATCGCCAGGACCAAGGAGTCGCTCGTCACGGAGCTCGACCGCGACCCCACCGTCCCGGAGCTCGCCGAACAGCTGGGGCTGAGCGAGGAAGAGGTCACCGAGGGCATCGTGGCCGCCAACGGGTACGCGGCGGGTTCGCTGGACATGCCGGCCGATCCGTCGGAAGCAGGGCGGCGCCATGCCCCGGGGCGCACCTTCGCCGATGTCCTGGGCGGTCCGGATCCCGCCCTGGAGACGGTCGAGAATCTGCACGCGCTCGCGCCACTGCTGGGCTGTCTCGACGAACGCGAGCGTCGCATCATCGACATGCGTTTCGGCCAGGAGATGACCCAGGCCCGGATCGGCGCGGAACTCGGCATCTCCCAGATGCATGTGTCGCGACTGATCAGCAGAATCCTGCGGAAGCTCCGCAACGGGATGTTCGTCGAGGAGTGACCACGGACGTCACTGCCCGGGGCCGTCGCCGTAGAGGATCACCGGGCGGAGCCGTCGCGCACGCCGGTGCGTCGCGGCGGCTCCGGCCATACATTGCGGCCGAATGAACTCCGTCGCCGGCACCGGGCCGCTCGGCCCCGCCCCCACCGGCCTCCGTACCACTGGGCGAGAAACGCCCGTGCCCAGGTCGGAGGCGGTTCGGCGGCGGAATCGAGGAGTGGGGTGCGGTGATGTCGCCCATTCCGCGCGGCCGTGGCGGGCACGGCGCCCGTACGGAAGTGCGGTTGACGCCTGCGGGAGCCGCTGACACGCTCACCGCCATGCCCGCGACTCCTGCCCTCGTCTCGCGGCGCCACGTCGATCTGGGACGCCTCGCGTCCGCCGCGTGGCGTCTCAACTCCTGCCGCGCACCGCTCCGTTGAGCAGCGGATGAGCAGCTGAGCCGCAGCGGCGATTGCCCGGGTCCGCTGACGCGCCGTCATCGTCCGCCCGTCCTCGCTCCTCCTCGTCCCCCGGAGTTGCCCATGAGATCCGATCCGCCGTCCGAGGCCGCCTACGACAGGATGCGGCTGCGTCAATGGTCACGAGGTGCCGCGCGGTCCGCCGGGATCGACCGGCGGGATCTGCTGAGGCTGCTGGCGGCCGCTTCGGCGGCCGGGCCCCTGGCCGGGCTCGCCGCTCCCGCGTACGCGGCGCCCGCCACCGATTCGCCGTCCGCGCCCGGGATCGTGAAACCGCTGCCGCCCGAGGTGTTCACCGTGCGCGGCACCAACGCCGAGACGAACTTCGCGGCGCTGCGCCAAACCGGGCTGCTCACCCCGGCCGACCGCTTCTTCGTACGCAATCACACCGTCACCCCGCGGATCGACGCGGCGGCCTGGAGGCTGACCGTGTGGGGCAGTGGGCTGACGGGCCCCGCCGTGGAATTCACGTACGACGAGCTGCGTGCCCTGCCCGCGGTCACCCGCACCGCGTTCGTCGAGTGCGCGGGGAACGCCCGGAGCTTCTACGCGACCCAGCAGAACCAGCAGGTGAGCGGCACCGCCTGGACCCTGGGCGCGATCGGGACGGCCCGCTGGCGCGGGGCGCGGCTCTCCGACGTGCTGCGGCGGGCCGGCATCGGCCGGGACGCGGTCGATGTGCTGCCGCGCGGCCTGGACGACGAGGTGGTCAGCGACGGGATCCGGCTGGGGCGGGTGCGCAGGCCACTGCCGGTGGCGAAGGCGCTGGACGACGTGCTGCTCGCGTACGAGATGAACGGGCGGCCGCTACCGCCCGACCACGGCCATCCGGTGCGGCTGATCGTGCCGTCCTGGGTGGGCATCGCCAACATCAAGTGGGTCGGTGACATCGAGGTGAGCGCGGAGCCCCTGGTCTCGCCCTGGAACACCGGGCTCTACCGGCTGTTCGGCGCCGGCTACCCCCCGGAGGGCAGCGCGCCGCTGACCCGGCAGACGCTGAAGAGCGCGTTCGAGGTGGCACCGGGGGCGTCGTTCCCGGCGGGCCGGCGCCAGGTGCTGACCGGGCGCTCGTGGTCGGGCGGGGCACCCGTGCGCACGGTCGAGATCAGCACCGACGGGGGTGCCCGGTGGCGGCGTGCCCGGCTGCGTGACCAGCCGAGGAGCGGGAGCTGGGTCCGCTGGTCGGCCGACTGGGTGCCGGGGGCCCCGGGGCCGGCCGTCCTGCTGGCGCGGGCGACGGACCGGACGGGCCGTACCCAGCCCGAGGCCGCCGTCCACAACACGCAGGGCTATCTCTTCGATGCCGTGGTCCGGCACGAGGTGCGGGTCGTCTGACGACTCCGGGACCGGCGCCGCCTGCGCAGCGCGTCGTGGGGCGGCTCAGTCGCTGTCCCGCTCCTCGGCCCGGCCCGCGTAATAGGTGGCGATCATGTCCTCGCCGCCGTGTCCCGCCGCCTCGGCCCGTACGAAACGGTCGGCCGACGCCGCGACGAGGTCCAGCCGCACCCCCGACGCCTGCGCCGCGTCCAGGATGAGGCGGGTGTCCTTGAGCGCGGTGGACAGGGTGAAGCTCGGGGTGAGGTCGCCGGAGAGCACGGCGGCGGACTTGCCCTGCAGATAGGCGGAGTCCAGCGGGCCGCCCTTCATGACGTCGAGGAACGTCTGCGGGTCGATGCCCAGCCCTTCCGCAAGGTTGAGGCACTCCGCGATGTTGTTGACCATGGTGAGCACCCAGGTGTTGACCACGAGCTTCAGCCGCGAGGCCGCTCCCGGGGCCTCGCCGACCCAGACCGTACGCTGCCCGATCGCGTCCAGCACCGGGTCGACCGCGGCGCGGGCGGCGGACGGACCGGCGACGAACACCGTCAACGCCCCTTGTTCCGCGGGCTGTTTGGTGCCGGAGACCGGTGCGTCGAGATATACCAGGCCCAGGTCGGCGGCGCGCTGGGCAAGATCTGCGGTGGCGTCGAGCCCGACCGTCGAGCTCTGGAGCAGGATCTGGCCCCCGTGCACTCCCCCGGACGCGGCGGCGAGCGCGGCGGCGACGGAGGGGCCGTCGCTGAGCATGGTGACGACGACATCCGCGCCGCGTACGGCTTCCTCGGCCGTCTCCGTGACCACGGCGCCGTCGGCGGCGAGCGGGGCAGCCCTGGACTGCGTACGGTTCCAGGCACGGACGTCGAGCCCGGCCCGCAGCAGGCTCCGGGCCATTCCCGACCCCATGATTCCGGTGCCGAGGACGGCGACGACCGGCCGTCCCCCGGTGGCGTCCGCAGTGCTCGATGTCATGAGGGGGCTCCCTTCGTCGGCCGGGCCCGGGGTCGGCGCGCGGCGCTGTGGATTCTCAGGATTGCCGCAGTGCGCCTTCGAGGACGGCAGCGTGCACCACCCTGGCGAGTCGCGCACCCCACAGGGAGCGCGGCCCCGCGAAGGGTTCGGCGGGGGCGGGTCCCGGGGTGGGGGCGGCGATGCAGACGGCGTCCGTGGGGGTGCCCGAGCAGTCCAGGCCCGCGTCCAGGAGAGCCTGGACCTTGGCCTCGGTCGCGGTGGCGACGGCGTTGACGAGTGCGGCGTCGGAGAGCGGCACGGGGAGCGTGACGACGATGTTGATCGTGCCCGGTCGCGGCGGCCCTTCTGTGCCCTCCGCCGGGGCGGCGGCCCAGCCGCGTACGCCGAGTCCGCAGGTGGCGGTCGCGGTCGCGCCCTCTTCGGCCGCGACCGTGTACGCGGTGACGTCGGCGGCCGTCATCAGCCCGGCGCCGGGTCCGGTGAGGTGTTCGGCGGCGGCGATCTCGGCGAGGTGCCGGTCGGGGTCCAGACGCGGGTAGCCGCCGGGCACCTGGGCGTTGAGTATCCAGTCGCGCGGGCCGATGCCGCCGCCGAGGACGGCGCTGCCGCACACCCGCCACCCCGGCCCGAGCCGCCACACCAGGTGGTGCAGTTGTGCACCGTCCTCCTGCCGGACCAGCAGTTCACCGCGCTGCTCGGGCAGCCGGATGCGTACGGAACTGATGGGGCACCCCCGGTGGCGCGGCAGGAAGACGGTCGGCTCTTGGCCCGTCGATCATATGTGCCGACGTGAATGTGCCGGGGCTCCGGCTCTACGGGCGGAGCCGCACGGGGAGCCGTCCCGTGCTGTTGCCGACGAAGCCCAGGTGGCGGGGCAGCTCGGGCTCCGGGACGGCGAGTTCCAGTTCCGGGAAGCGGCCGAACAGCTGCTCCAGCGCGATGGCGGCCTCCATGCGGGCGAGCGGTGCCCCGAGGCAGTAGTGCGGGCCGTGGCCGAGCGAGAGATGCCGGGCGGCGGTCCGGCGGGCGGGCCTGGTCACATCGAAGCGGTCGGCGTCGGGTCCGTGCGCGGCCTTGTCCCGTCCGGCCGCGGAGTAGCCGGCGAGCACAGGGGTGCCCTGCGGGATGACGGTGCCGTCGAGCGTGAGGTCCCGGGTCGGGTAGCGGAACGGGAAGTAGCTGACCGGGCTGTCCCAGCGCAGCGTCTCCTCCACCACGTCCGCCCAGTTCGCCCGGCCCGTTGTGACGAGCCGGAGCTGTTCGGGATGGGTGCACAGCGCCCGTACGGCGTTGGTGATGAGGTTCAGCGTGGTCTCGTGCCCCGCGATGATCAACAGGAGCAGGGTGCCGATGAGTTCGTGCTGCCCGAGCCGGCCGCCGCCCTCGTCGCGGGCGGCGATCAGCGCGCTGGTCAGGTCGGCGCCGGGCCGCTCGGCACGGGCGACGGCGACCGCTCCGAGCAGGGCCACCAGCTCCCGGTTGGCGGCCATCGCCTCCTCGGGGCCGGTATCGGTCGCGACCACCCGGCCGGACAGGTGGTGCAGCCGGTCCTGGTGCTCGGCCTCGACGCCGAGCAGCTCGCAGATGACGCCCATCGGCAGCGGCAGGGCGAACCGGGAGCGCAGATCCACAGTTCCGTCGCCCTCGGCGGCGGAACGGTCGACGCGGTCGAGCAGTTCCGCGGCCACCGTCGCGATGCGGGGCCGCAGTTCCTCCACCCGCCGTGCGGTGAACGCGTTGCCGACCAGTGAGCGCAGCCGTCGGTGGTCGTCGCCGTCCGCGGTGGTCATGCCCTGCACGGTGGCGAAGGTCCTGAGCGGCCAGCCGTCCGGGATGCGCCCCTCGGCAAGTTCGGTGAAGTGGTGGGCGCCCTTGGCCACGTCGGGGTGGGCGAGGAATTCCCGGAGCGCGTCGTGCCCGAGCACCACCGCCCCGGCCACGTCGCCGGGGAGCACGACGGATACCACGGTCCCCCGGGCCAGCAGCATGGCGTTGTCCGCGTGCGGGCAGCCGCCGGCCGGGTCCAGGCGGTGCGGGGTGCCGGTCATCGAGGTCTCCAGACGCTGGTGGGCCGGTGGCCGTGGCCGACGGGCGAGGTGGGCGGCAGCCTGTTCGAACGGTGCCGATCCTAAGGTCGGCGGCACCGGCGGGAGGGCGGGTTGCCGGTGTTCACAACGCCTTCCGCACGACGAGGGGTTGGTGCCGGTACCGCTCGGTGACGACCCCCTCCTCGCCGGTCGCCGATCAGGCTCCCGGTGCGGCCGGGCAGGCCGTGCCGCGCGTAGCGGGCAGCCCGGCACACCCTCCGCCCGCTTCACCCGAATGGCCTAACTCGTGGACGAGGTGCCCACCGCCGTGGCAGGCGGTCAACGCCCAACCGCCGAGCATGCGGCAGGCGGCCTTTGCGGACCGGGCGGTTGCAGCGTCCATCCGGGTGAGGCGCGATGGAAGGCGGACGCGCCTCCTCTGATGGCCTCAGCCACAGGACGCGCCCGGACGAGGAGGAATCGGTCATGGCAGCCGCTGACGGTTTCACGGATTCCGGAGAGCTCGACGGCCTTACGGTGTACGACACCGACGGCGAGAAGGTCGGCAGTGTGGGCCGGGTGTACGTCGACGACAACACCGGCCGACCGGACTGGATAACGGTGAAGACCGGCCTGTTCGGCATGAAGGAAAGTTTCGTTCCGCTTGCCGGAGCCCGCCGCGTCGGATCCGATCTGCACATCTCGCACCCGAAGGACCGCGTCAAGGACGCCCCCCGGGTGGACGCGGACGCGCATCTGTCCGTGGCGGAGGAGGAAGAGCTCTACACGCACTACGGCCTCGCCAGGAACACCACCGCGAAGCTCGGCGACCGGCCGGGCACGGGCAACACGACGGCGTCCGGGACCGGCACCACGGCCATGGGAGCGGCGGGAGCCGCCGGGGCGGCCGGGGCCATGGGCGCGGCCGGCGCCGGACGCACCACCGGGTCCGACAAGTCGGCCATGACCGGCACCACCGCCGCCGGTACGGGCACGGCCCGGACCACCTCGTCCGGCATGACCGGCGCCGGATCCGGTCCGGGCCAGGGCAGGCACCGCGGCACCGGGGCGGCCGGCACCTCGCGTCCCCTCGTCGGCGCCGGGGCGGGCTCCGAACGGTCGGCCGCCGACCTGGGCGGCAAGGAGGAGATGATCCGCTCCGAGGAGCAACTCCACGTCGGCACCGAGGAGTACGAGAGCGGAAAGGCCCGGCTGCACAAGTACGTCGTCACCGAGAACGTCACCAGGACCGTGCCGGTGACGCACGAAGAGGTGCGCCTGATCCGTGAACCCCTCCAGCCCGGCGAGAAGACGGCGGAACGGGCCGCGATCCGCGAGCAGGACGTCGAGGTCACCCTGCACGCGGAACGTCCGACCACGCGCAAGGAGACCGTGCCCGTCGAGCGGGTGCGGATGGAGACCAAGAAGGTCACCGAGCAGAAGGAAGTCTCCGCCGAACTCCGCAAGGAGCAGATCGACTACGCGGACGGCACCGACATCGGCGGCAAGGACACGGGCGGCGAATTCGGCCGGGGACGCCGCCGCTGACCCCTTACCGCACACCGCGGCGAACAGCCGCACCCGGACAGCTCTCAGGGCGGACCCGCGCAGTGCCGGGGTCCGCCCGACCGCTTTCACGGCACCCGCCCGCTCTCGTGGCACCTCACCACTTTCGTGGCGCCCGACAGCTCTCGTGGCGCCCGCGCCGGACGCTACGTGCCCGCAGGCCACCCCGGCAGGAAGCGCACCGAGGGCCGCCCGTCCGGGCCGTCCGGCGTGACGCGGGCGGCGACCCGGTACGCGTCGGCGATCAGCTCCTCGGTGATCACTTCCGCAGGGGTGCCGGCGGCCACCACCCGCCCCTCCTTCAGCACCGCGATCCGGTCGCAGAACATCGCGGCCGGGTTGAGGTCGTGCAGCGCGATCACACCGGTCAGCGGCAGCGAGGCGATCAGCGCGAGGAGTTCCAGCTGGTGCTGGATGTCGAGGTGGTTCGTCGGCCAGTCGAGCAGCAACTCACGCGGCTGCTGAGCCGGCGCACGCGCGATCTGGACACGCTGGCGCTCGCCCCCGGACAGGGTGTGCCAGAACTGGTCGGCACGGTCGGCCAGGCCGGTCCGCACGAGTGCTTCGCGTACCGGCTGCCACACGCCGCCCGTGCCCTCGCCGGTTCCGGGCACCGGCGGCTGCTGCCGGTCACGGGGCGGTGGTGGCCGGTGGTACGCCGGGCCGTCTTCCCGTCGCACCACCTGCCACCTGCCTGCTGCCTGCTGCCTGCTGCCTGCTGCCTGCGGAACGGTCCTCAGGGGCGCTGAAGGGCGATGACGGCGTTGTGGCCGCCGAATCCGAACGAGTGGCTGACGGCGCGCCTGATGGGCCGCCGCAGCGGTTGCTTGGTGACGCAGTCGATGTCGAACTCGGGCGCCGGGGCGTCCAGGTTGGCGATCGGAGGTACGACTCCGCGCTGGAGCGTGAGGACGGTCAGTCCGGCCTCGATCGCTCCGGCCGCCCCCATGCAGTGCCCCAGTACGCCCTTGGGTGCGGTGACGGGTGGCCGGTGCGGGTAGACCCGGGCGATGAGGGCGGCCTCGACGGCGTCGTTGACCGGGGTCGCCGTGCCGTGCGCATTGACGTGCTCGACGTCCTCGGCCGCCCAGCCCGCGTCGCGCAGCGCGGCCTCCACCGCTGCCTGGGCGACCTTGCCGGAGGGGCGCGGGCTGATGGGGTGGTGGGCGTCGGTGGTGGCGCCGGTGCCGGCGAGCAGCGCCCGTGGGGCCGCGTCCCGGGCCCGGGCGTCGTCCGTCCGTTCCAGCACCATGACGGCCGCGCCCTCGCCCATGACCAGGCCGGCCCGGTCGGCGGCGAAGGGCCGGCACAGTCCGGCCGGGTCGCCGACCCGCCGGGCCCCGGCCCCGGACCTGGCGAACGCGGCCATGGCGGCCGGGTAGACGATCGACTCGGTGGCTCCGGCGATCGCGATGTCGCACTGCCCGGTGACCAGCAGGTCGCGGGCGACGGACAGCGCGGTGGCGCCGGACGAGCAGGCGGTGCACGGCGCCATGCTGGGTCCGGTGGCCCGCAGCTGGATCGCGATCTCGGCGGCGGGCATGTTCGGGATGGTGAGCAGGATGCCCGACGGCGAGGTGGCCCCGGCGCCGAGCCGGTCGAGCACGACGGCCTGCTCGGTCAGCGAGGCGGAACCGCCGCTGCTGGTGCCGACGACCACCGCGACCCGGCTGCCCTCCCACCGGGCCGGGTCGAGCCCGGCGTCGGCGACCGCCTCCCGGGCGGCGAGCACGGCGAGTTTCACGTACTTCCCCATGCGGAAGGACGCCCGGCCGCCGATCGCGGCGTCCAGGTCGATGCCGTCGACCATGCAGGCGAAGTCGATCGCGCAGCCTTCGAGTTCGGCGACGGTACGGGCCGGTGACACTCCCGCGCACACACCCTGCCAGGTGGATTCCGTGTCGTTGCCGACCGGGGTGATCATGCCCAGGCCGGTGACGGCGACGGCCGGCCGGTTCATCGGGCGTTGCTCATCGCTGCCCCGCCGCCCGTCCGCGCGCCGCTGCCGTCCGCCGCGTCGATGAACCGTGTGATGTCGGCCAGCGTGGCGTTCTTGGGGAACTGGTCGAAGTCCCGGTCGCCGCCGGCCGTCTCCCTGATGAGGACGGCGAACTCGGCAACGGCGAGGGAGTCCATCTCCAGGCTGTCCATCGTGGAGCCCGGGTGGATCTCCGCTGCGGGGACTTTGAAGGTGTGTGTCAGAACCTCGGTGATCTTGGGGTGAATCGCGCTCATCAGCTTTCTCTCCATCATTCGGTCCGGCTGTCGGGGCCGGCGGTGAAACCGTCCCGACGCCGAATCAACTAGGAGGAGTGCCTCCAGTTACGCCTTGTGCCGAACCGATTCGCCACCGTCCTCCCCGCGCTCCCCGCACCACCGGGCCAGGACGGACGCCGTACCCCAGAAGGCCAGCAGGACAACGCGTACCCCGAGGGCCCCGGCCGCCTCTCTGACCCGATGACTCCGCACGGCTGTTCCCTTCCTCGTCATGGTCCTCACCGCTCGCCCCGAGCCGCTTCCCGGCCCCCGTCGGTCTGCCAGAAGGCTCCCGGATCGTCGTAGGCGTCCACGTAGTCGGCGCCTGCGATCGGCCAGTCGGCGAGCAGTTGTGGCGGCAGCGCGAAGGACTCGACGAGTTCGGGCAGATGCGCGGCGACCGTGGCGATGAGCTCCTCCACCCTGTCCGGCAGGCATTTGACCTGGTCGGCGGTCAGCAGCCCCGCGGCCAGCAGATCACCGGCGTTGCGGGCGATCCGGTCCAGCGCGAAGAGCCGCTGCAGCTCGCCGAGCCGGTCGCGGGCGGGCCCCTCGGGCAGCGCGGCCACCGCCTCCGCGTACGCCTCGGCCGCCTGCCGCTGGGCATGCGCCTCGACGCCGCGCAGGGCGGGTCCGGACGCCGCGTTCCACCGCGCCAGCGGGTCGCCGTGCGGTGCGAGGCCGATCCGCTCCTGGGCCCGGCCGAACCAGATCCGCTCCAGTTCCGCGAGCAGCCCGCCGAGGAAGCCGGGGTCGTCGAGATCACCGGGTCCGCCGCCGGGGCAAGGACCGGGCCCGGCCGGTGCGGCGGCGAAGAGCATTTCCGCCGCCGCCTTGGCGTGGATGGCCAGATTGTCGCCCTCGGCGGTGATGGCGCCCTCCACCCCGGTGAGGAGTTCGCTCATACCGTTGTGCTCCAGGAGTGCCTGGGCACCGCAGCGTTCCCGGGATTCCACGATCACGGACCTGGCCTGCCAGGTGATCCATCCCTTGGCGACGGCGACCAGCCGCTCGGCCTCCTCCCGTCGCTCGCCGCGCTCCCAGCGGTCCAGGGCCCTGCGGTGCAGCAGGCTCATCGCGAAGACGGTGGCCATGGCCGAGGCGAGCGGTCCGTGGTGACTGCGGTGGGCGATCACCGGCACCCGGTTCGAGCCCCGTGGGCCCGAGATGTACCGGTGGCCGCCGTAGCGGACGGCGACGGCGAGCGTCGCGCGCGCACAGCCGACCGCGCAGGCCGTCATCGAGATCTTGCCGGAGGTGACACGTCCGATCGACGCGAGGAAGCGGCGCCTGCGGTTGTCGAGGGCGCTGCTGAACTCCCCGTCCGCACCGATCCGTCCGTGGTCCCCGTCGAGCAGCGCGGCGCGCCCCACGAAGACCCGGTCGAAGGAGGTCAGGCAGTGGTCCACCGGGCTGCCCGTGCGGGTGGGGAGCGTGCGGACGCGTACCCCGGGCAGGGCCTGTTCGGCGTCGGTGAGCGGCACGAGGAAGAGGAAGACCCCGTGGTCGGCGCCGTCGACGAGCAGGCGGGCGGCCACCAGCCCGGTCTTGGGGCCGCCGGCCGGGCTGGTGTTGGGCATGAATTTCTGCGCACCGGCGTGCGGTGTGCGCAGCACGAAGCCGTCGCGCTCGCGGTCGTACTCGGCCGTGGTCTCGACGGCCGCGGCGTCGTTGCCGTGTGCCACCTCCGTACAGAGGAAGGTGCCGATGCGCCGCAGCCGCAGGAAGTCCGACAGGTCGCGGCGGCCGTCGCCCCCGTGGTCGAGGAGGCTGCCGAGAAAGAGGTTGTAGTGGATGCCCGCCACCGTGGTGAGCGCCGGGTCCACCGGGCCGAGCCATTCGTGCAGCGCCGCGAGGGCACGGGGGTCCGCGGCCAGCCGGGCGCCGCTGTCCAGGCAGTCGTTGAGGACGCGCAGCCGCTCGTACGCGAGAGCCAGGCGTTCCTCGGCGGTGCGGCGGTCCGGGCGGCGGCGAAAGGGTTCGGTGCTGATCAACCGCTGCCAGAAGCCGTGCTCCCGGCGGAAGTTGCCGCCGAGGAGCACACCGGTGAGGAGGTCCGTGGATCGTTCTGCGGAGGGGCTGTCGATCGTTGCGGTCATGGAAAATAAAACGATCAAACAACGGCGAGGACACCCGGGTCCGTCCGTGACGGGCCGTCCGCGTCGGCGCGCTGGAAGGCGAGTACGACATTGTGTCCGCCGAAGCCGAAGGAGTGGCTCAGCGCCCGCTCGACCGGCTGGATCCGGGCTTCCTTGACCACGCAGTCGAGGTCGAACCCGTCCGGCAGCGAGTCCAGGTTGGCGATCGGCGGGACGAGGCCGTGCTCCAGGGTCAGTACGGTGGCGACCGCCTCGATCGCCCCGGACGCCGCGAGGGTGTGCCCGAGGACGCCCTTCGGTGCGGTCACCGACGGCCGGTGCGGGAAGAGCTCGGAGATCAGCGCGGTCTCCATCGCGTCGTTGAGCTGCGTCGACGTGCCGTGCGCGTTGATGTGGTCGACCTCGTGGGCCGCCCAGCCCGCCTCGCGCAGCGCGGCCTCGACGGCCTTGCGCGCGCCGCCGCCCTCCGGGTCCGGGGCCGTGGGGTGGTGGGCGTCGGTGCTGGAGCCCGTACCGGTCAGCAGTGCGCGCGGCCGTCCGCCCCGAGCGTACGCGTCGGCCGTCCGTTCCAGTACGAGCACGGCGGCGCCCTCACCGATCACGAACCCGTCCCGGTCCGCGGCGAACGGCCGCGACGCCCCCGCCGGATCGCCGGTGCGCAGCGAGAGTGCGCCCATTCCCGCGAAGGCGCTCACCACCAGCGGGGTGAGCACGGCCTCCGCGCCGCCCGCCACCACCACGTCGCACCGGTCGTTCAGCAGCAGGTCGCGGGCGACGGCGACGGCCGTCGCCCCGGACGCGCAGGCGGTCGCCGGGGCCAGGCTGGGGCCGTGGGCCCGCAGGGCGATGGCCAGCTCACCGGCGGCCGCGTTGGGCATCATCATCGGGACCAGCAGCGGTGACACCGCGTCCGCTCCGCCGTCGTCGAGCCTGCGCACGTTGTCGACGAGCACGGACACCCCGCCCACCCCGACGCCGAGCACCACGGCGACCCGGTCGCCGTCCCACCGCTCGGGCGACAGACCGGCGTCCGCCACGGCCTGGCGGGCGGCGACCAGTGCCATCTTCACGAACCGTGCCATCCGCCACACCGAACGCCCGCCGACCGCCGCGTCCAGGTCGATCCCGTCCACCGGACAGCCGAAGTCGACCGGCAGTCCGGCCAGTTCCTCGCAGCCGCGGGCCGTGGACACACCGGCGCACAGCCCCTCCCAGAAGGTGTGCTCGTCCGCGCCCGCCGACGTCACCAGCCCCAGCCCGGTCACCGCGACGCCTCCGTCAACCCTCGTCATGCCCGCCCCCTCCTCCGTAATCGATCACGCCTACTGGTTGTCGAACGGCCGTAGCCCCGGCAAGGATGCGCCCAATGAGCCGAAAGGGTCATCGATACCTCCGGCGGGCCGAACGGTGCCGCACACCACGGTGACCGTCCTCACCCGTCCGGACCAGCCCGCCGTGCCGTGTGCGGTGGCAGGCCGTCCCCTGGGGGGATGGAAGCGGACCACGATCATCCGAAGCCCCCGCATGACAGTGCCGAGCTGGAGGAGCTGCGTGCCAGGGTGGCTGTGCTGGAGGACCGTGCCCCGGCCCGGCACCGTCCGCGCGCCCGTTCGTTCCTGGCCGTGCTGCTCGTCCTGGTCGCGGCCGTTCTCACTCCGCTGAGCATCGTGTCGTCCTGGGCGAAGAACCAGATCAGCGACACCGACAACTATGTGGCGATGATGGCGCCGCTCGCCTCCGATCCCGATGTGCAGGCCGCGGTGACCGATCGCGTCACCGGTGCCGTCATGCAGCACCTGGATGTGAAGGCCCTGCTGTCCGAGGTCTCCCCCGCGGACCGGCCGGTGCTCGACAAGGCGCTGTCGAAGCTGAACGGCCCCATCACCACGGGCATTTCGAACTTCGTGCACGGGACCGTGGAGAAGTTCGTCGCCAGTGACGCCTTCGCGACGATCTGGACCGACCTCAACCGGGCGGCCCAGTCCGCCGCGGTGAAGGCGCTGTCCGGGAGCGGCGGCGGGGCCGTGAAGCTCACCGACGACACCGTCACCATCGACCTCGCACCGGTCATCGACCGGGTGAAACAGCGTCTCGTCGACCGGGGGCTGGGCGTCGCGGCGAAGATTCCCGAGGTCCACACCGATTTCACGGTGCTCACCTCCGATTCGGTGGGCAAGGCCCAGAGGTGGTTCCGGGCCCTCCAGATCATCGGGTTCTGGCTGCCGTTGGCCACTCTGGTGCTGGCAGCGGGCGGGGTGCTCCTCGCGGTGCGCCGCCGCCGCGCCCTGGTCACGGCGGCGCTCGTGGTCGCGGCCGGTGCCGCGGTGCTCGGCCTGGCGTTGTGGGTGGGCCGGGCGTTCTATCTCGACAGTCTGCCGTCCGGGGTGTCGCAGCCGGCGGCCGGTTCGGTCTTCGACGCCCTGGTCGGTCAGATGCGTGCCCTGGTCCGCATGGTCGTCACGCTCGGCGTCGTGGTGGCCCTCGCCGCCTGGCTCACCGGTGACGGCCGCGCCGCCGGCCGTGTCATGGCGATGTGGAGCGGCGGCATCGGTGCCGTACGGGACGCCGCCGGGTTCACCGGCGGCCCGGTCGGCCGGTGGGTGCACCGTGCCAGGCGCCCGCTGAACTGGACGGTCGTCGTGGTGGCCGCCGCGGTCCTGGTGGCGTGGGACCGGCCGACGGGCCTGGTCACGGTGTGGATCGCGCTCTGTGCGCTCTTCGTCCTCGCCGTCGTCGAGTTCCTCGACGACGACAGCAGCCCGCATCTGGCGGTGCCCGGGGGATGAAGGCTCCCGGGCACCTCGTTCCCCGGCCGGGGCGTGTTCAGCTCCGGTCGAGTGCCGCCTTCAGCTCCGCCCCGTCCGGCGGGTTGGCGCCGGCCCGGGCCACGGTCACCGCGGCCGAGGCCGCCGCGTGCCGCAGGACATCGGCCGTCCGGGCCCGGTCCAGCGAGCGGAGCCCCTCCCGTCCGTCCGAGCCGAGCAGTCCGTGTCCGGCGAGGGCGTGCAGGGTGCCCGACATGAAGGCGTCGCCCGCCCCCACCGTGTCGACGACGTCGGTGGGCAGCGCGTCGACCGTCACCCGCCCGCCGGGCAGTACGGCCAGCGCGCCGTCGCCGCCCCGGGTGACGAGGACGAGTGCCGGGCCGGTGGCCAGCCACCGCTCGGCGACCCGCTCCGGATCCTGGCCCGGGTACAGCCATTCCAGGTCCTCGTCGCTGGCCTTGACCACATCGCTGAGCGCGACGCACCGCTCGACCCTGCGGACGGCCGACTCGTGGTCCCCCATCAGCTCGGGCCGCACATTGGGGTCGTAGCTGACGGTCGCGGACGCCCGCAGCGACTCCACGGCGGCCAGGACGGTGGCCGCCCCCGGTTCCATCACCGCCGCGATGGAACCGGTGTGCACATGGTGGGGTGGCCGGTCCAGCGATACCGGGCCGAGCGTCCAGGTGATGTCGAAGGTGTACTCGGCCCGGCCCGCCCCGTCCAGGGTGACGGCGGCGGACGGGGTGGGGGCCGTGGCGCCGTCCGTGCGGACCTCGACCCCGGCACCGGCGAGATGGTCCCTGATCAGCCGGCCGTCGGCGTCGGGGCCGAGCTGGGTGAGCAGGGTGGAGCCGTGCCCGAGCCGGGCCAGGCCGTACGCGACGTTGGCCGGGCTGCCGCCCGGGTGGACCTGGTCGGCCGCACCCGGCAGCCGGACGATGTCGGCGACGCATTCGCCGATGACCAGCAGGTCGAGTCTGTCGAGCATGAGGGTGGGGTCTCCTAGAGTGCGGTGACGAAGGTGTCCTGGTAGGCGGCGCGGCCTCCGAACACATTGAGCCCGATCCTGCCGCGCGTGTGGTGGGTGTCGGTCACATCGACGACAGGCAGGCCGTCGACGAACGCCTCGATCCGCCCGCCCCGGGCCCGGATCCGCAGCGCGAGGCCGAGACCCGGGCGGATCAGCAGCGGTGCCTCGGCGAGCACGGTGGTCCGTCCCCCGTCCTTGCGGAAGAGTCTGACCGTCCGCAGGTTCGGATCGAGGTTGAGGGCGTATCCGTCGGCCGTGTCGGGCAAGGCACGCAGCAGCACCGATCCGGCACCACTGGTCCCGTCGGGGCCGCCGAGGCGGACGAGGGAGGTCAGTTCCAGATCGCCGTACTCGGTGCTGGAGACGGCGGTCGAGTCCCGGTCGAAGACTCCGGTGCGGCCGGCGCCGGTGGTCGTCCAGTGCCCGGCCGGCACGACGGTGAGCTCGCCGAGCCCGCCGCTGCGGAACTCCCCGCCGCGCGGTTCCGCGGCAGGCTCGGGGCCGGTGTCCGTCACCCGGAAGACGTCGCGGAGCCGGTGGACGGTCAGGGTGACGATGCGGGCGGTGCCTCCGGAGGCGTAGCAGGCCACGCCCCGGTCGTCCGGTCCGGGGAAGAGCAGGCTGCTGATCGTGACCCGGCCGTCCCCGCCGAACACCTCGATGGAGGAGGTGTCCATGAACAGCCTGATCCGCAGCCGCCGTTCGCCGTCGACGGTGGTGAGGGACAGGGGCGCTTCCGTCCGTCCGGCGAAGTGCTCGGTGAAGTAGTCGACTCCTGCGGCGCTGCGGTCCACGAAGAGTTTCCCGGTGCCGGTGTCGTAGCCGACGAGGGTGTGCCGGTCTCCCCCGGTACGGAGCCGGAAGCCGAATTCCGTCGCGGCGCCCGTGCCCGGCAGGGCGATCTCGGCCTCGATCTCGTAGGACCGGCCGCTCAGCGCGGAGAGCGGGTCGGCGGAGCCCGGACGCATGGTGACGTCCTCGATCGTGGTGCTGTCCGCGCGCAGCGTCTCGATCTCCGCAGCGGGCCGCTGGACGAGTCCCCCGGCGGTCAGGGTCAGTTCGCGGGCGATGCCGAGCTGGCCGTTCCATTCGCCGGTCGGGGCGCTGAACGCGTAGTCCCAGTTGCTGAGCCGGCCGAGCTGGACGCGCCGGCCGTCCGGCAGCCCGTAGAAGGTCATGGCGGCGTAGTAGTCGCGGCCGGCCTCGGCGCGCGTCGTAGCCGTGGTCGCGCTCCGGGTCGGGGACGGCGGAGAGCAGGAGTCCGGTGTAGGGGTGGGCGGGGCGGTCCATCAGGGCGAGCGAGTCGCCGCCCTCGACGAGTTCACCGGCGAAGAGCACCTGGGTGGTGTCGGCGACGTAGCGCGCCGAGGCCAGGTCGTGGGTGATGTACAGCATGGAGATGCCGTGCTCGTCGCGCAGCCGCCGCATCAGGTTGAGGATGCCGATGCGTACGGAGACGTCGCGCATCGAGGTCGGCTCGTCGGCGAGGACGAGGCGGGGGTCCACGGCGAGCGCGCGGGCGATGGCGACGCGCTGGCGCTGTCCGCCGGAGAGCTCGTGCGGGTAGGACTGGAGCATGTCCTCGGTCAGCCCGACCGTGGTGATGAGTTCGCGCAGTTCGCTCTCGCCCGCGGGCCGCCCGTGCACCAGCAGGGCGCGGCGCAGGAAGTGCTCACGCGGTGGACGGGGTTGAGGGAGCCTAAGGGGTCCTGGAACACCATCTGTACGGTGCCCCGGTAGGCGCGGGAGGCGCCGCGCCGCTGGGTCCTCAGCACGTCCTGGCCGTCCAGCAGGACCTGCCCGGAGGTCGGCTGTTCGAGGCGGGCGAGGCAGCGGGCGAGGGTGGACTTGCCGCTGCCGGACTCGCCGACGAGGGCGACGATCCTTCCGTGCAGGATGTCGAGATCGACGGCGTTCAGGGCCCGGTGGTGGTCGCGGGAGAACAGTCCGCCCATCCGGAAGTCCTTGGTGAGCCCGCGCACGCTCATCAGCGGGGTGCGGGTGGTGGCCGGGGCCGTCATCGCAGTCGGACCGACGAGCGTTCGATCAGCGGGCAGCCGACCTTCATCTGTGTGGTGTCGAGCGGCTGTCCCGCTGTGAGAGCGCCGAGCATGTCCACGCCCTTGGCTCCCATGGCCTCGAAGGGCAGGGCGACCGTGGTGAGGCCGGGCCGCAGGTAGGCGGCGATGAGTTCCTGGTTGTCGAATCCGATGACGGCGATGTCGTCCGGGATCCGCAGTCCCCGTTCCTTGATGGCGTCGTAAGCGCCCATCGCCGTACGGTCGTTGCCGCAGAACAGTGCGGTGGGGCGGCCGTTCTCGCGGTCGAGGAGTTCGCAGGCCGCCGCGTACCCGCCGTCGGTGGCATGTCCCGGTACGACGAGGCTGTCGTCGATGTCCAGTCCGGCCTCGCGCAGGGCCTGTTCGTACCCCTGGCGCCGTCCGACGGCGGTCGGGATGCCCGTGTCGAGGTTGATGAATCCGATGCGCCGGTGTCCCGCGTCCAGCAGCCGCCGGGTCGCGGTGTGGCCGCCTGCCACCTCGTCGGGCACCACGGACGGCAGGGCGCCGTCCGCGTCGAAGCAGTTCACCAGGACGACCGGCACCTCGCGGGCGGCGGGCGGCAGGGTCACCGCACGGTGCCAGGTGGTGGCGTACAGCAGCCCTTCGGCACGCTGTTCCAGCAGCTTGTCGAAGGCGGCGGCCTCCATGGCCCGGTCCCGGTCCCCCGCCGTGATGAGCAGGAACTTCCCGTCGGCCCAGGCCCGGTCCTGTGCCCCCTTGATCACGTCGACGGCGAACGGCGCGGTGACGATCTCGGTGATCAGCCCGTACCACTCGCTGCGTTTGGCGGCGAGTGCCCGCGCTCCGGCGTTGGGCCGGTAGCCGAGCTCCTCGATCGAGGCGCGGATGCGCAGCCGGGTCTCTTCGGGGATCCCGGCGTCGGCGCCGTTCAGGACGAAGGAGACGGTGGTGCGTGAGACCCCGGCGTGGCGGGCGACATCGCTCATCGTCACGCGTCGCGCCTTGTTCGTGGCCACTTCGGTTACCCCCTGTGTCCCTCGGGCAGCGGGCCGTGCTCTGGTTACGCGCTTTAGTAACGCGCGTTAGTTCGATGTTGCAGGCAAGTTACGAGGGGTTGGCCGACGGTGTCAAGAGGGGTGACGCGGCGAGTCCCCCGCCCCTTCGGGAAGGGCCGGGGGACTCGGGTCCGTACGTGGGTCAGGAGGCGTCCTCGCCCCCGTACCGGCGCTCGAATTTGGCGACCTGCCCCTCCGAGTCGACGACGCGCGCCTTCCCGGTGAAGAAGGGGTGGCTCTCGGCGGAGATCTCCACGTCGATGACGGGGTAGCTGTTGCCGTCGTCCCAGTCGATCGTCTGCTCGCTCGACGCGGTGGAACGGGTCAGAAATGCGTAGCCCGCCGAACGGTCGCGGAAGACGACGGGACGGTAGGAAGGGTGCTTGTCCTGCTGCATGCCTGCTCCTGGGGACGTACGGGGTGGTCTGCGCGGGTGGTCCTGACCAGCCTCGCGAACCGGTACGTCCCGCGCGATCGGACACGTCCGTACGGGCGTCGGCCCGCACGGCCCGTCCCCGCCGGGTGCCGGGCGTACGCCCCGCCCGTGCTCAGCGCCCGGCCGCCTCCATCGCGTCGGCCACTCGCGTCAGGAAGGCCGCGTGGGCGCGCGCGCTGCACACCGGCTCCGGGTTCCACGGCACCACCCGGGCGGCCCGCTCGATCGCCTGCCAGTCCGCGTTGGTCCGCAGCTCGTCGAGCGGTGTGGCGTTGGCCCTGATGTCGGCGAGGACCACCTCGGGGCGCAGGGCCGCCGCCTCCGCCCAGCCGACCGTGGACCAGTTCGCACCGGGCCCCTCGGCGGGCTCCACGAGGCCGACGCCGAGCTCGGCCAGCACCCGCAGCTCGGGCCACATCCGGGGGCGGGCGAGGTGCGTCCGTTCCTGGCCGGCCGGGGAGAGGGCGACGACCCGGGGCCCGTCCGCCCCGGCGGCGAGCGTGCGCAGCCGGTGCCGTGCTCCGTCCAGGCCCCGGGTCGCCGCCTCGGGCTCCTCGGCCCCGAGCGAGCGGGCGAGCAGGGCGAACCGGTCACCGATCTCGGCGAGGGTGCGTGCCTGCCCCACGTCGATGACGACGACCGGGACCTGCTCCTCCAGATGCTTGGCGGTCTCCGGGGCGAGCCCGTAGACATGGCCGCCGCCGTAGCTGACGGCCACCACGAGATCGGGCTCACCGCTCAGCAGGGTGTCCACGTCCAGGGTGCTGCCCGCGCCGAGGTAGCCGACCTCGGCCAACGGGAGCGAACCGGTCTTCGCCACGTCCGGCACGGCCCGGTCGTCGTGATCGGAGCCGAATATCGCGCCGGGGCGTATGCCGTGGTCCCACAGGGTCGCTCCGGCCTGGACATAGGCGAGCACCCGCGCCGGGCGCCGCTCGGCCGTCGACAACTGTCCACGATCGTCGGAGAACTGCCACACGGAATGCTCCCTCACGTCACACACCCCTCGCCACCGGTCGCCGCACCCCGCACACCGGGGTCGTACACCAGTACCTGCCCAGCGGACTCCGGTGGCACCCCACCCGGTGGCCGGTCGGCGCGGATGGCGCGAAGAGGCCCGTGCACGGCCGCGATACGGCCCCTGCCGTCACCGTTTCGTCAGCTCGGATCCGCCATCCGCCGGGAGAGCCAGGCCAGTGCGGGCGGCATCCGGTACTCGACGGCGTGGTGGCCTCCGTCGAACAGCTCGAAGCGTATGGCCGCGTCGTCCACCCCGGCCTCGGCCAGGGCGTCACGGAACGCCTGCGCGCCCAGGTCGAGGAACCATTCGTCGCGGGTTCCCGCGTCGATCCAGATCGCCCGCTGGGACCGCAGCGCCTCGGCGTGCCCGGGCACCATCCGTACCGGGTCCCAATCCAGCCAGCGCCGCCAGATCTCCGGGCGGAGCGCACCCGTTCGCGGGTCGAAGGGCAACTGGGGCGTGCCGTCCGGGGCGGGCGAGAAGCAGGACGAGACGCCGAGCAGTTCGAGCAGCCGCAGATCCTCGTCCCTGGTGAAGGCCACGCGTGAGCGGAAGTCGTCCCACCAGCGGAAGATGTCGCCGTCATAGTCCCTCAAGTGCCTTGCCGCCATGAGGAAGTGGGGAATGTACTGGGCCTCCGACAGCGAGTCGCCCGAATGCGTCGCGAAGGCGCCGAACAGGTCGGGCCTCAGCATCGGCGTGATCATCGCGCCGAGTCCGCCGCTCGACTTCCCTGCCAGCGCGCGGTGTTCACGGTCGGCGAGCGTGCGGTAGTGGGCGTCGACCCACGGCACGATCTCCTCGCAGAGGTACGAGTGGTAGCGGCCGGTCCCCGGCGAGTCGATGTACTGGCTGCCGCCGTACGTGGTCCAGGCGTCCACGAACACCAGCACCATCGGCGGGGCTTCGCCGCGGGCGAAGATCCCGTCGACGAGTTCGGGCACCGGTTGGCGGTAGGGGGTGCGGTTGCGCCAGACCGGGAGGGTGCCGGCGTAGCCGAGCAGGAGGTACGTGACGGGGTAGCGGCGCCCGGGATCGGCGTCGTAGCCGGGCGGGGTGTAGACCCAGAGCGGCCGTTGCGACGGGTCGCCGAGCGGGTTGTCGCGCAACAGGGCGCTGTCCAGGACGTGTTCGTCGATACGGCCTGCGAGTTCGGTGGGCCATGGGGACATCGGAACCTCCTCGGGGAGCGGGAGCCCGACGTTACTACGATTTCAAAATATATGAATTGGAAGCACAACTGTCGTGCCGGCTGCCGCCGCACACACCGCGGGCGCGGCCGTCACCGTTTCCGGGACGGCCGCGCCCGGCCGGCAGATCTCTAGAGGTTGGGGCGGATGGCGTCGGCGATGACCTTCAGGCCGGTCACACCCGGGCTGGGGAAGAGCCCGACGTTCGGGAACGCCCTGGTGGGCACGCCCTTCCAGGCGATGTCGGTGTCGAAGAGGCGCATTCCGGCCCAGAAGTCGGTGCCCAGCTCGGAGTTGAGGTGGGCGGCCCACTGGCCGTCCATGTCCATGATCACGCGCTCGGGGCCGATCCCGCCGTTGTGCGGAACGAATTCACCCGTCGTGAACGCCTGCGGGACGCTGAAGTTCAGCATGGTCAGCTCCCCGGCGGCCCGGGGCACTCCGTCGACCTCCGGAGTGGCGAAGAACTTGCTGTCCCCGAACGCCGCGAACTGGATCCAGAAGTCCTCGATCTCGTAGACCTTGCCGGTGGCGGAGACGATGCGGAAGCCCCCGGGGTAGCAGACCCGGCCGCTGGGCAGTTCGATGTTGTCATACTTCTCCCCGATGGGCATGACCGCGGCCGTGCCGTTGTCGGCCAGCCGGATCGGGGCGATGGCGTCGATCGTGGCGCCGGCTCTCCTCAGGCCGTCCAGGAGGGGTTGCGAGAAGGTGACCTTCGCCGTTCCCTCCTTGGAGAGGTACAGGCCGGTCTCCCCCGGCTTCACGCAGCCCTTGACGGCGGCGGCGTGCTCCTGGGCCCGGACCTGCGGAGCCGACCGCGCGGCAGCGGGCACCGCCTGACCGGCCGTCAGCATGACGGCGCAGAATCCGGCGGCCACCGCGAAGGGGGCAAGGATGTAGCGCATGGCTGGTCTCCCTGAGAGACGAATGAGGCATGGCGGGCGAACGCCCGTCCAGACATCTACCAACGGCACCGGCTTCAAGATCGTCGGCGCGGCACCCGGTCGCGCCGAACGGCCGATCAAGCTCATCCCAATGGTCAGACCCGGGCCCGTCCCATGCGTTCGCTCAGCCGGTCACGGCACCGGGATCGACGCCGAGTCCGGTCAGGAACGCGGCGGCGGCCGGAGTGGGGCGGAAGCGGCTCCAGACCAGGCGCTCGGTGCGCGCGGGGGCATCGCGGACGGACAGCACGTGCACGCCGGCCAGTTCCGCCGCGAAGGCGGCCGGCAGCATGGCGATGCCGAGCCCGCTGCGTACCAGCCGCACGATGAAGTCGGTTCCGCTGACCTCGAACGCCACCTCCCGGGTGAGGCCCATCGCCGCGAACGCCTCCTCCGACTGCGCACGGGCCGCGGTGCCGTCCGGGTAGTCGACGAACATCTCCTGCGCCAGCCGCTCCAGCCCCGTCTCCGAGTGCCCGGCCAGGGCGTGGGTCGGTGCCACGACCGCGACCAGTTCGCCCGTGGCCAGCTCGTGATCGCTCACGCCCTTGGGCCGGTAGCTCGGCAGCACCCCCAGGAACGCCACGTCGAGCGTCCCGTCCCGTACCTCCTGGGCCAGGTCCTTGCTCGCTCCGTCCCGCAGCACGATGTGCACCCTCGGGTAGCGGAGGTGGAAGGCCCGCAGTGCGGCCGGGATGTCGACCGCGGAGATGGTCGGGATGGAGCCGACCGCGAGGCGGCCGCGGACCTCCCCCGCCGTCGCGGCGACCTCGGCGCGGGCCCGCTCCGCCGCGTCCAGCGCCTGCCGGGCCTCCGGCAGGAACACCTCGCCCGCCGCGGTGAGCCGGACCCGGCGGCTGGTGCGGTCGAAGAGCCGGGCCCCCAGCTCCTTCTCCAGCCGGGCGATCTGATGGCTCAACGCGGACTGGACGACCAGGCACCGCTTCGCGGCCCGGGTGAAGCTCCCCAGCTCCGCCACCGCGACGACGTACCGCATCTGCTGAAGTTCCATGGATCTATCGTGAACCACGATCGATCGAATGAAAAACATGTGTTGGACTCATGGATGGTCGGTCCCCGAGGCTGGGCACATGGCTCACACCACTCACGAAACCCGTAGCCCGGCCGTGCCCCGCACCATGTCCCAGCCTCCCGTGCTCGGGCGCGGTCTGGTTCTGCTGATGGCGCTCGCCGCCGCCCTCTCCTGCGCCGGGAACTACTTCGCGCAGCCGCTCCTCGACATCATCGAGGGGAATCTGCACATAGGTGTCACCGCCGCGGGGCTGATCGTGACCGCCGCCCAGGCCGGGTACGCGCTGGGGCTGATCCTGCTCGTCCCGCTCGGGGACGTCATGGACCGACGGCGGCTCGCCGTGGGCCTGTTCGCCCTGACCGCCTTCTTCCTCCTGGTGACGGCCGCCGCGCCCACGGGGCCGCTGCTGATCGCCGGCACGCTGCTGACCGCGCTTACCTCCGTCGGGGCCCAGGTCGTGGTGCCGTTCGCGGCGGCTCTCGCGGCCCCGGCCGAGCGCGGCAGGATCGTCGGCGTCGTCATGTCCGGCGTGCTGCTCGGCGGGCTGTTCGGGCGCCTCGCCGCCGGAGCGCTCTCCGAACTCGGCGGCTGGCGGACCGTGTACTGGGTGAACGCGCTGCTCATGGCCGTCATGGCGATGCTCCTGCACAAGCGCCTCCCCCGCCTGCCCCGGCCGGGCGACGCGGCCACGATGCGGTACACCGGGCTGCTGCGCTCCACGCTTGCCCTGCTGCGGCAGGAACCCCTACTGCGCCGGCGGGCGGCCATCGGCGCGTTCTCCATGGCCTCGTACAGCGTGCAGCTGACCGCACTGACGTTCCTGCTGACCCGGCCGCCCTTCCGGTGGAACGCCGCCGCCATCGGGCTCTTCGGCCTGGTGGGCGTCATCGGTGTAGTGGGCATGAACATCGCGGCCCGGCTGAGCGACCGGGGCCGGGTGCAGGTGGTGTCGGGAACGGCGGCGGCGCTCCTCACGCTCGCCTGGCTGCCGCTGCTGGCCGGTGAGTCGTCACTGCTGTGGCTGACGGTCGGCGTGATCCTGCTGAACATCGCCCAGCAGGCGGGGCTCAACAGCAGCCAGAACGTGATCTACGCGCTCCGCCCGGAGGCCCGAAACCGGATCAACTCCGCATTCATGACGCTCTTCTTCATGGGCGGGGCGGCCGGCGCCGCGCTCGCCTCGGTGGTCTGGTCCCGGGCCGGCTGGAGCGGCATCTGCCTCCTGGGCGGTGCGCTCGCCGCGGGCAGCCTCGTGCTGTGGATCCTGGAGCGCACCCGGATGGCCTCCGCCGCGCGCCCCTGAACCGGGTCCGGGTCCGTCGCCGTCAGTCGTTGACGGCGGTCAGGAGCACCACGGCGTCCTCCAGCGCCAGCAGCCCGTGCCGCTCCTGCGGAACCGGGTGCAGCGCTCCGGCGCTCAGCTCCACATCGCCGGAGGCCGCTGTGAGGCGGACCCTGCCGCGGAGCACCTGGAGGGAGGCCGCGGTGGGGGCGTTGTGCTCGTCGAGGGCGGATCCCGAGGTGAGGGCGATGACGGTCTGTCTCAGGGGTTCCTGATGCAGCAGTCGGTGCGCGCTGCGGCCGTGCGCGGAGGCTCGGGCCGCGGCCAGATGCTCGTCGGCGAGGGCATTCAGATCGTCCATGTGCCCACTGTGCCGCAGTGCCCGTCCCCCCGCGATCCTGGCGCCGGGCGGCGACGCGGACCACCCGGCCGGGTCAGCCGCCGGCCGTCCACCGGTACCGGACGTCCGGCTCCCGCTCCTCGTTGCGGCCCCCGTCGTCGAACGAGACGGCGGTGAACCCGTGCCGCTCGTAGAAGGCCCGCGCGTCCGTGTTGCGCTGGAAGACGTACAGCGTGAGCTCGCCGGCCGCGAGCCGGCGCACCTCGGCCAGGAGCAGCGAGCCGATGCCCCGGCGCCTTACGCCGGGGCGCAGGTAGAGGTGTTCCAGCTCGGTTCCGTCCAGGGAGGCGAAGCCCAGCAGCTCCCCGGCGCCGGTCTCGGCGACCCGCACCGTCGTCCCGGGCAGCACCACATGGGTCATCCAGGCGAGGGTGTCCTCGTCGCTGTGCACCTTCGGCAGATACGGCATCGACGCGGCGCGCGAGTCGAGGAAGAGCCGGGTCAGCGGGCCGGCGTCCTCGGCGGTGGCCTCACGCAGCAGCACCCGGCCGTCCGGTTCGGAAGCGTTCGGTGACATCTCGTCCCTCCTGGTCCGGCCGGAAGGCCGCCGCTGTACGCGGTCCGCGGTCCGCGGTGAACTGCTCGTATGCGCGGACCGAACCTATGCCGGGGCCCGTCGGGACCGCCAGCGGGATTCGGCCCGTCCGGGCGCGGCAGTCGCGGACCGGCGCGGGCCACCCGCGAAAATGTGATGGGGGAACGACCGAAGCGACCGACCGATACGGAGGAGTGGGCAGATGCCGCACGAACGAGCTGGACAGCCGGCCCGGCCGGAGGATCTCATTGATGTGGCGCGGCTGGTGACGGCGTATTACGCGCTGCACCCGGACCCGGCCGAGCCGGACCAGCGGGTGGCGTTCGGCACCTCCGGTCACCGTGGGTCGGCCACGGCCACCGCGTTCAACGAGGACCATATCGCCGCCACCAGCCAGGCCATCAGCGAGTACCGGGCGATGCAGGGCACCGACGGGCCGCTCTTCCTCGGCGCCGACACCCATGCGCTGTCGGAGCCGGCCCGGGTCACCGCCATCGAGGTGTTCGCCGCCAACGACGTGACGGTGCTCGTCGATCCGGCCGACGGCTTCACCCCGACCCCGGCGGTCTCGCACGCGATCCTCGGCCACAACCGGGGCCGGACGGCAGGGCTCGCCGACGGTGTGGTGGTCACCCCGTCCCACAACCCGCCCGGCGACGGCGGGTTCAAGTACAACCCGCCGAACGGCGGCCCGGCCGGGTCCGGTGCCACGGGCTGGATCCAGGAGCGGGCCAACGAGATCATCGCCGCCGGGATGAAGGACGTGCGCCGGCTGCCGTACGCCCGTGCACGGGCGGCGTCCACCACCGGGACGTACGACTTCCTCGGCAACTACGTGGCCGACCTGCCGTCCGTGCTCGACCTGGACGCGGTGCGCGCGGCCGGAGTGCGCATCGGCGCCGACCCGTTGGGCGGCGCGTCGGTCGCGTACTGGGGCCGGATCGCCGAGCAGCACCGGCTCGATCTGACGGTCGTCAATCCGCTGACCGACCCCACCTGGCGGTTCATGACGCTGGACTGGGACGGAAAGATCCGGATGGACTGCTCGTCGCCGTACGCGATGGCCTCGCTGATCGGGCAGCGGGACCGCTTCCAGATCGCGACCGGGAACGACGCCGACGCCGACCGGCACGGCATCGTGACGCCGGACGCCGGGCTGATGAACCCGAACCACTACCTCGCCGTCGCCATCGACTACCTGTACGCCCACCGGGAGCAGTGGCCGACGGCCGCGGGCGTCGGCAAGACGCTGGTCTCGTCGGGGATGATCGACCGGGTCGCCGCCGGTCTCGGCCGTGAGCTGGTCGAGGTGCCGGTCGGCTTCAAGTGGTTCGTGGACGGCCTGGTCGACGGCTCGATCGGGTTCGGCGGCGAGGAGTCCGCCGGGGCCTCGTTCCTGCGCCGCGACGGTTCGGTGTGGACGACCGACAAGGACGGCATCATTCTGGCGCTGCTCGCCTCGGAGATCCTCGCGGTGACCGGCAAGTCCCCATCCGAGCAGTACGCGGCGCTCACCGCCCGGTTCGGTGAGCCCGCGTACGCCCGGATCGACGCTCCCGCCGACCGTGAGCAGAAGGCGGTCCTCGCGCGCCTCTCCCCCGAGCAGGTCACCGCCGACACGCTGGCCGGTGAGCCGGTCACGGCCGTGCTGACCGAGGCGCCCGGCAACGGCGCGCCGATCGGCGGCATCAAGGTGACCACCGAGAACGCCTGGTTCGCGGCGCGCCCCTCGGGCACCGAGGACGTGTACAAGATCTACGCGGAGTCGTTCCTGGGCGCCGGTCATCTCGGCCGGGTGCAGGAGGAGGCCAGGGCCGTGGTCTCCGCGGCGCTGGGGTCCTGAGCCGGGCCGGGGCGGCCTGCGGGCCGCCCCGGCCGTTCGCGCGGGTTCAGCGCACCACGTCCACGAAGACCGGGTTGGTGTAGAACCAGGTGTCCAGCCACGGGTTTCCCTGGCCCGGCTCGTGCGGCAGCGGGCCGTGCGGGTCGATCGCCGCGCCGAGGAATCCCGTCCCGTGGCGCTTGCCGTCACTGCCGCGCAGCCGCAGGTAGAACGGCTCGTCGGCGCGGCCGACCGGGATGCGCAGAGTGTACGTGCCGCGGCGGCCCGAGACGTCGGCGGTGTGGGCGAGCCGAGTGTCGGGGGCGTGCCAGTCGTCGCGGTCGGCGGCCGGGCCGCGGACCGCGCCGCGGATGACGTCGACGTGCTCCAGGCTCGGCAGCACACCGTACGGGTTGCGGCGGGACGCGGCGGTCACCGTGACGGTGAGGGTGAGCCGCTCGCCGCGCCGGGCGCGCAGCCGGCCGCCGAGCGTTGCGCTGTTGCCGTGCTCGCCGCGCACCTCGACGTCGATGCCGTCGATGAGATGACCGTGGTCGACCCAGACCCGGCCGGCCCGCAGTCCCTCCATCACGTTCCGGTAGCCGTACCGGGTGACGCCGACGTGCGTACGGCTGAACTGGCCGGGCCAGAAGTCGCCGCCGGGCTGCGGTTCGGTGGTGTTGTACGGGTCGGGCAGGTGGCCGGTGTTGTCGAAGTTCTGTCCGGGCGGCCACTCGCCGTTGACCCAGGTGTCCTGGGCGACGCGGTGGACGTCGGAGTTGGAGGTGATCGTGAAGAGCTTTCCCTCCGCCAGCATCGCGTCCCACAGTCCGCCGACGGTCGCGGTCGCCCAGTCGAAGCCGCCGTAGGTGACGTACGCCTCGCGCGGGTAGCCGGGCCAGGAGTCGGCGGACGGTGAATTGCTGTACTCGCCGCGGACGTTGGTGTCCGGGTGCCAGCCCGGGATGGCACCGGCCTGGGCACCGGGGGCGCCCTCCATGCCGATCATGATCCCGGGGGCGGCGTCGCGCCAGCCGCGCATCTCGTGCGGGGAGTCGATGCCCAGGCGCATGGGGTGGTTGGCGAGGACGAGTACGTCGTCGACGTAACGGGTGCGGCGCTGTTCGGCCAGCCATTTGAGGGCCTTGACCGCGTGTGCCTCGTTGCGCGGGGTGTCGGGGTGCGTCGGGGCGCCGGCCGTGTAGCCGAGCAGCTTGCCGTCGAAGGCCTCCTCGAAGCGGGTGAGGAGGTCGACCTCGTGCCGTCCGGGGGGCGAGAAGACCGTGCAGTGCTCGGCGCCGGGGATGTACCACTCCAGCCCCTGGAAGATGAGCATGCGCTTGTTGTCGGCGCGGGCCCTGAGGATCTCCTGGTGCTCCCGCGCGGCGCCGAACTCGGCGTGGCCGATGTTGCTGTGCTCGGTGAAGACCATCCAGTCGAGACCGAACTTCTGTCCTGCGGAGGCTAGTTGGGAGAACGTGTACTTGGCGTCGTGGCTGTAGACGGAGTGGTTGTGGTGGTCGCCGACCAGATAGACGAGATCCGGGGCGTGTCCGTGCCCGCGGGACGGGCCTCCCCGGCTTTCGGCCAGCGCGGGCAGCGGCAGCGAGGCGGCGGCGAAGGCGGCACCGAACAGACCGGCGCGGCGCATCAGCCCTCGGCGGCTGAGGCCCTGCGGGTCGAGCCGCTCAGCGGGAACCTGGGGGTCGGCCCATTCGGGCACGGGGTGGGACATGACGCGTCGTTCTCCTTCGTGCGGGCGGCGACGGTCCGGGGCCGGACCGCAGGGCCGCCGACAGAAGGATTTCCTGATTCCGGAACCGTCCGGTGAACCCCGGGCGAAGTACGGGGGTCGCACCCGTGGCAACCGGGCACGACAGCGCGGGGTTCACCGGACCGCGGTGTTCACGGCGTGACGATGGCGAAGTCCGGGTCGGGCTCGCCGAGGTGGCCGAGCAGTTCGTCCACCTTCGCGAGATCGCCGTCGGCCTTCGCCCACCCCTGCTCCACCAGATCGGCGAGTGGTGTCTCACCGAGGAGCAGCGCGCGCAGGGCGTCCTCGTCGAGCGTCACCTCGACGTCCGGCTCACAGGCCGCGGGACCATTGCCCGTCACATGGGTGAGCACACCGTTGCGCAGCCGCATGCCGACGGGGTCCTGGTCCTTCACGTTCCAGCGTACGCAGATGTCGGCGTCCCAGCTGCGGGGTCCGTCGACGCGGATGGCGAGGGCGTCGAAGAGCTGGTCGGGCGTCAGGGCGCGCAGCAGGTCGGGGGCCGTGGTGGTGGTCGGTGTGCCGACGGGGTGCTCCGAACGGGGGACACGAGGGCGGTACCGGAACCCGGTGCCGTACCGGTCGCCGTCGCCCGCCCGGAGCATCGCGGCTTGTGGGACCCGGGGCGGAGTTCCACGATGGCGGTCCTGGAAGCGACGGCATCGGGGACGGACATGGGTAACGGCAGGGGCATGAGCAGCGCCGCACCCCCGCCCCGCCCCGCGTGCCCCCCGCACGCCCCACGATGACTCCGCCCGTCCGCGCCCGGGGCCCCCGCCGCAGCAGAGGCTCCCACCGGGCCCGCAACCTGCGCAGCCGCGCCGCGGCCGTTCTCCTGGTCGTGCTCGGCGCCTTCCTCGGCTGGGCCGTACCCGTCTGGGAGCGGCATCTGCCGTCGACAGGACTGGGGTTCGACGCGTCCACGGCGCAGGCGACCCTCGCCGCCATCGCCGGCGGCATGATCACGCTCGCCGGTTTCATCGTCACGGCGATCACGCTCGTGATCCAGACCGTCCAGTCGATGTCTCCCCGGCTGGTCGCGGCGCTGGGACACTTCAGCCGGTACCTCGTGCTCTTCGGGCTCCTGATCGGCACCGCCCTGTACGCGCTCGTGGCCCTCAGCCAGGTACGGGAGTCCCACGTCCCCCGGGGAAGCGTCACCTTCGCCGTGGGGCTGGTGCTGGTCGATTCCGTCGTGGTGCTCCGTCTCCTGGCCTCCCTGCGGCATGCGGTGACCGGCGGCGGGCTCTCGCGCGCGGTGGGCGAACGGCTCCGCACCGTCATCGACCAGGCGTATCCGCCGGGGCCCGCGGTGCCCGCGCCGCCCACCGGTGATGCCGACCGTGCCACCCGCGTACCTGTCGTCCACGGGGGCGGGCCGGCCGTACTGCTCTCCATCGACGAACCGAGGCTCGTACGGATCGCCGCCCGCCACGATCTGCGGATCCGCTTCGTCCACGCGATCGGGGACTTCTTGGGGGCCCACGACACGGTCGCGTTCCTGGAGCCGGCACACGGCCGGGGCGGCGCGGGCACCCGTCTGGCGAAGCGCGTCGCCGCCTGCGTCCGGTACGGCCCCAGCCGCACCGTGGAGCAGGACGCCCCGTACGGGTTCCGGCTGCTGGCCGACATCACGGTCAGGGCCCTCTCACCGGCCGTGAACGACCCGACGACGGCGGTGCAGTCCCTGGACCAGATCGAGGACGCGCTCCTGAGACTGTCGCAGCGCTCCCTGGGCGACGCCTGGCTGCTCGACGCGGCCGGCACCCCCCGGGTGTCGTACCCCTCACCCGGCTGGGAGGACCTCGTCTCCCTCGCCCTGGACGAGACGCTCATGTACGGGTCGTCCAACCCGCAGGTCGTCCGGCGCCTGCGGGCGTTGCTGGAGCGCGTGGCCGCTGCCGCGCCGCCGCCGCGCAGAGGGGAACTCGCCCGGCGCACGGCCGCGTTGGAACGCCTGTCCTCGGCGGCCCTCTCCGATCCGCTGCTGTCGGCGGTGGCCGATGTGCCCGATCGTCAGGGGCTGGGCGGATCGGCGCCCCGGGGCGATTCCCTCGGCTGAGGGCCGAGGGCGGACGTTCATCCGTCGGATCATGAGGCCACTGGCCGGCTGTCGCCGTCCGTGGTGTGGTCCGGAACCAGGGAACGGATGCGGGGTATCGGCGAGGGCAGCAGCCAGAGCAGCGACAGGGATCCGCCGACGGCCGCGACGAGGAGGGTCGCCCGCAGGCCGATGAGGGTGGCGAGCAGCCCGCCGACGACGGCGCCGACCGGGCGTACGCCGTAATTGATCGTGCTGTACGCGCCGGCCACGCGGCTGCGCATGCCGTCCGGGATCACCGCGGCCTGGAGGGAGTTGAGGTTGACGTCGAACAGCATGACGCCGAACCCCGAGCCAATGACGATGCCGCGCCCCACACCAAAGCATCGCGAGATCCTCGGGGCGAGCACGGCGCCGAGGAGGGCACCGGTCGCGCCGGTCCCGAACGCGATGCCGATCACTGTGGCGGAGAGTCCGAGGCTCCGGTCGGCGAACAGCACGAACAGCCCGCTGCCCGCCACGAAGGTGAAGAAGTTGACGGTTGCCGCGCAGCCGAGGCCGGCCCGCAGTACCGGGTGCCGGGCGACGAATGCCAGGCCGTCCCTGGCACGCCGCAGCAGCGAGGACGCCGCCGTGGCAGCGGGCGGTGGTTCGTCGACCGGAACTCTGCTGATCAGGACCGCCGACACCAGGAAGGTCAGGGCGTCCACCACGATGGCCACGGGTGCGGTGAGCAACTGGACCAGTGGGCCGCCGATGGCCGGGCCGGCCACGTACGACGCGGACCGCGCGGCGCTGAGCTTGCTGTGGGCATCGACGTAGGACGCGCGCGGCACGAGACTCACGAAGAAGGGCGGCCAGGCGGTGTTGAACAGCACCCCGGCGGCGCCGGTCAGCAAAGCCACGACGTACAACTGCCCCAGCGTCACCGCGTCCAGTAGGTAGGCCGCCGGGAGGCTGAGCAGCACCGCGGCCCGCGCGCCAGGTCGGCGAGGATCATCAGACGGCGTTTGCGGGCCCGCTGGTCGACCCAGGCACCCAGGACCATGGCGAGCAGGTTCGGGGTCCAGATGAGCGCGGTCAGCCACGCCGCCTGGTTGGCCGTGGCGTTCAGGGCGCCGACGGCGATCAGTGGCAGGGCCAGTTCGGTTATCCGGTCACCGAACTGGGAGACCGACTGACCGGCCCAGAAACGGCGGAACCGCCGGTCCCGCCACAGCGATGTCGCGGCGTTCCGGTCCGGCGCGGTCACGGTGTCCGTCCGGTCTGCTCCTCGGCGCCTTCCGGCAGGACATAGCGCAGCAGCCGGACGCCGCGGGCGTCGGCGGGCCGCTCGTCCGGGTCACGGGTGGCGTACGGCGCGAGCACGCGCTCGATCCCCTCCTCGATGGCCGCGAGTTCCTCGGCGGAGACCACGACGCGGGTGTTGGCCAGCCCGGCCTGGCCGAGCCACGCCGGGTCGAGTGCGGGTTCGACCTCGGCGGCCCATCGGGCCGGGAGATCGGCCGAGCGCCGGAACATCTCCTGCGACAGCGCCCGCGCGGCCGACCGGCCCTCCTCGTCGGCCGGGTCGTGCGGCGCCTTGAACCGGAAGCCGCCTGCCGCCGCCTCCCACCGCCGTTGACGGCGGTCCGGGCCCGGCTCGCTGTCGCGGACCAGTCCGAAGCCCGCCAGGTGGCGCAGATGCCAGCTGGTCACCGAGGGCGTCGCGCCCACGTCGGGCGCGAGCTGGGTCGCGGTCGCGGGCCCGTGCCGCCGAAGGCGGTCGAGGATCGCCAGCCGCACCGGATGGGCCAGCGCCCGCATGGCCTGCGGATCGGTGATCTCGATATCGCCCAGGCGATTATTGGAATCCATGACGTGAGAGCTTCCTCTCACAATTCCTGAGAGTCAACTCTCACATCGTGCGGAGTGGCAGCGGGCAGTCCCCCGGTGGCGAAGTGCGCAGGGTGCACCGACGCTTGTCCCTACCTGCCGATCCGAGCAGGGGCGGAGCCTGATGGGGGTGAATCCGTGTCGGATGCCGGTGCACCGGTCCCCGAGCCGGCGGGAGCCGACGGTATGGGGGCGGCGATCCTGCACACCTTGTTCGCCCAGTCCGCCGTGGGGCTGCATGTGCTGGACACGCGGCTGCGAGTGGTCCGGGCGAACCTCCTGCCCGACGACGTTCCCGCCGAGCGTCTCGCGGGCCGGTACTTCACCGACGCCTACCGACTGGAGCGGCCGCACGAGGCGGAGCGGGTGCTGCACGGTGTGCTGGACAGCGGGGCGGCCGTGCGCGGTCTCGTGGTCCGCGGCCGGCTCGCCGACGGGGCCGGCCCCGATCGCAGCCTGAAGGTGTCCGTGCACCGGCTGGACGACGCGCGGGGGCACACGCTCGGGCTGCTGGCCACGGTCGTCGACGTGGACGAGCAGGAGAAGGCGCGTACCCGGTCGGCGTGCCTGGCGGCGGTGCGTACCCGGGTGGGCAGGTCGCTCGATGTGGCGGCCACCTGCGAGGGGCTGGTCGCGGCCGTGGTGCCGGTCTTCGCCGACCTGGCCGTCGTCGAGGTGGTGGACGAGGTGCTGCGGGGGTCGGACCCGCCGCCGGGGCCGCTGGGGCACGACGTGCCGCTGCGCCGCGTGGCCCTGCGGGGGCACGGTGCGGACGGTCACCGGGACGGGCTCGTCGGCGAGATGCGCCGGCTGCCCGCCCGTACGCCCTACGCGCTGGCCGTGTCCGACCTCCGGCCCCGCCTGGTCCGGATCACTCCCCGTACGCCCTGGCTCGGCACGGCCCCCGAGAGCGCGCGGCTGATCGAGGCGACCGGGGCCCACTCCATGATCGTGGTGCCGCTGAAACTGCACGGCGCGGTCCTCGGGCTGGTGAGCCTCTACCGGTGCCGGGATTCGGAACCCTTCGAGGAGAACGATCTCCCGATGACGCTGACGGCCGCCGCCCATGTCGCCCTCAGCATCGACAACGCGCGGCAGTACGAGCGCGACCATGTGATCGCCTCCACGGTCCAGCGCCGGCTCCTGCCGCAGCGCGACAACGGCAACGTCGCCGTGGAGACCGCGCACTTCCTGCTGCCCGGACGCAACAGCGGCTCCTGGTTCGACACCATCGGCCTCTCCGGCGCCCGCACTGCCCTGATCGTCGGCGCCGTCGACGGACCCGGGCTCCAGACGGCCATCACCATGGGCCAGCTGCGGACCGCCCTCCACGCGCTGGCCGGACTCGACCTGGAGCCCGACGAGGTGCTGGCCAGGCTGGCCGACACCACCGAACGCCTCGCCAGGGAACGGGAGGCGCTGCCGCCCGCGGACCGGCTGCTCGGGCAGTCGCTCACGAGCACGTGCATGTACGCCGTCCACGACCCGTTCGCCGGTACGTGCACCATCGCGCGGGCGGGGAACGCGACAGCGGGCCTCCTCACCCCCGACGGCACCACGGCCGCCCTGGACGTACCCGAGGGGCCCCGGCTCTTCTCCGGCGACAGCGCCCCCTTCGCCACTGCCACCTTCGCCCTGGACGAAGGCAGTGTCCTGGCGTTCTTCTCCGGCACCCCGATACCCGCGGGCCGGCAGCCTGCCGGTCTGCGCGAGGCCCTCGCCAGACCCGGCCGCAGCCTCCAGGACCTGTGCGACGACGTGGTCTACAACCTGCCGGCCGACGCGCACCCCGAGGGCGCCGCCCTCCTGCTCGCCCGCACCGGCGTCGTTCCGCCGGACCGGTTCTCGACCTGGGACCTGCCCAGCGACCTGACCTCCCCGGGCGTCGCCCGCACGCTCATGCGCGACCGGCTCGACAGCTGGCACCTCGACGAGGAGACGATCGAGGCGACCGAACTCATCGTGAGCGAACTGGTCACCAACGCGGTCCGTTACGGCGCCCCTCCGCTGCGGCTGCGGCTGATCCTGGACCGCACGCTCACCTGCGAAGTGCACGACGGCAGCCCGGTCGCGCCCCACCTGCGCCATGCCCGCACCGCCGACGAGGGCGGTCGCGGCCTGTTCATCGTCTCCCAGCTCGCCGCCCACTGGGGCACCCGGTACGGCGCCGGCGGCAAGACCCTGTGGACCGAGCAGGAGATCGGCTCCGCCACGGACGACCGCTGACCGGCGCGGCACGGCTGGGCACGTGCGGGGCGGCTGGGCGCACAACGGCTGCGCGCCGGGCCATTGCCCCCGGACAGCAACAGTGGTTGGCTGGACAACAGAAGATATGAATCGGGGTTCAGACCATGGCCTACCGACCCACCGCCCGTACGGAGGCGACCCGGCTCGCCCACCGTGAACGGCTGCTCGACGCCGCGCGGGAGCTGCTGGCGGAGGGCGGATACCCGGCAACCGGCGTCTCCGCGCTCGCCCGGCGGGCCGGTGTGGCCACCGGCAGCGTGTACAACCACTTCGCCTCCAAGCAGGAACTGCTCGCCGCGGTCTTCCGGCATGTCGCGGGCCATGAGCTGGGCGCGGTACGGGAGGCGGTGCAGGCACGGCGCGGCGCCACCGATCAGCTGCGCGCGCTCGTCGAGGTCTTCTCCTACCGCGCGCTGCGCAGTCCGCGTACGGCCTGGGCGCTGCTGGCCGAACCGGTCGACCCGCTCGTCGAGGAGGAGCGGCTCACCTATCGGCGCGGCTACCACATGCTCGCCGAGACGGTCATCGTCGCCGGTATCTCGGCAGGCGAACTGCCCGAGCAGAACGCCCAGTTGTCGGCCGCCGCCGTGATCGGGGCGGTCGGCGAGGCGCTGCTCGGCCCGCTCTCGCCGGTCGGCGCGCGCACCGGCCCCGGGCCCGTCGTGGAGAGCATCACCGCGCTGTGCCTCAGAGCGGTCGGGGCCGGCGGTTCCTGAACCCGGGCCGCCCACCCCGCCGTACCGGCTCACCCCGAATCGCTTCCCTCGCCGCCCCGACCGTCTACCCAGGACAGGATCACCCGCCATGACCGTCACCCAGCACCGGACCGACCTGCGGCCCGGGGCCCCCGCTCCGCACCCCACCCACGAGGTCACCAACCAGGCACCGCCCCGGGTGGACCTCGACGAGTACGGCACCAATCTGCCGCTCGCCGAAGCCGTTCGCGCCTTCGGGGCGGCCTGGCACGAACCGGAGCTGCACGAGATCGGCGCCCTGGTCGGCTCCGAGCGCTTCCAGACCGCCACGGAGCTCGCCCACAACTCGCCGCCCGTCCTGCGCACCCACGACCGGTACGGCAACCGCGTCGACGAGGTCGAGTTCCACCCCGCGTACCACGAGATCATCGGCGGGGCCGTGCACCACGGCACGCACACCGCGGGCTGGGCCGACCCGAAGCCCGGGGCTGCGGTGGCACGGGCGGCGTCGTTCATGCTGTTCGCCCAGATCGAGCCCGGCCACGCCTGCCCGATGTCCATGTCGCACGCCGTGGTCCCGGTCCTCCAGCGCGACCCGGACGTGGGCCGGGACTGGCTGCCGGGCCTGCTCAGCCGCGCGTACGACCCCCGCCTGATCACCCCGGGCGAGAAGTCCGGGCTCACCTTCGGCATGGGGATGACGGAGAAGCAGGGCGGCTCCGACGTACGCGCCAACACCACGCGGGCCGTCCCGCTGGCCTCCGACCCCGAGGGCCGAGCCCATCTGCTGACCGGTCACAAGTGGTTCTTCTCCGCCCCGCAGTCGGACGCCTTCCTGGTGCTGGCCCAGGCCGAGTCCGGGCTCACCTGCTTCCTCGTGCCGCGGGTCCTGGCCGACGGCACCCGCAACACGGTCCGGATCCAGCGGCTGAAGAACAAGCTGGGCAACAAGTCGAACGCCTCCTCCGAGGTGGAGTTCGACGGCACCTGGGCGGTCCGGGTCGGCGAGCCGGGCCGCGGCGTCCCGACCATCATCGAGATGGTCAACCACACCCGGCTCGACTGTGTGCTGGGCACCACCGCGGGCATGCGGCAGTCGGTGTCCGAGGCGATCTGGCACGCCCGGCACCGCAGCGCCTTCGGTGCCCGGCTGGCCGACCAGCCCGCCATGACGGCTGTCCTGGCCGACCTGGCGCTGGAGACGGAGGCCGCGACCTGGACCTCGCTGCGCCTGGCCCACGCGTACGAGAGCGGCAGCGGCGAGTCCGAGGAGTTGTTCCGCCGGCTGGCCACCGCGGTGTCCAAGTACTGGATCTGCAAGCGCGGCCCGCACCACGCCTACGAGGCGCTGGAGTGCCTGGGCGGCAACGGCTACACCGAGGACTGGCCGCTGGCCCGGCGCTACCGCGAACAGCCGGTGATGGCGGTGTGGGAGGGGACCGGCAACGTGATCGCCCTCGATGTACTGCGGGGCATCGGACGCACACCGCAGTCGCTGGACGCCTTCTGGGCCGAGCTGGAGACCACGGCCGGTGCCAGTTCCGTACTGGACGCGCATGTCCGCCGGGTGCGCCAGGAGCTGGCCGATGACCTGCGCGACCCGCTCGCGGCGCAGACCCGGGCGCGGGCGTCGGTCGAGGGCATGGCGCTGGCCCTGCAGGCCTCGCTGATGCTCCGTCACGCTCCCGCCGCGTCGGCCGAGGCGTTCGTGGCCGCCAGGCTCGACGAGGGCCGCGGCCACCAGTACGGCATCCTGCCGCGCGGCACCGACGCCGCGGCGATCGTGGACCGGCACTTCGGCGCCGCGGGCTGAGCCCGTAGGGGCGTGTGCGCAGGACCGGCGGGCCGGCGCTGCGGCTCCCGCCCGCCCGTCGTCGGGGCGCGGCCGGCCGGCCGGTCTAAGGTTGGCCGTATGGAGTCGAGACCCCGCACCCTGTGGCTGCGTACCGAGCCCCTCCACGCCGTGCTCTACTTCGACGAGGAGTGCCGGGGCATCGGGAGGTCCGTCGGCCTCAAGGGCTTCTGGATGGGGTACTTCGCCACCCGTACGGCCCCCATGGGGCGGATCCGCCCCGAGGCCGCCACCGCCGTCCTGGGTGTCTTCGCGCCGGGCATGGTGGCCCGCGCACTGCCCGACGCCTGGCGGGTCGTCACCCCCGAGAAGCTCACCGACCTGCGCGCCCGGCTCGCCGCGAGTGCGCTGCGCCGGCTCGTCCCGGAAATCGACGCTCTCGCCGGCCCGCTCATCCCGCCGCTCGCAGCGATGGTGGCCGACGCCTCCCCGCAGGCCCGCCCGCTGTTCGCCGCCAACCGCCCGCTGTGCGACCGCACCGACCCGGTGGAGAGCCTGTGGCAACTCACCACCGCGCTGCGGGAGTTCCGGGGCGACGCGCACAACGTCGCGCTCGCCGACCACGGTCTCGACGCACCCGAGGCCCTCGTGCTCGCCGCTGCCACGGGCCGTGTCCCGCGCGAGGGCATCCGGCTCGACCGCGGTTGGAGCGAGGCAGAGTGGGCGGAGGCCGAGGAACGGCTCCGCTCCCGCGGCCTGATCGACGCGGAGTCCGCTGCCACGCCACGCGGCCGCCAGGAACGGGAGCTCGTCGAGGACACCACCGACCGGCTGGCCGCCCGGCTGCTGCGCCCCCTCGCCGAGAGCGCGGTGGACGAGCTGCTCGCCGCCCTGGAGCTGCCGGCCCGGCAGGTGCTGGCCGCGGACCTGCTGCCCTTCCCCAACCCGATCGGCCTGCCCGGGACGGTCTGACTGCTGTCGTCGCACGCCCGCCAGGCAGTACGGGACAGCCCTCAGACACCTCCGGTAGCCGGGTCCGGGCGGGGCCGGGCCAGCAGGATCACCGAGCACACCGCCGCGAAGGCGCACCACGTCGAGACGAACTCCAGCCGCCACAGTGCCGCACAGACGGCGGCCCCGACGGCGGCCAGTGCACCGAGCCTCCTCAGCACCGGGTCCCCGGCCAGGAGCAGGGCGCCGACCGTGGCCAGGAGATAGCCGGCGACCAGGAGTCCGGAGCGGGGAAGGTCGAGGGCGTAGCCGAGGGTGTGCCCGCGGATCTCGGCGGTCACCGGGCGGGTCGCCAGGCCGTACGCGAGCGCGACGGCGGTCGCGGTTCCGGCCGCGAGCGGGACCAGCAGGCGGCGCCGGGCATCCGGCGGGGCGGCGCACAGCACCCCCAGCGGGACCCACAACGGCAGCACCGGCGGGGCGATGACGGCCCAGGCGAGGGTGGCGGGGCCGGTTCCGCCACCCGAGCGCCAGATCACCGACTCGATGATCTGGTGGGCGCCGAGCAGCAACGGCAGCGCCGCGAGCGGCAGATCGCGCACCCGGCGCACCCGCGCCACGCACACCACCCCGATGGCCGCGACGCCCGTGCCGGCGACGAGGTCGGCGGTCGCACTCCAGCACATGGTGTTCCCCAGGGACCCGGCGGTACGGAATCGTTCACTTCCGCGACAACGCTACGGGTCCGGGGCGCGGCGATGGATCGCCCCGGCCGTGTCCGTGAGCGGGCTGCCCGTGCCGCCCCAGCGCAGGGCGACGATCTCCGCGGCGATCGAGACGGCGACCTCCTCGGGGGTGCGTGCCCCGAGGTCGAGGCCGACGGGGGAACGCAGCCGGGCCAGTTCCGCTTCGCCGAGACCCGTCTCGCGCAGCCGGGCCAGCCGGTCCTCATGGGTGCGGCGGCTGCCCATGGCGCCGATGTAGGCGGCCGGGGTACGCAGCGCCACCTCCAGCAGCGGTACGTCGAACTTGGGGTCGTGGGTGAGTACGCACATCACGGTCCGCCCGTCGGTCTCCGTGTCGCGCAGGTACCGGTGCGGCCAGTCGACGACGACCTCCGCACCGGCGGGGAAGCGCCGGGCGTCGGCGAAGGCGGGGCGGGCGTCGCAGACGGTGACCCGGTATCCGAGGAACGCACCGATCCGGGCCACCGCCGCCGCGAAGTCGATCGCGCCGAAGACCAGCATCCGGGGCGGCGGGGCGAACGACTGGAGGAACACGGCGACGTCGTCCTCGCGCCGTTCACCGTTCGGGCCGTAGTGCCGCAACCCCGTTGCCCCCTGGGCGAGTTCCCCGCGCGCGTCGGCGGTCACGGCGGCGTCCAGGCCGCTCGCGCCCAGCGACCCCGACACGGTGTCCGGCCGGACCGCGAGGGCGGCACCGCGTGGAGCGGGTCCATCGGTCACGGTGGCGACCACCACCGGGCGGTGCCCGGCGACCGCCGCTGCGACCTCGCCGAAGGTGGGGTCGGACGCCGCCGTCACCGGGCGTACGAGGAGTGTGATCTCGCCGCCGCAGGTGAGTCCGACGGCGAAGGCGTCCTCGTCGCTGTATCCGAAGGTCTCCAGCCTGGCCCGGCCGGTTTCCACGACCTCCTTGGCGAGTTCGAGGACGGCTCCCTCGACGCAGCCGCCGGAGACGCTGCCCACGACCTCGTCGTCCGGTCCCACCGCCATCGCCGCGCCGGGGCCGCGCGGCGCGCTGCGGCTGACCGCGACGACGGTGGCGAGCCCGAACGGCTCCCCCGCGGCGTACCAGCGGCCGAGCACCGGCAGGATCTCACGCATCGCGCCGCCTTGCTCCCGGGGAATCAGGCCGTGCTGTCGGTCCACGCGTAGGGCGGGGCCACCGGGCCGCTCGCGGGTCCGGCGCCCACGTTCTCCAGGTCCGCGTCGGCGGCCTTCATCAGCTGGGCGGCCACGTCCTTCATGGCACGGCTCGCCGCGAGTTCGTCGCCGATGGCCGGTACGTCCACGTCCTGCGGGTTGCAGCGGGCGACCCCGTGTCCGGTGAGCTTCGTGGAGCCGGTGTCCAGCACCGCCTCCGCCTTGGTCGTCCCGTCGTCCTCGGTCAGACCGAGGCGGAGCCTCCACTCCAGCGTGCGGGTCATCGCGCACCTCCTGCGGCCGCGTCCGGTCGCGATGCGCCGGCTCGACGCGGTCCTGCCACCAGCATCCACCCGGCCGGGCGGGTTCGCGCGTTCCGGCTCGTCCTCGGGGATCGCACCGCCGGCACTCGCCCTGCGGGGATCACGCCGCCGAAATAGGATGCGGGATGTCGAATTTCACCGGCGGCGGGCGATGCCACCGCCCGGAATCCGGTCCGTCGGCACCCCGGCCGGCCCCGTCGCGGCAGGCCGTGTGCTGTGCCGTGCGGACAACCGCAGTGCGGAGCGGCCCATGAACCGGCGTCGTCCTCCCCGTTCGGCGAGTGCCGAGGAGTTGCTCACCACGCTGCAACAGCTCACCTCCCGGGCGCGCCGCGAGGTGGAGCTGCACCGGGCCCGGGTGGAACTGGCCGAGGTGCTCCAGCGCGAGATGCTCCCGGCGGCGCTGCCCGCGCGCCCGGGGCTCCAGACCGCTGCCCGGTACACGCCCGCCCGCAGCGGACTGGACATCGGCGGCGACTGGTACGACGGCTTCGTGCTGCCGGACGGTGCGCTGGCCTTCGCCATCGGGGACGTACAGGGCCACGACGTCGAGGCCGCCGCGTTCATGGGGCAGGTCCGCATCGCCATGCGGGCGATAGCCGCCACCGTCGCGGACCCCGGCGAGGTCGTGGGCCGGACCAACGACCTGCTGGTCTCGGTGGGCTCCGGCCTCTTCGCGACGTGTACCTTCGTCCGCCTCGACCCGGTGTCCCGGGAGCTGGAGAGCGCCCGCGCCGGGCATGTCGCCGCGGTGTGGGCCACGGCCGACGGGCGGTCCGGGGTGACCAGTGACGAGGGCGGGCTGCCGCTGGGGATCCAGGCGGGCGAGCGCTATCCGGTCACCCGGCGGAGACTGACCGCCCCGGGCGCGTTCGTCCTGGTCACGGACGGGGTGGTGGAGGGGCCTTCGTTCCCGATCGACCGGGGTCTGGACGCGGTGACCCGGCTGGTGCGAGCACGGGTCGGCGCCGACGCCGGCGAGCTGGCCGACGTGGTCCTGGGGGCGGCGGAGCAGACCGGTCACCAGGACGACGCCGCCGTGCTCGTGGTACGGCACGGGACCGTCCCCGGCCGGTACTGAAACCGCGACCTTCCGGGCGAAGCGTGTCAAACAGCCGCCACCCGTCCGGGGCAGTGTCTGATGAGATGCGTGATCCGCAGCGAGAGAACCAGACGTGCGGCCGCGGCCGCGCTACGTGTCCTTGCCGTCACCGCTGCCTACTACGCGGCCGGGGGGCTCGGCCTCATCCGGGAGGTGTCCGTCCACGGCGCGGTCGTCACACCGCTCTGGCCGCCGACGGGCATCGCGCTGGGCGCGCTGATCCACCTGGGTCTCAGTGCCTGGCCCGGGATCGCGCTGGGCTCCCTCCTCGTCGTCGCCACGCTCAGCGGCTCGGTCACGCCCTCCACCTTCGCCGTCGTGGCGGGCAGCACCGCCGCCCCGCTCTGCTCGTACCTGATACTCCGCAGAGCCGGCTTCCGCAAGGAGCTGGACAGGCTGCGCGACGGGGTCATGCTGGTCTTCCTCGGCGCGCTGGCCGGGATGGTCATCAGCGCGACCGTGGGCACGGGCATGCTGGCGCTGAACGGGAAGCTGCCGCTGAGCGGGTTCTGGCCGGTCTGGGCGGCGTGGTGGTCGGGGGACGCGATGGGGGTGCTCGTGGTCACCCCCGTGCTGCTCGTACTGCACAGGCTGCGGATGCCCCGGACCACCGACCGGTGGATCGAGGCGAGCGCGCTGCTGATCGTCGCCGTCACGGTCTCCCTGGTGGCGACCCGGAGCTCACTGTCGGTGCTCTATCTGGTCTTTCCGGTGCTCATCTGGGCGGCCCTGCGATTCCAGCTGGCGGGAAGCGCACCCTGCGCCCTGCTGGTGTCGGTCCTGGCGGCGATCGCGGGAACGGAGGGGGTGGGTCCGTTCGCGGGACGGACGATCCTTCACGTGATGATCGACCTCACCGTGCTCAACGGCTGCGTGGCGCTGACCGCGCTGCTGCTCGCGGCCGTCGTGACCGAGCAGAGCAATATCCGGCAGAGGATCGAACGCGCCTGCGAGGAACTGGCCGAAGTGGTCGACCATCTGGCACCGGGAAGGGCGGCGGCCGCGTGGCCGCCCCGGACCGAGGACGAACCCGACAGCCAATGAGCACCACGCACCCCCGGCACCACTGACCGAAACAATCCGGCCAGTGGCCGTCACCACATGCGCCCTCGCTCGTTTGTTGGCCGGGGATGGTCTCCCGACAGCGCGCTGTCGCGGATGAACCTGGTGGACACGCCAAGCAGTTGACCGGCATACATGTCCGCACACAACCCGATTCAGGTGCATTCCAAATGCCAACACTTACTCACAGACCAAGAGATCCGGCGCGGAACGGGACGAGATCCGAGTCAGTGTGCATGTCTGAACTTCACGAGAACTCCAGCGAAATGGCACGTCTGTGGATATCGTGCACCGAGCGAGGGCGCATCCGTCAGTCCATGAGATCGGCGGATGCGCCCCGTTTGTGACGATGCGACTGTGACTGGGGGGTTCATGGGGCATGTCGAGCTACCCGATTCGGACAGATCAGGACCCGTGGGACTGGCGGGGGCGCCACGTCCACGTACCGTCTCCAATCGGCCTCGCGGCAACGGACTCGATGAATTGTGGAGGGCGCCGACCGCACCGCGCGAGCGGTCCGGACCGGCACCCGCGAAGAGCAGGGCGACCCGGCGTGTACCGGTGGTCGTCGGCGCCGAGTTCCTCGGCCTCGGGGTTCCGGCCCTGCTCGTACTGCGTACCGGCGGGCAGTCCCGGGCCGTGCTGGCCGCGGCCGTGGCCGCACTGGCGTGGTTCGGCCTGCGGGCCGTACGCGGCAGGTACGCGGAACGGTCCCCGGGCGGACCACCGGGGGTACTGAGCACGACCGGTGACTGGCTGCTGCTCATAGGCGTGCTCGCCGTGCTGCACACGGCGAGCGGCGATGCGCTCGACCCTGCGACGGCCTTGGTGGCGTTGCTGCCCGGCCTGCCGGCGGGCATCGCGGCGCAGGCCCTGCGGCGACTGCCGTGGCCGGGTCGCCCGCCACGGGCGGTCCGGCGGGTGCTGGTGGTGGGCGAGGCGCCGGGCGTCGACCGCGCCGTCCGGCTGCTCGCGTCCCGTGCCGACCATCCGTACGCGGTCGTGGCCGCGGTCCCGGTGGGGGCCGCACCGCTGGAGTGCGGGGTACCGGTGCCGGGCCGGCTCGCACCGGCGCCGGCCGACGACGACGTGTCGACCGTACTGGGCGGGGCGTTCGCGCAGGATGCGGACCTGGCGCTGGTGGTTCCCGGCCCCCAGCTCTCGGAGGAACGGCTGTGCCGGCTCTCCTGGGGACTGCACGACGGCGGGCTCGCGCTGTCCGTGCTCCCGGGACTCTCGGGCATCGCGGCCGGCCGGGTACGGGCCACCGCCGCCGCCGGGCTCACCCTGCTGCACATCGCGCCACCGCTGCGCCGTGGGCCGCAGCCGGCCCTGAAGGCCGTGGTGGACCGCGTCGGCGCCGCCCTCGGCCTGCTGGTCCTGACACCCCTGCTGGTCCTGATCGGGGCGGCGGTGCGGTTCGGCTCCGACGGGCCGGTGTTCCACCGCCAGATCCGGCAGGGGCAGCACAACCGGCCATTCACGATGTGGAAGTTCCGCACCATGGTGACCGACGCCGAGAGCCACAAGCAGCGGCTTCTCGCCACGAACGAGACCGACGGTCCGATGTTCAAAATGCGCCGCGATCCCCGGGTGACCGGAATCGGCCGTCTGCTGCGCCGGACGTCCCTCGACGAGCTCCCGCAGCTGCTCAATGTGCTCCGCGGCGACATGTCGCTGGTCGGCCCACGCCCCCCGCTGCCGGAGGAGGTGTCCCGGTACGACGAGCGCGAGTTCCGGCGGCTCGCCGTGAAACCGGGGCTGACCGGTCTGTGGCAGGTCAGCGGCCGCTCGGACCTGTCCTGGCAGGAGACGGTCTCGCTCGATCTGTGGTACGTCGACAACTGGTCGGTGGCCACGGACATGGGACTCATGGCCCGTACGCTGCGCGCCGTCACCGACGGCCGCGGGGCGTACTGAGAGCGGCGGCCATCAATGCGAGGAGTGCAAAATACCGTTCCGGGTACGGCCGTTCGGCCGTACCCGCGATCCGGCTCAGATCTGCGCGGGCTGCCGTTCCAGCCACCACGCGTAGGTCTGGGCGATCCCGTCACGCAGCGCGATCCCCGGTGCGAAGCCGAGCGAGGCGAGCCGGGAGACGTCGAGCAGTTTGCGCGGGGTGCCGTCGGGTTTGGCCGTGTCCCATTCGACTGTCCCCTGGTATCCCGTCACATCCTGCACCGCGGCGGCAAGTTCACGGATCGTCAGATCGCTGCCGCAGCCGATGTTGACCGGTTCGTCGCCGTCGTATCGCTCCAGCAGCAGGAGGCACGCGGCGGCCAGGTCGTCCACATGCAGGAACTCCCGGCGCGGGCTGCCGGAACCCCAGAGCGTGACCGTGGGCGCACCGTCCCGGCGCGCCTCGTGGAAGCGGCGGATCAGCGCGGGCAGTACGTGCGAGGACTCCAGGTCGAAGTTGTCGCCCGGACCGTAGAGGTTGGTGGGCATGGCGCTGATGTACGAGGCGCCGTACTGCCGGCGGTAGGAGCGGGTCTGCACGATTCCGGCGATCTTGGCCAGTGCGTACGCCTCGTTGGTCGGCTCCAACGGGCCGGTGAGCAGAGCGCTTTCGGGGATCGGCTGCGGGGCGAGCCTGGGGTAGATGCAGGACGAGCCGAGGAAGAGCAAGCGCTCGACCCCGGCCGCGTGCGCCCCGGCGACGACGCTCAGCTGGATGCGCAGATTGTCCTCCAGGAACTGCACCGGATACGTGCTGTTGGCCATGATCCCGCCGACCCTGGCGGCGGCCAGCACCACGGCCTGCGGACGGACCTCGCGGAGGAACGCCTCGGTCCGTGCGGCGTCGCGCAGATCGAGCCGGTCGCGATCACGGGTGATCACCTCGTGCCCCTCGTCGGTGAGGCGGCGCACAACGGCCGAGCCGACCAGGCCGCGGTGGCCCGCGACGAACACGCGGGCACCGGATCGTAGGAGGGAACGGACGGATTCCTGGGGAGGGCCGGGGAGATCAGTCGTCATGGCCCGGATTCTGCCAGCACCAGCAGCCTGCGGTGATGTTTTGCCGCAGAACGCTCAATCCCGATATTTCGACGGGAAATATTCGGTGCGGAACAACAGCCACTGAAGCGATCAGAGAAGGGGGAGTCGTGGCGAAGACCGCGCTCATCACCGGTGTGACCGGACAGGACGGCTCGTACCTGTCCGAGCTGCTGCTCGACAAGGGGTACACGGTCCATGGCCTGATACGCCGCTCGTCGAGCTTCAACACCGAGCGCATAGACCACATCTACCAGGGACCGGAGGAGGAGAACCGCTCGTTCGTCCTGCACCACGCCGACCTCGCCGACGGGGTCGCGCTGGTGAACCTGCTGCGCGACATCCGGCCGGACGAGGTCTACAACCTGGGTGCGCAGTCGCACGTCCGCGTGTCGTTCGACGCACCGCTGTACACGGGTGACGTCACCGGTCTCGGCACCATCCGGCTGCTGGAAGCGGTCCGTGCGAGCGGGATCGACACCCGGGTCTACCAGGCTTCCTCGTCCGAGATGTTCGGCGCCACCCCGCCGCCGCAGAACGAGGCGACGCCGTTCCATCCGCGCAGCCCGTACAGCGTCGCCAAGGTGTACTCGTACTGGGCCACGGTCAACTACCGTGAGGCGTACGGCATGTTCGCGGTCAACGGGATCCTCTTCAACCACGAGTCCCCGCGCCGCGGCGAGACCTTCGTGACCCGGAAGATCACTCGCGGGGTGGCCCGGATCAAGGCGGGCCTGCAGACCCATCTCCATCTGGGCAATCTCGATGCCGTACGCGACTGGGGGTACGCCCCCGAGTACGTCGAGGCGATGTGGCGGATGCTCCAGTGCGACGTCCCGGACGACTATGTGGTGGCCACGGGCGAGGGTGTCAGTGTGCGGGAGTTCCTGGAGTACGCCTTCGCGCACGCGGGCCTGGACTGGCGCGAACACGTGCGCCACGACGCCAAGTACGAACGTCCCAGCGAGGTCGACGCCCTGATCGGGGACGCCACCAAGGCCGAGGAGCTCCTCGGCTGGAAACCGGTCGTGCGGTCGCGGGAGCTCGCCAGGATCATGGTCGAGGCCGACATCCGCCAGCTCTCCGACCAACTGGCCGGAGCGGCCGTGCGAGTGGACCGATGACACCGCCATGCACCAACACGACAGCCGGCACCACCGCACTCCCGGTGGAGCCGTGCGCCGCGGCGGTCCGGCCGCGGCCCGTTCTCACCTTCGGAGCTGAATGATGAACGCAACCACGGGCCGCAGCCCCGTACGCAGCGGCCGGGTACGTGCCGCCGCCGCCGCGCTCTGCCTGCTCGCCGGAGCACTGTCCGCCGCCGCGTCCGGGGGCTCCCCGGCCGCGGCCCTCACCCCGCCGGTCTCGCTGACCGCGGACGACCTCACCACCTGGCAGACCAACGGCATCGTCTGGTCGATGGCCGCGTCGGACGCCGGTGTCGTCTACACCGGCGGCACCTTCTCCACCGTACGGCCGCCGGACGCGGCGGCCGGCACCTCGGAGCAGCCCGCGGTGAACTTTGCCGCCTTCGACGCCGCGACCGGTGCGCCGACCGGCTGCAGCCTTTCGTTCGCCCTCTCGTCCGGCACGGCGACCGTAAGGGCGCTGGCACTCTCACCGGACCAGAAGACCCTTTACGTCGGAGGGCAGTTCGGGTCGGTGAGCGGTGTCGGGGTGAGCAACATCGCCGCGATCGACACCGCGAGCTGCACCCCGCGCCAGGACTTCAAGGTCTCCGTCTCCGCGACGGTGCGGGCCCTCGCCGTCACCGCCGACACCGTGTACCTGGGCGGTGACTTCAACACGGTGGCCGGACAGACCAGGAACAAGTTCGCCGCGGTCACCACGGGCGCCGCGCTGAAGCCGTGGAAGGCCGACGCGGACGAGATCGGCCGGGCCGTCGAGCTGACGCCCGACCGCAAGCACGTGCTGCTCGGCGGCAACTTCTTCAAGGTCAACGGCGCCACTTCGCACGCGCTGGCGGTCGTGGACGCCACGACCGGGGCGGTGACCAAGAGCTACCCGGCCGGGTTCATTCCCAACACCTCCACGGTGCAGGACCTCACCACTGACGCCACCGGCTTCTACACCGCCAACGAGGGCACCGGAGGCGGTGTCTTCGACGGCCGGATCGCACTGGACCTGAGCGACTTCGAGCAGCGCTGGCGGGACACCTGCCTCGGCGCCACCCAGGCCGTCCTGGTGCACGACGGTGTGCTGTACAGCGGGAGTCACGCCCATGACTGCGCCACCATGGGCGAGTTCCCCAACCAGCCGCGCAAGCATCTGCTGGCCCAGTCCGTCGACGACCCGAAGCTGCTGCCCTGGTTCCCGGACACCAACGACGGCATCGGGGAGCCGGTCGGGCCCCGGGTGATGGCCCAGACCGACAAGGGCGGTCATCACTACCTGTGGGTCGGCGGCGAGTTCACCACCGTCAACGGAGCCGCGCAGCAGGGTCTGACCCGGTTCGCCGACGGTCCCGACACCGGGGCCCCGTGGGTACCCAACGTGACCCTGTCCACGATCGCCCCGGGGAAGGTGGTGGTCGACTGGCAGACCAGCTTCGACACCGACGACGGGGAACTCACCTACCGGATCTACAAGGACGGCGCGAGCACCCCGGTGCACACCACGACGGGCTACTCGCTGTTCTGGGACCGGCCGCAACTGAGCTGGACGGACACGGACGTGGCGGCGGGCGAGACGCACTCGTACCGGATCAGCGCGAGTGACGGCACCAACACCAGCGCCAAGTCGGCCGCCGTGTCCGCCACCGTGACCTCCGCGGCCGAGAAGTATCCCGCCAAGGTGCTCGCGGACGGCGCTTCGCTCTACTGGCGGTACGACGAGACCGCCTCGACCCTCGCGGGCGACAGCAGCGGCGGGCGGAACAACGGGTTCGTTCGCAACTCCCCCACCCGGCGGGTGACCCCGGCCGCCGTCGCGGGCCCCTCGACCGCGATCGGCCTCAACGGTTCGACGCAGTACGTCTACAGCAACAAGCGCCATCCGCAGCCGACCAGGTTCTCGGTGGAGACCTGGATCAGGACGACGACCACCAAGGGCGGGAAGATCATCGGCTTCGGCAGTCTGACCATGCAGAACAGCACCCAGTACGACAAGCACGTGTACATGCGCGACGACGGCCGGCTGGTCTTCGGGGTGCACAGCGGAAGCACCAGGACCATCACCACGCCCAGCGCCTACAACAACGGCGCCTGGCACCACGTGGTCGCCACGCAGGGACCCGGCGGCATGGCGCTGTACGTCGACGGGCAGCTCCGTGCCTCGAACGCGCTGTACACAGGCAACGAGAAGTACGACGGCTACTGGCGGGTCGGCGGGGACAACCTGAACGGCTGGCCGTCCAAGCCGACGAGCGATTTCTTCGCCGGGCAGATCGACGAGACCGCCGTCTACCCGACCGCGCTGAGCAGCGCGCAGATCAGTGCCCACTACGCACTGAGGACGGCCGGATGAGGCATCCGTTCCGGGCCGGTGCCGCCTTCGTCGTACTGACGGCGGCGCTGGCCGCCTGCGGCTCGTCCTCCGAGGGGCGGGACGGCGCGAGCGGCGCCGGAGCCACTGCCACGCATGCCCCGCTCGCCGCCCCGACGGCCGGGCCCGGCACCGCAGCCACCGCTGCCCCCTCGGCCCCGCCCACGAGTGAGCCTCCGAAGCTGCCCAGCGATCGACTCACCCCGGCCACCGGTTCGTTCACCCGGAAGGAGAAGGATTATCTGGTCGACCGGGTGCCCAGGGGCATGGACCCCGCAGCAGTGCTCCAGACCGGTCAGGAGACCTGCGACCGGCTGCGGTTCCTGGTGAAGGCCGACCGGGACGTGGCGGTCGGTGCGATCGTGACGGGCGAGATCGCCGACGCGCGACCCGCCGTCGAGTACCTCTGCACCCAGCACCGGGACCTGCTGCGGGAGGCCGACCGGGGATACGCGGACGGCACGTACCGGAACGAGCAGATCCGGCCGGGCCGCTACCACGACGTCTCCCCCACCGGAGACTGCACCTGGCGGATCGCCGGCGCGGACGACAGGACCCTGGCCTCCGGCTCCGGCGCCGCCGGGAAGCGGACCACGATCACCGTGCCCCGGCAGGCCCGTGTCTTCACCTCCACAGGCTGCTACGCCTGGCTGCCCGAAGGAGACCTCGGATGAACAAGCTGCCGATAGCCGTGGCGATCCCCACGAAGAACGAGGGGCTCAACATCGCCGAGGCGGTGACGTCGGTACTCGGCCATTTCGAGGCGGTGGTCGTCGTCGACTCACACAGCACGGACGAGACGGCGAAGATCGCCGAGGAGTGCGGTGCCGAGGTGGTCACGTACACCTGGGACGGCGGTCATCCGCGTAAGAAGCAGTGGTGTCTGGACCATGTCCGCACGGACCTGGACTGGATCCTGCTGCTCGACGGCGACGAGCGGATCGGTCCCGGGCTGCTGGCCGAACTGCGGCAGGTCTTCGCCGACCCGGCCGCGCCGAAGCCGGCGGCGTACGACATTCCGCTCGGCTACTGGTTCTCCGGGAAGCGGCTGCGGCACGGCTACACCATCCGGAAGCGGTCACTGACCGACCGCACCCGCTGCCGGTATCCGGAGGTGGGTGATCTGGACGCGCCGGGCATCGGTGAGGTCGAGGGCCATTACCAGCCGGTCGCGGATTCGGTCGGCTCGCTCCGCAATCCGATCGAGCACCAGGATCTCGACCCGGTCACCGCCTGGTTCGAGCGGCACAACCGCTACTCGGACTGGGAGGCGTGGCTGGAGCACCACCCCGAGGTCAAGGAGCAGGTGCGCAGGGTGAAGTCGCGCCAGGGGCAGCTGTTCCACAAGGCACCGTTCAAGCCCCTGGTGTCGTTCGCCTACATGTATCTGTACCGGCGGGGGTTCCTCGACGGGCGGGCGGGGTTCGACTTCGCGCTGGCGATGAGCTTCTACCGCTGGCAGATCGCCCTCAAGTCCCGTGAGGGGAAGACCGTTTGACCCGGCCTCCCCTCCGGCGGACCACGTCTTCGTAGGTCCGCCGGAGGGTGGCGGTCACGGCCTCGATGGTGAAGTCCTCGTTCACCAGGTCCCAGGCGGCCCTGCCCGTACGGGTGTTGGTCTCCGGTTCGAGGAGTTCCAGGACGGCGGCGGCGACCTTGAGTGCGTTCTTCCCGTCCTCGCCGACCCGGCTGTCGATCACGCGGCCCGCGCCCGCGCGCGCCACATCGGGGCCGAGTCCGCAGGTGCGGGTGATGACGACGGGGGTGCCGACCGACATCGCTTCCAGGACGGACACGCCCAGGGGCTCCTCGATCGACGGCAGTACGTACACATCGGCCCGCCGCCCCGCCGCCAGGACCTCCTCGTGCCCGAGCGGCCCCACATGGTCGAGCGATCCCGTCACCCCCAGCCTGCGGGCGAGTTCGAGGGTCGCGGGCAGTGCGCCGGTGTCGGGACCGGCCAGCACGAAGCGGGCGCCCGGATGCCGGGCCAGGACCGCCGGCATCGCGGCGACGAAGTCCTCCGGGCGCTTGCGCTCCTGGATCCGGGCGAGGAAGAGGACCGTCGGCGGCCGCCCTGACTCCCGGACGGGTTTGATCTCCTGCGGGCGCACTCCGTTGACCAGTCGTACGGTCCGGGTCAGCGGGACCGGTGCGGCTACGGCGTTCACATCGAGGCGTTCCGTCTCGGTGAGGTGCAGTACGGCGTCGGCACCGCGCAGCACCCTGCGCACGCCCAGCAGATCGGTGAGCCGGGCGACCCGGTTCTCGGTGGGGTCCACCATGCCGTGCGTCTGGACGACCAGTGGGGTGCGGAAGGCCAGGGCGAGCAGCGCGGCGGGCAGTGTCACCAGGTCGCGCATCAGGTGGACATGGACGAGGTCGGCGCCGCGCATCATGCGGTACGCGGTGCGCAGGAGCGCACCGGATGTGATGCCGCTGACCTCGAACGCGGGGAGCAGGTGGCGGGCCTGGAAGAGATGGGCCGGCACTCCCTCGATCTCGCGCGGGAGGGGGCCCTCGAAACCGTCTCCGAGTGCCATGATCCTGGCGTCGTCGCCGGCGGCCCGCTGGACCTTCGACAGGTTGAGCGCCACTCTGGTCGGGCCACCGAACGCGTGGTCCGGAGTGTGCAGTGTGACGACGTGCAGAATCTTCACCAGGGTTCCCCTCAACCGCGGCCGACGTTTCACAGACTAGTCATCCAAACCCCCCAAGTGGGTTGATTCGTTAGAGTGTTCACAGGTCCACGGAAACGGGGAGCACATGACGTCCGTGCACGAGGCGGCGCCGTCCGCACCCGTACCGGAGCACGGCCCGCGGGAGCCGGGCCACGCGCAGGCCGGGCCCGGTTCGTGGGCGATGCTCTCGCGCGCCCTGGCCGTGCCCCTCATCCTCGCCCTGGTCTGTTTCCTGCCCGCGGTGATCGCCGCGCAGCCCGGCACCGGGGTCCGCGACACCGCGTACTGGCTGCAGCTGGTGCTGACCTGTTATGCGGGGATCCGGCTCGCGACCATGGTCCTTTCCACCCGGCGGCGGCTGTTGCAGGGCGTCTTCTGGATGTTCGTGTACATCGCGATGGGCGTGGCGCCGTTCGCCCAGGCCGTCATCGGGCAGACGCCCACCCCGATGGTCGGGCCGCGGTCGGATCTGGTGACGGCCGTCGCGCTGATCCTGGTGGGCTGCGCAGCGTTCGACCTGGGGGCCCTGCTGGCGTCGCGGCGGCCGCTGCGGCGGCGGGTCGCCGCGCGTTCCGGGGGCCGTCCGGCGGTGGCACACCCGGGGCGGCTCGGGCTGCTGGTGCTGCTGGCCTTCGCGGCGAGCGGCTACTACGTCCTGAAGGTCGGCGGGCCGGCGGTCTTCTTCACCAGCCGTCAGGAGATCAGCGCCTCGGTCGCGGGGAGCGGGGTGGGATCGGACGGGTCCAATGTGGGGTCGGCCTTCCTCAAGGGCTTCGGCACGGTGCCCGCACTGCTGGCGCTGCTCTTCTTCACCCGTCGCCTGGTGACCTCGCGCGCGGCCCGGCGCTCCCCGTCGGCGGTACTGGTCTGGGCCGGGCTGTCCGTCCTCAACGTGATCGTCAACAACCCGGTGTCCAACGCCCGTTACTGGTTCCTGACGGTGCTGGTCTCGCTGCTGTTCACCGCCTTCCCGAGCAGCGCGGCGATGTACCGCTCGGTGCTGGCCATGGGGGTGGTCGGGGCGCTGGTGCTGTTCCCCTACGCGGACCGGTTCCGGTACGACAGCGCCGGGTACCGGCCGGTGGACTCGTCGTCGGTCTTCGAGCCGCTGGCCACCAAGGACTACGACCAGACGGTGATGTTCGCCAACACGATCACCTGGGTCGACACCCGCGGCCACACCTACGGGCGTCAACTGGCGGGCTCCGCACTCTTCTTCGTTCCCCGGTCGGTGTGGAGCGGCAAGCCGGAGGACACGGGGGTGCGCGTAGGTCAGTGGATGGGGATGAACATGACCAACCTGTCGGCGCCGCTGTGGACCGAGCTGTGGGTCGACTTCGGTGCGCCGGGCATGGTCGGTGGCCTCGCACTGATCGGGTACGCCGCCGCCCGTACCGACCGGCGGTACGCGCGGGCCGTCTCCCGGGACGGTCCGGGGCCCGGCAGCGTCCTGGCGGTCACCGCACCTCTGGTCGCCGGGTACACCTTCATCCTTTTGCGCGGTCCGTTGTTGCAGTCCGTCGGCAAGCTGGCCGTCGCGGCGCTCTGCCTGCTGCTGGTCACGAGCTTTCGCCGGGACGGGCGGCAGCCGCGCTGAGGGGTGTCCGCGCCGCGGCCGTACGGTTCGCGAGCCGGGCCACCCTGGTCCAGGTGGCCACCGCCTTGCACCCGGAGCCCAGGCACAGGCCCCAGGCCGCGCCCGGGACCCCGCCCAGCGCATAGCCGCCGGTGAGGAAGGCGACGGAGGCGAGGGAGAAGACCACCTGGATGGCGAGTGTGGTGCGCGGGTCGAGCATCCGCAGGGCCAGCAGCCCGCAGGTGCCGACGGCCATCGCCGTGTACTGGCTGCCGGTCGCCGGGAGCAGGGCGGCGGCCGTGGGCCAGGTGTCGCCCAGCAGCCGGCGTCCGGCCGGGTCGGGCAGCAGGGCCAGTACGGTGGCCCAGGCGGCGGCGACCGCCGCGAGGACGGCCGCGAGCACGGCGGCGGCCCGCACCCTGCGCCGTTCGCCGGCGAGTCTGCCCAGCAGGGGCGGGCCGAAGCCGGTGGCCGAGGTGAACAGCACGTTCAACGGCCCGAACAGGGTGGTCGCGCCACGCAGCGCGCCGACCACCAGCGGGCTGCCGACCGCGCCGAGTCCGAGCACGGAGAGCTGGCCGGTGGCGTTGCCCACCGCGAACTCCACCACGAAGCGCCTCCCGAGGTGGCCCCGCCGCAGCAGGGCCCCCGGCCGCACCGGTGCCCCGGCCACCCTCCGGTGCAGCAGGGCGGCCGACAGGAGCAGGGCCGGCAGCGCGGCGAGCCCCCACACCACGACGAGCCGGGCGGCGGGGGCGCCAAGCGGTTGCAGGGCCAACGCGCCCAGCACGCAGACCAGTCGCAGGACATCGCCCGCCAGCGCCAGGTGCGGCAGGTGCAGGGTGGAGAAGGCATAACGCATGATGTCCTGGCCCAGCACCACCGGCAGGACGAGCCCCAGCGCCATCAGGGCGTTCGCGGTGGCGCCCGGCACCAGCAGACAGACCCCGGCCAGGGCCGCGCCGAGCACCTCCGCCGCGATCAGGGTGAACGCCACCGCCGACCGGCAGGCGCCGCGCGCCTCCTCGCTCCCGCCGCGTCGCAGCACGAGCGGCTGCCCGGTATGGGCGCCGGACACGCCCAGCAGCACCGTGAAGACGAGGTAGACCGCCGAGAAGCGGGCGAACTCCGCCACGGTGGAGAGCCGGGCGGCCGTCACCAGCACCAGGATGTTGGTGAGCGCTGCCACGCCCTGGTCCGCGACCGAACAGACGATCGCGGTACGTGCCCTCATCTGTGTCCGGCGGCGGAGTCGAAGGGACGCAGCCCCAGCGTCTCGGCGGGGTCACCGGTGTGTTCCGGCCCGCGGCCCGCTTTGTCCCTGGGCGGCCGGCCACCGCCCGGCCGACGCTTGGCGGCCTTCCGGCGGGCCCGGCGCTCGTGGCGGCTCAGACCGGGGTGCAGCAGGGCGCCGAGCACGGATCCGCCCGCGGCCCCGATGATCTCCCGGATCCGCTCCAGGTCGCTGCGGTGCACCTCGCGCGGGTCGCAGACCACCACGACGCTCTCCACCCGGTCGATCAGCGCGACGGCGTCGGCGTACGACAGTACGGGCGGGGCCAGCACGATGACGACGGCGTCGGGCCGGTCGCCCTCGGCGACGATCCGGCCGACGGGTGCCGATGTCAGGGCACGCGGCACGTTGTCCGTACGCCGGCCCGCTATCAGGGTGAAGGCGCCCGACCCGGGTACGTCCACGTTCATCTGGCTGTCCGACGGCCAGGCGCGCCGGCCCCGGGTCGCCCAGCGCGGCCGGGAACCCTGTGCCGCCGGGCCGAGGTCCCCGGCCAGTGCGGGGGTGCGCAGATCGGCCTCGACCAGGATCACGTCGCGTCCCATCTCGGCGAAGGCCGCGGCCAGGTTGGCCGCGGCGGCGGCCGCTGCCGCGCCGTCCCCGCGCGGGGCGGTGACCAGGAGCCTGCGGCGCTCGGCGAACGACGGATCGTAGGCGAGCCGGAAGGCGACCGCACGGTACTCCTCGGCGAGCCTGCTCCCGCTCCGCCCGATGGCCAGCAGCGAGCCGCCGTACGCACGCTCCCTGGGCAGGGTGCCGAGCAGGGGCGCGCCGAGCGAACCGACCAGTTCCCGGGTCGAGCGCACGGCCGGGTCGAAGACCAGGCGGACCCAGGACAGGAGCAGTCCCAGTGCGAGTCCGACGACACCGCCGAGCCCCAGCAGCAGCGGCAGTCCGGCCCCGGTGGGCTCGCTCGGGGCGGCGGGCTTCTTCGTCAGGTAGCCGGGGGTGGTGTCCAGCGCACGCAGCTCGGAGATCTTCCGGCTGAGTTCGGAGATCGCGACCACGAGGTTGGCCCGTGCGCTGGTCACGTCGTTGCTGCTGCCGGCCTGCGCCGCCAGCTGGTCGCGCTGTTCGGTGAGCGGGGTCAGCTGGGCGCGGTAGCCGTCGACCATGTGGGCGATGCTGTTCTCGGTGCGCTGGCGGCGTATCTCCAGGTAGGCGTCGGCGAGCGCCTGGGCCCGTGCCTTCGCCAGTGCGGGGGTGCGGCCGGTGTAGGCGAAGCGGAGCACGAGGGTGTTGGGCGGGTTGGTGACCTGGAGGCCGGAGAGCAGCGGCCCGACCGCCACCCGGTCGCCCTGTCCGGCCAGGGTGGTGACGGCCAGGGTGCCCACGGTGTCGCTGACGGCGGTCTGCCGCTCGGAGCCGATGTTGATGCCCTTGTCGGCGGAGGCACCGGCGGCGAACGGGTCCGAGGCGGCGGAACGTACGACGACCTCGCCCGTCGATGTGTAGCTCTCCTCGCCGCTCAGCGCGAGCCAGCCGCCCCCGACGAGCCCGACGACCACGCCGGAGGCGAGCAGGGCCCGGTAGCGCAGGAGCTGGCGGAACTGGTCCCTCAGCAGGGCGGGTTCGTCCTGGTCCTCCAGGGCGCGGATCGGCTGGTTCATCTGCGTGGTCTCCCTTCGACGTCCGCGAGGACCTCGGTGAGCAGGGCGTCGAAGCGGGCCAGGCCCGCCTCGCGGCCCAGGTGACGTGCGACGTACTGGGGTCCGTTGGCCCCGAGCGCGTCCGCCCCGGCCGGCGCCTCGACGAGCTTGCGTACGGCCGACAGCAGCGCCGCGGGGTCCTCCGGGGCGACGAGGAGCCCGGCGCCGGACCGCTGGACCTCCTGCGCGGTGCCTCCCCCTTCGGCGACCGAGGCCACCACGGGCCGGCCCGAGACGAAGTAGGAGGTGAGCTTGGAGGGGACGCTCATGTCGAGCACGGAGGCCCGCTGGGTCACCGCGAGCACGTCTGCGGCGGCGAGGACGTCAGTGAACTCGCCCGCGTCGGCCGGGGGCAGGATGTCGAGGTTGCGCAGGCCCGCCGCGCGCGCCAGCAGCGTCTCGCGCTGATTCCCGTCGCCCATGAGCACCACGCGGATCTCCGGCGCGAGCCGGGCCGCGTCGACGAGGACCTCCAGGCCCTGTTTGAGCCCCATGTTCCCGGAGTGCAGGACCACCGGGGTGCCCTCGCTCCAGCCGAGGCGCGCCCTGGTCCCGGCCCGGTCGGCGGAAGGGGCCCGCACATGCGACCAGTTGGGCACCGTACGGATGCGTCCCGGGTCCACCCCGTACGCGGTGACGCGGGGCACGAAGCTCTCGTGGATGACTCCGACGAGGGCCGCGGAGCGCAGCGCGTACCGTTCGGCGGCCGAGGCGACGGCTGCGGCACGGCCGCCGCCCCGGATGCCGCTCTGCGCGGCGGCGGCGCCCATCAGATCCTGCACGACGGGTATGTACGGGACCCGGTGGCGGCCGGCCAGCCGGGCCCCGATGACGCCCCCGGCGAGACTGGGCACCTGCGAGAACACCGCGTCGGGCGGCCTGGAGGCGGGCGGAGACAGCAGCCCGTGCCCCAGCACCGTCGCCTCGAACGCGGCTCTGCGCAGGGCGGTCTGACGGGACGGCACATAGTGTCTTCGCCGGTGCACGGTGACCCCGGCCCGCTTCTCGGCGACCCGCCACACCCCCCGGTACTCCGCTTCGATCCGCCAGGACGGGTAGTGCGGCATCCCGGTCAGTACATGGGTGTCCGCCCCGGCCGCCGCCCAGTGCTCGGCGAGCTGCGCGGCGTACGGGCCGATGCCCGTCAGCTCCGGCGCGTAGTTCGTCGAGACGAGCAGCAGGGTACGGCCCTCGAACGGCTTGTGACGATCGGCATCGGACATGGAAGCTCGCCTTCCCCCCGGAACATTCGGTGTTCCCCCAAGGAACAGCCCCCAGACTCTCCTCGGGGAACAGCCCCAAAAGCGAGCTTATCCGTTCACGAGATGCGCAAGTGGTCTTCACAGTAAGGTCGTTGCTCCATCAACACCGATACCGATATCCCACCGCACCGGATGGCATGTCCGGACAACTGCTGCGGGACACGGACATCACGTTCACCGTGGGGGGAGAGAACGGATGGTGCACAGGGTCGGCTACGCGCCGGGGGTCTACGACCTCTTCCATGTGGGACACCTGAACATCCTGCGGCACGCCCGCAGTCAGTGCGACTACCTCGTCGCCGGGGTCGTCTCGGACGAGATGGCCGCGCTCGCCAAGGGCCATCGGCCGGTGATTCCGCTGCCGGAGCGCCTGGAGATCGTACGCAGCGTGCGCTACGTGGACGCCGCGTTCGTCGAGACGGTGCCCGACAAGGTCGAGACCTGGCAGCAGGTGAGGTTCGACGTGATCTTCAAGGGGGACGACTGGCGGGACACGGAGAAGGGGAAACGGCTGGAACGCGACTTCGCCAAGGTCGGCGTGGAGGTCGTCTACTTCCCGTACACCGTGCACACGTCCAGCACCCAGCTGCGCCGGGCGCTGGACACACTCGTCAGTCCGCAGTCCGGAGCGCTCTGAGTTCCGTGAACCACTTGGCGAGGAACACCACCAGGAACAGCGCGTGCACGGCGGCGAGCACCGCGTAGCCGATGCGGAACGCGGTGCGGTCACCGAGGAGCAGGAACACCAGACAGAACACCCCGTAGTCGGCGGGCAGCAGCGCCACGGCCCGCAGACGGGACACCGGGGCGCCGGCCCCGGCGCCTGCCACGGGCCGGGCGGCAGCCTTCCCCAGCTGTTCGCGCAGCAGCCCCGCGCAGAACGTCAGCACCGCCGTGAACAGGAAACCCAGCGGCAGGAGGAGCCACCCCTCGCCGGGCACTCCGGAGAACCTCTGGAAGGAGATCAGCACGGCGGTGTGCACGAGGATCATCTTGGCGCAGTCCACGACATGGTCCAGCCACTCGCCGTCCGGGCCTCCCCCGCCGGTGAGTCTGGCCAGCTGCCCGTCGGCCGAATCGAGGGCGAAGCCGATGGCGAGCCCCGCGTAGACCGCGACCGCGAGCCCGACGGAGGGATGGACGAGTGCCACCGAGGCGATCGCGGCGAACGTGAAAGCCGCACTGATCAAAGTGACTTGATTGGGTGTCAGCCCCATCCGGTACGCAACGGCCGCGAGAACCCGGCCCGCCGGCCGGTTCACGTACCGCGAGTAGAGCGACACCCCCTTGGCGGTCTTCTGCGCGCCGCGCAACTCACGCAGGACCGTGCCCTTGCTTCCCATCCGCCCCCCCCAGCGTCCCACCGTTGCGAACGGCGTCGGCATCGCCCCCCAGGAATGCGCGGACACCGCCACCGGAACCGCATCATGGCACGCGGACCCGGTCGCGCGGGGCAACCCGGGCGCACCGACCCCGATCCGCCGGACAGGCACTGCCTCACTCCGGCGGGCCGCTAGCGGCGGCAATGCTTCTCAGGCGGGGGCGGTGCGGCACTCCGGGTGGCCCCAGCCGTTGGGGTTCTTGGCGATCATGTCCTGTGCCGCGTAAGGCTTTCCGCAGTGGCAGCGGCCCGCGAACCTGGCCTTTATGGTGCCGCCGGAACGGGCGGGACGTGCCGCGCCCGCCGCCTTCTTCGTCGCCGCGCCGCCGCGCCGACCCTCGGTCGCCCGGGCGGGGGCCGGTGTCGGCAGCTGCGTGGAGCCGTGCGCGGTTCCGGCCGGCCGCTGGGCCACCGCGGCCTCGCTGGCCGCCTGGTCGGCGATTGCGTTGAGCGGGTCGCCGTCCACCTGGTGGGCCGGGACGTAGGTGAAGCGCACGGTCCGGCCGGTCAGCCGGTCGTCGATGGCGACCACCAGGTCACGGTTGGCCACCGGCTTGCCGGCCGAGGTCTTCCAGCCGTTGCGCTTCCACCCCGGCAGCCACTTGGTCACCGCGTTCATCGCGTACTGCGAGTCCATCCGTACCTCGATCGCCACGGCGGGGTCCGTCGACTCCAACAGCTCTCGCAGCGCGGTGAGTTCAGCGACGTTGTTGGTCGCGGTGCCCAGCGGTCCCGCTTCCCAGCGCTCGGGCCGGCCCTGCGCGTCGGCCACGACCCATGCCCAGGCCGCGGGTCCCGGATTGCCCTTGGACGCCCCGTCACACGCGGCGATGATGCTCTCGTTCATGCCCTTGATCATGCCAGCGTCGCGACGCCTCCCGGAGACCGTCACTCTGAGTGACGATTCGAGGTGCGGCGACCCGGCGGCACTGGTTCTCTGATGGAGCCCGCTCTTCCCAACCGCACAAGGAGCGATGATGAGCGTTGCACGTGAATCCGGTGACCGTGCGCAGCAGCTGCGTGACAAGGCCCGGCAGATGACCGAGGCCGCCGAGCGCACCACCGACCCTGAGCAGCGCCAGCGGCTCCAGGAGAAGGCCCGGAAGCTGCAGGAGCAGTGCGACCAGCAGGGCAACATGGGCGGCGGAAGCATCCGTCCGCCCAAGTAGGACCCGCCCCGCACCAACGGCCGACGTCTTGCCGCTCTTCCATGAGTGTGCGGCAAGCCGTCGGCCGCCGTGCCGGGCCGGCTCCGCAGGCCGCCCGGCATCCCCGGTTCCCCGGTCCCCTGGTCCTCGGTCCTCGGTCCTCGGTCGCTGCTTATTCAGTAGGGATGCTTGTTCGCCCTGTCCGCCCAGGCCCGGTAGGACGTGGCCCCCAGTTCGGGGTGGACCTGTTCCAGCGTGATGCTGCGCCGGTCCGGCGGCTTGGCGAAGTCCTCGTACTGGAAAGCGTCGTCGAAACCGATCTCCTGCGTCGCCTTCCAGTCACAGCTGTAGTAGACGGCACCGATGCGGGCCCAGTAGATGGCGCTCATGCACATCGGGCACGGGGCCCCGCTCGTGTAGATCGTGCACCCCTGCAGCATCCTGGCACGTTCCGGCACGACATCGGGCGAGCCCTCGGGACGCGGCACCAGTTTGAGCGTGTACCGGTCCAGGTACGCCTCGGAGATGCTGGGGGCCTCGGGATTGAAGACCTGAATGGCCTTGCGGATGGCTTCCACCTCGCCGTGCGCGGTCGGATCGGCGGTGAGCAGTACCCGGTTCTGCCCACGCGCGATGATCTCGCCGTCCTTGGTGATCACCGCACCGAACGGCCCGCCCCAGCCCTCCTCGACGGACTCGGTGGCCAGCCGCACGGCTTCGGCCATGAATTCCTTGTGCCCCATCACGGAAACCCTCTTCATCCGGCGCTCGCCCTCCTGGCGCGACCACCTTTCGGGGCTAAAATTACCCTATTTGTCCGATAACTCCCTTTAGAACTAGACTACTCCGCATGAGTAACCGTGCAAGCCCCGACCCCGGCGGCAGTGCCACGGTCGTCATTTCCCAGAGGGTCCGGGCCGGCCGGAACGACGACTACAGACGCTGGCAGGAGAGGACCAACGAAGTCGTACGGGGTTTCAACGGGTTCCAGGGGACGGAGATGTACCCACCGGCTTCCGGTGACGAGAACGAGTGGGTCGTCGTATTCCGTTTCTCCCGCCTCGATCAGCTCACGCGCTGGCTGAAGTCGGCAGCGCGTCAGCAACTCCTCGACGAGGGCCTTCCGTTGTTCGACGGACCGGCCACACAGGAGGTGCTCTCCGGCGGGACGCCGACCGACGACGTCGTCACGGCCGTGGTCTCGCACGATGTGCGGCCGGGTCACGAGCAGGACTTCCTGCACTGGCAGTCCAAGATCCTCAAGGAGCAGGAGAAGCAACCGGGTTTCATGGGGTCCGAGTTGTTCAGACCGGTGAAGGGCATCCAGGACCGCTGGGTGGTGGCATTCCGGTTCGATACCCGGGAACACCTGGAGGCATGGCTCGCATCCGATGCCCGCCGGCGGCTCATCGAGGAAGGGCGCGGCCATTTCGACTCCTACGACGTACGCAAGATCGGCTCGGCGTTCGGCGGCTGGTTCCGCTTCGGGTCGGGCCCGCAGGAGGGCGTGCCGCCCAACTGGAAGCAGGCCATGTCCGTGGTGCTGGCGCTGTATCCGACGGTGATGATTCTGGAGCTGACGGCGGGTGACTGGTTCAAGCGCCTGGGGGTACCGGGGTACGTCGCACTGTTCCTCAGCAATGTACTGAGCGTGAGCATCCTGACCTGGCTGCTGATGCCTCTGGTCAACCGGGCACTCGCGTTCTGGCTGCTGCCCGGCCGCGCGCGGTCGGTCCGGGTCCATGTGGCCGGGGCCGCCGTCGTGACGGTGTGCTACCTGGTGATCATCACCGTCTTCGGCCTGACCACCGGCTGACCGCGGCGCACGCGCACCACCCCTTCCGCATCGCAGCCGCCCTCGTCCCGCGTTGCTGTTGACGTCCCTCCGACGCAGGCCCTAGGTTGCGGTAAGCGCTTTCCAGCCGCATCCAGGAGACTCGGGACATGAGCAGCCCACTGCGCATCACGCACGCCCACGGCGACCGGATCACGGTCACGGAGGAGCGCGGCGGCATCGATCTGATCAGTTACGTCTACCGTCCGGAAGCGGCCTGGGAGGCCCCGAAGCCGTACATCCACCCCATGCGCACACTGACCGACAACGTTGTCACCGGCTATCGGCCAAACGATCACCGCTGGCACAAGGGCCTCCAGATGACGGCCTCCCACCTCTCCGGGCAGAACCTGTGGGGAGGCAACACCTATGTGCACGGCCGGGACTACGTGCCGCTGCCCGAGCGGGTCGGGTCGATGGCGCACATCGGATTCGACGAGATCGCGGCGGATGCCGGACGCGCGGTCGTCGCGGAGCGGCTGAGCTGGCGCCACAACGACGGCACGCACTGGGCGGACGAGCTGCGCCGGATCGAACTGCATGACGTCGAGCACACCGGTGCCGGATCCGGCACCGGCACAAGCTCCGGCACCACGGAGAAGGGCACCGGCGGCAGCTGGACGCTGACCTGGTCCAGCGCGATCACCAACCGGCGCACCGAACCGCTGCTCTTCGGCAGCCCGACGACCCACGGCCGGGAGGCGGCCGGCTACACCGGCCTCTTCTGGCGCGGGCCCCGCGCCTTCCGCGGCGGCCGGATCCTCGGCCCGGACGGGGAGGGCCCGGTGCTTATGGGGGCGCAGGCCCCCTGGCTGGCCTACAGCGGCGAACACGACGGCGCCGACGGACACGCCACACTGATCTTCCAGCACGCCCCGGAGAACGATCACACGGGAGCGGCCGGCACCCACCCGGCGCACTGGTTCGTCCGCGACGAGCCCTTCGCCGCGGTGGCCCCCTCATTCGCGTTCCACGAGGAGCTGGAGCTCGCCCCGGGCGACACCCTGGCCCGCCGCTACCGGGTCACCGTCGCGGACGGGCAGTGGGACCGGGAACGGATCACCGAGTATCTCGCGGAGCACCCGTGGTGAACCCGGACAAGGACCGTGGCGGCCTGTACGTGGAGCTGTCGCTCCCCGGTGCCGAGCGCGCCCGCCTGCGTGAACTCTTTCCCGGGCCCGTGTGGTTCGCCGAGCCGGGAACCACGTCGGAGTCGGATGCCCGCGCCCTCGCCGAGGCCGGCACGGCACTCGGCAATCCCCGGGCGGACCGGGTGGCGAACGCGCCCCGGCTGAAGTGGCTGCAGCTCGCCTCGGTCGGGATCGACGACTATCTGGGGCTGGACTGGCCCGTACTCGGCCGACGGCTGACCGTGACCAACCTGGGGGATGTCTTCGCCGACCCGGTGGCACAGTCCTGCCTGGCGGGAATCCTGACGCTCCATCGCGGCATCGACCTGCTTTCCGGGCTGCGCGCCGAAGGCAGTTGGGCGAAGTCCGCCGTGCGGCCCCGGCTGCGTCTGCTGACCGGGGCCCGGGTGCTCGTCCTGGGCCGGGGCTCCATCGCCCGGCGGTTCGCCGAGCTGCTCGGCCCGTTCGGCTGCCCCGTCACGCACTTCGCGCGCGGCTCCGGCGACATCCGCACCCTGGCCGGGCTCGATGAGCGACTGCCCGGATTCGACGTGGTGGTGGGGCTGCTGCCCGGGACGCCGGAGACGAGCGGACTGCTCGACGCGCGACGGCTGGCCCTGCTGCGGCCGGGAGCCGTTCTGGTGAACGCCGGGCGGGGATCGCTTGTGGACGAGGAGGCACTGGTGTCCGGGCTGACCTCCGGGCGGCTCGGCGGAGCCGTGCTGGACGTCACCGGGGAGGAACCGCTGCCCGCCGGTCACCCGCTGTGGACCTGTCCCGGTGTCGTCCTCACCCAGCACACCGCAGGTGGTTCCACGGACGAGAGCGCCCGGGTCGTCGACCTGTTCGCCGACAACTGGCGCCGTTTCCATGCCGGTTCACCATTGCGAAACCCCGTGCAGTGGTCCAGAGGATTCTGAGGACGCGACGCCATGCCCGAACCCCCCGCCCCGCACCACGACGCACCGATCGGCGACGGAGTGCGCATCGCGGCGATCCGGCCGGTGCTGCTCAGCGCCCCGTACGCGGATCCGGAGAATCTGGAGGTGCGTCTGGCGCTGCCGACCGGGTGGCGCACGACGGGTCTGGTCGAGGTCACTCTGGACGACGGTACGACCGGGCTCGGAGAGGGCTACCTCGCCGTCTTCGCGCCGCAGGTCTTCGTGTCGACGGTCGATCTGATCGCCCCGTACCTGATCGGCCGTCCGGCCGGAGAGCTGGAGGAGCGGTACCGGGACATGGTGCTCGTGACGGGCTACTGGAGTCTCCAGGGGGCGGCCCGCCACGTCGTCTCCGCCGTGGAGGCGGCCCTGGTGGACGCCCTCGGGAAGCGGGCGGGCGTGCCCGCGTACGAGTTGCTGGGCGGCCGCCGCACGGACGCGATCCGGCTCTACGCCAGCGGGGGCGACTCGACCTCCCCGTCGGCGATGGCCGCCGAGATCGCCGCCGTGGCGGCCCTCGGCATCGACACCTTCAAGATCAGGTCGCGGGGCCACGAGGCGGACAAGGCGGTGTGGACGCTGGAACACGCGGCCGCGCACGGCATCGGCGTCGCCGTCGACATGGCACAGAATCTGGCGGACCCGGGCCAGTCTGTGGCGCAGGCGCTGGCGTTCCTCGACGCGGTAAGGGGCGGCACCCGGTGGCCGGTGCGGTTCCTGGAGGAGCCGCTGGGGCCCGCCCGGACCGCCGAGTATCCCGCTCTGCGGCGGGCGGCGGGCTGTCCGGTGGCGGGCGGGGAGACCGTCACCACCGCGCAGGAACTGCTGGAGCGCATGGCCCTTGGGCACTACGACCTGGTGCAGCCGGACGTCACGGTCGTCGGCGGTCCGCGCCAGACGCTGGCAGTCTTCGCGGGCGCGGCGGAGCACGGGGTCGATGTGGTGGTCCATTGCTGGGGCAGCGCCGTGTGCCAGGCGGCCAACTATCACACCGCCTTCGCGGGCGGCGGACGGCTGGCCGAGTGGCCGATGCCCGGGTACCCGCTGCGGTCGGACCTGCTGGTCGAACCGTTCCGTCTGGCGGGCGGTCACCTGCTCGCTCCACGGGCCCCGGGGCTCGGCGTCCGGCTCACTCCGGAGACCGAGCGGCGGTACGCCTTCCGGGACGATGCCGTCTGCCGCTGTGCGACTCCGTTGCCACCCGCCGTCCCGGGCCGGTGGCGCACGGACTGACCTCACGGGCGGGAGGGTGCCGGTGGCCGGTTTCCTGTGGCCTGCGCAATGGGAAAACGCTTTCAGTGCGGCTATCGTAGCCCCATGCAGAGCCAGGTCAATCGACGTTCAGCCCGTCCCCGCCCGTCGTCCGCCGTGACGCTCCAGCAGGTCGCGCAGGACGCCGGGGTCTCTCTCGCCACGGCTTCACGCGTCCTCAGCGACAGCGACCGCAACGTCACCCAGGAGCTCCAGGAGCGCGTCCTGGAGGCGGCCGCCCGGCTCCGCTACGTGTCCAACGCACCGGCTCGCGCGCTCGTGCAGTCCACGACGTCCATCGTCGGTCTGGTCGTGCACGACGTGAACGACGCGTACTACTCCGCCATCGCGGCCGGTGTCATGGAGGTCGCCCGCGACCACAAGCTCCTGGTGATGCTGGCGGGCACCTTCCACGAGCCCGGACTCCAGGCGGAGTACGTGGCCCGGCTGCGGGCGCAGCGGGCCCGTGCCGTGGTCCTCGCCGGATCCGGCTTCACCGGCGGGAGCCCCGCGCTCACCCAGGAGCTGGAGGCCTTCGCGGCACAGGGCGGCCGAGTGACCGCCGTCGCGCACCAGGACCTCCCGGTGGACACCATCGTGCCGGGCAACCGCGAGGGCGGCCGGGCGGTCGCCGAGCACCTCGCCGGGCTGGGGCACACCGAGATCGGCGTCATCTGCGGACCACTGGCCCTCGTCTCCGTACAGGATCGGCTGCTCGGCTTCCTGGAGCGGGCCGCCGAGCTGGGCGTCGTCGTGCAGGAGCACCACCGCGTGGAGGCCGACTTCACCCGGGAGGGCGGGCGGACCGCGGCGGTGCGGCTGTTCCGCAGGTCGCCGGGGATCACCGCACTGTTCGCGCTCAACGACGCCATGGCGCTGGGTGCGCTCGCCGCGCTCCGTGACGACCTCGGCCGGAGCGTTCCCTCCGACGTCTCCGTCGTCGGCTTCGACGATCTGCCCGTGGCCTGCGACGTCACCCCCGCGCTGACCACCGTACGGCTGCCGCTGGAGGAGATCGGCCGCCGGGCGCTGCTGCTGGCCCTCGGCGACGCGACGGCTTCGCCGCGCACGCTCGCCGTGCCCTCGCGCCTGGTGGTACGGGCCAGTACGGCACCGCCGCCCCGTTTGATCGGCTGATCCCGCAGATCAAGTCTCCTTTCGGAAAAGTGAGTTGACGCGTTAAATCACCGAACTTCCGGCTTGACGCACCAAGTTGTCGATCCTTTCCCTGCAACCCCCTTGAAATAATGCATTAACCCCCACCACACTGAGGTCAACGCCGATTGACGCGTCAAATCCGAAAGGGTGGTGGCTGGATGGGTACGTCTGGGCCCAAGTACCAGCGCATCAAGGACGAGTTGCGGGCCGAGGTGGCACGTGACGAGTACGAGGCCGGTGCTCCGTTCATCACTCAGAACCAGCTGCGCGAGCGCTTCCAGGTCAGCTCCACCACCGCTGTCCGGGCGCTCAACGACCTTGTCGCGGAAGGGTTGTTGGTGCGTCGGCGGGGCCAGGGGACCTTTGTCGCCGACCCTGAGGACCGGGCCGCGGAGCCCGTCGCGGCGCACCGGTCCGGGGTGATCGCCTGCATCATCAGCGGCCAGGGTCCGTACCAGTCGGAGGTGCTGCGCGGGATCGAGTCCGGTTGTTCGGAGCGCGGGATGCGGCTGTTCTTCTCCGACTCCGCCGTCCATATGACCGAGACGGGGCATGCCTCGCACGAAGCCTCGCTGGCCCGCCAGGACCAGGTGCTGCGCCAGGCCGTCGAGGACCGGGTCGAGGGCATCATCCTCTACCCCGTCCAAGGTGTGCCCGATCCCGGCGTACTCGCCGAGATCAGGCGCCTGCGCATCCCCATGGTCCTGGTCGACCGGTATTTTCCGGGTCTCGCCATCGACGCGGTCACCGCCGACAACTACGACGTCGGCTACCGGCTCACCGAACACCTGCTGGCCGACGGCCACGAGCGGATAGCGACGCTCTGGGGCGAGACGCAGTGCACCAGCGTCCACGACCGGATGACCGGGCACAAGCAGGCGCTGCGCGCCCATGACCAGCCACTGCTCCCCCAGTTGACCGCGCTGCGTTCGTACACGGCACTGTCCGAGGACGATCGCAAGGAGCTGCTGACCGAACTGCTCGGCTCGCCCGAGCCGCCGACCGCGCTGCTGTGCGCTCACGGTTTCGCCGTCGCCACCGCGGCCGCCGACCTGGCCGCGCTCGGCGTCGCCGTGCCCGACGAGATCGTGCTGGCCGGTATGGACGACGCCGGCCCCTACGACCTGCTGCCGCTCACCAGCTTCGCCGCCCGGCTCCCCGCCAGGGAGATCGGCCTGCGGGCGGTCGAGCAGCTGGTCACCCGGATCGCGGAGCGCGCGGCGGGCGAGGACCCGTACCGGAGCGCCGAGCAGATCGTGCTTCCCGTCCGGATCAGGACGCGCGAGTCCGTGCCGGTCCGGCTCCGTACCGTCGCCGCCCGCCGGCCCTGAGGGAGGAGACTCCTGTGTTCGCCGCCCCCACCCCCCGTACCCGCGAACTCGGGACCGATGTCCTGGTGGTCGGTGCCGGTCTCGGCGGTCTCGCCGCCGCGCTGACCGCCGCCCGGTTCGGACACCGCGTCGTGCTCACCGAGGCGACCGACTGGCCCGGTGGCCTGTTCACCGCGCAGGCCGTGCCGCTCGCCGACGGACACCGCATCGAACTGGACCCCGTCTCCCCCGGCTACCGCGATCTGCGCGAGCGGATACGCGACTTCTACCGGCGCAACTACCCGCTGTGCCCCGAGCCGTTCGCCGATCCCCTGCTCGACCCCGGCCTCAGCACCACCGGCCATCTCAGCCACGAGCCGCGCGCCGCACTCGCGGTCGTCCAGGAGCTCCTGACCCCGCACCTCGCATCCGGCAGGCTCACCCTGCTGCTCGGCCACCGTCCGGTAGCGGCCCAGGCGGACGGGGACCGGGTGACCTCGGTGACCCTGGCGGGGGCGGACGACCGGCCGCTGACGGTCGGTGCCCGCTACGTCATCGACGCGACGGACCTGGGCGAGCTGCTCGCGCTCGCGGGCGTCGAGCACGTCACCGGCGCCGAGTCCCGCGAGGAGACCGGCGAGCCGCACGCGCCCGCCGTCGCCGATCCGCTGGACCAGCAGCCGGTCTCCTGGGTCTTCGCCCTGGACCACCGCCCCGGCGAGGACCACACGGTGGACCGGCCGGCCGGCTACGACCGGTGGTCAGACACCTTCTCCTGGGACACCGCGGAGCCGGGCGGCGGACCGGCCCGCTCCGTGCCGCTGTTCCTGCACGAGCCGGACGACGTCCCGCCCTGGGCGGCACCGCCCAACGACCGCTGGCACCGGCTGCGGGCGTTCGCCCGGAGCCGGTATCTGCCCGGTACGTTCGACAGCGACATCACCCTGGTCGACTGGGAGCAGACCGCCTACAGCGGGCTCCCGCTCGCCGGTTGCGGGGACGAGGTACGGGCGCGGGCCGAGCAGGAGGCACGCGAGCAGGCCAGGTCGTTCCTGTACTGGATGCAGACCCGCGCGCCCCGGCACGACGGCGGTCACGGCTACCCCGAGCTGCGGCTGCGGCCCGATGTCACGGGCACCGGCGACGGGTTCGCCAAGGCCGCGCACGTACGCGAATCCCGGCGCATCCGGGCCGAGTTCACCCTCCTCGAACACCAGCTGACCGCCGAGGCGCGGGCCGGGGCGCCGGGCGCCGAGACGTTCACGGACAGCGTGGGCACCCTGCGTTCCCGGATCACCCTGCACCCCGGGACGGGGGGCGGCGCGGGGCTGGACCTGGAGTGCCTGCCGTTCCAGCTGCCGCTGGGGGCGCTGCTGCCGGTACGGGTGGACAATCTGCTCCCTGCCGGGCTGAACATCGGCGCCACCCATCTCAGCGCGCCCGCGCTCGGCGGGCACGCGGGCCAGTGGAGCATCGGTGAGGCGGTCGGCGCACTGGTCTCCTACTGCCTGGAGCACCGGCTGCCGCCGCGTGCGGTCCGCGCGAGCGAGCATCGGCTCGCCTCCTTCCAGGACCGGCTGAGCTCCTCGCTCGGTCTCGCCCTCGACTGGCCGGACCGGCTCCGCACCGGACCCGTGACCAGTGCCGGGGCGCTCTACGCCACCCTCTGACCCGACCCACTGCCCTTCCTTCGGGGAGGGCACTTTCCCGACCTGCTGGAAAACGCTTACCAATCCCGGCGGCTCACGCCCTCAGCCTGGACGGCCCTCTGTGACTGCGACTCCTTATCGTGTACTGCTCGTCGGCGCGGGCAACATCGCCCGCGCCGTCCATATGCCGGCGTTCCTCGGACTTCCCTCGGACTTCACGGTGGTGGGGGCCGTGGACGCCGATCCCGCGGCCGCCCGCTCCTTCGCCGCCGACTTCGCGCTCCCCCACCACTCCACCGATCTCGCCGCGTCGCTGGGCGAGCTCCGCCCCGATCTCGTCGTCGTCGCCTCGCCGCCCGTCGCCCACCGGGAGCAGGTCGTCGCCGCGCTGACCGCCGGGGCCTGGGTGTGGTGCGAGAAGCCGCCGGCGCTGAGCCTGGCGGAGTACGACGCCATGACCGCCGCCGAGGGCGAGCAGGGCCCGTACTCGCCGATCGTCTTCCAGCACCGGTTCGGCTCGGGGGCCGAACACGCCAAGGCGCTCATCGCCTCCGGGGAGCTGGGGGCGCCGCTGGTCGCCCACTGCCAGACCACCTGGTACCGCGACAACGCCTACTACGCGGTCCCGTGGCGCGGGAAGTGGGCGACCGAGGGCGCGGGCCCCGCCATGGGGCTCGGCATCCACCAGATCGACCTGCTGCTCGAACTGCTCGGCGACTGGGCGGAGATCCGGGCCATGGCGGGCCGGCTGGCCCGTGACGTCGAGACCGACGACGTCACCACCGCCACCGTGCGCTTCGCCTCGGGTGCGCTGGCCACCGTGGTCAACAGCGCACTCTCGCCACGGCAGTCGAGCCATCTGCGGATCGATCTGCGGGACGCCACGATCGAACTGAACCATCTCTACGGGTACGGGAACGGGGACTGGACCTACACCCCGGCGCCCGGCGTCGACCCCGGCCGGGCGGACCGCTGGAACTCCCCGGCCGAGTCCGTCCCGAGCTCGCACTCCGCCCAACTGCGTTCGCTCCTGGCCGACATGCGGGCGGGGCGCCGGCCCAGGGCGAGCGCCGGGGACGGCCGCCGCTCCCTGGAGCTGATCACCGCGATGTACAAGGCGGCGCTCACCGGTCTCCCGGTCCGGGCCGGCGAGATCGTCCCGGGCGACCCCTTCTACACGGCGCTGCACGGCTCCGTTCCCGGCTGGGCGCCACAGGAGCCGGGGCGATGACCGACCGCCCGGACGGCGGCTTCGACCGTGCGCTGCTGCTCACCTTCGACGACCGGCACGTGCACGAGTGGGCCGCGGTCGCGCCGCTGTTCACCTCGTACGGCGCGCGGGTCACCTTCTTCGTCTGCGAGCCCGACCGGCTGGACCGGGACGAGGTGCGGCTGCTGCGCCGGCTCGCGGACGACGGCCACACCGTCGGCTGCCACGGCCTGCGGCACGAGCGCGCACCGGAGTTCGTCGCCGCGCACGGCGCGGGCACCTACCTCGACCGCGAGGTGGTGCCCGCCCTCGACGCGCTGCGCCGCCTCGGCTTCCCGGCCCGCAGCTTCGCCTACCCGTGCAGCGCCCGCGACGAGGACACCGACCGGCTGCTCCTCACGCTCTTCGAGCGGCTGCGCGGCGGGGTGCCGGTCGCCCGTCGCGCAGATCCGTCCCTCGCGGCCGAACTCCACGTCCCGGCCGGTGACGTCGCCGCCCGGCGGGTCCTGCCGGGCTGCTCGGTGGACTCCGGGCGCGGGGGTCTCGCGTACGGGGACGATCTGAGCGGTGTCGAGGCGGCACTGCACCGGAGCGCCGAGCACGGCGGTGTGACCACGCTCTACGCCCACTGCGTCGCCGACGCCCACGAGGCCAACCATGTGACCCCGGCCCGGCTGGAGAAGCTCCTGGCCGCGGCCGACGGGATGTCACTGCCCTGTGTGGGCTTCGACGAACTCCCGTGAACCACCGACGCGTTGCAAACATTTCCTCCAGAGGGGCCCTTCACCCATGCATGACGACCGCACACTGACCGAGGAACGGCTCGGCCGCGCCCTGCGCGAGCGCATCCGCCCCGCCGTCCACCCCCGTACCGCGGAGCTGGAGTTCGAGGTCTGGCACGCCCCCGGCGAACCGGTGCCCTTCACCGAGGCGGTGGCCGCCCCGTACGAGCCGGGCGCCATCGGCGACGACTGGGGGCCGGCCTGGGGCACCAGCTGGTTCCGGGTGACCGGCCGGGTCCCGCGGGACTGGGCCGGTGAGACCGTCGAGGCGGTGATCGACCTCGGTTTCGCCAAGGACCGGCCCGGCTTCTCCGCGGAGGCGCTGGCCCACCGGCCGGACGGCAGCGTGGTCAAGGCGCTCAACCCGCGCAACACCTGGCTGCGGATCGGCGAACCGGTGGCGGGCGGCGAGGAGTTCACGTACTTCCTGGAAGCCGCCGCCAATCCGGAGATCCTGGACGGGGTCAGTCCGCTGGGCGACCGGGGGACGGCGGGCAGCGAGCCGCTGTACCGCGTCGAGCGAATGGACCTCGCGGTCTTCGACCAGCAGGTGTGGGAGCTGGTCCAGGACCTGGAGGTGCTCGACCAGCTGATGCGGCAGCTGCCGCTCGGATCGGCGCGCCGCTGGGAGATCCTGCGCGCGGTGGAACGCTGCCTGGACGCCCTGGACCTGGACGCCGTGGGAGCGAGCGCGCCCGCCGCCCGGGAGTGGCTGCGGGCGGTGCTCTCATCCCCCGCGCACGCCTCCGCGCACCGGCTGTCTGCGGTGGGACACGCGCACATCGACTCGGCGTGGCTGTGGCCGCTGCGGGAGACGGTGCGCAAGGTCGCCCGCACCACCTCCAACGTGGTGGCGCTGATGGACGACCGACCGGAGTTCGTCTTCGCGATGTCGCAGGCGCAGCAGCTGGACTGGCTGCGGGAGCACCAGCCGGCGCTGTACGCCCGGGTGAAGGAGAAGGTGGCCGCCGGTCAGTTCGTGCCGGTGGGCGGGATGTGGGTGGAGTCGGACACCAACATGCCCGGATCGGAGGCGCTGGCCCGGCAGTTCGTGTTCGGCAAGCGGTTCTTCCTGGAGGAGTTCGGGGTCGAGACTCAGGAGGTGTGGCTGCCGGACTCGTTCGGCTACTCGGCGGCGCTGCCGCAGCTGGTGAAGCTCTCCGGTTCGCGCTGGTTCCTCACCCAGAAGATCTCGTGGAACACGACGAACCCGTTCCCGCACCACTCCTTCCTGTGGGAGGGGCTTGACGGCACCCGGGTGTTCACGCACTTCCCGCCGGTGGACACCTATGTGGCCGAGCTGTCCGGCGAGGAGCTCGCGCACGCCGAGGAGAACTTCCGGGACAAGGGCCACGCCACCCGCTCGCTGGTGCCGTTCGGCTGGGGTGACGGCGGTGGCGGCCCCACCCGCGAGATGCTGGCGCGTGCCGAGCGGCTCGCGGACCTGGAGGGCTCCCCCCGGGTGACGATCGAGGCTCCTTCGGACTTCTTCGCGGCCGCCGAGGCGGAGTACGACCGGCCGCCGGTGTGGCTGGGCGAGCTGTATCTGGAGCTGCACCGCGGTACGTACACCTCGCAGGCGCGGACCAAGCAGGGCAACCGGCGCAGCGAGCATCTGCTGCGGGAGGCGGAGCTGTGGGCGGCGACCGCCGCGGTCCGGGCCGGATTCCCTTATCCGCACGAGGAGTTGGACCGGATCTGGAAGAGCGTGCTGCTGCATCAGTTCCACGACATCCTGCCGGGTTCGTCGATCGCCTGGGTGCACCGTGAGGCCGAGGCGACGTACGCCCGGATCGCCGCTGAGCTGGAGGCGGTGATCGGTGCGGCGCAGCGGGCGCTGGCCGGTGCCCCGGAGGGCGGTGGCACGGTGGTGTTCAACTCCGCGCCGCACGGCCGGGCCGGCATCGCGGCGGGGGGCGCGGCGCCCGTCGGGCAGGACCACGGGCAGCCTGCCGTGGAGGTCGCGGAGCACGGCACCGGCTTCCGGCTGGACAACGGGGTGCTCCGGGTGACCGTGGACGGGCGGGGGCTCGTGGTCTCCGTCGTCGACCTGGCGACCGGGCGCGAGACGGTCGCGCCGGGCTGCGCGGCGAATCTGCTCCAGGTCCACCCGGATCTGCCCAACCGGTGGGACGCGTGGGACGTCGATGCCTTCTACCGCAACACGGTGACCGACCTGACCGGGGCGGACGTGGTGCGGCGCAGCGGTGACGGCGTCGAGGTGGTGCGCAGCTTCGGCTCGTCCCGGGTCACCCAGCTGCTGACGCTGCGGCCCGGTGCGCGGCGCCTCGACATCGACACCGAGGTCGACTGGCACGAGCAGGAGAAGTTCCTCAAGGCGGCGTTCCCGATCGATGTGCGCGCCGATCACTCCACTGCGGAGACCCAGTTCGGGCACGTGCAGCGGCCGACGCACACCAACACCAGCTGGGAGGCGGCCAAGTTCGAGATCTGCGCCCACCGTTTCCTGCATGTCGGCGAGCCGGGCTGGGGTGCGGCGCTGATCAACGACTCGACGTACGGGCACGATGTGACCCGTACGGTCCGCGAGGACGGTTCGACCACGACGACGGTGCGGCTCTCGCTGTTGCGGGCGCCCCGCTATCCCGACCCGGCGACCGACCAGGGGGTGCACCGGCTGCGGTACGCGCTGCTGCCGGGGGCGACGATCGGTGACGCGGTCCGTGAGGGCTGGTCGTTCGGTCTGCCCGAGCGCCGGGTGCCGGGGAGCGCCGAGGTGGCCCCGCTGGTCTCGGTCGACGACGACGCGGTGGTCGTGACGGCGGTGAAGCTCGCCGACGACGGCAGTGGGGACGTGGTGGTCCGGCTGCACGAGGCGCACGGCGGGCGGGTCTCGGCCCGTCTGACGGCGGGCTTCGCTCTGGCCGGGGCGAGTGTCACGGATCTGCTGGAGCGTCCGCTCGCGGGTGAGCGGGCCGAGGTGGACGGCGATGCGGTCCGGCTGGTGCTCCGGCCCTTCCAGATCGTGACGCTCAGGCTCACACCGGACGACGAGGCGTGAGAGGCGTACGGGGTGGGTGCCTGCCTTGTCGGACCTGCCCCGTACTCTTTTTTCCATGACCGCTGGGGGGCCTGTGCGCCGTGTGATCGACGACCGTTTCGAGCTGGTGAGCCGGCTCGGCAGTGGCGGTATGGGCATGGTGTGGCGAGCCCACGACCTGGCCCTGCACCGCGATGTGGCGCTCAAGGAGGTCCGGCCCCCGGACCCGGCGCTCGCCGAGAACGATCCGGAGTCGGCCCGGCTGCTGCGTGAGCGGGTGCTGCGCGAGGCGCGTGCGCTGGCCCGGCTCGACCACCCGGGCGTCGTCACGGTCCACCACATCGTGGACGGCGGCGTGGGGACATACCCGTGGATCGTGATGGAGCTGGTGCCCGGCGCCTCGCTCGCGGAGCGGCTGGCCGAGGGGACGCTCTCCCCGGTCGAGGCCGCCGAGCTGGGCCGCGGAGTGCTGTCCGCGCTGCGGGCCGCCCATGCCGCCGGGATCCTGCACCGCGACGTCAAGCCCGCCAACGTACTGCTGCGGGCCGACGGGAGCCCGGTGCTCACCGACTTCGGCATCGCGGCGATCCGTGAGTCCACGAGTCTGACGGCAACCGGTTCCATCATCGGCTCCCCCGACTACATGGCGCCCGAGCGCATTCGCGGCGAGGAGGGCGATCCTTCGTCGGACCTGTGGTCGCTCGGCATGATGCTGTACGTCGCCGTGGAGGGCCGACACCCGCTGCGCAAGGCCACGACCCTGGCGACGCTGGCGGCCGTGCTGGACGAGGAGATCCCGCCGCCCGCGCAGGCCGGTCCGCTGGCTCCGGTACTGAACGCGCTGCTGACCCGGGACACGGCCGCCAGGCCCGGTCCCGAGGAGCTGGACCGGATGCTCGCGGCGGTGAGCGAGCCGGCGCCAGCGACCGGACCGGGCCGTGCGGCGCCGCAGGATGCCGTGCCGCCCCGTCCGGCGGCGCTCACCCGGCAGGACGCGGTGCCGCCCGGTTTCGGTCCCCCCGGCCCGACCACCGTCCTGCCCACCGCCCCCGTGCGGCGTCCGCCCGTCACCGCTCCCCCGCGCCCGCAGCCCGCGACGCTGGGCACCCAGGAGATCCGCCGCCGGGTCCGGCGCGGCCGTGCCGTCGCGATATCCACCGCCCTCGCGGGCACCGCCCTGACCGGGGTGCTGGTGTGGTCGCTGCTGCCCGCCGAGGACACGAAGGCTTCCGGGAGCACCCCGTCCGCCTCCGGCCGGGCCTCGGAACCGGCCCCGGACTCCTCGGGCGGGCCCTCCCCCGCCGAGGAGAAGGAGACCCCGCAGAAGCCCACCGCGCCCGAGAACCTGCTGACGCCCTCCGGCGCACGATCCGTCATCGCGGCGCTCAAGCCGGTGATGGGCACCACCGAGATCACGTCGTTCACGCTGTACGACGTGCACGCGAGCGCCGAGGCCCCGATCGCGAAGAACAAGGCCCTGTACGACGTCTTCGCCTACCGGGACGGCAAGGCCACCCGGGAACGGGCGGGCGGCACGCTCATATCGGGCTCCAAGTCCGTGGACCTGGAGAAGTTCGACTGGGACGCCCTGCCGGGGCTGATCCGCCGGGCGGACAAGGAGCTCGGCGTCGCCGAGCCCACCACCCACTACGTGGACATCGACCCGGCCTCGCCGTTCGACAACTACCAGCCGACGCTGAGCGTCTACGTCTCGGACGAGTACGGCGGCGCCTATCTGCGGGCCGACATCAACGGCAAGGTGCTCAAGAAGTACCCGCGCAACGGCTGAGCCCGCGGCGGCTCAGCCCAGCACCCGTACCAGTACCAGCAGCACGGCCGCGATCACCGCGCCCGACACCAGCGCGCGGAACCCGGCCGGAACGCCGCCGGCCCGGCGCTTCACCTCGCCCGCCGGCGGAACGAGGCGCTCCGCCCGGGCCAGCCACTCGCGCGGCGGGTTGTTGGGGATGACGACCCGCCAGGGCTGCTCGGGGTCGTACTCGACGACCGCCCTGGACCTGTGCAACAGCCCCTGCAGGTCGAGGGGGTGACGGACCTCGATCCGGTAAGGGGGCAGGTCGTCGGTCATCACGGTCAGGTCGAAGGCGAACACGGAGTCCACGGCCTGCCCGTCGATGGCGGTCCGGCCGTTCTTCTTGTTCACCGCCTTCACCCCGTTGACCACGGCGGGCGCGAAGGCGCGCGGGCCGCCGGAGCGCAGCGCGGGGGCGGCGACGCCCGACTTCATGTCCTCGGCCGCCTTGCCGTACGCCGTCAGGGCCAGGGCCGTCACCGGCAGCCCCGACGATCAGCAGCCAGCGGGGGCCGTCCAGGGCGCCCTGGACCACTGCGGCCAGCGCGAGGCCGGTGCCGGTCGCGGACACCACGGTGAGCAGCCGGAGGGCGTTTCGCAGGGAGGGCGCGGGAGAGGTCGACGTGGTCATGAGATGCGCAGCAACTTCCGGCGGGGGATGGCGACCCTGGTGAGGGCCGGGTCGCCGGGGCGGTCGGCGTCGTACACGGCGAGGGTGTCGCGTCTGAGGGCGACGCGTTCCACGACGGCCGGGACCTCGTGGCGCACTCCGTCCTCGTCGTCGAACACCGCGGTGACCTCACCGTACTTCCGGCCCACCGGGCGCCAGCCCTCCAGCACCGCGTCGGCCGTGCGGTAGCGGCGGGACAGCCTGCGCAGTCCCGCGGTGCGCCGCAGGCTCACCGCGGCGCCCCACCAGGCGGCGAGACAGCCGACGCCCGCGGCGGACCACAGGAAGGTGAGCCACTGGGAGACGGTGAAGTCGCCGAGCGGAAGGAAGATGTGGAAGCTGGTGACGGTGTCCCGCTCGACCTGGCCCTCCGCCAGCGCGTCGTACCAGCCGACCGCGGCCGCGACGGCGGAGAGTGCGATCATCGCGCCCGGTGCCGCCCGGTGGAGGTACCGGGCGCAGAGCAGGCCGAGGACGACGGCGAAGCCGATGCCGAGCATCGGGGACATGGATGCGAGCTGGTCACTGGCGCAGCCCCCGGCCAGGTCGCAGGCCCATTTCACCCCCGCCGCCTCGTGGCTGGCGATGTACCACATCATCCAGACCTGCCACGCCATCAGCGCGCACGCGATGACGCGCATCGCCTGCGCATAGGCTCTCTGCCGCACTGTTCGCCCTTGTCCTCGCACGTCACGGGGCATTGACGTGCCCCGGTGGACCATATACACGGTGTCCACAACCTGTCCGTGATCCACACCACGCCGGCTGCGGTGCGGCGGGGTTCAGACCGTGCTGTTCAGTGCCTTCGGCACCCAGCGGAGCTGGGCGGCCTCCTGGAACATGGCACCGCCCTCGTGTCCGTTGAACGGGTAGACCTCGATCTCCTTCTCGCCGCGGTAGGCGTTGTGGGCGGCGAAGACCGTGGACGGCGGGCAGACCTGGTCCATCAACGCGACGGAGAAGAGCGCGGGGGCGGTGCCCCGGGCGGCGAAGGACACCCCGTCGAAGTACGACAGGGTGCGCAGGGCGGTCTCCTCCTTGCCTCGGTGCATCTTGAGGTAGCGGGCTATCTCCGCGTACGGGTTGGCGTCGGTGAGGGTGACGGCCCGGCCGAAGTGGCAGAGGAACGGGACGTCGGCGGCGATGGCTGCCAGGTCGGGGAGGAGTCCGCCGACCGCGAGGGTGATGCCGCCGCCCTGGCTGCCGCCGAGCGCGACGGTGCGGGCGGGGTCGGCGAGCGGATGCGACCGGGCCGCTTCCACGGCGCGCACGGCGTCGGCGTAGACGCGGCGGTAGTAGTAGCTCTCCGGGTCCTCGATGCCCCGGGTCATGAAGCCCGCGTGGGAGGGGCCGGAGCCGACCGGGTCGGGGGTGTCGCCCACGTTGCCGCCGCTGCCCTGGCCGCGCACGTCCATGATGAAGTGGGCGAATCCGGCCATGGGCCACAGGCCCCAGCAGTGCGGAAGGCTGCGGCCGCCGTTGTAGCCGTGGAACTGGACGACGAGCGGGAGCGGGCCCTCGGCGTTCGCGGGGGCGGTGAACCAGCCCTTGACCGGGTGGCCGCCGAAGCCGGCGAACGTGACGTCCCAGGTGCGTGTGCCGGTCAGCCCGGTCTCGACGGGTTCGAAGGAGACCGCGGGGTCGTGTGCGCGGGTCTCGGCGAGGGTCTTCGACCAGAAGGCGTCGAAGTCGTCCGGCTCGTCGATCTGCGGCCGGTAGGCGCGGAGTTCGGGCAGCGGCAGGTCGAACAGGGCCATGAGCTGGTCTCCTCACGTGGGGGCTCGGGACAGTGTGCCGTGCGGCAGCAGGGCAGCGGGCGGCGGGGCCGGGCGCTGTCAGGTGCGCCCGGCCCCGCCCGTTCCGGGGGTGGGTCAGTCGGTCAGCTGGACGGCCCGCAGGCCGGTGGCGCTCTTGGAGTTGTTGGCGATGGCGGCGCCCCACTCCGACCAGCCGCGTGCCCGGCCGTCGTCGTCGCTGTCGTTGACGACGAAGCCGAGTCCGATGGATGCGGTGGGCTTGCCGGCGAGGCCGAGCGAGGCCCACGGCACGGTCACCGTGTAGTGGGTGGTGGTGCCGTCACGGGTGACCTGCGCGGTGGCGCCGGGGGTCGGTCCCGCGGACTGGCCGGAGGGTGCCCGCCAGGTGTGGACCTGCGGCTTGCCGCCCACGAGCGAGGCGCCGAACTCGACGTACTGCTTGCTGCGGCCCGGCACCTGAGGGGTGACGGCGAACTGGATGCTGTCGCCCTGCCACATGTTCTCGGCGGTGGTGGCGGGCTGTGCCAGGGCGTTGTCCGTGATCGCGCCCTTGAGTACGAGTCCGGCGTCGGTGTACTGGGGCCGGACGGTGCCGGACAGGTCGGCCGCGCCGTTGTATCCGCCCTTGTAGCTCACCGAGCCGTCGGCGATGACGTCGATGGGGGTGGTGGTGTCGGTGCCGGCCGGCTGGACGGAACCCCAGCCGTTCCAGGCGCCCACCGCGGTCCTGGCGCCGTCGGGGGTGTTGATGTAGGCGGCCGTCCAGTAGCGCTTCCACTGCTTGATGTTGCGCGCGTCCACGGTGTACGAGGCGCTGGACTCGGCGCCGACCTTGATCGGTCCGTCGATGGTGCCCCGGTCCAGGTAGGTGTCGCCCGAGTTCACCTGCCAGTCCAGCTCGGTGAGTTCGAGCGGGCCGCGGACGCGGTTGTTGGTGACGGTCACCTTGAGCCCGGCGGCGAACGGGGCCGACTTCTTCACCACCGGGTCGAAGGTGACCTGGGTGGGCGGCACCACCTCGGTGTCGGAGGTGAGGCGGGCGAGGTTCACCGGCCCGAGTCCGACCGTGCCGCTGACCGTGCGCGGGCCGGTGAGGGCCGAGGTGGGCAGCTCGATGGTCCGGCGGACGACCTTGCCGGGCTCGGCCGTGACCCGGTACTTCTCCCCGGCGATCCGGAAGTCGTAGCGCAGCGGCAGCGTCCGGCCCTTGGTGCCGTCCACCTGGAGCACCGCGTCGACGGTCTCCTCGGTGTTGGAGTGCTGCGGCAGCCGGAGTGAGAACACGGGGCCGCTCACGGTCTTGACCGCGCTCACCGCGCCCTTGACGTACAGCACCTTGCCGTCGATGCCGAGCTGCACCTTGCCGCCGACCGGGAGGTAGGTCTTGTCGTGGCCCATCTGGTCCGTGACGGTGACCGGTCCGGTGGCCGACAGTTCCGCCGTTCCCGGTGTCGCGGCCGTGGTGTACAGGGCCCGGACCATGTCGGTTCCGGTGCCGAAGCGGTACGAGCGGACGTCGGCGGAACCCGCGTCGTCACGGCCGGCGTAGGCGCGGCCCGCGAGCTGGCGGATCAGCACGCCCTCGGTGACCACGGACGGCTTGGGCTGCCAGGCCTTGACGTCCGCGGTGGGGCGCTTGAAGGCGCCGAAGTTGTGTTCCTTGTTGGTGGCGTCGGTGCCGTCGTTGGTGAGGTCGTACCAGTAGTAGCGGTCGACGCCGGAGGCGAACGAGAAGATCTGGGCGCGCGGCACGTACGCGGCCTGCTGGGCCGGGGTGACACCGTCGCTGTGGGTCGGGTAGCCGTTCTCGGTGATCCACAGCGGGAAGTCCTTGCCGCCCGCCGCGTCCAGGTCGGCGCGTACCTGCGGCAGTTTCTCCAGCGCGGTCTCGGGCGGGTTGGGATAGCCGTAGTGGTGAACGCTGAGCGCGTTCATGTACTTGAGGCCGCCGATCGCGTACAGCCGCTTCAGCCAGTCGGTCTGGAGACCGGCCAGACCGCCGCCGACCACGGTGGCGTCCGGGACCTTGGCGTGCACCTTGCCGTAGCTGGCCTGGAGCAGCTTGAGGTAGCAGTCGGCGGTGATTCCGCAGGTGCCGTTGTTGAAGCCGGTCGAGTTGTACTCGTTGTAGATCTCGATTTCCTTCGAGGACTGCTGGTACTTCTCCACGACGGCGGCCGTGAACTTCCCGTACGCCTCAAGCGCCTCGTCGGACGCGGGCGTGCGGTTGCCGTCGTAATTGGGGTTGCGGTAACCGGAGATGGGCAGGGCGGTCAGCCCCTGCGACTTGGCGTACGGGATGTGCTGGTCGGTGGAGTAGCTGCTCCAGGAGTACGTGCCGGGGGTCTTCTCGATGGCGCCCCAGTTGATGTCGGAGCGGATCCCGTGCATGCCCATCAGCTTGACCGAGCGCAGCAGCTTCTGGTCGTCGCCGTCGTTCCATCCGTAGTGGATGCCCGTGCCGAAGCGGGTGTCCTGCTGTTCCTTGCCGGTCAGCGCGGTCAGTACGCCGAAGTCGGCGGTGCGGGTGGTGGTGCCGGCGGTCGCCGTGAGTGTGTAGTAGCCGCTGCCGAGCTTCGTGACGTCGACGGTGGCCGTGCCGCCCGAGACCGGGGCGGTGCCCGACGCGACGGTCAGGCCCTGGTCGTCGATGGCCTTCCAGGCCACGGAGGCCTGGTCGGAGGTCAGGGTGATCTTCGCCTGTCCCTTGACGAAGATCAGGTCGGACGAGGTGACGGTGAGGGTGCCGGCCGCGTGGGCGGCCGGGGCCGTGCCCGGCAGCGGAGCCGCCACCAGCAGACAGCCGAGCAGGGCGGCGGCGCCGCCCCATGCGGCGGGCCGCCGGGAGCGACCCCTTATTCTGGCCGGAGCCAGAGGACCTGGCCGGATCGTGCCGTTCTGTTCCATCGAGGCAACCTCTCGATCGGATCGGCGCGGTGCGTTTCGGTGGTTCCCGGGTGGGGGTGTGCTCCGTCGGCTGTACCCCGGCGGAGCACACCGGCCCGTATGCCGTCGGCGGGCACCGCTGCCGCCGTCGGCTGGCGCGGACGGGGGTCCGGCGCCGGTGCCCGGGTGGTCTCATCCCTTGAGGCCGGTGAAGCCTCCCCCGCCGCGGACGATCTGCCGCTGGAAGATCAGGAACAGCACGACCGGGGGCAGGATGGCGAGCAGCATCCCGGCGATGAGCAGCGACTGCTCCGCCGTTTCCGCGAGGCGCGGCAGTGCGGCGGAGATGGGCTGCTTCTCGGTGTCCGGGATGACGATCAGCGGCCAGAGGAAGTCCTTCCAGGAGTTCATGACCGTCAGCAGGGTCACCACCGCCAGGATCGGCTTCGACATGGGCAGCACGATCCGGCGGAAGATGGTGAACGGCCCCGCCCCGTCGACCTTGGCGGCCTCGAAGAGTTCGCGGGGGATGCCGTCGAAGAACTTCATCACGATCAGCACGGTGAAGGCGCTGGCCGCGTGCGGCAGCCAGACGCCCCAGGGGCTGTTGGCGAGGGAGATGCCGAGGCCCGGAAGGTCGAGCACGGTGAGGTAGAGCGCCACCAGGGAGATGGAGCCGGGGATGAACAGGGTGGCGAGCACCATCCACCGCACGGGCGCCGCCCACTTGGGGCTCAGCACGGACAGGACGTAGCCACCGGTGGTGGCGACCACGAGGTGGGCGACGACCGAGCCGGTGACCAGGACCACGGTGTTCCAGAGGTACTGGCCGACCTGGAGTTCGCTCCAGGCGCGGGAGAGGTTCTCCCACTGCGCGTGGTCGGGCCAGAGCGCCAGCGGGTCGCGCAGCAGCTCCTGGGTCGGTGAGACGGCGCCCTTGAACGTCCAGTAGAGGGGCGCGGCTCCGAAGGCGAGCAGCAGCAGGAGCGAGAGGGTCTGCACGGAGCGGAGCGAGAACCGTACGGAGGTGCGCCGCCGGTCGGCACTGGAGATGAGTCCGCGTGCGCTCTCCTCGGAACGGCTGCCCCGGCGGGTGCGGAGGGGGGTCTGTACGGCCATCAGTTGCTCCAGCTCCTCGTCGCCCGCAGATAGATCGCCGAGAGCACGCCGAGCACGAGGGCCAGCATCACACTGAGTGCGGTCGCGGCTCCGAAGTCTCCGTTCTGGAAGGCGTAGTTGTAGATCAGCATCAGGATGGTGAGTGTGGAGTCCTCCGGGCCGCCGTCCGTCATCACGAAGGGTTCGGTGAAGATCTGGAGGGTGCCGATGATCTGGAGCAGCAGCATGATCAGGACGACCCCGCGCAGTGACGGCAGGGTGATGTGCCAGACCCGGCGCCAGATGCCCGCGGCGTCGATCTCGGCGGCCTCGTAGAGTTCCGTCGGCACGGAGCCGAGCGCCGCCAGATAGATGATGACCGTGGAGCCGAAGCCGGCCCAGGTGGCTTCCAGCACGATCGACAGCATCGCGGTGTCGGTGGACTGGAGCCACGGGTACGGGCCGAGGCCCACATGGGCCAGCAGTTGGTTGAACAGCCCGGCGTCCGGGTCGTAGAACACCTTCCACAGCAGCACCGAAACGACCGGCGGGATCGCCACCGGAAGGTAGGCGAGGATCCGGAACAGGGTGCCGCCGCGCCGGAGTTCGGAGATCAGCACGGCGAGGAAGAGCGGTATGGGGAAGCCGATCACCAGGGCGAGGACGGCGAACAGCGCGGTGTTCTTGACGGCCTTCCACAGCAGCGGGTCGTCCAGCACATGCCGGAAGTTGTCCAGGCCCACCCAGGTGGCGGGGTCGACCAGATTGGTCTGCTGGAAGCTGAGCTGCACGCTCTGGACGATCGGCCACCACGAGAAGTAGGCGAAGCACAGCACCATCGGCAGGCCGAACAGGATGGTGGTGACACCTCCTTGCCTGACCCAGCGGACGAAGCGTTCCGCCGGGCCGCCGCGGTGCGGGGAGGCGGTGCGCGGCGGCCCGTCGGTCCGCGGCCGGGCCGCGGAGGGGTCGGCGGAACGTTGTTTCCTCGTCCGGTCCTTCCGGGTGCGGTTCCCGGCGGGCGCCGCAGGCGCTTGCGACCTGCTCATCGACGTCTCCTCGCCTCTCCTCGTGCTGTGCTCACTGCCTGATGGACCGGACGCTCCGCTGCGGGGCGTGGCGCTAGTTCTGCGCCCGCTCCACCTGGGACTCGACCTGCGCCGCGGCCTTCTTCAGCTGCTCAGCCGGGTCGGCGTCCTCGCGGGTCAGTACGGCCTGTACGGCGCTGTCGAGGGCCTTGTAGACGTTCTGTGCCTCGACGGGCGGCTCGATGGCGAGTTCGTAGTCGCCGAGTGTGCTGCTGTACGGGGCGAAGTTCCCGATCGGCACGTTGGCCTGCTTGTCGACCGCGGCCTGGACCGGATCGGCGATGGCCGGCTTGTAGAACGGCACGGTCGGCACACCGATGGCGGCACCGTCCTTCTTCTTGGCCACCGCGTCCTTCTCGGCGAGCCCTGCGTCGTACTTGGTGGACAGGTAGTAGAAGTCGATGAACTTCGCCGCGGCCTCGCGCTGTTGTGGAGTGGCCCGAGGGCTGATCACCGCGATGGTGCCGCCGGCCAGGGTCCGCTTGCCGCTGCCGTCGACGGGCATGGCGCCGAGGCCGATGGTCTTCGGGTCGCCCTTGTACTGCTGGATGTAGTGGCCGACCATGCTCGGTCCGGCGATCGTCATGCCGATCTTCCCGGCGGAGAAGTCCTTCTCCATGTCGGTGATGTTGCGCAGTTGGTTCTTGCCCATCGAGTCGTCCGTCCAGCGCATCTCCTTCAGCGCCTTCAGCGACTTCTCGGCGCCGCTGCCGGGACGGTCGAAGCTGTTGGCCCACTTGCCGCCGGACTCCTCCTGCATGCTGTCGCCGAAGGAGTACGCCATCGCGGTGAGCATCCAGCCGCCGGTGTTCTCCTTGGTCATCTGCGCGTATCCGGTGGCGTCGGTCTTCTCGGAGATCGCCTTGGCCGCCGTACGGACCTCCGACCAACTGGTCGGCGGTTTGTCCAGGTCGAGTCCGGCCTTCTCGAACAGGTCCCGGTTGTAGACCAGACCGAGGGCGTACTCCTCGGTGGGAATGCCGTACAGCTTGCCGTCCACGCCCTTCGCGGGCCCGAGGGCGACGTCGTTGAAGTCCTCGCTGTGGTTCAGCGCCTTGAACTCCGAGGAGAGATCGGCGATCTGCCTACGCTTGATCAGGCCCGACATCTCGGTCAGCGGCACCCGTACGACCGTCTCCAGACTGCCGCCGCCCACCTTGGTCTGGAAGCTCTGCTGGTCGTACTGGTACTCGTTCGTCCTGATCCTGATCTTGGGGTTCGCCTTCTGGAACTCCGCGACCCGCGCGTCGAACGTCTTGAGCGCGGCCGCGTTGGTGGCGGGCGGGCGCCCGGAGACGGTGATCGTCACCGTGCCGTCGGCGGCCGTGTCGCTGCCGGAACCGGAACACGAGGCAAGCACGCAGACGAGCGCACCCGCGGTGACGCCCGTCAGGGCGATGCGCAGGGAGGGTCTCATCGGGGACTCCATTCAGGGGCAGACCGGAAACCGACTGGAAAGCGTTTTCCAGCCGGGGTCACCTTGCACCGACCGATATCGCCGCGTCAATGGGTCGGGTGTGGGCATCCGCCCCGGAGCCCAACGAATGCCCCTTGCCGCAGCGTAGACGTCGGCTTAGCCTCTGGAAAACGTTTCCCAAGCGTTTTCCCGAGATCGTCGGCCCGACGATCGCGAGCTGGAGGACATCCCGTGCACCCTGCCTGGTCGGCCGCCGAGTACGACCGCGCCCTGCTCCGAGCAGCCCTTGCCGAGGGCGACCGCTGCTGGGACTCCGAGGCGAACCTGCTGCAGGTCGAAGCCCCGTACAACCCCATCCACACCCACATCAAGGGCGGTCTCGCACACCCCACGCGTAACTCCCTGCACTACGCCCTCCTTCTGCTGGAACGGGGCGGCGAGGGGGACGCCGAGCGCGCCCACTCCGTGATCCGGCGGATCGCCGGGCTCCAGGACCGGTCGCCGGAGAACGCCACCTACGGGATCTGGGGCTACTACGCCGAGGAACCGGCGGCCGAGATGGACCCGGCCGACTGGAACTGGGCGGACTTCCTCGGCATCGCCCTGCTGCTGGTGGACGCCCGCCACGGCGACGGTCTGCCGGCCGACGTGCGGCACGAACTGCGGGAGTCGCTGCGGCACGCGGCCGCGTCGATCGTCCGCAGGAACGTGCATCTGACGTACACCAACGTCGCCGTCATGGGCACCTTCGTGACACTCGCCGCCGGGAAGCTCCTCGGCGACGAGAGGCTGTTCGCGTACGGCAAGGACCGCATGGTGCGGCTCTCACGGGCCATCGACGGCACCGGCAGCTTCACCGAGTTCAACAGCCCGTCCTACTGGGGCGTCGTGCTCCAGACCCTGACCCTGATCAGGGAGCATGTCGACGACACAGAGGTGCTGGAGCTCAACGACCGGCTGCACGACCGGCTCTGGCTGCACTTCCTGGCCCGCTGGCACCCGCCGACCCGCCAGCTCTCCGGCCCGATGGCCCGCTGCTACAGCAACGACCTGGGGGTGCCGCCGTTCCTGGCGAAGGCGGTGCGCGGGGAGCTCGGCGCGCCGGTGCCCAGCCCGGTCCGGGGCGAGATGGCGACCGGGGTGGAGTCCTGCGTGGACTACCGGATGCCCGACTGGGTCCTGCCCCGGCTGCGGGGGCTGGCGGGCGAGCACGAGCACCGGGAGCTGTTCACCGGGGCCCCGTTCCCGGAGACGGGCACCACCTGGCTGGACGCGGTCACCACGCTGGGCAGCGTGAACCACCAGGACACCTGGCTGCAGCGGCGTCCGCTGTTCGGCCACTGGGTCCGCCCGGACGGGACCTCCGGGCATCTGCACGTCCATCTGATGAAGGACGACGGCGCCGAGGACTTCGATTTCGCCTCGGGTGTGCTCTCCACCGTGCAGAGCGGTCCGCACGTCGCCTGGCTGGCGGGGTTCGCCTGCCCTGCGGGCGACCGGCACCACCACCTCGACATGATCGAGCCGGGCGACCGGTTCCGGGCGCGTTCGCTGCGGCTGGTGGTGGACGCGATCGGCGCGCCGCCCGTGGCGGAGCCGTCCACGATCGACGGCGGGATCGAACTCGACCTGGGCACGGCCCGGCTGGACTTCAGGCTGGCCGGCGGTGCGTTCGGCGGCCGTACGCCGACGGCCCGGCTGGTGCCGCGCGCCGACGGGGTTCGGATCGAAGTGGTGTTCTTCGAGAGCACGACCCCGGCCGAGCTGGACTGGGCGGCGCTCGGCGACACCTTCGCGGCGGGGACCCTGTCCCTGGTGCCGTCCGGCGCGCGGCGGGGTGCGCAGCCCGGTCCCGAGGTGGCGGTGGCCGGTGACCACGCCGAGGTGCGGTGGACGACCCCGCAGGGGCGCCGGCTCATGGTGCGCGGCGGCCGGTCGGTCGTCTCCCGCGAGGAGCACGCCGCGCTGCACTCCGCGACGCTGGACGGCGCAGCGCCGCCGTCGCCCCGCCTCTCGGATTCGCTGCTCGTTCCGTAGGACACCGGACCCGGCCGGCCGTGCGGGCAGCCCGCGGCCGGCCGGGCCGGTGGTCCTCGGCGTACAAGGAGCGGGAACGGGCCGAGTGAGGTATCCCGGAAGCATGGCTTCCCCGCGCTTCCTGGATTCGGTCCGTGAGTCCCGAAGGCGCAGGAACGCGCTCCTGGCGATGCCGTTCGTGCTGATCGCCGTCGTCACGGTGGTCGACTTCCTCGCACCGACGGATGTCCATCTCGGTCCGTTCCTGGTGGCCGCGCCCGCGATGGCCGCCTCGTTCACCGGGCCGCGCATGACCGGCTTCGTCGGCGTGGTCGCCGTGCTGGCGCAAGTCCTGGTGGCCGCGCGCACCAGTCTCTACGACCTCAACCACACCTACCAGATCATCGCGCTCGTGCTCATCTCCGTCATGGCCACCTTCTTCGCCCACCTGAGGGTCCGCAGCGAGCGGGCCGTGACCCAGCTGCGTTCGGTGGCCGAGGCGGCACAGCACGTGGTGCTGCGTCCGCTGCCGGGACGGAGCGGCCCTCTGCGCATCTCCTCGGTCTATCTGGCGGCGGAGGAGGAGGCGCAGATCGGCGGCGACCTCTACGCCGCCGCCCGCACCATGGGAGGCACCCGCGTGATCATCGGCGACGTACGCGGCAAGGGGCTCGCCGCGATCGGCGAGGCGGCGAGCGTCCTGGGCGCCTTCCACGCTCTCTCGCGCCAGCGGTGGACGCTGCCCGAACTGGTGGCCCAGCTGGAGACGAGCATCGCGCCGTGCCCCGAGGACGACACGGCCGAGGCGGGCGCGGACGGGCAGGACGACCCGGAGCTCGCGGAGTCGTTCGTCACCGCGGCCGTGCTCGACCTCCCCGACGACGCCGCCGAGATCCGCCTGGTCAGCTGCGGTCATCCACCGCCGCTCCTGCTGCGGGCGGGTGAGGTGATCCCGCTCGATGTCCGGACGCCGGCCCCGCCGCTCGGTCTGACCCGCCTGGTGATCACCGAACACACGGCGGAGACGTTCCGCTTCGAGGCCGGTGACACCCTGCTCCTGTACACCGACGGCGTCATCGAGTCCCGGGACCGGTCGGGGCGCTTCTATCCGCTGCGGGAACGGGCCGCTTCGCGGTCCGGCACGGGCCCCGAAGCCCTGCTGGAGACCCTGTGCGCCGACCTGTTGCGGCACGCGGGCGGCAGCCTGGGGGACGACGCGGCGCTGGTGGCCATCGAACGCCTGCCGGCCTCCGGATGACGCCTCCCCGCGCCCGCCGCAGAGGTCACGGTGCGAGGGTGCCGAGCAGTTCCGCGACCGTGACGGTCGACCGCATCTCGTCGGCCAGGCGCCCGGCGCGGGCACGGTAGGACGGATCCGCGAGAACCAGTTCGGTGGCCGCGCGGATGGCCCGTACGTCGTCGGCGCCCAGCATCACCGCCTTGTCCGCCGGGCCGCCGGTCGGGGTGACGGCCGTACCCGCCCCCGCGTCGGCCACCAGCCGGGCGTTCACCGGCTGGTCCGCGAAGAGCGGGACGCAGACCAGCGGGACACCGGCCGCCAGGGCGCCGAACACCGTCCCGGAGCCGCCGTGGCAGACCACGAGCGACGCACTGCGCAGGACGTCCGCCTGCGGCACCCACTGCTCCACATGGACCTGGGACGGCAGCGGTCCGAGGTCCGCCGCCTCGATGAGGTGTCCCGTGGTGAGCAGTACCCGCACCGGCAGTCCGCTCACCGCCTCGACGAGCCCCCGGTACAGGCCGACCGCGGTCGGCAGGGCACCCGCCTCGGTGCCCAGGGTGAGATGGACCAGCGGTTCCGCCGATCCGCCCCACCGGTCCGCCAGCGCGCCCGGTCGGGGGGTTTCGTGGTAGCGGTGGGTAACGGCGTACGAGGAGGGGTCCAGGGAAGCCGGCAGGCGGGTCAGATACGGGGTGGCGAGGAGACGTTCCGTGATGCCCGTTCCGTACGGCGCGAACACGGGGGTGAGCAGGGTGTCGGTGGACCGGGTGAACCGCGCGGCCGAGACCGCGACCCGGAGCCGCGGGATGCCGTGCCGCTCGGCGGCCACCACCGACGCGAACTCGTACGCCTCGTGCACGACGAGATCGGGCCGCCAGTCGCGGCACGCCTCCTCCAGCGCGGGAAGCATCGCGGCGATCCCGAGCCGGCCGAACACCTCCGTGACCATCATCGCGACGCCGTCGTCCGGGGACAGCGCCAGCACGGGCGTCATGGCCCGCGCGATCTCCTCCTGGGGAGGTTCCCCGCCGATGCGGTAAGGCTGTTTCCGGGTCGCCAGTAACGATTCGAGTGCCGGTGGAGCGACGACGAGGACGTCGTCACCCCGCGCCGTGCACGCGTCGATGAGGGGGACGAGCGGGTGGAAGTGGCCCGGTCCGCGGGTCGAGGCGAAAAGTACACGCATGGGACAGAGCCTAGGGATGTGCACCTGCCGCCCGCAGGACCGCTTTCCGCCTGATTCTGCGCGTTTCCGGCGCGTTTCCGATGTTCGTGCGCCGCGGCCTCCCGGCACCTCGCATCCGGTTCCTGCCGTTCGGTTCGCGCCGGGCTCGCACGCCCCGGCCCCGACACGCCCGGCTCACGCGCCGCGGGCCCGGCCCGCGAGCACGACTGCCAGGATTCCGGGCACGAGCAGCAGCCCGAAGGCGGCGGCGTAGCCGACGTGGTCGTTGGATCCGCCGCCCAGGAAGGCGTTGAAGACGGCGGAGGCGACGCCCAGAACCAGGATCTGGCCCAGGTTCTGGTTGGTCTGCATCGCACTGCTGGCGTAGCCCTGGCGGCCGGCCGGGGCATGGGCGAGGGACAGCACGGTGAGGGACGGGGCGAGCAGGCCCATGCCGACGGCCGCGACGACCATCGAGGACGCGGCGGTGATCGGCGGCATCCCGGGCAACGACCCGACGGAGGCGATCACGACCGCCACCACCTGCACCAACGCCCCCACCACGACCAGGCGGTGACGGGGCGTCCGCTCCGGCAGCCGGCCCTGCACCCAGGAGGAGGCGGCCCACGCCACGGCGGCGCCGGTGAAGGCCAGACCCGTCACCACGGGGGCCACGTCCCGGCCGGTGACCAGCATCAGCGGCACGAACGCCTCCAGCGTGAAGAACACTCCCGAACTCAGCCCGCGCAGCAGCACCGTGGCCGGCAGTCCGCGCGCGGCACGCCAGGTGCCCGACGGCAGCAGCCGGAAGGCGAACAGCACCATCAGCGCGAGTCCCGCCACCGCGAACAGCAGATGGCGCGTGTCCCAGCCCGAAACTCCGTACTGGCCAAGCGCCGCACCCACGCTCACCGCCACCGCGATGGTCAGGGCGGGGCGCGGGGTCCGCTCCTTCGACAGCGTGGGCGCGGCCTTCCGGGAACGACCGTTCAGCAGGGCCACGACCGCCAGCGCCGGAAGCGCCGTGAGCGCCGCCAGGCCGTAGAAGACCGCACGCCAGGACCACCACTCGGCCACCAGCCCGGCCAGCGGAGGTCCGACCAGTGACGGAATGATCCAGCAGGCGCTCATCAGCGCCAGGGCGCGCGGCTGGAGCCGCTCGGGATACGCCTGGCCGATCGCGGTGTTGATCGCCACCGCGACCATCCCGCCCGCCACGCCGTCCACGAAGCGCCCGGCGGCCAGTTGCCAGATCGAGGTGCTGCTCGCCGAGACCAGCAGGGTGACCACGGCCAGCACCATGCCCGCCGCCAGCGGGCGGTTCGCCCCCGCCCGGTCGGCCCAGTGACCGCCCAGTACGCCGCCCAGCAGGCTCGCGGCCACGAAACAGCCCGCCACCAGCGGGAAGAGGGACACCCCGTCCAGATCCCGGGCGGCCGTCGGGAGCGTGGGCACCACGGCCAGTGCGGCGAGGCCGGTCAGGAACATCACCGCGGCAAAGCTCGAGGTGGCCGCCGCGTACGTCCGGGAGAAAATGCCCTCGGCGGCCTCGGAGCCCAGGGGCGGCAGGCCGGCTGTCGTCGTCCGTCGGCCGCCTTCCTCGGTGGGTGGTTCCGCGGACGTCGCACGCGGTTCGCGCGAGGGGCTCTTCGGGGCATCGGTCACAGGCGCACAAGCTATGTCGGCCGTATGAGCGCGTGCCACTCGTTTTCCGCGCACACCGCCGTCCCGGAAACCGCCCGGTGCATGGCGCTCCCCGCCACCACACCCCTCCCCGGCGGCCGGGAAGCGGACCGGAGCGCCGGGGAAGGGGGCCGGCCCTCGGGGGCCGGGGCGCAACCGGGCCACTGCCCGTACTTTGATACTCGCCCCGGACCGCGTTATGCGCATCCTGGTGCGGGCCGGTCCTGAGCCGACGCGGACGAACCGGCCGGTGGGCCGTGCCCCGGTGTACGAGGCACGGCCCACCGTGAAGCTTCGGCCGCTGTGCCGCTGTCGGCGCGGATTCACCGACAGCGGGCGGTCACAGGGTGCGTTCGAGGCGATCGGCCATCAGCCTGACGAAGCGCGACGGGTCGCTCAGTTCGCCGCCCTCGGCCAGCAGCGCCAGGTCGTGGAGCAGTTCGGCCGTCTCCTGGAGTGCGGCACCGTCGCCCTCGCCGCGTTCGGCGTGTGCCCGGTTGAGGCCGCTGACCAGCGCGTGCTCCGGGTTGAGTTCGAGGATGCGCTTGACCTCGGGAACGGGCTGGCCCATGGCGCGGTACATGTTCTCCAGGGCCGGCGTCAGGTCGTTCGTGTCCGAGACGATGCAGGCGGGCGAGACGGTGAGGCGCGAGGAGAGCCGTACTTCCTTGACGGTGCCGCTCAGCCGGTCCGTCATCCAGCCGAGCAGATCCGCGTACTCCTGCTGCCGGCCCTCGCGCTCGGTCGCGGCCTCCTTCTTCTCCTCCTCGGTCCCGAGGTCGACCTCCCCCTTGGCGACGGACCGCAGCTTCTTGCCGTCGAACTCCGGCTCCGCCTCGACCCACACCTCGTCGACGGGGTCGGTCAGCAGCAGCACCTCGACGCCCTTGGCGCGGAACGCCTCCATGTGCGGGGAGTTCTCGATGGCCTGACGGGACTCGCCCGTCACGTAGAAGATGTGCTCCTGGCCGTCCTTCATCCGCTCCACGTACTGCCGCAGCGTGGTCGGCTCGTCCTTGTCGTGGGTGGTGGCGAAGGACGCGATGCCGAGGATGGTCTCGCGGTTCTCGAAGTCACTCAGCAGCCCTTCCTTGACGACCCGGCCGAACTCCCGCCAGAACGTGGCGTACCGCTCCGGCTCGGCGGTCATCATGTCCTTGACCGTCGACAGCACCTTCTTCGCCAGCCGCCGGTGCATCAGCTGGATCTGGCGGTCCTGCTGGAGGATCTCCCGCGACACGTTGAGCGACAGGTCCTGCGCGTCGACGACACCCTTGACGAAGCGCAGGTACGGCGGCATCAGCGCTTCGCAGTCGTCCATGATGAAGACGCGCTTCACATAGAGCTGGATGCCGCGCCGGTACCCCTGCATGAAGAGGTCCTGGGGCGCGTGCGACGGGATGAAGAGCAGTGCCTGGTACTCGAAAGTGCCTTCCGCCTGGAGACGGATGGTCTCCAGCGGGGCACTCCAGTCGTGGCTGATGTGCTTGTACAGCTCGTGGTACTCGTCGTCGGTGACCTCGTCGCGCGAGCGCGCCCACAGCGCCTTCATCGAGTTGAGCGTCTCGGGCTCGCGCGGGGCGTCGTCGGCCCCTTCCTCGCCGTCCGCGCCCTGCGTGGCCTCGGGAACCATCCGGACCGGCCAGGTGATGAAGTCCGAGTACCGCTTGACGATCTCCCTGATCTTCCACGGGGAGACGTAGTCGTGCAGCTGGTCGTCGGTGTCCTCCGGCTTGAGCCGGAGCGTGACGGAGGTTCCCTGGGGAGCGCTGTCGACGGTCTCGATCGTGTACGTGCCCTCGCCGGAGGACGTCCACCGGGTGCCCTGGCTCTCGCCCGCGCGCCGGGTCAGCAGCGTGACCTCGTCGGCCACCATGAAGCTGGAGTAGAACCCGACACCGAACTGACCGATCAGGCCGTCGGCCGCGGCGTTCTCCTCGGCCTCCTTGAGTTCCCGCAGGAACTTCGCGGTGCCCGAGTTCGCGATGGTCCCGATGAGCTGGACCACTTCGTCGTGAGACATCCCGATGCCGTTGTCCCGCACGGTCAGCGTGCGGGCCTGCCGGTCGGTCTCGATGGCGATGTGGAGGTCGGACACATCCGCGTCGAGCGAGTCGTCGCGCAGTGCTTCGAGCCGCAGCTTGTCGAGCGCGTCGGAGGCGTTGGAGACGAGCTCACGCAGGAACACGTCCTTGTTCGAGTAGATCGAGTGGATCATCATCTGCAGAAGCTGGCGCGCTTCCACCTGAAACTCGAACGTCTCAGTGGGCATAATCCGTGATTCCTTCTCAGGTCCGCGGTACGGAAATCGGCCTGAGTACTTTAGATCAGCCGGCCGCATCGGCGCCGCCATGCCTCCGGTCAGGCCGGTGCCACCGCGTAGCCGTCGGCCGTCCAGCCGCCGTCGCTGACCATCACCTGGCCCGTGATGTTCGCGGACACGCCGGAGGACAGGAACAGGGCGAGGTGCGCGATGTCCTCGGGGCTGCCGAGGCGGCCGCGCGGGGTGCGGCGGCGCAGCGCCCCGGTGTCCAGCCGGCCGGCGACGGAGAGCCGGGTCAGCAGGTCGGTCTCGACGTACCCCGGTGCGAGCGCGTTGACCCGGATGCCGAACGGGGCCCACTCGACGGCCAGGACCTTGGTGAGGGCGGCGACGGCCGCCTTGGCCGCGCAGTACGCCGCGCGCTCGGGCCCGGCCGTCACTCCGTACATCGACGAGGTGGTCAGGATGACGCCCCCGTCGCCCTCGCGCATGATGCGGGCGGCGGCACGTGCGCAGACGAAGGCCCCGGTGAGGTTGACGTCCAACGCGGTGTTCCAGCGGTCCAGTTCGAGGTCGAGGGACGGCGCGTTGGCGGACACTCCGGCGTTGGCGACCATGACGGACAGCTCTCCCGTCCGGGCGGTGAAGTCGGTCAGCGCCGCCGTCACGGCGTCCTGGTCGCTGACCGGGGCGGTCGCCGTCGCGATCACCTGGCCGGGGTGGCGCGCCTCCATCGCGGGGCGCACCCGGTCCAGTTCGTCGCCGTCGATGTCGAGCAGCAGCACATGGCATCCGGCGTGCGCGAAGGCATCGGCCATCGCGAGTCCCAGGCCGCGGGCGGCGCCGGTGACGCATACGGAGCTGCCGCTCAGGTCCGGGTAGATCGCCGCTTCGGTCGTCATGTTCTGTTCCGTTCCCACTCGCACTGCCGCTCTCTTCATCGGTGTTCTTCTTCCTGCTCAGATCATGTGCATGCCGCCGTTCACATGGATGACCTCGCCCTGTACGAAGCTCGCCGCGGGCGAGCAGAGGAAGGTGACGACGGAGGCCACTTCCTCCGGCCTGCCCAGGCGGCCGAGGGGGGTGGTGGCGAGAGCGGTGTCGCCGCGGTCGGCGACGTAGTCGCGGGTCATGGGGGTCTCGATGATGCCGGGCGAGACCATGTTGATCCGTGCCCTGGAGCCGAGTTCCCAGGCGAGGCTGCGGGAGAAGGCGAGCAGCGCGCCCTTCGTCGCCGCGTAGTGCGCGTGCCGGACGCTGCCGCGGTGACCGGCCATGGAGGTCAGGTTGACGATGCTGCCGCCCTCGTTGAGGTGGGGCAGTACGGCGCGGGTGAGGTAGAAGACACCGTTGAGGTTGACCGAGATGACGGTGTTCCACTGCTCGTCGGTCATGTCGGCGACGGCCTGCTCCGGATAGATCCCGGCGGCGGGCACGAGGAAGTCGACCGAGCCGAACATCTCGACGGCGGCGGCGACGAAGGCGTTGTTGCTCTCCGGCGAGGCCGCGTCCAGGGTTCGGGTGATCACGGTGGCGCCCGTGGGGTCGAGCGTCGCGGCGAACTCCTCCAGTGCCCCGGCGTTCAGGTCGCCGAGCACCAGGTTGGCGCCTGCCGCGTGGAACTGGCGGGCCACCTCGCGGGCGATGCCGCCGCCCGCGCCGGACAGGAGGAGGGTCCGGCCCTCGAAGGGGCGGGCGTCAGTCCGCGGGGCCTGCTTCGTCTGCTGTGTGGTCGCTGTCATGGTCTTCCTCTGTGAACAGTTCGGGATGTTGGGCCAGTTCGAGCCGTGTGCGGCGGATGTGGCCGGTGAGAAAGCGTTCGGCGTCGACGGTGTCGCCCCGCTTGATCGCATCGATGATCAGGCGGTGTTCGGCATGGATCAGTTCCCAGCCGGTGTCGCCGGCGAGCCGGGCGAAGGCGCGGCGGTAGTGCTGTGTGGTGTTCCAGAAGCGGTCGACCATGGCGGTGATCTGGGCGACGCGGCATCCGGCGTAGGTGAGCAGGTGGAGACGGCCGTCGAGGGCCAGGAAGCGGTCCACGTCGGTGGTGAGCTCGATCTGCCGCGCGATCGTCTCCAGTTCGGCGATCTGTGCTGCGGACAGATGCGGGATGCTCTCGCTGAGGGCGAGCGGTTCCAGGCGTTCGCGGATCTTGTAGACGCCCTCGCACTCCGCCATGTCCATCCTGGAGACCCAGGCGCCGCTGTTGGACTTCACGACCGTCAGGCCCTCTGCCGCCAGTATCCGCAGGGCCTCGCGTACGGGCAGCCGGCTGGCGCCGAGCTGCGCTGCGACCTGCTCCTGCATGATCCGTGCGCCGGGGCGCAGTTCACCGCTGAGGATGGCGGCACGCAGATGGTCCGCGACGCGCTGGCTGGCGACGGCGGCGCTGGGGCCGGGCGTGTCCGATCCGGTGGTCGGCTTGCGAGACATGGTTCTCCCTGGTGCGGTGTCGCGGCGGCGGGTGGGGCCGGTGCGGCGGGTGCGGGGTGTTCAGACGGAAGGCTGCCACAGCAGTACCGGTGAGTCGGCCTCGTACCGCTTGCCGCCCGGATAGGAGACCAGCTCCAGCTGCATCCCCCAGGGAGTGAGGAAGTAGACCCAGCGCTGCCCCTCGCTCGGGCCGGAGCTGGCCGTGGGTTCGCCCATGATCCGTACGCCGTGCCGTCGAAGGTGTGCCACGGCGGCGTCGAGGTCGGTGACGTAGAAGGCGAGATGGTGGCCACCGACATCGCTGTTGCTCGGTGGTCGCGTCTGCTGGCCGGGGGCCTCGTACTCGAAGATCTCGAAGTTCGGACCGCCCGCGCAGCGGAAGAAGCGCAGCTCGCGCATCACGGCGCGCGGGTGGACGCCGAGGTGGTCGCTCATCCAGGTGCCGTCGGAGCGGAACGGGCCGAGCGAGTAGACGTGCTCGCAGCCGATCACCTCGACGAAGAACCGGGTCGCCTCTTCAAGGTCGGGAACCGTGAAGCCGATGTGCTCGACGCCGGCCAGCCCGGGAAGTCCCTGCCCCCGGTCACCTGTGGAATGGATCCATCTATCCGCCATGCGTCTCACATTGCGCCGCCACAGGTGCCGTAGTCAATGGACACTCCCGAAATTTGAACGTAACGTTCCGGTAACGAGGTATTGGCTATGGATCCATTCGCTGCGACAGTGCTCACCGAATCACACAGGAGAGTGCTCATGCCCACACACCGGAAACTGGCCCCCGCCGCACCCTGGACCGAGGTGACGGCGACCAAGAAGGACTGGCACGGCGCGGACCCCCGGCTGCTGACCTCGATGTTCACCCAGACCCTGCTGATCAGGACCTTCGAGGAGTACGTACTCGACCTGGCGGGCCAGGGACTGGTCCACGGCCCGGCGCACTCCAGCATCGGCCAGGAGGGCGGCGCCGTCGGCTCGGTGCTGCCGCTGACCGGCGCCGACTTCGTCGGCGGTTCGCACCGGGGGCACCACCAGTTCCTCGCCAAGGCACTGGGTTACGTCGCGCCCGCCGGCATCGACCTGCGCCGCCCCGTCGACGACGAGGTGCGCACCGTCCTGCAGCGCAGCCTGGCCGAGATCTGCGGCCTGGCCAGGGGCTTCTGCCGGGGGCGGGGCGGGTCCATGCATCTGCAGTGGCGCGAGGCCGGGGCCATGGGCACCAACGCGATCGTCGGTGGCGGCGTGCCGCAGGCCGCCGGGTTCGCCTGGTCGGCGCGGCAGGCCGGCACCGATGCCGTCTCGGTGACCTACTTCGGGGACGGCGCGGTCAACATCGGCTCCGTGCTGGAGACGATGAACCTCGCCGCCGCCTGGAAGCTGCCGGTCTGCTTCTTCATCGAGAACAACAAGTACGCCGTCTCCACCCATGTGGACGAGGCGACGGCCGAGCCCCGGCTGTCGGCGCGCGGTCTGGGCTTCAACATCCCCAGCTGGCGCGTGGACGGCATGGACCCGCTCGCCACGTACCTCGCCATGAGCGAGGCCGTGGACCACATGCGCGCGGGCCACGGCCCGACCATCGTCGAGGCCGAGGTCTACCGCTTCTTCCACCAGAACGGCCCGTTCCCCGGCAGCGCGTTCGGCTACCGCACCAAGGACGAGGAGAAGGAGTGGCGGGCCCGCGACCCGCTCGCCCTCGTCTCGCGGCAGCTCGTCGAGAACGGCGTCCTCGGCGCCGACGAGATCGAGGAGTGCACGGCGCGGGCCAAGGCCGTCATGGCCGCCATCGGCGACGAACTGCTGGAGCCCGACCCCGAAGGCAAGCCGGGCACCCGCCGCATCAGGCCCTCCGAATGGCCCGACCCGTCCTTCCGTGACGTCGGCGTACGCGGCGACCTCAGCGAGTTCGACGACGTACGCGTCGCCGACACCGGCACCGGGGCGGATGCCTTCCAGGGCCGCCTGGAACAGCGGAAGTTCATCGACGTCGTGGCCGAGGTGATGAGCCGGCGCATGGCCGAGGACGAGTCGGTCGTCGTCATGGGCGAGGACGTGCACCGGCTCAAGGGCGGCACCAACGGCGCCACCAAGGGCCTGGCCGAGGCCCACCCGGACCGTGTCCTGGGCACCCCGATCAGTGAGAACGCCTTCGCCGGGCTGGCCGGCGGCATCGCGCTCGACGGCCGGTACAAGCCGGTGGTCGAGTTCATGTACGCCGACTTCATGTGGGTCGCGGCCGACCAGATCTTCAACCAGATCGGCAAGGCCCGGCACATGTTCGGCGGCGACGGACAGGGGTCCGGAGTGCCGCTCGTCCTGCGCAGCAAGGTCGCCATGGGCACCGGCTACGGCTCCCAGCACTCCATGGATCCGGCGGGAATCCTCGCCACGGCCCCGGGCTGGCGGATCGTCGCCCCGTCCACGCCCTTCGACTACGTGGGCCTGATGAACTCCGCACTGACCTGCAAGGACCCGGTCGTCGTACTGGAGCACACCGACCTGTACAGCTCGGTCGGTCCCGGCCCGGTGGACGATTTCGACTACTGCCTGCCGGTGGGCAAGGCGGCCGTGCGCCGCACCGGATCACGGATCACCGTCGTCACGTACCTCGCGATGACCAACTACGTGCTGGAGGCCGTCGAGCAGCTGGGCCTGGACGCCGAGGTCATCGACCTGCGGTGGCTGGACCGCGCCAGTCTCGACTGGGACACCCTCGGCGCGAGCATCCGCAAGACCAACAACGTGCTCATCGCCGAGCAGGGCCCCGTCGGCACCTCGTACGGCGGCTGGCTGTCCGACGAGATCCAGCGCCGCCACTTCGACTGGCTGGACCGGCCGGTCGAGCGCGTCCAGGCCGGCGAGTCCTCGCCCAGCATCAGCAAGGTGCTGGAGCGGGCGGCAATCGCACGGACCGAAGAGGTCGTGGCCGCGCTCCAGCGGGTCACCGGGAACTGACCCTCCCCGTACGAGAGAACACCCAGGAGGGTTGATCATGGCAGAACTGTTCCGAATGCCCGCCGTGGCCGCCGACGCGGCAACGGCCGTGCTGTCCGCCTGGCAGGTGGCGGAGGGAGAAGCGTTCACGAAGGACGACGCGCTCGTCTCCATCGAGACCGACAAGGCCGAGGTGGACGTCTCCGCCGAGCGGGACGGCGTACTGCTCAGGACGCTGTACGAGGCCGGCGTCGAGATCGAGGTCGGCGACCCGATCGCCGTGCTCGGCGCCGTCGGCGAACAGGTCGGTGACCTCGACGCACTGCTGGCGGAACTCGGTGTCGGCGTCACCGCGCCCGGCGAGGCCCGGCAGGCGGTGCGCCGGGACGTACCGGAGGAGCCCGTGGCACGGCCCACGGCCGCCCCGGCGCCCGGTGGGCCGGATCGCGGCGGGCGGATCTTCAGCAGTCCGCTGGCCCGCAGGCTGGCCCGGGAGGCGGGGCTCGGCATCGAGACCCTCACCGGCACCGGGCCCGGTGGACGCGTCGTCCGGCGTGACGTCGAGGCCGCCGTCGCGGCGCGGCGGACGCAGGCGACTCCGCCGCCCGCAGCTCCGGCACCCCTGGCGGCCGCCCCCGTGCCGCAGGCCGCCGCGCCCGCCGCACCGGCCGACACCGGCGACCACGAGGACATCCCGCACACCCGGATGCGCCGGGCCATCGCCAGGCGCCTGACGGAGAGCAAGCAGCACACCCCGCACTTCTATCTCCGGGCGACCTGCGCCGTGGACGAGCTGCTCGCCCTGCGGCAGCGGATCAACGCCGTCAGCCCGGTCAAGGTCTCGGTCAACGACCTGCTGATCAAGGCCGTCGCCATGGCACACACCCAGGTGCCCGAGATGAACGCGGTGTGGCAGCCGGAAGCCGTCCGCCGGTTCCGTTCCGTCGACGTCTCGGTCGCCATCGCCACCGACACGGGCCTGGTGACGCCGGTACTGCGCGGGATCGAGAACCTGTCGGTGTCGGCGATCGCCACGCGGACCCGCGCGTTCGCGGAGCAGGCGCGCTCCGGGGCGTTGCGCCCCGCCGACCTCGAAGGCGGATCGATCACCGTGTCGAACCTCGGCATGTACGGGGTCGAGGAGTTCGCCGCCATCATCAACCCGCCGCAGGCCGCGATCCTGGCCATCGGCGCCGCACGCGACGAGGCGGTGGTCCGCGACGGTGCGGTCACCGCGGCGAAGGTGCTCGGCGTGGTCCTGTCCGTGGACCACCGTCCGGTGGACGGTGCCGTGGCGGCGCGCTGGCTCGCGGCCTTCACCGAGGCCGTTCAGAACCCGGTCCGGCTCGTCGTCTGAACCCACCCCGGCGGCCGGGCCGCCCGAGGCGCCACCGTCGCGGGCAGCCCGACCTCGCCCCCTAAGTCCTGTCGTCCGCATCCGACGGCTGCCAGAGCACACCAAGAGGACACCGATGTCTTTGATCCGCGGTTCCCGCACGCCCAGTGCGGCCACACCACACGAAACCCCGCGCGATGCGCTCGGCGAGCTGGACCAGCGCAATCTGCGGCGGCTGATGCCGCTGCTGCTGGCCGCCTACATCATGTCGTTCCTGGACCGGACCAACATCGGTCTGGCCAAGGAACGCCTGGAGGTCGACCTGGGCATCTCCGCCGCGGCCTACGGGCTGGGCGCGGGGCTCTTCTTCCTCACCTACGCGATCTCCGAGGTGCCCAGCAACCTGATCATGTACCGGGTGGGCGCCCGCTGGTGGATCACCCGGATCATGCTGACCTGGGGCGTCATCTCCGCCTGCATGGCCTTCGTGCAGGGCGAGAAGTCCTTCTACGCCATGCGGCTGCTGCTCGGCGCCGCCGAGGCCGGGCTGCTGCCGGGCATCCTGCTCTACTTCACCTACTGGTTCCGCTCCGAGATCCGCGGCAGGGCCATCGGGCTGCTCCTGCTCGGCGCCTCCATCGCCAGCGTCGTGGGAAACCCGCTCGGCGGGCTGCTGATGGAGATGGACGGGATCGGCGGCTGGCACGGCTGGCAGTGGATGTTCGTCATCGAGGGGGTCCCCTGCCTCTTCCTGGCGTTCGCCATCTACCGCTTCCTGCCCGACGGCCCGGCCAAGGCGCCCTGGCTGACGGCGGACGAGGCCCGGCTGGTCCAGGACGCGGTCACCCGCGAGCAGACCGAGGGCGCCCAGGCGGCCGGCAACGGCTCCGGTTCCGGCTCGCTGCTGACGGTGCTGCGCGACAAGCAGATGCTGCTGGCCATCTTCGCCAACTGGACCCATCAGGTCGCCCTGTACTCCGTCGTCTACTTCCTGCCCGGCATCATCGGCGGCTGGGGCGATCTCTCGCCGTTCACCATCGGCCTGCTGACCGGACTGCCCTGGCTCACCGCGGCCGTCGGCGCCGTACTGGTGCCGCCCCGCGCGACCACGCCCCGGCGCTCCCGCAACTTCGTGGTGGTCGGCCTGCTGATGATGTTCACCGGCCTCGTCGTCGCCGCCGTCGCCGGTCCCGTGATCGCCCTGCTCGGCTTCTGCTTCACCGGCCTGGCGTTCTTCGTGGTCCAGCCCCTGCTGTTCAACTTCCCCGCCACCCGCCTCTCGGGCAAGACCCTCGCGGGCGGCCTGGCGCTGCTCAACACCATCGGCATCACCGGCGGCTTCGTCGGCCCCTACATCATGGGGTACGCCGAGGACGCCACCGGCAACCACCTGTCCGGCCTGTGGGTCTCCATCGTCCTGCTGGCCCTCGGCGCGCTGGCGGCCACGCGGCTGCGCTTCTCCCCCAAGTCCGCGTCCTGACGCACCCCATGGCGTGGGCCCCACGGGGTCCACGCCATGGGGCCCACTTCCGGCGCCGCTGCCCTCGATGCGTCCTCGCTGTTCATTCCGGCACCCAACCGTGGACAGTGGGCAGGCCGTAAAAATTCTGCCCCTGGTTGACCACGCTCTGGGTGCCCCCGCTGATGTTGTTGTTGACCGTCACGGTCGGCACATCTGCTGTTCGAGGGGCCAGTTCGTCGAGCAGCAGTCGCAGTTCCTGCGCGGCGGCCGGGTCCGCGCGCAGCGCTCGGCGCATCCTGAGCCGCCACTCGTCCTCGATGTCCGTCGCGACGTCGGGATCCTCACCCTCACGGGCCGCGATGAGTTCCGCCCGGGACGCCTCGAGCTCTTCGTCCACGCCACCGGTCTCCTCGCCGCGGGCAAGGAATCGTGCCACTCGCTCCCGCGTATGGGTCCAGGCGTCCGAGACCATGTGCCCGACCAAGGTCGTCGCACCCGATGCCGCCAGCGCCGCCAACTCCGCTTCCACGATGCCCCCGTTGTCTCGCCGTCGTTCTGCGCGCGTGTGAAGTCACCTCTACCGTAGAGAGCGGACGAGCACTTCGGAAGCGCGACCGGGGGCGCGGCGCGGCGGAGAATCAGCCATTGCACGACGCCGCGGGGCCTGAGTGCGTGGAGTCGCCTCTGGCCGTCGCTGCCGGGCCGGGCCCGCGGCAGCGGCCCCGGCAGCGGCGACGAACTTTCAGGGGGTGGGCTGCCGGAGTACGGCCACCTCCCGGGGTGGCAGCACGAGGCCGCCCTCCGACGCAGGACCGGCGAGCAGCTCACCGGTCACACCGGGCAGCGGCACCGGCGCGTCGCTGCGGTTGACCAGGAAGAGGTAGCGGCTGCCCGCGTCGCGACGCACCGCCAGTTCGACCACTCCCTGTGCTCCGTCCGGGAGTTCACTGGTCACGCCGGTCGGTGCGAGCAGCTCCGGCAGCAGCGCGGCGAGGCCTTCGACGCCGAGGCGGGTGGAGACGTACGCGGCCGACCCGTCGCCCGTCGTACGGCGTGTGACGGCCGGGCGGGAGGCGTACGCCCCAGTGCGGTAGTGGGCGAGCACCTCCGTGTCCGGTCCGGTGACCGTGATCCGGTCGGTCCACACGCTGCCGGTCGTCGCGTTGTCGAGGTCGACGGTGTCGCCGTCGAGCAGCGGCCCGAACTCCTCGATGCGGATGCCGAGCAGCTCGCGCAGGGCGCCGGGGTAGCCGCCGAGCCAGATGTGGTCGTTCTCGTCGACGACGCCGGAGAAGTACGTGGTGACGAGGTGTCCGCCGCCCTCCACGTACCGGGTCAGCTCCGTGCCGAAGGGCCGGGACACCATGTGCAGCACGGGTGCGATCACCACGTCGTACGAGGAGAGATCGGTACGGTGCGCGGGTACCACATCGGCGCGGATGCCGAGCCGCAGCAGCGCGGAGTACCAGTCGAGGGCCTCGCGGTGGTAGTCGAGCCTCGATGTGGGATGGGAGTCCTGCTCGCTGGCCCACCACGAGTCCCAGTCGAACAAAAGGGCCACGCGGGCGGGTTCACGCTCGGTTCCGGCGATCGGTGCGATCGCTTCGAGGGTGCGGCCCAACTCCGAGACGGAGCGGAAGACCGCGCTGTCGGGGCCGGCGTGCGGCACCATCGCCGAGTGGTACTTCTCGGCTCCGGCCGCCGACTGGCGCCACTGGAAGAAGCAGACGGCGTCGGCGCCGTGCGCCACGTGCAGCAGCGAGTCCCGCGCCAATTCCCCCGGGTTCTTCGCGAGGTTGACGGGCTGCCAGTTCACGGCGCCGGTGGAGTGCTCCATCAGGAACCACGGGCGGTGGCCGGCGATCCCGCTGGTCAGATTTGCGGCGAAGGAGAGCTCGTCGCGGTCCTGCGGGCCGGGGACGACGTAGTGGTCGTTGGCGACGAAGTCGATCGCGCCCGAGGCCGCCCAGTCCGCGTAGTCCATGCCCTTGGTGCCGCCCATCACCATGAAGTTGGTGGTCACCGGCACGTCGGGGGTCAGCTCCCGCAGCACCTCGCGCTCGGCGAGGAGATGGTCCTTGAGCGCGTCCGACGAGAACCGCTTGAAGTCGAGCTGCTGCGTCGGATTGGGGTGCGAGGCGGCGAGGCGGGGTGGCAGGATCTGGCCCCAGTCGCTGTAGCGCTGGGACCAGAAGGCCGTTCCCCAGGCATGGTTGAGGGCGTCGAGGTCGGTGTAGCGGCGGCGCAGCCAGGCCCGGAAGGCATGAGCGGCGTCGTCGGAGTAGTCGTAGACGTTGTGGCAGCCCAGCTCGTTGTTGACGTGCCAGGCGACCAGGGCCGGGTGTCCGGCGTAGCGCGTCGCCAGCTCCCGGACCAGGCGCAGCGCGTGGGTGCGGAAGACTTGTGAGGTGGGCCGCCAGTGCTGGCGTGCGCCCGGCCAGAGCGTCTCGCCGGTCGCGGTCACCGGCAGGATCTCCGGGTGGGCGGTGGTGAGCCAAGGCGGCGGGGACGCGGTCGCGGTGGCCAGGTCGACGCCGATGCCGCCCGCGTGCAGCAGGTCCATCACCTCGTCGAGCCAGCCGAAGTCCCAGGTGTCGGCGGTGGGCTGGAGCCGGGCCCAGGAGAAGATCGCCAGGGAGACGATGTTCACGCCGGCCTCGCGCATCAGCCGGACGTCCTCCTCCCACACCTCCCGCGGCCACTGCTCGGGGTTGTAGTCGGCGCCGTAGCCGAGGCGTCGGCTGCCGTCGCCGCCCGCCGGGTAGGGGAAGCGGGTGGTGCGGGGGGAGGTCATGCAGGTCCTTTCGGGGTCCAAGGTCAGGTGGAGATGACGATGGCTGTGGCTGTGGTGCGGTCAGGAGCCCGGAAGGCTCCGGGGGCTACTTCTCGACGGTGAATCCCTGCTCCGTGCCGTACTTGACGGACGCGTCCTGCCAGGCCTTCAGGCCCTGGTCCAGCCTGGTGCCGGAGATGTAGGCCTTGCCGACGGTGTCGTTGAAGATCGAGTTGGCGTACACCTGGTACGGCAGGTACTTCCAGTCGGTGGGCACGTTCTTCGCGGACTCGGCGAAGACCTTGTTGGCCCTCTGGCCGCCGAAGTACGGGAATTCGGTGTTCTGGAACGCCTCGGAGTCCAGGTCCTTCGTGGTAGCGGGGAACGCGCCGTTCTCGACGCGGGTCTGCACGCCCGCACCGGAGTTGGCGTACTCGACGAAGGCGTACGCGAGTTCCTTGTTGCCGCCGAGCTCGGGCAGCGCGAGCGAGCTGCCGCCGTTCTCCGCGCTGGCCGTCGCGCCCTTGGTCCACTGCGGCAGCGGGGCGGCGCGCCAGTCGCCGGAGGCGCCCTTCACGCCGGAGGCGAAGTTGGCGGGCATCCACGCACCGGTGGGCAGTGTGGCGATGGTGCCGTCACCGAGGCCCTTGTACCAGTCGTCGCTCCATCCGGCGATCGGCGAGAGGAGCTTCTCGTCGATGAGCTTCTGCCAGGTCGCGGTGTACTTCTTCGAGCCCTCGTCGGTGAAGTCGATGCCGACCTTGGTGCCGTCGACCTTGTACGGGTGCGCCCCGGCCTGCCACAGAAGGCTGGTGGTCAGGCCCGCGTCGCCGAGGTCGCTGGTGATGTATGCCTTCGGGTCCGCCTTGTGCAGCTTGCCGGCCGCCTCGACGTACTCGTCCCATGTCGTCGGCACGGCGATGTCGTACTTGTCGAAGACCTTCTTGTTGTAGAAGAGCGCCATCGGCCCGGAGTCCATCGGCAGGCCGTAGACGCCGTCACCGGCCCGCACCGCGTTCCACGGGCCCGGGGAGTACGTGTCGGCCAGCTTGTCGGCACCGTACGGCTTGAGGTCGGTGACCGACTTCGTCAGCGCGTACTGGCTGAGGGCGTAGTACTCGATCTGCGCGACATCGGGGACGCCCTTCTTGGCCGAGATCGCGTTCTGCAGGGCCTTGTACTGGTCGTTGTTGGTGCCCGCGTTGACCAGCTTGACGTCGACCTTCGGGTACTTCTTCTCGAAGTCGGCGACGACCTGCTTCAGGGTGGGCTCCCACGCCCACACGGTTACCGTGCCGCCCTTCTTCAGGGCGGCCTGGATGTCGGCCGCGCCGACCTTCTTCTGTGCGGAGTCCTCGTCGTCGGAGCCGCCGCAGGCGGTCACCCCGAGGGCGAGGGCGCAGACGAGACCGATGCCGCGCAGCAGGCGGCGGGGGTTCTTGGGCATGGCGATGCTTCCACTTCGTCGTGGTTCTACAGAGGGTTGTCGTGCTTCTACAGAGGGTTCTCGGGGGCGGTGAAGGCTGGGTTCCTGGCTGCGTCTACTCCTTGACGCTTCCGGCAGCGAGACCGGACTGCCAGTACTTCTGGAGCATCAGGAACGCTGCGATCAGCGGCACGATGGTGATCAGCGAGCCGGTGATCACCAGGTTGAACACGACCTCGCCGCCGGCCGCGTAGGCCTGCTTGTTCCATGCGTCGAGTCCGACGGTCAGCGGGTACCAGTCGGGGTCCTTCAGCATGATCAGCGGCAGGAAGTAGTTGTTCCACGTCGCGACCGTGGTGAAGAGCAGGACGGTGACCGTCCCGGGCGCCAGCAGTGGCAGCGCGACCCGGAAGAAGGTGCGCACCTCGTTCGCGCCGTCGATGCGGGCCGCCTCCATCAGCTCGGTGGGGATCGCCTCGGTGGCGAACACCCACATCAGATACAGGCCGAACGGCGAGATCAGGGACGGGACGATGACCGCCCACGGGGTGTCGGTCAGGCCGATCTTGCTGAACATGAGGAACGTCGGGACGGCGAGCGCCGTGGTCGGCACCGCGACCGCGCCGATGACGACCGCGAACACGGCCCGCTTGCCCGGGAAGGCGAACTTGGCGAGCGCGTACCCACCGAGCACCGCGAGGAAGGTGGCACCGCCCGCGCCCACCACCACGTACAGCAGGGTGTTGAGGAGCCAGCGGCCGAAGACACCGTCCTGGTAGGTGAAGGTCTGGGCGATGTTGTCCCACAGGGCGAAGTCCCCGTCGAACCAGAGGCCGAACGAGCGCGCCAGTCCCCCCTGTGTCTTGGTGGCGCTGATCAGCAGCCACAGCAGCGGGACGAGGCTGTAGAGCACGACGACCGCGGTGAGCAGGGTCAGCAGGACACTGCGCCTGGGGCGCCCGGGGGTGTGGCGGCGCGGGGCGCGAAGGCGCGGGGCGGCGGACTTCGCCGGAGCGGCGGGGCGGGGGGCGGTGGCGGTGGTCGGTCCGGTCATCGGGTCACGCTCCCTTGCGCATGCCGCGCAGCTGGACGACGTAGGCGACGACCATGGTGATCACGCCCATGACGATGGCGACCGTCGCGGAGTAGTTGTGCTGCTGGCCGGAGAAGGACAGCGAGTACGTGTAGTAGTTCGGGGTGTAGTCGGTGGTGATCGCGTTCGGTGCCAGCTTCTGGAGGATGGCGGGCTCGTTGAAGAGCTGGAAGCTGCCGATGATCGAGAAGATGGTGGCGATGACGAGCGCGCCGCGGATGGCCGGCAGTTTGATCGCCGAGATGACGCGCCACTGTCCCGCGCCGTCGATCTCCGCCGCCTCGTACAGCGAGTGCGGGACCACCCGCAGCGCGGCAAAGAAGATCAGCATGTTGTAGCCGACGAACTCCCAGGTCACGATGTTGCCGATGGACGCCAGGATCAGGTCGGAGGAGAGCGGGTCGGGCAGCTTCACGCCGAACGCGTCGTTGATGTCGCCGACCAGGCCGAAGCGGGTGCCGTAGATGAAGCCCCACATGAGGGAGGCGACGACGGCGGGCACCGCGTACGGCAGGAAGACGGCGATCCGGAAGAAGTCCTTGCCGTAGAGGCGGCCGCTGTCGAGGGCGAGCGCGATCAGCAGCGCGAGCCCCAGCATGATCGGCACCTGGATGAGGAGGAACAGGCCGACGCGCCCGACCCCTTCCCAGAACTGGCCGTCCTGCAGGGCCTGTTGGTAGTTGTCGAAGCCCACGAAGGCAGTGCCGCCGATGAGCTGGGTCCGGAAGAGGCTCAAGTAGATCGAGTACCCGAGCGGTGCCAGGAAGACCAGCGCGAAGACGAGGACGAAGGGGCCGATGAACCCCCATCCCGTCCACGAGCGGCGTGCCCGTCGCACCGGTGGTCCGGCCGGGCGGGGCCCCGTGGCCGCCGACGGTTGAAGCGTCGTCATCTTGCGTCCCTCACTCGTACATCCCTCGCGGGTGGTGACCTCGATGTTTGCGTAACCATTTCGGCGTGCAAGGCACTGACGGCTGATATGTTTACGTAAACATCGGGTGGCGGCATGTTTACACCGCCCCGTTGATCACGGTCAAGAGTCTGTCTCCCGGTATACGAACGGGGCAGCTGGTGAGGGGGGACGGTGGGAGCAACCGACAGCGCCCCGGCACGAGGCGGGGCCGGCGGCCGGCGCCGTGCGCAGAGCGCGTCGATGGCGGACGTGGCCCGGGTCTCGGGGGTCTCGGCGCAGACGGTGTCGCGCGTCTCCAACGGCTTCCCCGGCGTCAACGAGGAGACGCGGCAACGGGTGCTCACGGCGATGAAGGAGCTCGGCTACCGACCCAACAGCGCGGCCCGCGCGCTCAAGCGGGGCGAGTTCCGCACGATCGGCGTGATCACGTTCACCCTGTCCACGACGGGCAACATGCGCACGCTGGAGGCCATCGCGACATCGGCCGCGCAGGAGGGGTACTCGGTCACGCTGATGCCGGTCGCGGTCCCCACCCAGGACGAGGTGCGCGGCGCCTTCTCCCGGCTGGGCGAGCTGGCGGTGGACGCCGTCATCGTCATCATGGAGGTCCATCTGCTCGATTCGGCGCCCCTGTCGCTGCCGCCGCACGTGAAGATCGTGGTCGCGGACTCGGACGCCGGGGACCGGTACGCGGTCGTCGACACCGACCAGGCGGGCGGCACCCGGGATGCCGTGCAGCATCTGCTCGGCCTCGGACACCACACCGTGTGGCATCTCGCCGGACCGGAGGCGTCGTACGCGGCGCAACGCCGAACGGACGCCTGGCGCAAGGCACTCGAGGAGGCCGGTCGAGTGCCGCCGCCCCTGGTGCGCGGCGACTGGTCGGCGGAGTCGGGCTACCGCGCCGGCCTCCACCTGGCCGAACAGTCCGACTGCACCGCGGTGTTCGCCGCCAACGACCAGATGGCGCTGGGCCTGCTGCGCGCCCTGAACGAGCGCGGCCGCAAGGTCCCCCAGGACGTCTCGGTCATCGGCTTCGACGACATCCCGGAGTCGGGCTCGTTCCTTCCCCCGCTGACCACGGTCCACCAGGACTTCGCCGAGGTCGGCCGCCGCTGTGTGGAGAGCGCCCTGCGCCAGGTACGGCAGGGCGGGGAGGAGCGGGGAACGACGCTGGTGCCCACCCGGCTGGTGGTACGGGACAGCACGGCGCCCGGACGCGGCTGAGAGCGTGCCGGCGGCCGGGGCGCTCGGGCGGCGAAGCCTGTGCCGGTGGCGCCATCCGCGCCACCCGGCACCGCGGTCGCCTCCCTTCCCCGGCCCAGGACGCCGCCCCGCGCGGCCGCCCACCGCCGACCTCGCACCTTCCGCGCCACCCGGAGCCCGCACCACCCACCCGGGGACCGCTCCGTCCGCGCGCCCGTTCCGTCCCGACCCGTCCCCGCTCCGTCCGCGCGCCCGCCCGGCTCAGGTGGCGGGCCGGCTCGCCAGGTACTCGGTCAGGCCCTCGCCGGTGAGCGGGTAGTAGTCGGAGAGCCGTCCGCCCTCGTCGAGGCGGCGGCGCGCGAACTCCTCCCGGTCCTGGTGCAGCAGGGAATCCTCGGAAAGCGGGATCGCATTCCGCTGCGGCACGACGACGGCGCCGTCCTCGTCGGCCACGATCAGGTCGCCGGGGGTCACCAGGGAGCCGCCGACACCGACGGGCACGTTGAACGCGGACGGGAACAGCTCGGTCTGCGAGGCGTAGTGCGGGGTGACGCCGGTGCACCAGATGGGCACGCCGAGTGCCCGGACCCGGGCCGCGTCCCGCACCCGTCCGTCGACCACGATCCCGGCACCGCCGCGCAGCTTGAAGTAACGCACGAGCATGTCGCCGAGGCAACCGGTGAAGTGACTGCCGTAGGCCGAGACGACGAGCACGTCGCCGGGCCGGATGGATTCCAGGACGCCCCACAGCGCGGTCTTGCGCTCGATGTCCTCCTGCTCCGCGCCGTTGAAGACGTCCTCGCGCTGCGGCAGGAACTGCAGTGTCACGGCACCGCCGGTGACCTTCACGTCCGGTTCGCGGTGCAGCGGTACGGGACCGTCGATGAACGTCCGGGTGATGCCCATCTGGTGCAGCTTCGCGCAGGCCGTCGCCGCGCTCACGTCCTTGAGGGCCTCCACCATCTGTGAGGTGGGCCGTACGTAGTCCGCGGTGTGGGCCGGCGCTCGCGTCGATTCGTAACGACGGCCCTCCCCCGTCCCACTGACGCGGGTCTCCCCCGTCGACGGCGTTTCCTGATCCCCTGTCGGGTTCATGCACTTGCCTCTCCGTGCGCTCGTCGCGCACAACGCCAGTGACACCATCGCCTATCGATGGTAGATAACAGCCAATCGATTAGTGATGTCAATGCGTCAGGAGCCTTCCGTGACCGATGCTTCCACCGACTCCCCTGATCCCACCGGGTGGTTCGAGGCCGCTCGCTTCGGACTGTTCGTCCACTTCGGCCTGTACAGCCTGGCGGCCCGGCACGAGTGGGTGCGCAGCCGGGAATCCATGTCGCAGCAGGCGTACGACCGTTACCTGCACCGCTTCGATCCCGATCTCTTCGATGCCCCGCAACTGGCGCGTACGGCACGCGAGTCGGGCATGCGATACGCGGTGCTGACTGCCAAGCACCACGACGGTTTCTGCCTGTTCGACTCGGCGCTGTCCGACTACACCTCGGTGCGCGCGACGGGCCGGGACCTGGTGCGCGAGTTCGTCGACGCGATGCGCGCCGAGGGCCTGCGCGTCGGCCTGTACTACTCGCTGCTCGACTGGCACCACCCCGACTTCACGGTCGACGAGCACCATCCGCTGCGCGGCACCGCGGCCGAGCAGGAGCCGCGTGACATGGCACGCTACCGCGCGTACATGGAGGGGCAGATACGCGAGCTCCTCACCGCCTACGGCCCGATCGACCTGCTCTTCTTCGACTTCACATATCCGGAGAAGGGGCCACAGGAGTGGGGTGCCGGGCAACTCCGCTCCCTGGTGAAGGAGTTGCAGCCCGGCATCCTCGTCAACGACCGGCTCGGCATCCCCGGCGACTACGTGACGCCCGAGCAGTACCAGCCCGACCGGCCGCTGGAGCGCGGCGGTGAGCGGGTGATGTGGGAGGCCTGCCACACCCTCAACGGCTCGTGGGGATACGACCGCGACAACCACGACTACAAGGACCCCGCGCTACTGGTCCGCATGCTGGTGCAGTCCGTCGCCTGCGGCGGCAATCTCATCCTGAACGTCGGACCCACCGGCCGCGGCGCCCTGGACCCGCGAGCCCGCGCCACGCTCGGAGCCATCGGCGAGTGGACCCGGCTGCACGCGCGTTCCGTGCAGGGCGCGGGGCCGAGCGCGTTCGAGGCGCCGGCGAACGCCCTGTACACGCAGGCCGGCCGCCGCCTGTATCTGCACCTGCTGGCCTGGCCGCTCAGACACCTCCACCTGCCGGGACTGGCCGGGCGGGTGCGTTACGCCCAACTCCTGCACGACGGTTCGGAGATCCGGTTCCAGGAGATGGACGGCACACGGCACGAGCACAACAACCTCGCGCCGCCGAACCAGCCTGCGGGCACCCTGACCCTGACCCTGCCGATCGCCCGGCCCGACGTGCTGCTCCCGGTGATCGAGCTGGAGCTGGACGGGCAGGAGTGATCTCCCTGGTGCCCAAGGCCTCGTCGCCGTGCGGTGGTTGCTCGCCGACGGAGCCGACCGGAACCGGGGAAAGGAACTCAGAGCATTGCCGCAGCACTCTTGAAGAAGCGAGATGCAGCCCTTTAGCATCAGCAATCGATAGACGATAGACACAGAGGCGAGGGCCCCGCCCCGCCTTCGCCGCATCGCGCCACCCCTCCGGGCGACCGTACCGATCGGCCGCCCGCACCCCCCTCCCATCACAGCTCCACCGGGAACTCTGCGACTGAACACCAACTATCGATTATTCACGACTACGCAACGGAGCGTGTCCCGATGAAGAAAATGTGGCGCCGTACCTGCGGACTCGCCGTGGCTCCCCTCGTGATGGCATCGGCCGTCGCCTGCGGCAACGGCTCCGACCAGGCCTCGGAGGGCACGACCCTCCGCGTCATCGTGAACATCACGCCGAACCTGACGGAGAAGTACTGGAACGATCTCTTCGACACGTACGAGAAATCCCACCCCGGAGTGACGGTCAAGCTCGAACTGACCGGCACGATCTCGGCGGACGCGAAGCTGAGGCAGGACCTGGCGGCGGGCGATCCGCCGGATGTCGCCCAGCAGATCACGCCGACCGCCGAAACCGCGTCGCTCTTCGCCGACCTGTCCGACCAGCCCTGGACCACCAAGACGCCGCTGGCCGACCAGTACGCCATCGACGGCAAGCACTACGTGGTCGGTGTGGGTGAGCAGATCCAGTCGCTCGTGTTCTACAGCAAGGCCGCCTTCGAGAAGGCCGGGATCGACGCCACGAACATCCGGTCCCTGGATCAGTTCACTTCGGCCATGGGCAGCTTGAAGGGAGCCGGCTTCAAGCCGCTGCAGACCGCCGGTCAGTGGGTCACCGGCTCCCAGTTCTCCATGATGGCCGACGCGGGTGTGCTCACCGCCGACCCCGAGTGGACGGCCAAGCGCAAGGACGGGAAGGCCTCCTTCGCGAAGAGCGGCTACCTGCCCTACCTGGAGCACTACAAGAGCTGGATCGACAAGGGCTACCTGGACAAGAGCGCGCTCGGCCTCACCTACGCGGACGGCCAGACGGCCTTCCTGAACGGCAAGTCCGCGATGTACATCATGGGTTCGTTCTTCGTGCCCGCCGCCGACGCCGCGAAGAAGAGCGACGACATCGGCGTGTTCACCATGCCGACCGACGGGGCCTACCCGTCCGGCCAGTTCGGCAACATCTCGAACCCGTACGTGGTGGTGAACAAGTCGCGCCACAAGGCCGAGGCGATCGAGTTCGTGAAGTGGGCGACCACCGACCCGAAGGCCCTCAAGAGCCAGCTCGCCTCCGACGCCAATCTGCGTGAGGGCTTCACGTACCCGATGTCCAGCCTCGGTTCGTCCGTGCAGAAGATCCTGGACAAGGCGCCGTCGGTGATCGTGAAGTCCGGGAAGAGCCAGCCGATCGCCGGGTTCAGCGACGAGCTCAACAAGCAGATCCAGTCCCTGTACACGGGCTCGTCCCCCGCGGGCGCGGCCGAAGGATTGGACAAGTGGTGGAACTCGCAGAGCTGAACGCGGGACTGAAGCACCGGGGGCGACGCCGGGCCAGGCTTCGGGACTCGGCCGTCACCCTCGCGATGATGGGCCCGGCCGTACTGCTCTACACGGTGATGACCGTCGTGCCGGTGGGCGTCGCGGTGTATCTCAGTCTGACCGACTGGGACGGCTTCTCCACCGCCACGTTCACCGGGCTCGACAACTACAAGCACCTGTTCGACGATCCGAGTTCGTCGGACGCCTGGTACGTGACGGGGCTGGTCGCCGTGGCCGGCACGGTCCTCATGGTGGGACTGGGGCTCGTGTACGCGCTGGCTCTCAAGGGCCGTTCGCGCACCAACTCGTTCTTCCGGGCCGTCGCCTACTTCCCGCACGTCATCAGCGCGCTGATCCTCGGCTACCTGTGGGCGGCGATCCTCGGCACCAACGGCGCCATCAACAACACACTCGCCAAGTTCGGGATCGAGCCGCTGGGTTTCCTCTTCGACGAGCAGTTCGCGCTGATCTCGCTGATCGCCGTGATCGTGTGGGCCGGATTCGGCTTCAACGTCGTCCTGTTCGTGGCCGCCCTGCAGACGGTGCCCGCCGAGCTGCTGGAGGCCGCAGCGATGGACGGCGCCTCCAAGCGGCAGATCAACACACGGATCGTGATCCCCATGATCGCGCCCGTGGTGACCGTGGCGACGGTGCTGAACCTGGTGGGGCTCGTCCGGGCGTACGACATCGTGGTCAGCCTCACCGGCGGCGGTCCGGCCGGGTCGACGCAGACGTTCACGTACCTCATTCTCGCCCGTTCCTTCGAGGGCACCAAGGTCGGGTACGCGACCGCGCAGGCAGTGTTCCTGATGGTGGTGTCCGCGGTGCTCGCCCTCGTTGTGACAACGCTGCGCAACCGTCAAGACCAAGCCGCGACAGGTTAGTTAGGAGCCGTTGGTGGTGGTACTAGAGGCAGAGGTCCGCGAGAAGCCGAAGGCCTTGCCGACCAGGAGCGACGACGTGCGGCGCACGGAGCGCGACGAGTCCCGTTCGCCCGTGCGGTGGGGCCTGCTCGGCGTGCTGTTCGTCGTCATGGTCGTGCCGGTCTATCTGCTCGTGGTGAACGCCTTCAAGTCGCAGCAGGACATCCTCGACAACCCGTTCTCGATCCCCCTGAGCGGGCTGACCTTCGAGCACATGTCGGCCGCGATCAGCAGCCCGCAGTTCAACGTCATCGGCGGCTACGGCTTCACGCTGTTCCTCGTCGTGGTCGTGGACGTGCTGTGCATCCTGCTCGCGGGCCCCGCCGCGTACGCGATCGCGCGCAGTCTCAAGCGGCGTACGCAGCTGGTGCTGCTGTATTTCCTGGCCGGCACGTTCATCCCGGGTGCCGCCGTGATCATCCCGGTGATCTATGTGCTGCGCGAGGTCGGGCTGGCCAACACCGTGACCGGTCTGGTCGCGCACGATGTGGCGTCCACGCTGCCGGTGAGCATCTTCCTGTTCGTCGGCTTCATCCGCACCATCCCGGTGGACATCGACCACGCGGCGACGATCGACGGCGCGGGCCGGTACCGGACGTTCTGGTCCATCATCTTCCCGCTGATGCGTCCGGCGGTCGTCACGGTGCTGATCCTCAACTCGATCGGGATCTGGAACGACTTCGTCTCACCGCAGATCCTGCTCAGCCCGTCCTCCGGGCACTACACGGTCACGACGGCGATCTACGCGGGCATCAGCCAGTACTCGACCGACCTGACGAAGGTGTTTCCCAACCTTCTGCTCGCCGTCGCGCCCGTCGTCATCTTCTTCATCTACATGCAGCGCCACATCATCAGCGGTCTCACCGTCGGCGCCGTGAAGGGATGAGTCGTGAAGGGACGAGCCCTGGAGAGACGACCGGGCTCGTTCTCACCCGTCCGAGCAAGAGCCGAGAGAAGAGAAAGGACCACGCAGTGCTGAGGAGTTCGATGCCACGGTCCCGCAGGGGTTCGTGGCCCGCAGCCGCCCTGCTCGCAGCCCTGGCCATGGTGGCGGCCGGTCAGCCCGCCGCCGCCCATCCGGCCGGGTTCCGGCCGGGAAAGACCTACTACGTCGCGCCGTCCGGGAAGGACACCGCCGGCGGCCGGAGCGCCAGGGCCCCGTTCCGGCACATCCAGAGGTGCGCCGACGTGATGGTGCCGGGCGACACGTGCCTGGTCCTGTCCGGCACGTACGAGGAGACGGTCGTGCCGGCCCGTTCCGGCACCGCCGAACTGCCGATCACCTACCGCGCCGCCCCGGGCGCGAAGGTGACGGTCAGCGGTTCCTCCAGGATCGGCGGCTTCGAGCCGGTCACCGCCGCCGATGTCACCGAGATCGCCAGGACCGACCCGTTCGCCAAGGACTCGCAGTTCAGCGACGCGGTGGCGGCCGGGCACGTCTACAGCACGGATGTCGACCTCGGCCCGGACGTGAGCACCGTGCAGGTGTTCACCGACAAGAAGATGGGCGTCGAGGCCCAATGGCCCTACCCCGGGCTCGATCTGCTCGGCCCCACGCTCCAGTACGCCGGTGCGGGCAGCGCGGACGCCACGATCGCCGACGCGGACCTGACCCGTCCGGCCGGTTACTGGGACGGCGCGCGCGCTCTCACCGGCTACTGGTACATCTCGGCCACGGGCAAGGTGAAGAGTTCGGCCGTCGGCTCGGTGACGCTCGACGTGGCGCCGCCGTGCGTCCACAAGGTCGTACCGAAGGAGACGCGGTACGCGCTCTCCGGCAAGATCGGTGAGCTCGCGCACCCCGGCGAGTGGTTCTACGACCCGGCCACGAAGCGCCTGTACGTGTACAGCACCGACGACCCCGGTGCCCACACCTTCGAGGCCAAGCGCCGCACCCTCGGCTTCGACCTGACGAACACCGGCCACACCACGGTCGCCGGCATCGGCCTGTTCGCCACCACGATCCAGACGGGCGCCACCAGCACCGGTGTCACCCTCGACGGCATCGAGGGCAAGTACCTGTCGCACTACACGGACATCACCCGGGGCGCGACGGACTGCGGCAGCACGGTGACCCGGGGCGTCGGCGACACCGGCATCATCCTCGACGGCACCCACAACAAGATCGTGAACAGCGATCTGTCGCTGAGCGCCGGGAACGGCATCGCACTGCGCGGACAGAACAACACCGCCACGGACAACGTGATCCACGACGTGGACTACATGGGCACCTACGCGGCGGGCATCGCCGTACAGGGCAACAGTCAGACGGTCACGCACAACACCATCTCCCGCGTCGGCCGCAGCGGCATCAACCTCCAGTGGAACGAGGTGGCCGGCCTCACCCCGGGCAAGGACCTGATCGCGTACAACGACATCTCCGGGTACGCCCGGCTGAGCCTGGACGTCGCCGCGATCTACACCTGCTGCAGCGCGTACATGATGGGTTCGTCCATCGACCACAACGTGCTGCACGACCCGGCACCCACGACGACCTCGACCACGTTCGGCATCTCGGGCGTCTACGCGGACAACGGCCAGAGCGATCTCGTCATCGCGAACAACGTGGGCTGGGGCAACCGCGAGGGCACGGTGATGCTCAACGGACTGGGCACCGGGTCGCACGACAACAGCGTCTACAACAACACCGGTGGGATGACGCTGTTCTACGTGAAGGAGCCGGAGGCGTCGACCGGCACGAAGATCTACAACAACATCGGGACGATCCGGGGCCTGACCGACGCCACGAACGGCGGTCTCGTCCTGTCGAACAACCTTCCCGCCGAGGCCGATCCGCTCTTCGTCGACGCGGCGAACCACGACTACCGGCTGACCGCCGAATCCCCCGCGCGCAATGCGGCGATCCCGCTGCCGGGGATCAATGGCGGTTCCACGGACGCGACACCGAGTCTGGGTGCGTATCAGTACGGGGCACCGAAGTGGACGGCGGGCGCCCGCCGATAATTCCCCGGATTGCCAGCCTCTCTGCAACTCACATGCAAAACAAAGGGGGCCCGATGCGGATTTCGCATCGGGCCCCCTCGTCGGTGGATCAATTCGACTTGGCCGCCGTCTTCCTGGCCGCCGTCCGCTTCGTCGCGGCGGCCTTCTTGCGCGGCTTCTTCGTCTCCCGGGCGTCCGGCACGGGCCCGCGGCCGGCGGCATGGTCGGCGAAGGCCTCCGCCGCCTTGTCGGGCTCCCCGGACCGCAGCAGATCGACGAGACGGCCGTGTTCGTCGGCCATGGCGCACCAGTCACCGTCGAAGAGCGGGTCGGAGATGGCCCGCAGGGTGCGCAGGCTCGGCTCGATGACCTCCCACATCCGGGCCAGGAACGGATTGCCGGCGAACTGGCTGACCAGGGTGTGGAACTCTATGTCGGCGTCGCGGAAGCCGCTCACGTCGCTCGCGGCGACCGCCTCGCGCATCCGCTCCACCAGCGCGTCGAGCTCGGCGAGCTGCTCCTCGGTGATGTGCTCGGCGGCGAGCCGGGCGGCGAGGCCCTCCAGCGGTTCGCGCACCTGACGGGCGTACTCCGCGTCCTGTGAGGAGATCTCGACCACGAAGTGGCCGCGGCGCGGGACGTGCGTGAACAGGCCCTCACGCGCGAGCCGCTTGACCGCCTCGCGCACCGGGGCCTGGCTCACACCGAGCCGCCGTGCGATCTCCGATTCGACCACCCGGTCGTTCGGCGCGAGATCGCCCTCGACCACGGCCTGGCGGAGCAGTTCGTAGACCTGGTCCGAGATCAGGGTCTTGCGGAACCGGTCCTTGTTGGTGGCCAGCGTGGAGACGAATCCACCCGACGCATTGGATGCCATGAATTCCCAATCCTGCACTGGGGCACGTAAGTTGCGACATAATACGCGCCCATCTTCTCTCGATGGAATCACACCGAGGTTTCCAGCTGCTTGGACAGCCATTCCAATTTGACGACCTCATGGGCGGGCCCGCCGCCTTCGTGATCATTGAACGGATAGGTCCGTATCTGCTTGTCGGCCTGGTCCACATTCCGCTGGGCGCCGTAATGGTTGAACGCCGCATACACCGTGGAGGGCGGGCAGACGCGGTCCATCAGACCGACCGAGAACAGCGTCGGCGCATTCGCCCTGCGGGCCAGGGCGGCGCCGTCGAAGTAGGACATGGTGCGGGCGACCGTGGCCGCGTGCTCGCGGTGCAGCTTCACGAACCTGGCGACCTCGACGTACGGCGGCAGGTCGGTGATCGTGGTGGCGCGCGGGAAGTGGCACAGGAACGGCACGTCCGGCATGACGGCCACGAGGTCGGGGACGAGACCCGCCGCGGCGAGCGCGATCCCGCCGCCCTGGCTGGTGCCGGTGACCACGGTGCGGGCCGGGTCGACGTCCGGGTGCGTGCGCGCGGCGGCGACGGCGCGCACCGCGTCGGTGTACAGGCGCCGGTAGTAGTAGCGGCGCGGATCGAGCACGCCGCGGGTGAGGAAGCCGGGCGCGGCGATGTCACCGGCGGCCGGGTCGGGGTCGGGGGTCTCGGCGCCCTGGCCCCGGGTGTCCATGACGAGGTGCGCGTAGCCCGCGTCCGCCCACAGTCGCTTCTCGTGCGGGGCGCCCCGGCCGCTGCCGTAGCCCAGATACTCCACGACGACCGGCAGCGGGCCGGTGCGGGTCACCGGCAGGTGGAACCAGCCGCGCACGGGGTGGCCGCCGTAGCCGGCGAAGGTCACGTCGAAGGTGTCGATCGTGGCGAGCCCGTTGTGCACCGGCTCGAACGTCGCGGCGAGGCCGAACTCCTCCTGCCGGCCGAGTGTCTCCTGCCAGAACGTGTCGAAGTCGCCCGGCTCGGTGAGGGCCGGACGGTATCTCTCCAGCTCGTCCAGGGACAGGTCGAAATGTGCCATGGGGCATCTCCGCGGAGGTCGGGACCGACTCTCGGCGAGGCGGAGCCGGTCACTGTTCATCGCCTATCGATCATCGAGAGAATCGAATCAGGGGCGTTCGAGCACTGTCAACCACGCGTACGGTCATCCGCCGAGTCCGTACACCCGGACCGCGGTCGTGTGCAGTACCCGATGCCGCTGATCTGCCGTCAGATGGGCCAGGCCGAGCGCGGACGCCGTGAGCGAGTCGGCCCGTGAGCCGCGGGGCAGGCAGATCGGCCAGTCCGAGCCGACGAGAGCGCGGTCGGGGCCGAGCACGTCCACGACGTGTCGCACCATGTGCGCGACGCGCCGCCGCTCCACCCCGTGCTGCTGGGTGAGCAGCCCGGAGATCTTCACCACCACGCCCGGGCTCGCGGCGGCGCGCTCCACGTCGCGGTACCAGCCCCCCGCCGCAGGTGTGCGCGGGTCCGGTGCGTTGCCCAGGTGGTCGACGACGACGGTCAGCCCGGGGTGCCGGTCGGCGACATCGGCCGCCTCCTTCAACGCGCCCCGGTGGAGGTTGAGTTCCAGTGCCGTACTGGCTTCGGCCAGCACCGGGACGAGCGCGCGGGCCGGCTCGGGGGTGTCCGCCCACGTGGCGCCGCCGAGCCGCATCCCGCCCGGGCGAAGGTCGCCGAGCTCGTGCAGGAGGGCGCGGAACGGGCCGGGGCCGCCGGCGCCGTGGACGTGCAGGTTGGCCACGTAACCGGCGACCAGGTCCGGGCGGCGCAGGCGCAGTTCACGCAGGGCGAGCGTCTCTCCCGCGTCGCCGCGCGACGCCTCGACCAGGATCGCCCCCGCCAGGTCGAGACCTTCACCCGAGCGCTCCAAGTCGGCCTCGTCGAAGGCGCGATGGAGCTCGCTGCCCGGCCGGATCCACGGGAACCCCTCGGCCGGATCCCACAGGTGGACATGGCAGTCGATCACGGTGCGCCTCCTTCTCGGGGCTCTTCGGGGCCGCTCCGGAGTATTGACACGTCGGCTCCCTGCCCGTGAGTCTAACCATCGGCTATCGATGGGCGATTATTCAATCCGTACGTGACGAGGGTGCAGGTGTTCTCGATGCTCAGGCCTGAACGAACCGGTGGCACGCGCACAGTGGGCGAGCCGCACGGACCTCTGCTGACCGCGTCCCGGCGCGTCACCGAGGTCCCCCGGTGGGCTTACCTGGAGAGGGAGTTGTTCGCCGTACAGGACAAGGCGTGGCGGCTCTTCGCCGACCGCTACACCGAGGGCGACGGCCGTCTCGTCTTCCGCGACACGCTCGGCCGGGGAATGGACGGCCGGGACGGTGTGGACGACTTCTACGAGCCGTTCTTCAACTGGCCGACGCTGTATCTGCTGGGTGGCAGCGCGGAGTTGCTGACCGCGGCGCGGCGGCACTGGCGCGGGGTCACCGCGCAGCTCACCGAGATGGGCATGCTCGTCGACGGCCTGGAGCGCGGCTACGACTGGTTCCACCAGGGCGAGGGCCTGCTCCTCTTCTACGGCCTGTGCCTCGCCGACCCGGAAGACGCTGAGCTGCGTGAACTCGCCCTGCGTTTCGCCGACTTCTACCTTCCCGGCGGCCCCAACTACGATCCCGCGAACCGGCTCCTGCGTGCTCCGCACAACGGCTCGGCCGGACCGCGCTTCGGCTTCAGCGACGAAGAAGCGCACTTCCCGTGGAGCCTGGCCCTGCGCCCGTACGGCCTGCCGCTGGACGGGGTCGACGACGTCATGTCCTTCGACGACCTGGCCGCTTCGCCCGAGCGTGCCCGCGCGTACGGCCGTGCGATGTGGGACCGGATGGGCCGCGGTGACACGATCGTGAACCTGGCCGCCACCGGTCTGGCCACCAACGCCTTCCTGCTCAGCGGCGAACAGCGCTACGCGGACTGGGTGGCCGAATATGTCGCCGTGTGGCAGGAGCGGCTGGCGGGGCGTGACGTCGTGCCCGACAACGTGGGCCTGAACGGTGTGGTGGGCGAGTACCTGGACGGCCGCTGGTACGGCGGGCACTACGGATGGTCGTGGCCGCACGGCCTGTCCCCCGTCGGGAGCGCCACCGTCATCGGCGCGGCGAACGCGACGCTGCTCACCGGGGACCGGGGCTTCCTGGACCTCGCCCGCAACCCCCTGGACGTGGTGCTGCGCCACGCCGAGCAGCGCGGCGCCGACCGGATGGGCACGCTCGGCGAGCGCTGGGAGCCCCACCTGCGCTCGATGACGGCCGAGCGCACCCTCATGGTGCCCCAGCGGCACAACGACTCCGGTTGGTTCGACTTCACCGTCATGCCCGGCCAGCTCCCGCTCGCGCTCTGGCACTTCAGCCGCGAGCAGGCCGACCGGGACCGGATCGAGCATCTGCGCGCGGAGTCCCACTGGGACTGGACCACCGTGCACACCCAGCGCATCAAGGACGAGGCCGGGCACGAGGAGCCCTGGTACGAGTTCCTGCACGGACGCAACCCGCACTTCCCCGAGCGGATGCTGCGCAGCGCCCTCGCGAGCTGCGCCGAGCGGGTCGAGGCCATCGAGAACGACACGGTCGACCCGGCCGTCGGCCCCGACGCCCTGGACATTCACCACTGGCAGCACCTCAACCCGGTCGTGACGGAGGCGCTGCTGCAGCTGACCACCGGCTCCCCGCAGGTCCTCTACAACGGCGGCCTCGCCCAACTGCACCTGCGCTACCACGACGCGGACGCCCGCCGTCCCGGCCTTCCGGCGGACGTCGCCGCGCTCGTTTCGGACATCCGCCCGGACCACACGGTGGTGGAGCTGATCAACCTCGGCGACCCGGCGCGCTCCCTGCTGGTGCAGGCGGGTTCGTTCGCCGAGCACCACGTCGCCACCGTCCGCGTGGACGACGGTCCCGAGCAGCCGGTCGACGGACCGTACTGCCGCGTCGGCCTGCCCGGGAACTCACGGATCCGACTGACCCTGACCATGACGCTGCGTACAGGCCGCGCGGCCTGCACCTCCCCGTGGGAGACGGCATGACCGACAACGCCGCAGCGAACCGGCTGCCCTTCACCCTGCCCCGCATCGGCATCGGCACCGCTCCCCTGGGCGGGCTCTTCGAGGAGGTCACCGAGCAGGAAGCCGCCGCGACCCTGGAGGCCGCGGCCGAGGCCGGGATCACGTACTTCGACACCGCGCCCCGCTACGGACACGGCCTCGCCGAACAGCGCCTGGGCCGCCTGCTCGCCCCGTCCGGGGTCACCGACCCGGTGATCTCCACGAAGACGGGATGGCTGCTGCGACCCCGGCCGGACGGCTCCCCCGGTGAGGTGGTCACCGACTGGACGGAGCGCGGCATCCGCGAATCCCTGGAGGCGAGCCTGACCCGCCTGGGCCGCTCCAGCGTCGACATCCTGTATCTGCACGACCCCGACGACTACCCGGACGAGATACGCCGCACTGCCTATCCGGCGGTGCGCAGGCTGCGCGACGAGGGGCTGATCCGGGCGATCGGATTCGGGATGAACCACAGCGGTCCGCTCGCCTCGTACGTGGCGGAGTTCGAGGTCGACGTCGTGCTCATCGCGGGCCGCTTCTCGCTCCTGGACCACGAGGCGCTCACCACCCTGCTGCCGCTGTGCGCCAGGACGGGCACCGCGGTGGTAGTCGGCGGCGTCTTCAACACCGGCCTGCTGGCCGACCCTTCCCCCGGCGCCATGTTCAACTACCGGCCGGTTCCGGCGGAAACGCTGGAGCGGGCGCGCCGGTGCCGGACGCTGTGCGAAGCGTACGAGGTGCCGCTGCCCGCGGCCGCGATCCAGTTCCCGCTGCTGCACGCCGGCGTCGACTCGGTCGTCCTCGGCTGCCGTTCGGCGGCCGAGGTGACGGCGAACGCGGCGGCCGCCCGCTTCCCGGTCCCGGACGAGCTCTGGCAGCGGCTCGCCGAGGCCGGGTTCGTGCCCGAGCAGTTGCTGGAGGGGCGCGCCGGGTAGCCACGGACGACCGTCCGCCGCCGCGCCCGGCCGGCGGCGGACGGCGACCGGTCCCGGCACGCCCGTCATGGTGGCCTCGCGCTCACCCGGACCGAGAACTGTGGTGTCCCACCGCATACGCCCCTGAACTGCCCCTTCCTACGGTATGGCAACGCACACACGTCCCCGCCAACCGTCCGGAAGTGGTACCCATGGCCGCCCCAGCAACCTTTCCGCCAGCCCCGTCGAACCTCAAGCGCATCGTCGCCGCAAGCCTCGTCGGGACCACCATCGAGTGGTACGACAACTCATCCGATCAGAACTACGACCTGCTGTTTACACGCCACTGATCCGCCGAAGTCAGCACCGAACCAGCACCGGAGATTCTCGTGCTGCGTGACGGATCGAGATAAATGCGCTCAAGCCGGCTCGCGGAACGGTCCGGCCACCGCGTCGCCTGCCTGCTGGGCGCTGCCCGCCTGGCCGGCTCACTGGCCGACCTGTCCTGGGGCGTCGACCACGGGTACGGCGCCATCGTGGCCTGCATGGTCGCGATGACCGTCGGCCTGCGCACCGTCATGACGATCTGCCGCTCAACGACGGGCCCAGGAGGTCGGAAGCAGCATCGGCACCGCCGTGGTCGGCACCCTGATCGCGGCGCTCGTCACCACACGCCTGCCCGCAGGCACCTGGGGCGACGCACTGGTGGCGTCGGTCTTCCACGGCGAGCGGATCACCTACACCGTGCTGGCGGTCGTCGTCGGCCTCGTCGCGGCCGGCGGTGCACTCACCCTCACCGACTCCCACGCCACCGAAGAGCCCGCCTGAACGAACTCGTACATCCGCGTGCCCGGACGGGCCGGTGACAGGCGGGACCGGGCCGCACGACGAAGCTCCTGGCAGACGGGGTCTCGACCGAGATCACCCATGTCTGCCAGGAGCTTCGTGCACTGCCCGACCACGTCCGGCTGATCTGTCGAGCCGAACCTCGCGGTTCATGACCGGACAGGCGTCAGCGCGACATCCGGTGTCAGTTGAGGGTCAGGAAGGTGCCCGCACCGTTCGGGTATTCGATCCAGACGGTGGACCGGGATGCTGCCGGGACGCCGGACCAGGTGGCGGTCAGGTCGGTCGGCGTGCCGGGGGTGACACGGGCGTGGTCGGCTGTGACGGTGACCTTGCCGGTGACCGGGCTGTCCTCGGAGATGTGGTTCACCTGGTAGGTGTACGGGGTGACGGTGTCATCGGTGCTGCCGAGCGCGACCACGGCTACGAAGATCGTCCCGGCGTTCGGCTGCCCCAGGGAGATGGTCGAGGTGCCGTTGCTGTCGGGATCGGCAAACGCGGCTGACTGCAGAACGCCGTCGACCATCACTCCCCAGACGACGCCGACGATGGTGTCTGCCGCCGGATCGAAGTGCACCGAGATCTGAGCGGCCTTGGTACCGGCCGGGATGTTCGTCTCGTAGTAGGTCTCAGCAGCGGTTCCGGTCAGGGTGGCCTTGGTGAGGGGCGAGGAGACGGGTCCGCGTGCGGTGGCCGTGAGGGTGCTGGTGGCCGGAGTGACGGAGAAGGTGGTCTCGCCGCTGGTGCCGGTGCCCTTGATCTCGGCAGGGGCGTGGACGCTCTGCGGGGTGACGGCGATCGGGCTGCGGACCATGGTGCGGCCGGAGGTCCACGTGAGGGAACCGGTGTCGAGGATTCCCGAACGCGCCTTGGTCACATCGAACTTGATGGTGAAGGTGCGCTTCTGCCCGGCGTGACTGAAGTGCAGGACGGAAGGCGAGACGGTGGCCTTGACGCCGGGCAGATCGACCTTGGCCCGGTAGGTGCCGGCCGAGGTGGCGGTGACGGTACGGGTGACCGTCTGGGTACCGAAGAGCTCACCGATCGCGATGGAGGGGTAGTTGAGGTCGCTGGGGTCGATGGCCTCGGTTCCGGTCCGGGTGTCGATGCCGACACCTTCGAGGTACCCCAGCCAGTCCCGCTCGCTGGAGTCGTAGACGAGCCCCGGCCGCAGCATCGCGCGGGCCTCGACCTCGCCGGCGCCCTGGGCGAAGAGGTCGCCGTTGTTCTTGCCGTCAGCGGTCTTGGTGGGGGAAGCGGTGGTCATCATGGCCGACTTGATGCTCATCGGGGACCAGGTGGGGTGCTCGGAGAGGTAGAGGGCGGCGAGGCCGGCGATGTGCGGGGTCGCCATGGAGGTGCCGGAGAGGTAGTCGAAGTCGCGGCCCTGGTTGCCGGGCGGGGCGACGGCGGCGAGGATGGTGGCGCCGGGCGCGGTGATGTCGGGCTTGAGGAGATCGCCCTTGCCGACGAGGGAGGGGCCGCGGGAGGAGAAGCCGGCGACCTGCGGGTAGGTGGCCCCCTTGCCGCCGCTGGTGAGGGTGGCGGTGGCGCCGTCCGTGGCGGCGTAGTCGCGTACGGCGGTGGCCTCCGGGCCGTTCAGGTGCACGGTCGGTATGGAGTGCAGGTCGCCGTCACTGCTCTCGTTCCGCCTGTTGACCAGGACCATGGCGGTGCCGCCGGCCCTCTTGACCTCGGCGGACTTGTCCACGCGCGCGGTGACGCCCCGGTCGCAGACGACCGTCTTCCCAGCGGTGCGTGCGGGGTCCAGCGTTCCCGCGGCACAGAGGTCGGCGTCGGCGACGTCGGCCTCGGCGGTCTTGACGGCGGCGGCACGAACGAGCGGTGCGGAGCCGACGGTTTCGTGCACGCTGGTGCTGATACCGGTGTAGCTCTTCCCGTTGCCGAGCGTGACCGTGCCGGTGTGCGAGGCGATGGTTCCGGCGGCAACGGTGGTGGTCCAGGGAGCCGTGTTGTCGAGGCTGGCGGACTCGGGGCCGGCGTTGCCCCCGGCGGTGGCGACGAAGACACCCGCTGCGGCGGCGTTACGGAGCGCGGTCTGGGACGGGTCGTCGTACTCGCTCTCGAACATGCCGCCGAGGGAGTAGTTGATGACGTCCACACCGTCGGCGACGGCCTGGTCGATGGCGGCGACGAGGTCGCTGGTCAGGCCACCGTCCTGCTTGCCGTCCTTGCTCTGCCACAGGGCCTTGTAGACGGCGACGGTGGCGGCGGGGGCGACGCCGGAGACGGTGCCGAGGTCATGGCCGTCGACAGTGGCCCGGACGCCCGCGTTACCGGCCGCGGTCGATGCGGTGTGGGTGCCGTGGCCCTGGCTGTCTCGCGGGGAGATGTAGCCGGCCCGGTTGGATTCGGGGACCTGCTGGAGCCAGCCGTCGGCGAAGTAGCGGGCGCTGACGATCTTCTGGTTGCAGTCGGCGGCGGCGAAGCTCTCGCCGGTCTGGCAGGTGCCGGTGAAGGTGGTCCCGTCGGCCTTGTGCATGACGGTGGTGGTGCCATCGAGGTAGGGCCGGTAGAGGTCGTCCTTGGACGGCTTCTTGCCGTGCTTGCCGCCGGGCTTCCTGCTCGTGAGCGCCGGGGCCTTGAACGAGGCGCTCTCGGGCCAGATACCGGTGTCGATGTCGCCGATGACGATGCCGCGGCCTGCCTTGGCCGTACCGCCGAGGGCGGCCCACAGACCCTTGCGGCCGGAGAGGCCGAGGAAGTCGGAGGAGTTCCTGTCGTCGGTGGCCTGGTGGAGCCGGTCCGGGGCGATGTTGGTGACGCCCTTGGTGCGGGCCAGCTGGACGAGCTGGGCGGCGTTGAGCCGGGCGCTGAAGGTGTTGGTGGTGACGGCGTAGTGCTGGCGGACGGTCGCGCCGACCTTCTTGGCGACATGGCGCTGCTCGGCGACCAGGTGCGTGCGGTAGCGCTTGGCGTTCGAAGTGGTGACGTCGAGCTTCCGGCCCTCGGCGGGGCGGGTGGCGGGGAGGTCGTCGACGCTGCCGTCGTACGTGACGAGGGGCTGGTCGGCCAGCGTGATCAGGTAGTTGCCGGCAGCCAGGGGCTGGGCGGGGCCCTTCGCGACGGCGGGGGTGGCGAGCGGCAGGCTGAGTGCGGCAAGGGTGGTGGTGAGCAGGGCACCAATGGTGCCGCGACGGATTCGGGACGCTCTTCGTGGCTGAGGTGTCACAGGATTCCTCACGGATGTTCGGGCAGGCCGGACAGGCGAGCGGCGGCACTCGCCCTGGGTGTGAGTCGGCGACTTGAGTGGCGAACCGCCGTTCACGCGGGTTGATCGATAGGCGATTCAAGAGAAGTGAACGCTGTGCGATCACTTGGTGTCCAGATAACCTGATGGCGTGTTTGGCGCGGTGACCAAAAGCGCCACCTGCGGGGGGACGATCGGCCGGTGACCTGCACTCTTCCACCTGCCCCGGGCGACCCGACACGTGTGAGAGCGGAGGCTGGTTGTGCTGGAAGCAGTGGGCATGAGCGCGTTCGACGAGGGCGTGTACCGAGCGGTGCTGACGGGGCCTCAGAGCGCGGTACCTGATCTCGCGGAGAACGTGGGCGCCGGCGCGGCCCGTACGGGGCAGGCGTTGAAACGCCTCGCCGCTCTGGGACTGGTGCGGCGGGTGGGGCGGGGCCGGTGGGAGGCGGTGAGTCCGCGCTCGGCCCTGTCCGCGTTGCTGCACCGCCGCCGGTCGGAGGTGGAGACGGTGTTCGCTGGGGTGGAGACGGAGTTCGCCGATCTGCAGCGCCTGCACCGGGCCGGGCAGTTGCGGTCGGATCCCGGCGCCCTGGTGGAGGTGCTGACGGGCCATGAGGTGATGGTGCGAAAGGTCGAGGAGCTGAGCCGGGCAGTCACCACGCATCTGTGGACGCTGGACAAGCCGCCATATCTGGAGCCGGTGGGAGAGCCGCACCACAACGAGCGGGAAACGGCGACGACTACGGAGTGGCTGGAGCGTGGTGTGGACATCCGGGGCGTGTACTGCCTGGAGTCGATCGAACCGCCAGGGCGGCTGGAGTCGATTCTGAACCTGGCGGCCCTCGGGGAGAAGTCCCGGTTGCTGCCGCATCTTCCGTTCAAGGCCCGGATCGTGGACCGGCGGGTAGCGGTGGTGCCGTTGACCGGGGGGAGCAAGGACTCCATCGTGGTGGTTCATCCGTCTGGGCTGCTGGACGGGTTGATGGAGTTGTTCGAGGCGTACTGGGAGCGGGCCGAACCGTTGCTCTCCGACGGGCTGGGGGTGGTGGAGGGACCCAGCGAGGAGGAGCTGATGCTGGTCCGCCTGCTGCACGCCGGATTCAAGGACCAGGCCATTGCCCGGCAGTTGGGGGTCAGCGTGCGCACAGCGACGCGTCGGGTGGCGGCGTTGATGCGGAGGCTGGACGCAGGGACTCGGTTTCAGGCCGGAGTGAAGGCGCGGGAGCGCGGCTGGGTGTGACAGCTGGCGTGCTGTCTCACAACCAGCCGCGGCGGGCCGCGATCACTCCGGCCTGGAAGCGGTTGGCGGCGCCGAGGAGGTCGTGCAGGCGGCTGATACGGCGGCGCATGGTGCGAACGGACCAGCCGAGCTGACGGGCTATCGCCTCGTCCTTGAGGCCACTGACCAGGAGGGTGAGGACGAGTCGGTCCTCCTCGCCGAGGGGGTCCTCAGCGGGGGCGTTGAGGGGCAGGGCCTGTTTCCAGCACATTTCCCAGTAGCCGGTGAGGGCATCGAGCAGGGTGGACGGGCGGATCACCGCGGCGCGAACGTCGTCGAGGTCGAGGGAGAGCGGCATCAGAGCGAGCTTGCGGTCCGCGATGGCGAGTTTGATGCCCAGGCCGGGCAGGACGCGGGCCTGTTCGCCGTGCCGGACCAGCTCGCGGATGTCGTCGAGGACGCCCGGCCATTCCAGGGCCTCGGGGGCGTAGACCGCGCGGTACCGTACACCGCGGCCGAGCGCCGTCGCCTCCACCGGGTTGGAGGTCGTCAGGGCGTACGGCGGCCGGTCCAGGGTCATCACGTCCTCGTGGGCCTCCTGTTGAAGGCGGACGAACCAGCGGCCGAGCGCCTCGCTGCCGGTGGTGATCTCCACCTCGTCCTCACAGGTCGCGCCGGTTCGCGCGGCGGCGAACAGCCGGGACAGCTCGCCGGCCACCGAACGGACTCGCTCCAGCTCATTGCTTCTGGCCCGTACCAGCGCCTCGACGGCGGCGCCCGGCTCGATCGCGGCGTACCGGCGGCGGGTGCCGGCGAGCCGGCCGACCAGCCCGTGATCGCGAAGCCGGTCCAGCGCCCTGGCAACGCGCTCGGACGAACAGTCGAGATCCGCGGTGAGTTCGGCAGGCGCCGCCGTCCGCCGGGTCAGAACGGCGCGGTAGACGCTCTCGTCGAACGGATCGATTCCTGCCGCCGTGAGTTGCGGTGTCTCGGGAGTCATGGACGGATGATGGCCCAGTTGTGCCAGCGGCAGCAATGGGCCACGGAGATCAGTTGTGCGACAAGTGCCTTCACCACTAGGACCTTTACGCATGGCAATGAAGTCACGAAGATCGCGTCATGCCGCCCTCGCCGCCGTTGTTCTCGCCGGCACGTTGGCGGCGACACCGGGTGCCGCCAACGCGTCCACGCCCGACCCGTCGCAACGAGTGCTCGTCGAACTGTCCGGGAACCCAGCGGTCACCGCCGCGCCCGGTGGATCGCTGCTGTCCGCCGAGGCCGCCCGCGGCGTCGGCGCCGCCCGCCGCGCCCTGGACGCGCGGCAGGAGACATTCCTCGGCTCGGCGAGGAGCGCCGGGCTGCACCCCTCGGCGACCCGCAAACTGGGTCTGCTCATCGATGCCGTGGCAATGACGGTGCCCGCGTCCGAGGTGGGACGACTGTCCTCGCTGCCGGGCGTCACCGCCGTCCGCCCCGACACCCGGGTGCTGACGAAGACTGACGCGAGCGTCCCGCTGATCGGCGCACCCGGCGTCTGGCAGCGCAAGGACCCCACTGGAAAGCGCGTCACGGGCACGGGGACCACTGTCGCGATCCTGGACAGCGGGGTGGACTACACCCACCCCGACCTGGGTGGCGGACTCGGCAAGGGCCACAAGGTCGTCGGCGGGCACGACTTCGTCAACGGCGACGAGGACCCGATGGACGACAACGGCCACGGCACCCACGTCGCCGGCATCATCGCAGGCAAGGCGGCTGTGAAGGGCGGCGTCACCGGCGTGGCGCCCGGCGCGAATCTGCTGGCCTACAAGGTGATGGACGCCGACGGCTCCGGGTACACGTCGGACATCATCGCCGGAATCGAGGCAGCCTCCGATCCGGCCAACCCGCACCGCGCCGATGTCATCAACATGAGCCTCGGCGGCCCCGGCGACGGCACCGACCCGCTGGGCCGCGCCGCGACCGCGGCCGTACGAGCCGGTGTGGTCGTGGTGGCCGCGGCGGGCAACGACGGACCGGGCGCAGGTACGGTCAACAGTCCCGGCACGGCCGACGGTGTGGTCTCGGTCGGCGCGTCGACGAGCAATTTGCGGCTGCCCAGCGCCTATCTGGCCGGCGACAAACCCGAGTTGATCCAGAGCTACCGCGGCATCCTGTCCGCGAACCCGCCGGAGGACCCGGTCACGGCGCCGCTCGTCGATGTCGGAGAGGGCACCGCCGAGGACTGGAAGCGGGTCGGCGACGTACGCGGAAAGATCGTACGGGCGCAGATGCTCGTCGCCGCCGACGCGCGGTACCTGACGGCGAGCGCCGTGGAGTGGGCGCAGGAGGCGGAGAAGCGCGGTGCGATCGCCGTGCTGGCCGGCCTGCCCTCCAACGACGGCCCGGTGTTCGTCGCCGGAGCACCGGGAGAGCTCACGCCGTCGGAGGTGAACCCTGAGCCGGGAGTGGCCCAGGTGCCGTCATCGCCCGCGCGGATCGACGCCTCCGGCGACTCGCTGCGCATGGACCGCCTGGTGGTCATGGGCATCGACTCGACCCAGTACCAGGAGCTGAGCACCCGGCTCGCCGCCGGGAAGGTCTCGGTGACGCTGCGGGGCACCGACACCACCGACCGGATCGCCTCGTTCTCCTCACGCGGTCCCTCCCAGGACTTCGGTCTGAAGCCCGATCTGGTCGCACCAGGCGTGGAGATCCGCTCCACCGTGCCCAAGTCGCTTTACGGGCCCGGCCAGTACCGCATGTCGGGCACGTCGATGGCGGCCCCGCACGTCGCCGGTGCCGCGGCCCTGCTCCGCCAGCTGCACCCCGGCCGGACGCCCGCCGAGATCAAGGCCGAACTGATCGGCACCGCGAAGCCGCTGAGCGGCACCGGGCCCACGACGCAGGGCTCGGGCAGACTCGATGTGGCCGCGGCCGCCTCCGCCACGGTCAGCGCCTCACCGGCCTCGGTGTCGTTCGGGCTCGCCGATCTGTCCCGGCGTCACGTCGGCGGCACCGCGAAGGTGACGTTGCGGAACTCCGGCAAGCTGCCGGTTGCGGCCTCGCTGCGGGCCGAGGGTCCGGCCACGGTCTCGGCGAAGCGGGTCACCGTGCCGGCCGGGGGGACCGCGACCGTCACGGTCTCGCTGCGCGTCGCCCTGCCGGCCACCGACACCGAGATCAGCGGCCGTCTCACGGCGACGCCCGACCGGGGACCGGCGATCAACGTGCCCTACCTGCTCGCCGTTCGGCATCTGGCCGTCCAGGCCGCACCCGACCCGAGCGACGGTCACTCGACCGTGCACATCGCCCCGCCGACCCGGCTGGTCGCACCGCCGGTCGTCACCGTCACTCCGCCTCGCGGCAAGGCCGTCGACGTCACTTCCACACTCGATCCCGCCAGCGGTTACTACCGGGCCGAGGTGACCGGCAGCGTGGCCGGCACCTACCGGGTCTCGGTACACGGCACCGCCGGAACCGGGCAGCTGCTCACCGGCGCCGGCGCCTTCGAGGTCACCCCGGTCGACAGCCGCGGGGACCGCTGGGAGCCGGTCGGCCCCAACAGCGAGGCCGGTTCGGTCGTCCTCTCGCCGAGTCGGCCGAAGCAGGCCGTCCTCACCCAGTACCAGAAGGCGGCTCCCTGGCTGACCACCGACAACGGGGCCTCCTGGCGCCAGTTGGGCCGACTGCCCGTCGCGGACGGCACGGGTCCGCTCGTGGTGGACGCGAAGAATCCCGACCGCTGGTGGTACGCCGTGAACAGCGTTCACGACGGCAGCCGCCGGGGCGCCATCCTGCGCACCGATGACAACGGGCGGACCTGGCGCACGCTCGACGTCCCGGACACCCGCATCGTGGCGCTCGCCGCCGATGAACGGACCCGCACCCTGGTCGCGGTCACCTCGGACGCACTGCTGGTCAGCACGGACGCGGGCGACCACTGGACGACATATCCGACCGGCGTCACCGGCGCCGTCACCGCCGCCGCCGTCACCGGTGACACCCTCTATATGACGACGTATCACGGCGTCTGGGCCCGCTCCGGCATCGGCTCGGGCAACCCCGGCGAGGCACGCCTGCTCTTCGCCCCGTCCGGCGGGGGCGTCGGCGGGCTGGCCGCCGACTCCTCGGTCGTGGCGGTGTATGTCCCGGGCCGGGGAGTTGTCGGTTCCCGTGACGGCGGGGAAACCTGGACCACCCTGCTGTCCATGACGGACGGCGGACTCCGCCTGACCTTCTCGGGTGACGACCTGTACCTGAGCACGTTGTCCGGCAGCGGCCGTCTCAGCCGCGACCACGGTCGGACGTGGACCACGGTCGCCGCGCCGTCGCGCGAAGCGCTACCGGTGGACTACGACCGTTGGGCCGACGGTTCCGTCACCGTCTCCAGCGAGCAGGACGGTCTCTACCGGGGTGCCGCGGACGGCACCGGATATCGGCGGATCGGTGTCCAGGGACTGACGATCAACGATCTCGCTGTCAGTGACGGCCACCTGCTCGCCGCCACCGACAGCTCGGTCTACCGCACCGCCCTTCCCGTCGCGAGCCCGGAATGGGGCCGGTCGGGCGGCGAGGGCATGAGGGGCGTGACTGTCCCGCAACTTGCCGTGTCGGCCAAGGATCCGAAGGTGATCTGGAAGGTGCGGCGCACCGCGTTCGGCTCATTCACCGTCGAGCGCAGCGGCGACGGCGGCACCACCTGGGAGAAGAGGGGCAGTTCGGCGGAGGTGCCGACGGCGCTCCTGGTCCACCCCGCCGACCCGAACCGGGTCATGGTCAGCTTCCGAAGCCTTTTGGGCCAGGGGCTGTTCGCCACCAGTGACGGCGGCGCGACGTGGAAGAACCTTTACCACGAGCGCTCCTTCGACACCATCGCGGGCGACCCCGCAAATCCGCTGCGCCTGTGGCTCGGCAACGCCGCCGGTCTCTACCGGTCCGACGACGGTGGGGTGACCGTCACCAAAGTCACCGACGGCCCGGTGACCGCGATCGACCTCGACGGGCGGCGCCTGGTGATCGGCGGCGAGAGCGTCCGCGTCAGCACCGACGCCGGCCGGACCTTCCGCACCGCGGACACTGGCGCTCTGGCGATCCATGTCTCCGACCTGCTCCGGGTGAAGGACACGCTCTACGCGGCCACCACCAGGTCCGGAGCCAGCGGCCTCCTGCAAGGCGGCCGCGGCGTACTTCGCAGTACCGACCACGGTCTGAGCTGGCACAACATCTCAACCGGCCTGCAGAACACCGACACCACCAAACTGGCCGCGAGCCCCGATGCCCGCGCGCTCTACGTCGGCACCGTCGACGGGGGCGTGCACCGTCTCAACCTGCGTCACTGATCGCTACGGACCGGGTGCCCGGACGGAACCTCCGTCCGGGCACGCCAACCGGGTTCATCCGGCCGCCTGTGTACGGGTCTCACGGTGCGGGGGCCTGCCGGCCTTCAATACGGTCCTCGAAGCAGTCTCGACGTGCCTGTCATGGTGGCCCCGCGCACACCCGGCCCGAGAACTATGGTGTCCCGCCACATACGCCCCTGAACTGCCCCTTCCTACGGTATGGCGACGCACGCACGTCCCCGCCAACCGTCCGGAAGTGGTTCCCATGGCCGCCCCAGCAACCTCTCCGCCAGCCCCGTCGAACCTCAAGCGCATCGTCGCCGCAAGCCTCGTCGGGACCACCATCGAGTGGTACGACTTCTTCCTCTACGGGTCAGCCGCCGCGCTGGTCTTCAACAAGCTGTTCTTCCCGGAGTCCGACCCGCTCGTCGGAACGCTCCTGTCCTTCCTCACCTACGCGGTCGGCTTCGCCGCCCGGCCGCTGGGTGCCCTGGTGTTCGGCCACTACGGCGACCGGCTCGGCCGCAAGAAGCTGCTGGTGCTCAGCCTGCTGATGATGGGCGGGGCGACGTTCGCGATCGGGCTGCTGCCGACGCATGCCACGGTCGGGGCCGCCGCCCCCGTACTCCTCACGATCCTGCGGCTGGTGCAGGGCTTCGCGCTCGGGGGCGAATGGGGCGGGGCCGTGCTGCTGGTGTCGGAGCACGGGGACGCCGAACGGCGCGGCTTCTGGGCCTCCTGGCCGCAGACGGGCGCACCGGCCGGGCAGCTGCTCGCCACCGGGGTGCTGTCCGCGCTCACCGCGCTGATGTCGGAATCCGCCTTCGGGTCGTGGGGCTGGCGAATCCCCTTCCTGCTCTCCGGTGTCCTGGTGCTCATCGGCCTGTGGATCCGGCTCTCCGTCGATGAATCGCCGGTCTTCAAGGCCGCGCTGGCGCAGGCCGAGGAGCGCAGGTCGAGTGCCGGGACGGCCGAGAAGATGCCGCTCGTCGCCGTGCTGCGGCACCACTGGCGCGATGTGCTGATCGCCATGGGCGCCAGGATGGCGGAGAACATCAGCTACTACGTGATCACGGCGTTCGTGCTCGTCTACGCGACCACGGCGGCGGATCTGAGCAAGCAGACCGCGCTCAACGCGGTGCTCATCGCCTCGGCCGTCCACTTCGCGGTCATTCCGATGTGGGGCGCGCTTTCGGACCGGGTCGGGCGCAAGCCGGTGTATCTGGTCGGCGCGGTCGGTGTCGGGCTGTGGACGTTCCCGTTCTTCGCGCTTATCGACACCCGGAACTTCGGAAGTCTGCTGCTCGCCGTCACCGTCGGGCTGTTCTTCCACGGTGCGATGTACGCACCGCAGGCCGCCTTCTTCTCGGAGATGTTCGCGACCCGGATGCGGTACTCGGGCGCTTCGATCGGGGCGCAGTTCTCGTCGGTCGCGGCCGGTGCCCCGGCGCCGCTCATCGCCACCGCGCTGCTCGCGGACTTCGACAGCTCGGTACCCATCTCGCTGTACGTCATCGCCGCCGCGCTCATCACCCTGCTCGCGGTCGGGTGCGCCAAGGAGACCCGGCACCGGGACCTCACGGACATCGACGGGGCCGCGGCCGCCCCGGACGCCGCCGGGGCGCCGAAGGCCGACGCCCGTACCGTCTGAGTGCGTGGTCGCGAACGTCGTCCGCAGGGCGGCCCGGGAGACCGGGCCGCCCTGCGGGCGACGGTGTTCACTGCCCGGCGGTGGGTTCGAACCAGGTGGGTCCGTCGGTCATCGACTGCTTGATCCTGAAGAGCCCGAACTCGTTCAGCGGCGGCAGCGCGTCCACCGGGAACCAACCCACCTCCAGCGACTCGTCGTCGTTGACGCGTGCCTCACCGCCGGTCGCCCGGCAGCGGAAGGTGACGTCGAGGTACTGGCAGCGGTCGCCGTTCGCGTACTGCACGGGCTCCAGGGCCTGGGTGAGCACGACCCGCTCCGCGACGCAGCGCACGTTGGTCTCTTCGTACACCTCGCGCTCCGCCGTCGCCGCCGGCTGCTCGCCCGGCTCGCAGATGCCGCCGATGACCGACCATTTGCCGGTGTCGGAACGGCGTCCCAGGAGCACTCTTCCCTCGTCGTCGAACACGATGGCGGTGACGCCGGGCAGCAGGAGCAGTTGCTGACCTGCGGTGGCGCGGATCTCGCGGATGAAATCAGGAGTTGTCATGGGTCCGACCCTAAAGGCTGTCCGTGATCCACCAGGAATCACAGGACAGCCCCTACGTGGCGCACCGGTGGATCAGCGGCTGCGCCGGCTCCGTACCGCACGGACGCTGACCAGGCCGAGCCCGGCCACGGCGATCAGCACCAGCACCGCTTCGGGGAGCGTGCCCATCCGGGTCGCGGGCGTCAGCGAGGACCTCAGCGGCACCTCGTCCACGAGCGCGTCCGGGGTGAACAGCTTCGTCTTCTGGACGACCGTCCCGTCCGGGCGGATCACGGCGCTGACCCCGCTGGTGACGGGGACGACGACGGACCTGCTGTGCTCGACCGCCCGCACCCTGGACATGGCCAGTTGCTGATAGGTCATCTCGCTGCGGCCGAAGGTGGCGTTGTTGCTGGGTACGGCGATCAGCTGGCCGCCGTGCGTGACGGTGTCCCGTACGGCGTCGTCGAACGCGGCCTCGTAGCAGGTCACGAGCCCCACGTTCGCGCCCGCCAGGTCGAAGACCCCGACCTTCTTCCCGGGCCCGAAGTCACGCGTCACCCGGTCCACGTCGGAGCTGAAGATCCGGGCGATGGAGCGCATCGGCATGTACTCGCCGAACGGCTGGATGTGGCGCTTGTCGTAGGTTTCGACGGGGCCCTTCTCCGGATCCCACTGGATGAGGGTGTTGCGCAGGTTCCCGCTGTCGGGCTCGACCACCGCGCCGACCACGGTGGGCACGCCGATCGCCTTCACCGCGTCGTCGATCAGGATCCTGGCGTCGGCGTTCCGGTACGGGTCGAGGTCGGAGGAGTTCTCCGGCCACAGGACGAAGTCGGGCTGCGGGACCTTGCCCTCCTTCACCTCCCGGGCAAGCTGTTCGGTGCGGCGCACATGGTTGTCCAGGACGGCGCGGCGCTGGGAGTTGAAGTCGAGTCCGAGCCGGGGCACGTTGCCCTGGATCGCGGCGACGGTCGCGGTGCCGTCCTCGGCCGAGTCGTCGACGAGGGGCAGCGCGGCGAAGGCGCCGGCGACGGGTACCAGGACGGTCGCGGCCGCGGCGGCGACGGCCGCCCTGGACAGCGTGCCCGTACGGCGGTGGGCGCGGATCTGGCGTACCGCTTCGCAGAGACCGAAGCCGCACAGCACCACCGCGAAGGAGAGCAGCGGTGTGCCTCCCAGGGCCGCGAGCGGCAGGAACACGCCGTCCGCCTGGCCGAAGGCGATCTTCCCCCACGGGAAGCCGCCGAACGGCACCCGGGCCCGGACCGCCTCGTCGAGCACCCAGACCGCGGCGGCCCACACCGGCCACCAGGCGAGCCGGCTGACGGCGGCGATCCCGATGCAGCCGACCGCGATGAACAGCGCCTCGGCGGCGGAGAGCGCCAGCCACGGCACCGGACCGACCTCCTCGCCGGTCCAGTGCAGCAGCGGCAGCATGAAGCCCAGTCCGGCGAGCAGACCGAGTCCGAAGCCGGCCCGGAGCAGTCGTCGGTGCAGCACCCAGCCGAGCAGGGCGAAACCGGGCAGGACCAGCCACCACAGGGGGCGCGGCGGGAAGCTCAGATACAGCAGTACGCCCGCGATCACGGCGGCCGGGGGCCGCAGGAAGCGTCGCTTCCGGGACACGGGGGATGAGACCGGCTGCGCGGCCTCGACTTCGGTGGTGGTGGCGCTCACCCGGCGGAGTCTACGGTGGCCGGCTGTGCGTCCGGCAGCCCCGCCCGTGTGGTGGAACCCTTCGTACCGGATCGTTCCGGCGCTTTCCCGCACAGATCCGGTCCGCAGCCGTCCGAGCGGGGCGGCCCTCGGGGGTCAGGTACCGGCCGTCGCTCCGGTCGCCGGCAGCTGCAGGCGCTCGCGGATGAACCGGACGCCCGCCTCCGCGTCGTCGACCGTGATGGTGAACGTCCTGCCGTCGCCGAGCCGGAGCACCAGGCCCTCGCCCCTGCGGACCACCACGGCCGTACCCTGCTCGGGTCGCCAGCGGTAGCCCCAGCCGCCCCATTGGCGCGGGGTGACCTCGGGAGCGAATTCCGCGCCCACCACCTGGGTGAGCAGAATCCGGCGGCGCGGCAGGCCCATGTGGCCGCAGCGCACCTCCAGGGCGTCCCCGTCGACCCTCACGGCCACGTTCACGAACGCGAGGGTGCCGAACAGCATGAGCAGCCCGGCGGCGACACAGCCGATCACGGACATCAGCAGCGGGGCGATCCCGGAGGCCCAGTTGGAGGTGACGGCCAGCTGGACGCCGAGCGCCAGGCAGGCGGCGCCGGCGGCCGCGAGTACCCACTGGGCCCGGTTGGTGGCCCTGCCGGTCCAGACGGCGGAGCAGGCGTCGGCTCCGTCGTGCCGGGGTTTTCGGGAGTGGTCCCTCATGTCAAGCAGCGTACTCAGGATTCCGCACGCCGGGGATGGGACGAACGGGCCCCGCCGGGTCAGCGGGCCGGGCTGACGGCTCCCAGCAGCCGCCCCTCGGCGTAGGCCAGAGCGGCTTTCGGCAGGTCGGCGGGGCGGCCGCTGAGAAGGACCGCGAGAGAGGTGGACGGTTCGGCCGACGGAGCGGGTTCGGCACCGATCCGGCGCAGTGCCTGGGCGGCGACGGCGCCCGCGGAACCGTACAGCGCGACCGGCGGCAGACCGGGTTGCCGCACCGCGTCGCGAATGCGTTCGGCGACCAGTTCGTAGTGGGTGCAGCCCAGGACCACGGCCCGGACATCGCGCGGGGTGCGGGCGGCGGCCGCGGCGATCGCCAGGTCGATCGCCGTCTCGTCCGCGTACTGCACGGCGTCGGCGAGACCCGGGCAGGGCACCTCGGTGACGTCGACGGAGCGCGCGAATTCGGCGATGAGTCCGCGCTGGTACGGGCTGCCGGTGGTGGCGGGCGTGGCCCAGATCGCGACGGGGCCGCCACCGGCCACGGACGGCTTGATGGCGGGGACGGTGCCGATGACCGGCAGCGTGGGTTCGAGCTCGGCGCGGAGCGCCGGGAGGGCGTGCACGGAGGCCGTGTTGCAGGCGACGATCAGTGCGTCCGGCCGGTGGGCGGCGGCCGCGCGGGCCACGTCGAGTGCTTGGGCGCTCACGTACTCGGGCGTACGCGGTCCCCAGGGCATGCCGTCGGGGTCGGAGGAGAGCACCAGATCGGCGTCCGGCCTCAGCCGGCGTACCGCGGCGGCTGCCGCGAGCAGGCCGATTCCTGAGTCCATGAGCGCGATCTTCACCCGGTCACCATAGTCGACCGCCCTTGCGGTTCCGTCCCGGTGGGGCAGACTGCGGCGGATGAGCGCCGTTGCCTGGATCGCCGTGGGTTCGCTGGCCGCATGGGTGTGGCTGCTGCTGGGACAAGGGTTCTTCTGGCGGACCGACCAGCGGCTGCCCCGCCGGGAGCCCCCTGCCGGATGGCCGTCCGTCGCGATCGTGGTGCCCGCGCGTGACGAGGCCGACATGCTGCCGGTGAGCCTGCCGTCGCTGCTGGCGCAGGACTATCCGGGGCGGGCGGAGATCTTTCTCGTCGACGACTGCAGCAAGGACGGGACCGGGGACGTCGCCCGCGCGCTGTCCGTACGGTACGGGGGGCTGCCGGTGACGGTCGTCTCGCCGGGTGAGCCCGAGCCGGGCTGGACGGGCAAGCTCTGGGCGGTGCGGCACGGGATCTCGCTGGCCCGGACCAGGGAGCCGGAGTATCTGCTGCTCACCGACGCAGACATCGCGCACGAGCCGGACAGTCTGCGGGAGCTGGTCGCAGCCGCCGGATCGGGCGGCTTCGACCTGGTCTCGCAGATGGCCCGGCTGCGGGTGTCGAGTCTCTGGGAGCGGCTGGTGGTGCCGGCCTTCGTGTACTTCTTCTCGCAGCTCTATCCGTTCCGGTGGGTGAACCGGGCGGGTGCCCGGACGGCTGCTGCGGCCGGTGGCTGCGTGCTGCTGCGGACCGGGGCGGCACAGCGGGCCCGGGTGCCGGAGTCGATCCGGCAGGCGGTGATCGACGACGTGTCGCTGGCGCGGGTGGTGCAGCGCAGCGGCGGGCGGATCTGGCTGGGGCTCGCGGAGCGGGTGGACAGCGTGCGGCCGTACCCGCGGCTGGCGGATCTGTGGCGGATGGTGTCGCGGAGCGCATACGCCCAGTTGCGGCACAGTCCGCCGCTGCTGCTGGGGACGGTGCTGGGGCTCGCGCTGGTCTATCTCGTCCCGCCGGCCGCGCTCGTCGCCGGGCTGCTGACCGGTGACCCGGTGGCGGCGTGGACGGGCGGACTGGCGTGGGCGGTGATGACCGCGACGTATCTGCCGATGCTGCGTTACTACCGGCAGTCGCTGTGGTCGGCTCCGTTGCTGCCGTTCACCGCCGTGCTCTATCTGCTGATGACGGTCGATTCGGCGGTGCAGCACTACCGGGGCCGCGGCGCGGCCTGGAAGGGGCGTACGTACGCCCGCCCCGAGGCCGCGCCGGACCGGTGAGCCGAGCCGGCGGTGGGCCGATGGCCGCAGGGCCGGCCGGACCGCCGGGGGGTTATTTACGGCCGGGTGTCCAGTTCATGCCCCACCCGTAGGCGTAGTCGATGGTGCGCTGCGGGCTGACTCCGCGCTCGGGGACGAGGTAGCGGGCCTCGCGCTGCACCGTGAGGTCTCCCCCGTTGTTGGTCAGGAGCGCCAGGGCACAGACCGTGGACGGGACGGTGCATTCGTCGAGCGAGAAGTCGATCGGGGCGCCGTTCTGGGGCTGGAGCGTGACGGTCGCGTGGAGGTCGGCGAAGCTCCGGGCGCCTTCGTAGATGGTGACGAAGATCAGGACGCGCCGGAGCTTGTTCTTGTGGTCGAGGTTGACGGTGAGGTTCTCGCCGGTGGAGACGGCGCCGGTGCGGTCGTCTCCGTCGAGATGGATGTAGGGAGGGTGCTGGAGGGCGCCGAACGCGTTTCCCAGCGCCTGCACGACTCCCTTGCGGCCGTCGGTCAGTTCGTAGAGGGCGCAGAGATCGAGGTCGAGGTCCGAGTGGTTGGCGACCGCTCTGCCGAACTTGCTTCCCCAGCCCTTGAACTGTTTGCGCACTTCCCAGTTGAGATTGACGCGAAGCGCACCCGAAGTGCCGCCCTGTTTGGCGAGGGAGACCACCGGCGCTTCCTTGGTGAGCGTCACCTTGGACAGGCGGACGGGCGCGGGGGCAGGGGGTGCGGCAGGCGCCGGCGGCGCCATCGGCGGCGCGGGCGGAGCCGACGGCCGGTGGTCGAACCGCGTTGCGCTCTGCGGCTGTTGGGGTGTGCGGGGCCGGCGATTGGGCTGAGCCGGCTGGGGCCGCTGCGGTTCGTCGACGGAGATCCCGAAGTCGGTCGCGAGCCCTTCGAGGCCGGTGTCGTACCCCTGGCCGACGGCGCGGAACTTCCAGGCGCCCTGGCGCCGGTAGAGCTCCCCGAGGATGAACGCGGTCTCGATCGTCGCGTCCGCGCTGTCGAAGCGCGCGATCTCCCTGCCGCTCGCCGCGTCCGTGATCCGTACGTACAGCCCGGCCACCCGGCCGAACGTGCCGCCGTCCGCGGAGGCCGCCAGGACCACCCGGTCGATGGCCGGCTCGACGCGTGCCAGGTCGACCGCGAGGCTGTCCGTCGTCCCGTCACCGGCGGTCCGCTTGCCCTCGTGGCGCACCGCGCCGGACGCGTGGGAGGGCTGGTTGTAGAAGACGAAGTCGGCGTCGCCGCGCACCTTTCCCGACGGCATGAGAAGGAGTGCCGAGCCGTCCACGTCCGGTGTCCCCGGGGAGGTGCGCCATCCCAGTTCGACCCGCACGGCCTGAGCCGCCACCGGAACATTGGCTCCCTTTTGCATGGTCATGCTTCGCCCCCATCACGAGTCCGGCTGCCCGAAAACCTTTCTCCGACAACCTAATCCCCCGGACCGTCACAGGGGTCACGGACGTCCGGTCAGGTCGCCGCGATCCACCGGACCCGTACGGATTTCGATGGTCAGGCATGAATGGCTTCATCATCTTCCGTTCACCGGGGCGCGGCTGCCAGCATCGGCGCACCGCCACCCCTTGAGGGAGAATCCGATGAATCGTCCCCGTTCTCTGCGCTGTCTGGCAGCCCTGGCCGTGGTGGCTCTCGCGGCCACCGCCTGCGGGCGTTCCGGTCAGGGCGAAGCCCCGTCCGAAGCCGCGTCGAAGGCCGCCTCCGGCCGGACCGCGGCCGAGTTGCTGCCCGCCCAGTACCGGGAAAAGGGTGTGCTCCGGGTGGCCACCGCGGTCGGGTACCCGCCGATGGAGATGTACGAGCCCGGCACCACCCGGCTCACCGGCGTCGACCCCGATCTGGCCAAGGCCCTTGCCGAGCGGCTCAAGCTGAAGCTCGAACTCACCAATGCCGCCTTCGACGGACTGATCCCCGGCCTGGAGTCGGGACGGTTCGACCTGGTGATGTCGTCCATGACCGACAGTGCGCAGCGGCGCCGGGCGGTCGACTTCGTCGACTACTTCCGCACCGGCGGCGTCATCATGACGAAGCAGGGCAACCCGCAGGGCATCAAGTCCCTCGCGGACCTCTGCGGAAAGACCGTCGTCCTCGCCAAGGGCAGCTCAAACCTCCACATCGGCGAGGAACAGAACGCCAAGTGCCAGGAGAAGATGCGGATCTCCCAGAGCGAGGACGCACCGACCGGGCTGCTGCAGCTGGACAGCGGACGCGCGGTCGCGACCATCGTCGACTATCCCGTCGCCAAGATGTTCACGAAGAAGAGCAGTTCGTACGAGGTCCTGCCGGAGCAGTACGGCACCGCTCCCTGGGGCATCGCGTCCGCGAAGAGCCAGGGCGGACTGCGCGACGCCGTCCACAGGGCCCTGCAGGAGCTCATCGACAACGGCGACTACAAGAAGATCCTCGACACCTGGGGAGTCGGCGACAGCGCCGTGCCCGAGGCCACCGTCAACGACGGGCAGTGAGAACGGACATGAACCCCCAGAAAACACCCGGGCCCGCCCGCGGCGGGGTGCCGGATGCAGGCCCCGCCGACCGGATGCCCCACGAGGACGACCTCTCCCTCCAGGTGACCGGACGCCCGCGTCCCGGGCGCTGGCTCGCGGTCCTCGCCGCCGCCCTGTTCGCGGTGTGGCTCGCCTACACCGTCATCGTCAATCCCAATCTGCACTGGGACATCGTCGCCGAGTACCAGTTCGACGGCGTGATCCTCAAGGGCCTCGGGGTGACCGTTCAGCTCACCCTCGTCTCGATGGTGCTCGGCATCGCCATCGGGGTCGTCGTCGCGGTGATGCAGCTGTCCGACAGTCCGGTCCTGCGGCTCACCGCCGGTGCGTACACCTGGTTCTTCCGGGGCACCCCGCTGCTGGTCCAGCTCATCTTCTGGTTCAACCTGGCCCTGCTGTTCCCCGTGATCAGCGTCGGAATCCCGTTCGACGGCCCCAAACTCATCAGCTGGCAGTCCAACCAGGTGATCACCGGCTTCGTGGCCGCGCTCCTCGGACTCTCCATCAACGAGGGCGCCTACATGGCCGAGATCGTGCGGGCCGGCATCCAGAGCGTGGATCCCGGCCAGCGCGAGGCGGGCGCCTCCATCGGGATGTCGAACCGCCGGATCCTGTCCCGGATCATCCTTCCGCAGGCGATGCGGGTCATCATCCCGCCGTTCGGCAACCAGTTCATCTCCATGCTCAAGACGACCTCGCTGGTCTCGGTCATCGCCGGTGCCGATCTGATGACCGTCTCCCAGCACCTCTACCTCGCCAACTTCGAAGTGGTCGCCCTGCTCCTGGTGGCCTCGATCTGGTACCTCGTGCTCACCACGATCGCCAGCATCGGTCAGCACGCCGTCGAGCGGCGCTACAGCCCCGGTACCGCTCCCGTGCTGCGGAGCAGGATCCTGGCCAATCTCCTGCCCGGAGGCACCAAGAAGGGGGCAACGGCATGAACGACGTGATCCTCAAGGCCCGCGGGGTCCGCAAGAGGTTCGGTGACACCGAGGTGCTGAGGGGCATCGACCTCGATGTCCGCAGCGGTGAGGTGCTCTGTGTCATCGGCCCCTCCGGGTCCGGGAAGTCCACGCTGCTGCGCTGCTTCAACCACCTCGAGCGGATCGACGCGGGGCGGGTGTGGATGGACGGTGAGCTGGTCGGCTACGAACAGCACGGCCCGTCCGGCCGGGTGCTGCGCGAGCGGCGCGCCCGGGACGTGCGGCGCCAGCGCGAACGGATCGGCATGGTGTTCCAGCGGTTCCACCTGTTCCCGCACCGCACCGCGGTGCAGAACGTGATGGAGGGTCCGGTCGTCGTCAAGGGACGGCCCCGTGCGCAGGCCGAGAAGCAGGCCCGCGGGCTGCTGGCCGACGTCGGTCTCTCGGACCGGGCGGACCACTACCCGGGGCAGCTGTCCGGCGGGCAGCAGCAGCGTGTGGCGATCGCCCGCGCGCTGGCCATGGAACCCGCCCTCATGCTCTTCGACGAACCCACCTCCGCCCTCGATCCCGAACTCGTCGGCGAAGTGCTCGGGGTCATGCGCGACCTGGCCCGCAGCGGCATGACGATGGTCGTGGTCACCCACGAGATGGGCTTCGCCCGTGAGGTCGCCGACCGGGTCCTGTTCATGGACCGGGGCGCCGTCGTCGAGGCCGGGAGCCCTGACCTGTTGTTCACCGACCCGCAGCACGAGCGCACGCGGGCCTTCCTGTCGACGGTGCTGTGATGGGCCGCCCTCTCGATCTGCTGCTGCGCGGCGGCACGCTCGTGGACGGAACCGGAGCACCCGCCCGGGAGGCGGACATCGCGGTGGTGGCCGGGCGGATCGCCGTGCTCCCCGCCGGCGCCCCCGCCACGGCAGCCGAGACCCTGGACGTGGCCGGGCGGGTCGTCGCACCCGGCTTCATCGATGTGCACACGCACTCCGACGCCCTCGCGGCTCCCCACGGGGACGGCGGTACCGCGGAGGCGGCCGACGACCTCCGTCTCGCTCCCCTGCTCCAGGGTGTCACCACGGAGATCTGCGGCAACTGCGGGACCAGCCTGTTCCCCTCGCTCCCCGCGCGGCTGCCGGAACTCGCCGAGCACCTCAGGGTGACGTTCGGGCTCGGACCGGTGCGGCCCGCCGTGGACTTCGACGCGTTCGCCGCCGGTCAGGACCCCGCTCTGCGCCACACCCACATCGCCTCGCTGGTCGGCCACGGCACGCTGCGCGCCGGAGTGATGGGCTTCGAGGCCCGGCCGCCCCGGCCCGGTGAACTGGACGCCATGTGCGCACTGCTGGACCGGGCGCTGGCCCAGGGGGCGGCCGGTCTGTCCACCGGGCTGATCTACCCGCCCGGCACCTACGCCGACACCGAGGAGATCGTCGCGCTGGCCGCGGTCGCCGCCCAGCACGGCAAGCCCTACGTCACTCATCTGCGCGACGAGATGTCACAGGTGGAGTCCGCCCTGGAAGAGGCCCTGGAGATCGCGGTGCGCTCCGGCGCCCCGCTGCAGATCTCCCACCACAAGACCGCGGGCCGGCACGCCTGGGGCGCCACACTGCGCACCCTGCCCCGGCTGGAACGGGCCCGCGCCGAAGGCGTGGACGTGCTGTGCGACGTCTATCCGTACACGGCGGGAAGCACCGTCCTGCACGCCATGCTGCCCCCGTGGGCGAGTGAGGGCGGCGTCGGCGCCCTGCTGGAGCGGTTGCGCCGCCCCGAGACGCGCGACCGGATCAGGAGGGACATCGCCCGGGGCGTCGAGGGGTGGGAGAACACCGTGGGGAACGGCGGCTGGGACCTCATCTCGGTGGCCGCCGCGCAGACACATCCCGAGGCCGAGGGGCGCACCATCGCCGAACTCGCGGCCGAGCGCGGCGTCCATCCGGTCGACCAGGCGTGCGATCTCCTGCTGGCCGAGCAGGGCGAGGTGACCATCATCAGCCATTCCATGCGCGAGGACGACGTCCGCCGGGTCCTCGCCAGCCCGTTGTCGATGATCGGCTCGGACGGCGTGCCCAAACCCGGCCGTCCGCATCCGCGCTGGGCGGGAAGTTTCGCCCGGGTGCTCGGCCACTACGCCCGCGACGAGCAACTGCTCCCGCTGGAGAGCGCAGTGCACAAGATGACCGGGCTGCCCGCCGGGCGGTTCGGCCTCACCGGCCGCGGCGTGGTCCGCGACGGCGCCGTCGCCGATCTCGTCGTACTCGACCCGGCGTCGGTGCGCGACACCGCCGACTTCGACCGGCCCCTGCTGACGCCCGAAGGCATCGATACCGTCGTGGTGTCGGGGCGGGTCGCGGCGAGAGACGGCCGCCCGACCTCGGCGCGGGCGGGAGAAGTGGTGAGGATCCGATGAGTCTGGCCCAGGTGGCCGCGGCGGCGCGGCGTTCGGCCGCGCTGCCGCTCACCCTCGCCGTCGCCGCCGTCGACATCGACGGCGGCGGCACGGTGGGGGTGGACGAGCGCACCGTGCTGCCGGTGGCGTCCGCCTCGAAGCTGCTGCTGCTCGCCGAGGTCGCACACCGGCTGGACAGCGGGGAACTGCCCGCCGACCGTGTCGTGGAGGTCCTCGACGAGGACGTGGCGGAGGGCACCGGTCTGCTGCGCAGGCTGAGCGGGCGCGGCTGGACCGTCGAGGATCTGGCCTGGCTGACGGCCTCGGTGAGCGACAACACCGCCACCAACGCGCTGTTGCGCCTCGTGGGGCGGGAGTCCACGGCCCGGCTGGCAGGGGAGCTCGGGCTCGATCACCTCGCGCTGCACGACAGGGTCCGCGACGTCCGGGGCCCGGGCGTGCCGCCCGTCTTCGCCACCGGCACCGCACGGGACCTGGCGCGGCTGGTGACGCACGCGGTGCGCGGCACCATGAGCAGTCCGGCGGCCTCCGCCCGGCTGTTGCGCTGGATGCGTGCCAACACCGACCACGGCCTGGTCCCCGCGCTGATCGACCACGACCCGTACGCCCCGGGCTTTCCCGAACGGCTGCGCGACGGGCTCCTGGTGGCCAACAAGACCGGCACCGACACCGGGGTCCGTGCCGACGCCGGTGTCATCGTGGGCAGGCGCCGGCTGGCGTACGCGGTGGTGGCGCACTGGGACACGGCGCTGGGCCCGAGCACCGAGCGGGCCGCGGTGCATGCCATCCGGGACGTGGGGCGGACCCTCGCGGCCTGTGCCGGGCGCCCGACCGCCGGCTGAGAAGCCCGCCCCCGGGGACGCGGTGGGCGTGACCGGCGTACCGGTCACGCCCACTGCACCTCCAGCAGCGACCGGATCTCCTCGGCGGCCGACCGCAGGTCCGCGAGGAAGATCTTCAGCAGCGGGTTGCGGTTGGTGGGCCGGGTGGCGACACCGATGCGCCGGTGCAGCCGGGGGTGGTCCAGTCGGCAGACATGCACGCCTGCGGTGTCGCCGAGCCCGAGGGCCGGGACGAGTGCGATGCCCATGCCCGCGCGGGCCAGGTTGATCGTGACCTGGTAGTGATCGCTGCGGCAGCGCACCCGGGGCCGGAAACCCTCTGCCGCGCACGCCCGCTCCAGAACCGGTTCGCCGGTGTGGCCGCCGTGCGTACCGATCCAGCTCTCCCCCTCAAGGGCGGCGAGCCGGACCGCGGCGTGCCGCCCGAGGCGGTGCCGCAGGGGAAGGACCACCAGCTGCGGCTCGTCGAAGAACATCTCCACGTCCACGGTCGCCTGCCGGCACCAGGGGTCGAGCGGATGCTCGAAGACGACCGCGGCGTCGAGCCGGCCCGCCTCCAGGTCGGGCACCAGCTCGTGCGGCTGTCCCAGAATCAGCTCCAGCTCGACCTGGGGCCGGTTCGCCGAGAACGCCGACAGGGCCCGGGGCAGCAGCTCCAGGCCCGAGGAGGCGAAGAAGCCCAGCCGCAGGACCCCCGCCTCGCCCTCGGAGTGCGCCCGCAGGTCGTCCCGGGCCACGGCCATCAGGTCGGCGACCGCCTGCGCGTGCTCGGCCAGTCGCACCCCGGCCGCGGTCAGCCGCAGGCTCTGCGGCTGCCGTTCCACCAACGCCACTCCGAGCTCCTGCTCCAGCCGGGCCAGCTGGTGCGAGATCGCGGAGGGGCTCAGATGCAGCGCCTGGGCCGCGGCCACGATGGTGCCGGTACGGGCGATCTCCAGCAGGACGAGCAGTCGGGCACTGTTCAGCATCGGGTCAGGTTAAGGGCTGCCCCGTGATCCCTGGCGGGCTCGTCCACGTCCAGGCGCAGCAGGTCCTCCTCGGTTTCCCGGCGCACCACGGTGCGGGCGTGGCCGTCGCGTACGAAGACGACGGCGGGACGCGGCAGTTTGTTGTAGTTGGAGGCCATGGCGTATCCGTAGGCGCCGGTGACCGGCGTGGCCAGGAGGTCGTCCACCGCGACGTCGGCGGGCAGGGCGGCGTCGTCGACGATCACGTCACCGCTCTCGCAGTGCTTGCCGACCAGCCGTGCCCGCATGGGCCTGGGTGCACGCGGGCTGCGCGGCAGGAACACCTCGTAGCGGCTGCCGTACAGGGCGGGGCGCAGGTTGTCGCTCATCCCGCCGTCCACGCCGACGTACGTCCGCACGCCCTCGATGCGCTTGATCGTGCCCACCCGGTAGAGGGTCAGCCCGGCACGGGCGGCGATGGAACGGCCGGGCTCCACGGTCACCGGGGAACCCCAGCCCGCGCCACGCACCGCGATCCGTACCCGGGCCGCCCATTCGGCGAACGACGGTGCGGTCTGTCCCGCCTCGTACGCGACGCCGAGGCCGCCGCCGACCGTGAGCCGGTGCATCCCGGTGTCGGCGGCGAACCGCGCGACGGCGGCGGCTCCGGCCGCGAGTTCCGCGGTGTCCAGCACCTGCGAGCCCACATGCGCGTGGACGCCTTCCAGGGTCATCGCCGGGGAACCGGCGGCTCGGCGCACGGCTGCCGCCGCGGTTCCGCCGGCGAGGCCGAAGCCGAACTTCGAGTCGTTGCCACCGGTGCGGATCGCCTCGTGCGCGCCGGCGGCCACTCCGGGCGCCACCCGCAGCTGGATCCGGGCGGGCGGCAGGTGTTCCTCGGCGTGCAGCCGCTCGATGCGGTCCATCTCGTCGAAGCTGTCGACCACCAGGTGCCGCACCCGGGCGGACATGGCGGTGCGCAGCTCCGTCGCGTCCTTGTTGCTGCCGTGCAGGACGATCCGGTCGGCGGGCACCCCGGCGTGCAGCGCGACCCGCAGCTCGCCGCCGGAGGCGACATCGAGCAGCAGCCCCTCTTCGTGGGCCAGCCTGGCCATGGCCGTGCACAGGAACGCCTTGGAGGCGTAGGCGACGTTGTCCCGGCCGAAGGCGGCGACCGCCTCCCGGCAGCGCCGGCGCAGATGCTCCTCGTCGTACACGAAGAGGGGCGTTCCGAAACGCCGTGCCAGTTCGGTGAGCAGGACGCCACCGACGGCCAGCCCTTCCGGACGTGTTTCGGAAGTGCCGGGCAGCAGGCCCGATTCGATGGCTGACGTCATGCGTTCCTCCCCGGAAGCCGGCTCGCAGCCATCCTGCGGCCTGCACAGGAGGTCATAAAAGCGCATTCTTCTATGGCTGAGCCTCATGGATTTCGATGCTCGCACCGTGCTGCCGGTGCCGGCGCGGCCGCCCCGGAACGACGCGGCCGGTGCGGCCGCGCCGGTTTCCGTGGGTGGCCCGGTGGCGCACCGTGTCCCGGGCAAGCCCCGTATCCCTTCGGCGGACGAGGCCACCCTTGAGCGGCCTCAGATCCTGGATCGTCGCCGGTTCGTCCGCTCGCGCCGTACTGGTCACCGCGCCGAGCTCCGTCACGGCCAGGAGCCCGTCGGCCGGTGATGCGGCGGCCGCCTCCCGCGGCGGGCCACGCCTTCGGCTCGGGTCCGGCCGAGGCGGCGCTGCGGCGCCTGCTCCCGCACCACGCCGGGCAGTGTGCTCCGGGGCATCCTCCATCTCCCGGAGGGCACCGGCGGCAAGCCGGCCGCTTACGAGCTCTTCGCCGAACCGTCCTGGCGCACGGGGCCGTTGGACCACTCCGCCTGGTTCGCTGCCTACGCCGCGGGACGCCACGGCGGCGCCGACCCCCGCATGCGGTCAGGGCGTGGGAACTCCTGCGCACCGGCCCGTACAGCACTCCGTCCGGCACCCGGAGCGAGTCCCGGGACAGCGGCGCTCGGTGCCGCCACCGGCTACTGGCTCCCGTCCCGGTCGTGGTCCGATGCCAGCAGGAGTTCGCGCGGGACGAGCGCGGTGGAACCCGGCGCGGTGCAGGCGTACGCCCCCGCCACGGCTCCCAGCCGGGCGCACTCCAGCGGGCCCCGGCCGGCGAGCCTCCCGTACAGGAAGCCGCAGACGTACGCGTCGCCCGCGCCGTTGGAGTCCACCACCGGTGCGGGCGGGACGGTCGCGGGGATGTGGTGCGGGGTGGGGCCGCCGTCCCGGGTGAGTACGTGGGAGCCGCCCGCACCCGCCGTGGCGACCACGGTGTCGGCGCGGCCCTCGCGGAGGATCTCCCGCATCAGGGCGAAGGTGCCCTCGCCCGCGCCCGCCGCACTGAGGAAGACGAGGTCGGAGCGGAGTGCGAACTCCCGGTGGTGGTCGGCCAGTCCGTCCCAGTCGTGCAGGTCCGTGGAGACGGGTACGCCGAGTTCCTCGATGTCGTCGTAGAGGAAGCGCGTGAAATTCATGATGGACAGGTGGACGTGGCGGGTACGCCGCAGCCTCGGCAGGTAGAAATCCCGGGGCATTCTCAGGTCGGCGGGGTCGCGGGCGTCGTAGAACGACATCCGGCGTCCGGTCGCGTCCACCAGGTTCACGGCGCGGCGGGTGCCCGCAGCGGAGACAAACGGGGCGAACTCCACGTCCCCTTCGGCCAGTCGCTCGCGCACCTGGGCACCGGTCCAGTCGTCGCCGATGCAGTCGAGGAGCGCGACCTCCAGTCCGAGCGCCCGGGTGCCGAGCGCCACGTTCCCCCCGGTGTGGCCCGGCCATTCCTCGATCGGCCCGACCTGGACCGAGTCGACGAGCGGGACGGGCAGGGTGTCGACCCGCACGATGGTGTCCACGCCACTGCCTCCGACGACCAGGACGTCGTACTCCGTGTGCTCTCGGGTCACCGCTGAGCCCTCCTGTTCCCGTGGCGGCCCAGTATGCCGTGGGCGGCAGGTTCTTCCGCACTGTCCGTCAGGAAGCGGAAAAGCCCCGGCTCCTAACGGAGCCTTTATCCCTGTTTTGCCAGGTCAGGCGGTCAGAACTGGCGTAAAACGGATGACCCCAAGATTAGGTCTCCCCAACCAGCACATCGTGGGCTTAACTTAGGTGTCATGACCTCCCCCCGCTCCACCTACGGCGGCGGCTACTACGCCGCACCGTCGTTCCCCGACACTCCGATCTACGACTCCCTGGTCGCGGAGCGGGGCACCCCTCAGATCGCTCCGATCCGAGTGCCTGCCGCCTACGACACCGGCAACAGCTATCTGCCGGCGCTCCCGGCGGCGCTGCCGGCTCTTCCCGCGGCACCTTCCCAGCCCGGTCCGTCGTACGGCTACCAGCAGCCGGCGGCTCAGCAGGGTTACGCGCCGATGCAGCCCGCGCAGCTGCAGCACGCGCCGGCGCCGTACATCCCGCAGCAGCCGTCCGCGGCCCGCGGCGGATACCAGGCGCCCTACCCGCAGCAACAGCAGCGGCCCGCGCCGGGCACCGGTTACGAGGCGATGCGTCCGGCGTCGCCCCGTCCGGCGCCCACCCGGCCTGCCCCGGCTCCCTCGCCCTACGAGGACCCGTACAACCGCCCGTACCAGGGCCGGGGGTACTGACCCGACATCACACGCAGTCGCACGGAGTCGTCGTCGAGCCATGGGGACTCGACGGCGACTTCGGCGTTCACGCTCCGGACGTGCCGTCAGTCCGGGGCGGGCCGACGGGAACTCATTGGGGTGGGTCGCGCGTTGGTCGGGGTGAGGTTGCTCTCTCTTCGCTCCTTCACCACGCGAAGCGTGCCGTATCAGGCTAAGACGGATACGGAAGGGGGTGCAGGACTGTGCGAGCGGTTACGGGTATATGGCGCTGGCGGCACAATCCCCTGCGCCGCGCCACTGACCGGCGCGAGGCATGGGTGGCTCTTGTCGCGTTGCTCCTGATGGTGCTGGCGGCACCGGCCCTGGGCTGGGTGTGCGGGTCGTACGCCGACGACGCCCTGCAGAAATCGGTGCGGGTCCAGCAGGCCGAACGTCGTGCCACCACCGCGGTCGTGCTGCGCCGGGCACCGCGGCCGCCGCGATTCGCCACCGACCCCGAGGTGTCCTCGGAGCACGGTTCGCAGACCCCGGTGGTGGCGCGCTGGAAGGCCCCGGACGGCACCGCCCGCCGCGGCACGGTGATGACCTCGTCCCGGAGGACCGCCCCGGGCAGCAGGGTGGGGATCTGGACGGATCTCGAAGGCCGCCCCGCCACGCGCCCCATGGACGCACCGACGGCCCGTACCCACGCGGTGCTGGCCGGGCTCGGCGCGACGATGCTCGCCGTCGGACTGATCGAGGGCGTACGGCAATTGATCGTCCGGCGCATGGTGCGCGGACGGTACACCCGGATCGACCAGGACTGGGCCAAGACCGGTCCGGACTGGGGCAGGACCGGAACCGGCAGCTGATCAGCTGGTGATCGGGGCAACTCCCGCCCGCCGCGCGCGCTACGGTGGACCGGCCCGCCCGCTTTCCCGGTGGGCGGTCCCGGGATTCGCCGCTGCCGTAAGGCCGGTGACACGGGCATCACGCACGCACGAGGTGGGGGCACAACAGCGCCATGGCACAGGGCACGGTCCAGGTGACGCACACCGGCACATCGCGGTGGCGGCGCCGCACAGGCGAATACGCCTCCCTCACCGCAGCCCTGGAGGCCGCGGCCGACGGTGATGTCCTCACCATCGCGCCGGGCACCTACCGGGAGAATCTGGTCCTGCACCGCGCGGTGACCCTGCGCGGACCCGAGGGTTCCGTCGGCTCCGTCCGGATCGCCCCGCCCGACGGGGTCCCGCTGACCGTCCGCGCCTCCGCCGTCGTCACGGACCTGCATGTGGAGGGCCAGGACTCGACGGCCCCCGCACTGCTCGTCGAGGACGGCGCACCGGACATCGCGGACCTGCGGATCGTCACCCGTTCCGCCGCCGGGATCGAAGTGCGCGGTACGGCCCGGCCGACCGTGCGCCGCTGCACGGTCGACAACCCCGCCGGGGTCGGCATCGCCGTACTCGACGGCGCGGGCGGGGTGTTCGAGGAGTGCGAGGTCGTCTCCGCCGGGCAGTCCGGGATCTCGGTCCGCGACGGCGCGCATCCACGGCTGGAGCGCTGCCGGGTCCACCACGCGTCGGGCGCGGGCCTCAGCGTCACCGGCGAAGGAAGCGCCCTGGAGGGCGTCGGCTGCGAGGTGTACGAGATCAAGGGCAGCGGGATACAGGTGACCGCGCGTGCGGCCGCCCATCTCACCGACTGCACGGTGCACCGCACTTCGGCGGACGGTGTCACGCTCGACACCGACGCGGTACTGACGCTCGCCGACTGCGACATCCACGACATCCCGGAGAACGCGGTGGACCTGCGTTCCCGTTCGGTCCTCACCCTGACCCGCTCCACGGTGCGCCGCTTCGGCCGCAACGGCCTCTCGGTCTGGGATCCCGGCACCCGGGTCGACGCCAACCAGTGCGAGATCCACGACAGTACGGGCGACTACCCGGCGGTCTGGGTGAGCGACGGGGCGACGGTGATACTGGACTCCTGCCGGGTCCATGACGTGCCGGACGCCATCTTCGTGCTCGACCGGGGCTCGCGCGCCGACGTCGTCGACAGCGATCTGTCCCAGGTCCGCAACACCGCGGTGTCGGTGAGCGACGGGGCGACGGCGCAGCTGGACGACTGCCGCATCCGTGAGGCGTCCACCGGCGCCTGGTTCCGCGACCACGGCAGCGGGGGCACGCTGAACAACTGCACCATCGACACGGCGCAGACCGGAGTGATCGTCACCAAGGGCGCCGACCCGACGATCGAGCGCTGCACGGTCACCTCGCCCGCCGAGGCCGGTTTCTACGTCTCCGCCGAGGGCCGCGGCACGTTCAACAGCTGCCGGGTCACCGGCAGCGACGGCTACGGTTTCCATGTGATGGACGGCTGCCGTACGACGCTGACCCGTTGCCGGACCGAGCGGTGCGCCCGCGGTGGCTACGAGTTCGCCGAGCCCGCCGTCGCGCACGGCGACGGCCAGGGAACCGGACCCGTGGTGGAGGACTGCACGAGCGACGAGAGCGCGCTGCGCTCCCCCGCTCCCCCGGTGCCCACCGTGCTGACGGCGACCCAGTCGGCCCCAGGACTGCTCGGCGGCGTTCCCGGACAGCGCGCCGTCGAGCCCGCCCCGGCCGAGGTGCCCGCCACCGCGCCGGCGCGCGGGTCGGACGCGGTGCTCGGGGAACTGGACGCGCTGGTGGGCCTGGACAGCGTCAAGCGGGAGGTACGCGCCCTCACCGACATGATCGAGGTGGGCCGGCGGCGCCAGGAGGCCGGGCTCAAGGCGGCGTCCGTCCGCCGCCATCTCGTCTTCACCGGCTCCCCCGGCACCGGGAAGACCACCGTGGCCCGGCTGTACGGCGAGATCCTCGCCTCGCTCGGGGTGCTGGAGCGGGGCCATCTGGTCGAGGTGTCCCGTGTCGATCTGGTCGGTGAGCACATCGGCTCGACCGCCATCCGGACCCAGGAGGCCTTCGACCGGGCGCGCGGCGGGGTGCTGTTCGTCGACGAGGCGTACGCCCTGTCGCCCGAGGACTCCGGCCGGGACTTCGGCCGGGAGGCGATCGACACGCTGGTGAAGCTGATGGAGGACCACCGGGACGCGGTGGTCGTCATCGTCGCCGGCTACACCCACGAGATGGAGCGGTTCCTCACCGTCAACCCCGGCGTGGCGTCCCGTTTCTCCCGGACCATCACCTTCAGCGACTACGAGCCCGCCGAGTTGCTGCGCATCGTGGAGCAGCAGGCCGAAGAGCACGAGTACAGCCTGGCCTCCGGGACCGGGGAGGCACTGCTGAAGTACTTCGCCGAGCTGCCGAAGGGGCCGGCGTTCGGCAACGGCCGTACCGCGCGCCAGACCTTCGAGTCGATGGTGGAGCGGCATGCGGGCCGGGTCGCCCAGCTCGCCGAGCCGAGCACGGACGACCTGACCCTGCTCTACCCGGAAGACCTGCCCGAACTGCCCTGAGTCCGCGAGGTCTTGGTGGTGTCCTCCCCGTCGGACTGGCGGGGCAGGACCGGGTCCAGCCGTTCCAGGAGCGCGGCCCGCTCCTGGGCGAAGACCGGGTCGGCCTGGTAGTCCGAGTGCCCCAGAACGGCTTCGGGCAGCGGATGCTCGCGGGTCCGCCCGTAGACCAGGGGGTCCTTCAGCGGCCCTCGGTCGACCTCGGGCCCGGGGCCCTCGTCGAGCCGGACCCGGCCGCCGATCGGGTCGGTGGCCCGCCACAGGTTGCGCCAGCAGTGCACGGAGCGGTGCAGGGCGTGCAGCGGCCCGGGGCCGAAGTAGGCCGGGAACCAGCGCGCGTACAGTCGCTCGATCGGCGAGCCGTAGGTGAGCAGGGCGACCCGGCTGCGGGTCTCGGCGGGCAGCTGCCAGACCGCGGACGCGGCGAGGACGCTGCCCTGGGAGTGCCCGGAGATGACGAGCCTGCCCCGGGTGAGCGCGGTCCAGGCGGACATCCGTGACGCCAGGTCGGGGACGGCCCGCTCGGCGTAGCAGGGCGGCGCGAAGGGGTGGGCGGCACGCGGCCAGAACGTACCGACGTCCCAGAGGATGCCGATGGTGCGCCGGGCCGAGGCGTCGCGGTAGGCGCGCCGTCCCCAGGTGACGAAGAGTATGAAGCCGAGTCCGACCATCCAGGAGCCGGTGGACTGCGCGGCCTGGGCGACGGACTCGGCGAACGGGCCGCTGCCCTTCATCGCGAGTCCTGGCACCTGGCCGCTCGCCCAGGCCCCGAAAACCGCTGCCGCGCCGAGCAACAGGGTGGCGGCGCAGACCGGGCCGAGGATCCAGGGCGCGGAGTCGGTGAGGGCGGCCGTGGCCTGGATGCGGGCGATCTGCCGGGTGCGGGCCGGGTCCGGCCGTTCGTCCTCGTACGCCCGGTCGATCTCCGGCTCCAGGGCGCGGGCGGCGAGCCAGGTCCGTACGAGCAGCACCAGGGCGGGGACGGCCAGCAGCACCAGGAGCACGGGGATGACCGACGCCTGCCAGCTGAGCAGTACCGGCGGGCCCTCGATGACGGAGCTCCGGCCCATGCCGGGGGTGCCGGGGCCGTCGAGCCAGTCGGCGACGCGCTGGGAGACCCCGCCGCTCATCACGCCGCCGAGGGCGCAGGCGAGCATCGCGACCACGGGCCCGCCGAGTCCGTACATGACGGTGCGGGGTTCTGGGGTCCGGCGGTACAGGCTCAGTGACACCACGGCGAGTACGACGACGAGTGTCCCCTGGGCGAGGGTGATGACGCTGAAGGCGACATCGCCGGGCAGGGCGCCGGCCGAGGTCCAGTCGGGACGGGACCAGGCGGCGTACGCCGCGGCGAGGACCAGCAGGGTCAGGGCCGCGCCGGGCAGGTAGGTGATGAGGGCGCGGTCGAGCCGGTTGTCCAGGCGCCGTTCGCTGCGGCCGCGGCGGCAGACCACCCAGAGCACGACGAGCCCGCCCAGGACCAGTGCCGCCTCGAACAGCCGGCCGATGATGCCGGGTACGGGTCCGGTGACGGCCCGGTCGTGGCGGGCCGCGGCGCCCGCGACCGAGGCGGCGACGGTCAGGAATCCGGCGGCGGTGTGGGCGGCGCGCAGCCGGGCGACCAGACGGCGGCCGTACCAGAATCCGGGCCGGCCGAGGGCGGGGCGGACGACGGGCCCGGTGCCGGTGGTGGCCGGGGCGGGTGCAGGCGTGGGGTCGAGGTCGTCCGGTTCGGTTCCGGTGAGCGGGCGCTGTGATTCGTACGCGCTCCAGGTCCGGTTGGACAGGAACCAGAGCAGCGCCACCAGGGCGGTGGGCACCAGGGCGGCCAGGGCGAGCCTGCGGCCCGGCTGGGACCACCAGCCGCCCTGTGCCGTCGACAGGAAGCCGAGCCAGGACCGCTGGTTCGAGCAGTCCGGTACGCCCGCGCACTGCCAGGCCGCCAGGTCGAGCGCGACCTCGCAGGCCGCCGCGGTCAGCAGCACCGTGAGGCTGAGCGCGAGGAGCCGGACGAGGACGCCGTACAGGCGCACCGTGCGGGTACGGGAGCGGGCGGTGGGGCGCATCCAGTGGGCGAGGTTGACCACCATGAACGGGAGCAGCAGCAGCCACAGGGCGCGGGAGCCGTTGCCGGAGGTCAGGTTGGACCAGCAGTAGGCCTCGGGGATGGGGCGGTCGCGGTACCGCTCCGGGTGCTGTTCGGCGTCCGTGTCCTCGGCCCGCCGGTAGATGGCGGCGGTCGCGTCGCCGGTGATCCGGACGGTACGCGGGTCGTCGAGCATCTCCTGGGGGGTGGCGCCGCCCACGCCGTGGACCAGGAGTTCCAGCGCGGGCCCGGGGCTCTGCGGGGCCTGGGTGGCAGGTGGCACGGGAGTGGCTCGCTCTCTCGGTCGTGGGGGGTTCGGTGCGCGGTCACCAGAATCGCGGAAAGGGGCCGGTGGCCGCACCGCTCTCACCGAATCTCCCCAGTGCGGCGGCCGGCGACACCGCGTGGCAGGATGACCCCGTTCGAAGAGACTGCTGCACGGCCATCGGGAAGGACCGGACCCGGCGTTGAGCGACAATCAGAACCTGCTCGCGGAGCAGCGGCGCGCCCTGATCCTCGACGAGGTGCGCAGGCGCGGCGGGGTCCGGGTCAATGAGCTGACCCGCAAGCTGAACGTCTCCGACATGACGGTGCGCCGGGACCTGGACGCATTGGCCCGCCAGGGGGTCATCGAGAAGGTGCACGGCGGGGCCGTGCCGGTGGTCGAGGCCAGTACGCACGAGCCCGGTTTCGAGGCCAAGTCGGCGCTGGAACTGACCGCCAAGGAGGACATCGCGCGGGCGGCGGCGGCCATGGCGGTGCCCGGCAGCGCGATCGCGCTCTCCGGCGGCACGACGACGTACGCGCTCGCCCAGCAGTTGCTGGACGTACCGGATCTGACGGTGGTGACCAACTCGGTGCGGGTCGCCGATGTCTTCCACACCGCGCAGCGGTCGGGGAGCGCGGCAGGGGCCCGGCCCGGGGCCGCCACGGTGGTGCTGACCGGCGGGGTGCGGACCCCCTCGGACTCGCTGGTCGGTCCGGTCGCCGATCAGGCGATCGCCTCCCTCCACTTCGATGTGCTGTTCCTCGGCGTGCACGGGATCTCGGTGGAGGCCGGTCTCTCGACGCCGAATCTGGCGGAGGCCGAGACCAATCGCCGTTTCGTCCAGTCCGCGCGGCGGGTGGTGGTGGTCGCCGACCACACCAAGTGGGGGACGGTCGGCCTGAGTTCGTTCGCTTCGCTGGACCAGGTGGACACCTTCGTGACGGACGCGGGGCTGTCGGCCGCCGCCCGTGCGGAGATCGAGGAGCATCTGCCGGGGCTGGTGGTGACCGGCCCGGTCGCGGAGGGCGGCTCCTGAGCTGCTGTCGGACCCCGGGCGGATTCCGTTCGGCTCGCGCCGGGCGGTGTCCGGGCCCTTAGGATCGTGCTGTGGCCGTCTTCCGGATCGAGTGCTTCACCTCCTTGCCCGCCGCCGAGTCCTGGCGCCGGGTGACGGACTGGGAACGGCACGCCGCGCACGTACCGCTGACCACGATCACCGTCCCCACGGGGCTGCCGACCGGTGTCGGAACCGTTTTCGTGGCGCGTACGGGCGTGGGGCCGCTGGGGTTCGACGACCCGATGGAAGTGGTGCGGTGGACACCGCCCGCAGCCGGGCGCGCGGGGCTGTGCCGGCTGGAGAAGCGCGGTTCGCTGGTGCGGGGCCGGGCGTCGATCGATGTGTATCCGACGGATTCCGGTTCGCATGTGGTGTGGGTGGAGGAGCTGGGCGTGCGGCTGCTGCCGCGGTGGTGCGATCCGCTGATCGCCGGGGCGGGCCGCCGGGTCTTCGGCCGGGTGCTCGACAGCATGCTGGACCGTCCGGCGCGGCACCGCCCGTAGCGTGCGTCCGGAGCCGGCCCCGGACGCTCCGGGGTACGGCAGCCGCACGGACCACGACATCTGACGACACGTCAGCTATGGTGTGGCGCGACCCCGTCCGCCGCCGACCGCACGGGAGGTGCGTTCCATGCCACGCCGACTCCGTTCCGTGGAGCTCGAGTTCGTCGAATCCGCTCCGCTGCGGCTGGTCTTCGCCGCCGAGGTGTCCGCGGCCCCCGAGGAGGTCTACCGGGCGCTCGCCGACGATGTGCCGGGCTGGCCGGGCTGGTTCACGGCGGTGACGTCCGCCCGGCCCACCGAGGACGGCGCGGGCCGTGAGGTCCGGCTCAAGGGCGGCTTCGTGATCCAGGAGACGATCATGGCGGCGGAGCCCGGTAAGCGGTACGCCTACCGGGCCGACCGGACCAACGCCCCAGGCATGCGGGCCCTCCTGGAGGAGTGGCGGCTCACCCCGGCCGGGACCGGGACGCTGGTGCAGTGGACGTTCGCCGCCGACGGTTCCGCACCGTTCCGCTTCACCCTGCGGCTGGCCCGGTCCGGGGTGGGCCGCTCCTTCCGGGACGCGGTCCGCGAGCTCGACCGGCGGCTGACCGGATCCGCGGCCTGAGACCCCGCGCGGCGCGCCCGTGCCCCGTGCCACGCCGGCGGTCGGGGCCGGCGGTCAGGGCCAGTTGCCGTCGGCCAGGAAGGAGTCGATGGTCGCCGTGTACGGTGCGATGTCCAGGCCCTGCGCGGCGAGCCAGCTGTCGGAGTAGTACTTGTCGAGATAGCGGTCGCCCGGGTCGCAGATCAGGGTGACGACGCTGCCCGTGCTGCCCTGCTCGACCATTTCGGCGACCAGTTTGAACGCGCTCCACAGCCCGGTGCCGGTGGAGCCGCCGGCCTTGCGGCCGATGGCCTGCTCCAGGGCGCGCACGGCCGCGACGCTGGCCGCGTCCGGCACCTTCATCATCCGGTCGATGGCCCCGGGCACGAAGCTCGGCTCCATCCGGGGCCTGCCGATGCCCTCGATCCGGGAGCCGCAGTCGCTGGTGGCCAGGGGATCGTGCCGGGTCCAGCCGTCGAAGAAGCAGGAGTTCTCCGGGTCGGGCACACAGATCAGGGTGTCGAACTGCATGTAGTGCACATAGCGGGCGATGGTCGCCGAGGTGCCGCCGGTGCCCGCCGTGGCGACGATCCACGTCGGCTCCGGATAGCGCTCCAGCCTCAGCTGCTGGTAGATCGACTCGGCGATGTTGTTGTTGCCGCGCCAGTCGGTGGCCCGCTCGGCGTAGGTGAACTGGTCCATGTAGTGGCCGCCGGTCTCCGCGGCGAGCCTGGCGGACTCCTCGTACATCTTCCGCGAGTCGTCGACGAAATGACATCGGCCGCCGTGGAATTCGATCAGCCGGCACTTCTCGGGGCTGGTGGTGCGGGGCATCACGGCGATGAACGGCACACCGATCAGCTTGGCGAAGTACGCCTCCGAGACGGCCGTCGAACCGCTGGACGCCTCGATCACCGGCTTGCCCGGCCGGATCCAGCCGTTGCAGAGCCCGTAGAGGAAGAGCGAGCGGGCCAGCCGGTGCTTGAGGCTGCCGGTGGGATGCGTCGATTCATCCTTGAGGTAGAGGTCGATGCCCCACGCCTCGGGCAGCGGGAAGAGCAGCAGATGGGTGTCGGCGGAGCGGTTGGCGTCGGCCTGGACCTTGCGTACCGCCTCCTTCAGCCAGGCCCGGTACCCGGGGTCGGAGCGGTCGATGTCGATCGTCGCAGCGGCCCGGCCCTCGCCGCCGTGCTTCTCGGTGCCCATCATCGCGTTCCTCCTCGTGTCACCATCACTCCACCGACAACCGTATTCCCCCTACCTGCACAAACGTTCACTTTGATGCTCCATAGCCCTGCCTTGGCGTCAACCGGCCCGGAGCCTTGGCACCGGACCGGCACGCGGCCTGGCGTGCCGGTACATGTTTGTGCAGACTTCCCATCAGAAGTGTCACGAAGGGGGCGAAGCAACCATGTCGGAAACGGAGTTCAGTGCGACGGGGGTACGGATCGAGCGGTGGGCCCGCTCGCTCACGAGGGCCGGGCAGGTGATCGTCAAGGACGGCAGACTGGCCCTGCTCACCAGCAACGGGCGGGAGATCGACAGCGCCCCGGTGGTGACGGTGAGCGCGGGCAGGCCGTGGTTCGCCGGAGCCGGCGCGGCCGTGGCCCGCCTCAACGGGACGCGGTACCGGCTGACGATGGGGCAGCGCAACCGCGGTCCGGACCGGGGCGGACCGGCCCGCCGGTTCCTCGAAACGCTGCGCAGCGCGGGTGGACGGATGACCTGATACCGGCGGCCGCGCCGGGACATCGCGAGTTGCGGAGCCGTGACCCCTGGGCGACATTGGACACGTCACTCATGGTTCACCGGCGGTGACACTGTGATCCACACCGCCGGGCCCGGATCAGCGGCCGGCCGGCCGCGGGATCCGTTCCTCCGTCTTCTTCCGGACCTATTTCGGGGAGTCGCAGCCGTGATCAGCGAGCCAAGCAGGCACTGCACGGTGGAGCTCCAGGCCCTGCCGTCGCGGATCGGTCAGGTCCGCAGAATCATCTCGGCGCAGTTGCGCTACTGGCATCTCGATCCTCTGATCGACCAGGCCGCGCTCGGCGTCACCGAGCTGCTGACCAATGTCCACCGGCATGCCCAGCCGGACAAATCATGCACCGTCGAGATCGAGTTGCTGCTCGAACGGCTGACGGTGTCCGTCCACGACCACGACCCACGGCTGCCGACCGTGCGTGAGCCCAGCGCGTCCAGTACCTCGGGGCGCGGGCTCGCGCTGATCGCCGCGGTCAGCGAGAGCTGGGGGGTCCGTCCGAGGGGCGGGGCCGGGAAGGTCGTCTGGTTCACCCTTCCGGCTCCTCCCCGGAGCTCCTTGCTCGCCCCGCACCCGGTGTACGGGGCCACCACCGACGGGCCGTTCGAGCTGGACTCCGTCATATACCTGGAGAGCGGCACGCCTTCCGCCGCGCGGTCGGCGGTGGTCGGCTGACATGCCGGGCCCGGGCGGGGAAGACCGTGACGTGACGAGGAGGGGCGAGGCGCCGGACCGCGCCTCGCCCCTCCTCGCTGCGCGCTACTGCGCGGCGATCGCGCGGAGCACGTTCAGCCGTGCGGCCCGGTGGGCGGGGCGCAGGCCCGCCAGCGCTCCGGCGGCGACCCCCACGAGGGCGACCACCAGGAGCCGCAGCGGCGGCAGGTCGAACGCGACGGCGGTGTCGCCCGCCGACGCCTCGACCAGCACCCAGCCGAGGAAGCCGCCGAGCAGCAGTCCGCCCGCCGTACCGAACGCGGCCACCAGTACGGACTCCCAGCGGACCATCGAGCGCAGCTGGCTCCGGGTCTGGCCCACGGCTCGCAACAGGCCCAGCTCCCTGGTGCGTTCGTGCAGGGCCAGGGTGAGCGTGTTGGCGATGCCCAGCAGGGCGATCAGTACGGCGAGTGCCAGCAGGGCGTAGACCAGGGTGAGCATCATGTCGATGGCGCCGGCCGAGGACCGCGCGTACTCGTCGCGGGTCTGTACCTCCGGGTTGCCGTACGCCGCCGCGGTCTTCGCGACCGCCGCCTTGCCGTCGGCGGTGGACACGCCGGGTGCGAAGGAGACTGCGATCAGCGAGTCGGAGTCCTGTGCGCGGTGCGGGGCCCAGGCCTGGCGGGTGATGACGTAGTCGCCCGCCAGTTCCGAGTGGTCGTAGACGGCACGGACGGTGAAGTCGTGCCGTGTGCCGTCGGTGAAGCCGAGCCGGACCGAGGATCCAGGGTGCAGGTCGCGCTTCGCGGCCTCGGCGCCGGAGACGGCGATCCCGTCCGTGCCCAGCCCCGTGAGCGAGCCGTCGACCCGGCCGAGGTCGAAGACCCTGCCGAGGGCGGCCGGGTCGGTGACGGTCAGGGCGCGTCCCGCGCCGTCGACCTTTGCGACCCCCTTGCCCAGGCCGACGGCGGTCGCGACCTGCGGCAGCCGGTCGACAGCCGGGGCGAGCCCGGGGCTCAGGCCGCTGCCGCCCGCGCCGAAGGCGGGCGCGCTGATGGCGACATCGCCCGCGAAGGAGCGGTCGACGGTCTGGTTCATGGTCGCCTTCAGCGATGCGCCGAAGACGGTGAAGAGGGAGACCACGGCGACGCCGATCATCAGCGCGGTCGCGGTGGCCGCGGTCCGCCGGGGGCTGCGCAGTGCGTTGCGCCGGGCCAGCCCGCCGGTGACGCCGCGCAGCCGGCCGAGCGGGGCTCCGAGGACCCGTATCGCGTACGTGGCGGCGGCCGGTCCGAGGACCACGAACGCGGCGAGCGCCGCCACCGCACCGGCCGCCGACAGCTGGACCGACGAGGTGGCCAGGGTGCCGGTCAGGATGGCGCCGACGGCGGCCACCAGCAGCACGAGTCCGGTCAGGGCCCTGGTCCGGGACGCCCCGGAGTCGTCGACGGCGCTCTCCCGCAGGGCGGCGAGCGGCGCGGTGCGGCCGGCCCGGACGGCGGGCAGCAGGGCTGAGCCGACGCAGACCAGGATGCCCACGGCGAGCGGCAGCAGCAGGGAGACGGCGCCGATCACCAGCGCGCCGTCGGGGAACGGGAAGCCGACGGCGGGGAAGAGGGCCCGCAGTCCGGCGGCGATGCCGATGCCACCGGCCAGGCCCGCGGCGGAGGCGATCACGGCGACCGCGGTCGCCTCGACGAGGGTCGCGGTGACGACCTGGCGGCGTGCGGCGCCCAGCGCGCGCAGCAGCGCGTTCTCCCGGGTCCGCTGGGCGACGACGATGGCGAAGGTGTTGTGGATGGAGAAGGTGGCGACGAGCAGCACGATCCCGGAGAACACCAGGAGCAGCGTGGTGAACAGGCCGAGGAAGGCGCCGGAGATCATGTCCCGGTTCTCGGCCGCCGCTGCCTGTCCGGTGACGGCCTCGACGCTCCTGGGCAGCACGGGCCGCAGCGCGTCGACCAGTTCCTGCTGGCTGGTGCCGGGGCCGGCGCGGACCAGGATCGCCGATGCCTCGCCGGGCTTCGGCGTCAGGTACTTCTCGGCGTCGGCCAGGGTCATGGCCGTGTAGGTGACCTGCCCCATGCCGTCCTGGCCGCCGAACGTGGCCAGTCCGACGATCCTCACGTGTACGGGGTCGGGGGTGCGCAGCACGGTCGTGTCGCCGATCCTGAGCCCGCCCCGGTCGGCGGTGCCACGGTTGACGACGACCTCACCGGGGGCGGCGGGGGCGCGTCCGGCGGCGAGCCGGTACGGGTTGAGTTCCGGGTCGTCGATCCAGTTGCCCGCGAGGGTGGGCGGGCCCTGGCCGCCGATCGGCTTGCCGTCGGTGCCGACGAGCTGGCCGGCGCCCTGGATGTCGGGGGCCGCCGCGGCGACGCCGGGGGTCCGTTCGATCTGCTTCACCAGTGCGGTGCTCACCGGCTGCCGGGTGCCCCGGGCCTCACCGGCGACGGTGACCACGTCCGTGCCGCGCACGACGGCGTCGGTGCCGGCGTTGGCGTCGGCGAACATGGTGTCGAAGTTGGCGCGCAGGGTGTCGCCCATGACGAGCGTCCCGGTGAGGAACGCGACTCCGAGCAGGACGGCGACGAACGTACCGGCGAAACGGCGCTTGTGGGCGCGGAGCAAGGAGATGCTCAGGCGTACCGAGGCCCGGGTGCTGTTCATGCCGTCACCGCCTGCGTGAGGGGTGGGGGGCGAAGGACTTGAAGCGGTCGAGCACGCGCTCCGCCGTGGGGTCGGGCATCCGGTCGACGAGCCGGCCGTCGGCGAGGAAGACGACTTCGTCGGCGTGGGCGGCGGCGACCGGGTCATGGGTGACCATCACGACCGTACGGGCGGTCCGCCGGACGGTGCTGCCGAGCAGCCGGAGCACTTCCTGACCGGAGCGGGAGTCGAGGTTGCCGGTCGGTTCGTCGGCGAAGACGACGTCGGGACTGCCCGCGAAGGCCCGCGCCACCGCCACCCGCTGCTGCTGTCCGCCGGACAGCTCGCCGGGCCGGTGGTGCAGGCGGTCCCGGAGCCCGACGGTGTCGATGAGGGTGTCGAGCCACTCGGGGTCGGACCGCTCCCCCGCGAGGTCCAGGGGAAGGGTGATGTTCTCCGCGACGGTGAGCGTCGGCAGGAGGTTGAAGGACTGGAAGACGAAGCCGATCCGGCTCCGGCGGAGCAGGGTCAGCCTGCGGTCGTCGAGCGCGCTGATGTCGGTCTCCCCGATGAAGGCGGAGCCCGAGGTGAGCGTGTCGAGTCCGGCGGCGCAGTGCATCAGGGTGGATTTGCCGGATCCGGAGGGTCCCATGATCGCGGTGAAGCGCCCGGCCGGGAAGTCGACGCTCACCCCGTCCAGTGCCCTGACCCGGGTGTCGCCCGCGCCGTAGAGCTTCACCGCGTCGACGACCCGGGCGGCGGCGGGCGCGGAGGTGGGGGTGGGGGTGGGGGTGGGGGTGGGCTCGGAGGTGGGGGCGGTGGTGGTCATGCCACGCCTCCCCTGCTGCCGCGGCCGAACTGTTCGTCCAGGACGGAGAGCCGGCGCCAGTACTCGTCCTCGTCGATCTCGCCGGCCGCGAAACGCCCGCCGAGCAGGGTGATCGGCGACGGTTCGGCAGGTGCTTCCCGGGTGGTACGGGCCTGCCAGGATCCTCGTCGGCCGCGCCACGCGGTACGGCGCAGCAGAGTGACACCGCCGATGACGACGGCCGCCCAGAAGAGCGGGAAGAGGAGGATCCAGGGCCCGGGTCCACCGCTGTACGCCAGGGTGTTCATCTCGGTCGGCTCCCTCGGTTCAGGGGTTCGTGGTCAGGTTTTCCTGACGCTTCCGAGCCTCGCCAAAAGAGGCGTCCGAGTCGTCGTACGGCCAGCGGCCGTGCGCGTACCCCCTCGGGAGTACGTGGCGCCGCCTCGGCTGCTCCCGACGGTGACCGGGACGATCGGCCGGCTGCGCGGCCGACTCGCCGGGATCGGTCCAGGCGCGCCGGTACGTCCGAGGACGCTCGTACTCCGTACGCCGCTGACTGCCGTCCCGTCCCGTCCCCGGGTGACCCCGGCGTGCCCGCGAGCGCCCGCGCCGTGGTTCATGCCGTCATTTCTCGCTTCGTCCAGGGCGGTCATCTCTGCGCAGCGAAGCCCCGGCCCGACCAGGACCTCCTGCGTGAGGGGGCGCGAACGCATGAGTCTTGACACCGCGCCGCAGGGTGATGCTTCATGTAGCCGATCACGATCATGCCGGGCCCAACTGGGCCTGCCTGAAAGGAAATTGGGGCCAATTCCAGGTTTCTGTCCTGTTGCCCGAGCCCCACACCGAACCCAGAAGGCGGTTCAACTGTGCGCTCTTCGCGGAAGGTTCTGCTCACCGTAGCGGCCGCAGCATCACTGACTCTGTTCAACCCGACCACTGCGTTCGCCGCCTATTTCGGCACGGAAACGGACTACGCGGCCAACTACACACCCGGAGATGTCGACCAGCACTGGACTTGTTCACAGGCCAAGGGCGCCTATGTCTGCTTCACGGGCCTCGGGGACTACATCAAGGTGTATGACGAAGCGGGCGATGGCTATGCCGCAGTTGCCGAGTGGGATGACCTGGACTCGACCAGGTCGGGTTCCTGCGTCAACAAGTTGAGTGCGGGGTCGGTGGGGACGTGCAACAAGAACTTCACCGAAGGGCATACGATCCGCCTCCGGGCCGCACTCTATGACAGCGGTGAACCGGTGGGCACCAAGGGTGCCTGGGTCGAAGGCAACGCCTAGAGCCTTTCGTCCGGACCGGGCCGGCTCCCTGACCCGGCCCGATCCGGACGAGAGGCCCTGACGGCCGTCCTTCCGTCAGGCCAGCGCGGCCAGCGGGTCGTCCAGCACCGGCTGCCAGGCCAGTTCGGCCGCACCCACCAGGCTGTTGTGGTTGAGCGTGCACGGCAGGATGGGGACGCTGCCGCTCCGTCCCCACAGGCTGCGGTCGGCGACCACCGCACGCAGCCGCTCCGGGTCCGCGTCGAGCAGGGCGCGGTGGAGTCCGCCGAGGATGATGCGGTCCGGGTTGAGGATGTTGACCAGGCCGGCCAGCCCGAGGCCGAGCCGGTCGATCAGCTCCTCGGCCGCACCCCGCACCGCGGCGTCCTCGTACTCCGTGCGCAGCAGGTCACCGGCCTGCTTGAGCAGCGACTCCTCCGGGCCGGGTTCGCGGCGGGCGGCGACGAGGAAGGCCAGCGGGTCGGTCTCGACGTCCAGGCAGCCGCGCCCGCCGCAGTGGCAGGGGCGCCCCTCGGGATTGACCGTGAGATGGCCCACTTCCAGCGCGAGTCCCGAACTCCCGGTGTGCAGGCGGCCGTCGAGGACGAGCGCGCCGCCCACTCCCCGGTGGCCGGTGGCCACGCAGAGCAGGTGCTGGGCGCCGCGGCCGGCGCCGTGCCGGTGTTCGGCGAGCGCGGCGAGGTTGACGTCGTTCCCGGTGAACGCCGGTCCGGGGATGCCCGCTTCGCGTACGCATTCGGCGAAGATCTCGCTCACCGGGGCGCCGGCCTGCCAGGCGATGTGCAGCGGGTTGAGCGCGGTGCCCTCCGGTTCGGCGACCGCCGACGGCACCGCGAGCCCCGCACCGACGCAGCGCAGTCCGCTGTCCCGCAGCAACCGGGCACAGTCGTCGACCACTTCGCCGATGACCTGGGCCGGGTCCGCCGTGACGGTGACGCGGCCGGGAGCGGTGGCCACCAGCCGCCCGCCCAGTCCGACGAGCGCGGCGCGGAATCCGTCGGCGTGCACCTGGGCGGCGATGGCGACGGGACCGGACTCCCGGACGGACAGCCGGTGCGAGGGGCGGCCCTGCGATCCGGCGGCGGAACCGGGCCGGGAGTCGACCCGGATCAGGCCGAGCGCCTCCAGTTCCGCGGCGACCGCACCGGCTGTCGCCCGGGTGACCCCGAGCTCGGAGGTGAGGACGGAGCGGGTGGGCGCACGCCCGGTATGGACCAGTTCCAGTGCGGGTCCGAGCGCGCTGCGGCCCCTCTCCAACTTTGTCCGGGTGGTGGACACCTTGCCGTTCATGGGGGCGAGTCTCCCACGGTCCTGGGGTACGGCCGACGCCCCGGTGGCCCGGCTGCGCCCCTGCCGACCGTCTTGCGTCCATTGTCGCGGCGCCCCTATGCTTAGTTTGTGCCGCAACTAAACAAACTGCGGACGGCCCTACCGGGGGGACCGGGCGGAAACACCGCCGTACCCCCGTCGGCCCGCCTCCGTACCGCCCTGACCGTGTTCTTCGCCCTCGACGGCTTCCTCTTCGCCGGCTGGGTGGTCCGCATCCCGGCCATCAAGCACCAGACCGGCGCCTCCGCCGCCACTCTGGGCCTCGCGCTGCTCGGGGTCTCCGCCGGGGCCGTGGTGACCATGGTGTTCACCGGCCGGCTGTGCCGGCGCTTCGGCAGCCATCCGGTGACCGTGGCCTGCGGCGTCCTGCTCTCCCTCGCCATCGCCCTTCCCGCACAGACGCGTTCGGCCCCGGCGCTCGGCATGGTCCTGTTGGTCTTCGGTGCCGCGTACGGCGGGATGAACGTGGCGATGAACAGCGCCGCGGTCGATCTGGTCGCCGCGCTGAGGCGCCCCGTGATGCCCGGCTTCCATGCCGCCTTCAGCCTCGGCGGCATGGTCGGCGCCGGGCTCGGCGGGCTGGTCGCGGGCGGCCTCTCCCCGGCCACCCATCTCCTCGCCCTCACCGGGGCCGGGCTCCTGGTCACCGCGGTGGCCGGGCCGGTGCTGCTGCGTCACCCGGCGCCCCGGCCCGCGGTCCGGGCACCGGGCACCGAGGAGCCTCGGCGGCTGAGCGGGCGGACCCGCCGACTGGTGCTCCTGTTCGGCCTGATCGCACTCTGCACCGCCTACGGTGAAGGCGCCCTGGCCGACTGGGGCGCACTCCACCTGGAGCAGGACCTGCACGCCCACCCCGGCGTCGCGGCCGCCGGCTACTCCTTGTTCGCGCTGGCCATGACGGCGGGCCGGCTCAGCGGCACGGCCCTGCTCGAACGGCTCGGCCAGACCCGCACCCTCGTCCTGGGCGGTGCGACGGCCGCCGTCGGGATGCTGCTCGGTTCGCTCGCCCCCAGCACGTGGCCGGCCCTTCTGGGCTTCGCGGTCACCGGGCTCGGCCTGGCCAACATCTTCCCGGTCGCGGTCGGCCGGGCCGGTGAGCTGGCCGGGGCCGGCGGGGTGGCCGCCGCGTCGACCCTCGGCTACGGCGGGATGCTGCTCGGGCCGCCGGCGATCGGCTTCCTGACCGACTGGTTCTCGCTCCCGGTGGCCCTCACCACGGTGGCGCTGCTGGCCACCACGGCCGCGGCGCTGGGGTACGGGGCACGCAACGCGACCCATGCGCCGGCGGCCTGATCCGGTGGGGACAGGAGCCCGGACCGCTGACACAATCGGGGCCATGGAGATCGCGGACCACATCAAGTCCCTGGCCGCCGCAGGACAGTTGCTGGCGACCGCCGCGCAGGGGGCGGGGACCGGCGCCCCGGTGCCGACCTGTCCTCAGTGGCGGGTGCGCGATCTGCTGCGGCACACCGGGATGGTGCACCGCTGGGCGACCGCGTTCGTCGCCGAAGGCCACACCTCGTACCACCCCGACGACGGGGAACCCGATCTGGACGGGCCGGAACTGATCGACTGGTTCCGCGAGGGCCACGGCCTCCTGGTGGACGCCCTGGACGCCGCGCCGGCCGGGCTGGAGTGCTGGAGCTTCCTGCCCGCGCCGTCGCCCCTGGCCTTCTGGGCCCGGCGCCAGGCGCACGAGACCACGATCCACCGGGTGGACGCGGAGTCGGCCCTGGGTGAACGGCCGTCGCCGGTCCCGGCCGCCCTCGCGGTGGACGGGATCGACGAGTTGCTGCTCGGGTTCCACGCCCGCCCGAAGAGCCTGGTACGCACCTCGGCGCCGCGCACCCTCCGGATGCGCGCCACGGACGCCGACGCCTGCTGGACCGTACACCTCTCTCAGGAGCCGCCACGGGCCGTACGGACGGACGGAGCACCCGAAGAAGGATCCGAAGAAGGGCTCGTGGACTGCGAGTTGGCCGCCTCGGCCAAGGAGCTCTACCTGACGCTCTGGAACCGGCTTCCGCTCGCCGCGGTCACCGTGACGGGCGACCCGGAGCCCGCCCGGATCTGGCGCGAGAATTCCGCGATCAACTGGTCCGGACCGCCAAGGACGCCGGCGACCGGGGCGTAGCGGCGGCCGACAACACGCCCGGCGCAGCGGCCCGTTCCTTCGCCGCGCCCACACCCCCGGCACGTTCTTTCGCCATGCCCACCACTCCCCCGGAACGGTCCGGCGTCGCGCTCACTCCCCCGGCCCGTCGAGCATGCGGGCGAGCACCGACCTCTGCAGGGGCTTCACCTCGGCGTGGCGCTCCCGGCCCTTCGCCGTCAGCTCCACCTGGACGCCCCGGCGGTCCTCGCTGCACATTCCCCGGCGCACCAGGTCGTCCTTCTCCAGCCGTGCCACCAGGCGGGACAGCGCGCTCTGGCTGAGGTGGACCCGGGAGGCCAGCTCCTGCATGCGATAGGCGCAGCCGCCCTCTTCGGACGCCCCCTCCGCCAGTACGTCGAGCACCTCGAAATCGCTGGCGCCGAGGCCGTGCCGGTGCAACTCGCGGTCGAGCTCGCAGAGAGTCCTGGCATGCAGCGCGAGGATGTCCCGCCACTCGTCGACGAGCACCCGCTCGGACTTGTTCGCTGCCATGACCGCACGTTAGCAGAGACGACACCCTTTGTTGCATCGTCATTAAATGCACTTGCATTCAATGCATGTGCATGTACTGTGCTGCGCATGACCACTCCGCTCAACGCCCCCGATTCCCATGCGCGTTGGAGCCCGCGCCTGTGGGGCACGCTCCTCGTGCTCTGCGCCGCGATGTTCCTGGACGCCCTCGACGTCTCCATGGTCGGCGTCGCGCTGCCGTCCATCGCCGACGATCTCGGGCTGACCACTTCGACCCTCCAGTGGATCGTCAGCGGCTACATCCTCGGCTACGGCGGGCTGCTGCTCCTCGGTGGCCGGGCGGCCGATCTGCTGGGCAGGCGCCGGGTCTTCCTCGTCGCGCTCGGTGTCTTCGCCCTCGCCTCGCTGCTCGGTGGTTTCGTCGACTCCGGACCGCTGCTGATCGCCAGTCGTTTCATCAAGGGACTGAGCGCCGCCTTCACCGCACCGGCCGGGCTCTCCATCATCACCACCACGTTCAAGGAGGGCCCGCAGCGCAATCGCGCCCTGTCCATCTACACCACCTGCGCGGCCACCGGATTCTCCATGGGCCTGGTCCTCTCGGGCCTGCTCACCCAGCTGTCCTGGCGGTGGACGATGCTGCTGCCCGCCCCGATCGCCCTGATCGCCCTGGTCGCGGGTCTCAAGCTGATCCCGCACAGCGAGCGCGAGGACACCCACCGCGGCTACGACCTGCCGGGCGCCGTCACCGGCACGGGCGCGATGCTGCTGCTGGTCTTCACGGTCGTGCAGGCGCCCGAGGCCGGCTGGACCTCCGCCCGCACCCTGCTGTCGTTCCTCGCCGTCGCCGTACTGCTCACCGTCTTCGTCACCATCGAGCGGCGCACCGCGAACCCGCTGATCCGCCTCGGGGTGCTGCGCTCCGGGAGCCAGGTCAGGGCGCAGCTGGGCGCCGCGGCGTTCTTCGGGAGTTACGTGGGCTTCCAGTTCCTGGTGACCCAGTACATGCAGTCGCTGCTCGGCTGGTCCGCGCTGGAGACCGCGCTGGCCTTCCTGCCCGCTGGGGTGCTGGTCGCCCTCTCCTCCACGAAGATCGGTGATGTGGTGGACCGGTTCGGGACACCGCGCGTCATCGCCACCGGGTTCACGTTCCTCGTCATCGGCTACGCACTCTTCCTGCGGATCACCCTCACCCCGTCGTACGCCGTGGTGATCCTGCCGTCCATGCTGCTGCTCGGCGCGGCCTGCGCGCTGACCTTCCCCTCGCTCAACATCCAGGCCACCAACGGGGTGGACGACGATGAGCAGGGCATGGTGTCGGGCCTGCTGAACACCTCGATCCAGGTCGGCGGGGCGATCTTCCTGGCGGTCGTGACCGCGGTGATCACGGCGCACGGCAGCGGCGACGGTTCGCGCCAGGCGGTCCTGGACAGCTACCGGCCCGGCCTGGCCGTGGTGACCGCGGTCGCGTTCGCCGGGCTGCTGATCACGCTCACCGGCCTGCGACGCCCAAGGCCCGTACAGCACACCGTGCTGGTCACTTCGTCGGAGACGGACCGTGCGGCCGGGGCCGGGACGACGGCCCCCGCGCAGAAGGTGTCCGTGCGGGACTGACCACCGGGCGAGGGGGACGGTGCGGTGTCCGGCCGGGGCGATTGCTCGTCGGCCGGACACCGCGCCGGTGTGCTGCCGCGAGCGCCGTCCGCGCCCGGCTCAGCCGAGCCAGCCCGGCCGCACCAGCCCCGACTCGTAGGCGAGCACGACGAGCTGGGCCCGGTCGCGGGCGCCCAGCTTCACCATGGTGCGGCTGACGTGGGTCTTGGCGGTGAGGGGGCTGACGACGAGGCGCCGGGCGATCTCCTCGTTGGAGAGCCCTATCCCGACGAGCGCCATCACCTCCCGCTCCCGTTCGGTGAGTTCGCCCAGCCCGGTCGATACCGCGGGTTCCTTGGAACGGGCCGCGAACTCGGCGATCAGGCGCCGGGTGACCCCCGGCGAGAGCAGCGCGTCGCCGCCCACCACCGCCCGTACGGCGCGCAGCAGTTCGTCCGGTTCGGTGTCCTTGACGAGGAAGCCGGAGGCCCCGGACCGGATCGCCTCGAAGACGTACTCGTCGAGCTCGAAGGTGGTGAGCATGACCACCCGGACGTCGTCCAGCCGGGCGTCCCCGGTGATGGCGCGGGTCGCGGCGAGGCCGTCCAGATGCGGCATCCGGATGTCCATCAGCACGATGTCGGGCCGCAGTTCGCCCACCAGGCGCACGGCTTCCGCACCGTCGGCGGCCTCCCCGGCCACCTCGATTTCGGGCTGGGCGTCGAGCAGGGCCCGGAAGCCCGCCCGGACCAGCGACTGGTCGTCGGCGAGCAGTACGCGGATCACGGTGTCTCCTCCTCGTGTGCCGCCGTGCCGGGCGCACCGGACGGCAGTGGAAGCTCGGCGCGCACCCGGAAGCCGCCGTCGGCCCGGGGGCCCGCCTCGATCGTGCCACCGAGCGCGGCGGCCCGCTCCCGCATTCCCGCCAGCCCGTTGCCGCTGCCTCCGGCGTCGCCGCCGGTGGCGGGTCCTTCGTCGTCGATACTGAGCCGGATGCGGCCGGGCCCGTAGCCGATCCGGACCCGCGCGGTACGCGATCCGGAGTGCCGGACCACGTTGGTCAGCGCCTCCTGCACGATACGGAAGGCGGCGAGGTCCGCGCCGGGCGGCACGGCCGGCCGTTCGCCCTCGGTCTCGACGGTGACGGTCAGTCCGGTGCTCGCCGCCTGTTCGACGAGTTCGGGGAGCCGGTCGAGTCCGGGGGCCGGGGCCCTGGGGGCGTCTCCGGGGGTGCGCAGGGTGTCGAGCACCTGACGCACCTCGCCCAGCGCCTCCTTGCTGGCCGCCTTGATGGTGGTCAGCGCCGCACGCGCCTGCTCCGGATCGGAGTCCAGCAGCGCGAGTCCCACGCTCGACTGGACGTTGATGACGGAGATGCTGTGGGCCAGGACGTCATGGAGTTCGCGCGCCATCCGCAGCCGTTCCTCATCGGCCCGGCGCTGCTCCGCCGCCTCCCGTTCCGCCTGCCGGTCCGCCCACTGCTCACGGCGTACGCGTACGAACTCGGCGGCGGCGATGATGGCCACCACCCAGGCGGCGATGCCCAGTTCCTGTCCCCAGGCGGCGGGATGGTCGTCCGAGGGCGGCAGCCACCGGTAGAGCCAGTGCGCCACCAGGACGTGCCCCAGCCACACCATGCCGACGGCGGACCAGGCGGCCCGCCGGTGCCCCGAGACCACGGCGCTGAAGCAGCCCACGGCGACGGCCAGGAAGACCGGCCCGTACGGATAGCCGGCCACCAGATAGATCATCGCTGCGGCCGAGCTGCCGAAGACGGCCACCACGGGGTGGCGGTGGCGCACCAGGAGCACGGCCACGGACAGGAAGAGCAGCAGCCGCGCGAAGAGGTCCAGCGGGGCCCGCTCGTCCATCTGCCCCCGGGCCGCGATGGTCGAGCCGATCATGACGACGGCACCGATCAGGATCGTCGACGGCCAGGCCAGCCGGGTGGTGGACCACCCCGGCGCCCCGGTCAGCCACCGCGGCGGCTCGCCGTGCGCCCAGGGGGGACCACCGCCGCTTCCGTGTGAGCGCTGCTCTTCCATGCCGGCCACGCTAGACCGCGGGCCGCGCCCGGGGCGTCAGCCGGGCGTGGTGCTCACCCGTACTCCCCGGGGAGTACGTCGTACGGGAGAGCCCTCAGCCGTTCCCGCCGACGGGCAGGCCGACCGCGCGGGCCATCTCGGTGACCGCTTCCCGGAAGAAGACGTCCCGGGCCTCCACCACCCGGTTGAACTGGCCGAAGATCTCGAAGGAGATCAGCCCGAACAGCTGCGCCCAGGCGGCGATCAGCGGGGTGGCGGCCTCCGGGGGAAGGCCCGGGGCGAACTCGGTGACCATCCGCGCGGCCTCGTCGCGCAGATCGTCGGCGAGCGTCGGCAGGGCCAGTCCGTCCGCGCGGTGGGCGTCCGCGACCACTGCGATCAGGACGAGGCCGACGCGGGAGGCGGGGCCGATCGTCGCCTGCGGTGCGGTGTAGCCGGGCACGGGCGAGCCGTAGATCAGGGCGTATTCGTGGGGGTGGGCGAGGGCCCAGTCGCGCACGGCCCGGGTGACCGCGATCCAGCGGGCGAGGTGGGTGGCGGCCTCGGCGCCGGCGGCCCGGTGGGCGGCCTCGGCGGCCGCACCGACGGAGTCGTACGCGTCGACGATCAGGGCGGTGAGCAGCTCGTCCCGGCTGGGGAAGTAGCGGTAGAGGGCGGACGACGCCATGCCGAGCTCCCGTGCGACGGCGCGCAGCGACAGCTTCGCGGCGCCCTCGGCCGCAAGCTGTTTCCTCGCCTCGTCCTTGATGGCGGCGGTGACCTCGATACGGGCCCGTTCCCTGGCTCCTCGGACAGTGCTCATGGCCAGCAGTCTGCCACGGAAGCAGAGCACCGACCAACAATGAGAGCAGTGCTCTTGCTTTTGGGCACCCGTCCCGTGCACACTGATCTCAAGCGAGAGCACCGCTCTCAAAACCTTGGGGAGTCACCATGTCTCAGCCGTACTACCTCCGCGGCAGCGCCCTCAACGTCCGGATGAACGGCATCGTCGGCTGGCTCGCCCGCCACGGCGTCAGCATGTTCGGGTCGGCCGAGATGTCGGTGCGCGGCCGCAAGAGCGGGCAGCTGCAGCGCATACCCGTGAACCCCCACACGCATGAGGGCGCGCAGTACCTCGTCTCCGCCCGGGGCCACTCCCAGTGGGTGCGCAACATGCGGGCCGCGGGCGGCGGCGAGCTGCGGGTGGGCCGGAAGGTCCGGGCCTTCACCGCCGTGGAGATCCCGGACGACGAGCAGAAGTCGCTGGTCATCCGCACCTACCTGGAGCGGTGGGGCTGGGAGGTCAACGACTACTTCCAGGGCATCACCGCAAAGTCCTCGGACGCCGAACTGCTGGCGGCCTGCCCGGACCACCCCGTCTTCCGGATCGCCGTGGAGCGCTGACCGTGCATCCGGCGCCGCCCGGCGTACGAAGGGAACTTCGCGGATCAGGCCGGGTCAGGGTCGGCCGACCCTGACCCGGCCTGATCCGGACGAAAGGCCCTAGCGGTCCATCGCGTTCAGCGCCCGCTGTGCCAGCGGATGCGTACGGACCAGCTCGCCGAGCGAGGTCGTGCCGCGGGTGATGCCCGCGAACGCGTTCCAGGCCGGGCGGAATCCTGTCAGTACTGCGTGCAGCACCCCCGGACGGCGCTCGAACAGCTTCAGCATGCGCCGCCCGACACCCATCTCGACGCCGAGTCCCGCCTTGATGGCGAACGCGTAGTTCAGCGCCTGGCGCCGGGCGTCCACCGCATCGTGCGACTCCGCGATCCGGACCGCCCACTCACCGGCCAGCCGCCCCGACCGCAGCGCGAAGGAGATCCCCTCGCGGGTCCACGGCTCCAGCAGCCCCGCCGCGTCGCCGCACACCAGCACCCGCCCGCGTGACAGCGGCGAGTCGTCGCTGCGGCAGCGCGTCAGATGACCGGAGGAGATCTTCGGCTCGAAGCCGGCGAGGCCGAGCCGGGCGATGAAGTCCTCCAGGTACCGCTTGGTTCCCGCCCCGTCGCCCCGCGCCGAGATCACACCGACCGTCAGGACGTCGCCCTTGGGGAAGACCCAGCCGTAACTGCCGGGCATGGGGCCCCAGTCGATGAGCACCCGCCCCGCCCAGTCCTCCGCGACCGTGGCCGGAACCGGGATCTCCGCCTCCAGGCCGAGGTCCACCTGGTCGAGCTTCACCCCGACATGAGCCCCTATCCGCCCCGCGCTGCCGTCGGCACCGACGACCGCGCGGGCCAGGACCGTCTCGCCGCCGGACAGCACCACAGCGACCGTGCGCCGGTCGGGCACCGAGGCGCCGTGCTGCTCGACCCTCATCACGGTCGCGCCCGTACGCAGTTCGGCGCCCGCCTTCTGCGCCTCCTCGACCAGACCCGCGTCGAACTCGGGGCGGTTGATGAGGCCGAAGAGCATCCGCTTGGAGCGGCGGGTCCGCGCCAGCCTGCCGTTGAGCGAGAAGGTGACCGCGTGGATCCGGTCCCGCAGCGGAAGTTCGAACCCGGGCGGCAGCGAATCACGCGAAAACCCGATGATCCCGCCGCCACATGTCTTGTACCGGGGAAGCTCCGCCTTCTCCAGAAGCAGCACCCGCCGGCCGGCGACCGCTGCCGCGTATGCCGCGGATGCTCCGGCCGGTCCACCACCGACTACGACGACATCCCACACGGACGACTCTTCGTGCTCCTGTACGGCGTCTGCGTTCTCGCTGCTCACGATGTGCTTCTGCTCCCGATCCCACCAGTGGCCCATGCTGCTCACGGCATCCTACGGCGCGTTGCCCCCGGCCCCCGCTGTGGGAGGATCGACCGTACGTTCGTCCCGCATGCGACGCCGCACACTCGGTGCACATGTGGCCGGATTCGTACACATAACGTCGCACCCACGAGGAGCGTGCCCATGACCGCCCGTCCGATTTCCGAGACCATTGCCTCGCTGATGCCCCGTGCCAAGGCGGAGCTGGCCGAGTTGGTGGCCTTCCAGTCGGTGGCGGATCCCGCGCAGTTCCCGAAGAGCGAGTGCGAGGCGGCCGCCAACTGGGTCGCCGACGCGCTGCGCGCCGAGGACTTCCAGGACGTCGCCCTTCTCGACACCCCCGACGGCACCCAGTCGGTCTACGGCTTCCTGCCCGGCCCGGCCGGCGCCCCGACCGTACTGCTCTACGCGCACTACGACGTGCAGCCGCCGCTCGACGAGTCCGCCTGGCTCTCGCCCCCGTTCGAGCTGACGGAGCGCGACGGCCGCTGGTACGGGCGGGGCTCGGCCGACTGCAAGGGCGGCTTCATCATGCACCTCCTCGCCCTGCGCGCCCTCAAGGCCGACGGCGGCGTCCCGGTCTCCGTGAAGGTGATCGCCGAGGGTTCCGAGGAGCAGGGCACCGGCGGCCTGGAGCGGTACGCTGAGGCGCACCCCGAACTGCTGGCCGCCGACACCATCGTCATCGGCGACACCGGCAACTTCCGGGTCGGTCTGCCGACGGTCACCGCGACGCTGCGCGGCATGACGATGCTGCGGGTCACCGTCGACACCCTCGAAGGAAACCTGCACTCCGGGCAGTTCGGCGGCGCCGCCCCGGACGCGCTGGCCGCGCTGATCCAGCTGCTGGCGTCGTTGCGCGCCGAGGACGGCACCACGACCGTCGACGGGCTCGCCACGGACACCGAGTGGGACGGACTGCAGTACCCGGAGGCCGAGTTCCGCAAGGACGCGAAGGTCCTCGACGGGGTCGGGCTGATCGGCACGGGCACGGTCGCCGACCGCATCTGGGCCCGGCCCGCCGTCACCGTCATCGGCATCGACTGCCCGCCGGTGGTCGGCGCGACGCCGTCGCTCCAGGCGAGCGCGCGGGCGCAGATCAGCCTGCGGGTCCCGCCGGGCCAGGACGCCGCCGCGGCGACCGAGCTGCTGACCGCCCATCTCGAGGCGCACGCCCCGTGGGGGGCCAGGGTCGCGGTGGAACAGGTCGGCCAGGGCCAGCCGTTCCGCGCGGACACCACCAGCCCGGCGTACACGTCGATGGCGCAGGCGATGGAGGCCGCGTACCCGGGCGAGAAGATGCAGACGTCCGGCATGGGCGGCTCGATCCCGCTCTGCAACACCCTCGCCGCCCTCTACCCGGAGGCCGAGATCCTGCTGATCGGCCTGAGCGAGCCGGAGGCACAGATCCACGCGGTGAACGAGAGCGTCTCGCCCGAGGAACTGGAGCGGCTGTCGCTCGCCGAGGCCCTGTTCCTGCGGAACTACGCGGAGTCCAAGCGGGTCTGACCGCACGCCTTACGATCCGGAGCCCCGCGGACTCCCGGCGAACAGCCGGAACGCGGGGTTCCGCGCTGACCGCGCGGACGCACGTCCACACGGCCCCGCGGTCGCTACGCGCTGAGCGAAGCTCGCCCAGAGCGTAGATCCGCCCGGCGGGCGGGCACGTCCACGTACGTTCGCCGTATGGACGTCGTCGAAGTACTCCCCCAGCTGCACATGTTCCGCTTCCCCATCGGCCAGGCGTACCTGTGGCAGGACGGTGCGGACCTCACCCTGATCGACGCGGGCGACATCGACGCCGCGCCCGCGATCGAGGGTGCGGTGCGCGGTCTCGGCCTGGACCCGGGCCGGATCGGCCGGATCGTGATCACCCACGGACACTGCGACCACTACGGCGCCGCGCAGGAGCTCGCCGACCGGCACGGCGCCGAGATCCTCGCACATCGCCTGGACGCGGCGGTGATCCGGGGCGAGGAGGTCATCGCCGATCCCGTACTGCTCGACTGGGAACTCCCGCTGTGGGAGCACGCGCGGACCGTTCCCGCCGCCCCGCCGACCCGGGTCGACCGCGAACTGGCCGACGGCGACGACCTCGGGTTCGGCGCGGGGGCGCGGGTGGTCCACGCCCCAGGCCACACCCCGGGCTCCATCGGCATCCATCTCCCGCGCCACGGCGTGCTGTTCACCGGGGACTGCGTGGCCGGGGTCGACCGGGTGATGCTGGGCGTCTTCAACATCGACCGGGCGCAGGCCGTGGCCTCCTTCCGGCGGCTGGCCGCGCTGGAGCCGGCCACGGTCTGCTTCGGGCACGGCGAACCGCTGACCGCGGACGCCCCGGCGCTGCTGCGCGCCGCAGAGCCAGTCGGGTGAACTCTGATCGGGCGGCCACGCCTTGGCGCGCTCTCAGCCGACGGGGGCTCCGGCCTCCAGGTTGAGCACGACTGACCGCTCGCGGGCGCGCAGCGCCCAGCGCAGCCGTTCGTAACGGGTCGGGGGCAGCATGGTGGCCGCCTCCGCCTCGGTGGCGAACCGCCAGCCGCGCAGTTCGGAGCCGGGCAGCAGCAGCCGCTGCGCGTCCGCGCCGGTCAGCAGGCCGCCGTCGAAGAGGAGCCGCAGGCCGCCGTAGCCGGGCGGCCTGGGCGCCTCCCAGTCGACAACGAGGAGTTTCGGCACCCGGTCGAGATGGATGCCTATCTCCTCGGCCACTTCACGGATCCCGGCCTGGGCCGGTGCCTCGCCGGACTCGACGACTCCGCCCGGGAATTCCCAGCCGGGTTTGTACGTCGGGTCGACGAGCAGCACCCGGTCGTGCTCGTCGAAGAGCAGGACGCCGGCCGCCACGGTCTCCGCGGTCGGTTCGGGTGTCTGCACGATCTCGCACGGGGTGGCGGCGCCGCTGCCGACCGCCTCGGCTATGCGCTCGGCCGTCTCGTACGGGGTGAGCGCGCCGGTGTCGATGGCGTAGGCGTCCTGGGTGAGCCAGCCGAGCGCCGCCCGGTACGGCTCGATGTGCTGGCGGGCCCACTGCCGTACCCGGTCGCTGTGCGCCGGATCGCCGGGATACTCCACGCGGTCGGCGATCCGTTTGCGCAGGATCGTTTCCTCAGGTGAGAGCAGGACATGGCGCACCGCTATGCGCCGGGAGGCCAGCCCTCCGAAGATCTCGTCCCGGTACTCCTGTCTCAGCAGGGTCATCGGCACCACCAGCACACCGGGCACCTCGGCGAGCAGGGCCGCCGCGGTGTCCACCACCAGTCTCCGCCAGATCGGCAGGTCCTGGAAGTCCGTCACCTCGGCGAGTCTCTTCTGGGGCAGCAGCTGCCGCAGCCCCGCGCCGACGAGTGCGGGGTCGTAGAAGGTGCTGTTCGGGATCAGATCGATCAGTTCACGCGCGGCGCTCGTCTTGCCCACGCCGAACGCACCGTTGATCCAGACGATCACGGTTCCCCCTCTTCCGTAGCCCCCTGTGGCTTGCCCGCAACACCCTGCCGCGAAAACCCGGTTGTGGCGATGCCTGCTTCCCGGACGGAACCGACGGCTGTCCGGCGCCGGCACCCCCGGCAGCAGCGACAAGCTCGGGACGGCTTGCCGGCGGCCACAGCCCTTCCACAGGACGGCTTGCTGGTGGCCACAGCCCTTCCACTCCGCCATCACAATTTCATCACCACCGGAATATTTGAATCCTGGGCACCTGCCGGGACCGTTACGGTCATCTCTCCATGAGCAGCACCAGGGGGGACATATGCCTCAAAACCAGCAACCGCCGTGGGGGCCACCGCCCCAGCCGCCCGGCAACAACCCGTACGGAACGCCCGGTCCACCGGACCGCCGTCCGAAGTGGGCACGGAAGCGCATAGTGATCCCGGCTGCCGTCGTCCTGTTCCTCGTGGGTGTGGGCATCGGGGCCGCGGACGATCCCGCCGCGACGGAGAAGGCCGCCGACGCGAAGGCCGCGCCGTCCGCGACGGTGACCGCGGCGGCCACGGTGACGGCCACCCCGGCGCCGTCGGTCACCGAGACCGTCACCGCGAGCCCGGAGCCGGCGCCCACCGTCACGAAGACCCGCACCGTCAGGGTGACCGTCCCGCCCGCGGCCGAGGACGACGGCTCCTCCGGCGGATCCGGTTCGGGCGGGGGCGGCGCCACGTACTACGCCAACTGCTCCGCCGCACGGGTGGCCGGCGCCGCGCCCGTCCACGCGGGCGAGCCCGGCTACGGTCGCCATCTCGACCGGGACGGGGACGGGGTCGGCTGCGAATAGCGGCCGTCCGGAAGCGGGGCGTGCTCCCTCGGGTCCGATGACTGCTAACCCTTGCTGGACCCGAGGGTGAGGCCCGCGATGAAGTGGCGCTGGAGCAGCAGGAAGACCACCAGCGTGGGCAGGGCGACGATCACCGAGCCTGCGGCGAGCAGGTTGTAGTCCGTGAAGAACTGGCCCCTGAGGTTGTTCAGCGCCGAGGTGATGGGGAGCTTGTCGCCGTCGGAGATGAAGACCAGCGCCCACAGGAAGTCGTTGTACATCCAGGTGAACTGGAGCGTGCCGAGCGCGGCCAGGGCCGGGCGGCACAGCGGCAGGGTGATCCGCCAGTACCGGGTCCAGACGCCCGCGCCGTCGACGACGGCGGCCTCCAGGATCTCCTGCGGCAGGGTGCGCATGAAGTTGGCCAGGACGAAGACGCAGAAGCCGAGCTGGAATCCGACCTGCACGACGACGACGGCCCAGTACGAGTCGAACATCGTCATCGAGTCGGACATCCAGTAGGGCAGCGGGATGCGGTTGAACACCACGTACAGGGGCGTCACGATCACCTGCTGCGGCAGCAGGTTCCCGGCGGTGAAGAGCATCAGCAGGACGAGCCCGCCGCGCATCTTCAGGCGCGCCAGCGCGAAAGCCACGAACGAGGCGAGGAAGAGGGTGACCAGCACCCCCGGGACCGCGATGATCATGGTGTTGACGAAGTACTTCGTCATGCCGGAGTCGGAGAACGCCTGGCGGTAGTAGTCCAGGGAGAGATGGCGGGGCAGCGAGAAGTAGCCGTGCTCGGCGGTCTCGTCGTACGGCCGCAGCGACGCGTACACCGCGAGCAGCAGCGGGGCGAGGAAGGCGAGGGAGACCGCCATCAGGAAGGCGTGGACTCCGATCCGGCCGGGGCGGGTCCGGCGCCGGGCGGCACGGGCCGGCGGCGCGGGCGGTGCGGCGAGCGGGACCGGGGCGGCTTGGGCGGTCAACGGTTCTTCTCCCCTCGGAGCTCCTGGACCAGGTACGTCACGACGAACCCCAGGGAGACGACCAGCAGGACGACGGCGATGGCGGAGCCGAAGCCGATCCGGCTGGCCTCACCGATGATGTTGTCGGTGACGAGGACCGAGAGCAGTTCGAGCCCGTTGCGGCCGTGATTGACCGCGTACACGATGTCGAACGCGCGCAGGGACTCGATGACGGTGATGACGCCGACGATGACGTTGACCGGCCGCAGGGTGGGCAGGACGATACGGAAGAAGGTCTGGGTCTCCCCCGCCCCGTCGATCGCCGCGGCCTCCTTCAGCGAGGGGTCGACGGCCTTGAGTCCGGCGAGGTAGAGGATCATCACGTAGCCGGTGTGCCGCCAGGCGGCGGCGAGCATGACCATCCAGATGTTGAGGTCCGGATCGCCGAGCCAGTCCGTCGGTGAACCCGTGTCGCCGATGACCGCGTTGAGGGCGCCCTGGTCGCGGGAGAAGACCAGCTGGGCGATGAATCCGACCACGGCGAGCGACAGCACGACGGGCATGTACAGCGTCGACTGGTAGAAGCGGCTGAAGCGCACCCCCCGGTCGATGAGCACGGCCAGCAGCAGCCCGAAGGGGGTGGCGACCAGGCCGAGAAAGGCGAGCCAGAGCAGATTGTGCCGGGCCGCGGGCCAGAACTGCGGGTAGTTGTTGAAGAGGTTCTCGTAGTTCTGCGTACCGACCCACTTGATGTCACCGATGCCGTCCCAGCCGGTGAAGGAGAGCGCCACGGAGGCGAGGGTCGGTCCCCAGACGACGGCGATGTCGAGCAGGACGGGTATGCCGAGCAGCACAGCGAGTACGGCGAGGTCGCGGCCGGTGAACCGTCGCGAGACCCGCCGTCCGGTGCGCCGGGCCGGGATGAACGACACGGTCGGTACTCCAGGTTCGGTCGGATGCCATCGGGGTCGTCCGGGGTCAGTCGGCGGCGAAGACGGTCTTCTTCTGCCGTTCGATGTCGTTGACCAGGCCGTCCACGTCGTCCGGGTCGCTGATGAACTTCTGGATCGCGGGGATCATGACCGTGGAGGAGAAGTCCGGCCTGGTGTCCCGGTCCAGGAACTGGGAGATCTGCTTCGCCCCGGAGACCAGCTCCACGGCCTTCTTCTGGAGCGGTGAGTACGTGGAGATGTCGGCCTGGTCGCTGACCGCGATGTTGTTCGGGTCGCTCTTCAGGTAGATGTCCTCGGCCTTCCCGGTGGCCAGCCACTTGAGCAGGCCCTTGGCGCTCTCCAGGCTCTTGCCGTTCGTGAGGTTCTTCGATTTCTTGGCCAGCAGGAAGCCGTCGATGGGTGCCTCGACGGCGTCCTGACCGTGCTCCGGATTGATCTCGGGGAAGGGGAAGAAGTCGATGTCGCCCTGTTCGCCCTTGGGGAACTGGGCCCCGGGGTGCGGCAGTCCGAGGACGGCCATGCCGGCTTCCTTCTTCTGGAGGCTGTTGGCGGCCTCCTGCCAGGTACGGCCGTTGGCGCCCGGCTGGCAGTAAGGGAGGAGCCGACGCCAGGTGTCGAAGACCTCCCGGACCCGCTTGTCGGTCCAGGCGACCTCGCCCGCCATCAGGCTCTTGTGGAACTCGTAGCCGTTGGTCCGCATGTCGATGTAGTCGAAGGTGCCCATGGCGGGCCAGCCGTCCTTGTCGCAGAACGCGATGGGGTCGAGCTTGTCCTTCTTCATCTGCTCGGCGAGCGCGACGTATTCGTCGAGCGTCCTCGGCGCCTGATAGCCGCGGTCCGCGAACAGGCTCTTGCGGTGGAAGACGGCCCACGGATAGTAGTAGTAGGGGGTGAGGTACTGCTTGCCGTCCGCTCCGGTGGACTGGGCCTTCAGCGCGGCCGAGAAGCCCTTGTAGTCCTGCCAGTTGTCGCTGATGTCGTGCAGCAGTCCTTTTTCGGCGAAGAATTGCATCCGGTATCCGGCGAACCACATGAAGACGTCGTCCGGCCTGCCCTGGAGATATCTGTTGATGTTCTCCTGAAAGGTGTTGTGGTCGACGGTGTTGACCTTCACCTTCCGCCCGTCCGACTGTGCCTCGTACGCGGCGAAGGCGTCGGCGAACGCCTTCTTCGGAACCGGGTCGGAGGAATTCGACCCCAAGGTGATCGTCTTCCCGTCGCCCCCGGGGCCGCTCCCGCAGGCGGTGAGCAGCGCGGGCAGCGCCACCGCTCCGGCACCAACGGCCGCGCCACGCAGCAGACTCCGCCGGGACATCCGATGTCCTGCGAAACTGCCCGGCACACCCGACCTGTCGTAACCAGACTGCGTCATGCCCCGCTCCTTCGGAGATGCAACCCAACACAACCGAACGTGCGATTGGATCTCACCCCCAACTGATGGTGCCGTCAAGGGTTTTGACGAGATACCGGGGCAACCGCCGCCACCCCTCTTCCAACACACTTCAACACGCCCTAACGTAATCGCACGCCTTGGCGTGCACATGCTGTCATCCGATCATGGACGAGTATGGAGGAACGTAACGATGCGTCATCTTCCAACCCGTACAACCCGAACCAGCCGTCGTGGAGTCATCGGAGTGCTGATGGCCGGGCTGCTGTGCGCCGCGGGAACGACCGTTCCCGCCGCCGCGAACTCGCCCCTCACCGGGCCCGCGCCCATTCACGCCGTGACTCCGCAGTCCGGAAACGGCCTTGCGCTCACCCCTCCGATGGGGTTCAACAATTGGAACTCGACACACTGCCGGGCCGAGTTCGACGAGTCGATGATCAAGGGAATCGCCGACATCTTCGTCGAGAAGGGCCTCAAGGCGGCGGGCTATCAGTACGTCAATCTCGACGACTGCTGGGCGAAGCAGCAGCGCAATGCGGACGGAAAGCTGGAGGCCGATCCGCAGCGCTTCCCGAACGGCATCAAGGCCGTCGCGGACTATGTGCACTCCAAGGGCCTCAAAATCGGCATCTACACCAGCGCCGGCACCAAGACCTGCGACAGTGCGGGTCTCCCGGGAGCACTTGGTCATGAGTTCAGTGACGCACAGCAGTTCGCGGACTGGGGCATCGACTATCTGAAGTACGACAACTGCAACAACCAGGGTGTCGACGCGAAGAAGCGCTATACGACGATGCGGGACGCCCTGGCGGCGACGGGCCGCCCGATCGTCTACAGCATCTGCGAATGGGGCGAGAACAAGCCCTGGGAGTGGGCCGGCGAACTCGGCAACCTCTGGCGCACGACCGGCGACATCAACGACAGCTGGGGCAGCATGCTGTCGATCATGAAGAAGAACCTGCCCCTCGCGGCCGCCGCCGGCCCGGGGCACTGGAACGACCCCGACATGCTGGAGGTCGGCAACGGCGGCATGACGGACACGGAGTACCGCACCCACTTCTCCATGTGGTCGGTGATGGCGGCGCCACTGCTCATCGGCTCCGATCTGCGCAAGGCAAGCGCGGAGACCTTCGAGATCCTCTCCAACCAGGAGGTCATCGCCGTCGATCAGGACCCGCTCGGCAAGCAGGGCACCGTGCTCTCCTCCGTCGGCGGACGCTGGGTGGTCGCCAAGGAGATGCGGGACGGCAGCCGCGCCGTCGCCCTCTTCAACGAGACCGGCAGCGCCCAGCGCATCGCGACGACGGCCGCCGAGGTGGGACTGCCGGAGGCCGACGGGTACACGATGCGCGACCTGTGGGAGCACAGGTCCTACAACACCGCGGGCACCCTGGCGGCGACCGTCCCGGCGCACGGGACGGTGCTGCTGCGCGTCGCCGCCGACGACAAGTGGGCCGCCCAGCCGCCCGCGGTGGAACTCGGCCTGGACTCACGCCCGTTGATCGAAGCCGGGCACACCGCCACGCTGACCACCACGGTCACCGATCTGGGCCGCACCCCCGCCAGGAACGTCTCGGCGCAGCTCAGCGGCCCCTCGGGCTGGCAGGTGAAGGCGGTGTCGCCGACCGGTTCACCGGCGCTGCCCACCAGCCGCTCCCTGAGCACCCGCTGGCAGGTGACGGCCCCCGCGCGGGCAACTGGTGCGTACGACCTGACCTTCGCCGTCCGGTACCGCTCACCGGCCGGCACCCGGGTGGAATCCACGGTCCCGCTCCGGGCCCATGTCGTGGTCCCGCCGCCGGCGGGCGGCGGTTACCTGAGCGATCTGCCGCAGCTCTCGGCATCCAACGGCTGGGGCCCGGTCGAGAAGGACACCAGCAACGGTGAGAGCGGTGCGGGCGACGGCAATCCGCTGACGATCGGCGGCGAGGTCTTCACCAAGGGCCTCGGCGTGCACGCCGACAGCGCCGTCGAGTTCTACACCGGCGGGGCGTGCGACACCGTGACGGCGCGGGTCGGGGTCGACGACGAGAAGGGCACCAGGGGAACGGTCGCCTTCGAGGTCTGGGCCGACGGTACGAAGGCGGCGTCGACCGGCGTGCTGACCAACGCGATGCCCGCCCAGCCGCTCACCGCCGATGTGAGCGGCGCGCAGGTGGTACGTCTGGTGGTCGGCGACGGCGGGGACGGCGTCGATTCCGACCACGCGGACTGGGCGGACCTCCGGATCACCTGCTGACGAGGGGCGGCGGTGGCGGCGCCACGCGTTCGGCGGGCGGGTGGTTTCCGGGGAACCAGCCCCGGAAACCACCCGACGCCGGTCAGCCACGGGCGGCCGCCACACCGCCCGGACCCACCCGCGCCGCCGCGGCCGCGCCGACAAGTCCCGCGTCGGTGCCCATCACCGCCGGGGCCACCTCGATCCGCCGGACGAAGGAGAGCGTGGCGTACTGGCGCAGGGCCCGGCGCAACGGCGCGAAGAGGATGTCGCCCGCACCGGCCACGCCCCCGCCGATCACCGCGATGTCGATCTCGACGAGCGTGGCGGTGGCGGCGATCCCGGCGGCCAGCGCCTGCGCGGCGCGCTCGAAGGAGGCAACCGCGACCGGGTCCCCCGCACGCGCCGCTACAGCCACCGCTGCGGCCGAGGCATCGCCGTCCGGTCCGGGCCGCCAGCCGGCCTCCAGCGCCCGGCGGGCGATGTTGGGACCACTGGCGATGCGCTCGACGCAGCCGCGCGAACCGCACGGGCAGGGGTCGCCGTCCAGATCCACGCAGACATGGCCGATGTGCCCCGCGTTGCCCGTGGGGCCGGGGTGGAGCTTGCCGCCGAGGACGAGCCCGCCGCCGACACCGGTCGACACGACCATGCAGAGCGCGTTGTCGTAGCCCCGGGCGGCGCCCAGCCAGTGCTCGGCGGCCGTCATCGCGACCCCGTCGCCGACCAGTTCGACGGGCAGCCCGCCGACCGCCTTGCCGACCCGTTCCACCAGCGGGAAGTCCCGCCAGCCGGGGACGTTGACCGGGCTGACCGTACCGGCCGAGGCGTCGACCGGACCCGCGCTGCCGATGCCGACCGCCGCCGCCCGCCCCCACAGCGGGGATCCGGACAGCTCGGCGAGCACCTCCGTCACGGCCCCCATCACCGACTCGGCGCTCTCGCGGGCGGGCGTCGGCCGCTGCGCCCGTGCGAGAAGCGCGCCGCCGCCGTCCACCAGCGCGGCGGCGATCTTGGTGCCGCCGATGTCCAGCGCGGCAACGAGGTCGGTATGCATCGGTGTGGCTCCGTGAGTAGAGGGCGGGGACCTGCGGCTTCTGGAAACAGTCTGCCCAGTCTCCATTCAGCTGACAACGTTGTCCAGGGCCTATGCTCGTCGGCACAGCCTCCGGCCGCCTCCGTGACACCTGCCACGGATCCGCCGGACCGCCCGCACCCGAGGACAGGACAGCGCACCGTGGCCGAGACCGCCCGTCACTCCGAGACCCGCTACGGCAACCGGCCGACCATGAAGGACGTGGCGGCCCGCGCCGGAGTGGGCCTCAAGACGGTCTCGCGCGTGGTCAACAGCGAGCCCGGGGTCACGCCCGACACCGAGCGCCGGGTCCAGGAGGCGATCGAGGCGCTCGGCTTCCGGCGCAACGACAGCGCGCGCGTCCTGCGCAAGGGCCGCACGGCCTCGATCGGCCTCGTCCTGGAGGACCTCGCGGACCCGTTCTACGGGCCGCTGAGCCGCGCCGTGGAAGAGGTCGCCCGCGCGCACGGCGCCCTGCTCATCAACGGGTCGAGCGCCGAGGACCCGGAGCGCGAGCAGGAGCTGGTGCTCGCGCTGTGCGCGCGCCGGGTGGACGGGCTGATCGTGATCCCCGCCGGTGACGACCACCGCTATCTGGAGCCGGAGATAAAGGCGGGCGTCGCCACCGTCTTCGTGGACCGCCCGGCGGGCCGGATCGACGCCGACATGGTCCTCTCCGACAGCTTCGGCGGCGCGTGCGAGGGGGTTGCCCATCTGATCGCGCACGGCCACCGCCGGATCGGCTTCATCGGTGACCAGCCGCGCATCCACACCGCGACCGAGCGGCTGCGCGGCTATCACGCGGCGATGTCGGACGCCGGGATCACCGTCGAGGACTCCTGGGTCTCGCTGGGCTCCACCGAGCCCGCGCGGGTCAGAGCGGCCGCCGAGGCGATGCTCACGGGCCCGGAGCCGGTGACGGCACTCTTCGCGGGCAACAACCGTGTGACGGTCACCGCGGTCCGCGTGCTGGCCGAGCAGGACCGCCGGGTCGCCCTGGTCGGCTTCGACGACATCGAGCTCGCCGATCTCCTCGGCATCACCGTCATCTCCCAGGACGCCGCGGCCGTGGGCCGGACGGCGGCCGAACACCTCTTCCGCCGCCTGGACGGCGCGGACCACGCCCCGGCACGGGTGGAGCTGCCGACGTCCCTCATCCCCCGCGGCTCCGGCGAACTGCCGCCCGCCTGAGAGGGACAAACCCGGGGGCCGCGTAAACCGATTGCCGGTTCCGTCGGCCGGTCATCAGGATGGCGCCGTGCCCGCCTTCACCGCGCCCGACGGAACCGAACTCGCCTACCACCTCAGGGGCGAGGGAGAGCCGCTGCTCGTGCTGCCCGGCGGCCCGATGCGCGCCTCCGCCTACCTCGGCGATCTCGGCGGGCTGTCGAGCCGGCGCCGGCTGATCATGCTCGATCCGAGGGGTACGGGTGACTCCGCCGTCCCCGCCGATCCGGCGACCTATCGCGTCGACCGGCAGGTCGCCGACGTGGAGGCGTTCCGCGAACACCTCGGGCTCGACCGGGTGGACGTGCTCGCGCACTCGGCGGGTGGCGATCTCGCGCTCCTCCACGCGGCCCGGCATCCGCGGCACGTCCGCAGCCTCGCGCTGATCACCGCCCGTGCGCGCGCCCTGGGTGTCGACTTCACCGAGGAAGACCGCCGCGAAGCCGTGGCCCTGCGCGCGGGAGAACCGTGGTTCGCGACCGCGTACAGGGCCTACGAAGCCGTCTGGGCGGGCGAAGCCACCGACGACGACTGGGACGCCATCGCCCCGTTCTTCTACGGCCGCTGGGACGGCGCCGCACGGGCACACGCCGCCACCGACGTCGAGCAGAGCAACTACGGGGCCGCCGACCGCTATGCGGCTCCCGGCGCCTTCGATCCCGCCGAAGCCCTCGACGCACTTGCCGGGTGGGATGCCCGGGTCCTGGTCCTCGCGGGCGAGCTGGACGGCGGGCCGCTGCCCCGGGTCGCGGCCACGATCGCGGGGTTGCTGCCCCATGCGCAGCCGGTCGTCCAGCCGGGCGCCGGTCACTTCCCGTGGCTCGACGACCCCCGGTGCTTCACGGGGATCGTCGAGACCTTTCTTCAGGGATGACGGTACGGGCGGGGCCTACGGGGCCGTCACCGTCAGTCCCCCGCGCCGCGGCGAGGCAAAGGCGTCCAGGTCGTCCCGCGTCAACCCGGTCAGCCGGGCGACCTCGGCGGTGTCCAGGGCGCCGCAGTCGATGCCGCGCAGCAGGTAGCCGCTGAGGGCCTTGGCGGTGGCGGGCTCGTCCATGACGTCGCCACCGGCCTTGGCCACGTACGCGGCGAGGCGGGCCGCGGCCTGCTCCAGGCCCTCGCGATAGAAGGTGTAGACGGCCGCGTAGCGGGTCGGCAGGTGGCCCGGGTGCATGTCCCAGCCCTGGTAGTAGGCGCGGGCGAGGGCGCGGCGGGTGAGGCCGTAGTGCAGCCGCCAGGCCTCGTGGACCTGGGGCGTGGGGCCGACCGGGAGGACGTTGGTGGAGCCGTCCGAGACCCGTACGCCGGTGCCGGCGGCGGCTACCTGCATGACGGCCTTGGCGTGGTCGGCGGCCGGGTGGTCGCTGGCCTGGTAGGCAGCGCTGACGCCGACGCAGGCGCTGTAGTCGAAGGTGCCGTAGTGCAGGCCGGTGGCCCGGCCCCGCGCCGCGTCGATCATGCGGGCGACGGCGGCGGTGCCGTCGGCGGCGAGGATGGACTGGCTCGTCTCGATCTGGATCTCGAAGCCGAGCCGCCCGGCGGGCAGCCCGTGCGCCTCCTCGAACGCTTCGAGCAGCCGGACGAAGGCCGTGACCTGCTCGGGGTACGTCACCTTGGGCAGCGTGAGGACCAGTCCGTCGGGAAGGCCGCCGGCCTGCATCAGACCGGTGAGGAAGACGTCCGTGGTGCGGATGCCCCGGTCGCGTACGGCAGCCTCCATGCACTTCATCCGGATGCCCATGTACGGGGCCGCCGTGCCGTTCGCGTACACCTCCGAGACCAGCCGGGCGGCACGGGCGGCGGACTCGTCCTCCTCCGCGTCGGGGCGGGGGCCGTAGCCGTCCTCGAAGTCGATGCGGAGGTCCTCGATCGGCTCGCGCTCCAGCTTGGCGCGCACCCGGTCGTGGACGGGCCCGGCGAGTTCGTCCGGGATGCCGAGGACGGCGGCGAACGAGGCGGCGTCGGGGGCGTGCTCGTCGAGCGCCTCCAGTGCCTGGTCGCCCCAGGAGCGGATGGTGCCCGCCACGAACGTGTCGCCGGGTACGTAGACCGTGTGGACCGGCTGGCGCGTACCCGGGTCCCCGGGGTAGCGGCGTGCCAGCTCGGCGTCGACCGCGGTGAGGGAAGCGCTGATCTCCTCGCTGACCGCACCTGCGAGGCTCGTTGCCACCTTCTCCTGCTGACCCATTTCCACACCTTCCACAGTCACGCTGTTTCCGCTTCCCGGAATCAACAATCCGTATAGTGAAGTTATAAGGCCGTCGGACCTGCGTCAATGGTGACCGGAAACGGTCCGGGGCCGTGTGGTGCGTGTGCACCACACGGCCCCGGACCGTCGGATGGGGGTGTTCCGGCCTGGCCGGGGGTCAGCCCTTGCGGGACTTGACCTCGTCGGTGAGCTGGGGAACGACCTGGAAGAGGTCGCCGACGACGCCGTAGTCCACGAGGTCGAAGATCGGGGCCTCGGCGTCCTTGTTGATCGCGACGATCGTCTTCGAGGTCTGCATCCCGGCCCGGTGCTGGATCGCACCCGAGATCCCCGACGCGATGTACAGCTGCGGGGACACGGACTTGCCGGTCTGGCCGACCTGGTTGGAATGCGGGTACCAGCCCGCGTCCACCGCCGCACGCGAGGCACCCACGGCCGCACCCAGCGAGTCCGCGAGCGCCTCGATCAGCGCGAAGTTCTCCGCACCGTTGACCCCACGGCCACCCGAGACCACGATCGCCGCCTCGGTCAGCTCCGGACGGCCCGTCGCCTCACGCGGCGTCCGCGCGGTCACCCGCGTCCCCGTCGCCAGCGCCGAGAACGACACCGCCAGCACCTCCGCCGCACCCGCCGCCGCGACCGGCTCGACCGGAGCCGAGTTCGGCTTCACCGTGATCACCGGCGTGCCCCGCGACACCCGCGACCGCGTGCTGAACGACGCCGCGAACGCCGACTGCGTGGCCACCGGACCCTGCTCACCGGCCTCCAGATCCACCGCATCGGTGATCAGACCCGAACCGATCCGCACCGCCAGACGCGCCGCGATCTCCTTGCCCTCCGCCGACGACGGCACCAGCACCGCCACCGGCGACACCGCCTCGTACGCCGCCTGCAAAGCATCCACCTTCGGCACCACGAGGTACTCGCCGAACTCGGCATCCTCCGCCGTCAGCACCCGCACCGCACCGTGCTCACCCAGCACCGCCGCCGTACCACCGGCACCCGCGCCCACCGCGAGCGCCACCGGCTCACCCAGACGACGCGCCAGCGTCAGCAACTCCAGCGTGGGCTTGCGAACCGCACCGTCCACGTGATCGACAAAAACCAGAACTTCAGCCATGGGACTTCAATCTCCTGCGAGTAACGAAGAAACAGGGGGAGCACAACAGGAACCACAACCCCAACCCGAAACCGAACAGACACCGGAACCGGAACCGGGGCCAGAGGCCGGGCGCCGGGGGCCAGGCGCCGGGGACCGGGGTCAGATGAACTTCTGGCCCGCCAGGAACTCCGCCAGCAGACGGCCGCCCTCGCCCTCGTCCTTCACGATCGTGCCCGCCGTCCGCGCCGGACGCTCCGCCGCCGAATCGACCACGCTCCAGGAACCCTCCAGACCCACCTCACCGGCCTCGATCCCCAGATCCTCCAGATCCCACGACTGGACCGGCTTCTTCTTCGCCGCCATGATCCCCTTGAACGACGGGTAACGCGCCTCACCCGACTGGTCCGTCACCGACACCACCGCCGGCAACGACGCCTCCACCCGCTCCGAGGCACTGTCACCGTCACGACGGCCCCGCACCACACCGTCCGCCACCGACACCTCGGACAGCAACGTCACCTGCGGCACACCCAGACGCTCCGCCAGCAACGCCGGGACCACACCCATCGTCCCGTCCGTCGACGCCATCCCCGAGACCACCAGGTCGTACCCGGCCTTCTCCACAGCCTTCGCCAGCACCAGCGACGTAGCCATCACATCACTGCCGTGCAGATCGTCGTCCTCGACATGAACCGCCTTGTCCGCACCCATCGACAACGCCTTGCGCAACGCGTCCTTGGCATCCTCCGGACCCACCGTCAACACGGTGACCTCAGCCTCGTCCGCCTCGTCCGCGATCTGCAACGCCTGCTCCACCGCGTACTCATCGAGCTCCGACAGCAGACCGTCCACATCCTCACGGTCCACCGTCAGGTCATCGGCGAAATGCCGGTCACCGGTGGCGTCGGGCACGTACTTCACACAGACAACGATCCTCAAGCTCACGCCGGCTCTCCTACTGCATCGTCATTTCCGGGCTGCCTTGTTGCACGCAGCATAGGCGCCTGATGGGGCGGTTTCCGGTCGGGGCGACCGACGCCTCGACCGGAAATATTACTAGCCAGTACACCCAGCGGCTCACCCATGAGCAAGCGCTCGGAACTGTGATATGCCCAACGTACGGCACCCCGTGCGGCGCCTGGGCGGAGTCAGTCCCGCAGCGCGTTGAAACGGCCCTGGTGATAGATCAGCGGACGGCCGCCTCCGGCCGGATCCCCGACCACGGCCTGTGCGATCACGATCCGGTGGTCCCCGGCCGGGACGCGGGCGACCACGCGGCAGACCAGCCACGCCAGTACGCCGTCGAGCACCGGCACTCCTTCGGGCCCACTGCGCCAATAGGTGGACGGGCCGAAGCGGTCGGCGCCGCTGCGGGCGAATGTGGCGGCCAGCTCCTGCTGGTGCTCGCCGAGTATGTGGACGCCGATGTGCTCGGCCTCGGCCAGGACCGGCCAGCTGGAGGACGCGGTGCCGACCCCGAAGGAGATCAGCGGTGGCTCGGCGGCCACGGAGTTGAGGGAGGTGGCGGTGAAGCCGACCGGGCGGTCACCTGCGGCGGTGATCACTGCCACGCCGGCGGCGTGTTGCCGGAAGACCGAGCGGAGCAGCTCGGGAGAGGCCGTGCGGGTGGTGCCGAGCTCGGGCGATGCCGTCATGGACATGTCCTTCTGCGGAAGTGGCGTACGGGGCCGTGGTTGCTCAGGCACCCGGACAGCGCGCACTCGCGTTGCGGGCGAGATCCACGTGGACCCGGCCGTAAAGAAGGACTTCCGGTGGCATAGCGTCAGACTGACGATGCATGGCCAGTGCAGTCAAGGCCGTTCCGCGATGTGGGAGATGTATCACTGTCCGTCACATCGCCTGTCCCAGAGCGGCGACCACGTCGACGGTGCGCGGCTGGCCGACGGCCCGTCGGACTATCCGGCCGGCCGCGTCGAGGACCAGCACGGTCGGCGTCCGGCTGATCTCCAGCTCCCGCACGAGGGTGAGATGCGCCTCGGCGTCGATCTCCACATGGGCCACGCCGTCCACCATGCGCGCCACCTCGGCGAGGGTCCGGCGGGTGGCCCGGCAGGGCTGACAGAACGCGCTGGAGAACTGCACGAGGGTGGCCCGCTCCCCCAGTTCGGCGCCGAGCCGGGCCGCGTCCAGCGGCTCTCCACACGTCTGCCCGTCCACCTTCGGCCTCCTGTCAGAGCTCATCGCAAGAGGTCAGCGCCACCGGCCCGCGAGACATTCCCGGAGGTTCCACGTGACGAGAATCTCGCGCCCCGAGCCCTCGGAGACTGGCCACCGCGTCGCGCATGGGGCACGATCGGCGCAATGCCGCAAACCTACGGCTGCGTAACTTCCGCCGGGAGAACCCTCCTCAGGCGCTGAAGAAGGGTCTTCCCCAGATGGCAGAACTCGTCTATCGGCCGGTCATCGGCGCCGCTCGTACGTTTTTCAAGGCGCTTGACCTGAAGATCGACACTCAGGGTTCCGAGCACATCCCGAAGACCGGTGGCGCGGTACTGGTGAGCAACCACATCAGCTATCTGGACTTCATCTTCACCGGGCTCGCGGCCCTGCCGCAGAAGCGGCTGGTCCGCTTCATGGCGAAGGAGTCGGTCTTCCGGCACAAGATCTCGGGACCGCTGATGCGCGGCATGAAGCACATCCCCGTCGACCGCAAGCAGGGCGAGGACGCGTATGCGCACGCGCTCGCCTCGCTGCGCGCCGGCGAGATCGTCGGTGTGTTCCCCGAGGCCACCATCTCGGAGTCGTTCACGCTGAAGAGCTTCAAGTCGGGCGCCGCCCGGCTGGCCCAGGAGGCCGGCGTACCGCTGATCCCGATGGCGCTGTGGGGGACGCAGCGCCTGTGGACCAAGGGCCGGCCGCGCAATCTCAAGCGCAACCACGTGCCGGTGACGATCCGGGTCGGCGAGCCCGTGGAGGCACCCGCCGACCAGTACGCGGGCGCGATCACGCGGCGGCTGCGGGAGCGGGTCCAGGAGCTCCTGGAGGCGGCCCAGCGCGCCTATCCCGTGCGCCCGAAGGACGCGAGCGACACCTGGTGGGTCCCCGCCCACCTCGGCGGTACGGCCCCGACCCCCGCCGAGGTGCGGGAGAGGAGCTGACACGGCCGAAACGTCACTCCGGGGAGCGGGCGTCGACCCGCTGCCCGGAGTGACGCCTTTCCGGCTCGGTGTGCCATGTCGCCGGCTCGGCGCGTCGTTTCGCCGGCTCAGAGCGCCGTGGGAAGAGTGCGCCACAGCTGCGGGCGGTCTTCGGCGGACCGCAGGCCGTGCAGCACCGCCGGATGCGGGGCCGCGTACAGGAGCGGGTAATCCACCTCGCCGGTCCTGGGCCGGACGGGCCAGGCCAGCCGCTCCTCGTCGAGCGAGAACTGCGCGTCGACGCCGGGCTTGTTGCCGCGGGCGTCCTGGCGGTACCAGCGGTCACGGCCGGGCAGCCGGATCGCGATCAGCCCGTGCACGGGACCGGGCTCCCCGTTGTCGTCAGCGAGGGCCTGGTAGCAGAGAGCGGTCGGGATGCCCGCCGCGCGCAGGAGGGCGGCCAGGGCGTGGGACTTGGAGTGGCAGATGCCGTTCCGCGTAGCGAGGACGTCGGAGGCTCGCCAGGTGACCCGCATGTCGCCGGAATCGGCGGAGTGCGGAATGGTGTCGCGCACAAAGGCGTAGGCGGCGGACGCGTATGCATATGCGTCGATGGTGTCGCCACGGAGCTCGGCGACCTTCTCCCGCACCAGCGGATGCTCGTGGTCGATGGCCTCGTCGGCCGCCAGGTAGGCGGAGAGTTCAGGGACCTGCTGGATCAGTTCCATGGGCGCCGAGCGTAGATGTGCGGCCGACCGAGAGTCAATGACTTTCCGGTCGACCGCATATCTATCCAGTCACTATCAATTTTTGGCTACTTCGCCATCTCTTCCTTCAGGGCGAGGACGAACGCGTCGACGTCGTCCTCCCTCGTGTCGAAGGCGCACATCCAGCGGACATCGCCGGCCGCCTCGTCCCAGAAGTAGAAGCGGAAGCGCTTCTGCAGCCGCTCGCTCACCTCGTGGGGCAGCCGGGCGAAGACGGCGTTGGCCTGGACGGGGTGGAGGATCTCCACCCCGTCCACCGTCCGCACGCCCTCGGCGAGCCGCTGGGCCATCGCGTTGGCGTGCCGGGCGTTGCGCAGCCAGAGGTCCCCGGCGAGCAGCGCCTCCAGCTGCACGGAGACGAAGCGCATCTTCGACGCGAGCTGCATGGACAGCTTGCGCAGGTGCTTCATGGCGCGGACGGCGTCCGGGTTCAGGACGACCACGGCCTCGCCGAAGATCGCCCCGTTCTTCGTACCGCCGAAGGACAGCACATCGACGCCGACGGTGTTGGTGAACGTACGCATCGGCACGTCCAGCGACGCCGCGGCGTTGGCTATCCGGGCCCCGTCCAGATGGACCTTCATGCCGTGTCCGTGGGCGTGGTCGCAGATGGCGCGGATCTCGTCGGGTGTGTAGACCGTGCCCAGCTCGGTGTTCTGGGCGATCGAGACGACCTGCGGCATGGCACGGTGCTCGTCGTCCCAGCCGTATGCCTGCCGGTCGATGAGCTCGGGGGTGAGCTTGCCGTCCGGGGTGGGCACGGTGAGCAGCTTGAGGCCGCCCACCCGCTCCGGGGCGCCGCCCTCGTCCACGTTGATGTGGGCGGACTCGGCGCAGATCACCGCGCCCCAGCGGTCGGTCATCGCCTGGAGGGAGACGACGTTGGCGCCGGTGCCGTTGAAGACCGGGAAGGCTTCGGCGGTGGGGCCGAAGTGGCTGTGCATGACGCGCTGGAGGTGCTCGGTGTACTCGTCCTCGCCGTAGGCGATCTGGTGACCGCCGTTGGCGAGGGCGAGGGCCGCGAGGATCTCCGGGTGGGTGCCCGCGTAGTTGTCGCTGGCGAAACCGCGGATCTGCGGGTCGTGGTGGCGCCGCGCGTCGGTCCTTACGGTTGTGGGGTCAGCCACAGGCGCTTTCCGTTCACTTCCGGGGCGGGCCGGTCCCAGACGCCGGCGATGGCATCGGCCAGCTCCTTGACGTCGGTGAAGCCCGCGAACTTCGCATTGGGGCGCTCGGCGCGCATCGCGTCGTGCACCAGTGCCTTGACGACCAGGATCGCAGCCGCGGTCCTGGGCCCTTCGTCGCCCCCCGCCTTGCGGAACGCGTCCGCGAGCGCGAGCGTCCAGGCCTCGGCCGCCGCCTTCGACGCGGCGTAGGCGGCGTTTCCAGCGGTGGGCTTGGACGCCCCGGCCGCGCTGATCAGCACATAGCGGCCACGGTCGCTGCGCTGGAGACCGTCCTGGAAGGCCAGCGAGGTGTGCTGGACCGTACGGATCAGCAGCTTCTCCAGCAGGTTCCAGTCGGCGAGGTCGGTCTCGGCGAAGCTCGGGCTGCCGCGCCAGCCGCCGACGAGGTGGACCAGGCCGTCGATCCGGCCGAATTCCTTCTCGGTCTTGTCCGCCCATTCACGGGCGGCACCGAGGTCCAGCAGATCGACCGTGTCGCCGGTGACGGTGGCGCCGCCATGGGCGTAGCGCGCGGCGTCGACCGCCTCGGCCAGGCGGGCGGCGTCCGCGTCGGAGGCGACGACCGTCGCACCGGCCTCGGCGAGCCTCATCAGTGTGGCCCGCCCGGCCGGGCCCGCGGCCCCGGCCACCGCGACCACGGCGCCTTCGAGAGCACCGCTCCCGTTGCCCCTGCCGTTTCCGTTCATGGCCACCGCCTCCTCAGACCCGGCGCTCACGCGGCTGCCCGCTCGGCATCCGCGGCGGTGATCCCCTTGGTCGAGGCGATCACGTTCTTCAGCTTCTTGGAAAGCGCCTCATAGAACATGCTCAGGGGAAACTCGTCAGGAAGCACATCGTCCACGAGCTTACGGGGCGGCTGCGACAGGTCCAGCGCGTCCGGGCCCTTGGCCCAGCGGGAGCCCGGGTGCGGGGCGAGGTAGGTCGAGACCAGGTCGTACGCGGCGAACCAGTGGACCAGCTTGGGGCGGTCGATGCCGTCGCGGTAGAGCTTCTCGATCTCGGCGCAGAGCTGGTTGGTGATCTGCGGGGCGCGGTCCCAGTCGATCTTCAGCGTGTTGTCGGTCCAGCGGACCACGTCGTGCTTGTGGAGGTACGCGAAGAGCAGCTGGCCGCCGAGACCGTCGTAGTTGCGGACGCGCTCGCCGGTTACGGGGAAGCGGAACATCCGGTCGAAGAGGACGGCGTACTGGACGTCACGGCCGTGCGGGTTGCCCTCGGCCTCCAGCTTCACGGCCTCCTTGAAGGCGGTGAGGTCGCAGCGCAGCTCCTCCAGGCCGTACATCCAGAACGGCTGGCGCTGCTTGATCATGAAGGGGTCGAAGGGCAGGTCGCCGTGGCTGTGGGTGCGGTCGTGGACCATGTCCCACAGGACGAACGCCTGCTCGCAGCGCTGCTGGTCGGCGACCATCTCCCGGATGTCGTCGGGCAGCTCGACGCCGAGCAGCTCGACCGAGGCCTCGGTGACCCGGCGGAAGCGGGCCGCCTCGCGGTCGCAGAAGATGCCGCCCCAGCTGAAGCGCTCGGGGGCCTCGCGCACGGCGATGGTCTCCGGGAAGAGCACGGCGGAGTTGGTGTCGTAGCCCGAGGTGAAGTCCTCGAAGGTGATGCCGCAGAACAGCGGGTTGTCGTAGCGGGTGGCTTCGAGCTCGGCCAGCCACTCGGGCCAGACCATCCGCAGCACGACCGCTTCGAGGTTGCGGTCCGGGTTGCCGTTCTGTGTGTACATCGCGAAGACGGCCAGGTGCTGCAGACCGTCGGTGCGGTTCTTGGCCGGCTGGAAGGCGAGCAGCGAGTCCAGGAAGTCCGGTACGCCGAAGCCGTCCGCGGCCCAGCGGCGCAGGTCCGCGGCGAGGGCGCGGTGGTACGCGGCGTCGTGCGGCAGCAGCGGGGAGAGCTCCTCGACCGCGGCGATCACACGGTCCAGCGTCGACCGTGCGGCCTCGGGGGACGGCGCACCCTCGGCCTCGAAGTCGATGGAACCGTCCTTCGACTGCCAGGGGCGGATCTCCTCCACGGCATTCTTGAGTGCGGGCCAGGCGGGATGATCGACCACCCTCTGATCCGTTGCTATGCCGCCCGCAGCAGCGTCCTGCACAAGAATTTCCGTCATAACACTTCCTCCACAGGAGAACCTCGCGTTAAGCAACCGTATCCATGTGCGGTTCCTTGAGACAAGTGGGGTCCTGAAAATTATCCTGCCGCCCCCCATGGTCACCGCGATTCTTCCTGCGCGGAACGTTCTCGGCGACTACTTCCGTCGGCCGGACGCGCATTGCGGGTGTCCGCCGCTTCACCGCTCCCCCAGTGGGGTCGGGGCTGCCGGATCGCCGTATGCCGCAGTGCCTCGTGGGTAGGAACGGCAGCGGGGAGACGCCGTCGACGGAAAGCGGGTTGCCTTGTCTTTTCTCACCATCGGACATCGCGGAGTGATGGGTGTCGAGCCGGAGAACACCCTGCGCTCGTTCGTCCACGCGGAACGGGCCGGAATGGACGTGATCGAGCTGGACCTTCATCTGAGCAAGGACGGCGCGCTGGCCGTCATGCACGACGCCGATGTGGACCGTACGACCGACGGCACCGGGGCGATCAACGAGAAGACCCTGTCCGAGCTGCGGGAACTCGATGCCGGACAGGGCGAGCGGGTGCCGGTCTTCGAGGAGGTGCTCGACGCCGTGCGGTCCCCTGTGCAGGCCGAGATCAAGGACGCGGCGGCGGCCCGCGCGCTGGCCGAGGTGATGCTGAGACGCGATCTCGTCGACCGGGTCGAGGTGTCCTCGTTCCACGACGAGGCGGTGGCCGAGATCGCCCGGCTGGTGCCGGGGGTACGGACCGTGCTCATCGCCAGCCGCTGGCAGGGCGATGTGGTGGACCGGGCGAAGGCGGTGGGGGCGGCGACGCTGGCGCTGAACATCCGCCGCCTCACCCTGGAGGTGGCCGAACAGGCGCACGCCGAGGGGCTGAAGGTCATCGGCTGGGTGGTGAACACCCAGGACCATCTGCGGCTGGCACGCGCCCTGCGGCTGGACGGCGCGACCACCGACTACCCGGAGATCCGCCGCGCCGGCCGCTTCACCGCCTGATCACGGTCCCGGTCAGACGAGGTCCTTGACCAGCAGTTCGAAGGCGAGGTCGTCACGCTGCGGAATACCGAAGCGCTCGTCGCCGTACGGGAACGGGCTGAGCTCTCCCGTACGGCGGTAGCCGCGCCGCTCGTACCAGGCGATCAGCTCCTCGCGCACCGAGATCACGGTCATGTGCATCTCGCTCACGCCCCAGCTCTCCCTGACGGTGCGCTCGGCCTCGGCGATGATCACCTTGCCGAGCCCCGCCCCCTGCAGTCCGGGACGGACCGCGAACATCCCGAAGTAGGCGGCGTCGCCGCGGTGTTCGAGCTGGCAGCAGGCGACGAGCCCGCCGTCGCGCTCCACCACGAGCAGTCGGCTGCCGGGCGCTTCGAGGACCTGACGCACACCGTCCGGGTCCGTCCGCTGCCCCTGCAGGATGTCCGCCTCGGTGGTCCAGCCGGACCGGCTGGAGTCCCCGCGGTACGCCGACTCGATCAGCGTCACCAGCGCGGGCACATCGGCGTCGGCGGCGTCACGGAAGGTCAGCTGTCCCGGGTCCTGGGCGGGGGCGGTGTCCATGGGCGTGGCTCTCCGTTTCTGTGCTGTGGCCGTGCCGGAGCAGCGTAACCCGGCTGTCCCGAACTAGATTCGGGCGCATGGTTCATGTGCTGAGCAGCCGGATCCTGTTGCGCCCGGCCGATCCCGAACGGTCCCGCGTCTTCTACGGCCAGTCCCTCGGACTGCCCGTCTACCGGGAGTTCGGCACCGGCCCCGAGCGGGGCACGGTCTACTTCCTCGGCGGCGGCTTCCTGGAGGTGTCCGGACGCGCCGCCGAGCCGCCGGTGCCCGGCCTGCAACTGTGGATGCAGGTCGCGGATGTGCGGGCGGCGTACGAGGAGTTGTCGGCCCGCGGCGTCGAGGTGCTGCGGGAGCCGGTTCGCGAGCCGTGGGGGCTGATCGAGATGTGGATCCGCGATCCGGACGGGCACCGGATCGTGATGGTGGAGGTCCCGGCGGACCATCCGCTGCGGTATCGCCCCTGAGCCGACGCGGTGGCGCCGTCAGTGCGGGGCGCGGCTGCGCCGCGCGCAGTCGACGAGCACGGGCAGGGCCTTCGCAAGGCCACCGTCGTCGTCGGCGAAGGGAAGTCGCACGTGGTGGCGGAAGCCGTCCACGGCGGAGAAGGCCGGACCGGGGACGATCAGTACGCCCGCGCGGCGGGCCAGCTGGGCGGTGGCTTCGGCGTCGGCGCCCGGGATCTCCACCCAGAGGGCTGAGCCACCGGCGGGGCGTTCCCACCGCCAGCCGGTCCGCTGCTCGCTCAGCAGCCGTTCGGTCTCCGCCAGACGTTCGCGCAGCCGGGAGCGGCGCCGGGCGCGGGCCTCGGGCAGTTGCCCCAGCAGCTTCACGGCGAGCATCTGATCCACCACCGGGCACGACAGGTCGACGGACCTCTTGATGTCGGCCAGGCGCCGGATCACGGTGGTGGAGGCCCTGATCCAGCCCAGCCGGAGGCCGCCCCAGAAGAGCTTGGACAGGGTGCCGACGGTGGCCGTGGCGGCGGGCGGCAGCAGGCCGGCGAGGGAGCGGGGCGCGGCGTCGTCGAGCAGGGACAGTTCGGCGTAGGCGTTGTCCTCCACCACGTACAGGCCCTGTTCGGCCAGTACGGCGGCCCAGGCGCGGCGGGTGGGCTCGTCCATGCCGCGTCCGGTGGGGTTGTGGACGGACGGTTGCAGATAGACGAGGCGGGGCCGGACGTGGCCGGCCAGCCGGGCCAGCGCGCGGGCGCCGTGCGCCCCGCCCGCGGGCAGCGGGACGAGCCGGGCGCCTCGGCCGCGCAGCGCTTCGAGCGCGCCGCGGTAGGTGGGGTCCTCCACGATCACCGTGTCACCGGGTTCGACCAGGCCCTGGGTGATCAGCCAGACGGCCTGCTGGGATCCGGCGGTCACCAGGATCTGTTCCGCAGAGGTCGGCAGGCCCGCCGAGCGGTGGTACTCGGCGATCCCCTCGCGGAGCTCGGGCAGCCCGTACGGGAGGTACCCGTCGCCGGCCAGCGCGGCGGTGAGGTCACCGGCCGACAGGTCACCGACGGCCGCCGCGACCGCGGGCAGGCCGTCAAGCGCCCCGCTGGACAGGTCGATGCCGCCGTCCCTGGTCCCGAAGCTGGCCAGCCGCCCCTCGGTCGCCGGCTCGCCCACCGCGCCGGAACCCCGCAGCCGGGAGCCGCTGCCCTGCCGGCTCTCCAGCCACCCCTCGGCCTCCAGCAGTCCGTACGCGGCCGTCACCGTGGAGCGGCTGACGCCCAGCGCCGTCGCCAGGGCGCGCTGGGAGGGCAGCACCGTGCCCGGTGCCACGTCGCCGCGCTGCGCCAGCTCGCGCAGCGCCTCGGCCAGCAGTCGCGGCATCGCGCCCGTGCCGTCCTTGGACCACCCGGTGAGCAGACGGGACAGCCGGGTGGGAGGAATGCGGTCCATCCCTCCATCATCTGCGGTCCGTGCGCTCGTCATCGCCCGCCGCAGGCCAATTGCCCCCAAGTGGTCTTTGCCGCCCTCCGGCGGCTCGCACATGATCGGGAGAACGCCGTTGCAAAGGAGCAGGAACATGGCGACCGTGGTGCTCGTCGGGACGTTGGACACCAAGGGGGCGGAGTACGAGTGGCTCGCGGCGCGGCTCCGCGAAGCGGGCTGCGACGTGGTGCTCGTCGATGCCGGGGTGATGCCGTCGCCGGCGGGCACGGTCGCGGGTGACATCGACGCGGCGGCCGTCGCGCGACGCGCCGGGCACGGTCTGGAGGCGCTGCGCGCCGGCGGGGACCGCGGTGCGGCGGTGTCCGCCATGGCCGACGGGGTCGAGCGGATCGTCGGTGATCTGCACCGCGAGGGGCAGCTGCACGCGGTGCTGGCGGTGGCCGGGAGCGGCGGGTCGTTCATCGCCGCGCGTGCCATGCAGGCGCTGCCCATCGGCGTCCCGAAGGTGCTGGTGTCCACCATGGCCGGCGGGGACGTGTCGCCGTACGTGGGCAGCAGCGACATCACCATGATGTACAGCGTCGTCGACGTGGCGGGCATCAACTCGGTGTCCTCGCAGATCATGGGCAACGCGGTGGCGGCGGCGGCCGGCATGGCCATCCACCACGAGCGGAGCCTGAACGAGTCGCGGCCCCAGGGGCGCCCGCTGATCGGCGCCAGCATGTTCGGCGTCACCACGCCGGCGGTCGACGCCGCCCGCCGGCGGCTGGACGAGCTGGGCTACGAGGTCCTGGTCTTCCACGCCACCGGTGCGGGCGGCCGGGCGCTGGAGAAGCTCGCCTCGGGCGGGTTCCTCGCGGGTGTCCTGGACCTGACCACCACGGAGCTCGCGGACGAACTGGTCGGCGGCGTGCTGAGCGCCGGCCCCGACCGGCTCACCGCGGCGGGCCGGACCGGCGTGCCTCAGGTGGTCGCGCCCGGCGCGCTGGACATGGTCAACTTCGGCCCCGCCGACACCGTTCCGGAACGCTTCGCGGATCGCCGGCTGCTCGTGCACAACCCCACCGTCACACTGATGCGCACCACGGCCGAGGAGATGACCGGACTCGGCGCCTCCATGGGGCGGAAGCTGGCCTCGGCGCACGGCCCGACCGCGGTCCTCTGGCCGCTGGGCGGCATCTCCGCCGTGGACGCCCAGGGCGGGCCGTTCCACGATCCGGAGGCCGACGCGGCCGGACTGGCCGCCCTGCGCGCCGCCCTGCGGGGCAGCGCCGTCGATCTGCGCGAGATCGGCGCACATCTCAACGACCCGTCGTTCGGCGTCGCCGCCGCCGACCACCTCCACCAGCTGATCAGCACCCAGGAACGTTCGCACCCGAACGTCTGAACCTCGCATCCGCACGTCGCAGCGGCGAGAAACCCACCGACCGAATCAGGAGTCCATCCGTGAACCGCAACCAAGCCCTGTCGCGCCTGACCGAGCAGGTCGCAGCAGGCAAGGCCGTCATAGGCGCGGGCGCAGGCACCGGCCTGTCCGCCAAGTGCGCGGAGGCCGGCGGCGTCGACCTGCTGATCATCTACAACTCCGGGCGGTACCGGATGGCCGGGCGGGGCTCGCTGGCGGGCCTGCTTCCGTACGGCGACGCCAACGCCATCGTGCTCGACATGGCGGGCGAGGTCCTGCCCGTGGTGCGGGACGTCCCCGTGCTCGCCGGGGTGTGCGGCACCGACCCGTTCCGGATCATGGGCAACTTCCTCGACCAGTTGAAGGCCATCGGCTTCACCGGCGTGCAGAACTTCCCCACCGTCGGGCTCTACGACGGCAGGTTCCGCGAGAACCTGGAGGAGACCGGCATGGGCTTCGGTCTGGAGATCGACATGATCCGCCAGGCCCACGAACGCGATCTGCTCACCGCGCCCTATGTGTTCGACCCCGAGCAGGCCGCCGAAATGGCGCGGGCGGGTGCCGATGTCCTCGTACCGCACGTCGGGTTGACCACCAAGGGGTCCATCGGCGCCTCGACCGCGCTCACGCTCGATCAGGCCGCCGCCGCCGTGCAGGAGATGCACGACGCCGCGAAGCGCGTCAATCCCGACATCGTCGTGCTCTGCCACGGCGGCCCGATCGCCGAACCGGAGGACGCCCGTTACGTCCTGGAGCACACCTCGGGGATCGCCGGTTTCTTCGGCGCCTCTTCCATGGAACGGCTGCCCACGGAGCGGGCCATCACCGAGCAGGCACGCGCCTTCAAGTCCCTCACTCTCGGCTGACGAGAGGGCGAATCGGCCGGCGGGAGGACGAAGACGCAGCGCGCGGCGGGAAAACGCTCCTGCCGCGCGCTCCCCTTGTACTTCAGTGCGCCGCGTACGACGGTCCCTGTCCGGGCATCGACCAAGGGGAACCGCGTCGTACGGCCAGGGGGAGGTGCGCTGTGCACGGATCGGCGATGTCGGGCTGGCTGCTGATGGCCTTGTGCGCGACGACGGGTGCGTACTGCCTGCTGCGCACCCGCGGCGAGACCGGGGAGGGGCGCAGGACCGCGCGTGCGGAGGCGCTGATGGGGTTCGGCATGGCCGCCATGGCGGTCCCGGCGGCCGTCGTGACACCCCCCGAGTGGGCATGGGCGGTGTACGCGGCGCTGTTCGGGGCCGCCTCGTTGCGCGCGCTGTGGTTCTCGCGGCGCAGCGGACACCATCTGCACCATCTCGTCGGGTCCTCGGCGATGGTCTACATGGCCCTGACGATGGCACCGGGCGGCGCTGCGGCGCACGGCGGACACCTGGGACACGGGGTCGCGGCGGCCGGGGGCGTCCCTGCGCTGACCGGGCTGCTGCTCGCCTACTACGCGGTGTACGTGCTGCGGTCGGGGGCCCGGCTGATACCCGTGGCCGCCGCTCCCGTCCCGGCGGGCGGTGGCGGTGGCCCGGCCGGCGGCTCCTGGACCGCGCGGCCCGAGATGGCGCTCGCCTGCCGGCTGACGATGGGGATGGCCATGTTCGCGATGCTGCTCGCTCTGTGAGACAGCCGGCCGGTCAAACCGTGGTCTGCGTCACTTGCCGCGCACAGCCATACCCGTGGGTACCGCACCCCTCATAGGCTGACGTCATGTTGGTCTCCCTCGCACTGCTGCTGCTCGGTGCACTGGCCGCCGTCCTGACCCCGCGGCTGATGGCCAGGGCCCGATGGCCGGAGCGCGAGCCCGTCGTGGCGCTGTGGGTGTGGCAGTGCGTGGTGGCCGGGGTGCTGCTCTCGTTCGCGCTCTCCATGACGTTCAGCGCGGCCGCCGCCTGGCAGGCGGTGCGCGGGCATGTGTTCGCGCCGGCGCCGCACGCGGTGGTGGAGGCCTACGCGTTGGGCGGGCACGGCCGGTGGTCCGCCGCCATGGCCGTGCTGCTGGCGCTCGGCGGGCTGTGGTCGGCGGTGATGCTGACCCGAGAGATCCACCGGGCCCAGGTGCGTCGCAGGCAGCGGCGCGCCGAACTCCTGATGCGTGCCCCGCTGATGCCGGGCGAGAAGCCCGGCAGCGGACGTCTCGTCGTGCTGGAGGGCGAGCGTCCGGACGCCTGGTGGCTGCCGGGCTCCGCGCCTCAACTGGTCATCACCACCACGGCACTCAGGCGCCTGAAAGGCCGTCAGCTGGATGCGGTGCTGGCCCATGAGCAGGGGCACGCGAACGCACGGCACGACTGGCTGCTGCACTGCTCCGGCGCGCTGGCGACCGGGTTCCCGCAGGTACCGGTGTTCGCGGCGTTCCGCGACGAGATGCACAGGCTGGTCGAACTGGCCGCGGACGACGTGGCGTCGAAGCGCTTCGGCCGGCTGACGATCGCCCTGGCCCTGGTGGAACTCAACGAGGACCGGGGCGTGTTCGGCCCCTGCCCGGCGCCGGACGCACAGTTGCCGCTGCGGGTGAACCGGTTGCTCACCCCGGCCGACCGGCTCACCGCGGGCCGTCGGCTCCGGCTGACCGCGGCGGCCGCGCTGGTGCCGGTGGTCCCGCTTCTGGTGGCCTTCATTCCAGGACTCAGCGCGCTGCGATAGCCAGGGCCGCCGGCCTTCCGGGAAGATCGCCCCATGCCGTCCACGCAGCTCCCCCCACCGGTCCCTAAGCGTTCCCGTGTCACACCGTTCAGAACGGGTGCGGTCTGCGCGCTTCTCGCGCTGGTCGTGCTGATCCTCGTCGCCGTGCGCTGGTCACCGCTGATGACGCTGGACCGTACCGTCGCGGACGCCCTGCACCGCAGGGCGGTGGCCGAACCCGGCCTGGTCCACGTGAACCGGATCCTGACCGACTGGGCCTGGGATCCATGGACCATGCGCGCCCTGATCACGATGGCGGTGGTGGCGCTGTGGTGGCGCGGAGAACGGCTGCTCGCGGTGTGGGTCGCGGCGACGAGCGTGCTGGGCACTCTGGTGCAGCAGGGGCTGAAGTCCGCGGTCGGCCGGGAGCGGCCGCAGTGGCCGGACCCGGTGGATTCCGCGCATTACGCGGCGTTCCCGTCCGGTCACGCGATGACGGCGACGGTGAGCTGCGGCCTGCTGCTCTGGCTGCTGCGCCGGTACGGCGTCGGGCCCCGGCTGTGGCGGACGGCGCTGGTCGTGGCGTGCGTCTCGGTCGTCGGGGTGGGCCTGACCCGCCTCTACCTGGGCGTGCACTGGCTGAGCGACGTAGTGGCCGGCTGGCTGCTGGGGGTATCCCTGGTCGCCTTCGCGATCGCCGGATTCGCCCGGTACGAGCGGCGCGGCGAGCCCCGGGCGCCCAGCCGTTCCTGAGCCGGCCCCGACCGGCCGCGTCCCGCCCTCCCCCTCGCCGAGCGATCCGCCTTGTCGAGCCGCCCCCGTGCCGGGGAGGATCGCAGCCATGCAGATCAAGGGTGTGCTCTTCGACTTCTCCGGGACTCTCTTCCGTATCGAGTCCGTCCGGTCCTGGCTGCGCGCGGTCCTCGCCGAGCAGGGGGTGACGGTGGGCGAGGCCGACTTCGAACGGTACGTGGGCGAGCTGGAGGCCGCCGGAGCACTGCCGGGCGGCCCGCCTCCCCGGCACGTCCCCGCCCGGCTCGCCGACGCGTACGCCACCCGTGACGAGAGCGCGGAACTCCACCGGGAGGCGTACACCGGGCTGGCCCGGCAGGTGGCCCTGCCGGATCCCGGCCTGTACGACGCGCTGTACGAGCGGCATCGGACACCGGCCGCCTGGGAGCCGTATCCGGACGCGGCGGAGGTGCTCGGCGCGCTGCACGACAGCGGAATCCGGATCGGCGTGGTCAGCAACATCGGCTGGGACCTGCGGCCGGTCTTCCGGGCGCACGGTCTGGACCCCCTGATCGACACCTATGTGCTGTCGTACGAGCACGGCGTCCAGAAGCCGGACTCACGAATCTTCCACACCGCCTGCACAAGTCTCGGGCTGGATCCGGCGGACGTGGTGATGGTCGGCGACGACCGGAACGCGGACGGCGGGGCCGCCGCACTGGGCTGTGACGTGCGGTTTGTGCACCATCTGCTGGTGGCGGAGCGGCCTGACGGACTGCGGACGCTCGGACTGGTGCCGGGCGTTGCCTGACAGACATGTGAGAGATGTCCCTGACGCCCAATGGGTCTGATTGTCACATCGTGGCCTTAGCCTGTATGCATGTCCCGTTCTCCGTGCTCCTCCGACTCCACGCGCACCGCCGCCGTGGTGAACAAAGAGATCCGTGAGCTGTGGCAGCGCTCGGGCGGCTGCCTGTCCCCCGAGGACGAGGAGCAGTACCAGCGCCTGCTGGTGGAGTGGGCCGCTGTGACGAGCGGCGGCGGCAGGTCCGCCGCCTAGCACCGCGGCACCCCGCACCGCGCTGTCCCGCAGGGCGGTGGATCCGCCCTGCGGGACACCTTCCGTTTCGCGGTGGATCCGGCCGGGTGGAGGTTCCGGTCGGGTGGTGGTTCCAGTCCTGTAGTGGATCCGTTCAGGTGGCGGATCCGGTCGGGCGTGGGATCCGGTCAGGCAGTGGATCCGGTCGGTCAGCGGTCGAAGTAGTCCGGCTGGGTCTGCACGTTGAGCTCGTCCAGCCGCACCCTCTTCGCCGGGTCGGTCCGCCGGTCGTCGAGCTTCAGGACGTCGAAGCCCTTGGCGATGTCGTTGGAGTAGATGTAGCCGTTGTAGTAGTACGCCGACCAGGGGCCGGCCGTGGTGACGGCGTCGGTGCTGACCGGGCCGCGCTCGAAGTAGCCGATCTCCTTCGGCTTCGACGAGTCGGTGAAGTCCCAGACCGACACCCCGCCCTGGTACCAGGCCTGGACCATCAGGTCGCGGCCCTTGACCGGGATGATCGAGCCGTTGTGGGCGACGCAGACCTCGGTGTCGGCCTGCGGGCGGTCGATCTTGAAGTAGCTGCGGAAGACCAGCTTGCGGTGGTCGCCCTTGCCGACGATGTCGTAGATGCCGTTGGCGCCGCGCTTCGGGCCGATCTCCTCGTTGCAGGTGGCCGCGCCACCGCCGCCGAGCTCATCGGTGAAGACGACCTTGTCCGTCGTCTGGTTGAACGTCGCCGAGTGCCAGAACGCGAAGTTCACATTGTCCTGCACCCGGTCGATGATCTTCGGGTTCTCCGGGTCCTTGATGGAGAACAGCAGCCCGTCGCCCATGCAGGCACCCGCGGCCAGGTCCTTCGAGGGCAGCACGGTGATGTCGTGGCAGCCGGTGGTCTTGGAGACGCCCGGGTTGTCCGGGGCACCCGGGTTGCCGCCGTCCGGGAAGAGCACCGGGAAGTTCACGACCGCTGCCTTCTCGGGCGCGTTGCGCGGCACCTTGATGACGGAGATGCCGTCGTGCGGCGGCTGGCAGTCGGGGAACGTCGCGCTCGGCGAGTACGAGGAGACGTACACGTACACGTTCTTGCGCTCGGGAACCAGTGTGTGGGTGTGCGATCCGCACGCGGTCTCGACGGCGGCGACATACTTCGGGTTGCGCTTGTCGCTGATGTCGAAGACCTTCATGCCCTCCCAGGAGGACTTCTCCGTGGCGGGCTGGGTGGTGCTGGTGCAGGAGTTGTCGCTGCGCGAGGAGTCGGTGGACAGGAAGAGCAGGTTGCCCGAGACCGATATGTCGTTCTGCGAGCCGGGGCAGAGGACCTGCGAGACCGTCTTCGGGGCGCTGGGGTTGCTGATGTCGAAGATCCGGAAACCGTCGTAGTTTCCGGCGAAGGCGTACTTCCCCTGGAAGGCCAGGTCCGTGTTGAGGCCCTTGAGCGCGTCCTTCGGGACGTTGGCCAGATGAGTGATGTTGGAGCTGTGGACGATCTCGTCCACGCCTGGTACTTCGCCGCTCTCGATCGCGGCCTTGGCCTCGGCCTTCTGGGCGGCGGAGACGCCCGTCCGGGCCTCACCCCGGTTCCCGGGGTCGGGCGTCGCGGCCGCGGGTCCGGCCATCAACAACGTGGCCAGCAGGCCGGCGGCTGCCGTCGCCACGCCCAGCCGTCTGCGCCGCACCGGGCTCGTGTGCAACGAAATCACTGCGTCCTCCCATGGATCCGAACGTAGTTGAACGGTTCACGGACCTCGGCAGTATCGTCCTTGTCATGGTGATCCCAACAGATGGCAACAGAGACGTAATGAAAGTTTCTGATCGCTGCCGCGCGGAAGCGTGTTAGGACGGTCGGCAACCACCCCATATGGCCATGGAGGTCCACTTGTTGATCCGCCGTCAGACCATGTGTGTACGTAGCTCCGCTCTTGTCGCAGTAGTCGTTTCAGCCGTTCTCGCCCTCGCCGCGTGCGATGCGGGGGGCGGCGAGAACCGCACCAAGGCCCAGGTGGGCGGGGGTCCTTCGGTGGTGGCCCCCGGAAAGCCGGGGGAGCCCGCAAGGACGCTCTCCGCCGAGGAGGCCGCGAAGGCCGCCGGGGACGACAGCCCCAACTCGGCCGACTACCGCTATGCGCAGATGATGATCCAACACCACGCCCAGGCCCTGGAGATGGCCCGACTCGCCCCGTCGCGTTCCGGCTCCTCCTCGGTCAAACGGCTCGCCGAGCGCATAACCGCCGGCCAGAAGCCGGAGATAGGCGCCATGGAGGGGTGGCTCACGCACAACGGCGGAGCGAAGCGCAAATCAGCCCATGACCACTCGGCGATGCCCGGGATGGCGACCCCGGCCCAGCTGGAGAAGTTGCGCGCGGCGGACGGCGCGGCCTTCGACAAGCTCTTCCTGAAGTTGATGATCACCCACCACCAGGGGGCGATCACGATGGCGACCGAGGTGCTCGCGGAGGGGAACAACGTGCAGATCGAGGAGATGGCCGGCGACGTCGTCGCACAGCAGACGGTGGAGATCAACCGAATGCGCACGATGTCGTCCTGACGACGGCCCCGGCGCGCCTCTCCCCCGCTCCGCCCGCCGGTGCCATGCTGGAGGCATCCTCCGGGAAGAGGTGCGCCGTGCTCCGTGTCGCCGTCGTCGGCTCCGGCCCCAGCGGGGTCTACACCGCCCAGGCCCTGGTCGCGCAGGACCGGGTTCCCGATGTCCGGGTCCATGTGCTGGACCGGCTCCCCTGCCCGTACGGCCTGGTGCGTTACGGCGTCGCGCCGGACCACGAGAAGATCAAGTCGCTGCAGAACAGTCTGCGGACCGTCCTGGAGCATGAGCGGATCACCTTCCTCGGGAACGTCGAGGTGGGCGGGGGCGGGATTCCGCCCGAGCGGCTCGGCGAGCTCTACGACGCGGTGGTCTACTGCGTCGGGGCCGCGACCGACCGTTCGCTCGCCGTCCCCGGTGAGGATCTGCCCGGCAGTTTCTCCGCCACCGAGTTCGTCTCCTGGTACAGCGCACACCCCGACGCGGCGGCCGACGGCTTCCCGCTACGGGCGCGTTCGGCCGTGGTGATCGGGGTCGGCAACGTGGCGGTGGACGTGGCGAGGATTCTCGCGCGGAGCGCACAGGAGCTGCACCCCACCGACGTGCCGCACGGTGCGCTCGGCGCACTGGCGGGCAGCCGGGTGCGCGAGATCCACATGGCGGGCAGACGCGGACCGTCACAGGCCAGGTTCACCACCAAGGAGCTGCGCGAGCTGGGCAGCCTGCCGCAGGCCCGGGTCCTGGTGGACGAGACGGAGCTCGCCCTCGATCCGGCGTACGCGAATCCGTCCGCCCAGCAGGCCCCCGCCCTGTCCTCACCGCCGAACGCGCCGCCCCCGACGGCGGCGGCCCGGCGCAATGTCGAGGTCCTGCGCGGCTGGGCCGCGGCCGGCAGCGAGGGCGCGGGCCCCGGCGGGCATCTGCCGCGCACCATCCGCCTGCGGTTCTTCCTCCGCCCCGTCGAGCTGCTGGAGCGGGACGGCCGGGTGGCCGGGGTCCGGTTCGCCCGGACCGTGCCGGACGGCAGCGGGGGTGTGCGCGACGCCGGTACGTACGAGGACATCGACGCCCAGCTCGTGCTGCGGGCGGTCGGCTACCGGGGGATCCCGCTGCCCGGACTGCCCTTCGACCCGGTGCGCGGGACAGTGCCGCATCTGGCGGGGCGGGTGCTGCGGGACGGGGTGCCGTCACCCGGGGAGTACGTCGCCGGGTGGATCAAGCGGGGGCCGACCGGGGTGATCGGCTCGAACCGCTCGTGCGCCAAGGAGACGGTGGCTTCGCTGCTCGACGACGCCCCGCTGCTCGCCGGGCACCCATCGGTACCCGATCCGGTGGCAGCGCTGCGGGCGTGGGGGCTGCGTCCGGTGGAGTGGGACGGCTGGCTGTCCATCGAGCGGGCGGAGGCTGCGCTCGGCCGGTCGCTGGGCCGGGAGCGGGTGAAGATCCCGGACTGGGCGGGGCTGCTGAACGCCGCACGGGACAGCCTTTAGGCCGTCTCGTCTCTTTTGGATCATCGACCGGCATACTGGGCGCCATCCAGAATACGGCCGGAAGCAGATAGCGTGAAATCCGACATATTTCGCATCAGTGCAAGCATTGCAGCTGCCACCGTGACGGCACTCGCGCCGTCCTCTTGCGGGGCAGAAAAGCCCGTCGTCACTCCAAAGGCCGTAACTCATTCCGAACTGGTCGGCCGATGGGACGGGGAGCGGAAATGCGGATCGCCGACAGTTCGACTACGTGACGATTACACTTTTTCCAGCAAAAACTTTCCGGTCGAGTGGGACGGCCCCGTGCCGGACGCGCAGGTGACACGCCGTTCATCCGACGGGAAATGGCATGGGGTCAACAAAGACCCTGGCCTGTCGCCCTATCTGGTACTTCGTTTCAAGAATCACAACGACATCCAGACTCTGCAATTCTTTTTGGAGCGTGGAGAGCTGCAGATGGACGGGACTGTCGACGCGGGCGGGGGAGACCCCTATCCCTACCCATGTCACTACAAACGCACTTCTGTCGACCCTGAGGCCCAGGACGATTCTTTCGGATCACCTCGCTGACCGGATGAAGATGGCAGCGAGATGGAGTCCGGCAAGGTCGATGGTGGCGGTCTCGACCGTGTTGCGTTGTTCGTAGGCGTCGCGGCCGAAGACCGGTGGCCTGCCGCCGCAGCTGCCAAGGCGTTTGCGGTTGGCGGCCCGGTCGGCGGGCTGTGGGATCACGGCCCGGATTCCGCGCCGGCGGAGACGGGAACGGATCGGGCGGGACGAGTAGGCATTGTCGGCCAGGATCATGTCCGATGTGGTCTTGGGCCGGCCGATGGGCCGGGGCACCCGTAAGCGGGCCATGACCTCGTCGGAAACGGCCTAGCGGTCCTCGCCGACGCGCCGGAGCTGCCGGTTCGCCGCATCGAGGACGCTGTCGAGGAGCCCGGGGAACAGCGCGTCCAGGTCGTCTCGCCGCAGCCCGTTCATCTTGGCCGTGCCACGGTAGATCTGCTGGACGATCCCGCTCTCGCGCAGCACCCGGAAGTGGTGCGTGGAGGTGGACTTGGAGACCGGCAGTTCGAAACAGGAGCAGGTGAGTTCGGCGTCGGCGGCGGCCAGCTCACGGACGATGCGCAGTCGCATCGGGTCGGAGAGTGCGTGGAGCACCCCCTCGATGCGGATCTCGTCCCGCGCGGGGTGGTCGAGCACGCGACCGCCCGCCTCGGCGGTACTCGTGGCAGGGGCGCTGGTGGCGGTCACGTCGGCTCCACTTACTGGGGTTGCTGGGATCCTTCTTGGTCGGACCCTTCATAATACGAGGTTCGTCGTAGTTCTACATCCATCGGACAGGGCCGCCGCGCCTCTTTACTCACCCGTCGCGCCCGGGCGACTTCACCGCACGCACCGGATCTTCGCCCTCCCCCACCGACACGCGCACCGCCTCGGCCCACTGCTCGACGACCAACGTCGGCTGGTCCCCACCGCCAACATCCACTACCGGCCGACCGGTGGATCGTCCGGCGCGGAAGCCGAACTCCCTTACGGCACAAGGCGACAGACTCCGCCCCGAGCCGGTCCACCGATGCCCCGGCATCCGGGTTCCGGGACGATCGGGCGCATGAGCGGATGGACCGGACGCACGCCGAGGTGGGTGGTCGCACTCGTGACGCCTTACGTCGCGGTCCTGCACCGGGTGCAGCGCGACTGCGGCGGGCCGCCCCGGCCCGGGGCCCCGTGACGCATCGCAGCGTGCGGGGACCGGCCGGGGCGGTGCGGGGTCTCAGACCGCGCGGAGGTACTGCTCCGGCTTGCGGAGTTCGCCGCCCAGTTCACGGGCCGCCTCCTGGGCCCACGACGGGCTGCGCAGCAGTTCGCGCCCGAGGAGGACGGCGTCGGCCCGCCCCTCGGTGATGATCTTCTCGGCCTGCTGCGGCTCGGTGATCAGGCCCACCGCCGCCACCGGCAGCGAGGTCTCGGCCCTGACCCGCTCGGCGAAGGGGACCTGGTACCCCGGCCCGGTCGCGATGCGGGCGCGCGGGGCGTTCCCGCCGCTGGAGACGTCCAGCAGGTCGACCCCGTGGGCCTGGAGTTGCGCGGCCAGCCGCACGGTCTCGTCGACCGTCCAGCCCTCGCGGTCGTCCTCGTCGTTCTCCGTGAGCCAGTCCGTCGCGGAGATCCGGAAGAGGACGGGCAGCTCCTGCGGCCAGACCTCACGCACCGCGTCGACGATCTCCAGGGCGAGGCGGGTGCGGTTCTCGAAGCTGCCGCCGTACTCGTCGGTGCGCCGGTTGCTGTGCGGAGAGAGGAACTGCCCGATGAGGTAACCGTGGGCGCCGTGCACCTCGGCGACCTCGAACCCGGCGTCGAGAGCGCGGCGCGCGGCCTCGCGGAACTGGTCGACGACGCCCCGGATCTCGTCCACGGTCAGCTCGTGCGGCACGGGGTGACCGTCGTCGAACGGCAGCGGGCTGGGGGCGACGGGCGTCCAGCCGTGTGCCTCCGGCCCGACCGGCCCGCCGCCCAGCCAGGGGGCCGCCGTGGAGGCCTTGCGCCCGGCGTGCGCGAGCTGGATGCCGGCGACCGAGCCCTGCCCCTTGATGAACGACGTGATCCGGCGGAGGGCGGCGACCTGGGTGTCGTTCCAGATGCCGAGGTCGGCGGGGCTGATCCGGCCCTCGGGGCTGACGGCCGTCGCCTCGGTGAGGATGAGCCCGGTGCCGCCGATGGCTCGCGCCGCGAGATGGGCGAAGTGCCAGTCGGTCGCGACGCCCTGGTCGGGCCCGTCCGGTGCGGCGCTGTACTGGCACATGGGCGCCATCCAGACCCGGTTGGGGATGACCAGCGACCGCAGGGCGCAGGGCTCGAAAAGGGCACTCACGTCGGACTCCGTTTCGACAGGTACGGAAGAATCGTTAGTACGATACATCCCGTACTACGACGCTCGTCAAATTACGATGACTCTCGTACCACCCGGAGCGTGATGTCGGCGTCCGCGTCATAGCCCTGGGTCCAGCTGCGCCCGGCACCGGACTTCCAGGTGACGTGGACGGTGGCACCGTCGACCCTGACTTCGTCCACCGTCATGGCCCGGTCGCCGTCCCGTACGTCCCCCCGACGCAGTTCGCGCGCCTCGACCGTGACGAGCTCCGCCGACCGCGCGCTGTCGGCCTCGTCCGCCGCGAGGGTGAGCGCCGCCGCCAGCTCCCGGGCCCGGGCGGCGGTGCAGATCAGCGACAGCTCCCCCGAGGGCGCCTCGACCCTGATCCCGACCCGTGCTCCGACGGGGTTCACCGCCACGCCTGCCGCACGCCCCTCGGCGTCCTCGATCCCGCTCGTCATCGCTCCACGCTTCCTCTCGCCCGACCGGATTCTTTCCTCGGACCGAATTCTTGCCTTACGTCCGGCCGGTTCTCGAATCCCGTGTCCGGCCGGTCGGGGCGCGCGCCGGCCTGCGACTATTGCGTTGCGGACCGCCCGGGGGGCTGCGTAGCGTCACCGGCCATGACGACCCCCGCCCTGCACACCGCACGCCTGCGCCTGGCGCCGTACACGCCGGACGACGAGGAGGACTTCGTCGCCCTCTTCCAGGACACCCGGGTATCCCGCTGGATGGGGGAAGGACCCCAGAGCGAGACGGAGGACCGTGCCCTGTTCGGGCGGATCTTCAGCACGGTCTACGCACAGGATCTGTTCGATGTCTGGGCGGTCCGGCACGAGGGGCGGTTCGTCGGCCATGCGGAGATCAAGCCGTCGGCGGACGTGGGCGGCCACGAGATCGTCTACGCACTGGCCACCACCGCCTGGGGGCAGGGGTTCGGCACGGAGATCGCGCAGGCACTGACCGGGTACGGATTCGACGCGCTCGGGCTCACCGAGGTGCATGCCACGGTGGCCGCCGACAACACCGCGTCGCTGACGCTGCTGGGCCGGATCGGCTTCCGGCATGTCCGGGACACCGTGGAGGAGGACGGCAGCACGACCCGGGTCCTGACCCGCCCGGCCGCCTCCGGCTCCGCAGGGGCCGGTCAGCCCCGGTAGACGTCCAGACGGCCGCACATGCCGAACTTTCCGTACGCGGAGGGCTGTTCGGCGTGTACACAGGCGTCGGCGAGGTAGTCGCCGTCACCGCGCGCCACGGCGTCGAGCTGGGCGCCGGTCACCTCGGAAGCGGCGGCGGCTCCGCGCTGCCAGCGCCCGCGCCAGTCCTCGGCTCTCGGGCGTACGAGCGCTGCCGCGGCCCGGTGGAATGCGGCGAGCGGCTCGGGGTCGCCCGCTTCGGTGGCCTGACACAGGGCGAGAAAGCCCTCCACGGCGAGATCGCGGCGGGCGCGGGCGGCCCGCGCCTGATCCGCTTCCGGGCCGCCGACTGGCAGGGCGACCGACGCCCGGTAGACATCGGGGTCCGCCAGCCGGTCCGGCGGCAGGGTGAGTACGGCGTCGCCCGCCTCCGGCAGTCCGCTGTTCTCCATGAGGACGACGATGCGCAGCCCGTCCTCGTTGACGAGCCGGTGGATCGTGCCGGGCGTGAACCAGACCAGCGCGCCCGGTGCCAGCGGTGTCTGCCGGAACCCCGACGCGGTGAGGGTCTGCACCGAGCCCGTGCCGCCGACCACCACGTACCCCTCGGAGCAGGTGAGGTGGAGATGGGGCGTCCCGCCGCGCAGGCCGTCCGCCGTGGGCCAGTCGTACACCCGCAGGTGGGACACGGCGACGGCGCCGGGCAACCCTTCGAAGGTCGGCACAGCTGCTCCTCGGTCTCGGCTCGGCAAGCGCTTTCCACGCCTGCTGCACCGTACCCGCGCCGGCCACGCAAGCAACAGGGCCCGGGTGTCAGGGCCGCCCTGCGACCCTCTGTCAGTGGTCGGGTGCAGACTTGCCGATATCCGACACAACGGCGTTTCGGGAGGTTCGGCCATGACCGACGTACTGCTCACCGTGGGCACCCGCAAGGGACTCTTCATCGGCCGCGGGCGCGGCGGCACATGGGAGTTCGACGGCCCGCATTTCAATGCCCAGGCGGTCTATTCGATCGCCATCGACACCCGCAGGCGGGTCCCACGCCTCCTGGTCGGCGGTGACAGCGCGCACTGGGGCCCCTCGGTCTTCCATTCCGACGATCTGGGCAGGACCTGGGTCGAGCCACAGCAACCGGCGGTGAAGTTCCCCCGGTTCACCGGGACATCGCTGGAGCGGGTCTGGCAATTGCATCCGGCGGGCCCCGAGGCGCCCGATGTCGTGTACGCGGGGACCGAGCCCGCCGCGCTGTTCCGTTCGGAGGACGGCGGGGAGTCGTTCGAGCTGGTCCGCCCGCTGTGGGAGCACCCGACGCGTTCGCAATGGGTGCCCGGCGGGGGCGGCGAGGGGCTGCACACCATCCTGACGGACCCGAGGGACGCCAGGGTCGTGACCGTCGCGGTATCCACGGCCGGGGTGTTCCGTACCAAGGACGGCGGTGCGAGCTGGGCTCCTTCGAACAAGGGGGTGTCCGCGGTCTTCCTCCCCGACCCTGACCCGGAGTTCGGTCAGTGCGTCCACAAGGTGGCGAGGGACGCGGTCGATCCCGACCGGCTCTATCTCCAGAACCACTGGGGAGTTTTCCGGAGCGACGACTCCGGGGACCACTGGACCGACATCGGGCAGACACTGCCCTCGGACTTCGGTTTCGCCGTGTCCGCGCACCCGCACCGCGCGGACACGGCCTACATCTTCCCGATCAACGCCGATGCCGACCGGGTGCCCGCCGAGCACCGCTGCCGGGTGTTCCGTACCACCGATGCGGGCAGCACCTGGGAGCCGCTTTCGACGGGCCTGCCCGAGGAGACGCACTACGGCACGGTGCTGCGCGACGCGCTCTGCACGGACGACGCCGACCCGGCGGGGGTCTACTTCGGCAATCGCAACGGCGAGCTGTACGCAAGCGCGGACGACGGGGACAGCTGGCAGCAGCTCGCCTCGCATCTGCCGGACGTCCTGTGCGTGCGGGCGGCGGTGATCGACGCCTGACCGACCACCGGCAGCGTGCCGCCACTTGGCCGGTTCCTCACGGCCATCGGTCCAACTCGACTCCCCGAAGCAGCAGTTCCACGCCATGTGACGCGGCCTGAGGCAACCCCTGGGCTTCGCTCTCCGTCCTCCGGGAGCGGGGGCCCCAGGGATCCCTGGGGAGTTCGCGAGCGCCGATGACCAGGAGGAACCACCTTGATCCATGTCCCGCGCACGGCTACCGCCGCACTGGCGGTACTCACTCTGACCGTGGGATGGCCGGAGTTGGCGCGCGCGTCGCCACAACCGGCGCACACCCGGATTTCCGCCGAAGCCATATCCGCCATATCTGCCACGTCCGCCACATCAGCCACATCTGCTATCCGCACCGTGTCGCGCGGAGAGCCGGACGGCCGGCTCCCCTCGGGCTGGCGGATCACCGGTACGGGAGCCGGGCAGCGGCTCGTCTGGACCTCGCCCCACCCGGTACCCATGGGCGATGCCCGGGTCGAGTTCTACTCCGGGGACGAGCTCCTGGGCCGGCCGGTCGCCGCGCAGGACCGGCGTACGTTCCGGCTGAAGCTCGACGGTGCGCGCATCGGACCGGTGACCGGCCTCAAGGCACTGGCGGGCGGACGGCGTCTCGACGCCTCGGGACCCCGACGGACCCCGGACGGCCGGCGGACCACCGAACCGGCGCGGCCGACGGCTCCGGCACCCACTCCCGCTCCCGCGAACCCCGTCGATCCCGGCGTACCGGGGAAGTACCGGACCGTCAGCGGTGAGTACGCCCTGAAGTCGGTACGGTTGCCCGGGTTCAGCGCCCCCGTGGAGATGCGCGCCGCGGTGGTGTCACCGGTCGGCGCGCCGGGGCGCCGACCGCTCGCACTGTTCCTGCACGGCCGTCACTACACATGTTTCAACGCCAAGGGCGACCAGGGCATCTCCTGGCCCTGCGAGGCGGGCACGCGGCCGGTACCGAGCCATCGGGGCTATCTGCGCGACCAGAAGCTCCTGGCCTCCCAGGGCTACGTCACGGTGTCCGTCTCGGCCAACGGGATCAACGGACAGGACGACAGCGCCGACGACGGGGGCGCCCAGGCGCGCTCGTCCCTGGTGCGTCTGCACCTCGCCCGCTGGGCGGACTGGGCCGCCCACCGGTCCGCAGCGCCCGCGGCCGTGCGCACCGCACCGCCGGCCGACATGTCCCGGGTGCTGCTCGTGGGCCACTCCCGGGGCGGCGAGGGCGTCAACCGGGCCGCGCTCGACAGCCTCTCCCGGCCGCCCACGGACCAGGACGGCTACCGCGGCCCGGTGCGCTGGCGCATTCGCGGCACCGTCCTGATCGGCCCGACCGTCTTCGGGCAGAACCCGGTTCCCGATGTGCCGTCCATGACCATCCTGCCGGGCTGCGACGGCGACGTGTCCGACCTCCAGGGCCAGATCTACGTCGACGGCACCCGGGGCGTCAGCCGTGGTGCCGCACTGCACAGCGCGGTCTACATGGTCGGCGCCAACCACAACTTCTTCAACAGCGAGTGGACGCCGGGGCAGGCGCAAGCGCCCGCCGACGACGACTTCTGGGACGGCGACACACCGGACCCGGTGTGCACGCCGGGCAAGAAGGCCCGGCTCACCGCCACTTCGCAGCAGGCCGCCGGCGCCACGTACATCGCCGCCGCAGCCCGGCTGTTCGTCGCGGGCGACGACCGCGTGCGTCCGCTGCTGGACGGTTCGGACCGGCGCGCGCCCTCCGCCGGTCCGGCGCGTGTGCTCACCCACGCGGTCGGCGGGAAGCGCACGCCCGCGTTCCTGCCGGACACCTCGACGTCCGTGACGGGCGGCCGGGTGTGCGCACAGGTGGATCCCGATCCGGGCCGTGCCTGTCTGCCGCCTGAAGGGTCCGCCGTGTCCCCGCACTTCGCCATGTGGGAGACCGCCAGGGAGCCCGGCCGCTACGCGGTCGCGATGCGCTGGTCGAAGCCGGGCGGTGCGGTGCGGATCCGTCCCGCTCGTCCGGTCTCCGTGGCGGGCGCCGAGTCGCTGGCGCTCCGGGTGATCGTGCCGCCCGACACCACCGGCACCCGGCTGGACATCGCTCTCACCGACACCTCGGGCCGACGGGCGACGCTCGGCCGCGCGAAGATCGACGGGCTGCCGGGCAGCGACCGGACGGCTTCCTACTGGGGACGCGAGATCCGCGTGCCGCTCTCCGCCGCCGTGCGGAGCAAGGTGGACCTGAAGCATGTGAAGAGCCTGGAGCTGACCCCGGGAAGCGGTTCGGGGCAGGCATGGCTGGTCGACGCCTGGGGCTGGCGCCCCGGCACACCCGCGGTCCGGGCGGCCTCTCTGCCGCGCGTGGACATCGGCCACCTGAAGGTCGAGGAAGGCGACTTCGGGGTCCGTACCTACCGTGTTCCGGTCACCGTCTCCGGGCGCGGCAGCGGACAGGTCCGGCTGTTCTTCACCGAGCCCGGCAAGGACGAGCCCAACCACCGGACGGTGACGGTGCGTCCGGGCAGCCATGACATCGATGTGCCGGTCGAGGTACGGGGCAACACCCGCTTCGGCTACGACATCACGCACAGCGTGTTCGTCAAGGCGGTCCGGGGCGCGGTCGTGGGTTCGCATCTCGGGGGCGTGACCGTGCGGAACGACGATCCGATGCCCACGATCGAGGTGAAGCCGGTCGCGGACCAGGTCACCGAGGGGCAGAGCCTGCGCTGGAAGGTCTCGCTCTCCGCGGTCGCCGATGTCGACGTCGACTCCGCCGGATTCGCGATCCAGCCGGTCGGCCGGGGTACGGAACTGTCCACCCTGGACGTCGACGGACCGTGGCTGCGGGACACGTTCGGCGAGTCGCCCGACCCGGCCCGGCCGCTGTCCGGGGTGGCGGATCCGGCGTTCCTCCTGGCCGTGGTGCCCGCCGGGAAGCTGAGTGCCGAAGTGACCGTGCCCACGGTCCGCGACGCACTGGAGGAGCCCGAGGAATCACTGCGGATGCAGCTGATGACCTACGGCGATTCCTGGGAGCCGCAGGAAGGGCCGGTGTTCACCGGCACGGTGCGCGACGCGTCCTGAACCGTACCGACCGGCGTATGAACCGGAAGGCGGCGTGGTACCGGCTCCGCGAAGGAGCCGGTACCACTCCGGGGCCGACAGGGCTCAGGGCAGTTGCCAGTCGACGGCCTGGGCCCCCTGGCGCAGCAGGAGTTCATTGGTGCGGCTGAACGGGCGCGAGCCGAAGAAGCCGCGGTCCGCCGACATGGGCGAGGGGTGCGCGGACTCGATCGCCGGGTAGCCGTCGAGGAACGGTCGCAGATTGCGGGCGTCGCGCCCCCACAGCACGGACACCAGCGGTTTGCCGCGTGCGGCCAGGGCCCGGATGGCCTGTTCGGTCACTTCCTCCCAGCCCTTGCCGCGGTGCGCGCCCGGTTTGCGGGGCGCCGTGGTGAGTGCCCTGTTCAGCAGCAGTACGCCCTGTCGCGTCCAGGGCGTCAGGTCACCGTTCGACGGGCGTGGAAGTCCCAGGTCCGTGTGCATCTCCCGGAAGATGTTCTCCAGGCTGCCGGGCACCTGGGGAACTTCGGGGGCCACGGAGAAGCTCAGCCCCACCGCCATTCCGGGTGTCGGGTAGGGGTCCTGACCGACGATCAGGACGCGTACGTCGTCGAAGGGCTGCTGGAACGCGCGCAGAACGTTCGCTCCGGCCGGCAGATAGGTGCGTCCCGCCGCCACCTCCGCACGCAGGAAATCGCCCATCGCGGCGATGCGTCCGGCCACGGGGGCGAGTGCCTCGGCCCAGCCGGGCTCGACTACTTCATTCAACGGTCGTGGTGCCACGGAACGTCACTCTACCGGCGTAAACGCTCCGCTCCCGGCCCGAAGCCGGTCCGGGCCGCCGAACTCGCACTCCCCCGGCCCGTTCTCGCGGTACGGGGGATAGGCTGCCGCCGTCATTCGTCTTCCTCCTGGAGTCGGCCCATGAGCTCACCGCGGCGATCGCCGGAAAGCACCGGCACCGGTGTGCGTCCGGGCGGGGCGAAGGGCGCACCGGGTCCGTACGTGCTCGGTGTGGACTCGGGCGGTTCGGGGCTGCGCGTGGCCCTGGGCGCCGTCGGTCTGTCCGCCCCCTTGGCGACGACGGCCTGCGCCGCTCCGGTGCGCACCGGAGCGGCCGGAATCGACGCGGCCCATCTGCTGGAACAACTGCTGCCCGCCGCCCGCCTGCTGCTGGAGCGGTGCGGCGGCGAGAGCGGCGCCGGGATCGGCGCGGTGGCGATCGGTGCCGCCGGCATGGCGACGCTCGGCGGGCAGTTGCGCGCGGAGCTGCCCTCGGCACTGGAGGGCACGCTCGGGGTGCGGAGGCTGGCGCTGGCCGCCGATGCCGTGACCGCGTACGCGGGGGCGGTCGGCCAGCGCCCGGGGGCGGTCGTAGCGGCCGGCACGGGCATGATCGCGCTGGGCACGGACCTGACGAGCTGGCGCCGGGCCGACGGCTGGGGGCATCTGCTGGGCGACAGCGGCGGCGGGGCCTGGATCGGCCGGGCCGGGCTCGACGCGGCCATGCGTGCCCACGACGGGCGGCGCGGCGGATCCGCCGCTCTGCTGTCCCGGCTGGAGGCGGTGTTCGGGCCGGCGCCGGAGCTTCCCGGGCTGCTCTATCCGCGTACCGACCGGCCTGCCGTGCTGGCCTCGTTCGCGCCCGAGGTCGCCGCGTGCGCCGGGCACGATCCGGTCGCCGCGGGCATTCTGCGCGAGGCCGCGGCACATGTCGCGGAGGCGGCCGCGGCGGTGTGCCCGGAGGCGGGGGCCGACGGCGAACCGTGCGAAGTGGCGCTGACGGGCGGCTTGTTCCGGATGGGCGATCCGCTGCTCGTACCCCTGCGCGAGGAGCTGGCCCGCCAGCTTCCGCAGGCACGGGCGGTCCCCGGTTCGGGTGATCCATTGACCGGCGCACTGTCCATCGCCCAGGCGTTGGCGACCGGGGATCTACGGCTGCCCCGCCACCCGACGCTGCTGTGGGTGCCTGGTGAGGGGCCTGGGCACAAGCCCGAATAGGTGGCGACAGAGCAGGACAGTCGACCAGTAAGCCGCTCATCGGATAAAAGCGGACAGATAACGCCTGTCCGGACCCTCCCCGAACAGAGCCGCACCCAAAACCAGTAGCATGCGGCGCCATGAGCACCCCCACTGGGCCCGCTTCCGGCCTGCCTGTACGAATGCCGCGACCTCGCCAGTCCGGACGGCACCGCCGCCCGGAGCCCGTGGTCGCACCCGAGGGCGCTGCCGCGCTCGTTCTCGCCGTCCCCGGTACCCCCTCCCCGGCCACGCGCAGCCTGGCCGAGGAGGTGATCAGCATCGCCCGTTCCGAGCTGCCCGGCCTCAACGCCCGGATCGGCTACCTCGACGGCGACGATGCCGAGTACCCGACGCTCTCCGCCGCACTCACCCACTGCGCCACCGAGCGTGTCGCGCGCTACGAGCAGGCGCAGGCCGCAGGCCGTGAGGTCGCCGCGCCCGAGGGGCCGTCCGCCGTCGTCGTACCGCTGCTCGCGGGGCCGGACAGCGCCCTGATCCGGCGGATACGACAGGCCGTGATGGACAGCGGTACGCAGGTCGAGCTGACCGATGTGCTCGGCCCGCACCCGCTGCTCGCCGAGGCACTGCACGTGCGGCTCTCCGAGGCCGGTCTGGCCCGTGCCGACCGCGCCAGGCTCTTCACGGTGGCCACGGCCGCCGACGGCATCGTGCTGGCCACGGTGGGTGGCGACGAGGCCGTGCAGGCCGCCGGGATCACCGGCATGCTGCTGGCCGCCCGGCTCGCGGTTCCGGTGATGGCCGCGGCGCTGGACGTCGAGGGTTCGGTCGCGTCGATCGCCGAGCAGCTCACGAGCTCCGGCTCGGCGCAGCTCGCGCTGGCCCCGTACCTGGTGGGCCCGGAGGTGGCCGAGGGGCTGCTGGACGCCGCCGCGAAGGAGGCGGGCTGCGCGACGGCCGAGCCGCTCGGCGCGTACCCGGCGATCGGCAAGCTCGTGCTGTCGATGTACATGACGATGCTCGGCATCACGCCCGTCGCGCCGCAGGGTGCCCAGGCGCACTGACCCCGTGCCGGGTGCGCCCGGCAGCCGGTCGGTGCACGAACGCCGGACGGGCCCGGTTCTCCGGGCCCGTCCGGCGTTCGTGCTGTGCGCGGCGCAGGGTCAGGCGAAGATCACGCAGGACGCGGCGGGGGCGGCCAGTGAGCCGACGCGACGCGGGATTCCGGTCTCCGGGTCGACGTCGAACCAGCTGACGTCGCCGGACCGCTCGTTGGCCGCGTACAGCCGGCGGCCGGTGGGGTCGAGTGCGAGGTCGCGCGGCCAGTGCCCGCCGCAGTCCACGGTCGTGACCAGGGTCGCCCGCTCGCCGGTCGCGTCGAGCGCCAGGACCGAGATGCTGTCGTGGCCCCGGTTGGCGGTCCAGAGGAACCGTCCGTCGTGCGAGACGACCACCTCGGAGGGGTACGTCGCCGGTTCGCCGCCCTCCGCCGGCAACACAGGCAGCACGGAGGTCTCCCCCACCGGCTCCAGGACGCCCGCGGCCGCGTTCCACCGGCATGCGGTGACGGTCGGTTCGAGTTCGTTCAGGACGTAGGCGTGGCCGCCCGCGGGGTGGAAGGCCAGGTGGCGCGGGCCGGTGCCCGGCCGCAGGGCCGTCTCACCGTGCAGCCGCAGCGACCCGGTCGTCGTGTCGAGCGCGCAGATCCGTACGGAGTCGGTCCCGAGGTCCACGCTGAGCACCCAGTTCCCCGAGGGGTCGGGCAGCACCTGGTGGGCGTGCGGGCCGCGCTGCCGGTCGGCGTCGGGACCGCTGCCCTCGTGCCGGAAGACGGCAGTGGCCGGGCCGAGGGATCCGTGCGGCGTCACGGGCAGGACGCTCACGCTGCCGGAGCCGTAGTTGGCGGTGAGCAGATGACCGCCCGCGAGCGCGAGATGGGTCGGTCCGCCGCCGTCCACCGGGCGGATCGCGCCTATCGGCTTCGGTACATCGCCGGTCACGTCCAGGGCGGCTGCCGCACCGGGATCGGTCTCGCTGACCGCGTAGAGGGCGCCGCCGCCCGGCCCCGGCCCATGGCCCAGGGCGAGGTACGAGGGGTCGGGGACCGCGTCCGTGGCGCCGAGGACGGTCAGCGCCCCGGTCTCCCGGTCCACGGCGGCGACGGTGATTCCCCGTCCGCCCGCCGACGTGAACGACCCGATGAACGCCCGCACCGCGCCGTCGCCGCTGCCCGCCGCACTGTCAGTCACCGCACTGCCCCTCTCAGCCGACCGACCACGGCGGCCGGTACCGTCGTGATCTTCCGGGGCGACGGTAGCAGTCGGCCATCAGGTCCAGACCAGTGCCTCGGCTGCCGGGGCCGCCCGGGAGGACACGTCCGAAGCCGTTTCGCACACCGGTCACACACCGATCAGCGGCGCGCGCGGATCGCTGTGCAGTGGTGCGGCGAGTTCGGCCAGTGCCCGCTCCAGGCCGTGCAGATGGGCGAGCGCGGGACCGGCCGTGGCCGTGTGCGGCGGGACGCCCGGTACGCCGGGCCGGTGCTGCGGATCGGGGGCGGTCAGGGCCTCCACGGATGCCTCGACCCGCCAGCAGGCGGCGGCGAGCCGGGCGTCGTGGGATGCCTCGGGGTCCGCCGCGACGGAGGCCAGTCCGCGCACCTCACGTGCGCAGGCGTCCAGCAGGGCGAGCACCTGACGGGCACGGGCCTTGCGGGCGCGCAGCGGGCTGAGCGGGTGGACCAGCGGGGCCAGGGACATCCGTACCCGGCCGAGCAGCGCCTCCAGCTCGGCGATCCGGGGCGCGGGATCGGCGGTCGGGGATCCCGAGAGCCGTGCGGCGGCCTCCGCGGTGCAGGCGTGCACACAGCGCAGGGCCCGCTGGATCCAGGCGTCGGTGGTGGCGTGCGTGGTGACCGGCAGCACGAGCAGCACCGCGAGCATCGCGCCGAGCGCGCCCGCGCCGGTCTCCGTCAGGCGCAGCACGAGCAGAGCGGGGTCCAGCACGCCCAGGAGTCCGTAGAGCGCACCGGCCATCACCGTCACCGAGAACACCATCCAGGTGTAGGAGACCGCGGCGGTGTAGAAGATCCCGAAGACGCCGGCCGCGACGACGATCGCGGTGGGCACGGGCGCTCCGTGCAGCGGGACGACGACGGCCAGGCCGATGGGTACGCCGACCAGTGTGCCCAGGACCCTGCGGAAGCCGCGCACCAGTGTCTCGCCGCGTGAGGCGGTGTTCACGAAGACCCACCAGGTGGCGCCCACCGCCCAGTACCAGCGCTGCTCGGAGAGGACGAGCCCCGCCATCACCGCGAAGGCCGCGCCCGCGGTCGCCTGGACCGCCTGGCGGGTGGTCGCCCGGCCCAGCCCGCTGCCGGTCACCGGGGCGGGCACGAAGGGGGCGGGCTGCCGCCGCTCGTAGCACCAGAGCCCGAAGCGGACGGCCGACGAGACGAGCAGGGAGAGGGCGACCGCGGAGTACAGCTCGGGCAGCTGTCCGGGCAGGGTGTGAAGGAACTGTGTGGTGAAGAACGCCATGAACGCGAACACGCCGAGCGAGTGGCCGCGCGGCCCCCATCGCCTGGCGTACACACCCGCGCCGATGACCGCGAGGAACGCCACGTCGCGGGCCACCGGGTGGTCGTGCAGTCCCGCGGCGAGGGCGAGCACGGGGAAACCGGCGACGGGCAGCAGGGCGGTGGTGATCGCCTGCCCCCGCACCGTGGTGTCCAGCACCGTGAACAGGGCCAGCAGCGCGGCAAGGCCGCCGGTGATGGCCGCGACCAGGGAGTGACCGGCCAGACCGCACACCGCGACGGCGAGTCCGATGCCGAGGACGGCCCGGACGCTGCTGCGCAGCCGCTGCCGGCCCGGGTCCGGGGCGACGAACATCCTCTTCAGCACCAAACGCTCCTGCTTCCGTGCACCGGCCCTGCACACCGGCATGAAAAAGGCGCCGCGGAGATCCGCAGCGCCATCGACGGGTACATCACAACATCCCCGCGGCCCATGGCTCAACCCGAGCGGGCTCCACTGAGCCATTGGCACATTCATCGCCGGAGGCGGTGCACCATCAGTAAGCCAACGGACCGGCGGTGTGCCGAACCCTGACCGATTGACCGCACCGCCCCCGCGCGGCTCTCTACTCCTCGCCCGGCAGGGGCGCCGCCACCTCCTCGGCGGGGGTGAGGAGGTCCGTCAGGTGGCGGGCCGACGCGTCCCACGACCAGGACTCCCGGACCCATTCACGACCCGCCGCGCCCATCGCCTCCCGGTCCGGGTCCAGGAGTATCCCGGTCAGCGCCCCGGCGACGGCCGCGGGGTCGGTGCCGTCCACGACCCGGCCGGTCCTGCCGTCGAGGACGGTGTCCGGAGCACCACCCGAGTCGCCGACGACCACCGGCAGACCGCTCGCAGCCGCCTCCAGGAACACGATCCCGAGCCCCTCCGCCTCCAGACCGGCCCGCCGGGTTCGGCACGGCATCGCGAAGACGTCCGCCACGGCGTAGTACGGCGGGGTGTCGGTGTGCGCGACGCCGCCCGCGAAGTGGACCGCTCCCCCGCCGTACCGCGCCGCCAGTTTGCGCAGCCGGGCCTCGTCGGGCCCCCGGCCGACCACCACCAGCTCGGCGTCGGGCACCTTGCTCCGGATCAGCGGCAGGGCCCGGATGAGGGTGTCCTGGCCCTTGCGGGGGACGAGCCTGGCCACACAGAGGATGACGCGCTTGCCGTGCAGGGCGAGTTCGGTGAGCGGGTCGGGGCCGTCGTCGGCGCGCGGCCGGTACACCTGGGCGTCGACCCCGGGAACCAGCCGGCTCATGCGGGCGCGCGGGCCGAGCGCGGGCTCGATCCGGGCGCGGGTGTACTGACCCAGATACGTGACCACGTCGACGCCATCGCCTATCCGGCGCATCAGCCCGCGCGCACCAGGGGTTCTGGCCCACCAGATCTCGTGGCCGTGGGTGGTCGCCACGATGCGCCGTACGCCGCCGCGCCGCAGGGCCGGCGCCATCAGGGCCAGCGGGGCGGCGGCACCGAACCAGACCCGGTCACAGCCGTGGGCTCTTGCGATCTCGACGGCCCTGCGGGTGACCCGGCCGGTCGGCAGCAGGGTGCGGCTGGAATCCCGTACGACGGGGAACGGGAGGCTCGCGTCGTAGGCGGTGTCCCCGGGCTCGTGCGAGGTGTAGACGACCACGTCGTCGTCCGGAACCCGGGTGGCCATCGCGTGCACGAAGGTCTCGATGCCGCCCTGCCGCGGCGGGAAGTCGTTGGTGATGACGAGGGTGGTGCCCATGGACTCTTCGGTTCCTTCGGTCGGATACGGAATCGGTCGGAGCGTGCGCGGAAACGGCTCGATGCCGTGGTTCGCGGGGCACGACGACTCGCCGGGCGGCCCTCGGCCGCTCGGTGGTCCCGGGTCGTACGCCCCTGTGTCGTGGCGTTCCCGACGTTCTCCGGGCATGCCGGAGCGAGCGACGGGCACGGACGCCGCGCCGGGTGCGTTGCGTTGTGCTGTGCGGGTCGTAAGGGGTGCGCTGGTCGTGAGAGGTGCGCGGGCCGTGTGGTGGAACCGGCTAGTAGCCGGACGGACGCACCAGGCCCGTTTCGTAGGCGTGGACCGCTGCCTGGGTCCGGTCGCGCAGACCCAACTTGGCCAGGATCCGGCCCACATGGGTCTTCACGGTCTGTTCGGCGACCACGAGACGCGCGGCGATCTCGGTGTTGGACAGGCCCTGTGCGATCAGGGCCAGGACCTCGGTCTCACGCTCCGTCAGTTCGCCGGTGCGATCCCTGAGCGGGGCTCGTGGGCCGGCGCTCACCCGGGCGAACTCGGCGATCAGCCGCTTGGTGATGTTCGGGGCGAGCAGGGCCTCGCCCTCCGCCACCACCCTTACCGCATGGGCCAGTTCGTCGGCCGACGCGTCCTTCAGGAGGAACCCGGACGCACCCGCGCGCAGCGCCTCGTAGACGTACTCGTCGAGATCGAAGGTGGTCAGGACGAGGACCTTGACGGTGGCGCCGTCGACCCCGGTGATGATGCGTGTCGCCTCGATGCCGCCGAGCCGGGGCATGCGGATGTCCATCAGGACGACGTCCGGGGCGAGTTCGGCCACCTTCTCCACGGCGTCCGCGCCGTCCACCGCCTGGCCGACGACCTCGATGCCGGGTTCGGCGTTCAGCAGCACCGTGAAGCCCTGCCGGACCATCATCTGGTCGTCGGCGATCAGTACGCGGATGGCCGTCATCGGGTTTCCTCGGCAGGGTCGGTGGGATCGGCGGAATCTGCAGGGTCGGTGCGGTCGACGGGCCCGGCGGCGGGCGGTGCGGGCAGTATCGCAGTGACTTCGTAGCCGCCGTCGGGGGTAGGCCCGGTGGCGAGTTCACCGCCCAGCATCGCGACGCGCTCGCGCATGCCGAGCAGGCCGTGGCCCTCGCCCGTGGTGGGCGGGGCGGGGCGGACCGGCGCGGTGTTGGTGACCCGCACCGTGACCCCGGAGCTCCGGTGACGGATCTCCACCCGCACCCGGGCCCCCGGTGCGTGCCGCATCGCGTTGCTGAGCGCCTCCTGCACGATGCGGAACGCCGACAGCTCGACACCCGGCGACAGCGGACGCGGCTCCCCGGTGGCCTCGGCGGTGACCTCGACCCCGGCTCCGCGCGCGTTGCCGATCAGTTCGTCCAGCCGTTCCAGCGTGGGCTGCGGGGCGTGCCGCGCGGCCTGCGGCAGGGGGTCCTCGGAGCGCAGTACGCCAAGGACCCGGCGCAGTTCGGTGAGCGCGTCGACCGCGTTCCTGCGGATGCCCGCTACGTTCTCCCGCAGTTCGTCGGACGGGTTCTCGACCAGGTGCGGGACGACCTGCGCCTGGATGGAGATGACCGACATGTGGTGGGCGACCACGTCGTGCAGCTCGCGTGCGATGCGGTTGCGCTCCTCCAGCAGGGTGCGTCTGGCACGCTCCTCGGCGGTGAGCTCCTCCTGTTCGACCAGCCGGGTACGTGCCACAGCGAGGCCGCGCAGCGCGATGCCCATCACCACCGTGATGACGAGGACGCCGATGGCGAGGCGGATGTCGTTGGCGTTGCGCCAGGGGGTGTTCGCTCCGCAGAGGAGCCCCGCCAGCACGGTGATCGTCAGGGTCTCGGCGGCGATCCGGGGGCGCAGCCGCAGCGCGAGCAGGAACAGCACCCCGGCCTGCATCACGATCCCGGCCCCGCTCCAGGGGAACGCGCCGTCCCACGGGAACCGCGTCCCGGGGCCGACGTTCGCGGCGAACGGGGTGACCAGCACCATGACGAGCATCGACGCCCACCAGGCCAGGAGCGGGCGGTACAGGGCGACGACGATCGCCGCCGACTGGACCCCGGCGAGCAGGACCCCGAGCTGAATGCCCATCCCGAAGTCGAAGGCGTACTGGTTGCTGCCCGCGATGAGCACCCCCACCGCGCCCATCACCAGCGGCACCATGATCACCGGCCGCCACTCCAGCCAACGCGGCTTCCCCGACTGCCCGTTCGGGTCGACCGCCGTGGTCGCGAGATCCTGGCGCAGGGTACGGGGCAGTGCCCGCAGTACCCGCGCCGAACGCTTCACCATGTCCCCCCGGTTCACAGCTCGCACCTTAGACACGTCGTGCCTCCATCGATCCGGCGGGGCGTCCCTCGCGGACGACCAGGTTCCTCGTCCGCGCCGGCCGCTGCCGTTCGTAACCGCGGAACGCCAGCAGGCAGATCAGCAGCGCCGCAGCGAACGCCGGCAGCCAGGCGAGCCGGGCGAGTACCCAGCCGGGTCCGTCGGGCAGATCGTGCAGGCCCGGCAGCATTCCGCCCGCCCACAGGCCGGTCGCGGTGACCGTGATCATCGCCGTCTGGTGCCACAGGAACACCGTCATCGCCGAGAGGTTCACCGTCGCCACCACCGCCCACAGGGCGGGCCGCCTCAGCATCCGGCGCAGCGGGCCGAGCAGCAGCAGCGCCGCCCCGCACTGCGCGAGGCCGAAGGTGACCACGGCGAGGGTCGGCGGGTCGAGGTTGGAGATCTCCACACCGGGCACTCCTACCATGCTCGCGGGGTAGCCGCCCCATCTGACCAGTGCGGCGGTGGCCGCGGCTCCGCCGAGCAGCAGCGTCCAGCCGGTGCGGCGGCCGAGCAGCTCGCCCCGGGCCCAGGCCGCGCCCAGGCAGTACGGCACGAGCCAGCCGGCCGCCACGTTGACCGCGGCGAATCCGCCGGGCGCGTCCAGGCCGAAGCGGTAGAGGTCGACGACCAGTACGACGGCGAACGGCCACAGCGGATGGAGCCTCGCCACCAGCGGGGTCACCGCCGTCAGCGCCGCGAAGACCGCGATGAACCAGAGCGGGGACCACACCAGCTTGCACAGTGCGCGCACGGTGTCCTGGTCCACCCCGGCGAAGAGCATTGCGCACGCCGCCACGGACCATACGACCGGCACCACGGCCATCGGACGCAGCAGCCGGCTCATCCGCGCACGGAGCCAACGGCCGTAGCTCTCGCCCCGGGCGCGGGCGGCGGCATGGCTTCTCGCACCGACCAGTCCGCCGACCAGGAAGAAGACCGCGAGGGTCTGGAACAGCCAGGAGACCGGGGTGAGTCCGGGCAGGTACCGCAGCGGGCTCGCTCCGTGCACGGTGCCACTGTCGACGACCAGTGCGGTCACCAGCCAGTGGCCGAGGACCACGCCGAGGATGGCGATGGCGCGCAGGGCGTCGACCGCCCGGTCGCGGTCGGCGGGGGTGGCGGACTCGATCCGTCGTGCGAAGTCACGCATGGCGCTCTCCCGTGGGGTCTGCGGATCCGGCCGCTCCGGCCACGATCCGGGCGATGTTCCTCAGCGGTTCGGAGCCGGCCTTCAGGTAGTCGCTGTGGCCGCCGGAGCCCGCCGCGAAGGTCTCGGCGCCGAACCCGGGCGCGACCGGGTCCGTACCGAATCCGATGTCCACGAAGGGCAGTCGGAGCTCGGTGTGCGGCACGTCCGCGATCCAGTCGCCGCTGCTGCGGCCGGCCCAGACGGTGGCCGTGGTGTGCAGAGCGGAGGCGTTCGGGTAGCCGGTACCCGGGCTGCCGTACAGGACGATGCCGGCGACCCGCAGTCGGTGCGCGGCCCGCGCGCAGACGACGGAGCCGTAGGAGTGGCAGAGCAGGGTGGTCCGGGCCTCGGGCTTCAGGTGCTTCAACTCCCGCATGAACCGCACCAGTTCCGGTGCGGCCTCGATGGCCCGTCCCGAGGTGAGCGAGTCCGGGCTCACCGTCACCGGCGTCCGGTACCCGAGCCAGGCGACGACCGCCGAGCGACCGCCCAGTTCGTCGCGCAGGGCACGCGCACCGTTGCGCAGCCGCCAGTAGTGGTCGATGCCGATGCCCGCGCCGGGGACCAGCACGGCAATGCGTTCCGCGTGGGACAGATCGCCGAACACCTCGACGGAGCGGCCGCCGTCCCGGCCGTCGAAGGCGAGGAAGCGGCGGGCGGGATCGGCCATCTCGTGCAGCGCGGTGGCCCGCTTGCGGTCGCCGTGGCGGGCCGCCGCCCGCTCGGCCGCGCCGATGTCGGCCCGCGTCGCGCCGTACCGCCCGGCGAGGGCCTCGGGTGCGGCGCTGGTCAGCGGGGCGTGGACGGCCGGGGCCGGGGCCGGTACGGCCGTCGGGCCCGCCGCGCCCGAGAGGGGCAGGGCCACCGAGGCGGCCACCAGTGCGGCGAGCAGGCCGCGGCGCAGGCGGGACCTGCTCGGATGGGACGGCATGGCGGGTTGTTCCTCCCGTACCTGGTGGCTGTGTGCTCGGGTACAGAAGCTATGAACAGGGCCCCGTAGTCGGCGTCCCACCGGGGTGTGAACCTTTTCCGTAGCTCTCAGGGACTACGGGTATGACGGGCGGCCGACTGCGGACCGGGGCGCTCCGGCAGGGGCCAGGCTGCGCCATTGGTACAGTCACAGCCCGGATCGTCGTACCAGAAGGAGGCCGGCGGACCATGGCAGTGGACGCTCTCGACACCCGTATCCTTCGGTTGCTCATCGAGCAGCCCCGTACCAGCGTCCGTGAGTACGCGCGCATCCTCTCCATCGCCCGGGGCACTCTCCAGGCCCGTCTCGACCGGCTGGAGCGGGACGGAGTGATCACCGGCACCGGGCCGGTCCTCTCCCCCGCCGCCCTGGGCCACCCGGTGCTGGCCTTCGTCCACCTCGAAGTCACCCAGGGGCACCTCGACGAGGTCGGCGAGGCGCTCGCCGCGGTACCGGAGATCGTCGAGGCGTTCTCGACGACGGGCGGCGGGGATCTGCTGGCGCGGGTGGTGGCCCGGGACAACGGGCACCTGGAGGATGTGATCCAGCGGCTGATCCAGTTGCCCGGGGTGGTCAGGACGCGTACCGAGGTGGCGTTGCGGGAACGGGTGCCACACCGGCTGCTGCCGCTGGTCGAATCGGTAGGCCGTACGGCGGCGGGCGGCCGGAACTGATCACCGGGGCGCGGGGCGAACACAGGTTCGGTGCACGAGCTGCGGACTGGGCCGCTCCGCTGGAACGCCGGGTCCGGCGGCCCGATATCCTGATCTTGCCGCGCGCCCCCCACCTCGTCCCGACCCCGTCGGGTCGTCGCCGTGGCAGCAGAAGCGGCCCACAATTCGAGATTGGTGCACAGTGCTGGTAGCTGGTCGGTACCGGTTGGTTTCCCCCATCGGCCGTGGCGGCATGGGGGAGGTGTGGCGTGCCTCGGACGAAGTCCTCGGCAGAGCCGTCGCCGTGAAGTTGCTCCTCGGCGACCACGCCGACGAGTCGGCCACCGCCCGGTTCCGGCTGGAGGCGCAGACCGCGGCCCGGCTGAGCCATCCTCATCTGGTGGCGGTGTTCGACTTCGGGGCCTGGGAGAACCGCTTCTACCTCGTGATGGAGCTCGTCGAGGGCAGGAGCCTGGGCGATCTCCTCAATGCCGAGGAGCGGCTCGGTGCCGAACAGGTCGCCCGGATCGCCGGGCAGGCCGCCGCGGGGCTCGCCGCCGCCCACCGGCAGGGCATCGTGCACCGCGACATCAAGCCCGGGAACCTGATGCTGGACGCCGAAGGGTCCGTCAAGATCGGCGACTTCGGCATCGCCCAGTTCGTCGACGACCCGTCCGCCGCACTGACCACCACAGGACAGATCGTCGGCACCAGCCTCTATCTCGCCCCGGAGCGCGCCCTGGGCCGTACGGCCGGCGCGGCGTCCGACATGTACTCCCTCGGCTGTGTGATCTACCAACTCCTGCTGGGAGATCCGCCGTTCCGCTCGGACACGGCGACCGCCACGCTCTATCAACATGTCGATACCGCGCCCGTACCGCTCAGACAGCGGGGTGTCGACCTGTCCCCGGCCTTCGACTCCTATCTGCTCGGGCTGCTCGCGAAGCAGCCGGAGGACCGGCCCAGTGCCCAGCAGGTCGCCGAGTGGTTCCAGAGCGACGCCTGGCGGGGGCAGCCGGAGCCGCTGCCGATGTACGCGCCGATCCCTCCCCCCGCGCCGCCGACCGGTGCCCCGCACATCCCCGCCGCCGCTCCGGCCGGGACCGGCCGTCCGCATGTGCCGGCCGCAGCCCCCACGTTCGGCTCCGCCCCGGCGGCAGGCTCCGCCCAGCAGGGCGACGGCGCGGCGACGTACCGGCTGCCGCAGTCCGGTGGCCGCAGGCGGCGCCCGGCGGAACGGACCGCGCCCGTCCTGCGGAGCACCGGTGCCCGGGAGGCGATCAGGCGCCGGCCCAGGGTGGCCAGCGCCATCGCCGGCACGGTCGCCTTCATCGCGGCCGTGTATGTGGGGATGGTGCTGTTCTCCCCGGATTCCGGCTCGGCCGACACCCCGGACACCGGCTCGACCGCGACCACCGGGCCCGAGCCGTCCGCCCCCTCGTCCGCACCACTGGATCCGGCCGGGGACGAGGAGGACGACGAGCAGGACTGACTCCGTCGCCGGGTGCCCGCCGGCGCTCCACGGCCGCCGCGTCAAGCAACCGTCAGGGCCCCGCGCCCCGACATCAGCGGTGCGTCAACGCGAGTCCGCCGGGCCGGCCGGCCCTCTAGCGTCGCTGCCATGCAACGCCACATCGGCCTGCGGTGGCCGTCTCCTCCCGGCATGACCGCCCACGACCACGGCTGGGCCGCGGACCTGCGCTTCGCGGTCCACTGCGCCGTCGCGCTCCTCGGTCTGCTCCTGGCCGTCGACGCGGCAGCCCGCCATCTGACCTGGCCGCGCGCCCTGTTGTGGACGGGCCTCTCCGCTCTGCTGTGGGCGGTCCTGGTGCCGCCCCGGGTGCGCGCGGGTGCCGGGTGGCTCTCTTCCAGGCGCCTGTTCCACGAGCGGACCGTACGCACCGACCGGCTGGTTTCAGCGCGTTGGTCGGACGGCGTCGCCCAGCGCCTGGTACTCCGGGACGCCGACGGCCACCGGGTCGAGGTCGACCCGGAGGTGTTCCTCGCGAACCCGGCGCTGTGGCACCGGCTGGACGAGGACGTCCGCGGCTGCGTGGAGCGTGGGACGCTGCGGTGCGGGGTCACTGCACTGAGGCAGTTGGCCGACCGTATCGACCGCAGGCACGCGCGAGCGGTGTTCACGGTCTCCGGGCTGGAGTGACCGCTGCGCGCCGGACCGGAGCAACCGCCCCGCGTGCCGGCGCCGTTGTGCGATCCCACCAGCGCGGCTTGACCAAACTTGCCAAGTCCCCCCCGCACCCCTCGCAGTTCGTTGACGAGTGCATGACGACGTGTGAGTGTTCGGTCGCTCGATCACGGACACCACGGACGCGGGCGCCCGGCGACGGCTGGGGCAAGTACGTCGACGTACGCGGCTGCCCGTGATCGAGGCCCCCCTCAAGTCAAGGAGCCTCGATGAAACTCAGACCGATGACGGCCGGGACGACCCTGGCCGTCCTCGCCGCAATGCTGGTCGTCACCGGCGGGCAGACGGCGTCCGCCGACCCGGCCCCGCCCGCCCCCTCCGCGCTCTCGGCCGCCGTGTCGGCCGCCGACCGGGCGGCCGCCAGTGGTCTCGACACCCTGGCCAAGGGGCCCGAGGAGCGGTACGAGCGCCAGATGGTGACCCCGTGGGTCAAGGGCATGTACTCCGTCGCCTACCAGCGCACCTACCGCGGCCTGCCGGTCGTCGGCGGCGACGCGGTCGTGGTGGCCGACTCCGAGGGCCGGGTACGCGGCACCCAGTCAGCCGTGTCCCGGCGGATCAACGTACCGACCACGCCGACCGTCTCCGCCGAGGCTGCCGAGACCACCGCCCGCAAGAAGCTCCGCACGGTGAAGCGGGTGGAATCGCGTCGGCTCGTGGTCCGTGCCACGGACAAGTCCTCCCGGCTGGCGTGGGAGACAGTGCTCACCGGACGCACCGCCAAGGCCCCCAGCCGGCTGCATGTCTTCGTCGACGCGGGCACCGGCAAGGTCATCGACAGCTACGACGACGTCAAGGCGGGCACCGGCAACAGCCAGTGGAACGGACCGTCGCCGCTGGCCATCGACACCACCGCCTCGGGCAGCAGCTACTCGCTGCGTGACCCCAACCGGCCCGGCCTGAGCTGCGCCGACTACAGCACGGGCAGTGTCTTCACCAAGTCGAGCGACTCCTGGGGCACCGGCAACGCCTCCAGCAAGGAGACCGGCTGCGTCGACGTCATGTGGGCGGCGCAGCACGAGTGGAACATGCTCAAGGACTGGCTGGGCCGCAACGGACACAACGGCAACGGCGGCAGCTGGCCGGTCGAGGTCGGGCTGAACGACGTCAACGCCTACTGGGACGGCTCGTCGGTCTCCATCGGCCACAACAACGCCAATCAGTGGATCGGCGCGATGGACGTGGTGGGCCATGAGTTCGGCCATGGCATAGACCAGTTCACGCCCGGCGGCGCCAACAACGAGTCCGGTCTCGGTGAGGCCACCGGCGACATCATGGGCGCCCTGACCGAGGCGTACACCAACGAACCGGCTCCGTACGACGATCCCGACTACACCGTCGGCGAGAAGATCGACCTGGTCGGCGACGGGCCGATCCGGATCATGTACAACCCGGGGCAGATCGGCGACCCGAACTGCTACAGCTCCTCGATACCCAACACCGAGGAGCATGCCGCGGCCGGTCCGCTCAACCACTGGTTCTACCTGCTGGCCGAGGGCTCGAACCCGGGCGGCGGGAAGCCGTCCAGCCCCACCTGCAACAGCTCGTCGGTCACCGGTGTAGGCATCCAGAGCGCCGGCAAGGTCTTCTACGGCGGCATGCTGCTGAAGACCAGCGGGATGACCTACAAGCGCTACCGCACGGCCACTTTGACCGCGGCCAAGAACCTCGACCAGAGCTGTGTGCTCTTCGACCGGACCAAGGCCGCCTGGGACGCCATCAGCGTGCCCGCACAGAGCGGCGACCCGACCTGTACACCCAGCGGCAACAACGACTTCACGATGTCCCTGGACCCGGGGGCGGGCTCGGTGAAGCCGGGCAGTTCGGTGACGGCCACGGTGCGGACCACGGTCAGCTCCGGAAGCGCGCAGACGGTCGCTCTGACGGCGAGCGGCCTGCCGAGCGGTGTCACCGCGACCTTCAGCCCCTCGTCGGTACAGGCCGGGGCGAACTCGACGATGACCGTGTCGGCGTCCTCCAACGCCGCGCCAGGCGCGTACACCTTCACGGTGAAGGGTGACGGCACCCAGAGCCACACCGCGCAGTACAACCTGACCGTCGACAACGGGGGCGGCAATCCGGGCGGCAGCGCACCGGACATCAGCGTCGCCAACGTGCAGGCGCACCTCACGCAGCTGAACACCATCGCCACCCAGAACGGCGGCAACCGCCGGGCCGGCAGCGCCGGTTACACGGCCTCCCTCGCCTATGTGAAGAGCAAGCTGCAGGCGGCCGGCTACACCGTCAGCGAGCAGACCTGCACCAGCTGCACCTACCGCGGCAACAACCTGATCGCCGACTGGCCGGGCGGGCCGTCCGACCAGACGATCATGTTCGGTGCCCACCTGGACGGCGTCTCGGCCGGCCCCGGCATCAACGACAACGGTTCGGGCTCCGCCACCCTGCTGGAGAACGCCCTCACGCTGGCCCAGCGCAACCCGGCCATGACGAAGCACGTCCGCTTCGCCTGGTGGAACGGCGAGGAGCAGGGCCTGCAGGGCTCCGAGTACTACGTCGGCCAGCTCAGCTCCGCCGAGCGCGGCGCCATCAAGGCGTACTACAACTTCGACATGGTGGCCTCGACCAACGGCGGCTACTTCATCAACAACGTCAACTCGGCCGCCTCGGCGCCGATGAAGGAGTACTGGGACTCGCTGAACCTCGCACCGGAGGAGAACGTCGAGGGCCAGGGCCGGTCCGACGACTACTCCTTCCAGCAGGGCGGCATCCCCACCTCGGGCTACGCGACCGGCGCCAGCGACACCAAGACGTCGGCGCAGGCCGCCAAGTGGGGCGGCACGGCGGGCCGTTCCTACGACTCCTGCTACCACTCGTCCTGCGACACCACGGCCAACATCAACGCGACGGCGCTCGACCGCAGCGCCGACGGGGTCGCCTACACCATCTGGAAGACCTCCGTCGGCACCACCGCGCCCGCCGACGACTTCTCCGTCTCGGTGAAGCCGGTCTCCGGCAATGTCCAGCCGGGCGGCTCGGTCACCGCAGCCGTGTCCACCGCGACGTCCGCCGGCTCCGCCCAGACCGTGAAGCTGACGGCCTCCGGCGCGCCGAGCGGCGTCACCGTCTCGTTCGCCCCGGCATCCGTGCAGTCGGGTTCCTCCTCGACGATGACCGTCTCGGCCGGGGCCCAGGCCGCGGCGGGCACGTACACCCTCACGGTGACCGGTACCGGCACGGCCACCCACACCACCACGTACTCGCTCGTCGTCGGTGGCGGCTCCACCTGCCAGGCCCGGCAGGTCGTCGCCAACGGCGGCTTCGAGGACGGCGTCACCCCGTGGACCCAGACGGACGGTGTGATCAACAACCGGACGTCGGAGGAGCCGGCCCACTCGGGCTCGTACACGGCCTGGCTCGGTGGCTGGGGATCGACCCACTCGGACACGGTCTCGCAGTCGCTGACCGTGCCGGCGGGCTGCTCGACGTACAAGCTGTCCTTCTATCTGAGCACCGACACGGACGAGTCGGCGGGTGACCCGACCGCGTACGACACGTTCACCGTGAAGCTGGGGACCAAGACGCTCGCGACGTACTCCAACGTGGACGCCACGGGCTCCTACGTCCAGAAGACCTTCGACGTCGGCGAGTTCGCCGGCCAGACGGTCACGCTCGGATTCACCAGCAAGGAGGACGCCTATCTGCAGACCAGCTTCGTCGTCGACGACGTGACGCTGAACGCCGGCTGATCCTTTGCCGGTGCGGGATCCGGGGTGGGGCGTGTGCACACACGCCCCGCCTCCGGCGTGTCAGCGGACGACGGCCGCCAGCCTGCGGGTGAAGTCGTCGGTCTCCGGCCGGTTGTCGTGCCGGGCCGCCAACCGGCTGTGCAGACCGCGCAGTTCCTGTCCGAGCAGCGTCGAAGCTGTGACCTCGGTGGTGTCCAGGACCGGTCCGGCGATGGCGATCGCCGCCTGCGGGTCCTGGGCGCAGGCGTGCGCGTCCGCCATCCGTACCAGGAACAGCATCCGCGCCGAGTGCATCCCCGGCGGGAGCAGACCGAGGGCGGTGCGGGCCGCGCCCACCGCGCGCAGGGCCAGCCGGCGGTCCCCGGTCGCCGCCGCCAGGTCCCGCAGCGCCCCGGCGGCGCCGGATTCCACCCGCAGGCGCACCGAGGCGACGGACAGCCAGGGCGCCTCCGTCTCGTCCTGCTCGCCGACCCGGTCCAGCTGCGACCAGGCACGGTCGATGTGGTCCAGGGTCTGGCGGGCATCGCCCCGTACCGCGTGGCCGCGCGCCAGGTACAGATCGCTCATGGCGCCCGCCCAGTACCGGCCGGCGGCGGCCTGCCGGATCGCACCTCCGTAGGCGAGGGCGGACGGGCCGTCGCCCTCCAGCCGGGCCAGTGTGCTCATGTCGCTGAGCGCGGCCACCTCCGTACCGACGTGACCGGCCAGCTGGGCCCAGACCAGCGAGCGGTCGAGCCAGGCCATCGCGGTCGCGTTGCGGCCCCACTGCAGCCGCAGACAGCCGGCGGACTGCGCGTACTCGGCAGCCAGCGGGGCGAGTTGACGTTGGTAGGGCGCGGCGGGCAGGGCCATCCAGCGGAGCATCGCGTGCAGCGTGCGCTCGACGACGACGGTGGCTCCGGGCCAGGCGCGCTCCTCGTCGGCCCGCAGGCAGACGGCGAGCAGCGCCGTCAGGGCGTGCACCGTGTCGATGTCCAGCGCGGGGCGCGACGCGGCGGACGGGCCGAGGGAGCAGAAGGCCGAGTGCAGGGCGACGACGTCGGCGAGCACCGGGACGGTGCAGCCGTCCCGGCCGTGCACCGGGCACATCAGCCCGTAGCTGGGCAGCCTGCCGGGCAGGACGGTGTCCGGTGGCAGCATCGCGAGCAGGGCGCCTCCCGCGGGCTCCCCCGGCAGCGGCCCCTGCCGTGCGGGGGCCGCTGCGGGGCGCGCCGCCGCGCCCTCCTCGCCCGTACCGCCCGCTCCCTCGGCCGCCTCGCAGGCGGCGAGGAGGGCACCGCCCGCCGTCATCAGTTCGTCCAGCCTGCGGGCCAGCGGCAGCGGTGTCCTGCGGGTGCCGTGCTCCAGCTTGCTGATGGCGGTGTGGTCGTATCCGACGCGGACCCCCACCTGGGCCTGGGTGAGCCCGGCGCGCCTGCGCCACTGGCGCAGCCGGGTGCCGAAGGCCCGCCATGCCTCCGCGGTACGGGCGTCCGGCGCGGCGCCCATGCCTTCGGTCACCCGGAACTCCGCGGAGCCCCGCCGGATTCCCCACCCGTGCCATGCTCATGGCTCATAGCGGGGAAGGATAGCGAGCGCGGGGGTGCGCTGTCCCCGGTGCGGCGGGAAGACGGCGCCGCCGCGCAACTCCCTTGCCCGGACGGCCGGTCGGGAGGGTCCTTACGGCCACCCGGGCTCGGCCCGCCGGGCGGTTCCGGGCAGCCCCGGCCCGAGCCGTGCCCGTGGGTGCCGGGACAGGGCGCGTCCACCGGTGTGGGGAACTGTTCGGACCCCGTGACCGGAAGATTCACGCGGGGCCCGCATGAACGACTCACGCGCCGGGCATATGACGGGAGACCGACAGGGGGTGGTGGCAATGGGCCGCATCAGGATCGTCCGACGACCACAGCTGCCGTCCCGTCCGCCGCCCCTCGATCTGAGGACCCCCTCGGGCCGCCCGTTGCCGTACTGAGCGCGGGGCCCGACGCCTCGCTGTGAGCCGGCCGAGGGCCGTCCGCCCCGCCCCGTGGGAACCCCTGGGATGCCCTTCTGCGTGATGATGGGCAGAGAGCCGTCGCGGCGCGCGGTCGCGGCCGGAGGCGTCGCGTCGGCCGACTCGGAAGGGCGGCCCTCATGCACTCGTTCAGGACGCGGAGGCCGGGCGCGGCATCAGCGCTCGCGCTGGCACTGCTCACCACCGCCCTGGCGGGCTGCCAGGGCTGGGGAACGACTTCCTCGCCAGGCAGCCCCCAGCCGTCCACGCCCTCCGGACCACGCGCCCACGTCCTCGCCGTGAAGATCGACAACGTCGGTCCCGCCCGCCCGCAGACCGGGCTCGACAAGGCGGACATCGTCTATGTGGAGCAGGTCGAGGCCGGTCTCAGCCGCATACTCGCCGCCTACTCCTCCCGGCTGCCGCCCGTGGTCGGCCCGGTGCGCAGCGCCCGGGAGACGGACCTGGAGCTGCTCCGCCAGTTCGACCGGCCGACGCTCGCCTTCTCCGGGGCCCAGAGCAAGCTCCTCCCGGTCATCGCGGCGGCCCCGCTGGATCCGCTGCCTCCCGAGAAGGCCCAGGACGCGTACTTCCGCGGCAGCGACCGCGCTGCGCCGCACAACCTGTATCTGCGCCCCGGCCGGACCCCGCACGCCACCACCGGCGTGAACGCGGCCGAGGACATCGGGCTGCGCTTCGCCGCGGCCCTGCCGGGCGGCAGACCGGTCGCCGATCGTACGGTGCGCTACCCGGCGGCGCGATTCACGTTCACCTGGTCGGCCGAACAGCGCCAGTGGCTCGTTTCCATGGACGGCGCCGCTGCCCGTACGTCGGAAGGCGCCAGGCTCGGCGCGGCCGATGTGGTGGTGCAGTACGTGACCGTGCGCCCCTCGCCGTATCAGGACCGGTGGGGCAGCACGTCCCCGTGCACCGAGACCGTGGGCTCCGGCTCCGCCGTGGTGCTGCGCGACGGCAAGGAGTACGACGTCCGTTGGTCGCGTCCGGCGGCCGGTTCCACGACCGCCTTCACCACCCGGGACGGCGAGCGCATGACGTTCGCACGGGGCCAGGTCTGGATCGTCTTCGCACAGAAATGACGACCGCCGGAGCGTCGGTATCCCGGTGCGGCCAACCCGTCGGCGCGGCGCCGGGGTTACGGAAAACCGCAGGGTGGCGGATGCGGAGTACAGCATCCGGCCGGGTGGGTTTCCTCGTACCGGTGCCGGTCGTCGGTTCCTAGCGTTGCCGGTGGGGCGCGGCGGACTTCTCGCGCCTCATCTACAACGGCCAGGAGTCAGTTCATGGATCTCGTCATTCTCGGTCTCGCCAAGGAACCCGCGGGCGGTGTCGCCGGCTGGGCGGCCGGCCTCGTCGACACCATGGGAGGCCCGGGGGCCGGACTCGCCATCGCCCTGGAGAATCTCTTTCCGCCGCTGCCCAGCGAAGTCATTCTGCCGCTGACCGGGTTCGCGGCGGGGCAGGGTGTCATCACTCTGGCCTCCGCGCTCCTGTGGACCACACTGGGTTCGGTGGTGGGTGCGGTGGCTCTGTACTGGATCGGAATGCTCTTCGGCCGCGACCGCATGCACGCGGTCTGGGCGAGGCTTCCGCTGGTGCGGGGTTCCGATCTGGAGCGTACGGAGCAGTGGTTCGCCAGGCACGGCACCAAGGCCGTCCTGCTGGGCCGCATGGTGCCGGTCTTCCGCAGTCTCATCTCCGTGCCGGCCGGTGTGGAGCGGATGCCGCTGCCGCTCTTCGTGACCCTGACCGCCGTGGGCAGCCTGTTGTGGAACTCGGTGCTTGTGATGGCCGGTTACTGGCTCGGCGACCGCTGGGATCTGGTGGAGACCTACGTCGGGGTCCTGTCCAAGGCCGTTCTCGTCCTGGTCCTGGTGGCCGTCGCCGGGTATGTGACCGTACGCCTGCGGTCCGGTGGCCGGGCCCAGCACCGCCGGGTCTCTTGAGCCCGGCGCCCCGGCCCCGTACGCCGTCGGTGGCCCCCGCCCGGCCGGAAGGATCTTGCCGTGTCCCTGCCGTACGACTAGCCTCGGCAACCGTGCAGGGGGACTTCGCGGACGGTACGACCGGTCGGCTGCCGGAGCTGTCCGGTCTGCGGCACGACGGGGTGGGCGCACCGGTGACCCACGCGTATCCCTGGCCCCGCAGGGCCTCGGGCGCTCTGTTCGGCTGCTGCACCGCCCTGTTGGGGCTGCTGTACTTCGCCGTGCCGGGCGGGTTGTCACTGCCGTTCGCGCTGTGGCCCCGTACCCGGCCGCGTGCGCTGGCCCTGCTGAGTACCGGGGCGCGTGGGCTCACCGGGCTGGAACGGATCCGCCGCAGTGTCTTCTTCGGCGACGTGTTCCCCGCACACCACGCGTCCGACCGGAATGTTCTTCGCTATCTGGCCGCCCGCACCGGCGCGGGGACGCTGTTCGCCGGGGTGCTCGCGTTGCTGGGCTACGGGGCCGTGCTGGCCGGGTTGCTGGCCGCGGGCGTGGTCCGCGACCCCGCCGACTGGCAGGGGCTGCTGCCCCAGGCGCTCCTCGGCGGTGTGCTGCTCTTCCTCGATCTGCAAGGGATCTTCTCGCTGAACGCGCTCGACTCCCGGTTGGCGCGCGATCATTTCGGGCCCTCGGAGCGGGAGTTGCTGGAGCGGCGCATCGCCGAACTGGCCGCCAGCCGGGCCGGGGTGCTCCGGGCCGTCGACGCGGAACGCAGGCGGATCGAGCGCGATCTGCACGACGGTATGCAGCAGCGGCTCGTCGCACTGGCCATGCTGCTGGGCCGGGCCCGCCGCAACCGGCGCCCCGAACAGGCGGAGTTGCTGCTCCAGCAGGCCCACCAGGCCTCCCAGGAGGTCCTCACGGAACTGCGCGAGGTGGCCTGGCGGGTCTACCCTTCGGCCCTCGACGAGCTGGGGCTCGAAGAGGCTCTCGGCGGGGTGGCCCAACGCTGCGGCATTCCCCTGCACATGGAGTTCTCCCTGCCGCTGCCGTTGCCCCGGCCGGTGGAGACCGCCGCCTACTTCGTGGTCTGCGAGGCCGTGACCAACGCGGCCAAGCACGCGCGGGCGACCCGCATCCGGGTGAGCGTCCGGGGCGACGGGGGCCAGGTCTCGGTGTCGGTCCAGGACAACGGCACCGGCGGCGCGGATCCGCTGGGCGGCGGGCTGTCCGGGCTGCGCAGCCGGGTGGACGCGCTGGACGGCCGGCTGCACATCGACAGCCCCTGCGGGGGCCCCACCACGATCACCGCGGAGTTGCCGTGCGCGTAATGCTCGCCGAGGACTCGACCCTGCTGCGGGAGGGCCTGGCCCTGCTGCTGGCGGAGGAGGGGCACGAGGTCCTCGCCTCGGTGGGGGACGGTGACTCCCTCGTCCGGGCGGTCGAGGCGGACCCGCCGGACCTCGTCGTTGTCGACATCCGGATGCCTCCGACCCACACCGATGAGGGGCTGCGGGCCGCGCTGGAGATCCGTGAGCGGTGGCCCCTGGTCGGTGTGCTGGTGCTCTCCCAGCACGTGGAGCGCAACTACGCGGTGCGGCTGCTGTCCCGGAACGCCGAGCGGGTCGGCTATCTGCTCAAGGACCGGGTCGCGCAGGTCGACGAGTTCCTGGAGTCGCTGGAACGGATCCACGCGGGCGGGGCGTCCATCGACGCGGAGGTCGTACGGCAGTTGGTGGTGCGGACCACGCACGTCGACCCGTTGGCCGGGCTGACGCCCCGGGAGCGCACCGTTCTGCAGGAGCTGGCGCAGGGCCGCAGCAACGCGGCCATCGCGCAGCAGTTGCACATCTCGCTGAGTTCGGTCGAGAAGAACCTCAACTCGGTCTTCGAGAAGCTCGATCTGCCGCGCGCCACCGGCTACAGCAGGCGGGTGCTGGCGGTCCTGCGCTATCTGGAGTCCTAGCGGGGCCCCGGGCCGCTCAGTTGCGCCGCGCGGCAGCGTACCGGCTCAGGAAGAGAGCCTCGACATGGGCCATGTGCTGGATCTCGGTGGGGTCGACGCTCTCGTTGGGGGCGTGGATGAGGCACTGCGGTTCCTCCACGCCCATCAGGACGATCTCGGCGCGCGGGTAGGCGTTGGTGAAGACGTTGCACAGCGGGATGGAGCCGCCTTGGCCGAGGGCGACCATCGGCTCTCCGTAGACGTCCGCCATGGCCCGGCCCAGGGTCGCGTAGGCCGGTCCGTCGGTGGCGGCCCGGAACGGTGCGCCGGTCCCCTCGGACTCGACCGAGACGTGCGCTCCCCAGGGGGCGGCCTTCTCCAGGTGGGCGGTCAGGGCCAGCAGCGCGGCGTCCGCGTTCGTTCCCGGCGGTACGCGCAGGCTCACCCGGGCCCGTGCGGTGCCCTGGACGGCGGCGGACGAGCCGACGACCGGTGGGCAGTCGATGCCGAGGACGGTTACGGCGGGGCGGGCCCAGAGCCGGTCGGCGACTGTCCCGGAGCCGGTGAGCGAGACCTCGTCCAGCACGTCGGCGTCGCGCCGGAACTGCTCCTCGTCGTAGGGCGCCCCGGGCCAGGTCCCGGAGGAGTCGAGTCCGTCGATGCGCGTTCCGCCGTCCGCGTCGCGCAGGGTGGACAGGATCTGGACGAGTGCGGCGAGGGCGTCCGGGGCCGGCCCGCCGAACATCCCCGAGTGCAGTTCGGCGCCGAGCGTGGACACGGTCACCACGACACCGGCGAGGCCGCGCAGGGAGGTGGTGACGGTCGGCCGTCCCACGGCGGCGTTGCCCGTGTCGCAGATCAGCAGCGCGTCGGCCAGCAACTGCTCGCGGTGCTGCTCGACGTACGCCTCCAGGCCGCCGGTGCCCTGTTCCTCCGACCCCTCGGCGACGAACCGCAGCCCGACCGGCAGGTCGTCCCCGAGGGCCCGCAGTGCGGTGAGGTGCATGACGATGTTGCCCTTGCAGTCCGCGCTGCCACGTCCGTACCAGCGGCCGTCGCGCTCGGTGAGCGTGAAGGGGGGCGAGGCCCAGGCGTCGTCGTCGAGCGGCGGCTGGACGTCGTAGTGGCAGTAGAGCAGCACGGTCGGCGCGCCGGGCGGCGGCGGGCGGTGGCCGAGCACGGCCGCGCTGCCGTCGGGCGTCTCGGCGAGGTGCACATCGTGCAGACCCGCCTCGGTGAAGGCGTCGGCGACCCACTGGGCCGCCCTGCGGCATTCCTCGGGCGGGTACTGGCGGGGGTCGGCGACGGAGGGGATCGAGACCAGCTCGGTGAGGTCCGCCTTGGCACGCGGCATCAGGGCGGCGATCCGGTCGGCCAGTTCGTGCTCGCTCATCGTTGTCTCCCGGTCGTCGGTCCGGACCCTGGTGGTCCGGTTCTTGTTGCTTTGATTCGGGGTGGCCCTTGCTTCGCGGCTGCCTTTGCTTCGGGGTGGCCTCCGATCGCGCTGGTGCCGGCGATGCGTGGGGCTCATGCGCCACCGTCCGCCGCCGCACCGTCCTGCCCGGCGGGCGTGCGCCAGTTCGGCTTGCGGAGTCTGAGGAAGAGGTACGGCACGAGCAGACCGAGCACGACGAGCCCGCCTCCGACCAGCGCGATGTACGACCAGACGCTGCCGCCGCCGAACTGCGACGACGGTACGAAGCCGATCACCAGGGCGGCGAGCGAGGCGAGCAGACCGAGGACGCAGAGCGGTACGAGGGCGGGGGCGCGGTAGCCGCGCGGGTGGTCGGGCTGGGTCCTGCGCAGCCGGATCGCGGCGGCGAACATCAGCAGATAGACGATGAGATACACCTGTGTGGTGATCACGGAGAAGATCCAGTAGGCGCTGGAGACATCGGGGATCAGCGCGTACATGAGGGCGATGGCGGTGGTCACGACGCCCTGGGTGACCAGGATGTTCTGCTGGATGCCGTTCTTGTTGAGCTTCTGGAGGAACGGTGGCAGATAGCCCTCCTCCCGGGAGATCAGCAGCAGGCCCTTGGACGGCCCCGCCAGCCAGGTGAGCATGCCGCCGAGCGCCGCCGCGACCAGGGCGACGGCCACGACCGGGGTGAGCCAGCCGATGTGGAAGTACGAGAAGAACGCGTCGAACGCCTGCATCACACCGGCCGTCAGGCTGAGCTGATCGGCCGGGACGACCCAGCTGATGGCCAGCGCCGGAAGGATGAAGATCAGCAGCACCAGTCCCATGGCGAGGAACATCGACCGCGGGTACTGCCTGGCCGGGTTCTTCAGCGACGAGACGTGGACGGCGTTCATCTCCATGCCGGAGTAGCTGAGGAAGTTGTTGACGATCAGGACGAGGCTGGCGAGCCCGGTCCACTGCGGAAGCAGATGACTGGCGGTCATGGGAGCCGCGGAGCCGTTGCCCTGGCCCAGGAAGACGAAGCCGAGCACGACGAGGACGGTGCCCGGAATCAGCGTCCCGATGATCAGGCCCCAGGACGAGAGCCCCGCGACGGCCTTCGTGCCCCGGGAGGAGACCCACACCCCGGTCCAGTAAAGAACCATGATCACGATCGCGGTGTACACGCCGTTGCCGGCCAGGCTCGGATCGATGACATAGGCGATGGTGCTCGCGACGTACGCGAGCAGGCTCGGGTAGTAGAAGATCGTCATCGCGAACTGGCACCACACGGCGAGGAATCCGAGCGGCTTCGACAGCCCCTCGCTCACCCAGCGGTAGACACCGCCGTTCCACCCCGACGCCAGCTCGGCGGAGACCAGCGCCGTGGGCATCAGGAACACGATCGCCGGGACGACGTAGAGGAAGACGCAGGCCAGTCCGTACACGGCCATCGTCGGGGCGGACCGCAGGCTGGCCACCGAGGCGGTGGTCATCAGCGCCAGCGTCACCCAGGTCATCCCCGGCACCGCGGGCTTCCTGGTCCGGGGCTGCGATGCGGGGATCTCCGACTCGGCTTCCGAGGGGACGTCCATGGTGCTCATTCGGCACTCCTTGCGGCGGCAGGGCGTTGCTGGCGGGAAGGGGCGACGGAACTCTTGCGGCCCGGCGGCGGGCGCGGGCGGGCGGGGGCCCCGGTTTGCGGCGGCCGGGCGGGGCCGGGTGACGCGGCGTCGGCCAATGCGCGGGGTGCGACCTCGGGTGTGGAGATCGGTCGAGAACCTCCGACTCGCCGGACGACGCTCCATCAGCGGTGTCCCTTTCACCCGAGTAGCTGGTCAGCAAGGGTAAATTGTCATGGTTTCAGGTGGTTCGCATCTTGAGGTTCCCGCCGGAAGGTGCCGGATTTCCGGACCGGGTCACACACCGGCCGTCCTTGATCGATGATGAAGCGGACGGCTGCCGTCCCCGGTACGGCACCGGCTTCAGGAAGGGGTTCCCGATGCGGGAAACGACGCCAGACCGGTCCGGGTCGGACGCCCGGCCCGACCACGGCTCGGACGAGGAAGCCCAGGTGATCGTGGTGGGAGCGGGGCCCGCGGGATCCGCTGCCGCCTTCCACCTCGCCAGAGCGGGCGTCGATGTCCTGCTGCTGGAGAAGTCCCGCTTCCCCCGGGAGAAGGTGTGCGGGGACGGTCTGACGCCGCGTGCGGTGCATCAGCTCATCAGGATGGGCGTCGACATCAAGGCTCCGGGATGGACCCGTTCGCGCGGGATGCGCTGGGTGGCCGGGGAGCATCAGGTCCACATCGACTGGCCCGCGCTCGGCCGCTATCCGGACTTCGGTCTCTCACGCAGCCGGCACGACTTCGACGACATCCTCGCCCGGCACGCCGTCGCCGCCGGAGCACGGCTGCGCACCGGTGTGAAGGTTACCGAGCCGCTGACCGACCGGGCAGGGCGCATCACCGGTGTCACCGCCGTCACCGAGGAGAAGGAGCCCCTGGCCTTCCACGCGCCGATCGTGATCGCCGCCGACGGCGCCTCCGCCCGTCTCGCCCTCGCCATGGGGCTCCAGCGGGACAGGAACCGGCAGATCGCGACGGCCGCCCGCCGGTACTACCGCAGCCCCGAGCGCTCCGCGGAGGAGTACCTGGAGCTGTGGGCCGACCTCCGGTTCCCCGGGAGCGATCACTACCTGCCCGGGTACGGCTGGATCTTCCCGATGGGCGACGGTCGCGTCAACGTCGGCCTCGGCGCACTGCCGCACCGCCGGCACGGAAAGGCGGACCTGCGCGCCACGTTGGAAGAGTGGCTGGCCCGTACTCCCGAGGCATGGGGGCTGCGCGAGGAGAACGCGGAGGGCCCCGTCCGCAGCGCCGCCCTTCCGCTGGGCTTCAACCGCCATCCCCTCTACACCCGCGGGCTCCTGCTCGTCGGCGACTCCGGAGGCATGATCAGCCCCTGGAACGGCGAGGGAATCGGCCAGGCCATGGAAGCCGGTGAGGTCGCCGCCGAGACCGCCACACTGGCCCTCGCGATGCCCCGGGGCCCCGGGCGCGAGCAGGTGCTGCACGGCTACCCGGTCGAGATGAACCGCCGCTGGGGGCGCTACTACCGCCTGGGCAACACGGCCGCCGATCTGATCTTCAGCCGCTCCGGTTTCCAGCCGGTCCTCAACCGTTACGTCATGGGGTCGCCGTTCCTGCTCAACACCCTGGCCCGGCTGCTCACCAACCTCACGGACAAGCCCTCGCACGACCTGGTCGACCATCTGCTCAACGGCGTCGTGCGCCTCGTACCGGAACCGAAGGTACGGCGCAGGCGCTGAGAGCCGGACCGTGCGGCGCACCGGGCGGTCCCCGGTGCGCCGCAGGTGCGTCCACGCCTCAGGGGCGGCGACGGGGTTTGCCGCGCTTGGCGGCCTTGGGGGCGGCGGAGCCGCCCCGCGTGCTCTTGCCGCCCGATTTCCCGGCCGTCCTGGCACCCGACTTTCCGGCCGACTTGCCTGCCGCGGGCTTCCGCCCGGCGCCGCTCTTGTCGGCGCGCTTGTCCTTCGCCTTCGCCTGGGCCTGGGGCTTGGGGCGGCCCCGTGTGCTGTTGACGGTCCGCCCGCGGACGATCCCGATGAACTCCTCCACCAGATCGGTGGTCTCGTCCTCCAGCCACGACAGCGCGACGCGCGATTCGGGTGCGTCGGTCACCGGCCGGTACGTGAGGTCCTTGCGGTGGTGGAGGCGGGCGAGCGACTGCGGTACGACGAGCAGCCCCACCCCCGCGGCCACCAGCTCGACGGCGTCCGCCGTGGTGGCGGGACGCTCGTTGGCGGGCCGCCCGGGGCGGTCCTCCCAGTCGAGGGTGTCGTCGAGGGGGTGCAGCACGATGTCGTCGGCCAGCTCCGCGGCCGAGACCTCGTCGACGGTCGCCATGACGTGGTCCTTCGGGACCACGACCACGGTCGTCTCGGTATAGAGGGGGATGGCGCTGAGAGCCGTCCGGTCGATCGGCAGCCGTACGAGGCCGACGTCGGCCTCACGCCCCCGCAGCGCGTCGGACGCCTCGGCGGCCGACACCCCCACGAGGGTCAGCGGGACGTCGGGCAGCCGCTCGTTCCAGATCCGCACCCACTTTCCGGGTGTCACCCCCGGGACGTACGCGAGCCGGAACGAAGGGGTTACTTCCGAGCTTGTCACTCCGCCAGGTTACCGGCCCTGGTCAGAGGTAGCGCACACGCTCGATACCCTTGTCCGTATGACGTCGCACAAGACCGCCCAGACGATGAAGCCCGCGACCGCGGCAAAGAAGCTGGGTGTGTACCTAGAGGCCACCCCCAGCGAGTTCCAGGAGGGTGTCGTCTCGCGCACCGAGCTGAACGCACTGCAGTCCGATCCGCCCGAGTGGCTGCAGGAGCTGCGACGCAACGGCCCGCACCCCCGGCCGGTGGTCGCCGCGAAGCTGGGTGTCTCGATCGCGGGTCTCGCCCGTGGCGGAATCACCGAAGCTCTCACGACGGAGCAGATCGAGGCGCTGAAGCAGGAAGCCCCCGACTGGCTCCAGCAGGAACGTGTCACCCAGGCGGAGGTCCGCAAGGAGGCGGTGCGGATCAAGGAGAAGAACGCGGCCCGCGCGGACCGGTCCGACGACCAGCGCTCCTGAGCGACCCCGCCCCGGGCGAATGAGGAAACCCGCCCCGGGCGAAGCCGCCTGCCCCTGCCCGGGGCAGGCGGGAGAACCCCGGGAAACCCGGGAAGACCCTCAGCCGTCGGTGGCCACGCCCAGCATCCGGGCGTGCAGGGCGCGTACCTCGTCGGCGAGCGACGGATCGGGGCCTGCCACCGGGATGCCCGGAGCGACGGCGTTGACGGGAAGGGCCGCGACCGGCCCCGCGTCGAAGCCCCAACTCCGGCGCCACTCCACGAGTTGGTCGCAGCCCGACGCGTACACGATGCGGCCGAGGCCGACCCAGGCGTGGGCCGCGCTGCACATCGGGCAGTGCTCGCCGGACGTGTAGACGACGCTGGCGTTCCGCTCCTGCGGCGACAGGTTCTCGGCAGCCCAGCGCGCGATCTCGAACTCCGGGTGGCGGGTCGCGTCGCCGCCCTGGACCCGGTTGCGGTCCTCGAACCGGACCGTGCCGTGCTCGTCCACGAGGAGCGAGCCGAACGGCTCGTCACCGGCCGTGAGGGCCTCACGCGCGAGATCGACGCAACGACGGAGGAACTCGCGGTCCCCCGCTGTGACAGACTGCGGATCGCTCACTGTGCTCATGGCACCAGGCTAACAGCCGAGCCGTATTCGGTATACCATTTACGTCACCTGGGCGGCCCTGTTGCCGCCCTCCTTCGCATGCCGGCCTGCCGCGACAGCCGGTCCGTCGACGGCGCCACGGAGGCACGAGCCAGTGAGGAACGCTCCGGCGGAAAGCGCCGCCCGGGAAACGGTCTGGAACGCACCGGGCATGCCCACGCTGCTGCTCCTCACGGCGACGGGCTTCTCGGGGTTCGCGGTGCTGCTGCCCACCGCACCGCTCTGGGCCGTGCACGGCGGGGCCGATGCCGCCGGCGCCGGTTCGGTCAACGCGGTCCTGATGCTCTGCACCGTGCTCGCCCAGACCCTGGTCCCGACGGCGATACGCCGCGTCGGCTGGCGCACCACCCTGGTCTGCGGGATGGTGCTGCTCGGCGTTCCCGCGCTCCTGCACCTGCTGACCGCGCAGCTCGGCGTGGTGCTCGCGCTCGCCGCGGTGCGCGGACTCGGGTTCGGGGTGCTCACGGTCTGCGGCGCCGGTGCCGTCGCCGAACTCGTCGAGCCAGCGCGGCGCGGGCAGGCGATCGGCGCGTACGGTCTGGCCATCGCGGGGCCCCAGTTCATCCTGGTGTCGACCGCGCCGTGGGCCGCGCAGAACCTGGGCTTCGGGGTCGTGTTCGCCGTCGGCGCGCTGCCCCTGCTCGGCGTGGTGCCCGCGCTCCGGCTGGCCCGCCGACTGGACGGACACCTGGCCGGGGCCGAGAGCGCACCCGACCGGGATGCCGTGCCGGACAGGCGTGCCGTGTACCTTCCACTGCTGCCGCCGATGCTGCTCCTGCTCGGCGTCACCACGGCCGGCGGCGCCCTGATCACCTTCGCCCCGCAAATAAGCGGCGACTCCACCGCGACGATGGCCGGGCTGCTGCTCCTGACGGGGACGGCGGCCGTTTCGCGCTGGCGGTTCGGCGCACTGGCCGACCGGTACGGAACGGAACCGTTCCGCTGGCCGCTCGTGATCGTCACGGCGGTCGGACTCGCCCTGACGGCCTGGGCGGTGGCCACGCCGGAGGCGACCGCCCTGGTGCCGCTGCTCGCCGGGATGGCCCTGGTCGGGGTCAGCTACGGCGGGCTCCAGAACCTGACCCTGGTCGACGCCTTCGCCGCCGTCGACAGCCGGTCCAGCGGCGTCGCGAGCGCCGTGTGGAACATCGGGTTCGACGGCGGTACGGGGGTGGGCGCCCTCCTCGTCGGCTACCTGGCGACGGGGGCCTCGTTCTCCCTGGCGTTCCTGGCCACGGCCGCGCTCTGCCTCGCCACGCTGCCGCTCGCCTTCGCGGGCCGGCGCGACGCCGCTCCCCGCCGATCGGCCGGCTGACCCGAATACATTTGGCATACCATCGCTTCATGGCTCATGTGATACTGACGAACGTCCGCACCTGGGGTTCGGCGCCCGTGGACCTCGTGCTGTCCGGCGCCGAGATCCTCTCCGTGGTACCCGTCGGAACGGCGGGCGTCGAGGGCGAGCGCCTGGACGGTGGCGGCCTTCTCGCCCTGCCCGGCTTCATCAACGCGCACGCCCACCTCGACAAGAGCTGGTGGGGAAAGCCGTGGGTCTCCTACGGCGGCGAGGCCACGACCCAGGGGCGCATCTCCCACGAACGCGCGGAGCGTGACGGACTCGGTATCCCGAGCACGTCCTCGACCACCGCCGTGCTGGGCGAGTTCCTCCGGCACGGCACGACGGCGGTACGCAGCCACGTGGACGTCGACCTCGGTGTCGGACTGCGCGGGATCGAGGTCGTCCGCGAGGCGGTGGCCGGGTTCGGCGGCGCGATCGAGGTGGAGATCGTCGCGTTCCCGCACGTGGTGGTCCGGGACGGCGAACTCCAGGTCTGATCCAGGTCTGATCGAGATCGGTGACGACGACCGGCACGGCCGCGGTGGACACGTTCCGCCGCGGCCGTCGCCGTATGCGGATGCCCGCGGCCGTTCACGTACGCCGGTGCCGCAGGGCCGTCCGGCCCGTCCCGGCCTCTCCCGGCACGTACAGGCCGCTGTACCTGAGCAGTTGGGGCGCTCTGGCCGCGAGTGTCAGCAACACCGCGACCAGCAGGATTCCGCTGAGGAACGCGGTGGCTCCGACCCCCACCGCCTGGGCCGCCGCGCCGAGCCCCAGCGAGGCGAACGGCATGACGCCGATGGCGAGTTCCTGGAGGCCGAGGGCGCGCCCCCGTACCTCCGGCTCGGTCGTCATCAGCAGCAAGGTGGTCTGGAGCACACCGAACGAAGCGCTCATCAGCCCGATGCACGCCATCAGCGCGAACGAGAGCGGGACCGTCCGGGACAGCGCGAACAGCGACCAAAGGGCGCCCCAGGCGGCGGTGCCGATCACGAAAAGTCCGCCCTTGAACTTGAAGTCGCCGAGCATGGCTATGACCAGCGAACCGGCGAGACCGCCCAGGCCGCCGCAGGTCAGCAGCCATCCCAGACCTGCGGCGTCGAGCCCGAGGACCTCGGCGAACACGGGCATGAATGCCTGGTGGACGGGCCACAGCAGGACGTTGGCGGCGAGGGTGACGAGCAGCACGGCCGCTGCGAGCCGGCTGGTCAGGACCGTACGGAATCCGCTGGTGAGCATCTTCAGCGCGGGCTCCGGGCGGCCCGGCGCCGTGTGCCCCACGCCGCGCAGCGGCCACAGCGCCGCGAGGGACACCACGTACCAGGCGGTCGAGATCCAGAGGGCGGTGGGCGCCCCGAAGGCACTGATCATCGCCCCGCCGATCGCCGGTCCGATGACCTGCGTCATGTTCATCGCCAGTGCGTTGAGCGCGTTGGCGTTGCTCAGGTTCTCCCGTCCGACCAGATCGAGCACGAGCGAGGCGCGCGGCGGCTGGGACGGGGACTGCGCCAGGCCGATCGCCAGTCCCCCGGCGACCAGCGCCCCGTACGACACCTGGCCGAACGACGCCATGACCGCCACCACGACGACCGCGCCCAGGGCCCACAGGCAGGCGATCATGAGCAGCCGCACCCGGTCGTAGCGGTCGCAGAGCACTCCGGCGAAGGGGCCCAGGAGCATGGGGGCGAGCCGTACCGCGGTGAACACGGCGAGCAGGAACTCCGACCCGGTGGTGTCGAACACGAGCCAGGCCATGACGAGCGTCTGGGTCCACGCGCCGCCGTAGAAGAACAGGTTGGAGACCCACAGAAGACGGAATCCCGGGCTGGTGCGCAGCGAGGCCAGCGCCTTCCCCGCACCCGTCGCCGCCCGTGATCCCCCCGCTTCGAACCGTGCCGATGCCTCCACCGGCTCTTTCTGCGACAACGCACCCCTCCTCGTCCGACGCCCCGCCCCCGGTCCGCGGACCGGCCGGTCCTGCCACGGGAGCGGGTCGACGAAAGGCAGGATGATCACCCACCGGAAATGGTATCCCAAAAGTGCGAGACCCCCGTCGGGGCAGTTCGCTGGGCCCGGTCCGCGCCTGCAGCCGGTCCGTGCACCGCGGAGAGCTACCGGATGCCGCCGGAGAGCCGCCGCGCCCGCAGGGCGACGTAGAGTTCGGCGGCGTCGACCGGGCGGGTCGGAGCGCGGCCCGTCAGCTCCGTGATGCGGGCGATCCGGTACAGCACCGTGTTGCGGTGGCAGTGGAGCCGGCGTGCCGCCTCGGCGGTCGAGCCGCCCGCTGCGAACCACGCGTCCAGGGTGTCGAGCAGGGCCGCGTCGCCGCCGTCGCCGGAGAGCAGCGGCCCGAGCACGTTCTCGCCGAGCTCGGCCGCGGACTCGGCGTGGGCCGCGACGAGGGCGTCGATCGGGGCGCTGCCGTAGCAGTGGACGCCGGTCCCCGCCGGGGCCACGCACTCCAGGGCGATCCGTGCCTGGCGTACCGCCTCCGGCGCCGCGGCAAGCGTGGTGAACGGCCGGCTCACGCCCACCCGGGCGGTCGCCGCCTGCCGTACGGTCCTGAGCACCGCGGCGGTCCCGGCCTCGCCGGCCGGGGCGACCAGGCCCAGCCGCTCGCCCAGTTCGGTGGTCCACACGGACGCCACATCGACGTCGGCCAGCCGGGCGGCGACTCCGGGGAGCGGGTCCTCGCCGTCGCGCCCGAGCTCGCCGGCCACGACGTGGAACGAGGCCCGTTCCGGCAGGCCCAGGGCTCGTTGGACGCCCGCGGCGCTGCCGAACCGGACGTCGTCGGATCCCTCGAAGACACGGAGCAGTGTGACCCGTCGCGCCACCTGCTCCTGCCGTTCCCGGTCGTCGGCGACCTCGCGGTATGCCTCGGTCGCGGCCGTGGAGCAGCGGTCCAGGACGGCCCAGAAGTGTGTGGAGCGGCGCAGCAGCGCGTCGGCCTGCTCGCCGGCCGTGGCGCGGGCGATCGCCCACTCCCAGATCTCCATGCCGCCGAGCCGGAAGGCGTGCAGCAGCGCCGGGAGCGGGACGCCGTGCTCGGCCTTGATCCGCCCGGCCCGCCGGGCCGTCTCCTCGCAGACGTCGGGGCCGCCGGTCTCCTTGCGCAGGAGGGCCTCGATGTTGGCGTGGACGAGGTCGCGGAGGAGGGCGGGCGGGAGCGGGCTCCCGGTGTAGCTGGACTCGTCCGCGGCGATCTTCTGGACGGTCACGTCGGTGAGTTCACCGACGGAGGCGAGGATCCCGGCGAAGACGGGGCCGCAGCCCGTGGTGTCGCGCATGCCACCACCGTACCCGCCCCGCCCACGGTCGAATTGTGCGGCTGCACAGTGCAGTTCGGTGGATCGTGCGGTGCCCGCCCATGGCGGGGCGTTGGGATCTCCGTCATCTTGGTGTGGTCCGAAGAACCTTGTGCCACGGACCAACTCCGAAGCACGGCTCCCGTCCGTGCGGTCGCGACCGAGGGAGAGCACCATGACTGCCGCAGCACCCGAGGACAGCACCGGGACGACGGCCGGGGACGTGCCCGGACTCGACACGATGCTGGCCGAACTCGCGGAGGGTGAACGGCGTTGGGCGGCGACGTCCCTGGCCGAGCGGGGCGCCCTGCTGACCCGGGTCCATGCGGCGGTCTGCGCCGAGGCCGAGAACTGGGTACGGGTCGCGAGCCGGATCAAACTGCTGCCGGACGACTCGCCGCTCGTCGGCGAGGAGTGGCTCTCCGGTCCGTACGCGCTGCTGACCTCCCTGGACGCGCTCGCCCGCACGCTCCGGACCATCGCGTCGGGTCACGGCCCGCTCGACGGCGCGAAGTTCGGCCGGGCACCGGGCGGCCGGGTGAGTGTGCCGGTCCTTCCGCTCACCGTGCGGGACCGGCTGCTCATGAACGGCTTCAGCGCCGAGGTGTGGATGCCGCCCCGGGTCGACGCGGACACCGTGCGGCGCCGGGCGGGCCTCGGCGCGCTGCACCCGGAGCGCACTTCGGGCATCGGTCTCGTCCTCGGCGCCGGCAACATCACGTCCATCGCACCGCTCGACGTGCTGTACGAACTGGTCGCGCACAACCGGGTCGTCGTGCTGAAGCTCAATCCGGTGCTGGGCGAGCTGGAACCGGTCTTCCGGCGCGCGCTCGCACCGCTCGTCGACCACGGCGTCCTGCGCATCGTCACCGGCGGGGGCGACGTCGGCGGCTACCTCGCACACCATCCGGACGTCGCGCACGTCCACATCACCGGCGCTCTCGCCACCCATGACGTCGTCGCCTTCGGACCGGGCGAGGAGGGCCGGGCCCGCAAGGCCGCCGGCACCCCGCTGCTGGACAAGCCCATGACGAGCGAACTCGGCGGCGTCTCCCCGGTTATCGTGGTCCCGGGCGCGTGGAGCGCCGCCGATCTCCGCTACCAGGCCGAACACATCGCGACCCAGCGGCTGCACAACAGCGGCCACAACTGCATCGCCTCGCAAGTGGTCGTGGTCAGCGGCGACTGGCCGCAGCGCGAGGCCTTCCTCGGGCATCTCCGGGACGCCCTGCGGACGGCCCCGGCCCGGCCCGGCTGGTATCCGGGCAGCGCGGACCGGCTGGCCGGCGCGGCACGCAGCCACCCGGGGGCCGAGTGGCAGGGCGCGGAGGGATCGCGTCTGCTGGTCGAGGTCGGCGACGGGAGCCCGGCGGAGGTGGAGACGACCGAGTACTTCGCGCCCGTACTCGGTGTCCTCACGCTGCCCGGACCGGGCTCCGAATTCCTGGACCGGGCCGTCGAGCGGGCCAACCGGGACCTGTTCGGCACGCTCGGGGCGAACATCGTGATCGACCCGGTCACCATGAAGCGCCTGGGCCGGTCGTTCGACCGTGCGGTGGCGGAGCTGCGGTACGGAACGGTCGCCGTCAACGCCTGGACGGCACTCGGCTTCCTCACCGCGACGGCGCCGTGGGGCGCCTTCCCCGGCCACACCGTCACGGAGGCCGGGAGCGGGATCGGCGTCGTACACAACGCCCTGCTGATCGACGCACCGGAACGCACCGTCGTCCGGGGGCCGTTCCGGCCCTTCCCGAGGTCGGTCGCGGGCGGCGAGTTCGCGCTGTTCCCGAAGCCGCCGTGGTTCGTCACCGCGCGCAGCGCCGCTCTGACGGGCCGCCGGCTCACCCGGCTGGCGCAGCGGCCGTCCTGGGCACGGATGCCGGCCGTGTTCGCCGCGGCCTTCCGGGCCTGAGCACGCGCCCGGTCCGTACGGAGCCGATGGCGCCGGGGCTGTGCCCCTTGCCCCCGGCAGCCGGCACGGCAGTGCTACCAGTAGTGGCGCCGGCCGCCCACCGCGTGTCCGACGGCGCCCAGGATCCACAGGACGGCGCCGATCACGACGAGCACGATCCCGATGGTCCACAGGATCGAGATTCCGGCCACCAGGCCGATGAGCAGCAGAATGACACCGAGGACGATCATGGCGTCCTCCAATCGTGCGGCTCATCCCAGTATGCGCCCAGGCCCCGCGGCCGCGTCGCCGAGGCGTCGCGGCCGCGGTCACACGCCGGGCAGCCGGCCCGCGGACCGGCGCAGATAGCAGGCCCAGGTCACCACCAGGCACAGACCGTAGTACCCGAGGAACGCCTCGTACACCGCCTGTCCGTTCCCCGTCGCCAGGAAGGACTGCCGGAAGGCCAGGTTGACCAGCACTCCGCCGAAGGCACCGATGGCCCCGGCCACTCCGATCAGGGCCGTGGTCCGGTGTCGTGAGCGTCGCTCGGCCTCGGCCGGCGGGGCGCCCTGCGCGATCTCCGCCCGTGCCGTTGCGCGGAAGATCGCCGGGATCATCTTGTACGTCGAGCCGTTCCCCGCCCCGCTGAGGACGAAGAGCGCGACGAACCCGCCCAGGAACAGTGCCAGGGAGTGCTGCCGTGACGCCTCCAGCACCACGCCCGCGCCCAGTGCCATGGCGGCGAAGGTCCAGAACGTGACCCGGGCGCCGCCGTAGCGGTCCGCCAGGAGACCGCCCAGCGGGCGGGAGAGCGAGCCGAGCAGCGGCCCGAGGAAGGTGAGGGCCGCCGCCTTCGCCGGGGTGTCGAACTGCTGGTGGAACTGGACCTGGAGGACCTGTCCGAAGGCGAAGCCGAAGCCGATGAACGAGCCGAAGGTACCGATGTAGAGCAGCGACATCACCCGGCCGTGCGTGTTCCCCAGCACCCCGCGCATGGCGCCGCGCTCGCCGCGTGCGGTGGCGAGGTTGTCCATCCGCAGCGCCGCGCCGAGCGCCGCCAGCACGATCAGCGGCAGGTAGACGAGGATCAGCAGCCGCGGATGGCCGGCGCCCGCGGTGGCCAGCACCAGGGGGCCGAGCAGTTGTACGGCCGGTACGCCGAGATTGCCGCCGCCGGCGTTCACCCCCAGCGCCCAGCCCTTGAGCCGCTGCGGGTAGAAGGCGTTGATGTTGGCCATCGAGGAGGCGAAGCTGCCGCCGCCGACCCCGGCCACGGCGGCCACCGCGAGCAGTGTGCCGTACGAGAGCCCGGGCTTGAGCACGATCCCGGCCAGGGCGGTCGGCACGAGCAGCAACAGGGCACTGAACACCGTCCAGTTGCGGCCGCCGAACCGTGCCACGGCGACGGTGTACGGAATCCGCAGCACCGAGCCGAGTGCGGTGGGCAGGGCGGTGAGGGTGGACTTCCCGGCCGCGTCGATGTGGTCCTCAGGGCCGAGAAAGAGCACCAGCACCGACCACAGGCTCCAGACGGAGAAGCCGATGTGTTCGCTCAGGACCGAGTGGACCAGGTTGCGCCGGGCGATCCGGGCGCCTGCCAGGGTCCAGAATTCTTCGTCCTCGGGATCCCAGTCCTCGATCCGCCGGGAACCGCTGCGGCCGGTGGTGACGGCTGCCGTGGCGGTGCTCATCGGCTCACTTCCGCAGGGCTGGCCGCGACCACGCGCGCGGGCCAGACGCGCAGGTCGGCGGGGGTGCCGTCGGGGGTGTGCGCCTCGTCCAGCGAGCGTCCGGTGCGCAGTTCGAAGGCGTGCTTGAGCATCGGCGAGATCACCACCGGCACCCCGAGCCTGCTGCCGAGCAGCCCCCGGGAGATGACGAGGGCGCCGCTGAACGGGTCGCGGTTGGCCAGTGCGTGGACCGTGCCGCCGCGCTCGCGGAAGAGCGCGACCTGGTCGCCCCGCCGGCCGACCAGCACCGCGATCCCGCGTCCCGGGTCCAGATCCCGGTACCGGCATACCGGCGTCCAGGTCCGCCCGTCGTCGATCTCCACCACGGGTTCGGTGTTCGCTTCGGGGATGGTGTTCGTGTCGGGGAAGGTCCCGTTCATCGTGCCCGCGATCGACGCCTTCCTCGCCGTCACGGCCGGACTCGGGCTCGGCGACGAGGTGTTGACCGCGCTGCGGGAGGACGTGCTGCCGGTCTGTGTGGGGCCGGTCTGTGGCAGGCGGCTGGAGGAGGCCGAAGTCGCCGTGCTCTTCCCCGAGAGGGGGCGGCTCGGCGCCATGGTGCGGACCGTCGAGGCCGCACTGCCGGCGCACGCCAGGCGTGAAGTACGCGCCGGTCCCAGCACGTTGGTGCTCCAGGGCAACGCCGTACTGATCGACGACGACCCGCCGGTGCGGCTTCCGCCGCTGCTCGCGGCCGTGCTGCGGGCGCTGGCCGAGCAGCCGGGGCGGGTGCTCGGCCGGGCCGAACTGCTGCGCCGTGTCTGGGTCACCGGCCAGGCCGACGAGCACGCGGTGGAGGCGGCGGTCGCCCGGCTGAGAGGGGCGCTGGACGGACACGCCCGGCTGGTGCGTACGGTACCCAAGCGCGGCTACAGCCTGGCGGCGGCGACATGAGGGACGAGACCGCGGCGCCGACCCTGCTGGCCGTGGCGCACGGCACCCGCGACCGGGCGGGCATCGCCGCCTACCGGGCGTTGCTCGACCTGGTACGTGCCCGGCGGCCCGGCCTGACGGCCGAGCTGTCCTTCCTGGACCTCGCCCTGCCGACGTCGGCCCAGGTGCTCGCCGCCCGTCGTGGTCCGGTGGTGCTGGTCCCGCTGCTGCTGAACACCGGCTACCACGTGACGGTGGACCTGCCCGCCGTCCGGGCCGCCGCGCCCCACCCGGACATCCGGCAGGCGGCGCCGCTCGGCCCGGACCCGTTGCTGGCCGCCGCCCTGGCCGACCGGCTCGCGGAGGCCGACCGACTCTCGGAGGCGGGCCGGAGCACGGGCGTCCACGGACCGTCCGGGCCCGACGCCGTCGTGCTGGCGGCAGCCGGGTCCACCGATCCGGCGGCCCGTGCGGACACCGAGGTGATGGCCGACCTGCTCCGGGAGCGGCTCGGTCGCCCGGTGGTCGCCGCCTACCTCTGCGCGAACGCGCCGTCACCGGCCGAGGCGGTACGGGCCCTGCGGGCCGCGGGTCACCGCCGGGTGGTGGTGACCCGCCATCTGATGGCCCCGGGCCATTTCGCCCGCCGCGCGCAGGAAGCCGGCGGCTGCCTCGTATCGGCCCCGCTCGGCGCGCACCCCGACGTGGCGCGCCTGGTGCTGAAGCGCTTCGACGAGGCGTCCGGGGAGACGGCGCGGTGTCCGGCCGGGGCGGCTACTCGAACCGTGTGACGTCACCGGCGCCCCGGCGGACGATCTCGGGTTCGCCGCCGGAGAAGTCGATGACGGTGGTCGGCTCGGTGCCGCAGTCGCCCGAGTCGACGACGGCGTCCACCACGTGATCGAGGCGTTCCTTGATCTCCCAGCCCTGTGTCAACGGCTCGTCCTCGTCGGGCAGGAGCAGGGTGCTGGACAGGAGCGGTTCCCCGAGTTCGGCGAGCAGCGCCTGAGTGACGACATGGTCGGGGATCCGTACGCCGACCGTCTTCTTCTTCGGGTGCAGCAGCTGGCGCGGCACCTCTTTCGTGGCGGGGAGGATGAAGGTGTAACTGCCGGGCGTCGCCGCCTTGATCGCACGGAACACATCGTTGTCGACCTGCACGAACTGACCCAGCTGGGCGAAGTTCCGGCAGACAAGAGTGAAGTGGTGACGGTCGTCGAGGTTCCGGATCGAGCGGATCCTGCCGATCCCGTCCCGGCTGCCCAGTTGGCATCCCAGTGCGTAGCAGGAGTCCGTCGGGTACGCGACGAGCGCACCGGACCGGATGCTGTCGGCAACGCTGCTGATGGTGCGCCGCTGAGGATTCTCGGGGTGCACGTCGAAGTACTTCGCCATCCGCGGAGTCTAAGGGCTGTCCGGTATCCGTTCCCCGCTTCGAGGGGGACACCGCCGTATCGGGTGAGTGGCGGGCGGCTCCCGGCTCACCTCCGCGGCGTGGGGGCTCACCACCGCAGCGTGGAGATATGCCTGATATGTTACGAATATCACTGATGACCTGCGGTGCTGGACCGCGCCGCCCGCGCGACGGGAGCAGGAATGAACGGTGGACCCGAACCCATGAGCGCTGCCGCCCGCAGGGCTCTGGAACAGGAGCTCGCCGACCTGCGCACCGAGCGCGCCACCGTCGCCGCCACGCTGCGCGGCGGGGAGCAGGTGGGCGACCGGGCTGACGAGGCCGACGAGTTGCAGCGCGGCACGGATCTCGACCACCTGGACACCCGTATCGCCGAGATCGACGGCCGGCTCCGCGAGGCGGACGCCGCGGGGCCGCCCTCGACCGAAACGGTCGGCGTGGGCAGCACGGTGAAGGTGCGGTTCGCGGACGCCACGGAGATGACCATGCGGATCAGCGAGTTCCCCGAGGCACTGGACCCGACGCTGGTCACCACGGACAGCCCGCTCGGCAGCGCGCTGCTCGGCCGTCGCGCCGGCGAGACCGTCACGTATGACGCGCCCGGGGGACGTACGACCGCAGTCGTGGTGTCGGTGGGCGGCGAGAGCGCCTAGGAGCCGGTTCGATCCGTTGATCGCTCGGTCAGCGACCGCCAGGCCTGGGTCATGGCATGGAGCAGTGTGATCCTGCTTCGGACCGCCATGTCCACCACCTGATCGCCGAGTCCCTTGAGTTCCGCATTCTCCTTGATCTTCTTCTTGAGGCCGCTGGCGTACTTGGAGTCGTCGGCGCCGAGGTTCATGGCGGCCAGCTGTCTGAGCATGCCCACGTCGGTCACCTTCCCGTAGACGAGGTCGGCCAGGGCCAGCTTCTGCCGGGGGCCCAGTCCGTACGCCGCGGCGACGCGGTCCTGCCACTCCTGCTTCCTGGCGTGGCTCTGGGCGAGATCGAAGAGCTTCTTGAGGGTGGCATCGGTGACGGCCGCACCGCGCTCGTGTCCGCCGACGTTCTCGCCGACCCGGCTCATGTCGGTGGTGATCGCGTACCGGGAGTCGAAGGCCGCCGTCACGTCCGAGCGCTTGGAGCGCAGCGACTCCACCAGTTGCTTGCCCTCCAGTTTGCCGGTTCCGAAGGAGATGCCGTCCTCCAGCCCGTGCATCCCCCAATCCGTCTTCACCTTCACGAAGGTGTTCGGCTCGGGGTAGTAGACGGCACTCGGGTCCATCCCGGCCATGGCGTCCCGCACTGCCAGGTCCACCTGGCCGGCGTGCCAGATCAGGATGCCGTCGGCGGTGGCCCTGGTGCTCTCGGGAGCCGTGTAGCCGCCGCTGAAGAGGTCCGTCTCGCCCGTGCCGAGGGCTGTGGAGGCCGCGGAGAAGAGCGGTCCCGCCGCCGTGGCGAACGACTGGGTGTCGGAGTCGCCGATGTGCAGGTAGACGTGTTCCCTGCCCCGGTTCTTCAGGCCCTCCACCAGTTCGGCCACCTTGGGGTCGCGCTGGATCCGGTCCCTTATCTCGCCGTAGGGGATGGTGGCCTGGTTGATGCCCGCGGTGGAGGTGACGCGGTGGTCGGACCAGGTGAAGCCGATGATCTCGACCCTGAACCGGGTGTCGTCCCAACGGCTCGTGAAATTGCTGATCCTGTTCCTCAGCAGCGTCTCCGGGTCGGTCCCCGGGGCGCGCCAGCAGTTCACCCCGATCACCAGGGCGAACCTGTCCACGGGTGAGGTGTCCTCGTCGAATCCTGTGGTGTACGTGTCGGCGATCGCGAAGAGGTCCAGGTCGTCGCTGAGCACGGCGGGGACGAGCGCCACCGTCCCGACACCGCCCTCCTCCACCTGGCCCTGCCCGAACGCCCCCGTGCTCGCCGATGCGTTGAGGGCGGCGAGCGTCGCCTTGCGCTGTACGGCCGCGGGCCCCGCCGTCGTCGCGGTCCGGGGAGCCAAACGCCCGGCCGCCCGCCGGACCGGTGCCGCCGGGGTGGTACCGAGACCCATGGCGTGCGCGGCACTCGCCTCGGCCTCGCGCTCGAAGCGGTCGGACGGGTCGCTGACCTTGAGGCCGTCCCCCCGGTCGGTGCCCGCGACGGCGCCTCGGCGTTGCTGGATGACGTGGGTGAGTTCGTGGGCGAGGGTATGGCGGTCGCCGCCGCCGCTGCCGATCACGATGTGGTTGCCGCTGGTGTACGCGTGGGCGCCGACTTCGGCGGCGGAGGCTCTTGCCGCGGCGTCGGTGTGGATGCGGACGTCGGAGAAGTCCGCACCGAGGCGGGCCTCCATGTCGGTGCGGGTCTCCTCGTCCAGCGCCCGGCCCGAGGTACGCAGCACGTCGTGGACGGCGGACCGCTGCACCGCGGGCCGTGCGGGGCTTCCGGGCGTACCGGACCGCTGAGGCTGCTCGGCACGCCGGTGGGCGTCCTCGGCGGTGTACGGGGGCGGCTCCTGGGCCCAGGGGTGGCCGGCCGCACGGAGCATCTGGACGACCATGGCGTTGCCCGGTCCGGCCTGAAGCGCCGCCAGTCCGGTGGGCGGTGCCTCGGTCCGGGTGCCCGGCGTGGTGCGGGCCGTGGTGGTGACGGGCGTACCGGCCGACTTCTCCGGGCGCCGAGGGGTGTTGTGGCGGTGCGCGTGTGTCATGCCGCTGCTGTCCCTGTCCATGTGCATGGCCGCCTTCCGATCCTTGCCGAGCATAGGGGCCGGTCCGTCGTCAGTGTGATGCTTTCGTGCAGGATCAGCCGGTGACGATTCCGGCGACGAGGTTGATCGTGGTGGCGAGGATGCTCGCGCCGAACACATAGGACAGCAGGCAGTGCCGAAGGACGACCGCCCGGATGGCGGAGCTGGAGACTCCGGTGTCGGAGACCTGGTAGGTCATCCCGAGGTTGTAGCTGAAGTAGAGGAAGTCGACGTACTTCGGCGGGTCCTGCGAATTGAAGTCGATCCCGCCCTCTGACGACACGTAGTAGAGGTACGCGTAACGGGTCGCGTACATCAGATGGAGCGATGCCCAGGCCATGAACACACCGCAGAGCGCTGTCGCGGCCGCCGCGTGGCTCAGGTCCGAACGGCCGACCAGGAGCAGCACCACGATGCCGACCAGTCCGCACAGGGAGGCCGTGACGACGGCCAGCTCCTCCAGAACGGGCCGGAACTCCTCGCGCCGGAGGTTGCGGTGGGTGGTGGCCGCGTCCATGGGCCACAGCACCATCCACCCCGTCACCACGAAGAGCGTCTCCGCCGCGGCGATTCCGGTGAGGACGCCCAGCGGCCCGTTGGCCGGCACGGCGGTGACCACGCCGACCGCCACGCCGGCGATCACCGCTGCGACGAGCCTGGGCACCGCGGAGAGCGTCGGCCAATGCTTCCTGGACATCAGGGGTGACCACCTCGATGGCTCGGTGGATCACCGTGCCCGGCCGGGACGAGTACGTCCACGCTATCGGCGCCCGCGCCGGGGTGCAGCCCGGCGCGGGCGCCGATAGCCTGCCCGAAAGGATCGGTCCCGTCCCGAAATCGCACTCCTTTCGGGATCGCCCCCACCTCGCCCGACGGCGGAAGGGTTGAAGACCTTGAGCACCGACCACGACGAGCAGCAGCCGCTGGAACCCGCGGTCGGTCCCACCCCCGGGGGCGACCCGGAGTTCCGCCCCTACCACCACCCCGCGGCGGGCTGGGGCGCGGCGAAGAGCGTGACCAATTTCCTGGTGCGCGAGGGTGCTCTCGTCGACGGTCCGCGGGCCATCATGCGGATGAACCACGAGAACACCGGGTTCGACTGTCCCGGGTGCGCGTGGCCGGACGACACCAAGGGCCTGCATCTGGACATCTGCGAGAACGGGATCAAGCACGTCACCTGGGAGATGACCCGCAAGCGGGTCGGGCGCGATTTCTTCGCCGCCCATTCGGTGACCGAGCTGTCCGGGTGGAGCGACTACGAACTGGAGAACCAGGGCCGGCTGACCGAACCGATGGTCTACGACCCCGAGTCGGACCACTACGTCCCGATCAACTGGAAGAACGCCTTCGAGCTGGTCGGCAGCACACTGCGCGGGCTCGACGACCCGAACCAGGCGTCGTTCTACACCTCCGGCCGGCTCGGCAACGAGGCCACGTTCCTCTACCAGTTGATGGCCCGTGAGCTGGGCACGAACAACCTGCCGGACTGCTCCAACATGTGCCACGAGGCCAGCGGCCGCGCCCTTCAGGCATCCCTGGGCACCGGCAAGGGCACCGTCGACCTCAAGGACTGGGAGTCCGCGGACGCGCTGTTCATCCTGGGGGTCAACGCCGCTTCCAACGCGCCCCGGATGCTCACCTCCCTCGCCGAGGCGCACCGCCGCGGCGCACAGATCGTGCACATCAACCCGCTCGTCGAGGCGGCGGCCACCCGCACCATCGTCCCCCACGACTTCACCGACATGGCCCTGCTCAAGACGACCCGGACCAGCACCCTCAATCTGCAACCGCGCATCGGCGGCGACATGGCGCTGCTGCGCGGCATGGCCAAGTCGGTCCTGGAGCAGTCCGACTCCGATCCCAGGGCGCTGGACCGGGAGTTCATCGACCGGCACACCTCGGGCTTCGAGGAGTACCGGGCGCTGTGCGAGGCCACGTCGTGGGAGGAGATCGAGACCCAGTCCGGGCTGAGCCGCACCGACATCCTCAAGGCGGCGCGGGTGTACGGCGAGGCCGACCGCTCCATCGTCAGCTGGTGCCTGGGGCTCACCCAGCACGAGCACGGCGTCGACACCGTCCGGGAGATCGTCAACCTGCTTCTGCTCCGCGGCAACCTGGGGCGGGAGGGCGCCGGCCCCTCCCCCGTGCGCGGGCACAGCAACGTACAGGGCAACCGCACCTGCGGCATCGACCACCGGCCCGGTGACGCGTTCCTGGACCGCCTCGCCGAGGTCTGCGGGATCGAGCCGCCCCGTGAGCACGGGCTGGACACCGTGAACACGATCAAGGCGATGCGGCGCGGCGACGTGAAGGTGTTCGTCGGCATGGGCGGCAACTTCGCCCTCGCGGCGCCCGACACCCCGGCCACCTACGCGGCGCTGCGCACCTGCGAACTCACCGTCCAGGTGAGCACCAAGCTCAACCGCAGCCATCTCGTCCACGGCCGCCGGGCCCTGATCCTGCCGTGCCTCGGCCGTACCGAGAAGGACCATCAGCGCAAGGGCGTCCAGAGCACGTCCGTCGAGGACTCGATGAGCATGGTCCACCTGTCCATCGGCATGAAGCGCCCCGCCTCCCCGCACCTGCTGTCCGAGCCGGCCATCGTCGCCGGCATGGCCCGGGCCGCACTGCCCGACAGCGACACGCCCTGGCACTGGTACGTCGAGGACTACGACCGGATCCGCGACACCATGGCCAAGGTCCTCGACGGCTTCGAGGACTTCAACCGCCGGGTACGCCTGCCGCTCGGCTTCCGGATCAAGCAGCCCGCCCGTGAACTGGTCTTCCTGACCCCGTCCGGACGCGCCGAGTTCTCCACCGCCGCCCTGCCCGACGTCGTTCCCGCCCCCGGCACGCTGGCCCTCGGCACCATGCGCTCCCACGACCAGTGGAACACCACCATCTACTCCGACAACGACCGCTACCGCGGCATCAGGAACCTGCGCACGCTCGTCTTCATGAACCGGGCCGACATGCGTGAACGCGGCATCGCCGACCTCGGCCCCGTCGACATCACGAGCACCGCCAGGGACGGCAGTCAGCGGTCCCTCAACGGCTACCTCGCCGTCCCCTACGACATCCCCCGGGGCTGCGCGGCCGGCTACATGCCTGAGATGAACGTGCTGTGCGCGCTCGGCGACTACAGCACCCAGAGCGACCAGCCGATCATGAAGCACGTCAACGTCACCATCGGCCCCGCTGCTGCCTGAGCTGTCTGTGCACGGTGCCGCGCGTCACCGCGACCGGACGAACCGTTCCAGGAGCAGGTAGGCCCGCTGTTCCGCGGCGGCGAGTTCGGCAGGATCGATCTCGGCGGGCCAGAGCTCGCCCGCCGCGGCGTCGTCGGCCTCGCGCAGCTCCACCACCGCTGCCGCCAGGTAGGTCTGGACGACCGGGAACGACGCCTCCAGGCGGTTGTCCAGGGAGTGCTCCGCGTGTTCGGACGCCTGCGTGCACGCGGCCAGCGCGCGTTCCGCCCGGACCGCGGCGTGGTCATGGACCACCAGCAGCGCGCAGCCGAGCGCGATGACGATGCCGAGGACGCTGCCCAGGGCCCGGTCCAGGACGAGGGCCCCGGCGGGTGAGGGCGCGGCCAGGTCGGCCATCAGCAGCGCCAGCGGGGTGAGGAAGACGACGCCGAGGCCGTAGTTGCGGGCCACGACGTACTCCAGCAGGAACTCCAGAAGCACGATCACGAGGACGAGCACCAGGGGATCGGGGTGTGCGGCGAGCACGCCGAGCGCGAGCAGCAGTCCGGCGACCGTGCCCAGGGTGCGCTGCACCGCCCGCCGGGCCGCCGTACGGACGTTGATCGAGTGCAGCACCGCGGCGGCCGAGATCGCCGCCCAGTAGCCGTGGCCGAGGCCCAGCAGGAGGGCCGTCCATCCCGCCAGGCCGGTGCCGAGGGTCATCCGCAGGGCGGGCACGAGCAGGACCGGTCCGTGGCCGCGGCGGCCGTGGCGCCGACCCGTCACCAGCTCCGCGGCGCGCAGCTCGGCGGCGCTCCGGCCGGCGGGACCGGCCGGAGCGGGCTGGGGACCGGCCACGGGGTCCGGGCCGGCCCGGTCGGTCGCGGGCGGGAGCGACAGCTCCGGCAGCAGTCGCGGTTCCCGGCGGCGACGGCTCACCAGCAGCCGGGCCTGGCGGCGCAGATGCCGCTCCGGGCCGACCGGGGCGTCGGGCGGCCGGCGGGCGGAACCGATGAGCAGCGACCAGGAGAAGTCGGTGAGGCGCAGGCAGGTGCCACCCCGGGTGCCCCGCGCGGCGGCCGTCGGGGGCAGGACGCCGAGGGTCCGGTACGCCTGGAGCACGGCGGCGGTCGCCCGGTGCCTGCCGGGACCGCCGCCGTACCCCGCCTCGGTCGCCCCGCCCAGCTCGGCGAGCTCGCGGAGTGCCGCGGCGACGGCGAGCCGCTGCGGACGGTCCGGGTGCACGAACCAGCCCGCCACGGCCAGCACCCAGGCGACGGCCGCGCCCGATGCGGCCAGCGCGGTCTGCGGAAGGACATCGGCGAAGGCCGGGGAGCCATTGGCCGCCACGGCGAAGGAGAAGAGCAGCAGCACGGCGCCCAGCCCGCTCAGGCCTGCCGCGTCGCAGGCGAGCTTCGCGGCTCCGGCCACCACGGCCATGGCGGCGACCACCACCGCGGCGCCCGCTCCCCCGTCCCGCGGATGGGCCCAGGCGGCGAGCGCCGAACCGCAGCCCACACACGCGGTCATGGCCACCGCGACCAGTGCGAGGGCACGGGCCCGACGCCCGTAGGGCAGGTTGCGGCCGAACGTGGTGGTGAAGGAGCCCAGCATGGCGTAGACGGCCTGATCGGCCCGCCCCGCCAGTGCCATCGGGAGCGCAGGCAGCGCCATGGCCAGTGCGGCACGCAGGGCGAAGGAGAAGGCGCCGTCCACCCTGTGCAGGGCGAGTGCGCCGCGCGGGGACAGCGCGCGCCCCAGCCGGACTGCCGAACGCCGCATTCCGCTCCTGGTGACCACGGGGAGCAGAATACGCAAACAGGGCATATGTGGTGCACATCGCCTGCTCTTGCGGGGCACCTGCTCCCGCGCCCGTCAACTGCTCACGTGTTCGGGCACCTGCTCCCGCGCCCGGTCAACTGCTCCCGTGTCCGGGCACCTGCTCCCGCGTCCGGCCGTGCAACGGCTCGCGGCTCATGACCTCCTGACCTCGATCCGGGGCAGCCGTGTCGCCCCGACGCCAACGTGGTGGCCGAGCCGGACCCGTACCTGGGCGAACGCGCCTGCGCGTACGTGATCCTGCGTCCGGGCGCTGGTCCGCTGAAGCCGGTGGACGTCAAGGGGTTCGTACATGAACGGGGTCTGGCCGCGCACAAGGTTCCCGACCGCGTCGAGTTCGTGGACGCGTTCCCGCAGACCGGCATCGGAATGATCTCCAAGAAGGCGCTACGGACCGCCGCGGCACGGAACGCGTCCGCGCCTCCGTCGACGCGGAACGCGTCCGTTTCTCCGTCGGCCTGACCCTCCCGTGAGCCCCCTCCCCTGAACGGAATCCCCGCACCATGGTCCTGCCCGCCATCGCCCCGTACCCCAGGCCGGCCACCGGTGAGTTGCCCGCCAACCGGGTCGGGTGGACCGTCGACCCGTCACGCGCGGTGCTCCTCGTCCACGATCTGCAGAACCACTTCCTGTCGGCCTACGATCCCGCCGCTCACCGATACCCGAACTGCTTTCGCACGTGGCGGAGTTGAAGAAGTCGACGACGCGACTCGGCATCCCGGTGCTCTACACCGCGCAGCCCGGTGGCCAGAGTCCACAACAGCGCGGACTGCAACAGGAATTCTGAGGTCCGGGCCTGCCGGCCGACCCACACGCCGCCGCGATCGCCGAGGCCGTCGCACCCGACGAGGGCGACACGGTGCTCACCAAGTGGAAGTACAGCGGCTTCGTCCGCACCGACCTCCTGGAACGCTTGCGTGAACAGGGCCGCGACCAGATCGTCATCACCGGCGTCTACGCCCACATCGGCGTCCTCATGACCGCGTGCGACGCCTGGATGCAGGACATCCAGGCCTTCGTGGCGGCCGACGCGGTGGCCGGCTTCTCCGCCGAGGACCACGCGATGGCCCTGCGCTGGGCGGCAGGCAGATGCGCCGTCGTCACGAGCACCCGGACCGTCTTCGAAGGGAGCTGGCCGACGCCGTCCGACGGATTCGACGCGGGCGCGCGGACCGGCCCGGCGTAAGCTGCGTTCGGCATGGACACGGCTGGGGGCGGAGCACATGACGGATGAGTCGGCACAACGGTGGGACTCGACCCTCGATTCGGTCGTGGTGTACGCGCAGGGCGCGATCTGCCGGCGCCTGGCCCGGGGCAGCGTGTCGCCCGACGGCCGGGTGCGGGTGACGGGACTGCCCCGCTCGCTGGACCCGGGCTCGCTGCGGGCCGGTGTCCTCGGCTCCCCCGGGGTGCGCGTCACCGAGGCCCGGGTGGAGGTCGAGGCCGAGCCGGTCGGCTCGCGCACGCCCGACGAGTTGCGGCGCGAGGTCGAGCGGCTCAGTGACGAGCACGCTGCCGCGCAAGGACGCCGGGACCGGCAGCTGAGCCTGATCGAGGAGGTCAGGGCTCTCCACCCGGTCCCGCCTCCCCGCAGGCGGGACGATCCGCACCGCCGCACCCCGGTCGACGCCTGGCTGGAGCTCGCCGGCTTCGTGGACGAGCGGCTGGCGGGGCTGCACAAGCGGCTCGTCGAGCTGGAGGAGGCGCTGCGCACCGTCGAGCACGAGCTCGACGGCGCCGCCGACCGGCTCGCGCGGGCCTCCACCGACGCGCCGTCGGCGCACGTGGAGACCACGGTCTGCGCGGTGCTCACCCTCGCCGGCACCGACAGCGACACCGGTGACGCGGAGGTGGAGGTGGAGCTGGAGTACGGGGTGCCGGGCGCCGTCTGGGTACCGGCCTACCGCCTCGGTCACCGCCAGGGCGACGGCAGCGGCCGGCTGATGCTGCGCGCCTCGGTCGCCCAGCGGACCGGCGAGGACTGGACCGGTGTGCGCATCGCCCTGGCCACCGCCGATCTCCGGCGCCGCACCGACCTGCCCAGGCTCCGCTCGATGCGGATCGGACGCAGCCAGCCCGCCCCCGCGCCCTCCGGCTGGCGCGAGCCCCCGGCCGGGCTCGTCGACCTGTTCTCCGGGTACGACGCGGCCGGTCCCGGCCCGGCCCCGGCACCCGCGGCGTCGGTGGGTGGCTTCGCCCTCTCGGTCGCCGCGGCCGAGCCTGCTCTGCCACCGCCGCCTCCGCCGCCACCCGCACCGACCCCGGCCCAGGCCCCGCTGAGCTACGGCGCTCCGCCGGCCGCGTTCCCGCCGCCGAGCGGCGGGTACGGCGCTCCGCCGGCAGCCTTCGGCGGCGGGCCCTACGCGGGTGCCCCCGGCGCCGCCATGGCGCCCGCGGCACCCGGCGGCGCCGTGCCGCCGCCCCCGCCGACACCGGCAGCCGGTCCGCCTCAGCCGAGCGGCGCCGAACTCGACTACGCCGGCCTCGTCCTGTGCGGCCCCGAGGAGACGGGCGGTCGCAGGGGCCGGCTGTTTCCCGGCTCCCCCTTCGACCCGGTGGCGGCCGAGTACCGCCGCCGCGCCGAGGCGGTGGCCGCGCTGCCGCTGCCCGGTCAGGCCGTACGGCCCCGCGAGTCGGCGGGCTCCTTCGACCACCGCTTCGACGCCGCCGCCCGCGCCGACATCCCGTCGGACGGCACCTGGCACACCGTCACCGTCGGCGAGATCCCGGTCGGTCTGCGTACCGAGTACCTCTGTGTGCCGTCCGTGGAGCCGGCCGTGTACGCGACGCTGGTGCTCTCCAACTCCACCGACCAGGCGCTGCTGGCCGGCCCGGTGGAGATCACCGTCGACGACGACTACCTGCTGACCGCCGCACTGCCCACGCTCGCCCCCGGCGGGGTCCGCCGGGTGGGGCTCGGGCCGGCCGAGGGCATCCGGATCACCCGCCGTACCAACCTGCACGAGTCCACCGCGGGCCTGCGCAACAACACCACCGTGCTCGACCACCGCGTCCACGTGGAACTGTCCAACGGGCTCGCGAGGCCCGTCACGGTGGAGGTCCACGAACGGGTCCCGGTCTCCTCCGAGCCGGACGTCCGGATCGAGGAACGGGCCGACTGGACGGCACCCGAGGAAGGCACGGGGCCCGACCGGCACGCGCCGGGAACCCGCGTCTGGCGGCTCGACCTGCCCGCAGGCGCCACCGCCGCCCTCGACGGCGGTTACGAGATCCGCATCCCGACCGGCAAGGCCCTGGTCGGCGGCAACCGCAGGAGCTGACACACCATGTCCACGGCCCGGAAGCCGATCGCCCTCCCCGTCACCGCCGTCACCTGTCTCGAGGACCGCGCCCACGTCGAGCGCGCCGTCGTGCTCGACCTGGAGGCCGGGGTCCAGCGGCTGCATCTCGGACCGGTCAGCGCGCTGGCCGTCGACCGGACCCTCCATGCCGAGCTGACCGCCGAGCACCCCGCGACCGTCCTCGACGTACGGATCGTCCGCAGCTGGACACCTCGCGCACCGCTGCCGCCCACGGAGGACGACTCCGCCCTGCGCCACCGCGTACACGCCCTCGAAGAGGAGCGGCAGGCCCTGGAGCAGCGGCGCGACCGGCTGAAGACCCGGCTCGACCTGCTCGGCCGCCTCGCCGCCGATCTGCTGCGGGAGATCGGCGAGGGCGCCGGCTCCGGGGAGACCGAACGGGCCCGCTGGGCCCGGGAACTGGACCGGGTGGACGCCGAACGCGACGAACACGGCGAGCAACTCCGCTCCGCAGACGCCCGGTTGGCTGCCGTCAACAGCGAACTCGGGTCAGCCGAGCGGGCCATGCGGCTCGCCGAGGAGGAGCCGGCCGAGCTGGTCGGCCATGTCGAGCTGACCGTGGAGGCCGCGGCCGCCGGGCCGGCCGGGCTGCGGCTGAGCCACCTCACCCCGTGTGCGCTGTGGCGGCCCGCCTACCGGGCCGTGCTCGACGGGGACTCCCTGACGCTGGAGACCGATGCGATGGTCTGGCAGCGCACCGGCGAGGACTGGTCGGACGTACGGCTGACACTGTCGACGGCCCGCTCGGCGCTGGCCACCGATCCGCCACGGCTGGACGAGGACCGGCTGACCCTCAAGGACCGCTCCGCGGCGGAGCGCCGCACGGTCGACGTCGAGCTGCGCGAGGAGGAGATCGGGGTCCTCGGCCCGGCCCCGGTGCTCGGTCTGCCGGGGGTGGACGACGGCGGCGAGGCGCGGGTGCTGAGATCCCCCGCGCCGGTCTCGGTACCCGGTGACGGCCGCGCCCACCGGGTGCCGCTCTCCGCCTTCACCACGGCCGCGCGCAGCGAGTACGCCTGCTCACCGGAGTTGTCCCCACTGGTCACCCAGGTGGTGCGGTTCGACAACCTGTCCGGCCACGCGCTGCTCGCCGGGCCCGTGGACCTGGTGCGCGGCAGCGGCTTCGGCGGCCGCGGCACGCTGGACTTCACCGCCCCCGGCGCCCCCGCCGAGCTGGCCTTCGGCAGCTGCGACGACTACCGGGTGGTCCGGCGTGCCGAGGAGTCCCGGGAATCCACCGGGATCACCCAGCGGACCGTGGTCACCCGCACGGTCCGGCTGCACCTGTCCCGGTTCTCCGCCCCCGGGGAGCAGGACGAGCGGGTGGTCGTCCTTCGGGAGCGGGTCCCGGTCTCCGAGGTCTCGGCGGTGGAGATCCGGCTGCGGAAGGGTTCGTGCTCCCCGGCGCCCGACGCGGTTGACGCCGAGGGCATCGCCCGCTGGGACGTCCCGCTCCCGCCCGGCGGCCGCCGCACGGTCACCCTGGTCTACGAGGTGTCGGCGAGCGCCAGGGTCACCGGGCTCTGAGTCCGGTGGACGGCTGCTCGCGATGTCACGGAGTGGCCGGGGCGGAACATCCGTGGCCCTTCGCCGAGCGCTCGGCGAAGGCCCGCAGTGCCGCACGTTCGTAGGCGAGGTCCGCGTCGCTTCTGGGGTAATCGAGGCGCTCGCGCGCATCGGCCGACGGCTGCAGGGTGAACAGCGCCCGGCCGTCGGGGCACTTGGCCGATGTCCAGCTCATCCGGCCGCCGGGGTCGCGCTGATGCGCGGGCGTGTCGGCGTCCGGTGTGTCGGTGTTCGGTGTGTCCTCGTACGAATCCTCCGCGGCGAGGACCAACTGCTGTTGCGCATAGGGACCGAAGTCCGCTTCGAGTTCGTAGCGCGTCCTGTGGTCGGCGTCGGCAAGTAGGCACGTCTCGTGCGGGGCGCCCCCGCGGGCGGTCTCGGTGGCGATCGCCATGCCGTGTGCGGCGGGAATGCCGGAGCAGGTCCCGTCCGCCGTGCCGAGCGGCTCGTAATCGTCCTCGGATACCGGCAGGCCGAGGCTGCTGACGGGCTTCCCGAGCTCGGCTCCGCAGTGCCGGGCCTTCGAGACCCTGGACGCGGTGGAGGTGGCGATCCTGGTGAACCCCGGCCTTTCGGCCGGGTCGTCCAGTGACGCGTCGCCGGTTGTCGTGACGGATACGTACAAGCTCTTGGGACTGCGTGTCCCGGTGCACTTCAGGACCAGACTCGTGGTCACGTCCTCGTACTCGGCGGCACTGAAGAGATCCGCCTCTGCGTCGTCTCCCGGGTCGGCTCCGAAGAGCCCTGTCCACCCGTGGCCGACCGGCACGGCAAACGCCCGCGGAGCGCCCGTGAAGAGGGAGTCCGGGCGCTTCCCGGTCTGTGGGATGTCGAGGATGCGGATCTCGACGGTGCCGCCGTCGTGCACGTCCACCTCACACCCCACCAGGCCCGCGCCGCGTCTTTCGTTCTCGGCCTCGACGGCCCCCGCTCCGAGGACGCCGCGCAACACGTTCCGGTCGAGCAGGCCGTCGCAGGCTCCGTCGAGCGCCGACTCGTCGCTCCAGCGCTGGAAGTCGCCGTGCACCTGGAGATACCCGGCGACGACGACGGCCGCTGCGACCAGGGCCACGACCGCCCGCAGGACGTTCCGCCTCACCGCCATCCCTCCACCTCTCCCAGGATCCTGGATTCATGACACCCCTGCTGCCGGGGCCAGCCGTCGGGGTCGGCGAGATAGCTGTCCATCAGCTTGCGGGCGTCCTTGGAGTACTTGGCCCGCTCCGCCTCAGTGAGCGTGTACGCACTGAGGTCGTTTGTCTCCATGCGGACGGTGACCCGGTGGTACGTGCTGCCCGCGGCGCACTCCGACCCTGCCCACAGGGCGAGTTCGCGCAACCCCGAGTCCGGGATGTCCCTGGTCCGTTTCCCGTCGCGGAAGCCGAAGCTGTCACCGGAGCGTTCGTACTGGGCGTCGGCCGACTCCCTGAGCGGCCCGGACCAGCTCGCCGCCGAGACCTCGACGACCGCACCGTCGCGTGGTGTCGGATCGGTGTCCATCGGGTCCTCGCGGTCCAGGACGGTGGCGGTGCAGACGCTCACCAGCCGTGAGTCCTGCAGATCACCGCTCGCTGTCCACTTGCCGGGGAAACCCGCTCGCCTGCCGACCCCACGGCATTTCTTCACACCCAGACCCGGCTCGTCGATCCCCACGACCTTCATGTTGCCGCCGTCCGCGTCCTTGGTGACATGAGCCTCGTACGTGTCGAGGACCCGCGTGGGCGGCTTCAGCGGGGAGCCGCCGCACTTCTGCGCGGCGGTGATCCCGTTGGCGACCTGGACCGCGGTACGGAAGTCATAGAGATACCCGGCCGGCTTCCCCTTGCCGGGAACGGGCAGATCGACATCGGCCGCGACGTACATCCCCGATGCCTCGCGGGCCCGCCCCGCCAGCCCTCCGGGGCACTCGGCGACGACCCACGTCCGCCCGCGCTCGTCCACCCGGCCGGTGAGTCCGGGCGCCTCGTACCCGTCGTTGCCGACGCCGGGCAGGATTTCCTCGGCCCGCAACGTCATCGGCATCTCGGATATCAGCGCGACGGCCTGCACCCGCACCGATCCGTGCCCCGGCCAGGTGACGGAGCAGTTCACCAGGGAGTGGCTGTCCTCACCGGGATCGAGCACGGTGCCGTACTGACTCACCTCGCCCGCGACGCCGTCGGGCACGAGGCCCCGCAGCTCCTCGTACGGCAGCAGCCCGGCACAGGCACGCTTCAACTGCGCCCGGTTCGCCGCCATATGGCCACGCTCGTCCGACCGGCCGCCGCCGCCCGAGAAGAACACCACCCCGGTGACGAGCAGCACGAGCGGTAGCCCTACGAACAACGGCTTGCGCAGTCTTGACGGCACTCGGCCCACGGAGCCCCCTCCCCAGTACCACTGGCGGATTCAAGTCATCGCCGGTGGATCGAACAATGGAACCTATCAGAGCCCGTAGCCCCGACCGCTGGGGGCTTCCAGGGCTCTGGACGACGGCCGAGCACCGTCCTCCTCTGCTTGGTGCACACCAGTGGCCCGGTAGCCTCGCGACCGACACGAGGGGGAGTTGAGGCCCGTGCCGAGGCTGGCGCTGCACAGCGAGTTCCGCTACATCCACGAGCCGCTGCCCATCGACGACCCCGCCATACCGGTTCTGGGGCACGAGGATCTGGTGGCCGGCCTGCGCAGGCGGCTGACCTACTCGCACGGTGGCACGTTCCTGATCACGGGCTTCCGGGGCGTCGGGAAGTCCACGCTGGTGATGCGGGCGTTGGCGGAAGCCGCCGGGACACGACCGGCAGGGGATGTGCTGCTCCCCGTGCATCTCAACGTCGCGCGGCGGATGGAGGCCGACCAACGCCTGTTCGCGGTGGTCCGGCGGGTCTTCGAGAGCCTGGAGGACCACGGCCTGCTCGATCGGCTGCCCGACGTGCAGAACGCGTTGATCCTGGCCTACATGCGGACCTCGCTGTCCTTCAAGCAGACGCACTCGGAGGGAAGCGAACGGGGCGGGACGGTGGGGATGGCACCCCGGCAGAGCCTGGTGGCGTCGTTCCGCCGTGAGGCCCGTATCGGGATGAGGGTCCGGCGCCGTCACGTCGCGCGGACGGTGGACGTGGTGGAGGAACCGGAACTCGCCCTGGTGATGGAACTCGTCGAAGGACCGACCCTGGGGAACGTTCTCGGGGACGGAGGACCGCTGTCCGCGGACCGGACGGTCGGGATTGCCCGGCAACTCGGGGCGGCCCTGATGCATTTGGCCTCCCTGGGACTCTCGCGCATCGACCTGAAGCCGAGCAATGTGATCCTGCACCCGCAGCGCGGCGCGGTGGTCGTGGATCTGGGCGTGGCGCACGTGCTGGAGAGCGGTGAGGAACGCACGGCGATCACCATGGCGGGAATGGTGATCGGCGCACCGGGCTACATGTCGCCCGAGCAGGTGGTGGGCGATCGCCCGGACACCCGGTCCGACATCTTCACCCTCGGCCTGCTCCTCCGGGAGTGCCTGATGGGGCGTTCGCCGTACAACCAGACGTCGATGATGGCCCGGCTCATCGCGATGGCCCAGGCACGGGAGACGGGCTCGGCCTGACCACGCCCCCCGGCGCGGTCAGGCCCTCCTCCGGCCCGTTCGGGATCGAGAACTCCCGGGGGCTGCTTCCGCGGGCCTCAGTAGAGGTAGGCGAACGACTTCACCTGGGACGCGGTGAGGGCTCCGCTGAAGACACGGACGGTGTCCGCCCCACCGTGGAAGTACTCGCCCCAGCCGCCGTCAGCGGTGTGGCCGCGACCGATCTGGAGCGGGCCCGGGGCGTTCCAGGAGGCGTTGAACTCCGTGCCGGCCACGGCCTCACCGTTGACGTACAGGGTGATGTGCCCCTCGGAGTCGTCGTACACGACGACCACTTCGTCGGAGAACGAAGTGGGAGCGCCGGGTCCGGCGACAACTGTCTCAGCGGCGCCCGGTCCGCTGCCGTCGGTGACGATCAACTGCCACTGGGACGCGGCCGGGTCGTAGCGGACCTTGAAGGCGTCGCTGTCGGCGTCGCCCTGCGACAGCACGGTCATCGGCCGGTCGGGGGTGGTGTCCGCGAAACGGACCCGCAGGCCGGCGCTGAAGCTGTCGGCGGTGTCGACGACGGGGCCGCTGGTGGCGGCGTAGTCGTCCGTACCGTCCAGGAACAGGTGGTCGTTGCCGTCGAGGGCGTCCGCCGGAAAGTCGACGCAGTCGGGGTCTTCGAGGCAGCCCTCGATGTCGGGGGTGTAGAAGCCGGCGCCGCCGTGCAGGGTGAGCGGCTTGTCGCCGTCCCGGCCGGGGATCACACCGTCATCGGTCCGCTCGATGTCCCAGGCGGCGGCCAGTTCGGCGGGGCGGGACCCCAGTCGCTCGATCTCCTCGCGGGGCACGACCCGGTCCCAGACTCGGACGTCGCCGATCTCGCCCTTCCAGCGCGCACCGGAGTCGCCGCGGGCGCGGCCGATCTGGAAGGCGCCGGGGGCGGCCACCGGGGCGACGCCGGTCTCGGAGTCGACTTCCTTGCCGTTCACGTAGAGACGCAGCGTCTTGTCCTCGGTGTCGTACAGGCCGGTCAGGTGGGCCCATCCGCCGACCGAGGCGCTGCCGCCGGTGAGGGTGGTGGCGCCGTAGCGGAAGGCCCAGGTGGCGGAGGAGCCCGAGGCCGGGCGCAGGCCGAGGGTGAAGGCGGAGGTGTCGTCGGCGGCGTCCTGGCCGGCCACCGTCATCGCAGTGCCGGTGGCGGAGGGGCGGACCCAGGCGGAGAGGGCAAAGGTCTTGGTGGTGTCCGTCGCGGGGACGTCCGGGGTGAGGTAGCTGTTGCCCCGGCCGTCGAGGCTGACGGTGGAGGTGAGATCGGTGCGGGACGGAGCGGGGGCGCCGAAGCGGACACCGCTCCCGGCGCGGGCCGCGGGGCCGGCCTCGGCGGCGGCGTGGTCCGCTCCTGCCGGGTCGGCGAGCTTCCAGTGGGCGACGGGTGCGCGGCCCTCGGCTACGCGCATCCAGTAGGTCGTCTCGGAGCTGGACCGTCCGGCCCGGTCCACGGCGCGGACCTGCATGTAGTAGGGCCCGCCGGATTCCGGCATCCACCGGATGGTGGCCGGTCCGCCCGGCTCCTCGGGCCGGACCCGCTTCGGTACGGAGCCGAGAACGGTGTAGACGTACTCGAGGACGTCCTGGGACGGGGAGTCGAAAGTGAAGCTGCCGTAGACGCCGACGCCGTCGTGCCAGCCGCTCTCGTCGTCCGGGTACTGCTCCGAGGCAACCGTCGCGGGCTCGGGGCTGACCGTGTCGATGATGAACCGGCAGGTGATACCGGGGATTTCATCGCTCCAGGCGGAGGTCGCGGCCTCGTCGTCGACGGCCCGCACGTGCCAGGAGATGACGGTGTCGGCCGGGAGGTCGGTGGGGGTCCGCCACAGCTGAGTGATGGGCGAGTTCACGATGCCGGAGGTGTGGGTGCGGCGCTGCTGGGCTCCGTCGGCGTCGGTCCACCACGCCTCGAACTCGGCGCCGGCCCCGTTGGTCTCCCACTCCTCGTTGTCCTCCGTCGTGTCCTCGACGACGGCCCGGAGTTCGGGTGCGCGGGGTACGTAGACGGGCTCGTCGGAACAGGCCTTGGTGGAGTCGACGGTGAGGGTGTCGATGCTCGGCTGAAGCGGAGGAAGGTTTCCCCCGGCTGCCGTGGCGATGCCCGGGGTGGCAGCGAGCAGCACGGCTGCCAGTCCCGTGGCCGCGGCGGCGGTTCTGGCGCGCCGACCGGTATATGTCTTCATGCGGTTGGGTCCCCCCTGTTTCGGTTGTCCGGTCCTGCGCGGGACGGGTTCGCAGCGTTCGGCTCGCGCAGGGGGCTACGCGGAGACCAACAGCCGTCATGCTCGCCGTCGGTCTCGGGCTGCATGACTCTAGAGTGTCTTCGAACGCATTCAAAACGATTTCCGGAACTGCGCGGAATCGTGACGCCACCGAGCCGCAACAGGTCTGATCCCCGCCTCGTTACGCGTCGTTGTGCGCGTGGTTGTGCGCGTGGTTGTGCGCGTCGGGACCCGCGTCCCGGTGGAGCGACCCGCCGCCCGACCGACCGGGCGGCGAAGCTACCGCCCGCGGACAACGCCGCGCCGACCGAAGCAGCCACGACCGCCTTCACCCACAGCAACCACGTCCACGCCGGGGCCGTGGCCACGATCGTCACCCTTCTCACGGGCGCGACCTGGCTCATGCGCGCGAGGCTCGAACGCACCGAGCTCGCGCGGCACCCCGCAACGCCCCACTCGTGACGCCGGCTTCCGTATACCCGTGCCCCGACGAGAGGATTCGCCGGTGCTCATCGAGTTCTGCGACGGTCCGGTCAGTGGGTGATGGTGTTGCGGAGCTCGCCGCTTCCTCTGATGGCGACGGTGTGCTGGCTGCCGTCGTGGAGTCGGCCGGTACCGGTCCGCTGAAAGTCCCGCTGAGTTCCTGCAGATCGAAGTTGACTGTGCTCCTGCTTTCGGCAGCGTGAGCGGCTGCTGCTCGATGGGGGCGGGCGGCGGGAAGTCTGCCTCGCGGCTATGGAAGACCGAGTGCGGCGCAAGGCCGAACGCCTCGATGGACTGCACGTACTTGGAGATCCGGACCAGGCCGAGGTTGCGCCGGGCGGCCGGGTCGGTGATCCAGTGCGGGGTGCGCTCGTTCGCCTTGATCTCCATCACCGACATGTGCGGCGGGATGATGAACCGGTTCTCCGGAGTGGGAGTGCCGAAGAGAAAGTCCCGGTCCCGGCCGCGTATGCGCCGGTCGAAGGTGACCCGCAGCCCGGTGTCGGCGTCCCGGCCCGCCAGGGCCTCGCGCTGGTAGCCCGTGATCGCGGTGGGCTGCAGATTCAGCCGCACGACCAGTTCGAGAACCTCCTGGGTGAAGGCGCTCTCCTTCGCCGTGTGGTCGACCATCTCGCGGCCGTCGCACAGGCGTCGCGCCACCCCGTACGGCAGGGTGATCCGCCTCTTCTGCGTGACCCGGTCGACGCGCTGCTTGATCTCCACGCACACCGGCGACTCGTCGGTGACCCCGTCGAGATCCCCGTAGTGGCGGATCCGCAGCTTGCGGCGGAACTTCAGACCTTCGGTCTTCTCCCAGTAGAACCGCAGTTGAGGAGAGTCGTAGTACGAGCTCCACACACCGTATCCGCCCACCGGGCTGTTGAGATCGCGGCCCATCCGGGAGAAACCCGAGGCCGTCGCCGGCACCCTTCGCATACGGCACCCCTGCCGCCCTGGACTCGTCGGTCCCACACCGCCGGAGCCGAACCGGCCACTTGCCAGGACGCGCCGCCGATCGCTGCTGGATCTCGCTGATACTCGGACAAACATCACGCGGGCACGATCATCGTATCGAGTTGATGTCGGCAACTTTCCTTGGTCCGGAGGGCGAAGCGGCCATTAGTGTCCCTGTGGACCTGGACGGATTCCCGTTCACATACCCCTTTTCCCTCTTGTTGCCCCGCGGCGTCCGCATACGCACATCAACGCCCTCACCAAGGAGAACTTCGCCCGATGACCACTGACTAGAGCCCGGAAACACAACTGGAGCTGCCCCGGCAGTCCAGCCTGGGCACGGCGGCTGCCCGCAACCTCGCCACCACGACCAAATCCGCCCCGCAGATGCAGGAGATCACCTCTCGCTGGCTGCTGCGGATGCTCCCGTGGGTGGAGGCCCGGGGTGGGGCCTACCGGGTGAACCGTCGCCTGGCCTACACCGTCGGCGACGGGAGCGTGGACTTCGTCCAGAACGGCTCCGACGTCAGGGTGATCCCCCGTGAGCTCGGTGAACTGGCTCTGCTGCGCGGCTTCGACGACGTGGAGGTACTGACGGCCATCGCCGATCGGTGCGTGCAACGCGACTTCCGGGCCGGCGAGACGCTGGTCGAGCGCGGGACGCCCGCGGACAGGCTCCACCTGATCGCCCACGGCCGCATCAGGCAGTCCTCCGTGGGAAGTTACGGCGACGAGGTCACCCTGGACGTACTCGCCGACGGCGACCGGTTCGGAGAGAACGTCCTCCTGGACGGGGACGCCCGGTGGGAGCAGACCGCCACCGCCGAGACCTCGGGCACACTGCTCACGCTGTCACGCGCCGACTTCGCGGCCGTGCTGTCCACGGCGCCGAGCCTCCGGGAGCACCTCGAAGCATTCTCATCGCCCTCCCGCCGGCGGCAGAACCATCGCGGTGAGGCGGAGATCGCGATGTCGGCCGGCCACACCGGCGAGCACGAGTTGCCCGGCGCGTTCGTCGATTACGAACTCGATCCCCGCGAGTACGAACTCTCGGTCGCCCAGACCGTTCTGCGGATCCACACGAGGGTCGCCGACCTCTACAACGGGCCGATGAACCAGACCCAGGAGCAACTCAGGCTCACCGTCGAGGCGTTGCGCGAGCGCCAGGAGCACGAGCTGATCACCAACCGGGAGTTCGGCCTGCTTCACAACGCCGACTTCAAGCAGCGCATCCAGACGCACTCCGGCCCGCCGACCCCGGACGACATGGACGAACTGCTCTGTCGGCGCCGCGGTTCCAAGTTCTTCCTCGCGCACCCCCGGACGATCGCGGCGATCGGGCGTGAGTTCAACTCGCGTGGGATCTATCCGGACCACGTCGACCTCGGCGGCCAGCAGGTCCCGGCCTGGCGCGGGGTCCCGATCCTCCCGTGCAACAAGATCCCCGTCACACCGGAGAAGACCAGCTCGATCCTCGTCATGCGTACCGGCGAGGAGAACCAGGGCGTCATCGGTCTGCACCAGACCGGGCTGCCGGACGAGTACGAACCGGGGCTGTCGGTCCGCTTCATGGGCATCGACGAGAAGGCGATCATGTCCTACCTCGTCAGTACCTACTACTCCGCCGCGATCCTCGTGCCGGACGCGGTCGGCGTGCTGGAGAACGTGCAGATCGCCCGCTGGCCCAAGTAGCGGCCCTGGTCCGAAGGGCTGCGAGGACCACGGGGGCTCGCCCATCGGCCTCGGCGAACGCCTTCTGCTGGCGCACACCGCCCTGCCCCACCATCACCGACACCGTCGGCGGCTACGAACTGCCGGCGGACCTGAACGCCCGGCCCGCCGTGCAAAGGGTCATCGCCCTCGCGGGAAACGCGACGACCATCGTGAACGACCTCTACTCGTACACCAAGGAACTCGCTGCTCCCGGCCGGCACCTGAACCTGCCCGTCGTGATCGCCGAACGTGAGGGCCTCTCCGACCGGGACGCCTATCTGAAGTCGGTCGAGGTCCACAACGACCTCATGCACGACTTCGAGACCGAAGCCGCCGCCCTGGCCGCCGCCTGCCCCGCCCCGAATGTGCAGCGCTTCCTGCGGGGCGTGGCCGCGTGGGTCGACGGCAACCACTACTGGCACCAGTCCAACACCTATCGCTACAGCCTGCCCGACTTCTGGTAAGAGAATGGATTCATCGTGACCAACACCGAACTCACCGCCGCCCCCGCCTCCCTGCGCATCCCCCGCCCGGCGACGCCCTACCAGAGCGACATCGCCCGCTACTGGGACGGAGAGGCCAGGCCCGTGAACCTGCGTCTCGGCGATGTCGACGGCCTCTACCACCACCACTACGGCATCGGTGACGTCGACCGCTCCGCACTCGGCGACGCCGAGGACAGCGAGAGCGAGAAGAAACTGATCGCCGAACTCCACCGGCTGGAGTCGGCACAGGCGGAGTTCCTCCTGGGGCACCTCGGTGACATCGGGCGCGACGACACCCTGGTGGACGCCGGCTGTGGCCGCGGCGGCTCGATGGTGATGGCGCACCAGCGCTTCGGATGCAAGGTCGAAGGTGTCACGCTGTCGGCCAAGCAAGCCGACTTCGCCAACAACCGTGCCCGTGAACTCCGCCTCCAGGACCACGTCCGTGCCCGCGTCTGCAACATGCTCGCCATGCCCTTCGAGACCGGGTCGGCCGCGGCTTCCTGGAACAACGAGTCGAGCATGTACGTCGATCTGCACGACCTCTTCGCCGAGCATTCCCGCGTCCTCGCGGTCGGCGGCCGCTACGTGACCATCACCGGCTGCTGGAACCCGCGGTACGGCCAGCCCTCGAAGTGGGTCTCGCAGATCAACGCGCACTTCGAGTGCAACATCCACTCGCGCCGGGAGTACCTGCGCGCCATGGCCGACAATCGCCTCGTGCCACAGGCCGTCGTCGACCTCACCCCCGACACCCTGCCCTACTGGGAGCTGAGGGCCACGTCTTCGCTGGTCACGGGAATCGAGGACGCGTTCATCAACTCCTACAGGGACGGGTCCTTCCAGTACCTGCTCATCGCGGCCGACCGCGTCTGACCTCCTGCTGACCGGGAGGGCCCGCCCCGACGGAACGGGCCCTCCCCCGCAACCCCGCCGGGGTCAGCCCGACTTCGGCGGCTTCTGCGTGTCGAAGGCGAAGAGGGTGTTCTTGGCCGCGGCCACGACCACCGCACGCCCCGCGACGGTCACGCGCGGGCTTGCGCCCTGCTCACCCGTCAGACCATCGGCCTGCGGATCGGTTGTCCACAGCGGTTCGCCATCGGACGGTGACAGCGCGACCACCCGGCCGGTGGCCGAGCTGAAATACAGCGCGCCGTCTCCCGCCACGGGACCCGACGCCCCCTCCACGCCCGTCTGCCGGGACCACTTCTTCCGGCCGGTCGCGGGGTCGAGCGCCGTGATGAGACCGGTCTGGCCGCTCACGTAGAGGGTGCCGTCCGCCATGCCGGGCGTCCCCGCGTACGTCTCTGCCAGCCGGGAGTACGTGACCTTCCGCGAGGCCGGGTCGACCTGCGCCACCCTGTCGTAGCCGGCCAGTTCCCATCCCTCCATGTGCTCCTGAAGGAGTACGAGCCTGCCGTTGGCGACGCCCATCGGCACGGCGGGACCGTTGACCGCGATGGGCCTGCCCAGTGTCCCCGAGGCGCGGTCGACCGTGTACAGGGTGGAGTGGCGCACCGCCAGGCCATCCACCTCCGCGTCCGTCGCGCACATCGCGAGGAGCTGCGCGCCCACCGGGACGGGAGCGCACTGTGTGCCCGCGGGGAACGGCGTCCGCCAGGTGACCGTACCGCTGTGCGCGTCCCGGGCCTCGAAGCGGGAGTTGGAGGCATCGACCGTCACAACGGCGGAGCCGACCACAAGGGCGTCCTGGGTCCGGCCCGTGACGGCCTGCGACTGGGCGCCGGACGGCACGGACCACAGCTCCCGGCCACTGTCCGCATCGATGGCCACCACCTCGTCGAGAGGGCCTTGCGGGTCGCCCTGGGCGGCGAAGCGGTAACCGAGCACCGTGTCATCGGTGGCGCCCACCAGGTGCATGCCCTGGACGGGGACGCCCGGACTCTTCGCCGTCCACACCCGCGAGCCGTCCGAGGCCCTGATACGGGTCGCGACCACGCCTCCGCCCCCGCAGAACAGCGCGTCGCCGCGCGCGACGCAACGCAGTTCGTCGGGAGTGTCCTCGCTACCGCCCCGCACAGTCGTGCGCCACGGCGCGAAGCCGTCCGGAAGCGAGGCACCCGGCGTCGCAACGCTGTTGCCCGTGTCGCCGCCGTTCCCCCCGAAGCCGCCCGCCTGCAAGGCGGCGACTCCCCCTCCGATCGCCGTCACCGCGACCGCGGCCGCGAGCACGGGACGCCATCGGCGCCGGAGACGGCGGCCGATGGTGCTGGTGCTCCCCGTGCCGGGACCGGCCGGGGCGGCGGTCGGTGCCGGGGTGGCCGGCGTCGCGAAGTGATGCTGGGTGATCATGTCGCGGGTACGGCCCGTGCCGCTCCCTTGCGCATCGGTCCCGCCGAGGTCGGACGGCAGGTCCCGCAGGAGCACCAGGAGTTCGTCCGCCGAGGGGCGCCCCTCGGGCTCCTTGGCCAGGCACGACTCGACGACCACGCGCAAGGCCGCCGGCACGGCGTCCAGCGACGGTTCCTCGTGCACCACCTGGTACGCCGTCATGTACGGGCTGTCCGCGTCGAAGGGCCCGCGGCCCGTCGCCGCGTACACCAGCAGCGTCCCCAGCGAGAAGACGTCGGACCGCGGCCCCACGTCACGCGGCGCCTGCAGCTGCTCCGGCGACATGAAGGGCGGCGTACCGATGACCCGCCCTGTCATCGTCAGCGTCTGCTGGTCCGCGGCGCGCGAAATACCGAAGTCGATGACGCGCGGGCCCTCGGGGGAGAGCACGACGTTCGAAGGCTTCAGATCACGGTGGACGACCCCCACCCGGTGGATGTCGCGCAGCGCCTCCGCCAGCCCGATGCCGAGCCTCCGCAGCTCCACTCCGTTCAGCGGGCCATCCGCCGCGATGCGCTGGGCGAGCGTGGGCCCCTCGATGTAGGTCGTCGCCATCCACGGCTGCTCGGCCTCAGGGGCGGCGTCGACCACGGCGGCGGTGAACGCGCCGCTCACCCGTCTCGCCGCAGCCACCTCCTGCCGGAAACGGATGCGGAACTCGTCGTCCCCCGCGAACTGCTGGTGGATCAGTTTGATCGCGACAGGCCGGCCCGAGCTCGTACGGGCCAGAAAGACCGTGCCCATGCCACCCGAGCCGAGGCGCGCCTCAAGCGGATAACCGCCGATCTCGGCTGGGTCACCTCCGCGCAGCGACACTCTTCCCGACCTCCCGTCCCCCCGTGCGGCTCTGCCGCGACGGGCCTGCGTATCCGTGCTGCACACAAACTAGCCGCAGGGCAGTACCGCAGGGCAAAGCGGGTGACGTACAAGGAGCCCGGGGCCGCTCCCGTGTCGTGGGACACCGCGCGGTGCGGACCGTCTCCGCACCAAATTGTTCAGAACTATCGAAATTTAGGCAAATTACCCGAGCGCCCGGTTCGGGCCAGCTTTTGACGCCGCCCTGACCAACACCGTCAAGAACTCGGGAAAAGACCGGCACGTGGCGCCAAGAACGCGCAAGCACCCGACCCGACCGGCCGAGAACGGACACACGCTGGGCGAACCCTTGCACGGAGGAGCTCTCACCCCATGTACGTTCTCAGCTCAGAATCCAGTGCGGCACCGAGCGCCGAGGTGCCCCCTGGCGACGGGGCCCGTCACAGGCTCACGGCCGTTACGGGGCTGGCCGCCCTGTCGCTCGACGCGATGGCGTCGGTGGCGTACGGGCCTGAGGCCATCGTCCTTGTGCTGGCAGCCGCGGGTGGTTACGGGCTCGGCTTCACACTCCCCGTCACCGTGGCGATCGCCCTGCTGCTGGCGGTGCTCGTCGCCTCGTACCGGCAGGTCATCGCAGCGTTTCCGGACGGCGGAGGCAGTTACGCGGTCGCAAGGACACATCTGGGCCGCCGCACCAGCCTGGTCGCCGCCGCGTCCCTGGTTCTGGACTACGTCCTGAACGTGGCCGTCGCCGTGACCGCGGGGGTGGCAGCGCTGACCTCCGCGTTCCCGGAGCTGTACGGCGATCGCCTGTGGCTGTGCCTCGCCGTACTGATCCTGATCACCGCCGTGAATCTGCGCGGGATCGTGGACTCGGCGCGTGCGTTCATCGTGCCGACCGCGGTGTTCGTCGGAGCGATCTTCGTGCTCATCGTGGTCGGCCTGTTCCGCGACGCCCCGGTGAGTACGGAAGCGGCCGCCGGTCACGCGTCCGTACTCGGCGCCAACGCCACCGCGGTCGGTGCGCTGCTCCTCCTCAAGGCCTTCGCCGCGGGCTGTTCGGCGCTCACCGGTGTCGAGGCCATCGCCAACGCCGTGCCGTCGTTCCGTGCCCCGGCCGCCCGCCGCGCACAGCGCGCCGAGGTGGCACTCGGCGCACTGCTCGGCGCGATGCTGATCGGTCTGTCCGTGCTGATCTCCCGGTTCGGGTTGCAGCCGGTCGAAGGCGTGACCGTACTGGCGCAGCTCGCCGACGCGTCCTTCGGGCACAATCTCGCCTTCTACGTCGTGCAGTCCGCCACGATGGTGCTGCTGGCCCTGTCCGCGAACACGTCGTTCGGCGGCCTGCCTGTGCTGCTGAAGCTGCTGGCCCGCGACAACTACCTGCCCCATGTCTTCGGGCTCAAGGCCGACCGGCAGGTCCACCGCCACGGGGTCCTCACGCTCGCGGCCGTATCCGCCACGCTCCTGGTCTTCTCCGGTGGCGATACCAACACCCTCGTCCCGCTGTTCGCGATCGGTGTGTTCGTCGGTTTCACCATCGCCCAGACCGGCATGGTCATCCACTGGCGCACGGTCCGCGGAAGCAGGTGGGCGGGCAAGGCTGTGCTGAACGGTCTGGGCGCTCTCCTGACAGGCGTCAGCGCCGTCGTTGTCACGGCCACCAAGTTCCACGACGGCGCCTGGCTGATCGTCGTCACGCTGCCCCTGCTGGTCGCCGGCTTCGAGTCCGTCCACCGCGCCTACACCAGGATCGGTGAACGGCTGGGCGTCGGCCGCGTTCCGGAGCCCCCGCACCGCGACCGCTCGCTGATCGTGGTTCCGGTCTCGTCCCTCACCCGGCTCACCAGCGAGGCCCTCACCGCGGCGGTGTCCCTCGGTGACGAGGTCCATGCGGTGACGGTCTGTCACCCGGACCCCGAGGACCGGGAGCAGACCGAGGCGCTGGAGCGGGACTGGGCACTGTGGAATCCGGGGGTCCCCCTGGTCCGGATCGCCTCCGACCGCCGCACGGTCGGCCGCCCGGTCGCCGCGTATGTACGGAAGGTTGCGTCCACCGATCCGGGCCTGCGGATCACCGTGCTCATCCCCGAGGTCGAGCCGGCCCGCCTGTGGCAGCGGCTGCTGCAGAACCAGCGTGGTGCGGTCGTCGCCCACGCTGTCCGGCACGAGACGAACGCGGTCATCTGCCGCCTGCGGTTCCGGCTCCTGGACGACTCGGCCGAGCCGCCCACAGACCTCAGCCTGCGGTAGTCGCCGCGCCCGGGCTCGGCTCCGTCGGGGACCCCGGAGCCGTCGAAGTCAGCCGCTGACGGCCCGCCAGGACCTCCTCCACCGGGGCGTTCGCACACTGCGGAGGTCGAACGCGGTGTGCGGGCGGGGACACGTCTTCGCCCGGTACGGGAAGCCCTCGGTCGCGGATCATTCCGTGCGTACGCTGAGGCAGCCGTCTCGCCGATGGCCTGCACCGTTCGCTTCGCCGCACGTCAGGAGCACAACGATGGCCACCCCTTCCCATGAGCCTCCGGGTCGCCTGCGCGCATGGATGCTGGAGGGCCTGTCCGACATCGCCGGACACCAGCAGGGGCCGCACGCCAAGCCCGAGCCCGCGGGCAAGGGGCAGCGGTGGTGGCGGGTGATGTGCCTGACCGGCGTCGACTACTTCTCCACGCTGGGCTATCAGCCGGGCATCGCCGCCCTCGCGGCCGGACTGCTGTCCCCCGTGGCCACCATCGTGCTCGTGATCGTCACGCTGGCGGGGGCACTGCCGGTCTACCGACGGGTGGCCCAGGAGAGCCCGCACGGCGAGGGCTCGATCGCGATGCTGGAGCGGCTGCTCTCGTTCTGGAAGGGCAAGCTCTTCGTCCTGACACTGCTCGGCTTCGCTGCCGCCGACTTCCTGATCACCATCACGCTGTCGGCCGCGGACGCCTCCACCCACCTGGTGGAGAACCCGCACCTGAACGATGCGCTGCACAACAAGCAGATGCTGATCACACTGTTGCTGATCGCGCTGCTCGGAGCGGTGTTCCTCAAGGGCTTCCTGGAGGCCATCGGCGTCGCCGTCGTCCTGGTCGGGATCTATCTGACCCTGAATGTCGTCGTCGTGGTGTCGGGTCTGTGGCACGTCGCCACGGCCACGCACGTGGTCACCGACTGGACGAGCGCCCTGACCACCGAGCACGGCAACGTCCTCGCCATGGTGGGCATCGCCTTGCTGGTCTTCCCGAAGCTGGCCCTCGGCCTGTCCGGCTTCGAGACCGGAGTCGCGGTCATGCCTCATGTCTCGGGCGACCCCGACGACACCGAGGAGAAGCCCACCGGCCGTATCCGCGACACGAAGAAGCTGCTGACCACCGCTGCGGTGATCATGAGCGTGTTCCTGATCGCCACCAGTTTCATCACCACCGTGCTCATCCCGGCCAAGGAGTTCGAGTCGGGCGGCCGGGCGAACGGCCGCGCACTCGCGTATCTGGCGCACGAGTACCTCGGAAACACCTTCGGCACCGTCTACGACGTCTCCACGATCGCCATCCTGTGGTTCGCCGGCGCCTCCGCCATGGCCGGCCTGCTCAACCTGATGCCCCGCTACCTGCCCCGGTACGGCATGGCGCCGCAGTGGGCGCGCGCCGTGCGCCCGATGGTGATCGTGTTCATCCTGGTGGCGTTCCTGGTCACCTGGATCTTCGATGCCTCTGTCGACGCCCAGGGCGGCGCCTACGCCACCGGCGTCCTCGTCCTGATCAGCTCAGCCGCCATCGCCGTCACGATCGCCGCGCGCAAGGCCGGCCAGCACAACTGGACCATCGCCTTCGCCGTCATCTCGGCGATCTTCCTCTACACCACCGTGGCGAATGTGATCGAGCGCCCCGACGGGGTGAAGATCGGTGCCTGCTTCATCGCCGGGATCATCCTCGTCTCGCTGCTCTCACGGCTCGCGCGCGCCTTCGAACTGCGGGTCACCAGCGTGACCATGGACGGCGTGGCGGAGCGTTTCGTGCGGGACGCCGCCAGCCGCAGGATCCGGTTCATCGCCAATGAGCCCGACAACCGCGACGTCGCCGAGTACCGCGACAAGATCGAACAGATCCGTCACGACAACGACGTCCCCGTCCAGGAGGACTTCGTCTTCGTCGAGGTCACCGTCCTCGACCCCTCGGAGTTCGAATCGGGCCTGAACGTACGCGGCGAAGTCCTGCACGGCCGCTACCGCGTTCTGACCCTGGAGAGCTCCTCCGTCCCCAACGCCCTGGCCGCCCTGCTCCTGCACGTCCGCGATCTCACCGGCCACAACCCTCACATCTACTTCGAGTGGACCGAAGGCAACCCCTTCACCAACTTCCTGCGGTTCTTCCTCTTCGGCCAGGGCGAGGTCGCCCCCGTCACCCGCGAGGTCCTCCGCGAGGCCGAACCCGACCGGGCCCGCCGCCCCCGCGTCCACGTCGGGTGAACCGGCGGCACGCGGTCCGGGGCAGCGTGGTGTCACGGTCGCTCAGCGCGTCGTACCGGCCCTCGGCTCGGGAAGTGGGCCCAGCTCACCCGCCGCCCGGACCCACCCGTGCGTCATCGCCCAGCCACCATCGCCCTGAGCAGGGCGACATCCACGTCCGACAGTGTGCGCACGACCGTCCTGCCCGGTGCCACGGGAATGTCGGTCAGCGAGGGCACCGCCAGGACCGCGCAGTCGGCCGCCTCCGCGGAAGCAACGCCGGTCGGGGAGTCCTCGACCGCGACGCAGCGGGCCGGAGCGGCACCGAGAGTGGTCAGGGCCGCCCGGTAGGGGTCGGGAGACGGCTTGGTGCGGGGGGTCTCCCCCGCGGCGACGGAAGTGACGAACCAATTCCGCCCGATGACGTCGAGGACGGTGTTCACGACCGGCCTCGGCGAGGCCGAGACCAGCGCCATCGGCACCCCTGCGGCGTGGACCGCTGCGACGAGTTCGACAGCCCCGGGCATGGGGACGACCTGTCGGCGTACGAGTTCCGTGAAGCGCTGTTCGAGGGCGTCGCCGAGCTGCGCCGACCGGACGTGGCCGACTGCGCGGGCGGCCAGGTGCTCTGCGCAGTCCTCGATCGCCCGGCCGAGAACGAACGGGAGGTCCGCGTCCGTGAGGACGAGTCCCAGACCGAGGGCCTCCTCCTCGACCGCCTGTCGCCAGAGCCGCTCGGTGTCGACGATGGTGCCGTCCATGTCGAAAAGGACTGCTTGGAGTTCGGTGGGCACGGGGTCTCCTGCTGATCTGGTCGGGGTCGGGGGTGCGGGAACGTACAGGCTGTCCGGGCCCCCGGGACCAGGAGCGGCCCAGGGGAGGACCGTCGATCCGGGCCAGTCCCTTCGTCCGGCCGTCGAGGTGAAGGAACGTGCAGGCGGCGCCTGTGCCGGACAGAGGGGGCCTCGGCCTCACGGAGGGCGCGCAGATGGTACGGGCGGGGCCGGCCGCCCGGAGTCGGGCGGCCGGAATCGCTCGGAGGCCGGTCGTGATGGGCCTGAAGTCGATGGGACGGGTCAGGCGAGCGGGCGGCACAGCAGGGCGTCGGGGACGCCGCCGTGGTTCCACTTCCAGGTGTAGGCGACGCCGGCGAGGTACTCGTTGTCGCGGCACTGGCCCTTGTAGTGGCCCGGTGCCCAGTCGCTGGCGGTCGAGCCTCCGGTGGCGGGCCGGTTGTCGCCGCCGTCGAACCAGAGGGCGCGGCCGGTGGTGGGAAGGGCGGCGGTCGCGGGTGCGCACAGGAGGGCCGCCATGGCGTTGCCGCTCACGCTGTAGCCGACGGCGAAGGTGTTGCCGGGGCACTGGAGCTTGTTGTAGCCGCTCGCCCAGTCGCCGCCGGTGACGTAACGCTCGTCGGTGACGACGGTCCAGGGGCCGCTCGCCTTCGCCGGCTGCCCGGCGTCGGTGCACAGTCCTCGGCTGCTGCTCCGGGCGATGCCGGTCACGCGCTGACTGTCCGGGCAGTTGGCCTTGCGGTTGCCCGGCGACCAGTCCGGCTTGGCGAGCATGGTGGCGGAGACGTTGTAGTCGGCGTGGTCCAGGTCCAGCATGTTCCAGCGCGGGGTCGGGGCGATCCGGCCGGCGCGGCCGGGGGCGTTGACGAGCTTGTTCCAGTCGGTGGCGCGCCAGTCGCCCGCGTCCATGACGCCGAGCCGGGCGCCGTTGGCGCTGTAGTTGACCATGGCCCAGTTGTCCTGCGGTGTGCCGTTCGCATCGGTCCAGCCGACGAGGGGCCAGATGGCGAAGTCGGTGTCGTTCTTCACCATGATGTCGGTGAAGTTGGTGAACCAGGCGCGTTCCTTGGCGTCGGTCTCCCCACGGCCGGCGGCGCCGAACTCGCTGATCCACACGGGTGCGGTGAAGTGCTGTCCGGACCGGGTGACGAACAGGGCCTGGTCGTCGACGACCTGGGCGAGCTGTGCGGGGGTGAACTCCTCGTAGCGCGGGTCGTGTGTCTCGCCCGTGCCGGTGGCGCCGGTGTGGTTCGGGCCCGTGTAGCCGTAGAAGTGGGCTGCGTAGACGAGTTTGTCGGAGCGGATCAAGGTGTTGGACAGGGTGGCGACCGGGGTGAGCGTCGGGCGGCCGTGGGGGGTCAGATCGGTTGGTATGCCCTGCCAGTTGATGCCCTCCATGATGACGAGCATCTCCGGGTTGGCCTGCAGGATCTTGTTACCGGCCTCCTCCAGTGCCTTGTTGAGGTCGTGGTCGTCGCCCCAGCCCCAGTTGGGATCGTCCCAGGTGTCGCGGCGGACCTCGTTGCGCAGGTCGGCTCCGACGACCCGCTTGTCGGCCTGGTAGCGCTTGGCCAGGAACACCCAGTCGTCGATCCACTGCTGGGTCGACTGGCCACTGTTCCAGCGCTCGTTGCCGTCCAGGCCGCAGCAGAAGCGGTAGCTGGTGGTGTGGTTGTTGAGGATGACGGCGAAGCCGTCCGTGGTCAGGGCCCCGACGACGGCGTCGAGCACCTGCAGCGGGGTCTTGCCCTTGAGCTGCGGGTTGGCGGCGACGGCCGAGTCCGGGACGACGCTCGTGTCGTGGATCACGGCATTGGCGAAAGGCAGCCGGATGCTGTTGAGGCCCAGGGCGTGGAAGTCGGCCAGGATCTGGGCCATCGGCTTCCGGTCCAGGCCGAGCGGAATGTTGTTCGACATCTGCCTCGCCTGGTGGTTGGCGACGTCCTTTACGTCGCCGCTGCCCTGCCAGGTGCCCTGTGCGCCTGCCCAGTTTCCTGACTTGAGCTTGAACCGGTCGCCGTCGGCGTCGACGACGTACCGGTCCCGGGTCGACAGCGGGGCGGTCCATGAGGCGGCGAGTTGCGCGCCGGTGAGGGCCGGGGGCGGCGCCGTCCGCGTGTCCGCCGCGGCGGCGTGGGGGGTGAGGGTGGCGAGGACGAGCGCGGACGAGGTGACGAGGCCTGCGGTCGCGCGTCGGAGCAAGGTGAAGCGGGGTGTCACGGGGGCTCCTTACGGGTGGGGGTGCGTGCGTCTGCCTTGTGCGTGGTACAGGGAGGTGCGGTGTGGGGTCAGCCCTTGAGGCCGCTGGTGGCGATACCTTCGACGATGTACCGCTGGGCGACGAGGAACATGACGACCAGGGGCGTGATGGTGACGACGGCACCGGCGAAGAGGCCGGGCAGATTGATGGTCTGCGAAGTGAGGAAGGTGGACAGCGCGATCTGCGCGGTCCAGGCGGACGGATCCTGTCCGATGACCAGCGGCCACAGGAAGGAGTTCCAGCTGTCGATGAAGGACAGCGCACCGAGCGAGGCCAGCATGGCTCCTGAGCTCGGCAGGGCGACCCGGCGGTACAGGCCGAGCCAGCCGAGGCCGTCGAGCCGGCCGGCCTCCTCGATCTCGCTGGGGAACTGGAGGTAGAAGTTGCGGAAGAGCAGGACCGCGAACGGGTTGAAGAGACCGGGCACGATGAGGCCCCACAGGGTGTTGACACCCCCCATGGAGCCGACGACGACGAACGTCGGCACGAAGGTGACCGAGCCGGGGATCATCAGCGTGGCCACGATCAGGGCGAGCACCACGCCGCGTCCGGGGACGGGGATCCGGGCCAGGGCGTAGCCCGCGGCGGAGGCGAGAAGGGTGGAGACGGGCGCGGTGACGGCCGCGATGAGCAGGGAGTTGCCGAGGGCCCGGCCCATGGAGACGGTGGGGTCGCTGAAGAGGGCGGTGAAGTTCTCGAAGTGCATCGTCGAGGGCCACCACGTCCACTCCGGCGACGTCAGGCTCTGCGAGTCCATGAGCGCGTTGCGGAGCATGAGGTAGAAGGGCGCGAGGAAGGCCGTGGTGAGGAGGCCGACGAACAGAGCGCGTACGAGGAGGCGCGCGGATCGGGACAGTCCGGGGAGGGTGATCATGCGCGTCTCATTCTCCGCTCCGGCCGAAGCCGGTGAACCGGCCCTGAAGCAGGGTCACTCCGATGATGAGGGCGGTGAGGACGAAGGCTCCGGCCGAGCCGATGCCGTAGTTCTGGCTGCCCATGGCGGTGTTGTAGAGGTGGACCAGCGGTGTCTGCACGGGGGCGGTGGCCGTTCCGGAGAGACCGCTGTTGAACAGGTTGTAGAACTCGTCGAAGGCCTGGAAGGCGGCGATGAACAGCAGCATCAGTACGGCGACGGAGGTGTTGCGCAGCATGGGCAGGGTGATCTTGGTCAGGAGCCGCCTGCCGGTGGCGCCGTCGAGTGCGGCGGCTTCGTACAACTCCTTGGGGATGGCCTGGAGTCCGGCCAGGAACAGCACCATGTAGAAGCCGACCTGGAGCCAGAGCCGCAGGGTGACGAGCGCCACCCAGTAGAGCGGCGGCGAGGTGGACTGGAGCCAGGGAACGGGATCCGCTCCGAACCAGCCTCCGATCGTGTTGGCGATACCCGCCGGGAGGCCGTTGAACAGGGACATCTTCCACAGCAGCGACGCGGCGACGTACGAGACGGCCGCCGGGATGAGGAAGGTGGTACGGAACAGCGCCCGGCCCCGTCTGATCCGGTGCACCAGCAGGGCGAGACCGAGCGAGGCCGCGAAGGTGAGCGGCACGATGAAGGCGGTGAACAGCAGGATCTGGACGAGGGAGCCGCGGAACTCCTGGTCGGACAGGAGCCTGCGATAGTTCTCGAGCCCGACCCAGTGGCCGAGGGCGATGGTGCCGCGCGCGTCGCTGAGGCTGAGCAGGAAACTCCAGCCGATCGCGACGTACTTGAAGAGACCGAGGCCGATCAGCATCGGCGCGGTCAGCAGGACGAACGCGGCCCAGCCGGCCCGGCCGGGACGTGCCCGGCCGGGCCGCGCGGCGCCGCGCGGGATGACCGCGGGGCGCCGCCCGGCATGCTCGGGCTTCAGTGTGAGGTCCGTCGACTGGCTCATCGGCCGAGCTGCTTGTCGATCTCGCGCTGGGCCTTCTTCACCGCGTCGGCCAGAAGGGCGGCAGGATCGCCCTGCCCCTCGACGATCTTCATCGCGGCCGCGTTGAACATGTTGCTCACGGCGGTGTCCCAGGTTCCCGGGAAGTGCTTCCCGTGCTTGTCGGCGAGCACCACGGCCTCCTTGGCCGTGCCCTGGGAGAGCTTCTCCGCGGACGCCGCGACGGTCCTGCGCGGCGGGACGTGGAAGCCGTAGCTCTCGGCGAAGTCCTTCTGCAGGTCGGTCTGCTGGACCCACAGCCACTGGACGAACTTCTTCGCCGCGGCCACGTTCTTGCCCTTGGCATTGACACAGCTGGTCCAGCCGCCGACGCGGACGACGGGGGCGCCGCCGGCCTTGAAGGCGGGCCACGGCAGCACGCCGAAGTCGTCGCCGAGCGCGGACTTGATCGCGGGATTCGCCCACAGGCCGCTCCACTGCATCGGCACGACGCCCTGGGTGAGGGCGGCGGGGTCCCACCAGTCGGTGGTGAAGCCGAGCAGCAGCGACTTGTCGTCGTGCAGTCGCTTCAGGCCGGTCAGCGCTTCGAGTGCCGGTGCCGATCCGAACGCCACCTTGCCCTCGGGGGTCACGAGGTCGCCGCCGTTGGACCAGACGGCGTTGGTCGCAGAGTCGCCGAGACCGTCGTTGCCGATGAACAGGCCCTTGTTCTTCTTCGTGGTCAGGGCCTTCGCCGCGGCGACGAGACCGTCGAAGGTCGTGGGCGGGGTGATACCGGCCTTCGACAGGACGCTCTTGCGGTAGTACAGCATCATGACGTCGTCGATCATCTTGACGCCGTAGAGCTTGCCGTCGACGGTGACCGCCTCGACGGCGTTCGTGTTGAAGTCGCTCTTGGCGGTGCCGTACACGTCGTCGAGGGCGGCGATCTGGCCGCGGTGGACGAGGCTCTCCTTGAAGTCGCCAATCTCGAACACGTCGGGGGCGGCGTCGGTCAGCAGGGTCGCGTTGACCTTCGCCGAGTAGTCGCCCGGGACCCAAGTCACCTTCACGGCTATGTCGGGGTTGGCCTTGGTGAAGGCCGTGGCGTAGCGGAGCACCGCCTGCTGGGTCCCGGCCTCGCCGTAGGCGTGGTACCAGACGTTGAGGGTGGTCTTCGCTCCGGAGGAGGAACCGCCGGTGGGATCGGTGCTGCACGCGGCCGACAGGACGGTTCCGGCGACGACGAGCAGCGATCCCCTGAGGAATCCGCGTCGGCTATGCTCTGGTATGCGTGTGCTCATGTCGCATCCTTCTGTGTGGGTGTGGCGGAGTGGATGTGCTGCCCGGCCGACGCCTTCGTCATTGCTTGCCGGCAGAGGAAGGCGTCGGCCAGGGAGTCGTACGCGACGGCTGCGGGAGTGCTCAGCCGACGCCGATCGTGGTGGTGGCCGCGTACTGCGGGAAGAGGGCCTGGATGGCCACGGCAGCACCGCCTCGGGCCCATTCCTCCCAAGGGAGCGGCCGCAGCGACAGCGGGCACCGGGAAGCCGCCCCGAAGGCGTGTTCGGCGTACGCGTCCTGGATGTGACGGCTGAACAGGTCGTAGGCGTCGGCGCCTTCGCCGCTGACGACGACACGCTCCGGGCCGACGAGGCTGACCAGTGCGGAGATGCCGACCCCGATGGCGTGTCCGGCCCTGGCGAAGGCTTCGCGGGCTGCCGGGTGGCCCTCCCGGGCGACGTCGGCGGCCTCGCCGAACGTGAGGTGCGGCTCCGCGGTGGCCTGGCGGACCGCCGCGAGGATCGCGTCGGTCGAGGCGATCGCTTCGACGCAGCCGCGCCCCCCACAGCGGCAGCGCGGACCGGTCGGGTCGACGCAGAGGTGTCCGACCTCCCCCGCGACGCCGTACGCCCCCCTGATCAGCTGCCCGTTGACGACGAGCGCGGAACCGATGCCCGCACCGATGGTGACCAGCGCGAAGTATTCGGTGCCGATGCCCTCGCCGAACCAGTGCTCCGCGATGGTCAGGGCCCTGACGTCGTTCTCGACGGTTACTGCCAGGCCAGTGGATTCGGTGAGCAGTTCCGCGAGCGGGACCTCGCGCCAGCCCAGCAGGCCGGAGTGGCGGAGTCGGCCGCTTTCGCGGTCCACGTCCCCGTTGACCGCGACGCCGAGGTGTCGGGTCCGGGCCCGGAACGCGGGTTCGGTGTCGAGCAGTTCGTCGACCAGTTCGGCGGTCAGCTCGGCGACGGCCCCGGGGGTGCAGCCGTCGAGCGGCCGGCCCGCGGTGGCCCGGATCCCGGCCCGCAGATCGCAGACGGCGCCGAAGACCTGGTCGCCACTGATCTTCAGTCCGATGAAGTACTCCCGGTCGGGGTCGACCGCGAGCGGGTTGACCGGTCGGCCCGCACCGGGCGCGGTGCGCTCGGGCGGAAGTTCGTACAGATAGCCGTCGTCGATGAGGGGCCTGGCCGCCTTGGTGACCGCGGTCGAGGAGAGTCCCGTCCGCCGTGCCAGTTCCACTCTGCTGAGCGGCCCCTCCGCAAGAAGCAGGGCGAGAACCGCGGTCTCGGCGGGCGCACTGACCAGAGGGCGGGAGTGATGTCGAAACACGGGAGCAACATAGAGCAAATAAATAACTTCTTCCAGTATTGATTTGAGTGTTGGTGCCGCCCTACGCTCGGGCCCTCCTCTGCTCCCCCAGGACTTCTCGAACACCGCGTCGCCTTGGCGGTGTTGTGTCACCTTTTCTCCAAGTCGCCCTGGACCGCACCCTGTTCCACACCAGACCTCAGGGGATCCATCCGTGCACGCCACGCTCCCGCCCGTCACCTTCGAACCCGGCCCCGGCCTCGCGGTCCTGCGCACGCCGAACAGCCTCTACGCGCTGCGCCTCGCCTCCGACGGCAGCCCGCGACACCTCCACTGGGGCCTGCCGCTCGACACCGCGACACTCGCCGACGTCCCCGACGCGGTCTCCCCTGCGGCGAGCAGCTTCGAGGCCGACGCGGCCGCCGACGAACTCGCGCCGCAGACCGGGGCGCGCTTCGGCCCGGCCGGCCTTCAGGTCCGCTTCGCCGACGGGACCCGGGGTGCCCAGTGGCGGTTCGCCGGTCACACCATTGACGGCGGCGAACTGCGGTTGCGCCTCGACGACCGGCACCACCCTCTGCGGGCCGAACTCTGCTACCGCGTCCGGAGCGACACCGATGTCATCGAGCGCTGGACGGAACTGACCCACACCGGGGCCGCGGACGGTCCGCCGGATCCGATCACCGTCGACCGGCTGGACTCGGCGTCGTGGACCGCTCCTCCGCTGTCCGACTACCGGCTCAGCCATCTGACCGGGGGCTGGAACAGCGAGTTCCAGCTCCAGCGAGACCGGCTTCCCGTCGCAGAGACCGGACTGACCAGCCGTCGAGGTCTCACCAGCCACCACGCCAGTCCCTGGCTGGCCCTCGACGACGGCACCGCGAGCGAGGACCAGGGGGAGGTCTGGAGCACGGCGCTCGCCTGGAGCGGCAGCTGGCGCGTCACGATCCACCGCGACCCGACCGGCCGCACCACCTGGACCGGCGGATTCGGCCACGAGGGTCTCAGCTGGACCCTGCAGCCGGGCCAGAGCCTGCGCACACCGGTGTACGCCGGGCTGTACACCCCGCACGGGTTCGGCGCCGCCAGCCGCGCCTGGCACCACCACGTGCGCGGGCACGTACTGCCCGAGCCCGGGCGCGACCGGCCGGTGCTCTACAACTCGTGGGAGGCCACCGGATTCGACGTGGACGAGGCCGGCCAGATCCGCCTCGCACACCTGGCTGCCCGCGTCGGTGCCGAACTCTTCGTCCTGGACGACGGATGGTTCGGCAGCCGTCGCGACGACCGGTCCGGACTCGGCGACTGGACTCCCCGCCCCGAGGCCTTCCCCCGTGGACTTCACCCGCTCGCCGACGAGGTGCACCGCCTCGGCATGGACTTCGGGCTGTGGGTCGAGCCGGAAATGGTCAACCGTGACAGCGAGTTGTACCGCGCGCACCCGGACTGGGTCCTCCACTCCCCCCAGCTCGACGCGACCGAACTGCGCAACCAGCTCGTGCTGAACTTCGCCCGGCCCGAAGTCGAGGCCTGGGCCCAGCAGACCCTCGACCATCTGGTGCGCGAGAACGGCGTCGACTGGCTCAAGTGGGACGCCAACCGGGCCTTCACCGAAGCGGGATGGGACGGCCATCCCGACCCCGACCGCCTGTGGATCGACCACACCCGTGCCGTCCACCGCATCATGGACCGGCTCCGCGCCGCCCACCCCGGTCTGCGCATCGAGGCGTGCGCGGGTGGCGGCGGGCGCGTCGACCTCGGCATCCTCGCCCGCACCGATCAGGCCTGGACCTCGGACAACACCGACCCGGTCGACCGGATCGGCATCCAGCACGGCTTCGGTCAGCTCTTCCCCGCCCAGGCCATGGCCGCGTGGGTGACCGACAGCCCCAACACCGCCACCGGCCGGCGCACTCCTCTACGCTTCCGCTTCCATGTCGCCATGGCGGGCGCGCTGGGTCTCGGCGGAGACCTGACGTCGTGGTCCGAGGAGGAACTCGCGGAAGCCGCGGAGCTCGTGGCCGAGTACAAGCTGATCCGCCCGCTCGTGCAGAGGGGACACCAGCACCGGGTCGCCCCGGCCGCCGAGCCCGTGACAGCCGTCCACTACGCGGCACCGGACGACAGCGAGCACGTGCTTCTCGTCTGGCGTCCCACGACCCGCTTCGGCCACCGCCCCGCCCCGGTGCGGTTGCCCGCTCTCGACCCCGAGGCGCGCTACCTGGACCCGGAACTGAACCAGGTCCACAGCGGCGCCGTCCTCGTACGCCACGGCATCGACCCGCGGCTGCCCGTCGGCGACTACGCCAGCAGCCTGATCCGGCTCCGCCGTGTCGGCCCCTGACACCTCCCTCTCACACCCACCCACGACTCCCCTGGAACCGCCCATGAACAGCGCCCACGTACTGGTGATCGGCATCGACGGCGTACGCCTCGACCTGCTCCCCGAACTGCATACGCCGCATCTCGACGGGATCGCCCGCGCAGGCTTCCTGGCCCCCGTCGAGGTGGACTCCGTGACGCCGACGATGTCGGGCCCTTGCTGGACCACCATCGTCACCGGCGTCGGCGTCGCGAAGCACGGCGTCTGGGCCAACCGTTTCGACGGCAACCGCCTCGACCTCTTCCCCGACTTCACGACCCGCCTCGCGGCCGACTGCGGACGACGAACCTTCGCCGTCGGCGGCTGGGCACCGTTGTTCCTCGCCCAGGACGGCGGCCCCCTCTTCGTCTCCCCCACCAGGCTCCGCTACATCGCCCCCCGCGAGGACACCCCAGAGGCCTGGGAGGAGGTGGACGACAGGGTGACCGACGACGCGGAGCACCTCCTCGGGCTGGACGAGGACCTCCACGCCGGCTTCGTCTATCTCGGCGCCGTCGACGAGACCGCCCACTTCCTCGGCTGCGGCGAGGAGTATCGCCAGGCGATCGAGGCGGCGGACCGACGCCTCGGTCGCCTCCTCACCGCCATACGTGATCGCCCCGGCCACGCGGCGGAGCGGTGGACGGTCATCGTGGTGACGGACCACGGCCACCGCGACGAAGGGGGCCACGGAGGACGAAGCCGACAGGAGCGTACGGCCTGGATCGCCGCCTCCGGTCCCGGCCTGACCCCCGGCACGGCCCCGTCGCCCCTCCACCACGCCGACGTCGCCGCGCACGTCTTCACCGCCCTCGACATCACGCCCGACCCTCACTGGACCTTGGACGGCACCGCGTTCACCGCGTGAGCCCAGCGAGGAAGGCCCAGGACACCGTGTCGAGCCGCCTGCCCCGGGGGCGCCGTCGCTGCACGGCGCGCCGGCCATGACGTAAGGCTCTGGAGGGGCGTAGTACGTCGGCCTCGATGACCACTGCGGGCGGGCAGCTGAAAGCGTGTCACGTGCCCGGCAACGGAATGAGTGGAATGAGTTCATGGCTGCAGTGATCGCAATGCTGGAAGAGCTCAGGGATATCGCCCCGCTGACCGCCGAGGGCGCGGCGGCGCGGTTCGCGGCCCAGGAGTGGACGCCCGGGGGCAGGCCCCGCGACGGCGTGGAGGCATCGTGGGACAAGGACGGCGTCGGGGGCTGGATCCAGACGTTCGGCGGTGGGGTGGTCTGCGTCTCGTTCTATGTCTGGATCCGCGACGTCGACGAGTCGGGCTACTTCGACGACCTGGATGCCGTCTACGAGCAGGGGGAGCAGGCGCTGGCCCGCTTCCTGCCCGAAATCGAGGAATCTCCTCTCGCCGGCCACCTCGTCGAGGCCGAGCAGACGGCAGCGGACAGGGACGAGTTCATCGCGTTGAAGAAGTGGACCCTCGACGGCCGGATCCTGACCGCAGGCGTGGTCCAGCAGGACACCGATCTTCCGGTGATGGTCGTGGTGGCGCTGGAGGAGCCGGACCCTGCCTGACCCACCCCACCCCGCACGTCGGAACGCCCGCGCCTACCCGGGCGAAGTCGCAGCTGATCACGGTGGGGAGCCATCGCTTCTGGCAGGGCCAGGCGGGGCTGCCGGCCCTGCTGGCACAGCGCTCGACCCTGCTGTGCGCGGGCGCCCGCGCCGGCCAGGTCACGCTTTCCGGTCCCCCGGATTCCGCGAGGAGCTCGCCGACCGGCTCCAGGACTATCTCGGTGCCCGTGGCATCACCGACCTGGAGCGCGCGGCAGTGGTCGGCGGGCACACGGTGGACCTGCTGTTCACGGTGTGCGGGGAGAACACGGCTGTGCTCATCGACACGGGCCCCTTGCCCGGGCAGGATCCCGCGCGCCATCTGCGGCTCACCCACGCACGCGGTGACCTGCTGATCGGGCTGCCGTCCGGCGGCCGGGGCGCGAAGCCCGCGCCGGTGGCCAGGGCGGTGCGACTGCCGGCCTGGGAGGCGATGCTGGATCCGCTCTTCGCCTGACCGCTCGCACACGGCATGGGGGCTCGCGGGCTCGCGTCACATCGCAGGCGTCCGGAGCGTCAGGGCCGGGACGAGCCTCCAGCCACCCGTCGAGGACATGGACGTTGCGCAGACAGGTCGGTACGGCAACTCCGGGCGCAAGGGAGCACCGTGGTCACCTCAGGGCGTCCCGTTCGCAGTGGATGGCCTGCCCGAGGGCGTCGGACCGAGGGAGCCGACCGGGCAGGGTCACGAGAGGAGACGATCGATCGTGTGCGCGAACGACCTGTAGCCGTTCCAGACCTCGTCAGCACACCCGGAACCCGGCATCAATACGGCCGGCAGGTGGGCGACACGCCACATGCGATACGTGTCCCGCACCGCCCCGGGATCACGCATTCCGACCAGGCCGGCCGCTGCACGGATCGCTTCAATGATCAGTTCGGACAGCGAAGTACTGGATTTCTCTCTGGCCACAGCAGCACCCACGAGGGCGTGCATGAGCCTCACCAATTGCAGGTCGCGCCCTGCTTCGACCATTCGACGCACCGACCGGGGGTTTTCGAGAGCTGGAGAAAACTCCTCGATGCCGCCGGACCACAGCAGCAGGGACGGAGCCGTCACTTCATGGTCACGATGCCAACCGAGCCCATCCACCAAGGCCATCGTCGAGTCAGGGAAACCACCGCTCTCCTGCGCAACTTGCAGGATTCCATCCAAAGCGGCGTGATTTCGCCGCACAAAACTCCCGACGGAGACACGGTCGAGTGAAACACGGAACTCGCCATCGACCACCGCACATATTTCAACGACGCCCCCCAAGGGCCCAAAAATCTCGCGCGCAATAGCGACTCCGGCACCTTCCGGAAGATTTCCCATATTTCCTCCCCCTGGCTGTTACGGCCGGCTCCCGACCGCCCCACATTCCGCACCGCATCGCGCTCGTCGAGCTCCATCGCCCCCTCCTGAGGCGCGCATCATCAAAGGAGGGGAGACCATCGACGAGGAGTGACGATGAGGTTGTCGTTTCTTGAACCCCTCTACGCGGAGCCGGGTCCGTTCGCCTCCGTGTACCTGGACACCTCCCGAGACGTCGAGCATCCCGAGCGAGCTATCGCGCTGCGCTGGCAGCGGCTGCGCGAGAGTCTGTCCCGTCAGGGCTCGGACCTGGCTCTGCTGAACGTACTGGAGGAGGCGGTCGGTGCCGACACAGCGGTGCCGGGGGTGCATGGTCAGGCCATCTTCGCCGCCCACGGCACACTCGTCCTGGACGGGGAGCTGCCCAGGCCGCCCGAACGCGACTCCGCGCGTTACAGCACCCTGCCGGACGCGATGCCCCTGGTCACACAGCACGTTCCGGAGATCCCCTACATGGCCGTGGTCGTCCACTACGGCGGCCTCCCGACCGCCGAGACCCACGGCTGGGTGACTCTGGAGGCGGAGGCCGGCACCTGGCCCACGTCCACCGTCACCCCGGGTGAGCGGCTGCACCGCAGGGTCGCGGTGGCGACCTGGCACCGCACCTCCCTCCGGCTCGGCCACCGGCTGGACGAACGGGCGCGGCGCGCCCATGCCGACGCCGTCGTCGTGGGCGGGGACGAGTGGGCATGCAACGTACTGATCCGCCGCCTGCCGCACGCCCTGCGGGACAAGGTCGTACGCGTGGGCGGCCGGACCCCCACCAACACCGGACGCGCCCTGCTGGAGCCGCAGCTCGACGGCGTCTTCCGCGGCCACATGGCCGCGCACGACCGGGAACTCGTGGACATCTTCATCGGCCGGCGCGCCCTGGACGGGCCCATGGCGGAGGGGCTGGCCGCGACTGTCGCCGCCCTCCAGCGCGGCCAGGTCGCGGCACTGCTGCTGAACCGGCCGCCAGGGTCTTCGCTGCGGCTCTGGACAGGCTCCCAGCCCACTCAGCTCGCCCTGACCGAGGCGGAACTGATGTCCTTCGGCGTTCGGGCCCCGCGCGAGGAACGCGCCGACGAGGCCCTCGTCCGGGCCCTCGTCGGCACCAGCGCCGAGCTGGTCGTCGTACCGGAGAACGAGCTGAGGCTGCACGAGGGCGTGGGCGCTCTGCTGCGGTACATCGACCCGGGGACCCCGTCCTGACGTCGGCCCGCCGCGCCTCCCGGTGGTGCGGTTACCGTCGCGCCCCCGCGTCGTGGCGAGGGATTGCGGATACGCCCACCGGCGGCCCCAGGGCACCCGTGCTCGCGGCGCATGCTCAGCCCTGGGGCGTTCCCTGCATCCGTTCCTCCGCGACATCCAGGGAATGGCGCACCGCACCCAGCGCCACGGCTTGTTCCCCCAGTGTCGACGCATGCACGGTGACCGGTACCAGGGCGTGGAGGTGGAGATGACGGCGGACCGGCTCCAGCAGGGCGTCTCCCGCCCGGGACACTCCGCCACCGATGACGACGCGGTCCGGGTCGAGCACCAGCAGCATCGCGGCCAGACCGCGTGCGAAGCGGGCAGCCACCCGCTCCACGACATCGGTGGCGGCCCGGTCACCGGCCGCCGCCGCCTCGAAGAGCGGTGCGATGTCGTCCTCGTCGCCTGTCGGCGCGCCGGCCTCCAGGGCGAGCCGATGGATGGCTGCCGCCCCGACCAACCGCTCGAACGGTCCGGTGCCGTCGGAGGGGCGCGGTCCTGGAGGTGCGTCGGGGTCGGATGCCAGGTCGATGAAGCCCAGTTCCCCGGCGGCGGCCGAATGCCCGCGATACGGCTTGCCGTTGATGATGATGCCGCAGCCGATGCGCCGGCCCCACTGCACGAACACCAGGCTCTCGGCCTTGGCGTCGGCCCCCCGCCGCCGTTCGGCGAGGACGGCGAGGTTGACGTCGTTGTCGATGAACACCGAGCAGTGCAACCAGTCGCCGAGTCGCGTCACCGCGGGCAGCCCGGCCCAGCCGGGGATGCTCGGAGCCAGCAGTATCTCGCCGCGGTCCCGGTCGACGATGCCGGGCGTGCCGACAGTCACCGCCCACAGGTGGGACAGCGGAACTCCCGCCTCCACGACCGCGGTGGTCAGTGCGGCACGAACGGTGTCGAACATCTGGCGCCCGTCAGTGCCCGCGTCCACCGCTGCACGGTGGACCGTCAGGACCCGCCCCGCGAGGTCTGCGATCGCCACGAGCACCTTGTGGGGTCCGATGTCGATTCCGGCGACGTATCCCGTCTCGGCACGGAACCTGGCGTACTGGGCCGGCCGTCCGGGCTGCAGCGAATTGCCCGTGGATGTGAACTCCACCAGGCCGCGGTCCCGCAGGTCCGCCAGGGCTCTCGTCACCGCGGGCCGTGACAGCCCCGTGGCCGCGGCGAGGCCACTGACGCTGGTGGCGGCGGAGTCGGCCTCCCGCAGCGCCGCCAGGACGGCAGCGACGTTCATCTGCCGAAGCACATGCGGCCCGTTGGCCGCTGTTCTCCTGGCTGCCATGTGCGTCCGTACCCCCGCCCTCCCCGCTGTCGTGCTGGGCACTCTACCCAGCCGATCCACAACGAGCGGTCCGGTGTATTGACGGGCTCCAGCACTCGCCTCCATATTATCGAACGCTCCATTAATAATCCCTCTCTGATGGGCTGCCAATGAGAGAACCGAGATCCTGGGCCGCCGCGTTCTTGGCCATGGCCCTTGCCGCACTGGCCACGGTCCTGGGCACTTCCACCACTACTGCAGCCACCGGGACCGGGGCCGCCGCGGTGACCTCCGCCGGCCGGCCCTCCTTCGCCACAGGTCCGGCCAGGGCAGCGCTCGCACGGCTGCTGCCGCGCCACGTCTCCCAGTTCACACTTGTCGCGGTGAGCCGCCCCGAGTCCGGCGACTACTTCACCGTCTCCGGCAGCGCCGGCGATCTCCGTGTCCAGGGAACCAGCCCCGCCGTGATCCTCAGCGGCGTCAACTGGTACCTGAAGTACGGCGCGAAGGTCGACCTCGGATGGCCGGGCGACAGCACGGCGAAACTGCCCCGCATACTGCCCGCCCCCGCCGGCACCGTCCGCAAGGACGCCTCGGTGCCGCACCGCTTCGCGCTCAACGACACCGACGACGGCTACTCCGGCGCGTACCGCGACTGGGCCTCCTACGAGAAGCAGATCGATCTGCTCGCCCTGCACGGCGCGAACGAGGTCTTCGTCCAGACGGGCGCTGACGCCGTCTACTACGAAACCCTCCAGGACTTCGGCTACTCCAAGGACGAACTCCGGTCCTGGATCCCCGGCCCGGCACACCAGCCGTGGTGGCTGATGCAGAACATGTCCGGTTTCGGCGGCCCCGTCTCCGAGCAGCAGCTGAAGGATCGCGCGGAACTCGGCCGCAGGATCGCGGACCGACTGCGCCAACTCGGCATGACCCCGGTACTGCCCGGCTATTACGGCACAGTTCCGCCGCGGTTCACGGAGAAGAACCCCACCGGACCGGTCGTCCCGCAGGGCGGCTGGGTCGGCTTCGACCGGCCCGACTGGCTCGACCCGCGCAGCCGGATGTTCCCCGAGGTCGCCGCCTCGTTCTACCGCCACCAGCGCGAACTCTTCGGCGACTCCACGATGTACAAGATGGACCTGCTCCACGAGGGCGGGAGGCCGGGCGACGTCCCCATCGGCGACGCCGCCAAGGCCGTGATGAACGCGCTGCAGACCGCGCACCCCGGTGCCACCTGGACCCTGCTCGGCTGGCAGAACAACCCCTCCACGCAGATCATCGACGCCGTCGACAAGAGCAAGCTGTTCATCGTCGACGGCCTGTCCGACCGCTACGACGGCCTCGACCGGGAAGCCTCCTGGCACGGCGCGCCCTACGCGTTCGGCACGATCCCCAACTTCGGCGGCCACACCACCATCGGCGCCAACACCGCTGTCTGGACCGAACGCTTCGACCAGTGGCGCACCAAGCCCGGCAGCGCGCTGAGAGGCATCGCCTACCTTCCGGAAGGCACCGGCGGGAACCCCGTCGCCTACGAGCTGTTCACCGAACTGGCCTGGCGTACCGGCCCGGTGGACCACAGGGCGTGGTTCGCCCAGTATGCGGAGCGCCGCTACGGCGGCGTGGACCCGCACGCCGCCAAGGCGTGGGAGCTGCTGCGCAGCGGCCCGTACAGCACCTCGTCCGGCACGTGGAGCGAGTCCCAGGACAGCCTCTTCACCGCACGCCCCCGGCTGACGGCGACCACCGCGGCCAGCTGGAGCCCCGGCGCGATGCGCTACGAAGCGAGCACGGTGCAGCGGGCGCTGATCGAACTGCTGCAGGTCGCGCCCGGACTGCGGAACACAGACGCCTATCGCTTCGACCTGGTCGACGTCGCACGGCAGGCCCTGGCCAACCACAGCCGGACCCTGCTCCCGCAGATCAAGGCCGCCTACGACGCCAAGGACCTGCCCCGCTTCCGTCAGCGGGCCGCCGAGTGGAAGAGCGACCTCGCCCTGCTGGACGAACTCCTCGCCACCGACGCCCGGTTCCTCCTCGGTCCCTGGCTGGAGGACGCCAAGTCATCGGGCACCACGGAGGCGGAGAAGGCGGCGGCCGAGTTCGACGCCCGCTCCATCCTCACTACCTGGGGCGACCGCTCCGGCAGCGACTCGGGCGGCCTGCGCGACTACGCCAACCGGGAATGGTCCGGGCTGGTCTCCGACTTCTACGCCATGCGCTGGACCAAGTACCTCGACTCCCTCGACACCGCGCTGGCCACCGGCCGGGCACCGGTCTCCATCGACTGGTTCGCCGTCGAGAACGCCTGGAACCAGCAGCGCGACACCTACCCCGTCAAGGCCTCGGGCGACCCGGTGGCACTGGCCACCGCGATACGCGACGCCCTGCCCGCCCCGCCGCCCTCGGGACCGGTCACCGGCTCCGACGGCACGTGCGTGGAGGTTGGGCCTGGGGCGTCCGCTGCTGCGGGACGGGAGGAGGCGGTGCGGCGCGGCGCGGCACCGATGGCTCAGGACTCCGGTTCGCCCTTCCCGTGGCACCAGGTCCGCAGCAGCACCCTCCGCCCCTTCGCCTCCCGCGCGACGAGCTCGTCCGCGGTGGGCACGAATCCGGCCGATCGCGCCACGGCGGCGCTCGGGGCGTTCTCGACCTCTGTCCGCAGAATCACCCGTCTCGCGTCCAGGTGCTGAACGGCGTATTCGGTGGCGACCGCGACCGCCGCGGACGCCAGTCCGCGACGCCGGTACCGGGGCCCGACACCGTAGGCGAGCTCGATGTCCCGGTCGTCCAGGTCGTCCTGAAAGAGCAACACCTCCCCCTGCGGCTGCCCGCCGTCGGCCGTGATGGCCAGTTGCACACAACGGCCTTCGCTCCGGGCCTTGCGGGCCCGCCCGAGGTACTCGCGAGCGGCGTCCACATCGAACGGCGAAGGTACGCACAGCACGAGGTCGGGCCTGGCCGCGTAGAGCTCGCTGGTCGGGTCGGTGAGGTCGAAAAGCCAACTGTCGTACGAGGACAGGGCGGTGCGCAGCACGATGCCGTGCCGGGCGGCCTCGGCGGCGAGGGCGGGGACGACGGGGGCGACGGTTCCGCTGCCGGTGACGGCGACGGCGAAGGCGGGGGCCGTGGGGTGTGCGGCGAGCACCGCTTCCGGGTCGAGGCGGCTCAGGAGCTCTCCCGCACGGGCGAGTTCGGTCTCGTCGGCCTCGGCGAGCAGGGTGCCCAGCCGGAGGTACTGGGCGGCGAGGGTGCCCGCCTGCTGGAGTTCGAGCAGGCGCTGGGTGAGGGAGGCGGCGTCTGGCATCGGGGTCAGTCCCTCTCCAGCGCGAAGCCGGACTTGATCCATTTGCTGGACTCGATGGCGATGCCGAGGGCGCGTTTGCCGGGGCCGAGCCGCTCCAGGGCCTGTTCGAGCTGGAAGAAGCTGAGGCCGTTGCCGTTGTTGCCGGTCTCGTCGACGCAGCTGATCTCGGCGGCCCCGGGCAGGTCGAGTCTGCGGACGATGCGTTCGGTCATCCGGCCCGAGAGCTGCGGGGGCAGCAGGTGGTCGACCTGGTCGCGTTCCCAGCCGACCTCCCCGAGGAGGGTGTCGAGGACTTCGGCCGCCATGCCGGGGACGTACTGCTCGATGGCCTTGTAGTCCTCGGCTGCGGGTGCCCGGTCCGAGTCGCGGTCGACGGGTCCGAACCACTCCAGGACGGCGCCGGGTTCGCGGCCGCGCCCGACGAGCCGGGTGTGCACGGCGCGCAGGCGTACGGCGTCGGCGGCGTCGGCGGTTGTGAGCACCGCGGCTCCGGCGCAGGCCACGATCGCCCTGGGCGCGGCACTCAAGCTGCTGCACGGCGAGGAGCTGGACCGTCTCCAAGGAGGCAGCATCACCCGGAACTTCATCACGTGGCTGGAGGAAGTCCGGCTCGAATGCCAGGAGATGCTCATCGAGTCAGGCCTCTCGCTGGGCCGGCACCGCGAGTCCATCAGCACCCTCCAGTTCCTGACCGCCCGCTACCCCCTGCACGAGGCCTTCTACCGCCAACTGATGATCGCCTTCTACCGCAGCGACCGCCGAGCCGAAGCCCTCCGCACCTACCAGGCGGCCCGCGGCACCCTGCGCGAGGAACTGGGCCTGGACCCGTGCGACGCCCTCTACGACCTCCACCACGCCATCCTCCTCGCCGACGACCGCCTCCAACTGCGCCAGGCCCTCTGACCCCGGGGCAGGCGAGGCCACCCGGCCCCGCCTGCCCCGGGTGCTGGTCCCGGTTGCGCTGGACGGGCGGATGTGTCCTTCGGTAATTTCTACAGACCGTCCAGTCGCCTAGTCACCGTGTCGAGTGTCGGCCAAGGAGGACCCTCGCGCAGCAAGCGCAGGAGTTCCTCTCCGAATCGCCTCCCATGCGGGAACTGGTCGCCAAGCTCCCAGCGTCAGGCGGCGAGCAGGCATTTGCCGCATCCGTCATAGGGACGCTCGATCGTATGTGGGGTCGTACCGTGCAATATTCTCTCCGTTCGCGCACGCATGGTACGGAGAATCGGCGGCACGACCCCTGGGAGCGATCTTGGTCAGCCCAGGAAGCTCAGACGAACCTGACGGTTGTCTTTAGCAATGTTCGTGTCGACCAGGCACACCGACTGCCACGTCCCCAGCTCCAGCCGCCCCCCGATCACCGGAAGCGTCGCGTGGGGTGGGACGAGGGCGGGCAGTACGTGGTCGCGGCCGTGGCCGGGGCTGCCGTGGCGGTGTTGCCAGCGGCCGTCGGCGGGCAGCAGGGTGTGGAGGGTGGCCAGGAGGTCGTCGTCGCTGCCGGCCCCGGTCTCCAGGACAGCGATGCCGGCGGTCGCGTGCGGTACGAAGATGTTGAGGAGGCCGTCCTTGGAGGCGGCGTGCCGGGCGAGGAACTGCTCGCACTCGGCGGTCAGGTCGGTGACGGACTCCGTCGTGCCGGTGGTGATGTGCAGAACGCTGGTGGCGAAGGCGTGGGGCATAGGCCCATCATCGCGCCCATGGGGCAGGATCGCGCGTCCATCTGCCGAGACGTCATTGACCGTCTCGATGATGCGTCGCTACGTTCAGCGGCATGTTCCGTTCAGCTCTGCTCACTTCGCGCGGTCACATCGACCTGCAGCGGGTGGCCTCCGCCGCGTGTCGTCGCGGCTGCTGACGCTCCTTCAGCCCCTTCTCCGCCGGTGACCGGGCTCTCCTGCCGCCCGTCCCCCTCGCCGTAGGCGTCTGCCCGTACGCAACGCACATCGGCGTGTCCCGCCCCGTCCGCCGCCCGGCGTGACCCCGCTGCCGTGACGGCAGCGAGGGCTCGCGCTGCCCTGGTCGCGGTGCGCCTCCCCCTGCCCGTGGACTGCTCGTGGAGCCCTCGTGACCATCAGCCATGCCCTCGCACCACCGGATATGTCTTCAGAATCCGGTAAGATTCCTGCTTCTCCCGACCGCAGGCCGCTCGACCTGGAACTTGTTGTGCCGGCCTCCGCACGGGGTGCGCGCCTGCGGGCCCTGCCTCGTTGGCTTCGGCGTGCCATCGGGCCGCTGCTGCTGCTCGCACTGTGGCAGGAACTCAGTGCCACCGGGATCCTGCACGTCGATGTGCTCGCCTCGCCCGGCACCATCGCCCGTGCCGGATCGGACCTGATCTCCGACGGGACGCTGCCCTCGGCAATGGGGGATCTCGCTTCAGCGGGTGGCCGCGGGGCTGGGGCTCGGGGGTGTCGTGGGAACGGCGCTCGCGCTGGTCTCCGGGCTCTCGCGGCTCGGCGAGGATCTGGTGGACGCGAGTGTGCAGATGCTGCGCACCGTCCCCTGGGTCGGGCTGATCCCGCTCTTCATCATCTGGCTGGGCATCGGCGAGGCCCCGAAGGTGGCGCTGATCGCGCTCGGTGTGGCCTTTCATCTGTACCTCAATGTGTACGCGGGCATTCGGGGGGTCGACGCCCAACTCGTGGAGGCAGGTGAGTCGTTGGGGCTCGGACGGTGGGGACTGATCCGGCATGTCGTGCTGCCGGGCGCGCTGCCCGGGGCCATGACCGGGCTCCGGTACTGGCTCGCCACCGCGTGGCTGGCCCTGGTCTTCGGCGAGTCCGTCAACGCCGACGCCGGGATCGGCTTCCTGATGAACCAGGCCCGGGAGTTCTTCCGTACCGACGTCATCGTCGTCTGCCTCGTCTTCTACGCCTTCCTCGGCCTCACCGCCGATGTCATCGTCCGCACACTCGAAAGGCTGTTGCTGCAATGGCGACCGACCTTCACGGGGCAGTGAGCCCCGCCGCACCGGCCGACCCCGCCGAGAGCGCGGTGCGGGTGCGGGGACTGACCCGTTCCTTCGACGGCAGGGCCGTCGTCGACGGGCTCGACCTCACCCTGCGCGCCGGTGAGTACACCGCGCTGCTCGGTCGTAGCGGCTGCGGGAAGTCGACACTGCTGCGGGTGCTCGCCGGGCTGGACCGGGAGATCGAGGGCACGGTGCTCGTGCCGAGGCGACGGGCGGTCGCCTTCCAGGCACCACGGCTCATGCCGTGGAAGCGGGTCTGGCGCAATGTGCTGCTCGGTCTGCCCGGAAAGCCCGAACGGGCCGTTGCCGAGCGCGCGTTGGAGGAGGTCGGGCTCGGGGAGCGGTCCGGGGCGTGGCCCAAGACGCTCTCCGGTGGTGAGGCGCAGCGCGCCTCGCTGGCCCGCGCCCTGGTGCGTGAGCCCGATCTACTGCTGCTCGACGAACCGTTCGGCGCGCTGGACGCGTTGACCCGCATCAAGGCGCAGCAACTGGTGGCCGAGCTCTGGCAGCGGCGCGGCTGCGCAGTGCTGCTGGTCACCCACGATGTGGACGAGGCGCTGCTGCTGGCCGACCGCGCACTGGTGATGCGCGACGGAGCGATCGCGTACGACACGCCCGTGGGTCTGGACAGGCCGCGCAGTGCGAGCGGTGCCGGGTTCGCGGCGTTGCGCTCCCGGCTGCTGGCCGAGTTGGGCGTCGACGGCGCCGCACCCGCCGCGCCCGGCGAGGCCGCCTGAGACGGGGGCTGTTCGCCATCTGTCTCCCCGGCTCCCGCCGCTCATGACGAAGGACGAAAGACGAAAGACGATCCGATGAGAAGTCGCGCTCTGCCTGCCCTCCTGCTGTCCCTGGCCCTGCTGCTGTCCGCCTGCGGCGGTGCCACGTCCGCCGCCACCACCGGTGACACCGACGGGAAGGGCGGTGTCACCCTCGCCGTCGGCGACCAGAAGGGTGGTTACGAAGCCATCCTGCGGGCCTCCGGTGAACTGGACGATCTCGACTACCGCATCAGATGGTCGACCTTCACCTCCGGCCCACCGCTCCTGGAGGCGGTCAACGCCCAGGCCGTGGACCTCGGGGGCGTCGGCAACACGCCGCCCGTCTTCGCGGCGGGTTCCGATTCCAGGATCGTCGTGGTGGGCGCCGCCCACGGATCGTCCGACGGCGAGGCCATCGTCGTACCCGAGGACTCGCCGCTGAAGTCCCCGAAGCAGCTCAAGGGCCGGTCGATCGCGGTGGCGCAGGGCAGTTCGGCCCACTACCAGCTGATCGCCTCGCTGAAGAAGGCGGGGCTCGGCATCGAGGACGTGAAGCCGAAGTACCTTCAGCCGGCGGACGCGCTGGCCGCGTTCAGCCGGGGCAAGGTCGACGCCTGGGCGATCTGGGACCCGTACACCTCGCAGGTCCTGCGCACCACGAAGTCCCGGGTGCTGACCACGGGTCAGGGTGTTGTGAACGGTCTCAGCTTCCAGGTGTCCTCGCCGGCCGCGCTGAAGGACCCCGGGAAGTCCCGGGCCATCGGTGATCTGCTGCTCCGTCTGCAGCGGGCTCAGTCCCGGGTGTTCAAGCATCCCGACGCCTGGGCGAAGGTCTGGGCGAAGGAGACCGGACTGCCGTACGAGGTGGCCCTGGACGCGGTCAGGCGCAGTGCCGGGACCCGGGTGTCCGTGGCCCTCGATCCTGCCCCGATCGCCTCCGAGCAGGCGATCGCCGACACCTTCGCCGATCTGAAGCTCATTCCGAGGCGCTTCTCCTTCGAGGAGTACGTCGACCCCCGTTTCAACCGCGATCTGCCTCCGTCCTCCACCGCTCCCCGCTCCTTCGGAAAGGCCTCGTCATGAATGTTCATCTGCACTGGTTCCTGCCCACCGGTGGTGACGGGCGTACGCTCGTCGACCGGCACGCGTACACCGACGGCGGAATCAAGCGGGACCGGATCACTCCGGTGAGCGGAGTGCGCGCCCCCGACATCGAGTACCTGGCGCAGATCGCCAAGGCAGCCGAGCAGTTGGGCTTCGAGGCCGTGCTGACGCCCACCGAGACCTGGTGCGAGGACGCCTGTCTGACGACGGTGGCCCTGGCCCAGCACACCGAACGGCTGAAGTTCCTGGTGGCGTTCCGGCCGGGGGTGATCTCACCGGTGCTCGCCGCGCAGATGGCGGCGACCTATCAGCGGATCACCCGGGGGCGGCTGCTGCTCAACGTCGTCACGGGTGGCGACTCGACGGAGCAGCGGCGGTTCGGTGACCACCTGGACCACGACCGGCGGTACGCGCGGACCGCGGAGTTCCTGTCGGTGGTGCGGGGCGCGTGGAGCGGGCGGCCCTTCGACTTCGAGGGTGAGCACTACCAGGTGGAGGGCGGGCTGACCGCGCTGCCGCCGGACCCGCTGCCGGACATCTTCTTCGGCGGGTCGTCGGCGACGGCGGGCCCGGTGGCCGCCGCCCATGCCGATGTCTATCTGGCCTGGGGCGAGCCGCCGGCCGCCGTGAAGGAGAAGATCGACTGGATCCGCGGCCTGGCCGAGGAGCAGGGCCGTACGGTCCGCTTCGGCATCCGGCTGCACACGATCTCGCGCGACTCCTCGCGCGAGGCATGGGCGACGGCCGACCGGCTGCTGGGCGATCTCGATGCCGGGACGATCGCGGCCGCCCAGCAGGCGCTGGGGCGGAGCGAGTCGGTCGGGCAGCAGCGGATGCTGGCGCTGCACGGCGGCTCGCGCGACAAGCTGGAGATCTCGCCGAACCTGTGGGCGGGCGTCGGGCTGGTGCGGGGCGGTGCCGGAACCGCGCTGGTGGGCAGTCATGCGGAGGTAGCCGACCGGATCGAGGAGTACCACGCGCTGGGTGTGGAGCACTTCGTGCTATCCGGCTACCCGCATCTGGAGGAGGCGTACTGGTTCGGCGAGGGCGTGACGCCCGAGCTGGCGGCGCGCGGCCTGCTGTCGACCGTACCGGCGTCGCCGTTGCTCGGGGTGCCTGCCGCGAACGGCCGGCCGGCGTCGGCGCCGGGCGGGGCGCCGCTGCTGCTCGCCGGGGGCCGCTGACCGGGCGGCGGCCAGCGGACCGGCCCGTCGACCGGCAGGGGAAGCCCCGGGGCCGGGCCGATCGGGAAGATCCTGGACCACGACAGGGTTGGTAGAAGCGTGAACAACTCTGGGGTGGCCGCAGCACGCGAGGTCGATGTCGTCGTGATCGGCGCCGGACAGGCAGGTCTGTCCGGCGCCTACCATCTGCGCCGCGCCGGCCTGGCGCCCGATCGCGACTTCGTCGTGCTCGACCATGCCCCGCACCCCGGTGGGGCCTGGCAGTTCCGCTGGCCCTCGCTCACCTACGGCAAGGTCCACGGCATGCACGCGCTGCCCGGCATGGAGCTCACCGGAGCGGACGACCGCCGGCCCTCCTCCGAGGTGATCGGTGAGTACTTCGCCGAATACGAGCGCACCTTCGACCTGCGGGTCCACCGGCCCGTGGAGGTGAGCGCGGTACGCGAGGGCGCCGGCGGGCGGCTGCTCGTCGAGAGCTCCGAGGGTACGTACGCCGCCCGTGCCCTGATCAACGCCACCGGCACCTGGGACCGGCCGTTCTGGCCGCGCTATCCGGGCCAGGAGAGCTTCCTGGGGCGGCAGTTGCACACCGCGAACTACCCGGGTCCGGCGGAGTTCGCCGGGCAGCGTGTGGTGGTGGTCGGCGGCGGGGCCTCGGGGACGCAGCATCTGATGGAGATCGCCGAGGTGGCGGCCGAGACGTACTGGGTGACGCGGCGGCCGCCGGTCTTCCGGGACGGCCCCTTCGACGCGGACCGGGGGCGGGCCGCGGTGGCATTGGTCGAGGAGCGGGTGCGGCGCGGGCTGCCGCCGCAGAGTGTGGTGTCCGTGACCGGGCTGCCGCTCACCGACGCGGTGCGGCGGGCCCGTGAGACGGGGGTGCTGGACCGGCTGCCGATGTTCGACCGGATCACTCCGAGCGGGGTGGCTTGGGACGACGGGCGGACGGTCGAGGCGGACGTCATCCTCTGGGCCACCGGATTCCGGGCCGCCATCGACCATCTCGCGCCGCTGAAGCTGCGCGAGCCGGGCGGCGGCATCCGGGTCGAGGGCACCCGGGCGGTCCGGGACGCACGCGTCCACCTCGTCGGGTACGGGCCGTCCGCCAGCACGATCGGCGCCAATCGGGCGGGACGGGCCGCGGTGCGTGCGATCGGCCGGCTGCTGGACGAGAAGGACACGGCGGCGGACGCCGACGAGGTGTTCACGCCCGCCGCGGTGTGACGGGGCAAGGGCTCAGCGGGCGAACGCGTTGCGACGGTTGCGGGGGCTCAGCGGGGGGATGCGCTGCGGCGATTGCGGTTGAACTCCGCCACGTTTCTCTGCTGTTCCGTGTAGCTGCTGGTGAATCGGGTGTCCCCCGGCGCGACCGTGACGAAGTACAGCCATGCTCCGGGAGTGGGGGCGATCGTTGCCGTCATCGCCTGCTCCCCCGGGTTCCCGATGGGCGTGGGAGGCAGCCCCTCGCGCTCGTAGCTGTTGTACGGACTGTCGATCTTCGTATCGCCCGTGGTGGTGTGCAGAGTGCTGCGGTTCAGCGCGTAGTTGAGTGTGGAATCCATCTGGAGCGGCATGCCCCGGTCCAGCCGGTTGTAGATCACTCTGGCGACCTTGCCCATGTCGGCCACGGTGTCCGCCTCGGCCTGCACGATGCTCGCGATCGTCACCGTCTGGTACACCGATACGCCGTTGCGCTGCGCGCCCTCGGCGATGTGGTCCGCGCCGAATCGTTCGACCGCGGTGTCGGCCATGTACCGGAGCAGGCTCTGCGGGGTCGTGGCGGAGGTGACGGGGTACGTCGCCGGGAAGAGGTAGCCCTCGGGGTTGCCCTTCGCCGCGGCCGGGAGCGGCAGGTCCGTCGTGGCGGCGGCCTTCTCGGTGGTCCCGGGCTCGACATCGAGGGACTTGTCGACCGCCGCGTACACCTGGGAGGCCCGCCATCCCTCGGGGATGACGAGCGAGCGCGCCTGCTCGACCTTCGGCCCTCGCGTCAGCAGCGGTACGAGCACTGCCGCTGCCACGACCAGGACGAGGACGACTCCGATGAACAGGACCAGACGGCCGCGCCAGGTCGGACGGAGAGTGCGACGGGGTGGGGTGTCCGGGGGTTCGTTCACCATGCGGGCACGCTATCCCGCCGTCCGGAACCGGGTCCCTGCCGACACGAGCCCCGCGGTTCATGAATGGAACACACGAACAGGGGATCGGGTGTTCGCTGGAACGCGTGATCGTTCCGGGATTAGTTGCTCAACTCCGCTGCGGCGCAGGATGATTACAGGGCGCAAGCGACGGGCTGCAGACCGCGATTGTGCTGTCCCAGATTTGCAATACGCACAAGGAGAAGCACCAAATGAACTTCCTCACCAACCTGCTCGCCGGCATCGTCCACTTCGTGGGTTGGCTCGTCTGACCATTGCTCCGCCCGGCGCCGTCGCTCCCCGTCCCACGGGAGCGGCGGCGTCGCCGCGTGTGCGGCCCGACGGCACGCCCGGTCTCGTCGATCAGCCTGCCGCGGGAGCCAGTTGGGTGTCCCGCCGGACCAGCGCGGCATAGCGGCCGTCCTGCTGGAGCAGCTCCTCGTGGCTGCCGCGCTCGGCGGTCCGGCCGTGGTCCAGGACGACGATCTGGTCCGCGTCACGGACGGTGGAGAGCCGGTGCGCGATGGTGATGGTGGTGCGCCCCTCGGAGAGCGCGTCGATGGCTTCCTGCACGGCGAATTCCGTACGGGTGTCGAGGGCGCTCGTCGCCTCGTCGAGCACCAGGACCGGCGGGTCGCGCAGGATCGTGCGGGCGATGGCGAGGCGCTGCTTCTCACCGCCGGAGAAGCGGTAGCCGCGTTCACCGACGAGGGTGTCGTAGCCGTCGGGCAGTGAGGCGATGTGGTCGTGGATCTGTGCCGCACGGGCCGCCGCCTCGATCTCGGCGTCGGTCGCGTCCGGCTTTGCGAAGCGCAGATTGTCGGCGACCGAGGCATGGAAGAGGTAGGTCTCCTGGGAGACCACACCCACGGCTCTGGCCAGGGTGTCGAAATCGAGATCGCGTACGTCGACCCCGTCGAGCGTGACCCGGCCGCCGGTGACGTCGTAGAGCCTGGGCACCAGATAGCTGAGCGTGGACTTGCCGGATCCGGTCGGACCGACGACCGCCAGGCTGCCGCCGGCCGGGACGATCACATCGATGCCGCTGAGGGTCGGCCCGCTCTTCTCGTCGTAGCTGAAATCGACGTCCTCGAAGCGGATCTCGCCGCGGATGCTCTTCAGCCGGACCGGGTTCTCGGGCTCGGTGATGTCCACTTCGAGGTCGAGGTACTCGAAGATCCGCTGGAAGAGCGCGAGGGACGTCTGCATCTCCACACCGGTGGAGAGAAGGCTCACGGCGGGCCGGAAGAGGCCCTGCTGGAGCGAGACGAAGGCGACGAGCGTGCCGATGGAGACGGCGGGTCCGCCGGGCTGCAGGGCGAGGCCCGCCGCCCAGTAGATGACCGCGGGCATTGCGGCCATGACGATGCCGATCGTGGACATCCGCCACCGCCCGGCCATGCTGGAGCGCACTTCGAGGTCGACGAGCTTCTCGGACTCCTCGGCGAAGCCCTTGGTGAGGGAGTCCGAGCGACCCATGGTCCGGCCAAGCAGGATGCCGCTGACGGAGAGCGACTCGGTCACCGTGGCCGCCATCGCGGCCATCTGCTTCTGGCGCCGGGTGGTGATCTTCTTGCGCTCACGGCCGACCCGGCGGCTGATCCAGACGAAGACCGGCAGCAGCAGGAGCGAGACCAGGGTGAGCCGCCAGTCGAGGGCCAGCATGGCGACGACCGTGGCTGTGACCGCGGTGAGATTGGAGACCAGTGACGTGGCCGTGGAGGTGACGGTCGCCTGCATGCCGCCGATGTCGTTGGCGATGCGGGACTGGACCTCGCCGGTGCGGGTCCGGGTGAAGAAGGCGAGCGGCATCCGCTGCAACTGGGCGTAGACGGCGGTGCGCAGGTCGTGCATGACGCGCTGGCCGACCGTGGTGGAGATCAGGGTCTGCAGCACGCCGAAGACGCTCGTCGTCACGGCGGTGAGGATCATGCCGAGGGCGAGCAGGGACAGCAGTCCCGTACGCCCCTGGGGAATGGCCGTGTCCAGGATCTCGCGCAGCAGGAACGGGGAGGCGACCGACACCAGTGACGAGGCGCCGACGAGCAGGCCGACCAGCGCCAGCCGGCCTCGGTAGGGACGGAAGAGGCGCAGGATGCGGCGCACCTCGGCGGGCGGACGGCTCTCGTCCCGCGGCGGGGGTGTCCAGTTGATCACGTCGGGTTTCATGGGCTCCTTCGTCGGGCGTGCGACGGCTGTGACCCGGGCGGGGCTCGATCGGGGGACCGGGCGAGGGCGCGGGCGAGCCGATTTTTGAGAGCATAGCTCATTGTTACCTATGCTCACAATGAACAAGGTCCTGATATTGTTCCCATCATGGACTCCTCCGACGCCGACGGCGTGCTCGCCGAGCAGTTGCTGCGGGTGACCCGCAGGCTCCAGCGGATTCAGAGCCGCCAGCTGGAGCCGATCGGCATCACGCCCGCGCAGTTCCGGCTGCTGCGCACCGTCGCGCATTACGACGGCCCGCCCCGGATGGCCGATCTCGCACAGCGCCTGGATGTCGTCCCGCGCGCCGTGACCACCCTGGTCGACGGCCTGGAGGCGAGCGGACGGGTGCGCCGCGCCCCCGATCCGGACAGCCGCCGGGTGGTCCGCATCGAGATCACCGAGGAGGGACTCGCCACCCTCCGGTCGCTGCGTGACGCGCGCCGGGCCGCCGCAGAGGAGATCCTGGCTCCACTGACCGCCGATCAGCGCGAGGTGCTCGGCGGACTGCTGTCCGCTCTGGTCAACGGAATGCCGGAGCGCCGTTGCTGACGGACACCCCCTGGACACCGGGCGGCGTGCCCGCCGCCGTGGTACCGAACCGAACCGCCGAGGAGACCTCGACATGCCATTGCTGGAGCCGAAGCCGGAAGCACTGCGTCCCGACGCGGTGCGCACGCCCTCCGTGGACCGGGTCCCCGACCGGCAGGCTCCGGGCACGCCCGAACCGCTGCGCGGCGAGCTGATCGCCCTGCTCGGGCCGGAGAAGGTGCTCTGGAAGGTCTCCGACCTGGTGAAGTACGCCTCCGACGCCAGTCCTTACCGTTTCCTCCCCCAGGTCGTGGTGGTCCCGCAGGACATCGACGACGTCTCGGCGATCCTGTCGTACGCGCACGGCAGGGGCCGCGAGGTCGTCTTCCGGGCCGCCGGCACCAGCCTGAACGGCCAGGCCCAGGGCGAGGACATCCTGGTCGACGTCCGCCACCACTGGGCGGGCATCGAGGTGCTGGACGACGGAGCGCGGGCCCGCATCCGCCCGGGTACGACGGTCGTGCGGGCCAACGCCGCCCTCGCCCGGCACGGCCGGCTGCTGGGCCCCGACCCGGCCAGCGCGATCGCGTGCACGATCGGCGGAGTCGTCGCCAACAACGCCTCGGGAATGACCGCGGGCACGACCCGTAATTCGTACCGCACGGTCTCCTCACTCACCTTCGTGCTGCCGAGCGGCACCGTCGTCGACACGGCGGACCCGGCCGCGGACGAGGACCTCGCCCGCGCCGAGCCGGGGCTCTGCGAAGGGCTGCTGGCCCTGAAGGCGGAGATCGAGGCGGACGCGGAGCTCACGGCCCGGATCCGGGCCAAGTACGAGATCAAGAACACCAACGGCTACCGGCTCGACGCCTTCCTGGACGGCTCGACGCCGGTCCAGATCCTGCGCGGCCTGATGGTCGGTTCCGAGGGCACCTTCGGCTTCATCTCCGAGGTCGTCTTCGACACGCTGCCGCTGGACCGCCGGATCTCCACGGCCCTGCTGTTCTTCCCTTCCCTCACCGCGGCGGCCGCCGCCGTGCCCCGTTTCAACGAGGCGGGCGCGATCGCCGTCGAGCTGATGGACGGCAATACGCTGCGTGCCTCGGTGAGCGTCAAGGGCGTACCGGCGGACTGGGCCGAACTGCCCAAGGCGACCACGGCACTGCTGGTGGAGTTCCGCGCTCCGGACGAGCCCGGCCAGGAGGCGTACGAGCGGGCGGCGGCGGCCGTCGTCGAGGAACTCGACCTGGTCGCGCCCGTCCCCTCGGTGACCAATGCGTTCACCCGCGAAGCCAAGGTCATCTCCGGTTACTGGAAGGCCCGCAAGGCATTCGTCAGCGCGGTCGGCGGCTCCCGGCCCTCGGGTACGACGCTGATCACGGAGGACTTCGCGGTGCCGCCCTCCCGGCTGGCCGAGGCCTGCGAGGCGTTGCTCGGGCTCCAGGCTCAGCACGGCTTCGACGCCGCCGTCGCCGGCCACGCAGCGCACGGGAACCTGCACTTCCTGCTCGCCTTCGACGCGGCGAAGCCGTCCGACGTCGACCGGTACGCCGCGTTCATGGAAGACTTCTGCCGGCTGACGGTGGAGCGCTTCGACGGCTCCCTGAAGGCCGAGCACGCCACCGGCCGCAACATCGCCCCGTTCCTGGAGCTGGAGTGGGGTCCGAAGGCGACCGAGCTGATGTGGCGCACCAAGCAGATCATCGACCCCGACGGCATCCTGGCTCCCCGGATCGTCCTCGACCGCGACCCGAAGGCCCATCTGCGCGGGCTGAAGACCATCCCCGAGGTCGAGGCGATCGCCGATCCCTGCATCGAGTGCGGCTTCTGCGAGCCCACCTGCCCCAGCCACGATCTGACGACGTCCCCGCGCCAGCGGATCGTGCTGCGGCGGGAGATGCTCCGCCAGCCGGACGGCTCCCCGGTGGAGAGCCAGTTGCTCGACGCGTACGGCTACGACGCCGTCGACACCTGTGCGGGCGACTCGACGTGCAAGCTCGCCTGCCCGGTGGGCATCGACACCGGCGCGATGATGAAGGACTTCCGCCACCGGCGGCACTCGCCGCGCGAGGAGCGCATCGCGGCGCTCACGGCGAAGAACTTCAAGGCGGTGGAGGCGGCGGCGCGGCTCGCGGTGGCCGCGGCCGACCGGATCGGTGACCGGCTCGGTGACGGACCGCTGGAGACCATCACCGCGCTCGCCCGCAGGGCCGTGCGCCCCGATCTGGTGCCCGAGTGGCTGCCGGAGATTCCCGGCGCCGCCGCCCGGAAGCTGCCGCGGACCTCCCGCGTCGGGGCGAGCGCCGTCTACTACCCGGCGTGTGTGAACCGCATCTTCGGCGGCCCCGAGGGCCATCGTGGTCCTTCGCTCCCGCAGGCCGTCGTCGCCGTGTCCGCCCGCGCCGGAAAGCCGGTGTGGATCCCGGACGATGTCGCGGGGACCTGCTGCGCGACGATCTGGCACTCCAAGGGGTACGACGAGGGCAACGCCGTGATGGCCAACCGCATCGTGGAGGCGGCCTGGGGCTGGACGGCCGGCGGAAAGCTGCCGCTGGTCGTCGACGCCTCTTCGTGCACCCTGGGCATCGCCCATGAGGTGGTGCCGTATCTCACCGATGACAACCGGGAGTTGCACCGGGAGCTGACCATCGTCGACTCCCTGGTCTGGGCGGCCGACGAGCTGCTTCCGGAGCTGACGGTGCTGCGGAAGACCGGGTCGGCGGTCCTGCATCCGACGTGCTCCATGCAGCATCTGGACGATGTGGAGCAGTTGCGTACGGTCGCGGAGGCCTGCGCCGAGGAGGTCGTGATCCCCGACGACGCCGGGTGCTGCGCCTTCGCCGGCGACCGGGGCATGCTGCACAAGGAGCTGACGGCCTCGGCGACGGCGAAGGAGGCCGCCGAGGTGAAGGCGCGCGAGTACGACGCGTATCTCTCGGCCAACCGCATGTGCGAGATCGGCATGGACCGGGCCACGGGGCAGCAGTACTACTCGGTGCTGATGGAGTTGGAGCGGGCCACCCGGCCGGGGGCCGTCGTGCGCTGATCACCGGGCCGGGGCTGTTGTGCGCTGATCACCGGGCCGTACGGCCCCCGTTCGCCGTCCCGCACCGCCGGGCGGGCTCGACACGTTCGAGCCCGCCCGGCTTTTCGTGCGGCCACGAAAGTCCATGGTTTCGGCACAGGAGTCCAATCCCTCCTCTTGCGCAACAGCAGACTCAACTACCAGGGTCCTTACCGAGGTTCACGCACCAGCCGCGCACGTCAGACCCCCTTTCTGGAGGATCGATGAACGACGCAGCACAGCACAACGACGGTACGCAGGGTGGCGACGAGGGCTCCATGAGCCGCCGCTCGGTCCTCTGGACGACCGCCGGAGTGGCCGGGGCCGGACTCGGACTCGGCGCCCTCGGCACCTCCTCCGCAGCCGCCGCCCCCGTCCGGGGCCCCGAGGCCGCCACTGCGGACCAGGCGGCCGCTCCGAAGCGCCAGGGCGCGACCATGGTGGGGGTCCCGTTCGAGGGGCGCTCCACCGTGCGGGTCGGCATCGTCGGCCTCGGCAACCGCGGTGGCAGCATGATCGACCTCTTCCTCGCCGTCACCGGCGTACAGGTCGTCGCCGTCTGCGACCCGGTCAAGGCCAAGGCGCAGCGGGCCGCCGCGAAGGTGACCGCCGCGGGTCAGCCGGCACCCGCCGTCTACACCAACGGCGAGAACGACTACGAGAACCTCTGCAAGCGCGGGGACATCGACTTCGTCTATGTGGCGACGCCCTGGGACTTCCACTTCCAGATGGCGAAGACCGCCATGCTGAACGGCAAGCACGTCGGTGTGGAGTGTCCGATCGCGCTCCAGCTCGACCAGCTCTGGGAGCTGGTCGACCTGTCCGAGCGGACCAGGCGCCACTGCATGCAGCTGGAGAACTGCTGTTACGGGCAGAACGAGATGCGGGTACTGCGCATGGCGCACGCCGGTCTCTTCGGTGATCTGCTGCACGGCGCGGGCGCCTACAACCACGATCTGCGCGGCCTGATGTTCGACCCGGACTACTACGAAGGCCCTTGGCGCAGGCTGTGGCACACCAGGCTGCGCGGCGACCTCTACCCCAACCACGGGTTCGGCCCGGTCGCCAATTACATGGACATCAACCGCGGCGACCGTGCGGTGAGCATCACCAGTGTCGGTTCCCCGTCCCTCGGGCTCGCCGAGTACCGCGAGAAGAACATGCCGGCCGGCGACCCGAGCTGGAAGGAGACCTATATCGAGTCCGACCGGACCATCAGTCTCGTCCAGACCGCCAAGGGACGGGTCATACGGCTGGAGCACGACGTGTCCACCCCGCATCCGTACTCGCGGATCAACAGCCTCGGCGGCACGAAGGGCGTCTTCGAGGACTACCCCGCCCGTATCTACATCGAGCCCGACCACACCAATGACAGCTGGGGCGACTTCTCCAAGTACCAGGAGTGGGACCACTGGCTGTGGAAGGAGCACGCCAACCCGCCCGGCGGCCACGGCGGCATGGACTACATGCTGGTGTTCCGGCTGATGCAGTGCATGCGGCTCGGCCTCGTCCCCGACTTCGATGTGTACGACGCGGCGACCTGGACGTCGCCCGTGCCGCTCAGCCACCTGTCCATCAAGGCGAAGGGCGCGCCGCAGCAGATTCCGGACTTCACCCGCGGCGAGTGGAAGAAGGCCCGCTCCGGCATGGACTCGGAGAACCCGGAGAAGGCCTGACCGGCCGGGCGGGCCGGGCACAGGCCCTGCTGGGGCCTGAGCCGGCCCGGCCCGCCCGCCCATGCGCGTCGCGGCCCCGGCAGTGGCAGTGCCCGTGCAGCCCTGGTGATGGCAGTGGCAGTGGCGCGATACGGCCGTTCCTGGAGAAAAACAATTGCCCGAACCGACGCCCCGGGGTGAACCTGGCACGGTTTGGATCATTCGCCTTGATCCATTCACCGAACCACCAGTCACACCGAACCATGGGACGTCATGCAGATTCGCGATCTTCCCTACCCGGATCCCGGCGATCCCGATGTCCGCTCAGGCCCTCGCTTCCTGCTCTGGCTGGGCCGCAACCAGCTCAGGGGCCAGCTCGCTTCCCTGTCCTGGGGCCTGCTGCACCAATGCGCTCTCGCCGGTCTGCCGCCCGCCGTCGGCCTGGCCGTCCAGGCGGTCGTCGACCGTTCCGGCAGCCGGCTCGCGTGGTCGGGCGGGCTGATCGCGGTCCTGGGCGTGCTGATGGCGGTGGGCGACACGATGCTGCACCGGACGGCCGTCACCAACTGGATCACCGCCGCCGCCCGGGTCCAGCAGCTGCTGGCCCGCAAGACCGCGGAGCTCGGTTCGGCGCTGACGCGCCGGGTCGCGGCGGGCGAGGTGATCGCGGTGTCCACAGCGGACGTCGAGAAGATCGGCTGGTTCGTCGAGGCGCTCTCGCGGTTCGCCGCGGCGGCCGCCGCGCTGGTGCTGATCTGTGTGGGGCTCCTGCTGTATCTGCCGTCGCTGGGCATTCTGGTGGCGGTCTCCGTACCGCTGCTGGCCCTCGCCGTGCTGCCGCTGCTCCCCCGGGCGACCCGGCGTGCGGACCTCCAGCGCGAGAAGGCGGGCAAGGCCACGGAACTGGCCTCGGACACCGTGGCGGGGCTGCGGGTGCTGCGCGGGATCGGCGGCGAGGAGCTCTTCCTCGGCCGCTACCGGCGTGCCTCCCAGGAGGTCCGCGAGGCCGCGGTGCGCAGCGCGCGGATGTGGTCGCTGATCTCGGCGATCCAGGTGCTGCTGCCGGGCGTGCTGCTCATCTCGCTGGTCGTGTACGGGGCGATGCTGGCCCGGGACGGCCGGATCGAGGTCGGCCAGCTGGTCACGGTGTACAGCGCGGCGGCCCTGCTGCTGTACCCGCTCCGCCACGTGGAGGAGATCGCGATGGCGTACTCCTTCTCGCGGCCCTCCGCCCAGCGCGCGGTCCGGGTGCTGTCGTTGCACCGTACGGCCCAGCCGTCGGGCGACGATGCCGCACCGGTCGCCGACGCCGCGCCGACCGGTGATCTGTACGACCCGGTCACCGGTCTGATTGCCCCGGCGGGCCTGTTCACCGCGGTGGTCTGCGGGGATCCGGACGAGGCGGGCCGGCTGGCGGAGCGGCTCGGCGGGCATGCCCGGACGGACCCGGACACGGACACGGCTCCGGACGAGGACGGGCGTGCCGCAGAGGCGGAGGACGGAGCGCCCGGCTCCGCGGGCGGGGACGCCGCGGCGCGGACGGCGCCGTCCGTCCTGCTCGGTGGCGTGCCGCTGGACGAGCTCACGCTGGACTCCGCCCGGACCGCCGTGCTCGTCCAGGACAAGGACCCGGTGCTGCTCTCCGGCACGCTGCGCGAGCTGCTGGACGTCCCGTCGTCGGGCCGGGTGCGTACCGAGGAGGCGCTGGCGGCCGCGCAGTGCGGCGATGTGCTGGACTCCCTGGCGCAGGCGTCGCTCACCACGGACGGCGACCCGATGACGACCCGGATCACCGAACGCGGCCGGTCGCTCTCGGGCGGCCAGCGCCAGCGGCTCGCGCTGGCCCGCTCCCTGGTGGCCGACCCGGAGGCACTGGTTCTCGACGAGCCGACCTCCGCCGTCGACTCGCACACGGAGGCCCTGGTCGCCGCCGGGATCAAGGCGCTGCGCCAGGGCCGTACCACCGTGGCGTTCGCCTCCTCGCCACTGCTGCTCGACCTCGCGGACCGGGTGGTGCTGGTACACCGGGGCACCGTCGTCGCGGTCGGCGGGCACCGCGAGCTCCTGCGCACGGACCCCCGCTACCGGGCGGTCGTGACACGTGAGACGGACGACGAGATCGAGGCCCTGGCCTCCTGCGGCACGACCGGAACGATCGAGGAAATCGAGGAACGGGCATGATCGGCGTAGCGGTACCGGCGTACGACCCGGCCGCGCCGGAGTCGGCGACGACCCTGCCGGTCGGCACCCCCACCACCGTACGGAGCTATGTACGGGAGCTGCTGCGGCGCCATCGCGGGCGGTTCACGGTGCTCGTCGCGTTCAACGCCGTCGCGGTCATCGCGTCGATCGTCGGCCCGTATCTGCTGGGCGGACTGGTCGAGGACCTCTCCGAGGGGGTGCGGGACCTCCATCTGGAGCGGACCGCCGGGGTGTTCGCGCTCGCGCTGGTCGTGCAGACCGTGTTCACCCGGCAGATGCGCCTGCGCAGCGCGATGCTCGGTGAGGAGATGCTGGCCGATCTGCGCGAGGACTTCCTCGTACGGTCGGTGGGACTGCCGCCGGGGGTGCTGGAGCGGGCCGGGACCGGCGATCTGCTCTCCAGGATCACCACGGACATCGACCGGCTGGCCAACGCGATGCGCGAGGCCGTGCCGCAGCTGGCGATCGGCGTGGTGTGGGCGGGGCTCCTGCTCACCGCTCTCACCGTGACGGCTCCGCCGCTGGCGCTCTCGGTGCTGCTCGCCCTGCCCGTGCTGATCCTCGGCTGCCGCTGGTACTTCAAGCGGGCGCCGTCCGCGTACCGTTCGGAGGCGGCGGGGTACGCCGCGGTCGCCGCGATGCTCGCGGAGACCGTGGACGCCGGACGGACCGTGGAGGCGCACCGGCTGGGTGCGCGCCGGGTGGCGCTGTCGGACACCCGCATCGCCCAGTGGACGGCGTGGGAACGGTACACACTCTTCCTGCGCTCCGTGCTCTTCCCCGTCATCAACGTCACCTACGTGACGATTCTGGGCGCGGTGCTGATGCTCGGCGGCTGGTTCGTCATCGAGGGCTGGCTGACCGTGGGGCAGCTGACCACGGGTGCGCTGCTGGCACAGATGATGGTCGACCCGATCGGCCTGATCCTGCGCTGGTACGACGAGTTGCAGGTCGCCCAGGTGTCGCTGGCCCGGCTGGTCGGGGTGCGGGACATCGAGCCGGACGCGGGCGACGCGCAGGTCGTGCCGGACGGCCGGGACGTCCGGGCCGACGAGGTGCGCTTCGGGTACCGCGCCGGGCTCGACGTCCTGCACCGGGTGTCGCTGGACGTCGCGCCGGGTACGCGCCTGGCGCTGGTCGGCCCGTCCGGCGCCGGCAAGTCCACGCTGGGCCGGTTGCTGGCCGGGATCTACGCCCCGCGCGCGGGGGAAGTGACGCTCGGCGGTGCCGAGTTGTCGCGGATGCGGGCGGAGGACGTACGTACGCATGTGGCGCTGGTCAACCAGGAACACCATGTGTTCGTCGGTTCGCTGCGCGACAACCTGCTGCTGGCCCGGACGGGCGCCGAGGACGCCGAGCTGTGGGCGTCGCTGGCTGCCGTCGACGCGGACGGCTGGGCGAAGGCTCTTCAGGAAGGGCTGGACACCGAGGTCGGCTCCGGTGGTCTGGCGCTGACCCCGGCGCAGGCCCAGCAGATCGCGCTGGCCCGGCTGGTCCTGGCCGATCCGCACACGCTGGTGCTGGACGAGGCGACATCCCTGCTGGACCCGCGGGCCGCCCGCCACCTGGAGCGCTCACTGGCCCGGGTGCTGGACGGCCGTACGGTCGTGGCGATCGCTCACCGGCTGCACACCGCGCACGACGCGGATGTGATCGCGGTCGTGGAGCGCGGCCGGATCAGTGAGCTGGGCAGTCATGACGAGCTGGTCGCGGCGGACGGCGCGTATGCGGCGCTGTGGCGGTCCTGGCACGGCTGACCGCACGGCCCGGGGCGGGGCGGGGCGGGTCAGATGAAGTTCAGCGCGGCCGCTCCGCCCACTCCCCCGAGCACCATGAACGCCGGCATCAGCACCTTCAGCTCCACCCAGCTGCCGGCCCGGAACCGCATGGCCTTCGGCGGGCCGATCGGGTACCAGCGCTTGCGGCCGATCGGGATGGGCCACAGGATCGGGCAGCCCGAGACAGTGAGCGCGTCGCCGATGTCGTGCACGAGGGCGCCGAGCACGATGGGCAGCCCGAGCCAGAGGTACTCCTGGCCGGGGGCGGTGAACAGCCAGTCCGAGCCGTTGCCCGGCTTGTCCAGGACACCGGCCAGTATCCAGGCACTGGTCGCGCCGAGCAGCCAGACCAGGACGTCGCTGGACATCCGGGCGGCCCGCCACAGCAGCCCTTCGACGGCGAGCACCAGGTGGACGAAGAGGATCGCAAGCACCGCCCACCGGCCGCCGGTGATCGCCGCGGCGGAGGCTCCGGCACCGATCAGGACCGCCCACACCCAGGTGTGGGTCAGTGTCCGGTGGCCCCCGTTGCGGGTCGAGTCGCCGCGCATCCGGGTCGCCTTGTAGACAGCGTGCGAGAGCTTGTCGACGATTTCGCAGACCCCCCGGGACACCGGCCCGAAGGCGCGCGAGATGGTCGCGGACTTGTGGTCGAGGTCCGGGGCCAGCGCGGCTCCGGCGGTGATCAGCGCCCCGACGACGAGGACGGGCCACGGCATCGCATGACCGGCGGCCGCCGCCGCCGCGCCCACCCCCAGCCAGGCCGCTGCCCCCGACAGAGAGTGTGCCGGTCCCATCATGGTTCTTCCCGCCCCCAGAGTCGTATCGCTGCCATTGCCGTTGTGGCACGGCCGAGTTGAGTGGGAAGCGTATCGCCCATGATCTTCATACCGTCGTCCGGTTCCCTCATCCGGGCGGAAGGCAGGCAAGATGGGGGCGTGACCCTTATCGATCAGCTGCCCCCGACCGACGACCCCGACGCCCTCTTCGAGGCTTTCTCGTCATGGACCGAGACGCGGGGCATCACCCTCTATCCGGCCCAGGAGGAGGCACTGATCGAGGTGGTCTCCGGCGCGAACGTGATCCTTTCCACCCCGACCGGCTCCGGAAAGAGCCTGGTCGCGGCGGGTGCGCACTTCACCGCGCTGGCCCAGGACAAGGTCACCTTCTACACCGCGCCGATCAAGGCACTGGTCTCGGAGAAGTTCTTCGACCTGTGCAAGCTGTTCGGTACGGAGAACGTCGGCATGCTCACCGGCGACGCCTCGGTCAACGCGGATGCCCCGGTGATCTGCTGCACGGCCGAGGTGCTGGCCTCCATCGCGCTGCGTGACGGCAAGTACGCCGACATCGGCCAGGTCGTGATGGACGAGTTCCACTTCTACGCCGAGCAGGACCGCGGCTGGGCCTGGCAGATCCCTCTGCTGGAGCTGCCGCAGGCCCAGTTCATCCTGATGTCGGCCACGCTCGGCGACGTCCGGATGTTCGAGGAGGACCTGACCCGCCGTACCGGCCGCCCCACGTCCGTGGTGCGTTCGGCGACCCGGCCGGTCCCGCTCAGCTACGAGTACCGGCTGACCCCGATCACCGAGACCCTCACCGAACTCCTGGACACCAGGCAGTCGCCGGTCTACATCGTGCACTTCACCCAGGCCGCGGCCGTCGAGCGGGCGCAGTCGCTGATGAGCATCAACATGTGCACCAAGGAGGAGAAGGAGAAGATCGCCGATCTGATCGGCAACTTCCGCTTCACCACCAAGTTCGGCCAGAACCTCTCCCGCTATGTGCGGCACGGCATCGGGGTGCACCACGCGGGCATGCTGCCGAAGTACCGGCGCCTGGTGGAGAAGCTCGCCCAGGCCGGCCTGCTGAAGGTGATCTGCGGTACGGACACCCTCGGCGTCGGCGTCAACGTACCCATCCGTACGGTGCTGTTCACCGCGCTCACCAAGTACGACGGCACCCGGGTGCGTACGCTGCGCGCCCGTGAGTTCCACCAGATCGCCGGCCGCGCGGGACGGGCCGGCTTCGACACGGCGGGCTTCGTCGTGGCGCAGGCTCCCGAGCACGTCATCGAGAACGAGAAGGCCGTCAAGAAGGCCGGCGACGACCCGAAGAAGAAGCGCAAGGTGGTCCGCAAAAAGGCCCCCGAGGGCTTCGTCGCCTGGTCGGAGACCACGTTCGACAAACTGATCCAGTCCGACCCGGAGCCGCTGACCTCCCGCTTCCGCGTCACGCACACCATGCTGCTGTCCGTGATCGCCCGTCCCGGCAACGCCTTCGAGGCGATGCGACGTCTGCTGGAGGACAACCACGAGCCGCGCCGGGCGCAGCTGCGGCACATCCGCCGGGCCATCGCGATCTACCGCTCGCTGCTGGACGGCGGCGTCGTGGAACAGCTCGACAAGCCGGACGCGGAGGGCCGGATCGTCCGGCTCACCGTCGACCTCCAGCAGGACTTCGCGCTCAACCAGCCGCTGTCCACCTTCGCGCTGGCCGCGTTCGACCTGCTGGACCCGGACTCCCCCTCGTACGCGCTGGACATGGTCTCCGTCGTCGAGTCGACGCTCGACGATCCCCGGCAGATCCTCGCCGCGCAGCAGAACAAGGCGCGCGGCGAGGCGGTCGGGCAGATGAAGGCGGACGGTGTCGAGTACGAGGAGCGGATGGAGCTGCTCCAGGAGGTCACGTACCCGAAGCCGCTGAGCGAGCTGCTGTGGCACGCGTACGACGTGTACCGCAGGAGCCACCCGTGGGTGGGCGACCACCCCGTCTCGCCGAAGTCCGTGATCCGTGACATGTACGAACGCGCCATGACGTTCACGGAGTTCACCTCCAATTACGAGCTGGCCCGCACCGAGGGCATCGTGCTGCGCTATCTCGCCAGTGCGTACAAGGCGCTGGAGCACACCATCCCGGACGACCTCAAGTCCGAGGACCTGGAGGATCTGATCGCCTGGCTCGGCGAGATGGTCCGGCAGGTGGACTCCAGTCTGCTCGACGAGTGGGAGCAGCTGGCCAACCCCGAGGTGGAGACCGCCGAGCAGGCGCAGGAGCGGGCCGACGAGGTGAAGCCGGTCACGGCCAACGCCCGCGCCTTCCGGGTGCTGGTGCGCAACGCGATGTTCCGCCGGGTCGAGCTGGCCGCGCTGGACAAGGTGGGCGAGCTCGGCGAGCTGGACAGCGACGCGGGCTGGGACGAGGACGCATGGGGCGATGCGATGGACGCCTACTGGGACGAGTACGACGACCTGGGCACCGGTCCGGACGCCCGCGGTCCGAAGCTGCTGAAGATCGACGAGGACGCGGCGCACGGGCTGTGGCGGGTCCGGCAGACCTTCGCCGACCCCAACGGCGACCACGACTGGGGCATCAGCGCGGAGATCGACCTGGCCGCCTCCGACGAGGAGGGCCGGGCCGTGGTCCGCGTGACCTCCGTCGGTCAGCTGTGAGGACGTACGCCGCGGGCGCGGCACCGTTGCGAGAGTGGAGACGAACCGCATGACGAACCCCGCCGAGCGCCTGGTCGATCTGCTCGACCTGGAGCGGATCGAGGTCAACATATTCCGCGGGCGCAGCCCGCAGGAGTCCCTGCAGCGGGTCTTCGGCGGGCAGGTCGCCGGGCAGGCGCTGGTGGCGGCCGGCCGGACCACCGACGGGGACCGGCCGGTCCACTCGCTGCACGCGTACTTCCTGCGTCCGGGGCGGCCGGGTGTGCCGATCGTCTACGAGGTGGAGCGCGTCCGGGACGGCCGGTCGTTCACCACCCGCCGGGTCACGGCCGTCCAGCAGGGCCGGACGATCTTCAATCTGACGGCGTCCTTCCACCGGCCGGAGGAGGCGGGCTTCGAGCACCAGCTGCCGCCGGCCCGCGAGGTCCCGGATCCGGAGGAGCTGCCGACCGTCGCCGAGGAGGTCCGGGAACACCTCGGGGCGCTCCCGGAGGCCCTGGAGAGGATGGCCCGCCGGCAGCCCTTCGACATCAGGTACGTCGACCGGCTGCGCTGGACGAAGGAGGAGGTCGAGGACGCGGACCCGCGCAGCGCGGTGTGGATGCGGGCGGTCGGCCCGCTGGGCGACGACCCTCTGGTGCACACATGTGCGCTGACGTACGCCAGCGACATGACGCTGCTCGACGCGGTCCGTATCCCGGTGGAGCCGTTGTGGGGGCCGCGTGGTTTCGACATGGCGTCGCTGGACCACGCGATGTGGTTCCACCGTCCGTTCCGGGCGGACGAGTGGTTCCTCTACGACCAGGAGTCGCCGGTCGCGACGGGCGGCCGGGGGCTGGCGCGGGGCCGGATCTACGACCGGGACGGCAACCTGCTGGTGTCCGTGGTGCAGGAGGGGCTGTTCCGCCGTCTCGGCGCATAGGGTCTTTCGTCTGGATCAGGCCGGATCAGGGAGCGGGGCCCGGTGCCCGTGCATCGCAACGAGAGGCCCTGGCCCGCTTCCTCGTGTCAGACGCCGGGCAGCGGGTCCTGCTCGACCTCGTGGCGGCGGGTGCGGATGTCCGGGGGCGCCGGGTGGAGCTTGGCGTCGCAGGCGGGGCCGAGGCCGGTGCGGCGTGAGGCCGTACCGGTGAGCGGGCGGCCGCACATGCGGCAGCGCACCACCTTCCGGCGGGCGGTGCGGCCGGCCGGGTCGTCCCCGGGCGGGGGCTCGGCGCCGGTTCCGGGGAACGGCTCGGGGAGGGGCTCGGCGGATTCCACGGATCGATCTTCTCAGGGCGCCGTCCGCTGTGCGACGTCCGAGCAGCAAGCAGACATCCGAGCAGTACACAGACGTCCGAGCAGCACACAACGGAGGAGTTCACCGGTGAGCAGCGTGCTGACCATGAAGCCGGCCGCGGTCTCGCCCGTCGGCCATGTCGTCGAGTTCGCCGACGCGCCCGGAGGCGAGTCCCGGGTGGTCGCCCATGTGGAGCGCGAACTGCCGGAGGGCGGGATACCCGCGTACCTCGCGGCCCGCAAGTCGGGGGTGCGTTCCTTCGTCCTGTGGTCCGACGGCGAGCGCCGGACCCGGCTGGCCACCCTCGTCACCGCGTCCGCGGCCGACGGCGTGGCCACGTACCGGGTGCTGGGCGCGCAGGGCGAGCTGATCGGCACGCTCGTCCGGGAGAAGGCTCTCCACGGCAAGGGGCTGCGGACCCGCTGGACGGTCGCCCAGACCGGCTGCCCGGAGGCGGTCGGCTTCAAGGGCCGGATCTTCTGGTGGTACGTGTGGTGGCTGCTGTTCCCGGTCCAGGTGGCGATCGGCGTGGGCAGCCTGCTGAGCGGCGGGGGCGATGTGGCTCGCGGGCCGCGGCGCGTCATCTGGCGGGCCGGCCGGGAGGTTCCGCTGGAGTTCTTCTCGGACGACGACGAGGTCCATGTCCACGCGCCGTGGGTCGACTGGCGGCTCGCGGCGGCGCTGTGCGCACTGATCCGTACCTTCGACGGCTGGCTGGGCACGCCCTGGGACGACAAGCGGGAGTGAGCGGGGCCGTCGGGGCCTCCGTCGCCCGGCGGGGCCTGCGCGGTCCCGGTCGCCCGGCCGGGCCGGTCAGGAGCCGAGGATCCTGGCCTTCTGGGCCTCGAACTCGCTCTCGCTCAGCACTCCCTGGCTCTTGAGATCGCCGAGGTCCTTGAGCTGGGCGATCTTGTTGCTCATCTCGTCCTCCGGCGCGAGGGACGTGGGCGCGGGCGGCGGGGGCGCCGCGGCGGCCTGCTGGGCCTGCGCCTGCTCGGCGTCCTGGCGCGCCCAGCGGCCCGCCTGCCGCCGGGAGACCCGATTGGAGACCGAGGTGGCGGTTCCGGCGATCACCGCTGTACGGGCGACGCCACGAAGAAGGCCTGGCATGGTGCATCTCCTTTTGACTGGCTGGTGCGGGGGGGGCCGGCTGACTGGCTGGTGCGGGGGGCCGGCCGGCGCCACGAGGACCGGTCGGCGCTGCGGGGGCCGACCTGTTCAGACCCCGGCCTCGGCCGCGTCGAGCGATGCCAGGATCTCCTGGACCGGGATGCGCCCGTTGGCGACGAGTCGTCCCCCCGAGCGGCGCAGCGCGGCCGCGAGCGGTCCGGCCCACACGTTCTCGTAGATGACGATCCCGGCGGCGCTGCCGGGTTCGAGAACCGCGCTCACCTCGTCGATGTCGTCCCGGCCGAGCAGGCCGGAGGACACCCCTTCGAACACTGCCAGGTCCTCGTGCCCGTTCGCGGTCAGCTCGGAGAGCTCCACGCCCGCGACCGTTCCGTCCTCGCTCTTGCGGAGGAAGACCAGGTCCAGGATCCGGATGATTCCCCGGTCGACCAGGTCGACCAGCAGGGGCAGTCCCTCACCCGTCATCCGGCTGCTCGGGAATTCGATCACCAGGTAGTCGATCGGCCCCGTCTCGTCGGTCTCGCTGCTCACACCGGCTCCTCAGAATCTCGACTGCCCCGGGTCCGCCAGGGCCTGTGCCTCCGTCATTGGAACAGTGGGCGGGCCGGTGCGCATCTCGGTCGTGGCGGCGGACGGACTCGGCACCATTCGGCCGTCGGAGGGACAGCGGGTCACTCCGACGGCCGAGTGGTGCGAGCCGTGCCAAGCCCGTGCCCGGCCGCCACGGATGGTTGTCGCGCGCGGACGGCCTGCCCGGGCCGGTCCGGATTCCTGCGGGGCCCGGACATCGCCACGCGCGGGACGACGGGAGACGAGGATGACTTCACCTTCACCGGCGGACGCGGCCCGGCAGCGGATGCCGTTGCCCCTGTTGCGAGGCCAGAAGGCACTGGTGACGGGTGCGAGCTCCGGCATCGGCAGGGCGACCGCGGTGGAGCTGGGGCGGGCGGGTGCCGATGTCGTCGTCAACTACGTCGCCGGCCGTGAGGCGGCCGAGGACGTGGTGCGGGAGATCGAGGGCTTCGGCGTGCGGGCGTACGCCCATGAGGCGGACGTCTCCCGGGAGGATCAGGTCGTCGCCATGTTCGCCCGCATGGTCGAGGAGTTCGGCACGGTCGACGTCCTGGTCGCCAACGCCGGCCTGCAGCGGGACGCCGCCGCCGCGGAGATGACCCTGGACCAGTGGAACAAGGTGCTGGACGTCAATCTCACCGGACAGTTCCTGTGCGCCCGGGAGGCGGTCAAGGAGTTCGACCGCCGGGGCGTCGTGCCCGAGGTGTCCCGCGCCGCCAGGAAGATCATCTGCATGAGCTCGGTCCACCAGATCATCCCGTGGTCGGGGCATCTGAACTACGCCGCGTCCAAGGGCGGCGTCCTCATGCTGATGCAGACCCTGGCCCAGGAATGCGCACCCCGAGGCATCCGGGTCAACGCCGTGGCCCCCGGTGCCATCCGCACCCCCATCAACACCAGCGCCTGGGACACCCCCGAGGCCGAGGCCGAACTCCTCAAGCTGATCCCCTACCGCAGGGTGGGCGATCCGCCGGACATCGCCACCGCGGTGACGCTGCTGGCGTCCGACCTGATGGATTACGTCGTGGGCACCACCCTCTACGTCGACGGCGGGATGACTCTCTTCCCCGGCTTCGCCACCGGAGGCTGACCCTGTTCCCGAGGGCGGCCGATCACCTGGCATCCGAGGAGGCACGGACATGACGGCTGACGAAGTAATGGTGGGTGTGGGGCTCATCGTGGTGCTCGCGGTCGGCTCCCAGCTGCTGGCGAGCCGGCTGCGGATTCCCGCCCTCCTGATCCTGCTGCCGGTCGGCTTCGCCGCCGGGACGCTGACGGACGACGTCAATCCCGAGAAGCTGCTCGGCGAGGCCTTCTCGCCGCTGGTCTCGCTCGCGGTGGCGGTGATCCTCTACGAGGCCGGGCTCGGCCTGGAGATCAGCCGGCTGCGGGGCCATACGCGTCGCATCGTGGTCAGGCTGCTCTGGCTGGGGGCGCTCATCACCTGGCTGTCCGCCGCGCTGTTCGCGGTGCCGGTGCTGAACATGTCCAAGGGCGCGGCCGTGATGCTGGGCGCGATCCTCGTCGTGTCCGGCCCGACGGTCGTCGGGCCACTGCTCAACTTCGTACGGCCCTCCGAGCGGCTGCAGCGCATCCTCGTCTGGGAAGGCTCCCTGATCGATCCGGTCGGCGGCATCCTGGGGGCGCTCGCCTTCCATGCCGTGGTCGCCGGTGAACTCAAGGGTTTCGGAAGCCAGCTGGAACAGTTCTCGGCCAGCGTCGCGGTGGGTGCGGTGGGCGGCGTGGTCGGGGCCGGTGTGCTGTGGCTGCTGCTGCGCCGGGCCCGGCTGAACGAGGAACTGGCCACGTCGGCGCAGATCGCCGCGGTGATCGGAATCGCTGCCGCCTGTGACGCGCTCCGCGAGGACACCGGGCTCATCTCCGCGGTCGTGATGGGTATGGCCATGGCGAATCTGCCGGGGCTGGACCTTCCGGCCCGCCGGCCGTTCCTCGACACCCTGGTCTCGCTGATCATCGGCCTGTTGTTCATCTCCATCTCGGCCACGGTCACCCCGGCCTCGCTGCGCCACGTGGTGCTCCCCTCGCTCGCCCTGGTCGCCCTCCTGGTGCTGGTGGTGCGCCCCCTCGTGGCCCTGGTGTCGACGGCCGGTACCGATGTCCGGGGCGGGGAACGGTGGTTCATCGGGTGGATGGCCCCGCGTGGCATCGTCGCCGCGGCGACCGCTTCCACGTTCTCGGCGACCCTGGTGGCGCGGGGCGTCGACGGCGCCGAGCGGATCCTGCCCGCGACCTTCGTGGTGATCGTCGCCACCGTCACGCTGTACGGCCTGACGGCGCTTCCGGTCGCCCGGCGGCTGAAGGTGCTGCGCCCCTCCCGGTCCCGGCCACTGCTGGTGGGCGGCGCGCCCTGGGCGGTCGATCTGGGGCGCGCGCTGAACTCGGCGGGGCTGGACGTGCTGATGTGGGCGGGTGCCGAGCGCCAGCGGGCCCGGATCGAGGAGGCCGGGCTGCCCCTGGCTACGGGCGAGCTGCTCGCGGCTGCCTCGGGTGCCGCGGCGGAGCTGGAGGGCATCACCGGTGTGCTGCTGCTCACCGAGGAGGACGACTTCAACGCGCTGGCGGCGATGACCCTGCGGGAGAGCGTCGAGGGCCCGGTCCACCGGCTCGCTCCGGACACCGACAGCCAGGGTGTGGTGGCGCCGTACACCGGGGGCGAGCCCCTCTTCCGTACCGGTCTGACCGGTACGGAGCTGGCCCGCCGGTACGAGGCCGGGGCCCGAATGCTCACGCGGCGGGCCGACGGGGCCCTACCGGCCGGGCACGACGTGCTGTTCGTCGTACGCGCCGACGGGCTGCTCGCCCCGGTGACCCACACGCACACCCCGGATGCCCGGCCGGGCGACACCGCCGTCCTCCTCGGGCCCCCGTCCCGGCCGCCGTCGCCCTGAGAGGATGGGGGTGTCCTGTAGCCGGAGGGCACCCGACAACCACCGAGCGCCGTCAGCCGCGTTCCTTGGCGCGTGCCGCGTCCAGCGCCTCGTCCAGGGTCCGCGCCGCCGTGATGAGCGAGAGGCGGGTGAACGCCTTTGGGAGGATGCCGAGTTGCTCGCCGCTGGGGCCGATCTCCTCGCGAACAAGCCGACATGGTTGGCGTACGCGAGCATCTTCTCGAAGGCGTAGCGAGCCTTGCGCAGCCGGCCCGCGCGGGCCAGGGCGTCGACGTGCAGGAACGTGCAGAGGCTGAACGTGCCCTCGGAGCCCCGCAGTCCGTCCGGGGAGGCCGCGGGGTAGTAGCGGTAGACGAAGCTGCCGGAGACGAGCATGCGGTCCATGGCGTCGAGCGTGGCGAGCCAGCCGGGGTCCTTCGGGGCGAGGCACCTCACCCTGGGCACCAGCAGCAGCGAGGCGCCCAGCACTGTGCTGCCGTAGTACTGGACGAAGGCCTGCTCGGACTCGCTCCAGCCGCGTCCCATGACCTGTTCGAGAATGGCGTCGCTGGCGCCCGGCCACCGGACGGTGTCGGCGGGCCGGCTGAGATCGGCCGCCAGGCGCAGGCCGCGGTCGAACGCCGCCCAGCCCATCACTTGGCTGTAGGCGAAGTCCTGCCGTCCGCCGTGGGTCTCCCAGATGCCCTCGTCGGGCCGGTCCCAGCGGTCCACGAGCCAGTCGAGGGTCCGGGCCACCACCTGCCAGCCCCGGTAGCCCGCCTGGATGCCCACCTCGCGGCCCTCGGACAGCGCGTAGAGGGCCTCGCCGTAGATGTCGAGCTGCAACTGGCCGACGGCCGCGGTGCCGAGCCGTACCCGGTAAAAGCCCCGGTAGCCCGTTTACGGACGGACCGCTCCGGCCTCCACTGTCCGCCAGGCACCCCGTGCTCGCTCGCCCGGACCGCCCCGCCCCGCCCCGCCCCGGGCGTCCGCCGGTCGCGATCCGGACGCGGGACGTGACGGGCGACGTCCAGATGATGCCGGAACCGGGCCGAGCCGCGATGATCGGACTCGGGGCACGGACGCGCCGACCGGTGCGACGTCCCCGGGGCCGGGCAGGCGGGCGTCGGCGGGAGCGGCATACGCCCGTGGCGCAGTGGCGCACGCCCGTGAGCGGTCAGGAGGACCCGATGCCGCAGGACGCGACCTCGATGCTCAGGACGGCACCGGACGCGACGCCGGAGCAGCGGGCGGCTCGCGGGAGGGCGGCCCGGCGGGCGGCCCCGCGGTCGAGTCACGCCGAGTTCGAACCGCCGGCCGACCGGCCCGACCCGCTGGCCGTCCTCGAAGCCCAGTCCGCGGCCCGGGTGCCCGAACTCGTACCGATCCGCTACGGCCGGATGGCCGAGTCGCCGTTCCGCTTCTACCGGGGTGCCGCCGCGATCATGGCATCCGACCTGGCCTCCACCGGGAACTGTGGGATCAGGGCCCAACTGTGCGGGGACGCCCATCTGCTGAACTTCGGGCTGTTCGCCTCGCCGGAACGGAATCTGCTGTTCGACATCAACGACTTCGACGAGACGTCACCGGGGCCCTGGGAGTGGGACGTCAAGCGCCTGGCGGCCAGCTTCGTCGTCGCGGGCCGGGCGAACGGCTTCACCGACCAGGAGCGCGCGGACATCGTGCTGACCACGGTGAGGGCGTACCGGGAGTCGATGATCCGGTTCGCCGGCATGCGCAATCTCGACGTGTGGTACTCGCGGACCGACATCGGCCGTCTCGAAGCGCTGGCCTCCCAGCAGTTGGCGAAGCGCGGCCGCAGGAAGCTGTCACGGGCCGCGTCCAAGGCCCGCACCCGGGACAGCCTTCGGGCCTTCGACAAGCTCACCGTGGCGGTGGACGGAGAGCCGCGCATCGCGGCGGACCCGCCGCTGCTCGTACCGGTGGCCGCTCTGCTCCCGGCGGGCGAGCGCGACGCGACGCAGGAGCGGTTCCGCGAACTGATCGGCCGCTACGGCCGCAGCCTGCCGTCGGACCGGCGGACCCTGCTCTCCGACTTCCGGTTCGTGGACATGGCGCGCAAGGTGGTCGGCGTCGGCAGCGTCGGTACGCGTTGCTGGATCATCCTGATGCTCGGCAGGGACGGCGGGGATCCGCTCCTCCTCCAGGCCAAGGAGGCCGGCCCCTCGGTGCTCGCGCCCCATGCCGGCCCCGGCCCGTACCGGAACCAGGGCGAGCGCGTGGTCGCGGGACAGCGGCTGATGCAGGCGGCGGGCGACATCTTCCTCGGCTGGGAGCGGGTGGAGGGGATCGACGGCAGGCGCCGCGACTTCTACGTACGCCAGTTGCGGGACTGGAAGGGTGTCATGGAGCCGGAGGACATGGTGCCGTCCGGCATGCGGGTCCTCGGCGAGGCGTGCGGCACCGCGCTGGCCCGCGCCCATGCCCGTTCGGGCGACCGGATCGCCATCGCGGCTTACCTGGGGCGCGGCCACTCGTTCGACCGGGCGCTGACGTATTTCGCCGAGAAGTACGCCGACTGCAACGAGCGGGACCACCGGGCGCTCGTCGACGCGGTGCGGGCGGGCCGGCTTCCCGCGACCCGGGACGTCTGAGCCTCCCCCGGCGCCGCCCGCGCGCTGGTCCAGGGGAATGGCGGTACGGAGATCACCGCACCCGTACAGCGGGTACATCACGGCCGAATGCGCACGTTGTGCTATCTCCTTGTGAACGCTTGCGGGACAGCGTGTTCCGGACGGTTGTGACGCCGAGGAGACAACGATCATGTCGACCGAGCCCGCCGCGACTCCCCCGGCGGCAGTGAACCCCTCCGCGCTGATCCGCACCCGCGGTTACGCGGTGCTCCTCGTGATGGCGGCGGCTCTCGGAGTCCCGGTCTCGGCGGTGGCGTTCGGCTTCCTCGCGCTCGTCCACGAACTCCAGTCGCTCACCTACCACGACCTGCCCCGGGCCCTGGGGTTCGCCGGTACACCGTCCTGGTGGCCGGTGCCGCTGCTCGCCGTCGCGGGCCTGCTGGTCGGGCTGACCATCCGCCACCTGCCGGGCATCGGCGGTCACCGGCCCGCCGACGGGATGGTGAGCACGGGGGCGCCGTCGGCGGTGGAACTGCCCGGCATCGTGCTGGCGGCGCTCGCCTCGCTGGGCCTCGGGGCGGTGCTCGGTCCCGAGGCGCCGCTGATCGCGCTCGGCGGCGGACTGGCCGTGCTCGCGGCGCGCCTGGTCCGGCCCGGCATCAATCCCGGCGCGAGTGCCGTGATGGGAGCCGCGGGCAGCTTTGCCGCGATCAGTGCGCTGCTGGGGTCGCCGCTCCTGGGAGCCTTTCTCCTGATGGAGACCTCGGGGCTGGCCGGGATGATGCTCGGGCTGGTCCTGGTGCCGGGTCTGCTGGCGTCCGGCGTCGGCGCGCTCATCTTCACCGGACTCGGTTCGTGGACCGGTCTCGGGACGTACTCCCTGGCACTTCACCATGTGCCCGGCGCCACGGCGCCCGACCTCGCGCGATTCGGCTGGGCGCTCGTCGTGGGCGTGGCCGCGGCCTTCGTCGGCACGGGCATTCGGTGGTTCGCGCTGTTCCTCCAGGCACGGGTGGTACGGCGGACCGTGACGGCCACCGTCGTCATGGGCCTGGTCGTCGGCGCGGCGGCTCTCGTGTACGCGCAGAGCACCGGCCGGGACGCGTCCGGGGTGCTGTACTCCGGGGAGGACGCCCTCGATCCGCTGCTGGCGCAGAGCGCCGGATACTCGGTGGGCACGCTCGTGGTACTGGTCGCCTGCAAGGCGGTGGCTTACTGCGCTTCCTTGAGCAGCTTCCGGGGCGGCCCGGTCTTCCCGGCGATGTTCATCGGAGCGGCGGGCGGTACAGCCCTGTCCCATCTGCCGGGACTGGACCTCACGTCGGGCTTCGCGATGGGTATCGGCGCCATGTGCGTGGCGATGCTGAAGCTCCCGATGACCTCGGTGCTGCTGGCGACACTGCTGCTGGGGTCCGAGGGCCTGACCGTCATGCCGCTCGTGATCGTCGCGGTCGTGGTCTCCTACGTCGTCACGCTCAGGCTCGCGCCGTCCCCGGCCGACGCCCGGCCGGATCGAGGATGAGGGGCCTGTGCCGTGACCTCAGACGCTCTCCTTCTCCTCGTACGAATCGGCGCACAGCGCCCAGATGATGAAGACGTCGATGGCGATGAGCACGATGGACCAGAGCGGGTAGTGGGGAAGCCACAGGAAGTTGGCGAGTGCGCTCAGGCCCGCGAGCACGATGCCGGTCACACGTGCCCATGCGGCTCCGGTGAACAGCGCGCAGCCGGCGATGACGATGACGATGCCGAGTGCGAGGTGGATCCAGCCCCAGCCGGCGAGATTGAACCGGAACACATAGTCACGGGTGGCGATGAATACGTTGTTCCTGGCGATGGCTGCGATTCCCTCGAAGATCGCCATCGCTCCGCCGAAGATCATCAGCACCGCCGCGAAGGCGGTCCAGCCGATCTGGAGAGGATGGTGCGAACTCGAAGGGCCGGCGGGCGCCACCGACGGCCCAGTGCTGGTACTGGCCATTTGCGGCCTCCTCGGGTAGCAGGGCAACCCGGCGGGCCGAGTGACCGCCCGGGCCTCCCAGACCAAGGGTGTCACGTCGGCACCCACCCGGCAGAACAAGCGCTGCCCGGGGCCGCCGCCCTCGCACGACCCGTCTCCGTACAGGGATATCATCTCCATGATGAGAGAAACCGAAGAGACGGAGCCCGGCTCCGTCGATGCCCGGCTCGCCGCGCGCCTGGGTGAACTGCGCACCGAGCGCGGCTGGTCGCTGGACGAGCTCTCGCGACGCAGCGGGGTGAGCCGCTCCACCCTGTCGCGGCTGGAACGCGGCGAGTTGAGCCCGACCGCCGCGCTGCTCGGCAGGTTGTGCACGGTCTACGGACGGACGATGTCCCGCCTCCTGCTGGAGGTGGAGACGGAGCCCCCGCAACTCGTCCCCGCCGCACGGCAGCCGGTCTGGCGGGACGAGGCATCGGGCTTCGTACGCCGCTCGGTCTCGCCGCCGCACACCGGCCTGCGCGCGGAGGTCATCGAGGGCACCCTCGACGCGGGGGCCGCCATCGCGTACGACGACGCACCGGTGTCCGGCCTGGAGCAGCACGTGTGGGTGCTGGAGGGAACGGTCGAGATCACCGTCGACGGCACCGTGCACACCGTGCGCCGCGGCGACTGTCTTCGGTTCCGGCTGCGCGGCCCCTCGCACTTCCACTGTCCGGGGCCGGAACAGGTCCGCTATGCCCTGATGATCGTTCTGCCATGAGAGGACTTTACGCATGACCGAGATCGTCGCCGTATACGGAAACGAACTGGTCACCTACGCCGATGAGTTGGCCGCACTCCTGGTGGACACCGTGGACGGCGGATCGTCGGTGGGTTTCCTCGCGCCACTGGACCGCGACGTGGCCGCCGTCTGGTGGCGGGAGCGGGCCGGGGACGTGGACGCCGGTCTCCTCCAGGTGTGGATCGCCCGCGACGCGGAACGGATCGCGGGAACCATCGCCCTGTCCCGGGCCCGGCTGCCCAACGCCCGCCACCGCGCGGAGGTGGCCAAGCTGATGGTGCGTCCGTCGGCGCGCGGCCGGGGCCTGGGCCGGTCGCTGCTCGACGCGGCCGAGCGGTCGGCCGCCGGGGCCGGCGTCACACTGCTGGTTCTGGACACCGAGAGCGGAAGTCCCGCCGAGCGGCTCTACCGTTCGGCGGGCTGGACGGAGTGCGGTTCGATCCCGGACTATGCCGAGGACCCGGCCGGGGTCTTGAAGCCGACGACCCTCTACTACAAGGCGATCGGCCCCGCGCGGGCGCTGCCCGACCGGTGAGAGTGCGCCGTTCTCCCGGCCCAGGCACAGGAGTTCGATCCCCGGCCCGTATCCGTACACGGGTCGCTCATCGGGGTCATGCCGCGGTCGCAGCGACTGCCGTACTCCCGCAGGTCGGTAACGTGCGGGGGCTCCGGACGGCCGGCGGACGGGCTTCGTACGGACCTGTTCCGGGCGTGACAATGGCTGTGGAAGCCACACCTCACGAGGAGACCTCATGACGCTGCACGACATCCCCCTGCGCACACTCACCGGTGAGCCCACGTCCCTGGCCGACTACCGGGGCCGGGCCGTCCTGTTGGTGAATGTCGCGTCCAAGTGCGGGCTCACCCCGCAGTACGAGGGCCTGGAAAGGCTCCAGAATTCGTACGCGGCCCGCGGCTTCACCGTGCTCGGTGTGCCGTGCAACCAGTTCGCCGGCCAGGAGCCGGGGAGCCCGGAGGAGATCCAGACCTTCTGCTCGACGACATACGGGGTCAGCTTCCCGCTGCTGGAGAAGACCGATGTGAACGGCGAGGGCCGTCACCCGCTCTATGCCGAGCTGGCCCAGCTGGCGGACGCGGACGGCGAGGCCGGTGACGTCCAGTGGAACTTCGAGAAGTTCCTCATCTCGCCGGCGGGCGTACCGGTCGCGCGCCTGCGCCCCGGCACGGAGCCGGAGGCGCCCGAGCTCATCGCGGCCATCGAGGCCCAGCTGCCGGCCTGACGGACCGTGTCCTCGATCGCCGGGCGGGCCGGAACAAGGCCCGTCCGGCGATCGAGCAACGCGGATCTCTAGCGGATCGGCATGCCCGAGAGGGTGCGGGCGATCACCAGGCGCTGGATCTCGCTGGTGCCCTCGAAGATCGTGTAGATCGCCGCGTCCCGGTGCATCCGCTCCACCGGGTACTCACGGGTGAAGCCGTTGCCGCCGAGGATCTGGACGGCCTGGGCGGTGACCTTCTTCGCGGTCTCGCTCGCGTACAGCTTGGACATCGAGCCCTCGGCCGAGGTGAACGGCTTGCCGGTGGTCGCCATCCACGAGGCGCGCCACACCAGCAGCCGGGCCGCGTCGATCTGCGTACGCATGTCGGCGAGCTGGAAGGCGATGCCCTGGTTGTCGATGATGGGCCGGCCGAACTGGGTGCGGGTCTTCGCGTAGTCCAGCGCCACCTCGTACGCGGCACGGGCGGTGCCGACCGCCATGGCGCCGACCGCGGGGCGGGACGCCTCGAAGGTGGCCATCGCCGCGTTCTTCACCCGCTCACCGCCGGAGGCGGCGCGCTCGCGGGCCCGTGCCAGGCGCTGATCGAGCTTCTCCTTGCCGCCGAGCAGGCAGTGGCCGGGAATCCGGACGTCCTCCAGGACGACCTCGGCGGTGTGCGAGGCGCGGATACCGTGCTTCTTGAACTTCTGGCCCTGGGAGAGGCCGGGGGTGTTCGGCGGCACGATGAACGAGGCGTGCCCCTTGGAGCCCAGCTCCGGGTCGACCACGGCGACGACGACATGGACGTTGGCGATGCCGCCGTTGGTCGCCCAGGTCTTGGTGCCGTTCAGCACCCACTCGTCCTTGGCCTGGTCGTACACGGCGCGGGTGCGCATCGAGGCGACGTCGGAACCGGCGTCCGGCTCGGAGGAGCAGAAGGCCGCGACCTTGACGTCGTCGGCGTCGCCGTACATCTGCGGGATCCAGGTGCCGATCTGCTCCTCGGTGCCGTTGGCGAGGACGCCCACGGCCGCCAGGCCCGTACCGACGATGGACAGGGCGATGCCCGCGTCCCCCCAGAAGAGCTCCTCCATGGCCATCGGGATGCCGAGGCCCGTAGGGTCGAAGAACTGCTGGGCGTAGAAGTCGAGGGAGTAGATGCCTACCTTGGCCGCCTCCTGGATGACGGGCCAGGGCGTTTCCTCACGTTCGTCCCACTCGGAGGCCGCCGGACGGATCACATCCGCTGCGAAGCCGTGAAGCCAGTCACGGACCTGCTTCTGGTCATCGTTGAGTTCGAGCGTGAACTCGGACATGTTCCCCTCCACGTACTGCTGTGAAAAACCACTCGTTACTTGCGGTAACCGCAGTCTGTTACCGACAAGTAGCCTCTGTCAACCGCCCCGGCTGGGATCCACATCGCGTTGGGCAGGGTGTTACGTTGCGCAGGCAGGACGCAATATGCACGGCCAGGGGCGGGGAGAGGCGACATGGAGAGCACACGACAGGCAGAGCGACAGCGGACAGCGGCCGAGAGCCGCCGCCGCGAGCTGCTCGAAGCCGCCGACCGCGTGGTGCTCAGGGACGGGCCGGGGGCCTCGATGAACGCCATCGCGGCGGAGGCCGGGATCACCAAGCCCATCCTCTACCGGCACTTCGGCGACAAGGGCGGCCTCTACCGCGCCCTCGCCAAGCGCCACACCGACGCCCTGCTGATCGCCCTGCGCGCCGCGCTCGACGCCCCCGCCGAGCGCCGCCGGCGCGTCGAGTCGACGCTCGACACCTATCTCGCGGCCATCGAGGCCCGCCCACAGGTCTACCGCTTCCTGATGCACCCGTCCGACGACGCGGCGCCCTCGACGGAGCAGGGCTTCGACGTCGGACGGCACTCGGCACCCCTGCTGCGCCGGCTCGGCGAGGAACTCGCCCTGGTGATCGCCGAGCGGGTGGACCTCGGCCCGGACAGCGAGGCCATGGCACGCATCTGGGGCCACGGCATCGTCGGCATGATGCATGCGGCGGGCGACTGGTGGCTGGGCGAACGCCCCTGCTCCCGCGAGCAGTTGGTGAGCAGCCTGGCCGATCTGCTGTGGGGCCGGCTGTCAGCCGCGGGCGACCGGCCGGGCGGCCCCGGATTCTGAGCGGCCGTCGGGCGACCTCCGGTCGGGACCTCCCGACAGCCTCAGACCCCGGACGTGGCCCGACCGGTGCGCGCCCAGGGCGCCCGGCGGGCCGCCCGCAGCGCCCTCCTGCGGCGCAGCCCGGTCAACCGGTCCGTGTAGACCTTGCCTTCGAGATGGTCGCACTCGTGCTGGAGACAGCGCGCGAAGAACCCGGTGCCGGTGACCCGGACCGGCTCGCCGTCGGCCGTGAAGCCCTCGACGACGGCCCGGTCGAACCGCGGGGTGCCCGCTTCGAGGCCGGGCAGCGAGAGGCAGCCCTCCGGGCCGCGTACGGTGATGCCGTCGGCCTCGACGAGCCTGGGGTTGACGAGGTGCCCGAGGTGACGGATGTCGTCGTCGTCCGGGCAGTCGTAGACGAACACCCGCAGGGGGACGCCGATCTGGTTGGCCGCGAGGCCGACGCCCTCGGCCGCATACATGGTGGCGTACATGTCCTCGACGAGCCGGGCGAGCGCGGGACCGAAGTCCGTGACGGGTTCACAGCTCCCGTGCAGCACCGGATCACCGAGCAGGCTCATGGCACGAATCAGTCCGGAACTGCCGGGGATCGGGCGGTTTCGCATGGCCGCAATCGTACGTTCCACGTGACCTCCACCTTCCCGGCGGTGCCAGGGTGCGGCCGTAGCGCCGGACATCGATAGGCTGGGCGTGGACCGATGCAAGGAGGATCTAGGACGATGGCAGGCAACACGGAGCCGCTGTCGCCACGGGCCAAGCTGGCCGTGACGGCGGGCAAGGCCGCGGCGGCGGTGTCACGCGCCGCTGGGCGCGGCAGCGGATCGGTGATCGGCGGCCGGGTGGCGCTCAAGCTCGACCCCGACCTGCTGGGGCGGCTGGCGCAGCACCTGGACGTGATCCTCGTGTCGGCGACGAACGGCAAGACGACGACCACCCGGCTGATCGCCGAGGCGCTGCGGGCCGCGGGCCCGGTGGTGTCGAACGCGCTCGGCGCCAACATGCCGGCGGGCATCACCTCCGCGCTGGCCGGCGGCTCGGACGCGCAGTACGGCGTGATCGAGGTGGACGAGAAGTACCTCGCCGGGGTCGCGCGCGACACGACGCCCAAGGTGATCGCACTGCTCAACCTCTCCCGCGACCAGCTGGACCGCGCGGCGGAGACCCGGATGCTGGCGGAGAAGTGGCGTGAGGGGCTGTCCGGTTCGAAGGCCGTGATCGTCGCGAACGCCGACGACCCGCTGATCGTCTGGGCCGCTTCCTCCTCCCCCAATGTGGTGTGGGTCGCGGCGGGACAGGCGTGGAAGGACGACGCCTGGTCCTGCCCGTCCTGCGGCGGTGTGATGCAGCGCCCCGGCGACGACTGGTTCTGCGGCGAGTGCGGATTCCGCCGGCCCGCTCCCAGCTGGGTCCTGCACGGCGACTACGTCCTGGACCCGCATGGTTCGGCGTGGCCGATCCACCTCCAGCTGCCCGGCCGCGCCAACAAGGCCAACGCCACCAGCTCCGCCGCCGTGGCCGCCGTCTTCGGTGTGCCGCCGCAGGTCGCGCTGGAGCGCATGTACCAGGTGCAGGCCGTCGCGGGCCGCTACGACGTGGTGTCCTTCCTCGGCCGTGAGCTGCGGCTGCTGCTGGCGAAGAACCCGGCGGGCTGGCTGGAGACGTTCTCCCTGATCGACCCGCCGCCCACGCCGGTGATCCTCTCCGTCAACGCCCGCGGCGCGGACGGCACGGACACCTCCTGGCTGTGGGACGTGGACTACACCCAGCTCGCCGGTCACCCGATCTTCGTGCTCGGCGACCGCAAGCTGGACCTGGCGGTCCGGCTCGAAGTGGCCGGTCTCGACTTCCGGGTCTGCGAGAACCTCGACGAGGCCGTGCAACAGGCCCCACCCGGCCGTATCGAGGTCATCGCCAACTACACCGCCTTCCAGGATCTGCGCCGTCGTGTCGGCAACTGACCCCGGCCCCGGCCACCTCCGGAGAGGACGAAGCATGAGCAACGGTCTGCGTCTGGTCTGGGTGTACCCCGACCTCCTCAGCACCTACGGCGACCAGGGCAACGCGCTGGTGGTGGAGCGCCGGGCCCGGCAGCGCGGTCTCGACGTGCAGCGCGTCGACGTGCGCAGCGACCAGCCGGTCCCGACGTCCGGCGACATCTATCTGATCGGCGGCGGCGAGGACCGGCCGCAGCGGCTCGCCGCGGAGCGGCTGCGCCGCGACGGCGGGCTCAGCCGGGCCGCGTCGAACGGCGCGATCATCTTCTCGGTCTGCGCGGGTTACCAGATCCTCGGTCACGAGTTCATCAACGACCTCGGTGAGCGCGAGCCCGGTCTGGGGCTGCTCGACGTGGTCTCCACCCGCGGCGAGGGTGCCCGGTGCGTCGGTGACGTACTGGCCGACATCGACCCGCAGCTCGGCCTGCCGCCGCTGACCGGGTTCGAGAACCACCAGGGCGTCACGCATCTCGGCCCGACGGCACGGCCGTTCGCCCGGGTGCAGCTCGGCCGGGGCAACGGCACCGGCGACGGCACCGAGGGCGCGTACAACGACACCGTCTTCGGTACGTACATGCACGGCCCCGTCATGGCGCGCAACCCGCTGATCGCGGACCTGCTGCTGAAGCTGGCCCTCGATGTGAACGCCCTGCCGCCGACGGACGACCGCTGGTACGAGGCGCTGCGCGCGGAGCGCATCGCGTCGGCGACACAGCCCGCCTGATGAGGCGGTTTTCGCTCGTCTGAGCGGAGTCCAGCAGGCGGACGCCCGGTTCGGTCCCGCCACCCTGCGCCGGTAGGGTGGCGGGGATCCAACCGGACGACGTGGTCCGGTCGTCGGCCCACGTTGCAAAGGTTTCCCGGGCAATGCGAATTGGTGTTCTCACCTCCGGCGGCGACTGCCCCGGCCTCAATGCCGTCATCCGTTCCGTCGTTCATCGCGCGGTGGTCGACCACGGCGACGAGGTCATCGGCTTCCACGACGGCTGGAAAGGCCTCCTGGAGGGCGACTACCGCAAGCTCGACCTCGACGCGGTCGGCGGCATCCTCGCCCGGGGCGGCACGATCCTCGGCTCCTCCCGGGTCCAGCCCGCCCATCTGCGCGGCGGGGTGGAGCAGGCCAGGGGCCACGTCTCCGACCTCGGTCTCGACGCGATCATCCCGATCGGCGGCGAGGGCACGCTGAAGGCGGCCAACCTGCTCTCCGAGGCGGGGCTGCCGATCGTCGGCGTACCGAAGACCATCGACAACGACATCGCCTCCACGGATGTGACCTTCGGCTTCGACACCGCCGTCGGTGTCGCGACCGAGGCACTCGACCGGCTCAAGACGACCGCCGAATCGCACCAGCGGGTGCTGATCGTCGAGGTCATGGGCCGCCACACCGGCTGGATCGCCCTGCACTCGGGCATGGCGGCCGGCGCGCACGCCATCGTCGTGCCGGAGCGCCCCTTCGACATCGACGAGCTGACCGAGGTGGTCGGGCGGCGTTTCTCGGCGGGCAAGAAGTTCGCGATCGTCGTCGTCGCCGAGGGCGCCAAGCCCCGCGAGGGCACGTCGATGGAGATCGAGCAGGGCACCAAGGACATCTACGGGCACGAGCGGTTCGCCGGCATGGCCACGCAGCTCTCCGGCGAGCTGGAGCGGCGTCTGGGCAAGGAGGCCCGCCCGGTGATCCTCGGCCATGTGCAGCGCGGTGGCACGCCGACCGCGTACGACCGGGTGCTCGCCACCCGCTTCGGCTGGCACGCGGTGGAGGCGGCGCACCGCGGCGAATTCGGCATGCTGACGGCGCTGCGCGGCACGGACATCGTGATGGTGCCGCTGAACAAGGCCGTGGAGACGCTGAAGACGGTCCCGGCCGAGCGGTACGCCGAGGCGGAGTGCGTGCTCTGAGCGACGCCTCGTCCTTCGGACTGCCCCCGGCCGCAGCTGCGGCCGGGGGCAGTTCTACTCTGGTCGGGACAACCGGCACGAAACGGGGATGCCCCCAGCAGGAGTGAACAGATGGATCACAGCGGGCACGGCATGAACATGGATCTGCCGCCGTTCACGCTGGGACGTGGGCTCCAATTCTCCGCGGACCCCTTCTTCCTCATCGGTTGCGTTCTCGGCATCGGCCTGTACGCGTACGCCGTGCTGCGGCTGCGCAGACGCGGGGACGACTGGCCGGTCGGCCGGATCGTGTTCTTCGTCGTCGGCGTGCTGAGCATCGCCCTGGTGATGTGCACCAGGCTCAACGACTACGGCATGGTCATGTTCAGCGTGCACATGGTGCAGCACATGGTGATCAGCATGCTGTCGCCGATCCTGCTGCTGCTGGGCGCTCCGGTGACGTTGGCGCTGCGTGCACTGCCGGTCGCGGGCCGTGGCCGCACGGGGCCGCGCGAGCTGCTGCTCAAGCTGCTGCACAGCCGGTACATGAAGATCATCACGCATCCGGCCTTCACGATCCCGCTCTTCATCGCCAGCCTGTACGGGCTGTACTTCACCCCGCTCTTCGATTTCCTGATGGGCTCGAAGACCGGTCACATCGCGATGATGGTGCACTTCCTCGCGGTCGGCCTGGTGTTCTTCTGGCCGATCATGGGCGTCGACCCGGGGCCGCACCGCCCCGGCTATGTGATGCGGATGCTGGAGCTGTTCGCCGGGATGCCGTTCCACGCGTTCTTCGGTATCGCCCTCATGATGGCGACCACCCCGATGGTGGGGACGTACCAGAATCCGCCGGCCTCGCTGGGCATCGACGCACTGAGCGATCAGGGCTGGGCGGGCGGTATCGCCTGGGCCTTCAGTGAGATCCCCTCGGTGCTGGTGCTGATCGCGCTGGTCTTCCAGTGGTACCGCTCCGAGCAGCGGACGGCGAAGCGCTCGGACCGCCGGGCCGACCGGGACGGTGACCAGGAGCTGCAGGCGTACAACGCCTATCTCGCCTCATTGCAGGCGCGCGGGCAGTAGCGGTGGGCATGCCTCAGGGGTGACGATGGCATCCACGGCCGCACGGCCGATGAGGAGGGTGCGGGCATGTCCGGATCCACGAAGGCCATGGGAGTGCTCACGCTGACCGCCCTGGTCGTGGTCACCGCCTACACGGTGGCCCTGGGGAGCAGCGGCTGGCTCTGGTTCGGTTGGGTGGTGCTCGGCCTGATCACCCTGGGAATGGCGGCGACGCGCGAGTCCTGATCCCGGGGATCCGCGCGGGCGGCGCCCCGTTCCCGGGGCACCGCTCGGCGGGTGTTTCCTCAGGCCTCCTGGAGCCCTGGATGACCGGCCTCGGTCACGTAGGAGGTCCGGGTCGAGATGGGTGCGCCGGGGGTGGTGACGTACGGGAGCACCTTGAAGTCGGCGCGGCAGCTGTTCCGGGTCAGCGAGCAGTGCACGTATCCGCGCTGGAAGTTTGTGAACTTTATGTGCTCGTTGGCCGCGAGCAGCCTGGCGCCGGAGGGGTCCAGGTCCATTCCGTCCTTGGTGGTGGAGATGGACGAACCGACGAATTCGACACCGAGCGTCGGTGATCCCGGATCGTCGAAGTTCTGCTTGAGATCGGCGGCGAGGTGGCGGTGCATGTCGCCGGTGAGGACGACCGGGTTGCTCACACTGCGGTCGGTGAGCTCCTTGAACAGCCGTTGGCGGGCGTCCACGTAACCGTCCCAGAAGTCCATCACGAATGCCTGGCCGGGGCCGGGGTCGGTGTCGACCTGGGTCACGGGGATCTGCTGGGAGATCATGTTCCACGTCGCGTCGGAGCGCCCGAGGCCGTTGAAGAGCCACTGTTCCTGCTCGGGGCCGAGGATGGTGCGGCCCGGTGTCAGCCGTTCGTCGCAGCCGCTCCTGGTGCCGTCGCCGCAGGGCTGGTCGTCGCGGAAGAGCCGGGTGTCGAGGATGTGGAAGGTGGCCATCCGCCCGTAGCGCAGACGGCGGTACATGCGTGCCTCGAAGCCGTTCGGCTTGTTCGGCAGCCGCAGCGGGAGGTGCTCGTAGTAGGCCTGGAAGGCTGCCGCCGCGCGCTCGCGGAAGACCGCCGGGTCCTGGTCGGGCTCGGTGTCTGCCTTGGACTTGTCGCGCGCCCAGTTGTCCTCGACCTCGTGGTCGTCCCAGACGAGGGCGAACGGGTGGGCCTGGTGGGCGGCGATGAGGTCGGGGTCGAAGCGGTGGAGGGCGTGGCGGTTGCGGTACTGGACGAGGTTCATCGGCTCGGGCCGCAGCTCGGCGGCCACGGGGACGTTGCGCACGCCCCCCATGGCGTCGATGGCGTTCTCGTAGATGTAGTCGCCGAGGTGCAGGACCAGGTCGACGTCCTCCTCGGCAAGGTGCCGGTAGGCGGTGTAGAAGCCCTCGAACCACGCCTGGCAGGAGACGAAGGCGAAGTCGAGCTCCCTGGGCCGGCTGTTCGGCGGGGGCGCGGTGCGGGTGCGGCCGACCGGGCTGTGCATGCGGCCGGCGCGGAAGCGGTAGTAGTAGTGCCGGTCCGGCTGGAGTCCGGAGACCTCCACGTGGACGGAGTGGGCGAGCTCGGGCACCGCCCGGGTCCGTCCCCGGCGTACGACGGACCGGAAGCGGTCGTCGCGGGCGACCTCCCACTGCACGTCGACGGCGTACGGCGGCATGCCGCCGCTGCCGTCGGGCGCGAGGGGCTGGGGGGCGAGGCGGGTCCACAGGACGACCCCGTCCGGCCACGGATCGCCGGACGCGACGCCGAGGGTGAACGGGTCCTCGTGGAAGGGTGTGTCACCCCAGGCCCGGCCGGCCGACAGGCCGGACGCGGCCAGGGCCATGCCGACCGTTCCGCCGAGCATCACCCGTCTCCCGAACCCTCCGGTACCACTTGACGCTCTGTTCATTTGCATGAAACTCGTCCCTTCGTCGGGCGGGATTCCGTCCGGTACGAGATGGGATCGGCGCGTGATTTCACGCCCGTCCATGTGGTAATCACAGGGTGAATATCACAGAGGAAACACACGCCACAAGACCACCTACGAGTGGTCATATCGCCGTTCACAGGTGGTTAGTTGAGGGGACATCAGCCCTTCTCCGACGCGACCGATCCCAGGTCGGCAACACCCTTGACACCCCTGAGGGCGGCTCATAGTCTCCACGCCACAGAATTAACGTTAGATTTCACATCGGGAAATTCGGTGCGACGGAAGGACGTGTTCGTGTCCGGTTCCCCGGCAGCGGGTGTCCCCGCCCGCCGCCCCGCCGAAGGGCCGGTGACCGGCCGTCCGGAGGCCCGGAGGCTGCGTCCGTACGGCCTGCGGTGCGAACACCGCACCACCCCGCTGGGGATCGACGAACCCGCGCCCCGGCTCTCCTGGCGGCTGGCCTCCGACGTCCGTGGCGACGACCCGGTGGCCTACCGGATCCGCGTCGCCGAGCACGCCGGGGATCTGGACGGGGGCGGCCGACTCCTCTGGGACACCGGCCGGGTGGCCGATCCCGGCGCCACGGCCGTCGACTACGCCGGTCCGGCTCTGCCGGGCCGTACGCGCTTCCACTGGCGGGTCTCGGTGTGGCCGACCGGGTCGGACACGCCCGCCGAGGACAGCTCGTGGTTCGAGACCGGCTTCACCCGGACCGACGAGTGGCGGGCCTCGTGGATCACCCACGAGGCCCGCCCGGTCGATGTCATGGACGCGCCCACCGAGGGCGAGTTCGCCCTCGACGACCACGGGCTCGCCCCGTGCCCCGTGCTGCGCCGGGCCTTCACCGCGTCGTCCGGCACCCGGGCCAGGCTGTACGTCAGCGCGCGCGGCCTGTACGAGGTCCGGCTCAACGGCGAACGGGTCGGCGACGCCGAGCTCGCACCCGGCTGGACCGACTACCACCACCGGGTGCAGTACCAGACGTACGACGTGACCGCCTCGCTGCGGGACGGCGAGAACGTCCTCTCGGCCACCGTCGCCGACGGCTGGTGGAGCGGATTCGTCGGCTTCGAGCCGCGCCGGGCCGGGGCCCACTACGGCTCGTACCCCCAGTTCCTGGCCGAACTCCACCTGACCGGGGCGGACGGCCGGTGCTCCGTGCTGGTCACCGACGACACCTGGCGCACCGCCACCGGGGTGATCCGCCACGCGGATCTGCTGATGGGCGAGTGCCATGACCTCCGGCGCTCCGCCGATGGCTGGGAGCTGCCCGGCTTCGACGACTCCGGCTGGTCCCCCGCCCAGGTCACCGACGCCGATCACCGCCTGCTGGTGGCCTCCGCCGACGAGCCCGTGCGGGCGATGACCGCACTGCGGCCGCGCTCGGTCGAACGCGTCTCCCCCGGGACCCACGTCGTCGACTTCGGCCAGAACCTCGCCGGACGCGTACGGCTGAGCGTGCGCCGACTCGCGGCCGGGGCCCGGGTGGTGGTCCGGCACGCCGAGGTGCTGGACGGGACGGGGCAGCTGTACACGGCCAATCTGCGCACCGCCGCGGCGACCGATGTGCTCGTCGGGGACGGGCGCGAGCACATCGTGTTCGAGCCGCGCTTCACGTATCACGGGTTCCGGTACGCGGAGATCAGCGGCGTGCCCGAGCTGGCCGAGGCCGATGTCGTCGCCGTGGCGCTGCACAGCGACACCCCGTGGGCCGGGGAGTTCGACTGCTCGGACGCCGAGCTGAGACGGCTCCACGACTGTGTGGCGTGGGGACAGCGTTCGAACTTCGTGAGCGTGCCCACGGACTGTCCGCAGCGCGACGAGCGGCTCGGCTGGCTCGCGGACGCGCAGGTCTTCCTGCCCACGGCCGCGCTCAACGCGGATGTCGCCGCGTTCTTCACCAAGTGGCTGCGCGATGTCGACGACGCCCGCACCCCCGACGGCGGCTTCACCAATGTCGCTCCACGCCTCGTGGGCGTCGCGGACGAGGGGGCGCCCGGCTGGGCCGACGCGGGAGTGATCATCCCCTGGCACCTCTACCGCGTCTACGACGACCCGCGGTTCCTCTCCCGGGCCCTGGAAGGCATGTGCGCCTGGGTCGACCTGATCCATCGCCACAACCCCGGTCTGATCTGGCGCGACCGGGTGGGCCCGCACTTCTCCGACTGGCTCGCCCCGGGCACCCCCACCCCGCGCGACGTGATCGCAACCGCGTACTTCGCGCAGAGCACCCGGCTCACCGCGCAGGCCGCCGATGTGCTCGGGCAGAAGGACACCGGCGAGCGCTACCACCGGCTGGCGGACGACATCCGCCGTACGTTCACCGAGCAGTTCGTGACGTCCCTGAATACCGCGGACGGCCTGTCCGTACGCGTCGCCGGTGACACCCAGACCGGGTATCTCGTCGCGCTCGCCTTCGATCTGCTGCCCACCGGGCTCGCCGAGGCGGCCGCCCGCCGTCTCGCCGAACTCATCGAGTCGGCCGGGCCCGCCCTGCTGACGGGATTCCTCGGGGTGGCGCTCGCCGCGCCCGTCCTCGACGACCACGGACGGGCCGACCTCGCCCATGCGCTCCTGCTCCGCGACGAGGTGCCTTCGTGGCGGTTCCCGCTGCGGCACGGCGCCACCACGATCTGGGAACGCTGGGACGGCTGGACCCCGGGCACGGGATTCCGGGCACCGTCGATGAACTCCTTCAACCACTACGCGCTCGGTTCGATCGGCGAATGGCTCTACCGCGGTGTCGCCGGCCTGGACCAGGCGCCGGACTCCACTGGATACCGGCACCTGCGGATCCGGCCGCGCCCCGGCGGCCTGCGCCACGCGAGCGCCCACCACGAGACCGTGCGCGGCACCGTGAGGGTGACCTGGGAGCGGCAGGGCGACCGGATCGCCCTGCGTGTTCTGGTACCGCCCGGCGCCACCGCCGATGTGTACGTGCCCACCACGGACCCCGGCTCGGTCCGCGAATCGGGCCTGGTGCCGGGCGCCGACGACCGCCACATCACGCTGATCGCGACCGCCTCCGACCACGTGGTCCACCGCGTGTCCTCGGGCTCCTACCGCTTCACCGCGACCCATCCTCCGGTGGACTGCCACGCGGGGCCGGCCGGGGCGGAACTGCCGCTGTCGCTCACCCCGAGCCGACGCACATCAGGACCGGCGACGAAACCTTCGTTCGCCCGTTCGTACGAGGAGGACACACCATGACGACGGGTTCTCGCTTCCGGCCGGGCCGAAGCACGGTCGGCCGCCGGGGATTTCTCCGGATCGGCGGCGGGGTCGCGGCGCTCGCCGCCCTGCCGCCCGCTCTGACCGCCTGCTCCGACTCCGGCGGCGGTTCCGGCAAGCTGCGCGTCGTCGGCGTCGCCGACCAGCAGAAGCCGATACAGGAACTCGTCGGCCTCTACCGCAAGTCCCATCCCGACGACTCGTTCGCCACCTCCTTCGCGCCCACGGACCAGGTGCAGACGGTGCTGCGCACCCAACTCGCCGGGGGCAACGCCCCGGATGTGCATGTGCTCTATCCGGGCAGTGGCAGCGCCATGTCCATGGTCGAGCTGGCCAAGGCCGGTCTGCTCGCCGATCTCAGCGAGCAGGCGTGGACCAAGGAGGTTCCGGCGAACTTCCACCCCGCTTACCGGCGCGAAGGAAAAACGTATCTCTACTCGGCGGGCAGCAGCGCCATCGGCGCCATCTACAACAAGAAGGCCTTCGCCAAGGCCGGGGTGGAACCGCCCCGGACGTGGAGCGAGCTCCTGGATGTCTGCGCCAAGTTGAAGGCCAAGGGCATCATCCCGATCGCACTCGGCGCACAGACGGCCTGGGTCACCCAGCTGATCACGTACGCGCTGGTCCCCAACGCCGTCTATGCGAAGAACCCCGGGTTCGACGCCGAGATGGCCTCCGGCAAGGCGCACTTCCGCGGCTCCGGGTGGGCCGACGCCATGGGCAAGTACCAGGAACTCCAGCGCCGGGGATTCTTCAACGAGAACCCCAACGGAACGACGTACGAGCAGCAGACCTCGATGGTCGCCGGTGGCAAGGCCGCCATGGCCGTCCAGGTCTCCGCCGTGCTCGCCAACTTCCGCCAGGCCGCCCGGACCCCGGAGGACCTCGGCATGTTCCCCTTCCCCGGTGGTGACGACCCCGCGAAGCTGTGGATCCCGGCGGGCATCGTCGTCGGGCTCGGCGTCTCGGCGCGGTCCAGGAAGTCGGCCGCGGCGAAGGCGTTCATCGAATTCCTCGGGAAGCAGGAGAACGTCGACCGCTGGGCACAGTCCGTGGCCGCGATCCCGTTCAAGCGCAATGCCTCGACGAAGATCGACCCGGTCCTCTCCGACTTCCTGCCCATCATCGACGACAACCGGGCGGTCCCCTTCATGGACCAGAGCTGGCCCAACGCCGAGGTGCAGCCCGCCCACTTCGCCGCCGTGCAGAATCTGCTCGCCGGGAAGACGGACGTCGACGGCGCCCTGGGGCAGATGGACGAGGCCTACGGGAAGAAATCGTGACGAGCGCCCCCCAGAAGACTGTCCCCGGCGTGGTCACGGCGGCCGGGGACGTTCCACTAACGGGTCACGGCCGACCGGCCCGGCGCCGCGACCACACCGTCCCGCCCTGGCTCTTCGTCGTCCCGGCCCTCGTCGTCTACGCCGTCGTCGTGCTCTACCCGAGCCTCGCCGGGGTGATGTACGCCTTCACCGACTGGTCGGGCATCGGCGGCTTCTCCTTCACCGGCGTGGACAACTTCCGCGCCCTGCTCGACGACAGCCGCGCCCTGGAGTCCGTCACCAACACCCTGCTCCTGACCATCGCCGTGGTCGTCGTCCAGAACGGCATCGGCCTGCTGCTGGCGCTCGGTGTGCACGCCAACATCAAGTCCCGTGCGGTACTGCGGCTGATCTTCTTCGCACCGGCCGTGGTCAGCCCCGTCATGGTCGCGATCCTGTGGAAGTACGTCTACAACCCGGAGAACGGCGCCGGGCTCAACGGGCTGCTCGGCGCCGTCGGACTCGGCGGGCTGCGTCAGGACTGGCTCGGCAATCCCTCGCTCGCCCTGTGGTCCGTCGCGGCGATGGTCGTGTGGCAGTACGCGGGCTACTCGATGGTCGTCTTCCTGGCCGGGCTCCAGGGCGTGCCCGCCGAACTCCACGAGGCCGCGAGGATCGACGGGGCGGGTTCCTGGCAGCGCTTCCGCTATGTCACCTGGCCGCTCCTGGCCCCGGCGCTGACGATCAACCTGATGCTGTCGACCATCGGCGGTCTCAAGCTCTTCGACCAGGTCTACGCCGCCACCAACGGCGGTCCCGGCACCTCCAGCGAAACCCTGTCGACCGTCCTGTACAAGGAGGCGTTCGTCTACGGGAAGTTCGGCTACAGCACCGCCGTGGCCCTGGTCCTCGCGCTGTTCGTCGCCGCGGTCTCCCTGGTCCAGCTCCGTTATCTGCGTGCGAGGGAGGTCACCGCGTGAGCGTCACAACGGCCCGCGGACCGGCGAACCGGAAGGCCGGCCGCGGGGGCCGCAGACCGCGGTACGGGCAGTACGCCCTCGAACTGGTCATGATCGCCGTCGCCGTCGTCTTCCTGTTCCCGGTGTACGCCCTGATCACCCTGGCGATGAAGGACCCCCGGCAGATCTCCGAGTCGCCCCTCTCGCTGCCCTCGCCGCCCACCTTCGGCAACTTCGGCGACGCCTGGTCCTCCGCGTCGTTGGGGCCCGCACTGCTCAACAGCACGGTCATCACCGTCGTCAGTCTGCTGCTCCTGATCGCCGTCGGTTCCACCGGGGCCTACTACCTCGCGCGGTGCGCCCGCGGCCTCGGCTACGGGCTGTACATCCTGTTCCTGCTGGGCATCGTGCTGCCGTTCCAGCTCGGCATGATTCCGCTGTACAAGCTCGTCGACGACCTCGGCTGGCTCGGCACGTACCAGGGCATGGTGCTCTTCTACACCGGCATCCAACTGCCCTTCACCGTCTTCCTGTACACCGGATTCATCCGCGCGCTGCCGCAGGACTACGCCCAGGCCGCGCTGATCGACGGCTGCAACCACCGGCAGGCGTTCACCCGGATCGTCTTCCCGCTGCTGCGCCCCATCACCGGCACCGTGATCATCCTGAACGCGGTGTTCATCTGGAACGACTTCTTCACACCGCTGCTCTACCTGGGCGGCTCCGACAAGGAGACCGTGCCGGTGGGCATCTTCGCGTTCGTCGGCCAGTACGTTTCGGACTACGGGCTCGTCTTCGCCGGACTGGTGCTCGCCGCACTGCCGATCCTGATCGTCTTCGTGGTCCTCCAACGCTATGTGATCAAGGGCTTCGCGGGCGGCCTCAAGGGCTGAGGACCTCTCATGGCACATCCGGGTGATCCGCTCCTCCCGCCGAGCGTCGCGGCGGTACTCGCCGGGCCACCGCGCGCCTTCTCGCCCGTCGCGATCTGGTGGTGGAGCGGGGAGCGGCTCGACCGGACGCGGCTGCGGGCGCAGCTGGAGCGCTTCGCAGAGGGCGGGGTGCACAATCTGGTGCTCCTCAACCTGGCGCCGTCGGGACCGCTGTTCGGCTCCGACGCCGACGACCCGCCGTTCCTCTCCGACGCGTGGTGGGCGCTGCTCGACGGGGTGTGCGACGACGCCCGCGAGCTCGGCGTCCGGCTCTGGTTCTACGACCAGCTCGGCTTCTCCGGCGCCGATCTGCAGGCAAGCCTCGTCGACGAGCGGCCCGCGTACGCCGGTCGTCGGCTCGGCCGGGTGCGGGCCGTGGTCGAGTCCTCGGCGGAGCGCGCCGGCGAGCTGCGGTGTCCGCCTCGGGGCCGGCCGCTCGCGGGCCGTGCCGAACCGCTCGACGCCGACGGCCGGAGCACCGGCCCGGCGGTCGCGGTGCCGGTGGCCGACGGAATCGTACGGGCGCCGGGCACCGGCCGCTGGCGGCTGACGCTCCATCACCACGAGGCGCTCGGCTTCGACTACCTGGGTACCGAGGCGTGCGCGGCGCTGCTGGACCGGGTGCACGGGGAGTTCGAACGTCGGCTCGGTGACCGGCTCGGGTCCGTCGTGGCCGGCTCGTTCCAGGACGAACTGCCGTCCCTGCCCACCTGGTCCGCCGGCTTCGCCGAAGCCTTTCTGCGGCTTCGCGGGTACGACATCACCGAGCGGCTGGACGCCCTGTACGACGACTGCGCGGACCGGGACGTCCACCGGGTCCGGCGCGACTACCACCTGACCCGCGCCGAACTGGCCGAGGAGGCGTTCTTCCGGCCGCTGGCCGCCTGGCACGAGCGGCACGGGCTGCTCATCGGCTGCGACCAGCAGGACCCGGCCCGCGCCGGACACCCGGTCGCGGGCGTGGAACTGTACGCCGACTACGCGCGGACCCATCGCTGGTTCTCGGCGCCCGGCTCCGACCATCACGGGGACGCCCGCGTCCACTCCTCGCTCGCCCACCTCTACGGCCGTCCCCGCGCCTGGGTCGAGGCCTTCCACTCCACCGGCTGGGGCGGCACCCTGGAGGAGACCTTCGACTGGCTGCTCCCCTGGCTCCGTGCCGGTGCCACGCTGTACAACCCGCATGCCGTCTACTACACGACCAAGGGCGGCTGGTGGGAGTGGGCGCCGCCCGCGACCGACTGGCGCCAGCCCTACTGGCGCCACCACCGGGTGTTCGCCGACGCCGTGACCCGGCTCTGCGCGATCCTGGGCCTCGGTCACCATCTGTGCGACGTCGCGGTCCTGCTGCCCACCACCACCGCCCAGGCGGGCACCGCCCTGGACGGCGTCGGTGAGGCGGCGTCCCGCGCCCAGTCGGCCTATCTCGAACTCATCGGGGACATGGCCTGGTTCCGCACCCGGCCGGGCGTCCTGGACCGGCTCGGTCTCGACGCCGACGTCATCGACGACGCCTCGGTGGCCCGGGCCCGCGTCTCGCGGCTCGACGACGGCGTACGGCTGCGGGTCGCGGACGAGGCGTACTCGACGATCGTGCTTCCCTCGTGCACCGTCCTCGAACGGGAGACGGCCGAGCGGCTCGTCGAATTCGTCTCCGTCGGCGGTCGGTTGATCGCCTGGGGCGAGCTCCCCGAGCAGCTCGTGGGCTCCGGGGCGGCCGCGGCGGACGGGCTGCGGGCGTGCTTCGCGGACGGCCGGGCCGTGCACGTACCCCGGACGGACGACCCGGCCGGTTCGCTCGGCGCCGCTCTCGGCGGGGTGCGGTCCGTCGTCCGCGCGCCGGTGCCCGCGCTCGCGCGGCGGGTGGACGGTGCCACGGTGGTCTTCCTGACCGCGGCCGCCCCACGGGCGACCCGTGCGGAAGTCGCCGCCCCCGACGAGCGGGGCGCCGCCCTGGGCTGGCTGGACGTCCGTTACGACTTCGACCCAGGCCGCTACGCGCGGCGGGCCCGGGTCCGGGTGCGGGACGTGGCGGGCCCGGCCGTTCTGGTGGACCCGTTCGGCGGCGCTTCCCGGCGGCTGCCGGTGCGGCCCGTCGCCGACGAGCCCCGTACCGTCGAGGTCGACGTCCCGTTCGACGCGGGCCCCGCGGCCGTGCTGGTCTTCCCGGCCGCCCGGGACCGGGAGCCGGACGGGCCCGTGGTTTCCGGCGCCCGGCCGTCCACCGCCACCACCGTCGAGATCCCCCCGGACGCGGAGTGGGACATGGTGCTCGTGCCCACGCTCGACAACACCTGGGGCGACTTCGCCCGCCCGGCGACCGGTCCGCCCGCCGGCGCGGCCGTCACCGAGTGCCGTACCTTCCGGCACCGGGTGGAGGCGTCCGGTGAGGACGGCGTCCGGGACGGCTGGGCATCGGCGCCCCCCTGCTCCGGTCCGCCACCGGCCACGGTCCGCGCGACGTTCGGACCGCGCGCGCTGGTGCTCCGCGAGGGGCCGGGCCGGGACGGCCCGTCGGTACTGGAATGGTCCGAGACCCTGGGCGTGCACAAGGACCCGGTGCATCGTGCGGTCCTGGGTCCGAAGGGGCATGTGCCGGAGGAGTTCGCGCACATCGGCCGCGCGTTGGCCGGAGAGGTGGTGCGGCTGAGTGCGGCGATGCACCTGGGCGAGGACTTCGACGGGCACCTCGCGATCGGGGCGGCGGCGGCGAAGCGGGTCCGGCTCGACGGTGTTCGCGTGGCGCTCGACGACGGGGGTCATCTCGCGATGGGCCCGGTACGGACCACGGCCGGAGTCCATCTCCTCGAACTGGAACTGACACCCGATCAGGACTGCGACCTGCGGGCGCACCTGGCGCTCGTGCGTGACCCCCGGCGCTACCGGCGCCCGGAGTGGATCCACGCACCCGGGACCATGGGGACGACGCTGCGTCTGGCCGCGCTCCCCGCCCGCGCCGTCGTCCAGGTCGCGTCCAAGGTGCCCTGCGCACTGCGGGTGAACGGCCGGCTCATGGGCCGGCAGGGCGGTTTCGACCCGTACGCCGAGCATGCCGTGCCACGTGTGCGGCGCCACGATGTGGCGGCGGCGCTGCGGGTCGGCGACAACCACATCACGGTCGAGGTGTCCGGCGACGGCGAGCGCGCGGTCCTGGTGGACGCACTCTTCGACGGCGGGGACGGCGCGGACGCCGAGTCCGTCGCGACGCTGCACAGCGACGCCCGCTGGTGGGCCGAGGGGCCGCGGGGCCGCGAGCCGGTCCGGGTGCGCCGCGAGCCGGTGGGCGATCCCGCCGCGCTGTGTCTGCGACGCCGCCCGCATCCGCTGCCGGGCGCCTCTTGGCTGGACCCGGAGGCCGACGACGGAACGGTGGTTCCGGTCCGGTTCGCAGTTCCGGGGCGCCGGGGCGGCGTGGAGTGGCTGTGGTGCGAACTCCCGCCCGGAAGCACCCGGTTGACGGCGCAGGTGTACGGCGAGGTCACCGTCCACGTGGACGGCGCCGAGTGCCCCGCCGCCGTGAGCGACACCGATGCCCGGGGGGTGCGCACCGTGACGGCCGATCTGCCGGCCGGTGACCGTGGCGGGCCGCGGGGGGCGGCGCTGCGGGTCCGGACCCGCCCGGGGTACGAGGGTGGCGCCGCGCTGGCCGGTCCGGTGCGCTGCGTGGTCGGCCCCGGGCGGATCCGGCTCGGCGACTGGGAGGGCCAGGGGCTCGCCGAGTACAGCGGCGGGGTGCGGTACGGCCGAGCGGTGACCGTGCCGGCCGAGGCCGTCGCGGGACGGGTGTCGCTCGACCTCGGGCGGGTCCGGGGGACGGCCGAGGTACGGGTCGGTGGCGTCGTGGCGGGGGTGCGGGTGTGTTCCCCGTACGTGTTCGACCTGACGGGTCTGGTCGTGCCGGGGGCCAACGCCGTGGAGATCACCGTGTTCGGGACGTTGGCACCCCGCCTGGACTCGACGAGCCCGACCCACTTCGTCTTTCCCGGTCAGCGCGTCAGCGGCCTGCTGGGGCCGGTACGGCTGCGCACCGAGCGGAGGTGACGGGGGTCCTACTCGTCTCCCGTCAGCATCGGCAGCAGCAGCGCCGCCGACCAGCTGAAGTTGGGCGAGTTGAGCGGCGCCCCGGTGGTGGGGTCGTAGTTCTCCATGACCGGTCCGTCTCCTGTGAGGCCCGAGGCGTGGGTGAGGAGCCGGTCCGTCAGGGCGTCCGCGTCCTTGCCGTAACCGTAGCGGCGCAGGCCGCCGAGGGCGAAGTATGCCTGGTCGAACCAGACGGGGCCGCGCCAGTACGCGGTCGGCGAGAAGTAGGGCGAGCTCTTCGACACGGTCGGGAAGGGCACTGTGGTGGCGAACTCCGCCGGGTCCGTCAGCTTGTCGCGCACGGCGCGGGCCTGTGCGGCGGACGCCGTGCCGGTCCACAGCGGGACGGCGCCCTCGATGCCGCGGCCGCGCGCCGTGAGCGGTGCGCCGGTGCCGAGCGCGGTGTCGTGGAACCAGCCGTCCGAGGGGTCGTACATCGTCGTGCGGACGGCGGCGGAGGTGGCGGCGGAGCGCTGCTTCCAGTGCCTGGCGTCGGCGCCCCGGCCGATCGCTCCCGCGATGCGGGCCAAGTAGCGCTGGTCGGCGGCGAGATAGGAGTTCAGGTCGACGGATTCCTGGTCGACGGAGTAGCCGAGGAGCGTTCCGTCGGCGGCCCGGTTGGCGACGGTGCCGGTGCCGAGGGTGGCGTCGAAGCGGGGCGCGTTGTCCATGCCGCTCTCCCAGGCCGCGGCGAGCCGCCGTTGCTCGGGGGAGTCGTTGGCCGGGTCGACGGTGGCGCCGTACTCGGCGAGCCCGTCGCGGTCGTGGTCCCGGTTGCGGTACCACCAGTCCTGGTACGCGACGAGCTTCGGGTACATCTCGCGCAGGAACGCCCGGTCCCCCGACTTCGCGTACACCTCCCACACGGCCCAGGCGGCCAGCGGGGGCTTGGAGTTGCGCTCGTTCCAGTTGCCGCCGCCGCGTTCGGGGTCGTTGTAGAAGATGACGTCGGGGATCATCCCGGCGTCCTGGGGGCGGGTCGCGGAGTCGGGTCGGATCTGCCAGTCGAACATGGAGCGGATCTGCGACTGGGCCAGCTCGGGTGCGAAGCGCGCCGTGCCGACCGCCTGCTTCCAGGTGTCCCAGGCCCAGATGCCGCCGGTGAACCACTTGTAGGAGATCGACGGGGTGATGCCGTCGTGCTTGATCTGTCCCGCCGCGCCGCGCCAGTTGGTGACGAGGGTCTGGAGGGACTTCACGGCCGTGCGCCGCCGGTCGGCCGGGACGCCCCGGGTCACCCCGGCGACATAGCCGCGCCAGCGCGCGTCCGACGCGGACACGACGGCGGCGGGGCGGGCCAGTACGTCGCGGACCTTCGCCTGTTCCTTCGTGCGCTCGGCTGCGGTGAAGGTGTAGGACTCGGTCCAGTCGAAGCTGTGCGAGCGGCCGGGCGCGAGGGTCACCGGCCGCGCCGCCTCGGTGCGGTACGTGTCGCCGTCCACGGTCGTGCGGACGCGGTCCTTGTGGGTGACCTCGAAGCGTTCCGTGCCGTCGGTGAGGTAGTCCCAGGTCTCGCGGACCTTCGCGAAGTCGACCCCGACGCCGGAGCCGGTGGCGGTCAGCGACGGCGCGTCGCGCATCGGCTTGTCGGCGGGGCGCAGCAGGCGGCCCGTCCAGTCGGCGCCCAGTGTGCGGGTCGCGGGGCCGGTGTTGCGGACCTCGGCCCTGATCAGGGCACTGCGGTCGGTGGCGAAGCGGAGTTCGAGGGTGAGCCGCAGACCGCGGCCGAGGTCGTAGGACTGGAGGAGGCGGCCCGGGAGCGAGGTGGAGCGGGGTGCGCCGCCGCCGGCCAGGTCCAGGGGGCGGCCGTGTTCGGTGAGGCGGATGCGGCTGAAGGACTTGCTGAGCCACCAGGGGTATTCCTGGGCGATGTAGAGGGGTCCGGAGAAGCCGCCGTAGGCGTCCTTGTCCCCGGCCTCCGGCAGGGCGTAGGCGTGCCAGGCACCCCGGTCGGCGAAGACGGTGACGGGGTTGTTGTCCTCGTCGTCGCCGGGCTCGGCGGCGGTGGGGGTGCCGTGCAGATCAAGGACGTCGGCGTAGGCGGGCAGGGGTTCCGGGTGCCCGTGGGCGGCGGCTGTCTGCGGTACGGCGAGGGCTCCGCCGGCGAGCAGGAGCGCGGTCAGGGCGCCGATGGAGCGGTGTGCGGTCAGGTGTCGGTCTCTGCGGCGGGTCATTTCGCGGTCCCTTCCGGGGAGTCGGTGGCGATGCGCAGGACGGCGGCGCCGAGCGGGCCGAGGTCGATGTGGTCGCGGACGGCGACGCCGGTGAGCAGATCGGTGCCGCCTGCCCCGTGGCGGCCGGTCAGTGGCGTCCGTGTGTCGTGGTCGGTGTGGTTGAGGACGAAGAGGTACGTGCCCTGCGCGCCGGAGCGCACGGTCGCCTCGACTCCCTCGGGGACGTCGAGCACGGGACGTACGCCCGCCGCCCGCAGCGCTTCGTCGAGCACGGCCGCGATGCCGTCGCCGAGGTGGGCGCTGATGTACCAGGCGGTGCCGGTGCCGTGGTGGTGGCGGGTGACGGCGGGGCGGCCGGCCAGTTCGCCGGCCGCGTACGAGTCGACGGTCTCCGTGTCCGGGCCCTCGGGCTCGATCCACTCGCTCCACAGGGTGGCCCGTGCGCCGGAGGCGAGCGGCAGCTCCGTACCGTCGGGGATCGGCCAGAACTCGTCGACGGACACGCCGAGTACGTCCCGCAGCGGTCCCGGTGCGCCGCCGTCGTGGATGTGGTCGTGGCCGTCGACGACGCCGCTGAAGGGCCCGCAGACGAGGTGGCCGCCGCCGTGCACGTAGGCGGTGATGCGGGCGGCGTTCTCGGGCCGCAGCAGGTGGAGGTTGGGGGCGAGGACGGCCCGGTAGCCTTCCAGGTCCGCGTGCGGGGGCACGAATTCGACGGAGACGGCGCGGGCGTGGAGCGCCGCGTACCAGGGGCGCAGCAGCTCGCGCCAGCGCATCCGGGCGGAGGGGTGGTCCTCGGCCTCCAGGGCCCACCAGGAGTCCCAGTCCAGGACGATCGCCACGTCGGCCGGGGTGGTGGTGCCGGTGATCTCGCCGAGCCGGGCGAGTTCGGCGCCGAAGCGGACGGTCTCGCGCCAGCCCCGGGAGGCGGTACCGCGGTGCGGGAGCAGTGCGCTGTGGTACTTCTCCGCGCCGGCGCGGGAGGCGCGCCACTGGAAGTACATGATTCCGTCGGCGCCGCGGGCCAGCGCCTGGAGCGACCAGAGGCGTTGCAGTCCGGGCTCCTTGGGGACGTTGACCGGCCGCCAGCTGACGGCGGACGGTGCCTGTTCGAGGAGCAGCCAGGGCCGACCGCCCTTGAGGGAGCGCATGAGGTCGTAGTTGAGCGAGGCGTTGACGTGGGCGTGCGGGTCGGCGGGGTCCGGGTAGGCGTCGTCGGAGACGAGGTCCTCGTGCTCGGCCCACTTCCAGTAGTCGAGAGCCTTGAACATCGACATGAAGTTGGTGGTGGCCGGGATGTCCGGGCTGATTTCCCGCAGTGCCTCGCGTTCGGCGCGGTGGCATTCGAGGAGGGCGTCGGAGCAGAAGCGGCGCCAGTCCAGGAGTTGTGTCGGGTTGACCGGTCCGGGTGCGGTGCGCGGCGGTTCGATCTCGTCGTGACTGCCGTAGCGCTGCGACCAGAATGCCGTGCCCCAGGCGTGGTTGAGGGCGTCGACGGTGCCGTAACGGTCGGTGAGCCAGGCGCGGAAGTGGTCGGCGGAGCGGGCGCAGAAGCACTCGGTGACGTGGTCGCCGTACTCGTTGTGGATGTGCCACAGGGCGAGCGCCGGGTGGTGTGCGTAGCGTTCGGCGAGGGTGCGGGTGAGGCGGAGCGCGGCGGTGCGGTAGTCGGGCGAGGAGGGGCAGTAGTGCTGGCGGGAGCCGAATTCGAGCCGTACGCCGTCGGCCGTGACCGGCAGGATCTCCGGGTGGGCGCGGACCAGCCAGGCCGGCGGTGACGCGGTCGCGGTGGCCAGGTCGACGGCGATGCCGTGGGCGTGCAGCAGGTCCAGGAGCCGGTCGAACCATTCGAAGTCCCAGGTGTCCGGGCCGGGTTGGAGCCGGGCCCAGGAGAAGACGCCGACGGTCACCATGTTCACACCGGCCTCGCGCATCAGCACGGCGTCCTCTGCCCAGACGTCCTCGGGCCACTGTTCGGGGTTGTAGTCACCGCCGTAGAGGATGCCCGGGACACGGGTCGGGCGGCTCATCCCTTCACCGCCCCGCCGAGCAGTCCGGCCACGAACTGCCGCTGGAACAGCAGGAAGAGAAGCATCAGCGGGAGCGTGGCGAGGAGCGAGCCGAGCATCAGGCCGGAGTAGTCGACGTGGGAGAGACCGGTGAGGGTGTTGAGTGCGACGGGCACGGTGTACTTGTCCTCCGAGTTGAGCATGAGCAGGGGCCAGATGAAGCTGTTCCACTGCGCCATGAACGTGAAGATGACCAGGGCGCCGAGTTGCGGGCGCACGCACGGCAGCACGACCTGGTAGAAGGTGCGCAGCTCGCCGGAGCCGTCGATGCGGGCGGATTCGAGGAGCTCGTCGGGGAAGTCGACGAAGCCCTGCCGCATCAGGAGGATGCCGAAGGAGTTCGCCAGGAACGGCAGGATCACCGCCTGGTACGAGTCGATCCAGCCGACGCTCGCCATCATCTGGAACAGCGGCACGAGCAGTACCTGGAACGGGATCATCATCGTGGCGAGCACGGCGCCGAGCAGCAGACCGCGGCCTCGGAAGCGGTACTTGGCCAGTCCGTAGCCGCACATGGCGGAGATCAGCGAGCTGAGCGCGGTGTGGACGACGGCGATGCCGACGCTGTTGAGCAGGACCCGGCCGAAGCCGATGGTGTCCTGGAGCCGCGCGAGGTTGTCGAGCAGCCGGCCGCCGGGCAGGAACGGGGGCGGCGAGTGGAACAGGTCGGACGTGGAGTGCGTCGCGGCGATCGCCATCCAGAGGAACGGCACCAGGCTGACGACGGCACCGGCCGCGAGCAGCAGCCGCACGGTGTAGCGGCCCAGGCGCCGGACCGGGTGGACGCGTACGGGGGCCTGCTGGAGGGCGGTCACCGGCGGCGCTCCCTTCCGAAGGCGACGTACTGGAGGGCGGAGATCGCGGCGATGAGGGCCACGACCACCCAGGCGATGGCGGCGGCGTAGCCGAAGTCGAGCTGCTGGAAGCCGACCTTGTAGAGGTAGACGACGGGGGTGAGAGTCGCGTCGTCGGGGCCGCCCCGGGTGAGGACGTAGTTCTCGTCGAAGAGCTGGAGCGTTCCGATGGTGGAGGTGATCACGCAGAACAGGACGACGGGGCGCAGCTGCGGCAGGATCACCCGGGCGTACGTGGAGAAGGTGGTGGCGCCGTCGATGGCGGCGGCCTCGTACTGTTCCTTGCCGATGGACTGGAGTCCGGCGAGCAGGATGACGGCGTTGTAGCCGGTCCAGCGCCAGGTCAGGGACGCGATCAGGGAGACGCGGGCCCAGGTGGGGCTGTTGAGCCAGTCGACCTGGCCGATGCCGGCGGCGCCGAGGATCTGGTTGACCAGGCCGCCGTCGGTCTTGAGGAGGACCTGGAAGACGACGGCGTACGCGACGAGTGTGGTGACGGCGGGCAGGAAGTAGATCGCCCGCCAGGTGCCGCGGAAGCGCAGCCAGGACTGGTTGAGCAGGACGGCCAGGACGAGGGCCAGGCCGATCATGACGGGGACCTGCACGACGAGGATGACCCCGGTGTTGAACAGGGACTCCAGGAAGGCGGGGTCTTCGGCCATCCGCCGGTACTGGTCGAGTCCGACCCAGTGGGTGGCGCCGGCGTCCTCGGTGGTGAAGCTCTGCAGGAAGCTCGCGCCCAGCGGGTAGGCGAAGAAGAGCACGAAGAGGACGGCCGCCGGTCCGGCGAAGATCCAGGCGGTGGGGCCCCGGCGTCTGCGGCGTGCCGCGGCCGGGGCACGGGCGGGGGCGGCCGGCCGGTCGAGGGTGGTGTGGACGGCCATCGGGCTACTTCACCCTTTCGCGGCCGGTGGCCGTGGCGAGCTGCCGCGCGGCCGAGTCGAGGGCGGTGCGCGGGTCCTTGCCGCGCAGCATCACGCCGTTTACGGCGGAGACCACGATGTCGGTGGCCTTGGCGTCGTCCTTGTTGTTCTCGACCGGCGGGATGTTGCGGGCGAGCCGGGCGAACACGTCGAGGGCCGCCTGCCCGCCGAAGTACTCCTGTTTCTCGCTCAGGTACGGGTCGTCGAGGGCGGGCAGATAGGCGGGGAAGAGGCCTTCGCGCTTGAGCATGGAGACCTGGTTGGCCTTGCCGGTGAGCAGGAACTCGATGAACGCCCAGGCGAGGCGGGGGTTCTTGCTCTGCGCGGGGACGCAGAGCGTGGAGCCGCCGACGTTGGAGGTGCGGATGCCGTCGGTGGTGAAGCCGGGCAGCGGCACCACCCCGAACCTGCCCTTCAGCTCCGGCATCTCGTCGGTGAGCGTGCCCGTCCACCAGGCGGCGGTGGGTGTGGTGGTGACCTTGCCCTCGTTGGTGCCGGTGACGAGTCCGTCCCAGCCCTTCTCGTAGTCGACGAGCCCCTCGTCCTGCAGGTTCTTCATCAGGGTGAGGGCCTTCACGGCCTCCGGGGTGTCGAGTGCGACCCGGCCGCCCTTGAAGTAGTACTGGCCCTGCTGCTGGAGCAGCATCGGCAGGATCCCGGCGTCCGTGGAGTCCATGATGAGCAGCTTGCGGCCGGTGGCCTTCTTGATGCGGACACCCGCCGCCACATAGTCGTCCCATGTCACCAGCGACGCGGGGTCCACTCCCGCGGCACGGAAGTGGTCCCTGCGGTAGAACAGCGCGCAGGGTCCGATGTCCCAGGGCAGGGCGAGGACCGCGCTGTCCTTGCCGGTGACGGTGCGCCAGGCGGCCCGGTCGAAGTCGCCTCCGTAGCGGCCGCCGAGGCTGGTCAGGTCGTAGAAGCCGCTGGGGAAGTTGCCGGTGAAGCGCGGCATGTGACTGCCCTCGACCGTGAGGACGTCGGCGAGACCCGAGCCGCCGCGCAGGCCCACGGTGATCTTGTCGTAGGCGTTGTCGTAGCCGATGTCGACGATGTCGACGGTGGTGCCGGGGTGGCGCTCCTCGAAGGTGCGGGCGAGGCGCTTCATGGCCTTGGCCGCCACGTCCCACGACCAGACGCTGATCCTGCCGCTGACCTTGCCCCCTTCGTCGTCCTTCCTGCCGCCGATGTCCCGGGCCTCTCCGCCGCCCGCGCCGCCCATGGCACAGCCACTGACCAGGGACGTTGCCGCGGTCGCGAAACCTGTGGCCAGAACAACCCGTCGGGTGGGTCTCGTTGACACTCTTGCCTCCTGGAGCGTGAATGCCTAATGCTGTATTCAGAACACTGAATGACGGAGGCTGCCGTCAAGAGGTGTACACCCAAAGACTTTTGCTGCTGTGGTCCATGGCCGTCCCCCGAGTCGGCTCACGCGAAAGGCGCGGCATGACGTCACCCCAGGACTCCGTCCACACATACACCCATCCCTACATCCCGAACGCGGTGCCGGCCGTGCGGCAGGCGATGCTGGAGGAGATCGGCGCCGCGAGCGTCGAGGACTTCTACGCCGACATCCCGGACGGCATCCGGCTGCACCGCCCCCTCGACCTGCCGGAGCCGTTGCGTTCGGAAGCCGAACTAACCCGCCACATGGAGGCGTTGCTCGGCCGCAACACCTCGACGCGGCAGGCGCTCAGCTTCCTCGGCTCCGGCTGCTACCAGCACCACGTACCAGCGGTCGTGGACGAGGTGGTCAACCGCAGCGAGTTCCTCACGGCGTACGCGGGCGAGCCCTACGAGGACCACGGCCGCTTCCAGGCGCTGTGGGAGTACCAGTCGATGATGGCCGAGCTGCTCGATGTCGAGATCGTCAACGTCCCGGTGTACGACGGCTTCCAGGCCTCGGGGACGGCCCTGCGCATGGCCGGGCGGATCACCGGCCGCCGACGGCTGCTCGTCGCCACCGCGATCGACGCCGACAAGCTCTCCCGGATCCGTGACTACGTACGCCCCGACCACGACGTGACGGTGGTCCCGGTCGACCCGGCCACCGGCCGCGCCGACCTCGAAGCGGTGCGCGAGGCGCTCGCCGCGGGCGACACCGCGGCGGTGTACGCGGACACGCCCTCCGCGCTCGGAATCGTCGACGAGGCGCTCCCCCTCCTCGCCGACCTCGCCCACGAGGCAGGTGCGTTGTACGTCGTGGGCTGCAATCCGCTCACGCTCGGCGTGCTCGCGCCGCCCTCCGCGTACGGCGCCGACATCGCGTGCGGCGACATCCAGCCGCTGGGCCTGCACCAGAGCTTCGGCGGCGCGAACGCCGGTTTCATCGCCACCCGCGACGAGGAGAGGCTGGTGGCCGAGTATCCGTCACGGCTGTTCGGCCTGGTTCCGACGAGTGTCGAGGGCGAGTACGGCTTCGGTGACGTCGCCTACGAACGGACCTCGTTCGCGCTGCGCGAGGAGGGCAAGGAGTGGGTCGGCACGGCCGCCGCGCTGCACGGCATCGGTGCCGGGGTCTATCTCGCGCTGATGGGACCGCAGGGCATGCGGGAGATCGGCGAGACGATCCTCGCGCTGACCGCGTACGCCCGCGGGTGCCTGGCCGAGGTGCCCGGCATCGAGGTCCCGTACGGCGACGCCCTGCACTTCGCCGACTTCACCGTCCGCTACACGGGCGGCCGGACCGCCGCCGAGATCCGCGCCGAACTCAAGGAGCGGGGCATCTTCGGCGGTACCCCGACCGGCACGCACGAGGCCGCGTTCTGCGTCACCGAAGTCCACACCAGGTCCGACATCGACCGGCTCGCCGCGACCCTGAAGGAGATCGTCAAGTGACCGCCTCGCACGCGCCCGTGCCCGTCTCCCCCGAGGAGGCACGCATCGCCGGCAAGCCCCGGCTGCGCCGGTTCCAGCAGGCGTCCTGGGACGAGAAGCTGATCTTCGAGCTCGGTTCGCCGGGTGAGCGGGGCGTCCTCGTCCCGGCCGCCGACCCGTCCCTCGGCATGCCGGCGATTCCCGCCGCGCTGCGCCGCTCCGATCCGCCCGCCCTGCCGGAGATGTCCCAACAGCAGGTCCTGCGCCACTACTTGCGCCTTTCGCAGGAGAACCTCGGCGCCGATCTCAACATCGACGTCGGCCAGGGCACCTGCACCATGAAGTACAGCCCCAAGGTCAACGACCAGTTCGTGCGCGACCCCCGGATCGCGGCGCTGCACCCCCTCCAGGACGAGGACACGGTCCAGGGCGTCCTGGGGATCATCCACGGCCTGGAGCAGCTGCTGAAGGAGATCTCCGGCATGGACCGGGTCTCGCTCCAGCCGGGCGCGGGCTCCGCCGCGATCTACACCAACGTCGCCATGATCCGCGCCTACTTCGCCGCGCGCGGCGAGCTGGACCAGCGCGACGAGGTCATCACGACGATCTTCTCCCACCCGTCCAACGCGGCCTGCGCGAAGACCGCCGGTTTCAAGGTCATCACCCTCCATCCGGACGCCGACGGCTACCCCGACATCGAGGCGCTCCGGGCGGCGGTGGGCCCGCGCACGGCGGCGCTCCTGATCACCAATCCCGAGGACACCGGGATCTACAATCCGCGCATCGAGGAGTTCGTGCGCATCGTGCACGAGGCGGGCGGCCTGTGCTCGTACGACCAGGCCAATGCCAACGGCGTCCTCGGCATCACCCGCGCCCGGGACGCGGGCTTCGACCTGTGCCACTTCAACCTGCACAAGACGTTCTCGACCCCGCACGCCTGCGGCGGCCCGGCGGCGGGCGCCTGCGCCGTGACCGAGGAGCTCGCCCCGTATCTCCCGCGTCCGACCGTCGAGCTCGACCCGGAGACGGGCACGTACCGGCTGGACGACGACCGGCCCGGGTCGGTCGGCAAGATGCGGCCGTTCTACGGCGTCGTGCCGAACCTGGTCCGCGCCTACGCCTGGATCATGTCGCTCGGGGCGGAGGGCCTGCGGGCCGCCGCCGAGACGGCCGTCCTCAACAACAACTACCTGCTCCACAAGGTCCGGCAGATCCCGGGCGTCTCCGTGCCGTACGCGGCCGGGCGCCCACGCGTCGAACAGGTCCGCTACAGCTGGGAGAAGCTCCACCAGGACACCGGGCTGCACTCCGAGGACATCGGCCTGCGCGCCGCGGACTTCGGCACGCACTACTGGACCAGCCACCACCCGTACGTGGTGCCGGAGCCCATGACGCTGGAGCCGACCGAGTCGTACACGCGCGCCGACCTCGACGAGTACGCGGCGATCCTCGCGGAGATCGCCCGCGAGGCGTACGAGGACCCGGAGACCGTACGTACGGCCCCGCATCGTTCGACCATCCACCGGGTGCGCCCGGAGGCCCTGGACGACCCCGCGGTCTGGGCGGTCTCCTGGCGCGCGTACCGCCGCAAGGTGCTCGGTGAGGCCGGCCGGTGACGAGGGTCGGTCTGGTGGTCAACCCGGTCGCCGGGCTCGGCGGCCGGGTGGGCCTGGGCGGCACCGACGGCCCGGACCGGGCCCGCACGGCGCTGTCGCTGGGCGCACGCCCGCTGGCGGGGGCGCGGGCGGCCGCGGCCCTGGGCGAACTGGCGGCGCGCGCGGGCGAGTCGGCCCGGGACGGGCTCCTCGTCGTCACCGCCGCGGGTCGGCTGGGCGCCGACTCCGTCGCCGCCGCGGGACTCACGGAACGGATCGTGTACGCCGCCGGGGCCGGCCGCGACACCTCGGCCGCGGACACGGCCGCCACGGTGCGGGCGGTCGTCGCCGAGGGCGTCGATCTGCTGTTCTTCGCCGGCGGCGACGGCACCGCGCGGGACGTGCTCGGCGCCCTCGGCTCCCCCGGCGTCGTACCCTGCCCGGTCCTCGGCGTGCCGACCGGCGTCAAGATGCACTCGGCCGTCTTCGCGGTCAGCCCGCGTGCCGCGGGCGAGGTCGCGGCGGCGTGGCTCGCCCGCACGGGCGGCGTCCGGCTGCGGGACGCCGAGGTGATGGACCGCGACGAGGACGCCCTGGGCGAAGGACGCGTAACCTCCCGGTTGTTCGGGTGGCTGCCCGTCCCCGACGTGCCGGTCCGCGTGCAGCAGCGCAAGACCGGCAGCACCGCCGCCTCGCCCGAGGCGGTCGGCGGGATCGCGGCCGAGGTCGCCGAGCGGGTCGGGGAAGGGCTGCTCGTGCTCGGCCCCGGCAGCACCACCCGGGCGGTGGCGGCGGCGCTCGGCGCGGACGTCTCGCTCACCGGGGTCGACGCGCTCGCCCTGCGGCCGGGCCACCCGCCCCGCATCGTGGCCCGCGACGCCGGGGAGGACACCCTCCTGGCACTCGGCCCCGCCTGGATCGCCCTCTCCCCCATCGGCGGCCAGGGGTTCCTCCTCGGCCGCGGCAACCAGCAGATCTCGCCGCGCGTGCTGCGTGCGGCGGGCGGCCGCGAGCGCCTGCTCGTGCTGTGCACGGAAACCAAACTGGCCGCCCTCGGCGGCCGCCCGCTACTCCTGGACACCGGCGACGACGCGCTCGACGCGGAGCTGTCCGGCCACCTTCCCGTCATCACCGGCAGGCGGCGCACCTCGCTGTACCGCCTGGCCATGTGACCGCGTAACCCCGGCACCCCGATATCCCTACATCTCGACATCCCGACCCAGGACACAAGGAGCCCAGGATGATCTCCCTCGACGGCAAGCGCGCGATCGTCACCGGCGGCGGAGCCGGCATCGGCCGCGCCACCGCCCAGGTCCTCGCCGAACTCGGCGCCCGCGTGGTGATCGCCGACATCGACGCGGAGGGCGGCGAACACACCGCGAAGGACACCGGAGGAACCTTCGTACGCTGCGACGTGTCGCGGCACGAGGACTGCGAGGCCGTCGTGCACACGGCGCAGGAACGGTTCGGCGGCGTGGACGTCCTCTTCAACAACGCCGGCATCATCCGCCGCTCCACGGTCTGCGAGATCACCGAGGACGACTGGGACCTGGTGATGGCCGTGAACATCCGCTCGGTGATGCTGATGAGCCGGCTGGTGATCCCGGGGATGGCGGCCCAGGGCGGCGGTTCCATCGTCAACACCGGCTCCGGATGGGGCATCCGCGGCGGCGGCCGGGCCGTCTCGTACTGCGCGTCGAAGGGCGCCGTCGTCAACATGACCCGCGCCATGGCCATCGACCACGGCCCCGACAACATCCGCGTCAACTGTGTCTGCCCCGGCGACACGGCGACCGGGATGCTCGCCGAGGAGGCCCGCCAGCTCGGCGAGAGCTCCGACGCGTTCTACGCCGACGCCGCCGACCGGCCGCTCGGCCGGATCGGGCAGCCCCGCGACATCGCGCAGACCGTGGCGTTCCTCGCCTCCGACGCCTCGGCGTTCCTGAGCGGGGCGGTCATCCCCGTCGACGGCGCCGGTACCGCGTGACCCGCCGGTAGCGGATAATCGACCGGACCGAAGGGGAGGGCAGCCTCACATGCCAATCGAAAACCGCCCGTTGCGCGAACAGGTCAAGGAGGAACTGATCAAGCGCCTCGGGCGCGGCACGATCGCGACCAACTCGCCGATCAACGAGGGGCAGCTCGCCACCGAGCTCGGTGTCAGCCGTACTCCGCTGCGCGAGGCACTGATCACGCTGGAGCGTGAGGGCGTCATCACCAGCGAGCGCGGCAAGGGCTTCCGCTTCACGCCGCTCAGCGCGCAGGAGTTCCGCGATCTGTCCGCGATCGTCGCGACGCTGGAGGCGCTCGCCCTGGAGTCCAGCGATCCGGAGCATCTGGCGGTGACGGCCCCCCGCCTCCTGGAGGAGGCCCGCGCGTTCTCGGCCCCGCAGGCACCGCACGACGTCATAGAGCGTTACGACGACGCGTGGCACGACCTGCTGCTGTCCGGCTGCACCAACGACCGTCTGATGAAGCTGATCACCTCCCTGAAGGTGACGATGCACCGCTACGAGCGGGTCGCCCTGGGCGACCAGGACATCCTGGAGCGCTCGGCACAGGAGCACGAGCGGATCGCCGAGTGCCTGCAACGCGGTGACCTGGACGCGGCCGTCGCGGCGCTCAAGGAGAACTGGAACAGCGGGATGCACCGGATCCTGGAGCATCTGAAGGACTGACGGCGCGTGGCGGCGGTGCGGACCCGGGTCTTGACCCGCACCGCCCCTTCGGGGTCCGATCACGGTCGACCCGTCGCACGACCCAGGGACTGTGACCGCATGACTCTGCAGATCAGCGCCACCAACCCCGAACACCCGGCCCTCCTGCTCGAACTGCCCTGGCACATCCCCCTGGAGCAGTGGCCCGACGAGTACCTCGTGCCGCTCCCCCGCGGCATCTCCCGGCACGTCGTGCGCTATGCGCGAGCGGGGGAGGAGACCGTGGCCGTGAAGGAGCTCGCCGAACGGCCGGCGCTGCGCGAGTACGAGCTCCTGCGTACGCTCGACCGGCTCGGGATACCCGCCGTCGACCCGCTCGCCGTGGTCACCGGCCGGACCGGGGCCGACGGCTCGCCCCTGGAACCCGTCCTGATCACCCGCCACCTGGGCGGTTCGCTGCCCTACCGCTCGATGTTCGAGACGACCATGCGCCCCGGCACTGTGCACCGCCTCATGGACGCCCTCGCCGTCCTGCTCGTCCGGCTGCATCTGACGGGATTCGCCTGGGGGGACTGCTCGCTGTCCAACACCCTGTTCCGGCGGGACGCGGGCGCGTACGCCGCCTACCTCGTGGACGCCGAGACCGGTGAGCTGCACCCCCGGCTCAGCGACGGGCAGCGCGGGTACGACATCGAGCTCGCCCGGGTCAACATCAGCGGCGAGATGCTCGATCTGGAGGCATCGGGCGCACTGCATCCGTCCATCGACCCGATCGCGTTCGGCCTGGAGATCGAGGAGCGCTACCAGGCGCTGTGGACGGAGCTGACCCGTACGTCCGTCTACCCGGCGGGCAAACACCACTACATGGAGCGCCGCATCCGCCGTCTCAACGACCTGGGCTTCGACGTCGCCGAGATGCAGATATCGCACTCGGACCAGGGGAACACGGTCACGTTCGTGCCCAAGGTCGTGGACGCCGGTCATCATCAGCGCCAACTCCTGCGGGTCACCGGGATGGACGCGGAGGAGAACCAGGCGCGCCGGCTCCTGAACGACCTGGAGAGCTGGATGGCCACCCAGGACGACTACGCGCCCGGCGACCGGCACGGCGCCCGCACCGAGGTGCTCGCCCATCGCTGGGTCCGGGAGATCTTCCGGCCCACCGTGCGCGCGGCGCGCGACCATGCGCCCGCCCGGATGGACGCGGCCGAGCTCTACCACGAGCTCCTCGAACACCGCTGGCACCTCTCCGAGCAGGCCCAGCACGACATCGGACTCGACGCGGCGGTCCAGGACTACGTCAGGAAGACGGTTACGGAGGACGACAGCTGCACATAGGCTGCCCACCTTGAGTTGTGCACTGGCGAGCCAGGCATGATCCGGACGAGAGGAATGAGGAGCCGCCCCGTGTTCTACCAGGTGCTCAAATACGTCATCATCGGGCCGCTCCTGCGATTGTTCTTCCGCCCGAGGATCGAGGGCCTGGAGCACATCCCCGAGGAGGGTGCGGCGATCGTCGCCGGGAACCATCTGTCGTTCTCGGACCACTTCCTGATGCCCGCGATCCTCAAGCGGCGCATCACGTTCCTCGCCAAGGCCGAGTACTTCACCGGGCCGGGGGTGAAGGGGCGGCTGACCGCCGCCTTCTTCCGGGGCATCGGACAGATCCCGGTCGACCGTTCCGGCAAGGAGGCCGGGCAGGCGGCGATCCGGGAAGGGCTCGGGGTGCTGAGCCGGGGCGAACTCCTCGGGATCTACCCGGAGGGCACCCGCTCGCACGACGGCCGGCTCTACAAGGGCAAGGTGGGCGTGGCCGTCATGGCGATCACGGCGCAGGTGCCCGTGGTGCCGTGCGCGATGGTGGGCACGTTCGAGATCCAGCCGCCGGGACAGACCGTCCCGCGCATCAAGCGCGTCACCATCCGCTTCGGTGAACCGCTGGACTTCTCCCGCTACGCCGGGATGGAGAACCAGAAGGCCGCGGTCCGGGCCGTCACCGACGAGATCATGTACGCGATCCTGGGGCTCTCGGGTCAGGAGTACGTGGACGAGTACGCGGTCAAGGTGAAGGCGGCGCAGGCCGAGCGGGCGGGACAGTCGAAGAAGTTCCCGAAGAAGTTCCCGAAACTGCGACGCTGACGGCGGATCCGCGCTCGGTGAACGCCGCCGGGACCGGTGACCGCCCGGCCCTAGCGTGGCTCCCATGAGCAAGGGAAACGCATGGGTGCTGGGCGCGACGGGACAGATCGGACGAGTGGCGGTGCGGTCACTCGTCGAGGACGGCTGGGAGGTGACGGCCGCCTCGCTCGGCGGCGGCCGGGACGATCGGTGGGACGCGGCGGTGCGCACGACCGCCCTGGACCGGAATGCCGAAGGGGCGCTCGCGGCGGCGCTGGGCGACGGCTGCGACGTGCTGGTCGACATGGTGGCGTACGACGCGGGCCACGCCCGTCAGCTGACCGGCCTCGCGGATCGCATCGGTTCGGCGGTGGTCGTCTCCAGCGGTGCGGTGTACGAGGACGACCGGGGCCGCAGCTTCGACACGCAGGGCGAACCCGACGGGGCGCCGCGGTATCCGGTGCCGATCCCGGAGTCGCAGCCCACCGTGCCGGCCGGCGAAACGACGTACGGGACGCGGAAGATACGGCTGGAGCAGGATCTGCTGGCGGCCGGGGACGCGCTGCCGGTGACGCTGCTGCGGGCCGGGGCGATCCACGGGACGCACTGCCGATCGCCGCGTGAGCTGTACTTCGTGAAGCGTCTCCTGGACGGCCGCGACCGGCGGGTGCTCGCGTTCAGCGGGGAGTCCCGCTTCCACCCGGTCCACGCCTCCAACCTTGCCGAGCTGATCCGGCTCGCCGCCCTGCGGCCCGGTTCACGGGTGCTGAACGCCGGGGATCCGCAGGCGCCGACGGTCGCGGAGATCGGCGAGGCCGTCGACGCGGTGCTCGGCCGCAGGACCGAGACCGTGCTGATGGCGGGCCCGTTCGGGGAGGACGGTGTCGGCGCGACGCCCTGGAGCGGTGCCCATCCCATCGTGTACGACATGACGGCCGCCGAGCACGAGCTGGGGTACCGGCCGGTCACCGGCTATGTGGAGTCGCTGCCGGAGACGGTGGAGTGGATCGCCGCACGGTTGGCGGGCCAGGACTGGACGGAGGCATTCCCCGCCATGCTGCGGGCGTACGGGAAGAAGCTCTTCGACTACGCGGCGGAGGACGCCTGGCTGGCGGCGTACGACCGGAAGGGGTGAGACGAGGGCCTCGGCGGTCACCCCGCGCGGGCGTCGAGCAGATCGTTCAGCGCGTCGTCCAGTACTCCGCGCAGCAGGCGCGCGTCGGGGGCGACGGCGGTGACCAGCACGGCAGGGCCGGCGAGCGGGGTGCGGACGGCGGTGTCCCCCAGCGTTCGCGCATCGGGGCACCGCTCCTCGAACACCGGGTCCACGACGAGGAGTTGACCGACTGCCCGGTGGCCGCCCAGGACCGCGGCGCCGTCCCAGCCGCCGGGTACGCCCGGCCCGTAGGCCATCTGCTGGTCGATCAGCGGCCTGCCCGCGCGGTGCACGGTGAGGCGGCTGACGAGGGTGCCGGTGGTTTCGGCGTGGCGACCGAGGATCTGTTCCTCCCGCAGCACCAGCCGCGCGGTGGCCGCGAGCCGGACGCGCGTGGTCATGTGCAGGACGCTGCCGTGGGCCGAGACGAGCTGCTCCGGCAGCCAGCGCAGCTCGGCCCGCTCCGCCACACTCAACTCGATCTCGTACGTGGCGGGTTCGCGCCCCGTGCCGGGCAGGGCCACGGTCGCTGCCGCGGAGTCGACGGTGAGCCGGGCGCCTTCTTCGACCCGCGTCCCGATGGTGAGCCGGTCCCCGCCGAGCGGTGCGCTCATGGCGCCGACGACGGTGACCCGGGCACCGGAACCGTACGTGTCACGGGTGCGGCGCGGGGCGAGCGGTCCGTCGCCCTCCAGCAGAGGCAGCGAGGTGACGCCCCGGCCGTCGAGCGCCGCCGTGATCCGGGCGGTGGCCTGGATGCTCATGCGGTCCAGGCGGCGAGCCGCTCGCGCACCCAGTCGGCGACGGGCCCGACACCCGCCCCGGCGGTGAGCGAGGTGAGGACCACGGGGAGCGTCCCGCGCTGCTGGGCGGCGTCGTGGGCCATCCGGTCGAGATCGGAGCCGACGTGCGGGGCGAGGTCGGTCTTGTTGATGACGAGCAGGTCGGAGGTGGTGACGCCGGGGCCGCCCTTGCGCGGGATGTCGTCGCCGCCCGCCACGTCGATGACGAAGATCTGCGCGTCGACGAGCCCCTTGGAGAAGGTCGCTGTGAGGTTGTCGCCACCGGATTCGACCAGGATCAGATCGAGTGGCCCGACGGTGTCCTCCAGGTCCTCGACGGCTTCGAGGTTGGCGGAGATGTCGTCGCGGATCGCGGTGTGCGGGCAGGCGCCGGTCTCCACAGCCTGGATGCGCTCGGGCGGCAGTACGGCGTGGCGCAGCAGGAAGGCGGCGTCCTCGCGGGTGTAGATGTCGTTGGTGACCACCGCGATGGACAGCTGGTCGCGCAGGGACCGGCAGAGGGCGGCGACCGTCGCGGTCTTGCCCGAGCCGACCGGTCCGCCGAGTCCGATGCGCAGGGCGCGCCGGGTGCCGTCCGGGCGGGCGGCGTCGGCGCTCACGGCGGCGGGGCCGTGCTGGGTGTGGTCGAGGTGCATGGGTGCGGCTCCTGGTTCCTGCGGGGTCATGAGGCGAACAGGCGGACCGGGCGGGCCGCATGCATCTCGGCGGTGATGTCGAGGAGCGGGGCCGAGGCAGCGGGCAGCGCGTCGATGGTTCTGTGCGCCGCGGCGGCCGCCTGTGCGGCGACCTCGTCGAGTTCGGGGGCGAGTCGGGCGAGTACGGCGGTGGCCTCGAAGGGGTCGAGGGAGAGCAGGCGGACGACGGCGGTGGCCGGCCCGCCGACGGTCTCGTAGGCCACGCAGTGCGCGGCGTCCTCGGGCCCGAGCCCCGCCGATCGTGCGGTGAGGCCGAGGACGACGGGCTGGTGGGCGCCGCGCGGCCGGGCCTCGGCGAGCGCGGCGAGTTCGGGGCCGGGCCAGGTGGCACGGGCGGCCCGCATCAGCTGCCGGCCGAGCCTGCGGGCCACGGCGCGCAGGGCGGGTGACGGGGTGCGGGCGTCGGCGGCCTCGTCGAGTGCGAGCGGGTCGTGGCCGTGGGCGGCCGCCGCGGCGAGCGCGGCGGCCGTGAGTCCGGTGGTGTGCAGGCGGCCCCGGCAGAACTCGGCGAGGTCCTCGGCGTCGCGGATCCGCCCCGACTTCACGGCCTGTTCGGCGCCACCGGAATGGGCGTGGCCGCCGGCGGGGAACCGGCCGTCGGCGAGGACGAGCAGCGCCGCGCGGCTCATCGAACGGCCCGCTTCGGGTGCCCTGTGTGTTGCATCAGAAAAGGAAGTAACGCTGGGTCATGGGAAGTTCGGCGGCGGGTGCCGGTTCGACCGGCTCGCCGTCGATCGTCACGGCAAAGCTGTCGGGATCGACCCGGACCCGGGGAGTCGCGTCGTTCTCCCGCATGTCCGCCTTGGTGACGCCGCGCGTACCGCTGATCGGCACGAAGCTCTTGCCGAGACCGAGGCGCTCCGGCAGGCCGTCCTGGATGGCCGCGTCGGCCACGAAGTTGAGGGAGCCGGCCGCCGGCGAGCGGCCCACCGCGCCGAACATCGGGCGGGGCAGCACCGGTTGCGGGGTCGGGATCGAGGCGTTGGCATCGCCCATCTGCGCGTACGCGATCTGGCCGCCCTTGATCACGGTCTGCGGTTTGACGCCGAAGAACGCCGGTTCCCACAGCACCAGGTCGGCGAGCTTGCCCGGCTCCACCGAGCCGATCTCCCGGTCGAGCCCCTGGGCGACCGCCGGGTTGATGGTGTACTTGGCGACATAGCGACGCACCCGCCGGTTGTCGGCCCGTCCGTCGCCGGGAAGTGCTCCGCGGCGCTTCTTCATCACATGGGCGGTCTGCCAGGTGCGCAGCACGACCTCGCCGATGCGGCCCATCGCCTGGGAGTCGGACGAGATGATCGAGATGGCCCCGAGGTCGTGCAGGATGTCCTCGGCCGCGATGGTGGTGGGCCGGATCCGGGATTCCGCGAAGGCCAGGTCCTCCGGCACGGCCGGGTTGAGGTGGTGGCAGACCATCAGCATGTCGAGGTGTTCCTCGATGGTGTTGACGGTGTGCGGCCGGGTCGGGTTGGTGGAGCTGGGCAGGACGTACGGCTCCGAGACGATGCCGATGATGTCCGGTGCGTGCCCGCCGCCGGCGCCTTCGGTGTGGTATGCGTGGATGGAGCGGCCGGCGATGGCGGCGAGGGTGTCGGCGACGAATCCGGCCTCGTTGAGGGTGTCGGTGTGGATGGCGAGCTGGGCGCCCGTCTCCTCGCAGACGCCCAGGCAGGCGTCGATGACGGCGGGGGTGGCGCCCCAGTCCTCATGAATCTTGAATCCGAGTGCGCCGGCCCGCAGTTGGGAGTGCATCGCCTCGCGCGACATGGTGTTGCCCTTGCCGAGCAGGCCGATGTTGACGGGGTACGCGTCCAGTGCCCCGAACATCCGGGCGAGGTGCCATGGACCCGGGGTGATGGTGGTCGCCTTGGTGCCTTCGGCCGGTCCGGTGCCGCCGCCGACCAGGGTGGTGATCCCGCAGGAGAGTGCCTGGTCGATCAGGGTCGGCGAGATGAAGTGGACATGGGCGTCGATGGCCCCGGCGGTGAGGAACTTCCCGTTGCCCGCGATGATCTCGGTCTCGGGGCCGATGACCAGGTCGGGGTGGACGCCGTCCATGGTGTCGGGGTTGCCGGCCTTGCCGATCCCGGTGATCCGGCCGTCGCGGATGCCGATGTCCGCCTTGACGACGCCCCAGTGGTCGATGATCACGGCGCCGGTGATGACGGTGTCCGGGGCGCCCTCGGCCCACGTGGTGCGGGCCTGGCCCATCGATTCGCGCAGCACCTTGCCGCCGCCGAACACGGCCTCGTCACCGGCGAGTCCGGGGCCGCCCGAGCGGTCCTCCTCGATCTCGACGAGCAGATCGGTGTCGGCGAGCCGGATGCGGTCGCCGGTCGTGGGGCCGAACAGGTCGGCATACACGGCGCGGTCGAGTTCAGCCATCGAGGGCACCTCCGGTCTCGCCGCGCAGGCCGGGGACGACGCGCCGTCCGGCGAGCGGGACGAGTTCGACGTCGACCGGGATGCCGGGTTCGAAGCGCACGGCGGTCCCGGCGGCGATGTTCAGCCGCAGTCCACGGGCGGCCGGACGGTCGAAGTCCAGGCCGGGGTTGGCCTCGGCGAAGTGGTAGTGCGAGCCGACCTGGACGGGCCGGTCGGCAGCGTTGAGCACGGTGAGGCGGGTGACGGGGCGCCCCTCGTTGAACGGCACGGGCCCGTCCGCGTACAGGATCTCTCCGGGAATCATCGGTGGCACCTCCGGTCAGACGATCGGATCGTGGACGGTGACGAGCTTGGTGCCGTCCGGGAAGGTGGCCTCGACCTGGACGTCGTGGATCATCTCGGACACCCCGTCCATGACGTCGTCGCGGCCCAGTACCGTACGGCCCGACGCCATCAGCTCGGAGACCGTACGGCCGTCGCGGGCGCCCTCCAGCAGGTGGACGGTGATCAGCGCGATCGCCTCGGGATGGTTGAGCCGCAGTCCGCGCGCCCGGCGCTGCCGCGCCACGTCGGCGGCGACATGGACGAGCAGGCGTTCCTGTTCGTGCGGGGTCAGTCGCATGGCTCCACCTCACGGTCCGGTGCCCAGTACCGTCCCTGGGCGCGGCGAGACATCGGCCGCCTCCGGCACGACCGCTGGACGGCGAACCGCCGACTCGCACGAGACGGTGCACGTTAGGACCGGAGCTTTTCCGGCGCGTTAAATCCGCCGCGACATTTCCGGCACATCGATTCCGGCACGTAAATTCCCGTGCGTCAGCCGGTCTTCGGCGGCCCCATGGGCATCGGGCCGCGCAGGCCGTTCGCCGGCGCGGACCGTGGGGGCGGGGCTCAGCTGCCCGGCTCGCCGTGCTGCCGGTGCTCCGCCGCGATACCGAACCGCCGCCGTTCGCCGGGAGCGGACACCGCGGAGTCGAGCGAGGAGACCGAACTGATCACCTGCTCCTCGACGGCCGCCCCGCCCTTCTCCAGTCGCTCCAGGTCAGCGGCCGAGACAAGCGCCACCAGCGGCTTGCCGTGGCGCGTCACGACCACGCGCTCACCGCCGTAGACGACGCGGTTGATCAGTTCGGCGAGCTCAGCCCGGGCTTGCGTCACCGGAATCTCGTAGGCCATGCTCCCTAGCTTATGTAATGTCCACCTGGTGCGCCGTGGTCCGTGGCGACAGCGATTGTCCAGGTCAGAGGCTCTCACGTGCTCCCGTGCGCTCTCGTTTGTGCGAGATGTGTGAGACGAGGCGAGACGAAGAGTTTCTGGTCGTACTCAAATCCTGGCGGGTCTCAGCGGGGATCGACGCCTCACATGACGCGATCCGGCTGGTGCAGCCAGACATCCTGGCAGTGAGGTCTCCTGGCCAGCCCGGAGGCGCCGGCGGGCGGTTCACCGAGACCAACATACCGCGCGCACAGCCTCGGCCTGGTCCCAAAAGTGACCTCCCCGCGCCCGGCGGGACGAGATCTCCATCCGCGAGATCGTCGGAACGACGGTACCGATCCAGGCACGCACCCAGGCGCCGCACCGCAGTGATCAGCCCCGTTGCCTTTTTCGTGGCCCCGCAATGGGGCGCCTGGCCCCCGAGTCCGGTATGGGTGTGTGCCCCCTGTCGAAGTGATGACCTGGGGGGGTGTTGCCGCCGGGCTTCGGGGCACCGCTTGACCGCTGACAAGGGGCCTGACGACCGTCTGGTCCGGTGCAACGCCGGGCCGTTTCAGGGCGGGGATGTCTGCGTAACGTGGTTGCCGGCGTGTGGTGCCGCAGGGACGGCCGGGAACTGAGGAGACGAGAGACGAGGGGCACGCGCGCATGGTCGACAGGACCGCGATAGATCCCTTCCTCGGCCTGGACCTGAGTTCCACCACGCCCACGGCCGGACCGCGGACGGCAGAACCGTGCACGACAAGCGGCTGCCCAACACCGAGCCGAAACTGCTGGAACTTTTCACCAATCTTGTGGCGAAGTTCGGCACCGTTTTGATGATCGTGGACCAGGTCGCCAACATCGGCGCGCTGCCGTTGACGGTGGCCCGCGCCGCGGGCTGCCGGGTCGCCTACCCGCCCGGGTTGTCGATGCGCAGGGCTGCCGACCTGCACCCGGGCAAGGCCAAGACCGATGCTCGCGACGCGTTCGTGATCGCGGAGACCGCCCGGTCCATGCCGCACACCCTGCGTGCGGTGGACCGTGACGACGAGGTGCTGGGCGAGCTGACCATGCTCACCGGCTACGACAACGACCTGGCCGGTGAGGTCAGCCGCACCACCAACCGGCTGCGCGGCCTGCTCTCTCGATCCATCCCCCCTCGAGCGTGTGCTCGGCCCTCGCCTGGCCTACCCCTACGTTCAGGCCCTCCTGGCCCGGCACGGCTCTCTGGCAAAGCTGAAAAACTCGGCCGGGTCCGCTGCGAGGCCCTGCTGAAGGCGAACAGCTCGCGCATGGCCCACCACCTCACCACCGAGATCTACGGCGCGCTCGCCGAGCAGACCCTCGTCGTTCCCGGCACCGAGGCGTCCGCGCTGATCGTGCCGGGCCTGGCCGCCCAGCTCGCCGCTGCCCACACCCAGCGCCGTCAGACCGAGCAGGAGATCGCCGCCCTGCTGGAGGCCCTCCCTCTTTTCCACCTCCTGACGTCCCTGCCCGGCATGGGCGTCAGGACTACGGCCGCGGTGATCGCCGCGATCGGTGACGGCACCGGCTTCCCCACCGCCGGACACCTCGCCTCTTATGCCGGACTCGCCCCGGCCACAAAGTCCTCGGGCACCTCGATTCACGGCGAGCACGCTCCACCGCGGCAACCGGCTCCTCAAACGTGCCCTGTTCCAGGCCGCGTTCGCCGCGATCGGCTGCAAAGCCGACCCGTCCTCCCGGATCTACTACGACCGTCAGCGCGCCCGGGGCAAGACCCACACCCAGACCGTGCTCCGTCTCGCCCGCCAACGCGTCAACGTCATACACGCGGTGATCCGCAACGGCACCCTCTACGAACCCCGCACCCCCGATCTCGCTGCCTGACAGGCGCTTCGCCCTGCTCTTCCCGCCCCCGTCGCGTCTGCCCGCAGGCACCGCCACCTCTGCCATGTCGGCCGTCGGGCTGCCCGCACAGCATATGAGCCGCCGGGCTTTGCTCCGCTTCAGGAGGACGGCGGCCTTGTGTCAGTCAGCCCTGGTAGCGTCCGCGACGTGATCGAAGCGAACGATATTCTCGCCCAACTGGACAAATGCGCTGCCGAGTTCAATCTCCCTCATCCCGATAACGGTTACTTCTACGCAGTGGATGTGCGGATGCACCTCTACCGTGACCCGTGGCGCTGGGCCCTGATCATCGAGACCGTCGGATACAACCCGCGCATGGGCAACCTCGTCAACGTGGTGGGCACCTACGGGAATTGCCTGATCACTGGTGAACCGGGCTGGGAGAACGAGGGCATCCACTCCCGTGTCGAGAACATGGAGGAGATCGACGATCAGGAGACCTACGCAGGTGGTGCTCCCATGGTTGTCAGGGGGCGAACGCCGGCCGTGGAGGCGGAGCCCGGCGAGCCGCTCGAAGTCGTGTTCCGCAGGCTGGTGCCGGAGTACCGGGATCTGATCCTTGCCGACGAAGCCGAAGTGCAGTCAAGGATTCCCGGGGACCTACCGAAGGTTCTGCAACTGGAGGAATGGCACCAGCCGGAGGATATCGATACACCTCCCAGCACGAGTGAGACCTACCAGCAGATCGCGGAAGTTCTAGCGTCTGGTGACGTCGGACGCTACCGACCGAGCCTTTCACCCAATACTCACTGGTCCAACTGGCCGGACTCCGGAACTCTGTGACCGGTCGCCGTGGGTTCGGCGGAATTGCGCCCGCAACGCGGCACGGCGGGCGTCGAGCGAGTGTGATCGCGTCCGACGGGAGCGAGGTGTACGCCCTTACTGCCGCAGAGCCGGAGGGAGTGGACGGGCGGAAATCGAACAGGCTGGCTACCCGCACAGCACCGGCCCGCCGGGAACACCGCCGCCAGGATTGACGAAACAGATAGGCCCTCGGAAAGAACCGCCTGACGGCCGGTCGCAGCCGGACGGTTTCGAAGTCGTCGATGGGCAGCGCGAGTTGCTCCAGAAGCAGACCGTTGATGACGGTCAGCAGATCCGCAGCTTCGGCCTCGGGGTCTACGGATCCGGCACCGCGCAGTTCCTCGGTGAAGGCCGCCCGCTGGGTGGCTCCCCATTCGTCGAGGCTGGCCGGTAGCTGGCCGCGGCGAGCGACTTCCAGGAAGAACTCCTACCAGGCGATGCCGGAATCCCGGTCTCGGGCCAGGGATCCGGTCACGTACTGCACGATGCGGGTGATCCACTGCGGGATATCGACGTCCGGCAACTGGTCGAAGAGTGCGCGCACTTCCTCGATCTGCCGGGTGGCCAATCGCCGCAGAGCTTCGTCGAGCATCTGGTCGAGAGTGCCGAAGCCGCACGCGCACAGTTCGACACCACGCAATGAGGCCGCCGACCCCGTCCAGAACAGGGCCGGCGGCCGTCAGGGAACGCTGCTCAGGTGTTGAGGTCCAGGACCCGCACCGGCTCGCCCTCCCACCGCTTCGGCGCCGTGGTCGCGATGATCGCCCCGTCCGGGCGGTCGGGGGTGGGCTGTGCAGCGAACTGGCTGTGGGCCGCCGCCCACGTCTCCTGCCGGGCGAGAGCCAGCGCGGCGGACAGGTCCAGGTCCAGGACGGTGATGCCCGGCAGCGCAGCCAGGTGCTCGGCCGTACCGAGCCGCGCCCGGTCGGCCTCGACGAGCGCGCACGCCGGGGCGTACAGGAACCACCCGGGTTCGGCATGCGCCCGGTGGATCAGACGGGAAGCGAGGACGTTGCCCTGGCCTGCCGCGGCCGTCGCCGTGTCGTCCAGGACGATGTGCACGGCGTCGCTCACCGGGCCGTCACCCGGGCCAGGCGCCGGTCCAGCTCACTGTCCAGGTCCTTCTCCTCGGAACCGGTGGGCGCGTAGCCATTCCACGCCTTCAGTGCGGCCCTGGCCTTCTCAGCCCGCTCAGCCCGCTCGGCCGGAGTGAGCATGGTCTCGGCCAGCCGCGCCAGATACGCACGCAGCGACAACCCCTCAGCAGCCGCGATCGCGGCGAGCCGGTCCCTGGCCGCCTCGGGGATACGGACATTGGCATCAGGCATCGTCGTACTCCTTCCCATCCTTAAGGATACGGGTACGTACCCGTATCCTCAGCTGACTGCGCGCACCGACCGGCACGGTGCAGGCCCGATGGCACGGCACCCTCACTGCATCCGGAGGTGAGAGTTTGCTGCTCTGGCGACAGCGGCGCGCCGCAACCGGAAGCCTCTCCCCCCACAACTAACGCCCTGAGCTGAAACCACAGCAGTTCCTCCTTCGCTCAAGGCCCGCGGGGCCCACGAAGGGGGTGACAGCCGCTGTACCGGGGCCGGGGGAAGTACTGCCTGGCGTCAAGCGACGCGAGGCCTCGGACGGTACGGACCGGGACGGCAGCAGTGAACGCGCAGGCCATCGAGTATGTGCGGCAAGCGGGTCGCGGTGGGGGTGGCTGTCATCAGGCGCCGGACAGGGAGAAGAGGGCGCCATCGGGGTCGCGGATGGTGAACGCGCCGTCCGGGGCGCGGGCGGGTGAAGGAACCGGTAAGGATTCACCTCCGGCCATGACGGCGGCTGCTGCGGCCTGCTCGCTGTCCCTCACCCGGAAGTGGACGTTCCACCGGGGCCGGACCCGTGGGTCCGGGCCGGCCTCGTCGCCTCCGCCGCGCAGGGTGGCGACGGTGCGTCCTGCGGCCTGGACGATGATGTGGTCCTGGGCGTACTCGACCGTGCAGCCGCCGGGCGGCCGGGCCCAGTCGAAGACCTCTGCGTAGAAGATCGCGGCGTCGAACGCGTCACGGGTCCACAGGTCCAGCCGCACCGGGTCTTTGCCGTGCCCCACCGACCAGGTCAGGGCCGGGCCTTCCCAGAATCCGAACACGGCACCGTCCCGGTCGGCGGCGATCCCGGCACGGCCCTCACCCAGGACCAGAGGACCAACAGCGAGCGTGGCGCCGCGCTCACTGATCCGGGAAGCCGTCTCGTCCGCGTCCCTGACGGCGAAGTACGGAGTCCAGACGGCCGGATGGCCAGCGCCCGGGCAGCATCCGATCCCGGCGATCCGTTCACCATGTGCCAGAGCCACCGAGAAGCTGCTGCCGAGCGTGCTGGGCCTGAACGTCCAGCCCATGACGTCGGAGTAGAAGGACTGCGCCGCGCGCAGGTCCCGTGCCATCAGGCTCACCCAGCACGGTGCGCCGGCCACCGGAACGGTTCCTTCAAGGGCTGCCATTCGGTGCTCCTGCGGGTGCGTGATGGACGGAAGGCCATGCCGGGTTCAACGGGTCGTGGTGCGGAGCAGGTCGCGTACCCGGTCCACCAGCCCGGCACCCGGAACGAGCAGTCTGCCGGCGGGCGGGGTGCTCGAGAGTGAGGAGTGGGGACGGGTGGGAGCGGTCTCCCTGGCCCGACGCACCAGTCGGCCGAGTTCGTCCAGCGTCTTGGGCGGGAGGGTGGCTGCGAGTTTCGGGAACAGTTCGTGTTCTTCCTCGCGCACGTGGGAGGCGACCTCGAACTTCAGCTTTGCGATCGTGTCGTTGAACTGAGGGTCGTCGACGCTCAGGTCTTCGAGGTCCTTCAGCATGCGCTCGGTTCCGGCGTGATCGGCGAGTTCCTTGTCCGCCAGTGCCGCACCGTGCGGTACGTGCTCGCGGACCACGGGGTAGAGGTGCAGTTCCTCGGTGATGGTGTGCCGTACCAGTTCTACGGTCAGCCGGTCCGCGAGCTCCCGCCGCCTGGGGTGGTCGACGGGCTGCAACTCGATCTGCGAGAAGAGATCCTCCAGCTCACGGTGATCGGCCGCAAGCTCCACGATCACATCGCCACCGGGTTCCATCGCGGCACAGCACCTTTCCTCGGCGTGAACACCCCTCGGGGAGGTGGCAGCACTCAGACAACACACTCTGGGACGCACAATCCCGCGCCCGCGCGCGGGAACCACGCCGTACTCACCTCCCCAGCCCACGTCTCCGTGATGCGATCACTACCGTCCCGCACCAAGATCGGACTACAGACGGTGGCGCGGCCGCGTCCCGCCTCCGGTCTTAACCGCGGGGACAGCCTCCTTTCCCGAGCATCAGCGCCGGCACCAGGAACGAGCGGACGGCGAGGGTATCGAGCAGGACTCCAAAGGCGACAATGAAGGTGATCTGAACCAGGCAGCCCCGGGGTGATCACCCCTCCTGTCAGGCCCCGTCGAGCACGACCTCACGCGTACCCGGCCGCGTAACAAGCACCAGCGAAGGGGCGAGGATGGAGGTACGGGGCGCACGCGTTGCCCACGTGCTCCTCCAGGATGAGGAGGTCGGATCGTGTTCTTCCTGGATCGTCGTGATGCCGGCCGACAACTGGCCGCCCGGCTGGCGTACCTCAAGGGGACTGAGGTGGTGGTGCTCGGCCTGCCCCGTGGAGGGGTTCCGGTCGCCGCGGAGGTCGCCGAGGCGCTGGGCACTCCGCTGGATGTCTGCCTGGTGCGAAAGCTGGGCGTGCCCTTCAAGCCGGAGCTGGGAATGGGAGCGATCGGCGAGGGCGGGATACGCGTGATCAACGATGATGTGGTCCGCACGGCGCGCATCACCCCGGATGAGCTGGCTGAGGTTGAGGCCCGTGAGCGGGAGGTGCTGGAGAGCCGTGCCCGGCGGTACCGGGGCGGGCGGGAACCGATCGGGCTGGAAGGCCGTACGGTGCTGATGATCGATGACGGGGTGGCCACGGGGTCCACGGCGCGCGCGGCCTGCCGGGTCGCCCGCGCCCGCGGGGCTGCACGGATCGTGCTCGCCGTCCCCGTGGCACCTCACGACTGGACCGCACGGCTCGGCGAGGAGGCCGACGAGCTGATATGCCTGCAGACCGCGCGGGACTTCTTCGCGGTCGGACAGTTCTACACGATCGACTTCTCCCAGACCGACGACGATGAGGTTGTCGCCTGTCTGGAAGCGGCGGCCGCCCGCCTGGTGAGCACTCGCCGGACTGGGTCGCGTCACGCCGTGCTCGAGGATCTGGAGGTGGACGTGCGGGCTGGTGCGGTGGTGCTGCGCGGGCAGTTGACGGTGCCCAAGGATGCGAGCGGGTTCGTGGTGTTCGCGCATGGCAGTGGCAGCAGTCGGCACAGCCCTCGCAATCGGTTCGTGGCAGCCGGACTGAATCGGGCCGGGCTGGCCACCCTGCTGTTCGACCTGCTCACCGAGGAGGAAGAGATCGACCGGGCCAACGTGTTCGACACCGGACTGCTGGCCCGGCGGCTAGCGGACACCACCGGCTGGTTGACAGGACAGCCGGAGACCGAAGGGCTCGCTGTCGGGTATTTCGGCGCCAGCACCGGCGCGGCAGCCGCGTTGTGGGCAGCCGCCGAGCCACGTGCGCGGATCGCCGCGGTCGTCTCGCGGGGTGGCAGGCCCGACCTGGCGGGGCCACGACTGCCGTCGGTGACGGCGCCAACGCTACTGATCGTCGGGGGCCACGACCAGCTGGTGCTCGACCTCAATCGCGAGGCTCAAACGCGGTTGCGCTGCGAGAACCGCCTCGTGATCGTCCCCGGCGCCACCCACCTCTTCGAGGAACCCGGTGCCCTGGAGATCGTCACCGATCTGGCCCGTGACTGGTTCGCCGACCATATGGCCCCGATTTCTCATACGGCGGGCTGAGACTGAACGCGTGCTCAGGTCACAGGCGGTGCTCAGCCGGGACGAGGGGCATGTGCGGCCCGGGTGCGGTCAGTCGGTGCAGCGGTGGCAGACGGGGGCTGGGAGGCCGTGCCCGGGAGCCCGTCCCGATAGCCGTCCAGGATTCCGCAGGCAGCGGCTGGCCGCAGGTGGCAGCGCCGCCGGCCCGAGCGCTGGGCGATGGTTGCGGCCGCAGGCGCAAACCATGTGGGCGACGACCTCCGGCGAAGCTACGTCGCGCCGGGACAGCGTGCCCGTGCGAGTCCCTCAGCGAATAGTGCGAGGGCCAGACGGTCACTCGACGCCGTTGCCATGGTGGTCGGCTGCCGCCCCGATCCGGCCAAAGGGGGGATTTAGCAGCCCACGTCCGCCTGGTCCTGGGCTGGCTGTGGCTCGGAGTGCCTAGGCTGTCACCGCTGCGGAAGGGCGGTGCCATGGATGCTGACTCCCGGACCAGAGCCGCGATCGAGCAGCACTGGCGGGCTTCGGAACGCGGGAACACGGAAGCCGAGCACGCCATCTATGCCACGGACGCGATCTTGGACTACCCGCAGTCAGGCGAACGGTTCCGAGGCCGCGCGGCAATTTCGGCGCAACGCGGCAGACACCCGGCCGACAGGCACTTCATCGCCCAGCGGATCACCGGCCGCGCGGATCTATGGGTGAGCGAATGCATCATCACCTACGACGGTGTGCCTTCGTACTCGGTGAGCATTATGGAATTCACTGACCAGCACGTGGTGCATGAGACGCAGTACTTCGCCAACCCCTTCGGTGCGCCGACCTGGCGGGCCGCGCTCGCGGAGCCGATGCCGGACCGCATCGCCGAAGCCTGATTCTTGACCTCGCTCGGGCCAGCAGGCTGACCAGCCTGTCACTTCGCGAGAAGCTCTGCGAACTCCTAACAAGGTGTGAGGTTCCTCAGTCGGCGCCGGCAGATGATGCTGCAGGCCAGGCTGAGGAAGGCTTCATGGATGTCGTCGCGGATCTCCCACCGGATGCGCAAGCGGCGGAACCAGTGCAGCAGGGCGAAGCTCTGCTCGACCACCCAGCGGTGTACGCCGAGTCCTGAGCCATGCTCGGTGCCGCGGCGGGCGATGACCGGGGTGATGCCCAAGGACCGGACCTGCTTGCGGTACTTGTCGTGGTCGTAGCCGCGGTCGGCATAGAGCTTGTCCGGCCGTCGACGGGCCCGTCCGCGTCGGCCACGTACCGGCGGGACGGCCTGGATGAGCGGCATGAGCTGAGTGACGTCGTTGCGGTTTCCGCCGGTGAGCGAGACCGCCAGGGGGATGCCGTGCCCTTCGGTGATCAGGTGGTGTCTCAAGCCCGGCCGGGCACGGTCGACCGGACTCGGGCCGGTTTTGGGCCGCCCGTCATGGCCCGCACGTGGGAGCCGTCGATCACCGCCCTGGACCGGTCCAGCGCGCCGGCAGCATGCAACTCGGCCAGTAGCTGTTCATGCAGGCGCTGCCATACACCCGCGTCGTTCCAGTCCCTCAGACGCCGCCGCCAGCACGTCATGCCCGAGCCGACTTCCTCGACCCTTACTGACGAGCGAACGCGAAACGGCTGCTCACTCCCCCACTGAGGATTCGGGCGCCTGACGGAAGCTCCACGGCCGACCGTTGTACAAGGCGGTGCAACATATTTCGGTGACGATCGAGGGCAGAGGCAGGGACACTTCCACTTCCACTTCCACGGGTAGGGACCGGCCGTGGCGGGTCCAGCGGAACGTTGAAACGCATCCCCTCAGCGGAGGCAACATACCCGCCGCCCAGTCGGGGGCGAGGTCGACATCATCCCGCCTCGCCAGCTTCCGCCATCTCCCGCGAGGTGTACGCCCGCGACACCGGCATCCCCCTGGAAGAGCGTGACGAACGAGCAGCCCACGCTTTCGCCCACACGGTCGCGGGCCTCACCTCCGGACCAGGAACCCACGGAGTGCGGCCGATCCGGTGAGAGCTCACCGCCCACCAGTACGACCAGATAATCAAGTACGCCACCGCAGTCCGGACCAGGACCGCCTCCACCGGGACGGCGGTGGAGCTACGCACGTCGGCCCGGCCAGCATGACCGCCTCCGTGTGCTTCCCGAGGTCCGTCCTTTCGGACAGTGCCAGGGCGTCGTCACCGATGATCACTTCGCGGCGCAAATGACCTCGACGAAGTGGCCCACCTGCTCCTCCGGGAGGCGACGTGCCAGGTCCGCCTCGCTGATCATGCCGACCAGGCGATGGTTCTCGATGACCGGCAGCCGCCGGATCCTGTGCTCCTCCATGGCCCGCAGAACGTCATCCGTGTTGGCCCCGGCGTCAATGGTGATCGGTTTGCCCTGCTCAAGCATGCCCGCGGTCATGCTCTTCGGGTCCTTGCCCTTGGCGAGACACTTCACCACGATGTCGCGGTCGGTGATGATGCCGTGGAGCCTGTCGTCCGGCCCGCAGACCGGGAGCGCTCCGACATCCAGCTCACTCATCCGGCGCGCCGCGACCTCCAGCGTCTCGTTCTCCTGGATGCAGGTTGCATCGGCGTGCATGATCTCCCGTGCGATGGTCATGGCCATCTCCTTCGGCCCGAGAATCTACGCGGGCAGAGCCCACGGACCCGGGCACGCCCCGCATAACTCCCCCTGGAACCAGTGTGAGTTCTTTACATCCCGCGCGCATGCCAGCCAACAGGTGGTGAGCCACCATGCGAGCAGTTGCGGGGTGAAGGCTCGCGGCCAGTCACCGGTGAGCCTTACGGTTCAGGCGGACGCTGCTGGCGGGCCCGCCTCCGGCTCACAGTGACCAGTGCTGGTGGGCCGTCCAGGAGACGGCGTTGGCATACCCGCCGACCACGAAGAACACTGGGCATGACCTGCAGCAACAGGGTCAGCCAGCGGCCCAGCCGACGTACTGAGGAGCGTCGAGACCAGACAGATGCCCACTCCGGTACGTGACGCTGACCAGTAGCCAGTGGCCAATCACCACCCCGCCGATCGCACACACACGCAGAAGGTCCACGCAACGGTTCTGTTCCACCCGGTTCCTCCCACGAGATCGCCATGCCAGTCGTCGGTGTACGGCTGACTGGTCTCCGTGTGAGTGCGGTGCCAGCGAGTGATCAGCCGTCCACGGTTCCGCGGCTGCGGGACAGCCCATCGTCGGCGCCTACGCCGAACGGCGCGATGCCCGTAAGCCATGCTGAATCGGACGCCAGGGGCCTCCCCCGAGTCATGTTCTTCGTGTTGCCGCGCCACTCCGCCTCCCACACCTGCCCGGACAGATGCCGGGTGCGAGGAATGCCCTACTTCCAAACCCTCCTCCGCCTCGCGCGCCGCCGCATCAGCACGCTGTTCGCGGTGTTCCGCAGTCGCACCTGCCACAGGCTCCGAACTCTGTACTCCGCTCACCAAAGCGCTGCCGAGACCGACGTGTTCGCCCTCCAGCACGGAGTCCAAGACCTTCACGGCCGGTTCCTGCGACAGCCTGCGACCTTTCGCCATGATGCCCTCGGCGCGAGCCCGGCCGGCCGCACCGTCAAGCGAGAAGTCCCAGGGACCACCAGGTCGTCCCCGAGCGCCAACACCAGTACGTCGACCACTGGGCGAACGAAGGCTCCGGGGCCGGATCAGCCGGCCGTGAACGCACCGGCCGAGGGAAAGACGAACAGGCTCAGCGCCGCAAACGCCGCCCGAGACCACCAGCGAGGCTGCCGCGAGCACCTGCTCCACGCCCCGACGCGGCAGTCGCCGGAAGCCCAGGCAGCCGAGAATGCCGCCCCGCCCGGCAGCACGCCGACCATGGCGTTGGCGGCTGCCCGCGGGCCGTCACCCGTCTCATACGCCACTGCACAACGCACGCAGGAGCCATCGTTGAAACAGCGGCGATGCACACGATGGAACCTCAAGCCCCATGGCGACCCCGAACTCGGGCGAACGCACCCGAAAGATCAAGTGGTTCGCCTCCACCAACTCGCGCCGCCGGAAGGCGCCGGCCAGGACTACGGCCACCAAGACAAGCCCACCACCGAGTCATCCCACCCAGTCGGGCCTCGCGAAGGTGCCCGGTGCTGCCCTGTCGTTCCCGGACCCGGACTGCGGCTGCGGCCGGGCATCGGCGGGGCGTTGCCGCAGTGCGGGGCGACCGCAATGCGCAGGATGCACCCGACAGCCCACCTGCCCACGATTCCGGCTCTGGCTGATCTCATTTGAGGGGAGCACTCCGAGACACCGGAGAGGGGCAGAAGCTCCGTCATCCGACGGTATAGGGACGCATCATTTCATTGTCCTCGTGTTCGAGCATGTGGCAGTGCCAGGCGTATCGGCCTGCCCGGTCGAATGTCGCCTTCAGCCTCGTCACGGCACTCGGATAGGCGACTGCTGTGTCCTTGAACCCCTTCTCCCACGGCTCGGCGGGCCGCGTAGCGCGGCCCGCCTGTTGCCGGTCGAGGACTTGGAACTGGACTTCGTGGACATGAATCGGGTGTGCGTCCTTCGTGAAGTTGTGAATCTCCCAGATCTCGGTCGCGCCCAGGGCCGGATTCTCCGTAACGGGGTCGTCCCAGCGCATCGGCACGGGGGCCCCGTTCCGGTCCAGGGTGCCGAGCAGCATTTGCCGGGGGCCGACGTTCGGCAGCGACGCGGACTTCTGCTCGCTGAGGGAAAGCCGTCGGATGCGGCTTGCCTTGCCCAACGGTTCGAACGACGGAAGCGACAGCTGGGAAGGTGGCACGGTCGTGTCCGGTGAGGTGAGTGCTTCGATGACGAGCTTCATGATTTGTCCGGTGGTGGCAGGGTCTGCCGGGGAGTAGTCCGTACCTGCCGTCCCGCCCTGGAATGCTTTGTCGGGGCCCTCGTTGATGAGATACAGCTCGGTCCCGACCGGAACGGATGCGAAGTCGACGATCACGTCGGCGCGCTCGGCGGGAGCGATGAGCACCTGGTCGCGCTGTACGGGTGCGGGGAGGAAGCCTCCCTCGCTTCCGATCTGGCAGAAGGGCAGGGCGGGGGGCGCGGGACGCTTGGCGAGTGGGTGGGTGACGATCTTGAGGATCAGGTACCGCGAGTTGCATCCATTGAGAAGCCTGAAACGGTAGCGGCGCGGTTCGGCTCGAAGGACCGGCCAAGTACTCCCGTTGGTCACCATCGTGTTGCCGAAGAACTCGGGGTTCCAGATCGGAGGGATGTCACTGTCCGGGATGTAGGGGCCCCTGAATCCGTCGAAGGCACTGCGTCCGGCCGGGTAGAACAAGCTGCCGTCGACGTGGAACGAGCGGTCCTGGATGGCGAGAGGGATCTCGTAGTACTTCCGGCCGGGCGGATCACCGGGCCGGGGCGCGGGCCCGGGCAAAACACCGGCGGGAAGGTCCGCAGGTCCGCCTCGCAGAAGGTAGAACCCTGCCAGTCCGGCGTAGACATTCAGCCGTGTGACGCCCAGGGTGTGATCGTGGAACCAGAAGGTCGAGGCCCTCTCCGCGTTGGCGTACTGGAACACGGCGTCCCCCCGGCCCCAGGCGTCGCCGAACCGGTCTTCGAACTTCTCCTTGAACTCCTCGTAGAACGATCCGACTTCGGCGTATCCCGCAGGAAGGTCAAGCGCGCCGGGAAGGTACCAGGCTTCGGTGTAGCCATCGCTCTCCTCCGAGTTCCGCCCGCCATGCAGGTGCGTCACGATCGGCACCGGGCCCGCGTACGGTCCGGGTGTCGAGCGGAATCCGGGGCGTGAGTCCCGGGCCGATGTTCCACCCGGAGGGTTCGCCCAGTGCAGTGTGGGGTCGACCGGCAGCAGGTGCGGCAAGTAACGGCCCTTGCGATCAAGCAGCTGGTTCTTCCACCTCACCCGCACAGGCGTTCCGGCACGGGCCTCGACGGTGAACGCGGGGTAGTGGAAGCTGCTCGGATGCTGAGTCGATCCGTACCCCCACACGGTCGTCGCCGGTAGGCCGGAGGGCAGCACCTGCTGCTGGAACTGTCGCACACCGATCACGTACTGGTCGATGTGATCGGCGACGCCGCCCCCGGCCCGCGGCATGACGGGCGGGACGACGAGCGGCGTGACGTACTTGTCCACCTGTCCCGGATCCAGAACGCCCTTGCCGCTGGGCTCGAGGAGGCGTGGAGTCGCGGAGGCCGCCGGAAGGAGCGCAAACATTCCGCCGACCGCCGCCTGCACGACACGCCGTCTCGTGACCACGTAGGTCCTCCATCAATTGCGGGCACCATCAGGTGTCACAGCTTGCAGATCCGTGCGCTGCCGGTGGTGCTCCACGGACGTATCTGACGATCAGCGCGTGAACACGTGCGGGGTACCGGGCCCCGGACCTGCGTGTACCAGGCCCCGGGATACATGCCTTGGTGAGCCTTTTTGATTTCTTCTGTGCGCATTTAAGCGGCTCTGGATGCCGGAATCGCGTCACGAGCTAGGCAGCGCACCTCCTATCACCCCGTTGCTTCGGAATCGCTGACGGGCAATTACTGCGGTTGAACTCGTGAAGTCGTCTCCGGTCAGGTCGTCTGCCTCGTCCGGGCCGGGCAGCGCTCGTCCGTCGAGACAGTGGAGGTGGGGATCAGACGCCTGCCGTGCCGCAGCGATCCGGGCCGGCTCGGCACGGAGCACGCGATCTCCACGTTGTTCGCCGCCGCCCACGTAGCGGCCCGCCGGCACCGCTTCGTCGTCAGGTGCGGGAAGTAGTTGTCACAGACGATCGCAAGGCGTACGTCCATCGGGTTCAGCGAGCGCAGGCAGCGACAGGACTCCAGGAACTTCGACCTGTTCTTGGTCTTCTTGACGTGCCCGTAGAGCTGGTCCTTGGCGAGGTCATAGGCGGCGGGCGTACGCGCTGAGGCAGGGTGCACGCCGGAGTTCCCCGGAACCGGGGCGTCGCCTCCTGCTCACCGCGGGGGACGGCGCCCCCACTGTCCTGCACAGGAGACAACCGCACATTAGGTCGTATACAGAGCTAAAATGGGCAGATGGCGGCGGGTGATCTACCTGATGAGCTCGCCGGACTTCTGCCCCGTGTCCAGAGGCTCGCCCGGCGAAGGCTGTGGAGCGGCCAGTCGGCGCCCCGACTGCGCGGGGCGCACGCCGAACTCCTGCGGTTGGTGGCCGCCGAACCCGGCATCCGCGTCTCCACAGCCGCGCACACCCTCTGTCTCGCGCCCAACTCGGTCAGCACCCTGGTGAACCACCTCGTCACCGAAGGACTGCTGCGACGGGAGAAGGACCCCGGAGACAGGAGGGCCGCGCTGCTGTATCCGACCCCAGCGGGGGTCGGGAAGCTGAGCGACTGGCACGCCCGTCGCGAGGTGCTGTTCCGGGAACACCTGGCCGGACTCGACGCGGCCGACCGGGCGGCACTCACCGCCGCACTCCCGGCCCTGCACAGACTCGCCGCCTCACTGCGAAGCCAAGGGGATGAGACCGCGTGACCACGGAAACCGCCCCCGCCCTGAACTGCACCGGACTGAGCTACAGCTTCGGTGACACGAAGGCCGTCGACGGCCTGGACCTGCTGGTCGACGAGGGGGAGGTGTTCGGCCTCCTGGGGCCCAACGGCGCGGGCAAGACCACCACGATGCGCGCGATCACCACGCTCCTGCCCGTGCCGCCCGGCGTCATCGAGGTTTTCGGCCATGACGCGGCCCGGCACAAGATGGCGGTGCGGCGCCTGCTCGGCTACGTACCGCAGCAACTGTCGGCCGACGCGAGCCTCACCGGCCAGGAGAACGTCCAGCTCTTCGCCCGCGTGTTCGACGTACCCCGCCGCGAGCGCGCCGCGCGGGTCTCCCAGGCGCTGGACGCGGTCGGACTCGGCGATGTCGCGCACCGGCTCACCGCCACATACTCCGGCGGCATGGTCCGCCGCCTCGAACTCGCGCAGGCACTGGTCAGCGCACCCCGGCTGATGATCCTGGACGAACCGACCATCGGCCTGGACCCGATCGCGCGCGACAGCGTCTGGGACCGCATCACCGAGATACGGGTCGGCACCGGCATGACCGTGCTGGTCACCACCCACTCCATGGACGAGGCCGACCAGCGCTGCGACCGGCTCGCGCTGATGCACCTCGGCCGACTCCGCGCGCTCGGCACCCCCGCCCAGCTCAAGAGCGAACTCGTCGCCCACCAAAGGGAACCGGGCGAGACGGGCCTTCCGCCACCGTCTCTGGAGGACGTCTTCCGATACCACTCCGGAAGCGGACTCAACGACCCCGGTTCTACCGCGGAGAACGAGGAGAGAGGAGCGTTCCGAGATGTCCGCCGTACCCGTCGCACCGCATCCCGCCTCGGCTGAGTCCGGCCCGCCGGATCAGCGCTTCGCGCTGCTGCTGACCCCGCCACCGCCCCGCACCGGCTGGCGCGTCGTACCCGCGCGTGTCACCGCGATGTGCGTGGTCGAAATGCAGAAGCTGCGCCACGACCGCACCGAGATCTACACCCGCGCCGTGCAGCCCGCGCTCTGGCTGCTGATCTTCGGCGTGACGTTCTCACGTATTCACGCCATCCCCACCGGCGGCGTTCCCTATCTCGACTTCCTCGCGCCCGGCATCATCGCCCAGTCCGCAATGTTCATCGCAATCTTCTACGGCATCATGATCATCTGGGAGCGGGACTCCGGCGTCCTCACCAAACTCATGGTCACACCGACGCCCCGGACCGCCCTGGTGACCGGCAAGGCCTTTGCCGCCGGGGTGAAAGCAGTGATCCAGGCCGGGGTCGTGATCGTGATCGCCACGCTGATCGGTGTCGGCATGACATGGAACCCGTTGCGGTTGCTCGGCGTCGTCGTGGTCGTCGTGCTCGCCTCGGCGTTCTTCTCCTGCCTGTCGATGTCGATCGCCGGGATCGTCCTCACCCGCGACCGGCTGATGGGCATCGGCCAGGCCATCACGATGCCGCTCTTCTTCGCCTCCAACGCGCTCTACCCGGTCGCCCTCATGCCTGGCTGGCTCCAGGCCGTCAGCAGGGTGAACCCGCTGAGCTACGAGGTCGACGCCCTGCGCGGGCTGCTCATCGGCACCCAGGCCCACCTCGGCCTCGACCTCGCGGTCCTCGCTTTCGCGGCACTGGTCGGCATCGTCGCCGCCGGTTCGCTGCTGGGCCGCCTGGCCCGCTGAGCACTACAGGGGTGTCCGGATTCACCAGCCGTTCGTGTGATCAGCCCGCCTAAAGCGTGTTTGGGAACTCATTGACCTGTCTGGTTGGCCGTTGGGCGCCTGCCGGTGAGACGCGCCCCGGGAGACGTGCCTCACCATGCGGTGGCACCCGCCCGTCACGCCCCCTGGAAGGTCAGGGCCAGCACCTCCGTCAGGCGCCGCTTCAGCGCCTCCGCGTGCGGCGGGCGCCCAGGGGTGGGGGCGCCGTCGATCCGGACGCCGGTGTCGGCGAGGAGGTACAGCATCCGCAGCGTGCGTATGGCGTTGGAGGTGTGCGCGGCCACGGTGGGGGCGCCGCGCCGGCCGGCCGGCGGCGAAGTCCGTCTCGATCGCGTCCAGCCAGCCGACGGCCTCCGCCTCGGACAGTTCCGGCCGGGTGAGCGTGCGGGCGACGCCCTGGGCGAGCCGGTCGTCCTCCTGTTGGGCGAAGAGCTCGTCGGTCGGAACCACGAGCCGCTCCGCCGCCAGCGCGAGCATCTCCTTCGGGTCGACATCCGGATGGAGCCCGAAGGCGCCCAGCAGGTCAGCGCCGTGCGCGACGGCGTGGAGCCAGCCGAGCTCGGGGTCGTACCCGCGCAGGTCCGTCTCGGCCGGGAACCAGCGACGGAAGGCGGCGAGCCATGCTGGGTCGAAGTCGCCGCGACCGACGATCATGTCGAGCACGAGCGGGGCGAAGGTACGCGCCTGGATCTCGGGGTCGTCGAACCGGTCGGCCATCACGGTACCCAGCTGGGCGCGCAGCGGCTTGTCGATGACGTCCCGCTGGATCCACGTCCGCAGCACCACACAGGGAGCGCCGTCGCGGATATCCGGGTCGGGGTGGCGGAGGACCTCGGTCAGTTCGGTGGCGAGGGCCGGCAGTTCGGCCGTCGCCGGGGCGGGGCAGTCGTTCTCGTAGAGGTACAGCCAGCGGGCCGCGTCGATCGGCGGCCCGTCGTCGGACTTGGTCACTGCCTCACCTTCGGCGAGGGTCCCCGGCAAGGCAACCGGTTATCGGACGGATGCGGGGCGAGCAGGCGGCCCGGGCCCAATGGGGACCGCTTGTCAGTACGCCTCACCACGCTCGTTGTGCTTGAGCCTGTTGATCCCGCACTCGACCGCGTGCCGGGCCTTGTAGTCCTTGCGGTCGAAGGCCGGAGGTCGACCACCTGTCTTCCCGCGCCGCTTGCGGTTGGCGGCCTGGTCGGCAGGCTCCGGGATCGTGCGGCGGATTCCCCGCTTTCGCAGGTAGGCCCGGTTGGCGCGAAAGGAGTAAGAGCTCGCGCATATAGGCGGCGTGGGCAGCCCCGAAAGCAAGGTAGGCAGGTCCCGGTGATCATGGAGTTGCGACGCTCTGTGATCACCGGGGAGATCTCTGCCCGTCCTTCCGTCATGGCTGACCGACCCGCTCTGGGTTCAATTCACGGCACTGCTGCCCGAGCGCCCTGCGGTCGATCCGGCCCACCCGCTGGATTGCCACCGCAGCCGTATCAGCGACCGGATCGTGTTCGACAAGCTGCTCCAGCTCTTGCGGTTCGGCTGCTCCTACCAGGCGGTCTCCGACACGACCTGCTCGGCGACCACGATCCGCAACTGCCGCAACTGCCGCAACGAGTGGATCCGGCTCGACATCCTCGCCCGGCTCAAACAAATCGCGCACGCCTGGCAGAACTCCGTCCACCGGCTCCGATCGGCGGTGGGCTTGGAAGGGGAGGCATGCTTCACCGAGCCCGGCGGCGTCGACGTGGCGGAGACGGAGGCCCCGCCGAGCCGGGCGGCCTTTGCTGTCAGCGGCCGTGTTGTTGAGGCCGGATGAGGAGCAGGGCGATGTCGTCGTTGCGGGGGGCGGACCGTTGGGCGTGGTGAATGAGTGTGTCGGCGAGGGCATCCAGGGTCTGGCCCCTGGCCTGTGCGAGCTGGGCGGCGAGGTCGGCGGTGGCGTCGTCGATGTCGACGCCGGGGGTTTCGACGAGTCCGTCGGTGTAAAGGGCGAGCACGGCCCCGGGCGGTAGGGGGATGTCGGTCTCCGGGTAGTCGGCGGCGGAGTCGATGCCGAGCAGAAGCCCAGGCGTCAGCGGGAGGATCTCGGCGTGCAGGTCGGGGTGGCGCAGGAGTGGGGGCGGGTGGCCGGCGGTGGCCAGGCAGGCGCGGTGGCGTGCCAGGTCGAGCTGGACGTAGAGGCAACTCGTGAACAGGCCGGGGTCGAGGTCGGTGAGCAGGCGGTTGGTGCGGGCGAGGACTTGGCCGGGCGGTGCGCCGGCGGTGGCGTGGACGGCGGTGCGGACCTGCCCCATGAGGGCGGCGGCGTTCACGTTGTGGCCTTGGACGTCGCCGATTGCTGCGGCGGCGAGGTCGGTGTCGAGATGAATGAGGTCGTAGAAGTCGCCGCCGACGTCGATGCCGTGAGCGGTGGGGAGGTAGCGGGTGGCCACGTCCAGGCCGGGGACGCAGGGCAGTGCTTGGGGCAGCAGGCTGGCTTGCAAGCTGTGGGCGAGAGCCTTGTTGGCGTCGTAGAGGCGGGCGCGGTCCAGGGCCTGGGCGATCAGCCCGGCGGTCGAGGTGAGGACAGCTCGTTCCTCGGGCGTGAAGGGATGCGGCCGGTCGTACGCGAGGACCAGCGAGCCGACGGGGCGGCCGGAGGCGATCAGGGGCAGGAAGGCCCAGGCGGCCTTGCCGTCCTGCAGGACGGCGGGGGGATGAGCGCGCTTGAGGTCCGCGAAGGTGGCGTAGAAGCTGGGGACGCCGCTGGTCAGGACACGCACGGCAGGGGTGTTGGAGGCCAGGGGGGTGCCGTCGAAGCGGTCCACGAGTTCGGCGGGATAGCCGCGGTAGCCGATGATCCGCAGCCGGCCCTCCTCGGCGATCATCAGGGCGAGGGCTTGGGCCTCGAAGGCGGTCGGGATCAGGTCGGCGATCCGGTCGATCACGTCCGTGACCCCGACGGCCTCGGTCAGCGTGGCAGCGAGGTGCATCAGGTGGTGGTGGGCGGTCGACCGGCCCGGTGCGGCCGGCGGTGCGGGGTGCAGAACCCTTGACGTCTTTGAGGCAGGGGCCGGGGAGGCCGGGGCGATGCGGACGCTGAGGCCGGATACGTCCGGGTAGAGGTGGAAGGACAGCCACCGGTCCGGTGGGCGCAGGGCGGTGAAGGAGGTGGCCTCCTGGCTGAGCACCGCGGCCCGGTAGCGGTCCTCGACGACTGGGTCGTCCAGCCACGGCAGGACCTGCCGTGGCAGGGCGTCCAGCAGGTCGGCGGCGCTCGCGCCGAGGAGGTCGGCGGCGGTGGTTGTGATGAAGGTGATCCGGCCGTCGAGGTCCAAGGTGCAGCATCCTCCGGGCAGGCGCTCGGCGAAGTCCGCCGCTGCCGCCCTCTGGGTTGGACCACGGGCACGGGCACGCAGGGGGGCCAGGACCTGCGGCTCGGAGCCGGGCAGCAGCGGGTGGCCGCTGTCGGCGGCCTGCCGCAGCAGAAGGCCCAGGCGGCGGCAGGAGGTACGGACCGCGCTGCGTTCGTGCCGGGTCAGCGGCGATGGATGCGAGCTGGGCCACCGCACCACCAGGGCGCCCCAGGTGGTGGTGCCGGTGGTGATCGGGGCAGCGGCCGCCGAGAAGGGATAGGGCAGCGAGAGCGCCATCTGCGGGTAGTGCCGCGCCATCTCTTCCTGGCCGCCTATCCAGACCAGACGCCGCTCGCGCACGGCGTCGGTCGCCGGGGTGCGGGCCGCCAGCGGCACCTGCGTCCAGTGCGCGGCGATCTGCCGGGGAACCCCCCGCAGCACCGCCAGCCGCAGCACCCTCCCGCCCGGCGGCAGCAGGTAAACCAGGCCCCCGGAAGCATCCGTCTCCCGCATGAACTGGTCCAAAGCGGCGCCGAGTAGACGCATGCCAGAGCCTGTGCCAGTGCCGAAGCTGGCAAGGTCCCTCATGCTCTCACCCTCCCCAGCGGCACCAGGCAGGAATCCCTCCAGGCGCCTGAAGCGACTTCTGGCCGCCTCCGCACTGATGCCCAGGCCGGCACCGATCTGCGCCCAGCTCGCCCCGGCTCGCCGGTCCGCCAACACCGCACAGCGCACCAGCCGCCCGGCCAGCCCCGGCACCTCCGCCACCGCGGCAACATGACGGCCTCCCGCTCCTCGCCCCGGACACGAGTCGCTCGCCCGCTGGGCGACGGCCTCCACCTGCGTCAGGAGATCCGCTTCCGCGAACACCAGCGCCTGCCGCGCCTCCGCCGCCGCCTGCCAGCGACGCCTGGCCCGCCAGGCCGCCTGCCGGTGCGCCTGATGGCAATACCGCCGACCCGGGCCTGCCGACTCAGGCAGCGGAGCTTCGCACCAGCCGCACCGATCGTCACCCATATACCGATCGTCGCCCATATAGGGAAAATATGCTCTGCTGCCGTGACGACGTGCTGCACATGTCCACCGGGGCGGTGGCGGCTGTACCTATGCGTCGACAGGCATACGTACCGATCATATCGGCATCAAGATGCCCAAACTGCTTACAGTAAACGGCAGGGCTGGCTAGCCCTCCCGGGCGGCGGCGAGGTGTGCGTCCACGGCGACGACGCCGTCGACGCCCTGGCACAGGCCCACGACCACCGGGACGAGACGTGGTTCCGGGACGTGGCCCCGCAGGGTGACGACCCCGTCGTGGACCTCTACCACGACGGTGCCTTCGCCCAGGCCGAGGATGCGTCCCAGGACGTCCTGCTCGACCTCGCCGCGGATCTCTACATCGGAGCGGATGAAGGCGTCGAGCAGGTCGCTGCGGCTGACGATGCCGGTGAGGAGCCCGCCATCGCCGACCACGGGCAGCTGCTTGACGTGCCGCCTGCGGAGTTCCCGCGCGGCCCGGGGGATCGTCCAGTCGGCGCGGGCGGTGAAGACGGGGCTGCTCATGAGCGCGCCCGCGGTCCGGGCCCGGGCCTTGCCCCAGGCGCGCTCGTCGTTCCCGTCCTGCCCCTGCGGATCGGGCATGCCGGTCTCGTGCCGCAGCACGTCGGACGCGGACACGACGCCGATGGGGGCGCCGTCGTCGTCGACGACCGGGGCCGCGACGATGTCATTCGCGTCCAGCAGGGCGGTGACCTCCTGGAGTGGTGTGTTGGGGCGGAGGGTGAGGACCTCCTCGGTCATCACGTCGCCGACCGTACGGCGGTGCAGCATGGCACCGACCTCCTCCGCTTTGCGACGGGCAGCCGAGATCGGACCGCCCGGGCGGACGACGCGCGGCGCACCGGCCTCTGGGGCCCTGCCGACTCGTCCACGCCGTCTCCCCTACCCATGACAGCACCGCGCCGCTCCACCGACCAGTGACGTTCGGCCCGGCGGGGAGGGCCGGCGGTCCCACGGCCAGGAGTGCGGCCGAGTGCGCGTTGGATGCTGGCAACGCTGAGCGCCAGGCCCTTGCGTCGATGGGGATGATCAGGTCGCCCCCTGACTGCTTCCTCAGCGTCATCGAGCTACGGGCTTCAGCTGCGAATACTCAACACTGTCGGCACGACGCGGGCCATCGTCGTCCTGACCTCCTCGAAGAGAGATCCGGCTCTTCCACTCGGCTATACGTCCCTCCGTCCGGATGCCGCAGGAGATTCACTGTGGGACCTACGTCACTCCGCTGCCATGGGGTGTGTAGAGATCGAGGAGCCGGATCCGGGTGGCTTGTAGCCGGTGTGTGACCACTTCCAGGACGCGGCGGGTCAGTGCGAGGCCGAATGCGGGATCCACTTCGCACAGCTCGTGTACGGCATTCGCGTCGAACTCGCGGGCCCGTACCAGGCTGTACCTCAGCCCCCAGTCGCCAGGCATACGGGGGGACCAGCCAGGACCAGCCGAGCAGATCGCCGTGGCCCAGCGTCTCCACCGTGGCGGCGCGGCCTCCGTGTGCCTGGAGGTCGAGCGTGCCGGCGCCGGCGCGGATGATCCAGAACCGGTCGGCGGGGTCGCCCTCGTTGAAGATCCGTGTCCCTGCGGGGAACGAGACCTCGTGCGAGCAAGCCATCATGGTCCTGGCCCTCCGCCGGCAGTCCGTGGAGAAAGGTGCTGTTCATCGGTGTCCTCCCAGGTTCCGGCCGCCGCGGTTGCTCCGCACGGTGCCGACCGTGTCCACACCCCCAGGCTGCGTCAGCGGCAGGTTGCGCACTTGGGCCGAAAGGTCCCGCTGGTGTGCCCCTTGCGGCCTTGTTCCGTAGCGCGGGTCGGCCACGGGCCTGGGACATCAGCCGAAGAGGCTCCGCATCCGGATCGTCCGTATCCGGCGCCTGTGCGTCTTCAGGGCCCGAAGCCGCGCGCCTGACCCTGGCCTGCTGGATCCCGTGCTGGCCTGGCTCGTGCAGTCGTTCTTGCACGACAACCCCTAAGGTCCGCACCATGCCCCGTCTTGGATGGCTCGCCCGAAAGCCGCTGGGCAGCGTCATGGGCAGCAGATGAGGCCGCGTTGCGCAGCCTGCCGCTGCGCCTCATCCACGCCGAGGACTGGCCCGTATCCGTCGCCATGCCGGGTGAGCAGCTTCGAGACGCAGGAACGTGGGTCCGACCGCATGCTCACCGAGGTCGCAAACGACCTGCGGGGGCGCCATCCCGGGCTCGACATGACCACCGGGCGGCTCTCCGCACGCCCCCCCAGCGGCCCTGTCCGCCGAGGCGAGCGAGGCGGACCTGCTGGTGCTCGGCTCGCGTGGGCTCAGCCGCACCATGGTGTTCTTCATCCACTCGTTTGACATAGCCACGATCAGTGGCATCGAGCGGCCGGTCATCCTCGTGCGGGCGACCAATCGGCCGGACGACGAGCCACCGCCCCCGTACTGACCCCTATCGTGACCTGGTCGTCGGTGTCGACGTCCATCAGCCCTGCGACGCGCTGCCGGCTTTCGCCTTCGACGAAGCCGTACGGCGTGACTGCGTACTGTGGATCGTGCACGGTTGGCCACTTCCCTCGGTAGTGGCCCAGGATCCCCTGTTCGATCAGGGGTCCGCCAGGAGACGGACGCGAAAGTCGACCGCGCGCTTGCCTAACTGCTGATGCCCTGGCGGCAGAAGTGCCCGTCGCTGGACGTCGTCGAGCAGGCACTTGTGGGCTCTCCCGGAGAGCAGTTGGTCCACTGCACCGCCGACGCGAGTAATAGTCAATACCTGTGGATCGTTGAAGTTATCGCCTGATAATCCGGTGCCATCGGATCTCGCCGTCGTGCCATTCGTCGGTGGGTGCGAGGCCTGCGGCAGTAGCGACGGCAGCGGATGCCCGATGTTCAGGGTGGATGTGGGCGATGACGCTGTGTACCGGCTGCCGACTGAGCCAATCGACGAGTCCTCGGGCTGCCTCGGTGGCGATGCCGCTTCCTTGCCACAGGGTGCCCACCACCCACGCGACCTCGGCAATGGGGCCGTGGCCAGAGGGGCTGACCGTCGCCTGGACTGTGCCGGTCAGGCGGGACTTGTCACGGAGCCGGATCACCCAGTTCAGCCAGGAGATGGCCGGATCGGGGGAGCCTGCGGTCATGCGCTGGTAGCGCGAGCGTAGGGCTTGCGGGGTGTCCGGAGTGCCGCCGATGAAGGTGTGCAGGGCCGGATCGGACAGCACTGCGGCCATCTCCTCGGCGTGCTCGACGTGCAGCGGCAGCAGGTCCAGCCTCCTGGTACTGATGGCCTGGGGCTTGAGGGTGCTCATGCCGCGACCGCCTCGGGGCGTTCGACGAACTGGCCGCGTTCGAAGCGGGCTTCGGCGCGGACGAGGGCGACGAGGTGGGGTGCGTTCACGGCCCGCCACCGTTGCTGGGCGGACTCGACGAGTTCGAAGACCATGGCCAGGGCGGCGGTGCGGGAGCCGGCGCCGCGGGTGACCTTGGTCCGCAGCCGGACGGTGGAAAAGATCGACTCAATGGGATTCGTGGTCCGCAGGTGGATCCAGTGCTCGGCCGGGAAGTCGTAGAACGCCAGCAACTGATCCTGGTCGTCGGTGATCTTCTTGACCGTCTTGGGGAACTTCGCGCCATAGAGCTGGGCGAACGTCCTGACCGCCGCCTCGGTGTGGTCGTGGCCCTCGGCGTTGTAGATGTCCTGGATGGCCTTCTTCGCGCCGGGCTGCGCGGATTTCGGCATGGCGTCCAGGACATTTGCGGTCTTGTGAACCCAACACCGTTGCTCGCGGGTGGCGGGGAATAGCTCGGCCAGAGCCTTCCAGAAGCCCAGGGCGCCCTCCCCGACCGCGAGCACCGGGGCTCGCATGCCCGTGCGGGCGCAGTCCCGCAGCAGGTCAGCCCACGACTCGGCGGACTCGCGGTAGCCGTCCTTGAGCGCGACCGGCTCCTTGGAGCCGTCAGCCCGGGCCCCGATGAGCACCAGCACGCACGCCTTGGCCTCCTCCAGGCGGACGTTGAGGTGGATGCCGTCGGTCCACACGTACACGTAGTCGACCTCGGACGAATCGCGGTCCTTGAAGCCGGCGTGGTCGGCCTGCCACTGCGCCGTCAGCCGGGTGACCGTCGTCGCCGAGAGCCCGGCGGAGGAGCCGAGGAACTGCTCCAGAGCGGGCACGAAGTCGCCAGAGGACAGGCCATGCAAGTAGAGCAGGGTCAACACCTCGCTGATCTTCGGGGACTTGCGGCACCACGGAGGCAGGATCGCTGAAGAGAACCGCTTACGCTCACCGGTCTGTTCGCCGACGCGCTTGTCGTTCACCCGCGGCGCCTTCATCTCGACCACGCCGGCCGCGGTGGTGACCTGCCGGGGCTGGTGATAGCCGTTGCGGACCACCAGACGTCGCCCCCTGCAGTCGCGCTCATCGGCCAACTCAGCCATACGCGTTGGCTTCGGCCTCCCGTGCGACGGCCAACATCCGCCGAGCGCCTTCCCGAACAACCTCATCCAACAGCGAACTGCCACTCGGCCTGGCGCCGTTCTCGTTGACTACCGTGAGCACGGGCGCGCCTTCCCGGCCGACGCGGCAACGTCGACCTTGCTCGATGACCTACCGATCGATCCATCGGGAAGGTACGCCTCCTTCCGTCACGAGTGATCCACAGGTACTGAGCATCGCTCGCCGACGCGGATCTCGTGGTCGTCGGCCGCTGTATCCGCTGGTCCCCCTGGGAAGCCACATCGACCCGATCGCCCACGCGGTGATCCACCGCTCCCCGGCACCCGTCGCCGTCGTCGCCCACGACTGAACGACGTGCCCGACACGGAGGTTTCCATGCCGGCACCGGCACTCGGGGCGATAGCCGTGGAATCTGCGGAGTCCCTCGCAGAGAACCCAGCGACGGTCCCGGCGATGCACAACGCGTAGTCATCCGGTGGGGCTCAGGCGGAGCAGGCGCGGCATCCAACCGGAGTGACGGAGGTCGACGATGGCTCAGAACACGGCGGACGGCACGCACGGCGGCGCACAAGGAAGCGGGGCTGACTCGCCGACCTCGGAGAAGCATGCACCGCACGACCGAAAGCACGGAACCGAGGCACCCGGGGGCCGTCTCTTCCCGGGCCTCACGAATCCTCTCGGCCCGCGCGCGATTGAAGGTCTCGCGGACATGAGGTGTCTGTGCGACACGCTCGACCACGCGACCGGCCAGCTCATCGCTCGCTCGACCACTTCGGCAGCGACCTCGTCGTCAAGCCCGCCGGCCCGCGTCGCCCTGGACCAAGCCCTGGCAGCCGCCGCCTCGCGAGGTGCCCCGGTGCGCGCGGTGTGAGTGCGGCAGCGCCCGCTGCTCGGATTCCTCGACGAGCAGGCCGCGCTCGAGTCGTGTCACAGGCAGCTGCACGAAGCGACCGCTGCGCGTTCCGCCGCGTACCAGCCATGCAGTGCTGCGGGGCACCCGGCGGGTCGAGGCGCCTGATGATCAAGACGCTTAGAGAGATTGTGAGATATCCGCCCTCAGCGAACGGCTAAAACAGCCTCTTACCTGGGACTTTTAGTGGATCACCAGGATCATTCCTCCATCCTAACCTTCTGTACGTCCTGTACATTTTTCACGGAAACCGGTGCGGCCCCGTGCAGCGCCCGTACAGACCCCGTGCAGCCCCCGGAGGAAAGGCATCGCCATGCTGTTCCAACCCACCGCCCGTCACGTACTGCCCGAGTTCACCGAGCGCACATCCAACGGGACCCGCACCCTCGACCCGTACTCCAAGCTGCTCTCCGAACGGATCGTCTTCCTCGGCACCCCGGTCGACGACGCCGCGGCCGGCGATCTGATCGCGCAGCTCATGTACCTGGAGCACGACGCCCCGGACCGGCCCGTATCGCTCTACATCAACTCGCCCGGCGGCTCGTTCGGGGCCATGTCCGCGATCTACGACACGATGCAGTACCTCGATTGCGAGGTGGAGACCTACTGTCTCGGCCAGGCCGGTTCCTGCGCCTCCGCACTGCTCGCCGCTGGCGCTCCCGGCCGGCGGCACGCACTGCCCGGCGCGCGGGTCGTCGTGCGGCAGCCCGAGCTCACCGAGCCGGTGCGGGGCCGGCCGTCCGACCTGGAGATCGAGGCGCGGGAACTGGAGCGGGTCCGCGCGATGCTCACCGCACTGTTGACCCGTCACACGGGCCGCACCGAGGGGCAGATCACCGCCGACACCGAACGCGACCTCATCCTCGACGCGGCGGGCGCCAAGGCGTACGGGCTGGTGGACCACGTCCTGGAGAGCCGGAATTCCTCACTCCCGCCGCACGGCGCGAGGTGAACGCCCGATGCGGCCACCGGAGTTCCCACCCCTGCCCGCACTGACCCGCGCCGAGGGGGAGTTCATCGACCACTACCTCGAAGTCCTCGACCAGGTAGGCCGGATCAACCCGGCCCGAGGCAGCGACACCTATGGCGCACTGCGCGCCGCACAGGCACTCGTGGCGCGGTCACGGGCGCTGCGGGACGCCCTCGCCTTGATGCACGAGCGCGGCGAGGCACACATCCACGCCGCCACGCTCGCCCGGGCGCTGCGCGTGCTGGACGGGGAACGGCGGGCCGGACGCGTCACCGTACCCCCTGCACCGGGCAGTTGACCGACTCCCGCGCCCGCGTGCCGGCGGCGGGGCCCGCCCAACTCCCCCTGCCTCGCCGTCCGGCGGCCCTTCACCCAACTCCCGTACTCGACACGCCCGACGGCCTCACCGAAAATCCTCGCTCGTTCGGCGTAGGAAGTCCCTCTCCCGAGGGACCATTCAACTTGCGTTTCGCGCGTGAACAGTGAGCGGAATCCTGCCTTCCGTGCCTGGTACGAACCCCTTCCGGATCACCGGCGGAGCGTCAAAAATCACCATGCCCACCCGAACGGATCAGTCGTGAGGAGCCTCACAAATCCCTGTTCAAGCTCGGAAATCCGGCAGCCGGTAAGTCAAGATCCCTGGGACGACAAGCCCCCGCCACCGCGGCGGGGCGGTCCGGGCGGACGCCGAGTCCTGCCGCCGTCCGGATGCCTGGTCGACAGAAGTGGATCGGCAGGAGTGGAGGACCCGAGCACAACGGGTCGACCTGAACACCGGTCGACCCTCGGGGTGAAGCCGCCGAACGCGGCCGGGCAACTTCGCCAGCCCGAACCCGACAGGTCATCCTTCACAGGCGGCTGACGAAGGGTTGCGCATGACTGCGCAGGTTCATGTCCCGTCTCTGCTCGTCCGGGCCGGTACGGCCTCGGTTCTCACACTCGCCGCCGTCGGCGGCACCATGTTCGCCCCGGGCGCCGCGACGGACGCCCAGGCGGCGACGCTGTCGATGAAGGCGCTCAAGATCGCGGCATCGAAGAAGGGGTCGCCCTACGGTTGGGGGGCCACCGGCCCGAACCGCTTCGACTGCTCGGGGCTGACGCTCTATTCGTTCAAGAAGGCGGGCAAGAGGCTTCCCCGCACGGCCCAGCAGCAGTACAACCGGACGCGGCACATCTCGGCCTCGCACCGCAAACGCGGCGATCTGGTCTTCTTCCACTACGGCCGCAGCGTCTACCACGTGGGGATCTATGCCGGTAAGGGCAAGATCTGGCACTCGCCGAGGACCGGCTCCGTGGTGCGGCTGGAGAAGATCTGGACCAAGAGCGTCTACTACGGCCGGGTCCGCTGAGGCGGGGCCCGTCCGGCGGGCCGGGGCCGTCGCCCCTCCCGCGCTCAGTGCGGCAGCGGGCCGGTCACCAGCACCAGCCCCAGCGCGGTGAGCGCCGCGCCGCTGCCACCCTCGATGGCGCGCGCGGTGCGCGGCCGGCGCAGCCACCGCCCCAGCCGGTCCACGAGGAGCGCCACCGCCGGGAACCAGACCAGCGCCATCGCGACGACGATCGCCGCGAGCAGCAGGGTCCTGGGCAGCGGCGGCTGCCCGTCGGGGACGAACTGCGGCAGCAGGCTGAGGAAGAGCACCGGCGCCTTGGGATTGAGCGCATTGGTCAAGAAGCCCTGCCGCAGCGCGCGCACGCGTCCCCGGTCCGCGGGCCGGTCCTCGGGACCGTCCCCGTCCGGGGCGCGGCGCCGGGCCGCGCGCAGGGCGCTGATGCCGAGGTACAGGACATAGACCCCGCCGAGCAGCTGGACGGTACGCAACAGGGCGGGCACCGCCACGAGCACCGCGGCGAGCCCGGCGACGGCCAGGGCGGTGTGCACCAGCAGGCCGCCGGCCACGCCCAGCGCGCTGGCCACCCCCGCGCTCCGGGAGGCGAGCGCATTGCGTACAACGACGGTGAAGTCCGCGCCCGGCAGCGCGACCATTCCTGCGGCGACCCCGGCGAAGGCGATCAGTTGTGCGTCCATGGGTCCACCCTGACCCGACAGAGCCTTTAGCATGTACTTGGAATCTTCTGGGTCTGCCAAAAGGAACGCTTAATGTACGACCCGACACGGCTGGCGGCGCTGGTGGCGGTCGCGGAGGCCGGATCGATCACCCGGGCCGCCGCACGTCTGGGCTACACCGCGCCGGCCCTCTCCCAGCAGCTCGCCAAGCTGGAGCGGGAGGCGGGCGCCGCACTGCTGGTACGTCACCACCGAGGGGCCCGGCTCACGGCCGCGGGCGAACTGCTGGCCGGACGCGCCCGGCGCGTCCTCGACGAGATGGACCAGGCCCGCCATGAGCTGGCCCGCCTCTCCGGACTGTCCGGCGGACGCCTGCGGGTCGGCACGTTCACCACGGCGGGCATCCATCTGCTGCCACCGGTGCTGAGCGCCTTCCGGCGTGCCCACCCGGATGTGGAGCTGGCGGTCACCGAGTACGAACCGCCCCAGGGGGTGGCGGCGGTGGCCGCCGGCGAGGTCGATCTGGCGCTGACCCATGTGTACGAGCCGGCCGCCGCGACGCCCTGGCCCGCCGGGGTCTTCGCAGAACCGCTGCTGGTCGAGGAACTGGTGCTGATCACGGCGGTCGGCCAGATGCTGTCCGAGGGCAGCGGGAGACTGCCGGTGACCGAACTGGCGGGCCGGCCGCTGATCAGCAGCGCGCCCACGCATCCGCCGCGACGCGGGGTGGAGCAGGCGCTGGCCGAGGCCGGGGCGACACCCGCCGTGGTCTGTGAGTCGCCCGGCTATGCGCTGGTGTGCGCGCTGGTCAGTGCGGGCATCGGGATGGCAGTCGTCCCGGAGATGGTCGCCGCGATGTCACCCACGCCGCTGTCCGTACGGCGGCTGGATCCCGCCTCCTTCCGGCGGACGATCTCGGTGGTGCACCGCGGTGACCGGGCGAGCGCCGCGGCGGCGACGCTCCAGGCCCTGTTGCGCAGCGGGTTCGGGAAGGCGGGCTCGGCGCAGCGGCTGGTCGGCGAAGCGGGGTGACCGCGTCGGTGCGGCGAAACGGGATGAGCACGTCGGTCAGCTCTGCACGGGGATGCTCCATGGAAGCGCGATCCACACCGTCTTGCCGCCCTCGGCGGTGGGGGTGACGGTGAGTCGGCCGCCGCATTCCTTGGCCAGACAGCGGATGATCACCATGCCGCGGCCGTTGTCCTGCTGAACGGCGGCGGGCAGCCGCCTGGGCCAGCGGGGGTGACTGTCCGTCACCCCGAGGTGCAGCTGCTCCTCCCGCTCCAGCCGGAGGTCCACGGTGAACGTGGGCGACTGCCCGAAGGTGTGCTGGACGGCGTTGGTCGCGAGCTCCGAGACAATGAGCTGGATACTGTCGGCGAAGTCGGTGCCGGTGGCCAGACCCCATTCGGTGAGCACCCGGGCCACGTACCTGCGGGCCGCCGGGACCGAGACCGGCTCGCTCGGCAGAGTGAGGTTTGCTTCCTGATGGTCTGCCATGGCGAGCCGTCCCTTTCCCACCCGAACCGACCCGCGATCGGTACAGGTTGCGCTTCGCGCCAGATTGCCATCGATGCTGCCTTCTGGGACGGCGATCCACCAAGATATGCATATATCTATCGCTCAAAGCGGTGAACCCTGCCACGCAAGACCTTATGCGGGCGGCACACTGTCCGCTCGGCAGAAGAGGGAGGGAGGCCGCGGATGCAGCACGGCCCTGCGGTTCGACGCCGCAAGCTCGGGGAGGAGCTCCGGAGTCTGCGCCACGCGTCGGGACTGACCAGTCGGGACGCGGCGCGGATGCTCGGCTGGCACCAGTCGAAGGTGAGCCGGATCGAGACCGGGATGAGCGGGGTGCAGCCGGCCGATGTGACCCGGCTGCTGGACATCTACGGCGTGGACGACCCCCAGTTGCGGGATCTCCTTGCCGCACTGGCGGGTTCGGCGGGTGGTGGCGGCACCGGATGGTGGCATGCCTATCGAGGTCTGATCCCACCCCAGTACCGCGACTTCATCAGTCTGGAGTCCCAGGCGCGGACCGCGCGCACGCTGGAGACCTCGGTGGTGCCGGGTCTGTTGCAGACGGCCGAATACGCGCGTGCGGTGACCCGGGCCTCGTTGGACGGGCTGCCGGCCGGCCAGCTGGACTCCCTGGTGGAGGTGCGGCTCGCCAGGCAGGGGGTGCTGCGGACCGATCCGCCGCTGCGGCTGAGCGCGGTGCTCGACGAGGCGGTGCTACGGCGCGAGGTCGGCGGCTGCCGGGTGATGCGGGAGCAGCTGCGCCATCTGACCCGGGTGGCCCAACTTCCCCATGTGCAGCTCCAGTTGCTTCCGTTCTCGATGGGCGCCTATGCCGGCCTCACCGGGCCTTTCGTTATCTTCTCATTTCCGAGCACTTCTGATCTGGATGTGGTTGTTCTCGACCATTTGACGAGTAGCCTCTACCTGGAGCGGAAAGAAGACCTTGAGGCGTACAGCTCGGCCTTCCGCACGATGCAGGCTCACGCGCTGTCGCCGGAGCACTCGTTGGACCTCATCGCCGCGATCGAACGCGACGGTCAGTGACCCCGGACCGCCCGAGGGGGGCGTCATGTCGGATTGCCTCGCACAGCACGGCTTACGGTGGCGGCGCAGCAGCCGCAGCACGGGTATGAACAACTGTGTGGAAGCCGCACCGTTCGGTGACGGGCGGCTGGCCGTGCGGGACTCCAAGGATGTGTCCAGACCACCGCTGCGGTTCTCCGCGGCGGCCTGGACCTCGTTCGTCGTCGGCCTGCACCGGGGGCCGGCCGGCTGACGGGAGCGGTCGAGACCCCTCCGGTCGGCTGACGGAAGCGGCCCGGACCTCTCCGGTCGGCCGACGGAGCGGTCCGTACCTCGCCGGTCAGCCGGCGGGAGCGGTCCGCCGCACGACCGACACGGCGGTGGCGATCTGGTCCTCGGTCAGGTCGGCCCGCGCCGTCAGCCGCAGCCGGGACACCCCGTCCGGCACCGACGGGGGCCGGAAGCAGCCCACCACGATTCCGGCGGCACGGCAGTCGGCCGCCCAGCGGACCGCCGCGTCCGCCGAGGGGGCGCGCACCGAGACCACGGCGGCGTCCGGTCGCACGGCGGTCAGGCCGGCCCCGGTGAGCTGCTCGTACAGCTCCGAGGCAACCGCGCGGGCCCGGGTGGCCCGTTCCGGTTCCCGGCGCAGCAGCCGCAGGCTTCCGAGTGCGGCGCCCGCCGCGGCCGGCGCAAGGCCGGTGTCGAAGATGAACGTCCGGGCCGCGTTGACGAGGTGTTCGATGACCCGGGCCGGGCCGAGGACCGCTCCGCCCTGGCTGCCCAGGGACTTGGAGAGGGTGAGCGTGGTGACGATTCCTTCGTCGCCCGCGAGACCGGCGGCGGCGAGCGCCCCTCGGCCGCCGTCTCCCAGCACGCCCAGGCCGTGTGCGTCGTCGACGAGCAGTGCGGCGCCCTCGGCCCGGCAGACTCCGGCCAGTTCGGGCAGCGGTGCCGCGTCGCCGTCGACCGAGAAGACCGAGTCGGTGACGGCCAGTGCCCGTCCTCCGTGCGCCTGCAGGGCCTTGCGTACGGCCTCGGGGTCGGCATGCGGAACGACGGCGGTTCCGGCGCGGGAGAGCCGACAACCGTCCACGATCGAGGCGTGGTTGCCCGCGTCGGAGACGATCAGCGAGCCAAGGCCGGTGAGCGCCGTGACGGCCGCGAGGTTGGCCGCATAACCCGATGACAGCACCAGGGCCGCTTCGAAACCGCAGAATTCGGCCAGTTCGCCTTCGAGTTCGGCGTGCAGTGCGGTGGAGCCGGTGACCAGTCGGGATCCGGTCGCGCCCGCACCCCACTCGCGCGCGGCCTCGGCGGCGGCGGCGGTGACGTCGGGGTGTCGGGTCAGGCCCAGATAGTCATTGCTCGCGAGGTCCAGAAGTCCGGACGCGGCGGGCCGGGGGCGCAGGGTCCGGACGAGTCCGGCGTCCGCGCGGCGGCGCGCCTCGGTGTCGATCCAGTCGAACGGGTCGAAGGGCATGAGCAGTCCCTTTTGTAGGCAGCTCACAGACCCTAACCGTGGTTGCAACAGGTCATGGTGTGGCAATACACACACCCTCGGCGGGCTCTGTTGTCCGGTTCCTCCTTGGCTGCGGGCCGTGCCGTAGGCCAGGATCTTGACCATGGACCTCCTGAACACGCTGGTGGACAAGGGGCTGCGGCGCGAGCTGCCGACCCGCGAAGAAGCCCTCGCCGTACTGGCGACCTCCGACGACGATCTGCTCGAAGTGGTGGCCGCGGCCGGAAAGGTGCGCCGTCAGTGGTTCGGGCGGCGCGTGAAGCTGAACTATCTGGTCAACCTCAAGTCCGGTCTCTGCCCCGAGGACTGCTCGTACTGCTCGCAGCGGCTCGGCTCCAAGGCCGGGATCCTCAAGTACACCTGGCTGAAACCGGACGAGGCGTCGAAGGCCGCCGCCGCCGGGGTGGCGGGCGGCGCCAAGCGGGTGTGCCTGGTGGCGAGCGGCCGCGGTCCGACGGATCGCGATGTCGACCGGGTGTCGGAGACCATCGAGGCGATCAAGGAACAGAACGAGGGCGTCGAGGTGTGCGCCTGCCTCGGTCTGCTCTCCGACGGACAGGCCGACCGGCTGCGTTCGGCGGGTGCCGACGCGTACAACCACAACCTCAACACGTCCGAGGGAACGTACGGGGACATCACCACCACCCACACCTACGCGGACCGGGTGGAGACCGTCCAGCAGGCGCAGGCCGCCGGGCTCTCGGCGTGTTCCGGACTGATCGCCGGAATGGGCGAGAGCGACGCCGACCTGGTCGATGTCGTCTTCTCGCTGCGCGAACTGGATCCTGACTCGGTGCCGGTGAACTTCCTGATCCCGTTCGAGGGAACCCCGCTGGCAAAGGAGTGGAACCTCACCCCGCAGCGCTGTCTGCGGATTCTGGCGATGGTCCGGTTCGTCTGCCCGGACGTGGAGGTACGGCTCGCGGGCGGGCGCGAGGTCCATCTGCGCTCGATGCAGCCGCTGGCCCTGCACCTGGTCAACTCGATCTTCCTGGGCGACTACCTCACCAGCGAGGGGCAGGCGGGCCAGGTGGACCTGGACATGATCGCGGACGCCGGTTTCGAGGTGGAGGGGGCGGGCACGACGACGCTGCCCGCGCACCGTGCGGAGTCCCGCGGCGGCTGCGGTTCGCACGACGGCGGCTGCGCCCCGTGCGGTGACGCGCCCGGGGAGGCCGCGCCCGATGCCCAGGAGGTGCCGGCCGCGCGCACGGATCTGGTGGCGGTCCGCCGTCGTGGCGCGGGAACGGATCTCGCCCCCAATGCCTGAGGCCCTCTCCCCGGCCGAGCTGCGGTCCCTGGACCGGGCCCACGTCTGGCATCCGTACGGCCCGATGCCGGGACGTCAGGAGCCACTGGTCGTGGAGTCCGCGTCCGGGGTGCGGCTGAGGCTGGCCGAACCGTCCCACGGGCAGAGCGAGTTGGTCGACGGCATGTCGTCCTGGTGGTCGGCGGTGCACGGCTACAACCATCCGGTGCTCAACGATGCGGCCCGTGATCAGCTGGGCCGGATGAGCCATGTGATGTTCGGCGGGCTCACCCATGAGCCCGCCGTGCGGCTGGCCACCCGGCTGGTCGAGATCACTCCGGAGCCACTGCGGCACGTCTTCCTCTCCGACTCGGGGTCGGTCTCCGTCGAGGTCGCGGTCAAGATGTGCCTGCAGTACTGGCGCTCGGCCGGGCGGCCCGCCAAGCAGCGGCTGCTCACCTGGCGCGGCGGCTATCACGGGGACACCTGGCAGCCGATGTCGGTCTGCGACCCCGAGGGCGGCATGCACGAGCTGTGGTCGGGGGTGCTGCCCCGCCAGGTCTTCGCGGACGAGCCCCCGGCAGGTTTCGACGCGGAACCGGACCCCGCGTACGTACGGCACCTGCGGGAGCTGATCGCCGAGCACGCCGACCGCCTGGCCGCGGTGATCGTGGAGCCGGTGGTGCAGGGTGCGGGCGGAATGCGGTTCCACTCCCCCGCGTATCTGCGGGTGCTGCGCGAGGCGTGCGACGAGCACGAGGTGCTGCTGGTGTTCGACGAGATCGCCACAGGCTTCGGCCGCACCGGGAAGCTGTTCGCCGCCGGGCATGCGGGGGTCTCCCCCGATGTCATGTGTGTGGGCAAGGCGCTGACCGGCGGCTATCTGACGATGGCGGCGACCCTGTGCACCTCCCGGGTGGCGGAGGGCATCTCCAGCGGCGAGGTGCCGGTGCTCGCGCACGGACCGACGTTCATGGGCAATCCGCTCGCCGCCGCGGTGGCGTGCGCCTCCGTCGATCTGCTGCTCGGCCAGGACTGGGAGCGGGAGGTGAAGCGGATCGGCACGGGGCTGCGGGAGGGTCTCGCCCCGGCGTCGGAACTGCCCGGGGTACGGGACGTGCGGGTGCTGGGTGCGATCGGCGTCGTACATCTCGACCACGAGGTGGACATGGCGGCCGCGACCCGGGCGGCGGTACGGGAAGGGGTGTGGCTGCGGCCGTTCCGCGACCTCGTCTACACGATGCCGCCGTATGTGACCGGTGACGAGGATGTGGCACGTATCTGCCGCGCCGTGTGCGCGGCTGCGCGAGAGGGTTGAGATGACGTTTCTGGTGGTGACGGGGACGGGCACGGAGATCGGCAAGACGGTCGTGACGGCGGCCGTGGCGGCGGCGTGCGCGGACCGCGGCGTCGCGGTGCTCAAGCCGGCGCAGACGGGGCTGGCCCCCGGCGAACCCGGTGATGCCGCAGAGGTGGCACGGTTGGCGGGGGGCCATGTCACCGCGGTCGAACTGGCCCGGTTTCCCGAGCCGTTGGCTCCCGCAACGGCCGCCCGCAGGGCTGGTCTCCCGCCGGTGCGGCCGTACGAGATCGCCGACGCGGCGCAGAAGCTGGCGACCGAACACGATCTGGTGCTGATCGAGGGTGCGGGGGGCCTGCTCGTACGGTTCGACGACGAGGGTTCGACCCTCGCCGACGCCGCCCGGCTGCTGGACGCGCCGGTACTGGTCGTGACGCCCGCCGGTCTGGGCACGCTCAACACCACCGCGCTGACCGCGGAGGCGCTGCGGGCCCGGGGGCTGGGGTGTCTCGGCGTGGTGGTGGGCAGCATGCCCGCCGAGCCGGATCTGGCGTCGCGCTGCAATCTGGCGGACCTCCCCGTGGTGGCGGGTGCCCCGCTGCTGGGTGCGGTGCCGGCCGGTGCGGGAGCGCTGGAGCCCACCGACTTCCGTGCGCGGGCCGGGAGTTGGCTCGCGGCGGAGCTGGGCGGGAATCGGCCCGCCGGATGAGCGGATGAGCGGCGCGGGACGGGGGAGAATCTAAGTAGCCGCACTTTCTGCCGGAGCGCCCGGTCGAGGAGGTCCGTCATGCGTCTGCGCAGCACGAGAATCCCACAGGACGCGGTGCACCATCCCGTCTTCGCCCGGTTCTACGCCCGGATGAGCGTGGTCGCGGAGACCAAGGCGGGGCTGGCCGCGGTGCGCTCGGAGCTGTTGGACGGCATGTCCGGCCGGGTCATCGAGATAGGCGCGGGCAATGGCCTGAACTTCGCGCACTACCCGCCCGCGGTGTCGGAGGTGGTGGCCATCGAGCCCGAGCGCAGTCTGCGGCGGCTGGCGGTGCGGTCGGCGCTGCGCGCCGGGCTCCCGGTGGATGTGGTGCCGGGCGCGGCGGAGGCGCTGCCGGTGAAGAGCGAGGCGTTCGACGGGGCGGTCGCCTCGCTGGTGCTGTGCAGCGTACGGAGTGTGGAGCGTTCGCTCGCGGAGATCGTGCGGGTGCTGCGGCCCGGCGGTGAGCTGCGCTTCTTCGAGCATGTGCAGGCCGACGACCGGGCAATGGCGGTGACGCAGCAAGCGCTGGACCGTACGGTCTGGCCGCTGATGACGGGCGGTTGCCATACGGGGCGCGACACGCTGGGTGCCATCGAGAGGGCCGGATTCGTGGTGGAGACGTACCGCAGGGTCAGGATGCCGGAGTGGGGAATCCGGCTGCCCACGTCGACATGCGTGCTGGGCGTGGCGCGCCGCCCGGACGTGGCGGCCTGACGCGCCGGTCCACTGTTGCACGCGGATCGGTCCACGGCCGCCGTGTCGCCGGGGCGGTCACGGGCTTCACCCCGCTGCCGGGGCGGTCACCGGCTTCTCCGGCGCGGGACTACCGGCTCCTCCGGCGAGGGGCTGTCGTGGGCTCCACTGCCGGGACGGTCACAGGCTCCACTGGCGGAGTTCGTCGGCGATGGCCCGGACGTCGGCCTTGCCCTCCTTCACCAGCCGGGCCAGATCACGCACCTGCTCGGGCGAGGTGATGACCTTGAGTCCGGAGGCGACGAGATAGCCGTACGCGACGGCCGAGGAGAACATCGCGTTGGAGTGTTCGAGCGCGGGGACATGGAGCAGCAACTGCAGGAGAGCGGCGGCCCGGGAATGCGGGTCGCTGTAGACGGGGCTGCCGAAGATCTCGGCCTCATGGCGGGCCACGGCGGCCACGAGCGCACCCCAGTCGACCACCTGGGGGTCACCGGGGGTCTTGTGCTCGGCCACCATGAGCAGCCAGGAAAGGTCGATCTGGAGGTTCAACGCGTGCCTTCGCGCTCCGGGCCGAACTCTTCGGCGAACACCGACTCGTACTGCTTCATGAAGTCGGCTGCGGCTTCGACGAATGTGTGGCCGACCTCGCCCGCGTCCTGCCGCACGAGTTCCTCGATGTAGCGGTTCACGCTCATCCCCCTCTGCAACGCACGCTGTCGCGCGGCCTCGGCGGTGGCCTCGTCCACTCTCACGTTCAGCTGAGTCTTGGGCACACCAACACGCTAGCGCGCTTGCGCTAGCACCGGCAAGAGAAGTGCACCGGCACCAGTGCGCGGGACGGCACGCAGAAAACGCCCGCCTAAACCCTCGAAATGACTCTGTGGATGTGATGCCACCCATAGGGGCCACGTCACATCCTAGGTCGGATAGTAGAAACAGGGCCGTCCCAAGCAGCGCGAAAACGGTCCAGAGTGGTTCATTTCGGACATTCCTCCGTATTGGGGTAGTACGTCACATCATTGACCCCCGTCCCGGCCGCCGCTAACCATGGTTCTCGTCGCAGTCCACCGCGACCGGCCCGGACGGACCACCCGCCGGACCACGCAGGGCCCCCGCCCCGCACGCCGCCACCCACCCCGGACGGCACACCCCCTCACCAAGGAGAGTCACTTCCGCATGACCACCCACGCCCTGAACCGCACCAGCCGCCTGCGCAACCTGTCCGTCACCGCCCTGGCCACCACCGCCGCCGCGGCAGCCGCCCTCACCCTCACCTCCACCTCCGCACACGCCGCCGAGACCAAGCAGCCCACCACCCCCGCCGTCGCCAAGGCCACCACCACCGGCGACACCCAGGGCAACAGCGGCTACGCCAACAACCTGGACGGCTGGATCAAGGAATCCCTCGCCATCATGAAGGCCAAGGGCATCCCCGGCACCTACGAAGGCCTGCACCGCAACATCATGCGCGAGTCCAGCGGCAACCCCAACGCCCAGAACGGCTGGGACGTCAACGCCCAGAAGGGCACCCCCTCCAAGGGCCTGCTCCAGGTCATCCAGCCCACCTTCAGCGCCTACCACGTCGCCGGCACCGCCAGCAGCCTCACCGACCCCGTCGCCAACATCACCGCGGCCGCCAACTACGCCGCCGACCGCTACGGATCCATCGACAACGTCAACTCCGCCTACTGAGCCGTGGGTTCACCGAGTCACCGAATCATTGAGCCGCGGAATCGCCGATCCGCGGAGTCACGGAATCGCCGAGTCGTCGCACCGCCTCCCGATGGCGAAATCATTCGCCGAACGGATCCGCGCTCTGCTTGGCTCGCCCCATGAGTGATCTCCGCATACGCCACGCCGGCCTCCCCGACATCGACACCGTGTTGCGCTTCTGGCGCGAGGCCGCGGAGGGAACGAGCATCAGCGACGACCACGACGGAGTGGCCCGGCTCATTTCGACAGACCCCGAAGCCCTGCTGCTGGCGGCCCGTGACGGCCGCCTCGTGGGAACCGTCATCGCCGGTTTCGACGGCTGGCGGTGCTCCGCATACCGGCTGGCCGTGCACCCCGACTGCCGCCGGCAAGGGGTCGCCACCGCCCTGATGGAAGCGGCGGAACAGCGATTCCTCGCCCTTGGCGGGCGACGGGTCGACGCCATGGTTCTCGAGGCCAACGAACGGGCACACCACGCCTGGGCCGCGAGCGGCTACCACCGCGAGGACCACTGGCGGCGCTGGGTGAAGCCGCTCAGCGACTGAGAGGATCACCTTTAAAACGGCTGACTTTGCCGACCCTTTACTATGGTGTCCTCCTGTCCGATCCTTCCGAAAGGTGTGAGCGTCCGTCCATGGGCGAGCCTCCCAGTAGTCGATATCGCCGGCACCGAGCGATCCTCCTGTCCCTGCCCGATCATGGGACGGAGGTGAACCGATGACCGAAGTGCTTCTACTGCTCGTGGCGGTACTGCTCTCGCTGGCCTGCGGCGCCTTCGTCGCGGCCGAGTTCTCTCTGACGACGGTCGAGCGCGGACAGCTCGAACGCGCCGTCGAGCGGGGCGAGCGGGGCGCAGCGAGCGCCATGAAGGCCGTACGCAGCCTCACCTTCCAGCTCTCCGGCGCGCAGCTCGGCATCACCGTCACCAACCTGGTGGTCGGCATGCTCTCCGAACCGTCCATCGCGAAGCTGATCCGCGGTCCGGTGGAGGCGGTCGGCCTCTCGCCGAGCGTTGCGTCCTCGGTGGCCCTGGTGCTGGGAACGGCGCTGTCAACCGTGTTCCTGATGATCGTCGGTGAACTGGTCCCGAAGAACTGGGCGATCTCCTCCCCGCTCGCCGTGGCGAAGACCGTGGCCACCCCGCAGCGGGCCTTCACCGCCGTCTTCCGCCCCTTCATCAGCCACCTCAACAACACCGCCAACCGGATCGTGCGCCGCTTCGGCCTCGAACCGGCCGAGGAACTGGCCTCCGCGCGAAGCCCGCAGGAGCTGGCGGCGCTGGCCCGGCACAGCGCGAAGGAAGGTGCGCTGGAGGCCGACACGGCGGAGCTGTTCGTCCGCACGCTGAACCTGGCCGAACTGACGGCGGAGAACGTGATGACCCCCCGGGTCCAGGTCACCGCGCTGGAGGCGCAGGCGACCGCCGAGGACGTCGCGAACGCCACCCGGGCGACGGGCCTGTCACGTTTCCCCGTCTACCTCGGCAGCCTGGACACCGTCGTCGGTGTGGCGCACATCAAGGACGTGCTGGCCATCCCGGCCGAGCAGCGGTCCCGTACCCGCGTGTCGGAGATGCTGCGCGAACCCCTGCTCGTGCCGGAGACGCTCACGGTGGACCGACTCCTGGACCGGTTGTCGGGCAAGCTCGCCATGGCCGTCGTCATCGACGAGTACGGCGGCACGGCGGGCGTCGTGACGCTGGAGGACATCGTCGAGGAAGTGGTCGGTGAGGTGCGCGACGAGCACGACCCGCACGAGACCGCGGACCTCGCACCGGCCGGCGAGGACGCCGACGGGCGGACCCTGTGGTCGGCCGACGGCGCCGCACGCATCGACCAGCTGAAGACGATCGGACTGCGGGTGCCGGACGGGCCTTACGAGACGCTTGCCGGGCTCATCGCCACCGAGGTCGGCCGCATCCCCGCAGTGGGTGACACGGTCGAGCTGGCGGACTGGCGGATCGACGTGGTCGACGCATCCGGACGCCGCGCCGCGCGGGCCCTGCTGCACGCGCCGCTCCCCGGCGACGACGATCAGACGGAGGAAGCACGGTGATCGCCGTCCAGCTCTTCATCGGACTGATGACCCTGGTCGTCAATGCCTTCTTCGTCGGGGCTGAGTTCGCGCTGATCTCCGTACGCCGCAGTCAGATCGAGCCCGAGGCCGAGGCCGGGAACCGGCGGGCGCGCAGCGTCATCTGGGGCCTCGAACACGTATCGGCGCTGCTCGCAGCCGCGCAGCTGGGCATCACCCTCTGCACGCTGGTGCTCGGTATCGTCGCCGAGCCGGCCTTCGCGCACCTGCTGGAGCCGGTGTTCGACGCGGTGGGCGTGCCGCACGGACTGATCCATCCGATCTCGTTCGTGATCGCGCTGTCCGTGGCGACGTATCTGCACATGCTCCTCGGCGAGATGGTGCCGAAGAACATCGCCCTGGCCGAGCCCGTACGCGCCGCGCTGCTGCTCGGACCGCCGCTGGTGGCCCTCGCCAGGGCGCTGCGCCCGGTGATCTTCGCGATCAACGCCTTCGCCAACGCGCTGCTCAAGATCCTGCGGGTCGAGACGAAGGACGAGGTGTCCGCCACGTTCTCCGACGACGAACTGGCCCGACTGGTGACGGACTCGGGCGACGCCGGGCTGGTCGACGACCGCTCGGCCGAGCGACTGCGCCACGCGCTGGAGCTGGGCCGTCGTCCGGTGCGTGATGTGGTGATGCCGGTGGACCGGGTCGTGTATGCCAGGGTCGGGACCACGCCGGAGCAGCTGGAGCGGCTCTCGAACGAGACCGGCTTCTCGCGCTTCCCCGTGATGGACAGCGAGGAGCGGATCCTGGGCTACCTCCATGTGAAGGACGCCCTCGATGCCACGCCGCGCGATGTGCCCTTCCCGGTGACGGCGATGCGCCCGATCGCGCGGGTCCGGGCCGGCACACCGCTCGACGACGCCCTGACCGCGCTGCGACGCAGCCGTACGCACCTGGCGGCGGTGCTCGACGAGGACGACCGGCTGGCCGGAATGGTCACCATGGAGGACGTGCTCCGCGAGCTGGTGGGGCGCCCGAAGGCGCGCTGACCGATGTGGGGCCGCGGCACGGGACTCCGGCCGCGGCCTCTTCCGTTCCCGTCCGGCCCGTACCGGCCACTTCCGGCCCGTTCCGGCCCCCGGGAGTGGCCGGACCCGCCGCGATACGATCGCATCGCCATGGAAACAAATGCCTCCTACAACAGTCTTGTCGCGGTCGGCGACTCGTTCACCGAGGGCATGTCGGACCTGCTGCCCGACGGTTCGTACCGCGGCTGGGCCGACGTCCTCGCCGGACGGCTCGCCGCCCGCACGCCGGGATTCCGCTACGCGAATCTCGCCGTGCGGGGCAAGCTGATCGGCCAGATCGTCGACGAGCAGGTCGATGTGGCTGCCGCCATGCAGGCGGATGTCGTCACACTCGTCGGCGGGCTCAACGACACACTGCGGCCCAAGTGCGACATGGGCATGGTCCGCGGACGGCTCGAGGAGGCCGTGGAGCGACTGGCACCCTCGTGCGAAACGCTCGTGCTCATGCGCAGCCCGGGGCGCAACGGTCCGGTGATGGAGCGTTTCCGTCCGCGGATGGAGGAGCTGTTCGCCCTGGTCGACGATCTGGCTGCCCGGCACGGAGCAGTGGTCGTCGATCTGTACGGGGCACCGGCCCTGGGTGATCCCCGGATGTGGGACGTCGACCGGCTGCATCTGACGGCGGACGGGCACACCAGGGTCGCCGAGGCGGTCTGGCAGACGCTGGGACTGCCTCCGGAGCACGACTGGCGCACGCCCCTGCCGACCGCCGTACCGCCCAGGTGGGCCAGGCGGCGGGTCGACGACCTCCGCTTCGCCCGCGAGCACCTGATGCCATGGATCGGCCGCCGCCTGACCGGCCGCTCGTCCGGCGACGGCCGGACAGGCGCCCAGTACAGCGCCGAACTGGGCCGGGCGTTCTGGGTCACCCCCGAGGACAACGGCGCCCCCGGCCCCGTGGCGACCTGGCGCAGGATCGACTCGGCACCGCTCTCGTAGCAACCCACAAACCGGACCGCGGCGCTGGCCTGCACAAACCACCAGTAGAATCCGGACACGTGACTGCTGTGTCTGCGAAGCCTCGCATCCCCAATGTCCTGGCCGGCCGCTACGCCTCCACGGAGCTGGCCGTCCTCTGGTCCCCCGAGCAGAAGGTGAAGCTGGAACGCCAGCTGTGGCTGGCGGTGCTGCGCGCTCAGAAGGACCTCGGGATCGAGGTTCCGGACGCCGCGCTCGCCGATTACGAACGTGTCATCGACCAGGTGGACCTTGCCTCGATCGCCGAGCGCGAGAAGGTCACCCGGCACGACGTCAAGGCCCGGATCGAGGAATTCAACGCCCTCGCTGGCCACGAGCAGGTCCACAAGGGCATGACGTCCCGGGACCTCACGGAGAACGTCGAGCAGCTGCAGATCCGGCTCTCCCTGGAGCTGATGCGCGACCGCACGGTGGCGGTCCTGGCCCGGCTCGGCAAGCTGTCGGGCGAGTACCGCGAGCTGGTCATGGCCGGCCGCTCCCACAACGTCGCCGCGCAGGCGACCACCCTCGGCAAGCGGTTCGCGACCGCGGCCGACGAGCTGCTGGTGGCCTACGGACGGCTCGAGGACCTGCTGGACCGCTACCCGCTGCGGGGCATCAAGGGCCCCGTCGGCACGGCGCAGGACATGCTCGACCTGCTGGGCGGCGACGCCGGGAAGCTCGCCGACCTCGAACAGCGCATCGCCGCACACCTCGGCTTCTCCCAGGCCTTCACCTCGGTCGGCCAGGTCTATCCGCGCTCGCTCGACTACGACGTGGTGACGGCGCTGGTCCAGCTGGCCGCGGCCCCGTCGTCGGTCGCCAAGACGATCCGTCTGATGGCCGGGCACGAGCTGGTGACCGAGGGCTTCAAGCCTGGTCAGGTCGGCTCGTCCGCGATGCCGCACAAGATGAACACGCGGTCCTGCGAGCGGGTCAACGGCCTGATGGTGATCCTGCGCGGATACGCGTCGATGACCGGTGAGCTGGCGGGCGACCAGTGGAACGAGGGCGACGTGTCCTGCTCCGTGGTCCGCCGGGTGGCACTCCCGGACGCCTTCTTCGCGTTCGACGGTCTGCTGGAGACGTTCCTGACGGTGCTCGACGAGTTCGGGGCGTTCCCGGCAGTCGTCGCCCGTGAGCTGGATCGCTACCTCCCGTTCCTCGCTACGACCAAGGTCCTGATGGGTGCGGTGCGCGCGGGTGTCGGCCGTGAGGTCGCCCACGAGGCGATCAAGGAGAACGCGGTCGCCTCGGCCCTGGCCATGCGCGAGCAGGGCGCCGAGCGCAATGAGCTGCTCGACAAGCTGGCCGCCGACGACCGCATCCCGCTGGACCGCGCGCAGCTCGACGCGCTGATGGCCGACAAGCTCTCCTTCACGGGGGCCGCGGGCGACCAGGTCACGGCGCTGGTCTCCCGCATCGAGGAGATCGCCAAGCAGCACCCCGAGGCCGCCGCATACACGCCGGGCTCCATCCTCTGACGGCCACGACCACAGCCGGATGACACCCGAAGAGCTCCAGGCCGCCCGCGACCGCACCGTTCCCGATGTGGTCGCGGGCGGCCTGCGTGTGCTGTTCTGCGGGATCAACCCGAGCCTGATGACGGGGGCGACGGGCCACCACTTCGCCCACCCCGGCAACCGGTTCTGGCCGGTACTCCATCGGTCGGGCTTCACACCGCGGCAGTTGAAGCCGGCCGAACAGAGCGAACTACTGCGATACGGCCTCGGGATCACCAATGTGGTCGCGAGGGCCACCGCCCGGGCGGACGAGCTCACCGCCGAGGAATTCCGCGAGGGCGGTCAGATCCTGGCAGCCAAGGTGGAACTGCTGCGACCGCAGTGGCTGGCGGTCGTAGGGATCACGGCGTACCGAACGGCCTTCGGCAGGCGTACCGCACGGATCGGCCCGCAGGACCACGCAATCGGCGGCGCGCGCATCTGGGCCCTGCCCAACCCCAGCGGCCTCAACGCCCACTGGACCGCTCAGACAATGGCGGAGGAGTACGGCCGCCTCCTCGCCTGCGTCAACCACAACACCGCCGACCCCGCTTTCCCCGCTGTCCCCGCCAATCCCGCGGCCCCTGCCAATGCGGTCGATCCTGCCGGTCCCGGCGATCTCTCCGATCCCACGCAAGCCACCTGACACGCCTGGCGCCACAGCCTCCGTTCCCGGCACCTGGTCCCATCCGCGCCGAACGTCTCCCCGAACGTCGTTCCGACCGGCCGACCGCCGGCCGACCGCCTGCCCGGGTCACGGCGGATCGATCTCCGTCACCACGACGTTCAACTCACACCCCGGCCCTTCCTCCTCCAGGTAGAGCCCGATGCCGATCCACCGCTCCTCGATCCTCCAAAGCTGGAGAAACTCGCAGCCCGCAACCGTATCGGCCCATGCCTCCGGTATCTCCTCGCCGGCGATCATCCGCTCCTGTGCACTCCACAGGCTGATCGCCTGCGGCTCACCCCAGCGACCCGCGAGCAGTGTCAGCAGGGCGTCATGCTCCGCGAGGCACTGGGCCCGGTGTTCCAGTCGCCGCACCTCGTCGTCGTCCCAGTGATCGACGTCCGCGTGCAGGGACGCCGTGTGGTAGCCGGGCCCGCTGACTCCCGAGCCTGACCGGATGCGCTCCGTGGGAAAGCCCGAGGTGCGCATCGCGTCGATGAGGCGGAGGTGATGTGCGGTGGTCATGCCGCCAGTAAACCGTGCAGCACTGACAAGCAGTTCCTCGCCATGGCCTTTGAGGTGCTTTCAGCCGCCCTGAGCCGTATTGAATCGTGGCAACCGGCTACGCGTCCCTGCGCCGGAGCGCCCACCAGCCCGCCAGGAGGGCAGCCGCCGCCCAGGCCGCAGTCACCGCGAGCCCGCCCCACGGTCCGAGACTTCCCTCGGGGTTCTGGTGGAGCACCAACTGGCCCGCCCGGTCCGGCAGATACTGCGCGACTCCGCCTGCGACATCACCGACCACGAAGGAGACTATGAGGACGAACGGGATGAGCAGGCTGAGCACGGCTACGGCGCTGCGCAGCACCACGGCCAGTCCGGCGGCGAACAGGGCCATCAGTGCCAGATAGATCCCGCCCCCGAAGGCCGCCCGCAGCGCGCCCGGCTCGCCCAGGTCGATCGCGTACTCGCCCATGAACAACTGTCCCACCAGGAAGGCGCCGAAGCTGGTGACGAGGCCGACGACGAGTGCCGGCGCGCCGACGAGGGCGATCTTGGCAGCGTAGAAGAGGTTGCGGCGTGGCACGGCGGCGAGCGATATCCGCAGGGCTCCATTGAGGTACTCGGACGAGATCGCGGTCGCTCCGAAGCTGATGGCCGCGATCTGGCCGAAGTTCAGCGCGTAGAAGGCGTCGAAGACCGGCTCGGCGTCGACATTGTCCGCCTCGGCCTGGCCGACCGTGGAGAACGCGAGCAGGGTGACCGCAAGTGTCACGGCGAGGACGGATATCAAGGATCCCGTGACGGACCGGACCGATCTGATCTTGATCCACTCGGAACGCAGTACTGCGATGGTCGACATGGTCAGGCCTCCTGACGGTTGGCGGATGAGGTCGACGCCGATGCGAATTCCGTTGCGTCGGCAGTGAGGTCGAGGTAGGCCTGTTCCAACGTGGCCTGCTCATCGACGAGTTCAAGGACAGGAATGCCTTCGGCGGCGGCTATCGCACCGACCTCCCCTGCCTTCGCGCCCTCGATGGTCCATGAGCCGTCCTCGCCCTGCGCGGGGTCATATCCCTTGCGGATGAGGACATCGCGCAGCCGCGTGGATTCGGTCGTCCGCATCCGTGCGCGAGGCTTGCTGCGGGAGTCCAGGAAGTCCTGCATCGGCAGGTCGGCGAGGAGCCGGCCCCGGCCGAGGATCACGAGGTGATCGGCGAACGACGAGGTCTCGTTCATCAGATGGCTGGAGACCAGGACCGTGCGTCCCTCGCGGGCGAGTCGCTTCATCAGCTCCCGGACCCAGATGATGCCTTCCGGATCGAGACCGTTGGACGGCTCGTCCAGCATCACGACCTCCGGATCGCCCAGCAGGGCGGCCGCTATGCCCAGCCGCTGTCGCATGCCGAGTGATAAGGTCTTGATCCGGGTTCCGCCGACCTCGGTGAGGCCTGCCTCTTCCAGGACCTCCTCGACCCTGCGCGCACCGAGGCCGTTGCTGACCGCCAGGGCGAGCAAGTGGTTCCGCGCGGTGCGCGAGCCATGGGCGGCCTGAGCGTCCAGCAGGGCGCCGACCCGACGCAGCGGATCGCTGAGCGCAGCGTAGGGCTGCCCGCCGATCGTGGCCTTGCCGCCGGTGGGCCGGTCGAGGCCGAGGACGAGTCGCATGGTGGTGGACTTGCCCGCGCCGTTGGGGCCGAGGAAGCCGGTGACGCGCCCCGGGCGCACGCTGAACGTGAGGTTGTCCACGGCACGGGTCGTGCCGTATGTCTTGGTGAGCTCGTGGACGTCGATGCTGGTCATGTCCTCAGCCTCGCCGTCGCGTCCGGGGCCCCGCTTCCCCCGCGCGTGGGGATCGTCTCCCTCTCGCGGGGGAGCCGCCGCACGCATGCGGGCTGGCACGATGGCTGCATGTTCCGCCTTCTGCGCCCGCTCGCCGCATCTGTCACCTACACCCGGTGGCTGCATCTGCTTATCCCGGGTGCGGGCTACAGCGTGTGGTTGTTCATCTCGCCGGATTCCCCATGGGCGCCCATGGTCGTCGCGGTACCGGTCGGTCTGGTGCCCGGTATGCGGCTGGCCGAGGGGGTACAGGCACAACTTCTGCTCGCACCGGAGGAAAGAGGCAAGGCTGATGCCAGTATCTCCGCGGCCACGGCCGCCACTTGGGGCGACCGCTGGAGAACCGTGCTGTGGCTGGAGATACGAATGCTGCTCGCCGTTCCCGTGGGGTACGCGACGGTGTGGCTGTCGGCAACCGCGATGGACCTCGTCCTCACCGCCTCCGGCAGCGGCCCGAGCGATCAATGGCTGGTCCGCGGGGTGGAGCCGCACTGGTGGTATGCCCTGCTCTCCCCCCTGCCCCTCCTGCCGCTGCTCGCCGTCGTCGTGTTGAGCGGCCGGCTGATCACCGAGGCCGCCAAGCAGCTTCTCGGCCCCTCGCCCGTGCAGCGGCTGACCGCTCTGGAGGAGCGCACCGAACAGCTGCTGGAGCGCAACCGCATCGCACGTGAGCTGCACGACTCGATCGGGCACGCATTGACGGTCGCGGTCGTACAGGCCGGCGCGGCCCGGGCTGCACACGACCCGGAGTTCACCGAACGGGCCCTTGCCGCGATCGAGGAGACGGGCCGGGACGCGCTCGACGATCTGGAGCGGGTGCTGCGGGTGCTGCGCGAATCGGGGCCGCCCGCGGGGCAACGGCCGACGCTCGTGGAAGCGGACCGGCTCCTGGACTCCGCGCGCAGTTCGGGCGCGAAGATCGACGCTGACGTGTCAGGTCCGCTGGAACAGGTTCCGGGCGCGGTCTCCCGCGAGGGATATCGCATCCTTCAGGAGTCCCTCACCAATGTGCTGCGTCATTCGGGTACAGTCCCCGTCCGCGTGCGGATCACCCTTGCCGACGGCGGGCTGGAGTTGGAGGTGACCAATCCACTCAATGCCGCGATAGCCGATTCGGTAGCTGTGCCGGGCGGCGGGAGCGGGCTGCGGGGCATCCGGGAGCGGGCCGCGCTGCTGGGCGGAAAGGCCGAGACGGGTCCGCACGAAGGGCAGTGGCGCGTTCGTGCCAGGCTCCCGTTGGACGGCCTGAGGGCTGCCCCTTAGCCCTTGGCCCATCAGTGCGGCGTCGCGGCGTCAGATGCGGCAGGTCGCGAGACAGGAGGCGTCGGCACACCGAGTGCGAGCGGGTGTTCCGGCGACGCGGCAAGGTGCCGCAGCTGTCGTCGTGCGCCCGCCAGGGGGTGCGGGACAGCGCTTAGGGTGGCCCAATGCCGGTTAGCGTACTTCTGGTCGACGACGAGCCCCTCGTCCGCGCGGGGTTGCGTGCGGTCCTTGAGGCCCAGCCCGATATCGAGGTGGTGGGCGAGGCGGGCGACGGCGCCGCCGTGATCCCTCTGCTGCATCAGCTGCGCCCCGATGTGGTGGCCATGGATGTCAGGATGCCGTTGATGGACGGGATCGAGGCAACCCGGGTGGTGCTGCGTACGGTGCCTGATCCGCCGAAGATCCTTGTGGTGACCACCTTCGAGAACGACGAGTACGTCTATGAGGCGTTGCGTGCCGGTGCGGACGGCTTCCTCCTCAAACGTGCCCGGCCCGCCGAGATCGTGCATGCGGTGCGTCTGGTCGCCGAAGGCGAGTCGCTGCTCTTCCCGGCGGCGGTCCGGCAGCTCGCCGCCGAGTACGGGACGAGCAAGGCGCGCGCGGTCATGGACCGGGCAGCGCTGACCGAGCGGGAGTCCGTGGTCCTGCGGCTGATGGCCCGTGGCCTGTCGAACGCGGAGATCGCTGCCAAGCTCGTGGTCGGCGTCGAAACGGTGAAGACCCATGTCAGTGCTGTACTGGCCAAGTTGGGCGCGAGGGACCGTACCCAGGCGGTGATCGCGGCATATGAATCCGGGTTCGTCGCCCCGGGCTGAATTCCCGGCTCCCGGGAACCGCCTCGCGGCCCACGGTCGCCCCGCACCTGGGCAGCGAGTACCATCCGCCTGACATGCGCTAGAGCTGGGAGGACACACCGTGGGCCGGCTGACCGGTGGGGATCCGTCGCTGTTGCGACGCATCAATTCCGCGGTGGTACTGCATGCCCTGCGAGGTGCCGACTCCCCGACCCTGACGGACCTGACCCGGATCACCGGACTGTCCCGTCCGACGGTCGAAGGTGTCATGGAGGGGCTCTTCGAGGCCGGGCTGGTCGTCGAGTCGGGGCCCGACGGGGGCGAGACCCGGCGCCAGGGGCGGCCGGCCCGCCGGTTCCGGTTCCGTGCCGAGGCCGGGCATCTGCTCGGCATCGAGATCGGCCCGCACCGCGTCTCCGCGCTGCTGTCGGGGCTGGACGGCCGGATCATCGGCGCGGGCGCCCGCGAGGTGTCGGAGACCGCCGGCGCCGATGACCGGCTCGACAAGGTCAGGGCCGTGGTGGCCGACCTCCTGCGGCGGACGGGCGTGGCCAGGAGCAGTCTGCGCGCGGTCGGGGTCGGCAGCCCCGGCATCGTGGAGGCCGACGGGACGGTCCGGCTGGGCACCGCCCTGCCCGGCTGGACGGGTCTCGCGCTGGGCGAGCGGCTGAGGCGCTCCTTCCGCTGCCCGGTCCTGGTGGAGAACGACGCCAATGCCGCGGCGGTCGCGGAGCACTGGAAGGGCGCGGCCACCGAGTCCGACGACATCGTGTTCGTCCTGGCGGGGCTGAGCCCGGGTGCCGGTTCGCTGATCGGTGGACGGCTGCACCGCGGGTTCGGCGGTGCGGCGGGCGAGATCGGCGCGCTGCACCTGCTCGGCCGCGAAGTGACTCCGGAGCGGCTTCTGTCCACGACGGACACCCCGCTGGATCCGTTGGACGAGCCCGCGGTCGCCGATGTGTTCGCGGAAGCCCGGCGCGGCGATGCCCGGGCCCAGGCCGCGGTCGAACGCTTCATTCAGCGTCTGGTGCACGATGTGGCGGCGCTGGCGCTGGCGCTGGACCCCGAGCTCGTGGTGGTGGGCGGCTGGGCCACCGGGCTGGACGATGTGCTCGATCCACTCCGCAGCGAGCTGGCCCGCTACTGCCTCCGGCCGCCACGGGTCACGCTGTCGCTGCTCGGTGAGGCCGCGGTGGCCACCGGCGCGCTACGGCTGGCGCTCGACCACGTGGAGGAGCAGCTCTTCGCGGTGGAGGGAACGGTGACGGCCCGCCGCTGACTGCGACGGGCCGCGCATACCGGCGGACGGTGCCTGCCGACGTGGACCGGTGGAGCCGGCCCCGGTCAGGAGGCCCGGCGCTCCTGGTCGTGGTGGCTGATCTCCAGGTCTCCCGAGTCACCGAAGGTGAGCCGGCAGGTGTCGGCCCGGTACGTGGCGACGGAGAGCGCGGCAGTACCGCCCGCCGCGAGGTAGCGGGTGGTGACGACGAGCACGGGGGCGCCGGGCAGCCGGTCGAGCTCCTTGGCGTCGTCCACACGCGCCGAGCCCAGCTCCACCGACCGGTCCTGGCCGTCGAGGCCGAGACGGTGCAGCTCGCGCAGGACACGGCGGGCCCGGGCAGGCCCGGACGGAGCGTCGATCGCGGAGAGTTCGGGCACGGACGGCGACGGGACGTACAGGAACTCCGCCGCGACGGTCTGCCCGTTGGTCACCCGGATCCGGCGCACGATGTGTATCGGCGCGTCGGCTTCCACGTCGAGCACGGCCGCCACCGACGACGGGGCGACCGCGGTGGAGCAGTCCACCGGCTGCCAGGCCTCGGCCGGACCTCCGCCGGACCAGTCCCGCTGTGCCGTGGAGACGGCGACTCCGACTCGCGGCGGCGCGACGGTGGTCCCGACGCCGCGGCGACGCTGCAGCCTTCCTTCGAGTTCGAGCTGTTCCAGAGCCTGCCGGAGCGTGGCTCGGGCGACTCCGAACCGGGCGGCGAGCTCGCGCTCGTTGGGCAGGATCTCCCCCACCGCAAAGTCCGAGTCGAGTGCCTCACTGAGCACGGTCTTGAGGTGCCAGTACTTCGGCTCCTGTACCGATTCCAGCTGCGTCGTCCCCACCCTGTCCTCCGCAATCACCCAGCGGCTATTCCGCGACGTTATTTATTAAAGGTTCCTGTCTTAACGTTGAGACCATAGGACGGTACACACCCTTGGTCAAGACCAATCCTCGGTCGGTCACGCAGGGAAACGGGTCTCTGCCGCAGAGCGTTCACAGGACGTTCGTGGCGCCGTGAGGCGAACGCAGCAAAGAGCCCCACGACCGGGCAGGACGTGGGGCTTCGGACAGGCGCGACGAAGGGCCATGCGGCCAGGGGCCGGCTACTTCTCCGGGAGGTCGGTGAAGCCGGTGAGCTTGTCAGGGTTCCGCACGATGTATACGCACTGGATGAGCCCGTCCTCGATGTCGAGCTGAACGACCGAGTCGATCTTTCCGCCCAGGAACAGCAGCAGGCCGGGCCCACCGTTGAGTTCCAGCAACCGGTGGTCGAGGGCCTCGGCCTGGTCGTGGGCGACGGCGAAGAGGAAGCGGCCGACCTTGTCGGCGCTCTCGATGATCCGCAGCGGCGCCCTGGACTTTCCGCCGCTGTCCCCGACGAGCCGCGCGTCGGGGGCGAGCAGGGCCAGCAGTTCCTCGATGTCGCCGCCCGCCGCCGCGGCGAGGAACCGCTCGGTGAGGTCACGGCGTTGCACCGGGTCGACGTCGTAGCGCGGTTTGCGCTCCTCCACATGGCGCCGCGCACGTCCCGCCAGCTGGCGCACCGCGGCCTCGGTCCGGTCGAGGGCGGCGGCGATCTCCGCGTACGGGAAGCCGAACGCCTCGCGCAGCACGAAAACGGCCCGCTCCAGCGGCGACAGGGACTCCAGGACGACCAGCACGGCGACCGATACGGAGTCGGCCAGCACCGCCTGCTCCGCGGTGTCGGGCACGGACGGTCCGAAATCGGTGACGACCGGCTCCGGCAGCCACGGCCCGACGTACGCCTCGCGCCTCGACTGCACCTGGCGCAGCCGGTCGATGGCGAGGCGGGTGATGATCCTCACGAGAAGGGCGCGCGGCTCCCGCACGTCCTCGCGGGACGCGGAGGACCAACGGAGCCAGGCCTCCTGCACCACGTCCTCGGCATCGGCGATCCGGCCCAGCATGCGGTAGGCGACGCCGGTGAGCACGGGGCGGTGGCTCTCGAAGACATCGGTGGCGGTGTCGGCTGTCACTCCCCCATCCCAGCCGACCTGCCGCACCCTGTCCAGCGCGAATCACCAGCCCCTCTTGAACTGCGGGCTACTGAACGGTAATTGTTATTGACGAGACGTCCAAGTCGCCTTCAGGCATGGCCTCTTCATGCCGGAACACCCCGGGAGCACCAGCATGGCCACCACGGTCTCGTTCAACGTCGACTCATCGCAAGGGCCCCGGACGGTGTCCGTGGCGTATGAGCGGACCGGCGCCGGCGAGCCGCTGCTCCTGCTCCACGGCATCGGTCACCACCGCCAGGCCTGGGATCCGGTGCTGTCCGTGCTCGCCATGGAAAGGGACGTGATAGCCGTGGATCTCCCCGGCTTCGGTGTCTCGCCGGAGCTGCCCGAGGGGCTGCCGTACGACCTGCCGACCGTGGTGAAGGTGCTCGGCGCCTTCTGCGACGAGCTCGGTCTGGACCGGCCCCATGTGGCGGGCAATTCGCTCGGCGGTCTGCTGGCGCTGGGGCTCGGCCGGGAGAAGCTCGTACGGTCGGTGACGGCGCTGTCCCCCGCCGGTTTCTGGACCGAGGGCGAACGCCGCTACGCGTTCGGGACGTTGCGGGCCATGCGGCGGGCCGCGTTGTCGATGCCGGTCCCGCTGATCGAGCGGCTCTCGCGCAGCGCGGCCGGGCGCACGGCGCTGACCAGCACCATCTACGCCCGGCCCGGCCGCCGTTCACCCGATGCCGTCGTCGCGGAGACCCTTGCCCTGCGCGAGGCGACCGGCTTCCACCAGACGCTCGCCGCCGGGGGGAGTGTCTCGTTCACCGACGACGTGCCGGGGCTGCCCGTGACCGTCGCCTGGGGCAGCCGGGACCGGATCCTGCTGCGCCGGCAGGGAATCAGGGCCAAGCACACCATCCCCGACGCCCGGCTGGTCCGGCTTCCGGGCTGCGGTCATGTGCCGATGAACGACGATCCGGCGCTGGTGGCACGCGTCGTTCTCGACACCAGCCGCTGACGGCGTACCGGGCGCCGGAACCGTACGCCGAGCCGCTTCGCTCCGCGACAGGACGCCCGACCCGAGGGCGACCCCCAGCCCGACCAGAAAGCTGCCGCCGACCTGTGCGAGGCCGTACGAACCGGCGCCGACGAGCGGTGCGGTCAGCGCGGCGGAGACGGGGATCAGGCCGGAGAAGAGTGTGGCGCGCTCGGCGCCGATGCGCTGCATGCCCATGTACCAGCAGACGAAACCGATCACCGTGACCACGGCTGCCTGCCACAGCAGCGCGAGCGCCTCCGCCGCGGTGGGTGTCCGCAGCACACCGCTGCCGTCCAGGACCAGGCCGAGGCAGACCGACTCCGCGGCGGCGATGGAGCAGACCGTGGCGGACAGCAGCTTCGGTCCGAGCGGTCGCAGGACCGGCACGGCGAGGACGGCGAAACCGACCTCGCCCGCCAGCGCGCCGACCGAGCAGAGGATGCCGGCCAGGTCCGTACGGCCCCAGCCCTGGACGACGAAGGCCCCGGCAGCGACGAGCGCGGCTGCGTACATGACCGTACGCGTGGGCCGGCGGCGGTCCATGAGTGGCGCGAGTACGGCTACAAAGATTGGGGCACAGCCCACGAACACCCCTGGAACGGCGGGCTCCGCAGATCGTTCCGCGCCGAGCACGGCGAGGTTGAAGCCGACCATGCCGATGGCTGCCAGCAGCGCGAGCCGTCCCCACTGGCGCCGGGTGAGGGTGCGCAGCACGGCAGTCGGCCGGGACCGCTCGTCCCGGGCCAGGAGGAGTACGAGCAGGAGCGCCGCGAGGCCGTAGCGCAGCGCCTGGCCGCCCGCGTACGGATACTCGCCCAGGACACTGTTGGCGGTGAAGGAAGCACCCACGAGGATGCAGGCGAAGGCGGCGAGGAGCGCCCCGCGCAGAGAGCTGACGTTCATGGAATCGACGCTAGGCAGCCGGGCGGTCCGGTTTAAGGTCCACTTTCATGATGTCTTCGGAGACCAATTCGCGGTCGGAGCGCTCTCGGGACGGGGAGTCCGCCACCGCCGCCTGGGAGCTGCTGCTTCCGGCCGCCGCGGAGCCGGCCCGCCGGCGCGGTCGTGCCCTGCAGTCGGCCCTGCGTGAAGCCGTGCGTTCCGGCCGTCTCGTTCCGGGTACGAGGCTCCCGTCCAGCCGTGCGCTCGCCGCCGATCTGCGGGTGTCGCGGGGGCTGGTCACCGAGGCGTACGAGCAGCTCACGGCCGAGGGCTATCTGCGCAGCGGGCGTGGTGCGGGCACCTGGGTCTGCGAAGGGGTCCGCGCTCCGGCGGCGGGGGCGCGGGATCTCGCTCCGCGTGCCGCGGACGTGAGCGTGGACTTCCGGCCCGGAACGCCCGATCTTTCACTGTTCCCGCGCAGTGCCTGGGCCGCCGCCCACCGCTCGGTGCTCGGCCGGCTGCCGCACGGCGCGCTCGGCTATCCCGATCCACGCGGGCTGCCCGGTCTGCGGGACGCCCTGGCCGCCCTGCTGACCAGGCGCCGTGGGGTGGTCGCGGATCCGGAGCGCCTGGTGGTGTGCTCCGGCGTGGCGCAGGCGACGACTCTGCTGGGGTTCGTACTGCACGGGCGCGGAGTGCGGACCGTCGGTGTCGAGGATCCCGGGAGCCCCGAACACTCCGCGTTGTTCGCGTCCGCGGGCATCACCACCATCGGTCTGCCGCTCGACGACGAGGGGCTGGTGACCGCGCCCCTCGTGCGCTCGGGAGTGCGCGCCGTGGTCACCACGCCGGCGCACCAGTTCCCCACCGGTATCGCCTACTCCGCCGCCCGTCGCGGCCGGCTTCTGGAGTGGGCGCGCGCCACGGACGCGCTGATCGTGGAGGACGACTACGACGGCGACTTCCGCTACGACCGCGCACCGGTCGGCGCGCTGCAGGGGCTCGACCCGGAACACGTCGCGTACACCGGCTCGGTGAGCAAATCGCTGGCTCCCGGGCTCCGGCTGGGCTGGCTGCTCGCACCGGCGGCCATGACCGACGAGATCGTCGCCCGCAAGCGCACGATGGATCTGGGCAATCCGGCCGTCGACCAGGCGGTCCTCGCCGACTTCATCACCCGGGGCGGCTACGACCGGCAGCTGCGCCGCTGTCAGCGCGCCTATCGCGAGCGTCGCGACACCCTCACGTCGATGCTGGTGGAGCACTTCCCCGGAACCGAGGTGAGCGGCATCGCCGCGGGTCTCCACATCATCGCCGCGCTGCCCGAGCGGTACGGCCCGGAGCCGGTGTTCATGGCGCGCGCGGCCGATGCCGGGGTCGCCCTGCGGCCGCTGGGTGCCTGCGGCACCGTGCCGGGCGAGGACGGGGCGGTGCGCCTGGTGCTCGGTTACGCCCATCTGGCGCCGACCGACATCGAGCGGGGCGTACGTCTGCTGGCGGCGGCGCAACGGGACGCGGGAGGACCGGCCACCGGCGGGGGCCGTGGCCGGGTGTTCATCTGAGGTTGGTGTGCGCGCCGCCGACGGGAACAAGGGTGGAGTCGATCGACCGGTCACCCGTTCGTCCCGCCGACCACGCCCCGGAGGCGCCTCGATGTCGTACGCTCCGCGTTTTCCGTCCCCTGCCCGCCGCAGTGTGCTGCGCGGTTCGCTCGCCGCGTCGGCCGCTCTCGCGCTCCCCGCTGTGGGCGCGGCTTCCCCCGCCTTCGCGTTGTCCGGCCGGCCGCGCGCGGCATGGGGTGTGCAGGTGGGCGATGTGACCTCGTCGTCCGCGCTGGTCTGGGTGCGGTCGGACCGGCCGGCCCGGATGATCGTGGAGACATCGGCGACGGAGTCGTTCCGGCGGGCCCGCACCTGGCACGGTCCGCTCGTCGGTTCCGGCACCGACTTCACCGGGACGACTCCGCTGTACGGGCTGCCGCCGGGCGAGCAGGTGCACTACCGGGTGACGCTCGCCGATCCCCACGACCCGCGCCGTACCGGGGAGCCGGTGCACGGGACCTTCCGGACGGCCCCCGCCCGGCGCCGCGACGGGGTGCGCTTCCTGTGGTCGGGCGACATCGCGGGACAGGGCTGGGGCATCAACCCGGACATCGGCGGCTACGCGGTGTACGACGAGATGCGCCGCCTCGATCCGGACTTCTTCCTGTGCAGCGGTGACAACATCTACGCGGACGGAGTGATCGAGCCGAGCGTGACGCTGCCCGACGGGCGGGTCTGGCGCAATGTCACCACCGAGGAGAAGGCGAAGGTCGCCGAGACCCTCGCCGAGTACCGCGGGAACTTCCGTTACAACCTGCTCGATCACAACCTCCGTGAGTTCAACGCACAGGTCCCGTCGATCGTTCAGTGGGACGACCACGAGGTGCGCAACAACTGGTATCCGGGGCAGATCCTCGACGACGCCCGGTACACCGAGAAGAACGTGGATGTGCTGGCGGCCCGTTCGATGCGGGCGTTTCGCGAGTACTTCCCGGTGTCCACGCTGCACTCCGCGTCCGGGGAGGGCCGGATGCACCGCGTGGTGCGCCACGGTCCGCTGCTCGATGTGTTCGTGCTCGACATGCGGTCCTTCCGCAACGCCAACTCCCCCGGCCGGCAGCCCGACGACACGACGGGCATCCTCGGTGCCGAGCAGCTGCGGTGGCTCAAGCACGAGCTCTCCCGGTCCCGCGCGGTGTGGAAGGTGATCGCGGCGGACATGCCGCTGGGACTGGTGGTCACCGACGGCGCGACGGACTTCGAGGCGGTCGCGCAGGGCGATCCCGGGGCCCCGCTCGGCCGTGAGCTGCAGATCGCGGAACTGCTGCGGTACATCAAGCACCGCCGGATCACGGGCACGTTGTGGCTGACCGCGGATGTGCACTACACGTCGGCGCAGCACTACGAGCCCGAGCGTGCGGTGTTCAAGGACTTCGCGCCGTTCTGGGAGTTCGTGTCGGGGCCGCTGGCCGCAGGTCAGTTCCAGGCGAACGCGCTCGACGCGACGTTCGGTCCCGACCGGGTCTTCGTGCGGGCGCCGGACCGGGCGAACGTGTCGCCGATGGAGTCGCCGCAGTATTTCGGGGAGGTCGACATCGACGGCGACAGCGGCGAGTTGACCGTGCGGCTGCGCGCGCAGGGCGGCTCCGTACTGTTCAGCAAGGTACTGCAGCCGGGGCGCGTCGGTCAGTGAACCAACGCCCGGCGACCGGCCCCCGGGCGTTGGCCGGGGGCCGATTGTCAGTGGTGGGATCTACGGTTTTTCCATGACCCGATCCGTTCAGGCATTGGCCTACGCACGCCCGTCCGCCCTGGAGCCCTCGCAGTCGGGGCAGCTCCTCGGGCTGGAGACCTCCGGTGGCCTCACACCGCGGGGTGCCGAGTCCCATCCCCGGTTCTTCTCCGGTTTCCTCACCTCGCCGGGGATCGCCGCCCGGGGCCTGCTCGCGGTGGCGGACGTGGCCTCCACGCGCTACTACCAGCGCACCCTGCCCGCGTCGCTCGACCCGGTGGTGACGGGCAACGGCGACCGGCTGCGCTTCGAGTCGTTCTCCGGCTGCTGCGGGGTGTACGCACGCCTGGATGTGCTGCAGGACGGTCTGGACGGTACGCGGACGGGGCACGGGACGACGAATGTGGATGTCAACAATCCGCTGCGGGAGGCGCTTTCGCGGATAGCGGGTGACGATCCGCTGCATCTGCGGGTGGGTCCGGACGAGATGGCCGTCACCACGCTGGACGGCCCGGTCGTGGAGAAGAAGGTGCCGCTGCCCGACCGGTGGCTGCGCGGTTTCGCCGAGGCCCAGGTGGTGTCGGCCGGTTTCGATCTGCGGGCCGAGCTGCCGGCCGCCGAGGCCGTCCGGTTCCTCCGTTCGCTGCCGCGTTCGGGGAACGCCTCGCGGGGCGCCCGGTGGGTGGTTCCCGCCGGGAAGACGCTTCGGCCGACGACCCGGCCGGTGGCCGGGGCGGTGTGCCTGCCGGGACCGGAGCGGTTGGTGGCGTTGCAGCGGGTGCTGCGTCATGCCACGTCGCTCCGGGTGTACGGGCCGGTCACCGACGGGGCGGCGACCGCGAGTGCCTGGGAGGTCGTACTGCCGGGCATGCGTCTCACGCTGACGCTCTCGCCCGATGCCTCGCGCGGTTTCTCGGGCGAGGGCGGTGTGCTCGACGCGCTGGCCACCGATGACGCGGCGGCCGACGCCGAGTTGGTGTCCGTGCTGCTGGCCTGGGAGCCCCGGATCGACACCGCCGACCTGGCGGAGGAGTCGGGTCTCACGGTGGAGCGGGTACGGGCCGCGCTCACCCGGCTGGGGACGGCGGGCCGGGTCGGCTACGACCTCGCGGACGCGGCCTACTTCCACCGCGAGCTGCCCTATGACGCCGACCGGGCCGAGCGGCACAATCCGCGCTTGGTGGCGGCCCGGCAGCTGGCCTGCTCGGGTGCCGTCGTGCTCGACCAGGACGTGGCGGCCGTGACCTCGGGAGAACGCCGCTATCAGGTGAGGGAGAAGGACGGAATGCTGAGCTGCACCTGCCAGTGGTGGGCGGACTACCGAGGACGGCGGGGCCCGTGCAAGCACGCCCTGGCCGTCCGTATGGTCCGTCGCGGCGCTCCGGTCGCCGGGGGTGTGCGATGAAGGAGCTTCTCACCGCAGTACGGGAATTGCGCGCGCACGACGTGCCGGAAGTGCTGGCCGGGATGGACAGGGCGGAACGCAGAGCGGCGCTGGCCGAGCTGAAGGCGCTCCGGAAGGAGGTGCGCAGCTGGAACTGGGACAAGCAGGACCGGGTCCGCAGGGCCCTGCTGGTGGCCGGTGCGGGCTGCCACACCGGCGCCGCAGGATGCGCCTCCTGGATCGGCGGACGGGATCTGGCCGGCTGGAACCGCCAGCCCTTCCCACTGGTCCTCGCGGCCTTGGCGGACCGTGACCCGGAGTGGCTAGGTGACGTCGCGCATCGGCTGGCGGCCCGGCCCGCGACCGCGCAGACCATGTACGAGCTGATCTCCGGGCTGGTGAAGAAGGCGCGGTGCCCCGTGCCCTCGACGGATGGTTTCGTGCTGGGCTGGGCCGAGGCGATCTCGATGGCGCAGTGGCATCGGCGCAAGAAGCGGCCACTCGTCGAGGTGCTCCGCAGCGATCCGTACGCGCCTGCCCTCCTGCCGCGGATCTTCGAGGTGCCGGAGCTGCCGTCGCAGATGCTCTGGCCCGACGATGCGAACGATCCCTGTCAGTGGGCCACCACGTTGGCCGCTCTCCCGAAGGAGGGCCTGCTGGAGCGGCCGGTACTCGTCGACGGTTGTGTGACCCGGCTGTTGCGTGGCGGAAAGCTCAGCGAACTGCGCTTCTTCCTTGGTCTCCTGCGCGAGCTCGAACTGACCGAGCAGGAGGAGACCGAGCGGCTCGCGGACTGGATCGGGATGGCCGCCGACGGCGCCTCCACCGTGGCGGGCCACGCCCAGGGGGTGCTCACCCGGCTGGACGGACGCGGTGAGCTCACCGTGCGGGCCCTGGCGGACGTCTCGGCATCGGTGCTGTTCCGCACCGAGAAGAAGCTGGTGCGGTCCCAGCTCGTGCTGCTCGGCAAGGTGTTGCGTCGCGATCCGTCGGCGGCCGACGAATTGCTGCCCGTCGTCGCGGGTGCTTTCGAGCACGAGGACATCGACATCCAGGAGCGGGCTCTCAAGCTCGTGGCCCGGTATCTGCCCGCCGCCGGGACCCCGGTACGGGAAGAACTCGCCCTGTCGGCTGCGCTGCTGGGGCCGGCGCACCGCACGATGGTGGCCGAGGTGTTCGGCGGCCCGGCGGCCGGGACGCCCGGCAGGCAGGAGTACGAGGAGCTGCTGCCCCCGGTTCCGGACCCGCAGCCCCTCGGTCCGGCACCTGCGACGCTGCCCGAACTGGTCGAGGAGGTGGTGACGCTGATCAGATCGGCGACGCCGGACGTCACCACCTTCGAGTGGGCCCTGGACGGGCTGGTCCGCCATGCCCACAGCGACCGGTCGGCGTTGACGGACGCATTGCGTGACGCGCTGGCGGGTGAGTGGTGGCTCGAGAACGAACCGCCGTCGCAGACCGAGCGGCAGCTTCGCTCGGACGCGGAGATCAGGCTCGTCGTGGCCACGCTGCTCGGACGGGTGTCGGCACGGGCCGTGCAGGAGGAGCGCGCTTCCTGGACCGGCACCGGGACCTGCGTCCACGCCGCGCTGAACGGGATCCTGAGGGCCCGGCTGTGGGAGGCGGCCGACGCGGTGCTGAGCGGCTCCACTCCGTTCCTGCTGGCCGTCCCCACCTGGCACACCGGCTCGCTCGACCCGGCGGTGCTGGTCGAGCGGCTGAGCGACTATCAGCGGCTCGGGGTGCGGCCCGGCGAGGCCGACTTCGCCCAGGCCCTGCTGCGGGTGCGACGCGGAGATCAGCACGGGGCCGCGGAGGCGGCGGCACTGCTCGGCACCCCTGAAGGCGACCGGCTGGCCGCATGGCTGCGGGCCGACGAGCCACTCGCGCGGGTGCACCGCTTCGATCTGGAGAAGAGGGGCCGGGAGGGACAGACGGTCGTACGGTCGTCCCGCGCCCTGATGGCCAGCCAGGAACGCCCGTTCATCCAGGAGGAGTTCCCTCGTTCCTTCCACTGGCTGGGCCGGCCGCAGGTTCCGGCGCATCGCCACTGCTACCACTGGGACGACCACCCGAACCAGTGGACCGCCACCCTGCCCGAGGACGCCGAGACACTGGCCGCCTGGCTGCTGCCGAACATCGCGACCGGTGTGATCGAGGAGATACGGGACACCCTCGGGCCGCTCGTACTGCTCACCGAACTCGACGCGCCCGCGGGCGAGGCCGTCCACCTGATGGTGGCGTATGCGCTGGGGGCACGCCATCCGGAGGACCGGCTCTCGGCGGTGGACGCCCTGCTGATGCTCGCCACCCGGCAGCAGCTCGACGCAGCGCTGCTCGGCAAGCAGTTGGCGGACCTCCTCGGAAACGGTCTGATCAAGCCCAGCCGCCTCGCGGATTCCGCCCGTACCGCAGCCGCCACCGGCGCGTACCGGACGGTGCTGTCCGCACTGACCGGCGCCCTGCCGGGGCTGCTGGCGCAGGAGAAGGCGCCTCGCGGACTGGGCGACCTGCTCTCCGTGGCCGCCGAATGCGTGGAGCACTGCGGTGCGGAGGGTGGCGGGGAGCCGATACCCGGGCTCGCCGAAACGGCCGCGCGCGGCGGATCATCGCAGTTGGTACGTCAAGCGGTCCGGCTGAAGGCCGCCTGGGAGCAGGACTCGGATCGGGCGTGACAGCCCAGCACCGAAACGGGCCGCATCACAGTCCACCAATACAACGAAAGTGGGCGATAAGGGACTAGATCCACACTTAACCCATCAGTCACAGAGTGTTCGTGGTCAGGCAACAACACTGAGCCAGAGTGAAGCCATGACTGATGTGACATCCGCGAAGACCGTCCACCGCTCCCACCACTGGCGACGGGACGTGACCGAGCTCGCCGCGCTGTTCACCGCGGTCGCAGTGGCCGACGCCATCGCGAACCTGATCGGACACCAGCCCGACGGACCGTATCTGCTGATCGCCTCGGCCGTGGCTCTGGCCGTGACGGCCGCTTTCCACACCTGGTGGGCCCGGCGCCACAGCCACGCCCCGCCGCCGGCCGGTACCGGCCTCCCCGCCGAGGGGGACGGCGGCAGCACGGTCCCGGGCCACGGCACCGACGTCGCCACGACCGTGCCGGTGGACACACCCACCGGCACGGGACCGGCGCCGTCCCCCGAGGAGACGGCACTGTGGCGGATGCGGACCACGGTGCGGGACACCCCCGGCTGCCTGGCAGCGCTGTGCGGTGCCCTCGCCCGGCACCGGGTCGACATCCTCACTCTGCAGACGCACCCGCTGGCCCGGGGCACGGTCGACGAGTTCCTGCTGCGGGCACCCGCCCCGCTCCAGGCTCAGCAGCTGAGCCGGGCGATCTCCGCCGCCGGGGGCAGTTCGACCTGGATCGAGCGGGCCGACACACACGATCTGGTCGACGCCCCTACGCGCGTGCTGGGCCTCGCCACCCGCACCGCGCTGGACGCGGCCGAGCTCCCCCTCGCGCTGCGGCAGCTGCTCGGCCGCTGCACCATCCACTCGCTGCCCGCCGTCTCGGTCACCGGCCGGGCGACCGGTGAGACCGCACCCGTCGAAGGAGTGCTGGAGGAGACGGTGATGCGGCTGCGCGACCCGTCCGGGGGTGCGATCACCATCGAACGGCCCTATCTTCCGTTCACGCCGACCGAGTTCGCCCGCGCCCGTGCCCTGGTCGAGCTCGATGCCCGGCTCGGCCCCCGCGTCCCGCGCAGCGAGCATGTGCTCACCCTGCCCGAGGGCAGCGACATCACCGTGCGCCGCGCGGACCGCGGTGACCTCTCGGCAGCACGTGCGATGCACGACCGCTGCTCCGAGCAGACGCTGCGACTGCGCTACCACGGGCCGGTCCACGACGCCGACCGCTACCTGGACCACTTGCTCAGTCCCCGCTTCGGCCGCACCCTGGCCGTGCAGACGACCTCGGGCAGCCTGGTGGCGCTCGGCCACCTCCTCTGGGACGGCGACGAGACCGAAGTGGCCCTCCTCGTCGAGGACGACTGGCAGCGCCGCGGCATCGGCTCCGAGCTCCTGAGCCGCCTGGTGGCGCTCGCCGTCGAGGCGGGCTGCGACAGCGTCTATGCCGTCACCCAGTCATCCAACACCGGCATGGTCGCGGCCATGCGCGCGCTGTCGCTGCCGCTGGACTACCAGATCGAGGAGGGCACCCTGGTCATCACCGCCCGGCTGGACGCGACACCGGTCCGCTCGCTGCCCCCGTACGAGCAGGCCGGTCGCTGACTCCTCGGCAGCTCAGGCCCCGACCACCGAAGCCCCTGGCACGGAGACCCCGGCCGCTCACGACCCGACCGCAGACGGCCCGGGCACGGAGGCCCCGACCGCAGAAGCCCCGGAAGCGGAGGGCTCACGTCCGGCGTCCTGCGAGCTCAGCGCCTGGCACAGATCGGCCCACAGGTCCTCGACGTCCTCCAGGCCGACCGACATGCGCAGCAGCCGGTCCCCGACACCGGCGGCCTGCCGGTCCCCCTCATCCACGATGCGGTGGCTGATGGAGGCCGGATGCTGGATCAGGGTGTCCACGCTGCCCAGGCTCACCGCGGGCGTGATGAGCCGCACGGCCGAGATCACCCGGTGCGGATCCCCGTACACCTCGAACGAGACCATCGCACCGCCCAGCTTCGGGTAGTGGACCCTGGCGACGCGCGGATCGGCGGTCAGCCTGCGGGACAGTTCGGCGGCGCTCGCGGACGCCGCCCGTACCCGTACCGGGAGCGTGGCCAGGCCGCGCAGCAGCAGATATCCGGCCATCGGATGCAGCACCCCGCCGGTGGCGAAACGCACCTGCCGCAGCCGGGCCGCGAACTCCTCGTCGCAGGCGACGACCCCGCCCATCACATCGCCGTGCCCGCCCAGGTACTTGGTGGCGCTGTGCAGCACGATCCGGGCGCCGTGCTCGACGGGCCGTTGCAGGACCGGGGTGGCGAAGGTGTTGTCGACGAGCAGCGGCACCGAGCCGCAGGAGTGCGCGATCGCGCGGATATCGACCTCTTTGAGCGTCGGGTTGGCGGGGGTCTCGACCATCACAAGACCGGTGTCCGGGCGGATCGCGTCGGCGATGCCCGCCGGGTCGGTCCAGGTCACCTCCGTGCCCAGCAGCCCGGCGCCGAGCAGGTGATCGCTGCAGCCGTAGAGCGGCCGGACGGCGACCACATGGCGCAGTCCCATGCTCGCGCGGACCAGCAGCACAGCGGTGAGTGCCGCCATTCCGCTGGCGAACGAGACGGCGCTCTCGGTCCCTTCGAGCCGGGCGAGCGCGGTCTCGAACCGGGCGGTCGTCGGGTTGTCCAGCCGTGCGTAGACCGGCGGTCCTTCGAGCCTCGCACCGGTGGCGGCGAACGTGTCGATCCGCTCCGCCTCGCCCCTGGAGTCGTAGGAGGGGTAGGTGGTGGACAGGTCGATCGGCGGAGCGTGCAGTCCGAGGGCCGCGAGGTCGTCGCGGCCGGCGTGCACGGCATCGGTGGCGAGCGCCCTGGACCGGGTTGCCGTCGGGGGCGCCATCGAGTATTCGGTGTCCATGCCACCACTCTGAACAACGCCCGGGATGGTGAGGTCATCCCCCGTGCTACGTTCGGCAGATGGCCGATTCTGTCGCTCTTGACCCGGTGGACCTGCACATTCTGCGACTGCTGCAGAACGATGCCCGGACCACCTACCGCGAGTTGGCCGCCGAGGTCGGGGTCGCGCCCTCGACCTGCCTGGACCGGGTGACCAGGCTGCGCCGCTCCGGCGTGATTCTCGGCCACCAGCTGCGTCTGGACCCGGCGAGGCTCGGCCGGGGTCTGGAGGCGCTGCTCTCCGTACAGGTGCGGCCGCACCGCAGAGAGCTCATCGGTCCGTTCGTCGAACGCATCAGGACGTTGCCGGAGTCCCGTGCGCTCTTCCACCTGACCGGACCGGACGACTATCTGGTCCATGTCGCGGTCACGGACACGGCCGATCTGCAACGTCTGGTGCTGGACGAATTCACCTCGCGCCGCGAAGTGGCCCGGGTCGAGACCCGGCTGATATTCCAGCAGTGGGAGTGCGGGCCGCTGCTCCCGCCCGCAGAATCGGCGGAGCCGGGGCCCTGAGACCGAATAATGATGACGCGGAGGCCTCCGGCGTACGAGGATGTCCGCATGTCAGACACTTCCAGCAGCGCGCTGCCCCGTCAGGTCGCCGACGCCTACGTCGACGCATTCATCGAACTCGACCCGATCGCCGGCACCTACCTCGGTGTCGCGGAGAGCTCGCGCCGCCTTCCCGACTTCTCCCCCGCAGGTCAGGAGGGTATTGCCGAGCTGGCCCGTACCACCCTGGTGAAGCTCGATGCCGCCGAACAGCTGCCCGGCGCAGACAGCGACTCCGAGCGCCGCTGCGGCCGGCTGCTGCGCGAGCGCCTCATGGCGGAACTCGCCGTCCACGAAGCCGAAGAGGGGCTGCGCTCGGTCTCCAATCTCCACTCCCCGGCGCACAGCGTCCGCGACGTGTTCACCGTGACGCCGACCGAGACCGACGAGGACTGGGCGGCGGTAGTGGACCGGCTGCGCGCGGTGCCCGCCGCGTTCGAGGGCTACCGCGAGTCGCTGGCGCTCGGTCTGGAGCGCAAGCTCCACGGCGGCCCGCGCGCCACCGCCACCTTCATCGGCCAGCTCGACGAGTGGGCGGGTGAGGGCGGTTCGGGCTTCTTCCAGGACTTCGTGGCCCCCGGACCCGCGTCGCTCCGTGCCGATCTGGACGACGGTGCCCGGCAGGCCACCGAGTCGGTCGTGGCGCTGCGCGACTGGATGCGCGATGTGTACGCCCCCGCGGTCGAGGGCGCTCCGGACACGGTGGGCCGCGAGCGGTACGCGCGCTGGTCGCGTTACTTCAACGGCACCGACCTGGACCTGGACGAGGCGTACGCGTACGGCTGGTCCGAGTACCACCGGCTGCTCGCCGAGATGAAGACCGAGGCCGAGAAGGTGCTGCCCGGCGCCGGCCCCTGGGAGGCGCTGGCCCATCTCGATGTGCACGGCAAGCACATCGAGGGGGTCGACGAGGTCCAGGCCTGGCTGCAGGCTCTGATGGACGAGGCGATCGAGGCGCTCGACGGAACGCATTTCGAACTCGCCGAACGCGTACGGAAGGTGGAGTCCCGCATCGCCCCGCCCGGCGGCGCCGCCGCCCCGTACTACACGGGGCCCTCCGAGGACTTCTCGCGTCCGGGCCGCACTTGGCTGCCCACGATGGGCGAGACCCGCTTCCCGGTGTACGACCTGGTGTCCACCTGGTACCACGAGGGTGTGCCCGGCCATCACCTCCAGATCGCGCAGTGGACGCATGTCGCCGACAGCCTCTCCCGCTACCAGGCGTCGATCGGCGGGGTCAGCGCCAACTGCGAGGGCTGGGCCCTGTACGCGGAGCGCCTCATGGACGAGTTGGGCTTCCTGCCCGACGCTGAGCGCCGCCTCGGCTATCTCGACGCGCAGATGATGCGCGCCTGCCGGGTGATCGTGGACATCGGCATGCACGCGGAATTGGAGATCCCGGCGGACTCCCCGTTCCACCCCGGCGAGCGGTGGACGCCCGACCTGGCTCAGGAGTTCTTCGGCAATCACAGCGGCCGTCCGGCCGACTTCGTGGAGAGCGAGCTGACCCGCTATCTCTCGATGCCGGGACAGGCCATCGGTTACAAGCTGGGCGAGCGCGCCTGGCTGCTGGGCCGGGAGAACGCCCGCAAGGCCCACGGCGACGCGTTCGACGCCAAGGCCTGGCACATGGCCGCCCTGTCGCAAGGGCCGCTCGGTCTCGACGATCTCGTCGACGAGCTCTCCAAGCTCTGACACGGTGGCCCGGCGGCCGGGCCCGGTTCACTCCCCGGGCCCGGCCGCCGAGCACCTCCGCAGCCCGAACGGCCGGACCGGCCGGGACAGTCAGGACGACCGGACCGGCCGGACCGGTCGGGACACTCAGGACGACCGGACCGGTCAGCAGCCGCAGACCTCGGAGTCGACCGGTGCGGTGAGCGGGTCCGCGTCCCGACGCTCCCGCCCCTCCCAGGTCTCGGACTCGAAGCCCTCACGCACCCAGTACTCGAAGCCGCCGAGCATCTCCTTGACCCGGTAGCCGAGTTCGGCGAGGGCCAGCGCGGCACGCGTCGCGCCGTTGCAGCCGGGGCCCCAGCAGTACGTGACCACGGGGACCGCCGGGTCGAGCAGCTGGTGGGCCTGCTCGGCAATGAGCGGGGTCGGCAGGTGCACCGCGCCGGGGATGTGTCCCTGGTTCCAGGAATCGGTGGAGCGCGAGTCCAGGAGCACGAAGCCCGGATCGCCGTCGGCCGCGAGCGCGGCGGCGACATCGGAGACATCCGCGTGGAAGGCGAGCGAGGCGCCGAAGTAGGCGACGGCCGCCGCCGGGGAGACGGGCGGGACGTGCAGGACGGGGTGGGCCGCGGTGGCGGTGGGCTGCGAGGTCATGTCCAGAAATCTATGGCCGGTGATCCGCTCCCGGAAGATGAGATCCCCGGCACAATGCTTGCCCTGCCGGGGATTTCCCTGTTGTCTCCTGCCCATGACCGACTATTCCCCGGATGCCACCGACTGGCGCATCCTCGATGTCCTGCAACGCGAGGGGCGCGCGTCGTTCGCCGAGCTGGCGCGCGCGGTGTCGATGTCCCCGAGCGCGGTGACCGAGCGGGTGCGCAGACTGGAGGAGGCCGGGGTGATCAGCGGTTACGCCGCCGTGGTCGACCCGGAGCGGCTCGGGCTGCCGATTCTCGCCCTCGTACGGCTGCGCTACCCCAACGGGCACTACAAGCCGTTCCACGATCTGCTCGAAACGACTCCGGAGATCGTGGAGGCCCACCATGTCACCGGTGACGACTGCTTCGTACTGAAGGTCACCGCCCGCTCGATGAGTCACCTGGAGGAGGTCGCGGGCAGGATCGGCGCGCTCGGTTCGGTGACCACGAGCGTCGCCTACTCCTCGCCGCTCCCCCGCCGCGCCATCAGCCGCTGACCTCGCCGGAGGTGCGGTGCCGGACCGCCGATCCGTGCCGTTCCTTCACCACTTCGAGCTGGGCGGGGATGCGGCGGCGCAGATCGGCGACATGGCTGACGATGCCGACGCTGCGGTCCCGCTCGCGCAGCGAGTCGAGTACGTCGAGCACCTCGTCGAGGGTCTGGTCGTCCAGGCTTCCGAAGCCCTCGTCGATGAAGAGGGTGTCCAGCCGTACCCCGCCCGCCTCGTCGGTGACCACATCGGCGAGGCCGAGCGCGAGGGCGAGCGAGGCGAAGAACGTCTCGCCGCCCGAGAGCGTCGCCGTGTCGCGCTCGCGGCCGGTCCAGGCGTCGACGACATGCAGTCCGAGGCCCGCTCTGCGGCCTCCGGTGCGGGCGTCGGAGTGGACGAGTGTGTAGCGGCCGGAGGACATGCGCTGGAGCCGTGCGGTGGCGGCGGCGGCAACCTGTTCGAGCCGGGCTGCGAGCACGTACGACTCCAGCCGCATCTTGCGTTCGTTGTCCGCGGAGGTGCCCGCGGTGAGTCCGGCCAGCCGTGCCACCCGGTCGTACTCCTCGCGCAGCGGGCCCAGTCCGCGCACCTCGTCCGCGGTGCGGCGGGAGAGCCGGCCGAGTTCGGCGCAGCGCTCGCGCGCGGCCGCCAGTGCGGCCGAGGCGTCCCGCAGCAGCCGTTCGGCCGTGTCGTACGCGGCCTGCGCGGCGTCCACCGCGGCCGGCGGGTGCTCGGCGGCGGCCCGGGTCTCCGTCTCGGCCAGCCGGTCGGCCACCGCCGCCGCCTCGGACTGCCAGGCGTCGACGAGCCGTTGGAGTTCGCGCTGTTCGGCATCGGGGAGGAGGGTCTCGGCCGCGGCCTGCGGGGTGTCGAAACCGGCCCGGAACGCGGCGTCCGCGAGCCGGTCGTCGGCCTCCTTGCGGTGCTGTGCGGCGGCCTCCTCCGCACGTACCGCCTCGGCGGCCGCGGCGAGCAGCGCGACGCGGCGCTCCAGCAGCGCGGCGTGCTCGGCCACGCTGCCCAGATCGCCGCGAGCGGTCGCCAACTCGGCTTCCAGTACGGCGTGTTCGCGGTCCAGTCCTTCGCGCAAGGAGGTGCGGGCCGCGGCCCGGCGTTCGGCGAGCTGCCGGGCTTCGAGGCGTTCGGCCTGTTCCCGCTCGGCGGCCGCGAGGGCCTCGCGCACGGCGTGCATGCCCGCCGCGGTGCGGTACGCCTCGGCGTGCATGCCGGTCAACCGGTCGACGAGTGCGCCGAGTTCGGCCACGGTGGGCTCGGCGTCGGGTGCGGTGCCGGCCGGGCCCGCGGCTACCGGACCGGTCCCGGCGGTCGGTGACGGCCCGGCCGAACCGACGGCGGCGCTCCCGGTCACGCGTGCCGACACGGCGGGGTCGGCGGCATCGGCCCCGTCCCTCTGCTGGGGCACCGACGGCAGTGCGGCCACGCGGGCGGCGGCGTGCTGCTCGCGTACTACGCCGAGCTCCCGGTCCGCGCGCGTACGTGCCTCGTCGGCCCGGCGGTAGGCGTCGAGCGCCCGCTCCTCGGTGGCCCGGTCGACATGTCCGTCGGCCGCGCGGGCCGGGTTGGGGTGGTCGGCCGAGCCGCAGACCTTGCAGTCCTCGCCGTCCACCAGCCCGGCCGCCAGCTCCGCCGCGATGTCCCGCAGTCGGCGTTCGCGCAGCTCCAGCCACGTTTCGTGGGCTCCGGCGGCGTGCTCGCGGGCGGTGGCCAGCCGCTCGGCGGCGGCGGACACCCGGCCGGCGAGCGCGTCGCGGCGGCGGGCCGCATCCAGCCGGGCGCGGGCGGGCTCCAGCCGGCCCGCCAGCTGTTCGGCGCGGGTGGCGGCCTCCTGGGCCGCCTCGATGCGGGCGCGCAGTCCGTCGCGGGTGGACTCCCAGCCGGCCAGCCAGACCTCCGTGTCGCGGATCAGCTCGTCGTCGGCCCTGGCCTGGCGCTCCAGTCCGGCGCGCTCGGTGTCGATCTGCGCGCTGCGCAGCTCGGCCCGCTTCGCGGCTTCGAGCCCGCCGAGCTCCTGCCGCAGCCGTCGCTCCAGCTCCGCGAGCTGTTCGGCACCGGCCTCGGCCAGGGTGCCGGGCAGCACCGCGCGGGCGCGGTCACGGGCCTGGCAGGCCATCCGGTAGGCGCGCTCGGCATCGTCGCGCAGATCCAGTGCCGGTGCGACGAGGTCCGCCTTGCGGGCCCGTGCGAGTCGTTCGTGGTGGCGGTCGCGGTCGGCGCGGCGGTCTTCGAGCACGGCGGCGCGGCGCCGGGTCTCCTCGTACCGCTGCTGGAGTGCGGCGAGTTCGCGTTCGCCGTCGAGGGCCTGTCGGGCGGCCGACTGCCGTTCCTCGGCCGCGGCCAGGGCGCAGGCGGCGATGTCGAGCCGTTCGCGGGCGCCGCTGCGGGCCGTCGCCGCCCACTCCAGTACCCCTTCGGCGAGCCCTGGTTCGCCGGGCTGGATGTCGGGCAGCGGCGCCTCGCGTCCGGCGGGTCCGGCGGCCTGGGCGAGCCGCTGGGCGACCGCGAGGACACGTTCGTCCCCGGCCCTGACCTTGGTCTCGGCGGTGCGGCGCAGTTCGGCGAGGCGGTCTTCGACGGCGGCGAACCGGCGGGTGTCGAAGAGCCTGCCGAGGAGTCTGCCGCGTGCCTCGGCATCGGCGCGCAGGAAGCGCGCGAAGTCGCCCTGCGGCAGGAGCACCACTTGGCAGAACTGCTCCCGGCTCATTCCGATGAGCTGGGTGATCTCCTCGCCGATCTCCTGGTGCGAGCGGCTGAGCGGCCGCCATCCGTCGTCGGGGTCGTACTCCCGCAGCCGGCTCTGGGCCTTCTCCGTGGTGAAGCCGCTGCCCTTCTTCTTGGGGCGGGGCTGTGCGGGGCTCCGGGTGATCTCCAGGCGGCGGCCGCCGACGGTCAGTTCCAGTGCGACCTCGGTGGCGAGATCCGCCGGGGCGTGGTCGCTGCGCAGGGAGGTGCCGGGGCTCTGACGGGCGCCGGGCACCGCGCCGTAGAGGGCGTAGCAGACCGCGTCGAGCACGGAGGTCTTCCCGGCGCCGGTCGGCCCGTGCAGCAGGAAGAGACCGGCCGACGAGAGTGCGTCGAAGTCGATGGACTGGGTGGTGCCGAACGGGCCGAAGGCGGTGAGATCGAGCCGGTGGAGTCTCAACGGTTCACCTCGCGCACGCCGTCGTCCACCCGAACGTGGTCGAAGGCACCGCGCAGCACCGTTCGTTCCTGTTCGTCGGCAGCGGAGCCGCCCCGCACATGTGCCACGAAGTCCTCGGCGATCTGCTGGTCGTCGCGCCCCTTGAGGCGCTGGGCGTACGAGGCGAGCGGGTCGTCGGGGGCCCGGTCCGGTTCGAACACGAGGCTGAGTGTGTGCGGGAACCGCTCCACGAGCCGGGCCATCGGCTCGGCCGGGCGCGCCGGGTCGGTGAGGGTGGCCTCGACCCAGGACTCCCGGTGCTTCTCCAGCGCGGGGTCGTCGATGAGGTCGTCGAGACGGCCGCGGAGCCGGGCGAGCGGGCGGGGCACCGGGCAGTCGAGACGTTCGGCGGTGATCGTGCCCGAGGCGTCGAGGTCGATCAGCCACATGGTCTTGCGGTGGGTGGCCTCGGAGAAGGAGTACGCGAGCGGCGAGCCCGAGTAGCGGACGCGTTCGGTGACGGTCTGGCAGCCGTGCAGATGGCCGAGCGCCACGTAGTCGACGCCGTCGAAGACCCCGGCGGGCACGGCGGCCACCCCGCCGACGGTGATGTCGCGCTCGCTGTCGCTGGGCTCACCGCCCGCGACGAAGGCGTGGGCGAGCACGACGGAGCGGGTGCCGTCCGGGCGCTCGGCCAGGTCTGTGCGTACCCGTTCCATGGCCGCGGTCAGCACCGCTTCGTGCCCGGCGCGCTCCGCCTTGAGGACGTCCTTCACCAGGGCCGGTTCCAGGTAGGGCAGCCCGTAGAACGCCACGTCGCCGTGCGCGTCCGGCAGGACCACGGGGGTGGCGCAGCCGGCCGGGTCGGTCCGCAGGTGGATCCCGGCCCGTCCGATCAGACCCGCGCCCACGCCCAGCCTGCGTGCCGAGTCGTGGTTGCCGGAGATCATCACGGTGGGCACGCCGGCGGCGGCGAGCCGGTGCAGCGCGTCGTCGAAGAGCTCGACGGCGGCCAGTGGCGGTACGGCCCTGTCGTAGACATCACCTGCGACGAGGACCACGTCCACCTCGTGCTCGCGCACCGTCGCCACCAGGTGGTCCAGGTAGGCGGCCTGGGCTTCGAGCAGGGAGACCCGGTGGAACGAGCGCCCCAGGTGCCAGTCGGACGTGTGCAGAATTCTCAAGAGCCGGCTCCGACCTGCATCGTTCTCTTCCTCCGCCCCCGGGGCCGCTGAGTCCCTCTCGTCCCGCCCACCCCAGTCTCGCATCACCGTCGGCCCCGTCCGGGCCGTCGCCCCGCAAGCCGGGTCCGAGCGGGGAAGGTCCTGTGGGGGCGCGGGACCCGGTCAGTCGTCCCCGTACGCCTCGCCGCCGAGCTCCAGTCCGGCCTCGCCCGCCGTCACATCGGCCAGCCAGCCGCGGAAGGACTCGACGTCGGCGTCCGGGAGCCCGATCTCGATGATGACGGCCTCCGCGTAGCGGACCTCGCGCACGGTGCGGCCGGTGGCGCGGAGGTCGTTCTCCAGCTTGCCCGCCCGTTGGTGGCCGATCGTGATCGTGGCGAGGCGGAACCGCCGGCGGGTGATGGTGCCGAGTTCGTCGAGAGCTTCGCCGACCACTCCCCCGTAGGCCCTGATCAGTCCGCCGGCGCCGAGCTTGACACCGCCGTAGTAGCGGGTGACGACAGCGACGACGTAGCGCATCTCACGGCGTGTCAGCATCTGGAGCATCGGTACGCCCGCGGTGCCTCCGGGCTCCCCGTCGTCGCTGGCCTTCTGCACGGAGGCGTCGGCGCCGATCACATAGGCGAAGCAGTTGTGGGTCGCGGTCGGGTGTTCCTTGCGGATGCGTGCGACGAAGTCCTGCGCCTCCTGCTCGGTGGCGGCGGGCGCGAGCGCGCAGATGAAGCGCGACCGGTTGATCTCGGTCTCGTGCACGCCCGCTCGGGCGACTGTCCGGTACTGCTCCTGCATCCGGCCACCCTATGCCCCGCACGGGAATGGTCCGGGGCCGCCGTCCGTTGTGCGGATCATGTACGCAGACGAAGAGACGATCCGCAGGATTCTCGTGAACGGCGGCGACACCTGGGCCGTGGTGGGCCTGTCCGGCAACCGGTCGCGTGCGGCCTACCGCGTCGCCGAGGTGCTCCGGCGCTTCGGCAAGCGGGTGGTCCCGGTGCATCCGAAGGCCGAGCGGGTGCACGGCGAGGACGGCTACGCCTCGTTGGCCGACATCCCGTTCCCGGTCGATGTGGTGGACGTCTTCGTCAACAGCGAGCTGGCGGGCCCGGTGGCCGACCAGGCGGTCGCGGCGGGTGCGGGGGCCGTCTGGTTCCAGCTCGGCGTGGTCGACCCGGAGGCGTACGCCCGCACGCGTGCGGCAGGGCTCGACATGGTCATGGACCGGTGCCCCGCCATCGAGATCCCCGCTCTGGACCGCTGAACCGCAACTGCGTTCCTCGCGCGCACGTGCCCCTCGCATGCATGTTTCGCGCCCGGCGTCCGGCTGGGAGAATGGCCCGCTGTGACCACTACCGCCGCACCGACCCACACCCACAGCCGGAGCCGGCTGGCCGGACAGCTCGCCGAGTTGGGGGTGGAGCGCGACGGCGTGCTGCTGGTGCACGCGTCGATGCGCGCGGTGGGCCCGGTGAGTGGTGGGGTCGGTGCGATCGTCGGTGCGTTGCGGGACGCCCTCGGGCACGGCACGCTCGTCGTCCCCTCCTTCACGCCGGAGAACTCCGACACCTCTCCGCACTACCTCGACCGGGTGCGCGGGCTCGGCGAACGGGATCGGGAGGCCGTGCGGGCGAGCATGCCGCCCTTCGATCCGGCGACGTCGGCCGCACCGTCGATGGGGCGGCTGTCGGAGGCCGTAAGGCTCGGCGAAGGGGCGGTGCGCAGCGGCCACCCGCAGACGTCCTTCGCCGCGCTCGGCCCACTGGCCCGGAAGCTGATGGCGGATCACAGCCCCGACTGCCACCTCGGCGAGGATTCGCCACTGGCCCGGCTCTACGATCTGCGGGCCCAGGTGCTCATGCTGGGCACCGGTTTCGACACCTGCTCCGCGTTCCACCTCGGCGAGTACCGGGTATCCGCCCCGCCCCGCCGGAACTACCGCTGTGTGGTGACGGCCGGGGGCAGCCGCCAGTGGTGGGAGTACGAGGACATCGTGCTGGACGACAGCGACTTCGCGGCCCTGGGCGCGGACTTCGCCCGCGCGGGCACGGGTGCGCAGATCCGTACGGGCCGGGTGGGGTCGTCGACGAGCCGGCTCTACCGCATCGTCGACGCCGTCGACTTCGCCGCCGGCTGGTTGCCGGCCCACCGTGCCGGTGCGGCGGCACGGGCCCTCTGCCACTCGTCCGGCTGAGGGCGCGCCCTCCCGACGGAGCTTCAGCTCCTGATGCCGAGTCCCTCGACGAGCACCGCGCCCGGCAGCGCCGCCAGTGCCTTGCCCGGGACGATCAGCTTGCCCCGGCGGCTGCCGCTGCCGATCAGCACCCACTCCTCGTCGACGACCGCGGGATCGATCAGCAGCGGCCACGCGGCGGGGAGGCCGATGGGGGTGATGCCGCCGTACTCCATGCCTGTCTCGCCGACCGCTGTGTCCATCGGGGCGAAGGACGCCTTGCGGGCGCCCAGCTGCTTGCGGACCACGCCGTTCACATCGACGCGGGTGCTGGACAGGACGAGGCAGGCCGCGAGTGTCACCTCGCCACCGCGCTTGCCCGCCACCACCACGCAATTGGCCGACCGGTCGAGCAGTTCCGCGCCGTGGTGCTCGACGAAGACCGCCGTGTCGGCGATGGCCGGATCCGAGTCGACATGGATGATCTGCTCGGCGGGGAAACCTCCCCAGCCCGCGGTCACGGCCGCGGCGACGGGAGCGGTGAGCAGATCGAGGCGGTCGGCCGCCGGAGCGGTGTTCTCGAAGGAGCCGATGGGAGCGCGCATGTGCGTCACGCTAGCAGCGGCCTCGGGTCTTCGGCCGGGTGTCTCACCGTACGGGCGGGATGGAGACGGCCATGGTCACTTCGGCCGGCTCGGAGCCGTCGTTGCGGTAGGAGTGCGGGTGGTGCGCCTCGAACGAGGCGGAGCCACCGGCCGGTACGGCGTACGGGGTGCCGTCGACGACCAGGGTGAGTTCGCCCGCGGTGACATGGAGCAGTTCGACGGTGCCCTCGGGGTGCGGGTCGGAGGCGCTGCTGTCGCCGGGCATCAGCCGCCAGGACCAGAGTTCGAGCGGCCCCCTGGCCTCCGTGCCGACGAGCAGGGTGGTGGAACTGCCCGCGTCGCTGGACCACATGCGTACCGCCTGGCTCTCGGGCACCAGCCGGACCGGTGAACCCTGCTCGTAGTCGAGCAGGGTGGTGATGCTGACCCCCAGTGCGTCGGCGAGCTTGACCGTGGTGCCGACGCTCGGGTTGGTGCGGGCCTGTTCGATCTGGATGATCATGCCTCGGCTGACCCCGGCACGGGCGGCCAGAGCGTCCAGGGTGAAGCCGCGTTCCCCCCTCCAGCGCTTGAGATTGCGCGCGAGCGACTGAGTGAGCTGATCGAGGTCAGACACATTCCGTCCAATATTTTGGATGACAGGGTCAAAAATACTGCACTACGGTGTGGTGCACTCCACCGTTCACCGCACTGTACTGCGAGGCCTGCAATGACAGCACTGTTCGCGCTGGCCACCAGCCTGCTCTGGGGGCTGGCCGACTTCGGCGGCGGGCTGCTCACCCGGCGCGTCCCCGCGCTCACCGTGGTCGTCGTCTCCCAGGCCGTCGCGGCCGTGGTGCTGGGCGCCGTCGTGGTCGCGACCGGCGGCTGGAGCGAGGCGGGCCCGCAGCTGTGGTTCGCCGTCGCGGCGGGTGTCGTCGGGCCGGTCGCGATGCTGAGCTTCTACCAGGCCCTGGCGCTCGGCCCGATGGGGGTCGTCTCCCCGCTCGGATCGCTGGGCGTCGCCGTGCCGGTGAGTGTCGGGCTCCTGGCCGGGGAACGGCCGGGGCTGCCGCAGTTCGCGGGGGTCGGCATCGCGGTGGTGGGCGTCGTGCTGGCGGGCGGCCCGCAGCTGCGCGGGGCTCCGGTGCAGCGCCGGGCGGTGCTGCTGACCCTGCTGGCCGCGTTCGGTTTCGGGGCGGTGATGTCGCTGATCGCGGAGGCGTCCTCGACGGTGACCGGGCTGTTCCTGGCGCTCTTCGTCCAGCGCCTCACCAATGTCGCGGTGGGCGGTGCGGCCTTGTACGCGTCGGTGCGCCGGGGCGCACGGGCACTGCCCGAGGAGGGCGGAGGCGCCGCGGTGCTCGCCGTACTGCCGGCCCTGGCGCTCGTCGGGCTGGCGGACGTCGCGGCCAACGGCACGTACTCGATCGCCGCGCGGCTCGGGCCGGTCACGGTGGCCGCCGTGCTCGCCTCGCTCTATCCGGTGGTCACCGCCCTGGCGGCGCGCGGCGTGCTGAAGGAGCGGCTGCGCGGGGTGCAGGCCGCCGGGGCCGGTCTCGCCCTGGTGGGCACGGTGCTGCTCGCGACCGGTTGAGGCCTGTCAGTCGGAGGTCTCGCCTGGTTCCGCCAGGGCCAGCAGCTGCTCGGGCGTGACGCCCGTCGGGATCGGCACCGGCGCGGGGGTGCGCAGTGGGGGCTGCCAGCCCTTCTCGGGATCCCAGCCGCGCACGACACGGGCGGGGGCGCCGGCCACCACCGCGTGGTCGGGCACCTCGCCCCGTACCACCGCACCCGCGGCGACCACCACATTGCGCCCGAGCGTGGCCCCCGGGAGGATCACCGCTCCGGTGCCGATCCAGCAGCCCGGCCCGATGGCGACCGGCTCCATGCGGGGCCACTGCCGGCCGACCGGCTCGTGCGGATCGTCGTAGCTGTGGTTCGTCGACGTGATGTAGACGTACGGCCCGCAGTACGTGTCCGGGCCGATGGCCACCGTGGTGTCGGCGACCACATGGCTGCCCCGGCCGAGCACCACCCCGTCGCCCAGGGTCAGGATCGGGTCGGGACCGAGATCGAGGTCGGGCATGAGCCCGGCCGTCAGGGTGACCTGCTCGCCGATCACGCAGTGCGAGCCGAGCTCGATCCACGGCTCGCCGAAGACCGTGCCCTGCGGGAAGGCCAGCCGGGTGCCTTCGCCGATCCGGCGGAAGCGCAGCGCACCCGGCCGGTCCGCGGTGACCGCGCCCGTCTCCTGCACCCATCGCCAGCCACGGTGGAAGGCCCGGGACAGGGCGCGTCGCCGCCAGGCGGCAAGGGAAGAGAACGTGTTCCTGTTCTTCGGCACTCGCTCACGGTAGTCGGCGGCGCCCGAGTCGATCGCCGCGGCGACCTGTGATGTTCACCCCACTCGGTCGCGGCCGCCCGGCCGTCGCCTACCGTTCCTCCAGGCGCGATCGAACAGCCGTGGCCGGCTGCCGGGACCGGACAGCCTCGGCCGCGCGACACCTGAGCACGGAGGAACGGGCGATGGCACAACAGGCGTTGATCACGGGAATGGGCGGCAAGGAGCCGGACATCGACGTGGATGCCTTCACGGCACCGACGTCGGTCGTCATCGGTGAGATCACGATGGCCGCGGGCTCCAGCGTCTGGTACCACGCCGTACTGCGCGCCGACTGCGGGCCGATCGTCATCGGTGCCGACAGCAACATCCAGGACAACTGCAGCGTCCACGGCGACCCCGGGTTCCCCGTCACGGTCGGCGAGCGCGTCTCGGTCGGGCACAACGCCGTGCTCCACGGCTGCACCATCGAGGACGATGTCCTGGTCGGCATGGGCGCCACCGTGCTCAACGGCGCGCACATCGGCGCGGGTTCGCTGATCGCGGCACAGGCCCTGGTCCCGCAGGGAATGCGGGTGCCGCCGGGTTCGCTGGTCGCCGGGGTCCCCGCCAAGGTGAAGCGGCCGCTGACCGAGGAGGAACTCGAAGGCATCAGGTTCAACGCGGTCGGTTACGTGGAGCTGGCCAAGGCGCACCGCCAGGCCCACGAGGGCTGAGCCCGGCGGGCGGTGCGTGAATCGCACCGCCCGGTCCGTGGCGTCGCCGTACGGTCCGTGGCGTCCCCCTACGGTCAGTCGGTGGCCACGACCGTCGCCGACTCGGGCGCCGGGGCGGCCGACGCCGCCTTCTTGGCGCGGTTCTTCACGATCAGCATCGAGGCGATACCGATCAGCACCGCGACCACGAGGCCGAGGTAGGAGAACCGCTTGAGCCATGCCTCGGCGACGACTCCCACCGAGTAGATGACGGCCGTGGTGCCGCCCGCCCAGACGATGCCACCGAGCACATTGGCGATCAGGAACTTCCAGTACGGCATGTGCAGTACGCCTGCCAGCGGACCCGCGAAGATCCTCAGCAGCGCCACGAAGCGGCCGAAGAACACCGCCCACATCCCCCACTTCTCGAACGACCGCTCCGCCATCGCGATCTGGCTCTCGCCGAAGTGCTTGGGGAACTTCCCGCCCAGCTTGGCCAGCAGCGGGCGTCCGCCCTTGCGGCCGATGGCGTATCCGATCGAGTCACCGATGATCGCGCCGGCCGAGGCGCAGGCACCGACCATCCACGGGTTGATTCCGTCGTGCCCGGCGGCCAGGAGCGCCGCGCTGATCAGGACGATCTCGCCCGGCAGCGGGATGCCGAGGCTCTCCAGCCCGATGACCGCGGCCACCAGTGCGTAGACGCTGACCGCGGGGATGGTCTCCAGCCATTCCTGGATGTGCAACGCCGGTTCCTCCCGTAACTGATGCCTGTTGCCCGCCGGGCAACTCCTCGGCGCACGGCGGGAAGCCTACCTGTCCCGCCAGTTGCCCGGACAGCCCGAAAAGCCGCCACGCGCCCTCCCCCGGGGCACGTGGCGGCACTTCGCGAAGCCGGCCGGAATCAGGCGTTGGGGCGCAGCGTCCAGACGACCGTCATCTCACCGGTCACCGCGCCGTCCGCGCGCTGGATCTCGATGGTCACGGGGAACTCCGGCCGCTTGCCCTCGTCGAGTTCGGCAATGACCTCGGCCACCGGGCGGCCGAGGGTCGCCGTCGCGGTGACGACTCCCTTGGCCAGCTTCTTGTAGCCGATCTCCGCCTTCACCGCGAGCGGCACGGCGCGCGACATCTGGTCGCCGAAGGCGGCGATGACGATCGCCCCGCTCGCCGATTCCGCCAGCGTGAACATCGCTCCGGCGTGCGGTCCGCCGATGTGGTTGTGGTACTCGGCCTGGTCCGGCAGGCGGACCACCGCGCGCTCGGCGGTCGTCTCCAGGAATTCGAGGTTGAGGGTCCGGGCCATCGGAACCGTTGCGACGAGCATCTCGCCGACGGTCATCTGTTCAGCACTCATGGCCAGATGTTACTCACGAGTAGAACTTTTTGGCCATCCCCGGGAGCCTCGGGTGGTCCTCCCCGATCGCTTCCTTCACCGTCCGCACACAGGGGCGGGCGTAGCAGACCGGCCACCGCCCCTCTATCGTTACTCGCCATGTGGCCAGGACAGCAGCCGCCCGGGGGCGAGCAAAACCCGCAGGACCAGAATCAGAACCCGTACCAGCAGCCGGGGTACCAGCAGCCGAATCCCTATCAGCAGCCGGGATATCAGCAGCAGGGACAGCAGCCCGGCTACGCGCAGCCGAACCCGTACCAGCAGCCGACCGTGCCGCAGTACGCGGTGCCCGGTCCGCCCGGTGCTCCGCAGCCCGGCGACAACAACAAGAAGAAGACCACCGCCATCGCGATCGTCGCGGCCACCGCGGTGGTCGTGGCCGCCGTGGTGACCGGTGTCGTCGTGATGAACAAGGACGACAAGGGCAAGGACGTCGCCGACGACAAGCAGTCCTCGGCACCCGCCAAGCCGTCAGGTTCCGCCTCCGCGTCCGGCGAGGCGAACCCGCGCGGCGAGGACGGAGACCCCAAGCCCCTCATCCCCGGGTGGAAGGTCGTCACCAACCCCAAGTGGGGCACGCAGTTCGACGTGCCTGGGGACTGGGAGGTCGGGGGGCCCGGCACAGGCTCGTACTTCGAGGACGAGAAGAAGGGGGACGGCTCGCCCCTCATCCTCTTCTCCGCGCCGGCGTTCTTCCAGAAGAAGTGGTGCGTGGACGACACCGACAAGGACGGCGTCAAGGAGGACATGAGCCTCGCGAGCGCCGGCACCAGAGGCGCCCAGGGCGCCACCGACGCCGCCAAGAACGCCCACAGCGAGGCCGGCACCTGGGTGTGGGCCGCCTACGCGCAGCACATGCCGGAGAGCACCATCAAGTTCACCGAGGCCAAGCAGTACACCACCAAGTCGGGTCTCACCGGCCAGGTCGTCACCGCCACCGCCCCGAACGTCACGAAGAAGGAGAAGTGCGACAGCGACGGCAAGGCCATCGCCTTCACCTTCAAGAACAAGAAGGGTGAGTTCGCGTCCTGGGTCCTGTACGGAGCCGACTCCGTCAAGGACGAACTCCCCGACACGACGATCGAGAAGATCCTGAGCACCGTGCGGCTGGTGGACGTCACCCCCGCCCCCTGACCCCGTTCCTTCCGCCGGGAAATCAGTTGGCACGGCGGGGGCGCGGCGGCGATAGTCCCCTGGTGACTGTCGCCGCCTCCGCATCCCGTCCGCCGCACCCCGGCCGCAACTACCGTCTGCTGACCGCCGCCGCGATCATCACGGGCCTGGGTACCCATGGCGCGCTGATCGCGGCGGCGTTCGCCGTTCTGAAGGCGGGCGGTGACGGCGGCGACGTCGGTCTGGTGGCCGCCGCCAGGACCGCGCCCCTGGTGCTCTTCCTGCTGATCGGCGGGGCGATCGCGGACCGGCTGCCGCGCCACCGGGTGATGGTCGCGGCCAACACCCTCAACTGCCTCTCGCAGGCCGCGTTCGCCTGGCTGGTCCTGGCCGGTGACCCGAAGCTGTGGCAGATGATGCTGCTCACCGCGTTGTGCGGCACCGGGCAGGCGTTCTTCAACCCGGCTGCCGAGGGCATGCTGATGTCCAGCGTCAGCCGTGAGCAGGCGAGCCGTGCCTTCGCGCTGTTCCGGATGGCCACGCAGGGCGCGACGATCGGCGGCGCGGCACTCGGCGGCGCCATGATCGCGGCGATGGATCCCGGCTGGGTGCTGGCCGTCGACGCCGCGGCCTTCGCGGTGGCGGGTGCGCTGCGCGCGTTCCTGGACGTCGGTCACATTCCCCCGCGCACTCCGGGCGGCGGCCTGCTCGCCGACATGCGGGACGGCTGGCAGGAGTTCATCGGCCGCTCCTGGCTGTGGAGCATCGTGGCCCAGTTCTCGGTGGTGGTCGCCGCCGTGGGTGCGGCCGAGTCGGTGTACGGTCCGCTGGTCGCCCGGGACGAGCTCGGTGGCGCCCGCCCCTGGGGCTTCGCGCTCGCCGCGTTCGGGGCCGGCACCTTGGGCGGGGCGCTGCTGATGACGCGCTGGAAGCCCAGGCGGCTGCTGCTGGCCGGAACGCTCTGCGTCTTCCCGCTGGCGCTGCCGTCGGCGGGCCTCGCGGTGCCGTTGCCCGTGGGCGCGCTCTGCGCGGTGATGTTCGTCAGCGGCGTCGCCATCGAGGTGTTCGGGGTCTCGTGGATGACGGCCATGCACCAGGAGATCCCGGAGGAGAAGCTCTCGCGCGTCTCGGCGTACGACTGGTTCGGCTCGGTGGCGATGATGCCGGTCGCCACCGCGCTCGCCGGTCCGGTGGAGTCGCTGGTCGGGCGGAGCGAGGCCCTGTGGGGGTGCGCGGCGCTGATCGTGCTGGTCACCGGGGCCGTGCTGTTCGTTCCGGAGGTACGCCGGCTGACCCGGGCCCCGGAGATCACCGAGGTCGCGGCGGGGAAGGACCGGGGGCCGGTGTCAGCCGATGCTGAAGGCTCCGTCGGGCGGCTCGGGTGAGGCGACCGCCTCACCGTCGCCGACGGGCCGGGCGCCACCGGCCAGCCGGTCCAGCGCGGCACCGTACTCGACCCGGGCGGGGAAGGCGTCGCCGGCGCAGCGACGGGTCAGCGCAGCGGTGTCGATGGGGCTCGGCGAGGCGACCAGGATGACGTTGCCGAAGCGCCGGCCGCGCAGCACCGCGGGTTCGGCGATGAGCGCGAGTTCCTCGAAGACGGCCGCGACGGTGGCCAGTTGGGAGCGGAGGAAGCCGAAGGGCGCGCCGTCCGCGAGGTTCGCCGCGTAGATCCCGTGGTCCCGCAGCGTACGGCGGGCAGCCCGCGCGTACTCGACGGAGGTGAGGTGGGCGGGCACCCGCGAGCCGCCGAAGACATCCGCGATCAGGATGTCGAGGGAAGCGGGCGCGGTCCGCTCCAGCAGGCCCCGGGCGTCCGTGCCGTGCACGGTGATCCCGCTGTGGTCGGGGAGCGGAAGCTGCTCGGCGACCAGTTCGAGGAGCCCGAGATCGGCCTCTGCGACGTCCTGGCGGGAGCCGGGTCTGGTCGCGGCGGTGTAGCGGGGCAGGGTGAGCGCACCGCCGCCGAGGTGGAGTACGTCCAGCGGTGCGCCCGGCCCGGCCGCGCAGTCGACGACATGGGCGAGCCGCCGGGCGTACTCGAACTCGAGGTGCTCCGGCGCGTCGAGGTCGACGTAGGACTGGGGCGCCCCGTCGACGGTGAGCAGCCAGGCCCGGTCCCGGTCCACGTCGGGGAGGAGTCTGGCGGTGCCCTGGTCCACGTCCCGGATGACGGGTATCGAGTCGTTCACTCCCCCATTGTGGGGTGCCGGATCAGCTGCTCAGCACCGTGGCGACGGCTTCGGTGTGTGCGGCCGACTGTTCGAGCCCGGCGCGGGCCGCCGCTGCCCGGCAGCTCGGGTCGAGGGGGTTGCGGCCGAATGCCTTCTTCGCGGCCGCGTCCGGGGTGATGACCTCGACCCGGGCACCGTCCGCGGCGAGTGCGGCCGCCTGTGAGCGCGGTGAGGCGATGGCCTTGTTGCCGCTCGCCGAGGGCGCGATGACGACGACGCGTCCGTATCCGGCGGCGAGCTGGGCGTTGGCCGTGGAGTGCACCCCGCCGTCGATCCAGGTCCGCCCCTGAATACGGGTGACGGGCCAGACGCCGGGGACCGCGCAGCTCGCCGTGACGGCGTCGACGAGGGATACCTCACCGTCCCTGTCGAACGTGTGGAGTTCACCGGTCGTGGCGTCGACGGCGGTGACGAGCAGGGGCCTCCCAGGCCACTCCGGCGACAGGAGACGGCTCGCGATCGCCTCGCGTCGTTGCTCCTCGGTGATGCCGGGCCGGGCGTCCTGCGCGATCCTGCCCAGCTTCCGGCCGTACGCCTCGGGGGTCCGCGCGGAGAGTACGGCCCCCGCGTACCGCAGCAGCATGAGCGGGCCGAGCCTGCCGCCCGTCATGTCCTGCGGATCAGCGAGCTGGAGTTCGTAGAGTTCGGGAAGACCGAGCAGTCCGGAGGCCAACTGCGCGCCGACCACCGCTCCCGCCGAGCTGCCGATGATCAGATCCGCCGCGGAGAGGTCCACGCCCGCCTTCGCGAGGCCGTGCAGGATCCCGGTCTCCCACGCACTGCCGGTGACTCCACCGGCACCGAGCACCAATGCTGTGTCTGTCATGCCGTCAGTCTCGCGCACGGCACGGGCCCGCCTCCCGCGGGGTACGGGAAGCGGGCCCTTGGCGGTTCAGAGCAGCCCGGTGACGGTCCCGGCGCCGACCGTGCGGCCGCCCTCGCGGATCGCGAAGCCGAGTCCGCTCTCCAGCGGGACGTCACGTCCCAGCTCGACGGTCAGGTCGACCGTGTCACCGGGGCGCGCCACCGCCACCGCACCGAGGTCGACGTCGCCGACGACGTCCGCGGTGCGGATGTAGAACTGCGGCCGGTACCCGGTGGTGACCGGGGTGGTCCGGCCGCCCTCCTTCGCCGACAGGACGTACACCTGCGCGGTGAAGCGCCGGCTCGGCGTCACACTGCCCGGCGCCGCGACCACATGGCCGCGTCGCACCCGGTCGCGCTCCACCCCGCGCAGCAGCAGCGCCACGTTGTCGCCGGCCTCCGCGGACTCCATCGGCTTCCCGAAGGTCTCCAGGCCGGTGACGACCGTCTCGATGTCCGGGTCCGGTCCGAGCACCGAGACCCGGTCGCCGGTACGGACCGTGCCGCGCTCCACGGCTCCGGTGACGACGGTGCCCCGGCCGGTGATGGTCAGGACGTTCTCCACCGACAGCAGGAACGGCGCGTCGGTGTACCTGACCGGCATCGGCACATACGTGTCGACCGCGTCCAGCAGCGCCTCGACGGCCGCGGTCCAGCGCGGGTCGCCCTCCAGAGCCTTCAGCCCCGACACCCGTACGACGGGAACGGAGTCCCCGCCGTAGCCGTGCGCGGAGAGCAGCTCACGGACCTCCAGCTCGACCAGGTCGGTCAGCACTGTGTCCTCGCCGTCGTCGACGGCGTCCGCCTTGTTGAGGGCGACCACGATGTGGTCGACACCGACCTGACGCGCGAGCAGCACGTGCTCGGCGGTCTGCGGCATGATCCCGTCGAGCGCGGAGACGACCAGGATCGCCCCGTCGAGCTGGGCGGCGCCGGTGACCATGTTCTTGATGTAGTCGGCGTGCCCGGGCATGTCGACGTGCGCGTAGTGGCGGGTGTCGGTCTCGTACTCGACGTGCGCGATGTTGATGGTGATGCCGCGCTGCGTCTCCTCCGGCGCCCGGTCGATCCGGTCGAACGGGACGAACGTGCCGGTCCCCCGGTCGCTGAGGACCTTGGTGATGGCGGCGGTCAGGGTGGTCTTGCCGTGGTCGACGTGGCCCATGGTGCCGATGTTGAGGTGCGGCTTGGTGCGCACGTATGCCTTCTTGGGCATGGCTCATTCCTTGGTGTTCGAAGCTGAGAGAGAAGACCCCAGGGCCCGGCCGACCCTCCCCTTGCGGGGTCCGCCGGACTGTCGGGGGAGGGTCAGCTTCGGGCGCCGCCGATGGGCGCGGCAGCAGCGGTGAACGCTGCCGCTGCGACAGGTGCCGCTGCGATGAAGGGGCTCACGGCAGCCTTCGGCGCGTCCGCGACTGCGGACGGCGCTGCGAGGAAGGCGTACCGGAACATGGGTCCGATCATGTCCGACGGGCCCGGCGGCGTCGAATGGTTTTCCGGCGTACGCCGCGGTGCGGGCAAGGGAGTTCGGCCGGCCCCCGACGCCGGGCGGACGACGGAAACGGGATCGGCGGACCGACCCCTGCCGTGTGCGTTACGACGATCACCCACCGGTGTCGGTTACTCTCCCGGCATGCTCGACCCCGTCCCCGCAGCCCGGCCCGCCCCCGGCCTCGCCGTGCGCTGCACGAGGGCGCTGCTCTCGCCCTGGTCCCGGTTCTCGCTGCTCGTGGCCGTGCTGCTGGGTGCCGCGGCGACGATGCTCCTCCTCCAGCCCCAGCGGCTGCTCGCCACCGGCTGGCCCGCCCAGCTCAGCGGCGGCGCCGTGGCGGTGGTCCTCTTCGGTGTCGCGTACGGCGTGTGCACCGTGGCCTTCGTTCCCCGGCCGCTGCTCAATCTCGCCGCGGGCGCTCTCTTCGGTACGCAGGCGGGGCTGGCCGCCGCGCTGGCGGGGACGGTGCTCGGCGCGGGCATCTCGTTCGGGCTGGGCAGGGTGCTGGGGCAGGACGCGCTCCGTACGCTGCTGCGCGGACGGTGGTTGAAGGCGGCGGACGGCCAGTTGAGCAGGCACGGGTTCCGCTCGATGCTGGCGCTGCGGCTGTTCCCGGGCGTGCCGTTCGCGGCGGCCAACTACTGCGCGGCGGTGTCGCGCATGGGGTATCCGCCGTTCCTGGTCGCCACCGGTCTCGGCTCGATCCCGAACACCGCGGCGTATGTCGTCGCGGGCAGCGAGGCCACGTCACCGACATCGCCGGCGTTCCTGGCCGCGATGGGTTTCATCGTGCTGACGGGGCTCGGCGCGGCCGTCGTCGCCTGGCGCAAGCGCCACCGGCTGGCCGCCGAGTGAGCAGGGGCGCCCGGAGGCTGTCGGCGGAAGGCCCGGGGGACGCGTAACGCTGTTCATCTGAGGGCGGTACCCTGCCCGCGACCGACCGAAGATCTCCGGGGCCCGTCATGGCCCTGTCCTCATTCGACCGCAATGCGCACACTGCCGACGGCCCTCATCGCCGTCTGCCGATGCACGATCACTCCGGGATGGCCAAAGCCCCATGAGCTGGTTCGAATCGTTCGTCCTGGGCCTCGTTCAGGGACTGACCGAGTTCCTGCCGATCTCCTCCAGCGCACATCTGCGGCTCACCGCAGCTTTCGCCGGCTGGCACGACCCGGGTGCGGCGTTCACCGCCATCACCCAGATCGGCACGGAGGCGGCAGTCCTCATCTACTTCCGCAAGGACATCGTCCGGATCGTCTCGGCCTGGCTCCGTTCGCTGACCGACCGGTCGATGCGCGGCGACCACGATGCCAAGATGGGCTGGCTGGTCATCGTGGGCTCCATCCCCATCGGCGTGCTCGGGGTGACGTTCAAGGACCAGATCGAGGGCCCGTTCCGTGATCTGCGGCTGATCGCCACCACGCTGATCGTGATGGGCATCGTCCTCGGCATCGCCGACCGTCTCGCCGCCCGCGACGAGGTGGGCGGGAAGCACCGGGCCGCCAAGGAGCGCAAGACGCTCAGGGAACTCGGTGTGAAGGACGGCCTGATCTTCGGCTTCTGCCAGGCGATGGCGCTGATCCCGGGTGTCTCCCGCTCCGGAGCGACCATCAGCGGCGGTCTGCTGATGGGCTACACCCGTGAGGCCGCGGCCCGGTACTCCTTCCTGCTCGCGATCCCGGCGGTGCTCGCCTCGGGCGTCTTCGAGCTGAAGGATGCGGGCGAGGGGCACGTCTCGTGGGGGCCGACGATCTTCGCGACCGTTATCGCGTTCGGTGTGGGGTACGCGGTCATCGCCTGGTTCATGAAGTTCATCACGACCAAGAGCTTCATGCCGTTCGTCATCTACCGGATCATTTTGGGCATTTTGCTCTTTGTCCTGGTCGGCGCGGGAGTCCTGAGCCCGCACGCGGGCGAGTCCGCCGGGTGATCAACTCTCCACTTCTATTCCGATCCAGCGCTTTCCAGCATTCCCGTGCATCCGCGCGCCATGATCGTCTCCCACTCGCCTCCCGGTCTTCTCCCGCTTTTCCCACGCAGGAGCCGAAGAGGAAGACAGCATGAGCATGTGCTATCGCAAAGCCGGAGAGCAATAAGGAGGGCCCGCACAGCCAGTGCCGTGCGGGCGAGCGCTCAGTCTCAAGGGCAGGTCACCGGAGCAGGGCGATCGCCCCCGTCGCGGCGGCGCCCACGACGCCGGCCATCGCACCAACCATGCCGAGCAGCCACCGCCGGACCTTGAGCGCGTCGACCTCGGTCCCCAGCTCGTTCAGGATCCGGGCCGATGGCCGGGGCCCCCAGGCCTGCTCCATCCGCGTGCAGTAGTCGAGCGAAATGTGGGCGAGCTCCGCCACCTCTTCGCGGCGCAGACCCGGTGTGCGGCGGTCGGTGACCGTAGCCGCCGGCACTGGCGACGGCGCCGCCTACCGGTCGCCCAAGGCCGCCCTCACCGTCCTCCATGCCCAGACGCCGGCCGGGGAGGGCTTCAAGGTCGACGCGCTCGCCTCCGGCCTGCGGGCCACCGATCTCGACCCCCGGGCCGCTGCTGCCGGTGACGACCCGGCCGAGGCCGCCGCTCCGCTTGGCCCTGCTGCCGGACAGCGGCCCCAGCGGTGGGTGATCCAGGCTCGGCGGATCGGGCTACGGTCGGTGATGATGGTGTCGGCGAGATCGAAGAAAGCGCTGATGGTGCGCTTGATGACCCACCTTCGGCGTCCGAGCCGTTCCTGGTTGTCCTGGGCCTGACGGGCTACCGGTTCCGCGTCCGGCCGATGCGCCGCAATCGCCCTATAAGCTGACCATGTGAACTTTTCGGGTCGATTTCGGCGTTTTGCCGATAGCAGCCTCGGGGAGCGGGTGACGCGTCTGGCGCCCCTGGCACTGATCGCCATCATCACTGTGGTTTCCTATGTCAGTCCGAGCAACCTCCACTTCAGTCGCTTTCTCTCTCTCGCCCCCGTTTTCGCTGCCTCGGTCTGGCCAGTGATCGGAACGGTGGCCATAGGTGTGCTCGCCGCAGCCATCGACGTAGTGATCGCCGTGACCATCGGTGGTGTGAGTGAGGAGCGCACACACCTGTTCACCCTCGCGGTGATCGCGGGCGCCACAGCCGCGGCCGCCTTCGCCAGCCATGTGCGCCAGCAGCGGGAGCAGACCCTCGCCGACGTTCGTTCCGTCGCCGAGACGACCCAGAAAGTCCTGCTGCGCCCCATGCCGCACCACCTCGGCCGGCTGGACATCGAGGCTCTGTACCTGGCCGCCGCGGCCCAGGCCCGCGTAGGCGGCGACTTCTACGAGGCATTGGAGACAGTCCACGGCGTCCGCCTGATCATCGGAGACGTGCGCGGCAAGGGCCTCCCTGCGGTCGGCATGGCCTCAGCGATCCTCGGCTGCTTCCGGGAGGCCGCGTACGACGAGCCGGACCTGGCACGACTGGCACGCCGACTGGACGTCAGCACGAGCCGCTCCACCGCACTGCTGCCCGGCGACCGGATGGAGTACTTCGCCACGGCCGTGCTCGTCGAGATCCCCGACGACGGATCGGCTGTCGGCATCGTCAACCTGGGACACCCCCCTCCGCTGCTGCTCAGCGCGGGAACGGTCCACGAGGTCACCCCCACGGCTCCCTCAGCACCCATCAACATGGGTGCGCTGGTCGGGGAGGACTACTGCATCGACACCTTCCCCTTCGTCGCCGAGGACCAGCTGCTGCTCTACACCGACGGCGTCACAGAGACCCGCGACCACACCGGCGCGTTCTTCCCGCTGGTGCAGCACGCGACCCAGTGGGACACGGGCTCCCCGTCCCGGCTGCTCGGACAGTTGCACAGCGACCTGGTCCGCTTCAGCCACGACCGTCTCGACGACGACATCGCGGCAATCGCCGTCCGTGCGGAGGCCGGCACACCGTCGTGCGGGCGGGGTCGGTGAAGGTCTTGTCTCACTTAAAACTCGCGCGGCTAGGCGTGCGCTCCCCGGGCCCGGCACGCCATGTGCCTGCACGTCGGCGGCTGCCACACGGCGAAGAACGCTCGCGGCGTCACCAGAGAACAGGCGCGGCGGCCGGGGTGCGCCTCGGCAAAGTGGTCTGTGACGACGGGAAGCCCGTCTTCTGTGGGTGCGCCAGTTGCCGACCTCGGCGGGGCGCAAGCCTTCAGCACGCAGAGCGGTGAGGACCGCCGAGGCGGACAGGGGAAGGGCCATCGGGCCTCCAGACATGAGGACGCCCCCGTGATCGTGCACGGGGGCGTCGCTTTGGATGTGGTCAGGCGGGGGCTATATGCCTTCGGTGGCAGATGTCGGCATGGGGTCGCCGAGGGTGCGGCACAGGTAAACGCGCTGCGCGTAGACCGCCACCGGCGGATAGGCGGCGGCAATGCTGGCCATGTAGGCCTCGGCGGCGGCCTGCGCCGCAGCGTCCTCGTTCGACAGCTGGGACAGGGACGTACTGAATGGGATCTCGAAGGTGGTGCCGATCTCAACACCTTCGGCGTAGGCCGTGATCGTGAACTGAACGGCGTAGGCGCCTTCCGGAATTGACATATTTGATCTCCTCACGCAGGGGCCCGAATCGGACCGCGATGCCAAGTGAGCCTAAAACAGGAGATGTTGGGGATCATAGGCATGGGTCAGGGTCAGGGGGTGCTGATACTTACGATGTTGATCAGTCCGGAGGCGCTGGCGTTGTGGTTCCGGCCGACGAATACCTACCACGGCACCCGGTACGCCTTGTCCGTCACGTCGTGGAGACCCCCGCCTCAGGCACAGACACCGTGATCCGAGTAGCGGTGACGACGCAGTGCAGGGTGTAGACGGTGTTTGCCCTGAGGGCGGTGCCCGCCGCGGCGTTGGCCGGCTGGGTAGAAGTGTCGGCCGTGGCGTCGTCGCGGTAAATACGCAGGGAGCCGGTGTTGCTGACCTGGACGGTGTACCCGTTGTGCAGGATCCCGGCCGCGGTCGGTTTGGTGGGGGCGTCGTCGGCGCCCAGGTGAAGGGAGAGCGGCGACCACCCGGGACCTCCGGCCGTCGGCACGCCGAACCGGACCTCGAAGGTCCCGGTCGGCGCGGCGGCGCTGGCCTCGCCGGCGAGGAATACCTGGACGCAGCCGCGCTGCACGCGTCGGGTCAGGGTGCGCGCCCGGACCCCGAGTGGCAGCGCGGCTGCGGCGACAGCCGCCGTGATGAGGGAGCCGGATGCGGCTATGTCGATGTCGAGGACGTCGGCCCCCGGGGCGACGAACGCGCCGAAGTCGTCGCCTGCCATCTGTGCGGCGGACCGCCGCAGGTGAGCCCTGCACCCAGCCGTCCGGATGACGGGGACGACGCTGGGGGTCGCTTCATGCCGTTCGTCATCTACCGGGTACTGCTCGGCGTGCTGCTGTTCGTACTGGTGGCCGCAGGTGTGCTGAGCCCGCACGCGGGTGAGTCGGCGGGCTGAGCCGTCCCGTGGCGGTTCAGCGAACACGCCTGGTGCTGCTGAACCGCTCCGTGGTCAGGGTGTGTCGCCCCGCCAGTCCCAGTGGTCGGGGTCGCCGTCCCGTGGCCCGTACTCCGCTCTGCCGCCCGGACCGAATCGCCCGATCTCCGTGTTCAGCGCCGCGCCCTCGCGCAGCGCCCGGTCCGTCCAGCCCGTCACGTCGAGCAGCAGGCCGTCGAGCGGGCCGCCCACCAACTCCCGATAGGTGTGCCCCGGCCGGGGCCCCGGGTCGGGATCGTCGTGGTCGGCGCCGTACACGCGCCGCTGCCGCATCAGCTCGTCCATGGGGGGCAGGATCGCACCCGGCACTGACAATCGCGGGGGGCCGGCCTCTTTCGCTCGCGCCGGCCCGTACCACGGCTTCCCTCTCGTCGGCACACGCCGCAGCTTCGCTCCCGCCGGTCCGTGTCACGGCCCGACGCGGGTGGCGGTGTGTTCCGGATCTTCCAGGCAGATAGGGTCGAAAGACCCCGCCGTGCGCTGTCCGCGCGCACCGGCCGGGGACATCCATCGCCGGAACCTGGAGGCAACCATGACCAGCACCGACCGTCCCGTGATCGCCGCGGTCGACGGCTCGTCGCACAGCCAGGAGGCACTCGACTGGGCCGCCCACGAAGCCGTACGGCGGGGGCTCGGGCTGACGATCGTGCACGCCCGGACGCCCGACCGGCGCGTCGAGCAGGAAACGCTGCGGCGCGAGGCCCAGGAACTGCTCGACCGGTCCGTGCGAAGGGTCTCCGAGATCGCTCCGGAGCTGCGCCCGTCGACGCTGACCCCACTGGACTACCCTTCGGCGGTCCTCACTTCGCTCAGCCGGAACGCCTCGCTGGTGGTGGTCGGCTCACGCGGCCTGGGCGGCTTCCGGTCCCTGATGCTCGGCTCCAACAGCCTGGCCACCGCGTCGATGGCCGCGTGCCCCGTCGTGGTGGTCCACAGCGGGCCTTCGGACGAGGACACGGCGGTGGAGGGAACGCCGTCCGACATCGTCGCGGGGGTGGCCGCCGACGAGAGCAGCGAGGCGGTTCTCGAGTTCGCCTTCGAGACCGCCGCCTCGCGGCCCGGGACGCGGCTGCGGATCGTGCACGGCTGGACGATGTTCTCCTCGATCCTCTCCGGCGGCCCCGTCTTCGACCGGGACGCAGCGGCGGACTCCGCCGAACGCACCCTCGCGGAGCTCACCGCCGGCTGGCGGGAGAAGTACTCGCAGGTCGAAGTCGTCAGGGAACCGGTGGCCGGCTCCGCCTCACGCACCCTGGTCACGGCCTCGGCGACCGCGGCGCTGACCGTGATCGGGCGGCGCCGTGGCGGCGAGTCCCTCGGTCTGGGGCTCTCCCCTGTCGCGCAGACCACGCTCACGCACGCGCTGGGCCCGGTTGCCGTGGTGCCCTGCTGACACCGCGCCGTCCCGTCGTGCGTGCACGCCTCTTGGCCTCGCACGCCGGCGGGCGGACACTGACCCGATGACACAGCGCGTGGACCTCGCGACCGTGATGGACCGGCTGGCCATCGATGCAGTGATCACCGGCTACGCGGTGGCGGTGGACGACGGTGAATGGGCGGACTACCGGGCCCTGTTCACCGCGGACGGCCGCGCCGACTACCGCGGTGCCGGTGGTGTCGAAGGGCCGGCGCACGAGGTGGCCGAGTGGCTGGCGCGGACGATGAGGCTCTTCCCCGTACGTCAGCACCTGGTCGTCAACCGCCGGATCGGGTTCCAGGACCTCGACGGCTACCCGGGCGACCGTGCCGAGGTGCTGGCCGACTACGTGAACCCGATGCGACTGGAGAGCGCCACGGCGGGTTCGGGCGACACGGAGGTACGGGCCACCGCGCCGAACTTCGTCTCCGGCGGGCGGTACGCGTTCTCGCTCTCGCGTACGGACAGCGGCTGGCGGATCCGTACCGTGACCGTCCACGAGAAGTGGCGCGGCCCGGCAGGCCCCTCGGCCGCGGGCTGAGCCGCACCACCGCTGCTTCCGCCTTCCCGCACCGGGGAAGAACTGCGGAGCGGTGGACGAGGGGGGAGACTGCTCATCAGGCAGGACGAGGAGGCGCGGCATGCGGATTCCGGCCGGTCGGAGCGGACAGCGGTCGCGGGTGCTGCGGTCCGGCCGGTGGCGCGGCTGCCTGGCGGTGCTCGCGGGCGCGCTGCCCGCGCTCGCGTTTCCCGCTCCTTCCCTGTGGTGGCTCGCCTGGGTCGGCCTGGTTCCGTGGCTGCTCCTGATCCGGACCGCCGGCACGGGGCGCCGGGCGGCGCTGGAGGGCTGGCTCGGCGGCACCGGCTACATGCTGGCGGTGCACAACTGGCTGATGCCCAGCCTCCATGTCTTCATCCTGATCCTGGCGGCCCTGCTCGGTCTGCTCTGGGCCCCGTGGGGGCTGCTGGTCTTCCGGATGCTGGGCGGGCGGGTGTCCGCCGCGGCCGCCGCCTTGGCGGTCGTCGTGGTGCCCTGCGGGTGGCTGATGATCGAACTGGCCCGTTCCTGGGAGGCGCTCGGCGGTCCGTGGGGGCTGCTCGGTGCCAGCCAGTGGCAGGTGGCTCCCGCGCTCCGGGTGGCGTCGGTGGGCGGGGTGTGGCTGGTGAGCCTCGTGGTGGTGGCGGTGAACACCGCTGTCGCCCTGCTCTTCGTGACCGCGGCCGCCCGTACGGTGGCCGTGGTGGGCATCGTGGTGTGCGCTCTGGCCGTGGGGGCGATGGCGGGTTGGGCGCCGCAGCCCGAGGAGTCGGGAGTGGCCAGGATCGCCGTCGTGCAGCCGGGTGTGGTCACCGGGGCGCACAGCGTCGAGCGCCGGCTCGCCCTCAGTGAGCGGCTGACCGGCTCCCTGGCCGGGCGCGATCTCGACCTGGTGGTGTGGGGCGAGAGCAGTGTGGGGGTGGATCTCGACCGGCACCCGGACATCACCGCCCGGATCGCCGCCCTCTCGCGCCGGGTGGGCGCGGATGTGCTGGTCAACATGGACGCCCTGCAGACCGACCGGTCGGGCCGGACGGGGATCTTCAAGTCGGCGGTGCTGGTGGGTCCGGACGGGCTGACCGGGGAGCGGTACGACAAGATGCGGCTGGTGCCGTTCGGGGAGTACATCCCGGCCCGGTCGGTGCTCGGGTGGGTCACATCCCTGGGCCGGGCGGCGGGCAAGGACCGGTTGCGGGGCACCCGGCAGGTGATCATGTCGCTGCCCGGGGCCGAAGGTGGGCACGGGCTGCGCATCGGGCCGCTGGTCTGCTTCGAGTCCGCGTTCCCCGACATGAGCCGCCGGCTCACCCAGGACGGTGCGCAGGTGCTGATCGCCCAGTCGTCCACCTCCACGTTCCAGCACAGCTGGGCACCCGAGCAGCATGCCTCGCTCGGGGCGCTGCGGGCCGCCGAGAACGGCCGCCCGATGGTGCACGCCACGCTCACCGGCGTCAGTACGGCGTACGGACCTCAGGGAGCGCGGGTCGGGGCTCCGCTCGGTACGGAGACGAGTGGGACCGCCGTGTACGACGTACCGCTGGCGACGGGCACCACGCTCTATGTACGGCTGGGCGACTGGCCGGTGCAGGGGGCGGCGGCGGTGCTGGCCCTGTTCTGCGCCCTCGAAGCGACCCGGTCCCTCATGCGGCGTGACCGGGCCGGGCCGGCCGGGGCGACGGACGAGGCGGCTGCCGCAGTCGGCGGGCCGACCGAGCGTTCGGGGCAGTGAGTGCCGGGCTATCGGGGGCCGTTGACCGAGACGATGTTGCCCTGGGCGTCGACGGTGAGCGAGACCCGTTCGACCTTGTTGGTCACGGCCAGCGCCAGCCACACGGCGCCCCAGAGGAAGCAGGTGAACACCATCAGGATGGCGTGCAGCACATGGTTCAGCCGGTGCCCCCGGACCATGACGACCTGTGTCCCGGAGCGGGATTCCACCCGCCAGCCGCTCGCGATCCGCTGGTTGACCGCCCAGTCGAGGATCAGACCGCGCTGCATTTCGTCGGGGGGCCGCCCGTCGGCCGAGTAGTAGCCCGGCGGCGGCTGGAGCGCGCCCCAGCCCTTTGGCTCGTCGTGAGGTCTCACGAGGTCACCTCCACGGGCCGGTGGCCCATCACCCCAGCCTGCATCGGAGCGGGACCCGACGCATCCGGAGGCCCATCGGCCGCCGGGCCCGGTCGCCCGGCCTCTAGGCGCAGTCCAGGTCGCGCAGGATGCGTTCGCAGAGCTCATGGGTCAGCAGGGCGTCCGCGGCACTCAGCACCTTGCCGACGCGGACGGCGTCCAGGAACGACAGCACGCTCTGCTCGATGCCTCGCTGGCGGGCCACCGACACCCAGTCGCCGCGCCGCCGGACGCTCGGCTGCCCCTTGTGATCGATCACCTCGGCGAGGTTGACGACCTCGCGCTTGGTGTCCTGGCCGGAGACCTCCAGCCGTTCCTCGGTCGAGCCGCTGAGCCGGTTCATCGTGCCGATGGCGGTGAATCCGTCACCGGACAGCTGGAGCACCACGTGGTGCATCAGGCCGTCGCGGATCCTGGCCTGCACGGCGGTGTGCTCGACCGGTCCCGGCACCAGGAAGCGGAGGGTGTCGACGACATGGATGAAGTCGTCGAGCACCATGGTGCGCGGGTCCTCCGGCATGCCCACCCGGTTCTTCTGCATGAGGATCAGCTCGCGCGGGTGCTCGGCGCACTGGGCGTAGCCGGGCGCGACCCTGCGGTTGAAGCCGACGGCGAGGCTCGTTCCGCGCTCCTCGGCGAGGCTCACCAGCCGCTGGGAATCGGCGAATCCGTAGGCCAGCGGCTTGTCCACGTAGGTGGCGACGCCGGCCTCCAGCAGCCGGGCCACGATCTCCGGATGCACGGCCGTCGGGGCATGGACGAACGCGGCGTCCAGCCCCTGGGCGATCAGCGATTCGAGGTCGGTGTGGCGCTGCCCGGCCGGGATGCGGTGGGCCTCGGCGACCGCGGCCAGGGTGGCGGGCGTACGGGTCTGCAGATGCAGTTCGACGCCGGGCAGGGCCGTCAGAACCGGCAGATACGCCTTCTGCGCGATGTCGCCGAGCCCGATGCAGCCGACCTTCACAGGGGTCTCCCTCTCACTGTTCGGCGTCCACCGTCGCGGTGTCCGCCTCGCGAGGGGCAGCATACGTGTGCTGCGGCGGCTGCCAGTCGGCTATCCCGTCGAAGGTGCGCAGGACGAGGCTGGGCCCGACGCGTGAGACGACGGAAAGCAGCGCGTCACGCGTCGCGACGGCGGGGGCGCTGGTCAGCCGCATCAGACGCGCGGTCCGTGCGGCCTTGCGGACGATGGCCGAGGTACGGGGCAACCGGTCGGCGGTGTACGCCGCCGCTCCCGCGCCGAGGTCACCGCCCGGCGTCAGATGGTGGGCGAGCACGATCGCATCCTCGATGGCCTGGTTGCCGCCCTGGCCGAGGCTCGGCGCCATCGCATGCGCGCAGTCGCCGACGAGGACCGTACGCCCCCGGTGGAAGGACGGCAGGGGATCGAGCAGGTGGTGGACATCGTTGCGGAGCACCTGGCCGGGATCGGCGGCAGCGATGATCTCCGGGATCGGGTCGTGCCAGCTGCCGAACCGGCGCATCAGCTCCGCCTTCTCGCCGTCGGCGGCGTGGGCACCGGCCGGGGCGACGGCGGCCCCGTAGGCGTAGACCCGGCCGTCCTTGAGCGGCTGGGTGCCCCAGAGTGCGCCGCGCCCCCAGGTCTCGTGCGGGGCGAAGGGCCGCTGGGGCGCGGGTACGACGATGCGCCAGGTGGTGAATCCGGCGTACGCGGGTCCGGGGTGGTCCGGGAAGAGTGCCCGCCGTACGGCCGAGTTGATGCCGTCGGCGCCGATGACGAGGTCGGCCTCGATCCTCCCGGCCGCCGTCCCGACCACGGCGGGCGCACCGTCCGCCGTCCCCGGGTCCAGCAGCTCCGCCTCGGCTCCGGTGCGGACGGTGCCGTCGGGCAGCCGGGCCACGAGGCGGTCGACGAGAGTGGCGCGGTGCAGCAGGACGATCGAGCCGCCGAACCGCTCGGTCGCCGCGGCGCTGTCCGTACGGGAGAGCCAGCGGCCACCCGGGGCACGCATGCCTCCTTCGCCCTGCCAGGCGGCGAGGGCCCTGATCTCGTCGCCCATGCCGATGACGTCCAGGGCCCGCTGGGAGTTGGGGGCGAGGGAGATGCCGGCTCCGACGGGTTCCAGGGAGGCCGCGCGCTCCAGAACGGTGACCCGCCAGCCGCAGCCGCGCAGGGCCACCGCCGCGGTGAGACCGCCGATTCCGCTGCCGATGACGACGGCATGGGGCTTGTCCATGGCTCCTCCAGCAATCCGCGCATCCCTGTCGCTCCGGAATCCCGGAGCGATGGGACTACACTTGTAGTGACAGATTCACCGTACTACGGGTGTAGTGCCAGCGGTAGGTTGGCCCCATGGCCACACGCACGACCGGCACCTCCCGGGCCGACCTCATCGCCGACACCGCCCTCGCGCTCCTCGCCGAACGCGGGATGCGCGGGCTGACGCACCGCGCGGTGGACGAGCGCGCCGGACTCCCCCAGGGCTCGACGTCCAACTACGCGCGGACCCGGCAGTCCCTGCTGGAGGCGGCGGTGCGACGGCTGGCAGAACGCGAGGCGCGGGTGCTCGCCCCCGCCGAACTGCCGGATCCGGCCGCCGGGGCGCAGGAACTGGTCGCCGGTCTCGCGCGGGCGCTGCACCGCTATCTCACCCGCCATCCCGAACTGCTCCTCTGCCGCTACGAACTGGCCCTGGAGGCGACCCGCCGCCCGGAACTGCGGGAGTTCTTCGACGCGACCGGCCGCCAGTTCCGCGAACCGCTGAAGGCGCTGATGACGGCCGCCGGATCGACCGAGCCCGAACGGCACACGCTCTCCCTGGTGGCCTGGTGCGAGGGGCTGATGTTCTCGTGCGCCGCTGGGTCGTACAACCGCTCCGTACCGAGCGAGGAGGAGCTGCGCACCGGCTTCACGGAACTGCTCGGCGGGATGCTGGGCCCGCGATGGGCGCCGCACTGAGCCACGGGCACCACGCCCACCGTGTCACCAAGGCCGACGTCACCACAGCAATGGCGTCACCACGGCCGCCGCACTCACCCGGCAGGTGTCACTCTTGCGGGCCAATCCCGGCTTCCCGGTTTCTCCGGAGCCCCTCCCGCACAGCAGAGTTGATCAGGTGCAACGAACCAGAATCACCGTGAGCCTCCTGATGGGCGTCGCCGTCACGGCGCTGTCCGGCTGCGTGTCCGTGCAGCCGCAACCCGACGTTCCGCCCCGGCCCCGGGCCAGTGGGCCGGCCCAGGACCTGGCACCGCAGATCGTGCTGCCTCCGGTCCACGACTCCCTGGAGGCCGTGCCGAGCCCCGAGCCGTCCGCCTCCGCGTCCCGCCCCGCTCACGCAGAACCGCCGGACACCCGCCGCTCCGTGCCCCTCGCACCCTGGCAGCAGCGGCGCCCGGCCGCCACGCCGCCCCGGCTGCACGGTGTCCCGCCCGCCGCGGGCGTACCCGCCCCGGCCCTGCCCCGACCGGTCGCCGGGACGGATGTCTGCGCGCTGGGGCGGGGGTACGGGCGCTGGCCCGCGGGCAGCCCCCAGTCCCGGATCTGCGACAACACCTACGGCCACTGAGCCCTGACGGGAGAAATGAGAGGTGGCCCGTCCGCCGTGGACGGGCCACCCTCACAGCTCGCGCAGCCGCAGCTCCAGTCGCGCGATCGCCGCGCGCACCCCTCCCCCGTACCCGTCGTCCGCCCCGTCCTCCGCGAGCACCCCGGAGGCGGCACGCGCCCGGTCCAGATGGACCCGCGCCGCATCGGGGCGTCGGAGCTTCAGATAATCCGCCGCGAGATTGAGATGGAGCGAGGGGTAGAACGCCCGCACCGCCGACGCATCGGGGTGCTGCGCCGCGCGCTCGTCGGTCAGCGCCCAGGCGGCGGTCAACGCCCTCAGGTCCCAGGCCAGTTCGTCACCCGGATCGTCCTGGGTGTCGGCCATGTAGTGGGCGAGGGTGCACCGGTGCAGGGCGTCACCGTCCTCGCCGATCTCCGACCAGAGCTCGCCGAAACGATTCCGGGCCTCTTCCCGGTCGCCGCCGTGCAGCAACATGACCGCCTGGCCGATTCTGGTCATGACGGCGTCCTTGGACGCCTCCCGCTGCTCCGTCACTGCGACCTCCCTGCGCGCTCGTCCCCCGTTCCGCGTTCGACGCTAGCCGCAGCGACGGCGAATCCCGCTGAGGCTCGGGCGGGCGTCCCCGGCCGGCCGCCGGACGCCCGCCGCCGGCCGGGGCGAAACCCCCGGTCAGCCCAGGTCGGGGATGCGCCAGTCGATCGCCTCGTGGCCCTGTGCGGCCACCGCCGCGTTGATCTGCCGGAACGGGCTGGAGCCGAAGAACTTCTTGGCCGACAGCGGCGAGGGGTGTGCCCCCTTCACCACCACATGGCGCTCCTCGTCGATCAGCGGGAGCTTCTTCTGGGCGTAGTTGCCCCAGAGCACGAAGACCGCCGGGTCGGGCCGCGAGGCGACGGCGCGGATCACCGCGTCGGTGAACTTCTCCCAGCCCTTGCCCTTGTGCGAGTTGGCCTCGCCCGCGCGGACCGTCAGCACGGCGTTGAGCAGGAGCACACCCTGCTCGGCCCACGGCATCAGATAGCCGTTGTCCGGGACCGGCAGGCCGAGCTCCTCCTTCATCTCCTTGTAGATGTTCCGCAGGGACGGCGGCGTCTTCACACCCGGCCGCACGGAGAAGCACAGTCCGTGCCCCTGCCCCTCCCCGTGGTACGGGTCCTGGCCGAGGACGAGGACCTTCACCTTGTCGTAGGGCGTGGCCTCCAGCGCGGCGAACACCTGGTCGCGCGGCGGGTAGACCGGCCCCTTGGCCCGCTCCTCCTCGACGAACTCGGTGAGCTCCTTGAAGTACGGCTTCTGCAGCTCTTCGCCGAGGACGCCGCGCCAGGACTCGGGCAGCAGGTCGGTGTCGGTCACTTCAACAACCTCCGGTAAGCAATCAGCTTTTCAACCGAGAACCTACCGGGGGCCACTGACAACGCGCCCTGCCCGGTCCGGCTCCGGGCTACCAGCTGGCCTTGCGGTACAGCTCCCACATCTGCATGACCGTCTGCGGGTCCAGGGCACGCTCGCCGCCGCCGATGTCCTCGCCGGAGGCGACGTACAGCTTGCCCTGCCACAGCGGCAGGATCCGCACGTCGTCGACCAGGATCTTCTGCGCCCGTTCGAACTGCTTGCTGACCGCGCCCCGGTCGCTCTCCTTGCGGGTCTGCGGCAGCAGATCCTTGGTGATCTCGTTCTTCATGTACGGCATCCCGGTGATGCTGTCCTTGCCGAGGAACGGGGCGATGAAGTTGTCCGGGTCCGGGAAGTCCGGGAACCAGCCGCGGCCGAAGGCGGGGTACTCGCCCTTGGTGAAGCCCTCCTGGAACGTCTTCCAGGGCTTGCTCTTCAGCGTGATCCTGAAGAGGCCGGAGCTCTCCAGCTGCCGCTTCAGCTCGTCGAACTCGGGGGCGGTGGAGGAGCCGTACCGGTCGGTGGTGAACCAGAGCGTCAGCTCGACCGGCTTGGTGATGCCCGCCTTGGTCAGGATCTGCTTCGCCTTGCCCTGGTCCGGGTCGCCGTAGGCGTCGAAGAAGCTGGTGGTGTGCCCGGCTATGCCCTTGGGGACCATGGAGTACAGCGGTTCGGCCGTGCCCTGGTAGACCTTGGCCACGAGGGCGTCACGGTCGACGAGCTGGGCGATGGCCCGCCGTACGGCCACGTTCCCCGCCGCCGGGTCCTTCGGGTTGAAGACCAGGAAGCGGATGTCCGCGCCGACCGTCTCGACGATCTGCAGATTGCTTTCCTTGTCCTTGTTCTCCTCCAGGCTGACAACCTCCTCGGCGGTCAGACCCCGGTAGATCGCGTCGATCTCCTTCTTCCGCAGCGCCGCGACCACGGGCGCGGAATCCTTGAAGTACCGAATGGTCACGGCGTCGTTCTTGCGGTTGGCGTAGCCCTTGTAGTCCGGGTTCTTCACCAGTTCGGCACTCTTCCCCGGCTTGTACGAATCAAGCAGGTACGGGCCGGAACCGGTGATCTTTCCATCGCTGCGGAGCTTGTGCTCGGAATAGGCGCTGGGCGCCACCAACGACATCGCGGGCGTGGTGAGAATGAAGGGGAAGGTGGCATCCGGCTTGGTGAGGTGGAAGACGACAATGTCGTCCCCCTTGGTCTCGATCCGGTCGAGCGAGCCGAGCATGCCGACCGGGCCGCCCTTGACCTTGAGCGCCGTGATCCGGTCGATGGAATACTTCACCGCCTCGGCGTCGAGCTTGTCCCCATTGGAGAATTTCAGGCCCGCGCGGAGCTTGCACCGGTAGGAGGTGCTGGTGGTGTCGGTGAACTTGCACCATTCCGCGGCATCGGGCTCGGGCTTCGTGCTGCCGCTGGGGTAGCTCATCAGGGTCTGGAAGACATTTCGCATCAGCTCCCAGGAGTTGTCCCACGCCGCCGCCGGATCGAGGGTGGATGGCTCACTGGTCGTACCGACGACTATCTTCTGCTCGACTTCCGAACCGCTGTCGGAAAGAAGTCCGCAGCCGGCCAGCAGAGAAAGGGAAGCAAGGGCTGCAGCGGCCTGCAGACTGGCCCGGTAGAACACGTGAACGCTCCTCGATCAGCCATGGGTCGGCAGACCATACCGCAGTGCCCCGTCGGGTCAATCCACGGGCCCGACAGGGCACTTGAGTCAATCAGGGCCAAATCCTCTCAGGCTGTTCTCAGCCCACGCCCGCATTCAGGAAAATTCCGCCGTCGACCACCAGAGTCTGCCCCGTGATCCAGTCGGACTGGCTGGACGTGAGGAACGCGGCGGCACCGCCGATGTCCGCCGGCACTCCCAGCCGGCCGAGCGGGTAGGCGGCCGCGGCCTCCTCCTCACGGCCCTCGTACAGCGCCTGGGCGAACTTGGTCTTCACGACCGCGGGTGCGATGGTGTTGACCCGGACGACCGGGGCGAACTCGTGCGCCAGCTGAAGGGTCAGATTGACCATGGCTGCCTTGCTGATGCCGTACGCTCCGATGAAGGGCGAGGCGGAGATCCCGGCGACCGAGGCGATGTTGACGATCGCCCCGCCGTTATCCTTCTGCCAGGCCTTCCAGGTCTGCTGCGCGAAGCCGAGCGCCGAGATCACATTGGTCTCGAAGACCTTGCGGGCGACATTGAGGTCGAGCTCCGCGATCGGCCCGAAGACCGGATTCGTGCCGGCGTTGTTGATCAGGAAGTCGACCCGGCCGAACGCCTCCATGGTGCGCTCGACGGCCACCGCCCGGTGCGCCTCGTCGTGCGCCTTGCCCGCCACGGCGATCGCCCGGTCGGCGCCCAGCCGCTCGACGGCCTCCTTGAGGGCGTCCTCGCCGCGTCCGGTGATGCACACCCGGTCGCCGCGGGCCACCAGCGCCTCGGCGATGCCGTAGCCGATGCCCCGGCTCCCGCCCGTGATGAGCGCGACCTTCCCGCTGTCCTGCACAGTCATGATGTCCGAAGCCCTTCGGGTCAGTTGAGCGGTCCGCCGGCGACGTACATGACCTGACCGGAGACGAAGCCGGCCTCGTCGCCCGTGAAGAAGGCGATGGCGTTGGCGATGTCCTCGGGGCGACCGACGCGCTGCACCGGGATCTGGGTGGCGGCGGCGGCCTGGAACTCCTCGAAGCCCATGCCGACCCGGGCCGCCGTCTGGGCGGTCATCTCGGTGACGATGAAGCCGGGGGCGACGGCGTTGGCCGTGATGCCGAACTTGCCGAGCTCCTTGGCGAGGGTCTTGGTGAAGCCCTGGAGACCGGCCTTGACGGCGGAGTAGTTGGCCTGGCCGCGGTTGCCGAGCGCCGAGGAGGAGGAGAGCGAGACGATCCGGCCGAAATTGGCGTCCACCATGTGCTTCTGAACGGCCTTGGCCATCAGGAACGCGCCCTTGAGGTGCACGTTCATCACGGTGTCCCAGTCGGACTCGGTCATCTTGAAGAGCAGGTTGTCGCGGAGCACGCCCGCGTTGTTGACCAGGATCGTCGGGGCGCCGAGCTCGGCGGCGACCCGCGCGACCGCGGCTTCCACCTGGGCGCTGTCCGACACATCGCAGCCGACCGCGAGGGCGGTGCCCCCGGCGGCGGTGATCTTCTCGACGGTGTCCTTGCAGGCCGCCTCGTCGAGGTCGAGTACGGCGACGGCGCGACCCTCGGCCGCCAGGCGTACCGCGGTGGCGGCGCCAATGCCCCGCGCCGCTCCGGTCACGACGGCGACGCGCTGCTCGGTGGTGGACATGCTTGGTTCTCCTCGCCCTTGGATCGCCGCTCAGCGGGACGTCGGGGCACCCCCGGCACGGGACCTCGTGTGCGCGGAACCTTCCCGATGACTGAGCAACCGCTTAGTACCTTCAGCAGACGAGACGCTAGAAGCCCTGGCACCCGGTGTCAACGGCCCACGGCCGCCGGGGCGCATGTCACACCCGGCGGCGCCGCCCGCACGGTGGTGGCGGGCGGCGCCCGAGGCCCCGGAGGTCAGCGCACCAGCAGGTCGAGCAGCCGCTCGACCTCGGCCTCCGGGTCGGCCGTGAGGCCGCTGTGCACGGGGCTCGGCTGGACGACGGTGGAGCGCGGCGCGATCAGCCACCGGAAGCGGCGGCCGGCGTCGTCACCGCCCGCCTGGCCCGCGTCCGTACCGCCGCGGCACACTCCCTCGACGGCGTGCAGGGCGGCCCGTACACCGACCACGTCGGCGGTCGGGTCCAGGGCCCTCAGCTTGGTCTCGTCCAGATGGGTGCGGGCGGCCACGAAGCTCCGCGCACGGCAGTAGACGACCACGCCCGCGTTGAAGAACTCGCCACGCTGCACCCGGGGCACCACGCGCAGCAGTGCGTACTCGAAGACATCGCGCTCGCTCACGGCCGGCCGTCCTTGTCGTTCTTCTTGGTGGGGTGCGGCCAGGGGGTGAGGTGTTCGGTGAGCCAGCCGGGGGCCTGGGACGGCTTGGGCGCGGTGGGCCCGTCCATCGTGATCCGCTCGTGGATGGTCGCGGCGCGCGGCAGCAGCGCCTCCACATAGGCGCGGCGCAGCTCGTCGGTGGAGTCGAAGCCCGGCTCGTCCACCAGCCACTCGTCGGGGACGTCGGCGGCGACCTCGGTGAGCAGCTCCTCGGTGACCAGCGGGGCCAGCTCGGCGGCGGCCGCCGCGATGTCGGGCGCGAACGGGGCGAGCGCGTGGTCGGAGGCGTTGTACGGCTTGGCGGCGGACGCCTGGGCGCCGGGCCAGTTGTGGTGCCAGATCATGGTGGCGCCGTGGTCGATGAGCCACAGGTCTCCGTGCCAGACCAGCATGTTCGGATTGCGCCAGGACCGGTCGACGTTGTTGATCAGCGCGTCGAACCAGACGACCCGTCCGGCCTCCCGCGCGTCCACCTGGTAGGCGAGGGAGTCGAAGCCGATCGAGCCGGGCAGGAAGTCCATCCCGAGGTTGAGCCCGCCGCTGGCCTTCAGGAGCTCCTGCACCTCCTGATCGGGCTCGGCGAGCCCGATGACCGGGTCGAGCTGGATCTGCACGAGATCGGGGACCCGCAGCCCGAGCCGGCGGCCGAGCTGCCCGCAGATGACCTCCGCGACCAGCGTCTTGCGCCCCTGTCCGGCACCGGTGAATTTCATGACATAGGTGCCGAGATCGTCGGCCTCGACGATCCCGGGAAGCGATCCGCCCTCCCGCAGGGGCGTGACGTAGCGGGTCGCTGTGACTTCGGTGAGCATTTCCCCAGGCTATCCGGCGAGGACACCTCACGATCCACGAAATGTCGCGCCACCGCTCAGTCCCGGGAATCACCCCGGTCGGCTCCGGGGGCCTTCACCGCCGTCGCCGCGACCCTCATATGCCACCGCCGGCTCACCGACTGAACGGCGGTTTACAGCTGGTCCCCCACGCCGGCTGGTTCCGGAGGATGCGGCCCGCCACCGTCCTTGATGTCCTGATCGCAGGTTCGTCCGTCGTAGGACTGGTCATTGGGAATCAATAACACTCCGGCAACCTGCTCAGGGTGCTCGACGGCGAGCCAGCCGTCGCCCGTGAGGTCACCGTCCGGCCCGAACGCCTGGGACGAGTAGACCGTCCGACACCCCAACGTCACGCGCTCCTTATCGACCGCGCAGGCGTCCACTCCAGGGCCGGATCTCCCGTCGGCGCCGTCGAAGCGGTAGTGGAAGTGGACCCGGTCGCCTTCGGAGGGCACCTGCGGGTGGGGCTCAAGGCGCCAGTCAACGACCTCGGCGGTGACGCCGAGAGGCCGCCCAGACGTGTCCTCGACCTGCACCCTTGCACCGGCCTCACCGCGCTCCGCAGTCGTGTCGGTGCAGCCCCAGTGGGAAGAGCAGCCCGATAGGGCGAGAATCACCAGAGCCAACGGAGCACCGGCAAATACCCATGCGGGGAACACTCAGGTGACCTCCAGTCAGAGTGGAGCGGAGCAGTGTATCCCGCGGCACGGCAGCTGCGGGTGACCGCGACGAGCGCCTGCGGCGGTGAGTCCTCGCCATCGCCACCAGCCGCATCAACCACCACCGCCTCACCAGGCGAAACAACGCCTTGAGCGTCATCGGGGGGCTCGTCACCGTCACCGAATCCGCTCAGGCCGACGGCCACACCCTGCTGCGATTCAGGGAGTGGACACGCAAGCCCCTCCGGTCGAGGCTCGGGGCCCGGGACGCCCGACGCCTGCAGAGAGTCCATCCCCGAAGTCTGCTGGTCTCGTGACGTAGCGGGTCGCTGTCTTCGGTGAGCATCGGCCCAGGCTGTCCGGCGCACGGCGCGGCGCCCGGTCCCCGCGGGCGTCTTCGCGCACCGGGGGCCGGACGTCCGGGGCGTCGGTGTTACGCGTCCTCGTCGTTGACCCAGCTCATGAGCTTGCGCAGCTCGCGGCCGGTGGTCTCCAGGAGGTGGTCGCTGTCGGCCTTCTTGTACTCGTTGTACTTGGGCAGACCGGCGTGGTACTCGGCCATCCAGTTCTTGGCGAAGGTGCCGTCCTGGATCTCCGCGAGGACCTTCTTCATCTCGGCCTTGGTGGCGTCGGTGATGATCCGCGGGCCGGTGACGTAGTCGCCCCACTCGGCGGTCTCCGAGATCGACCAGCGCATCTTCTCCAGGCCGCCCTCGTACATCAGGTCCACGATGAGCTTCAGCTCGTGCAGGCACTCGAAGTACGCGATCTCCGGCTGGTAACCGGCCTCGGTCAGCGTCTCGAAACCGGCCTTCACCAGCGCCGCGGTACCACCGCAGAGCACGGCCTGCTCACCGAACAGGTCGGTCTCGGTCTCCTCGGTGAACGTCGTCTTGATGACGCCGGCACGGGTGCCGCCGATGCCCTTCGCGTACGACAGGGCCAGCGCCAGGCCGTTGCCCGAGGCGTCCTGCTCGACGGCCACGATGCACGGAACGCCGCGGCCCTCCTCGTACTGACGGCGGACCAGGTGACCCGGGCCCTTCGGCGCGACCATGCAGACGTCGACGTTGGCCGGCGGCTTGATGAAGTCGAAACGGATGTTCAGACCGTGGCCGAAGAACAGCGCGTCGCCGTCCTTGAGGTTGTCCTTGATGGACTCCTCGTAGACCTGGGCCTGGATCGGGTCCGGGACCAGGATCATGATGACGTCGGCCTCGGCCGCGGCCTCGGACGGCGTCACCACGCGCAGGCCCTGCTCCTCGGCCTTCGCCCTGGACTTCGAGCCCTCGTGCAGACCGACCCGGACGTCGACACCCGAGTCACGCAGCGACAGCGCGTGGGCGTGACCCTGGCTGCCGTAGCCGATGACCGCGACCTTACGGCCCTGGATGATGGACAGGTCGGCATCGTCGTCGTAGAACAGCTCGGCGGGCATGGTACTTCTCCTTGATCACTGGAACGTAAGGGTGTTCGGACGGGACTTGACGGGCACGGGCTATGCGCTCTGCGCCTCGGTGGCGGCCGGGGTCAGGCGGATCGGACGGGCCTCGCGGGCGGAGCGGTCGGCCAGGGCGCGGGAGCCGCGGCCGATCGCGATCGCGCCGGACTGGACGAGCTCCTTGATGCCGAAGGTGGCGAGCATCCGGAGCATCGCGTCAAGCTTGTCGCCGGAGCCGGTCGCTTCGAGGGTGACGGCGTCGGGCGAGACGTCGACGGTTCTCGCGCGGAACAGCTCGGCGATCTGGATGATCTGGGCCCGGGTGCCGTGGCCGGCGCTCACCTTCACCAGGACCAGTTCGCGCTGGACGGCGGAGTCCGCCTCCAGCTCGACGATCTTGAGGACGTTGACCAGCTTGTTGAGCTGCTTGGTCACCTGCTCCAGGGCCAGTTCGTGGTCGACCCTGACGACGATGGTGATGCGGGACAGCTCGGGATGTTCGGTGGTGCCGACCGCGAGCGAGTCGATGTTGAAGCCGCGGCGCGAGAACAGGGCGGCGACACGGGCGAGGATGCCGGGCGTGTCCTCGACCAGGACGGAGAGCGTGTGCTGGGACATGTCAGAGGGTCCTCTCAGTCGTCCGCGTAGTCGCCGAAGTCGGGGCGTACGTCGCGTGCGGCCATGATGTAGTCGTTGGAGGTGCCGGCAGGGACCATCGGCCACACCATCGCGTCCTCGTGGACGATGAAGTCCACCACGACGGGGCGGTCGTTGATCGCGTTGGCCTTGTCGATGATCGCGTCGAGCTCGTAGGGGTTCTCGCAGCGCAGGCCCACACAGCCCATCGCCTCGGAGAGCTGTACGAAGTCCGGGACCCGGGTGCCGTGATGGGTGGCGGATCCCACTCCGCGGGTCGATCCGGTGGTGGCGTTGGTGGCGCCGTCGTGCAGCACGGTGTTGGAGAACCGTGCACCGTAGAACAGGTTCTGCCACTGGCGGACCATCCCGAGCGCGCCGTTGTTGATGATCGCGACCTTGATCGGGATGTTGTTGAGCGCGCAGGTGGTGAGTTCCTGGTTGGTCATCTGGAAGCAGCCGTCGCCGTCGATCGCCCAGACGGTGCGGTCGGGCCTGCCGGCCCTGGCGCCCATCGCGGCCGGGACCGCGTACCCCATCGTTCCGGCGCCGCCCGAGTTGAACCAGGTGCCCGGTTCCTCGTGCGGGAGGAACTGCGCCGCCCACATCTGGTGCTGCCCCACGCCGGAGGCGAACAGCGTTCCCTCCGGGGCCAGTCGGCCGATCCGTTCGATGACCTGCTGCGGGGAGAGCAGTCCCGGGTCGGCGGGCAGTTCGTAGCCGCGCCGGTAGGTGGCCCGCCAGTGGTTCAGCTCCCGCCACCAGGCGTCGTAGTCGCCGGCACGGCCCTCGGTGTGCTCGGCCCGTACGGCCTGGACCAGGGCGAGCAGGACCTCGCGGGCGTCGCCGACGATCGGCACGTCGGCGACCCGGTTCTTGGAGATCTCGGCGGGGTCGATGTCGGCGTGGACGACCTTGGCGTGCGGGGCGAAGCTGTCCAGCCTGCCGGTGACGCGGTCGTCGAAGCGGGCCCCGAGGGCGACGATCAGGTCGGCCTTCTGGAGTGCGGCGACCGCTGCGACGTCCCCGTGCATGCCCGGCATCCCCACGTGCTGCGGGTGGCTGCCGGGGAAGGCGCCCAGCGCCATCAGGGTAGTGACGACGGGGGCCCCGGTCAGTTCGGCCAGGGTGCGCAGTTCGGCCGTGGCCCGTGCCTTGAGCACCCCGCCGCCGACGTAGAGGACCGGGCGGCTCGACGTGCTGATGAGGTGGGCGGCCTCACGGATCTGTTTGGCGTGCGGCTTGGTGACCGGGCGGTAGCCGGGCAGGTCCGTCCTGGTCGGCCAGCGGAAGGTGGTGGTCGCCTGGAGAGCGTCCTTGGTGATGTCGATGAGCACCGGTCCGGGGCGGCCGGTCGAGGCTATGCGGAAGGCCTCGGCGACCGTGCGCGGGATGTCGTCGGCGTTCGTGACCAGGAAGTTGTGCTTGGTGATCGGCATGGTGATGCCGACGATGTCCGCTTCCTGGAAGGCATCCGTGCCGATCGCGGCGGAAGGGACCTGGCCGGTGATCGCGACCAGCGGCACGGAGTCCATGTACGCGTCCGCGATCGGGGTCACCAGATTGGTGGCGCCCGGCCCCGAGGTCGCCATGCACACCCCGACCTTGCCGGTGGCCTGTGCGTATCCGGTGGCCGCGTGCCCGGCGCCCTGCTCGTGGCGGACCAGCACATGACGGACCCGGTCCGAGTCCATCAACGGGTCGTACGCCGGAAGGATGCAGCCGCCGGGGATGCCGAACACGGTGTCCGCGCCGGCCTCCTCCAGCGAGCGGATGAGGGACTGGGCGCCCGTCACGTGCTCGGCGCCGAAGTCGGGCTGCCCGGTGGTGCGGGGCAGCACTTGCGGGAGGAGGGCCGCGGGGGCCTGCTGCACAGCGTTTGACATCGTCAGTTCCAAGAGTCCGTAGGGATGTTGGCGTGGACGTTGCGGTGATCGGCAGCCGCGGCGGGAGCGGCCGGGTGGTGCGTGCCCGCCGCCGAGTGATCACCGCATCGGTGCACCCGGCGGACTCGATGAGTGGTCAGGGCGGGGTTCTCGCCGTCTGGAGGGCATCGCAGTCGTGCCGTACGAGATCGAGGCCGGCGAGCCTGCGGACGAGCGGTCCTTCCACGGTCAGCTCGCCGCGTACCGCCACCGCCGCCGCGTAGCCCCGGTCCACAGGTACGTCGAGCAGGGTCCAGCCGGACGGCGGGTACGGCCCCTCGGGGCGCCCCGAGCCGACGTAGTCGAGCGCGGGGTCGCGTCCCAGGCCCGTGCCGAGGCCCTTGAGGTAGGCCTCCTTCCGGGTCCACAGCCGGGCCAGGGCCCGGGGCCGGGCCGGCGGGCTCAGCGCCGCCAGTTCGGCCTGCTCGTCCACGTGCAGCATCGCCGCGAGGTCGGCGGTGCCGTCCTCGTCCGGCACCAGTTCCACATCGACCCCGATGGGGGCCGCCGCGGTTCCGACGACGGCGAGGTCTCCGCGGTGGGACAGCGAGAAGAACAGCCGGTCGTCGGCGTCGAGCACGGTGGGCCGGCCGTGCGGTCCGCCGCAGCAGGGGCAGGTGTCCCGGCCGAGGTGGACGTCCTCGGGGCGCAGGCTCAGGTACGAGCCGAGCAGCCGGCGAAGGGCGACATGCGCGGCCGTGAACCGGGTCCGGTCGGCGGCGTGCATGAGGGTGGCGGCACGTTGGCGCTCGGTCGCGTCGAGTACCTGTTCGTCCAGGATGCCGATGGGGACATCCGAGACCCTCAGGAGCCAGAGGTCGAGCGAGCCAGGGGGTGGCAGCTCACGGACGACCCACGGCAGGGTTTGTTCCACGGGGTCTCTCCTGTTCGTACGAGAGTGACAGGCGAGTCGGGTCTCACGGCGTGGCCGGCGCGACCGGGAGGTCCCGCCTTCGGCGCAGCGGCCCGATCAGGAGGAGCAGCGGGGTCAGGGCGAGTCCCGCGGTGAGCAGCCACAGGGTGGGCCGCAGACCGAGGGCGGTGCCGAGGATCCCGCCGAGCAGTGAACCGAAGGGAATGGCACCGAAGTTCGCGACCGAGACACTGGCCGAGACGCGGCCGAGCAGCTGGGGCGGACAGTAGCGCTGGCGGAACGCCCCCTGGATCACGTTGGCGAGTACGACGCCGAGCGAGAGGACCGCGCTCCCGACCACCAGTGCGGACAGGGTCCAGTCCATCCGTGTCAGCGGGATGAGCAGGGCGAACGGGGCGCTGGCGATGGTGGCGACCAGCAGTCCGCGGGCCGATCCGAACCGTGCGATCAGGCGTTTCGCGGTGGTGGCTCCGAGGATCCCGCCGATGCTGCTCGACGCGAGGAGCCAGCCGGTTGCGCCTTCGGGCACCCCGAGCTCACGGATGATGAAGACCGGCAGGATCGCCGCCTCGGCCGTCAGCAGCAGGTTGGTGGCGGTGCCGTACAGGGTGAGGACGCGCAGGTACGGATCCTTGAAGGTGTATTGCAGGCCCTCCTTGATGTCCTGTCGCAGGGCCCGCTGCCGCTCGGGTTTCTCCGGGAGCGGTTCCTTGCTCCGGATGCCGAGCAGGCACAGCGCGGAGACGAGGAACGTCACGGAGTTGACGAGGAGACCGGAGGCGGCGCCGAAGGCCTGGGCGAGCAGGCCGCCGCCGCCCAGCCCCGCGACCTGGGCCACCGACTCGCTGCCCTGGAGCTTGGCGTTGGCCTCCTGGAGGTCCTCGGGTCCGACGATGGAGGGCAGGTAGACCTTGTACGAGATCCCGAAGAACACCGCGGCGAAGCCGTTGATCAGTGCCACGGCCAGCAGTTGGGTCATCGTCAGGATTCCGAGCCAGCCCGCCACCGGAACGCTGGCGAGCAGCACCAGCGGGACCACGTTGCAGATCAGCATGATCGGCCGGCGTCGCATCCGGTCGACCCAGGCACCGGCGGGCAGGCCGATGAGCAGCCAGGGCAGCCAGGGGGCGGCCGCCAGCGCGCTCACCCAGAGCGTGCTCGCGTCGAGCGTCACCACGGCCACCAGGGGCATGGCGACCCCGGTGATGTTGATGCCGACGCGGTTGGTCGTCTCGCCGAGCCACAGCAGCCGGAAGTCGTGGTGGCGGCGCAGTCCGCCGCGCGGCGGCGGCCGGTGCTCCTTGCCCGGTGCGCGTTCGGTCAGGCGGGCAGACACGATGTCACCGCCTCGGCCACGGCCCGCGACAGCAGCTCGCTCGCATCGGACCAGCGGGTGCGCCGCTCGGTCGACTCGGCCCTGAGTGCGTCCCGTCGGGCGCTCAGGGCGCGGATCCCGTCGGCCGTGGAGCCGGGTCCGCCGCCGTGGGCGCACGCCGCGGCCACCCGGTCGGGGGCCAGCCCGCCGTCGCCGACGGCGGCGAAGCGGGCCGCGTCCACCAGCGAGCGGCCGGATTCCAGGGCGCCGAGCACGGTCTCGCCGACCAGGTGGTGCGCGGCGCGGAACGGTGTCCCGTCCAGGACGAGCCGTTCCGCCAGGTACGTGGCCGAGGTGAAGCCGTCCACGGCCCGCTCCGTCATGCGTTCGCGTTCCGGTTCGGTGCCCGCCACCACCAGGCTCAGCAGCGTCACCGCGTCGGTGGTGCTGCTCAGTCCGGGCCAGAGGTGCCGTACGGCCTCGGTGCCGACCGCGATGGCGTTGGTGTAGCCGCCGGTGGTCATCGCGGACGCCGCGCCGACGAAGGCGCCGAGGCTCGCGGTGGACCTGCCCTGGATGTGTTCGAGCAGGAACGGGTTGCGTTTCTGCGGCATCATCGAGCTGGATCCGACGAGGGTGTCGCCCACCCTCAGCAGCCCGAACTCCTCCGAGGTCCAGGTGCTCAGGTCCCGCCCGGCGCGGGCCAGCGCGACACCGAGTACGGCAGAGGCGGACAACAGGTCCAGCACGAAGTCCCGGGAGGCCACCGCGTCGACGGAGTTGGGGGCGGCGGAGCCGAAGCCGAGCAGTTCCGCGGTGCGCCCGGGATCGATGGGGACGGAGGTCCCACCGATCGCGCCGGCGCCCAGCGGGTTGACGTCGATCTGGCGTCCGGCGTCCAGCAGCGACTCGTACGCGCGCAGCACCGCGCCGGCGACTCCGGCGAGGTAGTGGCCGTAGCTGATCGGCACGGCCGGCTGGCCGTGGGTGTAGGCGGGCATGATCACGTCGCGGTACTCCTCGGCCTTCGCCAGGAGCACCTCGGCGAGCCGGTCGACCGCGTCGAGCAGGGCCAGGTAGGGGCCGCGTGTCTTCAGCCGGGTGGTGGTGGCGTTGAGGTCGTTGCGGGACCGGCCGGTGTGCAGGATGCCGCCGGTCTCGTCGCCCAGCTTCCCGATGAGGTGGCCCTCGTACGCCAGGTAGACGCCGCGCGGCATCGGGGTGGCCCTGACCGGCGCGAAGTCCTGTCCGCGCAGTTCCTCGACGGCGCGCAGCAGGGCGGCGGCCCGGTCGGCGTCCACGATGCCGCGCTCGGTGAGCATGATCAGGTGGGCGCGGTCGACCTCGCTGATGCAGCGCAGCTCCTCGCCGAGCCCGTCCGTGGTGTCCGGCAGGTACTGGTCGTAGACGATGCGGTGCGCCTCGGCGTCGAGCGCGGCCTTGAGCCGGCCGGTGTCGACGCCGTGTGCCGTCGCTGCGGTCATGCGAATGCCTCCTGTGTGTGCAGGTCCGCGTAGGTCACGGCCTCGCCGAGCAGCGCCACGGCCCGGTCGGCGGCCTCGGCCGCCCGTACCGAGCGGTCGGCGACGGCGATGGCGTGGCCGACGCGGCCCCGGAAGTCCTCGGCGGGACCGACGGGTTCGCCCGGGGCGCGGTAGAGCACCGCCTCGACGGTGCCAGGGACCGTGCGGGCCCTGGCCGCGGCTTCGGTCAGTGCGGCGGACCGGGCGACGATGCCGTCCTGTTCCGCGGTGAGGAAGCGGATCGAGGCGCGGGCGTATCCGGTGCGTTCCAGCTCGGGAGCGGTACCGAGGGCGGCCAGCACCTGGGCGCGGACCAGGTCGATCCCGCAGGCCCTGCGGACCAGTTCGGGGATCATTCCGCCGGCCAGCCTGGGGTTGACCTCGATGACCTGGGCGGTCCGGGGCCCGGTCAGACGGAGCTCCACGTGGGCGGCTCCCCAGCCGAGGCCGAGCGCCCGCACGGCGCGTACCGCGGACTCGCGCAGGGCGATCTCCTGTTCGCCGGGGAGGGCGGCCGGCACGTCGTGGCCGATCTCGACGAAGACCGGCAGCGCGCCGACGTGCTTGGCGACGGTGACGACGGCGTCGGTGCCGAACACCTCGACGGAGTACTCCGGTCCGGTCAGGTACTCCTCGACCAGGATCCGGCTCGGTGCGGCGATGCCCCGTTCGTTCACGGTGGCGGCGAGCAGCGTCCCGGCGTGCTCGGCGACCTGGTCGAGGTCGGTGCAGAGCCGTACGCCCAGACTCCCCGACCCCTGCACCGGTTTGACCACCACGGGCAGTCCGATGGAGCGGGCCGCGGCGAGTGCGTCGGGGACCTCGCGGACGACGGCGAAGTCCGGCGATCCGACGCCCGCGTCGGTGAGCATCCGGCGCTGTTCGGCCTTGTCGCGGCAGGCGCGGACGGCTTCGGCCGAGGGGCCGGGCAGTCCGAGCCGGTAGGCGAGGGCGGCGGCGGTCGGCACGTAGTATTCGGAGCTGGTCAGGACGCCCGCGATGGCGGCGCCGTCCTCCAGGGTGCGGACGGCCGCCCACAGCGCGGTCTCGTCGGAGGTGTCCACGACGACGGTGCGCAGCCGGTCCTCGGCGGCGTACGGGTAGCGGTCCGGGTCCGCGCACAGGAGCACGGGCACCACACCCAGCTCGGCCGCGCGCCTGGCGAACAGCCGTCCGGTACCGGTGGTGTTGCTCTCCACCAGGAGCAGCAGGCGCTCGTTCATGAGCCGACCACCGGCATCACCACGTCGTCGAAGCCGCGGCGGGCCCACAGCAGCCTGGACCAGGCGGCGGTGGCGTCCAGCGGGTGCTCGACGGTGAGCGGGCCGCCGACGGCGGGGGCGGGGACGATCCCCTGCTCGCGCAGCCAGTTGTCGTTGTAGACGGTGGACTGGTAGCGGTAGCCCTCGTCGGGGAGCACCATCACGACGGTGCTCGCCGGGTTCTGCTCGGCCCACCACGACGCCACCTGGAAGGAGGCACCACTGGTCGGGCCCATGAACAGGCCGTGTGCGCGGTAGAGCTCGTGGGTGGCGTGGAAGGCCTCGGGGGCCGTGACCCAGTGGACCTCGTCGTACGCGGCGTGCTTGACGTTGCCCGGGTGGATGCTGCTGCCGAGCCCGCGCAGCGTGCGCGGCCCGTCCGGGCTGCCGAAGATGATGCTGCCCTGGGTGTCGACGCCGACCAGGTGCAGTGCGGGGCCGGTCTGGCGCAGCGCGGCGGCGAGTCCGCCGGTGGAGCCGCCCGAACCGACCGGGCCGACCAGGCAGTCCACGGTGCCGACGGTGCTGCCGATCAGGTCGGCGACGATGCCGTACGCGCCCGGGTTGTCGGGGTTGTCGTACTGGCCGGGGACGAAGGCGTCCGGGTGCTGTCGGCGCAGCTCGGCCACGCGGGCGAGCCTGGCGCCCTGGATGCCGCCGGGCTGGCCGGTGTGCTCGACGATCTCCACCGTCGTGCCGAGCATTTCGAGCCGGGTGCGCAGGTCCCGGTCGATCGCCGAGTCGCCGACGATGGTCAGCGGGTAGCCGCGCAGGCGGCAGACCATGGCCAGGCCCAGGGCGAAGGTGCCGGAGGAGGTCTCGATGATCCGGGTGCCCGGGGAGATCAGGCCGGCGGCCTCGGCGCGGTCGAGTATGTAGCGGGCGGGCAGCAGCTTCATCAGGCTGAAGGCCGCCGCGTAGAGGTTGTCGGTCACCTTGATGATGCGTGGCAGCTCCGTCGCCTCCACGATCGAGGAGTGAGCCTTGGGGAGGGTCGTCGTCGTCATGTCAGTCACCCGTTGTGTAGTTCCACTGCTCGTGAATTCCGAGCTCTTGCAGGAGGTCCTGGGCCAGGCCGGTCCGCGCCTCGACCTCGGGGTCGTCCCGGTCGAAGAGGAGGCCGGCGATGTCCCCGCTGTGTGCCGCCTGTACGCCGACGGCCCCGGTGGTCCGCGCGATGTCCCGGATGCGGTCGAGGTCCGGGATCGGCAGATGACGCTGGTTGATCTCCGTGCTGGCCGTGGCCACGGAGCCGAGCAGGGCCACGTCCTTCATCTGAATGGCCTCCCGGAGCATGGCCTGCAGCCGGGTGAAGAGGTCGATCTCGTCCTGCCCGTACCGGGCCGGTGAGAGGGTCAGTGTGTCCACGCCCCGCCCGCCGTTCTCGGGGCGCGAGCCGAAGCCGAGGACCCGCAGGGCCGGCATCCGGTAGCCGAAGTCCTCGATGACCGTGCCCTCGCGCTGGGCGAACAGGACGGTGGACTCCTCGAACATGAGGGAGTCGGAGGCGGTCTCCGCGCGGACCGCGATCCGGGCGACGTCCTGCGGCGGCAGCGGGCTGACGAAGGCGTCCTTCACCGCCCAGATGGCCGCGAGCACATCGCTCGTGGAGGAGCCGAAGCCCCGGCACAGCGGTACATCGCCGGTGAGGTCGAGGTGACCGCCCGGCAGTTCGGCGCCCGGCGGCGTCACGGCTCGTACCGCGAGTTCCGCCGCGCGCCGTGCCTTGCCCTTCCAGTCCGGCGTCACGGTGACCTCGGCGCCGGGAGCGGGGATGAAGGTCGCGCGGGTCGCGTGAATGGTGCAGGGAAGTGTGACGAGACCTCGGGTGAGCCCGCCGTCGCCGGTGAACACGCCTTGCAGGATCTCGCCGTGGTGGACGGGGGCTGAAGCTACCCCGACACGCCAGCCGGAATGATCAACCATTTCCTTGACTTTCTGTCGCCGGGAGCCGTGGCCTGCGGATGGCTTCACGCTATGCAGGCCGGAACCTGCCGCCCGGCGGCATGAGCGGCAGCCCGCGGGCAATTAGGGGCCCGGGGGCGGCGGCGCACGCGAAGGTGCCCGGGTCCGCCGTCGTGGCGGAGCCGGGCACCCGGGTGCGGCTGTGAGTCAGTGGCGCGCTCCTCGCAACTCCTCGGCCAGCACCTTTCCGATCTCGCGCAGTGGCTCGGCGGTGGTCATGTCCCAGTGCTCGCAGTCGATGTCGTGCTCCTCGACCCGGCCCGTGACATGGGGTGCCCAGGCGTCGGCGCCGCCGGCCGCGGCGGGGGTGCGGGCGGCGTTGAAGAACACCGCGTCGCCGCCGAACCGCCGCCGGGGCACGTACCGGTAGCGCATCTCCAGGTTGCCCGCCGTGGCGGTCACGACCGCCGCGGCCTGGTCCGGTTCCAGGGCGCCCAGGATCGCGTCCTCGGCGCGCAGCACGGCGGCCAGCTCCCCGGCTTCCGGGGCGGTGTCGGCGCAGCGTACGTCGATTTCGGCGCCGCGGCCGCCGAGCAGGGCGGTCAGCACCTCCCGCCCGGTGATGGCGGGTGGCCGGAATCCGTCGGGCAGCGGGTAGGAGTCGAGCAGCGCCAGCAGGGCCACCTCCTCGCCCTGAGCCTCCAGTTCGGCCGCGATCGCGTGGGCGACAAGTCCGCCGAACGACCAGCCGAGCAGGTGGTACGGGCCGTGGGGCTGGACCGAGCGGATCTCCGCCACGTAGCCGGCCGCCATCTCCTCGATGCCGGCCGGCCGGTCCGAGGGGCTGGTCAACTCCTTCGCCTGCAGCCCGATCAGCGGCCGCCGCCCGCCGATGTGCCGCAGCAGTCCGGCGTACGACCAGCTCATCCCGGAGACCGCGTGGACGCAGAACAGCGGGGCCCCGGTGTCGGTGGCGGACGCGGCCCGGATCGGCAGCAGCGTCTCCATCGGGTCGCCGCCCGTGTTCGTGGCGATGTGTTCGGCGAGCAGTACGGGGGTCGGGTACTGGAACAGGTCCCGGATGGTGACGCGGGTGTCCCAGATGGAGCGGATCCGGCCGATCAGCCGGGTGGCGAGCAGCGAGTGGCCGCCCAGTTGGAAGAAGTGGTCGTCGATGGTGACCGAGGTCAGCCCCAGGACGTCCGCGAAGAGGCCGCACAGCACTTCCTCCGCCGGGGTGCGGGGCTCCCGGCCACCGGCGGTGTCGGCCTGCGGCGGTTCGGGCAGCGCCCGGCGGTCGAGCTTGCCGTTGACCGTCAGGGGCAGTGCCTCCAGCGGCACGAACGTGGCCGGAACCATGTACTCGGGCAGGGCCGCGACCGCGTGCCGGCGCAGTTCGGGAAGGTCCGGCCGGCTGCCTTCGGTGGGCACCACGTACGCCACCAGCCGTTTGTCACCGGGCCGGTCCTCGCGGATCAGCACCGCCACCTGGGCGAGGGTGGGGTGCCGCAGCAGCGCCGATTCGATCTCACCCGGCTCGATGCGGAATCCCCGCAACTTGATCTGCTGGTCGGCCCGGCCGAAATACTCCAGCGCGCTGTCCTGGCTCCAGCGGGCCAGGTCGCCGGTCCGGTACATCCGCGAGCCGGGTGCGCCGTGGGGGTCGGCGACGAACCGTTCGGCGCTCAGTGCGGGCTGTCCGATGTAGCCGTGGGCGAGGCCGTGTCCGGCCACGTAGAGCTCGCCGGGGACGCCCGGTGGCAGCATCCGGAGGTTCTCGTCCAGGACGTAGGCGTGCTTGCCTGCGATCGGCCGTCCGATCGGGATGGCGGGCGCCGGTCCGGTGAGGGTGTGGGTGGTGGTGAAGCCCATGCTCTCGGCCGGGCCGTAGCCGTTGACGAGGTGGAGGTGGGGGTGGTCGGCCAGGGCCTTGGCGGTGTGGGCGGGCGAGGCCGCCTCACCGGCGGTCATGGCCTCCTTGATCCGGGAGAAGACCGCCGGGTGCTCGTCGAGCATGTGGTTGAACAGGCTCGCCGACATCTGCAGGGTGGTGATGGCGTGCCGCTCCACCAGCTCCGCGATCTGGTGCGGGTCGGTGTGCTGGCCGGGCTGGAGGACGCAGACGCCGCCGTGCAGGAGCGGTCCGAAGACCTCCAGGGCGAAGGCGTCCCAGGACACCGGCGAGCTCTGCAGATAGGTCTGCCCGGGGCCGAAGTCCAGGTAGTCGGGGCCGATGAACGTGGCGGCCAGTGCCCGGTGGGAGGCTGCGACGCCCTTGGGGACGCCGGTCGATCCGGAGGTGAACATCACGCAGGCGATGGACTCCGGGTGCCCGCCCGTCTCCACGGGTGTCCCCGGCAGGGTGGTGATCGCGGGTATCTCCGCGGTGAGGTCGATCAGGGTGGCCGGGGTCGACAGGGCGGTCAGGTGGGCCTGGGTGACCAGTGCCGCCGGGTCGGTCTGCCCGAGCACGGTGTTCAGCCGGTCGGCCGGGAACTGCGGGTCGAGCAGGGTGTATCCGGCCCCGGCCTTCAGGGCGGCGAGCAGTGCGGCGATGAGCTGCGGGGACCGCTCCAGGTGGATGGCGACGATGCTGCCCGGGGTGACGCCGCGGGCGGTCAGGTGGCGGGCCAGCCGGTTGGACCAGATGTCCAGCTCCTCGTACGTCACCTGCTGTTCCTCGTGGATCAGCGCCACCTGGTGCGGGGTGCGGGCGGCCTGCGCCGTGAACAGCGCGTCGAGCCCGAGTCCGGGTGCCGAGGTCCTGGCGCCGCTCCACTCCCGCAGCCGCTCCCGCTCCGGCCCGGACACCATCTCCAGCTCCGCGAGGGGCAGATCGGGGTTGGCGACCGCGCCGGTGAGGAGCCGTACCAGGCGGTCCGCGGTGGCCTCGACGGTGCGTGCGTCGTACAGGTCGGTGGTGTACTCGATCATGATGTCGAGGCCGTCGGGCCGGCCGTCGGCGGCGCGGTTCTCGGCGAACGCGAAGGTGAGGTCGAACTTCGCGACGGAGACCGGCGGGATGGCGAACTCGCTCTCCAGTCCGGCGAGCCGGGGCGCCTCGTCGCTGGTGTCGCCGACGGTGAGCATGACCTGGAAGAGGGGGTGCCGGGCGGTGGTGCGCTCGGGGTTGAGGGCTTCCACCAGCCGGTCGAACGGCAGGTCCTGGTGGGCCCAGGCGGCGAGGTCGGTCTCCCGGACCCGGGTGAGCAGTTCGCGGAAGCTCGGGTCCCCGCTGGTGTCGGTGCGCAGGACGAGGGTGTTGACGAAGAAGCCGACGAGGTCGTCGAGCTTCTGGTCGGTGCGGCCCGCGACGGGTGAGCCGAGCGGGATGTCGTGCCCGGCGCCGGAGCGGGACAGCAGGGTCGCCACGGCCGCCTGGGCCACCATGAACAGGGTGGTCCCGGTGTCCTGGGCCAGCGACATCAGTGCGTTGTGCAGTTCGGCCGGGCAGTGCACGGCGTGTGTGCGGCCCCGGTTGGAGGCGACGGCGGGGCGGGCGTGGTCGGCGGGCAGGGTTGCTTCCTCCGGCAGGTCGGCGAGCACCCCGCGCCAGTGGTCGAGCTGGCGTTCCTCGTCCCGCTCCAGGATTCGTTGCTGCCAGAGGGAGTAGTCGGCGTACTGGACCGGCAGCGGCTCCCACTCGGGGGCGGTGCCCTCGGTGCGGGCGGCGTAGGCGGTGGCCAGGTCGCGGAAGAGGGGTCCGTTGGACCAGCCGTCGGAGGCGATGTGGTGGATCACCAGCATGAGGACGTGGTCCTCGGCCCCGAGCTTCAACAGCTGGGCCCGGATGGGGAGTTCGGATGCCAGGTCGAAGGTCTGGCCGGCCAGGTCGGCCAACCGCCCGGTGAGTTCCTCCTCGGTGGTGGTGACCAGGGGCAGTTCGGTGGCGGTCGGGGGAAGGATGTGCTGGTGGGGGGTGCCCTCGTGGGTGGGGAAAACGGTGCGCAGGCCTTCGTGGCGGGTGGTTACGTCGGTGAGGGAGAGCTGAAGCGCCCGATGATCGAGGGGGCCCTTGAGGCGCAGGGCGAGGGGGATGTTGTAGGTGGCGGACGGACCCTCCATCTGGTCGAGGAACCAGAGCCGCTGCTGCGCGGACGACAGCGGGACGATCTCCGGCCGCTCCTCGGCCATCAGCGCCGGCCGCCGTTCGCCACTGCCCTCGGCCGCGATCCGCTCGGCCAGTTGCGCGACCGTGGCGTACTGGAAGAGGTCCCGGATGGTGATCTCGGTTTCCCACACCGCCCGGATGCGGCTGATGAGGCGGGTGGCGAGCAGGGAGTGCCCGCCGCGCCGGAAGAAGTGGTCGTCGATGGTGACCGACGGCAGTCCGAGCACGGCCGCGAAGAGGCCGCACAGTACTTCCTCGGCGGGCGTGCGGGGCGCACGGCCGCCGGTGTCGGCGAGTTGCTGGGGTGCGGGCAGGGCGCGTCGGTCGACCTTGCCGTTGGTGGTGAGGGGGATCTCGTCGAGTACGACGAAGGCGGACGGGACCATGTACTCGGGCAGGGCGCCGGAGATCTCGCGGTGCACCGCGTCGGTGTCGATCCTGGCGCCTTCGGCGGCTACGAGGTAGGCGGCGAGCCGCTTGTCACCGGGGCGGTCCTCGCGGACCACGACGGTCGCCTGCCCCACCGCCTCCTGGGCCGTCAACGCGCTCTCGATCTCGCCGAGTTCGATGCGGAAGCCGCGGAGCTTGACCTGCTGGTCGGCGCGGCCCAGGTATTCGAGGGAGCCTTCGAGGTTCCACCGGACCAGGTCACCGGTCCGGTACATCCGGGTTCCGGCCGGGCCGTACGGGTCCGCGACGAAGCGGTCGGCGGTCAGCGAGGCGCGGTTGAGATAGCCCTGTGCCAGACCGGCGCCCGCGATGTACAGCTCGCCGGGGGCGCCCGGCGGAACCAGCCGCAGTGCGGCGTCGAGTACGTAGAGCCGGTGGTTGTCGAGCGGCTCACCGATCGGGATCGCACCCGCGTAGTCGAGCGGCCGGTGGATGCGGTGGGTGGTCGCGAAGGTGGTGGTCTCGGTCGGTCCGTAGCCGTTGACGACGGTGGTGTCCGGGCAGTGGTCCATGACCCGGCGCACCGCCTCCGGCGGGACGACGTCACCCCCCGCCCACACCTCACGCACCCCGGCGAACGCCCCGGGCGCCTCCTCCGCCATGACACGGAAGAGACCGGCGGTCATCCAGAGCGCGGTGACCCGGTGCTCGGTGAGCAGCCGTCGGTAGTCGGCGGGGGCGAGATGGCCGCGCGGCGCCACCACGACGGTGCTGCCGTTCAGCCACGGCACCCAGATCTCGTACGTCGACGCGTCGAAGGCGGCCGGCGAGTGGAACAGCACGCGCCGGTGATTGCCGTTGGCGTACATGGTCTGCGCGGCCAGGTCCGCGACGTTGCGGTGGGTGACCGCGACGCCCTTCGGCACCCCCGTCGAACCCGAGGTGAACATCGCGTACACCGGCTGGTCGGGGTGGATGGTGCGGGAGGGAACGGTGGCGGGCAGCCCGGCCAGGTCGGTGGTGTCGCCCAGCACGATGACCTGCGCGTCGGCGTCCAGGACGACCTGGTGGTCCGAGAGGGCCTGGTCGGTGAGGACGACCGGTGCCCGGGTGTCGGCCAGGATCTGGACGAGGCGGCTGTCGGGGTCGGTGGTGTTCAGCGGGGCGTACACGGCACCGGCCTTGACCACTGCGAGCAGAGCGGTGAGCAGGTCGGTCGAGCGTTCCATGAGGACGGCGACCACGTCGTGCCGCCCGACTCCGGCGTTGATGAGGTGGTGGGCCAGCCGGTTGGTGATCTCGTCGAGTTCGGCGAACGTCAGATCGCGGTCCTCGTCCACCAGCGCCGTCGCGTCCGGGGTCCGGGCGGCCTGCGCGGCGAACAGTTCCGCCAGGCTCATGTCGGAGGTGCCGGTGGCGGTGCCGCTCCGCTCCTCCAGGAGCAGTCGCCGCTCGTGTTCGCCGAGCAGGTCGAGGACGGACAGCGGGGTGTCCGGCGAGGTGACCACGGCTTCGAGCAGCCGGTTCAGCCTGGCCATGAGGGCGTCGATCGTCCGGGCGTCGTAGAGGTCGGTGGCGTACTCGATGGTGATGTCCAGACCGTCCGGACGGCCGTCGCGGGTGCGGTGTTCGGCGAAGCCGAACGTCAGGTCGAACTTGGCGATCTGCAGGGCGCTGTACTCGGTACGGGCGTCGAGCCCCGGGAACCCGATGACGTCGGACCCGGCCTCGCCCATGGTGAGCATCACCTGGAAGAGCGGGTGGCGGGAGGCGGAGCGCTCGGGGTTCAGCACCTCTACCAGCCGGTCGAAGGGCAGGTCCTGGTTGTCCCAGGCCGCCAGGTCCGTCCTGCGGACCCGGGAGAGCAGGTCGCGGAAGCTCGGGTCGCCGCTCAGGTCGGTGCGCAGCACCAGGGTGTTGACGAAGAAGCCGACCAGGCCGTCGAGCGCCTCGTCGATGCGGCCCGACACCGGGGAGCCGATCGGGATGTCGGGGCCGGCGCCGGAGCGGGACAGGGCGGTCGCCACGGCGGCCTGGACCGCCATGAACAGGGTGGCGCCGGATTCCCGCGCGAGGTGGGTCAGGCCGATGTGGATCTCGGCGGGCAGGTGGACGTCGCAGGTGGCGCCGGTGTACGAGGCGGAGGCCGGGCGCGGGCGGTCGGCCGGCAGCGTGGCCTCCTCCGGCAGCTCCGCCAACGCCTTGCGCCAGAAGTCCAGTTGCCGCGCCCCCGCGCTGTCCGGGTCGTCGCCCTCGCCGAGCAGTTCCTGCTGCCAGAGGGTGTAGTCGGCGTACTGGACCGGGAGCGGCTCCCACGCGGGGGCGGCGCCCCTGGCTCGTGCCTCATAGGCGGTGGCGAGGTCCTGGAGCAGAGGCGCGGTCGAGCCGCCGTCCGACACGATGTGGTGCATCACGATGAGCAGGACGTGCTCCTGCTCGCCGAGGGCGATCAACCGGGCCCGGATCGGCAGGTCCAACGCGAGGTGGAAGACCTGGGCGGACTCCTCGGCGAGCACGGCCGGCAGCGTCGCGGCGTCGGCCGGGACGACCCGGAGCGGGAGCTCCACGTCCTCCTCGGCGAGGATGTGCTGACACGGGGTGCCGTCCTGGTCGGGGAAGAGGGTGCGCAGGCTCTCGTGTCTGCCGACCAGGTCCAGAAGTGCCGACTGGAGGGCCGGGCGGTCGAGTTCGCCGTTGAGACGCACGGCGAGTGGGATGTTGTAGGTGGTCGACGGCCCTTCCATCTGGGCGATGAACCACAGCCGCTGCTGGGCGAATGACAGGGGAATCACTTGGTCACTCCCATCCGGCGCATCGGCCGAAGTCTGGGCCGTGCGGCCGCGGCGCCGTCGAGCTTCTCGACGAGCGTGGCCACGATCGGGCTTTCGAAGAGGGTCGCGACGGTGAGTTCGACCCCGAGTACGGTGCGGATCCGGCCGACGAGCCGGGTGGCGAGGAGCGAGTGCCCGCCGAGGTTGAAGAAGTGGTCGTCGATGGTGACCGACGGCAGGCCCAGAATCTCCGCGAAGAGTCCGCAGAGGACTTCTTCCTTTGCGGTGCGCGGCGCGCGCCCGGCGGTGTCGGTGCTCTGCTGGGGTGCGGGCAGGGCGCGTCGGTCGACCTTGCCGTTGGTGGTGAGGGGGATCTCGTCCAGGACGACGAAGGCGGACGGGACCATGTAGTCGGGCAGCAGCCCGGCCACCTGCTTCTGTACGTCCCCCGGTTCGATCCGGGCGCCTTCCTCCGCGGTGAGGTAGGCGACGAGGCGCTTGTCGCCGGGCCGGTCCTCGCGGACGACGACGGTGGCCTGGGCCACGCCCGGCCGTCCGGCGAGGACGGTCTCGATCTCGCCGAGTTCGATGCGGAAGCCGCGGAGCTTGACCTGTTGGTCGGCACGGCCCAGGTATTCCAGGGAGCCTTCGAGGTTCCACCGGACCAGGTCACCCGTCCGGTACATCCGGGTGCCGGCCGGGCCGTACGGGTCCGCGACGAAACGGTCCGCGGTCAGCGCCGGCCGGTCCAGATAGCCCTGCGCCAGACCGGCGCCCGCGATGTACAGCTCGCCCGGCGTACCCGGAGCGACCAGCCGCAGACCCTCGTCCAGGACGTACAGCCGGTGGTTGTCCAGCGGCTCACCGATCGGAATCGCACCCGCGTAATCCAGCGGACGATGGATCCGGTGCGTCGTGGCGAAGGTGGTCGTCTCCGTCGGACCGTAACCATTGACGACCGTGACGTCCGGACAGCGGTCCATGACCCGGCGCACCGCCTCCGGCGGAACGACATCACCCCCCGCCCACACCTCACGCACCCCGGCGAACGCCCCGGGCGCCTCCTCCGCCATCACGCGGAACAGACCCGCCGTCAACCACAGCGAGCTGATCCCGTGTTCAGCGATCAGACCTTCGTACGCTGCCGCGTCGAGATGTCCTGCGGGGGCCACGACGAGGGTGCCGCCATTCAGCCACGGAACCCACATCTCGTACGTCGACGCGTCGAACGCCATCGCCGAGTGGAACAGCACCCGGATGTGGTTGCCATTGGCGTACATCGTCTGCGCCGCCAGATCCGCGACATTCCGGTGCGTGACCGCGACACCCTTCGGAACCCCGGTCGAGCCCGACGTGAACATCGCGTACACCGGCTGATCCGCATGCACCGACACCCCAGGATCCGACACATCGTCGTCCCCGCCGCCAAGCACCGGCCCCAGCACCCGCACACCCGCCGGCAACACCAACGAACCCGGATCCCGGTCCGTCACCAGATGCGAGACCCCCGACTCCCCCACGATCAACTCGACACGATCCGCCGGATACCGCGTATCCAACGGCACATACACCCCACCCGCCTTCACCACACCCAACGTGGCCACCACCGCACCCACCGAACGATCCTGGAACAACGCCACCCGGCTACCCGGACCCACACCCTCGGCGATCAGCCGACGCGCCACCCCATTGGCCAGCCCGTCCAACTCCCGATACGAGAGCTCACACCCCTCACCCACCACCGCAACCGCATCCGGCGTCCGCACCACCTGCGCCCCGAACAACTCCCCAAGCCCCACACCCGGACCACCGGTGACCGCACCGGCCCACTCCCCCAACAACAACCCACGCTCACCCGCCGACAACAACTCCAGCTCACCCACCGGCACATCCGGCGCCGACGCCGCAGCACCCAACAACCGCACCAGACGCTCACCCGCCAACTCCACCGAACGCGCGTCATACAAATCCGTCGCATACTCGATCGTGATGTCCAGCCCACCAGGCCGCCCATCCACCGAACGACGCTCCGCGAAGCCGAAGGTCAGATCGAACTTGGCGATCTCCACCTTCGAGAACTCGTACGCCGCTTCCAGCCCCGGGAGTTCGGGGGCATCGGCGGACATGTCGCCGACGGTGAGCATGACCTGGAAGAGGGGGTGCCGGGCGGTGGTGCGCTCGGGGTTGAGGGCTTCCACCAGCCGGTCGAACGGCAGGTCCTGGTGGCTCCAGGCGGCGAGGTCGGTCTCCCGGACCCGGTTCAGCAGCTCACGGAAGCTCGGGTCGCCGCTGGTGTCGGTGCGCAGGACGAGGGTGTTGACGAAGAAGCCCACCAGGTCGTCGAGCGCCGGGTCGGTACGCCCCGCCACGGGTGAGCCGAGCGGGATGTCGTGCCCGGCGCCGGAGCGGGACAGCAGCGTCGACACCGCGGCCTGGGCCACCATGAAGAGTGTGCTGCCGGTGTCCTGGGCCAGTGAGGTGAGCGAGTCGTGCAGGTCGGCCGGGCAGTGCACGGTGTGCGTGGTGCCCCGGTTGGACGCGGTGGCCGGCCTGGGCCGGTCGGTCGGGAGCGTGGCCTCCTCCGGAAGGTCAGCCAACGCAGAGCGCCAGTAGTCGAGTTGGCGTTCCTCATCGCTTCCGAGGAGTCGTTGCTGCCAGAGGGAGTAGTCGGCGTACTGGACCGGCAGCGCCTCCCACTCGGGGGCGGTGCCCTCGGTGCGGGCGGCGTAGGCGGTGGCCAGGTCGCGGAAGAGGGGTCCGTTGGACCAGCCGTCGGAGGCGATGTGGTGGATGACCACCAGCAGGATGTGCTCCTGTTCGCCGAGGGCCAGCAGATGTGTGCGGATCGGCGGCTGGACGGCCAGGTCGAAGGCGGCCGAGGAGAGCTCGGCCAGTTGTGCGGTGAGTTCCTCCTCGGTGGTGGCGATCAGGGGGACGTCGATGGTGGCCGGGGGCAGGACTTGCTGGTGGGGGGTGCCCTCGTGGGTGGGGAAGACGGTCCGCAGGCCCTCGTGACGGGTGGTGAGGTCGGTGAGTGCGAGCTGAAGCGCCTGGCGATCGAGTCGGCCCTTGAGGCGCAGGGCGAGCGGGATGTTGTAGGTGGCGGAGGGGCCCTCCATCTGGTCGAGGAACCAGAGCCGCTGCTGTGCGGAGGAGAGCGGTACGTTCTCCGGCCGCTCCTGTGCCATCAGCGCCGGCCGGGGCAGTTCACCGCTGCCCGCGGTGACGCATTCGGAGAGTGCGAGCACCGTGGGGTTCCGGAACAGGTCCTTCACCCCGAGCTGCACCCCGAACGCCCGTCGGATGCGGCTGATCAGTCGGGTGCCGAGCACCGAGTGGCCGCCGCGGTGGAAGAAGTGGTCGTCGATGGTGACCGACGGCAGCCCGAGAACGGCCGCGAAGAGGCCGCAGAGCACCTCTTCCTGCGGTGTGCGCGGGGCACGCCCGTTGGTGGCGTGGGAGACCTGGGGTGCGGGCAGGGCACGTCGGTCGACCTTGCCGTTGGTGGTGAGGGGGATCTCGTCCAGGACGACGAAGGCGGACGGGACCATGTACTCGGGCAGAGCGTCCGCGGCATGCCCGCGCAGCTCGGTCAGGTCGATCCTGGCCCCTTCGGCGGCGACGAGGTAGGCGACGAGGCGCTTGTCGCCGGGCCGGTCCTCGCGGACCACCACGGTCGCCTGACCCACGCTCCCGTGAGCGGCCAACGCGGTCTCGATCTCGCCCGGTTCGATGCGGAAGCCGCGGAGCTTGACCTGCTGGTCGGCACGGCCCAGGTATTCGATCGAGCCTTCCAGGTTCCACCGGACCAGGTCGCCCGTCCGGTACATCCGCGCGCCGCCCCGACCGTACGGGTCCGCCACGAAGCGCTCCGCCGTCATGCCCGGCCGGCCGAGGTAGCCACGGGCGAGACCGGCACCGGCGATGTACAGCTCGCCGGGGGTGCCCGGCGGGACCAGCCGCAGACCCTCGTCCAGGACGTACAGCCGGTGGTTGTCCAGCGGCTCACCGATCGGAATCGCACCCGCGTAGTCCAGCGGACGATGGATCCGGTGCGTCGTGGCGAAGGTGGTCGTCTCCGTCGGACCGTAACCATTGACGACCGTGACGTCCGGGCAGCGGTCCATGACCCGGCGCACCGCCTCCGGCGGGACGACGTCACCCCCCGCCCACACCTCACGCACCCCGGCGAACGCCTCCGGAACCTCCTCCGCCATCACGCGGAACAGACCCGCGGTCAGCCACAGCGAGGTGATCCCGCGCTCGGTCAGCAGCCCGCCCAGGGTCCCGGGGTCGAGGTATCCGGGCGGCGCCACCACGACCGTGCCCCCGTTCAGCCAGGGCACCCAGATCTCGTGCGTCGATGCGTCGAAGGTGTGCGGTGAGTGGAACAGAACCCGGGTGTGGTTGCCGTTGGCGTACATCGTCTGCGCGGCCAGGTCGGCCACATTGCGGTGCGTTACCGCGACCCCCTTCGGGACCCCCGTCGAGCCCGACGTGAACATCACGTACAGCCACTGGTCGGGGTGGGCATGGGGCGCCGGGGGCGTCGACGGGAGGTGGGCGTGTCCGGCGGTGCCGTCGAGCACGACGGTCTCGGCGGTGGTCCGGGCCACGATCGGGTGATCGGCCAGCGCCCGGTCGGTGAGCAGGACCGGCGCCCCGGTCTCCGTGAGAATCCGGAGCAGACGGGTGTCGGGATCCGCGGTGTTGAGCGGGGCGTAGACGCCTCCGGCCTTGACCACCGCGAGCAGCCCGGTGAGCAGCTCCGCCGACCGCTCCATCAGGACGGCCACGACACTCTCGGGCCGGACGCCGAGTCCCACGAGGTGGTGGGCCAGGCGGTTGGTGTCCTCGTCCAGCTCCGCGTAGGTCAGCTCCCGGTCGCCGTCGACCAGGGCGATCGCGTCCGGGGTACGCGCGGCCTGCGCGGCGAACAGCTCCGCGAGGCCCGTGCCGGAGGAGCCGGTGACCGCACCGTTCCACTGTTCCAGGAGCTGGTGGCGTTCGTCCGCGCCGATGAACTCCAACTCTCCCACGGGGATTTCGGGTCGTTCGACGGCGTCGCCCAGCAGCCGTACCAGCCGGGCGGTGACTGCCTCGACGGTGCCGGCGTCGTACAGGTCGGTGGCGTACTCGACCCTGATGTCCAGGCCACCGGGGCGGCCGTCGGCCGTGCGGTGTTCGTGGAAGGAGAAGGTGAGGTCGAACTTGGAGATGTCGAGTGTCGTGAAGCCCGACTCGGCTTCGATTCCCGGGAGTTCGAGGGTGGGGGTGACGGCTTCCTGGAGGGTGAGAACGACTTGGAAGAGGGGGTGCCGAGCAGTGGAGCGCTCGGGGTTGAGGGTCTCCACCAGCCGGTCGAAGGGCAGGTCCTGGTGGCTCCAGGCGGCGAGGTCGGTCTCCCGGACCCGGGTCAGCAGCTCACGGAAGCTCGGGTCGCCGCTCAGGTCCGTGCGCAGCACCAGGGTGTTGACGAAGAAGCCCACCAGGTCGTCGAGCGCCTGGTCCGAGCGGCCCGCGATCGGGGCACCGATCGGGATGTCCTCCCCGGCGCCGGAGCGGGACAGCGTGGTGGCGACGGCGGCCTGGGCCACCATGAACAGCGTGCTGCCGGTCTCCCGGGCCAGCCGCGTCAGCCCGTCGTGCAGCTCAGCGGGGACGTGGACGCTGTGGGTGCTGCCTCGGTAGGTGGCGACCGCCGGGCGCGGACGGTCGGCCGGCAGGGTGGCCTCGTCGGGCAGCCCGTCCAGGGCGTGGCGCCAGAACTCGGACTGCCGTTCCCCGTCCTCGGCGAGCAGTTCCTGCTGCCAGAGGGTGTAGTCGGCGTACTGGACCGGCAGCGGCTCCCACGCGGGGGCGGCGCCCTCGGCGCGTGCGGTGCAGGCAGCGGCCAGGTCCCGCAGCAGTGGGGCGGTGGACCAGCCGTCGGAGGCGATGTGGTGCATCACGACCAGCAGGACGTGCTCCTGGTCCCCGAGTGCGAACAGGACTGAGCGGAACGGCAGTTCGCCCTCCAGGTCGAAACTGCGCGCGGCATGGGCCTCGAGTTCCGCCTCCAGGGTGGCTTCGGTCGCCGCGACGACCGGCAGCTCCACCCGGACCTCGGCCGCCGGGAGCTGCCACTGGTAGGCGGCGTCGTCCGCCATCCCGAAGAGGGTGCGCAGCGATTCGTGCCGCACCACCAGGTCGGTGAGCGCGAGCCGGAGGACCTCCGGGTCGAGTGCGCCCGTGAGGCGCAGGGCCAGCGGGATGTTGTACGTCGCCGACGGCCCCTCCAGGTGGTGCAGGAACCAGAGGCGTTGCTGGGCGGAGGAGAGCGGCACCCGCTCGGGCCTGACCGCTTCCCGGAGCGCGGGCCGCCGCACGGCCTCGCCGCCCGCTTCCACGTACTCGGCCAGCCCGGCCACCGTGGGGCCCTGGAAGAGGTCCCGGACGGTGATCTGGACGCCGAAGGTCTGCCGGATGCGGCTGATGAGGCGGGTGGCGAGCAGGGAGTGCCCGCCGAGGTTGAAGAAGTGGTCGTCGATGGTGACCGACGGCAGTCCCAGGACCTCCGCGAAGAGGCCGCACAGAACCTCCTCGACCGGCCCCCGGGGCGCGCGCCCGGCGGTGTCGGTGCTCTGCTGGGGTGCGGGCAGGGCGCGTCGGTCGACCTTGCCGTTGACGGTGAGCGGGATCTCGTCGAGTACGACGAAGGCGGACGGGACCATGTACTCCGGGAGCGTGCCGGCGATCTCGCGGCGCACCGTGTCCGTGTCGATCCTGGCGCCTTCGACTGCGACGAGGTAGGCGACGAGGCGCTTGTCGCCGGGCCGGTCCTCCCGGACCACGACGGTCGCCTGACCCACCGCTTCCCGGTCGGTCAACGCGCTCTCGATCTCGCCGAGTTCGATGCGGAAGCCGCGGAGCTTGACCTGCTGGTCGGCACGGCCCAGGTATTCCAGGGAGCCTTCGAGGTTCCACCGGACCAGGTCACCCGTCCGGTACATCCGGGTGCCGGCCGGGCCGTACGGGTCCGCGACGAAACGGTCCGCGGTCAGCGCCGGCCGGTCCAGATAGCCCTGCGCCAGACCGGCGCCCGCGATGTACAGCTCGCCCGGCGTACCCGGAGCGACCAGCCGCAGACCCTCGTCCAGGACGTACAGCCGGTGGTTGTCCAGCGGCTCACCGATCGGAATCGCACCCGCGTAATCCAGCGGACGATGGATCCGGTGCGTCGTGGCGAAGGTGGTCGTCTCCGTCGGACCGTAACCATTGACGACCGTGACGTCCGGACAGCGGTCCATGACCCGGCGCACCGCCTCCGGCGGAACGACATCACCCCCCGCCCACACCTCACGCACCCCGGCGAACGCCCCGGGCGCCTCCTCCGCCATCACGCGGAACAGACCCGCCGTCAACCACAGCGAGCTGATCCCGTGTTCAGCGATCAGACCTTCGTACGCTGCCGCGTCGAGATGTCCTGCGGGGGCCACGACGAGGGTGCCGCCATTCAGCCACGGAACCCACATCTCGTACGTCGACGCGTCGAACGCCATCGCCGAGTGGAACAGCACCCGGATGTGGTTGCCATTGGCGTACATCGTCTGCGCCGCCAGATCCGCGACATTCCGGTGCGTGACCGCGACACCCTTCGGAACCCCGGTCGAGCCCGACGTGAACATCGCGTACACCGGCTGATCCGCATGCACCGACACCCCAGGATCCGACACATCGTCGTCCCCGCCGCCAAGCACCGGCCCCAGCACCCGCACACCCGCCGGCAACACCAACGAACCCGGATCCCGGTCCGTCACCAGATGCGAGACCCCCGACTCCCCCACGATCAACTCGACACGATCCGCCGGATACCGCGTATCCAACGGCACATACACCCCACCCGCCTTCACCACACCCAACGTGGCCACCACCGCACCCACCGAACGATCCTGGAACAACGCCACCCGGCTTCCCGGACCCACACCCTCGGCGATCAGCCGACGCGCCACCCCATTGGCCAGCCCGTCCAACTCCCGATACGAGAGCTCACACCCCTCACCCACCACCGCAACCGCATCCGGCGTCCGCACCACCTGCGCCCCGAACAACTCCCCAAGCCCCACACCCGGACCACCGGTGACCGCACCGGCCCACTCCCCCAACAACAACCCACGCTCACCCGCCGACAACAACTCCAGCTCACCCACCGGCACATCCGGCGCCGACGCCGCAGCACCCAACAACCGCACCAGACGCTCACCCGCCAACTCCACCGAACGCGCGTCATACAAATCCGTCGCATACTCGATCGTGATGTCCAGCCCACCAGGCCGCCCATCCACCGAACGACGCTCCGCGAAGGAGAACGTCAGGTCGAACTTGGCGAACCGCAGCCAGGTGAACTCCGACTCGGTGTCCAGGTCCCCGGCGACGAGCGTCGGTGTGGCCGCGTCGGTGAGTGTCAGCATCACCTGGAACAGCGGGTGCCGGGCGGCGGAACGGTCGGGGTTGAGGGCTTCCACCAGCCGGTCGAAGGGCAGGTCCTGATGGCTCCAGGCGGCAAGGTCGGTCTCCCGGACCCGGTTCAGCAGCTCACGGAAGCTCGGGTCACCCGACAGATCCGTACGCAGCACCAGGGTGTTGACGAAGAAGCCCACCAGGTCGTCGAGCGCCTGGTCCGTGCGGCCGGCGATCGGTGAGCCGAGCGGGATGTCGTGCCCGGCGCCGGAACGGGAGAGCAGCGTCGACACCGCCGCCTGGGCCACCATGAACACCGATGCGCCGGATTCGCGCGCCAGCTCCGCGAGCGAGGAGTGGACGTCCTCGGGGCAGTGCACGGTGTGGGTGGCGCCGCGGTAGGAGGCGACGGCCGGCCGCTGCCGGACGGTGGGCAGGGTGGCCTCTTCCGGGAGGTCGGCCAGGGTCCGACGCCAGTAGTCGAGTTGGCGGGCGGCGACGCTTTCCTGGTCCGCCGGGTCGCCGAGCACGCCGCGGTGCCAGAGGGTGTAGTCGGCGTACTGGGCGGGCAGCGGCTCCCACGCCGGGCGCTCGCCGCGTGCGCGGGTCGCGTAGGCGGTGCTCAGGTCGCGCATCAGCGGCTGGTAGGACCAGCCGTCGGAGACGATGTGGTGCATGACCACGAGGAGTACGTGGTTGCGCTCTCCGAGGCTGAACAGCCGTGCTCGGAAAGGCAGATCGGCCGCCAGGTCGAAGATCCGCTCGGACTCGGCGGTGAGCAGTGCGGCGATGTCGTCCTCGGTCGCCGGGGTGACCGGCAGCTCCACCCGGACGCTGTCGGCGGGCAGGATCCGCTGGTAGGTCTGCCCTTCCGCCTGCCCGAACACGGTGCGCAGGCTCTCGTGCCGTCCCGCGACATCGGTGAACGCGGACTCCAGGGCGGCGACGTCGAGGTCACCGCGCACCCGGACGGCGAGCGGGATGTTGTACGTCGCCGACGGCCCCTCCAACTGGTCGAGGAACCACAGGCGTTGCTGGGCCGCCGAGAGCGGCAGCGGCTCCGGGCGCTCCTGGGCGGTCAGCGCCGGGCGGGTGGACTCGCCGCCGCCGGTGGCGACGTATTCGGCGAGCAGCGCGACGGTCGGGTAGTCGAAGAACTGTCGCAGCGTCAGCTGGACGTCGAGGACGGTGCGTACCCGGCTGACCAGCCGGGTAGCCAGCAGCGAGTGGCCGCCGACGGTGAAGAAGTCGTCGTCGATGCCGATCGTCGGCAGGCCGAGGGAGTGGGCGAACAGGCCGCAGAGGACCTCCTCGACGAGGTTGCGCGGGGCCCGGCCGTCGGCTGCCGCGCCGGCCCGGGGTGCGGGCAGTGCGCGCCGGTCCAGCTTGCCGTTCGGGGTCAGCGGCAGGGTCCCCATCGGGACGACCGCGGAGGGCACCATGTACTCGACGAGCTGCTCGCCCGCGTACCGGAGGAGTTCGGCCCCGTCGAGGACGCCTTCCTCGGCGGGTACGGCGTAGGCGACCAGGCGTTTGTCGCCGGGCCGGTCCTCGCGGACGATGACCGCGGCCTGGGCGACGGATGGGTGGCGGACGAGCACGGTCTCGATCTCGCCGAGTTCGATGCGGTTGCCGCGCAGCTTGACCTGCTGGTCGGCGCGGCCGAGGAAGACGATCTCGCCGTGTTCGTTCCAGGCGGCCAGGTCGCCGGTGCGGTACATGCGGGTGCCGGCCGGTCCGTAGGGGTCGGCGGTGAACCGCTCGGCGGTCAGGGCGGGCAGCCGGCCGTAGCCCTGGGCGAGGTGCGGTCCCGCGACGTAGAGTTCGCCGGTCCCGCCCGGGGCGGTGTGGCGCAGTTCGGCGTCCAGGACGTACATGGCGGTGTTCGCCATCGGGATGCCGAGGTGGAGCCGGTCGAGGGTGCGGGCCTCGGGGGTGAATGCCTGGTAGCTGCAGAAGACGGTCGCCTCCGTGGGACCGTAGACGTGCACGAACGTGGTGTCCGGGCAGTGGTCGAGGGCCCGTTGGAGGGCGGTGGCGGACAGTACGTCGCCGCCGGTCCAGATCTCGCGCAGCTGCCCCAGGGCGTCGATCGCCTCGCTGGCCATGGCGTCGAAGAGGGCGGTGGTGAAGTACGCGGCGGTCGCCCGGTAGCGGGTGATGGCGTCGGCGAGCTCACCGATGTCGATCTTCGGGGCGGGCAGTACGACGGCCAGTCCGCCGCGCAGCAGCGGCACCCACAGCTCGTAGGTCGAGGAGTCGAAGGGCAGCGGCGAGTAGGCGAGCACCCGCTCGTGGGCCGCGGCGCCGAAGCCCGGGTCCAGGGCCAGTTCGACGACGTTGCGGTGGGTGTTCACGACGCCCTTGGGGGTGCCGCTGGAGCCGGAGGTGAACATCATGTACAGCGGCTGGTCCGGGTGGACCGTGATGTCGGGGCCGGTGGTGGCCGTGCCGGCCGTGGCGCTCGTGTCGTCGAGCCGCAGGGCGGGCAGGTCGCCCGCGAAGCCGGTGTCCCCGGCCGGGCGGTCGGTGACCAGGAGGGTGGCCCCGGTGTTGGAGAGGATCCAGGCGAGGCGGTCCTCGGGCTGGCGGGGGTCCAGGGGTACGTACACGCCGCCGCTCTTCAGCACGGCGAGGACCGTGATGACGTAGGCGAACGAGCGGTCGAAGAGGAGGCCGACGGCGTCGCCGGGCCGGACGCCCTCGTCGACGAAGCGGTGCGCGAGGGCGTTGGCCGCGCCGTCCAGCTCCCGGTAGGTCAGGCTGCGGTCCTCGCGGACGAGGGCGACGGCCTCCGGGGTACGGGCGGCCTGCGCGGCGAAGAGAGCGTGCAGCGCGCCCTCGGGGAGGTTCTCGGCCGTGTCGTTGTACGCGGCGACGTGCGCGGGGACGACGACGCCGAGGGAGAGAGCTGGATCTGCTTGCGGCTGGGACATCTCGACACCTTCTTGGTAGCTCGGATCTCGTGGTCTCGCGGCGTGCCGGGAGACCGACGGAGCCACGGTGGATGACGTGCGGATGGTGCGAATGGGGCGAAGTGGAGTGGTGGGGCAAGTGGGATGGGGAGTCAGCCGGTGCGTGAGGCCGTCGCTGCGGCGTCCGGCAGCAGGACGTCGTCCGCTTCCAGGGCGTTCGCGTGGTACTTGCCGACGGAGCTGATCAGCAGCCGGAGTTCCAGGGCGATGGACTCGACCAGCCGGACCAGCCCGGCTTCGGCGTCCTCGTCCACGGCGAGCAGTGCGGCCCGGCCGAGGCCGACGGCGCGGGCGCCGAGCGCCAGAGCCTTCGCTGCCCTGCCGCCTTCCCAGATCCGCCCGCTGGCGAGCAGACAGTGGTCGGTGCGGCCGATGCGGGTGAGGCACTCGCCGAGCGGGAGCCCCACCTGGCCGAGGAAGGCGGTCGGCGCCCACGCGGTGCCGCCCTCCGCGCCGTCCACGGTGACGGAGTCCGCGCCGGCCGCCCAGGCGGTGGCCGCGGCGTGGGCCACGTCGCGGCCGGGGTGCAGCTTCACCCACACCTTCACGCGGGGGAAGTTGTTCCGCATGAGCCGGATCTGCTGGCGCAGGATCTCCTCGGTGAAGGTGCCGGGGCTGCTGATCCGCAGCACCGAGTCGCTGTCGGCGCCGAACACCGGCTCCATGGCGTACTGTTCGGCGACCCTCCCGCCGGCCTCGCGGCCCAGGACGGTGAGTCCGCCGAGCCCCGGCTTCGCGCCCTGGCCGACCTTCAGCTCGAAGGCGAGCCGGCCGGTGGCGAGCAGCGGTTCGGACACCGGGTCGCTGTAGACCAGGTTCCACACCTCCGCGTCGGCGTCCTCGGTGGACTGCTGCACCACCACGCCGCCGTGCTCGTCGTCGGCGGCACCCGTGTAGGCGGCGATCCGGCCGAGCAGCGGGGAGACTCCGGAGTCGGCGGCGGCGCGGAATCCGTTGACCGGCACCACGTTCTCCCCGATGACCATCGGGATGCCGAGCTGTCCGGCCTGCCGTCCGGCCGCCTCGCCCAGGTCGTGGCTGGCGACCTGGGTCGAGCCGAACGCGGACACGTAGAGCGGCAGCCGGGAGGCGAACCCGCCGACCCGCGTGTCCAGTTCGACGTCCGTGTACAGCGGTTCGCGGGCCAGGTCGATGAGCTTCTTCAGCCGCTCCGGCATGAACACCGGGGGCACGATCCGGGCGCGCTCCAGCAGGTCGTACGCGTCCTGGCCGGCCGGGACCGCGCCCAGCAGGCCGCTGCCGTAGGACTCCAGCGCGGGGAAGGCCCCAGCCGCTCCGGCCCTGGCCCGGTGCCGCACCTGTTCCTCGGGGAAGCCCTCGGCGCTCAGTACGGTGCTCATGCGGACACCACGCCGGGGAGCTTCGGGTAGGCACTGGCCTCCCAGGCGGCGGTGCGCCCGGTGACGTACCGGGTGAAGCGCTCCAGGCCGATGCCGAAGCCGGAGCTGGCGGGGATGCCGCGGCGGGCCAGGTCGAGGTACCAGCCGTACTTGGCAGGGTTCTCGCCGGTCTCGCGCATCCGGGTGACCAGGGCCGCGTAGTCGTGCTCGCGTTCGCTGCCACTGGCCAGTTCGCCGTAGCCCTCGGGGGCGATCAGGTCGAAGTTGCGGAGGATGCCGGGGCGGTCGGCGTCCTCCTGGTCGTAGAAGCCCCGCGAACCCTTGGGGTAGTCGACGACGAAGAACGGGCGGCTGGTCTTCGCGGAGAGGATCTCCTCGCCCTCCCAGTCGATCTCGGCGCCCGGGTCCTGCGGGTGGCCGAGCGCCACCAGGTCCGCGGTGGCCTCCTTGTGCGTGGTGCGGTCGAACGCCCCCCGGACCACCTCGCGGAAGGCGTCCCGGTCCCGGCCGAGGAGCTCCAGGTCCGCGGGCATCTCGCGGACGACCTCGTCGACGACATGGGCGACGAGCCGCTCGGCGAGCTCCATCGCGTCCTCGCGGCGGGCGTCGCGGATCTCCACGTCGATCTGGTGGAACTCGGCGAGATGGCGGTGCGTGACGGCCGTCTCCAGCGGTTCCAGGCGGACGTTGGGCGCGATGTAGAAGATCTTGTCGAAGGCCAGCAGCGACGCCTGCTTGTAGAGGATCGCGCTGGTCATCAGCTTGTACTTGTGGCCGTAGAAGTCGACGTCCACCTGCTTGGAGCCCCGGATGCCCGGGTCGGTGACCGGTCCGATGACCGGGGGCAGCAGCTCCTGGAAGCCCTGCGCGGTCAGGAACGCGCGGGTCGCCGCGAGCATCCGGCTCTGCACCCGCAGCGTGGCGCGGGTCGGCTCGGCGATCAGGTGCTGGTCGGGAGAGGACGGGAACGAGGGCGCGACGCGGCCGTCGGACTCGGCGATCGTGCTGGTCATGGTGCTACCTCCTGGGTGTGCTGCCGATGGGCTGCCGGGCGACGGGCCGCCGGGGGAAGCGGGGAGCGGGAAGCGTGCTGGGGAAGGACGCGGTCGTGGCGGCGCTGTACGAACGACAGGGCGTCGAACAGCCCGGCGGCGGTGAGCCGCCGGCCGCGGTCGCGGACTGGCCCGAGGGGCATCGCCCCGATCTCGGACCAGGTGAGGCGGCCGGACCCGTCGATGTGGCTCCGGGTGCGGCCCGCGTTGTCGGGGTGCAGGCAGTACGGGACGTCGAGGTACCCGCGGGCGAACGCCTTCAGCAGGGCCTGGCCCAGGTCGTCGTCGAGGTTCAGCACCGCGTCGACCAGGGCACGGGCCTCGGCGTACACGGCGTTGTCCGCCGGGTCGGGGTACGGGTCGGGGGCGTTCCGGGGGTGTGCGCCGGTCGCCGTGCGGTGGCGGGCGGCGGCCCGCGCGGCGACCCGCAGGGCCTCGACGTTCTCCGCGACGGTCGGGATGCGGTGCGCCTCGGCCGCCGTCTTCACGATCAGCCGGGCCGCCCCGGTCTCCACGGCCAGTTCGGCCGAGCGCTCCAGGAGGTCCAGGGAGCCGTGCCGGGTCTGCGGATAGAGACCCATGTAGGTGTAGAGGACGATGTGCCAGTCGGTGTCCGGCAGGAACTCGCCGGCCAGCCGGTGCAGGGCGTGCATCGCGTCGCGGTCCTGGTCCGCGTTGGTCTGCTGGGCGTAGCTGAGCGAGATGCTGCGCAGCCCCGCCCGGTGGAAGAAGAGCGCCTCCAGCGCGCTGATCGCGACGAGCAGGCCGGGCGGGCAGAGCTGGCCGAGCATGCAGCCGCCGAAGGTCTCCAGGTGCGGTTCCGCCCCGGTGCAGCGCAGTCCGGCCAGGAAGTCGCAGCTCTCCTGCCAGTTGCGTACGGAGTCCAGGAGCGGGGTGCGTCCGTAGGGCAGACAGTAGGAGACCGGGCCGCCCTCCGTGGCGTCCAGGCCCAGTTGGGCCAGCGCGGCGACGATGCGCTGGGGGCGGGCAGAGCCGTGCCGGATCTGCACCGGGAAGCCTGCGTCGCGGACACCGTCGAGGACCCAGCGCGAGGTGTGCGGGCTGTAGGAGGTGATGGGGAATCCGTTGAGCGGGACGCCGCCGTTCAGGGCGCGGGCCGCGGACGCCTCGTCGTTGACCCGGGTGTAGCTGTCGATGGTCATGGTGCCGACGACCGCGTCGGCCGCCCCCTTGGTGGCCAGCAGGCCGGCCCTCATCAGCGCGGGGTCGGAGAAGCCCATGCGGGGCTGCACCACGAGGGTGCCGCGGGCCTGTGCCCCGGCGACGAAGCGGCCGAAGGAGAGCGGTCGCCGGTGCACGGTGGTGCGGCTCCCGGGAGGCGCCTCCTGGACCGGCGCGGTCACCGTTCCACCTCCTTGGGCAGTGAGTCGACGTAGGACTCGAAGGCGGCGATGTCGACGCCGTCCTGGAAGACCGCGTCGAACCCGGCTCTCATCAGGGCGTCGGCCTCTTCCTCCCCGTCCCCGGACACGCCGAGCTTGCCGCCGATGACCGCGGGCAGGCCGGTCAGCTCCCAGCGCGAGCGGATCGCACCGATCAGCGGTTCGGCGTCGTTGAAGCCGTGCCCGTTGACGCTGCTGACGACCAGGAGGTCGGGCTGGAACTTGCAGCAGGACTCGACGATCTCGTCCTCGGGCACGCAGGAACCCAGATTGACGACCTTGTGCCCGAGGTCTTCGAGCAGCAGTTGGATGTAGATGAGATTCCAGGTGTGCGCATCGGATTGCAGTCCGGTGACAACAACATCCAGCGGCCCGGATCGATGACGAGCCGCCCATTCCGCAGGCTTCATTGTTCGCTTCGTCCACATCATTGGATGACAAGGGGAGAAAGAGGTCCGGGCTGGCCCGGAACTTCCTTTCGGCCACAACCGTAGATTCGCTCCGGAGGCGTTTCCGGCGTGACCGGCGGCAACTGGGCGGCAGCAGAGGAGCAGTTGACCGACTGCCCGGTGCCGGGCGGACGGTGGGACGTGAGACTGGCCGCACTGCATCCGCAGAATTCAGCGCCCGGCCCGTTGCACAACGCGTACACCGCGCAGACCGCGCAGGCGCGCACACAGCCGGCGAACGACCGAGGAGTCATGACATGGCAGAGACCGGCCACAGCGTCCGTGCGGCGGACGTGCTCGCGGACGTGCTGGCAGAGGTACGGGAACGGGTCGACCGGCGGGAGGCGCTCGGCGAGGCCCAGGTCGCCGTGCTCGAAGCCGCGGTGAACATTGTCCGCGCAGGTCAGCCCGGGTTCGAGGTGATGCTGGTGGAGCGTTCGGAGCTGGTGCGCGAGGCGCTCGGTGCGGTGCGCGCGGCCACCGTGGCGACCGGGGTGGCCCTCACGTACGCGCATCGCACGGCCCGGGTGCCCGCCTGATCGCGCGGTCCGTGGTGCCGCCGATCTGCCTGGGCTTCTGCCCGGCGCGCCGGTCCGCGGCTCCTAGTCTCTGATGCAGACGAAAAGCTCAGGCACACCTGAAGACTTCACGAATAACTTCGTCCAACCGAGGTGGAAATCATGGCAACCAACCCGTTCGAGGACTCCCAGGGCCGCTATGTAGTGCTGGCCAACGAAGAGGGTCAGTATTCGCTGTGGCCGGCCCGGATCCAGCAGCCGGCGGGCTGGGAACTGGTGAAGGACGAGGCCAGCAAGCAGGAATGCGGCGAATTCATCGAGGCGAACTGGACCGACATGCGGCCGCGTTCCGTGGTTGCGGCCATGGGTGGCTGAACCCACCGGTTCTCCCGTTCCGAAAAGGCGGGTGCGAGGCGCGATTGGCGCCCGCATCCGCCCTTTCGCGCGATGGCCGGCAGCGAGCGGTCGGCAGCGAGCAAGAAGAACTCCCGGCGGACATGGGGCGTGATCCCATGTCCGCCGGGAGCCGGGCGGGGCGCAGCGACGCGGCGCGGCGTGGCGCGGTCGGTCGGTCGGTCGGTCGGTCGGTCAGCTCTGGATGCCGCGCACGCACCACTCAAGTACCGCCGCGGCGGCCGTCATCTTGTGGTGGGCCTGGCGCCAGGCCCGGCTCGACGCCCCGTCGAGCACCTCGTCGGTGACCTCCTCGCCCCGGACCGCGGGCAGGTCGTGCAGGAAGACGGTGCGCGGGCCGGCGAAACGGTCCAGGAACGCGCGGTTGATCTGGAAGCCGTCGAAGTCCTTGAGCCAGTCGGGGTTCTCCTTCGTCACCCCCATGGTCTGCCACCGGCTGGTGTACACCGCGTCCACCGGGCCCTCTACCTCGTCGGCCGTGACGACCTGGCTCACCAGGGCCTTGCCGCCGCTGAGTTCGGCCGCCAGGTCCAGGGTCTCCTTCGGTACCTCGTACCCACGCGGGCACAGCAGGGTGAGGCGCAGCCCGGGGGTGAGGGCGGCGGCCAGGGCGAGGGCGGCGCCCGAGCTGTTGCCCTCGCCGACGGCGAGCAGGTGCAGACCGTCGAGCGAGCCGAACTCCTCGGCCAGCGTGGCGAGATCGGCGATGGCCTGGGTCGGGTGCTCGTCGAGGCTCAGGGCGTTGACGACGGCCAGGTTCGCGCTGCTGCCGAGCCGGCGGATCTCCTCCACGTCCCCGTTGGTCCGTACGACCAGGGCGTCCAGGTACTGGCCGAGGACCCGGGCGGTGTCCTCGACCGTCTCGCCGGTGGTGAGCTGGAGTTCGTTCGGGCCGAAGGTGATCACGTCGGCGCCCAGACGGGTCGCCGCGGTCCAGAAGGACGTCCGGGTCCGGGTCGAGGACTTGCGGAAGTACAGACCGACCTGTCGTCCGGCCAGCGGCTTCGGCACGATGCCGTCCCGGCCGAACGAGACGGCGCGCCGGACCAGGTGGTCCAGCTCGGCGGGCGTGAGGTCGGCGAGGGAGATCAGGTTGCGCATGGGTGCGGTGCCTTTCATGAGGGCGGGAACGGGGTGGGTGCGAGGGGTGGTCCTCAGTCGCTCAGGGCGGCGGCGAGAGCGGCGGGCGCCGTCTCCCGGTCCTCGTCGAGCACGGCGCGGACCAGGTTGAGCACGGTGAAGCCGACCGGGTCGCCCGCCGTCGTGGGGAGCCGGCGGATCAGACCGCGGACCAGCAGGGCGTGCACATCCCGGGCGGCTTCGGCCAGCGAGGTGCCGGAGGCCCGCGCGGCACCGTCCACCGTCCACGGGTCGTCGAGCGTCGCCAGTGTGCGCAGCAGCCCGGCGGCCTTCGGGTCGAGCCCGGTCACGGCGGCGGTGAGCCGCTCGCCCAGGGTGGGGCCCGCGGCGGGATCGGCCGGGGTGACGCCGTCGAGCAGGACCAGCGGTGAGGTGCGGGCGATGTCCAGGAGTTGCTGCGGGGAGTACAGCAGCAGCCAGGAAGCCGCGGCCTCCAGCGCCTGCGGCATGCCGTCCAGGGCCCGGCAGATGTGGGCCACGGTGGTGACGACGGAGTCGGTGGGGAGGAAGTCGGGCCGCATATAGCTGACATGGGAGAGCGTCAGCTCCACGGCGTGGCGGTCCGCGACGAGGGAGCCGCCCACCGCCTCGGCGAGATCGGCGGCGGTCGGCACCGGGAGCGGGGCCAGCGGCAGCAGTCGTCCGCCGGGCAGCTGGACCGGCCGGTCGGTGGTGGTGAGTATTTTCAGGCGCTCGCAGACCCGCAGCAGACTGAGCAGCCGAGGGGTGACAGAGGGTGACGCATCGTAGCCGTCCAGGACGATCAAGGTGGCCTTGGACCCTATGAGCGCGGCCAGTTCCTCGAATTCCTCGCCGTCGCGGACAAGTGCGCGCACCCATCCGGTGACGGTCGACTGCGGGGTGTTGGGAGCGGCCCCAGTGGTCTCCGCCGTGTCGTCCAGGGATACCCACAGCACCGGAATCCGGTCCCGGGCGTGGATCACCGAGGCGGCTTCCTGGGCGAGCCGTGTCTTTCCCGCTCCCGGCAGCCCCACGAGGGTCAGCAGCCGCTCGTGATCCGTGCGCAACCGGGCCGTCAGCGCCTCCAGTTCCGGGCGCCGCCCGATCAGCGGGCGCAGCGGAGGGGGCGGCGTGGCCAGGCCGACACCATAGATGTCCTGGAAGACGCGCCCCACCGCCTTCGCGTCGACGGCGAGTTCGAGCTCGACACGTCGCGCGTCGCTCAGCCGCATGGCATTGGCGAGGAGCTTCAGTGTTTCCCTGCGCGGGTGCTGGACCCGCCCGAGTTCCAGGTCGCGAATGGCCCGTACGCTCACGGTGGAAAGGCCGGCGAGCTGTTCCTGGGTGAGTCCCGCCCGCCTGCGCGCATTCTGCAGCAGAACGTCGAGCCCGGCTGAGGGCTGGCAATTCATCATTGTCTCCTCGGTCTCCACATGCATAGAAAACGCAATGGCCGGTTACCCGGCCGCCCAGGACTGTCCGGAACACGCGGCGCGGCGAAGGATCCTTCTCGTTCCGCTCACGCTCCGTACGCTCCGCACTCTCCGTGGCAGCGAAGGCCTGCCGTCGATGAACAGCTTTCATCGAGCCATTCCCGAAATCTTCCCGGTGCGGTACCGCGAGTTCCTGGTGGCAGGGACTACGATCGCCTCGCGCTGGGGAAGCGCTGCGGGTGCGCAGGAGCTGAGGGGGAGGATGCGTGTCATCTACGGAAGAGTTTCGGCTGCGCTTCAACATTCTTGGCCCGTTAGAGGGTTGGTCCAACGGGACTCGGCTCCGACTCGGCGGAGTCATACAGGAGCGAGTTCTGGCCACACTGCTCCTGGAGCCCGGAAAAGTGCTTCCGGTATCCCGTCTGGTCGAGGCGGCCTGGGACGAGGAACCGCCCACGACGGCTCCGCACCAAGTGCGCAAGGCGGTCGCGGATCTCCGAAGACGGATACCCGGGGGCGCCGACGTTCTCCTCACCGACGGTCCCGGGTATCGCGTCGCCCATGAACAATGTGAAATCGACGTGGCCGAATTTGGCCTGCTGATACGTAAAGCGAAGCTCGCGGCGTCCGACGGCCGTACGGCCGAGGCCGCGGAAATACTGCGCGCCGCCCTGGCCCTCTGGCGGGGCCCCGTTCTGTCGGGCAGCGGCGGCCCGGTCATCGAGGCGGCGTCGACCTCCATCGAGGAGCGCCGGCTGACCGCGGCGGAGCAGCTCTTCGATCTCCACCTCGCGCTCGGCGAGTCCGCCGAACTCGTTGTCGAACTAAGGGAACTGGTCCAGCAGCATCCCCTGCGCGAGTCCCTGCGCGGCCAGTTGATGATCGCCCTGTACCGGTCCGGTCGGCAGGCCGAGGCCCTGGACGAGTACGGCAAGGTACGCGAACTCCTCGCCGAGGAACTCGGCATCGACCCCGGCCCCAACCTCACCAAGCTGTACGAGGGAATCCTGCGGGAGAGCCCCGAACTGGCCGGCCCCGAACCGGCCGCCGCCCCCGTGGTGGCCGTGGCGCTGCCAGCGGAACCCCCCAGCACCCTCCCGTACGACCTCGCGGACTTCACCGGACGCGACCGGGAGCTGGCCGAGATCCTGCGTGGTGCCGAGGCCGGCGGCGAGCAGGGCCCCCAGATCGTGGCCATCGACGGCATGGGCGGCTGCGGCAAGACTTCGCTCGCGGTACGCGCCGCGCACCGGCTGGCACCCGAGTACCCGGACGGTCAGCTCCACATCGATCTGCGCGGACACACGCCGGGCGACCAGCCGGTGACCGCGGGCATCGCGCTGGACAGCCTGCTGCGTGCCGTCGGTGTCCCGGGCAACCTCATCCCCGACGACGTGCCCGCCCGCACCGCGCTGTGGCGTGCCACCCTCGTCGGGAAGCGGCTGCTGATCCTCTTCGACAACGCGGCCGACGCCGCCGCCATCCGCCCGCTGCTGCCCGTCTCCCCCGGCAGCCTCGTCATGGTCACCAGCCGGGCCCGGCTGGTCGATCTGGACGGCGCCCGGTGGATCTCCATCGGAGTGATGCCGCCCGAGGACAGTGCGATGCTGGTGGCCGAGACGCTCGGTGCCCAGCGCGTCGCCGCCGAGCCCGAGGCCGCCGCGGAGATCGCCCGGCTCTGCGGCCATCTGCCCCTCGCCCTGCGGATCGCCACCGCCCGGCTGCGCAACCGCCCGCGCTGGACCCTGCAGTACCTGGCGGAGCGGCTGCGCGACGAGACCCGGCGGCTCGACGAGCTCAGCTCGGGCGCCCGCAGCGTCTCCGCCACCCTGCGCCTGTCCTACCAGGCCCTGGACGAGGAGTGCCGGAACGCGTTCTCGACGCTGGCGCTGCACCCGGGCAGCGACATGGACATCCACGCCGCCGGTGCGCTGCTCGGCTCGGGCGCCCGGGACGCGGAGGACCTGCTGGAAATGCTGCTCGACGTGCATCTCGTGCAGCAGCCGGAGATCGGCCTCTACACCTTCCACGACCTGGTCCGCAGCTTCGCGCACAGCCTGCTCGTCGAGTCCCCCGAGGACTCCGCGGCGGTGGAACGGCTGCTGGGCTACTACCTGACCGCCACCGAGGTGGCGTGCGATCTCCTCTACTCCGGGCGGCGCCGGCGCAGTACCGGCATCGAGCCCTCCAAGGCCGAACTGCCCGATCTCGACACCCCCGAGACGGCGCGGAAGTGGTTCCTGCGCGAGCAGAACTCGCTCCTCGCGGCGGTCACGCTCGCCGAGCGCCGGGGGCACGACCGCTATGTGGTGTGCCTGGCCCGCAATCTCGTCTTCCAGCTCAACGACCTGGGGCTGCTGGAGGAGTTCGGTGAGCTGAGCCGGGTCGCGGTGGCCGCCGCCGGCCGGCTCCAGGACCTGGCGCTGCTGGGGGTGAGCCTGTCCAACCTGGGCGTCGCCTGCTGGAAACTGGGCCGCCTCACCGAGGGACTCGAAGCCGCCAGGAAGAGCCGGGACGTCGCGGTCCGGCTCGGCGATCTGCACACCCAGGCGCACAGCGAGAGCATCCTCGGCCAGTTCAACAGCCTGCTCGGCGACTTCTCATCGGCCCTGGGCCACATGGAGACGGCGATCGCGCACGAACGCGACCTGGACATGCCGCGCGCGGAGGCCGAGAGCCTGACCATGCTCAGCACTCTCTACGAACAGTGGGGACGGTACGAGGAGGCGCGGGACGCGGCCCGGCGGTCGGCGGAACTGAGCCGGCAGCTGGGGCAGCACGAGGGACTTCCCGGCGCCATCACCGACCTCGCCTTCGCCCATGTCGGCCTGGGCGCGTACGAGGAGGCCGACCGCTGTCTGGCAGAGGCCCGCGCACTGTACGGGGACGCCGGCAACGAGGTGAATCTCGCCCTGACCCTGGCGTTGTCCGCCGATGTGGAGAACCGGCTGGGCATGGCGCCACGCGTCCCCGACCAGGCGGACCTCGCCCTCGACATGATGCGGACCAATCCCTCGCCGCTGCGCCGGGCCAAGGTGGAGAACATCGTGGGCCGGCTGCGCCGCCGGCAGGGCGATACGGCGGCGGCGCTCGCGCTGCACACCCATGCCCATGAGCTCGCCTCGTCCCTCAGCTACCGCATCGAGCAGGCCTACGCCCTGGCGGGCATGGCCGACGCCCTCGGCGACACGCCGGATTCGGCCCGGTACCGGGCGGGGGCCGAGCAACTCTTCGACGGGATGGGCGTTCCGTCGGACCGCCGGCGCAGCTGACGACCGGCCGCCGCCGCTGGCGGGCGCCGTACTCCGGGGCGGACAGCGACGAGCCCCGCACCGTGGTCCGGTGCGGGGCTCGCGTGTCGAGGCGGTGGGCTCACATGACGGGGGACGTCGGACCCTTGTCGTCGGCGGTGCCGGTGGTCCCGATGACCGTGGGGCCCTTGTCGTCGTCGGTACCCGTGGTCCCGATGACCGTCGGACCCTTGTCGTCGTCAGTACCCGTGGTACCGATCACCGTCGGGCCCTTGTCGTCCGTGATCGTCCGAGCGATGACGGTCGGGCCCTTGTCGTCGGCGAGCACGTGGGTACCGGCGAAGGTCGGGCCCTTGTCGTCGTCGGTGCCCGTGGTGCCGATGACCGTCGGACCCTTGTCGTCCGCGAGAACCTGCTGAATGCTCCGGGCGTCGTGCGCCTGCCCCGCCTCGACCGCCGTGCCGATACCGAAGGCCAGCGTCGCGGCGACGATCCCGAAGATTCCAGCAAGCTTGCGTCCCATTGTCCCGCCCCTAAGTGGTGTTTGTGAGGTTCTGCGGTGTTCCGCTTCCCGACACCACTGATGTTGCTGATCGGCGTTCCCGGTCCGTTCCTGCCCCGATACCGCCTCCGGGAACTGCCGCGGGAATGGGACCGGAAGCCGCCCGCTCCGCTATTCCGCGTCGAGCTGGCAGGCGGCAACGCGGGGGCCGAGCGGGGTGAGGACCACGCGCGTACGGGCCGTTCCCGACTCGTGGCCGGCCAGGTCGAGCAGCGATCTCACCAGGGAGCGGAGCACCGCGCGCTCCGTCTCGTCCAGGACCGCCGCAGGGGCACCGTCCCCGGGCGGCCACGTGACGATCCCGGCCACCGTGTGCATGCCGTTCTCGGTTCTGGTCTCGACGCTCAGCTGGGGCCCTTCCCAGGACTCCGGCGCGGTGTACGGGTGGGACTGGACACCGGACGCCACACGCTCGGCCCACCGTTCCACGGTGGACAGGTCCTGGAGGGCCTGACGCAGTTCCGTCCCGTCGGGCGAACGATCCCTGGGGTCCTTCACGTGAGTACTCCTTCTGCAGACAACTACAGAAGGACCCTTGCCCTTCCGGCTCCCGGTTCCCTCCCGATCCGTTCCCGTTTTCTTCCCGTTCCTGCGTTCGCGAAGGGAACGCACCGGTAATCGGCCGCCGCATGATGACCCCGTTCGATTCAGACAGGGATCCGTGGTGATCCGCAAAGGACGCGACATCCTGGGGGATTGAGGCGTGGCAACCACACCGTTCGACGGCTCCGGCGCTGTGTGCCGGATGCCGGTGCACAAGGGATCCGGGTCCTGATGGGCGCCCGGATATCAACGGACATTCCCGGACGTTTCTCGGGAATGGGCCCCTTTCTCCTCGTCTGGTCCGGTCAGGCGGTGTCCCTGGCGGGCAGTGCGGCGGTCCGGTTCGCCTTCATCGTCGAGGTCTGGTCGGCCGGCGGGAACGCGACAGCCGTCACCATCCTGTCGTTGTGCGCCATGCTGCCGCAGGCCGTGTTCAGCCCCATTGCGGGCGCAATCGTCGACCGTATACCCAAGCGCTCCGCGCTCCGGATCGCCGATGCCGGCGGACTCCTCGTCGTGGGCACCCTGGCCCTGCTCCACTACCTCGGCGCCTTCCAGGCCTGGCAGGTCTATCCGGCCACCGTGCTGCTCGGCATCTGTGCCGCCTTCCAGTTCCCGGCCCTGTCCTCGGCCGTTCCCCTCCTGGTCCGCAAGGACCAACTGGACCGCACCAACGGACTGTTGGCCGGTGCGAAGAGTGCCGCCGGGATCGGCGGCCCCGCGCTGGGCGGTCTGCTCGTCGCGCTCTTCGGGATCGGCCCGACGCTCCTGGTCGACCTGGCCAGCTACGCGTTCGCCCTGATCGGCATCCAGATCGTGCGCTTCAACGGCGACCGGGTGACGAAGAATCCCGATGCACCACGCCGGCGGATCACCGCCGATGCCGTCGAAGGGCTGCGCTACCTGTTCCGGGTGCCCAGCCTTCGCGATCTGATCGTCAACTTCTGTGTCGTCAACCTCGTGATGGTCTTCGGTTTCGCCCTCATCTCACCGATGGTGCTGCTGCGGGCCGGCAACGGCGCGCTCGCCGCGGTCAACACCTCGGTCGGCATCGGCGGAGTGGCCGGTGCCCTGCTCATGGCCGCCTGGGGCGGACCGGCGAACCGGGGCCGGGGAATGATGCTCGGCGTGGTCGGCATGTGCCTGTCCGCCCTGGTGGTGATGGGCCTGATGGGGACTGTGACCGGCTGGTGCCTGGCCATCCTGGTCGGTGCCCTGCTCATGACGGTGGTCAACGCCTCGATGCAGACGATCGTGCAGACCAAGGTCCCGCACGAGTGGCAGGGCCGGGTATTCGGCGCGGTGATGTTCCTGTCGCAGATCTCCGTACCCCTGGCGATGGCGGTCTCCGGGCCGCTCGCCGACCACGTCTTCGAACCGATGGCCGCTCGGGGCTCCGGGCTCTTCACCGTGCTCGGTCCGCTCGTCGGCGACGGTCCGGGCAGCGGCATGGCCGCCATGTTGTTCCTGGCCGGCATCGGCGGGACCGCGGTCGCCCTCTGGGGACTCGCCAGCCGCTCGATCAGGGACATCGACACTCTGCTCCCCGACCTCGACGCGCCCAAGGACCCGGTCGGGCAGAGCGAGCGCGTGGGAGGTGAGCGGGATGAGGTGCGTGCATGAATTGTTCGAGGAGCAGGCGGCGCGGACGCCCGGCGCGACGGCGCTGATCGACGGCGGCGAACGGATCGACTACGCCGGACTCGACGACCGGGCCGACCGGTTGGCGGGCCTGCTGGCCGCGCGGGGCATCCGGCCCGGCGACACGGTCGGCGTGTACCTGGAGCGCTCCGCCGCACTCGTCGTGACGGTCCTCGGCATCCTCAAGGCCGGGGCGGGCTACGTGATGCTGGACCCCGGCTTCCCCGCCGAACGGCTGCGCGCGATGGCCGAGGACGCGGGAACCGCCGTGGTCGTCACGGCCCGCGACACCGCGTCCGGGGCGCTCGGCCTGGCCCGGGTGCACATCGAGGACGCCGCCGGGGCGCGGCCGCTGCCGCGCGGCTCCGTCCAGGTCCGGTCCGACGACATCGCCTGCGTGATGTTCACCTCCGGTTCGACCGGACGGCCCAAGGGCATCGCAGCGCCGCACCGGGCGATCGTCGCCACCCTCACCGGGCAGGGCTTCGCGTCCTTCGGCCCCGGCGCGGTCTGGCTCCAGTGCGCACCGCTGTCCTGGGACGCGTTCGCCCTGGAGCTGTGGGGGCCGCTCATGAACGGCGGTACCTGCGTACTGCACCCCGGCCGGCGTCCCGAACCGTTCCTGATGGCCCGGCTCGTCGCCGAGCACGGCATCACCTCCATGTACCTCTCGGCGTCGCTCTTCAACGTCGTCGTCGACGAGTACCCGCAGGTGATGGACGGGTTGCGGGAACTCGTGGTGGGCGGCGAGGCGATGTCGGTGCCGCACGCGGCCCGTGCCCTGGAGCGCCGGCCGGAGCTGCGGCTGAGCAACGGCTACGGCCCCGTCGAGTGCACGGTGTTCCTGACCGTCCACCCGGTGAGCGCCGCCGAGCTCGGCACGGGCCCGGTGCCGATCGGCCGGCCGCTGGCGGGCAAGCGGCTGTACGTCCTCGACGAGGAGCTCCGTCCGGTTCCGGACGGGCAGACCGGTGAGATCTACGCCGCCGGGGCGGGCCTCGCCCGCGACTACTGCGGACGGCCCGCGCTGAGCGCCGAACGGTTCGTCGCCTCCCCGTCCGGTGAACGCGTCTACCGCACCGGTGACCTCGGGCGGCGACGTGCCGACGGCGTCCTGGAATATCTGGGCCGGGCCGACAGCCAGGTGAAGATCCGGGGCTTCCGGGTGGAGCCGGGCGAGGTCGAGAGCGTACTGACCCGGCACCCCGGCATCGACCGGGCCGCCGTCGTCGCCCATGAGCACCCGGCGGGCGACCGCCAGCTCACCGCGTACGTCGTACCGAGCGGCGGCCGACAGGGCTTCCGGGAAGCGGAGTTGCGCGCCTACGCCCGCGATGTGCTGGCCGACTACCTGGTCCCGGCGGTCTTCGTACCGCTGGACGAACTGCCGCTGACCCCCAGCGGCAAGCTGGACCGGGCCGCCCTGCCGGAGCCCGGAACCGCGACGGCGGCCAGCGGCCGGGCGGCGGTGAGCGGCACCGCGGCCACGCTGTGCGAGCTCTTCGCCCAGGTGCTGCACACCGACCGGGTCGGCCCGGACGACGACTTCTTCGCCCTCGGCGGCCACTCCCTGCTGGCCGCCCGGCTGCTGGGCCGGATCCGTACCGCGCTCGGCGCCGAGATCGACATCCGGGGGCTCTTCGAGGCACCCACCCCGGCGCTTCTCGCCCCGTTCGTCGACACCGCTCCCCCGGTGCGCCCCGCGCCGGGTGCCGTGCCCGGCAACGCCTCCGGGACGCTCCCGGTGTCGCACGCGCAGCACCGGCTGTGGTTCCTGGACCGGATCGGGGCCGGTGCCGCGTACAACCTGCCGATGCTGGTCCGGCTGCGGGGTGCGGTCGACGCGGCCGCGCTGGACGACGCGCTGGCCCTGGTCGCCGGGCGTCACGAAGTGCTCCGTACCGTCTTCGAGGAGTCCGACGGCTCCCCCGTACGCCGGGTACTGAGCGGGGCGGCCGCACGGCCTGTGTTCCGGCAGCTGCGGACCGCCGGGGATTCGATGGACCGGGAGATCGAGCGGGAGGCCCGTCACCGCTTCGATCTGCGTACCGAACTCCCGTTGAGGGCGAAGCTGTTCACCTCGCTGGAGCGGCCGGACGAGCACGCGCTGCTGGTGCTGGTCCATCACATCGCCGGGGACGGGTGGTCGCTGCGACCGCTCTTCCGTGATCTGTCCCGCGCCTACGAGGCACGGGTCGACGGCGCGCACGCGGCCGGGCTTCCCCCGCTCTCGGTCCAGTACGCGGAGCACGCCCGTCATCAGCTGGACCGGCTCGGCTCGCCGTCCGATCCGCACGCGCTCGCCGCCCGTCAGCTCACGTACTGGCGCAAGGAACTGGACGGGCTGCCGGCCGACGGCCCGCTGCTGCCCCGCCGCGCCGGGCGCCCCGCCGTGCCCGGTCCGGACGCGCGGGTCGTGGTGCGCCGGCTCGACGCGGCGGCGCACGCCCGGGTGGTGGAGTCGGCCCGCGCCCGGGGCGCCACGCTCTTCATGGCCCTGCACGCCGCGCTGGCCACCGTGCTGGTGCGGGCCGGTGCGGGCGAGGACCTGGCGATCGGCGCCCCGGTGGCCGGACGCGCCGGGGACGCCGGCGTCGAGGACGTGGTCGGGTTCTTCGTCAACATGCTGGTGCTGCGCACCGATCTGTCCGGCGACCCCACCGCGGCCGAGGTGCTCGCCCGGGTGCGGGAGACGGACCTCGCCGCGTTCAGCCATCAGGACGTGCCGTTCGAGGACGTGGTCGGCGAGCTCAATCCGCCGCGGACCCCGGGCCGTCAGCCGTTCACCGATGTGGTCCTGGCGCTCCAGAACAACGCACGGGCCGAGGTCACGCTGCCCGGTGCCGAGCAGGGCGTCGAGGTCGTGCGCACCGGCGCCGCCCGGTTCGAACTCCTGGTGGACGTCACCGACTCCACCTCGGACCGGGGCGCGCCGGACGGGCTGACGCTGACGTTCGAGTACCGCGGGCAGGCGCTGGAGGCGGAGTTCGTCCAGTGGCTCGCGGACGCCCTCCCCGAGGCCCTGGAGGCTGCCGCGGCCGCCCCCGGCACCCCGTTGTCGCGGCTGGGCCTCACCGCACCGCCGCGACGGGCCGGTGAGAGCGACCGGATCGCGGTACCGGTCCGGCGCCGGTCCGCCCCGGAGCGCCCGATGACCGCTCTGGAACAGGAGATCGCCGCCGTGTGGTGCGAGGTCCTCGGTGTGCCGAGCGCCGGCCCGGACGACGACTTCTTCGCCCTCGGCGGCAACTCGCTGCGCGCGGTGCGCGCGGTGGCCCGGCTCGGCACCGGACGGCAGTTGACCGTGGCCCAGCTGTTCGCCGCGCCCACGGTCGCCGCCTTCGCCGTCGAACTGGAACGGGCGGTCGCCCTCCCCGCGCCCGCCGCCGCTTCCCCCATCCCGCGCCGCCCCCGGGTGCCGCGCCGTCCGCAACCCCAGACCCAGACCGGCAGAAAGCAGGAGGAGTGGCAGTGGACCTCAGTGTGATGTTCTTCGGTGCGGACAGCACCACCGCCGGCGGGGCCCGGCACACCGAGACGTACGAGGACATCCTCGCCGTGGCCCGGACCGCCGACCGGCTGGGGTTCCACGCCGTCTGGACCCCCGAGCGCCACTTCCAGCAGGTGGGGCAGGTCTTCCCGAGTCCGCCGGTGCTCAGCGCGGCGCTCGCCGTCGCCACCGAGCGGATCGGGATCCGCGCGGGGAGCGTCGTCCTGCCGCTGCATCACCCGCTGAGCGTGGCGGAGGACTGGGCGGTCGTGGACAACCTCTCGAACGGGCGGGTCGGCCTCTCCGTCGCCACCGGCTGGCACTCCAAGGACTTCACACTGGCCCCCGAGCGTTACGAGGACCGCCGGCGGACCGCCCTGGAGACGATCCCGCGGCTGCGTTCCTTGTGGGCGGGCGAGCCCGCCGAGTACCCCGACGGCACGGGCACCCCGGTCTCCGTCACGCCCCAGCCCCGCCCGGTGCAGGACACCCTGCCGCTGTGGATCACCACGTCCGGCAACCCGGAGACCTGGGAGGCGGCCGGACGGCTGCGCGCCGGAGTGCTCGGCGCGACCGTCGGGCAGAGCCGGGACGAGCTGGCCGAGAAGATCGCCCGCTACCGCACCGCCTGCGCCGAGGCCCCCGACCAGCGGGGCACCGACGCCCACGGGCGCGTCACGCTGATGGCCCACACCTACGTCGGCACCGACGACGCGGAGGTCCGCCGGATGGCGGGCGCCCCCCTCAAGACCTATCTCGCCTCGTACGTGCGCCAGACCGCGGCGAACCGCTCCGCGGACGCCACGACCGCGAGCCTCACCGAGGAACAGACCGCGATGCTCGCCGACTTCGCGTTCGAGCGCTATCTCAGCTGGGGCAGCCTGCTCGGCTCCCCGGGCCACTGCGCCAAGATGCTCGCCGATCTCGCGGAGCTGGGCGTCGACGAGGTCGCCTGCTTCATCGACTTCGGCATCGGACGGGACGACGTACTGGCCGGGCTGCACCGGTTGGCCGAACTGAAAGAGAACCTGCGATGAGCGCCCCCACCGTTTCGCGCACCGTCCCGGTCGCGGCAGCCCCCTCCATGGCCGACCGGTTCGTCGCACTCGGCCGGGAACAGCGGGTCCGTCTGCTGCGCCGCATGCTGGAGGCGGGGCGGGCCCGCGAGATACCCGCCGTCATACCGCCGCGCGACCCGGCCCGCCGGGTGCCGCTCAGCCCCGCGCAGCACGACCTGTGGGTGTACGACTCGCTGTATCCCGGTACCCCCGCGCTCAATCTGTGCGCCGCCTACCACTTCGAGCGGCCCGTCGACCCGGCGCATCTGGAGGCGGCGCTGACGCTGATCCAGCGTCACCACGACATCCTGCGGACCCGGATCGTGACGGACGAGTCGGGCGAACTGCATGTCGAGTTCCCCGACGACGGGCCCTTCGACCTGGAGCGCGAGGATCTGCGGGGCACCGACAGAACGATCGGCGAGGCGTTCGAAACCTTCCGCAGCCGCCCCTTCGACCTCGGTCGGGACAAGCTGATCCGGGCCCGGTTCGTCCGGGTCGACGAGCGGCGTTCCACGCTGATGCTGAGTCTGCACCACACCATCAGCGACTGGTGGTCGTTCGACGTGCTGCAGAACGAGTTCGCGCAGGCGTACGGCGCGCTGCGCGACGGGCTGGAGCCGCCCCTGATCCGCCCGGCCGTGCAGTACGCCGATTTCTCGTCCTGGCAGAGCGAGTTGGCGGAGTCGGGGGTCTTCGCGAGCCGGCTCGACTTCTGGCGGCGCTATCTCGCCGACCCGCCCGGTCCGCTGACCGTGCCGGGCAGCGCCGGCGGCGTCACCGGGGGCGAAGGCATCGCGCAGGTGCCCTTCCACATCGACGCGCCGACCACCGCCGCCGTGCGGGCCCTGGCCCGGGAGCGCGGCGCCTCGGTGTACGTCGTGCTCATGGCCGCGTTCGCCGTCCTGGCGCACCGGGTCAGCGGCGCCGAGGACCTGGTGATCGGCACCCCCATCGCCAACCGCGCGGCCAAGGGGCTCGACCAGGTCATCGGCTATGTCATGAATGCCGTGCCGACCCGCTGGAAGGTGGACGCGGACCGGTCCTTCGCCGATCTGCTCGCCGGGTTCGCGGTCGACTTCCCGGATCTGATGGCCAACGCGGACGTGCCCGTGGGCCGGATCGTGTCGGCCGCCGCGCCCGAGCGCAGCGCGGGCCGGGCACCGCTGTACCAGTGGGTGTTCATGCACCTGACGCAGCAGCCGAGCGTCTCGATGATGAAGGAGTTCGCGGAGCCCGAGCGGATCCACACGGGCGGCGAGCACGACCTGGTCGGCGTGGTGAAGGACAGCGGCGACGGCATGGAGGGCAGCTTCGGGCTGCGCACCGATGTCTTCAGCCCCGCGACGGTGGCCCGTTGGACGCAGTGCTACGTCGAGCTGCTGAAGCGGATCACCGCCGATCCGGCCGCGCTCATCGGGGACATCGACGTGGTGCCGTCGGCCATGCGCGGTGAGCTGCTCGCCGGTTCCGCCGGGCCCGTCGCCCCCGCCGCGGTCCCGCTGCCCGAGCTGGTGACCCGGCTGGCGGCCCGCACACCGGACGCGCCGGCCGTCGAGTCCCCGGGGCACACCCTGAGCTATGCCCAACTGGACGACCGGGTGGCCCGGTTGGCCGGGCAGCTGGTGAGCCGGGGTGCCGGTCCCGGGCGGATCGTGGCCCTGGCCCTCCCCCGCGGCAGCGACTGGCCGGTGGCGGCGCTGGCCGTGCAGCGCGCCGGCGCCGCCTATCTGCCGGTCGACCCCGCCCACCCGGCCGAGCGCATCCGCCGGGTCCTCACCGAGGCCGCGCCGGTGCTCCTGGTCACCGAACCCGGGGCCGCGCCGCTGGACACCGGTCTGCCGACCCTGGTCCTCGACGAGGCCGCCTGGGCCGGGGAGCCGCTGCCGCCGGGCGGTCCGGAACTCCACGACACCGCCCATGTCATCCACACCTCCGGCTCGACCGGCGCCCCCAAGGGCGTCGTGGTCAGCCATACCGGAGTGGCCGCGCTCACCCGGTCCATGGTGGAGGGCATCGCACTGGGCGCGGACAGCCGGGTGCTCCAGCTCGGGCCGCCCTCCTTCGACATCTCCGTCGGCGAACTGTGCCTGGCCTTCGGCTCCGGCGGAACGCTGGTGCTGCCGCCCCGGGGCCCGCTCGTGGGCGAGGAACTCGGGGCGGTGCTGACCGAGCGGCGGATCTCCTGCGCGTTCGTCCCGCCGTCGGTGCTCGCGACCGTGCCGGCCGGATCGCATCCGGATCTGCGCGCCCTCGTCGTCGGCGCGGAGACCTGCCCGCCGGAGCTGGTGGCCCGCTGGGCGGTCGCGGGGCGGCGTTTCCACAACGCGTACGGGCCCACCGAGTCGACCGTCGTCTCCACCGTCTCGGCGCCGCTGGACGCCGATGGAGCGGCGCCGCCGATCGGCACACCGGTGGCGGGCACCATCGCCTACCTCCTCGACGAACGGCTCCGGCCGGTACCTGCCGGGGCGGGCGGTGAGCTGTATCTGGCGGGTGGCGCGCTCGCCCGGGGCTACCTGGGCCGTGCCGCGCTCACCGCCGAGCGGTTCGTCGCCGATCCCTACGGTCCGCCCGGCAGCCGCATGTACCGCACCGGCGACCTCGCCCACCGCGACGACCACGGGAACACGTACTACCTCGGGCGTGACGACGAGCAGGTGAAGCTCCGCGGGCTGCGCATCGAGCCCGGTGAGGTCGCTGCCGCTCTCGCCGAACACCCCACCGTGGAAAGGGCGGTGGCCGTGGTACGGCACGACCGGGGCGATACGGCGCAGCTCGTCGCGTACGTGGTGCCCGTGCCGGGAGAGGCGGTCGACGAGGACGGGCTGCTGCTGCACGCCTCCGGGCGGCTGCCCGCGGCCATGGTCCCGGCCGCCGTGGTGGCGCTGGACGCGCTGCCGTTGTCGTCGCACGGCAAGCTCGACCGGGACGCCCTGCCCGCGCCCGCCGCCCGGACCACGGACACCGTCCGGCTGCCCGGGTCGGCGCGCGAGGAGGTGCTGTGCGGACTCTTCGCGGAGCTGCTGGACGTCGAACAGGCCGGCGTCGACGACGACTTCTTCCGGCTCGGCGGCGACAGCATCATGGCGATCCAGCTCGCCGCGCGGGCCCGGTCGGCCGGTCTGGTGCTCTCGCCGCACGACGTGTTCACCGTACGCACCCCGGCCCGGCTGGCCGTGCTGGCCCGTACGCCCGAGGGCGAGGACACCGAGGCCGAGGACACCGGGACCGGGCGGCTGCCGCTCACCCCGGTGATGCACTGGTGGCGCGAACAGGTCCGGGACACCGCCGCGTTCACCCAGTCCATGCTGTTCCCCCTGGGCTCCGGCACCGGACTCGCGGCGATCGAGGAGGCCGTCTCCGTACTGACCGCGCGGCACGCCGCGCTGCGGATGCGGCTGATGCGCGAGGTCGACACCGGCTGGGAGCTCCAGGTACCCGAGGTGGGCGAGCCGTGCGGTGCGCGGGCCGTCCGGGTGGCGGTGCCCGCGGACGCCGATCTGCACTCCCGGGCGACCGAGCTCGCGCGCACCGTCACCCTGCGCCCCGAGGACGGCGACCTGGTGCGGGCGGTGTGGCTCGACCCCGGCCCGGACCGGTCCGGTGCCCTGCTGCTGACCGTGCACCACCTGGCCGTGGACGGGTTCTCCTGGCGGGTGCTCGGGCAGGAGCTGGCCGCGGCGCTGGACGGCGGACCCGGGAGCGACGCCGCACCCGCGAGGACTGCCTCGTTCACCCGGTGGGCCCGGCTGCTCTCCCAGGAGGCCGGGCTAAGGATCGACGAACTCTCTTGGTGGAAACGGCAGTTGTCGGACGAATCGGCCCGGCTCACCGATGGCCGGGGCACAGGTGGCCGACGGGAGACCCTCACCTTCGATCTGGACCCCGGGCTCACCCGCAGTGTGCTCCTCACCCTGCCGGGCGCCTTCAACTGCCGCCCCGACGCGGTGATGCTGACCGCTCTGACCGCCGCAGCCGTCCAGCGGCGCGGCGCCGGCTCCTCGCTCGTCGTCCATCTGGAGGGCCACGGCCGCGAGGCCGTCTCCACCCCGGTCGACGTGTCCGGCACCGTCGGCTGGTTCACCACGCAGTACCCGGTCCGCCTGGACATCGGTGCGGCGGCGGTGGCGCCCGGCGGCCGGCCGGGAGAGGCCCTGAAGTGCGTCAAGGAGCAACTGCGGGCGGTGCCCGCCGGCGGGCTCGGCTGGGGTCTGCTGCGCTACCTCCACCCGGAGACCGGCCCGGCACTCGCCGCGCTCCCCGCGCCCGATGTCCGCTTCAACTATCTGGGCCGGTTCGCCGGGACCGACGCGGCGGGCGGGCGACTGCTGGAACCCGGCCCGGACGCCGTGCCACTGGCGCACGCCCTGGAGGTGGATGTGCTGGCCCGCGAGGAGAACGGTGAGCCCGTGCTGGAGGCGAGCTTCTCCTACCCGTCCGGGGTGTTCACCGAGGACGAGGTGCTCGCGCTGGCCGGGGCGTGGTCCGAGGCGCTCGGCGTCCTCGCCGACCACTGCGGGCCGGACGGCGCGGCCGCCCACGCCCCGTCCGACTTCCCGCTCGTCGACCTGACCGGGGACCAGCTCGAACTGCTGGCGCAGGAGATGGACTTCGGCGACCTCGACGCCACCGAAGAGGAGGATCAGCGATGAACGCGCGCATCGCGGACGTGCTGCCGCTCTCCCCGCTCCAGGAGGGCCTGCTGTTCCACTCCGCCCGGCAGACCGAGGGCCCGGACCCCTACCTGGTGCAGGCCCGCTTCCTGGTCGGCCCCGCGATCGCCGGGGACACGGTACGGGCCTCGGTATCCGCGCTCCTGAACCGGCATCCGAATCTGCGCGCCTGCTTCCGCCACGAGCGCCTGGACCGGCCGGTCCAGGTCGTGCCGAAGGCGGTCAGGGTGCCGTGGACCGAGGTGGACCTGATGGGTCTCACCCCCGACGAGGCGGCCACGCGGACCGAGGAGGTACTGCGGAAGGACGCGGCGCTCCGCTTCGACGTGGCCCGCCCGCCCCTGGTCCGTGCCACGTTCCTGCGGCACGAAACCGGCGCCGAACTGATCGTGTCCTTCCACCACATCCTGCTGGACGGCTGGTCGATGCCGGTCGTCGAGCGGGACCTCGGCGCCCTCGTGGCGGGCCGGCCGCTGCCGCCGGCCGCGCCCTACCGGGACTACCTGGTGTGGCTGGGCGGTCAGGACCGGCAGAAGGCCGAAGCCGCGTGGTGCGAGTCGCTGGAGGGCCTGGGACGGCCCGCGCTGCTGGCCCCGGCCGGACCGGACACGGCGCCCGACCGTTCGCGGATGTGGCTGACCACCGGCCTCACCGAGCGGCTGGTCCGGCGGGCCGCCGAGGCGGGCGTCACCCTCAACACCCTGGTGCAGGTCTCCTGGGCGCTGGTCCTGGCCCGGCTGACCGGCTCCCGCGACCTGGTCTTCGGCGCGGTCGTCTCCGGTCGCCCGCACGACCTGCCGGGTGTCGAGTCCATGGTGGGCCTGTTCATCAACACCCTGCCGGTACGGGTCCGGCTGCGGGACGGCGAGCGGGTGGACGAGCTGCTCCGCCGGATCCAGGACGAGCAGTCCCGGCTGCTGGAACACCACCACGCCCGCGCCGCCGAGGTGCAGCGCGCCGTGGGGGCCGGTGAGCTCTTCGACTCGATCATCGCCTTCGAGAACTTCCCGCGCGGTTCCGGGAGCGACGACGGTCCCGGTGCCGTCCGCCTGGTGAGCGTGAACGACGCGACGCACTACCCGGTCACTATCGCGGCGGTCGCCGAGGACCGGCTGCTGCTGTCGGTGAGCTGCCGCCGCGGCATCCCGGCGGCCGCCGTCACCGAGCGCCTCGCGCACGTGCTGGAGCAGCTGGCCGGCTCGCCGCGGACCCCGGTGGCGGACATCGACGCCCTGCCCGTGGCGGAGCGGCACCACCTGCTGGCCCTGGCCGACGGCCCGGCCCGCAAACCCGCCGGACCCGCCACGCTGACCGCGCGGTTCGCCGACCGGGTGGCCCGCACCCCGGACGCACCGGCTGTCGACACCGAGGGCGAGACGCTCAGCTACGCCGGGCTCGACGCCGCTTCGGACCGGCTGGCCGGCCGCCTGGTCCGGGCCGGGGTGGCGCCCGGAGACACCGTGGCCCTGCTGCTGCCCCGCTCGGCGTCCCTGGTCGTGGCCCAGCTCGCGGTCCTCAAGGCGGGCGCCTGCTGGCTCCCGCTGGATCCGGCACACCCGACGGAGCGGCTGGCCCGGCTGATGGCGGCGGCGGGACCCGCCCTGGTCCTCACCGAGGGGACGGCCCCGGCCGCCGCCCGGCTGCCCGCCGGTGTCGCGGTGCTGGACATCACCGAGGCGTCCGCCCCCGCGCCCTTCGACCGGGTCGACAACCAGCCCGGGGCCGCCGCCTGCGCGATCTACACCTCCGGCTCCACCGGAGAGCCCAAGGGGGTGGTCGTCCCGCACCGGGCGATCACCGAACTCGCCGCCGACGGCCGCTTCGCGGGCGGTGCCCACGACCGGGTGCTGCTGCACAACCCGTACACGTTCGACGCCTCGACCTACGAGGTGTGGGTCCCGCTCCTGAACGGCGGGACCGTGGTCGTGGCCCCCGCCGAGGCGGTCACCCCCGAACTGCTGGAGCGGGTGGTACGGGAACGGCGGGTCACCGCGCTCATGCTCACCCCCGAACTGCTGCGCACCGTCGCGGAGATCGCGCCCGGCGCGCTGTCCGGACTCCGCGAGGTGTGGTCCGGCGGCGACGTCCTGGCGCCCGGCACCGTGCTCCGGATCCAGGAGCACTGCCCGGACACGGTGGTCGTCAACGGCTACGGCCCCACCGAGACGACGGTGTTCGCCACCGCGCACACGGCCGCCGGCCGGTCCGCGGACCGGCCGGGGCCCGTCCCCATCGGGCGCCCCCTGGACAACACCCGCGCCCATGTCCTGGACGCCCGGCTGCGCCCCGTCCCGGTGGGCTCCACCGGTGAGCTCTACATCGGCGGCAGCGGTCTCGCCCAGGGTTATCTCGGCCGGCCGGCCGCCACCGCGGAGCGGTTCGTCGCCGATCCGTACGGGCCGCCCGGCAGCCGCATGTACCGCACCGGGGACCTGGCCCGCTGGACGGCGGACGGTGTCCTGGAGTTCGCGGGCCGGGCCGACGACCAGGTCAAGGTGCGCGGCTTCCGGGTGGAGCCCGCCGAGGTCGAGGCCGCGCTGGCGGGCTGCCCCGGCGTGGCGCGGGCCGTGGTCGGCGCCCGGCGGGACGCGGCGGGCGGCAAGCTGCTGGCCGCCTGGCTGGTGCCGGCAGGGGACGGGGGCGGGGAGGAGCAGTGGCAGCGGACCCTCTCCGGGGTGCGGGCCCATGCCGCCCGGCAGCTGCCCGCGCACCTGGTGCCGTCCCTGTGGGCCCGGATCGACGAGGTGCCGCTCACCCGCCACGGCAAGGCGGACCGGGCCGCACTCCCCGACCCCGGCCCCACCGGGGAACCGGTGGCCCACCGGGCGCCGCGCACCCCGCGCGAGCGGGAGCTGTGCGCCCTGTTCGGCACGGTGCTCGGGGTCCCCGTGGTCGGGCCCGACACCGACTTCTTCCAGGCGGGCGGCCATTCGCTGACCGCGCTGCGCCTGAAGTCGAAGATCGAGACGGTGCTCGGCGTACGGATCCCGGTGTCCGCCCTGTTCGACGCGCCGACCCCGGCCGGTCTCGCCGCCCGGCTCGACGCGCCGCAGTCCGCCGACGGCCCCGCCGCGCGGACACCGCTGCGCCGCACCCGCGAACGCCCCGGGTCCGCGACCGCGCCGGACGGGCCGCACCACAGCAGCCTGGAGCATGTGCTCACCCTGCGGACCGGCGGCGACCGCACCCCGCTGATCTGCGTGCACCCGGGGCTCGGGCTCAGCTGGTCGTACATGAACCTGCTGCCGCACCTCGCTCCGGACCGCCCGGTGCACACCCTTCAGAGCCCGGCGCTGCTGACCGGTGCCGATCGACTCCCGTCCACGATGGGTGAGATGGCGGATCTCTATCTGCGCAGCGTGCGTGAGCTCCGGCCGCACGGACCGTACCTGCTGCTCGGCCGGTCCTTCGGCGGTCCGCTCGTCCACGAACTCGCGGTGCGGCTGCGCCGGGCCGGCGAGGAGGTCCGGATGCTCGCCGTGGTGGACGCCATGCCGATGCCGGAAGGGATCAGGGGCACACCGCTGGACCCGGCCGCCGTCGAGGACGAGATGCTGCGCATCCTGCACCGCTCCCATGCGCCGGAACTGCCGTTGCCGAACGGCCCGTTGCAGCGCTCCACATTGTTCGCCCAGGCCCGCGCGGACACCTTCGACGGTCTCTCCCGGGCGCAGCTCCACACCCTCGTCGACGCCGGGATTCATCACACCCGGCTCGTACGGGACTGGCACCCGTCCCACTACGACGGGGCGACGACGCTCTTCTCCGCGACGCACGACGACTGGCCTACGACGGCCGAGAAGACCGAGGCCTGGCAGCGCGTGACCGCCGCGCTCGATGTGCACGAACTGGACTGCGGTCACAGCGACGTACTCACTCCGGGCCCGGCGGCCGAGATCGCCGCGGTCCTCGAAACCGCCCTCCGAGGGGACTGAGAACCATGACCGTCGACGCCGTCGAGCTCATCGACCTCTACGCCGGGGAGGGCTGCGGGGACGAGGAGTACGAGTTCCCCGCCTCCGACGCCCAGAGCCGCCTGCTCGTCCTCGACCAGCTGAATCCGGGCTCCGCCCAGTACAACGTGCCGGTCGCCTTCGCGGTGCACGGCCCCTTCGACACCGACGCGTTCGGCCGCGCGCTGGACGCGCTGGTCGCCCGCCACGAGGCGCTGCGGACCGTGTTCCGGACCGCCGACGACGGCACCCCGGCGCAGCGCGTCTCGGCCCTCGGGCGGGTGCGGCTCACCGTCCGGCGGGACGTGCCGGCCGCCGACGCCGAGGCCCTGGTGCGCGCCGAGGCCGCCCTCCCCTTCGACACCGCCGCGGGTCCGCTGCTGCGCTGCACCGTGTACGCCGTGGCGGACGGCAGCCACCGGGTGCTCCTCGTCGCCCATCATCTGGTCTGCGACGGCTGGTCGCTCGGGCTGATCCTGGACGAACTGTCCGAGGGGTACCGGCACGAGGCCCAGGGGCTGACGTACCGGCCGGCCGAACTCCCGCTCCAGTTCCCCGACTACGCGGCCTGGCAGCGGGAGCGCGCCGCGGACGGCGCGTTCGAGGCGTCCGTGGAGCACTGGACCGACCGGCTGCGCGGCGCGCCCACCACCATGGAGCTGCCGCTGGACCGCCCGCGCCCGCCGGTCCGCACGGCCGCGGGCGGCACCGAGCGCTTCCTGCTCGGCGCCGAGGTCAGGGAGCGGCTGGCCGAGGTGGCCGCGGCCTCGGGCGCCACCCCGTTCATGACGATGTTCGCCGCGTACGCCGCGTTCCTCTCCCGGCTCACGGGCGGCGAGGACCTGGTCGTCGGCTATCCGTCGTCGGGGCGCGAGCGGCCCGAACTCCAGAAGATGGTCGGGATGCTGACCAACACCCTGGCGATGCGGGTGGACCTGTCCGGCGACCCGTCGCTCGACGAGCTCACCCGCCGCGTCCGGGCCTCGATGATGGCGGCACAGCCCTTCCAGGACGCTCCGTTCGAGGCGGTGGTCGACACCCTTGCCCCGGTCCGTGAGACCAGCCACGACCCGGTGGTGCAGGTGGCGCTCAGCTACGAGGACGAGGCCGCATCGGAACTGCGGCTGACCGGCGCCACCACCGAACGGCTGGCGCTGACGCTGGACACCGCGAAGTTCGACTTCCACCTGTTCGTGGAGCGGTGGGGCGCCGGACTCGCCGCCCAGTTCATCTACCGCAGCGAGCTGTTCGACGCCGCGACGGTCCACCGCTGGACGGAGAACTTCCGCACACTGCTGGCCGGTCTCCTCGCGGACCCGTCCGCACCGTTGTCCTGCGTGGAGCTGGTGCCGGCCGACGAGCGCCGCCGCACCATCGCCGGCGCGGACCGCCTCGCCGAGGCGGCGCCGCTGGACCGCCTGGTGCCCGACCTGATCGCCGACCGGGCGGCCGAACGCCCCGATGCCACCGCCCTGGTCTGCGGCGACCTCCGCCTCAGCTACGCCGAACTGCTCTCCCGGGCCGACGCGCTGGCCGCCCGGCTGCGCGCCGCCGGGGTACGGCCCGGCTTCCGGGTCGGTCTGCTCCTGCCCCGCTCGGCCGACCAGGGCATCGCGGCGCTCGCCGTGCTGCGCGCGGGCGGCGCGTACGTACCGCTGGACCAGGCCCACCCGGAGGCCAGGCTCCGGCACATGGTGGACAGTTCGGGCACCGGGCTCCTGCTGACCTCGCGGGAGACCGCCGAGAAAGCGACGGGCCTGGAGGTGCCGTGCATCCGGGTCGACCGGCCGGCCGTCACGGACCCCGTCGTACCGGGTGCCGTCACGACCGGCGGGACACCGGCCCCCGAGGACCTCGCCTACGTCCTGTTCACCTCGGGCTCCACCGGCGTCCCCAAGGGCGTCGCCATCGAGCACCGGGCGCTGATCAACCTCACCCGGGCGGTCCGGCACTCCTTCCCGGTGAACGCCGACGACCGGGTGCTGCAGTTCGTCTCGTTCGGTTTCGACGTCGCCGTCTCCGACCTCTTCTTCCCCTGGGTGGCCGGCGCGGAGCTGCACATCCCGGGCGAGGACGAGCGGATCGGCGAGGCCCTCCTGGACCGGCTGCGGGACTCCCGCATCACCTATGTGTTCCTGCCGCCGTCCGCCGCGATGCTGCTGCCCGACCTGACCGGGCAGCTGCCCGAGCTGCGTACCGTCGCGGTCGGCGGCGAGGCGTGCCCGGCCGAGCTGGTCGAGCGGCTCAGCGCGCCCGGACGGCGGATCGTGAACGCGTACGGCCCCAGCGAGGTGACCGTCTACGCGACCACCGGGGACCTCTTGCCCGGTGAGCCCGTGGTGCTCGGCGGCACCGTGCCCGGGGCCCGGGTCTATGTGCTCGACGAGCGGCTCCGGCCGGTCCCCGCCGGGGTCGCCGGTGAGATCTACGTGGCCGGTGCCTCGCTGGGACGCGGCTACATCGGCCGGCCCTCCCTGACCGCCGAACGGTTCGTCGCCGACCCGCACGGCGCACCGGGCACTCGCATGTACCGCACCGGCGACCTCGGCCGGATCGACGCGCGGGGGCTCATCCACTACCTCGGGCGCTCCGACCTCCAGGTCAAGCTGCGCGGCGTACGCATCGAACTCGGCGAGATCGAGACCCTGCTGGCCGGTGCGCCGGGCGTCGCCCTGGCGGCGGCCACCGTCCGAGGCACGGGCACCGCTCAGCGACTGGTGGCGTACGTGGTGGGCCGGGACGGGGCGGCGCCACCGGACGCGGAGCTGCGCGCCCATCTCGCCCGGCGGCTGCCGGGGTCCATGGTGCCCGAGGTGTTCGTGCGGCTGGACGAGATGCCGCTCAGCAGCAACGGCAAGATCGACCGGGCCCGGCTGCCGGAACCCGCCACCGTGCGGTGCCGGCCGGACGGCTCGACCACCGTCGCGGGGACACCGACCGAGCAGCTGGTGGCCGGCCTGTGGGCCCGGGTGCTCAATCTCGAACTCGTCGCCGTCACCGACCACTTCTTCGACCTGGGCGGCAACTCGATCCGGCTGCTGAGCGTCCTGTCCGCCCTGCGCGAGATGGGTACGTACGGCGAACTCGGCCTGGTCGACCTGTTCCGTCACCCCACCGTCAGCGCCCTGGCCGCCCACCTGGACCGGGCGGCCCTCGGGGCCGCCGCCGGGGCTCCGGCCACCGGCACTCCCGCCGACACGGCCGCCGCGCGCGGCGGTGACCGGCACGCACGACGCACCGCCGCCGCCCGACGACTCAGCTACCGGAAAGGCTCCACACGATGACCGAGAACGCAAGCGCCGCCGAGCCCCTCGCAGCCGACTCCGCGATCGCGGTCGTCGGGATGAGCGGCCGCTTCCCCGGCGCCCCCGACCTGGAAACCTACTGGGCGAACCTGCTCGGCGGACGCTGCTCGGTGACCGACTTCACCGAGGAGGAGCTGATCGCCGACGGCGCCGACCCGCAGGAGGTGCGCGGCCGCGACCACATACCGGCCAAGGGCCATCTCGCGGACGCGGACCGCTTCGACGCGGAGCTGTTCGGCTTCAACCGCACCGAGGCCGCGGCCCTGGACCCCCAGCACCGGCTGCTCCTGCAGACGGCCTGGTCCGCGCTGGAGGACGCCGGCCGCAGCCCGCTGGGCGGCCAGGCCCGTACCGGCGTGTACGTCGGCGGCGGCCCCACCGAGCACATGCTGGCCGCGCAGACCGACCCGCGGCTCGCCGCGTCCCTCGGGGCGCTCCAGGTACGGATCCTCACCGACCGCGAGTTCCTCGCCCCGTGGATCTCCTACCGGCTGGGCCTGGAGGGCCCGAGCCTGACGGTGCAGACGGCCTGCTCGACCTCGCTGACGGCGGTGCACCTCGCGGTGCAGTCCCTGCTGCTCGGCGAGTGCGACACGGCGCTGGCCGGGGGCGTCGCCGTGGACACGGTGCGCAAGCGGGGCTACGTCCACCAGCAGGGCGGCATCTACTCGCCGGACGGCCGCTGCCGGCCCTTCGACGAGCGGGCCGGCGGGACCGTGCCCGGCAACGGGGTGGGCGTGGTGGTGCTGCGCCGGCTGTCCGACGCACTCGCCGACAACGACCCGGTCAGGGCGGTCATCCGGGGCAGCGCCGTCACCAACGACGGGGCCACCAAGGTCGGGTTCACGGCGCCCGGCGTCGACCAGCAGACCGCCGCGATCGTGGAGGCCTGGGCGGCGGCCGGCCTCGACCCGGCCGATGCCCAGTACCTGGAGGCGCACGGCACGGCCACCGCGCTCGGAGACCGCATCGAGGCGGCGGCGGCCACCGCCGCGTTCAAGGGGGCGCTCGGCACCGGGCGGATCGGCATCGGCTCGGTGAAGTCGAACATCGGTCACCTGGACGCGGCGGCGGGCGTGGCCGCGCTGATCAAATCGGTGCTCATGCTGGAGCACGCGACGCTGGTGCCGAACGCCGACGCCGGCCGCCCGCACCCCGAACTGGGCTTCGACGACTCACCGTTCCACCTGATCGGGCGGGCGACCGACTGGCCGGAGCCCGAGCACGGTCCCCGGCGGTCCGGGGTGAGCTCGGTCGGCATCGGCGGCACCAACGTGCACGTGGTCCTGGAGGAGGCGCCCCGGCGTATCGAGGCGGGCCGGCCGGAGGCCGGGGGCGCGCCGGAGGTCCTGCTGCTGTCGGCCCGTACCCGGGAGGGCCTCGCCGCGGTGGCCGGCCGGCTGGCCGGGGCGCTGCGGGCCCCGGGCGCCGCGTCCCTCGCCGACACCGCGCACACGCTCCGCGTGGGCCGTGCCCCGCTGGCCGTGCGCGGCTATGTGCGGGCCGGGAACCGGGCGGAGGCGGCGGAGCTGCTCACCGAGCTGGCCTCGGGCGGTGAGGTGGGACTCGGCGGGCCCGACCCGCTCGGCGAGGCATGGCTGGCGGGTGAGCAGGTGGTACGGGAGGGGGCCGGCCGACGGGTCGCGCTGCCGACGTATCCCTTCGCCGGTGAGAGCCACGGCGCTTACCGCCTCGTACCCGTCGCGCCGCCCGCACCGGGCGGGGAGCAGCCGGAGCCGGGCGGCCGCTCCGCCGACCTGGAGCGGGACGTCCGCGCGCTGATCGCCGAGGCGCTGGGACTGGAGGACGCCGACGACCCGGAGATGACGTACTTCGCGGCCGGCGGCGACTCCCTGACCGCCGTCCACCTGGTCGGCTGCCTCCGGGACGACTTCGACCTCGATGTCCCGATCACGCTGTTCCTGGAGCAGCTGACGCTGCACGAGATGGCCCGCCGGATCGTCGCGGCGCGGGACGGCGACGACTCCCTCGACGCCCTGCTCTCGGAGTTCGAGGCGGAGTGAGTTGACGCAGTACAGGGCTTGGGCCCCGACCCTCCGGCGGTTTCCGGGGGCGGGGCCCAAGCCCTGTACCTCGTGCGGTGTCAGACGCCCGTACGCACCGTTCGTCCGGGCACGTGCGCGGCGATGAGATCCGCGACGCGGGGCAGGTGGTCGCCCAGGAAGAAGTGCCCGCCGGGCAGTACGTGCCGCTCGAAGGGCCCTACGGTCTCCCGCTCCCACACCTGTACGGCGTCGACGTCGACCCGGGGGTCGTTGTCGCCGGTCAGCGCGACGACGGGGCAGCGCAGCGGCGGCCCGGGAACGTGGACGCGCCGGGACAGCATGGCGTAGTCGGCGCGCAGCGGCGGCAGTGCGAGTTCGAGGATCTCCGGTTGGGCCAGCAGCTCCTCGTCCGTACCGGACAGCAGCCGCATCTCCCGGATCAGGTCGTCGTCGCCGGGCTGTTCGGGCAGCCGCACGCGCCGCGGCAGCGACGGGGCCTCGCTGCCCGAGACGAACAGCGCCGCGGGCTCCCGCCCCACCGCCGCGAGGCGCCGTGCGGTCTCGTACGCCAGGAGCGCGCCCATGCTGTGGCCGAACAGAATCAGCGGCCGGCCGCCGCTCGCGGGGAGCGAGGCCAGTACCGCGTGCACGACATCGCCGAACCGTTCGGCGAACGGTTCGGCGATGCGGTCGTGCCGCCCGGGGTACTGCACGACCAGTGCTTCCGCGACCCCCGCGACCTGCGTCGACAGCGGGACATAGGCACTGGCCGCACCACCTGCGTGCGGGAAGCACAGCAACTGTGCCGCGGCGTCGGGGGCCGGGCGGAAACACCGTGTCCAGTTGTCCACGACATCCCTTCTCTCATGTTCTCGGTCCGGCCACGGGCCGGCTCCGTGAACGGTATCGGCTCATTGTGCGGCGGCGATCCAGTTCTCCAGTTGTTCACGGGTGGTCGCCGGGTCCGCGACGAGAACGGCGAGTTCGTCGTCGCGGGGTTCCAGTGTCGTCAGGGCCGGACAGCGGTGGCAGGCCTCGACACCGACCTGGTTCCACCACTTGCAGTGCGGGCGGAGGTGGCACCGCGGCACCGCGGCCGGACCGGGCTCGGCCGGTACGGTCGTGATGCGTTCGATCAGCCCGCAGGCCTCGCCGACCCGGTTCGCGCAGTCCGACACGCAGTGCGAGGCGAACCGGAGCACCCGGTTGGGGGCGATCCCCTCCGGGATGCTGCCGAGAACATCGGCGGCGGGTACGGGTTCGGCCAGGTAGGCGACCTGGTCGTGCTCCCCGGACCGCACGCCGAGAACAACGCTCTCCGGGCGGCTCGCATCGCCGCTCGGACACCATCTGAGGGGGCTTTCCCGCCCGTCCCGGGCAAGGTCCGCAGTGCTGTCCACGGTGCTCACCTCCGATTCGTCAGCAGGAACGCAGGCTGGTCGGGTTGATCACTATGCCGCCGATGACGCCGTCGGTGACGGCGCCCTTCTGCTGCTCGGCCGCGACCGCCTGCGCGATGCTTCTGGCGAGCTGCTCCTGGCTGGTGATCCGCTCCGGACGCTCGGCGGCGGCAGCACCGGTGGTGCCGCCCACCGTGACGAGACCGGCAACGAGGGCTGCGGCGGCGGCCGCGGTACGCATGCTGTTGTTCATCCCTGTCCTCCATGGCATCGGTGATGGCTTGCAGGAACCGACGCTAGGGTCCGCGGCCCGCCGCGATCGGCAGTTGCTGCGGCGGCTCGGAGGCTTGTTGCACGGACTCCGGGGCCTGTTTTGCGGCCTGCGGGCACCGGTCCACCCGCTGGTTGCCCATTGGTCGCGGCGTCAATAGCATCGCCGGTATGTCGTCAAGCCCTCAGCGGAAGCGGATCCGGAAGTCCCCGTCGGACCGGCGTGCGGAAATCGTCGACGCGGCGGCGACCGTCGCCCTGACCGAAGGGCTGGAGTGCATCACGCTGCGCCGGATCGGCGAGCAGCTCGGCGTACGCCCCGGTCTCATCAGCCACTATTTCCCGGCGGTCGAGGACCTCGTGGCCGAGGCGTTCGGCACCGCCGCCCATGCCGAACTGAACACACTGCTCCCGGCGGAGCCGGAAGCGGAGTCGCCCACGGACCGGCTCGCCCGCTTCTTCGCGCTCGCGACGGGCGCCGCGTACGACGACATCAGCCGGCTGTGGATCAACGCCCGGCACCTCAGCCGCTACCGCCCCGCGCTCCGCGACCGGGTCGGCCACCAGGAGACGCTGTGGCGGGGCCGTCTGGAGGACCTCGTCCGTGACGGCGTCCGCTGCGGCGAGTTCCGCACCGCCGACCCATATGTGACGACGATTCAGATCCTGGTCGTCATCGACGGCCTCGGCGCCCACGCCAATACCGAAGCCGCCGACCGCCCCGAGGCGGTCAAGCGGATGGCCGTCAGCACGGCCGAACGCGAACTCGGCCTGGAGGACGGCACGCTCACCAGGCGCAGCGCCGCGCTCGACGCCGAGCGCGACGCCCCCGGACCCGACCGAGGGGTCAGAGGCGGCTCGTAGAGTCCTGTCATGAGCGACTCGTTGAACAGAACAGCCCTCGGGACCGCCACTCCCGCCCCCGTCGCGGTGGAGGGCGGGCCGCTGCCCATCGACGTGGCGGCCGCCCGCCGGGTCGCGGAGGCAATGCGCGTCACACTGTCCGAAGCCTGCCGGGCGGCCGGGGTCCCGGACGACAGCGGCTGGCTGACGGAGTACACCCGGCCGGACTTCGGCAGCTTCCAGGACTTCGTCGCGGGACTGCGCGACGATCCCGATCCCGACCACGTGCCGCTGATGCCGCAGTTGTGCGGGCGCCTGCTCGGCGACGACGCCCGTACGGACCACGCGCTGACCGGCGACCAGGAGATCCGCGAGCCGTTCTTCCACCACGGCGACCTCCTGGTGCGGGGCCACCTGGACGTGGCGGCCCCCTTCGTGGTCACCGGTTCGCTCGTCGTCGAGGGCTGCCTGACCGACTGCGGCCCCGACTCCGTCGTCGCCGTCCGCGGCGATGTCAGGGCCCGCGCGGTGCACACCGACGGGGAGATGTCCGTCGGTGGTGACATCGAGGCCGAGATCGTCTACGGCCACTACAACGACCAGACGCTCCAGGCGCGCACCATCCGCGCCCGGCTGGTCATCGAGGACGAGCACAGCACGATCGCCGCGGTGGAGGCGGACACCCACTTCGATCCGGACGATTTCCAGCAGGGGTACGGCAAGGGCGTGCAGGAGCGGCTGCGCGAACTGCTGGTGGACGAGGTGTTCTCCCATGAGGAGGACGAGGAAGAGCAGGAACAGCTGGACCGGGCGCTCCTCTTCACCCGCCTGCGCGAGGGACGGGCGGTCTTCCGCGCGGACGACGGCTCGTCGGCGAACTGATCCGGCCCGGCGCCCGTGGACAGCCACGGGCACCGGACGGCCCGGGGCGCCGGCCGCTACCGGCTCAGACTTGCCGGCAGTCGGCGGGCGGCGTCGCGCCGGCCGGTCTCAGCTCCGCCAGGACTCTGCCGCGCAGCAGCTCGTACTCCTCGCGCAGCCGCACGATCTCCGCCGGCCGTACGATCACCTCCCCGCCGACGACGATCTCCTCCGGGCGGAACTGCTCGCGGGTGAGATCGACTTCGACGTCCATGCCCAGCCGGTTCCACCAGTGGTAGTCGACCCGCTCGCCGTCCACATGGACCTCGCCGCGGATCAGATCGCCGCCCAGGAGGTCGTGCACCACGAGCGCGGTCACTCCGCACTGATCGCGCGCCGGATTGTCCGGTGTCCACTCCGCCCGGTGTTCCGGTGTCGTGGTGTCCGCGCCCCAACTCCGGCGAACGGCCTGCTCAAGGTCGGTGAAACTGCTCAGTGTCATACCGCTCAGCGTCGCAGACGCCACTGACAGTCCACGCCCCTCGCTCCGTCGCCGGGAGAACCACCTGTCATGGTGTCGCCATGATTCCTACCAGCGATGCCGCGACCGCTGACCCGACGGACGACACCCACCGGTTCCCGGAGCAGTTCGGGCGGACCCACCGGTTCTCGCTCGGGGTGCCCCGCGGCTTCACCGTCTCGCCGGACGGCACACGGGTGCTCTTCGTGCGCTCCACGTCCGGCACGGACCGGGTGAGCCGGCTCTGGCTGTACGAGGACGGGAAGGAGCGGCTGCTCGCCGATCCGCTCGGGGCCGGTCACGGCGACCCGACGGGCGGCCGGGTGCCGCCGGAGGAGCTGGCCCGCCGCGAACGGGCGAGGGAGACGTCGTCGGGTGTGGTGTCCTACGCGACCGACGCGCAGGTGCGGCTCGTGGCCTTCGCGCTCGACGGCGAACTCTGGGTGGTGCGGACGGACGGCGGCGCGCCGCGCCGGATCCGGACCGCCGGTCCGGTGGTCGATCCCCGGCCCTCGCCGGACGGCACGCTGATCGCGTACGTCTCCGGCGGCGCGCTGCGGACCGTCACGGCTCAGGGGACGGACGACCGGGTGCTCGCCGCTCCGGACGGCGACCGGGTGACGTACGGGTTGTCCGACCACGTGTCGGCCGAGTCGATCGGCCGCCCGCGCGGCTACTGGTGGTCGCCCCGCGGCGATGCGCTGCTGGTGGCGCGGGTGGACACCTCGATGGTGGCGCGCCGGTACATCAGCGATCCGGCCCGTCCGGAGCGGCCCGCCCGCGAGATGGCGTATCCGGCGGCGGGCACGGCGAACGCGGAGGTCTCGCTCCACCTGGTGCAGGTGTCCGGGGAGCGGCTCGCGGTCCGGCTGCCGCGCGAGGCGGACGCGGACCATCCCGAGGGCGTGTGGACGGACCGGTCGTTCGAGTACGTGGTGTCGGCGGCGTGGGACGGGCACGGGCCGCTGGTCTCCGTGCAGACGCGTGACCAGCGTTCGGTGTACGTGCTCGCGGTCGATCCCGGCACGGGCGGGACGAGCGTCCTGAGCCGTGCCCACGACCGGGCGTGGGTCGCCCTGCGGCCCGGGACACCGTCGCGGCTCCCCTGCGGTGCGCTCGTCGTTCCCGCGCGTCCTGGCGGCGACACCCAGGGGCTGGAGGCCGGCGGCGTGCCGACGCCCCCGGGTCTGGAGGTCCGCGAGGTGGTCGGATCGAGCGGCGGGAGAGTCTTCTTCACAGCGAGCGAGGAACCGACCGAGGTCCATGTCTGGTCGTACGAAGCGGAGGCCCCCGGCAGTGGCGCCGCCGCTCCCGTGCGCGTCAGCGAGGCCCCCGGCGTGCACACGGCCGCGGTCGGCGGGCCCACCGTGGTGCTGGACAGCAGGACCCCGGACGGTCAGACGGTGACCGTGCTGCGGGACGGAACGCCCGTGGGGCGGATCTCGGTCCTCGCCGAGACCCCGCTGGTCGTCCCGCGGCCCGCGGTGCTGAGCCTGGGGAAGCGGGAGCTGCGCAGCCGGCTGTACCTGCCGTCGTGGCACCGGCCGGGCGACGCCCCGCTGCCGGTGCTGCTCAGCCCGTACGCCGGCCACGGCATGCAGGTCGTCCTCAAGGTGCGTACCTGGTGGGTGGCGGTCGCCCAGTGGTTCGCCGAGCAGGGCTTCGCGGTGCTGGTCACGGACGGCCGGGGCACTCCGGGACGGGGTGAGGCCTGGGAGAAGTCGGTGCACGGAGACCGGCTGACGGCTGTGCTCGACGACCAGATCGACGCGCTGCACGCGGCCGCCGCGCGGTGTTCCGCGCTGGACCCGGCCCGGGTCGCCATGCGCGGCTGGTCGTTCAGCGGGTATCTCGCCGCTGCCGCCGTGCTGCGGCATCCGGAGATCTTCCACGCCGCGGTGGCCGGAGCCGCGCCGACCGACCGGCGGCTCTACGACACCCACTGGGAGGAGCGGTTCCTGGGCCACCCGGACGTGCTGCCGGAGAACTACGGGCGCAACTCGCTGCTCGCGGAGGCGGCCGGGCTGACCCGCCCGCTCATGCTCGTGCACGGACTTGCCGATGACAATGTGGCCGTCGCCCACATGCTGCGGTTCTCCGCCGCGCTGCTGGCCGCGGGCCGGGCGCACACGGTGCTGCCGTTGTCCGGGGCCGGTCATCTGGTCACCCGGGAGGCGGCGGGCAATCTGTTGCTGCTGGAGCGGGACTTCCTCCGGAAGTCCCTGGGTGTTGAACACGGGGGTCCCGCCGCGCGTACACCTGGTCGTACACCGAAGCCGTGAAAACCGAAGCCGTGAACTCCCCGGAAGGGAAGCACCAGTATGAGCACAACGCAGAACCACGAGGGCCGTCCCGGGCGGCGCGCCGTTGTCGCCGCGGCAGGGGCCGTGTCGGTGACCGCCGTACTCGCCGCCTGCGGCAACCAGAAGGAATCGGACGGTGCGGATGTGGTCAAGCCCGCCGCCGACGGAACGGACGGCGGCGGCGGCGTTCTGGCCCGGACGGCCGACATCCCCGAGGGCGGCGGGAAGGTCTTCGCCGACCGGGGTGTCGTGGTGACGCAGCCGAAGGCGGGCGAGTTCAAGGCGTTCTCGTCGAAGTGCACCCATCAGGGGTGCGCGGTGTCGAGCGTCGCGGACGGCACCATCGACTGCCCCTGTCACGGCAGCAGGTTCGACGCGTCGACGGGCGCCGTGGCGCACGGCCCCGCCACCGAACCGCTGCCCGCCAGGACGATCACGGTCTCGGGCGGCACGATCACGCTCGCGCCCTGATCGCACCGCCCCGGTGGTGTCAGGCTTCCACCGCCTGGGCCGAGCCGGAGACGGGGAAGTGCCGGGCCATCTTCGCGTAGCTCAGCGCGGTCAGGAACATCGCTCCGGTGGCGACGAGGAACGCGGTCGGCGCGGCGCCCCCGCTGGCCGCGGAGATCACACCGAAGATCACCATCACCAGGCTGGGCGCCATGCAGGAGAGCCCGAAGGCGACCACGGAGGTGAGCAAGAGCCGGCCGCTGAGCTCGACCCGGGTGCCGGTCATGACAGCTGCTGCTCTCGTGTTTCACGCGCTCGGGACTGGCCCGCGAGCGGGCCGTGCTCTTCTGCCTGACCTTCATCGCCACCGCCCTCGGGCTCTGTGCCCACGCGGCCTCGCTCAGCTCGCTCGACCCCGAGAACCGGGCCAAGGACGACACCACCTCGACCCGGGTCTACGCCCGGCTCCCGGAGGGCGACCACCCCATCACCCGCACGCACGCCGACAAGCTGGCCCGGGTGAGCCGGAAGGCGATCTACGACACCGCCGTCGAGGCGATCCTGACGGCGGCCGAACGAGCCGCGGCGGGTCGACCGTTGCGCGAGGAGGGGCCGAGTCCGTCAGGAACCGGTCCTGCGGGATGTGCGGTTCAGCCAGCAGCCCAGTACCTCGTCGGTGGTCGTGACGGTGGCGACGAGGGCGAGCGTGTTGCGGATCATCGCGGGGGTGTAGTCGGCCGGCACCCCCGCGATGGCGTCGGACGGCACCACGGCGGTGTAGCCGAGGTTCACCGCGTCGAACACGGCGTTGGGGACGGCGACATTGGCCGAGACCCCGGTGACGACGAGGGTCCGGCAGCCGAGGTTGCGCAGCAGCGCGTCCACATCGGTGCCGGCGATGGGCGAGAGGCCGTGCAGCCTGCGTACGACGAGGTCCTCGTCGGCGACTTCGATCGGTGCGGCGATCCGTACCGCCGTGGTGCCGCGGTGCTGTTGCACGGGCAGCCGGCCGGCGGCCCGGAAGAGGCGGGCGTTGTTGTTGGCGCCCCGCCCGTCGGGGCGGCGCTCGGCCACCGCGTGCAGCACCTGGACCCCGGCCTCGTGCGCGGCCGCGACCAGCCGGGCGACCCGGTCCAGGGCGCCGGAGGAGCGGGCCTGGTCGGCCAGTTCGGGCAGTGCGCTCCCCGGGCCCACGACCCCCTGCTGGCATTCGACTGTCAGCAGCACGGTGGTGGCCGGATCGAGCTGCTCGGCGAGCTGGTTCTTCGAGGGCACGGCTGCCCCTTTCTGCGGCGGACCGGGCGCGCGAGGCTAACCGGCATTGCGCGACGAGGGAAGAGACCCCATGATTTCTGACACACAGTCAGACAACAGGAGGGGGCGCCCCCATGGCCGCCATTCAGCGACGGGGCCGTCGGATCATGATGACGGACGACGAACGCGACGCCTATCTCGCCGAGCAGCGCACCTGCCGGGTCGCCACCGTGTCCGCGGACGGCCGCCCGCACGTCGGCGCCCTCTGGTTCGCCTGGGACGGGACCTCGCTCTGGCTGTACTCGATCACCCGCAGCCTGCGCTGGTCCCAGCTGCACCGGGACCCGAGGATCGCGGTGGTCGTGGACGACGGGGTGGAGTACGCGGAGCTGCGCGGCATCGAACTCTCCGGCGATGCCGTTCCCGTGGGCGAGGCCCCCCGTACCGGCGAGCCGTGCCTCGAACTCGCCTCCCCGGAACGGCTGTTCGCGGCGAAGTACTTCGGGATGGACACCATGCCGCACGACGGCCGCCATGCCTGGCTGCGGCTGACCCCGCAGGCCATCACCTCCTGGGACTTCCGCAAGCTCGCGGAACCGCCCACGGCCTGAGAGCCGCCTTCCGCGACCTCACCCGCGATCCGTCGCGTCCGGCCCGTTCCGCGGCGTCTTCAGGGGCGTCTCAGCAGCCCCCGTTCCATGGCCACCACCACCGCGCGCGTCCGGTCGCTCACGTCGAGCTTGGCGAACAGGCGCAGGAGGTGGGTCTTGACCGTGGCCTCCGCGATGACGAGGCGTCTGCCGATCTCGGCGTTGGTCAGCCCGTCGGCCACCGCGTCGAGCACGTCGGTCTCGCGGGCGGTGAGCGGCTCCTGGGCCGGGCGCCGCATCCGCGCGATCAGCTTCTCGGCCACCCGGGGCGCGAGGACGGTCTCGCCGCGCGCCGCCGAGCGGATGGCGTCGGCGAGCTGTTCGCGGGTGGTGTCCTTCAGGAGGTAGCCGATGGCGCCCGCCTCGACCCCGCGCTCGATGTCCTGATCGGTGTCGTAGGTCGTCAGGATCAGGACCCGGGTGCGCGGGTACCGGGCGACGATCTCGGTGGTCGCCCCCACCCCGTCCAGCACCGGCATCCGCAGGTCGACCAGGGCGACGTCGGGGTCGTGCCGTGCCACCAGGTCGAGGGCGTCCCTGCCGTCCCCCGCCTCCCCGACGATCTCGATCCCGTCCTCACCGGCGAGCAGGGCGACGACACCCGCCCGCATGACGGTGTGGTCGTCCACCACGACCACCCTGATCCGGCCGCCGGTCATCGCGTCCCCTCGCTCTCCGCGTCGTTCGCCACATCGCCGTCCCCGGGCGCCGGCTCCAGCGGGATCACCCCCAGGACCCTGGTGCCGTCGCCGACGGAGCTGGTGACCGTGAGCCGGCCGCCCAGCTCCGCCAGGCGTCTGCGCATCCCGTCGAGCCCGAACCCCTTCGACTCCTCCGGTACGAATCCGATGCCGTCGTCGGTGACCTCCAGCTCCACCGCGTGCGGCCCGTGGGTCAGCATCACACCGACCGTGGAGGCGCGCGCGTGCTTGCGCACGTTGGCCAGGGACTCCTGCGTACAGCGCAGCAGCGCGATCCGGGTCTGCTGGTCGCACTCGACGTCCGCCAGATCGCCGGCCACCGTGAGCCCGGTGTCCTCCGCGAAGCGGTCCAGGACGCGGCGCAGCGTCTGTGCCACCGACCCGGCAGCCGGACCACCCCGCTGCCGGGCCGAGCCGACCAGCTCCCGGGCCTCGGCGAGGTTCTCCCGGGCCGTGGACTCGATCGAGCGCAGCTGCTGGGCGCTGCGGGCCGGCTCCGCGTCGAGTCCCGCCCGCGCCGCCTCCGCCAGTACGACGATCGACGCGAGGCCCTGCGCGAGGGTGTCGTGGATGTCCCGTGCCATCCGCTCCCGTTCGTCCGCCGCCCCCTGGCGCTGGTGCGCCTCGGAAAGCTCCGCCTGGGTCCGTTCCAACTCGACGATCAGCCGGGCGCGTTCGGTGCTCTGTGCGACCACCGAGTGCGCCCACAGTCCGATCAGGACCCCCACGGCGACGACGATCAGGGTGGACACCATGGTCTCGGCGAAGAACTGCAGCGATCCGCCCTCCCGGTACCAGCTCCCCGCCAGCGTCGCCGCCGTCGCCAGCCCCAGGAACCCCATCGAGGTCCTGGGGGTCCGCCCGAACATCCAGTAGTGCGGCAGCGTCACCATGAACAGCGCCGCGTAGCTGCCGCCCAGATGGGCGAGCCCGCCGAGCGCGAGCACCAGCACGCAGAGGTAGACGTGCGGCCGTACGAGGGGGTTGTCGGGGAAGCGGTCGAGGAGCGCGTAGCAGAGCACCACGCAGCCGAGCAGCGCGAGTGACGCGTACCGGTCCCGGACGGATCCGTCCATGGCGGCGAGCCCGGCGGCCATCGCGGCGAACAGCACCCAGCACACTGCGTTCCAGCGGCGCAGCGATGTGGTCCAGAAGGCGTCGGCCGAGGTCCCGGCGAGAGCGGTCATGCCGATCAACGTACTTCGGCCAGTGGCTCGTCGCGTACGGTCCGGTCCGATCCGGCCGGGGCGGGACGCGACGGCCACCAGGTCGCCTCGCCCAGCAGGAGCAGTGCCGCCGGCAGGATCATGATGCGGACCACGAAGGCGTCCAGCAGCACGGCCACCGCGAGTACGAAGCCGATCTGCTTCATCTCGATGATGTGCAGCAGGACGAAGCTCACGAAGACGGTCGTCATCACGACCGCGGCGCTGGTGACCACGCTCGCCGACGTACGGAGCCCGTCCAGGACCGCCTGCCGTGTGGGGACACCGGCGAGCACGGCCTCCCTGATCCGGCTCACCACGAACACCTGGTAGTCCATGGAGAGTCCGAAGAGGATCACGAAGAGGAAGAGCGGGACGCGCGAGCCGATCGAGCCGGTGGAGTCGAAGCCCAGCAGCCCCTCGGCCCAGGTGCCCTGGAAGACGAGGACGAGCAGTCCGAGCGCGGCCGCGGCGGAGAGCAGGTTGAGTACGACCCCGAGCAGGCCGAGCACCACGGAGCGGAAGGCGTACACGGTCATCGCGAAGGTCACCAGCAGCAGCGCCCCGAGGACGAGCGGGATCCTGCTGTTCTGATGGGCCGGGTAGTCGGCGTACCGGGCGACGTCCCCACTGACGCCGTACTCGGCTCCCCGGACCCGTCCGACGGTGGCGGGCAGGTACTCGTCTCTCAGATGGCCGAGGGAGTCGCGGGCTTGTGCGGAGTTGCCGAGGTGCGGCACCTTCAGCCGCAGCACACTGATCCGGTGGTCGGCCGAGGTCTCGATGCGCGGACCGTCGGTGAACAGCGGGTCCCCGTCGGTGAGCCGGGCCAGTTCGCGCAGCGCGCCGGTGACCTCCCCACTGCGCGAGGCATCGGCGCGCACGACGACGTCGTGCGTCACCCGCTGCTCGGGGAACGCCTCGTTGAGGCGGTCGTACACCCGCATCGCGGGAATCTCGCGGGAGTGCGTGTCCCGGCTCATCTCCGTGATGTTCAGTCCGGCCAGTGGCAGCGCGAGCGCGATCAGGGCGAGGACCGGGACGCAGAGCGTGGCGAGGGGGTGCCGGGCCGCAGGCCGCAGCAGCGCCGTCCAGATCCGGCCGCCACCCTCGCGGCGGGGGCGCGGGGCGGACTTCCCGTGCTCCGCGCGGCGTCGTGCCCGTCGCTCCGCCCGCTTCCCGAGCACGGTCAGCAGCGCGGGCAGCACCGTCAGTGAACTGGCCACGGCGACCAGTGTGACCACGATGGTGCCGGTGGCCAGCGAGGAGAAGATCACGTCGGAGGCCAGATACAGCGTCGCGGTGGAGATGACGACCGCCAGCCCCGACACCACGACCGCCCGGCCCGACGTGGCCGCGGCCAGTTCCACCAGCGCCTCGGTGCTCAGCCGGCCGCCGCTGCGTGCCCGTTCCTCGCGCTCCCGTTTGAGGTGGAAGAGCGTGTAGTCGACCCCGACGGCGAGACCGATCATCAGGATGACGTTCGTGCCGACCCCGGCGTCGGGTGAGACGTGCGAGACCACCATCGACAGGCCGATGGCCGCCGCGATCGACGTGAGGGCGAGCAGCAGCGGCACCGCGGCCATGACGACCGATCCGAAGACGACCAGCAAGGTGACCAGGGTGACGGGAAGGGTGATCTTCTCGGACAGCGCCAGGTCGTCGCCGCGCTGCTGGTCGACCCCCTTGCTGATGGAGGGGCTGCCCGTCTCCTCCAGCAGCAGCCCGGGACGGGTCTTCTGAACGGCCGAGGTCTGCGCCGCGACGGCGTCGACCTTGTCCTTCGCGTCCCGCTCCTCGCCCTTCAGGGCCACTTCGACCATGAGGATCCGGCCGCCGCCGGACCAGAGCGGCGCGGCCACGTCCGCGACCTCCGGCAGCTTCCTCATCCGGGTCGTGAGATCCCGGGCGGCCTCCTCGGCCGAGTGCCTGTCGGGGGTGCCCGACCGAGTGGAGATCAGCACCTGCTCGGTGGAACGGCGCTCCAGGTGTCCCTCGGCCGCCATCGCCTCGGCCCGGCCCGCCTCGCCGACACGGAAGTCGGCCGTCTTCGCGCTGTTGGTGCCGACGGCTCCGCCGACGACCAGGCAGAGCACCACGAACACCAGCCAGCCGACGACCGCCCGCCAGGGGTGCCGCGCGCTTCGGCGCGCCATGCGCACAGTGAATGAATTCATGCCCGAAAGCCTTGTTGAACAGGGCAGTTGACGGACAGAGGTGTCAGGTTGAACTTGCCGTCCACCGATCGGTGGACCCCGGTGCTGGGGTAATCCCCCGCACACCGGGCCGATGGCCGTGGCTCACTGCGCGTCCAGCTCCAGCCCCGCCGCGCGCAGGGCGGCCACCGCGGCCCTGATCGACGGACGCCGGTCCGCGTCGGTACGCCAGACGGCGTGGACGTGACGTCGCATCTTCTGCCGTACGGGCACGAGCCGCACCCCGTCGGGTACCGGACCGCGGCCCAGCCTCGGCGCCACACAGACGCCCATCCCGGCAGCGATCAGGGCGAGTTGGGTGTGATGCTCGCCCGCCAGGTGCGCGATGCGCGGTTCGATGCCCTTGGAGCGGAGGGTGAACATCAGCCAGTCGTAACAGAATTCGCCCTCGGGCCAGGAGACCCAGTCGTCGTCGGCGAACTCCTCCAGGTCCACCTGGTCCCGGTCGGCGAGCCGATGGCCGGCCGGCATCGCGATGTCCGGTGCGTCGTCCAGGAGTTCGGCCTTGGCCAGGCCGGCGGGCACGGGCAGCCGCTTATTGCTCCAGTCCAGCACCACCGCGAGGTCGATGTCGCCTCTGATCACCGCACGGATTCCGTCCTCGGGCTCCAGTTCCCGGGTACGTACGCGCAGTTCGGGGTGGTCGCCGCGCAGCGCGCGGAGCGCGGCGGGGAAGAGTCCGCGTGCCGCGGTCGGAAAGGCGGAGAGCCGGATCTCGCCCACCACCTCACCGCGCTGTGCCTCGATGTCGGACTGGGCGAGCTCGACCTGGGACAGGATCCGGGCCGCGTGGTCGGCGAGCAGCCGGCCTGCGTCGGTGAGCCGGACGCCGCGCCCGTTCCTGGCCAGTAGCTGCTGCCCAACCTCCCGCTCCAGCTTCGCCATCTGCTGGGAGACCGCCGACGTGGTCACGTGCAGCCCTTCGGCGGCGCCGCCCACGGAACCGTGCCGGGCCAGTGCGTCCAGGGTACGCAGGCGCTCCAGATTCAACATGTAAGCAATGCTACGCAGACACCCGCACAAAGTCTCGCTTGTCCTACGCGGTCAGGGCCGCCATCGTTGACCCATGAGCGCCACCGCCGCACCGGGAACCACCGCACCGGGAACCACGCCTGCCACCGAGTCCGCCGCCCCGAGCCCGCCCGTGGCGCCCGCCGCCCGCCCGGCGCTGGACTGGCGCATCCGCTTCGGGGCGCTCTCGCTCATCTGGGGCTTCAGCTTCCTGCTGATCAAGGTCGGCACCGAGGGGTACGCCCCGTTCCAGGTCACCCTGGGCCGTCTGCTGTCCGGCACCGCGGTGCTGGCCGTCGCAATGGCGGTCCGGCGCGAGCGGCTGCCCCGGGGTGCCCGCACATGGGGGCACCTGGCGGTCGCCGCGTTCTTCCTGAACGCGCTTCCGTTCTCGCTCTTCGCCTATGCCGAGCTGACCATTCCGTCGACTCTGGCGGGCATCTGCAACGCGACATCGCCCCTGTGGGGCATGGCGCTGTCGCTCGTCGCGCTCTCCGAGGACCGGCCGACCCGTCGCCGGGTCGCCGGACTCGGGCTGGGCTTCCTCGGCGTGCTGACCGTGCTGGGCGCCTGGCAGGGCTTCTCCGGGCTGGACTTCGGCGGCACGGCGATGGCTCTGCTCGCCTCCCTCAGCTATCCGATCGGCTGGATCTACGTCCGCCGGACGCTGGCGGGCAGCGGCTCGTCGACGCTGGCGCTCACCGGCAGCCAGCTCTTCCTGGGCACGGCGCAGATCGCCCTGGTGACCCCGCTGTTCACCTCGGCCCCCGACGGGTTCCCGCTGCTCCCGACCCTGGCAGTGGTCGCCCTCGGTGCGCTCGGCACCGGCCTCGCGGTCCTGGTGCAGTACGGCCTGGTGGCGGAGGTCGGGCCGACGACCGCGCAGATGGTCACCTACTTCATCCCGGTCATCGCCACCGCCGCCGGGGTGATCGTGCTCGGCGAGCAGCTGAGCTGGAACACTCCGGTGGGCGCCCTCGTGGTCCTGGCGGGCGCCGCCCTCACCCAGAGCAGGGCCCGGGGCGGCCGGGCATCCACCGGCCGGGCACCCAGCGGCGGAGCCGGGACCGGTTCCGGGACCAGGACCGAAGCCGGGTCCGGGATCAGGGCCGGCGCCAGGACCGGGATCAGAGCCGGGGATCATCCGTAGGTCAGCGGCTTCACCGGTCCCGCCGCTGCCGCCACCTCATCCGCGAGTGGTCCGATCTCGTCCTCGGCGAGCGACGAGACGGTGAGCCGGATTCCCTGGGGCGCGGCCAGCCGGAACCGCGCCCCGGGCGCCACGGCCCAGCCGGCGTGCAGCAGCCTCGCCACGACACCGGTCTCGTCGCCGACCGGCACCCACACATTCATCCCGCTGCGCCCGTGGGCGGCCACGCCCCGCTCCGCCAGCGCCCGCACGAGACCGTCCCGCCGCTTCGCGTACGCCCGCGCCACCTCCCCCGGATCGACCGCGCCCGTGGTCCACAGGTGCACCACGGCCCGTTGCAGCAGTCTGCTGACCCAGCCGGGGCCCAGCCGCTGGCGCCCCGCCACCCGGTCGGCCGTGACCCGGTCACCGGTCAGCACGGCGACCCGCAGGTCCGGCCCGTACGCCTTGGCGACGGACCGCACGAAGGCCCAGCGGTCCGTGGCACCGGACAGGGGATGGAGCGGCAGATCGACGATGCCGTGCCCGTGGTCGTCCTCGATCAGGAGTACGCCGCGGTGTCCGGCGAGGACTCCGCGCAACTCGAAGGCGCGTCCGGCGGTGATGGCCGCCCCGGTCGGATTCTGCGCGCGGCCGGTGACCACGAGCGCGCGGGCACCGGCGTTCAGCGCTTTCTCCACGGCGTCGGGCACCGGCCCGTCGTCGTCGACCGCGACGGGCACGGGACGCAGCCCCAGCGCCGGTACGAGATCCAGCATGCTGCCCCAGCCGGGGTCCTCGACGGCCACCGCGTCGCCGGGTCTGAGGTGCGCGACGAGAACGCGCTCGATCGCGTCCAGCGATCCCGAGGTCGCGACCACGGGCCCGGCCGGCACCCCGTCCGCATCCAGCGCGGCACGGGCGAGCGCGGCGAACTCCGGGTCCACCGGCGCCTGCCCGTACATCCCGGGCTGCCGCGCATACTCCTGCGCGACCGCCGCGAAGGCATCCCCCAGCGCGGGCAGCAGCTCCGGATCGGGGTTGCCCGCGCCCAGGTCCCGGACGCCCGCCGGCGCCTCGACCCGGAGCGAACCACGCGCCGTACTCGCGGGACGCGGCCGAACCCGGCTGCCCCGGCGCCCCGCCGTCTCGATCACCCCGCGCTCGCGGAGCGTGCGGTAGGCGGCCGCCACCGTATTCGGGTTGACCCCCAACCGATCCGCCAACTCCCGCATGGGAGGCAGCACTTGGCCTGGTTCGAGCTCACCGGAGCCGACCCCGCGCTCCACACTGGCGGCAATCTCCGATGCGCGCCGCCCAACAATCCGATACTCTCCTAGCACAAACAAGATTATGCACTAGTGCAATGGAGTACGCAATGTCGGACACCGCAGCGCCGCAGACCACGACCCCGGACGCCGCAGCAGGCGGTTACGAGCCGACCGAGCGCACCATCCCGACCCGTTCCCGTGAACGGGCGTCATACGACCGGGAGGTGGTCCACTCGATACTCGACGAGGCATACCTCTGCCACCTCGGCTTCGTCCATGACGGCGCGCCCGTCGTCCTGCCGACGCTCTTCGGCCGGATCGGCGACCGGCTCTACGTACACGGCTCGACGGGCTCCCGTCCGCTGCGCGAGGCGGGCCGCACCGACCCCGGTCTGCCCGTGTGCCTCACGGTGACGCATGTCGACGGACTGGTGCTGGCCCGCTCCGCCTTCCACCACTCGATCAACTACCGCTCCGTGGTGGTCCACGGCGTCGCGCACACGGTCACCGATCCCCGGGAGCGGCGGACCGCACTCGACGCCATCGTCGACCATGTGGTGCCCGGCCGGTCCGCCGATTCCCGGCCCGCCGACGACAAGGAGCTCGCCGCGACCGCGGTGATCCGGCTGGACCTGCGGGAGGTGTCCGCGAAGATCCGCACGGGCGGCCCCAACGACGAACCCCGCGACCTCGCGCTCCCCCATTGGGCAGGTGTCGTCCCGCTCGCCCGCGGCTATGCGACGCCGCTGCCCTCGGACGACCTCGACCCCGCGATCGGCGTGCCGGACTACATCACCGCACTCTGACGCACACCGGGTGACGTGCGGGCCCGCCACCGGGAGGCGGCCCGCCCGTCACCCGCCGCCATCACGGGTGGGACGTCACGTAGCGGCGCGACCGGCGGACAACTCCCCCTCGGCAGTGGCACGACCGGCAACCGGACCTGCGGCAGCAGTCCGGCCGACGCCCGACACCTCGGCGGCCCCCGTGCCCGGTCCCGACGCGACGGGCCCCGAGTGCGTCCGCGGTGTCGACGACTGGGCGATGAAGGCACCGATCAGCACCATGGCACCGCCGATGAGCTGGGGCGCCGACAGGTGCTCGCCGAGCATCACCCAGGCGAGCACCGTGGCGATGACCGCCTCGAGACAGGCGACCACGCCCGCCACCGCGGGTGAGAGCAGCCGCACCGAGATCACCCCGGTGACGTACGCGATCACGGTCGCCAGCAGCACGATCCAGACGAGCAGCAGCCAGGCCGGAACATCCGTGCCGTCCATGCCCGCCGTGCCGCCCAGGACCGACCAGTCCATGCCCCAGGGCTGTGCGACCACGGTGAGAACGGCCGCGCCGATCAGCAGCCCGTACGCGATGACCCCGACCGGATGCGGCGGTTCGACACCGTCCGCGCCGTCCGCACTCCCCTGGTCCGACAGAACGAAGTAGCCGACCTGACAACAGGCGGCACCGAGCGCCAGCAGCAGCCCGACCACGTCGAAGCTCAGCCCCGACCAGACCTCGACCACGCACGTCAGTCCGCCGACGGCGAGCACCACACCGACCGCGGCCCGCCGGGTGACCGGCCTTCGCTGGACGAACCGGACCCAGCCGAGCACGAGCGCGGGCGCGAGGTACTCGACGAGAAGCGCGACCCCGACCGGGATCCTGGAGAGCGCGGCGAAGTAGAAGGCCTGCACACCCGCGACGGCGAGCAGCCCGAAGCCGAGCAGCAGAACCGGCCGGCTGCGCACCAGATCCCGATGGTGCCAGGCCACCGGCAGCATGACCAGCGCCGCGCCCGCCACCCGCAGCCACACCACATGGAGCGGATCGAGCCCTGCCTCGATCAGCGGCTTGGCCGCCACCCCTGAACCACCGAATGCGAACGCCGAGGCCAGGGCTAGTCCCAGGCTGGCGCTTCTCCCCTGAGACGCGTGCATCGGCCCATCATGACAGCTGCGGTCAGGGGCGTCACCCCCGGTCACCCCTGACAGGCCCGCTGCCGGGCGGACGGCTCCACACCGCCCGTCCGGACGGCTCCACACCGGCCGCCCCATCTACTCCCAGGGCCGGACGCTCAGACTCCGCCCTCCGGCACGCCCTGCCCGGCAACATCCGCGACCCGGGCGGCGAGCCGGTCCGCGTCGACCCCGCCCCGTACCAGCACCTCCACGGCCCGGCACTCGTGGTCCGAGGCCAGTGCCGCGAGCAGATCGAGCCCTCGCGCCCGTACGTCGCCGCGCGACTCCGCCCGGTCGAGCGCCCCGGCCATCGCGGAAGCGGCCGAGGGCGACCAGCCCTCCATCCCCGTGCCCCGGACGACGGGATCCGTGCCCCGCACGACGACCCCCGGGTCCGGGACGACCGGGACGGCACCGGAGTCCTCGACCGAACCCTGCCAGCGGAGTCCGTATCCGATACTGCGCTGGACGAGGTAGCCGAGCACCCTGGCCAGCTGGGGTCCGCCCTCGAAGGCCGCCCGCACCGCGGGGTCCGATTCGATGAGGGAGTGCAGCAGATGCGCCGTGTCGATCTGCCGGTCGCCGTCGCGCAGCGCACGCCTGCGGGCGCCCGTCACCACGGCGGCCAGCTCCACGGCCAGTCTGGCGTCGAGCTCGGCGCGGTTCGGTACGGGTTGCTGGGGGATCCGCGGCGTCCGGTTCTGCACATCTCTCACCCCATCAGGCCCGGAGCGCGAATACATCCCCGGATGGGCCCATCCAGGCATCCCACGCAAGTTGGGCACACCCGAACGGTTTCTCCTCCTTGCGGATGAGATCTCGCCATTTCCGGATCCGATCGGCGAAAAGGGCGCGCGCCGCCTTGCCACGCGCTCCCCAGGCAACCGGAAACCACCCCTGGACGTCCCACAGGCCATACCTCCATGCCACAGCCGGAAGGGAGCCCGCGTACGTGTCCTGGTTGGTCGCCCTGCCGGCACTCGACGGACGGGAGTACGTGTACCGGGTCCACGCCCCGGCCGACGCGCTGCGCGCCGACCTCTTCTGGGCCGCGTTCCACTGCCACGACGACGGTCCGCACCCCCGCGCCTTCGACCGGTTCGACGCCGCTCTGATCTGGCGCGCGGGAGCGGACGGGAACGGCCACATAGATCTGACAGTTCATCAGTATTGAATGTTCCGGCCACTGCGGCTACGTTCCGCGACACCGTAACCCGCCGAGAAGGGGTGGTCACATGGCCGAAGTCAGTGCAGAGGCACGCATCGAAGCACCGGCCGAGAAGGTGTGGGCCCAGCTGACGGACTTCACCGCGTACGGTCAGTGGAACGCCACCCACACCAGCTTCCCCAAGGGCGGTCCGGCGACACTCGAACTCGCCGCCACCTACGAGGAGAACATGAAGCTCATGGGCTTCCCGGCCGAGGTGACCTGGACGGTGGCGGAACTGGAGACCGCGCGCCTGCTGACCACGAAGGGCAAGGGCCCGATGGGCGTCAACCTGGCCATGCGCTACTCGCTGACCCCCGACGGGGACGCGACCACGGTCCGCATCGACGGGGAGTTCACCGGCGCCGCGGTCTCCCTGATGGCCGGAAAGCTCAAGGACTCGGCGACGGCCGCGCTCGTCGAGTCACTGCGCAAACTGGGCGGGCTCATCGTCGCCTGACACCACCCGGCCGACGGAAAGGGCCTCGCGGCTCGGCCGCGAGGCCCTTGGCACCACGCCCACGGGCAACCACACCCAGGGGCTCAGTGCTCGTCGGCAAGGATCAGATACAGCTTCTTCCGGGCGTCATTGATGACCGTGAGAGCCTTCTCCCGCTGATCGGCCGAGCCGGTCTTCCAGACCTGGCCGAACGCCTCCATCAGGCCGAATCCGGCCTGCCGGATCTCATTGACGCTCTCCCAGTCGACACCGCGCCCGGCCTCCTCCCAGGGCGCCTCGGGCCCCGACTCCGCCTCGGCGCGGCCGGTGTCGGTGAGCGTGAACAGCTTCTTGCCGCCCTCGCTCGCGCTGACGATCAGGCCCTCGTCCTCCAGCAGTTGAAGGGTCGGGTAGACCGAGCCCGGACTGGGCCGCCAGGCCCCGCCGCTGCGCTCGCCGATCTCCTGGATCATCTCGTACCCGTGCATCGACCGGTCCTTGAGCAGCGCCAGGATCGAAGCGCGTACGTCACCACGCCGTGCCCTCCCCCGACCGCCGCCCCGACCACGCCCACCCCCGAAGGGGCCACCGCCGAAGGGGCCACCCCCGAACGGCGGCCCGAACTGCCCGAAGGCCGCCCGCCGCCCCTCGAACTCACCACGCCCCTGATGACCGGGCCCGCAGTGCCCGTGTCCACGCCCATGTCCGAACTCTTGCCCGTGTCCATGTGAACGCATCGCTCTACTCCTTCTATCGTTGATCTGTCGCGATGCTTCAACGATATATCGGAACCGATCGCCTGACAATCCCCACACCGACCCGGCCCCGCGCCGGGTCCGTTCCATCGAGATCGAGCGGCACGGAGTGCTCTGCGTCACAAGCGGCCGGCCATCATCCGGCTAGCGTGGCTCCGCATGACCCACTCCGAGATCGAAATGACCGCGGATCTGATCCTGGAACTGCTGCACGACCAGCACCCCGACCTGGCCGATCACCCTGTGCAGCTCGGCGCACACGGCTGGGACAACCAGCTGTGGCGGCTCGGCGACGACCTGGCCGTCCGGTTGCCCTGGGCAACGGAGTCGGCGGACGAGCTGCTGCGCAAGGAGTACGACTGGCTGCCCGGTCTCGCCCCGCGCCTTCCCCTTCCGGTCCCCGTCCCACAGCGCATCGGTGAGCCCTCGGCGCGCTTTCCGCGGCCCTGGATCGTCACCACCTGGGTGCCCGGAACGCCCGCCGACCGCGCCCCCGCCACACGCGTCGCGGAATCGGCCGACGCCCTGGCCGCCTTCCTGACGGCCCTTCACAGACCCGCCCCCGACGGTGCTCCGGCCGGCCGCGGCCGCGGAGGACCGCTGGCCGACCACACCGAAGGGTTCACCCGGCAACTCGCCTCGGCCACCGAGCAGGGACTGATCCCCGACCCGGACGCCGTCCGCGCGGTCTGGGAAGACGCCGTCGCCGCTCCCGACTGGTCAGGCCCGGCGCTGTGGCTCCACGGCGACCTGCACCCCGCCAACGTCCTTACCGAAGACGGGACTTTCTGTGGTGTGATCGACTTCGGCGACCTCTTCGCGGGCGACCCGGCCTGCGATCTCGCCGCTGCTTGGCTCCTGCTGCCGGACGGCGCCGTCGACCGCTTCCATGACGCCTACCGACCGGCCGCGGACTCCGCGACCCTGCGCCGCGCCCGCGGCTGGGCGGTGGTGAAAGCCCTCGTCTGCATCCTCATCGGAGAGGCAGGCGTCCACGGCCGCCCCGGCGGCAAACCCACCTGGGGCCCACCCGGACACGCCTCGCTGAGACGCCTCATCGCGACGGCCCGTCACTGATCACGCGTCGCTCGCCGGGATGCCGTCTCCGGATCGATGAGAGAGGGAACGCAGTGAGCACGACGGCGGATCTGGCCCTGGCCTACAACCCGGCCTTCCTGGGCCTTCGATTCCTGCTCGAGGTCTTCGCGCTCCTCTGCTTCGGACTGTGGGGCTGGCGCCGGGTGCCCGGCTCGCTGCGGTACCTGGCGGCGGTCGCGATACCGGTGGCGGTGGCCATTGTGTGGGGCGACTTCGCCACCGCAGGCGACGAAGCCCGCTCGGGCGGGACGACCTTCAACACCCCCGGGCCGCTGCGACTTCTGCTGGAGCTGGGCGTGTTCGGCGGGGCCTGGGCGGCCTTGCGCCATGCCGGCCTGCGGGGAACCGCCCGCTGGTTCCTGGCCGTCCTGGTCCTGTACCACATCGCCGCGTACGACCGGGTCCGGTGGTTGCTCCACCACTGACCCTGCGCAGCAAGCTGTGCCTCGGACCCGCGGCGGCCAAAAATGCGTTGGCCGGTCGCCGCCGGGCTGCGACGATGCCCCTGTTTCTCAAGTGGAGGGCATTTGTTCGTATTCGAGTGTGCGGGGTGCGGCGCCACGCTGACCGCGCCGCTGTCCGAGGTCGCCCTGCCGGCCCATGCCCATCAGAAGTACGGGAACGGGAATCAGCTCCCCGTCCTCATGGAGTCGGGCACGTTCGCCGTGGAGCCGGAGCCCTGGGGGCCGCCGTGGCGGAGGTGGGAGGAGATCGATCCGGACGAAGCCGAGGCCCGCGGCATCTACGCACCGGTCCACGGCCTGTCCGACGGCCCGCCCGGCATGGTCGCCATCGCCCCCGGAGACATCCGCAGCACCGTACTGATCCCGGAGATGGCCGGCGGATACTGCTGCGGCCTCGACGGGTCCGACGGCCCCAACATGGCCTGCGAGGCGTGCGGCCTGCCCGTGGCCAGCAGGATCGACGACTGCTCGCTCTGGCAGGCGGTGTGGCTCGTCCCGGACGCCGTGCGCCGCCTCCCCGTCGACGGCACCGCCGCCGCACCGCTCTCCTGGGCGGAGCTGATGGCGGAGGGGACGGGCACGCCCCCGTACGAGCCGCTCACCGGCTGGGGCCGGCCGCTGGGATCCGGCCACCGGTGGTCCTGGAGCCCGCAGTGGGAGGCGGCAGCCGGACGGGCACTCGCTCACCTGCTGGCTGCCTCGGGAGGCCACCCCGTGATCGTCCCTGACGGCCTGATCACAGAGGTGTTCCAACACGCCCTCGACGCCATCCTGCCCGCCGGCCCGCCCGCCCGGCACGCCGTCCTGGCAGGACCGGAGCTACCTGCTCCCGACGCGGAAGCCGACATCCTCCTCGTGCCGGTCCATCCGCAGACGGGGAAGACCTGGACCCCGGCCGGCCCGGCCGTCTCCGCGTACCCGGTGCCGCTGCCGTTCGGGGTGTGGCTGTGGCTGGTCCACCCCGAGCCGGACCTGCCCGTCCCCACATCGGGAGTCATGCCCGACGGCGTCCTCGACGTGGATCCGCCCCTGCCGCGCCCCGACCACCTGTTCCGGGCCGACGCGGCAGCGTTCCGGCACACCCTGGTCCGGCTGCCGGCCGTCCGCAGCCCGTGGCTCCGCGAGATCGCGGAAAACCTCCCGCAGTAGATGCGCGGCCTCATCTTCTGAGGGCTGTCCCGGTCAGGGAGGGGCGACGAGGTCAGGGGGGTGGCGACGAGTTCGCGGAGTCTCGTGGCGAGCCACGGCCTGCGTCCGCCGGCCCGCATCCCGCCTCGCGCGATCGCCTTCCAGATCGGCGTGCGCCGGAAGGAGACCAGCAGGAGCGTGGCCGGCGCCGCCGTGATCGTGCAGTCGTACGCGCGTGGCGGGGCGTCGCGGGTCACCGTCATCGTCCCGTCGTCGACGACGGCCGCCGGCCGCGGACCGCCCTTGATCCTGAGGTCGAACGCGATGCTGACGCCCCGGGCCCTCGCCGTGTGCAGGGCCGGCGCCACCATCGTCGGCATCGACTGCCCGAGCACCGGGCGCGCCTCGTCCGGGCCGATCGCCCACGGGAGCCCGGCGCCGCGCGCGATGTCCAGGCCGTGCACGAGGCTCTCACTGGGCATCAGACCGGTCACCGCGGCCAACGTGATCGTCGCCCGCTGCCCGTACCGGGGCACGGTGACGGGGGTGTCCGGGGCGAGGCCCTCGGTGATCCGCAGGAACGTCTCGCCCCGCTCGGCGACGAAGTCGCCGGGACGGGCGTGTCCGTCGCCGCCGAGGAGGTCGACGGACTTGGCGTCCATGGCCGCGATCCGCTCGGTGAACGGCGCGTCGCCCGGCGGCAGGACCGGTGTCCCACTCCACGGACCCGACGGCGGAGACGATGGAGCAGTACGCGAGATACACGGCCGCGAGATGGGTACCGACGTCGCCCAGCGTCCACACCGGAACACCGGAACACCGGAGGACGCGTCAGGATCAGGAACCTCGCCCAGCAGCCGCACCCGTCGCGGGCGTCGGCACGCAGCGCGGCGCGGGTCTTCTCGTGCTCGGTGACGGGATCGAATCCCGGGACGCTGCCCATGCCACCCCCCCCCCATGCTGTGGACGGGCCGTCGAGCAGGCCGGTGGCGGCAGGGCTCCCGCGAATCCGAGCCGCCGCGCCATCGCACCGCTCAGGCGCGATGTGCCCCGGCCGTCATCCGAGGAAGAGCGGGAACTTCGCGGCCCGTTCGCCCAGTGCCGCCTGCTCCGCGCCGGTCGGCGCACGCCGTCCCGTGCCGACCAGCAGCGCGTCCTTGTCGGAGAACGACGCGGGGAACGCCGCCCCGGCGATGGTCTCCAGCATCTCCCGGGACCCGGCGAGCCCCTCCGCAGGCGGTTCGGCCGCGCCCGGAACGTACGCGCCGAGGTCGAGGTGGTGCAGCGTCCACTCCAGGACGTACGCACGGAGGTAGTCGCCCGCGGTGAGGACCACATCACGGGTGCCGACCCGGAGAGCCGGGTCGGCGAGTGCGGCGGCGCGGCCGGCGGCGGAACCGACGTCGTCGAGGTGGAACTTGAGCAGGCGCGGCTCCTCGTACGCCGCGGCCAGCCGGACGATCAGCGCATCCAGCGGATCGTCGCCGGTCGGCGGCGTCTTCGAGACGTTCCAGTAGGTCACCGCGCCGCGGGTCGGTTCCGCCCCGGCGGGCGTCGCAAGGGTGATCAGGACGTCCTGGGCATCGATGACCAGATGGCACACCAGGTCCCTCACCAGCCAGCCGGCACAGCCGGACGGCCGCGCGAAGTCCTCGTCCTGAAGCTCGGCGACCGCCGTACGCAGCGCGGTCCAGGAGCGTGAGAAGAGATCCACATCGGCAAGGTAGTGCGGTGCGGCAAGGACGGTCCAGTGCCGCAGGGGGCCAAGGACACGGAATTGGCCTTGGCGTACGGCTCCGCACCGTACGTATGGTCGCGGCATGAGGATTCGAATCGTCGACACGTTCACCGACCGCCCCTTCACCGGCAACCCGGCGGGGGTCCTGATCCTGGATTCCGACACCTTCGCCGACGACGATCGCCTCCAGCGGATCGCCATGGAAGTGAACCTCTCCGAGACCGCCTTCGCCCATCCACTGCCTCCGGGCGGCGAGGCCGACTGGGCGCTTCGCTGGTTCACCCCGACCACGGAGGTCGACATGTGCGGGCACGCCACCCTCGCCACCGCGCACGTCCTGCACACCACCGGGACGGCGAGCGGCACGGTGCGCTTCGCGGCCCGGTGCGGGATCCTCACCGCGACCGCCCGCCCCGACGGCGGGATCACCCTCGACTTCCCCACGTCCCCGTTGACACCGGAGGCCACCCCGGCCGGGCTGGCCGCCGCCCTGGGCGCGGAACCGCTCTCCGTCCACGACACCGGCCCGCACATCGGCGACCTGCTCGTCGAACTGTCCGACGAGGCGACCGTACGAGGGCTGACCCCCGATGTCGCCAGGCTGGCAGACGTGTCCCGGCGGGGCGTCATCGTCACGGCCGCCGCGCAGGACCCGGCCCGCGGCTACGACTTCGTCTCGCGCGGCTTCTTCCCGCGCGTCGGGATCGACGAGGACCCCGTGACCGGCAGCGCCCACACCGCGCTGGCGCCCTTCTGGTCGGCCCGCCTCGGCCGTGACGAACTGACCGGGCTACAGGCCTCCGCCCGTTCCGGCCTGGTACGGACCGCTTTGCGCGGCGACCGCACTCTGCTGACGGGCGACGCCGTGACGGTCATCGACGGCGAACTGCTCGCATCGCTCTGACCCTCGGACGAGGGTGCGGGGCCCCGAGGACCGCTCCACCACTCCCCCGCACCCTCCCCTGCACGCGTCCCGTACCCCACAACCCTCACGGCCTTCACGGCCTTCACGGCGTGGGCAACCAGCCCACCTTCCCCGCCAGCAGCGCGTATCCGACGAACGCCCCGATATCCAGCAGCGCGTGCGCCGCGACCAGCGGCCCGACCCGCCCCCAACGCCGGTACAGCAGTACGAAGACGACGCCCATCACCATGTTCCCGATGAAGCCGCCGATCCCCTGATACAGGTGGTACGAGCCGCGCAGCACCGAACTGGCGACCAGTGCCGCCATCGGCGTCCACCCCAACTGCCCCAGTCTGCGCAGCAGATACCCGACGACGATCACTTCCTCCACGACGGAGTTCTGGATCGCGGACAGGATCAGGACCGGGAACTTCCACCACCCGTCGGGCAGTGACTCCGGGACCACGGTCAGGTTGAATCCGGCGGCCCTGGCCACCAGGTAGAAGGCGAGGCCGGCGCTTCCGATCCCCGCCGCGACCATCGTGCCGCGTCCCAGGTCCGGCCACGGCCTGGTGCGGTCGAAACCGATGACCCGCAGCCCGGTGTCCTCCCTGATCAGCAGATGCGCGACCAGGGCGACGGGCACCAGGGCCGTCGTGATACCGAAGAGTTGCCAGGCGAGATCCAGCCATGGACGTCCCGGAGCGTACGAGCTGTTGAGCGTCGCCGCCTGATCCTTCAAACCCCCTGGTTTCGTCAGTGATCCGACAAAACTGATCAGGGCAGACACCGCGCTGGCGCCCAATGAGAGAGCCAGCACGAGGATCGTTTCGGACCGCAGGATCCGTCGCGAAGAAGCCTCCCGGGGGAAAGAATCAGCCATAAGCCCCGCCTCCACCTGTACACCTGCCTTGAGTTGTGCATTCACTCCCCATCCTGCTCCCCCTCCGGCTAGGGTCTCGAATGCAGGTACGAAGATCATGCGCGACAGGCCGGGGGACAACCACCATTGCCGATGGTGTGGTCCCCCTTTTTCCTTGTTCATCCTCAAGGAGGGGCACCACCGACATGGGACGTCACAGCTTGCCCGATGACTACGCGGGAGACGGAAGCGGGGACGGATCACCACCACGCCGTCGGCGTACCGTTGTGATCGCCACCACGCTCGTCCTCGCAGTGGTGGCGGGCACGGCCGTAGCGGCGCAAAGCGGCCTGTTGTCGTTCTCGAAGAGCTGCGAGGACTCCGCCGTACGCCTGTCCATGATGGCCTCCCCGGACATCGCCCCCGCCGTTCGCGCCATCGCCGACAAGGCGCGCAAGGACGAGGTGCGTTCCGACGGTCGCTGTCTGTACGTGACGGTGGTCGCCCGCGACTCCTACAAGGTCGCCGGTGCCCTCTCCGACGGCACGCGTACCCCGGACTTCCAGATCTGGCTGCCCGACTCCGACCTCTGGCCCGACCGGGCCAAGGGTTCCGGTGACGGCGTCCCGGTCACACCGGGCGACTCCATCGCGTCCTCCCCCGTGACCCTGGCCATGGTTCCGTCCGCGGCCAAGGGCCTCGGCTGGCCGAAGAAGAAGTACTCCTGGGCGGAGTTGACGGCCGCCGCCATGGAATCGGACAAAATGCGCCTCGGCTCGGCCGACCCCGCACGCAGCGCCACCGGCCTGCTGGCGCTCACCAGCATCGGTGCGTCCTCCGAGAAGCAGGGCGGAGACAGCGACACCAGGGTCGCGGCGACCGCCAAGCTGCTCGCGCAGCGCATGTCGGACAGTGACGCCCAGGTGCTGGAGACCCTGGCACAGGGCGACTCGGGCGCCGAACAGGGCAACCCGGAACGCAACCAGGCGGTGCCCCTCTCCGAGCAGGCCGCTTTCACCCACAACGCTGAGTCGACCGGCAGCGGAAAGCTCGATCTCTTCTACCCCGAGGACGGCACACCGCTGCTCAACTACCCCTACACGATGGTCGACGAGACCGCTATGAGCACGTCCGAGAGCCGGGCGGCGCTGCGGTTCAGAACGCTGCTGGACGAACCCGCCTCGCAGGCCACACTGGAGAAGCACGGCTTCAGGAACGCCGACGGCACCGCGGGCGAGTCGGTGGTCGCTCCGGCCGGTGGCAAGAAGCCCCAGCCCTATGCCACCGCGGGCGCCGACGCACCGACCGCCGAGGCGCTCCAGCAGACCCTCGGCATGTGGACGATCACGGTGCAGAGCGCCCGGCTGACCACGGTCGTCGACGCCTCGGGGTCCATGGCCACGATCGTCCCGGGACGCAACCAGTCCCGGATGGACGTCACCAAGGCGTCCCTGATCCAGGCCCTCAACCAGTTCACCCCGAACGACGAGATCGGGCTCTGGGAGTTCGCCACCAGGCTCGACGGCGACAAGGACTACCGCAAACTGGTCCCGGCCACCAGGCTGGGCGATCCGGCGAAGGGCGGCGGCACCCACCGCGAGAAGCTCTCCGCGGCCTTCGCGGCGCTGCAACCCGTACCGGACGGCGCGACCGGTCTCTACGACACCATGCTCGCCGCCTACAAGGACGCCCAGGCGACCTATGTGAAGGGCAAGTTCAACGCGGTCGTGATCCTCACCGACGGCTCGAACCAGGACAGCCTCTCCATCTCCCGCAGTGCACTGATCGCGGAACTGAGGCGGATCGCCGATCCGGAGCGTCCGGTGCCGCTGCTCGCCATCGCGGTCGGTCCCGAGGCCGACCGCGATGAGGTGAACGAGATAGCGAAGGTGACCGGCGGCGGTGGCTACCAGGTCATCGACCCGGCCGAGATCCAGACGGTGATCCTGCAGGCCATCATGACGGCCGGCCAGAGCGGTCACGCCGGCCAGGACTAGGGCCTGTCCGCCCCGATCCGCCGGACAGGCCCTGCCCCCGGACACGGCCGGTCCCGACCGGCCGTACCGCTCGGGGAGCCGGGCCACGGCATCCGCGTTGCCCTGGTCAGGGCTTGGGAGCACCCGTCGGCCAGCTGTGCACGGGCTCCCCGCTGTGCATCAGCTCGGCGTACCGCCGGGTCGTCGCGGCCAGCGCCGCGTGCCGGTCGAGCCCTGCCTCCCGTGCCCGGTGGTAGGTGTCCGCCTGCCAGGAAGCCCCGTTCACCCGTCGTTTGCAGCGCTCCTCGATGACGCCGAGGTAGCGGTCGCGGTCAGCGGGCTCGATGTTCCAGGCATCGAGCCCCGCCGCGGCCAGCGGCAGCAGCTCGTCGCGTACCAGCTTGACGGCGGGCACCCGGGTGAGCCCGCCCGCACGGCCGGGACGCGGCCAGGTCAGCTCCGCGTCGATGCCCAGGCGGCACGCCGTGTCGAAGTTCTCCTCCGCCGCGGCGAACGGCAGCCGCGTCCACACCGGGCGGGACTCCTCGGCGAGCGCCCGCACGAGCCCGTAGTACAGGGCCGCGTTGGCGATCAGATCGGTGACCGTGGGTCCGGCGGGCAGGACCCGGTTCTCCACCCGCAGATGGGGGACGCCGTCGGCCAGCCCGTACACGGGCCGGTTCCAGCGGTAGACCGTGCCGTTGTGGAGCACCAGTTCCTGCAACCGCGGCACCCCGCCCTCGTCCAGGACCCGCAGCGGCTCCTCCTCGTCGCAGATCGGGAGCAGCGGCGGGAAGTAGCGCAGGTTCTCCTCGAAGAGCTCGTACGCCGAGCCGATCCACCGTTCACCGAACCAGGTCCTGGGCCGCACTCCCTGGTTCTGGAGTTCGGGCGGCCTGGTGTCGGTGGCCTGCTGGAAGAGCGGCGGCCGCGACTCCCGCCACAGCTCCCTGCCGAACAGGAACGGCGAGTTGGCGCCCAGTGCGATCTGGACCCCGGCGACGGCCTGGGCGGCGTTCCACACGGCCGCGAATCGACCCGGTGTCACCTGCAGGTGGAGCTGGACCGAGGTGCAGGCGGCCTCCGGGGTGATCGAGGCGGAGGTGGACACCAACCGCTCCACGCCCTGGATATCGAGGGAGAAATCCTCGCCCCGGGCGGCCACGATTTGATCGTTGAGCAGTGTGTAGCGGTCCGCGTCCGAGAGGTTCGCCGCGACGAGGTCCTCGCGGCGCAGGGTGGGCAGAATACCGATCATCATGATCCCGGCGTCGACCTCGCCCGCCTTCCGGTGGGCATATCCGAGCCCGGTCCTGAGCTCTTCGGCCAACTGGTCGAAAACCTGCCCGTCCAGGCGGTGCGGGACTATGTTCACCTCCAAATTGAACATCCCGAGTTCCATCTGGAAATCACGGCTCGCGATGCGTGGGAGGACCTCCCCATTCATCATCTTCGGCATGCCGTCGGCGCCCGCGAGATTCAGCTCGATCTCCACGCCCATGAGGTTGCGCGGCCGGTCGAACCTCCGCTCCTCCAACAGCCGCTCCAGCCCCTCCAGGCACTGGTGGAGCTTCCTCCGGTACCCCTGCCGATCGGACAGGTCAAAGGCGCCCGCCACGACCTTCTCCCCCATCGGAGCGTCCCTCCCTCAAGTGGGCGGCCCGCGGCCCAGGCCGCTCGCGTCACGATCGATAATGCCCAGGCCGGGTGATCCATAACGCCCCCGCGAACGCCGCGGACCCAGTAATCTGAGTGCGCCCGCCCGAGGCACATTCCATGGGCATGGTGCAGCACCGGTTTCCCCGCCCGGCGCACGGTGAATACACGGTCGCGTTTCAGCCGTCCGCGCCCGGGGAAAAATCCCAGGCGGCGGCTGCGCCGCTGACGCAAAATCAGCAGATTCTCCGCATAATAAAGTCTCGATACCGCCTTGTCGGCAATACCTGCGACGGCTAGTGGAATCACCGCGTGAACACGTGTCGTATAAACTCCGCGGACGAGGCAGAGAGTTGACGCACCGGCTCAGTCACCGGCCTCCTCTGGCCCCGCATGCCGACAGCGCCGTCTGCACCCGCCCACGCACCACCGTGTCTCCGAAGTGAGAGGCGACCCACTATGCCGCTGCATGTTCCTCCGGCTCCCGCGCCCGCTCTGCGCAGCGTTCTCGCGGCACTCGGTTCACCCACCGCAGTCCGCGAGGCCCGCACCCCAGCCCTCCGATCCGCCGAGGGACCGCTGAGCCCCGAACTCCCGCTCCCCGTCCATGTACTGGACCGGATCGGGCCGGGCGGGCTCGCTCCCGCCACCAGGCTGGCCGGGTGGCGGTTCCTGATCCGCGGCTCGGAGCAGCCCGTCGCCGCGGCGGACACCATGCTCACTCCGGACGGCTGGACCTTCTCGCACTTCTTCGAGGGCCCCTACATCGCCTCGACCGAACTCGCCCTGCGCCAGGCCGAGACGGTGACCAGTCACTACCAGCCACGGCTGCTGTCCATCCCGGAGCTCTACATGCTCGCGCTGTGGCTCCACGGCGACGCCGAGGCCGACGCCGCCGGCGGGGCGCTCGCCCCCGCCGATCTCCTGGTTCCGCTGGCTCCCGCCCCGCCGGGCATCGCGGCCCATCGCCCGCACCGGGTCGCCGATCTGCTGCGCGTGATGACGCTGCGCATCACCCCTGGCCCCGGCCCCCTGCTCGGATCACCGGCCTGAGGACCGGACCCCGTACGAGAACGCTGTGCCCCGCCACCGTCCCCGGTGGCGGGGCACAGCGCTGAGGGGGCGCACTTCGGTGCCCGACCGGACTAGCCCGGTCCGGCCACCCCGAACCACCCGAAGTGACAGTGCAATTGCGGTGAACCGTCCGCGCGGGTGACGCGTCCTTCGAGTAAGGACAAGTGCTGCTGCGAAATGCCTGCGGAATGACGCCCGTGGGGCAACACTGGGACCGGACCGATCGATACGGGGGGCGGCCATGAACACCTCATCAAGCCGCAGGACATTCACTACAACGCAGCGAAAGAACCCAGCCATGTGCCAGCACCAGCCACCATGCCCGACCGCCGATTCAGCCGACCGGGAAGCCGCCCGCCTGATGGCCCACCACCCGGAGCAGGGCTGGAGCCTGCTGTGCAACGGAGTCCTGCTCTTCGAGGACACCGGTGAGCTGCTCCCCGACGGTCAGATCATCGCTCCGCACCGGCCCCTGGGGACCGACCGGGTGATGAAGGCCGCCTGACCGCGGCCGGTACGAGCAGGGGCCGGCCCGGAGAATTCTCCGAACCGGCCCCGACGCATGCCCGCGTCACTCCCCCGCGCTCATGACTCAGTTGTCGTACTCGTCCAGCGGCGGGCAGGAGCAGACGAGGTTGCGGTCACCGAAGGCGCCGTCGATCCGGCGCACCGGCGGCCAGTACTTGTCGGCGGCCGAGACGCCGGCCGGGAAGACCGCCACCTCACGGCTGTACCCGTGCTTCCACTCCCCGCCCAGCATCGCCGCGGTGTGCGGAGCATTGTGCAGCGGGTTGTCGTCCGCGCTCCACTCGCCGGAGGCCACCTTCTCGACCTCGCCGCGAATGGCGATCATCGTGTCGCAGAACCGGTCGAGCTCCGCGAGGTTCTCGCTCTCGGTCGGCTCGATCATCAGCGTCCCGGCGACCGGGAACGACATGGTCGGCGAGTGGAAGCCGTAGTCGATCAGACGCTTGGCGATGTCGTCGACGCTGACGCCGGTGGCCTTGGAGATCGGCCGCAGGTCCACGATGCACTCGTGCGCGACCAGACCGGCCGGGCCGTTGTACAGGATCGGGTAGTGCGGCTCCAGACGCTTGGCGATGTAGTTGGCCGCGAGCACGGCGACCTGCGTGGCCCGCTTCAGGCCCTCCCCGCCCATCAGCCGCACGTACGCCCAGGAGATGGGCAGGATGCCGGCCGAACCCCACGGAGCGGCCGAGATCGGTCCGACCCCGGTCTCGGGGCCCGCGGCGGGCTGCAGCGGGTGGTTCGGCAGGTACGGCGCGAGGTGCGCGCGCACCCCGACCGGGCCGACGCCGGGGCCGCCGCCGCCGTGCGGGATGCAGAAGGTCTTGTGCAGGTTCAGGTGCGAGACGTCGCCGCCGAAGCGGCCCGGCTTCGCGAGGCCCACCAGCGCGTTGAGGTTGGCGCCGTCGACGTACACCTGACCGCCGGCGTCGTGCACCTCGGCGCAGATGTCGGCGACGTGCTCCTCGAACACACCGTGCGTCGACGGGTACGTGATCATGAGTACGGCGAGCTCGTCGCGGTGCTTCTCGATCTTGGCGCGCAGGTCATCGACGTCCACCTCGCCGTCGTCGGCGGTCCTCACCACGACGACCTTCATGCCGGCCATGACGGCGCTGGCCGCGTTGGTGCCGTGCGCGGAGGACGGGATGAGGCAGACGGTGCGCTGGTCGTCACCGTTGGCCCGGTGGTACGCGCGTACGGCCAGCAGGCCCGCGAACTCGCCCTGCGATCCCGCGTTCGGCTGGATGGAGACGGCGTCGTAGCCGGTGACCTCGGCGAGGCGCTCCTCCAGCTCGCGGATGAGGGTGAGGAAGCCCTGCGCCTGCTCGGCCGGTGCGAAGGGGTGCAGCGCGCCGAACTCGGGCCAGGTGACCGGCTCCATCTCGGTGGTCGCGTTCAGCTTCATGGTGCAGGAGCCGAGCGGGATCATGCCGCGGTCCAGCGCGTAGTCGCGGTCGGCGAGCTTGCGCAGGTAGCGCAGCATCGCGGTCTCGGAGCGGTGCTGGTGGAAGACCGGGTGGGTGAGGATCTCGTCGGTGCGCAGCAGCGCCTCGGGAAGCGCGTCGGCGACGGTGGCGTCCAGCGCCTCGATGTCCCCGTCGGCGCCGAAGGCGGCCCAGACTGCGGCGATCTGCGTACGCGTGGTGGTCTCGTCGCAGGCGACGGAGACCAGGTCGGCGTCGACGAGCCGCAGGTTGACCCCGCGCTCACGGGCGGCGGCGACGGTCTTCGCGGCCCCGCCCGGGACGCGCACGGTGAGGGTGTCGAAGAAGGCGCCGGTCACGACGTCGACCCCGGCGGCGCGCAGGCCCTCGGCCAGGATCGTCGCGTAGCGGTGGGTGCGCCGGGCGATCGTCCGCAGCCCGTCCGGGCCGTGGTACACCGCGTACATTCCGGCCATGACGGCGAGCAGCACCTGGGCGGTACAGATGTTGCTGGTGGCCTTCTCGCGGCGGATGTGCTGCTCGCGGGTCTGCAGGGCCAGCCGGTAGGCCTTGTTGCCGTCCGCGTCGACGGAGACACCGACGAGACGGCCCGGAAGGCTGCGGGCGAACTTCTCGCGCACGGCCATGAATCCTGCGTGCGGTCCGCCGAAGCCCATCGGCACACCGAAGCGCTGCGTGGTACCGATCGCGATGTCCGCGCCCAGGTCACCGGGCGAGGTGAGCAGGGTCAGGGCGAGCAGGTCGGCGGCGACCGTGACGATCGCACCCAGCTCGTGGGCCTGATCGATGACGGGCTTGATGTCCCGGACCGCTCCGGAGGCGCCCGGGTACTGCACCAGCACGCCGAAGACACCGCGCTCGGCGAGCTCCGCCGGGATGCCCTCGGACAGGTCGGCGACGACGACCTCGACACCGGTCGGCTCGGCGCGGGTCTCTATGACCGCGACCGTCTGCGGCAGGGCGTCGGCGTCGACCAGGAAGACACCGTCCTTCACCTTGCCGACGCGCCGGGAGAGCGCCATGGCCTCGGCGGCCGCGGTGCCCTCGTCGAGCAGCGAGGCACCGGAGGTGGGCAGCCCGGTCAGCTCGGCGACCATGGTCTGGAAGTTGAGCAGCGCCTCCAGGCGGCCCTGCGAGATCTCCGGCTGGTACGGCGTGTAGGCCGTGTACCAGGCGGGGTTCTCCATGACGTTGCGCAGGATCACCGGCGGGGTGAAGGTGCCGTAGTAGCCGAGCCCGATCATCGGGGCCAGCACCTGGTTGCGGTCCGCGAGCTCGCGCAGCTCGGCGAGGACCTCGGCCTCGGTGCGAGCGGACGGCAGTGCGAGCGCCTCGGCGCTCTTGATGACATCGGGCACCGCGGCAGCGGTGAGTTCGTCCAGCGAGCCGTAACCGACCTGGGCGAGCATCTTCGACTGCGCCTCGTCATCGGGACCGATGTGGCGCTGCTCGAACGGAATGCCCTGCTCCAGCTGGGAGAGCGGAGTGCGACGGGGGGTCATGGTGGAGGCCTCCTGGTCTGTCACGACCTGCGAGGGGCACCACGGCGCGGGTGCCCGAACGGCCTCCCCCTCTGTCATCTCAACCTGAGAGCTTCACCGGCGCGCCTTGCGGCGTACCGGCTTTCACCGTCGGTGAGGAAGGGAATCGCACCGGCACTCGGCCGCACGAAACCCGCCCTGCTTTCCAGAGTGACCTCGTCCGTGCGGTACGGGGGCCTGAGAGATTCCGGGGAGGATTTGCTCCTTCGGCGCCTTCGGATCAACTCCGGAGGACTCTCCCGCACGGGGTCAGCAGCCATCACCAGCCTACCAGCGGGGTTCGTGGCTGATTTCTCGAGTGGCCAACCACCCGGATCTGCCTTTTTGTAGTGCTTGTGGAGTAGCCGCGACCAGTGGGAGGGACCGTGCAGAGCGACATCGATCCGCGCCGCCTGATCGGCCGCAAGGCGTTCGACCGCAAGGGCACCAAGATCGGGACCGTGGACGAGGTGTATCTCGACGACGCGACCGGTGTGCCCGAGTGGGCAGCCGTACGTACCGGACTCTTCAGCCGGGACGCGTTCGTCCCGCTGGAACCCAGCGAATTCGTGGAGGACACGCTCCGCATCCCCTTCGACCGTGCGCTCATCAAGGACGCACCGGACTTCGGTGTAGGCCGTCATCTCTCGCCGGAACAGGAGCTCCAGCTCTACCGGCACTACGGTCTGGACTCCCCGCCCGAGGAGATCGGTCCGGACAGGGACTTCGGCAGGCTGGCCGGCCAGGACGAGTAGTCCACCGGGTCCCTCACCAACGGCAGCGGATCGGCGGGCCGCAGTTCCGGGTCGTCGATCCGGAACGTACGCACCCGGCCGGGCGCCGACCCGGGCTCCTCGAAACGCACCGTCACCCGGCCGACACCACTGCCCTGCACCCAGCCATGGCCGTACGTCCCGTGGTGCACGTCGTGTCCGGCGGGCCAGCGCCGAGCTGCGCGCTGCTCGGCGGTCTCCGGGGCCGGTGCCCGGGGATCGCCCGGCGGCCCGCCCCCGTCGTCCCCCGCCGGTGCCGCCCCCTCCGCCGAGTCCTCGGCCGACTGACCGGCGGCTTCCTCGGCCGCGTTCCGCTCGCCGGCGGCCTGGGCGAAAAGATCCTCCTGGGTGTAGTCGGCGAGCCCCGTCACGCCCACTCCCAGGAGCCGGATGCCTCCGGTGGTGTCAACGGCCTCCAGGAGCCGTGCGGCGGCCTCACGGACCACCGTGGGGTCGTCCGTGGGCCCACGGAGCGTCTCGGACCGCGTGAGCGTCGAGAAGTCGTACCGGCGCACCTTCAGCACCACGGTGCGCCCGGACCTCCCCGCGCCCCGCAAGCGCTGGACGCACCGGTCGGCCAGCCGCTCGACCTCCGTCCTGATCCGCACCCGGTCATGCAGGTCGGCGTCGAAGGTGTCCTCGACGGACACCGATTTGGCGTCCCGCTCCGCGACCACCGGCCGGTCGTCGTACCCGAACGCCATGCGGTGCAGCGAGCCGCCGTGCGCCTTCCCCAGCAGGCGTACGAGCTCGTCCTCGCCCGCCTCGACCAGGTCGTCGACCGTCGTCATCCCCGCACGGCGCAGATGATCCGCCGTCGCCGGCCCGACCCCGGGGAGGATCCGCACCGTCATGGGTGCGAGCAGCGCCCGCTCCGTGCCCGGCTCTATGAGCAGCAGGCCGTCCGGCTTCGCCTCCTCCGAAGCGATCTTGGCAAGCATCTTGGAACCGGCGAGCCCGACCGAGCCGGTGAGCCCAGTGACCGCCTTGATGGCCGTACGCAGCTGCTCACCGATCTCCCGCGCCGAAGCCGCGTCGTCGGCCGTCCCCCCGGCCTCCAGGTCCACGAAGGCCTCGTCCAGGCTGAGCGGCTCCACCAGCGGCGAGAGCCGGGCGAGCAGCTCCATCACCTGGTCGCTGACGGTCCGGTACAGCTGGAAGCGGGGCACCAGATAGGCCGCGTTGGGCGCCAGCCGCCGCGCCTGCGCCGTGGGCATCGCCGAGTGCACCCCGAAGCGACGGGCCTCGTACGACGCGGTGGCGACGACTCCGCGCGGCCCGAGCCCGCCCACCACGACCGGCTTGCCGCGCAGGCTGGGCTTGGCCGCCTGCTCGGCGGAGGCGTAGAAGGCATCCATGTCCAGATGCAGGATGGTGGGCGCGGCTCTCACATCGTCGATGCTGCCCTACGGCACTGACAATCGCCGCGCCCGGACCGCGGGCCGCGTCAGCCGGCGCGGTTGCGCCGCCGCGCGAGCTCGTCGGTGGGGTTGTTCCCGATGAGGGTCTCGCCGGTGTCCACCCGCTCGCCGTGCAGCTGCGAGAGCGCGGCGTCCACGTCCTGCCACACCACACCCACCGCGATCCCGAAGACCCCCTGGCCACCCTGGAGCAGGCTGACGACCTCGTCGGGCGAGGAGCACTCGTAGACCGTCGCCCCGTCGCTCATCAGCGTCATCCGCTCGAGGTCCTGGAATCCGCGGGCCCGCAGATGCTGCACCGTGGTGCGGATGTTCTGGAGTGCCACGCCGGTGTCCAGGAAGCGCTTCACAATCTTCAGCAGGACGACGTCCCGGAAGCTGTAGAGCCGCTGTGTGCCGGAGCCGTACGCCGGACGCACGCTCGGCTCCACCAGCCCCGTGCGCGCCCAGTAGTCGAGCTGCCGGTAGGTGATCCCGGCCGCCGCGCAGGCGGTCGGCCCGCGATATCCGATGTCGTTGGCCGAAGCCACTCCGTCCCCCGCCACCGCCGCCGGTTGAACCGGTTGCACGATGGTGTGGTCGGCTGTACTCCCCTGCTGCGGATACGGCCCACCCGCTGCCGTACCGTCGCCGCTGCTTCTCACGCCGACCTCCGTCCTTGACCTGCCATCTCGAAGGTAGGCAGTCACTCGGGGTGCGTCAACGATCGCCACACTCGGCACGCCGAGTGATAATCACCCTGAGGGTGGTTTCCCGTGTCTCTCGAGCGGGAAAGGCTTGCCGGATGCGCTGACGGCAACCCCGAAGAACGGTCACTGACTGTTGGTGCCGAAATCCTCCGGGGAGATCTGATCGAGGAACTCGCGGAATTTCTCCACCTCGTCCTCCTGCTCGTCCGGGATGGCGATGCCTGCGTCGTCGAGCACCCCGTCACTGCCATAGATCGGCGTTCCGGTGCGCAACGCGAGCGCTATGGCGTCGGACGGCCGCGCGCTCACCTCGACCCCGCTGGCAAAGACCAGCTCCGCGTAGAAGACCCCTTCCCGTAGGTCCGTGATGCGGACCTCGGTGAGCTCCTGGCCGACGGCCTCGAGCACGTCCTTGAAGAGATCATGGGTCAGCGGCCTGGCCGGAGCCATGCCCTGCTGGGCGAAGGCGATCGCGGTCGCCTCACCAGGACCGATCCAAATGGGGAGGTACCGGTCGCCTCCCACTTCACGCAGGAGCACGATCGGTTGGTTCGAGGGCATTTCCACCCGGACACCCACAACGTCGAGCTCGTTCACACAGCAACCCTAGGACGTGCCCGGCAGGTTTGGGTAGTCGGGCAGCCTGGCGATCAGTGGAGCCGGATGTGCAGGGCGCTCTGTACCAGGGCCGAATGAAGCCTCACGGACAGCTCCGCGAGTTCTTTCGCAGTGGCCTCCGCATGGGCTCTGGTCTGCGGATTCCGGTGCCGCCGCAGGGGTGCGACCACCTGCTCGATGAGCCCGACCTCGCGATCCGCAGCGGCCCGCATGGCACGCAGGTGACGCGGCTCCAGACCGAACCTGCCCAGATCCGCCACAAGCCTGGCCACGGTCACCATCTCGGCGTCGTAACCGCCCTCGGCGGTCGGAACCACCAGTCCGTACGACTCCCACTCGTCGAGGTCGCTCTCGGTGACCTCGGCGGCCGCCAGCAGCTCCGCACGGCCGATCCGGGCCGCGGTGGCCCGTCCGGGCTCCGCGTCCCAGCCAACGGTCAGGTCCCGTGGGCCGCCCCCGGAAGGCAGGGCGGCCTGTTCACCACGGGCGAGGGCATCCAGATGTTCGCGGATGACCTTCAGCGGGAGGTAGTGGTCCCGCTGCATGCGCAGCACCTGCGCCAGCCGCTCCACATCGGCGCCGCGGAACTTGCGATAGCCGGAAGGGGTCCGCTGCGGCTCGACGAGCCCTTCGGCCTCCAGGAAACGAATCTTGGAGATCGTGACCTCGGGAAACTCGTCCCGCAGCCGCAGGAGCACCGCGCCGATGCTCATCGGGCGGTCGTCGGCGGAGGCGGTGCCGGTCACGGCACCGCCCGTCGGTGTTCTCAGCATGGACCTTCCCTGACGGGTCAGATACCGCGCTGGCTCGCGTAGAAGACCAGCCGGTACTTACCGATCTGCACTTCGTCGCCATTGGACAGGGCGACGGAGTCGATGCGCTCACGGTTGACGTAGGTGCCGTTGAGGCTGCCCACGTCCCCGACCGTGAAGCTTCCGTCGGGGCTCCTGCGGAACTCCACGTGCCGACGCGACACCGTCACGTCGTCGAGGAAGATGTCGCTCTGCGGGTGGCGGCCGGCCGTGGTCAGCTCACCGTCCAGCAGGAAACGGCTGCCGGAGTTCGGACCACGACGCACCACCAGGAGCGCCGAGCCGAGCGGAAGGGCGTCCACGGCGGCCTGAGCCTCGGGCGAGAGGGACGGCACAGCCGTCTGCCCGGTGGCCTCCGCCTCGTACGCCTCGAGACCGGAGATGGAGATGGTCGACGTCGTCTCCGAGGCACGCTCGGGAACTCCGCCCCTCAGCGGAGCACCGCAGTTGGAGCAGAAACGGCTGGCCTCGGCATTGCGATGCCCGCACCTCGTACAGACCGGCATGGACGAACCCTCCTGCCTGGGGGCGAACTCTCCACCCGAACTCGAGGTCGACGATTCCCCGAAACCTATGCGGCCGGGACCGGCAGGGTCAACAGACGACGCGCCGGATACTCCCGAATTGTCACTGCCAGTACCCGACACCTGATCACGGAAGAGCGGGCGCTCCGTGCCCTGCTCCTCCGCCTGGCCATGGCGCGGCGCGCGATGGCGAGCGGCCTCGTCGCGAGCGCTCTTGCCGAACAACTTCCCAAACAACTTCACGGGCGATTCCCCTTGACCGAAATAGACCCGCCCGTGGGGCAGGACGAACCCTGAATGAACACACCTGCCGACCCGGACATCCTCACAACGTCCGTATCCACTCGACAGTTTCCACCACGCACCACCAATACGATGCGGCGACCCCCCGCAACCTTGCGCCCGTCTCCTTCGCCCCTTCCGCACCGCCGCCTCACGGGGACGACGACCGAGCGTAGTCAGGCTGCTTCGCCGGTCGCAAGGCGTCCACGACGATGTCGTCGGCCTGCTCCACCTGCACGGTGGCCTGCTCCTTCTCCAGCGTCTGCACCACGCCGCCAGGAATGTTCAGTGCCGGCTCCAGATCCTGGGGCTTGCCGATCACCTCGAAGACGTACGGCGCGGTGATCTTATGGTCGTCAACCCTGACGTTGCCGCCGTCACCGGAGAAGTACGTGTTGGCCACCACGCGCACCCCGTTGACCTCGATCGCCTCGGCGCCCGCCGCCCGCAGCTCCTGAAGGGCGTCGAGCAGCATGTCCGCCTTCACCCCGTTCCCGGGGTCGTTGACGGTCAGCGTGATCCCGGGCCCGTGTGCCGCCACGGTGCCCGCGAGCACGCCGAGTTGCCGCTCCTTCTCCACCGTCTGCTTACGCGCCTCCTCGGCCTGGTCGGAGCTGTTCTCCAGCTCCGTGCGCTGAGCGTCCAGCCGCTGCTTCTCGTCCTCCAGACGCTGGGTCCGGTCGTCCAGCTCGTCGAGGATCCTGACCAGGTCCTCCTGCCGGGCGCCCCGCAGCGCACTGTTGTCGCTGTTGGACCGCACCTGAATGGCCAGGCCGAGACCGAGGACGAACAGCAGTAGCGCGACGACGAGTTGGGCCCGCGTCACCCGCGGCGGCCAGAGTCCGGCGATCAGCCGCTGACGACCGGTGAGCTCATTGGCGGAGCCCGCCGCACGCTCTGCGGCGTGCTCCGTCTCCTCGGGAAGTTCTTCGTTGCTCATCGGCCTCAGGCCCGGAAGACGTGCCGGCGGATGGCCGCGGCGTTGGAGAAGATCCGGATCCCGAGCACGACCACCACACCGGTGGACAGCTGGGCACCGACGCCCAGCTTGTCGCCCAGGAACACGATCAGCGCGGCGACCACGACGTTCGAAAGGAACGACACGACGAACACCTTGTCGACAAAGATCCCGTCGAGCATGGCGCGCAGACCGCCGAAGACTGCGTCGAGGGCAGCCACGACGGCGATCGGGAGATAGGGCTCGACCATCGCCGGCACCTCGGGCCGGACCAACAGTCCGACCACGACTCCCACGACGAGGCCCAGTACGGCGATCACGATGTGCCCTTCCCTGTGTCTGCCGCACCACTGCCGGTGTCTGCGGCTTTATAAGGCTCTGCTGTACGTACGATCAGGCTCGGCGCGACCGGAAGGCTCACCTTCTGCTGCACGGACAGGCTCGTCCGGACGTCGAAGGTGTCCTTGAGCGCCTGAAGATACTGGCCGTCGGCACTGTCCTGGAACGCGGTGCCGAGTTGCTTCCCGTTCCCCACCGCCAGCACCGTGTAGGGCGGGACGAGCGGTCTGTTGTCGACCAGTATGGCGTCGCCCGCCGCACGGATCGCCGACAGGGCTGTCAGGCGCTGCCCGTTGATCGCGATCGCCTCGGCACCGGACTGCCACAGGCCGTTGACGACCCGCTGGAGGTCCCGGTCGCGGACCCGCCCGGTGTCGGCGAATCCACTGGTCTCCCGCGGTCCGCCGCCGCCCTGGTCGGTGTCCTTGGCGTCGTCGATGACGAGCTTCACGCCGGGCCCCTCCACGGGGGTCGCGCCGGCGAGGAGTGCCACTCGTTCCCCCTGGTCCCCGCCGTGCTTCTCCAGCGCCTTGCGCTGGCGCCGGCCCACGTCGTCCCGGAGCTCGTCCACCTGCGACTCGAGGTCGTCGGCCGCCGCCGTCTCGTCGTCGATGCGGTCGATCAGCTCCTGGCGCTCCTTGGCGAGGACCGGCGCCGAGACACGCGCCTCCGCGGCCCCGAGCGTGACGACGAGGGCGGCCAGCACCAGGCAAGCGGCGAGGCCGAGTTTCGACTTGAGCGTACGGGGCAGGCCCGCGGTCCCGTCGGCCTTGCGACGCGCCGAGGCCTCGGCGTATCCGTCGTCCAGGCTGTGGTCCATCACATTGGTCAGCAGCGACATGGACGCATCGGGACGCGCGGGAGGCGAGGCGGTACTCCGATCGGGGGGCTGCTGCGACATGCCGCACATCGTCGCACGTCGCCACGGCTAGCGCCGAATGGCCCCACCGGTGTGCCCGCTGACGCCGCCGGGCGCCACCGGACACACCGGGAGAACCGTCACTGACCTGCGCTGTCCACTACTGCCGTCCATTCGTCCAGCAGCGCCTGCGCGGAGGCGTCGTCCGGACCTTCGGCCCACAGATGGGTGACCGCTTCGGCCGGGTCCGGCAGCACCATCACCCACCGCCCGTCGGTCTCGACCACCCGCACCCCGTCCGTCGTATCGACGCTGCGGTCACCGGCGGCCTCCACGACCCGCCGCATGACCAGCCCCTTGACTGCCCAGGGGGTGGCGAGATCGCGGCGCAGGACATGGGCACGGGGGATGCGGGCATCGATCTGGCTCAGGGTGAGCTGGGTCCTGGCCACCAGGCCGAGGAGCCGGACGAACGCAGCCGATCCGTCGAAGACGCTGCTGAATTCGGGAACGACGAAGCCCCCGCGTCCGTCTCCACCGAAGATGGTGCCTTCCTCACGTGCCACGCGGGTCAGATCGTCGGGCGATGTCGTCGTCCATTCGACCTGAGTGCCGTGGTACGCCGCGACCTGCTCGGCGACGCGTGTCGTGGTGACCGGCAACGCCACCCGCCCGCTGCGCCGCTCGGCTGCCACGAGGTCGAGCAGCACGAGGAGCGCCCGGTCGTCCTCGACGATCCTGCCCCGCTCGTCGACCAGGGAGAGCCGCTCGCCGACCGGATCGAACCGCACGCCGAACGCGGCCCGCGCCGAGGAGACGATCTCGCCGAGCCGTACGAGTCCGGAGCGCCGGGTCTCGGCGGACTCGGTGGGTCGTGATTCGTCGAGGCCGGGATTGATGGTCAACGCGTCGACACCGAGGCGTCCCAGCAGGCTGGGCAGCACGAGCCCGGCACTCCCGTTGGACGCGTCGACGACCACCTTGAGACCCGCATCGGCAATCCCCGCGGTGTCCACGTTCCGCAGCAGCGCTCCGGTGTACGAGTCGAAGACGCTGGACGGGAAGTGCAGATCGCCGATCTCGCCCGGGAAGGCACGGCGGTATTCCTGTCGTGCGTAGACCCGGTCCAGTTTCCGCTGTCTCGCCTGCGACAGGTCCGCTCCGCGCTCGTCGATGAACATGATGTCGACCGAGTCGGGCACGCCGGGAGACGTACGGATCATGATCCCGCCGGCGCTGCCCCGGGCGGTCTGCTGGCGCGCGACGGGCAGCGGTACGTTCTCCAGGTCCCGGACGTCGATGGCGCTGGCCTGAAGGGCCGAGATCACCGCTCGCTTCAGGGCACGGGCACCGCGGGAGTGGTCACGTGCGGTGGTGACCGTCGAGCCCTTCTTCAGGGTCGTGGCGTAGGCACCGGCGAGCCGGACGGCCAGTTCCGGGGTGATCTCGACGTTCAGGATCCCGGACACACCTCGGGCGCCGAAGAGATGAGCCTGTCCGCGCGATTCCCAGATGACCGAGGTGTTGACGAAGGCGCCGGCCTCGATGGTCTTGAACGGGTAGACGCGGACATTGCCCTGGATGATCGACTCCTCACCGATCAGGCATTCGTCCCCGATGACCGCGCCGTCCTCGATGCGGGCCGCCCGCATGACGTCTGTGTTCTTGCCGATCACGCAACCGCGCAAATTGCTCTGCTGCCCGATGTAGACGTTGTCGTGCACCACGGCCTTGTGCAGGAATGCGCCGCTCTTGACGACCACGTTCGATCCGATGACCGTGTGCTCGCGAATCTCCGCTCCGGCTTCCACCTTCGCGTAGTCCCCGATGTAGAGAGGTCCGCGCAGAACAGCGTCGGGATGTACCTCCGCGCCTTCCGCCACCCATACTCCGGGCGAGATCTCGAAGCCGTCGATGTCGACATCGACCTTGCGTTCAAGAACGTCGGCCTGTGCCTTCACGTAGCTCTCGTGAGTGCCGACGTCCTCCCAGTAGCCCTCTGCGACATAGCCGTAGATGGGCTTGCCTTCCTTCATGAGCTGCGGGAAGACATCGCCGGACCAGTCCACCGAGACGTCGGCCTCGACATAGTCGAATACCTCGGGCTCCATGACGTAGATGCCGGTGTTGACGGTGTCCGAGAAGACCTGGCCCCAGGTGGGCTTCTCCAGGAAGCGTTCGACCTGGCCGCCCTCGTCGACAATCGTGATGCCGAATTCCAGAGGGTTCGGCACACGGGTCAGGCACACCGTGACGAGACCGCCCTTTTCCTTGTGGAAGGCGATCAGATCGCTGAGATCGAAATCGGTGAGAGCGTCACCGGAAATGACGAGGAAGGTGTCGTCCTTCAGCGCTTCCTCGGCATTCTTCACGCTCCCCGCGGTACCGAGAGGTTTCTCCTCGTTGGCATAGCTGAGCTCCATCCCGAGCTCTTCTCCGTCCCCGAAGTAGTTCTTGACCAGCGAGGCGAGAAACTGGACCGTTACGACGGTCTCATTCAGCCCGTGCCGCTTCAACAGCCGAAGCACGTGCTCCATGATCGGCCGATTGGCGACGGGCAGAAGCGGCTTGGGCATGCTCGAGGTCATGGGGCGAAGGCGTGTGCCTTCGCCGCCAGCCATCACGACGGCCTTCATGTCGGAAACGTCCTCCTTGAAGAGACGACGGTTTAGCCGACTTCGCCCGTCGGGGCACCATCCGGGTCATCAGCGGCGGGCCGGCCACACTGCACGGCACCGCATCAACGAGCTCAATCGGCTGCTACATCCGCCTTGACGAGCCGGCGGACCTGAACCACGTAGAGGATCCCTGCCCACCAATAGAGCGTTGTACCCCAACCTGCGAACGCCCATCCGAAAATAGCGGCCAGCGATGCAAGCCAACCACTTCCGTCGCTGAGCAGCAACAAGGGGAACGCGTACATCAGGTTGAACGTGGCAGCCTTGCCCAGGAAGTTCACCTGGGGCGGCGGATAGCCGTGGCGCCGCAGGATTCCTACCATCACGAGGAGCATCAGCTCACGCGCGACAAGTGCTGCGGTCAGCCACAGCGGGAGGATCTCCCGCCAGGTGAGGCCGACGAGGGTCGAAAGGATGTAGAGGCGATCCGCAGCAGGATCCAGGAGCCGGCCGAGGTTGCTGATCTGGTTCCACCGGCGGGCGAGCTTACCATCGAGGTAATCGCTGATACCGCTGAGCATCAACACCAGCAGGGCCCAGCCGTCGCTCTGCGGCCCGCCGAACACGGGGCGAAGAATCAGCCACAGGAAGAGCGGAACCCCGACAAGGCGAGCCATGCTGAGGATGTTGGGGATGGTGAGTACCCGGTCCGTCTGAACCCGAGTCTCCTGGACCTCCACCCGGGGGCCTCCTGTGAAGAAAGTGCCAATGATGCCCCCTGACCTTACCCTCAGCCACCGCTCGCGGATGCACAGGGGTGAGGCAAGGACCTCGTGAACGCAGAAAAGCCCCGTGTCCACAAGGACACGGGGCTTTCCCGTAAAAGGAGTTCGGCGGCGTCCTACTCTCCCACAGGGTCCCCCCTGCAGTACCATCGGCGCTGAAAGGCTTAGCTTCCGGGTTCGGAATGTAACCGGGCGTTTCCCTAACGCAATGACCACCGAAACACTATGAAATAAACAACACCGGAACAACACGGCCGTTCGTTATTTCAGAACTAACACAGTGGACGCGAGCAACTGAGGACAAGCCCTCGGCCTATTAGTACCAGTCAGCTCCACCCGTTACCGGGCTTCCACATCTGGCCTATCAACCCAGTCGTCTACTGGGAGCCTTAACCAATCAAGTTGGTGGGAATACTCATCTCGAAGCAGGCTTCCCGCTTAGATGCTTTCAGCGGTTATCCTTTCCGAACGTAGCCAACCAGCCATGCCCTTGGCAGAACAACTGGCACACCAGAGGTTCGTCCGTCCCGGTCCTCTCGTACTAGGGACAGCCCTTCTCAATATTCCTACGCGCACAGCGGATAGGGACCGAACTGTCTCACGACGTTCTAAACCCAGCTCGCGTACCGCTTTAATGGGCGAACAGCCCAACCCTTGGGACCGACTCCAGCCCCAGGATGCGACGAGCCGACATCGAGGTGCCAAACCATCCCGTCGATATGGACTCTTGGGGAAGATCAGCCTGTTATCCCCGGGGTACCTTTTATCCGTTGAGCGACAGCGCTTCCACAAGCCACTGCCGGATCACTAGTCCCGACTTTCGTCCCTGCTCGACCCGTCGGTCTCACAGTCAAGCTCCCTTGTGCACTTACACTCAACACCTGATTGCCAACCAGGCTGAGGGAACCTTTGGGCGCCTCCGTTACTCTTTAGGAGGCAACCGCCCCAGTTAAACTACCCATCAGACACTGTCCCTGATCCGGATCACGGACCCAGGTTAGACATCCAGCACGACCAGAGTGGTATTTCAACGGCGACTCCACAACCACTGGCGTGGCTGCTTCAAAGTCTCCCACCTATCCTACACAAGCCGAACCGAACACCAATATCAAACTGTAGTAAAGGTCCCGGGGTCTTTCCGTCCTGCTGCGCGAAACGAGCATCTTTACTCGTAGTGCAATTTCACCGGGCCTATGGTTGAGACAGTCGAGAAGTCGTTACGCCATTCGTGCAGGTCGGAACTTACCCGACAAGGAATTTCGCTACCTTAGGATGGTTATAGTTACCACCGCCGTTTACTGGCGCTTAAGTTCTCAGCTTCGCCGACCCGAAAGTCAGCTAACCGGTCCCCTTAACGTTCCAGCACCGGGCAGGCGTCAGTCCGTATACATCGCCTTACGGCTTCGCACGGACCTGTGTTTTTAGTAAACAGTCGCTTCTCGCTGGTCTCTGCGGCCACCCCCAGCTCGGAGAGCAAGTCTCCTCACCAGTGATGGCCCCCCTTCTCCCGAAGTTACGGGGGCATTTTGCCGAGTTCCTTAACCATAGTTCACCCGAACGCCTCGGTATTCTCTACCTGACCACCTGAGTCGGTTTAGGGTACGGGCCGCCATGAAACTCGCTAGAGGCTTTTCTCGACAGCATAGGATCATCCACTTCACCACAATCGGCTCGGCATCAGGTCTCAGACTTATATGCACGACGGATTTACCTACCGTGCGTCCTACACCCTTACCCCGGGACAACCACCGCCCGGGCTGGACTACCTTCCTGCGTCACCCCATCGCTTACCTACTACCACCTTGGTTCATCGGCTCCACCACTACCCTCAACTCCGAAGAGATCGGGCCGGCTTCACGGACTTAGCATTAATGGGCTCAGTATTGGGCGTTTCAAAGCGGGTACCGGAATATCAACCGGTTGTCCATCGACTACGCCTGTCGGCCTCGCCTTAGGTCCCGACTTACCCTGGGCAGATCAGCTTGACCCAGGAACCCTTAGTCAATCGGCGCACACGTTTCTCACGTGTGTATCGCTACTCATGCCTGCATTCTCACTCGTGAACCGTCCACAACTCGCTTCCGCGGCTGCTTCACCCGGCACACGACGCTCCCCTACCCATCCACACAGGCGTTGGCCCTTCATGTGTGAATGACACGACTTCGGCGGTACGCTTGAGCCCCGCTACATTGTCGGCGCGGAATCACTTGACCAGTGAGCTATTACGCACTCTTTCAAGGGTGGCTGCTTCTAAGCCAACCTCCTGGTTGTCTCTGCGACTCCACATCCTTTCCCACTTAGCGTACGCTTAGGGGCCTTAGTCGATGCTCTGGGCTGTTTCCCTCTCGACCATGGAGCTTATCCCCCACAGTCTCACTGCCGTGCTCTCACTTACCGGCATTCGGAGTTTGGCTAAGGTCAGTAACCCGGTAGGGCCCATCGCCTATCCAGTGCTCTACCTCCGGCAAGAAACACACGACGCTGCACCTAAATGCATTTCGGGGAGAACCAGCTATCACGGAGTTTGATTGGCCTTTCACCCCTAACCACAGGTCATCCCCCAGGTTTTCAACCCTGGTGGGTTCGGTCCTCCACGAAGTCTTACCTCCGCTTCAACCTGCCCATGGCTAGATCACTCCGCTTCGGGTCTTGAGCGTGCTACTGAAACGCCCTATTCGGACTCGCTTTCGCTACGGCTTCCCCACACGGGTTAACCTCGCAACACACCGCAAACTCGCAGGCTCATTCTTCAAAAGGCACGCAGTCACGACATGCAAGCAAGCTTGCATGCGACGCTCCCACGGCTTGTAGGCACACGGTTTCAGGTACTATTTCACTCCGCTCCCGCGGTACTTTTCACCATTCCCTCACGGTACTATCCGCTATCGGTCACCAGGGAATATTTAGGCTTAGCGGGTGGTCCCGCCAGATTCACACGGGATTTCTCGGGCCCCGTGCTACTTGGGTGTCTCTCAAACGAGCCGTCAATGTTTCAGCTACGGGGGTCTTACCCTCTACGCCGGACCTTTCGCATGTCCTTCGCCTACATCAACGGTTTCTGACTCGTCCCACGGCCGGCAGACCGTGGAAGAGAGATCCCACAACCCCGCATGCGCAACCCCTGCCGGGTATCACACGCATACGGTTTGGCCTCATCCGGTTTCGCTCGCCACTACTCCCGGAATCACGGTTGTTTTCTCTTCCTGAGGGTACTGAGATGTTTCACTTCCCCTCGTTCCCTCCACACTGCCTATGTGTTCAGCAGCGGGTGACAGCCCATGACGACTGCCGGGTTTCCCCATTCGGACACCCCCGGATCAAAGCTCGGTTGACAGCTCCCCGGGGCCTATCGTGGCCTCCCACGTCCTTCATCGGTTCCTGGTGCCAAGGCATCCACCGTGCGCCCTTAAAAACTTGGCCACAGATGCTCGCGTCCACTGTGCAGTTCTCAAACAACGACCAGCCACCCATCACCCCGCTCCGAAGAACAGGTTCACTGGGGCCGGCAACTGAAGGCGACCATCACGGCCGTACCCTCAGATACCCAACAACGTGCCCGACCCGACCTGCCGTCCCCCACGTTCCACGCCGAAGCAGTACTAGTGAAAAACAACCTGTCGTGCCGAATAGTCAACGTTCCACCCATGAGCAACCACCGTCGAACATTTGCCGACGTAGTGGCCTCTGACCAGGCAAGCCCGGTAAGAAATGCTCCTTAGAAAGGAGGTGATCCAGCCGCACCTTCCGGTACGGCTACCTTGTTACGACTTCGTCCCAATCGCCAGTCCCACCTTCGACAGCTCCCTCCCACAAGGGGTTGGGCCACCGGCTTCGGGTGTTACCGACTTTCGTGACGTGACGGGCGGTGTGTACAAGGCCCGGGAACGTATTCACCGCAGCAATGCTGATCTGCGATTACTAGCAACTCCGACTTCATGGGGTCGAGTTGCAGACCCCAATCCGAACTGAGACCGGCTTTTTGAGATTCGCTCCGCCTCGCGGCATCGCAGCTCATTGTACCGGCCATTGTAGCACGTGTGCAGCCCAAGACATAAGGGGCATGATGACTTGACGTCGTCCCCACCTTCCTCCGAGTTGACCCCGGCAGTCTCCTGTGAGTCCCCATCACCCCGAAGGGCATGCTGGCAACACAGAACAAGGGTTGCGCTCGTTGCGGGACTTAACCCAACATCTCACGACACGAGCTGACGACAGCCATGCACCACCTGTACACCGACCACAAGGGGGGCACCATCTCTGATGCTTTCCGGTGTATGTCAAGCCTTGGTAAGGTTCTTCGCGTTGCGTCGAATTAAGCCACATGCTCCGCTGCTTGTGCGGGCCCCCGTCAATTCCTTTGAGTTTTAGCCTTGCGGCCGTACTCCCCAGGCGGGGAACTTAATGCGTTAGCTGCGGCACCGACGACGTGGAATGTCGCCAACACCTAGTTCCCAACGTTTACGGCGTGGACTACCAGGGTATCTAATCCTGTTCGCTCCCCACGCTTTCGCTCCTCAGCGTCAGTAATGGCCCAGAGATCCGCCTTCGCCACCGGTGTTCCTCCTGATATCTGCGCATTTCACCGCTACACCAGGAATTCCGATCTCCCCTACCACACTCTAGCCTGCCCGTATCGACTGCAGACCCGGGGTTAAGCCCCGGGCTTTCACAACCGACGCAACAAGCCGCCTACGAGCTCTTTACGCCCAATAATTCCGGACAACGCTTGCGCCCTACGTATTACCGCGGCTGCTGGCACGTAGTTAGCCGGCGCTTCTTCTGCAGGTACCGTCACTCTCGCTTCTTCCCTGCTGAAAGAGGTTTACAACCCGAAGGCCGTCATCCCTCACGCGGCGTCGCTGCATCAGGCTTTCGCCCATTGTGCAATATTCCCCACTGCTGCCTCCCGTAGGAGTCTGGGCCGTGTCTCAGTCCCAGTGTGGCCGGTCGCCCTCTCAGGCCGGCTACCCGTCGTCGCCTTGGTAGGCCATCACCCCACCAACAAGCTGATAGGCCGCGGGCTCATCCTTCACCGCCGGAGCTTTCAACCCCGTCCCATGCGGGACAGAGTGTTATCCGGTATTAGACCCCGTTTCCAGGGCTTGTCCCAGAGTGAAGGGCAGATTGCCCACGTGTTACTCACCCGTTCGCCACTAATCCACCCCGAAGGGCTTCATCGTTCGACTTGCATGTGTTAAGCACGCCGCCAGCGTTCGTCCTGAGCCAGGATCAAACTCTCCGTGAATGTTTTCCCGTGATCGGGACAACACAACACGAGAGCGGAACGACCGGACGGAATAAGACCGGTCGTTCACAGCGTCCTCGCTGTGTAAATTGCCCACCAGGTCAGTGACCTCGCGGGACTTTCAAAGGAACCTCCAACCTGCCGAAGCAGGCCGGGGTATCAACATATCTGGCGTTGACTTTTGGCACGCTGTTGAGTTCTCAAGGAACGGACGCTTCCTTTGTACTCACCCTCTCGGGCTTTCCTCCGGGCTTTTCCCTTCGGTCTTGCGTTTCCGACTCTATCAGACTCTTTCGTGTCCGATTCCCGGTCGAAGCGGGATCCTGCTTTTCACTTTCCAGTTCTTCGCTTTCGCGTTTCCCTTTCCGGCGAGTCCGACTCTATCAGTCCTTTTCGCTTTCCTTGACCAGCTCCTGCAGACATGCAGGTGCCGAGTCCGGGTTAGAGTCAGGGCTTAAAAGTCGCCGCCGACCCCCGACTCAAAGTCGCGTTGGGGTCAGGCAGGAGTACGACAGTACAGGCCGCCGAGGGTCGAGGCAAATCGTTCTCGGTGCGTCTCTAAGGCCGCGAACCGCCTGGACTCGGGCGGAACCGGGACTTCTTATGACTTACGCTGCTGAGCAGTACGCCGTCGCCCACAGGCTGTGACGGCGCCGATCAAGCTCCACCCCTGGGAGGCTCCCTATGACCACTGTGACGTCCCCTCTTGCCGGACGTGCCATCGGGCTCGCTGCGGTACCGGACCCGGTCTTCTCCGGCGCGATGGTGGGTCCTGGAACCGCCGTCGACCCCGTGCGTGAGCCGTCCGAGGCGGTGTCGCCGGTCGACGGCATCATTGTCTCCCTGCACCCGCACGCCTTCGTCGTCGTCGACGAGAACGGGCACGGGGTGCTCACGCACCTCGGCATCGACACCGTTCAGCTCAACGGCGAAGGGTTCGAACTGCTCGTGAACAAGGGGGACAGGGTCACGCGCGGCCAGGGGATCGTGCGCTGGGACCCCGCGGCCGTCGAGGCGGCCGGCAAGTCGCCCGTGTGTCCGGTCGTCGCGCTGGAAGCCACCGCCGAATCCCTCTCCGACGTCCGTGAGGACGGCGACGTGAAGGTCGGCGACACCTTGTTCGGTTGGCAGTGACGAACTCGGCTCGATGACAGCCGACTGGATAACCACCGCGGCGGCACGGACCACCGCACGACCGGAGACGGGTGAAATGGAGACAACGCTGCGAGGCGTCGGCGTGAGCCACGGGGTGGCGATCGGCGAGGTGCGTCATATGGGTACGGCGGTGCTCGAACCGCCTGCCAAGCAGATCCCCGCCGAGGAGGCCGAGCGCGAACAGGGGCGTGCTCGGCAGGCTGTGGAGGCCGTGGCGGCCGACCTGATCGCACGCGGCAACCTGGCCGGTGGCGAGGCTCAGCACGTGCTCGAGGCCCAGGCCATGATGGCGCAGGACCCCGAGCTTATGGCCGACGTGGAGCGGCGTATCGCCGTCGGCAGCACCGCCGAGCGCGGCGTCTACGACGCGTTCGCCGCCTACCGGGCGCTGCTTGCCAACGCCGGGGAGTACCTGGCGGGGCGCGTTGCCGACCTCGACGACGTGCGCAACCGGATCGTGGCCCGGCTGCTCGGTGTGCCGATGCCGGGTGTGCCGGACAGCGACGAGCCCTATGTACTGATCGCGCGGGACCTGGCGCCCGCGGACACGGCGCTGCTCGACCCGGCTCTGGTGCTCGGCTTCGTGACCGAGGAGGGCGGACCGACCAGCCACAGCGCGATCCTGGCCCGTGCTCTCGGGGTGCCCGCCGTGGTGGCGCTTCCCGGTGCGGGTGAGCTGGCCGAGGGCACGGTCATCGCCGTGGACGGCAGCACCGGTGAGATCTTCGTCGAGCCGAGCGTCGAGAAGCGTGCCGAGATGGAGAGTGCCGCCGCGGCGCGCAAGGCCGCCCTGTCGGCTTCGTCGGGTCCGGGTACGACCTCCGACGGTCACAAGGTCCCGCTGCTCGCCAATGTCGGCGGGCCCGGCGACGTACCGGCGGCGGTCGAGGCCGGTGCGGAGGGCGTGGGGCTGTTCCGTACCGAGTTCCTGTTCCTGGACGACAGCAAGCAGGCGCCGTCCGAGGAGAAGCAGGTCGCTGCGTACCGGGCGGTGCTGGAGGCGTTCCCCGAAGGGCGTGTCGTCGTACGGGTGCTGGATGCCGGGGCGGACAAGCCGCTGGACTTCCTGACTCCGGCGGACGAGCCGAACCCGGCGCTGGGTGTGCGCGGGCTGCGGAGTCTGCTGGACCACCCCGACGTGCTGCGTACCCAGCTGACCGCGCTGTCGAAGGCGGCCCAGGGGCTGCCCGTGCACCTTGAGGTCATGGCGCCGATGGTGGCGGACCGTGCGGATGCCAAGGCCTTCGCCGACGCCTGCCGCGAGGCCGGTCTGCAGGCGAAGTTCGGCGCGATGGTGGAGATTCCGTCCGCCGCGCTGCGGGCGCGTTCGATCCTGCGGGAGGTGGAGTTCCTTTCACTGGGGACCAATGACCTGGCGCAGTACACCTTCGCCGCCGACCGTCAGGTGGGTGCGGTGTCGCGGTTGCAGGACCCGTGGCAGCCCGCGCTGCTCGATCTGGTGGCGCTGTCGGCCGAGGCGGCCAGCGCCGAGGGCAAGAGCTGTGGTGTCTGTGGTGAGGCTGCCTCCGATCCGCTGCTGGCCTGTGTCCTGACGGGGCTGGGTGTGACGTCGCTGTCGATGGGCGCCGCGTCCATTCCTTATGTCCGGGCCACGCTGGCGAAGTACACGCTCGCTCAGTGCGAGCGTGCCGCTTCCGCCGCTCGTGCGGCGGACTCCGCCGAGGAGGCGCGGGTCGCGGCTCAGGGGGTGCTGTCGGGCGAGTAGGTCCCGCGGCGTTCTGTGGTGAAGGGGCTCCCCGCCGATGGTGGCGGGGAGCCCCTTCGCCTGTCAGTGGTGCGATTCCGGTTCGTCCGCGCCGAGGTCGAAGCCGGCGCAGTACTCCACGTGTGATTCCGGGGCGACCGGTTCGCCGGTGTCGGCGTCGGTGCAGTAGGCGCTGAAGACCTCACCGGCGCTGAGCGGGGCCAGATCGCCTCGGGTCAGGCGCCAGCCGTGCACCCGGTCCTGGGCTCCGGGACGGCTCGTTCGGAGTACGACTCCTCCGGGCCTTTCGAGGGCGATGCCCACGGCGAGCACCGTGACGAACTCTGCGCCTTCATCGGTTTCGAGCCGGGCGGGCCCGGTGCTGTCCCGCTCGGTGTGCAGGACGGCGAGCAGGTGCTCGTTGTCGGTGGGGGTGCTGCAGACCAGGTGGTGGGTGCCGGGGCCGGCCGTCTCCAGGATGCGGAGGAGCAGGTGCGAGGCCCGGTCGAAGGCGGCATGGCCGACGTCCTTGCCGCAGTCCGCGCATTCGCCGAGGCCGGCCAGGATCATCGTGGCGTACTCCCAGGTGGCCCGGCGGACGGCCCGGCTGACCAGGAGCGGGATGAGGGTGTCGATGGGTTGGCCGGTGTACGCGACGGTGGCGCCGGCCGAGGCGATCTCGGCGGTGAAGCGGCTGCGGCTGGCCGGGGTGTCGGGAGCCAGCCCCGACTCGGCGCAGTACTCCGCGTACTCCTCCGGGTCGAAGAGGGCGACCGTGGCGTGCATGCCTTGTGCGGAGAGGGACTTCAGCAGGGTTTCGACCTGCTGGAGATAGGCGGTGTGGTCGTCGAAGGTGAAGGTGCGGTAGCGCCGCATCGCCGCGAAGTCCTGCTCGTCGGCCAGGAGGCCGATGGTGCTGGGTGCTTCGCGGCGCAGCGTGCGTCGCATGGACGCGCCGGAGCGGCTGTACCCGGCTGTCCTGCCGTACTTGCTGTTCCCGTTGTTCCCGTTGCCCCTGCTGTTCCCGTTGTTCTTGATGTGCTCCATGACTCCCCCGGTGCGCTGTCGATCATTGCTCACTCAGAGTAATCACGGGCACTGACAACGCGCCGGTCAGTGACGCTTGCGGGCGAGGTCCTCGTAGAAGTGGAGGAGTTCCAGGTTGTCGATCGAGCCGGGGTTGACCGCCTTGGCCAGGGCCGTGCCTTGCAGCAGGCGTTTGACCGGGACCTCGATGCGCTTGCCGGTGAGGGTGTGCGGGATGCCGGGGACTTCGATGACCTCGTCGGGGACGTGGCGCGGGGAGAGGTTCTCCCGAATGGTCCGTTTGATGCTGTCGCGCAGCGCGTCGTCGAGCCGGGCGCCTTCGGCGAGGTGGACGAAGAGCGGCATCCAGTAGCCGCCGTCGGGCTCTTCGAGGCCGATGACGAGGGATTCGCGGATCTCGGGGAGCCGTTCGACGGCCTCGTAGATGTCGGCGGAGCCCATCCGTACGCCCTGGCGGTTGAGGGTGGAGTCGGAGCGGCCGTGGATGACGACCGAGCCGTGTTCGGTGATCGTGATCCAGTCTCCGTGGCGCCAGACGCCGGGGTACATGTCGAAGTAGCTGTCGTGGTAGCGGCTGCCGTCGGGGTCGTTCCAGAACCGGATGGGCATGGACGGCATGGGAGCGGTGACGACGAGTTCGCCGACCTCTCCGATGAGCGGTTTGCCCGCGGGGTCCCAGGAGCGGAGGTCCGTGCCGAGGCAGGGGGCCTGGAGTTCACCGATGTGGACGGGAAGGGTGGGGACCGCGCCGGCGAAGCAGCTGCACACGTCCGTGCCGCCGCTGACGGAGGCGATCCACAGATCGTCGTCCACCTCGTCGTGGAGCCAGCGGAAGCCGTCGGGCGGGAGCGGGGAGCCGGTGGTGGCGACGCACTGGATGCGGGAGAGGTCGAAGTCGCGGCCCGGGTGGATGCCGGCCTTCCGGCAGGCCATGACATAGGCGGCCGAGGTACCGAAGAGGGTCGCTCCGGTCTGTTCGGCGACGCGCCACTGGGCGCTGACGTCGGGGTAGCCGGGGCTTCCGTCGTACAGCACGAGGGTGGTTCCGGTGAGGAGGCCTGAGACGAGGAAGTTCCACATCATCCAGCCGGTGGAGGTGTACCAGAAGAAGCGGTCCTCGGGGCCGAGGTCGCAGTGCAGGCCGATCTGCTTGAAGTGTTCCAGCAGGATGCCGCCCTGGGACTGGACGATCGCCTTGGGGAGCCCGGTGGTGCCGGAGGAGTAGAGCACCCAGAGCGGGTGGTCGAACGGGACCTGTTCGAAGACGGGCTCGGTGTCGGCGCAGGTGAGGGCGGACCATTCGAGGGCGCCCTCGGGGGCCTCGGTGCCCAGCAGCGGGATGTGCACGACGGCGCGCAGGGTGGGCAGCTCGCGCCGCAGCTCGGCGACCGTGTCGGCACGGTGGTGTTCCTTGCCGCCGTAGCGGTAGCCGTCGACCGTGAAGAGGACGACGGGTTCGACCTGCTGGAAGCGGTCGAGGACGCTGCGGGCGCCGAAGTCCGGGGCGCAGGAGGTCCAGACGCCGCCGACGGCCGCGGTGGCGAGGAAAGCGACGACGGCCTCGGGGACGTTGGGGAGGTAGCCGCTGACGCGGTCGCCGGGGGTGACGCCGAGGGCGCGGAGTTCGGCGGCGAGCGAGCCGACCCGGCGGCGGAGTTCGGACCAGGAGACGGGGATCTGGGTGTGGGTCTCGTCGACGTGGAGCAGGGCGGGGGCGTCCGCGCGCAGGGGGTCCTCGGCGGTGCGCAGCGCATGCTCGGCGTAGTTGAGGGTGGCGCCGGGGAACCACTGGGCGCCGGGCATGGCGCGGTCGGCCAGTACGGTCTCGTACGGGGTGGAGAACCGTACGTCGAACCAGTCGGCGACGGCCCGCCAGAAGGTGTCGAGTTCGGTCACGGACCACTGGTGCAGCGCCGGGTAGCCGCCCTCGGCCGGTGCTCCGTAGTGCTGGGACGCCCAGCTCTGGAAGCGGGTGACGGCAGCGGCCGCGATGCGGTCGGGGCCGGGCTGCCAGAGGGGGGCTTCGTTGGCTGCTGCGGTCATGGGGCGGCTCCCTGGCTGTACGGGTACGCGGGATGGGCGTGGGCGCGCGCACACGTGCTGGGGTGTGCGCGTGAGGCGGCATTTACGGACGATGCCATGTGATCGTCTTTCGCACCAGGGTTCCCCACCCATGCCCGGGTGTCCGGACATGTGGTCCGGCCACGGGTGAACGGAAGTTGAACGGAGCCCGCACCCGCCCCGCCGGATGGCAGGCTGAGCTGCATGGACGGTCGTGACCTGGTGCGCTCGGTGAAGATGGTCGGTTCGGTGCGGGGACTGCGCGCGGTGCGCTCGTCCTGGCGGCGTCACAGTGCGGATGCGCGGGCGCTGCCCCGGCGCGGTGCGGAGCGGGCACGGGTGCCCGGCCCGGTGGTGGGGGCGGAGCCGGAGCCGGGCGGGGGTGTGGTGCGGTTCGCCCGTTCGGAGTTGCGGGTGCGGGTGGCGGTGGGCGGTGCGGTGTTCTGGGGCTGGGACGGGGCGGAGCCGTCGCCGTCGTACGCGCTGCCCGGCGCGGTGCCCGAGCCGGATCCGCGGGCCGAGCTGGAGCCGGACAAGGACGGTGGCTGGCAGGTGGTGTCGGAGCGGCTGACCGTCGCGGTGTCGCGGCACGGGGCCGTGGAGCTGCGTACCCCGGGCGGGGTGGTGCTCCGGCGCGAGCTGCCGCCGCGCTGGTGGGAGCCGGTGGCGGGGGGCGGTGCCCGGTGGGTGCAGCGTTCCGAGGTTCCGGCGGACGCGCGGTTCTTCGGGCTCGGGGGCCGGGCGTCGGGGCCGCGGCTGCGGGACGGCGTGTACGGCCTGTGGAACACCGATCCGGGTGGGCGGTTCGGGCCCGGTGACGATCCGCTGTACCTGACGATGCCGGTGCAGCTCGTGGTCTGTGACGCGGGGACACATCTGGTGTTCCACGACAACACCTGGTCGGGGCGGGTGACTCTGCGCGAGGGCGAGGAGGGTGCGGGTTCCGGCCACGACCGGCCCGGGTCGTGCGAGGTGCGGATGGACGGGGGGCCGTTGCGCTGCTGGGTGGTGGCGGGCACGCCGTCCCGGGTGCTGCAGGGCTGGACGGCTCTCACGGGTGCGCCGGCGGTGCCGCCGTCCTGGGCGCTGGGTCCGCAGCACGCCCGGTGGGGGTTCGGGAGCGAGCGGGAGGTGCGGCGGGTCGTCGCCGGGTACCGGGAACGGGGGCTGCCGCTGTCCGTACTGCATCTGGACATCGACCACTACGACGCGCACCGGGTGTTCACCGTCGATCAGGGGCGCTTCCCCGATCTGCCGGGTCTGGCGAAGGAGTTGCGGGAGGACGGCGTGCGACTGGTGTCGATCGTCGATCCCGCGGTGAAGGCGGAGCCGGGGAACGCGGTGTTCGACGCGGGGGTCGCGGTCGGGGACCGCGGGGCGTTCGTCCGGGACGCGCGCGGGCGGGTGGTGCGCGGGGAGGTGTGGCCGGGCGAGTGCGTGTTCCCGGACTTCACCGATCCGCGGGTGCGGGAGTGGTGGGGCGGTCTGTACGAGGAGCGGCTGGCGCAGGGGTTCTCGGGCGTGTGGCACGACATGAACGAGCCGGTGTCGTTCGCCGCGTTCGGGGATCCGTCGCTGCCGAGGTCGGCGCGGCATTCGCTGGAGGGCCGCGGAGGTGATCACCGCGAGGCGCACAACGTCTACGCGCTGGCGATGGCGCGTGCCGGGTACGAAGGGCTGCGCCGGCTGCGGCCCGAGGAGCGCCCCTTCCTGTTCTCGCGTTCCGGCTGGGCGGGGATGCAGCGTTACGGGGGCACATGGTCCGGTGATGTGGCGACCGGCTGGCCGGGGCTGCGGGCCTCGTTGGCGCTGGTCCTGGGGCTGGGGCTGTGCGGGGTGCCGTATTCGGGGCCCGATGTGGGCGGGTTCGACGGGTCGCCGTCGCCGGAGCTGTATCTGCGGTGGTTCCAGCTGGGTGCGTATCTGCCGTTGTTCCGTACCCATGCGGCGATCGACGCGGGGCGGCGGGAGCCGTGGGAGTTCGGGCCCGGGGTGCTGGAGCACGCGCGGGCGGCGCTGGAGGAGCGGGAGCGGCTGCACCCGTACTTCGTGACGCTGTCGCGGCTGGCCGGGCTGACCGGTGCCCCGTACGTGCGGCCGCTGTGGTGGCGTTCGCCCGGGGACCGGGCATTGCGGGAGTGCGAGGACGCGTTCCTGTTGGGTGACGCGCTGCTGGTGGCTCCGGTGCTGGAGCACGGTGCGGATCGCCGGGCGGTGCGGTTGCCGCGGGGGCGCTGGTACGACACGGCGACCGGTGAGGTGTACGAGGGGCCGGGGCAGGTGCTGCTCGATGCGCCGCTGTCTCGGGTGCCGGTGTTGGCGCGGGCGGGTTCGGTACTGCCGGTGCGGGGTGCGGACGGCGGTGTGGAGCTGGAGGTGTGGGCTCCGCCGGCGGGGCGCAGCGGGAGCGGGCTGGTGGTCCGGGACGCGGGGGACGGCTGGGAGCGGGCGGAGGTCGAGCGGTACGCGTCGCGGTGGGTGGACGGGCGGGTCGTGGTCGAACGGGAGGGCCGGGAGGGTGAGGAGGGGGCGGTGGCGTATCCGGTGCGGGTGCGCGGGGTGTAGGCCGGTTCGCGGTGTGGCACTGCCCTCGGGCCGGTTCGCGGTGTGCGGCACAGCCGTCGGGCCGGTCAGCGGTAGCCGCCGTCGAACCAGGTGCGGACGGCGCGGGTGTGCAGGGGGAAGGCCAGCTCGGCGGGTGCGCGGAGCAGCCGGAAGCCGGACGTCTCGTCGGTGGGCCGGGAGGGCGGGAGCGCGGTCGCGGGGCGTTCCGGGAGGAGGCCGAAGAGGAGGAGGTGGCCGTCGGGGGCGCTGAGGGCGTCGGCGAGGCGGACCTCCCGTTCGTCGGCCGCGATGCCGGTCTCCTCGCGCAGTTCCCGTACGACCGCGTGTTTCCAGTCCTCGTCGTGGTCGATGTAGCCGCCGGGAAGGGCGAGGCCACCCGGGTGGGGCGGGATGGTGCGGGTGATCACGACGAGGCCGGTGGAGTCCTGGCCGGTGACGGGGAGGAGGGCCACGGCGACCGGCAGTGGGTTGCGGTAGGCGGTGCTGCCGCAGGCGGTGCAGGTGCGGGGCCAGGCGGCGGATTCGGCCCAGGGGGCTCCGCAGCTGTCGCAGTGGGAGTCCTTGGCCGGTTGCTCGGGGTTGCTCCTGGGTACGGACACGCGCGGACTGTACCGGATCCTCCGGCGGACTCCCCCGCACTACTGAATTATGTGCTCATGACATCTCTCGCTTCCGCTTTCCGTGTCCTGGCGGCCGCTGCCGCCGCCCTGCTCGCCGTCACCGCCGCCGCTCCCACGGCTCGGGCGAGGCCCGAGCCGAAGGCGCCCGAGGAGTTCGTCGCGCTGAGCTCGGTGGATCCGACGATCATCCAGGAGATGCGCTACCCCACCGCCCACAACTTCATGGGCGTCCCGGTGGACGGCTACCGCAACCCGCTCTGCATCCTGACCCGGCCGGCGGCCAGGGCCCTGCACGACGCACAGACCCGGCTGCTGCGCCGGGGCTACTCGCTGAAGGTGTACGACTGCTACCGGCCGCAGCGGGCGGTCGACCACTTCGTACGGTGGGCGAAGGACCTCGACGACGAGACCATGAAGGGCGAGTTCTACCCCAGGGTCGACAAGACGCGGCTCTTCGCGGACGGCTACATCGCGGAGAAGTCCGGGCACAGCCGCGGCAGCACGGTGGATCTGACGCTGGTGAAGCTGCCCACGCCGCCGACCCCGCCGTACCGGCCGGGCGAGCCGCAGGTGCCCTGCTACGCGCCCGCGGCCGAGCGGTTCCCGGACGACTCCGTGGACATGGGCACCGGTTTCGACTGCTTCGACACGCTCTCCCACACCGACGATCCGCGTATCCAGGGTGCGCAGCGCGCCAACCGGCAGTTCCTGAAGAAGACGCTCACGGACGCCGGTTTCGTGAATCTGGCCGAGGAATGGTGGCACTACACCTTCAAGCCCGAGCTGTTCCCGGACACCTATTTCGACTTCCCGGTGGCCCGGCGGTCCGTCGCGGGGCACTGACGCGTCCGCGCGGAAGCGGGCGGCCGGGGCCACCCCCGTGGGTCCCGGCCTCCCGCTTCTTCCTCTTCGACGCGGATCGGCCGTATCCGGTTGCGGTCGAGGCGGCCCTCAGCAACTACGGTGCCCGTATGTCACAGCAGACGTTCGATTCGTACGAGGAGTTCTGGCCCTACTACGTGGCGATGCACTCCAGGGCCGCGACCCGGTGGGTCCACCTGACCGGCACCCTGACCGGTCTCGCGGTCACCGCCTACGGTCTGGCGCGGGGGCGCAAGCGGTACCTGGCCGCGTTGCCGCTGATCGGCTACGGGACCGCCTGGCCCGCGCATTTCCTGATCGAGAAGAACAATCCGGCCACGTTCGGACATCCCGCCTGGTCGCTCCGCGGCGACGCGCAGATGATCCGGATGATGCTGGCGGGGCGCGACGGGGAGCTGGCGGTGACAGCTGCCCAGTGGCTCGCCGACAACGGGTGCTGCCAGGAGTGTTGACGGCCGGTCACCGCAGGAGAAAACTCTTCGACCGGTGACGCGACGACGCGCGGCCCGTACCCCGGTCGGCGGGGGTACGGGCCGTGTCCGTCACCGTGCATGCGTCGAACGGGCGTTACGGGACGGCGGGCTCACGGACGCGTTCCGCACGGTCCACGGCGTGCTCCACGACGCCCACCAGTACGTCCCGTACGGAGCCGCGGTCGCGCGCGTCGCACATGACCACGGGCACCTCCGGGTCCAGGTCCAGCGCCGCCTGCACCGTCTCGACGGGGAACGTGTCGGCCCCCTCGAAGCAGTTCACGGCTACGGTGAACGGAATGGCCCGGCGTTCGAAGTAGTCGACCGCCGCGAAGCAGTCCTCCAGCCGACGGGTGTCCGCGAGCACGACGGCCCCGAGCGCGCCCTGGGCCAGCTCGTCCCACAGGAACCAGAACCGGTCCTGCCCCGGGGTGCCGAAGAGGTACAGCACCAGGTCCTCGCGCAGCGTGATCCGGCCGAAGTCCATGGCCACCGTGGTGGTGGTCTTGGTCTCCACGCCCGCCACGTCGTCCACCGGCCGGCCGGCCTCGCTGAGCCTCTCCTCCGTACGCAGCGGCCTGATCTCGCTGACCGCGCCCACCAGGGTCGTCTTGCCCGCTCCGAAGCCGCCCGCCACCAGGATTTTCAGGGTAACGGGCTCAACGGGCCGCTTCTTGCGGCTAGAGCGCCCGAAGGCCATTGATCACCTCGCGAAGAATGTTCACGTCCGGCAGCTCGGCCGGCGGAACGGGACGGGTCACGTGCACCAGCTCGTCCTCGACGAGGTCGCCGACCAGCACCCGGACCACCCCCACGGGGAGGTCCAGGCCGGCCGCGAGCTCCGCGATCGACTGGGGCATGCCACTGCAGAGTTCGACGATCTCCACGTGTTCCGGGGAGAGCGTCTGGTCCCGGCCGGGGTCGTCGGCCTCGGGTTCGGGTACGACGATCGCGATCAGGTCGAGCCGATGGCGGGAGGCGCTGCTGGTTCGGCCCCGGGTCATCGCGTACGGACGGACCACCGGGCCCGCCTCGGCGTCGTACCAGCGCGAGGCCCGCGGGTCGGCGGGCGTCGCCGGAGATTGGGTGGAGTCAGCGCTCACCGTCCACTCACCCCCCGGCGGACAGACCGGTCGTCCGGGGGGCGTTGGCCAGGTGGGCGCCGACGCGCTTGACCATCAGCGTCATCTCGTAGGCGACCTGGCCGACGTCCGAGTCGGCGTCGGCCAGCACCGCGAGGCAACTGCCGTCACCGGCCGCCGTGACGAAGAGGAAGGCCTCGTCGAGTTCGACGACGGTCTGGCGGACCCGGCCCGCTTCGAAGTGCCGTCCGACGCCCTTGGCGAGACTGTGGAATCCGGAGGCGACGGCCGCCAGATGTTCGCTGTCCTCCCGGGTCAGGTCCTTCGACGTGCCGGTGGCGAGGCCGTCGCTGGAGAGCACCAGCGCCTTGTGGATGCTGGCGACGCGTTCGACGAGTTCGTCGAGGAGCCAGTTGAGCTGGCCGGAGCCCTGCCGTGCGGCGTTGGTTGCTGCGACGTTCGGTGCGGTCATCGACCGTCCCCTCCCGGAGTGGTTCCTTGTGCTGTTTCACCGGGGCCGGTCACGTCCTCGGCGTTCTGCCGACGGCCACGCTGCCAGCCGCGTTGGAGCGAAGCCATCCGGCTGCGCACCTCTTCCGCATCACGTTCGAAGTCCTGGTCCGGTTCCGTCCGGGCCGGCTCGGGATCGCGGACCACCGTTTCCTCGCGCAGTTGCGGGACGAGGCTGGCCTGCCGGATGCGGCGGGGCAGGCCGCCCACGGTCTCCCGCGTTCTCGGGGCTCCGGGCGACGCGGACTCCTCGGGTGCGGCGGGTCCGGCTGGTTTCCGGAAGCCGGTGGGCTGCCGGGGTTCGACGGGCGTGAAGCCGACGCCGGGGCCCTCCGCTTCGGCGGGGCCCGTCGGGGCGTCCCGCTCGGCGGCCGTGGGATGGGCGCGGCCCGCCTCGTCGACCCGGCGGCCGTTGTCGGCGACCAGGGTCGGCGGCTTGCGGCGGGGCAGTGGCGCCGGACCGCCGGGGCGCATCGGCCGTACGCCGGCCGGCGGCTCCGGCTCCTGGTCCGTGGTCTGCTGGTGCTGTTCGCGGTCGGCGTCGCGCCGGAGGTCGCGGGAGCGGAAGATGCCGCCGCGCCCGCTCTCGGTGTCGTCGAGGTCGGAGGCGCCGCCCAGCAGGGGTTCGAGCAGCGGGTCGAGCACGGGGTCGCTCTCGAAGCCCAGTGTTCCGACGGGGCCTTCGAGCTCGATGGGCCCGTCCAGGAGGGCCGGGTCGACCAGGCCGGTCGGAACGGGGGCAAGGCCGGAGGGCCTGCCGGTGGCGCGGCGGTCCGGTGCGCCGCCCCCGCGGTCCTGGCCGCCGCCGGACCCGTCACCGGCGGTCCGGCCACCGCTGCCGATCGCCCGCTCGGCCCGGCGGTCGAGGCGGAAGCCGGTGCCGTGCGTCTCCGGGGCGTCGGTGAGCAGCGCCGCCGGGATGAAGACGACGGCGGTCGTGCCGCCGTACGGAGAGGTCTGCAGCGAGACGCGGACGTTCTGGCGCTGCGCGAGACGGCTGACCACGAACAGGCCGAGCCGGTCGGTGTCGGACAGTTCGAACTCGGGGGTCTCGGCGAGCCTGAGGTTGGCGTCCAGGAGGACGTCGGGGGCCATGCCGAGGCCGCGGTCGTTGATTTCGAGCGTGAAGCCGTTGGCCACGCGTTCGCCGAGCACCTGGACCGCGGTGTGCGGGGGCGAGAACACGGTCGCGTTCTCCAGGAGTTCGGCGATCAGGTGGGTCAGGTCGGCGACGGCGGGGCCGCCCACCCCGATCCGGGCCAGTCGGCGGACCTCGATCCGCTCGTAGTCCTCGACCTCGGCGACCGCCGCCCGCACCACGTCCATCAGCTGGATCGGCTTGCGCCACTGCCGGGACGGGGCCGCGCCGGAGAGGATCACCAGGCCCTCGGCGTGGCGTCGCATGCGGGTGGTCAGGTGGTCGAGGCGGAAGAGGTCCGCGAGTTCATCGGTGTTCTCGGTGCGGCGCTCCATGGCGTCCAGGAGCGTCAGCTGCCGGTGCAGCAGGACCTGGTTGCGGCGGGCGAGGTTGACGAAGACCTCGGAGACGCCACGCCGCATGTCCGCCTGCTTCACTGCGGCCTCGACGGCCGCCCTTTGCAGGGTGTTTAGGGCCTGGCCGACCTGGCCGATCTCGTCCCGCTCGTACTGGAGGTGCGGGGCTTCGGTCTCGACGTCGACCTGCTCCCCGGCGGCGAGCCGGCGCATCACGCTCGGCAGCCGTACGCCGGAGACCTCATGGGCGTCCTTGCGGAGCCGGGAGAGGTCCCGGATCAGTTCACGGCCGATGCGTACGGAGACGAACACCGAGGCGATCAGGGCGAGGAACCCGAGGACGCCCGCGATACCGGCCTTGATCAGGACGCTGTAGCCGGCGGGCTTGCTGCGGTCCTGGAAGCGGTTGTTCATCTCAGTGGAGTCGTTGGCCAGCCGGTCCAGGACCGGCGGGGCCGCATCCTGCCAGCGCTCGGCGTCGACGGCGCGCGGGTCCTGGGTGGGACCGCCCTCGATGAGGGTCTTCTCCGCCGTCCGCAGCGGTTCGCTGTCCGGGCTCGCCCAGTACCGCTCCACGCGTTGGCGCTCCGCGGCGGGAAGCGCGTCGACGTTGATCTCGTAGAGCAGTTCGCGGTTTGCCACGAGGTCGGATATCTGGCGCAGTTCGGCGGCGGTGAGCCGTCCGGCGATGAGTGACGAGGCGACCAGTGCGTCTTCGCGGGAGAGCATTTCGCGGGCTCGTGAGATGCCGACCAGTGCGCGGACCTGCTTGTCCATCGATACGTTCTCCATCGTGCGGAGACCGGTGAGGAAGCGATAGCAGGGGTCTATGAGCCGGTTGTAGAACTCCATCGCCTTGGAGCGGTCGATGGTGCGCCGGTCGACCGAATCACGCAGCGCGCCGAGCCCTTCGACCGTGCCGAGGATCGAATTCAGCTGGGCGCCGTCGTCGGAGCTCAGCGCGTCGCGGATGTCCTGCTGCCGGGCGCCGTCCTTGACGCCGTTCAGGACGCGGTCGGTGGCCGCTCGTTGGCGCTGCAGGAGCGGGAGGGCGTTGGAGGCCCTGGGGTCGGCGAGGAAGACGAGGGTCTGGCGGCGTTCGCTCTGAATGGCCCGGACGGTGTCCTCCAGCGGATGACCGACCTTCTCCACCACGGTGCCGGCGCTCAGCAGGCGACCGGCCTCCCGTCCTGTCAGGAAGGTGGCGAATCCCCAGAGCGCGGTGAGGGAGATGAGCGGCACCAGCAGCAACGCCACGATCTTCCTGCGGATGGACTTTCCGCGAAAGCGCATGGACTCCCCCAGCTCGACCCCGCGGGGCGGGGGTCGTGTTCCGTCAATAAACGGCGCGAGCCTACTACTGACGGAGTAGCAACTCGAAGAGACATCCGGACGATTTTCAGCCGCGCTGTCCGGTGTTGGCCATGGGTTGTCCTGGTATTCCGTGCGATGAAATTCGCGAAAGCGGCAGAAGAGACCTGCCAGGGCTTCATTTTGATCGTTTGGGCAGTTGGCTGGAATCCTTCGCTTCACGCCGGTTCAGGGGAATCTTCACGGCCGTTGACTCGTCTCTCTGTACGGGGCAGGGGTAACACGGGGAGAGCCGGGGCCGGTCAGGCGGGATCATGGTCCGGGGGCGCCATGCGCGTTCCACCGGGCGGACAGTGCGGGGCAGGGGTTCGCGAGGCAGGACGGTCCGATCCGCCCGCGTAGAAACGGCGCATGCCGGGCAGCAACCCTGAAGTCGGACAGTGGTGGGGAGTTGAGAGCCTTGAAGACGGAACAGCGTCGGGGCGCGGTGTCGTCGGCACCGGCCACGACGGCGAACTCGGCGGCGGGCGGGGCGAAGATCCCGCGCCAGCAGCTGTGGGTGGAAGAACCCGCGGGCCGGCGGCGGATGCCGGATCCGGTCCGTAGGTCCGCCGTGCGTGCCGTTCTCATCATGTCGCTGACGATCATCCAGGCCATGGTGGCGTTGCTGTGCACGCTGGCCGGGTCCTGGCTGGCCTTTCCGATGGTGCTGAGCAGTGTGGGCAGCACCGTGGTCGCTACCTGGTCGGTGCTGGACGTGTGGGTGACCAGGCAGGTCTGGAACCAGCGCAACGGCGTGGTTTCGGTGCCGAGCAGTTCGGCGCGGCAGCTGCGCCGTGAGCGTCGCAGAGCGCGGCGGGCGGCGCGGGCCGCGCAGCGGGACGAGGCGCGGATACGCCGCCGGGGCACGGAAAGCCTCTCCCGGGCCTGAGCGCCGCCGGGCCGTGGGTGTGCTCGGGCCCGAGCACACCTGGGCCGCAGGCGCCCTCGCCCTCGGGGCTGGGCGCCCCGCCCGGGCGGCGGGCGTGCTCGGCCTTTCGGACCGCCCCGCCTCTCCTCTTCCCGTCCGGCCCTGTCCCCGAAGGAACGCCTCGGTGCGTTCCCTCGGGGTCCCCGCCCCTACTCGCCGGAGGAAGCCGGGGCGGGGACCGGGGCGGTGTCGGGCGATGTGGTGGCGCGCTTGAACATGCGGGTGGCGGTGATCTCGCCGTGCACCGTCTCCCCGTTCGGGTCCTGCTGCGGCAATCCGGGGCGCAGGTGCTCCTCCACGCTGATGTACTTCAGCCCGGCACGCAGATCCGCGTCGTTGCGCAGCCGGATGACCAAGGGGAATTCGGCGAGCGCCGTGGTGTCGAACAGCCCGGTCGTGTAGAGGAGTTGTACGCCCAGGGCATCCGACACCGCACGCTGGAGCTCCAGCAGATAGGTGGCGTTGGCGCGGCCGATGGGGTTGTCCAGGAAGAGCGTGCCCGCGTGCCGGTGCTGGTGGCGGTCACGGCCCCGGTCGTTGCTGCGCAGCGCGGCCATCGTGCAGTACAGGGCGATGGCGGCGGTGAGGAGCTGACCGCCGGAGAAGACGTCGCCCATCTGTCCGACCGGGACGCGCTCGGCGCGCAGCACCGCGTCGGGCTTGAGGATCTCCACGGCGATGCCCTTGGGCTCCAGCGCCGCCTGCACCCCGCGCAGCAGCAGGGACATGCCGTCCCTGCGCAGGTCGGAGTTCTTCTTCAACGCGGCGCGGGTCGCCTCGTCGACGACCTCGCCGAGCCGCTCGGTGAGGGTCGCCTGGTCGGGTTCCTCGAAGCGGATGCGGAGGAATTCCTTGCCCGACCACTCCCCCAGTCCCTCCGGGAGCTGGGAGAGCCGCTGGGCGGAGCGCAAGGTGGTGAGCGCGGACTCCACGAGGCCGCGGAGCCGGTCGACGATGGAATCGCGGTTGCGCTCCAGCTGGGCCAGCTCGTCGGTGAGCACCCGGAGCCGGGGCGCGAAGGCGGCGGCCCACTTCTCGGCGTGCTCGGGCAGCGCCGCGGCCGGCAGCTCACGGATCTGCTGACGGGCGGGGGTGCGTACCTGTTCGTAACGCGTGGAGTTGGCGTGCCGTACGAGGACGTCGCTCGCTTCCCGTACGGCGCTCTCGGCGGCGGACAGGTCGGTGGCGCAGCCGCGCAGTGAGCGGCGGGCCTCGGCGGCGGACTGCCGGGCCTCTTCGAGGCTGCCCGGGTAGGGCTCGGGGGCCTCGGTGTCGTCGTCCGCGCCGTGGTCCCGGAGCAGGTCGCGCAGGAGCGCCGCCGTCTCGTCGAAGCCGCCTGCCGAGTCCTCGGAGGTGCGGTGGGCGTGCAGCAGCTCGGCATGGGCGGCGCGGGCAGTGTCCAGGGTCGCGGTGGCGGCGGCCAGTTCGGCCGTGGCGGTGCGCAGGAGGGTCTGGGCCTGGTCGGCGTCGGCGGGGACCAGCTCGTCGGGGAGTTCGGTGTGGTGGGACTCGCCGTCGGCCGGGGCCAGGCGCTCGGCCTCGCCACGGAGCCGGCCCAGCTGCTCGCTCGCCGTGGAGGCCCTGGTCTCCAGGAGCTGGACCAGGGACTCGGCACGGGCGGCGGCTGCCTGCCGGGAGGGGCCGTCCGCGCCGTCGGTGCCTTCGAGGAGTTGGGCGGCGCGGGTGCGGACCTTGTTGGTGAGCCGGTCCAGTTCGGCGAGGGCGGCGCTCTCGTCGCTCTCCGCGCGGGCCTGTTCGGCGCGCAGATCGGCGCCGACGCCGACCTTCTCGTACAGCTGGGACGCTGCCCGGTACGCCTCGCGCAGCGCGGGGAGCGCGGGGCGCGGGCCGTCGTCCGCGGGCTCCGGCAGGTGCTCGGGGGCGCCCGCGATCTCCGCCCGTTCGGCACGCAGGGCGCGGGCGGTGCGGCGGGCGTCGTCGGCGGCGCGCTGGGCGGCCCGGCGGTCCTCGTCGGCGGCGCGGGCCCGCTCCAGGCAGACGGTGGCCCGCGCTTCGGATTCGGCCGCCTCGTCGACGAGTTCACGGAGCTTCACCTGCCAGCCCGCGCGTTCGCGGAGCCGGTACGCGAGGCCCGCGAGGGCGTCGGCGGCGCGGCGGGCCCGCTGGGCGGCCTCCTGACGCTCCTCACGGACGCGGGCGGTGTCGGCGGCGGCCTCGTCCGCCTCGGCGCGCACCGTACGGGCCTCTGCCAGCTCGGCCTCGGCGGTCCGGACGGCCGTGCGGGCGGCGCCGGCGGCCTCGGCGAGTTCGGCGAGCATGCCGGGCGGGCAGTCGGCCCGCCAGGAGCCGATGCGGGCGGCGAGGGAACGGTCGCCGGTGAGGCGGGCCGCGAGGGTACGGATGTCCTCGTCACGGGCGGCGGTCCGGCTCCTGAGGGCCTGGCGCTCCTCGTCGGCCGCGTGCTCGTCGTGCATCGCCGGGTTCGGCGGGACGAGGAACACCCCCTCCGTGCTCGCCGCCGCCCCCGTGCCGGCGGCCGGGACGGGCGCGAGCAGCGCGGCGGCGGTGCCGACGGCGACCGCGGAGCGCGGCAGCAGCGCGGCGCCGCTGAGGACCTCGCGGGCGCGGGCGTGCGAGTCGGGGTCGGTGATGACCACGCCGTCGACGAGTTCGGGACGGGCGGCGAGTACGGCCGCGTGGTCGGCGGGGTCGACGGCCTGGGCGAGGTAGCGCCAGCCGGGCAGCGCAGGGATGCCGTGCTCGCCGAGGTACTCCACGGTGGCCAGGACGTCGGGGCCGGGCGGCAGCAGCCCGCCGTCGCCGAGCGCGCCGAGGATGCGGGAGTCGTCGGCGGCCGCGGTGCGCAGTTCGAAGAGGCGGCGCTCGGCGGAGGCGATGGACTGGTCGAGCAGTTCTCGCAGTTCGTCGGCGCTGCGGTCGAATTCCTGGGCGGTGAGCGGCTGTTCGGGGGCGGTGGCCTGTTCGGCCGTGACGGTGTGCGGGCCGTGGGCCGCCTGGGCGGGCCCGCCCGTTTCGTCCGCTCGGCCGCTCGCTTCCGCCGGGACGGTCCGGCGGTCGGTGGCGTCCGTGCCGTGCGGGCCGTCCGGGGCCGTTCCGGCCGCGCCCCGGCGGGGCCTGGGCACGCCGCTGCCGTGGGCGGCGGGCAGGCCCAGCAGGTCGGCGAGGCGGTGGTCGGCGGCGATCGACTCGGCGGCCCTGAGCTCGGCCTCGTAGGACTGTTCCGCGCCCTGTGCGGCATCGGCGGCGCGAGCCGCCGCGAGTTCGGCGCGGCTCTCGGCGGCCGCGGCCTCCCTGGCCACGTCGGCCGCCGAGCGGGCGGCCTCCCTGGCAGTGTCCCACGCGGCGACGGCGGAGGTCTCGGCGTCGCTGGCGGCGAGGGCGGCGCGGGCCGGATCGGCGTCCGGCGCGGTGTCGTCGAGCCAGCCGGCCCGTACCGCCTGTGCGGTCTCCTGCTCGACCTCGGCGAGGCGCTGGCGCAGATGTCCGGCCTCGCTGCGGGCGCGCTGGGCCTCGGTGGCGGCGGTGGTGGCGTCCCGGTGGGCGGTCTCGCCCGCGCTCTGGAGGGCGTCGGAGCGCTCCTCCTCCTCGTTGGCGACGGTCTCGCCGGCCTCGGCGGCGGTGTGCAGCGCCTGTACGAGGTCGGCGGCGGCCTTGGCGCGGGCGGCGAGCGCGGGCGCGGCGTCCCGCTCGGCCTCGCGGATGGCGACGGCCACCCGTGCGGAGCGGTCGGCGGCGGCGCGGTGGCGGAGCACGGCCTCGGCGGCCTGCCAGGCGGAGTGCAGGGTGCGGGCGTCGACCAGCTCGCGGCGCTGGGCGGCGGCGCTCTTCTCCGCCGCGGTCAGGGCCAGGGAGGCGTGCCGGTAGGCCAGTTCGGCGGCGATCAGGGCGCTGCGGCCGCGCGCCTGCTCGGCCGTGGTGACGGTGTGCGCGGCGCCCGTCACCTGCTGGGCCAGCTCGGCGGTCCGGCCGCGTTCCTCCCGGGCGCGGGCGGAGAGCCGGCGGGCGAGCGTGCGGGTGCGGCGCTCGGCGCCCGCATGGATGTCCCGGGCGCGGGAACGGGTGCCGGCGGCCTCCACGATCCGGCCGAGCAGGTCGACCGAGCCCGCGGTGAAGTCGCGTTCGGCGGTGAGTTCGGCGCGGCGGCCCAGCTTGTTGCCGAAGCCGCTCACCAGGTCGGCGAGGCCGTCGGTGTCGCGGGTGTCGGTGACGGCGCGGAGCAGCAGGTCGGTGAAGTCGGAGTCCTTCTTGACCGCGAAGAGCCCCGCCGCCTCGCCCTCGTCGGCGTTCATCTCGCGCTGGTAGCGGAAGAGTTCGGGGTCGAGTCCGAGGTCTCCGAGGTGTTCGTTCCAGCGGTCGTGGATCTCTTCCCAGTGCACGTCGAGGTGCTGGTAGAACTTGCCCGCCTCGGTCAGGGCGTCACGGAAGCCCTTCATCGTGCGCCGTCGGCCCTGCGCACCGGAGACGCCTTCGGCGGGCCGGCGTACGGAGGTGGCCTCGGCGACCGGCAGGGAGTCCAGGCTGAGGCCGGGTCCGGGCCGGAAGGAGTACCAGGCCTCGGCGAACTTCCGGGGGTCGTTGGAGACCTGCCGGCCGCGCCATTCGCTGACCTTGCCGACGACCACGCACTCGCCGGTGAGGGTGTGCTGCCACTCCAGGGCGACGTGTCCGCAGTCGTCGGCGAGCAGGAACTTGCGCAGCACGCCGGAGCTGGCGCCGCCGAGCGTGTTGCGGTGGCCGGGCAGCATCACCGAGAAGATCAGCTTCAGCAGCACCGACTTGCCGCCGCCGTTCTCCAGGAAGAGCACCCCGGCGGGGGCGGGGCGGCGCGGCGGGCCTACCGGCTCCTCCTCGAAGAACTCCGCCTGGGCCGGCGCGGGGTTGGGCACGGGCTCGCCCACTCCGCGCAGGTCAAGCACGGTGTCGGCGTAGCGCGCACCGGCAGGCCCGATGGAGTAGAGGCGGACCCGGGACAGCTCGTACATGGCGGCGGACTCTCGTCGTTCAGGCAGCGGGGGGAGACGGCGGTGGTGGGGCGGGCCGGTCAGGCGTGGAAGGGCAGACCGGCGTCGGCGGCCAGCTCCAGGTCGTCGGCGTCGGGCGGCGGCAGCAGCGTCGCCGTGCCGTCGGTGACCGGTACGACGCCGAGTTCCAGCAGTTCGGCCATTGCGGCGCTGCCGGCCATGTCGCGGACCTGGAGCTGGTAGCGGGCGGTGGTGCGGAAGGCGCCCCCGGCGTCGTCGCCGGTGCGCTGGAGGAAGCCGGAGTCGGTGAGGAAGGCGACGGCCTTGCCGACGATGCCGGTGGTGGAGCCGGCCAGGCGGCGGGCGTCCTTCGTGGCGCCGGTGGAGCTGCGCCGGGCGTAGATCCGCCAGGCCGCTTCGAGTCCGGGGGCGTCGGTGGCCGGGTCGGTGTTGTCGCCGTGCTCCTCGGCGCGCTCCTCCAGCCGGTGGCACGCCTGGCGTACGAAGGAGTCGACGCCGTTGACCGTGATCCGGCCGATGTACGCGTCGTCGGCGAGGTCCTCGGGGCGGGGGAAGGCCATCGCGGCGACGGCGAGGTGCGCCAGCCCGTGCAGGAAGCGGTCGGCGGAGTCGGAGGAGGCGCGGCGGGCGTAGTCGCCCATGCGGACCGCGAAGACGGAGTCCTCACCGGCGGTCACGGCCATGCCCGCGCGGGTGGACACCTCCAGGACGACCAGGCCGAGCCCGGTCGCCACGGCGTCGGCGAGCCGGGCGAAGGCGGGCTCCTCCCGGTAGCGGCGGAGCAGTTCGGCGTATTCGGCGTCGCGGGCGGGCAGCAGCTTGGGCTGGAGGCCGAAGGCGACGAGCCGGGCGGCGTCGGCGGCGTCGGCCGGGGTGACGGAGGGCGTGGCCGCGGGGACCACCGGGTCGACGGGGCCGGTTACCTCGGTCGCGTACGCGGCGGTCGGCTCGCTCCACGCGTCGGCATGCTGTGCGCGGTGGTCGCTCACGACTGTCGCTCCTTGCTGCGGAAACTCTTCGGTACGAGTACGGGTACGGGGTGGACGGCGCCGGCTCTCGCGGCGGTCTTCCCGGGCGGCACGGTCCCGTCCGTGGCCGCGGCACGGGTACCGGCGGGGGCCTGCCGGGTCGGCGCGCGATGCGGCGCGCGCACCGCGCCGGTCATGACGCCTCCGTGCGGTCGGCGGCCATCCCGGCCGCGTCCAGCAGGGCCGTGCCGACGATCAGGTCCGCACCGCCGAACTCCGGGTCGTCGAGCTGTGTGCCGTCGTCGACGGAGAACAGCAGCCGCTGTTCGCCCTGGCGGTATGCGGTGCCGACCGGCGGGCTCGCGGCGTGCACCGCGAGCAGGGCGACCAGATAGGGCAGTTCGGGATCGCGGCGCCGGGCCTCGGCGAGGAGTCCGGATAGACGTCGCGGGGCGTCGTGCTCCAGGTCCAGGAGCTCCATGGCGCTCGCGAGCTGCTCCTCGCTGAACCTGCTGTCGTCGGGGGTGGCGATCAGATCGGGCTCGGGCATCTCGGCGCCCAGGTGTTCCCGCTCCAGGGGCGGGGTGAGCAGCATGTCGACGAGGTCGCCGACCCTGACCGAGGTGGGGGTGCGCAGTCCGGTGCCGCGGGCGAAGAAGGCGTCGGTGACGCGGATCGCCTGTTCGACGGGGAGCGGCAGCAGCGGGGCGACCAATTGGCCGTACAGGTCGAGGCCGGTGTGGGCGGTGGGGGCGGCGAAGGCCTGCCGGTCCTGCTCGGCGCGGAACAGCGGTCCGGCTTCCAGCAGGCGGGACTGGAGCTGGGTGTGGCGGCGGATGCAGTCCTTGACGATGTCGACGAGCTCGGCGGCGCGGCGCTTGTGCTCGGGCTCCTCCGCCTCGTCGCGCGCCTTGCGGATGTTGGTGAGGATCGCGTTCTCGTGGCGGTAGCGGTCTGCGACGTGGTCCAGCGCTTCGGCGATCATGTCGGGGACCGCGTTGAGCCAGTCGACCGCACGGACGTTGCGCCGGGTGGCCTCCAGCGTCTTGCGGAGGGTCTCCGCGTACTGCACGGTGCGGTAGCGGGCCTGCTCGGCGGCGAGCTGGGCGTCCGCGAGGCGGCCCCGGCTGATGAGGACCTCCAGCTTCACCTCGGCGGCGATCTGGGCGCTGGTGACGTCCGTGTCGAGGGCACCGACCAGGACGTTGACCGCTTCGTCGGTGGCGCGGAGGTAGACCGTGCCACCGTATCCCGGGACCTCTTCGATCAGCTTGAAGTCGTAGTCCCGGCGGACGTAGACCCCGTCGGGGCCGAAGGTGCCGTACACCGCGCGGAATCCGCGGTCCACGCTGCCGACGTTGATCAGGTTCTCCAGCACCCAGCGGGCGACCCGTTCGTGCTCGGTCACCGGACGGCCCGGGGCCTGGGCGGCGACGCGGGGCAGCAGTCTGGTCACTATCTGGTCGTGGTCGGCACCCGTGTCGAAGTCCATGTTGAGGGTGACGAGGTCGATCGCGGCGAGCGCGACTTCTGCCATCGCGTAGACCGTGTACTCACCGGCCAGATTCGCCTTGCGCACATCGAGATCGTGCAGCGGCGCCGTGCAGGCGAGCGCGCGCAGCCGCCGCGAGAGCCCCTCGTCGGCGGCCGGGCCCGGGGCGGGCCGCGGCCCCGCGCTGAGCTGGGGCGCAGCGTTGTCCGTGTAGGCAGGCGAAGTCACGGTGCACAGATTAGGTCCTCGGACTGACAACGGTCGAAACGGCGCAGAAGCGACCCCTGCCCGGGGCCGGCCGGCAGCGGTGTCAGGGCCCTTCCCCTCCACGTTCCCAACCGCGTTCCCCGCCGTCTTCTCCGCCGCTCTCGCCGCCGTTCTCCCCGCCGTGTTCCGCACCCTGTTCTCCGCCGCGCTCCGCACCGTCGTCGCGACCCGGCCGCGGGGTTCCGTAGCCCCCGCCGCCAGGTGTGCGCAGCACCAGAACGTCCCCAGCCTCCAGCTCGGCCGTGTCGCAGCCGCGCAGCGCGGTGGCCGCCCGGTCGCCCGGGTGCTCGATGTGCTGGTCGCCCCGTGCGCCGGGTCCGCCGCCCGCCATGCCGTACGGCCGGACCCGGCGGTGGCCGGAGAGCAGCGCCACGGTGACGGGCTCCAGGAAGCGGATGCGCCGCTCCACGCCGCGGCCGCCGTGCCAGCGCCCGTCGCCCCCGCTGCCCTCACGGACCCGGAAGCTCTCCAGCAGGACGGGGTAGCGCCATTCGAGGACTTCGGGGTCGGTGAGGCGGGAGTTGGTCATGTGGGTCTGTACGGCGTCGGCGCCGTCGAAGCCGTCGCCCGCGCCGGAGCCGCTCGCCACGGTCTCGTAGTACTGGACGCGTTCGTTGCCGAAGGTGAGGTTGTTCATGGTGCCCGAGCCCTCGGCCTGGATGCCGAGGGCCGCGTACAGGGCACCGGTGACGGCCTGGGACGTCTCCACGTTCCCCGCGACGGTGGCCGCCGGGTGGACGGGCGCCAGCATGGAGCCTTCCGGGATCCGGACCTCCACGGGTTTGAGACAGCCGCTGTTGAGGGGGATGTCGTCGTCGACCAGGGTCCGGAAGACGTAGAGCACGGCCGCCATGACCACGGATTTCGGCGCGTTGAAGTTGCCCGGCTGCTGCGGTGAGGTGCCGGTGAAGTCGACGACCGCGCTGCGGGCGGCCCGGTCCACGGTGAGGGCGACCTCGATGACCGCGCCGTTGTCGGTCTCGTAGCGGTAGGAGCCGTCGTGCAGTGCGGCGATGATCCGGCGGACGGACTCCTCGGCGTTGTCCTGTACGTGCCGCATGTACGCGGCGACGGCATCGGTCCCGAACTGTTCGGTCATGCGGCGGAGTTCGGCGATGCCCTTCTCGTTCGCGGCGATCTGGGCGCGCAGGTCGGCGAGGTTGGCCTCCGGGTCGCGCGAGGGGTATGCGGCGGCGGTGAGCAGTTCGCGCGTCTCGTCCTCGCGGAACCTGCCGTCGCGCACCAGCAGCCAGTTGTCGAACAGCACCCCCTCCTCATGGATGGTGCGGCTGAAGGCGGGCATGGAGCCGGGGGTGATGCCGCCGATCTCGGCGTGGTGTCCGCGTGAGGCCACGAGGAAGCGCAGCTCCGGCCGCTCGCCGTCGGCCCCGTCGAACACGGGTGTCACCACGGTCACGTCGGGCAGGTGGGTTCCCCCGTGGTACGGATCATTGATGGCGTACACGTCGCCGGGCCGCATCGCCTCGCCGTTGCGCCGCAGCACCTCCTTGATGGACTCCCCCATCGAGCCGAGGTGGACGGGGATGTGCGGGGCGTTGGCGATCAGATTGCCGTCCGCGTCGAAGAGCGCGCAGGAGAAGTCGAGCCGCTCCTTGATGTTGACGGAGTGGGCCGTGTTCTCCAGGCGCACACCCATCTGCTCGGCGATCGACATGAAGAGGTTGTTGAAGACCTCCAGCATGACGGGGTCGACCCGGGTGCCGACGGCGGTACGGTCCGGGCGCGGGCGGACCCTGGTGAGCAGCAGATGGCCGGTGCCGTGGAGCGTGGCCTGCCAGCCCGGGTCGACGACGGTGGTGGCGTCCGCCTCGGCGATGACGGCAGGGCCGGTCACGGTGTCGGCGGTGCGGAGGTCCTCGCGGCGGTGGAGCGGGGTGTCCTGCCATCGGCCGTCGGCGAACATCCGCACGGTGTCGTGCGGTCGGGGCCGGGTTCCCGGGCGTGGCTCTCGGTCGGCCGGGCGGGGCCGGTGCCGGCCCGCCGTTCCGGTCGCCTCGACCGACACCGCCTCGACGACCAGGGGCTTGTCCATGGTGAACGCGTAGCGCGCCCGGTGCTCGGCGGTGAACGCCTCGGCCATGGCGGGTGCGGTGTCCAGGTCGACGGGCAGGCTGGAGTCCGTACCCGCGTAGCGCAGCAGTACCCGGGCACGGGTGCTGATCGCGGGGTCGGGGACGGCGTCGGCACGCAGTTCGGCACGGGTCCGGGCGGCCAGTTCGTCACAGAGTCCGCCGATCGCGGTCCTGGTCGCCTCGTTCAGCTCCGCTTCCACCGACTGCTCGCGCATCGCGGTGGCGTCGGCGAGGCCGATCCCGTACGCGGACAGCACGCCCGCCAGCGGCGGTACGAGGACCGTGTCGATGCCCAGCGAGTCGGCGACGGCGCAGACGTGCTGGCCACCGGCGCCGCCGAAGCCGGTCAGGGCGTAGCGGGTGATGTCGTGCCCGCGCTGCACGGAGATCTTCTTGACCGCGCTCGCCATGTTGAGCACGGCGATCTCCAGGAATCCGGCGGCGGTCTCGGCGGGCGTGCGCCGGGTTCCGGTGGCGCGTGCGACGTCCTCGGCGAGCGCGTCGAAGCGTTTGCGGACCAGGTCCGCGTCGAGCGGGAGGTCGCCGCCCGGTCCGAACACGGCCGGGAAGTGCGCGGGCTGGATCCGGCCGAGCATCACATTGGCATCGGTGACGGTCAGCGGACCGCCGCGGCGGTAGCAGGCCGGGCCGGGCGTCGCGCCCGCCGAGTCGGGGCCGACCCGGTAGCGCCGGCCGTCGAAGTGCAGCACGGAACCGCCGCCGGCCGCGACAGTGTGGATGCTCATCATCGGGGCGCGCATCCGTACTCCGGCGACCTGGGTACCGAGTTCGCGCTCGAAATCGCCCGCGTAGTGCGAGACGTCGGTGGACGTGCCGCCCATGTCGAAGCCGATGACCGGCTCGAATCCGGCCTGTTCGGAGGTGCGGGCCATGCCGACCACGCCACCGGCGGGGCCGGAGAGCACCGCGTCCTTGCCCCGGAAGTGGGAGGCTTCTCGCAGCCCGCCGTTGGACTGCATGAACATCAGCCGGATGCCGTCGAGTTCACCGGCGACCTCGTCGACGTACCGGCGCAGGATCGGCGAGAGGTAGGCGTCGACGACGGTGGTGTCGCCGCGTGGCACCAGTTTGATCAGCGGGCTCACCTCGTGCGAGCAGCTGACCTGGGTGAAGCCCGCCTCGCGCGCCGCGTCGGCCACGGCGCTCTCGTGTCCGGGGTGGCGGTAGCCGTGCATCAGGACGACGGCCGCGCTGCGCAGTCCCTCGGCGTGGGCCGCCCTCAGCCGCTCGGCGACCGCTTCCCGGTCCAGCGGGGTGACGACCCGGCCGCGGGCGTCGATCCGCTCGGGGACCTCGATCACCCGCTCGTAGACGGCCTCGGGCAGCAGGATGCGGCGGTCGAAGAGGCGCGGCCGGTTCTGGTACGCGATGCGCAGCGCGTCCCGGAAGCCCTCCGTGATGACCAGGACGGTCGGCTCGCCGCGCCGCTCCAGCAGGGCGTTGGTGGCGACGGTGGTGCCGATCCGCACCGCGGCGACCCGGTCGGCGGGGACCGGGTCGGTGGGGCCGAGGCCGAGCAGCGCCCGGATTCCGGCCACGGCGGCGTCGCGGTAGCGGTCCGGGTCGTGGGAGAGCAGCTTGCGGGTGATCAGGTGCCCGTCCGGGTCCCGGCCCACGACATCGGTGAACGTCCCGCCTCGGTCGATCCAGAACTCCCAGCGTCCGGTCATCCCTCCATACTGGCCCGCGGCGCCGACAGCGGACCAGAGGGCACGGCCGGCTGCGGCTGTACGGCGGCCGTGCGCGCTCCGCAGGGCTCCTCGGCGCGGTGGGCGGTGAGGGCGGTGGTCAGCCGCCTGCTCGGAAGCGCGGCCCGGACCTGGGGGTAGCCGGGCAGGGGGAAGGAGGGGACGCGTACCACGGGGCAGGGGTGTCGGCGTCGAAGGGCCGTCCGGGCGGGACGTGGTCGTCGCGGCGGCCGGGGCCGGCGCCATGACGAGCGGTTCGTGGCCGCGGGCGACGAGGTGACGGGCCGTCTGCAGGGGGCAATGGGCCACGCCTCGACATCGGGCGGAGGGATTCGGTGACGACGACACGTATGTCCGTGTCGCCGCGCGCCGGGCGTGACCGGGCCGGCTTGGATCTTTCCGCCCGGGGAACGTCCCATGAGTGCTTGAACCGGGGCGCGTCCGAGCCTTTGGGCCGAGGCCCGCTCGTTCGCGCCGCGCGCCCCCCCGACGCGCGTCGCTGTGCGTGTCCCGGTCAGGCCGCGGGGGTGTCGGGCCCGATCCGGCTGCGTACCGCCGTCTGCACCTCGGCCTCCTCGGCCGGGTCGGCGGCGAGGCGGCGGAGCCGCTCCGCGACCCTGATGTCCCCGGTCTCCGCGTGGAGTGCGGCCACCTCGCGGGTGGTCTCCTCGCAGTCCCACAGGCATTCGACGGCGAATCCGGTGGCGAAGGAGGGGTCGGTGGCGGCCAGTGCGCGGGCCGCCCGGCCGCGCAGGTGCGAGGAGGACGTCTCCCGGTAGATGTGCCGCAGTACCGGTGCGGCACAGCCGATGCCTAGCCGTCCCGCGCCGTCGACGAGGGTCCACAGCCGTGGTGCGTCAGGCCCGTCGCCCCGTACGGCCGCGCGCAGTGCGCCGAGGACCAGTGAGGCGTCCTGGGCGCCGCCCCGGCAGGCGAGCACACCGGCCGCGGACGCGCCGAGCGCGTCGGGCCGCCGGGCCCAGCTCCGGGCGCGGTCCACCGCCGCGTCGCCGCACATTCGCTCGAAGGCGGCGACGGACGCGTCGGCGACGGTGCGCGAGGCGCTGACCGCTCCGGCCTCGATCAGGTCGAGCACGGCCGGGTCCCTGGCCTCCGCGAGATAGTGCAGGGCGGCGCAGCGTGCGCCGGCGGGGCCGCTGCGGGCGGCCTCGACGATCGTGGGCCGGTCCTCGGGGCCCGCGACGGCAGTGAGGCAGCGGGCGGCCGGCCCATGGAGGGTGCTGCCGCGTTCGAGCCCCTGCTGGGCCCAGTCGAAGACCGCCTGGACGCTCCAGCCCGGACGGGGGCCGCTGGGGCGCATCTGGCGCTGCCAGCGGTCGAACGAGCCCTGCTCCGAGGCGGCTCGGACCCTGGCGCCGATCTCGTCGCGCGAGTCCTCCGCCCAGAGCCGCCAGGGGCGGGGCTCGTAGGCGTCCCGTACGGCGGCGGCCAGCTCGGCCGCGCCCTCCTCGGTGGCCGGGAACCGGCCGAGCACGGGTACGGCGAGGGCGCGGAGTCCGGCGTCGTCGTCGCGCAGGGCGAGTTCGTCCAGGGCCCAGGCCCAGTTGGCGCCGGTCGCGGCGTACCGCCGCAGCAGGGCCAGTGCGTCGCCGCGTCCGTACGAGGCGAGGTGGCCGAGCACGGCCAGGGCCAGCCCGGTGCGCGAGTCGTCGGTGTCGAGGTGGTCGTCGGGATCGCACAGGTGCCGCTCGATCTCCTCGATGCCGCCGTCGAGGTCGAGGTAGAGGCGTGCGTAGTAGAGGGAGCGGTTCTCCACCTGCCAGTCGTGACGCGGATCGCTCAGGACGCAGTGGTTGAGAGCCGCCAGGGCCTCGGGGCGTGGTGCGGCGAGCGCGTGGAGCGTGCCGTCGCCACGGCCCCTCTGCAGCAGGCCGAGCAGGGTGCCGCTCGGCGCTATGAACGGATCAAACATGGAAAAAGCCTCACATCAAGCTGTCGACGCAACCGGGACTGTGCAGTTCCAAGTGCCGGGTGGGCACTACGCCGCGCAGCAACATGATCGGCCGACCGCCGTCTTCTGCTTGGTGTAGACCATCTTCCTCTGCCTCTCGTCGGTGGCCCGGAGCCGGGCCCGCGACGTCATGATGACCCAGCCATTTCGCCACCGCGACCACATTTACGGCGTACCCGGTCAGCGGGAACCGAAGAGTTCCAGCAGGTCGGCCTTGCCGAACATGCGGGCCGTGTCCAGTGCGGAGGGTGTTCCGGCGGCCGGATCGGCCCCGGCGGAGAGCAGCGCCTCGATGACCGCGTCCTCGCCCTTGAAGACAGCTCCGGCGAGCGGCGTCTGCCCGCGGTCGTTGGCCCGGTCCGGGTCGGCGCCCCGGCCGACGAGGGCCGTGACGGCGGCGGCGTGGCCGTGGTAGGCGGCGAGCATCAGCAGCGAATCGCCCCGGTCGTTGGTGAGGTTCGCGGGTACGCCCGCGTCGACGTAGGCGGCGAGCGCGTCGGTCTCACCTCGGCGAGCGAGGTCGAAGACCTTCGTCGCCAGCTCGACCACCTCGGGATCGGGTGTTTCGCTCATCGGACGGACCGCCTTCCATTAACCGGTTTCACCGCTGTCGACCTGCCGGGACGTACGCCGTGGGGGCCGTACGAGTGAATCGACAGGGTACTGCCCGACCGGGCACATGACCCGGCCCACCCGTGGCAAAGGATCACGAATGGTGCGCCGGAACAGTACGCGACATCGATTGTTCCGCCGCACCGGGATCATCCTGGCGGCCATTCAAGTGAAAATAACGACTTTTCACCCAAATGCAGCTTTTATCGTATAGATACTTCCGGTGAACCTGGAAGGACTCATGGTGACTGTCCCCCCAACCAGGAGAACCACTCATGATCCTGTCCATGTCAGGCGTCGTCATCCTCGGCATCATCGTCTTCCTGTTCTTCAGGAAGGACGGCCTCAAGGCCTCGCACGCCCTCGTCACTGCCCTGTTCGGCTTCTATCTGGCAGGCACCGCGATCGCACCGAGCATCACGGCGGGCGGCGCGAGTCTCGCCGGCCTCCTGGGCGGGATCAAGTTCTGACCGTCCGCGACCGTTCCCACCCCTTCAGGAGATCGACGTGGCCCGGCGACCACTCCCCCGCATTCTGAGCAGCGGCAGCGCCTCGATCACTCGCAGTCGCGAGTTCGCGCGCACGGCCGCCGACAACGCCACGGACGTCCTCCATCCGCTGATCACGATCACCCGTGGTCTGCGGCTGCTGGCCGCGGCCGGACTGCAGAAGTGGGCCGCGACGCCCAAGGACAAGCGTGGCCCCACGCTGTCCGTCGTCGCGGCCTGCGTCTTCGCGTTCGCGCTCATGCCGTACGGGGGCCTGATCGCCCTGGTCACGGTGATGGGTGCGGCAGCCTGGGCGGGGCGGGAGCGGACCCCGGTGAAGACCGGTCCCGACGAGGCGGAGACCGCGCGGCTGCGGTCCCTGTACGAGGCGCTCGTGCCGTACTTCTCGGTGGCCGACGACCCCGGTCCGCTGTTCTCCCACGGCGGCGACTGGGATAAGGCCTTCAGCGGCTACGAGTTCGACAGCGACGGGCGGCTGACCCGTCTCCAGGTGACGTACCCCGCCTACTTCACCGACAGCGAGGCCGACTCCCGGGCCAGGATCGAGCGGCTGCTGCACGCCAAGTCCGGCCGCGGCCGCGAGTACCACTTCGCCTGGGACGAGGAGGGCAACCGGCTCGTCATGAGCGTCCTCGGCGCCCTGCCCACCTCGATCGGCGCCCAGCGCTTCGTCACCGCCCCCGGCGAGACCGTACTGGGCTTCACGGACGCCGACGCGGTGCAGCGCACCGTTCCGGTGCACGACGGCGACGCCACCCGCGACGCCCCGCCGGTCGTCTGGCGGACCGGCGCCCGCTCCACCGAGCCGCATCTGCTGGTGATCGGGCAGCCCGGCAGCGGCACCACGACCCTGCTGCGCTCCATCGCCCTCCAGGCGCTCCAGCACGGCGACATCCTGATCGTCGAAGGCAGCGGAACCGGCGAGTACGCGTTCCTGACCGGGCGCGACGGCGTCCTGGCCGTGGAGTGCGGGCTCGCCGGCGCACTGGCGACGCTGGAGTGGGCGGCCCACGAGACGGAACGCCGGCTGATCGCCGCGAACCGGGCCCGGCAGTCCGGCCACCCCGCGCCCGACGACACCCGGCGCCCGCTCTGGATCCTGCTGGACCGCCCCGGCCCCCTCTCCCACCTGGCCGCCGCCGGCGGCGGGCCCGATCCGCTGGAGCTGCTCCAGGTGCCGCTGCGGCACGGCAGGGCGGCCAACGTGACCGTCGTCCTGTCCGATCAGTTCGACGGCCTGGACGCGCTCGGCGAGACCGTACGCACGCACTGCCGGGCCCGGGTGGCGCTCGGCCACTGCTCCCGCGAGCAGGTGGAGTCGGTGCTCGGGACCGAGCCGCACACCACCCCGGCACCCGATGTCCCGCCCGGCCGCGGCTACGCGCGGCTCGGCACCGGTCCGGTGCTCCGGCTCCAGGTCCCGGCCACGCCCGATCCGCACGACGAGGCGACCGGCGAGGCGGAGCGGCAGGCGGTCCTCGGGCTGCTCCCCGAACGGCAGGCACCCGTCGAGGCGGCCGTGCCGGCCGGGACGGGCGTCCCTGAGCCGGCGCTGCCGCGGGGCGTGGCCGTGGCCGTCGACGGCATGGCGGTCGCCGACTGAGCGGATCCGCCCGAGGGGTGACGGGCCGGCCGGCCCGTCACCCCTCACCCGTTTCCCGGGTCAGGCGACGAACGTACGCGGCGTCTCGCCCCCCACACCCGCCCCCGACCCGACCAGTTGCGCCGCAGCCGCGAGCCGTACCGCAGCCTCGTCCGCGACCGGCCCAGCGACCGTGAACGGCAGCCGTACGTACCCCTCGAAGGCGCCGTCGACCCCGAACCGGGGGCCGGACGGAACGCGGACCCCGACCCGCTCCCCGGCCACCGCCAGCCGGGAGCCGGAGAGGCCGCCCGTCCGCACCCAGAGCGTCAGGCCGCCGTCCGGGACCGAGAACTCCCAGTCGGGCAGCTCCCGGCGGACCGCGGTGACGAGCGCGTCCCGGTTCTCCCTCGCCTGTCCGCGCCGGACCTGCACGGCCTCCTCCCAGCCGCCGGTGCGCATCAGCCAGTTCAGGGCGAGCTGTTCGAGGACGGGGGTGCCCATGTCGGCGTAGGCGCGGGCGGCCACCAGGCTGCGGATCACGTCCGGGGCGGCGCGCACCCAGCCGATCCGCATGCCCGCCCAGAAGGCCTTGCTCGCCGATCCGACCGTGATCACGGTGGAGCCCGCGGGATCGAAGGCGCAGACCCGCCGGGGCATCCGCACATCGGGGTCGAGGCAGAGCTCGGTCATGGTCTCGTCGACGACCAGGACCGTACCGGCGGAGCGGGCCGCGTCCACCAGGTCACGCCGCCGGTCCTCGTCGGCCAGCGCGCCGGTGGGGTTGTGGAAGTCGGCGACCACATAGGCGAGCCGGGGCGCCGCGTCCCGCAGCACCTGCCGCCACCGGTTCATGTCCCAGCCGCCGAGCCCCTCCTCCATCGCCACCGGCACCAGGCGGGCGCCCGCCTCCCGCATCAGCTGCAGGATGTTGGCGTAGCTCGGGGACTCCACCGCGATCCGCTCGCCCCGGCCCGCGAAGAGGTGGCAGATCGCGTCGATCGCCCCCATCGCGCCGGTGGTGACCATGATCTGTTCGGGCATGGTCGGAATCCCGCGCCGGGTGTAGCGGTCGGCGATCATCTGCCGCAGCGCGGGCAGCCCGGCCGGGTAGTCGCCGTGGGTGTGGGCGTACGGAGCGAGCTCCTCGATGGCGCCCTGGAACGCCCGGGTCAGCCACGGCTCGGGGGCGGGCAGCGAGGCACAGCCCAGGTCGATCATCGAACCGAGGGATTCCGGGGGCAGCGGTTCCAGTCCGCGTGCGGGCAGCGTGTTCCCGGCGGGCACGGCGGTCCAGCTGCCGGCTCCCCGCCGGGACTCCAGGAACCCCTCGGTCCGCAGCGCCTCGTAGGCGGCGGCGACGGTGGTGCGGCTGACGGAGAGGGCGAGCGCCAGTTCGCGTTCGGCGGGGAGCCTGGCGGCAACGGGCACCCGGCCTTCGAGGACGAGCAGACGGATCCCGTCGGCCAGCGCACGATAGGCGGGCGGCTTGCGGGCGCCCGGTCCGGCGGGCCGGGGCTGCTGGGCCCGGAGCTGCCGGGCGAGCTGGGCCGCACCCACTGCCGAAGTCCACTGAGCCATGGAAATCAGTCCACCTTCCTCGGATTGGCCATAGTTGGCAGCCAATCCCCTGCCACAGAGTGACACGCATCAGTCCACTACCACCACACCAGGGGGCACCCTTTGTCCATCACGACCGTCCCTCGCGGGGCGCACCTCACCCGCCGGCTGATCCAGCTGTACGTCGGTCTCGCGCTGTACGGGACGAGTTCGGCGCTGCTGGTCCGGGCCGGTCTGGGGCTCGAACCCTGGGGCGTGCTGCATCAGGGGCTCGCCGAGCGCACCGACCTGTCCATCGGCGTCGTCTCGATCATCGTCGGCGCGATCGTGCTGCTGCTGTGGATCCCGATCAGGCAGCGTCCGGGCCTGGGCACCGTCTCCAATGTCTTCGTCGTGGGCATAGCCATGGACGGCACGCTGGCGCTGGTGCCCGACGTGCACGGCCTCGCCGCGCAGATCGCCGTGATGGCCGCGGGGGTCGTGGTCAACGGCGTCGCCACGGGGCTGTACATCGCGGCACGGTTCGGCCCCGGCCCGCGTGACGGGCTCATGACCGGGCTGCACCGGCTGACCGGCCGCTCGATCCGGCTGGTGCGGACGCTGCTCGAGGTGGCGGTCGTGGTGACCGGCTTCCTGCTCGGTGGCACCCTCGGCGCCGGCACGGTCGTGTACGCCCTGGCCATCGGCCCGCTCGCCCAGTTCTTCCTGCGCTTCTTCGCGGTCGGCGGGAAGCCGGGCGCGGAGGCCGGGGCCGACGGGGGTGGCACCGCCGGGAAGGGCGCGGCCGGGAAGGGCGCGGCCCGCGGGGAGGCCGTCGCATCCGCGCCGGACGACGGCGACAGTGCCGTCACCGCCCGGACACCGGAGCAGGCCATACTTCCGGAGTGACCTCAGTACGCCACCCCTATCTGGACCATCCCGCGACGATCCCCTTCGCCCATCGCGGCGGCGCGGCGGACGGGATCGAGAACACCACGGCCGCGTTCCGCCGGGCGGCCGACGCCGGGTACCGCTACTTCGAGACCGATGTGCACACCACGTCGGACGGCCGTCTGGTGGCCTTCCACGACTCCACCCTGGACCGGGTGACGGACACCCGCGGCCGGATAGCCGAGCTGCCGTGGAGCGAGGTGCGGCGGGCCAGGGTGGCGGGCCGGGAGCCGCTGCCGCTCTTCGAGGAACTCCTGGAGACCTTCCCCGGGGCCCGCTGGAACGTCGACATCAAGGCCGGGACCGCCCTGGCCCCGCTGATCGAGCTGATCCGCCGGACGAACGCCTGGGACCGGGTGTGCGTCGGCTCCTTCTCGGAGGCCCGGGTCGCCAGGGCCCACCGGCTGGCGGGCCCCCGGCTCGCCACCTCCTACGGCGTCCGGGGGGTGCTGGGCCTGCGGCTGCGCTCGTACGGAATACCCGCGGCGCTGCGGGCCGGCGCGGTGTGCGCACAGGTGCCGGAGAGCCAGAACGGCGTCCGGGTGGTCGACCGGCGCTTCGTGCGCGAGGCTCACTCGCGCGGGCTCCAGGTGCACGTCTGGACCGTGAACGAACCCGAGCGGATGGCCGCGCTCCTCGACCTCGGCGTGGATGGCATCATGACCGATCACATCGAGACGCTGCGCACGGTGCTGAGCGAGCGGGGAACCTGGGCCTGACACCGGCCGTGCGACGTCTTCACGGGGAGAGACGAGGGGGTGCGGGTTGAGCGCCGAGACCGCGGAAACCGCTGGGCCGACGGAACCGACAGCGGATGCCGCCGAGGCCGCGAGCCGCAGACGTGAACAACACGGCTGGTATTTCTATGACTTCGCCTGCTCGGTCTACTCGACGAGCGTCCTGACGGTCTTCATCGGCCCCTATCTCACCTCGATAGCCAAGGCGGCCGCCGACGCCGACGGCTTCGTGCACCCGCTCGGCATCCCGGTCCGCGCCGGGTCGCTGTTCGCCTACGCGGTCTCGGTGTCCGTCGTGGTCGCGGTGATCATGATGCCGATCGTGGGCGCCGCCGCGGACCGTACGGGGCGCAAGAAGCCGCTGCTGGCGGCCGCCGCCTACACAGGAGCCGTCGCGACCGCCGGCATGTTCTTCCTGGACGGCCACCGCTATCTGCTGGGCGCCTTCCTCCTGATCGTGGCGAACGCCGCGATCTCGGTGTCGATGGTGCTCTACAACGCGTATCTGCCGCAGATCGCCGGACCGGAGGAGCGGGACACGGTCTCCTCGCGCGGCTGGGCCTTCGGATACACCTCGGGTGCGCTCGTCCTGGTCCTGAACCTGGTCCTGTACACGGGCCACGACTCCTTCGGCCTGTCCGAGTCCGACTCGGTGCGGATCTGCCTCGCGTCGGCGGGCCTGTGGTGGGGCGCCTTCACGATCGTGCCGCTGCGCAGGCTGCGCGACCGGCAGGTGGCGCCGGGCGGCGAAGGTGCGGTCGGTTCGGGGTGGCGGCAGCTGATGGCCACCCTGCGCGACATGCGCCGCCATCCGCTGACGCTCTCCTTCCTGCTGGCGTACCTGATCTACAACGACGGCGTGCAGACGGTGATCTCCCAGGCCTCGGTCTACGGCTCGGAGGAGCTGGACCTCGACCAGACGACCCTGATCACGGCGGTGCTGCTGGTGCAGGTGCTCGCGGTGGCCGGAGCGCTGGGGATGGGCCGACTGGCCCGCTCGTACGGCGCGAAGCGCACGATCCTCGGCTCGCTCGTCGTCTGGACGCTGATTCTCGTCACCGGTTACTTCCTCCCCGCCGGGGCGCCGGTCTACTTCTATGCGCTGGCGTCGGCGATCGGCCTGGTCCTGGGCGGCAGCCAGGCGCTGTCGCGCTCGCTGTTCTCCCATCTGGTGCCGCGCGGCAAGGAGGCCGAGTACTTCTCCGCGTACGAGATGAGCGACCGCGGACTGAGCTGGCTGGGGCCATTGGTGTTCGGACTCGCGTACCAGCTGACCGGCAGCTACCGGGATGCGATCATCTCGTTGGTGATCTTCTTCGTGGTCGGTTCCGTGCTGCTCGCGAGGGTACCGGTACGGCGGGCCGTGGCGGCCGCCGGCAATCCCGTTCCGGAACGGATTTAGACGTTGAAGTGAAAGGCCGGTAGTGTACGCCTTTGGCCTGCCCGGAGGACCGTTACTGCGAGCGGAAGACACCGAACTGTTGGGTGACAACTTCCGTCAGATGTGACAAACCGGGCATCGCTGGGTACTTGAAACCCTGGGAAACCTGAAAAAGCAGCGGCACGACGGGCGACACATGACCGGCAACGGGAATCTTTACCGCCGACCGGACGTTGACCGGATGACGACGACAGCGACACCTGTCCTGTGGGCGACAAGCCCGGGAGGCACGATTCATGAGTGAGCGAGCTCTCCGCGGCACGCGACTCGTGGTTACCAGCTACGAGACGGACCGCGGCATCGATCTGGCCCCGCGCCAGGCGGTGGAGTACGCATGCCAGAACGGACATCGATTTGAGATGCCGTTCTCGGTAGAGGCGGAAATTCCGCCGGAGTGGGAGTGCAAGGCGTGCGGCGCCATGGCACTCCTGGTGGACGGGGATGGCCCCGAGGAGAAGAAGGGCAAGCCTGCGCGTACGCACTGGGACATGCTCATGGAGCGGCGCACACGCGAGGAGCTGGAGGAAGTGCTCGCCGAGAGGTTGGCGGTTCTGCGCTCCGGAGCCATGAACATCGCCGTACACCCGCGGGACAGCAGGAAGTCTGCCTGACCGCGTAACACCTCGGTACGACAGAGCCGCGGGCCGTGACACGCAATGTGTGTCACGGCCCGCGGCTCTGTCGTACCACGGTCCGCCGGGCGGCCCGGTCCGTCCGGCGGCCGTGTCCTGCCACGGTCCGCCGGACGCCCGGCTCAGGGAGTCAGCGGCGGCCGGGGGCCCTCGTCGTGGCGTGCGCCCGGCTGCGCGCCGTCCTCGCGGATGACCTCGCCCTGGACGATCTTTCCGTCCGGCCGGTGGATGCGGGCCTGCTGGAAGGCGTCGGAAAGGCTGCCGGGGGTCGCGGCGCGCATCCGGCGCTCCAGCGACCGTTCCGCGTACCGGCCGAGCCAGGAACGGACCGGCGGTACCAGCAGCAGGAGCCCCGCCACGTCCGAGACGATGCCCGGGATCATCAGCAGCAGGCCGCCGAGCATCAGGAAGCCGTTGCCCTTGCCGCCCGAGCCCTCGGCGGGCGGGGCGGTCGCGGCGCCGGGCTGCCCCGGCATCTGCTGGAACGTCTGGGTGAGGTTGCTGAAGGCCCGGCGGCCGGCCCGCTTCATCACGGCGGCGCCGAGCACGATGCCCGCCACGAGGAGCAGCAGCACGGTGAACCCGCCCGCCGCGTTTGCCACGACGGTGAGCAGCCAGATCTCCAGCACCGCCCAGGCGGCGATGGCGAGGGGGACGAGGGTACGGGCGCGGGAGCGCTTGGGGGCGGTCGGGGGCGGTGTGCCGGTCGTCATGGTCCCCAGTGTGCCCGTACGGGCGTCCGAGTGGCGCAAGGGGGTGATCATGGCCGCCGGGCGCGATGCCCGCCGCCGGTCCGCGGCGGGCTCGGCGGATCAGATCGCCTTGCGGCCCAGGACCCGGTTCGTACGGGAGGTGACGCCCCAGGAGGTGACCCGCCAGAGGGCCTCGACCAGGATGTCGCGGCTCATCTTCGAGTCGCCGATCTCCCTGTCGACGAAGGTGATCGGCACCTCTACGACGTGGTAGCCGGCCTCGACGGCCCGGCGGGCCAGGTCGACCTGGAAGCAGTAGCCCTGCGAGGCGACCTGGTCGAGACCGATGCCGTCCAGGGTCTCGGCGCGGAAGGCCCGGTAGCCGCCGGTGACGTCCCTGGTCCGCAGCCCGAGGAGGAGCCGGGAGTAGGTGCTGCCGCCGCGGGAGATCATTTCGCGGGACTTGGGCCAGTTGACCACGCGCCCGCCCGGCACCCAGCGGGATCCGAGCACCAGGTCGGCGCCCTTGAGCGCGGTCAGCAGCCTGGGCAGTTCCTCGGGCTGGTGCGAGCCGTCGGCGTCCATCTCCACGAGAACGCCGTAGCCGTGCTCGGTGCCCCAGCGGAAGCCCGCGAGATAGGCCGCGCCCAGCCCTTCCTTGCCCTTGCGGTGCAGCACCTGGACCTGGCTGTCCTCGGCGGCGATCTCGTCGGCGACCTTGCCGGTGCCGTCGGGGCTGTTGTCGTCGGCGACCAGGATGTCGGCGTCCGGCACAGCGGCGCGCACCCGGCTGACGATCGGCTTGATGTTCTCGGCCTCGTTGTAGGTCGGAATGATCACCAGGATTCTGCCGAGCGGGCCGTACCGCCGCTGACCGCCGTCGTTCACTTACTGCCCCTTAAGTCCGTACGCAGGTGCACACCATATCCAGCGGGCGGGGACCGGTCTCCGACGCGGTCGGACGGTGCCGGGCACCGCCGGGGACAGAAGGACGGAAGTACGGACAGAAACCCGGGTACGAGCACGGACGGGAACTACGGATGGGGGCCCGGCGCCCTTCGGGCCGACCTGGGACCCGCCGGCTGCGGGTCGACCTAGAGCCGTTGTCTACTGAACGTCCGGGCCCCACCCGGGTCGCACCGCCGTCCGGCTGAAACCTTCCCTCGCCCCCGAGGCGCGGGCGCTGAACCTGGCTGTCAGTGGTGGTGCGCCGGTGCGGCACACCACCCCATGACCCAGCGGCGTTCGACGACTGCGTGGAGGTTTAACCGGTCGGACGTCCTGTGGTGGACTCGGCCGAACCTACCGGCCGGTGGGCGCGTTCTGTCAATAGCCGTCTGACCTGCGATATTTGCGAAACTTGCCTGGTCAGTAGCGAAGATCCGCAGGTCGCGGCGGAACCGGGACCACCGCGGGTGACGATACGAAATGGCCGGACGTCACTCGTTCGGACGCTCGTAGACAGTTCGTCCGAAGACCACGGTCCGAAGACAGACCGGCAGATCGACGCCGGGGGTGAGATCCGGCAGACCGGGCGTGCCCGATCGGGGGTCGGTCGACCAGCGGGCGACCCGGTCGTCCGGGGCCTGGACCACCAGGTCAGCGGTGCGCCAGACCACGTAGTCGGCGAGGGCGCCGGGCACCAGGGTCCCCGCGTCGTCCCGGCCGACGGCCCGCCAGCCGCCCCGGGTGTGGGCGGTGAAGCCCGCCCGAACGGAGATCCGGTGCTCGGGCGTGCGGTGGAAGGCGGCGGCCCGTACGGTGCCCCACGGGTCGAGCGGGGTCACCGGGCTGTCCGAGCCGAAGGCGAGGGGCACACCGGCCCGCAGGAGCGCCGCGTACGGGTTGAGGGTCCTGGCCCGCTCGGCGCCGAGCCGCTGGGCGTACATGCCCTCCTCGCCGCCCCAGGCGGCGTCGAAGGCGGGCTGGACGGAGGCGGTCAGCCCGAGCTCCGCGAACGCTGCCACGGTCTCGGGGGTGAGCATCTCGGCGTGCTCGACACGGTGCCTGGCGCCCCGGATCCGGGGCAGCCCGAGCGTCTCGGCGGCGGCCCTGACCCCGTCCACCACCGCGGAGAGCGCCGCGTCCCCGATGGCGTGGAAGCCGGCCTGGAGCCCCGCCTCGGTGCACGCGGTGACATGGGCGGCGATCTGCGCCGCGTCCAGGTGCGCGGTGCCGGTGCGTCCGGCCGGGCCGTCGGCGTAGGGCTCGTGCAGGCAGGCGGTGTGCGAGCCGAGCGAGCCGTCCACGAAGAGGTCCCCGGCCGCGCCGACGGCGCCGAGTTCCCGGATCCGGCGGGCGTCCTTCTCGTCGGCGACCCGCTCGGCCCAGTAGCCGAAGACCCGCGGCCCGCTCTCGGCGGCGGCGAGCTTCAGCAGTCCGGCGAAGTCCTCCTCGTCGGAGATGTCGGGGCCGCCGCACTCGTGGACGGTGCCGATGCCGAGCGACGCGGCGTGCCGCAGTGCGGCGCGCTGGGCGTCGGCGCGCTGCCTCGGCGAGAGGGCGCCGTGGGCCGCGGAGCGGACCGCGTGGTGGGCGGCGCCGGTCAGCGGGGCGTCGGGGTGGTAGCCGGTCAGCCCGGTGACGCCGGGGACCAGGTCGAGCAGGGCGGTGGTGACGACCGCGGAGTGCACGTCGACCCGGGGCAGGTAGACCGGGTGTCCGCCGGCCGCCGCGTCGAGCTCCCCGCGCGACGGGGGACGCTGCTCCGGCCAGCGGGCGGCGTCCCAGCCGTGGCCGAGGACGACCCGGTCCTCGGGGTGCGCGGCCACGTACGCGCGCAGCAGGCCGAGCGCCTCGTCGAGGGTCCGGGCACCGGACAGGTCGAGGCCGGTGAGGGCCAGGCCGGTCGATGTGGTGTGGACGTGGGCGTCGGTGAACGCGGGGGTCACCAGCGCGCCGTCGAGGTCGACCACTTCGTCGACGCCGCTCGCGAAGGCGTCGGCGGCCCCTTCCGAGCCCACCCAGGCGACGTGGCCGCGTTCGACCACCATGGCGGTGGCGAAGGGGTCGGCGGGGCTGTGGACGTCTCCACCGCGCAGCAGCACGGTGCGGTGTTCGCTCTGGGGGGCGGTGCTCTCGGTCATGGGACCAGTCTCGCGCCTGCCCTCGGCCGCGCCGCCCGCGACCCCCTCGGAGGCTGTCGGGCGACCCCCGGTCGGGCGCCTCTCAGATCCTCGGCGGCCGTGCCTCGTACGGCGTGGACAGGACGACCGTGGTGCGGGTGGAGACACCGGCCAGCGAACGGATCCGGGTGAGCAGGTGCTCCAGTTCCAGCGGTGTCGCGACGCGCACCTTGAGGATGTAGTTCTCGTCACCCGCGACGCTGTGGCAGGCCTCCAGCTCCGGGACGTCCGCGAGCCGCTCGGAGATGTCGTCCGGCGCGCTCGGGTCGAAGGGTTTCACCGAGATGAACGCGGTGAGCGGAAGGCCGACGGCCTCGGGGTCGACGACCGCGGCGTAGCCCCGGATCACCCCACGCTGCTCCAGCCTGCGGACACGCTGATGAACGGCCGATGTGGACAGGCCCGTGGCCTTGCCCAGGTCGGTGTAGCTCATCCGCCCGTCCTTGACGAGCAACTCCACGATCTGTCGGTCCAGCTCCTCCATACGGATCAACCTATTGCCCCAGGTCCCTCCAGGCACAGCGGCAAGAGCCCCGGAAAGGGCACCTGCGGCGAGCATGTGACGAATGCCACAGGTTTACGGGTCGGTAGCCGACCCCCTCGCGGTTACGGCCGACGCGCGACGGGAAGTGCTTGCTGTGGTCGAGGCCGTGTCGCCTGGTCGGCCCACCTGAGGGGGGAATTTCCCATGCAGAGCCTGAAGCTCACCGGACGCCGTACCGGTCCGGAGCCCGTCGAGGACGGCGCTTCCGACGATTCCGTCGAGGACGCCGCTTCCGACGCGTACGACACCTTCGAGATGTACCGGGTGATCTGCCCGGACTGCGCGCAGCCGATCGCGCTGCTGGCGGACGAGGACGTGCTGCCGGAGCACGCGCTGTGCCCGACGCCGTGGAATCCCTTCGTGCTGACCGTGTGCGCCGGCACCGGCCGCCCGGCGGCGCAGTCGCGGCCCGCCGACGAGTCGTTCGACGCCCAGGAGCAGGAGACGGGCCTGCTGTTGACACTCCCCCAGGGGCTCGACTGGCGGATGCAGCCGTTCTCGCACGCCGGCGGCCCCGGCTCACGCCCGCTGCGGGTGCCGCAGATGCGGCGTCACGCCGCCTGACGGCAGCCCCGCACGCGACCGGCCCGGACACCTCCGGGCCCGCCCCGCACATCTGCGCCGCACCACGAAGGCCCGGCCGACGTGGTGCCCGCGGTACGGACCGTCCGCCGCCCGGGGACGGGACGAACGGGCTCTCGAATCGGCCGGACAGTGACCGGGGAACGCCCCGCACCGTTGGCCCGGTATGACCCTGCTGCATTCAACGGCCGGTCCCGGCCGCCGCCGCCTCGCCGCTCCCACCGCCGAAGAATCGGTTCCGCAGCCCATGGCTCCCCGGTCGGTGCCGCGACCGGTGCCGCACTCCACCGATCCGCCCATCTACCGGGCCCTGCTGCGTCACTGGGAGGGCGCGGACCGCACCCTGCCGGGCCGCCACGACCAGGAGTGGAACCGGATCATGGCGACGCCCGTGTGGTCGGACCGGCCGCTGCGGGTCAGCGCGTCTCAGGACCCGCGAGGTGGCGCGCGATGACCATCCGCTGGATCTGATTGGTGCCCTCGACGATCTGCAGCACCTTCGCCTCGCGCATCAGCCGCTCGACGGGGAAGTCGAGGGTGTAGCCGTACCCGCCGAGCACCTGGACGGCGTCCACGGTGACCCGCATGGCGATGTCCGTGCAGAACAGCTTGGCCATGGCCGCCTGGCGCGAGAAGGGCTTGCCCTCGTCGCGGAGCCGGGCCGCCTCCAGGTAGAGCGCCCGGCCCGCCTCGATCTGGGTGGCCATGTCGGCGAGCATGAAGCGCAGCCCCTGGAAGTCCGCGATCGGACGCCCGAACTGCTGCCGCCCACCGGCGTAGCCGATGGCCTCGCTCAGGGCCGCCTGGGCGACGCCGATGGCGCAGGCGGCGATGCCCAGGCGCCCGGAGTCGAGTGCGGACAGGGCGATCGCGAAGCCCTGGCCCTCCTCGCCGATCCGGCGCGCGTCGGAAACCCGTACGCCGTCGAAGTTCAGCTGGGCGGTGGGCGAGCCCTTCATGCCCATCTTCTTCTCGGGGGCGGCCGCGTCGAGCCCCTCGGCGTCGCCGGGGACCAGGAAAGCGGTGATGCCGCGGGGGCCCTCGGCCCCGGTGCGGGCCAGGACCGTGTAGAAGTCGGCGATGCCGCCGTGGGTGATCCACGCCTTGGTGCCGGTGATGACCCAGTCGTCGCCGTCCCGTACGGCCTTCGTGCGGAGCGAGGCGGCGTCGGAGCCGGAGGCGGGCTCGGAGAGGCAGTAGGCGCCCAGCAGGCCGCCTCCCAGCATCGCCGGGAGGTGTTCGGCCCGCTGCTCCTTGGTGCCGTATCCGGCGACCGCGTGACAGGCCAGGGAGTGGACGCTGACGCCGAGGCCGACGGTCAGCCGGGCGGCCGCGAGCTCTTCGAGGACCTGGAGGTAGACCTCGTACGGCTGGTCGCCGCCGCCGTGGGCGGAGTCGTAGGGCAGTCCCAGCAGTCCGGACTCGGAGAGCAGCGAGAAGACCTCGCGCGGGAACCGGCCCGCTTCCTCCTCCTCGGCCGCCCGGGGCGCGATCTCTCGCTGGGCGATGTCGCGGACGAGCGCGACGAGCTGCCTGGACTCCTCGGTGGGCAGACGGCGTTCCACCAAATGCTGGGCACGGTCGGACATGACGGCGCTCTCCTCCCTGTCGGGCGTTGCGGCGGTCGCGCGCGAGGGGTGTGGGCGGCGCCGCCGGGAAATTCCGGGGCTGGCCCGGAGAAGCACTGCTACCCAGCCGACGCCGGCCCCCTCGGATTACGAGAGCTGCTGGCCAGCGGCTGTGGCGGCTTGAGTATGCCCGATCGGACGATATCCGTCACGGGGTCACCGGGCGACTCGGAGCCGGGCACGACGATCACCGGAAATGGTCCGAACCATTGACCTCACTGGTCTAGTCCATCTACGGTCCCAGAGCAACGGCCTTTGCGCGTTCATGCCAAATACATGTGATGGCCGACTGCCCATCCCCACAAGCGAGTTCCCTCCCCCACGAGGAGACAAGATGTTCGGTACGCACCGTCCCCGCGCCCGTTTCCGGGCGCTCGCCGCAGCCGCCTGTACCGCCGCCCTCGGCGCCACCCTGCTGGGTGTCGCGGGCACCGCGTCGGCCGGCACACCCCCCACCACGCGGGCCGCGGGCCCCGCATCCGCCGACGCGGCCCCCACGGCGGCCGGCGACAAGGTGGTCGGATACTTCACCAACTGGGGTGTCTACGGCCGCAATTACCACGTCAGGAACATCGAGACGTCCGGCTCGGCCGACAAGCTCACGCACATCAACTACGCCTTCGGCAACGTCACCGGAGGCAAGTGCACGATCGGTGACTCCTACGCCGACTACGAGAAGGCGTACACCGCCGACCAGTCCGTCGACGGCGTCGCCGACACCTGGGACCAGGACCTGCGCGGCAACTTCAACCAGCTGCGCAAGCTGAAGAAGCTGCACCCGGACCTCAAGATCATCTGGTCGTTCGGCGGCTGGACCTGGTCCGGTGGCTTCGGCGAGGCCGCGAAGAACCCCGCCGCGTTCGCCGACTCCTGCTACAACCTGGTGGAGGACCCCCGCTGGGCCGATGTCTTCGACGGCATCGACATCGACTGGGAGTACCCCAACGCCTGCGGTCTGACCTGTGACACCAGCGGCCCGGACGCACTGAAGGGCCTCACCACCGCGCTGCGCTCGAAGTTCGGCAGCAACAACCTGGTGACGGCCGCCATCACCGCCGACGGATCCGAGGGCGGCAAGATCGACGCCGCCGACTACGCCGGCGCCGCCCAGTCCCTGGACTGGTACAACGTGATGACGTACGACTTCTTCGGCGCCTGGGACGCCAAGGGCCCGACCGCCCCGCACTCCCCGCTCACCTCCTACGACGGCATCCCGAAGGAGGGCTTCAGCAGCGAGGCGGCCATCGCCAAGCTGAAGGCCCAGGGCGTCCCCGCGTCCAAGCTGCTCCTCGGCATCGGCTTCTACGGCCGCGGCTGGACCGGCGTCACCCAGGACGCACCCGGCTCCACCGCCACCGGCGCCGCACCCGGCACCTACGAGGCGGGCATCGAGGACTACAAGGTCCTCAAGAACAGCTGCCCGGCCACCGGCACCGTCGCCGGCACCGCGTACGCCCACTGCGGCACCAACTGGTGGAGCTACGACACCCCGGCCACCATCGCCACCAAGATGAACTGGAAGAACCAGCAGGGTCTCGGCGGCACCTTCTTCTGGGAGCTGAGCGGTGACACCTCCGACGGCGAGCTGATCAAGGCGATCAACTAGTGCGGTAGGAGCACCTGGTCACGGCATCAGGGACGGGGCGGCGGGCCGGTCGGCTCTCCGCCCCGTTTTCGTCCGTGTTGGGGTGATCCGGTGGGGTCCAACAGGACGTGGTTCACGCGGCGTTCCCGCTCCGGCCGATGCGCAAGCGGATCACTCCGGCATGATGGAGCCGCACCCGCTCCGACCATGTGTTCCCAGGACCGCGGTGTGGCCCCGAGGAGGAGGATTCCGCTTGTCACGCCAGGTTCTGACGGTCTGTCCCGAGCGGCCCGACGGCTTTCGAACGATCGGTGAGGCGCTGGCCAGGGCGCGCAACGGCGCCGTGATCAGCGTCCGTTCCGGCACTTACGCCGAGAGTCTGGTCATCACCGTCCCCGTCACCGTCGTCGCCGAGCAGTCCCGCGGCAGCGTCGAGATATGCCCGCCCCACGGCAGCGCGGTGGTGCTCCAGGCCGAAGCCGTGATGCTCACCGATCTGGTGCTGCGCGGCCGCGACGAGGAGCTGCCGGTGGTGGACGCGCCGCGCGGCCAGATCGCGATGGACGGCTGCGACATCACCGGTGCGTCGTGGACAGCGCTGCTGGCCCGCGGGTCCGGCTCGGTGGCGCTGCGCGACTGCCGGGTGCGCAATCCGCGCGGCGCCGGGCTGGTGGTGACGTCGGCGGTGGAGAGTTCCGCCGAGACCTGCACGGTCGAGCACCTGGGCACCTCGGGCGTGGTGATCGGCGAACGCGGCCGGATCACGCTGCGCGGCTGCACCATCCGCGACGCCCGCGCCAACGGGGTGCTCGCCAACGGCGAGGGACAGGGCTCGGTCGAGGAGTGCGACATCTCCTCCACCGACAAGCCGTCCATCGCGCTGGAGGAGCAGAGCACCACCCGGATCCTGCGGACCGTGGTCCACGACACCGGGGTCGGCATCCACCTCTCCTCCACGGCCCGGACGGTGCTGGAGGACATCCGGGTGACCGGCACCAGCGGGCCCGGCATCGTTCTGTCCGGCGGCACCGATCCACTGCTGCGCCGGTGCCGTACCGCTCGTACGAAGGGTCCCGGCCTGCTCGTCTCGGACCGGGCCCGGGGCACCTTCGAGGACTGCTGGCTGGATTCGGCTCAGGAGGCCGCGCTGCACGTGCGGGGCTCGGCCTCCCCGGTGCTGACCGGGCTGACCGTGCGGGACAGCGTGCAGGCGGGTGTGCTGCTGGAGGAGGAGTCGGTCGCCGAGCTGGACCGCCTCGAAGTGCTCGACGCGGGCGACGTGGGCATACGCATACGCAGCGGCGCCAATCCGCTGGTCCGCCGGGCCAGGATCGGCGCGGCCAAGGGGCACGGTGTGGAGGTCGTCAAGGACGGCCGGGGCCGGCTGGAGGACTGCGAGATCGAACGGCCCGGCAGCGCCGGGATCCGGGTCGCCGACGACGGCAACGTCTATGTCGGCGGGGGCGGCGTGCACGGTGCCGAGCACGGCATGTCCGTGGCGGCGGGCGGCAGCGTCGCCGTCCGGGACTGGGACGTCCGGGAGTCCACGGACACGGGTGTGGTGGTCGAGGACGGCGGCGAACTGACCGCGACCCGGCTGCGGATCGCCGCCGCCGCGGGGCACGGGGTGCTGCTGGCCCAGGGCGGCCGGGGCGCCTTCACCGCCTGCGAGGTGCGCGGCTCAGGCCGGGACGGCTTCCGGGTGGAGACCACGGCCGCGGTGTCGGTGGTGAACTGCACCGCGCGGGACAACGAGGGCGGCGGTCTGGTGCAGGCGCTGCCGGGCGAGCGGCTGGCGGTCGAGAACCTGACCAGTACGGACAACGGCAGACGTGACGCCTGGGGGCTCGGCGAGGCCGAGGGTACCGATCCGGCCGGTACGGGCGCTTCGGGCGGCGGCTCCGGCGCTGCCCGTGAGGACGGCCCGCTGGCCGAACTGGACGCGCTGATCGGCCTGGAGAACGTCAAGCACCAGGTGCGGACACTGGTCAATCTGATCCAGCTCGCCCAGCGGCGCGCCCGTCTCGGTCTGCCGGCCCCGCCGATGAGCCGGCACCTGGTCTTCTCCGGGCCGCCCGGGACCGGCAAGACGACGGTCGCCCGGCTGTACGGGGCGGTCCTCGCCGAGCTGGGGGCGCTGCCCTCCGGCCATCTGGTGGAGGTGTCGCGCGCGGACCTGGTGGCGCAGATCGTCGGCGGTACCGCCATCAAGACCACCGAGACGTTCAAGCGGGCGCTGGGCGGGGTGCTGTTCATCGACGAGGCGTACAGCCTGCTGTCGGACGGGCGGGGTTCGGGCGCCGACTTCGGCCGCGAGGCCGTCGACACACTGCTGAAGCTGATGGAGGACCACCGCGACGACGTCGTCGTGGTCGCCGCCGGGTACGCGGACGAGATGCGTGACTTCCTCGGCTCCAACCCGGGGCTGGCCTCGCGCTTCTCCCGGACGGTCGAGTTCGAGAACTACGCGGTGCCCGAGCTCGTCGCGATCATCGAGAGCATGTGCGCCCATCACCGCTACGAGCTCGACGAGTCGACGTTCGGCGCACTCGCCGCGCACTTCGAGCGGATGCCCCGGGACGCCGGCTTCGGCAACGGCCGGGCCGCCCGGCAGGTGTTCGAGGAGATGGTGGACCGTCAGGCGTACCGGCTGGCCGCGCTCCCCGACGCCGACGAGCAGGACCTCACCCGGCTGCTGCCCGAGGACGTCGGCGAGGAGGCCGCCGCCGCGGTGTCCGGGCAGCCGGGCGGCGCCGGGACGGAGAGCGACCCGCTGGCCCGGCTCGGCGACATGGTGGGCCTGGCCGCCGTCAAGCGCGACGTCACCGACCTGGTCAATCTGCTGGCCACCGCGAAGAAGCGGGAGGCGGCCGGGCTGCCCGCACCGCGGATCAGCCACCATCTGGTCTTCACCGGGCCGCCCGGCACCGGGAAGACCACGGTCGCGCGGCTCTACGGCGAGCTGCTGAAGTCGCTCGGTGTGCTGCCGCGCGGCCAGCTCGTCGAGGTGGCCAGGGCGGACCTGGTCGGCCGGTACGTGGGACACACCGCCCAGCTCACCCGGGAGGTGTTCGACCGGGCCAGGGGCGGGGTGCTGTTCGTCGACGAGGCGTACACACTGACGCCGGAAGGTTCCGTGGGCAGCAGCGACTTCGGCCGCGAGGCGGTGGACACGCTGCTGAAGCTGATGGAGGACCACCGCGACGAGGTGGTGGTGATCGTCGCCGGCTACACCGGTGAGATGGAGCGCTTCCTGGCCTCCAACCCCGGTCTCTCGTCGCGGTTCTCGCGCCGGGTGGAGTTCGCCGACTACTCCTCGGACGAGCTGGTCACCATCGTCCGCCAGCACGCCTCCGCGTCCGGATACGAGTGCGGTGCGGGTGCGGGTGCGGTCATGCGGGAGTACTTCGACGCACTGCCCAGGGACCGTTCGTTCGGCAACGCGCGGCTGGCCCGGCAGGTCCTGGAAGGCATGATGACCCGTCAGGCGGGCCGGGTGAGCGCCATGGCGGCGCCCGGTCTGGACGATCTGCGGCTGCTGCTCCCGGAGGATGTCGTACGCCCGCAGGCGGTGCCCGAATGACGCCGGGCAGTGTTGTGCGGCGCGGCCCCGGCCGCCGCACCGGACGGGTTGTGGCCGCGGCGCTCCTGGCCTCGGCTCTGGTGCTGCCGGTGGCCGGTCCGGCCGCCGCGGCCGACGGCGAGAAGGTCAGGCTGCCGGTGATGCCCGCGCGTCTCGATGCCCGTGATCCGTGCACCGGCGGGTCGAAGGCGCGGGCCACGGCGGTGCCGTGGGAGCAGCAGAACCTCCAGCTCGCCCGTACCTGGGAGTTCGGCCGGGGGGCGGGGGTGAAGGTCGCGGTGGTGGACACCGGTGTCTCGATACAGGCGCCGACGCTCGCGGGCCGGGTCTCGGCCGTGGGCCAGGCCGGGGAGGACTGCGTGGGCCACGGGACTTTCGTGGCCGGGCTGATCGCGGCGGCGCCGGCGAAGAACGTGCGCGTCGCGGGGGTCGCCCAGGAGTCCCGGATCATCGCGGTGCGGGGCACGGACGAGCGCGGGACGGCGACCGCGGCCTCGGTCGCCGCCGGTATCCGGGCGGCCGCCGACGCCGGGGCGAACGTCATCCAGGTCTCCCACGCGCTGGCCGCCGACTCGGCCGGGCTCCGTTCGGCCGTGAAGTACGCGGCCTCCCGCGACGCGCTGATCGTGGCCGCCGCGACGCCCGACCCGGCGGGTTCGTCGCCGGGCCGGGAGCCAGAACCGCCGCGCGACTACTGGCCCGCCTCGGCGCCCGGGGTCCTCTCCGTCGTCGACATGGACGCGCGGGGCACCCGCCCGGACACCGCGCCGGCCACCCGCGGCGCGGATCTCGCCGCCCCGGGGGACGGGGTGGTGGGCGTGGGGCCGCGCGGGACGGGGCACTTCATCGGGTCGGGGGCGTCGTTCGCGGCCGCCTACGCGGCGGGCACCGCCGCGCTCGTACGGTCGGCGCATCCGGATCTGTCGGCCGCCGGGACGGCACAGCGGCTGACCCGTACCGCCTATCCGGCGGATGTGCCGCGCCTGGACCCGTACGCGGCCGTCACCTCCGTGCAGGACCCGGCGGCACGCCCCCGGGCGGCGCGGGACGACTCCGTGGTGCTGCCGCCGGGCAACGGCAGCGAGGGCGCGACCCGCAGGGCGGTGTGGATCGCGGTGGCGGGCGGCTCGCTCGCGCTGATGGTCGCGTGGGCGGCGCTGGTCGCACCCCGGGGCCGTTCGCGCGGCTGGCGCCCCGCACAGCGCCGCCGGGCGGCGGACGCTCCGGGCGACTGAGCGGCCGTACGGAACCCGAAGGGCCCCTGGGGCGGCGGGTGCCGCCCCAGGAGCCCTTCGGGGCTGTCGCTCAGCCCGCGAGCGGCTCCCCGGTCTCCCCGGCCAGTGCGGTCTGCACGAGGGTGGCCTTGCGCCGGACGATGTACTGGGCGCGGCCCGGCGGCAGGTTGCGCGGCTTCACATTGCCGAACACATAGCCCTCGGACGGCGGGCAGGACAGCAGCATGCCGGGCGTGTTGACCTCGTCCAGGCGGCGCAGCAACTGGTCGTTGAGGCCGCGGCCGGCGCCGGTGGCCGAGCGGACCGCCACCACGTGCAGACCGACCTCGTAACCGAGCGCGAGATGGTCCAGGAGCGGGGCGAACGGGTGGTCGTAGGAACCGGCGTTGCTGACCATGTCGTAGTCGTCGACCAGGACGAACAGCCGCGGTCCCGTCCACCAGTCGCACTGCCGCATCCGGGACGGGGCGATGTCCGGTCCGGGGAGTCTGGTCTTGATCGCGCGGGCCGCGCCGCCGACCAGTTCACGAAGCGAGTCGATCGCGACGACGTGTCCGAGGCGGTACTCCTCGGGTACGGAGTCGACCAGTTCGCGGCGGTAGTCCACCACCAGGATGCGGGCCTCGGCCGCGGTGTAGCGGGCGGTGATGGAACGGACCAGCAGGCGCAGCAGGTTGGTCTTGCCGCTCTCGCTGTCGCCGATGCCGATCAGGTGCGGAGTGCGGCCGAAGTCGTGCCAGACCGGCGAGAGGGTCTCCTCGTCCAGTCCGATCGGGACGCGCAGCCCCTCGGTGCGCTCGGGCTCGGGGAGTTCCGTGGCCGGGAGGCGGTGCGGCAGCATCCGTACCGGTGGGGCCGGCGGGCCCTGCCAGTGCTCGGCGATCCGGCCGACCAGGTCGGCGACGCCCTCGGCCAGGTCGTCGGCGCTGTCCCGCCCGTCGATGCGGGGCAGGGCGGTCAGGAAGTGGAGCTTGCCCTCCATGGTCAGGCCGCGCCCGGCTCCGCGCGGCACGGTGGCCGCCTTGCGGATGTCGATCATCGAGTCCATCGGGTCGCCGAGCTTGAGTTCCAGACGGGTCAGGGACTGGTCACGGACCTGGGCGGGAAGCTCGATCCAGCGGGAGGTGGTGACGACGATGTGTACGCCGTAGTTGAGGCCGCGGGCGGCTATCTGGTGAAAGGTGGGGATCAGCGAGTCGAAGTCCTGCTTGACCGTGGCCCAGCCGTCGACGACCAGGAAGACATCACCGTGGGGCTCTTCGGGGAACTCTCCGGCGGCCCGGCGGCGCCGGTAGGAGGCCATCGAGTCGATGCCGCGGTCCTGGAAGAACTGCTCCCGTTCGTTGAGCACGGCGGTCACCTCGGCCACCGTACGGCTGATCCGTTCGGTGTCGAGCCGTCCGGCGACACCACCGACGTGCGGCAGCCCCGACAGTGCCAGGAGCGCGCCGCCGCCGAAGTCCAGACAGTAGAACTGCACTTCGCGCGGGGTGTGGGTGAGGGCGAGCGCACTGATCAGGGTCCGTACGACGGTCGACTTGCCGCTCTGGGAACCGCCCGCGATCGCGACATGGCCGCCGGCGGCGGAGAGGTCCACCGTGAGCGGGTCGCGGCGCTGTTCGAACGGCATGTCCACCAGCCCCAGGGGCACCTCGAGCGTGCCCGGCCCCGTCGTTCCCGCCGGGGTGAGGCCGCGTTCCGGGTCGGGCTCGGGCGACGGCAGCAGCAGATCGAGTGCGGGCGGCAGGTCCAGCGGCGGCAGCCACACCTGGTGGGCGGCCGGTCCGGAGCCGCGCAGCCGCTCCAGGGCGACGGAGAGCAGTGTGTCGCCGGCACCGGACTCCTCGGGCGCGGCAGGTTCGGGGGTGCGCGTCGCGGGGGCCCGCGGAACGACCCAGTCGGTGGTCCAGGGCATCACCTGGCTGGCGACCCTGGCCTGGACGGCGGCGCCGCGGCGCTTGCGGTACGGGCCGGAGACGTAGGCCGCCCGGAACCGGGTCAGCGCCTCGACGCCGCTCTTGAGGAAGCCGCTGCCGGGCTGGGAAGGGAGCTGGTAGGCGTCGGGAACGCCGAGCACACCCCGTGACTCCATGGCGGAGAAGGTACGCAGCCCCACCCGGTAGGAGAGGTGGCTCTCCAGCTGGTGCATGCGGCCTTCGTCCAGCCGCTGGGAGGCGAGCAGCAGATGGACGCCGAGCGACCGGCCGAGCCGCCCGATCATCACGAAGAGGTCCATGAACTCGCGGTGCGCGGAGAGCAGTTCGCTGAACTCGTCGACGACGACGAAGAGGCTCGGCAGCGGTGCGAGATCGGCGCCGGCCGCGCGGGCCTTCTCGTACTCCAGCGCGGAGGTGTGGTTCCCGGCGCTGCGCAGCAGCTCCTGGCGGCGGATGAGTTCGCCGTGCAGGGCGTCCTGCATGCGCTCCACGAGGGCGACCTCGTCGGCCAGGTTGGTGATCACGGCCGAGGTGTGCGGGAGTTCGTCGAGTCCGAGGAAGGTGGCGCCGCCCTTGAAGTCCACCAGGATGAAATTGAGTGTTTCGGAAGAGTTCGTGAGGGCGAGTCCGAGCACCAGGGTGCGCAGCAGCTCGCTCTTGCCGGAACCGGTGGCACCGATCAGCATGCCGTGCGGGCCCATCCCGCCCTGCGCGGACTCCTTGATGTCCAGCTCCACCGGGACGCCGTCGGCGCCGACCGCGACCGGGACGCGCAGCCGCGCCGCACCGGTGGAGCGTTCCCAGAGGGTGGCCGGCTCGTGCCGGTACAGATCGGGAATGCCCAGCAGGGCGGTGAGTTCGACGTCGGTGTCCAGTGGCTGCGCGGCGTCCGAGGAGAGACTCATCCGGTACGGCGCGAGCAACCTGGCCAGTGCTTCCGCGGAGCCGGGTCCCATGGCGTCGGGGCGGCCGAGGAGGGTGGTCTGTTCCTTGCGGCTGCGGTCGGTGCGGACCAGGTGCAGGCTGTCCGGCTGGACGTCGAGGCGCAGCGTGGTGCGCCCAGGACGCCAGCTGAGGGCGCCGGACAGGTCGAGCACGACGGCGTTGCGCAGGCCGGGGCCGTCGAGGCGGTGGCCCGCGGGCACCGTGGCGCCGTCGACGACGATCACGGTGAAGGGCTCGTCGCGGCCGGGCACGGCTTCGGGGTCGAAGACGGGCCGCTCGGAGAATTCGGCGCCCAGGAGTCCCTCCAGGTCACGGAAGGTGGACGCGACCAGCCTGGAGGGGCCCGCGCCGTCCTGTTCCTGGGCGTGCTGGCTGTGCGGGAGCCATTTGACCCACTCCCATTCGGCGCGCTTCTCGTCGGCGACGCAGAGGGCGATCCAGAGCTCCTCCGGCGGGTGGAAGAAGGCGAGCTGGGACAGGACCGCGCGGACGTTGTCCCGTACGGCCCGGTCGTCGCCGCGGAACAGGATCCGGGTCCAGGACCGCAGATAGAGACCGGTGGGCTGGTCGGGAACGACTCCGTACGCCTTGATGAAGCGGCGCAGCGCGTGGGCGCAGAGCGGTTCGAGGTCCTCGACGGGTTTGGTCGCCGTGGGGGTGAGGCGCAGCGCGAGCTGCTGGTCGCCGACGGCTATCCGTACCTCGGCGAAGTCGTCGTCGGAGACCCTGCGTTCCCACAGCCGGGTGGAGCGCACCATGGTGCGCAGCACCCTGGGTTCGGGGTGCCGCCAGGCGAGGGCCTCCTGCTGGTCGCTGACCGCCTCGTGGACGCTGCGCCGGATCTGGGACAGATAGCGCAGGTAGTCGCGGCGTTCGCCGCGCAGCCGCTGCTTGCGCTCGCCGCCCTTGCGCATCATCTGGCCGACGAGCATGGCGGCCGAGGCGGTGACCATCATGCCGAGTGCCAGGTACGTGAAGACACTGCTGCCGCCGCCCGGACGCATGAACATCAGCATCATGGACACCGACATCATGGCCATCGGCAGATAGGTCCAGATCGCCGAGGAGTCGGGAACCGTCTCCGGCAGGGTCGGTGGCTCCTGGAGGTTCAGCTCTCCTTCGGGCATGTCCGGGCCGCGACGGCGGGCTGGGCGGCGGAAGAGGACCACGCTCAACGAACAGACTCCTTCGACGACGGCGACGGAAGGCCGCGGACAGCGGCGGACCGCCCGCCGTGACGGGTGGACCGGGCCGGTGGGGCGCACGGGAGTGCCGACCGGCGCACAAGCCGGACGGTTGTGGACCAACAGGGACTGGCACGAGGTCCGTTGACGTGGTCCGGATGATGATCAGTAGTCTGCATCCGATCACCAAGCGCGTCCATGTCGCATCCGACAAGTCCCCCGAGAACGCGAGCCCTGACCTTGACCGACAGCTCCGTGGCGGGCCTGTGCCGCCTCACCATACGTGCCCCCGAAAAGACCATCGACCTTGCGGTGCCCGCCGATGTGCCGGTGGCCGATCTCCTTCCCACCGTGCTGCGTTACGCGGGTGCGGAGCTGGAGGAGAACGGCCTGGACCACAGCGGCTGGGTGCTGCAACGGCTGGGCGGCCCGCCCCTGGACGACGAGGGGACCCTGGAGACCCTCGGTCTCAAGGACGGCGAGGTGCTGTATCTGCGCCCGCACACCGACGCCCTGCCCGAAGTGCGGCTGGACGACCTGGTCGACGGCATCGCCAGTGTGGTGCGCGACCGGCTGCACGGCTGGAACGCCGATTCCAGCAGGCGGCTGCTGCGTGCCCTGTGCGTGCTGACGCTGCTGACCGGACTCGCCCTGCTGGCCTGGCCGGGGGGCCCGGTCGGCGTGCGGGCCGCCGGGGCGGGCGCGGTGGGGGCGTTGTTGCTGGCCGGGGCCGCCTCGGCGAGCCGCGCCGTGGGCGACGCGGCGGCCGCAGCGGTGCTCGGGGCGATGGCTAGCCCGTATCTGGCGCTGGCGGGCTGGCTGCTGCCGGGGGGTGATCTGGGCGGCCCGGATGTGCATGAGGTGCTCGGCGCACGGCTGCTGGCGGCGGGGGCCGCCGGTGCGGGCGGTGCGGTGCTGGGGCTCGCGCTCGCGGCCGTGTCCGTGCCGTTCTTCCTGGCGACTGCGGTGTTCTGGTGCGCCGTCGCGCTGGGCGGGGCGCTCGCCGGGCCCGCCGGTCTGACGATGGACGGGGCGGCGACGGTGCTCGCCGCGCTGGCCGTGGTGCTGGGCGGTTTCGTACCGGCTCTGGCGTTCAAGCTGGCGGGGATGCGGATGCCCGCGCTGCCGACCAACTCCCAGCAACTACAGGAGGGCATCGAGCCCTACGCCGGTGGTGATGTGACCACCCGCACCGAACTGGCGAGTGGCTGGATGACCGCGCTCTACGGGGCGGCGGGTACCGTCTGCGCGGCCTGTCTCGTGGTGCTGGCCGACGGCCCGAACCTGCCGGAGACCCTCACCGCGGCGGTGCTCTCGCTGCTTCTGCTGCTGCACGGGCGCGGCATGGTCAATGTGCCGCAGCGGCTCGCGCTGCTGCTGCCCGGGGTGTGGGGTGCGCTGCTGCTGACCGTGGCGCTGGCCGTGTCCCTGGCCCCCGGCGAGCGGCCGCTGCTGGTCGCGGGGCTGGTGGCGTTCACCGCGCTGCTGGCGATCGTGTCCTGGACGGTGCCGGGGCGGCGGCTGGTGCCGTACTGGGGCCGCGCGGCCGAACTGCTGCACTCGGCACTGGCGATCAGCCTGCTGCCGCTCGCGCTCTGGGTGCTCGGCGTGTTCGCCGCGCTCCGGGCGATCAACGGCTGACCCGGAAGGTATTGCCACATGCAGTCCAAGCGTGACCAGGTCCAGGCACACACCTTCGTGATGGGCCGGCTGACCTCGGGGATGCTGCTCGCCGACCCGGACGCCCCGGAGAGCCCGCTGGGGCGGACCACCCGAGGGGTGCTGATCGGTGTGGTGATCACCGTGCTGGTGGCCGCCGGTTCGCTGGTGTACGGCTTCATGTCCCCCGGTGGCAACGATGCGTGGCGGGCGTCGGGGACCCTGGTGGTGAACCGGGACACGGGAGCCCGTTACGTGTACGTGGCGGGCCGGCTGCGTCCGGTGCGCAACTACGCCTCCGCGCTGCTGGTCGGCGACGGCAAGCTGAAGTCCGAGGACGTGAGCACGGCGTCGCTGAAGGGCACGGCGGTGGGCGCCCCGGTCGGGATACCGGGCGCGCCGGATTCCGTACCGGGCGTGGCGGACCTGGAGAAGGACCCGTGGCAGGTGTGCTCGGTGCTCGCGTCGGAGGCGGGCGCGCAGGACTCCGGCGGTTCCCGTAGCGCGACGGGTGCGTTCACCGCGCTGGTGGCCGGTGCGCCGGTCGAGGGGCGGGGCATGGGAGCGGGGCAGGGTCTGGTGGTGTCGGGGCCGGACCGGGCCCGTTATCTGGTCTGGCAGGGCAGCCGGTTGCGGCTGGACCGGGGCGGGAACGCCGCGGTGTCGCTGGGGTACGGGTCGGTGACGCCCCGGCCGGTGTCCGCCGCGTTCCTGGACGCGCTGGTGCAGGGGCCGGATCTGGTTCCGCCCGCCGTGCCCGGCCGCGGTGGGGCGGGGCCGTCGTTGGGCGGGAAGCCCTCGAAGCTCGGGCAGGTGTTCCAGTCGCGTACGCCGGGGGCGGCGCGCCAGTACTACCTGCTGCGCAAGGAGGGCCTGGTTCCGCTGACGGAGACCGGGGCGGCGCTGGCCCTGGGTTCGGCTCAGACCAAGGACGAGGCGTACGGGGGTGCGGCGCCGGCCGCGGCGGTGATCGGCGCGGCCGAGGTGAAGGCCCGTCTGGCGCCCGGCGCGGAGGGCAGCGAGCCCGTTCCGGCCGGCCTGCCGCGTACGCCGCCGCGCGCCGAGTCCGTACCGGCGGGGTGGGCGGCCTGTGCCCGGGTGCGGCCCGACCGCGGGGACGGCACGCGGGTGACCGGTGCGCTGGTTCCGCTCACCGCGCTGCCCCCGGCTTCCGCGGCTTCGCCCGAGAACATCGTCCCGGCCTGCCTGCCGGTGGACGCGACGGCCGTACGACCGGGGCACGGCGCGCTGGTCAAGGCGCTCGGCGCGGGCGGCACCGATGTCGGCTCCACCACCTACTTCGTCGCCGACAACGGGGTGAAGTACCGGCTGCTGTCCCAGGCGGCGCAGAAGGCGCTGGGGTACGACGGCGCCTCCGTCCAGGCCCTTCCGTCCCCGCTCCTGGCGATGCTGCCGTCCGGCCCCGATCTGAGCACGGAAGCGGCCGCGGCGGGACGCGGCGTGGGAACGACGGCGCCCTCGTGTCCGCAGGTCGCGGGTGGAGGTGGGGACCATGGGGGCAACGGGACATTGCCGTCGGGTAAAGAAAGTTGAGTGATCCTCAGGAAAAGCTCAGATGCGGGCGGGGGCCATTGAGCACACCATGATTCCGATCATAGGATCACGGCCATCCAGCAGTTGAGCATGGGAGACACCGTGGCAGACGCAGGCGCGCAGGCGGGACCGGGCGGCAACCTCCAGCAGTCGAGCGAGAGCTCGACCCGGAACGGCATCCAGGCGCTCGAGGCCGCCTACAGCGGAATCCTCAAGTCCCGCCAGGACGTCGACAACACCCGCAACAACCTGAGCAAGGGCTATCAGGGCAGCGACGGCGGCCAGTACGGCGTCCTGCTGAAGCAGTGGGACGACCAGGTCAACATCATCCTCCGCAACCTGGAGGACATGGTCGACAAGCTCAACACGAGCCTGGTGGAGCACGGCAAGACGCAGGGATCGTCCAACGACGCGATCAACCAGGCGTACAGCGCCTCGCAGAAGGCGTTCGACGACCTGATGGCGTAGGACCGCCGCGGACGGCTTCGTCCCGTCGCCCGTCCCGCACCCCCCTCGCCGCCACCGCGGCGCGGCACCCCTTCCCAGGCAGTGAAGCGAGGTCTCCCCGATGCCCGACAACCTGACAGACGGTTACATCCTGGTCGACTACGGCCACATGAACAACGCCGGCGACGACATGGTCCGCCAGACCCAGGCGATCGCCCGGACGCTCTCGTCCCTGGAGGCGGAGCTCGCCGAGCTGCGCAAGACGTGGTACGGCTCCGACGCCGACACCTACCGTCAGAAGCAGGCCGCCTGGGACCAGGCGGTGCGGAACATGGAAACGCTGCTGAATTCGCACGCGGCCCTGCTGACCGACATCTCGGGCAACTACAAGTACAGCGAGAACTCGCTGTCGCAGATGTGGTCCGAGATCTCCATCGGCCGCTGAGCGGGGGCACCCGATGGCCGATCTGACCCACCTCGACGGCAAGAGCCTCAAGTCGTTCGCCGAGGGCGACGTCACGGACTTCCAGACGGCGTTGGACAAGATCCGCAAGGACGACCCCAACGGCCTCAAGGCGCTCAAGAGCATCCTCGACGGGCGCACCTCGCCCACCACGCTCCAGCAGGACCCGGCACTGGCCATCGGCCTGCTGGGGACGGACGACAGTGTGCACGGCCAGTCCCTGGTGAAGGCGGTCAAGACAGCGGCGGGTTCGGTCGACGGCATCTTCGAGAATCAGCAGACACTCTTCAAGCACATCAAGAGCGACCTGCTGACGACCATCGAGAAGCTGCTCAACACCCAGGGCAAGAGCCTCGAATCGATCGACGGTGCAGCGCTGCTCGACATCTTCTCGGACGTGGACAAGGACCTGAGCCCCACCACCACGACCGGCGCCTGACCCGGCCGCCCCTCCGGGGCGGTCCACCCCCGGCGATCCGCCCGGGCCGCCCTCCCGGCGGTCCGGGCAGACCCGTCTCCGTACAGGCTCCGCCCCTTTCTCCGTACAGAGCCCTCCCCACCCGCCCCGACCCTCTCCCTCGCCCCCGGAGCGTTCCGCATGTCGACCCCGACTTCACAGAGCTACGACGCCGACGACTACTGGGGGCAGGCCGTCACCAAGCTGACCGGCTATCCGATGCCCAGTCGGAAGGGCCTGTTCACCGGCCTGAGCAGCAAGGAGAAGAGCCCGCTCTTCCGGATGAGCCTGGACAAGATCACTGTCCAGTCGGTGGTGGACGCGGCGAAGCAGGGTTCGCTGAAGAGTGACGGACAGGACTACGACCTGTACTTCTACTCCCATGCGAACGGGCAGGTGGAGATGTACCACGCGCGGCTGGTCTTCATCGGCTCGTTCATGTCGGAGAACGGCCGCAGCCGCGGGCTGGACGCTCATGAGTCCCTGTCCGGGGGAAAGTACAAGGGCAAGTACGGCGACGACTTCGACATCGGCCCGCTGGGGCAGTACATGGGCGGCCCGGGAGCGGCCCTGGGCGCTCTGATCGACTCGAAGACCACGCAGGGGGCCTCCTTCAACGGCGCGTCGGTCCCGGACGCCAACGTGGTGGATCTCAATTCCTTCCGGAACACCGCCCAGGCCTTCGACCGGGCCGCCCAGTTCTTCGTGGACCAGACGGAGATCCTCGCGGGGTGGGAGAAGTCGCTGGGCAGCGAGCAGTCCTCCTGGAAGGGCCAGGCGGCGGGAATCTTCTGGCAGTTGATCCATCAGCTGCACGGAAACTACGACAACTACAAGGAGCAGCTGGGCGCGGGCGACAAGTTCGACGCCATCGGGGAACCCGCGTTCACTCCGAAGTCCAACCACTCCAAACAGCTGATGGCCGCGCAGCAGACGCTGCTGACCCAGGGGAAGTCCCTCCAGACGGCGTGGAACGCGTGGATGGGGCGCAATGAGCACGACCCGCACTTCTACCTGATCCAGGTCCTGGACGAGATTCTGACCTGGCTGAGCGCGAATAACATCCCGTACATCTCGGTGACCACCCAACAGACCGGCAAAGAGAGTTACAGCACGACGTACTCCACCAAACCCGGCTTCCAGGAACCTCATCCGGCCTTCGGTAATCTGAACGACATTCAGAACTGGGCCAAGGTGGGCGAGGAGGCCGTACGGCGCTGGAACGAGTTCATCGAGACGCCCCACCCGGACATCGCGGGGCTCGAACTCGGGCTGAACGGCACGGCGCAGAAGGTGCTGTCCGACCTCAACAATGCCTGGATCGACGCCACCACACCGTTCGAGACGCCGCTCACCACCAAGAACACCGGGTCGCTGACCGAGTTCTACACCAAGGAGAAGACCGACAAGGCCAAGGAGGACGCGGACAAGAGCGCCAAGGACCTCAACACCGCGCTGGACAACCTCAACAAGGGCATCGGGGACATGGGGAACAACATCACCCAGTCCCTCAACGACTTCGGGGGCGGGCCGGGTGGCCTCAAGGACCTGTTCGGCAACGGCGACACGAAGGATCTCAACCCCGGGTTGGGCAACGGTCTCGACGGCGGCACCGGCAAGGACCTGACCAGCGACCTCAACAAGGATCTCGGCAACGGGAACAATACGCACACCGGCCCGCTGAATCCGCTGATCCCTCAGCCCAAACTCCCCGACAACACGGTCCTGACGCCTGGTGGCGGGACCACCTCGCTCGACAAGAACCGCAACGTGGTCACGACGTACCCCAACGGCGACCGGGTCACGTACGACCCGAAGACCGGCAAGTACACCGTCACCCCCCACCAGGGGAAGACCACGGTGCAGGACCTCAACCCGGGCCAGAGCGTGACCAACCCGGACGGCAGTGTCACCAAGCTGAACAAGGACGGCACGCTCACCACCACGTTCAAGGACGGCAGCCGGCAGATCGTCGATCCGGAGACCGGCAAGGTCACGACCATCGACAAGAACGGCAAGGAGACGGTCAGCGACCTCAATCCCAGGACCGAGCTCGATTGGCCACCGAGGAGCAAGAACCACTTCACGCCACCGCCCACCCATCAGGACCTCAACCACGACCTGAACCGCGATCTCAACAACGACCTCGACCGGGACCTCCGCAGCAGCCTCGACCGGGATCTCAACTCCCTCGGCGGGAACTCCCACACCTCGTTGAACAACACGTCCGGCGGCGGTCAGAACCGGTCCGGTGAGGGCGACTACGAGGACTACGACAGCACGTTCCACCCGGGCGGGACGCTCGGTGCGCCGCCCGGCGCCACCGACACCCTGCCGGCAGGCGCGGGAACGGGCGCGGGAACAGGTACTGGCGCGTCGTCGGACGGCTCCACCCCGCTCAATCCCATGATGCCGATGGGCGGCATGGGCGGGATGGGTGGCATGGGCGGGATGGGCGCCGGCGGCGGGCAGGCCGGCGGCTCGTCGGGCGAACGCGTCCGCAACGTCCTGACGGAGAACGGCCCCGGTACCCGTGGCGGGACATCGCGTACCGGCGGCCGGCGCGGCGCCGACGAGGAGCGCAGCGCCCGCAGGGCCCGTACGGCCACCAGCTCCACCGCCGTCGCCGGCGGGGCGGCGGGCAGTACCCAGGGCGGGCAGGCGACCGGCAGCGGTGAGCGCGACCGGGTGCACTGGGTGGCCGAGGACGAGGACGTGTGGGGCGCGGAAGAGGGCGGCACGCCCACGGTGATCGGACGGTGAGCGGCGCGATGGACGAGGTTTCGGAGAACTCGGGACGCGGCGAGGTCTCGCCGTACGCCCGGTCCGTGGCGGCCCGGCTCGCCACGGCGATGGCCGAACTGGAGGCCACCGAGAAGGGCGTGGCGAAGGCCGAGGCCGAACTCCGGCAGGCGACACGCACCGTACGGTCGGCAGACCGGTCGGTGGAGGTGACAGTCGGGCCCCAGGGAGAACTGACCGCGCTGCGGTTCCTGGAACAGAAGTACCGGACCATGTCGCCGGGTGAACTGTCCGGTGCGGTGCTGGAGGCGTTCGGACGGGCCCGTGCGGAGATGGCCCGGCAGGTGATGGAGTCGTTCGAGCCGTTCACCCGGCCCAGCAGCGAGGTGCCCCAGTTGACGGGGGTGGACATCGACTGGGCGCGGATCTTCGGGCCCGAGGTGCTCCAGGACCCGGACGAGCGGGCCCGGCAGGAGTCGGGACGCCGATTGCGTGACGAGATCGACGAGGACGAGGAGCGCTGAACACAGCATGAGCGACGGCTACTACGCCGAACCCGCCCGTATCCAGGCAGGGTTGCGGCAGATGTTCTCGATCAGCACCTCGATCGGCTCGATGGTGGACGACTTCGTCATGGACGTGCGGGCGACGCGCGACTGGCCGGGCCAGGACGACAGCTTCGCCAAGGAGGTCATCCCGCAGGAGCAGAAGGAGCGGGAGAGCAGCAGCGAGACCGCGATCGCCCTGTCCGAAGCGGTCAACGGCGTGGCACACGGGACCTCGGTCAACCTGGCCTCGATCAAGTCCAACCAGAACAACATCCTGGACGCCATCCGCGACCACCGGATCAAACCCGACAACAGCGGAAAGCGCTGAGGCAGAGAGCACGGCCCCATGTCGATCAAGGCGACGCCCGAGCTGAACAACCTGCTGTTCGTCCTCATCGGCGAACGGTTGTTGCAGGCTGACGAAGATCTGGCGTACGCCAGCCGGCGGCCGTACCACCGGCTCGCCGACCGGCTCACCGACCTGTCCGGGGAGATCGAGCAGTCGGTCGTCGGGATCAGCAGGTCGCTCCCGCCCAAGGTGGGCGCGAACTACCTCCAGTCGATGAAGCTCTTCATCGACAACGGGGGTACCAACCATCTCCGGGACTTCTCCGACCAGCTGAAGACCATCGGTGACGGGCGCACCGAGACGTCGATGAACATCACCGAGTCCAAGTGGCAGATCATCGCCGAGCTGATCCGGCTGATGATCGAGCTGCTGATCATCGCCGTGATGGCGTTCTTCTCGGGTGGGGCCTCGGCGAGCGACACCGCGGTGGCGAAGGCGCGCAGCCGGGTGGTGGTGCTGACGGTGCTGGACACGCTTTTGCAGCGTACGCATCTGATGCCGAGCCTGAGCGAGGCGTTCCAGGAGGCGTTCCAGACCTTCGCGGTGCGCCTCGCCATGATGATGGCGGGGCCCGACGGGCGGCGGCCCAAGGGTTTCGACTGGAAGGCCATAGCGCAGGACGGTGTCTTCGGCGCGTTCGCGGGGTTCTTCCACGGGGTGTTCTCGTCCGGCCTCGGCAAGCTGCTCAAGAACTTCACGGGCTCGGGCCCGGTAAAGAACCTCACCAAGGACGTGACCGACAAGGCCCCCCGCCCGAAGACCTTCTCCGCGAAGAATCTGGGCAACACCGCGCTGAACGACACGAAGGACTTCCTGACCTCGGGTGGCTCGGAGGCCGTCGCGGAGATCGTGGCCGGTGGCCTGATGACGGGGAACTGGACGACGAGCTGGGATACGTTCCTGGGCTCCGGGATCAGCAGCAAGGCCGAGTCCCTGCTCGGGAGCGGCGCGTCCAAGCCCGGTACCTGGGTGAAGAACAATTTCGCCGGGACGAAGGTGCCGACCGCGAGCCAGACGGACGAGGACGGCACAGGGGCGGGGTCCGGGAGCGGAACGGGGTCCGGAACCGGGAGCGGAGCTGGAACCGGCACCGGGAGCCCGGCCACGACCGGAAAGGGATCGACGACCGGGGCAGGCGGGGCGTCGGGGGGCGGCAAGAACAACAGCACGACGAACGGTGCCGGTTCCCAGGACCAGACGGACTCGACCGAACAGACGGGGCAGAAGGAACAGCCCGAGCAGACGGGGGACGACGAGCGGACGGACCCCAAGTCGACGTCCCCGTCGCCGGGCTCCAAGGGCCCGTCCGGCTCGACCGGACCGGCCACCAAGGGGTCCGTCAACACCTCCAGCAACGACGACAGCACCGACTTCACGGGCGACGCCGACAACGACAGCACGAAGAATCCGGACGACACGGACGACACCGACGACGCCGGCCGCACGAAGCAGGAGACCCAGCAGACCTCCGACGAGCGGACGGTGCCTCCCGCGAGCTCCGACAGGCACACCGGTCCGTCCCACACGTCCGGCACATCCAGCACGTCCAACGCCCCCCACACCGGCAACAACTCCTCCGACAACAACAGCCCCGACGCGTCGCAGGACGAGCAGACATCGAGCAAACAGTCGGACACACAGTCGGACACGGAGAACGGAACGGGCCAGGGCCCGGACAACGACACCGAGCCAAGCACCGGCCTGCTCACCGAGGACGGCACCTCCGACAACGAGCTGCCCCTGCCCGAGACGCAGACCCCGCCCCCGTCGCAGGCAGCCCCCGACACTGTCACGGTGCCGGAGCATCAGCTGTGGTCGCAGCTCCTCGGCACCCCCGGCGAGCCGCCGCACCAGCTGCTGGCCGATATCGCCGCCCACCGTCGGGGTATCGCGCCCTCACAACAGGAGATCGACCTCCGCAGGGAGCTGCGCGACAAGCTGAACGGCGCCGAGGGCGGTGTCACGATCTACATCGACGACGCGGCCAACTTCGGCCACCAGGCAGCCGCAACGATGATGATGGACTCGCTCGACGAGTTGGGCTATACGGGGCCCATCACCGCGATCGCTCCCGACAACGTCCAGCAGAAACTCAAGCTCCTGCTGAGTGACAGCCTCAACGCCCGCGTCAACTGGCAGACCCGGACGTTCGACCCGTACCAGCCGGCGACCGACCCCCGGGCGTCCGGGAAGCCGGGGGCCCAAGGCCTGGTCATGGTCGCGGCGAGTGACCGGCTCGACGACGACCAGGAGGCGGCGGAGCGGTTCCTGAACTTCCTGGGAACCGACCGGGCGATCGTGCTCAAGCCCTATGCCTGGGACACCTCGCACCGCTATCTGTACAGCAGGCCGTCCGCGGACGGCGCAGTCGAGGTCAGGGACCTGGAGAGCACCGAGCCGTCCGAGGACGAGGGAAACGCCCTGGCTTCCGACGCGTTGTTCAACTTCCACACCCCTCTCCTCACCGAGGACGAGCTCACGGACCTGATCGACCGACGGGTCACCGATCCGGCCGTCGCCGCCGGGCTCAAAGCGGTCGCCCGTGCCGTTCACCGGAACGGCACCGAGGTCATGCCGGTCTACGGCCTGCACAACGTCGCCGATCCGGGCCGGGTGTCGGCGCTCACCTCACTGGCCGCCGGGATCACCATGGCCGGGACCGGCAAGCCGTCCGTGATCCTGTCGTTCGGCCGCACCACGGTCGACTACGCCCCCGCCCACACCGATGCGCGCCTGAGCCGGACCGAGATCACCGCCGGGGACCTCGACCAGCAACTTGCCCGGCTCGGGCCGGATGACGTCCTCGTCGTGCAGTCTCCCGGCCTCCCCCAGGACGTGTTCCGGCAGGTCTTCCAGCTCGGCACGCTTCCGGCGGTGCTGGAAGGGGCCAACACCACGAACCTGATGCAGCTGCTGGGCCGCCCGTACTTCTCCGCTCTGACCCATCACACCCCCTACGACAGGCTCGACCCGGTAGCGGCAGATCATCTCGGCCAGGTGACCAAGGCCATCACCCATCCCAGCCAGTGGGGCCGCAGAGCCATGAAGCAGTCGACGCCCGAATGGACGGCGTTCCAGAACGTGCGCACGGCCCAGTCCGTGATGCCGTCGCTGCCCAAGGACGGGGAAGGACGAGTCCTGACGCGGGACGAGATGAACCGCCTCCTGGCAACGGGTGTGCTGAGCACGGAGGACCTGGAGTCGCTGCTCGGTGACGGCGAGAACGTCAAGGCCGTCGTGAAGGACCCGTACACCGGCCTCGGGGTGACCATCACCAAGGATCAGTACGCCTCGGTCCTGACCAAGCTGCAGGAACTCCGGGACGACCATGTCGTCAAGGTCCGCCGCACCATGGACCGCATGTCCGTCGTGCCGGAGGAGAGCGCGACCGAGGTCATTGCGGAAGCCATCGACGAGCTGATGCGGCCCGGCTCCCGGCTGCACACCTACTTCGGGAACCTCCGGGCCAAGGCGCACGATCCGAACAACGACCAGACGCTGCAGGCCCTTCGCCTGGCCCTCACCGATCGTCCGGCGTTGCCCCGGACCGAGTCTCTCGACCACGACGAGAACCAGGAAGACGACGACTCGCAGGATTCGCAGCGCTGGCGGACCGACTGGGACCAGCGGGAAGAGTCCGAGTCCGACGAAGAATCCGACGACGAGACCACCGATGACCGTTCGTCGAGTTCCGACAGCATCCGGACGCGGACCGTGAGCCGGCAGGAGAGCACAGCCGAGGAGCAGAACGAGGACGACGAGGAGGAGAGCCATGGCGAGGGCGAGGAATCCAGGACCACGGATTTCCCGGCCGTGAACGTCGACGACGGCTCCGATATCGACATCAGCCTCGGCCTCTTCGGCGACACCCCCACCACCCCAAAAGCCGACGACGAATCCGAAATCGACATCAGCCTCGGCCTCTTCGGCGACACCCCCACCACCCCAAAAGCCGACGACGAATCCGAAATCGACATCAGCCTCGGCCTCTTCGGCGACACCCCCACCACCCCAAAAGCCGACGACGAATCCGAAATCGACATCAGCCTCGGCCTCTTCGGCGACACCCCCACCACCCCAAAAGCCGACGACGAATCCGAAATCGACATCAGCCTCGGCCTCTTCGGCGACACCCCCACCGAAGCAACGACGGATATCTCACCGGCCGTGGATACCGCCGCCACCAATTCCGCCACGCCACCTCCCCGGCTCTTGCTCAGGTCCGTCCGCTCAGCCGATGACCCCACCGTCGACTCGGACGAAATCGTCCGGCAGACGGTCGCGGACAACACGTCCGACTCGTCGGTCCTCGCCTCGTACACCCAGACGGACTGGGCGCAGCGGAGTGGGCGCTTCAACACCGTCATGACCTCCACGACCTTCCAGGACCACCATCACCAGGAATCGTCGATGTACCGTCGGCAGCGCCAGCTGCCCTGGGGCGGCCAGAAGGTGTCCTTCTTCGCGGCGCACGGCACTCCCACCCGGGTAGTGCTGACGCGGGAGGACGGGACGACCATGGTGATCAGCGGCCGGGAACTCGGCCGCTATCTGGAGCACTCCGCCGACCTCGGTCCGAAGGACCGTCCCATCGTGCTGTACGCCTGCTCCACCGGCGCCTCGCCCACACACGGGGGGCTGTCCGTCGCCCAGCACGTCGCCAATGTGACGGGCAGGACGGTGTACGCGCCCACCACGACGGCGGGCACGGCGATCGGTGCCGATCAGCGGATACGCCCGGTGCTCTTCCGGGACAACCAGGAGAACCCCGGTCACTGGATCTCCTACGCTCCCGAGCCCGCCGGCACCGAACTCACGTCGCTCGCCCGCACGGCGGGTCTGCACCCCCCGGCAGACGTCACGGACGACACGGACGCCGCAGGCGTCGGTAACTCCACCGCGGCCGCGTCCTCCGAGGACACCCCCGACCCCTGGGCCACGACGCGAACGCTCCAGCTGGTGCGCACCCTGCGCGGCACCTTCGGCACACAGATCGCGCAGTCCCCCGACCACGACTCGCTGCTGGCGGCGCTCGGCGCGCTCGACAACGAGCGTTTCGGCGGGAACGACGCCGTCTGGGAGCCGTACCGCGACGGGCGGATGACACCCGATCTGCTGCGTCGCGTCACCGAAGGACTGTCAGGGTCCGACATCCCCGGCCTGGACCGGTACTCCGCCCTGTTCGACCGGGTCAGCGAGGCATCCACCGAGAACGGACCGGCCGCCGCCGCACGGCAGGACGACCTCCGTTCCCCCTCCCACGACGTCACGCAGGACGCGCTCGATCCGCAGCAGACACACCAGGAATCACAGCAGGAGATCCAAGAAGAGAACCAGCAGGAGAACCAGCAGCCGGCATCGACATCCACCACGAACACCGACACCGACACCTCCTCCACCGACGTGGTCCAGCTCGTCGTGGCCAGGCTCGCCGAACAGCGCCCGGCCACCATCGACGACCAGATGACAGAGGCATCGCTCGACAGCGCGGTCCAGCAGTTCCCGGGCGGTCTGAAGCTGCCCACGTACATCACCGGAGACGGTGTGAGCCGCGATTCGGCCTTCACCTACGGTGAGAGCCAGGTGATCCAGCGCGGCGTCGACAACGTACTCACCCGCATTGCCACGTCTGCGCTACCCGTCCCCGCCCGGCGCCCCGGTGTCGTCGCGAACAACCCGCTCGGCGAACTGGAACGGGCCCTGAAGCAGACGCCCCATCTGTTCCACGGGGACGGCTGGCTCTCCGCCCCGTTCAAGGACACCTCGGGACGCGTCCGCCAACTGCGGGTCTCCCAGCGCCCGCAGGCCCCCTGGTCCATGATCACCAATGAGAAAGGGGCGCCGATCACGCTCGACCCGGTGAAGGTGGACCAGATCCATCGCAGCCAGATCACCTCCGGAAAGTCCGAGACGGCCAGTTCCTCCAGGCAGTTCGGTGTTGCGGTCCCGCTGGGCCCGCCCATCGGGTCGGCGAGCATGTTCGGGCGGGTGGGCCTCACCCTGGGCTTCACGAAGTCCGTCGACTTCAACCTCCAGGACCAGACCCTGAGCCAGGTCGAGAGCCGTCATTCCGACGAATCGCATCTGTACCTGGGTGATGTGCTGTACACCGTCGAGTTGACGGACCCGGCGCCCGAGAAGCACGGGAAACTGAAGAGGATCACCGAGCGGTTCGGCCGGCCGGGCACCCGATCCACGGAACAGAACGAGGACGCCCCGATAACGTTCGGTGTGAAGAACGGGCTGCTGCTGCGTCTCCCGGACAACCTGACCGCCGAATACAACCGTGAGCACGCACCTCATGAGATGACACTCGGCGAGCACAGTGACTACCGCACGGTGCACACCGAGGGATACGGCTCGGTCGCGGACATCCACGCATGGGCGGTGAACAACGCCGAAGCCGTCGTCGGCTCGGCGATGCACGCGGAGATCACCCGGTTCTTCAGTTCGGAGAACTTCATCCGGACCGCGGACCGGATGGCGCACGGTCCGGTCACCAGCCAGCCCCTCTTCACGGATTCCGGCGAACCCTCCGGCGTCTTCGTCGTGGACAAGATCGTGCCGGGAAGGGCCACCCACGTCTCGGGGACGAACGCGGCCGAACTGCGGAACGCCATACAGCGGGTCATCAAGAACGACCGCAGTACGTCCACCGCGTACAGCCAGGACCTCCAGTTCACCGTCGGCCCCAGCTTCTCCTTCGACGAGTACGCGACGAGCGCGGCCCAGCCGCGCGTGCAGGTGGCGGGCTTCGCGCAGTTCGGCAACCGCTCCACCCGGACCACCGGCTTCGGCGGTTCGGGCAGCCGCAAGATCGTCGGACGTGCCAAGAAGGTCCGCACCGAGCTGTACCTCGTGGAGAAGCAGGTCCACGTCCGCAGATCCGGAGGGAAAGGCAGCAGCACATTCACCGTACGGACTCTCGACCGGATGACCCGCGCCGAGGCGCGCCGCCTCGCCGGATGGGACGACGGCACGACCCTGCGCACCCGCTCGGCCCAGCTCCCGGCCGGTAATGCCTCCGTAGCCGAGGGGAGCAACAGCGACAGCAACGGCGTCATCACGCCCGTGACGCCTCACACGGGCGAGCCACTGCCTCCGGTCTATCTGCCGGAGGACCATCCGACGCTGCTCGGCATGACCAGGGTGGAGGCGTTCCTCCCCGACAACGACAGCAACAGCAACAGCGGCACTGCCGAGGGCGCGTCCGGGGCGAACACGCCACCGCCCCCGTCCCCCGCCTCGTTCCTCACCGAGCTGACGAACAGTGTGATCGCGGCCGTCGGCGAGCAGCACCCCGGTCTCGTCGCCCCGCTCGCCGACTTCACGGATCCTTCGGACAAGTCGAGGGGGTGGCGGGGCAAGAACCACTTCAACGCCGCTCTGCAGAACACCCTGAGTGTCATGGACGCCCTCAGCCATCACAGCGTGGCGGGACAGCTGGAGTCCTTCGCCGCCGACGGACTGCGCATCCGCCTGGTCGACATCACCGGAACCAAGCGGAAGTACCGCTGGATCCAGGTCAAGGGCGACCTGACCGGACGCCGCTACGAGGGCACGCGCAACGAGCTGATCCTTCGAAGCAGCACACCCGGCACTCAGCGGCTGGACAGCTCGGGCACGGTGTCCCACAGCAGGGAGTTCGGCGTCGACGTCGGGGTTTCGGCACGTGAGAACAACACCGACGCCTTCAAGCAGCCGATCAACAGCGGTGTGATCACACCGGCGGGCCGGTTCGCCTGGCAGAAGGCCCGGAAGACCGGCTCCGGTGCCACCGTCTCTTACGAGCCCCTGCACGCCACGTCGGGGCCGTCGCATGTGTTCAGCTACCAGCTGTCGGTGACCGTCACCAGCGGTGGGTACTGGCGGTTCCGCGAGCCGCTGCGGTTCCTCGGCCTGCTCGGCACGGGGCTCTCCGTCGGTCGCAATGCGGAGATCGACCTCATCGGCGGCGCGGCACGCCGTCCGGCGGTGACCGGTCGGGTGCTGCTCGACGTGCCCGATGAGCACATCCCGCCGAACCCCCCGAACCCGCCACAGGAGCAGGAACGGACGCCGAATCCGGGTCGTCCCGCCCCCACCCTCCTGAGTACCAAGCAGGTTCAGGATCTGCTGAACGGTGACACGGACGAGAACGCTGGCGAAAACACTGACGAAAACTCGGGCGGTGACACGGAGGTCCACGAACTCATCGACCTGACAAGCCCGTTGACCCCGTTCAGCGATCTGCCCCACCAGGTCATCGCCGTCGCCGGCAGCTCCGAGCTGGGACAGGCCCTGGAAACGGCGCTCAAGGACGGCTCCGGCAATGCCTGGCAGTTCAGCCTGTACGGAGCCGCACCGCACGATGCGGTGATACGTCAGTTCCAGCCGCAGGTCCTCGCTTCGTTCCTGGACCAGTCGGTCACCCCCGCGGGCATGCGCATGGTCGAGTTGTTCGGCGCAGGCCCGTACATCAACCGGATCGGCCGGCTCGTCCACCGGGTCTCGTTCGGGAATCCGGTCGTGCAGTCGAAACCCGTCGCGGTGGAGACCGAGTTGACACTCGGCGCCGAGACCCAGGTGTCCCATGCGAAGACCTCGGTCACGGTGGCCAAGCTGAATTTCGGGCTCGCCTACGCACGCAGCCACGACCAGGGGCCTTCGCTGGTCGGCACGTACGGACTGATCCTGAACGGGGCATGGACGAAGGGCCGCACCGCGACGGTGACGAACACGGTCGCGGTGGAGAACGACCGGGACGACGAGAACCTCAAGTACCTGGTCACCGCCGACATCCAGCACGAGGTCGGCTTCACGACAAAGGCCCACGGCCTGTCCGGCCCCCTGCGCGCCCTGCTGCCGATACTGAACACGCACTACGCGGGATTCACGCTGAACGTACCCGGCGGATGGCTCGGCCACATCCCGGAGAAGACCGCACACCGTCTCGGGCTGGTCGGCCAGGGGCTTCCTCCCGTGCCCCTCTACAAGGAGGACTCCTGGTCCCCGGCGCCCTGGCTGAAGGACACACCGTTCGGTTCGTTCCCGGTCAATTCCCTGGACTCCTCCCGGGCCGCCCGGGACTTCGCCGAACTCCTCAAGTCGCAGGGGGTGGACGACGCCGGACGGGACCACATCCTGGACATGGTGTCGCCGCGTGCGCTCCTCGCCCTTCGGCAGCAGATGGCCGCCGCGCGGAACGGGGTCACTGCGGTGACCCGCACCGCCTGGACCAAGCTCGGCCAGGTGTCCATCGGCTCGCAGCGTGCGACGGTACGCATCGAACTCGTCCAGGAGAAGACCGAGTTCGACGGAATCGATCACAGCGTCACGTTCCAGGAGACCCTGGGCATGACCGAGACCGTCGAGGTGAACGGCGTCAAGGCCGTCACCACGACGACGGGCTTCTCGGTCGGCGAAGCGGTGCGGACGCAGAACACCGCCGCCCCCACCGCCGGGCCGAGCCTCTCCGAGTCGCTCGCCGTCACCCAGCAGAGGACTGTCACCACATCGGCGAGCCGTACGAAGAACTACACGTTCTATCCCAACGAGCCCTACGCCGACTTCCTCACCACGTACCGGCTCCGCATGGTGCTGGTGAACTCCGACGGAACGGAGCTCACGTCGGGGGACTTCCCGGTCGGCACCCTGCGCGAGCAGCTTCCGCTCAGCCTGGCCATGCCGGACGTGAACGACGACGCCGACGCCGCACAGGAGAGCGTCTCGTCCTCGACGCAGCAGATCGCCCCGGTCTCGCAGCAGGAGATCACCGTCGAGGAGACAGAGGAAACACAGCCGCTGGAGGACCAGAACCCGTCGCCCAGCATCACGCTCCGGCGAGCAGGACAGCTCACGACCGCGGAGATCGAGGAGTGGCGGCGAGCGGGTGGGACGGAACTGTTCACCATGCCGTCCAACGGCTTCATGCCCCGCCGGATCACCGGCACCGACACGGCACTGGACGCCGCTCACCTCGCCATGGCCAAGGCGTTCAACACCAAGCTCCCGCACCTGCCCAAGTCCACCGATCCCGTCGAGCTCACCGGCCCGCAGCTGACGGAGGCGGCGGCCAAGGCCCGGAGGTCGGGCCTCGCCCCCCAGGGACTGGCCTCGGGGCAGGCGCTGTCCGACGGGCTCGCGAGCACCCAGACGGCGGCCTTCTTCGCCAACACCGCGACGCCCAACGGCTATCTGGCGGCCACGATGCACGATGCCGGTATCGCCCTGGACACCCAGGGCAGCTACCGGCTCTTCTCCCGCCCCCAGCTGAATCAGGCGGTGCTGCTGAGCGTGGCGGCGGACGCCACGATGGAGAGCCCCGAGCGGCAGACCACGAGTTCGGACGTCTCGATCACCGAGACCGGCGCGCAGGGCACGACGCTCGGTACGACCGTCGGCACGTCCGTACCGCCGGTCGGCACCATGTCGCCCGCGCCGACGGGCAGCGGGGGGAACACCGGCGAGTCGGGGACCCTCAAGATCGCCTCGGCCGACGGCACCCAGCAGAACATCAAGCCCAAGACGGGCCGGGCGTTGCTGTTCTCGATACCCACGGACTGGCTGGGCGAGGCGACGATCGTCCACGGCAAGCTCGCCGGCGTCTTCCTTCCGGGAAGCAGGTCACAAGTCGTCGAGTACCGGACCAATGTCCTGGCCTGGGTACGGGAGGACGTGGCCCGCGAACTCGGACTGATCGACGACACGACCTTCCCGGCCGACGTCACCGCCGCCTGGACCTCGGTGGCCGCCGCGAGCAAGGCGTGGGTGGACGCGGACAAGGCGTACTGGAAGGTCCGGCGCGCCGCCACCGAGTCGACGGAAGACGATCAGGCCGCAGCCGGCCGGCCGGCGCAGATGGAGCAGCTGGCCGCCCGCTCGCGCGAGGCGATGCGGGAGTTCCGCCGGGTGCGGGCGGCGACGGACCGGCTCACCCGGTGGTACCACCGCACACCACGCCGAGGCCCCAAGCCTCCCCCGGTGGTCTTCACGGCCCCCGAGTCACCGAAGCCGGAGACCCCCAGGTTCACCGTCCCGGACACGGCGCAGGACTCCTCGAACACCGCGCAGGCGCTCGTCTCCCCGGACGGTGACACGTACACACTGCATGACGTACCCGAGGACGGCGACGCCTTCTTCCACGCACTCGCGGCCGGGCTCCGGAACACCGGCACACCGCCATCGACCCTGACCGGCAACTCCGAGAACACCGCAACGCCCGTCGCCGAGTTGCTCGGACGGATGACGGACACCCTGACGAACGACTCGGGCGACCTGTTGGATTTCACGACTCCGGACCTCCTCGACAGATTCGCTCAGCAGGAACTGGCGAACGGCGGCCCCACGTTCGCCGAAGGGTCACCCGAGCAACGTGAGTTCGACGATCCCGCAGGCACCCTGCCGCTGTACGCGCAGCTGTCGCCCGAAGAGCGCAAGGCACTCGCGCTGGCACAGCTGCGGCGCCCCGGCAACGCACCCGACAACACCGGCTGGGACCACGGGGCCGCTGACCTGCTGCCCGCGCTCGCCGCCCGAACCTTCGGCGTCAGGGTGACGGTCGTCCGGGACGACGGCACGTTCCAGGATTTCGAGCCCGGTACCACCGACGAGCCCACGGGACGAGTCGTGCTGTACCTGAAGGACCGCCATTACCAGGCGGCCCTGTCCCCCGTGCTCACGAGCTCCGAGCCGCAACACTCGCTGGACGACGGCTCGATGCACCACGACGATCAGGACAGCCATCAGGACGACACGGACGCGCGGCAGACCGCCGACACCTCGGTCGACGACCTCGACGCATCGGAGACGGGCGATCTCGCAGACGGCGAGTTGAACCCGCTGGCAAGAGCCACGTCCACGTCCACGTCCAGAGGTGACAACGACGACAACAACGACGACGGCGACGCGGAACAGGACACTCCCTCCCCCGAGTTCCTCGCAGAGGTCCTCGCCGATGTCCTCGAAAGGCACGGGGTGCAGGACATCGTCGTACGGCAGGTGACTCTGCGCCCGCTCAAGGATCCGCTCAAATCCGCGATGGCCACGCTGGAACTCGCGCCCCGGGGGCTGTCCATGGGTGACTTGGGGCTGACCAATATTCAGATGCTGACGGTGCTCGCCCACCACCGTCATCTGTCCATGAAGGCGTGCGATGAGTTGCGCGAATATCCGGTGTTCGCGGCGATTCTCCGGCACACCGACGAGGCTTCTGCGGCGCTGGCACGCATAGCGACGCAATGACGGACACGAACCGAGGCACACAGATGCAGCACACCGACGGACCGGCCGGCCAGGAACTACCGCCCGTGCCCGATCACATCCGCGAGGCCGCACGGGAGGCACCGGACCACTGGATCGGCGTCGTCGATCCCGCATGGACGGACGATGCCGCCCCGCCGCCCTGGGCAGTGGCCGGGGAGTGGCGGTCCGGGCTCGACGGCGAGGTCGTGGAGTGGCAGCCCAACGACGACTACCGCCCGTCCCCGCTCGCCCTGGGCTGGCCCGAACCGACCGATCCGGTCGATGCCGCCGTTCAGCTGGCCGTCACCGGGTACGGCCCGCTGAGCGATGCCGTCGAGGCACTGGCAGCCGCGGAGGCGGCGGTGCTCCGGGCGCCGGACGGAGGCCCGTTGACCGTCGCCGACGCCGACGGTTCACCCGCGATCCCGCTCTTCACCGCCGTGCCCCATCAGCCGTTCGAGGGCGCCCTGGCGCACGACACGGTCGCCGTCGCCGATCTGGTGCGCGGCCTCCCCACGGACCAGGTCCGCCTCTCGGTCAACCCGGCGGGCCCGGCACGCATCCTGCTGGACGCGCGCCAGGTGCTCGACGCCGTCCGGCCCGCCGTCTCCACGCCTGCCACCGTCTCCACCGAATCGTCCCACTCACTCCCCACCAGTCCCGTCACCCAGAGGACCTCATGACCACGTCCAGGAACGAAGAAACCGCGGCCGCCTCCGAGCCGGAGGCCCACGCCACCTCGGAGGCCGCCACGGGCGAGACCTCGGTACGGGCCGCTCGCGCGGCGTCCGCCGGGGGCGGTAGCACGGCAGGGGCCGCAGAGCCGTCCACCGCTCCGGGAGAGTCAGCCGGTCAGGCACCGAAGAAGCCCGGCGAGGCGTCCGCCGAGACCTCCGAAGCGGCGGCAGAACCGGGGCGGAAGCACGAACAGGAGGAGGAGACGGCAAACGGGGCACCGACCACCACCGCCACCGCTGCCGAAGGCGGGACCGCGACCGCCGAGGCGGATGCGGAGTCCGATGCGGAGGCGGAAGCCACCGCGACCATGACCGCCACCACCACTGCTGACGCTCCCGAGAGGACGGGTCGCCCGAACAAGGCGGTCCTGGCGGGCGCCGCCATCGCCGGTGTCCTGCTGGTGGCGGTCCCCTTCCTGGTACATGCCGGTGGAGGCAACGACGGCAAGCGTTCGGCAGGCGGCGGCGAGGCCCCCGGGACCCTGCTGGGTTCCGGCAAGGGAGACATACCCGGCGCATTCGCGTCGGCAGCGCCCTCGCCACGTAAGCCCAACGGCAAGGGGGCGTCCGGTGGCAAGGACGGCGAGAACACCGACGGCGGCGACCCCTCCCCCGACGGCGCTCACGGCTCCACTCCGCTCAACGAGGGCGGCGGCTCCACCGGCGGGACCACCGCGGGCGGCGACAGCTCCACGCGGAAGTCCGGTGGCGGCACGAAGACCACGGCCGGGAAGACCACCACGGACAAGAAGGGCACCGGCACGGGCAGCGCGGCCGGCGGCGCGGCGGGCGGTTCGGGCGGCACCACGGAGAAGGCCGCCCCGCAGTCGACCGTGGTGTACACCGGCGTCGCCGGTCCTGGCTGCCCCACTCCGGCCGGTGGCGGTTACCAGCAGGACGGCTATTTCTCCGAAGGCAGCGCCGGCTGGTACACCCGCCCGTCCGGCGGCTGGTCGGGCAACGGCTGCAACGGCCGCTACGTCTCCGTCCCCATGTCGGGGGACACCGGTGTCGACGCGAAGAGCCGCGTCAAGTGGTGGTGGAAGCCCGGCACCGGGGCACGCACCTGCCAGATCTCGGTGTACATCCCGAACATCAGCAACTCGCTGTACGTGGGCGGGCACCCCACCAAGTACCACGTGCTGGTGAACGCCAACGACCGTACGAGCATGTACAGCAGCTTCACGATCAACCAGGTCGCCCACCGCGGCCAGTGGGTGGACGCGGGCACCTTCGCGCTCAAGGGCTCCACGATCGGGGTGAAGCTGCTCGACCGTGGCGACGACTGGTCGAAGGGATGGGAGAAGGCGCATCACGCCGCCGCCCAGATAAGGGCGACCTGCCGCTCCTGACGATCTGCCGCTCCTGGTGATCTACCGCTTCGGGCCGGCCCCCGCCGGGGGCCGGCCCGCCGTGATCAACAATGACGGATGTTGCATGATCATGCGATGCGGTGCATAATCTTGCCATGTCCAAAGTCCTCACCTCCCTCCCCACCGGCGAGCGCGTCGGCATCGCCTTCTCCGGCGGGCTCGACACCTCCGTAGCCGTCGCCTGGATGCGCGACAAGGGCGCCGTCCCCTGCACGTACACCGCCGACATCGGCCAGTACGACGAGCCCGACATCGCGTCCGTGCCCGGCCGTGCCTCCGCGTACGGCGCCGAGATCACCCGGCTCGTCGACTGCCGTGCCGCGCTGGTCGAGGAAGGGCTTGCGGCGCTCTCCTGCGGTGCGTTCCACATCAGGTCGGGCGGCCGCCCGTACTTCAACACCACGCCGCTGGGGCGCGCCGTGACCGGCACGCTGCTGGTACGGGCCATGCTCGAGGACGGGGTGCAGATCTGGGGCGACGGCTCCACGTTCAAGGGCAACGACATCGAGCGGTTCTACCGCTACGGCCTGCTCGCCAACCCCCACCTGCGGATCTACAAGCCCTGGCTGGACGCGGACTTCGTCACGGAGCTGGGCGGCCGCAAGGAGATGTCCGAGTGGCTGCTCGCACACGGGCTGCCGTACCGGGACTCGACGGAGAAGGCGTACTCCACGGACGCCAACATCTGGGGCGCCACGCACGAGGCCAAGACCCTGGAGCACCTCGACACCGGCGTCGAGACGGTCGAGCCGATCATGGGTGTGCGGTTCTGGGACCCGTCGGTGGAGATCGCCACCGAGGACGTCACGGTCGGCTTCGACCAGGGCCGCCCGGTGACCATCAACGGCAAGGAATTCGCCTCCCCGGTCGACCTCGTCATGGAGGCCAACGCGATCGGCGGCCGCCACGGTCTCGGCATGTCCGACCAGATCGAGAACCGGATCATCGAGGCCAAGAGCCGCGGCATCTACGAGGCCCCCGGCATGGCGCTGCTGCACATCGCCTACGAGCGCCTGGTCAACGCGATCCACAACGAGGACACCCTGGCCGCGTACCACAACGAGGGCCGTCGCCTCGGCCGGCTGATGTACGAGGGCCGCTGGCTGGACCCGCAGGCGCTGATGATCCGCGAGTCGCTCCAGCGCTGGGTCGGCGCGGCCGTCACCGGCGAGGTGACGGTGCGGCTGCGGCGCGGCGAGGACTACTCGGTCCTCGACACCACGGGCCCGGCGTTCAGCTACCACCCGGACAAGCTCTCGATGGAGCGGACCGAGGACTCGGCGTTCGGCCCGGTGGACCGGATCGGCCAGCTCACCATGCGGAACCTGGACATCGCCGACTCCCGTGCCCGGCTCGAGCAGTACGCGGGCCTGGGCCTGGTCGGCAGCGGCCACCCGACGCCGATCGGCGCCGCACAGGCCGCCTCGACCGGTCTGATCGGCGCCATGGACCAGGGCGGCGCCCAGGCGATCGCCTCCCGCGGCGAGGCCACGGACGAGGAGACGATGCTGGACCGCGCCGCGATGGAGTCCGGCACGGACTGACACCGGACCCCGGCCACCGGCCGTACGCATCCGGTCAGCGGGCCCCGGCGGATTTTCTTCCGCCGGGGCCCGTCGGCGTACGGGGAACGGGCACATGCCCCCGATGCCATGTCCCGGCAGGACGGGCGCGGCTTCCACGTCACCGATGGTTCACCCACCGCTGATGAGGTGATCCACGTCGGTGCTCCCCGCCGGCCGGATCAAGGAGATTCCATGCCCAGTCAGCGCCTTTCCCGCAGTCACCTGATGGCCACCGGTGCGGTCGTCGTCGCCACCGCCACCGCCGCGGTCGCCCTCACGGCGACGGCCGGTGCGTCCGGCACGAAGGAACACGCGAAGGACGCCATCAAGGACGGCAAGGCGAAGAACGTCATCCTGCTCATCGGTGACGGCATGGGCGACTCGGAGATCACCCTCGCCCGCGACTACACGGTGGGTGCGGCCGGCCGCCTCGACATGGACAAGTTCCCGCTGACCGGCGCGTACACGACCTACGCCGTGCACGCGGACGGAACTCCCGACTACGTCACCGACTCCGCGGCCAGCGGCACCGGCTGGGCGACCGGCGTGAAGACCGTCAACGGCCGGATCTCCAAGACTCCGGGCACCGACAAGGCCGTACCGACCATTCTGGAACTGGCGCAGAAGGGCGGGTACGCGACCGGCTCGGTGACCACCGCCGAGCTGACCGACGCCACCCCGGCCGTCCTCGCCTCGCACGCCACCGACCGCTCCTGCCAGGGCCCCGCCGACATGGCCAAGTGCCCCACCGACACGATCGCCAAGGGCGGCCCCGGCTCCATCGCCGAGCAGAGCGTGAACCACAAGGTCGACGTCCTCCTCGGCGGCGGCAAGCAGCGCTTCGACCAGAAGGTGACCGAGGGCCGGTACAAGGGCCTGACCGTCACCGAGCAGGCCCGGAAGCTGGGCTACCAGGTCGTCACCGACAACGCCTCCCTGAAGGCGGTCAAGGGCGGCAAGCCGGTGCTCGGCCTCTTCGCGCCCGGCAACGTTCCCACCGAGTGGACCGGCAAGCCCGCCGCGGTCGGCGGGACCGACCCGCAGCGTTGCGTCACCTCCAACCCGAACCGCCCCGCCGGCACCCCCGAGCTCGCCGACCAGACCGCCAAGGCCATCCAGCTCCTGGAGGCGAAGCAGAAGCGCGACCACGGCAAGAAGGGCTTCTTCCTCCAGGTCGAGGGCGCGTCGATCGACAAGCAGGACCACGCGGCCGACCCCTGCGGCCAGATCGGCGAGACCGCCGCGTTCGACCGCGCGGTGAAGACGGCGCGCGCGTACGCCGCCAAGCACCCCGACACCCTCGTCGTCACCACCGCCGACCACGGCCACAGCAGCCAGATCGTGCCCCTGGAGGCCCAGCCGCCCGGCCTGACCTCCACGCTGGTCACCGACGAGGGCCAGCAGATCAAGGTCAACTACTCGACCAACACGCCCGGCCAGTCGCAGGAGCACACCGGTACCGAGGTCCGGATCGCGGCCCAGGGCCCGCAGGCCTACCGGGTCCTGGGCGTCACCGACCAGACCGACCTGTTCACCACCCTCCGCGAGGCGCTCCGGGTGCGCTGAGTCACCCGGGAAGCCGTCCCGCGGCCAGGACGGCCGGGAACGCTGCCGTCAGGTGGTCGAGGCGGCCGTGGCGTCGCACATGCTCACAGCAGGCCGAACGACCTCAGGACGCGACGCTGACTCGGCGCCGGCTTTGCAGGCCAGTACAGGTAGCAGACCCCGCCCGTACCACTCCTGACCTTGCCGTTCGCGTCGTAGCGCTTGGTGCGGAGCCAGATGTTCTCCAAATGGGAGGGCGCCGCTTACCACGCGGTGCCCTCCTGCACAAACATGCAGGTCACAGGCTCGGACCGCGTGAGACGAATCGAGCGCGAACGCGCTGGTGCTGACCTGGTGCTGACTTCCGCTGGCGTCCGTTCCGGTCCGTTCGGGTGCGTCGTGCTGGATCGGTGCTGACTCCGGGCCCCTCGTCACCCGGCAGGCCCCCGCCCGCTTGGTGCGGCCGCCTTTCCCCACTACCGTCCTCGCGAGCAGCTGAAGCAAGCGTAGAGGAATTGTTTGTGAGTGAGCCGATGTGGGACGTCAAGGCGCTTGCCGCCTATCTCGGGAAGCCCACTTCTTGGGTGTACGACAACCATCTCAAGGAGGAACTGCCGAGCTTTCGCGTAGGCCAACAGCTTCGGTTCTCTCCGGCGGAGGTCCGGAAATGGCTGGACGAGCGATGCCGAATGGTCGCATGACCGTCAGCACGAGAAGATGGCGCGGGCGGGACCGCGGTGAACACCTCAAATTCTGATTAAAAGAGGTTCTGACAGCGCGTTCGTACCTTTCAGCGCTGTCAGAACCTTGCCTGCATACGCGGCAGAAAATCCCTGGAACCTCCCCTGCAATGGCGGGCCCGTTCCTCCGATCACAGCAGCATGGAGTCCGACCGACTACAAAGGCAGGAACGGACTGGGATTTCCGTGCCAAGAGATACGCAATGCGTCACGAGCTCGCGTGGTGGCGACGAAGAGTTGGCTGCGGCTCTTCTTGATCTCGCGCTCGTACCGGTTGGGGTCGGTGTTCTCGTACTGCTCGACGAGGGCTGTGCGCGGAAGGATCCCGTCACTCGCGCCGATAATCGCGAGCTTCTGGTATTCGAGCCCCTTGAACCGGTGCATCGTGCCGATGTGAACCTCGCCGCTGCCCTGCGGGCCGTCCTTGGTGAGGGTGGCTATGGTGATGCCGTGCTTCATTTCCAGGTCGGTGGCGACGCGGCCGGCCATCTCGCCGTCGGCCATGGTGCCGCTCGGGTCGCGCACCGTACCGTCCGCGGCGGGCTGGGCAATGTCATCGCGCCACTGCTTGAGAGTTTCGGCGAGCTGGGCGATCTCGTCGGTCCAGTCGGCGCAGGCGACGTACTCGGGGGTGGGGCCGTGCAGCAGGGAGTGGTAGCCATTGAGGGTGTCGGTGCCGTCGTCGAGGTCGTCATAGGTGGCCCCTCGGACGACCTTGGCGGCCTGGTCGAGGATCTCCTGGGTGGTGCGGTAGCTGAGCGTCAGCTTCGAGGCGCGGCCGCGGATGTGGACGCCGACGGTGGAGAGGGTGACCTGCCGGTCATAGATCCGCTGGTGGGTGTCGCTGGCGATGAAGAGGTCGCCCTCACCAGACGCGACCATGGCACGCAGCATCTTCCAGTGGGCGGGGCTGAGGTCCTGGGCGTCGTCGACGACGATGTGCTGGTAGCGATGGCGCAGGTAGCGCATCGCTGAGCTGTTGTCGTCGAGGTGGACCAGGTCTCCGCCGCCGATGTCCGCCTTGCGCTCGGCACGGATCTTGATCTTGTGGGCGCGTTCCATCTCGTAGCGGGCCGCCCGTTCGGCAGCCTGCGCCCAGGTCTCCCGGCCCAGGCCGTTGAGGCGCAGGGTGAACTGGTCGAGCAGCTTCCAGATGGCGGCACGTTCAGGGCGGGCCAGGGCACGTCCCATGCCGGCGCGACGGGCCTTGAAGTAGTCCTGGCGGGTCGCGAGGGACTGACCGAGGACGATCTGTTCCCATTCATCGAAGAGGAACTCGGCGCCCCAGCGCTGCTCGTCGTGCTCGAAGAGAACTTCGCGCAGTACGTCCAGGGCCTGGTCGTCGGCAATCAGGCTGCGCTGCGAGCCGGGCGCAGCGTTCTCCGCGAGGACGCTCTGCGCGAGCTGGTCGATGTGCTTGATGTCGACGCGGCCGAGCAGTGCCGGGTCCATGAGTGAGGCGAGTCGGGAGCGCAGGTCGGCCGTGAGGTTCTTGGTGTACGTGGTCAGCAGGATCGGCTTGTTGTGGCCGGGTGGCAGAGCTGCAGCGAGGCGGGCCACACGATGCAGGGCAACGATGGTCTTGCCGGTTCCGGGGCCGCCGCTGACGCGGGCGGGGCCGCCGTAGTTCCGCTCGACGATCTTGCGCTGAGTGGGGTGGAGGTAGACCTTCCAGGCACGGAAATCGCCCTCGGCGAGGACGTTGCGGATGTCGTCGTCGACCGTGGTGACCGCGGTGCGGATGAGGGCCGCCGCCATGTCGTCCTCGAAGCCCGGCTTGAGTTCGGTGGAGGCGGGCTGGGTGATCTCACGCTCGACCTCGTCCACGGACATGCCAGAGCCGAGGCCGGTGAGGACCTCGGCGGTCAGACGCGGGGCACCGGCAATGAGGTGGTCGAGTTCCTCGTCGGTCGTGACGGTGAGGGCGACGCCGATGAGCACGTCGGCGACGCCGAGCCGGCTCAGGTCTTCGGGGGTACAGCCAGCGAGGAGCGGTTCTGCGGGGACGACCGGTTCCGGCATCGTGACGGGTGCAGGCGAGGGCTCGGCCAGCGCGGTCTGCTCGTCCGGAGCCGGAGTCCTTCCAGGCCGCCTCTCAGCAAGCCAGGTCAGGTGTCACCTATCCGTGCAGCAGTCCCGTCGCGGTGCTGACGGGTTGGCTGCGCTCAGCCGCCAACCCGCAGCGTCAGCGGCACCTGGCCGATGCTCCGGTGGCCGGGACAGTCAATCTCCGCACGGGCAAAGCATCCCTGGGCGCCGGATACGCGCCGCGTACCATCAACCACGCTCTGACGGTGATCAGCGGGTTCTACGAGTTCCACGCGCATCAGGGCCGCGGCCCGGTCGTCAACCCTGTGCCGCACTCGGCTCAGCGGCGCCGCGCGCTGGGGCACCGCAGCCCGCTGGAGCCCACGCCGGTGGTGGGCCGGGCCCGGCTGCGGCAGCGGGTGCCCGACCGTCCGCCGCGGTCGATTCCCGACCGGCTGTGGGACGAACTGTTCGCCGCGATGAACTGCGACCGTGACCGGGCACTGCTGGAGATCTTTGTCTCCAGCGGCGCCCGCGCCAAGGAACTCCTCGGTATCGCCGTCGGCGACATCGACTGGTCCGGCCAGCGGATCTACGTGATCACCAAGGGCACCCGGGCCAGGGAGGCAGTCCCGGTCTCCCCGCAGGGCCTGTTCCGCCTGGCCCTCTACCTCGACGCAGCCGGCGCACCCGTCGATGGCGAACCGGTCTGGCGGGCCCGCCGAGGCCCCGAGCGTCCGCTGAGCTACTGGGCCATGCGCCGAGTCATGCAGCGGGCGAACACGCTGCTGGGAACGAACTGGTCCCTGCACGATCTGCGGCACACCGCCGCCTACCGCATGGCCAACCGTGGAAAGCTCACGCTCCCGGAAGTCCAGACGATCATGCGGCACGCCGACATCCAGACCACCAACCGCTATCTGGCCGTCCACGTCGAGGAACTCTTCGACAAACTCACCGAGCACTACGCCACGCCCCGACCGGCCCGGCACTACCCCGCGGGCTACGCCGCCGCGGACATCGAGGCGGTGTTTGGTGCCTGATCTCGTCCGTCTCACCACCGGAGTCAGCCGCCGCCACACCCACACCGGAGACGAGCCGGCCTTCGCCAGCAACTCCGCCTCCAACCGGATCGAGGCCCAACCGGCCTTGGCGACCATCGTGCCGCGCCCCTTCGGGGATCTGTCCGTCGCCACACCACAGCTCATCGGCCAACTCGCGTACGAAGCCCCGCCGACAGCCGCCGCACGGACCGCCGAACAGCACCGGGCCTCCACCCGGCGCATCCTGGCCTACCTGGGCGGGTTCGAGGGCGGCACCTGGCAACAGCGCTGGGATGCCAGCCCCCTGGGCCGCGGCGAGATCACTGCCGCTGATCTGGGCACCAACCGGACCAGGCAGAAGTACAGCGTCGGCGTCAGGGCGCTGTTCTGCCTCCGTGTCGTCCAGCCGACGCTGCTGGTGATGAAGAAGCACAACTTCAACGGATTCCCCGACCAGTTCATCGCTGCCCAGAACGATCCCCTGCTGGAGAAGTACGCCGCCCAGGTCGCTCACCATGACTTCTCCTGGCCCCACAAACGCGAAGCGCTCTTCGACGTGTGCTGCCTGCTCGCGGTCCAGGGCATCGGCTTCGCCGACCTCACCCCGGCGGCCCTGCTCCACCACGCCCACACCTCGCGCACGGCGAAGGCTGTTCTGCGGCCCGGCAAGAAGGACGCCAACGTGTTCGCCGGGCATGCTGCCTGGAACGTCCTGCACGCCATGGGCCACCTCCCACCCAGCACACCCGCCACCCTGCGTCAGGCCCTGCACCGTGGCCAGCTCACGCTCGAGGAACTCGTCGACCGCCACACCATCCGCAATCAGAGCGTCCGTCGGCTCCTGCTCGACTACTTCCACCGCCGCAAGTCCGACACTGACTACGCCTCCCTAGTGTGATGCGCCAGAAAAGCCGGTCTTAAGTCTGTAGGCTGTTTTTATGTCGCATCGAGGCCCTCGTGCTGTCGAAGTCGTGCTGTCCGCTGAGGAGCGTGCGGAGTTGCTGCGCTGGGCGGGTGGCGGGGTGCCGGCCCGTGTGGCGGAGCGGGCGCGGATCATCCTGGCCTGTGCGGACGGGGCGTCAAATACCGCTGTGGCGGCAGACTGTGGGGTGTCCGTGGAGACGGTGCGCAAGTGGCGTTCGCGGTTCGTGGCCCGGCGGCTGGCGGGCTTGGTGGATGAGCCGCGGCCGGGGCGGCGCAAGCCGGACCTGGTGCTCAGCGAAGCCGAGCGTGCGGAGCTGACGCGCTGGGCGCGGCGGGCGAAGACCGCGCAGTTCCTGGCACTGCGCGCGAAGATCGTGCTGCGGTGTGCGGAGGGCGGGACGAACAAGGAGGTCGCGGCCGAACTCGGCATCGCCCACGCGACGGTGAACCGCTGGCGCTCCAGGTTCATCACCCTGCGTCTGGACGGACTGACGGACGAGCCCCGCCCCGGCAGGCCGCCCTCGGTCCTGCTCGACCAGGTCGAGGACGTACTCGTGGCGACTCTGGAGTCCGTCCCGGGCAAGGACACGCACTGGTCGCGTGCCTCGATGGCGAAGCACAGCGGGCTGTCGAAATCGACCGTCGGGCGGATCTGGAAGAAGTTCGACCTCAAGCCCCACCTGCAGGACTCCTTCAAACTGTCCACCGACCCGCAGTTCGTCGCCAAGGTCGTCGACGTCGTCGGCCTCTACCACCAGCCGCCAGAGAAGGCGGTGGTTCTCTGCGTCGATGAAAAGAGCCAGATCCAGGCACTGGACCGCTCGCAGCCGGTACTGCCGATGATGCCGGGCATGCCCGAACGCCGCACCCACGACTACTACCGGCACGGGATCACCAGCCTGTTCGCCGCCTTCAACATCGCCGACGGCACCGTCATATCGGAACGGCACCGCCGCCACCGCGCCATCGAGTTCAAGAAGTTCCTGATCCGGATCGACAAGGCCGTGCCCATCGGACCAGGTCGAGCGGTGGTTCGGCCTGCTGACTGACAAACTCATCCGCCGCGGCGTCCACACCTCCGTGACAGCCCTGGAGAAGGACATCACCGCCTGGATCGACACCTGGAACGAGAACCCGAAGCCGTTCACCTGGACCAAGACCGCCGACGAGATCCTCAAGTCCCTCGCCGACTACCTCACCAAAATCAGCCCACCCAGCACCGAAAACCAGCGGCAGACTTAAGATCGCCTTTTCTGGCGCATCACACTAGTGTCCCGCGCCGGAGATCCGTTGGCAGAAGCGGGCCAGTGAGTCGAGGATCTCTTCGGCCGTCTTTGTCCAGGTGAACGGTGTTGGGTTTTCGTTCCATTCCTTGACCCAGGCTCGGATGTCGGCTTCCAGGGAACGCACGCTTTTGTGGGATCCGCGGCGGATCTTCTGGTCGGCGAGGAAGCCGAACCATCTCTCCACCTGGTTGATCCAGGACGAACCGGTGGGGGTGAAGCGCAGGTGGAATCGGGGGTGTTTGGCCAGCCATGCCTTGATGGCCGGTGTCTTGTGGGTGCCATAGTTGTCGCAGATCAGGTGGACCTGGAGGTGCCCAGGAACCTCCTTTTCGATCTTGATGAGGAACTTCTTGAACTCCGCTGCCCGGTGTCGACGGTGCAGTGAGGTGATGACTTCGCCGGTCGCGACGTCGAAGGCCGCGAAGAGGGTGGTCAGACCGTTACGGATGTAGTCGGGGGTGCGACGCTCGGGCATGCCCGGCATCATCGGCAGCACCGGCTGGGACCGGTCCAGCGCCTGGATCTGCGACTTCTCGTCCACCGACAGCACCACCGCCCCTTCGGGCGGATTGAAGTACAGCCCGACCACGTCGTAGACCTTCTCCACGAACAACGGGTCCGACGACAGTTTGAACGTGTCCGTCAGATGAGGCTTGAGATGGAACTTCCGCCAGATCCGGCCCACGGTCGACTTCGACAGCCCACTGCGGTCGGCCATCGACTTGCGCGACCAGTGGGTGGCGTTCTTCGGCATTTCCTCCAGCGTGCTGACCACGACCGCCTCCACCCGATCGACGCTGATGGTGGGCGGCCGGCCCGGCCGGGGCTCGTCCACCAACCCGTCCAGCCGGCCGGCCAGGAACCGCCGACGCCACTTGCGGACCGTATCCGCCGCTACCCGAAGATCCCGAGCCACCACAACAATCGGCGGAACGTCAGGACCTGCACACGCCAGCACGATCCGCGCCCGTAACGCCACCGCCTGCGCAGACGTCGCCCGCCGGGCCCAACGCTCCAACACCGCACGCTCGTCAACGGACAACAACAACGGTTCCAGCTTCGGACCACGACGCGGTCCCGGCGCACTCGCAGAAACACTCATACAGGAACTAACGACGGATCTCCGGCGCAGGACACTAGTAGTGCTTGGTCATGTTGGTGCGGGGTCTGGCATGTTGCGGTGACAGGTGGGGCAGGCGCCGGTCCAGATCGCGAGGAGTATCTGCAGCTCGTGGACGACTCGGTAGAGGCTCAGGCCGACGCCGTCTCTTTTGGGGATCGGCTCAGTCGCTGCAGGGTGCAGAAGGCGTGGGCGACCGAGACGAGGGTGACGTGGTGGTGCCAGCCTGGCCAGGTTCGGCCTTCGAAGTGGGCCAGGCCCAGGGCCTGTTTCATCTCGCGGTAGTCGTTCTCGATGCGCCAGCGGAGCTTCGCGGTGCGCACGAGGACGGGCAACGGGGTGGTTGCGGGCAGGTTGGAGAGCCAGAACTGCACGGGCTCGTCCTGGTCGGCGGGCCATTCGGCCAGCAACCAGCGGACCGGAAGCTCGGTGGCGGCCGTGGCCTTGCGGATCTCGCGTCCGGCGGGCCGGATCCGCAGGGCCACGAAGCGCGAGTACATGCGTTTGTGCCCGCTGCGGCCACTGCCCGGCCGTGATCCCTCCCTCCACTGCACCGGCCGCGCGGAAGACTTTCCGGCCGCGATGACCAGGCTCTTCACCCTCCGGGCCGGCTCGGGGTAGGCAGGAACCGGCCGTCTGCCCCGGCCTGTGCAGGCCGGGGCAGACGGCTGTGCGTCCTCGGGCTGTGCGGTGGTCGAGGTCGAGATGCCCACCACGTAATCGAGACCGCGTTCTTCCAGGCCGAGCCGGAAGGCGGCGGTGTCACCGTAGCCGCCGTCGGCGATGACCTGGGGCACCTCGATGCCCCAGGACCGCGTCTCGTCGATCATGTCGAGGGCCAGCTGCCACTTCTCGACATGGCCCACCTGGGCAGGGATGGCGCACTTGCCACGGCGGGCCACTTTGGCCTGATCGGCCTTCGGCGAGGCGGGATCCCAGCTCCCGGGCAGGAACAGACGCCAGTTCACCGCCGCCGAGGCGCCGTTGGAAGCCAGGTGCAGCGACACCCCGGCCTGGCAGTTGGTGACCTTGCCCGCAGTGCCGGTGTACTGCCGGGTCACACACGCCGACGCATCCCCGTCCTTGAGGAACCCGGTGTCATCGATGATCAACGCGGTGGGCTTGACGACCGGCTGCATACGCCAGGCCAGACGGGCCCGCACATGCGCCGCATCCCACGGGCTGGAGGTGATGAAGTGGGCCAGCGCCTGCCGGTTCCCGTCTTCGCCCAGGCGGGCGGCCATCGGTTCCACCGACTTGCGCCCGCCGTCCAGCAGCAGGCCCCGCAGATAGACCCCACCCCACCGACGCTGATCCGCTCGCGCGAACGGCTCGAACATCTCCGCCGCGAAGTCCTCCAGATCACACCGGACCGCAGCCAACTCCCCACTCAGCACGTCCTGTCAACGACACGACCCATCAAGAAGACACGCCATCGCAGACCGCACATGACCAAGCACTACTAGGAATGGTTCAGGCTGAACGGGCGCAATGTCTGGGCGGGGTGCCCGGCGGATCACCGGGCACCCTTGGTGCTTCAGCTGCCGGCGGGCACATCCGTGGGGAGGCCGAAGAGGGCCCCAGCCATCTCGCTGACCTGGCTGTCGTTCAGGGCACCCTGGAACGTCCATACATCATCAACCACGCCAGCGAAATACGCCTGTGGGTTGCTGCTGGCCCGGCCCACCTGCAAGGCTCCACTGGCCTTGAAGGTCAGGACGTTGTCGGCCCGAGCGATCAGGTCCTTGCATGCGGTGTCGTCCGCTTCGCCATTACCGTCCGCGTCGCCGCACGCCACTTCCTGCAGGATGCCATTGACGTAGAGCCGGACTTCCTTGGTGAAGCCGTCGTAGACGACCGCAAGATGGTTCCAGTCCCGCACGTCATCGAATTCAGAGCTGCTGACTTGGGTGACGTTGGCGTCCGCTGCGTCCTTGTCCGGCAAAGTCAGTTCCCAACGCCCCAAACCCTCAGGGTTGGCGACATCAGGTTGGAAGCTCACTTCAAAGGCGCTGCGTTTGGCTCCCTCCGCGCTGAGCAGCGCGATCGGGTGATCGGGGGTCGCGGCGGCCTGTGCCCAGGCGGTGACGGTGAAACTGCCGCTGGTGTCGACGGACAGGGCGTCGGTGGCCGCGTATGCGTCCTTGCCGTTGAGCTCCAGGCCACCGAAGTCGATCCATCCTGAGCCGATCTTAGCTCCGCCGTGCAGGGTCAGTGGCTTCTTGCTCGCTGCGTCGTCAGGTGTGGTGGCCGGGGTTGTTGTGCTGGTTTCCTCGAACATCCAGCGGTTCTTCAATTCCGGGCGTTGCTTGCCCATCTGGAGTACTTCGTCGGCTGCCAGTGGCCGGTCGAAGATGCGGACGTCATCGATCTGGCCTGGGAAGTAGCTGGTCACGTCGGTGCCGTACCGGCCTGCGCCCACCTGCACGGGGCCGCCTGCGTACCAGGCGCCGCCGAGCTTGACCGAGCCGGCTTTGGTGCCGTTGACGTAGAGCGTGAGCGTGTCGGCGACTTTGTCGTGGACACCGACCAGGTGGACCCATTGGCCAGCCTGGGCCTTTACGCCCTCGGCTTGCATGGCCCGGACCGGCGTGGCGTCTGCGGTGTCGGAGGAGTACTGGTTGAACGCCCACCGGTCGTAGGCAGAGGAGTAGTAGAGCTCGAATCCAGGTTTCTGGGTTCCGGCTTGTGCGGCGATGATCGCCGCGTGGTTGGGTTTGGTGGCGGGCATTTTTACCCAGGCGGAGACGGAGAAGCTGCGTTCGGTGTCTGTGTGTGGGGCGGCAGTCTTGCCGAAGTCGTCAACACCGTCCAGAGTCAGGGCGTTGCCGCTGATCCCTTTGTCACCCGTGGTGGCCCCGCCCTGGAAGGTGAGGGGCTGGGTGTCGGCGTAGCCCGAGACCTTGGTGGCACCGGCGGGCTCGTCCAGGGAAAACACCAGACGGGCGGTGCGGCCGTTGCCGATCGGCTGATGCTGGTACAGCTGGGTCACTTCGGTGGCGCTGACCGGCTTGTCGAAGATCCGCACGTCGTCGATGCTTCCGGGGAAGTAGTTCGTCACGGTGCCCCGCAGGTTGGCCGCGCCGATCTGGAGGCCTCGTCGCGCGTTCCACGCGGTGGTGTACGGGGTGGAGCCTGCAAGCGCACCGTTCACGTACAGACGCAGTTCTTTTGCGCCGCCGGAGTACACGCCTACCAGGTGGGTCCACTTGTCGGCGATTGCATCGCCGGCGGTTGGGGCCATGGCTCGGGCGATGCCGGCGTCGGCGGTGTCTGCGGTGTACTGGTTGAAGACCCATCGGTCGTAGCCCTTGGAGTAGTACATTTCGAATCCGGGGCTGTTGTTCCCTGGCTGAGTGGCTACGACGGCTGCGCCGTCGGGAATGTTGTCCAGCTTCACCCAGGTTGAGACGGAGAAACCATTGGCCGTATTGACTGTGGGGACATCGGTGGAGGCGTATGCATCGGTGCCGTTGAAGTGCAGTGCGGCGCCGTTGTCGACGCCTGGTGCACCCGCAGTCACACCGCCGTGGAACTCTGCCTCCCGGGCGGGGGTGGCGCCCTTGGCCTGGTTCGCACCTGCGCTCTCGTCGAATTGCCAGGCGGCGCGCTCAAGTTGGCCCGATGTGACTCGGAAGCGGTACCCCGTGGGCGCGGACCGATTACCCGCCGCGTCCAGGGACGACACGTACAGAGTGTTTAGTCCGATACGTGGCGGCAACGCGCTGATGCTCTTTGCCGCTCCGCTGGTTGTACTGAGAGTGTTCTTGCCACCCGGCTCGACGTTGAAGTCGTACCAGTATTTCGTCACCTGGCTGTCGCCGGCCGTCATGGTGAAGGTGCCGTACTGTCCCATTCCGTCGTACCAGGGGTCGTTGGGATCCGCGGGGTCGGAGGCGGGGTATTCATTTGAGTTGATGGACGGCGACTTCGGCGCTTGAGTGTCGTAGTAGAAGTAGCAGGCGGTTGGATCGCCCGCGTGTGACCAGGGCGAGTACTGCGCCCCGTCATAGGCACGTGCGTACCAGCTCACCTGCTTGTTCTGCGGAATCGACGACGGCAGGCTGATCGAGAAGTCCCGGCCAGACTCCTTCGATGTCGTGCGTGCCGGATTCCATGACCCGCCGTCCCACTTGGCCTGAAATTGCACGGACACACGGTCGCCGTCCGGATCCGTGACGCCGTTGGCGTAGATCTGGCCCAAGGAGCGGACCCGTGCCGCGCTGGCGGGAGCCTTGCAGACTCCGCCGTACTGCATGGTCAACTGCGACATCTTGATCTGCGGCGGCGGGCGGTTGTACTTCACGCGCAGATACGCCTTGTCCGAGAAGCGCTTCCAGCCGTTGGCATCGGTCTCGCTGGATGCCTGCATCCCGAACGTCATCGTCGGCCATTTGCCGTTTGCGGCCTGCTGTACCGCGGACTTCACATCGAACTCTGCGTCCTTGGCGGAGCAACCTGTGTAGCCGTACGCGAACGACTCCGTCTTGAGGTGGTCGATCCAAAAGCCGGTGGCGTTCTGAGAGTTCCAGGTGGTGGAGGAAGAGATGTCCTTGGTCCGCCACAGCTGCACACCGCGTGCCGAGCAGGACGCCGACCACTCGTTGCGCACCACGAATTCCGCCGACAGGATCGACTTGCCCGCGAACTTCGATGTCGGGATGCGGTAGAAGAGCCTCTTGGTGTCGTTCGGCTGGCAGTAGTACCAATTGCAGTACCCCATGCCCGCGTTCGACTCGCCGTTGAACTTCCACTGCGGCGAGGACGCCCAGTATTTCGACGCCATTGTCCACGCCGAGGCCCGCGGCGAGTACCATTGTGGATCGATGAACACCGGATAGGTGGTGTCCTTGCCCTTGAGTACATCGGCGTCCGGGGTGAGAACCAGTTCCTTGCCACCGTCCGGAACGGTGACAGCCACCGGTGCGAGCTTCGCCGAGTCTCCGGCCGCGGGCTCACCGCCGCTCGCATCCGCGGCGGTCGACCGCAGCTTGCCAGAGGCCGTGGCTCCGCTCTCACTGATGCTGGAGTCCCACATCACAGGCTGGGGCGCCTCGAACACAGCGCTCTTGGCGCCGTGATCGACGGCCTGGAGACCACCCTGCGCGGTCTCCTGTACGTCCATGCCGTCCGCGGCGAGCTTCATCCGCACTTGCGCCAGTTCCTCACTGGCAGCCGCCTCGGCCGACCTGACCACCAGCAGCTGAGTAAAGCCGTCCTCCTGCGCCCCCATGCGCAGATCCACATCCGGGAGTACGTCCCGGTAGGTAGCCGTCGCCCCCTCCAGCTGCGGGGCGGGCAGGGTGCCGGGCCACGACAGCGAAAGCTCACGCCCCGCCCTGGTCATCCGCACCAGCGGTGCGTCCCCACCTGCGGAGAACTCCAGCCCCACCGTGGACACCTTCGGGGCAACCGCGCCGTCTGGCATCTTGGCCAGCTCCGTGTCGACCGGCTTCCACTCGCCGCCGACCCGGGCCCGTACCGGCCGCAGATACTCCCGCGCCTCCAGATTCCCGTCGGGGGTCGCGTGGACATCGCTGCTTTCCCCACGCAGGGATGTGACCTCGACACTCTTGCCGGAACGTTTCGCTTCGGCGAGTGCCTCACCTGCCGTCGGTGTTCCCGGACTACCCTCGCCATCGCCCTGCACGGCGGACACTCGCCCGGATGACTGGGCGAATGCTGGCAGCGCAGCTGGCACCAGCCCCACCGTCAGAGCCACGGTCAGCCCAGAAGCCAGTATCCCTGGCCCGGCCCCCCGCCGCCCCATCGCCCGTCTCCGCAAACGAACACCACGGTGCTCTTGCACCCTACTCACTAATCCCACCCCAACCTCACAGAAATCACATAAACGCGCAGAGTCAACCCCTTGATTGAGTACAGGTCAAGATCGCCACATGCCGCAGCATGTGCGCACCGGTCAGAAGCTGCCAGCCGATGTGGAACGGGCGGCAGGGCCATGTGCCACATATGCTTCCAGGAAGTCGGCTCCACTCGACTGCCAGCTTTGGGCTTACCCAGTTGGTCGCGATGCGACGGTGACTACCCTGCGAGTAGCACTGCCTGATCGCCCTGCAGGCTGCGTGACGGGACGTTTGCGCACCGGGCCGGGGGCTGGTCGCGGTGTGACGCTGGCGTAAGCCCGCCTGCTGGGGAGCAGCGGACATTGTCCGCCACGGCTCGCAAGGAGTGGCGCCACGCGTGCAATCAGGGGGCTCACTGTCGCCAAGGTGCAGGGGATCACGCGGAGCCACGGCGAGCCGAACTCGCACTCGTCCGGGTACGTTTAGTTCCGCCAACCCTGCCGGGAGCTGTCGGCACCGCAGTGCGCGCCCACATCGCCAGCAATGCCCGGGTGGCGGCGTCCCGTCACGGCTTCAGGCGGTTGAAGTAGCGTTCGACGACGTTGCACGTCTGCAGCAGCCAGGCACTGCCGCTCTCCTTGCTTGCGCTGGATAACCGTGGCCGAAGGACGCAGTACTGGCGGGACCGTGACGCTTCAACGTCGGCTTCGACGGGACCCCCTCATGCATGCAATGGATCGCCGCATCCGGCTCATCGCCTTGGTGAGACCGCCCATCCTCCGGATCCCACACTCCCTCTGCAGTCAGTGTCGCGGCACCCCGTACACAAGCAAGTGCCCTGAGACTCACACCCCTTGCCCCATTTCATACAGGAAGGTGCGCTAGATCCCTCTGGATATTCACGTGTCCTCTACATAGAGTCCCGCAAGATCCCATTCCTCAGGGGATCTTCATCTCCTCGGGGGGTTGGCGTGGGTTCTACCGTCGGAACGGCGGAGTCGTTCCATGGCGTCGCTGATTTCGTGGAGATGATCGTGCCCGCCATCGCGGCTGAGGACGGATGCTCGGTGCCGGCGTGGGCGGGATCGTGGTGGACGCCAGACGCAGCGGTGATCACCGTCGCACAGCCAGACAGTCGCAGCCTCACCTCCGACCTGTACTGCCCCAAGCCATGTGACCGTTGGCCCTTCAATCAAGACACGTCCCAATTGGCAACCGCAAGAGCCGTGCGGGCCATGGCAGGTACTGCGAACGGGGTGAAGTTGAGGCAGTGGACGCAGTTGGTCAGTGCCTGCAGCTCGGCTTCCAAGAAGTTGAAGCTGTACGTCCAGGGGATGCTGGTCGGCGCGACCCCTTACAGCGCAGCCTCGGATGCCTGCCGGGGGCTGCGGTTGGGGGGAGGGGGGGAGGCTCGCGCAACGGCACTAGAGACGGCCACACTGGCGACAGTGCTTGCCAGGATCTCGTCGCCTGGGCAGATGTCGCACTGAAATCCAGGTCCGACATGACCATGCACGTAGGACTTTCCGTGCCGGATGCCTCACGCGGACACTTCATGGATCCATTGGCGAAATTCGCCCGTTCCAGGGGGCGTTGAAAGGCTGCCGACCCGGCGAAAAGGCCAAATCGCGGTTCGGCGTAGCAACCGTTTAGCCGAGCCGGACGCTGGCCCGACGCCAGCACCTGGCCGGCGTCTCGCTCGCCATCAGAGTCACAAGAACACTCCTCCTTTCAGTCCGCGCCGTAACCGTCCTCATGGGCGTGCAGCGCCCGGCAGTGATGGACACACCACGTGAGACACATATCAAGATTCGCTTTCAGAGACAGAGTGCGCCGACGGACATCGTTGGCGGTTTCCGCAGTGTTGGTGGCCACGCTGCTCCAGGCCGCGGCAGCTCCGGCATCAACGGCTGTGGCCTCGAATCTGCCAAGCCTCCCGAAGGCGGAAGAGCCCGTTGCGGGAAGCAGGGGCATCAAGGTCAAGCCGCGCCCCCGGACCCCAGGGCCGAAGGTCCCCTCGATGGCCCCGAGAGCCAAGCTGCCCGAGCCGACCGAGGCGACGATTGCGGTGCCGGAGGCCGATGCGAAGGGCGCAAAGCGCTTCGCCGTGCCCAAGGGGCAACCAATCGGGATCGGCCGGGCCCAGGTCAAGGGCAAGGGTGCCCCCGGCTCGCGTACGCCTAGCGGCGTGACCTCGCGCGTCCTCAGCCGTCAGCAGGCCGAGCGGGCCGGCGTGAAAGGCGCCCTGTTCACCCTCGCTCCGAAGGCTTCGGATTCCGGAGCGGAGGAGAAATCGATCGCGCTGACCGTCGACTACGGCGCCTTCTCGGAGTTGTTCGGCGGCTCCTATGCCTCTCGTATGCAACTGGTCGAACTGCCCTCGTGCGTACTCACTACTCCGGACATGAAGCAATGCCGTTCCGGTAGAGCCGTTGCTGCCACCAACAACACGGTAGAGCACACGCTGACAGCGGAGTCGGTGAGTCTGCAGGTCGGCGCACCGACAGTGCTGGCCGCGACGGCCTCGGCCGCAGGGGACAAGGGGGACTACAAGGCCACGCCCCTTGCCTCTTCTTCCACTTGGCAGACCAACCTCAGCACAGGTGATTTCGCCTGGTCGTACGGCATTCAGACGCCTGAGGTCCCGGGAGGTTTGAAGCCGAGCGTCGGCCTGTCGTACTCGTCCGGGGCCATCGACGGCCGCACCGGCGGTACGAACAATCAGGGGTCGTGGGTCGGTGATGGCTTTGACCTGTGGCCCGGGTTCATCGAGCGCCGCTACAAGCCGTGTGCGGACGATGGTGTGAAGAATGCCGACGGCAGCAAGCCGGGCGACATGTGCTGGGCCTACGACAATGCGTTCATCTCTTTCAACGGCTCGGGCGGTGAACTCGTTCCTGCGGGCAAGGACGAGTTCAAGCTGAAGCACGACGACGGTACCCGGATCAAGCGTCTGGAGTCCGCCGACCGCGGTAATGGGGACAACGACGGTGAGTACTGGGAGCTGACCGCCTCGGGCGGCACCCGGTACTACTTTGGTTACAACAGGCTGCCGGGCTGGAGTACGGGTAAGGACACCACGGACTCCACCTGGACACTGCCGGTCTACGGCAACGACACTGGTGAGAAGTGCCACGCAGCGACGTTCGCGGACTCCTGGTGCCAGCAGGCGTGGCGGTGGAACCTCGACTACGTCGTCGACACCCACGGCAACGCGATCAGTTACCACTACGCCAAGGAGACCAACTCCTACGGTCGCAACCTCAAGGCGGCTGACGACACCGCGTACACCCGTGGCGGGTACCTGAAGCGTATCGACTACGGACAGAATTCGAATGATCTGTACGCGACGAAGCCGCTGGCACAGGTTGTCTTCAACAGTGCTGAGCGGTGCCTGCCGGAGTCGGGTGTCACGTGCGCTGCGGACACCATCGATGCCAAGTCCTTCTACTGGTACGACACGCCCTGGGATCTGAACTGCAAGGCTGGTACCACCTGCGACAAGGGCAGGCTGTCGCCGTCCTTCTGGACGCGCAAGCGTCTGACCGACATCACGACCCAGGTACTCAAGTCCGACGGCACGTACGGCAAGGTCGACTCCTGGAAGCTCGACCACAGTTGGGGCATGGCCGACACCGACTACCAGTTGCTGCTGGACAGCATTCAGCACACCGGCGAGTCCGCGACACCGACCATCACTCTGCCGAAGACGACGTTCGCCTACGAGCAGCTGGCCAACCGTCTCGACAAGAGCGGCGACGGCTTCGCACCGTTCATCAAGTCGCGGTTGTCCGATGTGGCGGACGAGTACGGCGGTCTGATCAGCGCCAACTACTCGGATCCGGTGTGCGACTGGAACTCCCTGCCGACGCCCGAGACGAACACCACGCGCTGCTTCCCCCAGTACATCGGCGGCAGCGACTCCGACCCAGCCACGCAGCACTGGTTCAACAAGTACGTGACCACATCCGTCACGGCGACGGACCGTATCGGCGGTGCGCCCGACCAGGTCACGCGCTACGACTACCTGGGCAACGCAGCCTGGCACTTCGATGACGACGACGGCCTGACCAAGGAGAAGGAAAAGACCTGGTCCCAGTGGCGGGGCTACGGCCAGGTCCGGGTCCGCACCGGTGGCCAGGGCGGCGACGCCGCCATGAAGACACAGCAGGACTCCTACTTCCTGCGCGGCATGGACGGCGACCGGAAGAACGAGGCCGGCGACACGAAGGCCATCTCAGTCGCTCTAGCCACGGGCGAAGGCGACCCGATCACCGACCACGAGTCCAGCGCAGGGTACCCCTACAAGACCGTCACGTTCGACAAGCCAGGCGGCAAGGTCCTGAGTAAGTCGATCAACAGGCCGTGGCACCACGAGACCGCGAAGAAGGTCCGTGACTGGGGCACAGTCACGGCCAACTTCAGCGGCACCTCCAACACCAAGGAGTGGGTCTCACTCGACGATGGTGCGGGCGCCAGGTGGCGCACCACTTCTACGGCGGTCGAGCGGGACACTGTCGCAGGACGGGTCATCCAGGTCGATGACTTCGGGGACGACGCCACCACGGCCGACGACCGGTGCACACGCACCACGTACCCGGAAGCCACTAGCGCCAACATACTCAACCTCCCCACCCGGGTGGAGAAGGTCACGAAGGCATGCAATGCCACGACCGACCGCTCCAAGGACGTTGTCTCGGACATCCGTACCGCGTATGACGGGGGCGCGTACGGTGCTGCCCCCATCAAGGGCGACGCATCGGCGGTCGCCACGCTGAAGAGCCATGACGGCACCAAGGCCACGTACCTGGAGTCAGGCGCCACTTACGACGCCTACGGCCGTCAGCTGAAGACCACGGACCTGGTTGCCGACGTCACCGTCACAGGCACCGGCACCCCTGTCCGTACTGTTCGTAACGACGGACGCACGACGACCACGACGTACACCCCAGCAACGGGACAGGCCACCGAGATCAAGGTGACCACGCCTCCCGCGAATCCCGCTGACACGGCCTCGGCCCAAACGACGGTCACGACTGTCGATCCTGTGCGCGGTGTTGCGGTGAAGAAGACCGACACCAACGGCAACGTGACCGAACTGGCCTACGACGCCTTGGGCCGATCCACGAAGGTGTGGCTGGCGGACCAAAGCAACACCAAGACCCCCAGCCAGGAATTCGTCTACACAGTCGCTGACAAGACGGTCGCCGTCGCGACCAAGACCTTGAACAACAGCGGCGGCCAGGTCACCTCGTACGCGCTCTACGACGGATTCCTGCGCAACCGGCAGACTCAGACTCCGGGCCCGGACGGCGGCAGCGTCATCACGGATGTCTTCTACGACGAACGTGGGCTGGCCGCCAAGACATTCGCGCCGTACTACACCACGGACAAGCCGAGCACCCAGATCTTCAAGCCGGCCGACGCATTGTCCGTGGAGACCCAGACACGCACCACGTTCGATGGCCTGAACCGGGCCGTAGAAACCCAGCAGATAGCGGGCAACAGCGACGGCGGAAAGGTCCTCAACACCACCAAGACCACGTTCGGCGGCGACCGCACCACCGTTATCCCGCCCGTCGGCGGTACCGCGACCACCACGCTCACCGACGCCCGTGGCAACGCCACTGAGCTGCGTCAGCACCACAGTCGCTCTGCCGATGCCGCCTACGACACCACCATCTACCACTACACGCCGCGCGGCGAGCTGGACAAGGCCACCGACCCCGGCGGCAACAGCTGGAGCTACGAGTACGACCAGCTCGGGCGCCAGACCGTCGCCAATGACCCGGACAAGGGCACCACGAACAGCACCTACGACGACCGGGGCCAGCTGACCTTCGTCAAGGGCTCGCGCACCGATGTCCCGGGCCTGGCCTACCTCTACGACGGCCTCGGCCGACAGACCGAAGTACGCGAGAACTCAGCCACGGGCACTCTGCGGACCAAGCAGGTGTACGACACCATCACCGGCGCGAAGGGGCAACTCGCCGAATCCACCCGCTACGTCGACGGCCAGGCGTACACATCCAAGGTCACTGCCTACGACCGGCTCTACCGTCCCCTCAAGACAGCTCTCGTCATCCCGGCCGCCGAGGGGAAGCTGCAGGGCACGTACCAGGCTGGCACGACCTATCTGCCCTCGGGGCTCACGAGCGCCATCAGCTATTCCGCGGCCGGCTCGCTGCCCGCAGGCTCGACCAATTACACGTACGAGGACGAAACCCTCCGGCCGATCACCGTCTATGGCGGGGGCATGACGGCCAGTGTTTCCTACAGCCGGACGGGCAAGCCTCTGACGTACACGATGGGCTTGACCACCGGGGGCAAAACGACCCAGGTCAACAACGCCTACGAGTGGGGCACTCAGCGGCTCGAAAACTCACGTGTTGAGCGCCAGGACCAGCTCGGTGTCGACCGCAGCGTCACTTACCGGTACGACGAGGCCGGCAACGTCCTGTCGATGGCGGACGTCTCACGCACCGGCACGGACAACCAGTGCTTCATCAACGACTACCTCGGCCGCGTCACCGAGGCATGGACACAGCCCACCACCACCTGCGCGCAGACCCCGTCCGGCAACCAGATCGGTGGCCCCGCCCCGTACTGGCAGAGCTTCACGTACGACAAGTCCGGCAACCGCTCCACCGAAATCCAGCACAACACCGCCGGTGACGCCACCAAGGACACTAAGCGGAACTTCGACTACCCCGCCCCGGGGAAGCCGAAAGCGCACTCCCTAACCTCCGTCACCACGCAGGCGCCGTCGGGGACCACGGTCAACGACTACGCCTACGACGCGGCCGGCAACACCACGGCCCGCCCCGGCCAGAGCCTGACCTGGGATGCCGAAGACCGCCTCGCCTCGGTGACCGAGAACGGCAAGATCACCACCTACCTCTACGACGCTGCGGGCAACCGCCTCATCAGCCGCACCAGCACCGAGACAACGCTCTACCTCGGCAACACCGAGGTCACACTCCCCACCGGGGCCGACAAGGCCAAAGCAACCCGCTACTTCGACCTCGGCGGCGGCCAGACGGCCATCCGTCAGGACGACGGCACCTACACCTACACCATCGCCGACCACCACGGAACCGGCGAACTGGCCGTTCGGGCCTCAGACCTGGCCCTCACCCAGCGCCGCACGCTCCCCTTCGGGGCGATACGTGGCCAGGCCCCCACGTCCTGGCCCAGCACCAAGGGCTTCGTCGGCGGCACCGACGACACCAAATCCACCGGCCTCACCCACCTCGGCGCCCGCGAATACGACCCCGGCCTCGGCCGCTTCATCTCCGTCGACCCGGTCCTCGACCTGACCGACCCCCAGCAGATGAACGGCTACACCTACTCCAACAACAACCCCGCCACGCATAGTGACCCCACCGGACTGTGGATCGACGACGGCACGGGCCACAGCGAACCCACGCCCGACGGCCCCACCGGGCCGAAGAGTCCCACCCCGGGAAAGTCCGGAAATACAGCACCGACGAAGACCGGGAAGGTAACGGAACTAAACCATCCCGAAGAGTCGATTAAGTCCCCCTCCTTTCGGGATGGATTGAATGGGATCGCCGACACCACGCTGGCCGATAGAGCTCGAGAGCAGTTCAGGCAAGCCCTCGAAATGATTCAGGCGGAATACAATAAGAGCAGCTGGAAGTACACACACTTCAACGCGATCGTTTCTACGGTCGACGTCGAGCTCGAAAACGGAAAGAACGTGCCAACAACCATCGTCCTGTTCAGTTACAAGGGATCGACAAATAAATCGCTGACATCCGTCCTGAACAAGCTCGCGGACATCGGAGTCCAAGCGTTTCGGCCGGCTAGCGCGACGGACGGGACCTCCGGCAAGGGGCACAGTGAGGCAGCGGCACGGACGCTTCGAAAGAGCCCAAGGTCTCAGAAGGACTTCTTCGGCGGCAAGCTGGGGAAGGTACAGAATGCCGTCTCTGCAAATACCGTGTGCAGCGATTCGTGCGCGGAAGACCTCGGAGTTTTCACAATGAGGAAGCTGCCCGCCGGATCGAACGGAATTGTAAATGGAACCGTATACAGTAAGGGTATGCGGCAAGACCTGGCAGGTGAGACTGGAACATCTCGGGTGTTTCAACAGCTTCTGCACTTCCTCCGGATCAATCGGCCGATCCCTGGCACGGGAATCCCAGGCGGCAACATGGGGCTGAATGACAGCCCAATCAAATAGATAGACGAAACGTAGGGGCGGTCCGGATTGGGGGGCCGCCCCTACGTTGCGTACGGATCCAACTCCCAGAACCGTGGCAATCAACCGGATAAGGCTGGGTATGGAAAGCATCTCGGTCGGTGAATCCATGCACTTCACATGCGGGTTGATGTGAAGCGCTGGTAAGCTGACGCCATGAAATATTACGGACCACTTCAGGGTGTAGATTCTCACCCCTGGGATGCCTACGGATGTCGCGATATGCCGGAAGTGCTCCTGTCGCTAGCCGGCCCAGACGGCTCCGACGAGGCCATGCCGCGTCTCTATGACTACGTCATGAATGAGGACGTAGTCTATCCAGCGACCATTCCGGCCGTCTCGTATATTGCGAGACTGGCTTCTTCGGGAGTGCACACCCTGGAGCTCCTGTATCTGCTTGGGAGAATCGCGGGCGCCGAACACGGGGTGGGTGTTGCTCCGGCAGAGGCGCGAAGTTCGGTCGCACGTCAACTTCAAATCCTGCTATCGCTATTGGATCACAACGCGCCCGATGTGCGTCAACTCGCCGTATGGGCAGTTGCTCAATGCCAATCACCGAAAGATACCATCCCGGCACTGGAAGACCTGTGGCGCCATGAATCAGCGCCCATGGTGCGAGCGGACCTATTGCTCGCATTCGCCTTCTTGAACCCCGACAAGGGTCTTCGTGTGGCCACCCAGGCTATGAATTCAGACGAAGTTGAAAGTGTTCAGCTTTCTGCAATCCTAGCCTTGGTCAAATCGGGCGCCCCTTGGACAAATGACCTTTGTGTGAAAGCGATCTCAATGCTGCCGACCAGTGGGCGATTCGAGGAATCGGCCTGGACGGACGACCCTCTATTTGACATTGCTGCCTCCCTCGCGGTACGGGGCGAACTCGCGGAGGCATGCCATCTTGTGACGGTTGGACTTGAAAGCGAAGTGGCGCAAGACGAGGAGGCCCGGTTGCAGCTAATCGAGGCCGGTCAGGGCTTGGTCTTGGATTACCCATCCGCTCGCGTAATGCTGTTGCGGGCGTTCCTCCTACACGCGGAAAGCCCTGGCGTCGGTCGAATTATCCGGCGGGAACTGAATCATTGGATTAATTTCACAGAGGTGGAAGTCTCGCTGAGGAGTCTAACGGCCAGTCATGACGCGAATTTGGCCCTTCGTGCGAGGCAGGCGCTGGGAGAGGCGTGAATTTCCTACCCTCACCCGACTGCTGGGACTGGGGCAGTACGCGTGACTGGACAATCGATGCGCGTGTGAGTTCGCCGGAACCAGAGCTGTCGCTTGGTACTCCAGCCCTCGATCCGGCCCGCTCGTTCACCGCAGCAAGGCAGTCACGCTCATCAACCTCCGCACCATGACATTCAGCACGCGCTCGCGGGCCCCTCGCTCGGGGGCTATGACGCGATCGCGATGAACGCGGCGCTCACCACGTCGATGACGCAATTGCCTGAGCAGCTACGTAAGACCCTCACCTGGGACCATGGGAAGGAACTCTCCGGTCATGCTCAGTTCGCTCTCGATACCGGGACGAAGGTGTTCTTCGCCGATCCGCACTCGCCCTGGCAACGACCGACGAACGAGAACACGAACGGGCTGCTGCGCCAGTACTTCCCGAAGGGCACCGATCTCTCCCGATGGTCGTTCACGGACCTCGAAGCCGTCGCCATGGCGATCAACAACCGGCCCCGCAAAGTCCTGGGTTGGCGGACGCCGGCCGAGGTCTTCGAACAGCAGCTACGCTCGCTGCAACAGCCCGGTGTTGCAGCGACTGGTTGAACTCGCCCAGTACACCAGCCGAGCCTTCGCTGACGCCTGCCGCCTCGCCGACATCCGCCAGAGCATGAGCGCGGTCGGCAGCAGCGCGGACAGCGCCGCCGCGGAATCGTGCAACGCGACCTTCAAAATTGAGACGCTGAAGGGGCGAAAGGGCTGGCCAAGCGAACGTGAGGCCCGACTCGACGCCTTCCGATGGCTGTCCCGCTACAACACCCGACGCAGGCATTCCCGGCTCGGCCAGCGCTCCCCGATCGCTTACGAAAACACCTTCCGCCCAACAACAACTACCCTGACCCGAGCCGCATAGACGTGTTCAAGATCCGGGGTCAAGGCCCGATCTTGATCCACCGGCTTCCACAGGCATCCACCGCGAGAACGAAACACCTGGTCAGTGTTGGTGTCGGACGACCATGGCACAAGGCGGACCACCCCAGCTTCCCCGCCAACTGAGACTTAGCAGTCTTGAGACCACTGGCTCCTGCAGAGAGCGGGCCCGGCCTCATCATCAACGATCGCGTTAGCGACGAAGTCCCGATTCCATGCAACTCTCGCCGCCGCTCAGCCGATACTGACCCGACATGGGGAACGCTTACGGTCCATGCTGGAGAGCGAGACATCCAGCCGGCCTGCAGAGAGGACTGAGATGGGGGCACGCAGGAGGCCGTCGGGCAGAGACAGGTCGACGGTCACCGTTCGCCACGAGAGTCGGCGGGTCCTACGGTGACGGACTCCACTTTCCAGGCGATAGGGGCCGGATCCGTCGCCGCCCATCACATCGGGACAGCGATCACCGGCCCGGTCAACGTTCTGACGGCCGAGTTGCTGAACTCGGCGCGCGATGTCCAGGCACCTGCCGGGCTCACCAACCTGCCGCCGCTCCCCCTGTGTTTCGGCCGCACGAGCGAGCTGGGCTGGCTGCGCGACACGCTCGGGCATCCGGCCGCCGGGACTGCCGTCGTCCAAGGCCTCGGCGGCGTCGGCAAGAGCACCCTCGCGCTTACGTATGCCCACAGACACCGTCGCGAATACACCGTGATGTGGTGGATTGCCGCTGCATCACCCAACCACATCGAGCAATCGCTGGCCGACCTCACTCTGCGGCTGATCCCCGTGTGGGCCGGCAGCGCGTCTACCAAAGATCGCGCCGCTTGGGCGATGTCGTGGCTGCAGTGGCATCCGGGGTGGCTGCTGGTCTTCGACAACGTTGAGGATCCGGCCGATCTGCAGCCCTACGTCAGCACGTCTAACGGCCACGTCATCACCACCAGCCGACGATCAGCTAGCTGGCCGACCTCCGTCGCAACGCTGGCCCTCGACGTACTCGACCTGGCTGCAGCGAGTGAACTCCTCTGTAGCCAGGTGCTCGGCGCGACTCCGCCGACCCCCCGTCAGATGCAGGAGAACCGGGCCCTCTCAGCCGACCTGGGGCAGCTTCCCATCGCCCTGATGCAGGCCGGCGCCTACCTCGCGCAGAACCCGACGATCAGCATCGAACGTTACCGCCGAAGGCTGATAGGCGCGTTGGACAAGGCCCCCGAAGGTGTAGACCCAGAGCGCACCGTCGCCCGGATCTGGCGCCAGACGATTAGCACCCTCACTGAGCGCAACCCCCTGGCAGTCCGCGTCCTGTCCACACTGGCATGGCTGGCCCCCGACGACATCCCAGTTGGACTGCTGACCCCTATCACCGACGACAGCGACGACCTTCACGAAGCCCTTGGGGTGCTTGCTGTCTACTGCATGGTCTCCCTCACTCAGGACTCGGTGAGCATCCACCGCCTCGTCCAGACCACACACCGGAACCAGACGCCCATTGGTGACAGCACGCCAACCGGCCGGCTAGAGGCCGAACGGCTGCTGAGCGCTGCGGTCGCCCCCCTGGGAGAACCGCCCGACTCTGGCCGGTCCCCCGCATGGGATCGGCTGCTCCCGCACCTCGTCGCGCTCGCGGCCACCACTCCTGACGGACACGCTGACACCTTTCCCGCCGGACGGTACGCGAGCGCTGCACTCTATCTCCAGGGCCTCGGTCAGGACGCCCGCGCCGTTCCGCTGCTCACGGCGGCCCTCGCCCGCTGTGAAGCGCTCGCTGGCGCCGAGCACGAACTCACCATGAAGGTCCGTGCGAACCTGGGCCACGCCTACCACGGAGCCGGGGACTTCGAACGGTCCATCGCCGCCCTCGAACCGTTGGTCACCCAGTGCGCGCAGGTACTCGGCGACTCGCATCCGGGGACGCTCACCGTCGCCGCTAACCTTGCCAACTCGTACCGTGACTACGGCGATCTGGCCCGTGCCATCACACTCCACGAGGAGACGTTGGCCCGGCGTAGGCACGCACTTGGCAACGATCACCCCGACACTCTCGTCAGCTGCGAGGAACTGGCCCGCACCTACCATGCGTCTGGTGACTTGGATCGTGCTGTCTCGCTGCATGAGGCCACTCTCACGCAGTACCAGCGACTCCTAGGACCGACCCACCCTGCCACGCTGACCTGCCAGCATGGTCTTGGGGCGGTCTATCTTGCTTCAGGCGACCTGTCCCGCGCCATTCCGATATACACCGCCGTCTTCGCACAACAACAGCAGGCGCTCGGCGACAGCGATCCCGGAACCATCACCAGCCGGAACAACCTCGCCTACGCCTACCTGACCGCCGGACGCCCTGACCAGGCAGCGCAGCACCTCAAGACAGCCCTGGCCCGATGCGAAGAGGTGTACGGCGAGGCGCACCCAGAGACCATTGCCATCCGTGCGAACCTCGGCTGCGCCTACCGGGACGCTGGAGACTCCACCCGTTCGCTTCCATTGCTGGAGACCGCGGTCGCGCAGAGCGCCCACCTCCTCGGCGACGCCCATCCCCAGACCTTGACCACCAGGAACGGGCTGGCGCAGGCATACCAGACCGCCGGCCACGCTGGACGGGCGATCACCCAGTACGACACCATCCTCAAGCACCGTGCCGCGCTGCTCGGCGAGACCCACCCCCATACCCTCGCCACCCGAAGCGGCCTCGCGAAGGCTCGCCTCGCGGCGGGCGACCCGGCTCGCGCCGTCCCGCTGTTCGAAACCGTCGTCGCCCAGTGCGCGCAGGTCTTCGGCGAGTCCCACCCGGACACCCTGTCCAACTACATCGGCTTGGCCGACGCACTACGCCAGACGGACGATCCGGCGCGGGCCGTGTCCCTCTCGGAGTCAACGCTGGAGCGGTGCGTCCGTTCACTCGGCGAGGACCACCCGCACACCATGGTGTGTCGGAGCAACCTGGCCCTCGCACACCTCACAGTCGGCGACGCCCCGCGCGCCGTCCAGCTCCTCGAAGCCGCCGTGCGCAACGCCAGCCTCATCTTCGGCGCCACGCACCCGCACACGGTCACCAGCCGGACGAACCTGGCCGCCGCCTACCTGGAGTCCGGCAACGCGGCACAGGCAGTCGCCGTCCTGGAGGACGTCCGCGCCCAGCTGGAGGCCGAACTCGGCCGCGTCCACCCGCAAACACTTCACTGCACCGCCATGCTGGCCCGCGCCCTCGGCGGGTCCGGCGGCCTCCCCCGGGCGACCGAACTGCTGGAACACAGCGTTGCGCTCACCGAGAAGGAACTCGGCGTCACCCACCCAGACACACTCAAGCAACGGCAGTACCTAGCTGAGATCTACCGGGCCAACGACCGACCCGACTTGGCTGTGCCGCTGTATGAAGCCAACCTCACGCACTGGCAGCAGACCCTCGGCGACCACCCGAACGTCCTGAGCACCCAACTCACCCTGGCGGACACCCACCAGGAAGCCGGTGCACACCAAAAGGCGATCGCCGTCTATCGCGTAGCCCTCGGCCGGATCGAGCCCACCCTGGGCCCGGAGAACCCGCTCGTCGCACAGATCCGCGCAAGGATCGACGCAGCCGAGTACGCCACTTCGAGGTCTGACCGTTAGTACTCCATTGAAGCTCTCCGCGTCCCTGGTCAGCGATCTGCCAGTCGGCAGCGTAGCCAGGCGGCGCCAGGGGCGGGAAGGTGTTCGCCGGCTCGCGTGGAGTAAGGCCGGTCGACGTTACGCGAATGCAGAGTTGTCGCGTGCACGCTGGCTGGGCGGCTTAATCTGATGCCCTGGCGTCAGTCATTGACAGGATTTCGGGGGTGGGTTGTGGGAGCGGAGATCGTGCAGTTCCTGGAGCAGGCAGGACCGTATCTAAGCGCGGCTCTGGGTGCCTATGGTGCGGGGGTACTGGCCCGAGCTGAGGACGCTGCGGTGGGAGCCACGGCGAATGCAGGGCGCAGCATCTTGCACGCGGTCTGGCGGCGCCGGAGCCCGGCCGGACGGCCCGAGCTGGAGGCGGCGGTGCGTGAGGCGGCCGAGGAGCCGGAGGACGCCGATGCTGCAGCCGCGCTACGTCAGCAGATCAAGCGGACGCTAAGGGAGAATCCGCAGTTGCTTGCCGAACTGGCCGCCCAGCTTCCCCCGACCGGTGCGGTAACGATCACCGCGTCCGGTGAACGGTCTATCGCCGCACAGACAATCGGCACAGCCGTCACCGGAGACAACACAACGATCCATCCGTGACACCACCCTCATCCCGAACGCGGCGCCGGTCCTACCGCCTCGGGTCACCAACCCGTGGCAACGAACCGAATCGAGGCTGCCACCTGCTACTGAACTGTCGCGACGTCGAAGTTGGTCATCGGTGAGCGCCCTTCCACTCTCTGGGAGGGCGCTCGTGCGTGAACACCGCACAATGAGTTGTCGGATCTTGGTCCACAGATGTTCGCCGACGTCTTCCAGGAAGTAGATCCCCTGATCAGAACGTCTCGCAGACCTAAGGCTTGTCCCGCAAATGGTGTGCCAGGCAGGGTGACCGGCATGACTTGGTACGGTTGTCCGCATTTGCATGGCCTGGAGGTGTAGCGGGCCTCGGATTTCATGGAGGCCGAGCGGTGAGGTTCGTCTGCCGGAGCTTTGGACTGTCGGATCTGCCGCGGCGCGGTCTCGCCACACACGAGGCTCCCCTGGAGCTGCTTCTCCTCGACATAGAGGCAGAGCTGTCCATCTGGGAAGAGGGGAGGGCGGTGTGGTCCGAGGAAGCGTTTCCCGTGGCCGAGCTTGCTTACCACCTGGCGCGCTGGCTCCAGAGTCCGCTCGCCGGCCAGGAGGGTTTCAGGTTCGACTCGATGCAAGCGGATGCGGGACTGATCCGCATCGTGGGCTCTGATGGAGGTTGGCGAGTCGGCTCCGACTTCCAGCCCGACTGCTGGACCTCGCCCATCGTCTGGGATGTTCTCGTGGCGGAGATCAAGGAGTTCGACCGCTCTGTGCGTGAGGGCGTCGCTGCGATGGGTATCGAGCCGTCCTTCATCCCAGAGGTTTGACGGCTCTTCCATCCGGTCGGGACGGGATGGAATGATCATGACGTGGCTGGTGTGATCACGGCGTCAGAGCCGTCTTGGATAGGCCCGTTCACCGGGCTGAGCCCGCGCCAGTTCGCCAAGTTGGTGACCGCGCTTCGGCGCGACGGAGCGGACGCGATCCGCAAGGGGCGTCCATGGGGTCTTCCGCTGGAAGACCGAGCGTTGTTGATCGCGGTGTACTGGCGCACGAACTTGACGATGCGCCAGCTTGCCCCGCTGTTCGGGGTGTCGAAGTCGGCGGCAGACCGCATCATCGACCATCTCGGCCCGTTGCTCGCACTCCAGCCGCGCAAGCGGTTCCGGAAGGACACCGTGCTCATCGTGGACGGCACCTTGGTGCCCACCCGGGACCACACAGTGGCTGAGCAGTCCAAGAACTACCGGTACTCAACCAATCACCAGGTCGTCATCGACGCCGACACCCGGCTCGTCGTCCTGGTTGGCCAGCCTCTGCCCGGCAACCGCAACGACTGCAAGGCATGGGAGGAATCCGGTGCCAAGGCCGCCGTCGGCACCACCACGACGATCGCTGACGGGGGCTATCCGGGCACCGGACTCGTCATGCCCCACCGGCGACGCAAAGGCGAGGACCTGCCCGACTGGAAGCAGGAGCACAACCGTTCACACAAACAGGTCCGGGCCCGCGTCGAGCACGCCTTCGCCCGCATGAAGACCTGGAAGATTCTGCGCGACTGCCGCCTGAGAGGAGACGGCGTCCACCACGCCATGGCCGGCATTGCCCGCCTGCACAACCTCGTCCTCGCCGGATAGGCGAACGGACCGAACTGGGACAGCATCGCGCCTGGCCACTCCGAGATCAATTGCGGGACAAGCCTTAGGCGAACACAGATGGACAACTGCGGATGCGGCAGCAACTGAGACCTCTTCACCCCGGAGCAACCTGATGAAGTCCTCGACCGGGGCCTGGCACCGCCGCCCCCAGGTTGATCACCCCTCGGCATCTGCGGTTGTCCGTGATGGTCTGTCTGCGTGGCCACGCAGACAGACCATCACGGATGCAGCCAGGCAGTCGCCCTTCCGATTCAGGGCTCTAGCGAGACCGGCCAACGACGGCCACACTTGATGCTTCACGAACACCCCTGGCCACGGGCGTTCAGGCTCAGTTGTGGTGGTTGCGCCCGCTCGACCCACGCCAGGACTACGAAGAGTTCAAGGAACTGCTCGCCGAGGCCAGTATCGATGACCGCCGCCTGTACGACGGGAGCCGCCACACCGCCGGGACGATCCTGAACGAGCTGGGCGTCGCGACATGCCCACGATCACGGAGATCCTGCGCCATACCCAGATCAGCCAGACCCGCCGCTACGTGAAGGGCCGATCACACCTGTCGAAGGACGCAATGCGACGCGTCGGCGAGTTCTTCGTACCACCGCCTCAGTCCCCGCCCGAAGCCCCTACTGAGACCGCGAACACCCGCGCGGCTCGCTCCCGCCGTTGCCGCCGCGTCCGCTGAACGGAAGAACCCCAGCTCAGATCACATCTGGGCTGGGGTTCCCGTTGAGCCCCCTGTCGGATTCGAACCGACGACCTACGCATTACAAGACCGTGAGCGTTCATGCTGCGTAATGCCTGGTCGTGCTACTGAGTGACGTTTTCCCTGATCAGAGCACATGTGGTTGATTGAACTGTGTCGCCTCGTATTACGTCGTCCAAAGACGTCCGGCCACCGGCTGGCCACCGGGGGGGCACCGATGAGGACAAGAAGGCTTTCCACACGGTTTGTAAGTCTTCCACAGTGCGTCTTGCACGCCGATCCCATTCCTGGCGGAATCGCGCCCAGGAAGCGGTCCCTCCGTAGCCGATCCGGACCGCCACTCCGGGCAGTGGTCACTGCCCGGCAGGTTCGCGCTCGACTGACCAGCTCCGCTGTCAGGTTCTCGCGTCGTCTGACTCGGGCCGGGGATACCTGCTGCGGCCTTGACCTGGACCACGGCGCCCTCGCTCATCCCCCTTGTGCCGGCCGGGCACTGACGAACGAACCTCGCACCTCGTGGGGCCGACAGTCGCTGGTGCGACGCTGGACTCTTGTCACCATGCGTGACGGCTACACCAGCGGCGTGCGCTGCCCCAAGGCAGGCGGACCTTCCTCTTCTGGAATACCCCTGTGGCCGATTCGATTGCTTCTCTTGTACCGATCGCGGGAGGGGGACGCTGGTGGCCGACCTGATGTTGTTCCGGCAGGATGCCGATGGCCGGGATGTCGAGCTTCGGGGTTCGACGGTGGCGTTGGAGGTGGAGCTGCAGCGGCGGGTCGAGGCGGGGATGGAGTCGATGCTCGGCATCCGGTTCCTGGCTTCGGAGTACCCGACGGGGCCGTGGCACCGAGGTCGGATCGACACGCTCGGGCTCGACGAGAACAACACCCCCGTGGTGATCGAGTATAAGAAGGGCTCGGACAGCGGCGTTATGTCGCAAGCCGTCTCCTACCTGTCGTGGCTGGACTCGGCACGTCACGAGTTCGAGGCCCTGGTCAAGGAGAAGCTGGGGGCCGAGGCGGCCGAGGTGATCGACTGGCGGAATCCGCGGATGGTCTGCATCGCGGCGAGCTTCTCGCACCACGACCGGGTCGCGGTCCACCGCCTGCACGAGCGGATCGACCTGGTGCGCTACCGCATCTTCGACGGTGGGCTGCTGAGCCTGCTGCTGATCGATTCCGTACCTGGTTCTCCGCGCCCCGCTCCGGCTCGGCGGCCCCGACGGGAGCGAGAGGAGGCAGCCCGTGCCGGCGGAGGCAGCGGAGGGCCATCGGTCCAGGCAAGCCCGACCGTGGCTCCTGCTTGCCTGCAGGACCTGTACGTCGAGCTGGACGAGGCGCTCACCGCGTGGGGCGAGGTCGAAGTGGCTGCGCTCAGGCACTACATCGCCTATCGGCGGATGGTGAACGTCGCCTCGGTGATCTTCCGTCCGAAGCACGAGGTGATCCTGGTCTACCTCCGGCTCGACCCGGACGCGGTCGAGCTGGAGGAGGGCTTTACCCGCGACATGCGCGGCATCGGCCACCTCGGGACCGGCGACCTGGAGGTCCGTATCTCGTCGGCGGCCGGCCTGGAGAAGGCGGGCCCGCTGATCAGGCGAGCATTCGAGGCGGCATGAAACCGACGGAGGGGGTGACGCCAGTCTCCCTCGTCGCGCCGCCTCAGGCCCGTCCATGAATTAATGGGTTGCCTGAGGTAGTTGGGGTCGTTGGCATGGTATCGGGCGCTTCGATGAGTTGATTGGTCCGTTGGAGGAGAAGCTCGGGGCAGTGACGCCGCACCTGGACGAGCGGCAGCGCCGAATCCTGTACGCAGCGGAGGCCCGGCAGCTCGGGCACGATGGCATCGCCGCGGTGGTGCGGGCCGCGGCTATCTCGAAGGGCTGCGTCCGTCGCGGTCTGCCCGAACTCAAGGAGGGCCGGGTGCCGGACGGGCGGGTGCCGGACGGGGGCCGGCCGCCCCTCCCCCACGGCGAAGGATCCGGGCCTGGTGAAGGCCCTGCTGGACCTGGTGGAGGACAGTACGCAGGGCGATCCGATAGGGCCGCTGACGTGGAAGACGAAGGACTGCGCCGCTTGGCCAACGAACTCGCCGCGCAGGGGTAAAAGGTGGGCCGCGACACTACTGAAGGCGGCCGGGTTCAGCCTGCGCGGCAACGCCCGGGTGCTGGCTGGAAGCCACCACCCGGACCGGGACGCCCAGTTCTGAGGTTCCCCCGCTGGGCGGGAGTGGATGACTAGCTGGTCAGGGCGGGTTGACGTGGTTTCAGGTTCACTGGTTCGGTCGCTGCCTGGTCGGCGTAGTACTTCTCCTCGAACTCGATCCGGCTGAGGTAGCCGAGCCGTTTCTGGATGCGGCGGGGGTTATAGAAGCCGTCTGTGAGGATGAGGCAGCACCGCTCGAGGGTCTGACCCGATCCCCGATTGACGCTTCGGCTGTCCTCACTCTGAATCGTCGGCCTTCCGAGCGGTGCCAATGCGTGTACCGGCCGGAGATCGTGACCTCATAGAAGCTTGACCCAAGCGGTCCCATCACAGTCGTGTCCGTCTGCCAGCCGGTGCGCGCGAGCCCACTCGCCGCGCACGGAAGGAACCCGGCCACCATGTCACAGCCCATCGAGGTGATCGGCGGGATCGACACCCACACCGACCTCCACCAGGCCGCCGTCATCGACACCATCGGCCGACACCTGGCCACCGAGGCGTTCCCCACAACGCCCACGGGCTACCGAGACCTGCTGGAATGGCTACACTCCCACGGCCAAGTACTGGTCGTGGGCATGGAGGGCACAGGCTCCTTCGGTGCCGAACTTTCCCGCTATCTCCATGCCAACCAGATCACTGTCATCGAGGTGGACCGACCCGACCGTCGTGCTCGTCGCGCGGCTGGGAAGTCCGACCCCATTGATGCCTACGCCGCCGCCACCGCGGTACTCGCCGGCCGCGCCACAGGCACCCCGAAGCACCGCGATGGCGCGGTCGAGGCAATCCGCGGACTGCGCGTGGTACGCGCCAGCGCCGTCAAGGCCCGCACCCAGACCATCAACCAGATCAAATCACTGATCATCACCGCGCCCGCTGCGGTACGCGAAGCACTGCGCTCGCTGACCACCGCCGAGCTGGTCCGACGGCTGGCCGCCAGCCGTCCGGGCACCGACCTGGCTGCCCCGTCCACAGCCGTCAAACTGGCCCTCAAGCGTCTGGCCAAGCGCTACCGGCACTTGAGCGAGGAGATAGCAGACGCGGACGCCGACCTGCGCGTCCTGATCACTCGCACCGCCCCCGGCCTGCTCGCGCTGCCGGGCGTCGGGACCGAGACCGCCGGGCAGCTACTGGTCACCGCCGGCGACAACCCCGACAGGCTCGCTTCAGAGGCCTCATTCGCCCACCTGTGCGCCGCCTCACCCGTGCCAGCCTCATCCGGGCGCACAGACCGCCACCGACTCAACCGTGGTGGAGACCGCCAGGCCAACCGCGCGCTGCACACAATCGTGCTGGTCCGCATGCGTCACGACCCGCGCACCCGCGACTACGTCGCACGACGCACCCTCGAAGGACTCAAGACGAAGGACATCTTCAGATGCCTCAAGCGCTTCGTCGCGCGAGAGGTCTACCGCCACCTCACCAGCGCATTCACCGGCGCCCCCGGGCCGTCTCCTGCAGCTTGACGATCTATAGAAGCTTCAGAGTCAAGCTCAGTAGGATCGGGGACTGGCGCGGTGGCAGATGCTCCGTTTCCAGTCCCCGACCCTACTGAGCTTGACTCTGTCGGCGGACTGCGCGTCGTGGCCACGCTCGGCCGCGAAGAGCCTGACCAGGTCGTGCATGCGGTAGCGGCGGGAGGACTGGCGCTGAAGCAGATGCAGGGCGACAAGCTGGTTCAGCACTGCGAGAGCGCTCGGCACGGGCAGATCCGCGAGCGCCGCCGCCGCGTCCAGGCTGATCTCGGGACCGGGAATCAGCCCGAGCAGTCCGAAGACCCTCGCCTCCTCCGCATCGAGTGCATAGTACGAGGAGGCGAACACGGCGCGCAGGTCCGCCGAGAGATCTCCAGTGTCAAGCGCGTCGAGCCGTGTCGACTCGCTGTGCAGCTCGTCGGCGATCGCGCTCAGCGGGAAGTCCGGACGGGACGTGGCCCGGGTGGCTAGAATACCCAAGGCAAGCGGCAGGCCCGCGCTGTGGGCGAGGAACTCGGAGACCGCGCGCGCCTCGTCCTCGACCCGCCGGTCTCCCAGACGCCTGGCCAGCAGGTCGCGGGCCTCGCCGTCCGCCAGCGGTTCGAGAACGAGGGAGTGCACCGGATGGTGCGTCAACAGGCCAGTCAGGGTATGGCGGCTCGCGATCAGCACCGTGCAGGTGGGGCTGCCCGGCAGCAGCGGGACGATCTGCGCCGTGTCACGAGCGTTGTCAAGCACGATGAGCAGTCGCTTTCCCGCGACCAGGGACCGGTAGAGGCCGGTCTGTGAATCCATGTCGGCCGGGATCTCCGCCGGGGCGGCGCCCAGGGCATCGAGGAGCTGGCGCAGTGCCCCGGCGGGTGTGACGGGGTCTTCGACAGGATCGTACCCTCTCAGGTCGACATGGACCTGGCCGTCAGGGAATCGGTCGAGATGTCGGTACGCCCAGTGGAGCGTGAGCCAGGTCTTACCGACGCCCGCCATACCGGTAACGGCCGACATCGCGAGGGTTCCGCCTGTGCCGGGGGTCTGCACCAGCCCATCCAGGAATGCCAGCTCGCGGCCACGGCCGACGAATGGTGCTGGGGGCAAGGGAAGTTGGCGGGGTACGGTGCGCGGCGGGGCGACCTCCCGGCTTCTGACGGGCCGCAGCTCGGGAGCAGCGGCCCGTACCTGCCGATTCAACTCCTGGAGGTCTGGGCTGGGGTCAACACCGAGTTCATGGGCCAGTCTCCGGCGAAGGCCGTCGTACAGCTCCAGCGCCTCGGCCTGGCAACTGGCGTGGTAGAGCGCCGTCATCAGTTGGGCCGCGAGCCGCTCATCCAGCGGGCGCAGCGCGACAAGGGAACGCAGATTGGGCAGCAGCTCTTCAGAGGCCCCCTGCCGCAGACGGATGTCGTTGAAGCGCAGCAGTGCGGCAATCCGTTCAGCGTTCAGCCGGGCGCGTGTCCCCTCGGCCCAGGCACCAGAAAGCCCGGACAGGGCGTCGTCCTGCCAGAGCGCCAGCGCCTCGCGCAGTAGCGGACAGGCTTCTTCGTCGCTGCGCGCGGCCCGCGAGTCGGAGACGAGACGCCAGAAGCGCTGTACATCGATCTGCTCCGGGTCCGTTTCCAAAACGTATCCGCCAGCATGCCGCGTGACGCCGATCCCGTCCCGCCGCCCGCCGAGCCCGTTCTGCTGGCCGAGAGCGGACCGGAGGCGGGTCACATAGCTGTAGAGCGTTCCCCGGACCGTACGAGGGGGGTCCTCCCCCCACACCCGGTCGATCAGCTGCTCGATGGGCACGACACGGCCGACATCGACCAACAGGGCTGCCAACAGGCAGCGTTGTCGGGCGGAGCCGAGCTCGGTCCGATATCCGTCCGAAAAGCCAACGACTGGACCCAGCAGCTGAAACCTCACGCGATCGCCCCTCCTCGAGGGCGTCTCGAAGCGGCTCCGACCGTGCCGACGATACCGCCCGTCTAATAAAGATCACGATATGCGACGGGCGTTCGGCAGGAGGAGGTGATATGCACGACGAGAGAAAGCCGGGACGCTCGTATCCACCCAGGGTCATTGCATAGTCGAGGTTGGTCCGGTTCACCGGGTTCATGAGTTACATGGCGTCATGCCCGGTGTGCGACGTGGGGCCCGGACAGCAGTGCAGGCACGGCGCTGGTGATCATGTGGTTGGCGAGACCCATGAGAACCGAGCGAGACCGTGCCTGCGCAAATATCATCGCGCCTCCCCACCACGCTGGCGCAACTGGGCCCCAGGCTGCTGCTCTTATCCCGGGCGACATCGCTGACCTGCGTCGATTCCTGACCCGTGTAGCTGATTCCCGTGATGCGCGGGGGAGACGGAATCCAGCGGTCGCCGTGCTCTGTGCAGCTGTCGCGGCGGTGTTGACCGGCGCCCGCTCACTCATCGCGATCAACGAATGGATCGCGGACGCGCCGCAACAGGTCCTAGACGTGCTCGGCTTCGGTATGGGTGAGATCCTCTTTGAAGCGACGGCTCTGCGCCGCGCCGGAGCCGAAGTGTGAGGGCCATGATTCGTCTTCCGCACCGCGCCGCGTTCCTGGCCACGGTGTCGGCCCTGGCCGGGTCCATCCTACCTCTGCACCCGCCCCCGCAACCGCTGTCGTCCCTGGCGCACCCGCGCCCGTCACCATCCGTCAGGTTCCGGCCGCCCGTGAGCTTCAATGGTTATCTAAGGTTGTCACCCTCATCCCCAGGTCAGCGACCTCCGGGGCGTAGTTCGAACCCATCCAGAAGATGTCGGTGGTCAAGGCGGGTGGATCGGACTGGCCGGGCCCTCGAAGCGTGCGGTTGCTGCTCAGCGCCGGGCGTGAGGCGATCGGCATTGGTGCGGGAGAAGACCAGGTCCGCCATATGCTTCGGGGCTTCCGTGCACCGGTCCGGCAGGGGCGGGAGGCTTCCGCGGGCAGGATCATTGCCCTGCCCCTGCCCCTGCCCTCGCGGGGCGGGACGGTCGTCGGCTGATCAGTAGCCGACGGTGAAGCGCTGCTGGTGGTGGCGGGGGGCGATCTCGTCGAGGACGGCGACGGCGTAGTCCTCGACGAGATGATGCTGTTGCCCGCCTCGTCGGCGACGAGGTCGTCCAGGGCTGTGCGGTAGTGGCCGGTGCGTTCGCCGGGGCGATCTTGGCGGCGGGACTGATGTTGGTCCAGTCGACGTCGGTGACGGTCCGGTAGTGATCGAGGGCCCCACCGTGGGCGTGCATGATCTGCAGCAGGAAGTTGGGAAGGCCTGGGGCATCCCAGACCTGCTTGCCGTCGGGGGGTGCGCAGCGAGCCGGCGCCGCCGACCGAGACCAGGCGGGGGGCCTCGTCGCCGAGGGCCCGCAGTCCTTCGGTGAGGGCGACGGCGGAGGGCTGGATGGTGGCGATGTGGCCGGGTCCGCCGCCGCCGCCCACGGTGCTGACGACGACATCCTGGTTCTTCGTCTGGGCGGTAATCGACTTGGGGTCGAGGACGTCGCCGGTGGTGACGGTCAGGTTCGGGTGGCTTTCGATGACCTTGGCGGCGTCGCGGACGACCGTGGTGACCGTGTGGCCTCAGTCCAGCGCCTCGCAGACGACGGCGGAGCCGATGGTGCCGTTGGCGCCGAAGACAGCGATGTTCGTCATGGTCTTGCTCTCCTTCAGGGTTCTTCTTCGTGTTCTTCGTGCGGTGTTTACGGGTGTCGGGGATGGCCGGGTGTCAGGCGGCCGGGGCGAGGTGCCGGTCGAGGCCCTCGGTGAGCGAGGCGGCGCTGGAGACCGGTCCGCCGAGCCGGTGGGTGCCGGTGGGGGTGTGCAGGAGCAGGGTCGGGTAGGCGTCGACGCCGAGCGGGCGCAGTTCCCGGAAGTCGTCCTCCGCCTCGGCGCGGGTCGTCGGGTCGAGGAAGGCGTCGGCATCCAGGCCGTGCTCGGCGGCAATGGCCCAGTGCACCTCGACGTCGGAGAGGCTGCGCCCGTCGATGTACCAGGCGCGCTGGAGGGCGCCGGCCAGCTCCAGGGCCCGCTCGGGGGCCTGGCGGTGCAGCGCGGCCAGGACGGTGGCGGCGGCGGAGTCCATCACCGTGGACCCTTCGTCCAGCATCCGCCGGTAGCCGTCGCCGAACGTGACGCCGGTGAGGTCGGCGATCCGCTGGTTCGCGCCTGGGATGTGCAGATAGGCCGAGACCGGCAGCGCCCGCGGCCCCGAGAAAATGCCGCCGGACAGGACACGCAGTTCGATGCGGTCCGCGTTCTCGGCGGCGAGCTGCCGCGGGGCCTGGCCGAAGCCGTAGCACCAGCCGCAGTAGGCGTAGGTGAGGCGGGCGGCGGCCATCCGGTCCTCCATGGTAGAAGTCAGTCATCGGTCTCGGGAGGGGTGCCCGGCGGCCTTGTGGCCGCTGCGCCCCTTTTCCGACTTCAAATTTAGGAAGGCCAAGGGATGCCGCCCGGACACAGCAAGGTCTGGTCATGGTGAAAAACGGATAGGATCGGATCCAGGAGGTCCCCTACGCTCCGCCGCCGTGGTCGGGATCGAGGTGATGACGATCGCCGAACTGCGCGAGCGTCTGCTCCGCCACGGCGGAACGGAAGGCGCCCGGAACGCCGGAGGCTCCGGCCACCCGCAGCGCCCTGAGTTCCACCTGCTGCTCACCGTGCAGCAGAGGCTGCTGTGGCACACAGTCGACTTCGCGGGCGACGCCCTCAGCGACGGCGCCTGGCTGTGGGTGCGGCCTGGGCAGGTGCAGCGGTTCGGCGACCTAGGCACGGCGTCCGGCACCCTGGTGCTATTCCGGCCCGACGTCCTCGACCCCGCCACCGCGGCGGACGTCCATCTCGACGACCCGTTCGGCCGCACCCTGTGGCAAGTCACCGGCGAGGACGCCACCGCCCTGCACCACGCCTGCGGGGACCACGACGGCCGAGCACGCGGACACCTTCCAGCGGTTCCGCGCAGCCGTGGAGAGGGACTACACCCGGGTCAGGGACGTCGGCCACTACGCCCGCGCCCTCGGCTACGCACCCCGCACGCTGGCCCGGGCCGCGCTCGACGCCGCCGGTGTCGGGGCCAAGAAGTTCATCGACCGCCGAGTCGTCCTGGAGGCCAAACGGCTCCTCGTGCACGGCGACGAACCCGTGGCCCAGGTCGCCGCCCGGGTCTGCTTCCTCGACGCCAGCAACTTCGTCAAGTACTTCACCCAGCGCACCGACACCACACCGGCGGCCTTCCGCACCCGGTTCCGCCCGGGCCCGCGCACCGGCTGAGCTTGTCCTTCACGGTCGGCCCGGCCGCCAGGCGGGAGTTGACTTTCGAACCCGGACGCGCATGCGTATCAGCGTTGCGCCCAGGCCACAGAGCCGCCCTGGCGGGACATCCCGCTTGGGCACCGCACTCACGGCCATGCCCACCGCCGCGACGAGGTCCGCCGGCTCAAGGTCGTCGCGTTCGCGCACATCAAGTATCCCAGGGCCCGCCAGGCCATCCACGTCGTGTGCTGGCGCCGCAACTTGAGTACTGACAAGCTGACGATCGAGCGTGTCTACCTGAGCGTCTTCGACGCCACCTGCACCAAGCTCGCCACCTGGATCAGGGGCACTCGGGAAGGGGCCGTCGGGAAAGGCCCCGAGCCGCGGGCACCTCGTCGGCGGCCTACTTCACTTGGCGGGTGGGGGGCTGAAAACGGAGCCCTCACAGGCCACCGCGCCAGTCCCCGATCCTACTCAGATGCTCGTACGCTGACGTGGCACTACCGTGCCAGAAGCAGAGAAGAAGGAGACTTGCAGAACTCTTAATCCAGTTCGAGCCGGGCCAGGTACAAGTTCTGGCCGAACCATGCCTCGCGCAGTGTCCAAGGTGTGGTCCGCACGATTTCCGCCAGTTCCTCGACGGAAAGGAAGAGGTAGTCGAACCATTCGGTCACCATGTCCCTGTGGCGTACGCGAATGCTCCACTGCCCCGGCATACGCCCCATCGACACGTTCCTTCGCCGGTACGCGACCTCGCGCGGATCGGTCAAACCGACGGGATTCAAGGACGTACCGAAGAGTGAGGCGCCAGGTTCCGCGACCGCGGCGAGCTCGCCGAGAACAACAGCGGCCTGCTGTCGGCTCTGGAGAAGTCCGAATCCGTTGCCCATCATGACGATGCTGTCGAACGTGCCGAAGGTATCGAAGGTGTCGGACCTGCCCTTCAGGGTGGTCACATCAGCGGCACTCGCACGCACGGCCAGCAGTCCGCGCTCCGCGCACAGGCGCACCGCGCCCTGGGAAGGGTCGATGCCGAGCACGGGATGTCCCCGGCCCTGGAGCACGTCCGCCACCCGCCCGCCCCCGCATCCCACGTCAAGCACCCGCCCCCGCACGCGGCCCGGCAGGTATCTCTCCACGTCCGGCCAGGCCTCGGGCCGCGTGAAGTAGTTCCCGGCGTCGGCCCGGATCACCTGGCCGTCATCGCGTTCCAGGACTTCAGAAGTCGTACCGATCCCGGCGCCCGCCTGCCAGCATTCGAGCAGCATTTCACCGAAGGCGTCCCCGACCGTGGGGCCCGTCGTCATGTGCATCGTGATCACACCTCGCTCTCGGTCAGCGGGCCAAGCACAAGCGACTCGCAGATCGCCGTCTGCCAGTCCAGTGGCAGACGGGCCCTGTTCCAGTGGAATACGGTGAAGAACGCTGCGGCCTCGCGGACGCCCACGCGGGCGCCAGACGTCAGGAAATACTCCTCGCGCCACACCTCGCACTCCGCCGCCACGTCCGTCCGGAAGTCGTCGAGAAGGCTCCTCTCGGGTAGTTGGAGCAGCGGACGCAGCTCGGCCGGAAGGCACCAAAGGCGTCGGAGTCCGGCGGAGATTCGCTCCCAGTTCTTCGGCTTGGCCCCGTGGAATTGTCGGTGCGTCTGTCTGCGTAGCCGGTCCCAGATGTCGCGGTCCTCCTGTTCGAGCACACCCAGCTCGCCGAACAGGGACTTGAGGAGGGTGAGTGAGAGAGCCCACGCCGACCCGGAGGGCCTGTCTGCGGACAGATGACGCAGCCAGACCAGCGAGTCGATCGTGAACAGACGATGGACGCTGCGCATGGATGCGGGGCCGCCGAAGATGTATTGCTCCGGTTCATAGACGGAGCTGCACCAGGTCTCGATCAGTCCTCGCGCTTTCAGTGTGTCCAGCCATGTGGCGAGCTGCCCGGCCACAGACTGCTGTGCCACCGGACCCACCTGGAACCTGATCCGTACACCCGGCTCCTTGTGCACGAAGAAGAAGTTCTCCAGCTCGCCGCGGTCCCTCATCGCCGTCACTTGCCGCTGCAGCGCCGCGTACCAGACGACGCGGCGGTCCTCCGGAACAGGCACGCGGTACTCCAGCCACGAGGAATGCATGTGCGCGGAGCGGAGCACCGGCAGACCGGCACCGAGGAAGAGGCTCGTGAGCCGCCGGACTTCCGCCTCCCCAGGCACCTTCCTGCCCTCCAGTTGGTCAGCCATCCGTCGCAGGAACACAGGCAGGGCCAACCGGTCGTCGCCCACGGGGACGACCTCCTGCGTCGGGTTCCCCTCATCCGTATCGAGCACGATGCGCACCACGCTTTCCTCGGTCATCCTCGAACTGCCTCGGTTTCGCCCCGCGCCGCCTGCGGATCACCTCAGCATCAAGGCGGCATCCCAGGGGAAGTCGGTCGGCCGGCCGGCATAGTCGTCAAGCGCCAAGGCCAGCCCGGCGGCGCCCTCCAGAAATCCGGCAGGGCTCACCCCCGTGGCCAAGTTCCCCTCCCCCAGTTCGAAGGCGGGCAGCCCTTCGGCCTCGATTTCGCTCAGCACTCGGTCCGCAATCGCGTCGATGACGTCCCAGACCCGGTCGCCGTGCGGGCCGTCGGTGAAGTACCGAAGAACCTGCATGGTGCCGGCCCAGCCATGGCAGAGCGACCAGTGGGAAACGCCCCAGTCGTCGAGAGGCACCTGGAGAATCGATTCGACCGAACGCTCCGCCATCCGCAGCCACTCGGTGTTCCCGGCGGAGGCCGCCGCCAGCGCCACGGCACGGGAAACCCCGGGAGCGCCATAGCACCAGGAGGCCCGGCCTCTGGAAGCCGGGGAGCTGCCTCGGTCCCACTGTTCAAGGGAAATGGTGTTGGGCCAGTAGATGCCGTAACGGTCTTCCTTGCAAAACTTCTGCAAGATGCCCATCAGCGAACGGATCGCCTCTACCTGCCCGGTGACCGAGATGCCCCGCAACCTGCAGAGCGAGAGCAGCGCCAGCGGACCCGCGACGCCGTGGGCCAGTCCCAGGTTTAGATGACCGAACTCCTGAAGATCACGGTGGGTCTCCGGATTTCTGCTAGGCGGGGTCGTCGACCAGAAGCCGGGGACCAGCAGGCCCTCGTGGGGTACCAGAGCCGTCATGTCGACGAGGGCCGTCAGCACTCGCGCCAATATATCCGGACCGCACCCCCGCATCAGCAGATACCGTCCGATGCCCGCCAGTCCGTCGATCAGGTCATACCGAGCCATGGACCCCAGCGGTGCGGCCTCCACCAGGTCACAGAAGCGCCGCGCACCGGCACACACTTCGGAGTCGAGGGCGCTCAGGGCCTTGGTGTAACCGCCTCCAGTCGCCTGCCGAGCCAGCATGAGGGAGAAGCCGAGGCCACACACTTCGTAGAAGATGCCAAAGGTGCTGGTGCCCCGTTGCCCTTCCAGAAAGGCCGAGGCGCTGGCAAGGTACTGGTGCCCCGCTATCTTGGCGGTGTCACCCTGCTCAGGTATCCGGCCGCTGTATAGCATGGCTACGCCCGCGTAGCCACTCCCCAGGGAGCAGTCCCTCCAGGAGGCCGGGCTGTTCAGACCGTCGGCACCGCGGGCCAGACCTACTCCTTCCCGAGGCCGTAGCACCTCGGCGATCTCGTCCGCGACCTTCTTCGCCCTGACCTCGTGCCGTCCCGCGCGGACCTTCTTACGCCCCATCTTGGTCACCACCTGATCGGTTTCCTGCCCGCTTGTCGTACCGTTCTCGACTCAGCTGCGCTCCGGCCACCCGGACGAGCAGGGCCAGCGTCTCCTTCTCGTTTGAGGGGTCGAGTCCGACGAGCCGGTTGTGCTGCATGTGCAGAAGGCTCAGCACTGACATGTCGTGCCTGGTGCACGCGCTCCCACGGTCCAGCCGGGGAAGAAGGTGCTGCCCCAGGTCGCCGCCGACCACGCCGAGGAGTTCAAGCAACTTGCCGCAACTAGGAGGAAGATGGCCCGACAGAAGCGTGGCGGTCCGGCCGGCTTCAATGAGTCGTGAGGCCAGTTCGGTCTCACTCTTTGCCGGTGGCGGGCCCTGGGGCCGCGGGAGTTTCGCCACCAACCAGTCCCGCCAGTCCCACGCGCCGAGGGCATCCAGCATGCAGCCGTAATGGGCAGCCATCAGGACGTTCCTGGGAATACCGAGGGAACCTCGGGCAAGGAGTCTCAGCTCCTGGGCGACCAGCTGACTGTCCAAACAGAAGAGGCTCTCCGCCGCCGCCATGCCCGCCGGCCCGCCGTAGCGGACCAACTCCGGTTCATAGGAGGCGATGTCGTAGCCCTGGATCAGCTTCGAGCGCGTCATCAACTCGGCAAACTCGAGGAGCCTGGGCCACACCGAATCGCTGAGGTCTTCTCTCTCTCCATGCAGCCGCAGCCGGAGCTGATGGGCCGACTCTTTGTAGCGAATGAAGAACCAGCGGTCTATGTCCCCGGAGACCGTCCTGATGAACTGGGAAAGGTGGCCGGTGATAATCTCCTCGTGTACCTCGGGCAGACTATGGAGCTTGAGGTAGGCCCATTCACCGCCGGGTCGGTGAATGACCCTCGCGACTTTTCTCCCTGGGTCCAGGGAGCGCTCGGCTCGTTCAGGTACGGCAGGAGCCACTCTGTGCAGCGGCACCACAATCTCGTGGCGTCTCCCTGACAGCCAGCCGTAACCCGCCTCGGAGTCACCGACAACCTCAGTGAGTACGATCTTCGACCTGCTCAGATCACGCCGCAACATCTCCCGGTGGAAGGCGTTGTCGAGGTCAATCTCATAAGCCCGGTCGCCCTGTGTCACGTTCACCCGTCGCGAGACCCGCAGGTCGGAAACCCATTGGGCGAGTGTGGACTCCCATTCCTCCCTGTTCGCTGCCGCGGCTGTCAGAGCGGCCGTGGGCCGCCAGGTCAGCGGGGCGAGGACCGTCCTGCCCAACCTGACCCGGGGCAGACAGGGCAACCGGGCGGACTCCGCCCAGTTCCACGGCTGCCATACCTTCACGTCCGCGCAGTATCGCAGCTCCTGGAGGAATCTCACCAGGTTGGGTGCGGCCATGCTCAGGGACACGACATGCGGCACGACCGGCATTACCTCCTGGCCAGTGTCGGGCAGATGGAGTCGCAGCCGGTCCCCGTCCGCCGCCACGATCAGTCCACGCCAGTCGATGTTCCTCGGGTCCCTCTTGTCAGCAGGCGTCCCTACCGGGATCACGTGCTGGAAAAGATCCGGCACCTGCATGACGTTCAGCGCCCTAGGCAACACCGGAAGGAAGGAAACTTGGGCCGGGAGAACGTCATCGTCCGTCCGTCCCATGAGGGAGGCCAGGCCCGTCGTGGTCCCGGTCAGCTCGGCGAATCTCCCCGCAAGTGCCCCCGCCGTGGTCGTTCCCACCGCAGGGGAGAGCGCCAGCCGGAACTGGCCGGCGTCCAGCTCCGAGGTGCTCCTGGCCAGGAGCTGGAAGCAGAGTTCCAAGGATCGGGGCGGGACGCCATCACCGGGCACCCTCATACGGGCGATGTCCTCCTCGGTGAGGCTGAGCTCGCGTTCCGCACTCATGAGTCCCCGGAAGGCGAGAGCGGCGAGGTACTCGGCGCGGTTCTCAGCCTCGGGGGGGGACGACGGGCTTCGCAGGTGGGCAGAAAAGCCACGGCTTACCCGGGGGTGCAGATAGGTGGCAGGGAAGCCCAAGCCGCCGTGCGGGTCGATCAGTTCCGCCAACGGCACCGCCCCGTCCTGACCGTACATGTCCACGAAGGCCCGGCGGTAGAGCTTCATGTGCTCATAGAGGCCGTCTTTCGGGGACATCTCCCAGAGGGCGGAGACACAACTCTCCAGTTCCCGTCCTACTTCGGCGGGGATAGTGACATCCACATCCGCATGCAGGTCGACCTGGGGTGGCACCGACTCCCTGCCGCCCATCCGGGAGGCGGCGTCGATTACGGCCCGCCACTCGTCCTCGCCAGCGCCGGGCTTGGTGGTGGCATAGGAGGCGAGCGCGCTGCGGGCGGCATCCAGTTCGCTGGCGGCGGAGGAACTGCGGGGCAGGACGTCCGCCAGCGAGTCCAGCCACCGGTCATCGAGCCGTACGGCCGACAACTCGGTCAGCAGGACTTCGCGCCGCACGAGGTCGGTGAGGAAGCGGTCCAGGCTCGGTTCGTCATGTTCCGGGAACTCCTCTGCCGCCGCGGCGAGCAAATCCGCGTAGCCCACCCGATCATCGGCTCGCGCAACCACCCAGGCGAGGACGGGAGTGACGCGCAACGACAGTTCGTCACTGGGTCGGGGAACGATCTTCCCGAACGACCGGGGGGCCTCGCGCTGCCTCACGTGCGGCAGGACCAGTCGCTCCCCCCGCAGGTAGCAGAGATCGTTCACTATCACAATGCACGCGTGCCGAATGTCCGGCGACTCCAGCCACTCACAGGCCACTTGATCGAACCAGGCCGCGTCGAAACGGACCGCCTTCTCTCCCGCCCCTAGTATGACGGCCCTGGACCGGTCGGCGACGGACACCGCCGCGACCCCGGAGTGCAGCCCGAAGGGAGTGGGTCGACCGGTGGTCCGCTGGGCGTACCGAGTGACAGACATGGCAGTCCGGATGATCTTCTTCCGGGGCATGGTCTCACCGGCGTCGATTCTTCTCAGCGTCTCGGACAAGTCCTGACTGGAGACGGCGATCGCCTCTCTCAGCAGGGCCACCGAGGTAACGCTCCGGATGTATTCGACAAGCTCTGCGTTCCCCGGCATGCGATGGCGGCCGAACTCGCCGCTGACGTCGTCAAACGTGTCGCCGGGCAGTGACGCAACGCGTATCAGCAGTGGGTCTGCCGCCGTGAAGTGGAGGGGTAGGGGCATGGGGGACGTTCACCTCGCTCGTACGGACCGCTGTCAGGCCGCCGCCCGGGACAGCGGCCTGACAGGGACGGACTGATGGATCAGCAACACATGGGATTGCAGCCATTGGTCAGGTTGCACGAAGTGCCGGTAGCGCCGGTGACATCGCACGTGATGGCCGTGAACATGGCCGGGCGCAGAGGCGCCGCGACATCTCCGGTCACCACGCTCTGGATGTCGAGGTCCAGGTCAGACAGATCCAGTTCAGCTTCTTGATCAACCATCAGAGTTGAGACCACAGGAGGTTTCCCTTCGGTCGGAGGGCGCGACAAAGCGCCCTCCATCAGGCTTGGGCGGAAACAGTCACGTGGTGAATCACCACGGACGGACCATGTCATAGCGAAGCAGAAGGTTCCTTGCAGGTTCCTTGAATCGGCACGTATCACAAAGACGACGCCCCGGCCACGGGCTCCAGTTCTAGGGATCGCATCAAGTCGTGATCAATCTGCGGAATGCCCTTCGCGGCGCGGCCCGCTTTGGTAGACCGGCGTGACGCAGCCGCCACCCGTCCGCATCCGTGAGCCGCAACTGGGCCCCGGGGCACGGCCGTTCCTTCCTGACGATCAGCCGCATGCCCTTGGGCCGGCAGTCCAGGACGTCGCCGGTGAGTTCAGCGGCCCAGGCGCGGTCGCGGATCTCGCCGTCCGCTTCGACGGCCGGTGTCCAGGCCGGGGCCGGAACCCTCAGCACATGCTGGTGGACCTGCTCGTTGATCACCATGCCGACCGAGTAGGACAGCCACCGCCCCCGCCGGGCGAGCCAGGCCACGAAGTCGTGGGTGCCGCCCGCGGAGTCCGTGCGGATCAGGGTCCGGCGCCCGCGCCGGTACTCCTTCGGCAGCTGAGCCAGGGCCAGCCGGGTGGCGGTGATGTGGTCGGCCGCCGTGCTCGATCCCGCGTTGCCCGGCCTGAGCAGGGCCGCGACCGGTTCACCGGTGCCGCCCGGTCCGTGGTCGACGAACCCCATCAGCGGGTGATGGCCATAGGTCCGCTTCCACATGGGTGCGGCGTCCTCCTTGTCGGAGTGCGCGATCACCAGCACCCCGTCGAGATCCACGGTCACCGTCCCGCCCGCATCATGCGCTTCCCGGCCGGCCAACCGTCGGACAAGTTGGCGGACTTCGGCCCGCGCGGCACGGACAGCCCGCAGGGCCTTCTCCCCGGAGGCGGCGAGGGTGTCGATGAGGCGGGAGACCGTCGGGTCGGAGGCCACCGGCCCGAACACGGCCGGCTCGGCCCGCAGCATGCCGACATCCGAGAGGCAGTCCCCGCCCAGCGCGACCGCCATGGCCACGTACAGCAGGATCTTGCCCGGATCGTGCACCGCCCGAGCCTTCCGCCACGGCGTCAGCGCCGCTGATATCGCGGTGTCCAAGCCGGCCTTGCGGACGGTCTCGACCAGCAGCACGCCCCCGGCCTGCGAGACCACCGCCCGGCCACCGCCCTCGATGCGGACACGCGGGTACGACCCGATACGCTTCTTCACCTGGAGAGTGCTTCTTTCCGTGCAGCCAACAGGACCCTAGACAAGTCCGATCGTTGCAGGTCAGGAGCACTCTCCGCTTACGACTCGGTACGCGATTGAGGTCGGGGCGTGCTCGCCTGGCGGGTTGGCTGGTGGGTGATCAGCAGGCGGCCGGGCGCACGAGCACCAGTTCAGTGCTGGTACGTCGTCGGGTGGGCCTGCGCGCCGCGCGGTCGGAGACCAGGCCGGCGATGGCAGCGTGCGTTTCGGCGTAGTACTCGCGCCGTCCGATGTATCGCTGGAGCGGCCGCCACTTCTTCTCCTCGCCGATGGTGTGCTCCACGCAGATCCGTGCCGAGGACTGGCGTCGGCGTTCCTCGCGCCAGGAGTACGTATCGCCGCGTGGTGCTTCGTCCTTCGGCTTGCGTGGCGGAGCCTGCGCCTTGTCGGGGAAGTCGTTGGCCAAGCCTCGATAGCCCTCATCGACCTTCGCCTTGACCTGCGGATGCAGACGCAACTGCTCGGCGATGCCCTCGGTGCGCATCGCGGTCTGGTCATGCATCCGGCCGGGCCGGTCGGCCCCGGACCACAGCAGACGCCCCGAGCCGTCAGCGATGGCCGTGGTCTTGGCGGTGTTCTGCTTCTTCTTTCCGGACACGAACGCCTTGCGTCCGAGGCTTCCGGACTTGGGGCGCCAGACCTGCGTCTCGGTGCCGTCGATCCGCAGCTCGACACCTTCGGCTGCGGCGTAGGCGAAGACATCGGCCAGGGTGCGCAGGCGGATGCCGGGCCGCTGAGGGACGGCGAAACCGCGGGCGGCGAGCAGCGGCCGGATCTCGTGGATGGCGCGGGTGGTGGGGCGGGTCACGCCGTACAGCTCGGCAAGGGCTGCGTGGGGCAGTTGCAGGCGCAGGTAGACCACCGTGACCAGCACCCGGTCGGTGAAGGCCAACTCGTGGTCCGGCCCGGCTCCGGCCGCCCGACGACGGTCGCCGCCTCTGCGCTCGCGCAGTGCGGACTCGCACCGGGCAGTCCAGGGATTGGCCAACTCGATCAAGCCGCCGAGATGTGCACCATCAAGGCCGCAGAAGGCAGGATGGGACAAGGCCGCACGGGCTCGGTAATGCGTCACAACATCACCAACCCGTGCGGTCCGTCTCACGTCACGATCCGCTGGCGGCCCGAGCGGCGTGGCCCTTCGCAACCAGTTCCTCCACCACAGCGCTCTTCGCCGCCGAATAGGCCAGCCTGCCCTCCCTGTCGGCAGGCAACCGCTGCGCCAGGCCCACCTTGAACGCGCTGTAGCGCTGACCTTCATCGGGCCGCTGACGCAGGTAGTCACGGAGTAGGACGTGATCAAGGTGCGGCTTTGAGCCCGCGACCACGCCGTACAGGTGATGTTCGGAAGCCGCAGGAGGGGCTTGGAAAGCCTCCCGCCCCCGAATCCCCAGATCGCCTTCGTGTCGGTAGCCCTGCCCGGCGAGCCGGTAGATCAACTCGGGCATGACAACCTCCTCGGACACCACGATGTCGAGGTCGATGATCGGTTTGGCGGCGCATCCGGGCACGGCCGTACTGCCGACATGCTCGATGGACACAGCCAGATCCGCGACATGAGGTGCCAGCCGCTGCCTCAGATCCTCGAACTGCTCGGGCCATCGGGGGTCGTAGCCACTGACCACGATCAATCGAGTCATATCGGCAGTCTCCCAGGGCCGTCAGGGCTGATCGAACCACCCGGAGAACCCTGGCTATCGCGTACCAAGTCGTTACTGACTTCGGCTCGTCAGGGTGAACTTTCCCGAAGTCCCTGACAGGCTTGGTGTGGTGGCTGTATTCGATGGTGTGTGAGGTATTCGGATGGGGGCGGGCTGACCGTTGCGGGACGGGTGCGTCGGGAGTCGGTGCGGATGCAGGCGGCCGAGCTGTTCGAGCAGGAGGTCAAGCCACCGGAAGTGGCACGGCGTCTGCGGGTGAGTCTGAAGTCGGCTTATCAGTGGCACCAGTTGTGGCGCGAGGGCGGGGTCGGGGCGCTGTCGTCACGCGGTCCGAGTGGGTCGCGGTGCCGGCTGTCTCCGCGCTGCTTGGAGAAGCTCGCCGCGTATCTGGAGCAGGGTCCGGCCGCGCACGGCTGGGTGGAGGACCAGGTGTGGACCGCGGCGAGGGTGGCCATGCTGATCGGGCGGAAGTTCCACGTCTCGTACAGCGTCTCGGGCGCCACGAGGCTGATGCACCGGCTCGGCTTCAGCCCGCAGGTCCCCGCGCGCAGGGTGGCCGAGCGGGACGAGCAGGCCGTCACCGCATGGAAGGAGGCGACCTGGGCGGAGGTAAAAGGGCCCGGGCGGCCTGCGGGGGCTACATCTGCTTCGAGGACGAAGCAGGCTTCACCCGCCGACCGCCCCGAGGCCGGACCTGGGGACGACGCGGACACACCCCGGTCGTGACGGTGAGCGGACGCCGCTCGGGGCGGCTGTCGGTGGCCGGGCTGATTGCGATGCGGCCCGGCTCACGGACCCGGCTGTGCCACCGCCTGCGCACCCACCCCTCGGGCAAGGGCAAGCGCCGCAGCATGAGCGAGCGCGACTTCATCGCTCTGGTCGACGGCGTGCACCAGCTCGTCAAGGCGCCGATCGTGCTGGTCTGGGACCGCCTGAACACCCACGTCTCCCACGCCATGCGCGAGTTGATCGCCGAGCGAGCCTGGCTGACGGTGTTCCTGCTGCCCGCCTACTCGCCCGACCTCAACCCCGTCGAGTGGGTATGGGCGCACGTCAAACGCAGCCTGGCCAACCTCGCCGTCATGGCCCTCGACCGACTCGAGGCCCTCGTCCGCAACCGGCTCAAGCGCCTGCAGTACCGCCCCGACACCCTCGACGGCTTCATAGCCGGCACCGGCCTGACCCTCGACACCCTGACCTCACCCTGACGAGCCGAAGTCAGTATTTGACCAGGCATCGGACACTCCACCTCGCGAAAGCGCGAGGCTAGATCCCGAAGGCGGCTGCGATCTGGGCCAGAGACTCGTGCTTACGCAGGTACACCAGCACGACCAGAGCACACCGGTGCGATGGGAGCTTGCAGCGGCGGTCGCCTTCGCGGCCGACCCACGTTCACCACGAAATCGATCAACGGGTGAGGTGCCCAGCTCTACCCCGGAAGCATTACAACGCTTGCGCTGGTGCGATGGTCTGGGTCAAAGACCTCACCCCGGACCATCCGATGCTCACAACTCGTTACGCGCCCTACCCACCCCCAGCGTTAGGCCCTCTCTGGGGGGCACGGCGTATCGCGGCATGCGAGAGCCTGTCGGATTGCCGCAAGGGTTTCCTCGTCAGTAGCGTTGAGCTGCCTGGCTGCGGCTGCGTAACTGCTTGCGTGTTCCGCGAGTTTCGCCTTGATGTCGGTAGTGGCCTCAGGGGCGACGACCTGAGTACCTGAACCGCGGCGGCTCTTGACCAGGCCAGCAGTCTCCAGCTCGCGGTATGCCCGCACAACGGTGTTGTTGGCCAGCCCGAGGTCGGAGGCAAGCTGGCGCACGGACGGCAGCCTGTCCCCGTGATTCAGCCGACCGATGGAGATCAAATCTGCTAGTTGTGCGCGGAGTTGCTCGTATGACGGGACAGGGGAAGCCTGGTTGACGCTGACGCTGATGCCGTTTGCTGTCATGGTCGAGCCTTGATGTATGCCTGCGGCAGCAACAGGACGCCCAGACAGTGAGACGCGGTCAGTGCGGAGGTGAGAGCCGTGACAGCCAGCCCCCACAGGGCCACGCTCTTCATCCCGCCCGCGCAGGACATGCTCAGCACCACAACGCCCATCGTCAAGGAGACAGCGAAAAGAGGGGCGGTCACCACCACTCCCCAAGCGCCGACCGCTGCCCGGACGCTCGTGCGGCGTTGATCGTCGCTCCCGCGCCGTGCGGTGACGTGACGCAGAAGCAATGCGCAGGCAGCGGTGCCGAGGGCGAGACCGCCGAGGGTCGGCCAGGCATAGTAGGGGCCGGGCCAGGGCGAGAGTAGTTGAGTGCCCTCCGGACACGTGACGGACAAAGCACGTCCTGAACGACCGTCGGCGTCTTCCGAGCCCGTTGTGGCGGCGACGATCAGAAGAACCATCAGGACAACAGCCTGCGTGGCCAGTGCGGCAGTCAGGAATCGGGGCAAGTAGTCCCGGATCCGGCGCGGTGTCACTTCGGCTGCCTGTAGCCGGCCAGGACTCGGGCGCGCGACTACATCTGCTGCGAACACGCCGCCCATGACACACAAACCGAATACGGGGAACCCGTACAGCAGATCCACATCAGGCTCGGGACTGAAGGAGACCAGGGCGTTGATGGCCAGACCGGACGCCGCACCAACCCATCGCACAGGAGTATCGAGCCTCGCCCGCCATGCTCTTTCCGTTTCTGCGGCAACAGACATGGCCGACCCCGTTCCCTCGCGATGTGTATCAACTAAGTGACACACTGCCTGGCAGATCGAAGTGTGTCAAGAAAGCAACACACTTCCCCATCCAGTACCGACCTCCGGCCTCCCGCCCTATCTCGCACCACTCGTTGAGGACGCCGCCAACCTAGTGTCCTGCGCCGGAGATCCATCGTTATTTCCTGTATGAGTGTTTCTGCGGGTGTGCCCGCACCGCGGCGTGGTCCGAAGCTGGAACCGTTGTTGTTGTCCGCTGACGAGCGTGCGGTGTTGGAGCGTTGGGCCCGGCGGGCGACGTCTGCAGGCGGTGGCGTTACGGGCGCGGATCGTGTTGGCGTGTGCAGGCCCTGAGGTTCCGCCGATTGTTGTGGTGGCGCGTGATCTTCGGGTTGCGGCGGACACGGTCCGCAAGTGGCGGCGGTTCCTGGCCTGCCGGCTGGACGGGTTGGTGGACGAGCCCCGGCCGGGCCGGCCGCCCACCATCAGTGTCGATCAGGTGGAGTCGGTCGTGGTCAGCACGTTGGAGGAGATGCCGAAGAATGCCACCCACTGGTCGCGCAAGTCGATGGCCGACCGCAGTGGGCTGTCGAAGTCGACCGTGGGCCGGATCTGGCGGAAGTTCCATCTCAAGCCTCATCTGGCGGACACGTTCGAACTGTCGACGGACCCGTTGTTCGTGGAGAAGGTCTACGACGTGGTCGGGCTGTACTTCAATCCGCCCGAAGGGGCGGTGGCGCTGTCGGTGGACGAGAAGTCGCAGATCCAGGCGCTGGACCGGTCTCAGCCGGTGCTGCCGATGATGCCGGGCATGCCCGAGCGGCGTACCCACGACTACATCCGTAACGGTCTGACCACCCTCTTCGCGGCCTTCGACGTCGCGACCGGCGAAGTCATCACCTCGCTGCACCGTCGACACCGGGCAGCGGAGTTCAAGAAGTTCCTCATCAAGATCGAAAAGGAGGTTCCTGGGCATCTCCAGATCCACCTGATCTGCGACAACTATGGCACCCACAAGACGCCGGCCATCAAGGCGTGGCTGGCCAAACACCCCCGGTTCCAGCTGCACTTCACCCCCACCGGTTCGTCCTGGATCAACCAGGTGGAGAGGTGGTTCGGCTTCCTCGCCGACCAGAAGATCCGCCGCGGATCCCACAAAAGCGTGCGTTTTCTGGAAGCCGACATCCGTGCGTGGGTCAAGGAGTGGAACGAAAACCCAACACCGTTCACCTGGACCAAGACAGCCGAGGAAATCCTCGACTCCCTCGCCCGCTTCTGCCGACGGATCTCCGGCGCAGGACACTAGCCGGACGTGGCCACGGTCCTGCACGAGGCCCCCAAGTAGTTCGCCCTCAGCCGCACCGAGAGCCAACACCTGGCGGCCAGGTAAGTTCGGTCCGACGGGCCGAGGGATGCACTCCAGTTGGTGGCGGCACGTCGGCGACGCTGCTGGGCGGTGATGACCCGCCAGATCATGGACGAGGGCGGCATCGCCGCACGCGCACCTGCAGACAGAGCTCGCCTTCTGCGCGACCACCCCGCCACCGCCACCAGCCCCCGACGCCACCACCGCATTCCGCCCGCAAACCCCCGCCCTCCGACGCCCCCTGCTGACGTGCCAGCAACCGGTGTGCGAAGCTACCGGTGCGCAAGAGAGGGGTGTGGCGTGGGGCGGGTGCGTACGGCGGACGGGCGGCGGCAGCACGGCACGATCGGGGCCGCACAGGCCTTGTTGACGGTACTGGTCATGGGTGGAGCCGCCCTGGGAGCACTGCTGCTGCACCCCGGCACGGGTCTGTTCGTCAAGGGCCGCGGGCCGCTCGGCGGCAACCCTGTTCTCGTGGTCGGCCTCGCCCTGCTGTCGCTCCTCGGCGGCTTCGCATTGCGTGGGAAGTACCTGGAGCAGATCGGCGTCGGCAAGGAACTCAACCCGGTGGAACAGCGGTTGGTGGATAGCGTGAGTCGCGTCCTGCTGGCCGCACCACTGGTCCTCCCGCTGCTCATCCTGGTCCTGCACCGGTTCGGTTCGTCGGCCAGCAGCCCCGGGGCCGGCCACGGGCCATTTCCGTTTCCCTCCGCGCGGCAGGATCCGGTGCGCACCCCGCCACCCACACCAGATGCCGAGCACAGCAGCCAGAGCGCGCACTTCGGGCTGATGCGCATCCTGCTCGGTCTCGGCATCGTCCTGCTCGCCGTAGCCGTCGTACTCGCCGGGCTGCACCTGTGGCGGTATCTGACCCGGCCGCCGGAGCCCGCGGCTGCGACGACGTACGCGACGCTCGACGATGAGCAGGAACGCCTGGCCCAGGCCGTGGACTCCGGGCGCCGCGCCCTGCTGGACGGAACCGACACCCGCGCAGCCGTCATCGCCTGCTACGTTGCCATGGAGGAGTCGCTCGCCGAATCCGGCGTGGCCCGGCGCGCCTCGGACAGCCCGCAGGACCTGCTGGAGCGGGCTGCTGCCGTCGGCCTGCCCGCGAGGGCGGCCACCGCCGATCTCACCGCCCTGTTCCGCGAGGCCCGTTACTCCACGCACCCGATGGACGGCGGCCACCGCGACCGGGCCGCGGCCGCGCTCGCCGAGATCGCCGAGATCGCCGAGATCGCCGACGGTCTACGCTCGCGGGAGTCTGCTCCCGAAGCCGTGGCGGGTGCCTCGTGAAGGCGCTCACACGAATCCGGGACTTTGCCAACTCCGTTCTGCAGAAACCCGGTTCGATACAGCACTCGCTGGCCGTCCTGGGCACCGTCGCGGTCACCGCCGAAGTGCTGCTCGCCCTGGCCGACGGTGCCGCCGCGGCCGCCACCGGCCTCGCCCTCATCACCACTGTTGCGCTGGTCCTGGGGCGCTATGCCGCAGGCGGTGCCGCCCAGGACAGCGGATACCGCAGACCGGTGCGCCTATTAAGCAGACGGGCCCCGGAACTCGGCGGGTGGCAGCGCATCGTGGCCAAGACCCTCGCGGACGACAGCGAAGTGCACCTCCACACCGTCATGCGCCCGGAGTTGCAGCGGCTGTTCGCCGCCCGGCTGGCCGAACGACACGGCGTGGCGATGTACCGGAACCCGAAGCGGGCCCGGGCGCTGGTCGGCGCTGAGCTGTGGCCGTGGATCGATCCCGAGGCGACCGCTCCGCAGCCCACTCTCCCTGAGCCCGTCCTGCGCTCCCTGATCGACCGCCTGGAAGCCCTGTGGTCCAGTGGCGCTGCGGTCGACTCCGCAGCACCCCCTGACCCCGCCCCGTGAGGATCCGATCATGACCAGCTCGCAGCCCAACCCGAACCAAGACATCCTGACTCCTCGGCAGGCGGGCGAACGGGCCGCAGCAGTGCTCGACGAGATCCGCACGGCTGTGGTCGGCAAGACGGAACCGCTGGCGCTGGTGATGCTCGGCATCCTCGCCGGCGGCCACGTACTCATCGAGGACCTGCCGGGACTCGGGAAGACGCTGCTGGCCCGCTCCTTCGCCGCTACCCTCGGCCTGGACTTTTGCCGCATCCAGTTCACCCCCGACCTGCTGCCCTCCGACGTCACCGGCGCTCCGTTCTACGACCAGCGGAACGCCGACATGGTCTTCCGGCCCGGACCGGTCTTCACCCACCTGCTGCTCGCCGACGAGATCAACCGCACGCCGCCCAAGACTCAGGCCGCGCTGCTGGAGGCGATGGCCGAGTCCCAGGTGTCCATCGACGGATGCACCCGGTCGCTGCCTGAGCCGTTCGTAGTCGTCGCCACCGCCAACCCCATCGAATACGAAGGCACGTACACCCTGCCCGAGGCCCAGCTCGACCGATTCCTGCTGCGGGTGCGGATGGGCTACCTGACGGCGTCCCAGGAGACCGGCTTGCTACGCGCGCGTATCGATCGGGCAACGCCCCAGACTGCTTTGCGCACGCTCAGCGGGCCGGGCGAGGTGCTGGCCATGCGAGCCGCGGTCGAGCGCGTCGAGGTGGACAACGACCTGCTGGATTACGTCGTCGCGCTGGTCGGCGCCACCCGGGCCCACCCGCACATCCAGGTCGGTGCCTCACCGCGCGGCGGCCTGGCCCTAGTGCAGCTCGCCCGTGCTCGTGCTGTCCTGGACCTGCGGGACTACGTGACCCCGGAGGACGTCAAGTCCGTGGCGGTGCCGGCGCTCGCGCACCGCGTCACCCTCAAGCCGGAGCTGTGGGTCCGGCAGATCAACGGCGACGACGTGATCCGCGAGATCACGCAGTCCGTGCCCGCCCCACAGACCCTGCCGCCCATGCCGGTCGTGTCATGACGGAGCCAGAGCCGGCCCGCAGAGCGGCAGCTGCCCAACGGGCCCTGAACGGCCGTCAAGACGTCACCGCCGACTCTCCGCCGCCACCCCCGCTCGGCTGGCGCACCGGTGAACGCGCGCTGCGGCTGGGCACGTTGGCCGTTGTCGCGCTGGCTGCCGCGCTGGTCACCGGGCGCCCTTGGGTGCTCGCTCTCGCCGCCGTGCCCCTGGTGCTGCTCGCCCTCGCCCTGCCGAGCGGGCCGAGCCCGGACGCGGTGACGGCCGAGGCCGAGGTGGAGCCGCGGCGGTGCTTTGAGGGCGAGCAGGTGACGGTGCGGATCGCGGTGGCTTACAACGGTGAGACCGGCCGCCTGGACCCCGGCGTCACTCTCGGCTACGGGATGCGACTCGACCACCTCGCGGTCGGCCCACACCGCGTCGATCTCGTCCTGACCGCGCAGCGTTGGGGCCGCTGGACGCTCGGCACGGTCGACGTCGATGTCTACGACCGCGGCGGGATGGCCCGCCGCACCGTGCGGGCCGAGCTCGGCGAGATCGCCGTCTTCCCAGTGCCCGAACACGCCGGTCTCACGCCCGTCCCGGTCCGGCTGCCGCAACGGCTTGGCGAGCACACCGCCGTGCAGCGTGGCGAGGGCGTCGAGGTCACCGGCGTGCATCCGTATGCGCGCGGCGAACGGCAGCGCCGGATCCACTGGCCGGCCACCACCCGCCGCGGCACCCTGCAAGTTCACCAATTCGCCGCAGAGCGCACCGCCGACACCGTGGTGCTGCTGGACGTGCTCACCGATGTGGTCGACCCGGTTACCAGCGCGTCCTCGCTCGACGAGGCCTTCCGGGCCGCTGCCGGGTTGGTCCGCGCCTACCTGCGCACCCACGACCGGGTTGGCATCGTGTCGGTCGGCGGCCCAACCCGCTGGCTGCAACCGAGCAGCGGCCAAGGGTACTTCTACCGCATCGTCGAGAGCGTGCTGGGGGTCCGCAAGGACGGCGCGTACCGCACGGCGGGCCTCAGCCTGCTCCCACCTCCCGCATTGCCCGAAGGAGCGCTGGTGTACGTCATCACGCCACTGACCGACCAGCGGATCTTCGGCATCCTGCACCAGGTGCGCGGACGGGCCAACCCGATGGTCGTGGTCGAGATCCCCACAGGCGACCCGGTCGTGGAACCCGGCGACACCGAGAGCGAACTCGCGCTGCGGCTGTGGCGGGCCGACCGCGACGCCATGCGCTTCGCCCTCGTGGAACGCGGGATCGCGGTCGTCGCCTACCAGCCCGGCGAGACCCTCGACCTCGCCCTTGCGCCGCTGCTGCGCACCCGCATCCACGGAGGGACCCGTTGATAGCCGCCCTCGCCCGGTTCGCCCGGCCAGGCCCACGTCCTGTCGGCAGCCGAGCCGCCTGGCTCATCACACGTCTCACCTCCCGCATCACTGACCGACTGCTCGGAACGGCTCTTGTTATCGCCGCCTTCGACCCGCCGGCCGCCCTGCACGCACCGCTGCCGGTCAGAATGCTGGTGCTCGGAGCGGCAGCGGCCGCGTGGTGGGCCGCTCCGATGGTCGACGCGCGCCCCGTTCTGACCTCCATGCGCTGGTGGACCGCCGCGGCCCGCCGCAGGACGACCGTGCTGCCGGCTGTGGCAATCGCAGTCGCAGCGGCCACCAGCCCTGCGGTCTGGCTGGTCGTCTGCATCGCCGCCCTGCTGCTCGCCTACCTGCTCGTCACCGACGCGTGGACAGCCGGTGTCAACACCCCGCCCGGCCAGCCTCAGGCGACACCCGCACTGGCGGCCGCCGCCGCGACCGCGGTGGTCCTGCTTGCCGCCCAGGCGCCAGTCGCGGGCACCTCATGGGCACGGCTGCCCGCCGCACTCGCTATCGCCGCGACCACGGTTTGCCTGGTACTGGCGCTGCGCACCAGTCTCCGCTCGCCCGGCTGACCGTTAACGCTGGGGTGGTTGGTTTCCGAGGCCCTGGTCAGGGAGAAGCAGGGTGTCGAGGCGGCCGAGGTGATCGACTGGCGGAATCCGCGGATGGTCTGCATCGCGGCGAGCTTCTCGCACCACGACCGGGTCGCGGTCCACCGCCTGCACAAGCGGATCGACCTAGTGCGCTACCGCATCTTCGACGGTGGGCTGCTGAGCCTGCTGCTGATCGAGTCCACACCTGGCTCTCCCCGCGCCGCTCCGGCTCGGCGGCCCCGACGGCGGGAGGAGGCAGCCATGGCCAGCGAGGGCAGCGGAAAGCCGTCGCTCCAGGCGAGCCCGACTGCGGCTCCTGCTTGCCTGCAGGACCTGTACGCCTAGCTGGACGAGGCGCTCACCGCGTGGGGCGAGGTCGATGTGGCTGCGCTCAGGCACTACATCGCCTATCGGCGGATGGTGAACGTCGCCTCGGTGATCTCCCGTCCGAAGCACGAAGTGATCCTGGTCTACCTCCGGCTCGACCCGGACGCGGTCGAGCCGGAGGAGAGCTTTACCCGCGACATACGCTGCATCGGCCACCTCGGGACCGGCGACCTGGAGGTCCGTATCTCGTCGGCGGCCGGCCTGGAGAAGGCGGGCCCGCTGATCAGGCGGGGATTCGAGGCATCCTGACGCAACACGAAGGGCGGCTGGCGCATCGGTTTCTCGATGTACCAGCCGCCCATTTCTGCGTCTGCGGTCCGTCGGCCCCGGTCTGACCGGTCTCATGCTCATGCCTCTGGTCCGGCCAGGACGAAGTCGTCCTGGGTCAGTTCCGCCTGGAGCCTTCGCTCGGCGACGTCGGCATAGTGCGCCGACAGCTCGACCCCCACGAATCGCCGGCCCTCGCGCAGGGCGGCGACGCCCGTGGAGCCGCTGCCGGTGAAAGGGTCGAGGACGGTTCCGCCCTCGGGGCAGATCTGCACGAGCCGCTGCATGATCTCGACCGGCTTCTGGGTGATGTGCACCCGGTCCTTGCGCGGCTGGGAGGCGATGAAGTGGCCAGGCAGGTACAGGTCCCGGTCCTTCGCGAGGCTGCCCTTGACGCCCCAGGTGATGAACTCGGCGGACTGCTTGAACCCTCCCTTGCGAGGCCGGCTGGCGGGCTTGATCCACGGGATCGTGCCGCTCCAGGTCCAGCCCGCCATCTGCAGGGCGTCGGACGTGGTCGGCTCCTGGCGCCAGTCCGAGAAGACGATGGCGACCGAGTGCTCGGTGGAGGCCCGGTACGCCTCGGTGAGCAGGGCGGTCAGCCAGCTCCGGTAGCTCCGCTGGTCCCGGTTCTCTCCGGGGAAGTTCTGCAGGTCGTGCGCGCTGTTGCTGGTGACGTACTTGGCTCGCGCGGTGCGACCGGTGCGGTCCGAACTGGTACGCCCGCCGCTGTTGTATGGCGGGTCGGTGATGACGGCGTTGACGCTCTCGTCCGGGAGGGTCTTCAGCACGGTGAGGGCGTCGCCTCGGTGCAGCGTGTAGCTCATGCGCGGGGCCTCTTTCAGGGACACGGCGGGACTGGGCCCGGCCCGGATGGCGCTCAACAGCGTTCGTTCCGTGCGGGGTTGCGCCGGAGGTTAGCCGCGTATTCCGGCCCGACCTAACGAGCCGTGCCGTGGTCCGGGCCCGGGGCCGGCAGTCGTTTGGTGCGGCCGGGATCCCCGTCTACTGTCTCGCCGTGTCACCGGGCCAGAGCTTCTGCTCCACTCTCGCTGACCTGTGCCTATCCGTGTCGTCTCGTCCAAAAGGACAGTCCGGAAAGCTCATTGCCCCCTTGTTCCACGGCTGCGAGGAGAGCTGGTGTACCGCCTGAGATTACGAGCGCGGCCGGCTGCCGCGCGTGATCCGAGACCGGTGTCCGGGAGCTACCAACTCCTTTGACCCGGGCCCGCCCTGAGAGGCGGATTCACATCGGCGCGGTGCCGACGGCTTTGCACGAGAAGTCGGCACCGCGCCTCCTACGAACCACGAGGAGCCGCTGCGATGCAGCATGCCCTGGTACACCCACGCCCTGTTCCGATCCCATGGCCCAGCCTGGCTGTCCGTCCGCGCGAACGGCTGCGGCGATGAAGAAGTCCACCCACGCCGCCGTCGGTGTTCTCGCCACCGCTCTGCTGTTGCTGGCCCTTCCGATCCTCGCCATCGGCGCCTCCGATGCTTTTGCCTCCTGCTCGACCGGCGGTACACAGGCTGTGGACACCTCGGCCGTTTCCGCTCAGGTGAAGGCGATCCTGGGCGGCGGTAAGGGGAAGGTCTCCGTGCCGGGCCTGGGCAACCCGGCCGAGCAGGTGCCCAACGCCAAGACCATCCAGGCCACCGGCGTCGCGATGAAGATCCCGGCCCGGGGACAGATCGTGGCCCTGGCGACCGCTCTGCAGGAGAGCGGTCTGCGGAACCTGACCTACGGCGACCGCGACAGCTTGGGGTTGTTCCAGCAGCGTCCGTCGCAGGGCTGGGGCACCGCGAACGAGATCCTCGACCCGGTGTACTCCTCGACGAAGTTCTACGAGGGGCTGAAGAAGGTATCAGGCTGGCAGTCCCTGTCCGTGGCTCAGGCCGCCCAGGCGGTGCAGCGGTCCGGCTTCCCCGAGGCGTACGCGAAGTGGGAACCCCTGGCGACCGCCCTGCAGAAGGCCATCGAGCCATTGCTGTCGAAGGCCGGCGGTCAATCGCCGAGCCCTTCACCGTCCGGTTCGGGCAGCACAGACGCCCCCGCGCCGAGTACGGCGGGCAGCTGTACGAGCGGCGGGGACGGAACCGACTTCGGGACCATCCCGGCCGGCGCGGTGCCGGCCGGATACAAGATCCCGGCAGACGCTCCACCGAAGGTCCGGACGGCGATCCGCTGGGCGCTCGGCCAGCTCGGCACCGCCTATCAGTGGGGCGGGAGCTGTACCGACTCCCACGGGCCCGACCCGATGGGCCGCTGCGACTGCTCCTCGCTGATGCAGCAGGCGTACAAGGCCGCCGGGGTCACCCTGACACGCACGACGTACACCCAGGTCAAAGAAGGCAAGGCCGTGACGGTCGATGCTCTGCGGCCGGGTGACCTCCTGGATCCTGTTCATCAGCCACGACGTCGCGCTCGTGGGCGAGTTCTGCGAACGGGTCCTGGTGATGTACGCGGGCACCACCGCCGAGACCCTGCCCGCCGACCGCCTCGCCGACGGTGCCCGGCACCCCTACACCCGGGCCCTGGTCGCATCGGTACCGGACCTCACCGCCGACCGCGGCCGACCGCTGCCGACGGTCGAAGGTGCGCCGCCCGATCCGCTCGCACCCTCACCGGGATGCCCGTTCGAGCCCCGCTGCTCGCGCCGCCGGGACCACTGCGCCGAGCAGGCTCCACCGCTGGAAGACCTCGGTGCCGACCACCGGGTCGCCTGCTGGTATCCGGTACCGGTGGCAGCGGCCCCGGAGACGGCGACCGCGTCATGACCACCCTTCAGGTGACCGACCTCACCGTCCGCCACCCCGGCCCCCGCGGCTCCCTCGCCGCCGTGGACGGTGTCTCGCTGGAGATCCCGTCCGGCACCACGCTCGGTCTCGTGGGGGAGTCGGGCTCCGGGAAATCCAGCCTGGCCCGCGCGATCGTCGGCCTCGTCCCCGTGCACAGTGGCCGGGTCCTGATCGACGGCCAGGAGGTCCGCACCCGCACCGTCCGCGACCGGCGTCGGCTCGGCCGTCTTGTCCAGGTCGTCCTCCAGGACCCGGACACCGCGCTCGACCCCCGGATGACAGCCCGTCAGGCTCTCGTCGAGGCTGCCACAGTCTTCCGCCGACTCGACCGGGCCACCCGCGCCGAGCGCGTCACCGAACTGCTCGGCCTCGTCGGCCTGGACCCCCGGCTCGCCGATCGCCTGCCGCGGCAGCTGTCCGGCGGGCAGCGCCAGCGAGTCGCCCTTGCCCGCTCCCTGTCCGTCGAGCCCGGTCTGCTGATCGCCGACGAGATCACCTCGGCGCTCGACGTCTCGGTGCAGGCCTCCGTCCTCAACACCATCCGCGAACTCCAGCGACAGCTCGGATTTTCCATGCTGTTCATCGGCCACAACCTGCCGGCGGTCTGCCACGTCTCCGACATCGTGGCGGTCATGCGGCAAGGCCGGATCGTCGAGACCGCCCCCACCGAGACGATCCTGCGCACGCCGAAGCACCCCTACACCCGAACGCTGCTCGCCTCCGTGCCGTCCCTGCGCACATCCCCGTCCGAGGAGAGGACGTCATGACCGTCGGGCTTCCGGACGCGGTCACCTGGCCGAGGCCGGCCACGACCACGGCGGCGGCCCCGGTACCGCCGGGAACTCGCCGCAACGTCGTGGACCTGGGTTCCTTCTCCCGACGACGCCCGATCCGGGCCGACTCCGCGCGGACGGTCAGGAGCTGGTCACACCCAGCTCCCGCACCAGGCCCCCGACCACGCCGACCACGAACGCGGGCACCTCGTGCGGGAAGTCGTGGCCCGTTCCCTCCGGCGTATGCACCAGCCGTGACGATGTCGACGTCGCCAGGTACCGGATCCTGCTTCGGAGATAGAAGCGGCTGATCCGCTCGGCCTCGGCTGCGTCCCGGGCGCCGGCCAGCACCGCCTCACCGCCGGTGAGATCCCGGGGTATCACCAGCACCAGCGGCAGGTCCCCGAGATCCCCGTCGTACACCACGGTCTCCCAGCCGACTCTCGCCAACCCGGATGGCGACAGCTCGGCGAAAGCCGACGCGGCGGCGCAGCCCTGCCCGGCCCGGCTCGCCGGGCCGCGGTGGGCACCGAACAACTGCCGCACCGCCGACAACAGGAAGCCGCGACGCATCCGCGCGAGCTGCCGGCTGCGCGGCGCGAAGGCGACGACCTCCGGGGGCGTCGGATCGAGCAGCACGAGACCAGCCACCAGATCCGGCCGACGCCTGGCCGCGTTCGCGACCAGCAACCCTCCGAAGGAATGACCGACGAGCACGAAGGGTGCCCGCTCCCCCGCTCCCTCCAGCGCAGCCAGTAGCTCCTCCGCTTCGCCCGCCGTCGTTCTCGGGAAGGGCCCGACATCGCTCCAGCCCGAACCGAACCGGTCGACCAGCACCGACCGGGCTCGGACCGACAGCATCGTGTGCAGTTCACGAAAGTCCTCACCAGGGGCGTGCCCGCCAGGCATCCACACCACCGTCGGCCCGCCCCCGGCCTCTCCCTCCGCGAAGACGTGCATCCGGTGACCGCCCACACCGACCAGCCGCCCCGGCGGAGGATTCTCCCGCCGCTCGCGGGCCACCAGCACCAGGTGGCGAACGGACCCCGCCGCCAGCAGCACACCGACAGTCATGGCGAGGCCACCGAGCGCCGTGGCCCATGCCGTCCCGACCCCGGTCAACCCTCCACCCGCCCCCGCCACCAGCACCGCGACCGGCACCCCGAGCCAGTCCCGGCTCAACAGCGCGAGCAAGGAGTCCACGACTCGTCCGTCCCGCAGCATCGGCCCTCCGCAAAGGTATTCGAAAACCGATCACTGCCAGTATCCGTCCCCTGCCCACCCGCCCCCACCCGGATTGCCGTGGAACGCGCGCGACCGCCTCATCGGCAAGGTCCTGATCAAGCCGGGACGGTCTTGTGGGGCAGTTTCATGGTCGGCGGTGGATTCGCAGCCCATGCCATCCCGGAGCACGACGAAGAATGTCCAGCACTGCGATGTCAAGCAGCCGAATACTTCATCACGCTCACGGATTACGGCGCGATCTCCCTGCCTTTTTTCCGTGAGACGATGCGGCGACTTTTGAATTCGACGGGTCCGGCGGTGCCGGCCATTCACGAACCGACAGGGAGAGGAACGGAATATGGGAGTTCTTCGAGGCGCACCGATCGCACCCGAGCGGAGCGCCGTGGCATGACCGTCGCCCTGGACCAGACCCTGTTCCACCAGACCGGCGTCGGCCTGTCCGTGCCGTTCGCCATCACCGGAACCGGGATGCACCTGCCACCGGCGGTCGTCACCAACCAGGAGCTCACCCGTACCCTGGACACCAGCGACGAATGGATCACCAGCCGCACCGGTATCCGCGAACGCCGCCGTCTGGCCCCGCACCTGGCGACCTCCGACATGTGCGTCGCCGCCGCCCACCCGGCCCTGGACGCCGCCGGTATCCAGCCCGCCCAGCTGGACGCGGTCATCGTCGCCACCTACACCTGGGACCAGCCGCTCCTGTCGACCGCACTGATCGTCAAAGACGCCCTCGGCGCCCACCGTGCTCTGTCCCTGGACGTCACCCAAGCCGCCTGTGCCTCGGGCATCCAGGCCATGCTGATCGCCGCCCATCTCCTGCAGAACCCCTCCATCACCACCATCCTGCTCCTCGCGGCCGACTGCGCCTCCAGGGTCGCCGATCCCACCGACCGCACCACCGGTGTCTTCTTCGGAGACGCCGCAGCAGCCGTCGTCCTCTCCCGTACCGACACCCCGGGAGCGGGTCTGCTCTCCTACAACCTGGGCTCCCGGCTGTCCTACGACGTCCAGATCCCCGCCGGAGGCTCCCGGCTGCCCGCCAGCACCGCCACCGTCGCCGCCGGAGAGCACTACCTGTACATGGACGGTCGTGCCGTCTGGAACGCCGCGACCACACACCTGCCCGAGAGCATCACCAGCGCCGCCCACCGCGCCGGCGTGCCGATCAACCAGGTCCGGCACTTCTTCCTGCACCAGGCCAACCTGAACATCCTCACCGAGACCATGGCTGCCCTGGGCGTGCCCCGTGAGCGCGCTACCGTCACCATCGACCGACTGGGCAACACCGGATCAGCCGGCGTGTTCACCGCACTCCACACCACCATCACCGAAGGCTCCCTGCTTCCGGGAGACACCTACGTGCTGTCCGGGATCGGCGCAGGCTTCCAATGGGGAACCCTCTGCCTCCGACACGCCTGATCGATCCGCAGGCCTGAAAGGGCGCCATGTTTCACGGGTCGTGGGTCCTGCGGCAGTGGGGACTCACCGGCGCCGAAGTCACCTCCCGGCTCCGGCAGTTCACGGACGAGTGAACTCCCGGCCGTCCCCTGGCGCACCGGCTGCCGCGAACGCCAGCATGGGCGTCATGATCACCACGCACTCCCGGGCCGAACGGGTCGCCCAGGCCCGGGCGGCCGAAGCCCAGCTCGCCGCCGACGGAATCGACGGGGTGGTGTTCGGCTGGGTCGACAACGCCGGGCTCACCCGGGTGAAGTCCGTCCCGCTCACCCAACTCGAACACGCCGCCGCGTACGGTGTAGGCGCCCTACCCTGCTTCGACGTCTCCCTGGTGGACGACTCCTTCACCACCGCGCCTTCGAGTACCGGCCCGATGGGCGACCTGCGGCTCGTCCCCGACCTCGACCGGCTCACCCGGCTCGCCGCCCAGCCCGGCTGGGCCTGGGCTCCGGCCGACCGCTACACGCAGGACGGCACCCCGCACCCCGGCTGCCAGCGCGGCTTCGCCCGCCGGGCCACCGAGGCCGTCGAGCGGCGCGGGCTTTCGGTACGAGCCGGGATCGAGATCGAGTGGGTGGTGGCCGACGCCGCCGGGGACCCCGCAACGGTCGGGCCCGGGTACGGGATGACCCGCTTCATCGAGCACTCCGACTACCTTCGGGAGGTGCTGCGCGCCCTCACCGAGCAGGGGCTGGCCGTGCTACAGCTCCACCCCGAGTACGCCGCCGGGCAGTTCGAGGTCTCGGTCGCCGCCGAGGGGCCGGTCGAAGCGGCCGACACCACGATGCTGGTACGCCACACCATCCGGGCCGTCTCCGCCCGGCACGGCCTGCGGGTCTCGTACGCACCCGTCTTCACCGAGGGCTCGCTCGGCAACGGCGGCCACCTGCACCTCAGCCTCTGGCAACAGGGCCGGAACCTCGGACACGGCGGCCCCGGCCGTCACGGGCTGCACCCCGACGCCGAGCTGTTCCTCGCGGGCGTACTGGCCGAGCTGCCCGCTCTGCTCGCCCTCGGCGCGCCCAGCATCGCCTCCTACCTGCGCCTGGTCCCCTCCCGCTTTGCCGGGGCCTACCGCTGCTGGGGCCTGGAGAACCGTGAGGCGGCGCTGCGTCTGATCACCGGTTCCACCGCCGGGCAGGCCAACGCCGAGTTCAAGTGCTTCGACGCCGCCGCCAACCCGTACCTGGCGATCGGCGGCGTTCTGGCCGCCGGACTCGCCGGTCTCGACGTCGGCCTCGCCCTCCCTCCCGAGACCCGGAGCGACCCTGCCGCCCTCGGGTCCGTCGAGCGCCTCCCGGCCAGCCTGTCGGAGGCGACCGACGCGTTCGAGAAGTCCCCACTGCTGCGGCATGCACTCGGCCCCGAGCTGTACGAGGCCGTGCTGGCCGTCCGGCGGGCGGAGGCCGAGCTGTTCGCGATGCGCACGAATGCGGAGGTCATCGAGGCCGTCCGCTGGAGGTATTGACAGGGTGGCCCGGCGCACCCAGTTGCCCATGGTGCCCCTCTCGCGTTCGCGATGCGAGAGGGGCACCTGGGAGCCCAGGTGGCTTACTGGACTCCGAGGATGAAGTGCAGTGCTCCGATGGCCGGTTGGGAGCGTCGGAACACGTCGGGGACGGGGAATATCCGCATCAGCCCACTTCGGCTCCTGATGAGGACTCAAGAGCCGGATCAGTGCCGGCGGGTTCCAGCGGCTTCGCCATGTAGACCGCCTCGGCACCGTAGCTCGCGGGCAGCCCGATCTCGGGCCGGGCGCGGTAGCCCAGCGCAGTCCACAGCACCTGCGAGCCGTGCACGGCGACCAGAGAGAGCGTCTGATAGCCGGCCGCGCGCCCAGTCTCCTCCAGGTGCTGTTGCATCCGGTGAGCCAGGCCCCGGCCACGTGCCCGCTCGGCGATCACCAGGTCGTGGAGGTGCAGGTTGCTCCCCTGTACCGCGCCTTCCTCGGCCAGGCTCAGGTCCGGACAGCGGGAAAGCGGGTACGGCAACGCGAGCAGGTAGCCGCCGAAGCCGCCCGCGCGCTCCAGCACGAAGCAGGTCGAGGGCGAGGCGCGGTGCCGGGAGCGCAGTACCTCCCGCCCCTCGGACAGGCCGCTCCCCGCATAGGCGCGTTCCTCCAGCGCAACCACCTCATCCCAGTCCTCCTCCCGGAGCAGCCGGATCCGGGTTTCGGTCATGCGCCTCCTCCATCCGGAGCCGGGCCGCCGATGCAGGTGTACGGCAGTGGCGCGAAGCCGTTGAACCCCTGGGTGGCGTAGGCGGCTGAGTACGCACCGCAGGAGTGGACCCAGACCGGGTCGCCGGAGGCAATCGTGCGCGGAACCCGTACCAAGCCGTCCTCCTGGGCGTACGCGTCGTCGCTGTCACAGGTCGGACCGGCCACCACAGCGTTGACGAACTGCCCGCCGGGGTGGGTCGGGAACTCCAGCCGGTACTGCAATTGATCCATCTCGTAAAGCCCGTTGAACTTTCCGCAGCTGAGGTAGAGCCAGTCCTCACGGGAGCCGTCGCGCCGATGACGGGAGGTGAGCCGGGCGACGTGGGCACGGATCGCGCCGTGGTCGGCGACCAGGTGGCGGCCGGGCTCCAGCAGGAAGGCCAGCGGGGCGGCGTTGACGGTGCGCAGCCGTTCCATGCCTTCTCGGATCACCGTGAACATCTTGTCCAGCGGCGGTTCCAGCGGCCGGCCGCGCCGGTCGAGGACGCCGAGCGCGGGCAGCCCACCACCGAGGTTGATCCGGTCCGGAACGATGCCGTGCCAGTTGAGCTCCTCCAGTAAGGCGGCCAGCGTCTCGATCGCCTCGCCCCATGCTTCGGCTGTCATCTGCTGGGAGCCGACGTGCACCGACAGACCGGAGGGCACCAGCCCGGCGGCCCGCGCGGCACCGAGCACGCGCAGGGCATCCTTGGGCGAGCAGCCGAACTTGTGGCTCAGGCCCCACAGCGCGCCATCGCCGGTGGTCGCGATCCGACAGAACACCCGTGAGCCGGGGGCGTGTTCCGCGATCGCGGCGACGTCCTCCCGGCTGTCGGTGGCAAAGTCGCGCACGCCCAGCCGGTATGCGTCGGCGATGTTGCGGTCGGACTTGACGGTGTTGCCGTAGTGGATCAGTTCGGGCGCCACTCCGGTGCGCAGCGCCTGGGAGATCTCCTGTGGGCTGGCCGCGTCGAAGCCGGAACCGAGCCGGGCAAGGTGGTCGAGCACCTCGTCCACCGGGCATGCCTTCATCGCGAACCGGACGTCGACACAGGGCAGTTCGGCGCACAGGGCGGCGTATTGGCGACCGATCCCGTCCAGGTCATAGATGATGGCGTCGTCGGCAGCGGCGGCGAGCGCGTCGCGCAGGGCGGAGTGGTCGGGCCGGCCGAAGAGGGGCGCGGTGGACGCGTGCACGGTGGCCGACGCGGTCAGGGTGCGGTGGCCGGTTCTGCCACGGTCGACTGTCCGGCGCTGTTCGGCGATCTGACGCATGTCGGCGGCCTGAGGCCTCACGTGTGAACTCCCAATCCGACTGGATGATCGATGCCCAGGGCTTTCTGGCACCCATGAGATGAAACGACGGAGTCCAAAGGTCGGTTATGACATTTGATCAAGGTTCCCTCCCCGCCGCCGCACGCTATGGACTTATGGGGCCTTCGCCTGCTGTGCACCCTGTACGGCCGACGAGCACAGACCCTGAATCCTCAAGAGGTGCAGGGCATGTGCTCGAACGAACAGCGGCAGCCCGACCTGACTCGTCCTCTCGCCCGGCACTTCCGGCCGGCCTGCCGCCGGCTGACGCAGTGCATCACCACGTCATCGGTATCGCGCTCGAACCAGGCGGCGGGGACCTCTCGGTCGAATCGAATATCGAACGCGTACTGCACGAACATGTTTGCGATTCTCTCCAGCCGAAATTCGACGGTGGCTGGAAGAACGGGTTCCGAGTGGCCACATAACCGTGAAGCGCAAGGGTCGGCGGACGTCAGGGACCAGGTATTTCTCTACTCAAGCTCTGTCACGGGCCTACCGGCTTGCACGCTGGATCGTCCCGCGAAAGCCCCTCTGACAGAGCTGAAAGCCCCCAGCCCGCTTCTGGGTACCGCGATCGAGGGAGATACAACGAATTCGCAGCCCCCTCTGGACACGTCTGGCAGCACTGGCCCTCGCGGCACGGGGACCGCTGGTCGAGCAGGGGTTACAGGGGCTCGGAGCGAGGAGCTCGCGGAGCGGTGTGCTGGCTGGTCCGAGAGCATTGGCAGGGGAGCTGCCCGCGGTTCGGAACGAGGTGGGAGAGCAGCTACGGGGTACTGCGCTGTGGCATGAACAAGTCTTTCAGCCGGAAGCCGCGTAGCGGCACGACCGGTCACGTTCAGTCAGCGCTTACGGCGAGCGCTGCATCGATCTCCTGGAGGAACGGCTCCAGATCACCTGGGTTGCGCGAGGTGATGAGGGTCCAGCCGCAGGTGTCATCCTTGACGACCGGCTCGTCGGCCCATTCGCCACCGGCATTGCCGATGTCTGTCCTCAGCGAGGGGTAGGAGGTGAGCCTCTTACCTTCGGTGACACCCGCCTCGACCAAGGCCCAAGGTCCGTGGCAGATGGCCGCTACGGGGCGCCCGGACGACGTGAAGGAGCGGACGATCTCCGTCGTCGAATTCTGCAGACGCAGTGCATCGACGTTCAATGTGCCACCTGGTACGAGCAGGAGGTCGTAATCGGCCGGGTCAACGTCGCTCAGAGTGAGTTCGGGTCGGATGGTTTTCCCAGGAGCTTTGTCGCTGACCAAGGTCTGAACGTCGTCAGCCGACACAGCAGCGACGTCCACATCGGCACCCCAGCCCCGCAGGTGTTCGAGAGGCACCAGCAGTTCGTCCTGCTCGACGCCGTAGTTCGTGACGATGGCCAGCACCTTCCGCATACTCACGTCGTTGTCAGACATTCCCAGGTCCTTTCGGGTTGGAACAGTCCGCCGGGAGTGGTTTGGAGTCGCGGGTTCCCTGGATCTTTGCGCTTATGCGGCCTCGCCAGACCTCCCGGCCCGCGGGGACCCATCGGAATCTGCGCCGGGCCGGAGCCCGAACGCCGCGCTGATAATCACGGATCCGCTCGGAGACTCGACACCGAAGACCGCGCCGTGCGGGTCGTGCAGCAGGGCCGTGCGGTGATCACCCGCTACGCACCGGCCGATGGTTCCGCCACCGTACTGGGAGGCCGCCTCCGCTGCCGCGTCAGCATTCGGTACGGGGAAGTAGACGTTCCAGCGCGGACTCGTCCGCTCCCCGCTCAGCGCCGTACCGGCCGGTACTATCCGGGCTGCCACGTTTCCGACGTCCCGGAGCGCGACGCCGCCATGCTCGTAGCGGACCTCGCAGCAACCGTGCCGGGAGCAGGCCCACTCGAGCACCTCGCCGTAGAAGATGGCGGCCTCGAACATGTGTCCCGTGCGCAGCTCCAGTCGCCATGGCCGGTGTGCGCGCCAGGACTCCCAGTCGGCGATCAGCTGCCCTTCCCAGATTCCGAAACGATTGCCCTCACGGTCGGCAGCCAGCACCCCGCGACCGAGGGGAAGGCGAACCGGACCCACCGCGATAGTGCCGGTGCGTTCCACGATGCGGGCCGCAGCCTCGTCGGCGTCTGTGACACAGAAGTAGGGTGTCCAGTCCAGGGCCACCTGCAAGGCCGGTGTTGTGCACCCCAGGCTCGCGGTGGGCACGCCCGCCGAGAGCGCCATCCTGAAGTCCTCACCCAGGGAGGTGCGCCGGAACTCCCACCCGAGTACGGCTCCGTAGAAGTCTTCGGCGGCTCGGGGGTCCGGCGTGGCGAGGCTTGCCCAGCAAGGGGCACCGACAGTGCATCCGGCCAGTTCCGTGGCCTCTGCCGGTGGTCTGTGTGACCGGGGCGGGCTGGGCGTGGAAACCATGGCATTACCTCACGAGGCGGACACGCCCCCTTTGTCAGGATGCACGTTTGGCCCTCCGGCGGCGAGCGTACAGCGGCGGCTGAAGCGGGAAGCCACTGTGCTGTTCCTCCGCCCATGCGCTGAGCAGGCATAAGAGACCTCGGAGAGAACGCCGCGTGCACTCCGTGCCGAGGCCGGACGCGGCCGGCACTCCTACTCCGACGCCGTCTCCCTCCTTGAGCTTCGAGAGCAATCGGGCCGGGGCAGGCCGGCCTGGCCTGACGATCCGAGGAGCCGGGAGCTCGTGCGGCCTCGCCGGAGGCATGCTCGGAGCGTGCGTCGCACGGCAGCTTGAGTGGGCACAGCCACGCGCACCGGGCGAACTTCGGGGCACGGTGGAAGCATGGTCGGAGAGGGCGCGTTCGACGCCCGTGACGAAGACCGACGCACGCAGTCGTTTATGGGCAGCTCCTTCAAAGTGACGCAATCCCGCGACGCCGTCCACTCGCTGCCGCACTTGGACGTCCTCGCCACCGCGCAGGAAGAAGGGACGAGCAGCGAGGATCAGCACCGGTGTTCCCTGCCACGGTGCATCCCCCGGCCGCGCTGCGGGCGAGAGGACCGCGGTCATACGCGGGCCCGGTCCGTTTTGCAGATAGCGGTCCAATTCCTGTACCGACGGTCTCTTCCCCGTGTGAGATGCCGACTGTGGAGCCAGGCCCCTGCCACGTTGCCAGGGACCATTTCCGAGGCGGCCTCGCTCGACTCGCGGTTGGTCCGCTGGGATGTTGGGAAGCACCGAGGCGATAAGGGACGAGAGCGATGACCACAGAACCTTCCCCCAGGGGCCCCGGGCCAGTTCCCAGTCGGCCGGATCCGGTGCCACACGACCCGCAGCCGCCGTGCGAGCCAGGTCCCAGCGAGCCCGAGCCCCAGCCAGACGCGGAGCCGCCCCCGGCGCCGGATCCCGGTTCCCGCCCGGTCCCCGAGCCGCCCGACTGATCGGAGAGTGCCGCTCCTGCGGCTCTTCCTTCCAGTTGCTCGTGAGCGCGACACCTAACCGATTGCGGACTCGGAGTGGTCGACGCAAGGTGGATTACGTCACCCCCCACAGTGAAGGGCAGAATCGTCATGGGTAAGGCAAAGGCGAAGGCCAAGCAGGTCAAGGGCAAGCTGAAGGAAACCGTCGGCAGTGCCACGGACGACAAGGAAATGCAGGCTGAGGGCCGCGGCGAGCAAATGGCGGGCAAGGCCCAGGAGACCGCGGCAAAGGTGACTGAGCGGCTGAAGAAGTCCGGACAGTAGTACCTGCATTGCGGGCCGGGCACCCGGGCGACCGCATCAGGGTTTCACGGCTCTCAAGGCGCGTCCTGGTGCCGGCCGCGCGGCCGGCACCCTGCGTCAGGGTTCGTTGTTCGGTGAAAGTTCGCTGACATTCGGCGCTCCCGGGCCAATGCAACACCGGGTCGCTCAGGCTGATTGCGCCACCCTGCTTTCATCATGTCCCGCACGACCTGGCTGGCCGCCGACACCTTGAGGATGACGCATACACCTTGTGTGTGCTCATGGGGCAGCGCACCACCCGCGATGCGATTTCCGAAGCCGAGTTCTGCCTTGGGTGGGCCCGATCGGTGCTGCCGGCTGCCGTTGTGAGGTCGCGGGACGGCGGAAATTCAGCCTCGTGAGTCCTCGGGCCCGAGCGGCTGGGCGGAGAAGACCCCCCTGCCCACCCTGCGTGATCTCTGAGAGCCGGACGCAACAATGAAACTCCTTCAGCCTCCGGGTGTCTACATGCCACAGGAAGACACAGCCATGCTGATATCCGCTCTGCGGCGCGAGCACCTGTCCCCCGGAGCGGAGGTACTCGACGTGGGTACCGGTACCGGCGCCGTGGCGATCGCCGCCGCCCACCACGGCGCTGCCCACGTGATCGCCATCGACACGTCGGCCGCGGCGGTGCTCACGACACGACTGAACGCACTGCTGTCGGGGCACGCGCGGGCCATCCGGGCCAGCCGCGGTGATCTGACGGAGCCTGCGACCGGCCTGAGGTTCGACCTCGTGCTGGCGAACCCGCCGTACGTACCGTCCGCGAACGTCCGCGTGCCGCGGCGCGGTATTGCTCGGGCCTGGGAGGCGGGGACCGACGGCCGGGCGGTGCTCGACCGGCTCTGCGCCAAGTGCCCCGCTCTGCTGCGCCCCGGAGGTGTGCTGCTCGCGGTCCACTCCGTGCTGAGCAACCCAGCGATGACCCTGGCGCGGCTGGCTGAAGGCGGATTGAACGTGGCTGTGATCGACCGCCGGTTCGTCCCCTTCGGGCCTGTCCTGCGAGAACGGGCCGGCTGGCTGGAGACCCAGGGCCTGATCGAGCACGGCCAGGAGGCAGAGGAACTGGTGGTGATCCGTGCAGAACGACCGCACTGAACCGGAGACCGCACCTCGGGCAGCCGCACGGCGCGTCATGCAGGAGCCGGGCGGACCCATGCTCGTGGAGGGGCCGGTCGAAGTGGTCCAGGAGGACGGCCACATTGCCCGCTCGGACCGGCCTGTCGTCGCACTGTGTACCTGCCGGCGGAGCCTCATCTTCCCCTGGTGCGATACGAGCCACCGCGGTCGGAAGAGGCCGAAAGCCCCACCGCCGGCCTCAGAGCGGCACACAGACTGAGGATTCGCCGCCCCGCCATGCGCCGAGCAACTGCTCCCCGAACCGGTCTTCCAACCATCCCGTGGCTGCGATACCGAAGGCGACGTCCGGTGCCAGATCCGGCTCCTCCTGGAGCAGACCGGCTACGACCTCATGCCGTACGAGCTGCTCATGCACGGCGTCGGCCTCCACATGCTCCGCGTAGAAGTGGATGGCCGCAGGCCCGGCACCGGCCCGTTTCAATGCCTGAGCGAGGCGCCGCGACCCTGGTGGCGATGTGGTCTCCACTGAGGCGAAGTGACCGACCAGCGCACCACGGTGTGAGCGGTGGAGTCCAAAGAGTGACATGAGGTTGACGGTCGCGAGCATCTGCCGAGAGCCGGCGTCGAGGTAGCGGCCGTACGAGGTGTCCAGGTCGAGGTCCGCCATCAGATCGGCGAACAGCCTGGAGTGGACCTGTTCTGCCCGTCCCGCTCCGAATTCGTCGTACTCCACAGCGGCCATTCCTGCCTTGGCCCGGCCCGTCAGGCGCGGGATCACCCACACGTGCGGATCGGCCTCTTTGAGGTGGTAAAGCGAGCGGTGGGCGGCGTACTCACGCAGATGCCACAGCTCGCCCTCGTCCCGCAGGAAGTACGACACGTCGTCGGCGTCCGACGGCTCCAGAACGAGTTCGTCCAGCGCGCTGCCGACGTCCTCGGCCACCGGCACGTCAGCGCGCAAAGCTGCCATGAACTCCCGCTCCAGCGCGGCACGCACCTTGAGCAGTTCCGGATCCCACTCCCAGGCACCGTCCACACCGTCGAAGCCGCGGTAGTGCAACTCGTAACAGAGGTACAGGGCGAGTTGGAGGTCGTCGTCGTACGGGTCGCTACCCGCTACCAGGCGTATGTCGGGCAGGCTGCGCCGACCCGGTTCCCGGCCGAGCGCCTCGATGAGAGCGGCAGACACCTCACCCCGGGTCTCTGGCAGCCTCACGGCACTTCCCCTTCTTGGCATTTGTCTCCATCGCTTGCGACGGGTCTCCAGCTTCGCGGACTCGGAGCAGCCCACAACGGGGACTCTGACGGGCATGTGATTGCCATACCCGTCGGCGATTGGAGAAACGGGCGGCCGGTGGTTGCGGAGACGTTCGCTGGGCACATTCGCTTCAGCGGCCGTTGCATGTCAGGGGCACCCGGACACAGATGAAGCGAGCGCAGACGAACGCCCTCCGCAGCGTCTCGCATACCGAACGCGCACTGTCCCGCCGCCAGCTGCGTCGATTGCAGCCAGCCGATGCTTGCTCCGCTGAACGCCGACCCGCCCGTGTTCGGAGTGTGGCAGCGGGTCAGTGCGGCGTGTCTTTCTTTCAGTGCCTGAAGGTGTCCTTGCCCTTCTCGACGACCTGCTTCACTTTACCCTTCACTTTTTGGGCCCTCCCCTTTCCCTCCAGCCTTTCGTTACCCACGGCCCGCCCGACCGATTCCTTAGTTTTCCCCTCCGCGATTTCGCCAATATTCTTGGACTTCTTTCCGATACCCATTTCTTTCTCCCTGACGTCATTCGGGTGGTGGCAGCAGAGTTCCGAGAGGTCCGAGATCCAAGTTGAGATCTTGCATGGAAAGGTCGTACCGAGAGCAGAGTTCAATCATACGACTGTGCAGAATCATCAAAGTTGCTCCGAGGCGCTCCTCCTGTTCCTCAGTGAGGTCTCCTGCGTCGACCCGCTGAAGGGCTTGGCGTTCCATGAGCTGTCGTAGCAGCTCGACGAGTGTGAGTACGAGCTTGATCAGGTCCCGTTCCACCGTGTCCGGGGCGGTAGTGATCCGATGGGCCGGCCTTCGCGCCTCAGCACCGCCCCGGGGCAGGATGTCCTGCGGCATTGCGGGCAGCATGCGGAAGGCGCGGGCGGCGGCATCGGCGATCTCGTCCAGGCGGCTTCCGGGCGGACGGTCCTTACCTGACATGGTCGTCTCCTGTGGGTGCTGAGATGGCATGCCACGGGGAAGGATTCTGTTCGCTGATGGAGACGATCAGCGCGCGAAGCGATATGCGTACGAGGTCGATATCGGCGATGGAGAGCACGACGTCACCGGTGAGGACCACGCCTCCGCTCAGCAACCGGTCCAGCAGGTCGATCAGTGCGATCTGCCGTTGCGGCAGCGGCTCCTCCGGCGTAGCCTCCGGCCTGCCCGCCGCCCTCACGGCGTGGCCCTCTTCAGCGGTTCGGCTTCGGTGAGGGTGGCGAAGGAGTACGGGGCCCATGGCCCGGTGACTTCGACGCGTACCCCGGGTAGTCCTTCTGCGGCCTGCATGACATCGGCGCGGAAGTCTTCAGCCTGTTGCAGCGGCACGAGGTAGGCGTCGTTGATGACGTTCTCTCCCGGCCCGCGGGCGAGTTCGCCTTGCTGCGGCCGGTGCTGGACGCGATCAACCGCATAAGCGCGGGCGGCGGCCTCGACCCGCTCGGCTGCCTGCTCTGCGTCCCTGTAGGCGTCTTCGCGGGCGTTTCGCTGTGCTCTACGCTGGCTGAGGTAAGCCCGCCCGGGGGTCAGACCCGGATCTGTGGGTGGGCCTGCTGGCCTCTCGGCCTCGGCGGCCGCTTCGACATAGATCTTGACGCCCCACTCCACCTGCGCCGCCAGGTCGGTCAGTCTGTCGGCAAACGCCTCGCGGCGGGCCCGGAGCATGAGTCGCACCCGCTCGTCGTCGAGGTACACCGTGGCCAGACGCAGTGGCAGGACGGCGGTGCGGGCGGCCAAGGCCTCAATCACCCGGTGATGAGCGCGGGCGACTGACTCCAGCCAGTCCAAGTCCTCAAGATGCGCTCGCAGCGCGGCCTCTTGGAAGTCCCGCTCGGGTACCGGGCTCACGGCGACCACCACATCGTCGCTGTGTTCTACACGTACTAGATGCACCGTCGCCTCCGCCACTCCAGGGAGCCCGGACAGAGCTTCTTCCAGCGATCCGTCGGCGTCCCGTGCTACGGCGTACGCATAGGAGACCGTGGCGGTCATGGCTCGTCCCGCCTCTCGCTGCGGGGGCTTGGCTCTGCCCGTTTGGTGCGTGTGGTGCGTGTGGTGCGGCGGGGGGCCGCGGTGCGGCTCTCCTCGTTCTTGGCCGGTGGCAGCTCACGGCTCTCGCGCAGCGCCGTGATCTCAGCCTGCAGCCGTTTGTTCTCCTCGGCGAGTGAGCGGCCGTCGTTGGCGCGTGACGACAGTGAGGGATCGTGCTCCCACCAGTCAATGCCCATTTCCTTCGCTTTGTCCACCGAAGCGATCAGCAGGCGCAGCTTGATGGTAAGCAGTTCGATGTCCAGTAGGTTGATCTGGATATCGCCTGCGATGACGATGCCTTTGTCCAGGACGCGCTCCAGGATGTCGGCGAGATTGGCCGAGGAGCCCTGGCCATACGGGGCGGACCTGGACGGGAGATCGCCCAGCCTCCTGGCGACGGGTTCGGTCACGGCCGCTGCACCTCAATTCCCTGCTGTCCCGGAGCTTCGACGGGAGCGCGTGGTAATGGGCCCGTTCCACCGGCTCCGCGATCAGGTATCGACGCCCTGGACATGGGCCCTGATCTCGTCCAGCCGGTCCAGCAACTCGTCCTCGCGCTGGTCGAAGGTTTCCTCGTCGATTTCTCCCGCCACGAGCGCTCGCTCAAGTGCGGCGAGTTCCCGTTCGACGGGGGCTGGGTCGTAGTACTCGTTCTCCGCGGTCTCGACGACGCGCTCCATGACCCAGGCCACGCCGCGCACGGGCGCCAGCGGAAGAGTTGCGAGTTGAGTCAGCAGTCCCATGAGGAATCCCCTAGACGAAGCTGTAGGCGGGCAGCGGGCCGACCAGTCGCAGGTCGAAGTCCTCGCCCAGTTCCTTGGCGATATCCTGTTCCGCGCCGAGGAAGGTCTTCTCGTTGTCCCGCTCCACAAGGAAGGACACATTCAGGAAGTCGTTCCCGGTCGGCTGCGACGAGCGTTCCTCCCGCGCGAATCCACGCAGCGCATCGAGGACTTCGACGGCGAGCCGTTCCTGCCGCGCTTGCACTTCTTGGGAGACCAGCTCCCCGAGGGCGAGCGGCAGTTCCGGGTTGCTGCGGCCGCTTCTGATCTCCTCGTTGAGTTCGCGCGCCTCGTCGGACTCCCGAAGGATCTGGCGCAACAGCGCATCTTCGTCCTGGGCGGCCTTCAAGTGGTATTCCACGCAGCCCTCCAGCGCCCGCAAGCGTTCGCTGAATTTATCTGTACCGTCCTCCAGGACCGCTCGTACAGCGTCGTCGTCCACGGTGGTGAGGCCGAACTGCAGTGGCAAAACGGTGCCGTCGGCCATCAGCTGTTCCTGGACGGCCTGGTGGGCGCCGAGGTCTCGGCGTTTGGGACGCAGCTCCTCGGGCGCGTCGCTGACGACCGCGGACAGCATTTCGGTGCGCACCGTGCGGAGGGGCGCCGGCGGATCCCCCACCCCGTGGAGGCCGTCCAAGCGCTGCGGATGGGTGGCCAGAACAATGGAGTACACGTATACGGCCATGGTTCACTCCTCGTGGCGTCGGGCGGCAGGCCGACGCCGCGGCCGCTCCCGCCTCTCCTCGGGCTCCTTGCGCCTCTTTTCTGACTGCTCGGCCTCCTCGTCGTCGTGCCCTCCCTTCAGGGCGTCGGTCAGCACGTCAGCGGCCCCGCTCAGCGCACCCTTGGCTTTGCCATGCGCTCCGCCCTCGGTCACCTCGCCGACCAGGTCGGTCAGCTGAGATGGAGCCTTGCGGCCCTCTTCCAGGTCGAGGCGGTTACAGGCCTCCGCGAAGCGCAGGTAGGTATCCACGCTCGCCACGACGATGCGGGCATCGATCTTGAGGATCTCGATGCCCACCAAGGACACACGCACGAAGACATCGATTACCAGGCCGCGGTCCAGAATCAGCTCGAGGATGTCGTAAAGGTTCCCCGACCCTCCTCCGCCGGCCCTGGAAATGGTTCCTCCGCCCTGCGGCACCATAGTCATGGTGCCTCCTTTCAGCAGCTCACACGTGGCTCCGGACGAGGCCGCTTCCGTTCGTCCGTCGAGCGGTGCAGCAGTGGTATTCCGGCCCTAGCCACGCGGGTCGATCTGGGCTCGGGTGTAGCGGCGGGTGCGCTCGTACGCCAGCAGTTCGCCTTCCTCGTCCAGCGTCACCCGGTAACTCGCCATCACGCTGGTCGTGCCGGGGATACGCTCCAGCTCCAAAACTTCCACGTCCGCCTGCCAGCCGTCCTCCGTCGGCTTCAACGCCGAGACGGACTCGGGTGCTCGCCCCAAAAGCTCCTGGAGCTGCTCAGCCGCATAACGCATGGCTCGCGGGGCCGAAACCCGACGTGCCGCACGCTTCGTTTCATTCGTGCCGCTGCTGGCCCGTCCGGTGCTGGTTTTCCTGGTGGTCTTCTTGACCGGCTTCTTGCTGGACGGACGCCGGACGCGCCCTGTCTCGTCCTCTTCGCCTACGGCCATGTTCCCGCTCCGGAATCGGAGACGACATGATGCTGGCGTCACCTTCACAAGACGCCGTTCCATGATATACGGCCTGGGCCGACCGCATCTCGGAGCTCGCACGTTGCTTCAGTGCCGGACGCAGCCTCCTCATACTCCAGCCGTAGATCGTGATCTTGCTGATCGGTAGGGGCGTCAGCCGGGGACGGCCACTATTCCAGCCACGTCCCGTCGCGCATGATGACTCTGCCGCGTAGTTCCGGTACGCCTCGCCAAGCGCGCACGCTCTTCGGCACCACGCGCACGTACAGGAAGGAACCCTCCTCCGCACGCGGGTCCCACCCGAACTTGGCGGCGAACGCCTCCGCCGCGGCTTCGGGCACATCCTGGTCCAGGAAGCTCTCCGCCTCACCTTGAAGAAGCACCACATCGAAGGTGTCGGGCAGCGCCAGGCGCACGCGCGGCTCCTCGCGGACGTTCCGCGCAGTCGCGGAAGTGGCACTGGTGCACATCCACACTGCACGCCCATCCCACAAGAACCAAAGCGGCACCTGGTGCGGCCCGTGATCAGGGTGTGCTGTCGATACCCATACATCCCGCTCGGTAACGAGCCGTTCCATAGTGTCGCGCCTACGCTCCGCCGCCTGGCGGCGAACAAGCCCCGTGGTCTGCATGAGTCCCGACCTTAGCCAGCAGGCTCAAAGCGCACATGAGGCGAGGGACCTACGCCCGGCGACCGATGAACCCCTCAGCCTCTGCCTCGGGACGGCCAGTACAGGCCGGCTGACAGACGGGTACGGCCACCGCTGATCATCGTGTGTTGTGTGGACAAACGAAGAGACCGTGGCCGCAGACCACAGCGTAGACCCTGCCCGCTGGCACGAGGTGTTCGAGGTCCTGATGGGCCGGATAGCGGGCCGGTTTGCGCGGGTTGAGCCCCGGCGCCGGGTGCGAGACCTGGTACTGGGGCTGCTGTCGGACCTGCCGCGCAAGAACTGCTGGTCGATCGCCGAGTGGGTCGGGGAGGCGAGTCCGGACCGCATGCAGCACCTGCTCGGCCGGGCCAGGTGGGACGCCGACGCCGTTCGTGATGACGTGCGTGAGTACGTTCTGGAGCATCTGCACGATGAGGACGCGGTGCTGGTGGTCGACGAGACCGGGGACGTGAAGAAGGGCGCGCACACCGTCGGTGCCCAGCGCCAGTACACCGGCACCGCTGGCAGAATCGAAAACGCGCAGGTCGCCGTCTATCTCGTCCACGCAGGTCGCCGTGGGCATGCGGCGGTGGACCGTGAACTGTACGTTCCGCGCTCGTGGACGTGCGCCCCGGACCGCTGCCGGGCCGCCGGGCTGGAGGAGAACACCGCGTTCGCGACGAAGCCGGAGCTGGCCGCCCGGATGATCGGCCGGTTTCTGGACGCCGGGCACCGTGTGGGCTGGGTCGCGGGTGACGAGGTCTACGAGGGCAATCCGAAGCTGCGGGCCGCGTTGGAGGAGCGCAAGGTCGGCTACGTACTCGCCGTCGCCTGCTCTGCCGAAGTCACCACCGGTGCAGGGAAGTTCCGCGCGGACGCCCTGGCCGCGAAGGCGCCCAGGCGGGCCTGGCAGAAGCTGTCGGCAGGGGTAGGCGCCAAGGGGCACCGTTTCTACGACTGGGCCGTCATCGACCTGGCCGAGCCCCGAGCCGGCAGTCACCGGCTGCTGATCCGTCGTAACCGCACCACCGGTGAACTGGCCTACTACCGCTGCTTCTCACCCGCGCCGGTGCCCCTGGCGACCTTGGTCCGCGTCGCCGGATCAAGGTGGCGGGTGGAGGAGACCTTCCAGTCTGGAAAGGGCCTGGCCGGCCTCGACGAGCACCAGGTCCGCCGCTTCCCTTCGTGGTCCCGCTGGGTCACCCTGGCCATGCTTGCCCACGCCTTCCTCGCCGTCGTCCGCGCCGACGAACACGCCCACCATCCCGCCCCCAACGGGCTGATCCCGCTCACCTGCAACGAGATCCAACGCCTGTTCACGACGCTCGTCGTCCGGCCCGTGCACGACGTGGCCCACCGGCTCCGCTGGTCCACCTGGCGACGCCGCCACCAGGCCCGAGCCCAGGCCAGCCATTACCGCCGACAAGCCGCGAATCAGACATGAAGATCACGATCTACGGCTGGAGCACTAACCGCGCCCTGGCCTCCCCACTGGCTGCATAGCGGCATCGCTGCCGCATAAGAAACGCCGTGAATGGTGGGATGGTGGGCGCACTATCCCCCAGGAAAGAAATCGCTTCCACTGAGGACCTGGGTGCCGATGACGAACTCAAAGGAGGTCAGTATCATGCGCGTTTCGCAAGTGGTGGAACGCCGGGGTTCACTCTTGTTGACCCGTTCCCCGACGGCCCCAAGGCGCGTGTGCCCATTCCCTGAGCAGTTGCCCTTGCGGTGCGCAGGGACCACAGTAAAAAAGGGAGGCATGTGCGAGATCGGAGAACGCTGTGATCATTCTCGGAATTATTTTGCTTGTTGTCGGGTTCGTGACCGGGATCTCCATACTGTGGACGATCGGGATAGTTCTCGCGGTTATCGGGGTTGTCTTGTGGATCCTGGGGTCTCTGGGGCACGCGGTCGCTGGTCGAAGGCACTACTGGTAGCCCGGCAGAGTCTCGCCAGTCGGCGACTTGTACAGGAGCCTTTCTCCGCTGGAGGCGTTTTCTGGCTTTGGTGACGTGGATGAGCACGTTCGGGCGGTCCGCGCCTATGTGGAGGCCGACTCTGGCGAGGCCCCGTCTGCGGTCATGGCGGCGCTGGGGGGCGGATAGCCGGTACGCGGCGTGGTGGCGATCCAGTACGTCGCGTCAACAGTCCGGTGTTCTGCAGCCATGGCTCCTCAGCTTCTGCTTCGACCGGGATACGCGCAGTTGCAAGCGAAGCACGGCGTCCGCAGCGCCGGCTGTACGCACTATGACAACAGGACGCGCTCGACCGGACGGCCGCACTCTGCGCCGAACGGAACGACGCTGACCTGGAGCACTCACCCGCCTGCATATGCCTCGACGCGTCCTCCGTGACCGACACGGAACTGCCCTTCGAATCGAGGTGGCCGGTGCGGTACGCGTGGCGGGGCAGTTGCAGTCCCACCCGCGGAAGTTCCTGGCGTGCCTCTTCCGAAGCAGAGCCACCTTTGGCCCCGGACGGAACCACGGTCGTCAACGGCTGTCCGCGCCACAGCCAAGCCGTGGACGAACTCCACTCCCAGAGAAGCTCGTTGCATGGAATCAGCCGGGATTTTCAGCTCGCCCACTACGCAGGCCGACGCCATGCCAGAATTCCAGATGTCGATGATCTGCTGGTCAAGGTCACCTCCCGCCTGACGCTGCTGGACGACTTCAAGCCGTACAGCTGCAAGAGGTTCACTGGGGGCTTTCACAACGCCAGGCTGCGGCCCGACAAGATTGGTGGTCTGCGGCCCCGAGACGGGTAGGCCCCCTGCCTGAAGGCGACGCCAGTCACGGCGTCACCTCTGTCGCCCCTGCCCCCGGGAGGCGGTTACGTCCTCTTCCTCTCCTTCTTCTTCCTCGTATTCGCCTTCCTCTTCGTCCTCGTCCTCGTCCTCAGGCTCGTCCTCGTCCTCGTAGTCTTCGTCGTCGGGCTCGTCCTCGTCCTCGTAGTCTTCGTCGTCGGGCTCCTCCTCGTAGTCCTCGTCCTCGGGCTCCTCCTCGTAGTCCTCGTCCTCGGACTCCTCGCCTTGTGAGTCCTCCTGCTCGGCGGCCTCTTCTTCCATGGCGTCTTCGTGGGACACGACGACTTCACCGTCCCGGATTTCACCGCGCCAGCCCTCGGGCTCTTCCTGGGCAAGGGTGACGTATCGCTGAAAGTGCTTGAAGTCGAGTCGCATTCGGCGCCCTTGGGCGCGCCACAGGTTGCCCGTCTTCTCGAAGAACCCGGACGGGTAGTACTCCACGACCAGGACGATTCGAGTCAGGCTGGGGGCCAACTCATGGAAACTGACCGCACCACGGGTAGTTCCCTTGGCCCCCTCGGATGTCCAAACGATGCGGTCGTCGGGAATCTGTTCCTGGACAGTCGCTTTGAAGCCGCGCGAGGAAGGGCCGACTTTGACCTTCCAGTCACTGGACATCTCATCGCTCTTCGAGACATCGCGAACACCCTTCGCGAAGCTGCTGAACTGGTCGTACTGCGTCCAGTGGTCGTACGCGACACGCAGGGGCACTCCCACATCGAGAACCTCGATGATGTTCATGACCTTGCCGCCGCTCGACTTGCGCTTCCCCTTCCCGCCACCGAACGCTTCCTTGACCTTCCCCACGACTTTGTCCTTGACACCCTTGGCTTTCTCTCCGACGAATGCCTTCAGCGGGGAATCGCCCTGGAGAATACGGGAACCGATCGCAGGAAGCGATCCGCTCTCGGCCACATCGGTGAGCTGCCCAGTGACATCGGTCAGTTTGTCGCCCGCCTTCTCGGCGAGCCTCTCCACCTGTGCACTGAGGAAGTTGGACGCCTCTTCGCGAAGCCGGTCCGCACCCGACATTTGTGCCGTGGGCTGGTCTGTTTCCGTCCTGGTCATGACTGGCTACCTCCGACGATCGGCGCGCTTGGACGCTGCTCGCTTCGACGACGTCGTCTTCCGTGCGGCCGACTTCTTGGCCGGCGCAGTTTTCTTCGCGGCCGTCTTCTTTGGCGGGGCCGTCTTCCGGGCGGCAGGCTTCTTGGCCGACGCAGTTTTCTTCGCAGCCGTCTTCTTTGCCGGGGCCGTCTTCCGGGCGGCGGACTTCTTGGCCGGCGCAGTCTTCTTCGCAGCCGTCTTCTTTGCCGGGGCCGCCTTCCGCGCGGCAGACTTCTTGGCCGTCCGAGGCTTCTCTCCCTGGGCGGGAGCAGCCTTCTTCCGCGCCGCGCCTCCTCTGGGCTGGGCTGATTGACGAGAACTGCGGCGCTGCTTCGGCTGCCTCGTTTCCGGCTCTTCCTCTTCCTCCTCGTATTCCTCTTCTGGCTGCTCCTCCTCTTCCTCCTCTTCCTCAGCCTGGCCGTCGTCGTACTCGGCCTCCGGCTCTTCCTCTTCCGGTTCCTCCTCTTCCTCGTACTCTGCGCCTCCCTCTTCCAGCTCGTACTCCTCCTCGTCTCCCTCTTCCTCCCCCTCATCCTGCTTCTCACCGAGCCGGGCCGTACGGTCGCTGATGACGTCGGCAAGCGAACTCATGCCCCGGTCGGCGGCGGCAGCCACTGCCTTACGGCCTGCGTCGAAGACTTCCCCTTTCAGCTGCTCCTGCAGCTCGGCGAACTGGGGAATCTCTCCTAGCCTGCGCATCCCTTCGGCTGCAAGCTGTCGGGGTTCAAGGCCGAATCGTCTCCCTGCCAGGTACGTTGCAATGGTCAGGGCCAGCCGTCCCTTTTTCGTCCGGCCCAGCACATAGCCGCCCACTACTGCGGCCGCGAGGGTCACCTTGGCTGTGTCATCCATGAGTGCGTCACCTTCGATCGTTCGGTGCGGGGCCGGCCTAGCCGGTCGAGCAGCCTTTCCTCTTCCCGGTTCGAACTCCCTCCGTGTCGACATATCCGTCTTCAAGTTCCCGTTTCAATGAAGCCAGCTGGGCACGGAGCACTCCTGAGTCGTGCAGTTCGCGCTCGGCAGTGTCGCGGAGCTTCCGCCACATCGATCAGACCGCGGACCGCGGACCGGTGCGATGGGGAGCGTGAGCAGTCCCGTGATCAGCCCCATGGTCAGACTCCGGCGGCCTGAACGTGAGTTCCTGCAGCGGCGACGAATTTGCAACAGGGCAGCGGACCCTCAGGACGCAGCTCGACGTGTTCACGATGCGCGCTTTCAAATCGCTCCGCCGCGCCTCGCAAGTCGTGGCTTTCGCCGCGGGGCTGTCGTTCTTCTGCCATGCATTCAAGTCTGATCGGTATCGGGCGCCTCGCACCTTGAGCGGAGCTAGCGGGCACATCAGCCGGGGTGGGCGGCCGCTGGTGGGGGTCGATGTTCTGGCGGTGCAGCGGACGACGGCACGAGCCCATCCTTCATCTGCCGTGTGGCCACAGCACTCTTGCCCCCCGTAACGCTTTCGCCGTGACCGTTCAATTCCTTCCGCCGCACCTGTGGCGTTCCCTGGCCTGGGGCCAGGGCGTGGAGATGGCTGCTCACCAGGCGTGCACCAAGGCCGCAGACATTCGGTCTACTGCTGCTGAACGGCGAGCCCCTGGCAGCGCGGCTCGAAGGAGAACGCCAACGGCCTTCTGCGACAGAACTTCCCCAAGGACATTGACTTCTCATCGCAGACACCTGAGCGGCCGGAAGTGGTGGCCGCCGGACTCAACAGCCGACCAAGAAAGACACTCGACTGGGAAACCCCAGCCGAGCGTCTTACTGATCTACTGGACCCAGTCAGCTGATGCGCAGTTGGGGCTGATCCTCTCAGCCTTTCGCTCGCCCCGTGTCCTGGGGTACTCCTTCGACGACTTCCGCAAGTCGCCGCAGCATGCTGCGGTGCCGGATCTGCGCAAAGGCGTCTATAACTGTGTTGTGGAGACTCCCTCCCAGGCCGCGCAGCGGATGCTCGTCGAGAATGACCAGGGTCTTGTCGCCCCACGGCCGGATGTCGAAGGCAATCCGCGCCGTACCCAACGGCCCTCCGTGCGCTTCGAGTTCCAGCGCGTGCGGCGCATCGAGGCGACGGACCGTCGTATGTCCGTGGAACTCCTTCAGCCCCACACGCACCGTGTATTTGATCGACGATCCGACTTCCGGCCAACGCCCGTTGCCCGGAGCGGAGTCCAAGGTCCCCACCACCCAGTCCGCGTAACGGCTCTCGTCCTCCAGAACCGCCCAGAGCACCGACGGCTCCCGGGCGATGAGCTTATGACGTACAGCCATGTGTGCTCCCATCCGGGACGTTGAATAACACGCGGCACCCGATCAGACCGGGATCACAGCCGCCGCTGGACATCACAGTGGCCGCGTGCACGGGTTGCCGGAATAAAGCAGCACTACCAATAATGCCGTCGACCGCCCACCGCATGCCCGACAGCACCCAGGATCCAAAGAACAATGCCGATCGCGACGAGCACGATTCCTATCGTCCACAGGATCGATATGCCGGCCACCAAACCGATGACCAGCAGAATGACGCCGAGGATGATCATGGCGTCCTCCGTTCTCCCAGGTCCTTTTAGTATGCGCCTCACACGTATATGCGGCGACGCAGACCGCGCGAGGCGATCGTCCACCAGACCAGGCAAAGGCCATGCCACGAGGGCAGGCACATCCTGCGCTTCCGCCTGACCGTCATCATCGCCAGTGTGCTCGGCACCAGCGACGCCGTATCGCGCCCGTCACCTTCCGGCAGAAGCCTCTGCCGGGCGGTCGAGGCCCGCGGTCCTTCCCCAACAAAGGCCGCGCCGAAGCGCGCACCGAACGCCTTCGACATCACTCGAAGGCAGGCCGTCTCTCAGCGGCCCACCCGATGCCTCAACAACGTGAGCTGCACCGCTCGTTTGGCAGCCCTGCGGGAGAGCCTCCTGCCGGTGGAGGTATCGCAGTCCACACCGAACCAGAAGGCCTCACTCGTTCGAGATCACCACACCCATGCCACACCGATCCCCCATGGACAGACCTTAGGCGACGCGGCGGGAGCGGTGGCGGACTCCCCGGAGCCGGACCTCCGACGGTAGGCGGTCCAGGCCTGCCGAGTCCCGTGCGTTTGCGAGCGTTTCCCCGCTCAGTTGCTCCAGAGTCCGCACCGGTTCTGCATGAGGCTCGAGCAGCAGCCGTACTCGTGCGGCCGGAGCAGCACGCCGACCCGTCAGCCGCACATGAACCTGCGAGATCCCATCCAGCACCTTCGCCTCTTCCTCGATTGCATCCTCCAGCGCACGGCCATTGAGTCGGGCTGCCACCTCACCTTCGCTCTCGATGAGGACCTGGCCCGGCCGGTGTCTGTGCAACTGCGCCAGAAGCCACCAAAGCAGCAGCGCGAGAAGCACGACGAGCACCGCAATGACAGCCGGCCACCACCAGCCCTCCTCCCGCCACCGGGTGCGTCCCCAGGTGCCCAACACGACATCCTCCGGGCCTCGGAAGGGCCACCAGCCCGGCATGTCGAACCCCCAGTGGCGCTGCAGATCCAGCCCGCCGAGCAGCACGCCGCCGCCCAGGGCGAACAGTCCAAGGCCGAGCAGTCCCAGCAACACCCGGTTCACTGCCTTGAGCATGGGACACCTCAACCCTTCTTCGGGCGCCGGACGCGCACGTCCAGCGTGGGCTTCCGGGCGAGACCCAAGTTCGTTACGGCTTCGCTCAGCGCGGCGTCCAGATCCGCGTGGACCTCGTTGAGATCGCGGAAATGTGCCTGTGCCCGGGCTCTGACTTTCCGGCGGCCGAAATCGACCCGTGCCGATTGCACACCGGACACCCGTACGGCCCGGTCGCGCAGATTCAGTGCGGCTGCGTGGCGGTCGAGCCCGGCGTGGACCTCCACTGTTCTGGCAATTCCGGTGGGCTGCCGCATGGGTAGCACTCTGCGCAGTCCCGGCGTCACCGCCAGCAGGAAAAGCAACAGGCCAAGGGCCATCGCCACCGCCGCCCCGACGATCATCCAGATGTCATGCAGCGGTCGTGTGGCCAGTTCCTCGGCGAGCCGCCGTCGCCAGCTCATCCCGGGCTGGTCTGCCCGCACCGAGACCACGTCGTACAGGAGCAGCCCCATGCCTGCGACGGACAGCAGCGCCACAATGGCTGCGGGAATCCGTCGCGCTGACCAGAAGCGGCGCGCCGACCGGCCCGATTCGTGGACCGCTGCTGTCGCGCCCCCAGCGGGGGTACCCGCGGATGAAGTTGCCTGTCCTGTAGCGGAGGGAACGTCACAATCGCCGGTCGGCTGCCGCCTGGTGTTCGCGCTCATCTCACTCTCTCCCGGTCTCTATGCCGCGAGTGCACCGAGTGCAGCCTCTCGACCGACACCGTGAGTTCGGAGACGTCCATGCCGGCCCATGTCCTGAGCTGCTCGATGACCTCGCGGCGCACCGCAGCGCACTGAGCCCCGATGTCGGACGGATAGCCCAACTCCACGGCGATACGCATCCGTACTTCGCCGAGCATGTCCGGACGGCCATGGGTGGTATCGCCGAGTCGTCCTGCGGCGTGCTCGTTCCGCTCCGGTGCCCGCCGCACAGACGTCGTCACGCGTGGTGTCCGGTGGCTGGGCGGTACACGGCGGGCCGAATCGGTGAACCGGCTCAGCGCCTCGCGGGCCACGTGGGAAGCGATCTTCGCGACGGCATGGTCGGAGACGGTGGTCGCACCCCGCTCTCTGCGAGGAATGCCCGGACGACGATCGACGTCACTGGTCACTACCGCCAGTCCCCCTGAGCCTGTCGCCGGCTATCGCGTACCCGCTGGTGGTCGTCATGGCGGCGGCGGATGAAGTCACCCGGCTCGAGATCACCTTCCATCAAGCGCCCGGCGACAAGTCCGACGGCGCCCAGTACCAGCACCAGCAGGAAGGCCCAGAAGCCACCGAAGTACCCGGCGAAGCCCAGTGCCATTCCGGCAATCAAGCCGACCACAGCCTTGCTCATCACGCGCTCCTTCGCTCAAGCGGGCTTCTCCCCCTTGGCTACTGGACCCGCTGTTGCTCCCCCTCGTCCTCCTCGTCGGGCAGCTTCACATCGCTGACCGCGATGTTGACTTCCACGACTTCCAGGCCCGCCATCCGCTCGACTGCGGAGATCACGTTCTCGCGCACGTCACTGGCCACGTCCGTGATTGAGACGCCGTAGTCGACGACGATCTCCAGATCGATGGCCGCCTGCAACTCTCCCACCTCGACACTGACCCCGCGCGTGACGGACTTACCGCTACCTGCGCCGGGCATCCGCTCCCGCATGGATCCCATCGAGCGTGCAAATCCGCTACCCAGGGCATGGACGCCGAGCACATCGCGAGCCGCCATTCCGGCGATCTTCTCTACCACCACGTCGGCGATGGTCGTCCGACCGCGAGAGCCGGGCGCACTGCCGTGCTTTCCGCCGGTGTTCTCAGTCATCGGACTATTCCTCCCTGAAGGAGATCACCTAGCACTCTTTAACCGGATTATATTCGTTTTAGTGGGATCTATCAGAGGTTTGAGTCATGAGACGGAGGGTTCAACGAGTGGTACGAAGTGCCCCTGCCCAGAGCACCTGCGGAATCGGGGCGCACTGCGGGAGGAAGAGAACCGCGGCCATGGAAGAGGGCGAGAGTCCGGTGGACTGAGGCATGGATGCAGGCAGTACGCCGCCACCTCGACCTGGGTCGGCTGCTCCTCTCGGAGGGCCTGACGACGGGACGTGGATCACCGAGCAAGCAGCCGTCCGGGCCCTCGGGCGCACGGCCGCCGAGATTCCCGGCGTTTGGCTGGAAAGCCTGCGCATCGGACCGGCATCGCTCGGGCCCGCGCCCGAGCCGTCCGTCCGTCCGCCGGCCAGCGCGCTACCGCCTGGCCCGCTCAGGATCGAGGCCGCACTCACCGCATTCATGGGGCAGCCACTGCCCCGCACCGCGGAGCAGTTGAGTAGCGCAGTGCTCAACGTGGCCGCTGAGTCAGTTGATCTGCGCGTCACGGATCTCCACGAGGGCCCGGAGAGAGGCGTTCAGGCCACAGACCGCAGAAAACGCCATGGGGAGCAAGGGACCGAGGTGTCTGACGACCCGGTCGGCCGCGGACTTCGATACCCCGAAGAGCGGGGGAAGCTGGCGCAGCGTCAAGTTCGTGCCCCAGTACGTCGTGACCAGTAGCACCCGGTCCTCCAGCGGCAGCCTCCACGGCCGGCCCCGCCGCACCTCATCGGCCCCATCACGGCGCAGTGCGATCACCAGCTTGCCAAGGCAGCGCGGGCTCAGCCCGGTGAACGGGGCTGTCCAGGATGGGGCCGACGCCGTGATCACTCCAGTCACAGCAAGATCATGGCGTCAGGCCGGGGCTTACCCACAGCTGCACCATGCTTAAGGCACCGCCAGAGCGGCACGAGGATCTGATGAGGAGCAGAGCGTGGGAAGTCTGTTGAGGAGCGTCTCCGGGGTCCGCTGGGGAGAACTGCGCGATGCGACGGGAGCTGTGGCTGGCGATGTTCCCACTCTGCTGTCCCGGATCGCATATGGAGATGAGGACACGGCCCGCATCGCCATCGATGACCTGGGCGATGCCATCTGCGCGCTGGGGTTCGTCGTCGGTGAGGCGACAGCTCCCACGGTCCCGTTCCTTCTCGAACTGGTCGGGTCCCCGCACGTGGCCTGCAAGGCCGAGTTGTTGGACCTACTGGGAAGTATCTGCCGGACCGACCAGTGGCACTCCGCCGCTGCGGCGACCCAGGACCGCAAGCACGACACGAGCTACCAGCAGCAAACCGGCTGGGAGGCGGCCGCAAGGGCAGCCGTGTACGCCGGCCGGCCAGTCATCGAGGGTGTTGCCTCCTCCGTACGGCCAAAGGAGGCAACACCTACTCGGAAGTTGTTGCAGGTGATGGACGACACCCCACCGTTCCCGAAGCTATGAGCGGTCATTGCGGGACAGCCCTTGGGGCATCGCTCGATCAAGGTCACGGTGGACAAGTACGGCCACCTCACCCAGGACGGGCGGGAACGCTGCCGTCAGGTGGTCGAGGCGGCCGTGGCGCCGCACATGCTCACAGCAGGCCGAACGACCTCAGGACGCGACGCTGACTCGGTGCCGGCTTTGCGGGCCAGTACAGGTAACAGACCCCGCCCGTACCGCTTCTGACCTTGCCGTTCGCGTCGTACCGTTTGGTCCTCAACCAGATGTTCTCCCACTCCCGGCGCTTGTAGACCCGACGCACCGCCTCGTTGTCCGGCGAGGCCGGGTCGTTCGCGATGATGTCGCCGTCGTCGGTGAACCCGATCACGGTCATCAGATGGCCGGAGGTGCCGTAGCCGGCGCCGGTCAGCTCCTCCTTGAGGAAGGACTGCGACGTTATGGCCGGGATGCCCGCGCGGACCAGTGTCTCCAGGTCCTTGAGCGAGTCCAGCCGGGTCACCACCGAGCTCATCTCGTCGTACGTCGCGGCGTACGCGGCGTTGAACGGCCAGTTGCCGCAGCCCTCGTACTGGTAGTCGTAGGTGAACCGGGCGGCGTGGCAGACCTGGGGGTCGGCCAGGCCGGGCTTGACCCAGGCGAGGTCCTCGGCGGTGGGGCGGCGGCCCCAGTACTCGATGATCATCTGCGAGGAGGTGGGGCTGCACCAGGCCTCGCCGCCGTTGTCGTACTCGGGGTACTGGCCCGCGTGGACGTTCTGCGAGTAGCGCGGGACCCGCAGCTCGCGGGCGAGGCCCGGGGTGCTGGCCGGCACGGTGAAGCGGTCCGGGATGTCGGAGGCCATCGCGCCGATCCGCCGGACGGTGGGCGTCAGGCGGCTGCCCGGGGTGCGGTGGAGGGTGAGCCGCAGCCGGTAGGAGTCCAGTCGCAGTCCGCTCGCCGGGTCGTCCACCGAGAAGGTGTCGGTCCAGATGGAGCTCTTGCCGTCGGTCTGGTCGTCGACGGAGGTACGGCGGATGTCGCCGTCGCCGGCGGCCCAGCGGCCCATGACGTACCAGGGTGTCCAGGTGCCGTCGGAGTAGCTGCCCAGGAGCTCGATCTGGATCCAGGTGCCCGCCGGGGTATCGGCGTTCCAGGAGGCGATCACCTCGGTCGCCGGAACCGAGGAGCGGTGGACCGGCGAGGTCCAGGTCGCGTACTCCCAGGTGGCGGTCGTGCCGGTGTGCGGATCGGTGTAGTCGGTGCGCGCCGTGGCGTGGTCGATCACCAGCCCGGGACGGCGGCCCGCGACGGCCCGCGTCCCGGCTCCGGTGCCGGAGCGCCAGTCGGTGTAGCTGTGCCAGAAACGGTTGTCCACGGCAGGGGCCTTGGCCGAGGGGGCGTGGGGCGGGGTGGCGGAGGGAGCGCCGGCGGACGGCACCGCCCCGACGGCGGTCGCGGAGCCTGCGGACGACACCGCCCCGGCGGTGGCCGCTGCCGCCAGCGCGGCGGTCAGCACGGTTCGGCGTGAGGTCGGTCTGTTCATGGGCGGGACCCCCGGTCGGAAGCGGAATGGGGCTGCTGGGGCCTCTCGTCCGGATCATGCCGGGCTCGCGTGCCCCGGCGCCTGATCCGGCCTGACCCAAACGAAAGACCCCAGGTGCACGACAGTGCGCCAACTATTGCGGGTCACGGCCGGATCCGGCCAGCGATTCGGCTCACGTCGGCAAACCAATATTGGTCTGGACCACTGATATGACCTGCGGTTGCTCCGGAGCGGCTCGTAGGCTGGTGGACATGAACGACCTCTCGCTCCTCGCCGGGCGGCTGCACACCCTGGCACCGTCCTGCGGACCGGTCCGGCTGATCGCCGTGGACGGCCACGCGGGCTCGGGGAAGAGCACCTTCGCCACCCGTCTGGCCGCCGCGCTCGGCGATGTCCCCGTCCTGCACCTGGACGACATCGCCGCGCACGACTCCTTCTTCACCTGGACCGACCGGCTGCGGGAGCAGGTGCTCGCACCCCTGGGGCGCGGCGAGTGCGCGCGGTACGCGCCGTACGACTGGACCGCGCGGAGCTTCGGAACACCGCGCGCCCTGGAGCCCGCACCGGTGGTCCTGATCGAGGGGGTCGGGGCCGGGCGCCGGGCACTGCGGCCGGCGCTGGCCCGGCTGCTGTGGATGGACCTTCCCGCCGCGCGGTCCTGGGGGCGCGGCCGGCGCAGGGACGGGTCGGCGCTCTCGGACTTCTGGGACGGGTGGACGGCGGCCGAGGCACAGCACTTCTCGGCCGACCCTTCCCGCCCCCACGCAGACACTCTGGTACGGCAGTTGCCGGTGGGGTACGAGTTGCTGGAGGGGCCCGGAACGGCAGCAGGAACGGATCATTCCGTCACGGACCGTGAGCGCGTGGCCCCGTCGTCCTGAATGGTGAGAAATCGCCCCGGAAGTGCCCCAACTCTGCTTGACCCGAGGGCGGTACAGGTCTTACGTTCTCAATGTGCGGCTTTTCGAAGCCCCCACAGACGCGAAGCCCCCGGTTGTTCCCCCGTGATCGGGGGCTTCGTTCTGCCCTCGCGCCCCCTCCCCCACACCGGTCCGGCGGATTCCGCTCACCCTGGGTCACGGCCTCCCTTCGGCCTGCGGCGCTCTTAGCCGCACACTCCCTGCGCAGGTACGATGCCTCTCGGTGCGGTCAATTCCCGTCCGTGGCAAAGTGATTCGGCGCCCCCGGGTGGGCAGAATCGTGCGGCGGGACATCCTGGGGGCACGGTTTGTGGGGGACCAGATGGACATCGGCACGCAGGGCGCACAGGCCCCGGCCGACCTCGCCTGGCTGCGCGGCGTGGACGCCTACACCATGGGCGCCTACCCGCAGGCCGAAGAGGAGTTCAGAGCCGCGGTCCGGCTCGATCCCGGCATGGCGGACGGCTGGCTCGGCCTCCATGCGCTGAGGGTCGACACGACGACGGCGCTGCTGCGCATGTACCGCCATCGCGAGCGCTTCGGCGAGCAGCGCACCCGCCACAGGCGCACGCTCAACTCCTGGTACTGGCTGGGCTGGTGGGTGCAGCCGGTGCTGGAGAGCGCACGCGACCTGCTGCTGGCGCACGCCTCGCACTGGCTGGACGGCCGCCACGTCCCCGAGCTGGACCGCGCCCTCGCGGGCCTGCCGCCGGTGGACGCGGACCCGCAGGTGCGCTTTCTGCACGCCTGCCGCTCGTACCTGGTCAAGGACTGGGAGCTGCTCGTACGCAACACCGAGCAACTGGTGGACGATCCGCTGCTCGGCATCGAGGCGGGGCTGTTCGGCGGCATGGCCCGGGTGCGTCTGGAGATGTACGGGCAGGCCGAGCCACTGCTCGCCACCGCGCTGATGCGCTGCCGCAGCGAGCAGCCGCAGCGCAAGGAGCTGCGCTACTGGCTGGCCCGTGCGCACGAGGGCACCGGCCGCAGCGCCGCCGCCCTGCCGCTCTACCGGGCGGTGCACCGGATCGACCCGGCGTTCATGGACACCTCGGCCCGGCTCGCCGCGATCGCGGACTACGACGGCCTGGAGGGCTCCGACGAGGCGGCGGGCCTGGCCGCCGTGTCGCTGGCCGGGCTCGGCACGGACGGCACCGTGTCAGAGGCGCAGCCGGAAGCGGATCCGCTGCTCGGCGCCGATCCGGTGGACGGCCGGGAGCTGCGGCCCGGCGGCGAGACGTCAGGCCTTCCGGGTGTCGTGATGCCGCCGCCGTCCGGCGGGGCGCGGCGCAGGGGCGCGGCGCCCGGACAGCCGCCGGCCTCGTTCCCCGCGGGGCCCAGCGATCCGGTGCTGCTCGCCGAGGCGCTGGCCGAGCTGGAGCGGATGGTGGGACTGGAGCCCGTGAAGCGCCAGGTCAAGGCGTTGTCCGCGCAGCTGAACATGGCGCGGCTGCGGGCCGGTCAGGGGCTGCCCGTGCAGCCGCCGAAGCGCCACTTCGTCTTCTCCGGCCCGTCCGGTACCGGCAAGACGACGGTGGCCCGCATCCTGGGCCGGGTCTTCTACGCGCTGGGGCTGCTCGGCGGCGACCATCTGGTCGAGGCCCAACGGGCGGATCTGGTGGGTGAGTTCCTCGGCCAGACCGCGGTCAAGGCCAATGAGCTGATCGACTCGGCACTCGGCGGGGTGCTCTTCGTCGACGAGGCGTACAGCCTCGCCAACAGCGGCTACAGCAAGGGCGACGCGTACGGCGACGAGGCGTTGCAGGTCCTCCTCAAGCGCGCGGAGGACAACCGGGACCATCTCGTGGTCATCCTGGCGGGCTACCCGGAGGGCATGGACCGGCTGCTGGCCACCAATCCGGGGCTCTCCTCACGCTTCACCACCCGGGTGGACTTCCCGAGCTACCGGCCGCTGGAGCTCACCTCGATCGGCGAGGTGCTGGCGGCGGAGAACGGCGACGCGTGGGACGAGGAGTCCCTGGACGAGCTGCGTTCCATCAGCGGCCATGTCGTCGAGCAGGGCTGGATCGACGAGCTGGGCAACGGCCGGTTCCTGCGCACCCTGTACGAGAAGAGCTGCGCCTACCGCGATCTGCGGCTCTCCGGCTACCCGGGGGTGCCGAGCCGGGACGATCTGGCCACCCTGCGGCTGCCGGACCTGATGCAGGCGTACGGCGAGGTGCTGTCCGGCCGGGGTCCGGTGGACCGGGGGCAGCAGGAGCCGCCGGCCCTGTGAGCCCGCTCGGCCGGAGAGGCATGCCGGAGGGACCGGGCACGGCCCCTCCGGCAGCCGGGAGTACGGCCAGGGCCTCTCGTCCGGATCATGCCGGGCTGATCCGGACGAAAGCCCCTAACGCACCGACGCGGTGAGTTCGCCGTATCCGGTCGTCGTGCTCGCGGGCTCCGCCGCGCGGCGTGGCACCGCCACCCGGTGGGCCGGGTCGCGCACCTCGCCGACGAGCATCTCCAGGACGTCCTCCATGGCGACCAGGCCGAGGATCCGGCCGGAGGCGTCGGCGACCTGTGCCAGGTGCGTGGCCGCCCTGCGCATCACGGTCAGGGCGTCGTCCAGGGGCAGCTCGGCCCGTACGGTCGCCATGGGACGCCATACGTGCTGGGGGACGGCACGCTCGCCGTCCTCCAGGTCCAGCACGTCCTTGACGTGGAGGTAGCCCATGAACGGACCGCCGCCCTCCGCGCACACCGGGAACCGCGAGTAGCCCGTGCGTACGGTCAGCTCCTCGATCCGGTGCGGGGTGACGGACGGGTCCACGGTCACCAGGGAGGCCCGGTGCAGCAGCACATCGGTGACGGGCCTGCTGCCCAGCTCCAGCGCGTCCTCCAGCCGCTCCTGCGCCTCCGGCTCCAGCAGTCCGGCCTGGCCGGAGTCCTCGACGAGCCGGTTGAGCTGCTCGCTGGTGAAGACGGCCTCGACCTCGTCCTTCGGTTCGACGCCGAAGATCCGGAGCACCAGCCGGGCGCAGGCGCCCAGTGCGGCGGTGACCGGGCGGCAGACGCGGGCGAAGCCGACGAGGCCGGGGCTGAGCCAGAGCGCGGTCTTCTCCGGCGCCGCCATCGCGAGGTTCTTCGGGACCATCTCGCCGATGACGAGGTGGAGGAAGACCACTAGGGCGAGTGCCAGGACGTAGCCGAGCGGGTGGATGAGGCCCTCGGGCAGGTGGATCGCCTGGAAGACCGGCTCCAGCAGATGGGCGACGGTCGGTTCGGCGACGGCACCGAGGGTCAGTGAGCAGACGGTGATGCCGAACTGGGCGGCGGCCATCATCTGCGGCAGGTTCTCCAGGCCGTACAGCACCTGGCGGGCCCGGCCCGAGCCGGCCGCCGCGAGGGGCTCGACCTGGCTGCGCCGTACGGAGACGAGGGCGAACTCGGCGCCGACGAAGAAGCCGTTCGCCAGCACGAGGAGCGCGGCGAAGAGCAGTTGGACCAGGCTCATCGCACGGCCTCCAGGACGTCCTGGGCCACCGGGGCCTCTGCGGTGCGTACGAAGCGGACCTTCTCGGCACGGTAGTGGCCGACCTGGCGGACGGAGATCCGCCAGCCGGGCAGCTCGGCCCGGTCGCCGGGGGCGGGGATACGTCCCAGCAGATCGGCGACGAGTCCGGCCACGGTCTCGTACGGCCCGTCGGGGACGTCGAGCCCTATCCGGCGCAGGGTGAGGACCCGGCAGCTGCCTTCCGCGTCCCAGGCCGGGCGGCCGTCCTCCGGGGCGGCGGGTGCAAGCTCGGGCCGGTCGGCGCCCTCGGCGTCGTGCTCGTCCCTGACCTCACCGACGAGCTCCTCGATGATGTCCTCCAGGGTGACGACTCCGGCGGTGCCGCCGTACTCGTCGACCACGACGGCGATCGGCTGCTCGTTGCGCAGCCGCTGGAGCAGCTGTTCGACGGGCAGTGTCTCCGGGACCAGCAGCGGCGGTACGGCGATCCGTCCGGCGGGGGTGCGCAGCCGGTCCTGGGCGGGCACGGCGAGCGCGTCCTTGAGGTGGATCATGCCGACGACCTCGTCGATCCGCTCCCGGTAGACGGGGAAGCGGGACAGGCCGGTGGCGCGGGTGAGGTTGAGGACGTCCTGTGCGGTCGCGGAGGACTGCAGGGCGCTCACCTTCACCCGTGGGGTCATGACGTGCTGGGCGGTGAGTCCGGCGAGCGACAGGGTCCGTACGAAGAGGTCCGCGGTGTCCTGTTCGAGGGTGCCGGCCTCGGCCGAGTGCCGGGCCAGGGAGACCAGCTCGCCGGGGGTGCGGGCGGAGGCCAGCTCGTCGGTGGGTTCGACGCCCAGCAGCCGCACCAGCCGGTTGGCCACGGTGTTCAGCAGGCTGATCACCGGCCGGAACACGGCGGAGAAACGGTGCTGGGGACCGGCGACGAACCGGGCGACCTGGAGCGGCCGGGAGACCGCCCAGTTCTTGGGCACGAGTTCGCCGATCACCATCTGGACGGCGGAGGCCACCATCATCCCGATCACCACGCTGATGCCGGGGACGGCTCCGTCGGGCAGCCCGGTCGCGGTGAGCGGCCCGTCGAGCAGCTGGGCGAGGGCCGGTTCGGCGAGCATGCCGACGACCAGTGAGGTGATGGTGATGCCCAGCTGGGTGCCGGAGAGCTGGAAGGAGAGTTCTCGCAGGGCTTCGACGACGGTACGGGCCCGCCGGTCGCCCTCGGCGGCGGCGCGCTCGGCGTCCGGCCGCTCCACCGTGACGAGCCCGAATTCGGCTGCCACGAAGAATCCGTTGGCGAGGATGAGAAGGAATGCCGCGCTCAGAAGCAGCAGGGGGGTGGTCATGCCGCCGCCTCCGGAGAAGGGGCGGCGCAGGTACTACCGGACGATCCGTCCATTGCTGGAAGGAGTCACTCCTTGGGTCGCAGGAAAGCCCCGCCGGTCTCGTGGACCTCTGGGTGCGGGGCGGGGTGCACAGGGGCACCGCCGCCCTCCAGAGTAATCAAGAAGAGGCCGTACGGGGCAGGGGGCTCAGCCGATGTCCGGTCCGGTGCCGCGGCTCTCGGCGAGGGCGCGGAGCGTACGGGCGTCACGGATGGCCTGCTGTTTGGCGATTCCCGGCTGGATGCCGAGGGCGGGCATGCTGGTCCCGTCGCTGAGGTCCAGAAAGACCCAGGGGTCGCCGACGCGCAGGTTGACCCGGAGGATCTCCGCCCAGGACAGCCGGCGCGTCCGGGTGAGATTGACCACGGTCACCCCGTCCTCGTTCGCGACGACCTTCGGGCGGCTGAGCAGGGCGAGCACTCCGAAGAACAGCAGTGCCGTGAAGACGAAGCTGGCCCGCTCCCCCGGACCGAGCTGCTCCAGGGTCAGCGCGACGGCGGTGATGACGACGAACATCACCGCCCCCACGGTCAGCAGGACCACCCGGGTCCGGGTCGGCCGGAACGTGACCGGGAGGGTGGGGAGTTCGGGCCGGGATGCGGGGGCGGACATGGTGTTCTTCTGTCTTCCGGGTGGTCGCCGGGCCGTCAGAGGCGGCAGGCGTGGATGGCGGTGGTGAGGATGGCGCGGGCGCCGAGGTCGTACAGATCGTCCATGATCCGCTGGGCCTCCCGGGCGGCGACCATGGAGCGGACGGCGACCCAGCCCTCGTGGTGCAGCGGCGAGATGGTAGGCGACTCCAGGCCCGGGGTGAGGGCGACCGCGCGCTCCAGGTGCTCGACGCGGCAGTCGTAGTCCATCATCACGTAGGAGCGGGCGACCAGGACGCCCTGGAGGCGGCGGAGGAACTGCTGCACCTTGGGGTCGTCGTCCGGTGCGCCGGTGCGGCGGATGACGACGGCCTCGGACTTCATGATCGGCTCGCCGATGACTTCGAGTCCGGCGTTGCGCAGGCTGGTGCCGGTCTCCACCACGTCCGCGATGACCTGGGCGACACCGAGTTCGATGGCGGTCTCGACCGCGCCGTCGAGGTGGACGACGGAGGTGTTGACGCCGACGTCGGCGAGGTGCTTGGCGACGATGCCCTCGTAGGACGTGGCGATCGTCATGCCGTCGAAGTCCTGCGGGCCCTTGGCCGTGCCGGGCTTGGTGGCGTAGCGGAAGGTGGAGCGGGCGAAGCCGAGCTGGAGGATCTCCTCGGAGTCCGCGCCGGAGTCCAGCAGCAGGTCGCGGCCGGTGATGCCGATGTCGAGCCGGCCGGAGCTGACGTAGATCGCGATGTCGCGCGGCCGCAGGTAGAAGAACTCGACCTCGTTCTCGGGGTCGACGAGGACGAGTTCCTTGGACTCCTTGCGCTGCTGGTAGCCGGCCTCATGGAGCATCGCCATCGCAGGCCCGGAGAGTGAACCCTTGTTGGGGACGGCGATGCGCAGCATGAGGTCAGGTTCCTTTGCGAGGAGGGAGTGCCGGTGCGGATGTGCGGACGTACTGGTGCGGAGGTGGTGCTCAGAGGTGGGCGTAGACGTCGTCGAGCGAGATCCCGCGGGCGACCATCATCACCTGGACGTGGTACAGCAGCTGGGAGATCTCCTCGGCGGCGGCGTCCTTGCTCTCGTGCTCGGCGGCCATCCAGACTTCGGCGGCCTCCTCGACGACCTTCTTGCCGATGGCATGGACGCCCTTGTCCACGAGCTCGGCGGTACGGGAGGTGGAGGGATCGCCGTTGGCGGCCTTGAGCTGCAGCTCGGCGAAGAGCTCTTCGAAGGTTTTGTTCGCCATGATGGTCTTAGAGTACGGGGTCGGTACCCGGTGCTCAGCGCCAGGGCTCGCTGACCGTGCGCAGCGTGGCGGCGGTGGCGACGGCCGCGGTGACCGCTTCGTGCCCCTTGTCCTCGTTGGACCCTTCGAGGCCGGCCCGGTCGAGTGCCTGCTCCTCGGTGTCGCACGTGAGTACGCCGAAGCCGACCGGTACCCCGGTGTCGACGGCGACCTGAGTGAGGCCGTTGGTGACGCCGTGGGACACGTATTCGAAGTGCGGGGTGCCGCCGCGGATGATCACGCCGAGCGCGACGACCGCGTCGTAGCCGCGGCCCGCGAGGACCTTGGCGACGACCGGGAGCTCGAAGCTGCCGGGCACCCGGAGCAGGGTCGGCTCGTCGATGCCGAGTTCGTGCAGGGCGCGCAGGGCGCCGTCGACGAGGCCGTCCATGATCTTCTCGTGCCACTGCGCGGCGACGACCGCCACGCGCAGGTCACCGCAGTTACGTACGGACAGTTCGGGTGCGCCCTTGCCGCTCATTTCTCTCCTGTCGCTCGTTTCCGTGATCGTTACTGGTTGCCGCAGGTCGACGCCGTGGCGGTGTCGAGCCAGGGCAGGTCGTGTCCCATGCGGTCGCGCTTGGTGCGCAGGTAGCGCAGGTTGTGTTCGCCGGCCTGGACGGGCATCGGCTCGCGGCCCGTGACGGCGAGCCCGTGCCGCAGGATCGCGGCCGTCTTGTCGGGGTTGTTGGTCATGAGCCTGAGGCTGCTGACGCCGAGGTCCTTGAGGATCTGGGCGCCGGCCGCGTAGTCCCGGGCGTCGGCGGGCAGGCCGAGCTCCAGGTTGGCGTCGAGGGTGTCGATGCCGCGCTCCTGGAGTTCGTAGGCGCGCAGCTTGGACAGCAGGCCGATGCCCCGGCCCTCGTGGCCGCGCAGGTAGACGACGACGCCGCGGCCCTCCTCGGTGATCCGGCGCATGGACGCGTGCAGCTGGGGACCGCAGTCGCAGCGCTGGGACTGGAAGATGTCGCCGGTCAGGCACTCGGAGTGGACGCGGACCAGGATGTCGTCGCCGTCGCCGAGGTCGCCGTGGACGAGCGCGACGTGCTCGACTCCGTCGGTGGTGGAGCGGTAGCCGTACGCGGTGAACGCGCCGAAGGCCGTCGGCAGCCGTACTTCGGCCTCGCGGCGGACGGTCGGCTCGGAGCTGCGGCGGTAGGCGATCAGGTCCTCGATGGAGATGATCGTGAGGCCGTGCTTGCGGGCGAACGGGACGAGCTGGGGCAGCCGCAGCATCACGCCGTCCTCGCCGGCGATCTCCACGATGGCCCCGGCGGGCCGCAGTCCGGCGAGCCGGGCGAGGTCGACGGCGGCCTCGGTGTGGCCGTTGCGGACCAGTACGCCGCCGGAGCGGGCGCGGAGCGGGAAGATGTGGCCGGGCCGTACGAAGTCGCCGGGGCCGGCCTCGCCGCCCGCCAGCAGCCGCAGGGTGGTGGCCCGGTCGGCGGCGGAGATGCCGGTGGTGACGCCGTGGGCGGCGGACGCGTCGACGGAGACGGTGAACGCGGTGCGCATCGACTCGGTGTTGTGGGCGACCATCTGCGGGAGTGCGAGCCGTTCCAGCTCGTCGTTCTCCATGGGTGCGCAGATCAGGCCGCGGCACTCGCTCATCATGAACGCGACGATCTCGGGGGTGGCCTTCTCGGCGGCGATGACGAGGTCGCCCTCGTTCTCCCGGTCCTCGTCGTCGACGACCACGACGGGCCGCCCGGCGGCGATGTCACGGATCGCCTGCTCGACGGGGTCGAGGCGGAGGTCCTCGGCGGCACCTTCGTGTTCCCGGTGCAACCAGGTGGGCTGGGCAGTCATGCCGTGGCTCCTTCCAGAGCGGGTGTCCGCGAACGCAGCCACCAGTCGCGCATGCCCCACAGGACCAGGGCGCCGTACACGACGTAGATGAGACCGGAGAAGGCGAGCCCGCTGTGGAAGTTCAGCGGTACGCCGACCAGGTCGACCAGCAGCCAGGCGAACCAGAACTCGACCATGCCGCGGGCCTGGGCGAGCATCGCGACGAGGGTCCCGGCGAATATGTACGCGTCCGCCCACGGGCTCCAGGACAGCGAGGGGAACGCGGTGAACAGGCCGCCGACCGCGAGGGTGCCGAGCGCGGCGCCGCCCAGCAGGTAGCCGCGCTCGCGCCAGGTGGCGAACCGTACGGCGATGGAGCCGTCCTGGGCCTGCTGCCTGCCCCGGGTCCACTGCTGCCAGCCCCAGACGGCCACGGCGATGACGACGAGCTGCTTTCCGACGCTGCCCGCCTGGTGCACGGAGGCGTTGGCCGCGACCAGGACGACGCCGGACAGCAGCTGGGCGGGCCAGGTCCAGATCGAGCGGAGCCAGCCCAGGGTCAGGGCGATCAGGCCGACGGTGTTGCCGATCATGTCGGACCAGATGATGTGCTGCCCGAAGACGGTGAACGCCTCCGAGTTCAGCCAGTGCAGGGCGGTCACCGGACCGGCTCCTCGGGCGTCTGCGCGGTGTTGCCGAGCAGCCGCTCGACGTACTTCGCGATGACGTCCACCTCCAGGTTGACCGGGTCACCGGGCTCCTTGATGCCGAGCGTGGTCAGGGCGAGGGTGGTGGGGATGAGGCTGATGGTGAAGTAGTCGGGTCCGGCGTCCACGACGGTGAGGCTGACGCCGTCGACGGTGATGGATCCCTTCTCCACCACGTAGCGGCTCAGGTGCGCGGGGAGGGAGACCTTCACGATCTCCCAGTTCTCGGAGATCCTGCGCTCGACGATGTGCCCGGTGCCGTCGACATGGCCCTGGACGATGTGTCCGCCGAGTCGGCCGCCGACCGCCATGGGGCGTTCCAGGTTGACCCGGGAGCCGGTGTCCAGCGCGCCGAGGCTGGACCGGTCGAGGGTCTCGGCCATCACGTCGGCGGTGAACTCGCCGTCGCCGAGGTCGACGACGGTGAGGCAGACACCGTTGACGGCGATGGAGTCGCCGTGCTTGGCGCCTTCGGTGACCACTCGGCCGCGCAGGCGGAAGCGGGAGGCGTCGGCGAGCTTCTCGACGGAGGTGACTTCACCCAGTTCTTCGACAATTCCGGTGAACACTCAGTTTCCCTTCCGGGCAGGGCCGGGGACGGCGGTGATGCGCAGATCGGGGCCGATGCGGACGGTCTCGGTCACATCGAGGCGCAACGCCTCGGCGATGGTGGAGATTCCGGCGTCGGCGAGGGCCGCGGGGCCTGCGCCGAGGAGTACGGGGGCGAGATAGCCGACGACCTTGTCGACCGTTCCCGCGGCTACGAAGGCCCCGGCCAGGGTCGGGCCGCCTTCGAGGAGTACGGAGCGGACGCCGCGCCCGTGCAGGGCACGGAGCAGGGCGGGGATGTCCAGGCCGGGGCCGGTGGCAGCGCGCGGCAGCCGCAGGACGGCGGCTTCGGGCAGGTGCCCGGCGTCGGCGTCCTCGGCGACGGCGACCAGGGTGGGCGCGGTGCCGTCGAGGACCCGGGCGCCGGGGCGTACGGCGGTGGCGCCGGTGTCGACGACCACCCGCAGCGGCTGCACGGCGCCCTCGACGCCTCGTACGCCGAGCTGCGGGTCGTCGGTGCGGGCGGTGCCGGATCCGACCACCACGGCGTCGGCCTCGGCGCGCAGCCGGTGGACGTCGGCGCGGGACTCGGCGGAGGTGATCCAGCGGCTGGTGGCGTCGGCGGCCGCGATCCGGCCGTCCAGGGTCGCCGCGTACTTCCACAGGACGTACGGGCGGTCCAGGCGCACCGAGGTCAGCCAGACCGCGTTGCCCGCCTCGGCCTCGTCCGCGAGGAGCCCCTGCTCGGCCTTGATCCCGGCCGCGCGCAGGGTGTCGCCACCGCCGGTGGCCTGCGGGTCCGGATCGCCGACTGCGTAGACGACGCGGGCGAGGCCGGCCTCGATGAGCGCCTGGGCGCAGGGGCCGGTGCGGCCGGTGTGGTTGCAGGGTTCGAGGGTGACGTAGGCGGTACCGCCCCGGGCCCGGTCGCCCGCCTCGCGCAGGGCGTGGATCTCGGCGTGCGGTCCGCCGGCCCGCTGGTGGAAGCCTTCTCCGGCGTGGCGGCCCGCGGCGTCGAGGATGACGCAGCCGACCACGGGGTTGGGGCTGGTGAAGCCGAGACCGCGGGCGGCGAGCGTGATCGCACGGCGCATGGCGGTGATGTCGGCTGCGGTGTCCACCGGGTCCTCCTGCCTCTTCGGGCACGGACTCCGGGGCCTGTCGATGACGACAGATGAAGCGGGAACGCCACGGGGGAACGCCGGAAATGCCGGAAAACACGGATGGATCGGTCGCCCGAAAACCATCCGCCGACGGCGGCGTACCCGCGAAACGGCCCGCCGCGCACTGCCTCCCATCCGGACTTTAACCGTCGGTCCAGGAATCCCACCTGGTCAACCGGCCGCTGGATGCGGACGGGTCGCGGACTATAACCGCCGGTTCGGAATTGCACCGACCCCGGAGTGCGCTGCTGCTGGTACACGATCAGTGTGCCACGCCGAGCGGTGGGCCATGCGGGTGAGTATCTGTGGACTGGCTCACAGGGCGGCCGGGGCGAGGGCCCTCTTCTGGATCGAGCCGAAGAAGTTGACACCTAAAGGTCCAGACCTATTGACGCAGTGGTCTAGTCCTTTTAATCTCTGCGTCACCTCCGAGGAGCGGTCCCGCGGTGTGCGCACACCCGGGGCACCAACACGACCCACCCCTTTGCCAGTTGTGTTTCCGCCGAACCTCCCCAGGAGGAACCGAACGTGCTGTCCCCCACCCGTGCGAGAGCCACCCTGCTCGCAGCCGGCGTAGCCGTCGCCGGACTGCTGATGGGCTCGCTCGCCGCCACCCCGTCGGCCGCCGCCGACCAGGAGTCCTGTCGCCCCGACGGGCTCTACGAGACGCCCGGTGTCTCCGTGCCCTACTGCTCCGTCTACGACACCGAGGGCCGCGAGAAGATGGGCGCCGACCACCAGCGGCGGGTCATCGGGTACTTCACCGACTGGCGGACCGGCAAGGACGGCAAACCCGCTTATCTCGTCCCCGACATCCCCTGGGACAAAGTCACCCATTTGAATTACGCGTTCGCCCATGTCGACGGCGGCAACAAGCTCTCGGTCGGCGCCGACGGGCCGGACAACGCCTCGACCGGCATGACCTGGCCGGGTGTCGCGGGCGCCGAGATGGACCCGGATCTCCCCTACAAGGGCCATTTCAACCTGCTCAACAAGTTCAAGAAGAAGCACCCGAACGTGAAGACCATGGTGTCGGTGGGCGGCTGGGCCGAGACCGGCGGCTACTTCGACGACAGCGGCAAGCGGGTGGACTCCGGCGGCTTCTACTCGATGGCGACCAACGCCGACGGCTCGGTCAACCAGGTCGGCATCGACGCCTTCGCCGACTCGGCCGTCGCGTTCGTCAAGAAGTACGGCTTCAACGGCGTCGACATCGACTACGAGTACCCGACGACCATGAAGGACTCGGGCAACCCGCTGGACTGGACGCTCTCCAACGCGCGCCGGGCCGGTCTGGTCAAGGGCTACGCCGCGCTGATGAAGACGCTGCGCGAGAAGCTCGACCGGGCGTCCGCCGCCGACGGCACGCACTACCTGCTGAGCGTGGCCGCGCCCTCGTCCGGCTACCTGCTGCGCGGGATGGAGACCTTCCAGGTCCAGAAGTACCTGGACTACGTCAACATCATGTCGTACGACCTGCACGGCGCCTGGAACGAGTACGTCGGTCCCAACGCCGCCCTCTTCGACGACGGCAAGGACGCCGAACTCGCCCAGGCGAGCGTCTACTCGACCTCGCAGTACGGCGGCACCGGCTACCTCAACACCGACTGGGCGTACCACTACTTCCGCGGTTCGATGCCGTCCGGCCGGATCAACATCGGCCTGCCGTACTACACCCGCGGTTTCAAGAACGTGCAGGGCGGCACGGACGGGCTGTGGGGCCGGGCCGCCACCACCGACTGCCCGGCCGGCGCGGGCCTGACCAAGTGCGGTGACGGCGCCGTCGGCATCGACAACCTCTGGCACGACAAGGACACCAACGGCAAGGAATCACCGGCCGGTTCCAACCCGATGTGGCATGCGAAGAACCTGGAGAAGGGTGTCGTGGGCGACTACGTCACCGACTACGGATTCCCCGCCGACACCGAGCTGACCGGCACCTACGCCCGCAAGTACGACTCGACGCTGGTCGCGCCCTGGCTCTGGAACGCCGAGAAGAAGGTCTTCCTGTCCACCGAGGACGAGCAGTCGGTCGCCGCCAAGGCGGACTACGTCGTCGACAAGGGCATCGGCGGCACCATGATCTGGGAGCTCGCGGGCGACTACGGCTGGAACGCGGCCAAGGGCCAGTACGAGCCGGGCTCCACCCTGACCTCGACGATGTACGACAAGTTCAAGTCGGCCACCCCGTACGGTGCGAAGCGGTCCACCATCGATCTGCCCACCGAGGCGCTCGACATCGATGTGTCCTTCGGCCAGTTCCCGCTCGGTGACTCGAACTACCCGATCAGCCCCAAGCTGAAGATCACCAACAACACGAAGACGGCGCTGCCCGGCTCCACGGAGTTCCAGTTCGACTACTCGACCTCCGCGCCGGCCAACGCCAAGGACCAGTCGGGCTTCGGCACGACGATCGTACGCAGCGACCACACCGCCGCCAACAACATCGGCGGGCTCAAGGGCGACTACAACCGCGTCTCGCTGAAGCTGCCGGCCTGGCAGAGCCTGACCCCCGGCGCCTCGGTCGAGCTCGACTTCGTCTACTACCTGCCCACCTCCACGCCGTCGAACTGGACGGTGACCTTCGGCGGGAAGTCGTACGCCCTCGCCGCCGACCTGACGCGCGGCACCACCCTGGTCGACCCCGGCACAGGCACGTCGACACCCTCACCGTCGCCGGACCCGACGCCCGGTGGCGGCGGCTGCACCGCGCCCGTCTGGAGCGCGGGCTCCGAGTACGGCGCCGGTACGACGGTCGCCCACGGCACGCACCAGTGGAAGGCCAAGTGGTGGACGAAGGGCGAGGAGCCCGGCTCCACCAGTGACTGGGGCGCCTGGCAGGACCTCGGGGCCTGCTGACGCCCCTCCCACTGCCGCCCGGCGGTGACCGGTTCGCCCCCGGTCACCGCCGGGCTCCGCCATGCCCGGGGGCTACCCGGCCGGTGTGAACAGCTCGTCCTGGGCCGCGTCCCGGGCGGCGAGCAGCGCGCCGCGCAGCACCGCCGCACCGCCCAGCCGGCCGGCCCTGACCTCGGTGCGCAGCGGTGACATCAGGGTCAGCCGCTCCTCGACCCGTGCCGCGAGCGCGTCGCCGCCCGCGTGGCCGACCTCGCCCGCCAGCAGCACGCAGCCCGGGTCGAGGACGGCGGCGATGGCGGCGGCGCCGAGCGCGAGACGGCCGGCCAGCGCGTCCAGGAACCCCTCACCGTCCCCCTCGCCCGCCAGCGCGGCCCGCACGGCCGACGCGGCCCCCGGTTCCTTGTCGCCCTCGGCCGCGCCCGGGGGCACGGCGATGCCGTGGGCGGCGGCCAGTTCGCAGACCGGGGCGGAGCCGACCAGGGAGTGGAAGCCGCCGTCGCAGTTGAGCGCCGAGGGTGCACCGGCCGTGCCGGGCACCGGCAGGAAGCCGATCTCGCCCGCTCCGCCGGAGGCTCCCCGGCGGAGCTTCCCGTCCAGCATGACGGCGGCGCCGACACCGTGGCCGAGCCAGAAGAGCACGAAGGTGTCGTGGTCGGCGGCCGCGCCGCCGCGGTGCTCGGCGACGGCGGCGAGATTGGTCTCGTTCTCGACCAGCACGGTCGCGGGCAGCCGCTGCTGGAGTACCCGCACCAGCCGCCGGTGCCAGGCGGGCAGTCCGCTGGTGTCGCGCAGCTCGCCGGTGACCGGGTCGATCAGCCCGGGTGCGCCGATGCCGACCCTGTGCAGCGGACCGGCGCCGGCCTCGCGCGCGGTGCGCTCCAGGAGTGCGGCGGCCTGTTCGGCTGCGGCCTCGGTGCCGGTGTCGCTGCCGATGGGCAGGGTCGCCTCGGCGAGCGTGGAGCCGAGGAGGTCGGCGACGACCACGGCGACGCTGCCGGTGCGTACGTCGAGTGCGGCGAGGTGGGCGCGGTCGGCGGCGATCCCGTACAGCCGGGCGTTGGGGCCGCGGCGCTCGGCACCGGCCTCGCCGACGACCCGGATCAGACCGGCTCCCTGCAGGCGCTCGACGAGGTCGGCGACGGTGGGCCGGGAGAGGCCGGTCAGGGTCTTCAGCTGCGTGGCCGTCAGCGGGCCGTCCTGCTGGAGCAGTCGCAGGGCGAGCCGGTCGTTGATGGCCCGTGCGGTGCTCGGTGATGCGGGCATGCCGGGATCCTTCCAGATCGCTGACGTACTGATCGCTGACGTAGTGGACGCACCGGCGCACTATTTATCAGGCAGGGTTCCTGATAGTTTACTGCGCGCACCGTGGAGACGGGCACCGGGACCACCGGGGACAGCGGATTCCGAGAGAATCTTTCAGGGGAGGGCACGGCGGTATGACAGCGGATTCCACAGACGCGGACTTCGGCATGGCGCAGGTGAGGCGGGCCAGGTTCGCCGTCGCCGCGGTCTTCACCGTGCACGGCGCGGTGACCGGCAGCTTCGCCACCCGGGTGCCCTGGATCCAGGACCACGCCGGGGTCAGCGCCGGTCAACTGGGCCTGGCTCTCGCCTTCCCGGCGATCGGCGCCTCGCTCGCGATGCCGCTGGCCGGCGCGATCAGCCATCGCTTCGGCGCGAGAACCGCACTGCGCGGGCTGCTCGCCCTGTGGACACTGGCGCTGGTCCTGCCCGCGCTGGCACCCAACCTGCTGACGCTGTGCGCCGCGCTCTTCGTGTACGGGGCATCGGCCGGCATGTCGGACGTGGCGATGAACGCCCTCGGCGTCGAGGTGGAGAACCGCCTCGACAAGTCGATCATGTCCGGGCTGCACGGGATGTGGAGCGTGGGCGCCCTGATCGGTTCGGCGGCGGGCACGGTGGCCGCGCATCTGGGCACCGACGCCCGGCTGCATCACACACTGGCCGCCCTCGTGCTCACCGCGCTCGGCCTGATCGCCTGCCGGGGCGTACTGGATCTGCGCAGCGAACCGGACGAGGAGCCGCCGCCGCGCTTCACGCTGCCGCCGAGGTCGGCGCTGATCATCGGCGCGGTGGGCTTCTGCGCGGTTTTCGCGGAGGGCGCCAGTCTGGACTGGTCGGCGGTCTATCTCCGGGACATCATGGACACCTCCGCCGGGCTCGCCGCGGCGTCCACGACGGCGTTCGCGCTGACCATGGCGGTCGCCCGGATCGCCGGTGACAAGGTCGTCGACCGCTTCGGCGCGGTCAGGACCGTACGGTTCGGCGGTGTCCTCGCGACGGTCGGCGGACTGCTCGTGGTCGCCTCGCCGAACGCGGTCCTGGCGATGTGCGGCTTCGGGTTCCTCGGGCTCGGTGTGGCCGTGGTCGTCCCGCTCGCCTTCGCGGCGGCCGGGCGCAGCGGGCCGAACCCGAGCCAGGCGATCGCGGGTGTCGCCACCATCACGTACACCTCCGGGCTGATCGCCCCGTCCGCGATCGGCTCGCTGGCCGAGGCGACCTCGCTGGTCGTGTCGTTCGGCCTGGTGACGGTCCTGGCGTTCGGCCTGGTGCTGGGGGCCGGGGTACTGCGGGCGGGCGACCGCAGGCCGGTGTCGCCCTCGGACGCCGGCGCCCCGAGCGCGGCGGCCGTCGAGCAGCGTCCCTGATCCCTCGCACCGGCGGACGGCCGGTGCGTCGCTCCCGGTCCCCCGCCTCACCTGCGTCGTCCGTGCTCAGGACGCCCGGCCCGGCCGCGAACACTCCGCGGCCGGGCATTAGCATGACGCTGCTCATTTCCGCGGCGGCGACGCAGCCCTCAGGGCCGCGGAGCACGACGACGCGGGTCGGATCCCCACCCTCATGGCCCGTCCTGTCGGCATGCGCCGGAACTGCGTGTTCCGCTAGTCATCGAGCAGCCATCGGGCCCCGGTCCGGCCGGCGGATCTCGGCACCACCCCAGCAACACATCGAGGAGCAAGACCATGGCGGGCTTCGGCTGGAAGCTGCACGGCGACGGCAAGAGCCTCGCACCGGGTGAGGTCGTGAGGCCGGACGAGCGGCTCACCTGGGGGCGCACGGTCGGTCTCGGCGCGCAGCACGTGGTCTCCATGATCGGAGCCTGCTTCGTCGCCCCCGTCCTGATGGGGCTCGACCCCAACCTCGCCGTGATGGCCTCCGGCGTGGCCACCATTCTCTTCCTGCTGATCACCCGGGGCCACATCCCCAGCTACCTGGGCAGCAGCCTCTCGTTCATCGGTGTCGCCGCCGTCATCAGCACACAGGGGGGTGACGCGGCGACCCTCACCGGCGCCCTGCTCGTCGTCGGCGCGGTCCTCTTCCTGTGCGGGGCGGTCGTCCGGGCTCTCGGGGCCCGCGTCATCCACGCGGTACTGCCTCCGGTGGTCACGGGTGCGGTGGTCATGCTGATCGGGTTCAACCTGGCGCCGGTCACCGCCGGCACCTACTGGCCCCAGGACCAGTGGACAGCGCTTCTGACCATGCTGTTCACGGGTTTCGCCCTGGTCGTGCTGCGCGGCTTCTGGTCCCGTATCGCGATCTTCCTCGGGCTGGCCTTCGGGTACGTCGCCTCATGGGTCTTCGACCGCGCGTTCGGCAAGATCCACTCCCCCGCGGGCGGCGCCGAGGCGGTCGACCACTGGCGCCTGGACCTCTCGGGCGTGTCCAAGGCGGACTGGATCGGCCTTCCCGACCTGCATGCCCCGAGCTTCTCGCTCTCGGCCGTTCTGGTCGCCCTGCCCGTCGTCATCGCCCTCGTCGCCGAGAACGCGGGACACGTCAAGGCGGTCGGTGAGATGACGGGCGAACCGCTCGACGACCGGCTCGGTACGGCGATCATGGCCGACGGTGCGGCGACCGTGCTGTCGACGTCCGTGGGCGGCCCCGCGACCACCACGTACGCCGAGAACATCGGTGTCATGGCCGCCACACGTGTCTACTCGACCGCCGCCTACTGGTGCGCGGCGGGCTTCGCGATCCTGTTCGGGCTCTGCCCCAAGTTCGGTGCCGTCGTGGCCGCCATTCCCGGCGGTGTCCTCGGCGGCATCACGGTCATCCTCTACGGCATGATCGGCCTGCTGGGCGCCCAGATCTGGGTCCGTTCCCGGGTCGACCTCTCCAACCCCCTGCACCTGGTGCCGGTGGCCGCGGGTCTCATCGTCGGCATCGGCAATGTGAGCCTGAAGCTCACGGACAACTTCCAGCTCAGCGGCATCGCGTTGGGGACGCTGATCGTCCTCATCGGCTACCACGCGCTGCGCGTCATGGCTCCCGCCCACATGGCGGACGAGCCGCCGCTCCTCGAACCGGACAATGTGGGGTACGACCGAGGCGTGCCGGGCGGATCGTGATCGCAGGCGCCGCCGTCAGTGAGGCCGCTCCGACGGGGAACGGCCTCACTGATCTGTTCGCCACACCGATCCGTACGCCACCCGGCAGGTCGTGGTCCACGTCCGGGCCCGCGGGGTTCAGACGTCGGCGGACACGTACTCCTTGCCCTTGTCGTTCTCGATCACGACCTTCTGTACGTCGTCCATGGGGACGGCCGCCGAGCCGTCGAGGTTGGCACCCTTCTTCTCGTCGGCGACGAGCCAGCTGCCCGCGATCTCGCGGCTGCCGTCCTTCGCGACGACCACCACACGGCAGCGCTCGCCCGCCGGGATGCCCGTGACCGAGGCGTTGAGGCGGATCCAGTCGACGGCCGGGGTCACCCGGAGCCTCATCTCGCTGCCGGTCGAGGGGCTGCGGCCCTCGACGACCTTCATGCCGCCCGGCTGAGCGGGTGGCGCGGTCGCCGTGACCGAGGGGACCGGGGGTGTCGCCTCATGGGTGCGTTCGCCGGTGTTCTGGCCGATCAGGACGCCGCCGCCGAGGACGGCTGCCGCCGCGACCGCCGCAACCGCGCCCAGGACCGCTCTTCGCCGCAGCGTCTGCCCGGCGCGCTCGTTGCGGACCTGCCTCAGCGTGCGCTGGAGCAGCAGGTCACCGCCTTCCGGGGGCCCGTCGAGGAAAGCCTCCGGGGGTACTTCGCCGAGCGCGGACTCCATGTCCCGCAGCCCGTCCAGTTCGTCGCGGCACTCCTGGCACGACGCCATGTGTTCGTCGACGGTTCGCACCTCCTGCTCATCGAGCGCGCCGAGGACGTAGGCGCCGAGCAGTTCGCTGTCATGTTCCCTGGTGCTCACACCGCCACCCCCTTCAACGCCACCAGCTTCACTGCCTTCGGTCTGTCCGCGTACATGTCCCGCAGGGCCTTCAACGCATAGTGTGACCGGGACTTGACCGTCCCGGGTGGTATCCCGAGCCTGTTCGCCGCCTCGGCGACGCTCCTGCCCTGGAAGTAGATTTCCATGAGCACGTCCCGGTGGTCCGGGGAGAGCCGGTCGAGCGCCTCCATGACGACCATCGAGTCGACCACGGCGTCCGCGTGGTCCTGCTCGACGGGCTGGGTGGTCACCGACTCGGCGACCTCCGTGGGGCGCGCAGCCTTGGCCCGGTACCGGTCCGTGATGATGTTGCGGGCCACGGTGAGCAGCCAGCCACGTACCGAGCCCTTGCCGTTGACCAGCGCGTCCGGGTGTTTCCAGGCCCGGATCAGGGTTTCCTGGACCACGTCCTCGGCGGCGCTGCGATCGCCGGTCAGGCGTTGCGCGTACGCGAGCAGGGCTCTGCCGTGTTCCTCGTAGAGGGACCGGATCAGCGCCTCGTCACCGGTGTCCTGTCTCTGCCGGCTGCGGGACCACAATGCCGCCATCCATCTTCTCCGTCCTCTCCTGGGCCGATGCGCTGAACACGGACGGCGGGCCGGGCCGGTTCAATCCCGGACGGATGTGAGCTGAATCACAGGTCGGCCGGGGGCATGCGAGGGGTCCTGGTCACCCGGCCTTGCACTGCCGGTCCTCGTTGATGCAGCGCACCAGCTCCGCCATGCGATCCCCGGTCATCACGTTCACGAACATCGCGTGGTCGGTGATCGGATCGCGCAGTTGCTCCGGGAAGGAGTCGACGGCGAACGGCGTGCCCTCCGGGAGTTCATAGGTGAGGGTGACGCGCAGTTGCGGCACGGGGAACGTGGCCCGCGGGCAGGTGCCGTCGGCGGCGGGGAACTGTGCGTGCGTACGGTGGTCGGGGCTGTCGGTGGCGAGGCCGTTCCAGCAGCTCGGGAAGTCCAAGGTGCGGGTCGGTCCGCTGCCCTGCGGGCAGCGTGCGTAGTTCCGGGTGAACCGGTCCGGGTAGCCGGAACAGCCCCACTGCGCACGGGCGTTCCCGCTGTCCGTGGTGGCCGCGACCGGGTCGCCCGTGACCAGCCGCAGGAAGCGGGGCATGCCGACGACCGAGCTGACCGGGTTGCCGCGGAACTCCACCCGCACCGAGGAGGCGGTGACGACCTCACCGGTGTTGCCGTGGGCGCCGACGCCTGCCTTGTGGGCATCGCCGGTGCGGTCGAGGCGGCGCAGCACCGGCCAGTAGTACGTGGACCGGTCGCCGCCCGCGCAGGTGGTGTCGGCGGCGGCCAGACTCCGGTCGGTGGACAGGGCGTCGGTGGAGAGATTGCCGACGTAGTCGTGGGTGTGGTGGGCGCCGTTCACGACGCCCGGGGAGGTCACGACGTTGTCCATGTTGTAGTGGCCCTGTTCGTTGCGGCCGCAGTCGACGGTGTACGAGCCGGTGGACGCGTCGGGTCCGGCCGCGGGCGCCCGGGCCGGCACAACGGTCCCGATCTCCACGTACTTGTCGTCGGCGGGTGCGCCGGACACCGTGGCGGCCCTGTCGGCGCCGAACGTCATGACGCCCAGGAGCACGATCAGCCCGAGCGTCACGGGCAGAATCCCCCAGAACAGAGGGGAGTTGGGGAAGGGCAGCTTGATCCGCACGGAAGCAGGGTGTCACCAGGGGCCGGGGCAATCAAGATTGCCCACAGGCCGCCCGCGAAACCTCCGTCACCCCCTTGCCGGTGAACGTCAGCGGAACAACTGCCCTCGTACGGCGCCGTCGGGGAACTCCCGGGTGTGCAGGTTGGAGTAGAAGCCGGTCGGGCTCCCCTTGAGGCGTGCGATGACCTCGGCGTCGGGGACGCTGACGCTGCCGGAGATCGCGAAGACGTTCTTCGGTACGGGAGTGACGAACAGCGGGAGCCGTACGTCGCCGTTCTCGCCGAGCACCCCCTCGTGGATGTGTCCGGCCAGCGGCGCCCCGATGTTCACCCAGGCCATGGAGTAGTCGACGCGGTCCGTCCTCGGGTGCAGGAACGTGGTGCTGTGCCCGTCCGGGTCGCCCGCCTTGCCGGGGTCGTCGGCCGGGACCTCCTGGCCGCCGTCCGCGAGCGCGCGCAGCTTGCCGCCCCTGATGATGCTGAGCGGGTTCACCGGTTTCTCCAGGAGCCGGAGCCGGCCGCGCACCGCGCCACCAGGGAACTCCTCGGAGTGCAGGTCGATGTAGAAGCCGCCGGGGTCGGTGCGCAGTTGTCGGGCGAGCGCGGCGGAGGACATCGAGGTCTGCCCGGCGGCGGAGTTGACCGAGGCGGGCATGGCCGTGCCGAACAGCGCGGCCTTCACCCCGCCGTCGCTGCCGGGCCGGCCCCGGTGGAGGTGGCCGCGCGTCGGCCTGCCGATGCCGTTCCAGGTGAGGGCGAAGGTGACGCGGTCGCCCTTGACCTTGACGAGCACGACGGCCTTGCCGTCCTGGTCGCCCGCGGTGGGCCCGTCCTGGTCGCCGGTGAGCCGGGCGATCAGGGAGACGGCCGGTGCCTGCGCCGCTTCGGCGGTGGCCGCTGAGACCCCGGTGCCACGGGAGCCCCCGGCGTCGGGGCCGTCCTCGGCCAGCGCCGGACTCGTACCGGCGAAACCGGTGAGACCGGCGAGGAGCACGGCGGCGGCCGCCGCAACAGTGAGCCTGCGCATGTCTTTCGTCCTTCCGGGAGTGGGGCTTCCAGTCGGGGCCCTTCGCGTCGACGAACGGACGAACGGCCCGAGCGGTTCAACGCCGCCCGCGAACCGGGCTGTCGGGGGCCGAAGCGCTGAAGGGGGCGGATGCGCACTGAACCCGATGCGCAGGGAGCACGTGTGGGCACGGGGAACTCACCCCCTCGCGTTTCACGACGTACGAGAGAGGTCATCACCATGCGTGCACGCAAGGCTCTTTTCGCGATCCCGCTGGCCCTGGGACTTGTCGCCTGCGGGGCCGGGAGCGACGGCGACACCGACGACGGCAGGAGGCCGGTCAAGGCCGCGCCCGGCACCGAGGTCACCGTGGCGGACGTCGGGCTCGGCTCCATCCTGGTCGACGGCAAGGGCCGCACCCTGTACGCCTTCACCAAGGACAAGGACGCCGCGAGCAACTGCGACGCGGAGTGCATCGCCGTATGGCCCGCGCTGACCAGCCCCGTACCCGCCACCGCGGGCCGGGGCGTCAGGAAGTCGCTGCTGCGCGAGGCGAAGCAGTCCGGGGGTGCCGTCCACGTCACGTACGGGGACTGGCCGCTGTACTACTACGTCGGTGACATGGCGCCCGGTGACGTCAACGGGCAGGGCCTGGACGGCGAGTGGTTCGCCGTGGCACCCGACGGCAAGCTCGTCCGCAAGGCCGCGTGACCCTCCCTGCGGCCCCGACGCCCGTACGCCCTTGATCCGGCGGGCCGTTGAACCGTCCCGCGTCCGCCGTCGTTCCTGGAGCGGGGCGGGACCTGCCCGCCGGACGACGCGTACGAGGGAGGAGCCTTGGCCGAGATCGAGATGCCGGGAGACGAGGTGCAACGTCTCGGTGAACTCCTGGGCCGGGTGATGGATCTCATCGACACCCGGCCCTCGGGCTACGCCCCCGAGGACGTCGGCCCGCCACTGGTGCGCCCCGGCACCAACTTCGACGAGCAGTGGAAGGACGGGCGCGTGCAGGTCAAGCGGAACAGCAAGGACCTCAAGGACGCCTGCGAGGCCATCGTGAAGGCCTTCGACGACTTCGACACCAAGATGGGCTCTTCGCTGAAGGAAAGCGGCGGGCAGGGCGGTGGCGGCGACGCGACACCCGCCGGGAGTGGCACCCGGCCGTCCTAGGACGACGGCCTGATCGATCCCCCATCGGCCCGGCCCGAAACGAGCCCGGCCCGAAACGAACTGAGGAGCACGGTCCCATGACCACTGGTTCGCACACCTTCGGGATCGCCATCCCGGAGAACTGGACGGAGTACGACCTGCACGGCGACACGCTCGCCGAGCGCCGTGCCGAGATGCTGCGGCACGCCCCGCAGAAGGAGACCCGGGACGCCATCAACCACACGTTCCGCAGCGCGCGGCGCATCATGGAGGGCGCCCGCAGGCGCGGCGCCGTCTATGCGGCGGGCACCACCGCCATGTACGAGGACGGCCTGCTGATGGCCGGGCTCATGGTGTTCAGCGTGACGCCGCCGCCCGGTGAGGACTTCTCCGCCAAGGGCATCGCCGAGCAGTTCTCGGCCACCGGGGGCCGCCGCCGCGAGAACACCACCCGGACCCTCACGACGGCGACGCTGCCGGGCGTCGGTCCGGTCGGCCGGATGGCCGGCATCGAGGAGACGGAGATCGCCGACGGTGTCTCGTACAAGATGGTGGTGACGCACACGTTCGTGCCGGTCCCCGGTGGCGAGCGGGTCCTGATCATCACCTGCTTCAGCCCGAACATCCCGCTCGCCGAGCCGCTGAACGACCTCTTCGACGCCATCACGTCGACGTTCGCCTTCGGCGACAAGGAGCCGGTGGCCGTCGGCGCGGCGACCACCTGACCGGCGCCGGCCTCGCGGAGGGCCCGGCCGTTCCTGGGAGGAACGGCCGGGCCCTCTTCTTCGCGTGTGCCGGAGGCCGGAAGGCCTCCGCTCCCCCGGTGACCGGACGGGAGCGTAGGCCTTCTCGCCTTGCTCTGTGGTGCCGTACGCCGCGCGGTCGGTCAGTCCACCGTCGTCGCGGGCACGCGGACCGTGGTGAAGCGGCCGTCGCCGAGCTGCAGGTGGGCGCGGCCGGGTTCGCTGTCCTGTCCCATCAGGCCGCGTGGCAGACGGGCGCCGACGAGTTCGCCGTCGCCCATCAGCCGGGGCGCGAGCAGGGCGCCGCAGCGGTTGCGGCGTACGGCGGCCTGCCAGCCGCCGATGCCGCCGAGCAGCGCCTCGTTGTTGCCGGCCATGATCAGGCCCCAGCCGTCCCCGGCGCTGCCGCGGGCGAGCGCGACGAAGTCGGTGTCCAGCTCGGAGTTGATCATCATCTCGGCATCGTCGACGAGGATGGCTCCGGCGGGGCTGTCCACCTTGCCGAGTGCGGCGCGGAAGTCGGCGACCGCGACGTCGGCGTCGGTGAAGACCTCCACGACGCCGGGCTGTCCGGCGAGGTGGCGCAGCGGCGAGTTGCGCGGCGCGATCGCCACGATCTTCGTGCCGGCCGCGGTCAGCGACTTCGCCATGGTGAGCAGCACCGTGCTGCGGCCCGACCTCGGCGGGCCGGCGACCACGAAGGACGGCACCTGCGACAAGTCGGTGCCGATGGCGGCGAGTTCGTCGCCTCCGACGCCGACCATCGCCCACAGCGGGGAGACGGTGTGCGGCCTGCGGGCGAGGGCGTCCGCGAAGTCCAGCTCGTCTGGCAGGACGTCCACGCGGAACGGCCTGCGCTCGGTGGGCACCTCGGCGTCGCGTTCCCCGACCCGTTCGGCGAGTACGCCGAGTGCCAGGGCCTGGCCCGCGCCGGTGGCGTCGGTGCGGGCGCTGCCGTCGCCGCCGTCGCCGCCCGGGATCAATGCGATCTGAGCGCTGTTGGTGTCCTTGGCGAGGACACCGCGACCGGCCGGGAGATCCTCGGGGACGTCGCGGGAGTGGAGGCCCACCATGGAGTAGTCGGTGCGGTCGTTGAGGCGCAGGACCAGCTTGTCCTCGGTGGTGGAGGAGAACCGGTTCTGACCGAGGATGCGGTCGCCGGTCATGACCAGGTGCAGGCCGACGCTCGCGCCCTCGCGCATCAGCAGGGTCATGGCGTCCATCAGGCTGCCCTGGTCGTAGTTGGCGAAGTCCCGCTCGAACGCCTCGAACCGGTCGACGAGCAGCAGGATGTGCGGGGGCCGCTCCGTCTCGGGCAGGACGCGGCGCAGCTCGGTGAGGTCGGCGACGCCCCGCCTGCCGAGAAGTTCACGGCGCCGCCCGACCTCGGCGACCAGGCGGTTCAGGAGGCGGGTCACCCGCTCGACCTGGCCCCGGTCCACCACGGCCCCGCAGTGCGGGAGTCCGCCGAGGGCCTGGAGGGCGCCGTTGCCGCAGTCGAGTCCGTACAGGTGGACGTCGGCGCAGCGGTGCGCGCCGGTGAGGGCGGCGGCGAGGGTCCGTAGCGCCTGCGAGCGGCCGCTGCGCGGCGAGCCGATGATGTACAGATGGCCCATCTCGTCGAGATCGAAGGCGAGTTGACGCTGCGCCTGCTCGGTGGGCACGTCCACGAGGCCGTACGCCACCGGGGTGAGCCGCCCGTCCTCGGCCGCCTCGGGCCGCGCGGGCAGGTCGGCGAGAGTGAGGACGCCGGGCAACGGGGGCAGCCAGGGGCGCCGGGCGGGCGGTACGGAGAGCTGGGTGGCCGCGTCGCGTACCGCCTCGACCAGGACCGACAGGTCGGTGACCGGCTGGAAGGTGTCCTCCTGCACCTCCGGCCTCGGTATCGGGGCGCCGAGGGCCTCCCAGTGGAGTTCGGTGAGCACCGGCGCCGGGCGGTCCTCGTCCGTGTTCGAGGCGTCGAGGCGGCGGCCGCCGATCCGACCGGTCTGGAACGGCAGCAGCGCCGCGTGGCCGAGCCTGGCGTGGGCGCGGCCGGGAGTGCGGGGCGAGAGCTGCCCTGAGTCGGGGGCGTCGATGATGTCGCGGCTCTCTCCGGTGTCGGTGGTGCGCAGCGCGATCCGCAGGTTGGTGTTGGCGCGGATGTCGGCGGTGACCGCGCCGGAGGGCCGCTGGGTGGCGAGGATCAGGTGGATGCCGAGGGAGCGGCCCCGCTGGGCGATGTTGACGAGTCCGGAGACGAAGTCGGGGAGTTCGCGCACCATCGACGCGAACTCGTCGATGACGAGGACGAGCCGGGCCATGGGGGCGAGTTCGGGATGGCGGGTGCGTTTGTCGGTGTAGTCGTCGATGTCCTTGGCCCCGGCCTCCGCGAGGATGTGCTCGCGTCGCTTCAGTTCGGCGCCGAGGGACACCAGGGCCCGCTCCACGAGGTGGGTGTCCAGGTCGGTGACCATGCCGACGGTGTGCGGCAGGTCCTCGCACTCGGCGAAGGCGCTGCCGCCCTTGTAGTCGACGAGGACGAAGTTCAGCTCGTCCGGCCGGTTGGCGACGGCGAGGCTCGCCACGAGGGACTGGAGCAGTTCGGACTTGCCGGATCCGGTGGTGCCCGCGATCAGGCCGTGCGGCCCGTCGGCGGCCAGGTCGACGGCGAACGGACCATCCACGCCCTCGCCGAGCACGGCGCGGGTGCTGCGGGCGGCGATCACCCATCGCGCGGCGACGGCGTCGGGGGTGGGCGGTTCGAGACCGAGTACGTCCAGGAGCCGGGCGGAGGCGGGCAGCAGGTTCTCGTCGGCGTCGTCGCCCACGTCGCGGATCGGCGCGAGCGCGCGGGCCACGCCCACGCACCAGGACCGGGTCGGCGCGTCCATGCGGACCTCGTCGACGGGGTCGGCGCTGTCCTGCTCGGCGCGCAGCCACTTCGGCCCGGCCACGGCCACGGCGCGGCACTCCTCGGGCAGGAGCCGGGCCTCGTCGTCCACGCACAGCGCGTACACGCCGACGGCCGGTCCGTCGCGGAGGATCTGGATGACGCCGGGCAGGGAGCGCAGTCTCCGGGCGCCGTCGAGGACGACCAGGACGTCGGGCTCGCCCGCGGCGCCGCCGCGCGGTGCCCGGTCGCCGGCCGCCTGCCGGGCGGCGACCACGGCGGTGAGTTCGGCGATGCGGCGGCCCACGGACTCGGCGCTCGCGCCGACCAGGGAGATGGTGTCCTCGCCGAGGGGCGCGCAGTGCGGCAGCCAGTGCACCCAGGACCAGCGGTCCGCGCCGCCGGTGCCGGACAGTACGCAGATCCGCAGGTCGGAGGGGCTGTGCAGGACGGCGGCCTGGGCGATCAGCCAGCGCACCAGCGGCTCGGCGGTGGCGCCGCCGGCGACGCCCATGACGCCGCAGGAGCGCAGCGGCACGGTCACGGGCACGGCGTGCGTGGTGCGGTCGACCCTGCGGCGGTGTTCCGGCTCGGCGGGGTCCTGGAGCTCCACGTAGGCGGGACGGTCGGCGACGCCGAGCCGCATCAGCAGGAAGTCGCTGTCGCGCCAGCGGCGCTCCCAGAGCCGCTGACGCGGGCCGGTGGCGATCAGGAGGGCCGACGCCGGGTCCGGGGCGGCGAGGCGCCGGGCGTGCTGTTCGGCGAGCACCGCCTCGTCCACGTCCTGTTCCAGTGCGGCCTTCTTCTCCTCGTACTCCTTGAGCTGGTCCTCGTAACTCTCCTTGCCCCGGCGCTTGTTGGAGAACTGGGAGATGAGGGCGACGACTGGGGAGAGGACACCGAAGACCAGGAACCTGGGGTTGTTGAAGATGACGAACGAGACGCCGGCCATCATCAGCGGTGCGAAGATCATCACGAGCTGGAGCTTGTTGCGGATGGGTTTTCCGGGCGGCACGGGGAGCTGGAAGCGGTTGTTGACGGGCGGGGGCAGCAGCCGGGGCGGCCGGTTGTAGTCGAGCCCCACGCCGTCGTCGGAGGGCTGGAGGGCGGCGTCGGGCACGGAGGGCGTGGCCAGTTCGAGCAGGGCCGGGCCGATGGTGAGGACGCCGCCGAGCGGCCATGGGGTCCAGTCCCGCGCCCCGGTGCCGTCCCGGGTGACGCCGTCCTGGTCGACGGAACGTACGGTCGCGGTGGCGTCGGCGTGCACCTTCAGGCGCGCCGCGGTCTTCGCGAGCCCTTCGGCGCGGAGCTGGATGCGGCAGGACGCGGCGGAGCCGATCTCGTAGTCGCCGGGCGGCAGCCGGAACACCACTCCCGCGTCGGCGCCGCCGACGCCGCGCAGTTCCACGACGCCGTCCGGCTCCGGGCCCGCCTCGGGCGCGGGAGCGTCCAGGGACAGCAGGCTGCCGGAGCGCAGGGCGGCGGCGGCCATCGGCTGGTCGGCGGGGAGCGGGGTGGCCCCGTGGTACAGAACGGGCGGTGCTTTCGGTGTGCCGCCGCGCAGCCGCCGGTGCAGTTGCTCGGCGAGTTCGCCCGCGGGGGCCTCGGGGTCGGTCTCGATCATGATGTCCGCGGTCTGACCCTGCTCCGGGTCGACGGCGGTGACGGTCAGACGCATCGTCAGTGCTCCTTGGGCACGGGGATCACCAGGGGTTGCCAGGGGTGCGGGACAGCCGGCCGGGCCGGACCGGAGAGTGGACCGGCCCGGCCGACGTCCGGGCGGGGTCACTTGCGGAGGCTGGAACCCATCTCGGAGTCGAACTGGGTCATGCCCTCGCCGTACTTCTTGATGTACTCGGAGATGCCCGTGAGACCTTCGGTGACCTTGCCGTAGTTGTCCGTGTACTCCTGCACGAAGGGCTGGAAGTCGTTCCTCGCCGACGGGGTGTTGTAGCCGTCGGCGGTGAGCGCGTCCAGGTCGGCCTTGATCTTGTTGAGCTGGGCGACCGCGATCTCGTACTCGTTCATGGTCTGCGTGGCGGCGGCGCCGGTCTTCTCGTCGTTCACGATGTAATCGGCCATCGGAATGTCTCCCTTTTCCAAGTCGGTGGTGCGGATGGGTGTTTCATGGACCGTTTCGTGGACCAGCGCCCTACACACGACGGGTGCGGTCATTCGGTTCAGACCTTGATGGGGGCTTCTTCCGGTGGATTCGCCAATTCGGTGTCCTGGTTGGAGTTGACGGCTCCGATGGTTTTCGTGGGAAGCGAGGCAAGGGGTACCTCGGGTCCCTTGGTCTTGAATCCGTGGTCGTTCTCGACCTTCTTGCCGGCCAGGGAATTGCCTACGCCGTAGCCGAGTTTGATGCCCGCGTTCTCCAGGGTGGTCTGCGCGTCGGCGCCGTTGGCGCCCACCTCGTAGCCGACGCTGACGGCTTGGCCGACGGCGCCCTTGAGGATGCTGGTGAGGGCCTCGTAGCCGTATTCGTGGAGCTCGGTTACGGATGTGGGGCCACCCGCGTAAGCGTGGTAGTCGTGGATCGGGGTGTGCTGCTCGTTGAAGGAGCCGTTCGCGTCGACCTCGGTGAGGGTCTTGCCGTTGGCGTCCTTCACCTGCACGGAGCCGTTGTTGTTGACCAAGACGTCGAACGTGGTCTGGTTGCCGTTGTTGTCAGTCGTGGTGACGGTGCCTTCCACGCCGTCCTTGGTGACGGTGAACGTGGTGTTCTCGCCGCCCGCGGTGTTACTGAACGTGGCGCTGCCGTCGGGGTTCTGCGTGATGGTGACGTTGCCCGCCTGGTCGGTGGTGGTGGCGGCGCCGTTGGCGAAGGTGGTGGTGGCGCCGCCGCCGTCGGGGGTGACGACGGGCGCCGCGCCCGGTCCGCCGGTAACGGTGGTGTTATTACTGAACGTGACCTGCGGGGGCCTGGCGGGCCCCTCCTGTCCTGCTCCGGGTTGCGCTTCCGGAACCACGCCGGGCCCGGTGAGGGTGCCGTCCGGTCCGACGGTGACCTTGTCACCGGGCTGGTTGCTACCGGACACGGACACGTCGAAGGAGCCGTCGCCGTTGGCCTTCACGTCGAACGGGCCGTTGTGGACGGTGGAGTCACCCTTGCCGCCGACCGGGACGTCCACGGAGGGCCCGCCGCCGTTGCCGCCCACCGTAAAGGTCTCGGGGCCCGGCGCGGGGTCGCGGTTGAAGGGGTTGTGCGGGCCGTCCAGGATGTCGGACTTCTGGCCCGGCGTACCGGCGTTCTCCACGTCGCCGGGGCTCTTGCCGAGGGTGCTGTTGTTGGTGTCGACGCCGGTGTTGCCGCCGTAGAAGCCGTCGTGGTGCACGACGGGGCCGCCCCCGGGCGTGGGCACGGTGATGCCGCTGTTGCCGTCGCCGGTGACGGTGCTGATGGTGGTGTCGCCGGGGTTGTTGCCGATGGGGTTGCCCGCCGTGTCGACGGGAAGGTTGGTGGCCGGGTCGACGTGGGTGCCGGAGGGGCCGAGACCGGTGACGCCGCCGGGCGCGAAGGTGCCGGTGGCCGGTCCGTACGTGACGGAGAACTCGCCCTCGGGTCCGCCCGCGTTCGGGCCGTGCACGACGGTGCTGCCGGGCTCGTGGACCGGGTCGGCACCCTGCGTGGTGATCGTGGGGCCGTCCGGGCCGTTGGACAGGGTGTTCTGACCGCCCGTCATCTCCGGTGAGCCGAACAGGCCCCAGCCCTCCTGCTGCGGGGTGTTCACCGTCACCTGGGTGTTGGTGCCGGTGATGCCGGCGCCGCTCGGCGAGTTGTTGACCGTGGCCTGGCCGTTGTTGTCGACGGTGTGGCTGACGCCGGAGTCGTGGTGGAGTGTCGTGGTGGCCGGGCCGGTGCCGTCGTTGCCGATGGTGGTCGTGAACCCGTCGTTGGTGAATGCGGTGGTCTGCCCGTCCGTCGAGAGGGTGGCGCCGTTGTTGTTGGTGATCGTGCTGGGGGCCGGTGCGGGCGCAGGTCCGCCGCCTGCGGGGTTCGGGCGTGGCGGCACCTTCGCCTCGGCCCCGTCGGGGGTCTGTGTGGTGATCGTGCCGTCCGCGCCCGAGTTGACGGTCGTGGGCGGACCGCCGGGTGTCTGGTGGTGGGTGACGGTGACATCGCCGCCCGGGTCGACCGTGGTGTCGACGCCCTGGGTGCTGACGCCGTTGGTGCCGACATCGGCCTGCGCACCGCCGGCTCCGGTGTCGGTGAAGGTGGCCACGGGGTTGTTGGCGGCGTCGGTGTTGGCGGTGATGGTGACCGGGCCGTTGGTGACGGTGCCGGTGTTGTCCACGCCGAAGTTGCCGTTGTTGTCGGCGGCGGTGGTGCCGTTCGGTCCGGTGGTGACCGTGCTGTTGGGGCCCGCCGGCGCGTTGTTGCTGATGGTGCCGTCGTTGTTGATCGTGCTGTTCGCGGTGTTGGTGCCGTTGACGTCCGTCTGGGCGCCGTTCCCCGTCAGGGTGGTGTTGCTGCCGCCTGAGGTGGTGACCTGCGTCGGGTTGGCTCCGTCGGCCGGGTTGACGGTGACCGAGGCGGGCCCGCCCTGCGGACCGACCGTGGTCGGGCCGTTTCCGCCCGTACTCACCGACGTACCGTTCTGACTGACGGTCGTCACGCCGTCCGGGCCCTGGCCGACCTGGACCGGGTTGACGGTGCCCACGCTGCCGCTGATGCCGTCCGGGCCGTGACTCGCCTGGATCGGGCCGTTGCTGACGGTCGTGGTGCCGTTGTCGCCGACCGTCACCGTGGTGTTGCCAGGACCGCCCGTGTTGACCGTCTGGCTGCCGGCTCCCGCGGGCGCCGACTTGGTGACGGTGCCGTCGCCGTGGACGCTGGTGGTACTGCCATCGGCGGTGGTGACCTGGGCGGGGTCCTGGCCCGTGGGCGGTTTTACGGTGACCGAGGCGGGCCCGCCCTGCGGACCGACCGTGGTCGGGCCGTTTCCGCCCGTACTCACCGACGTACCGTTCTGACTGACGGTCGTGACGCCGTTCGGGCCCTGGCTGGCCTGGATCGGATGGCCGGTGCCCACGCTGCCGCTGATGCCGTTCGGGCCGTGGCTCGCCTGGATCGGGCCATGGTTGACGGTCGTGGTGCCGTTGCCGCCGACCGTCACCGTGGTGCCGTTCTGGCCGTGGACGGTGACCGAGTGGCCGCCGCCGTTGTCCACGGAGATGGTGGTGTTGCCCGCGTTCACCGGATTTCCGGGGGTCGGCTGCGGCACGGCCGGCGGGACCGGGTTGCCCTGCGCGTCGTTGGCCGTGATGGTGCCGTCGGCGCCGACGTTGATCTGCTGGTCACCGTGGGCGATGCTCGCCGAGCCGTCTTTGCCGACCGTGGTCGAGCCGCCGATGGTGACGCCGTCCGCGCCGTGGCTGATCCCGTCGACGTGGAACTTGCCGTTGGGGTTGATGGTGAACGTCGTGCCGTCCGGGGCGCTGAACTTGATGTCGAGCGGCGAGAAGTCGACCTGGCCGCCGGGGCCGGTGGCCGTGCCGCCGCCGTTGCCGTCCGTGGTGATGCCGTTGACGGAGACGCCGCCGTCCGGGCCGGCCGAGACCTGTGGGTGACCGCCGGGCGGTGTCACGTCGAGGCCGCCGCCGGGCTTGGTGGTGACGGCGGTGCCGTCGGGGCCGTTGAAGGTGACCGGGGCCGCGCCGGACGGGCCCACCGCGATGTCCCCGTTCGGGTTGACGGTGACCGGCGGCTGGGCGCCGGAGGGGTTCAGGTCGAACTGGCCCTGCGGGTTGACGGCGATCGTCCCGCCGTCGGGCGTGCTGAACTTGATGTCGGTCGGCGAGAACGCCACGTTCCCCCCGCCGCCGGTGGCCGTACCGCCGCCACCCCCGTCGGTGTTGATGTTGCCGGTGGTGATGGAGCCGTCCGGGCCGACCGAGACCTGCGGCTGACCGCCGGGCGGCGTCACGTCGAGCGAGTTCCCCGGCCCGTTGAACTGCACCGTGTCGGGGGTGGGGCCGCCGGTGTTCACCGTGAACCCGGTGTGGTCGAGCGTGGTGGCGGGGCCGCCCGGCGTGGCGATGGTGGCGCCGCCGGCCGGAGGGATGCTGGTGCTGACGTTGGTGTCGGTGAAGGTGACCGGGCCGCCCGCGTTGGCCGGGGGCAGGTTGACGTTCTGGCCGCCGCCGTCTCCGTTGACGACGCTCACGTCGCCGTTGTTGCCGACGTTGGCCTGCGTGCCGTCCGGCAGGGCGAATCCACCCCCGGGGTTCCCCGTGTTGCCGTTGAGCGTGGTGTTGCCGAAGTTGATGTCGACGTTGCCGTCGGCGGGGTTGTGGGTCACCACCGGCTGGCCCGCCGGGGGGCCGTTGAAGACCGAGTTGACACCGTTCTGGTTGTCCGTGGTGAGCCCGCCACCACCCACCGTCGTGGAGCCGCCGTTGTCGGTCAGGGTGAGGCCGTTCGGGGTGGAGATCGTGTTGTTGTTCACGGTGAACTCCGGCGTGGGACCACCGCCGTCACCGCCGGGCGAGCTGAACGTCGTGGTGCCGTCCGGCCCCTTGGAGACCTCGCCGAACGGTCCCGAGGTCGTGAAGCCGCCGTTCGGGCCCAGCTCCGTGGAGAGCGCGGGCTTCTCCGACTGCGCGGGCGCGAACTCGCCTCCGAGCCCGCCGAGGATCTGCTCCTTCGTGGTCGGGCCCTGAATCGGGGTGCTGATCGTCGTCGTGTTGCCGTTCGAGGTGATGACGTCCCCGTCCGGGCTCTTGATGGTGTTCGTGCCGTTCGCGGTCTTCGACGTGAACCCGTCCGGTGTCGTGGTGGTCGTCGACGTCTCGGGCCCCGGGACTCCGAAGGGCAGGTCGTCGGGGGCCTCGACCTGGTCGGCCTTGGGACCGGGCGGGGTGATCTTCGTCTCGGTCTTCGCGCCGTCCGGGGTCGTGACCTTCGTCTTGACCTCGCCCGTGGCGGGGTCCGACTTGGTCGTGCCGTTGATGCCGTGGAAGCCGGTCTTCTGCGCGCCCTTGGTCTCGGAGAACAGGACGTTGCCGGGTTTGAACTTGCCGTCGACGACACCGAGGCTGTTCACGGAGAACGCCTTGTCGATGTTGCTCTTGAACTTGCCCTTGGTGGTGAAGGCGTCCTTGATGCTGGTGGCGAACTTCGTCCCGCCGAACAGGGTGAAGGCACCGGCCGTGGCGGCACCGAGCGCGGCGCCCTTGGCGGCCGAGGCCGCGTCGAACTTCTTCCCGTCGATCACCGCCGTGATCCCGCTCGCCAGGAAGCCGAGGGAGAACTCGGTGGTCACGTCGATCGCGAACTTGGCGCCGAGGGCCAGACCGGGGGACGCCTTGAGACCCACGAGTCCCTTGGACAGCGGGTCGATGATCTTGCGGACGAACGTCGAGTTCTTCAGGGCCGCCGAGACCGCCCCCGAAGCGGTCCCGACGCCCTTGCCCACCTTGGCCAGGAACGGCGCGAACTTCGCCAGCTTGCCGGCCGCCCCGACGATCTTCCCGAGCCCGCCGAGCAGCACTCCACCGGGTACGAGGGTGAGCAGGCCGATGATGATCTCACCGGCGTCGATCTTGCCCTGCGACACCATCCGGATCACCGACACCGCGAACAGGATCGCGCCCAGGATGAGACCCACGACCGGGAAGAACACGGCGACGATGCCGATGATGACACCGGCGATGATCTCCACCAGCGGGTTGTCCGCGAGGAAGTCACCGAACGCCTTCACGAAGTCCCTTGCGGGGATGGCCTGTTCGGCGGCGTCGTCGAGGACGATCGTGGCCCTGTCGGACCCCTCCTCGCGTATCCGCTGCGCCATGCGGCCGAGCTCCTCGGCGGCGGACAGCGCCTCCTTCGCGGCGTTCACCTCGCCCTGCTGCGTCTGGTGGGTCTCGGCCTGCTCCGGGGTGGCGTCCGCCGCGAGGGCCGGGACCTCCGTCTTCGCGGCGGCGGCGACCTCCTGGCCCTGGTCGATGGCCCGGTCCAGCAGGTCCTGGGCGCTCGTCAGGGTGTTCGCGTACTCGTCGTAGGCGCCCGCGGCGGTACGGAAGGAGTCCCTGGTCTTCTCCAGGAGCCCCGGCAGGTCCTTGGTGATGCGCGTCTTCAGGGCGTCCATCGCCTGGCCCTTGCCGCGGCGCAGCGCCCCGTCGTCGCGCAGCAGCTCGACCGCCTCGCCCGCCCCTTCGCTCAGCTCCTGATAGGTCTTGGCCAGTGTTCTGATCGCCTCCGGGTTCCCGGGGGTCGGGTCCTCCCCGAACCCGAGCACCTCCCAGCCCGTGGCATGCCGACGCGCCATCTCCAACTCCTCCCGGCTACAAGCCCGTTCGGCACCTCCTAACGGGGTGGTCGGCGTTTCGGTTCAGCTCGTTGAACCGACCCGGGGCTCCACGCGTGTGACGGCCGACGCAATCAGCAGTGCGCGTCACCAGGCCCCGTACGGAGGAGGACGAGAAAGATGCGCGACGCCCCGAGGACGACGAACGAAGCGCGGCGGCCGGCGCCGTGGCGCACGACGGCACGGGTGACGGCGGTGTGCGGTCTGGTGGCCGTCGCCTGGCTGGCGCTGCCCGCACCCGCGCAGGCTCTGGGGCCGGTACGGGCTCCGGCCTCCGCACCGGTTCCGGCAGCCGTGCAGGCGCAGCCCTTCCGGGTGCTGCGGGCCGATGAGGTGACGAAGTACTACGTGGTCAGGTCCGCGCAGGAGAACGGCGGCGAGCAGGAGACGCTGTTCGGGATCGCACAGCGCACCCTCGGCGACGGCGACCGGTTCGAGGAGATCCTGGTCCTCAACAGCGGGCGCCAGCTGCCGGACGGTTCGGCTTTCGTGAGTCCCGACCAGCTGACCCCGGGCTTCCCGCTGATCCTGCCGGAGGACGCGGACGGGTCCGGCGTGGAGTTCGGTGTCCTGCCCGAGGAGAACGCCGATGCGGCGAAGCCCCCCGCACGGAGCGCCTCCCCCGCGCCCCGCGCCGCGGCCGGCCGGGGCTCGGGACCGTTCGCCGGGCTGGGCGACCGGCTCGGGTCGCCCTGGCTGATCGGGGGTGTTGCCGGCGTCACCGCACTGACCGTGGTGATCGTCGCGCGGCGCCCGATCGGCCGGGCCGTGCGCGCCACCGGCTCCGGGATCGCGCGGGCCGCCCGGGTGCTGCGGCCGCGGCTGCCGCGCGGCCTGGCGCTCGCGCTGCGGCGGCGTCGGCGGGGCGCGCTCGCGCGGCGGCTCGCGGCGGACACCCGTACGCCGGCGGTGGTGCGGCAGGCGCTGCGCGAACTGATCCCCGCCGACGCGGCGGAGGCGGAGCGCCCGGTACGGGTCTACAGCGTCCTCGCCGAACCCACGAAGCTGCTCGCGTCGGTGTCGGGGGCACACACGGCACCCGCGCCGTGGACCGCGCTCGAACCGAATCGCTGGGAGCGCACCGGACTGCCCTCCGTCATCGAGGGCGATCCGGCGGCCGAAGTGACGCTCGCACTGCCACACCTCGCCCGGATCGGGGTGAGCGAGCGGGGCGCGCAGGTCATGGTGGACCTCGGGCAGATCAACGGCGCGCTGAGCGTCAGCGGTGACCTCGTCGTCGCCCAGGACACCGTGGCGGCGCTGGTGCGCGGGCTGCTCGAACTGCCGCGGCAGAGCACGGTGGTGGTGTCGGTGGACCCGGGCGCGAGCGCCCTGCCCGGCCTCAACGGTCTGGTCCGGGTCCGCTCCGTGTCGGAGGTGACGGGCAAGGCCCCCGAGGAGATCCTCAACTCCGCCGAGGAACTGGGCGTCGGCCTGGTGCGTGGCGCCGCCCGTACGGGCGAGGTCACCGGCTTCGTCGTCCTCCAGGACGCGCCGACCGCCGAGGAGGCGCGAACGCTCGCGGACCTCACCGGGTCGGAGGGCGGCGGGTGGATCGTGCTGACGGTGGGCGACGTACCGGGGGCGCACTGGCGGTGGTACGCGGAGAACGACGGCAGCGTCGACCTGGGCGTACTAGGTCTGCGGGTGGTCGTTCCCACGCAGACGTTGGCGGGGGCGGGCACCGGGCGGGTCTGACCGCTCGCGACCCGGAAAAAGAACTTCCCGGGAATTGAACCACCCTGCCACAGCGGCCGTTCTCACAGTGACAGTGACCGGCCAGAAGGAATTCCGGGACCAGAAACTCCGCCCCGGCAGTCGGCCGACTCCTCCCCTGCTGCCGGGGCGGGCCATTACTTCAGTACTTCAGCACTTAGCACTTCAGCGAAAAGCAAATTCCCCAAGATTTCCGAAAGAGGGATACCCATGCGTAAATTCACCTACGTCCCGGTCGTATTCACCATCGCCGCGGTCATGCTGACGGCGGCCTGCACTAGCTCCCAGGGCACGGCGGCGACCACCACCGGATCCGCCGGGCGCGCCGCCTCGACGGGCAACGGTGCGCAGCCCTCGCAGGCGGGCCGCCTCAGCGTCTGGCAGAGCAAGCAGCTGGGCCCGGTCGTGACGGACGGCGCGGGCTTCACCCTGTACCGCTTCGACAAGGACACGGCGAAGCCGCCCGCTTCCAACTGCGCGGGCGACTGCGCCAAGGCCTGGCCGCCGGTGCTCGCCGACGGTGCGAAGGCGGGCCGCGGCGTGGACCCCGGGCTGCTCGGCTCGGTGAAGCGCGCGGACGGCACGAGTCAGCTGACGCTCGCGGGATGGCCGCTGTACCGCTACGCGCAGGACACGGCGCCCCGGCAGACCCGCGGGCAGGGCGTCGGCGGCACCTGGTTCTCGGCCGCACCCGACGGCACGAAGGCGAAGGCATCGGCGCAGGAGGCCCCGAGCGAGCCGAAGGACCTGCCCGCTCTGTCCACGGTCGACGACGAGGAGCGCGGCACGATCATCCGCGACGGCAAGGGGCGCACGCTCTACCGCTTCACCAAGGACACCGCCTGGCCGATGAAGTCCAACTGCAAGGGCGCCTGCCTGGAGAAGTGGAAGCCCGCCGGGCTCGTCGACAAGAAGGACATCAAGGGCATCGACCCGAAGCTGCTCACCCCGTACACCCGCCCCGACGGCACGAAGCAGCTCAGCATCGACTGCTGGCCGCTCTACTGGTACACCGGCGACGAGCAGCCCGGTGACACCAACGGCCAGGGTGTGAACGGCACTTGGTTCACGGTGCGGCCCAACGGCAAGCTGGCCAAGTAGTCGTGCCGGCCCGGTCCGGGACCGGGCCGGCACGCTCAGGACACCGGGTCGTCCTCGGCACGCCCGGCCAGGAGCGCGCCGAGCTCCCCGGCCAGCCGGTCGGTGTGGGTCATGTAGAAGTAGTGGCCCCCCGGAACGACACGGAGCGTGAAGGAGACCGAGGTGTGCGCGCCCCAGTCCGATAGTTCCGGGACGGTCACCCCCGGATCGTCCATGCCCTGGTAGGCGATGACCGGCACGGGAAGCGGGCCGCGGGGTTCGTACACGTACCCGACGCCGAGCTCGTTGTCGCGGCGCGTCTGGCGGAGCAGGATGTCGTGCAGGGCCTTGGGCATGGACTCCCAGTCGAGTTCCGACGGCCAGAAGCGGCGCATCCCGCCGAGGACCTCTTCGTCCGAGAGCTTGTCCAGGGCTTCGAAGGGCGGGGCCACGTCGGGCGGCTGCCGGCCCGAGACCAGCAGCGCGCGGGTCGGCGGAAGGCCTCGTTCCAGGAGCTGCCAGACGAGTTCCAGCCCCACGATGGTGCTGAAACAGGTCGCGAACACGGCGTACGGGCGCCCGGCGATGCGCGGTTCGAGTTCGGCCGCCAGCTCGGCTGAGAGGCCGGGCACGGTGAGTTCGCGCGGCGCCCGCGTGCGGCGGCCCCGGCCCGGCAGGTCGGGAACCACCAGTCCGGTGCCGGCGGGCAGGGCCTTGCGCAGCTGGGCGAACATGCCCGCGCCCCCGCCGCCCGCAGGGAGCGCCACGACCAGCGAGGTCTCCTCGGGCGCGTCAGACGTCGAGAGCGACATCGTAGGTTTCGAGCCAGTTGTTGATCTCGACGAGACCCTCCAGAACGATGCGTCCCCCCGCGAGGGAGTCCGGTCCTTCGGCGCCGAGCTCCGCGACCGCCGCCGGGTTGAGCAGCGCGGTGAGCGGCGCGTCCGGCCGTCCGGCGATCTTGCCGAACTCGGCGATGACCGAGGCGTCGTAGGCGGGATCCTGGGTGCGCGGGAAGTGGCTCTTGCGCCGGCCGAGCACCGTGCCCGGCAGCAGATCGCGGGCGGCGGCCCGCAGCAGGCTCTTCTCGTGCCCGTCGAAGGACTTGAACTTCCACGGCACGTTGTAGACGTACTCGACGAGCCGGTGGTCGCAGAACGGGACGCGGACCTGGAGTCCGGCGGCCATGCTCATGCGGTCCCGCCGGTCGAGCAGGATCTGGGAGAAGCGCGTGAGGTTGAGGTAGGTGATCTCGCGCATCCGCCGCTCCGGGCGGCTCTCCCCCGCCAGGACGGGCACCTCGGACAGGGCCTCCTCGTAGCGGCGGGCGTGGTAACCGGTGATGTCCAGCTCGGCGTAGAGGGAGGGGTCCATCAGGCCCGCTCCGGAGGCGTCGTCCTCGGAGTGCCGGGCCAGCCACGGGAAGGTGTCGGCCTCGACGACGGCGGGGTCCTGGAACCAGCTGTACCCGCCGAAGAGTTCGTCGGCGGACTCGCCGGAGAGGACCACCGCGCTGTGTTCGCGGACCGCCCGGAAGAGCAGGTATCCGGAGGTGCTGAGGTCGCCCATGCCCATGGGCAGGTCCATCGCCCGCAGGACGCCCGCGCGGGCGTCGGCGTCGGTCAGGCTGGAGCTGTCGAGCACCAGGGTGGCGTGCTCGGTTCCGCAGTGGTCCACGACGTCCCGGATGAACGGTCCGTCGGGTGTGGCCCGCATGTGGCTGGCGCGGAAGTGGTCGGCGTACCCGACGAAGTCCACGGAGAACGTGGAGAAGGGGCCCCGGCCCTGCTCGGCTGACCAGGAGGAGGCCAGCGCGGTGAGCGTACTGGAGTCCAGTCCGCCGGAGAGCAGCGAGCAGACCGGGCCGTCGGCCACCAGCTGCTCTCCGACGGCGTCGACGAGCAGCTCGCGCACGGTACGGACGGTGGTGTCCAGGTCGTCGCCGTGCTCCACGGCGGTCAACTGCCAGTAGCGGCGGGTCCGGACGCCGTCCCGGCCGATGCGCAGCAGATGACCGGGGCGCAGCTCGTGCAGGCCGTCCATGATGGCGTGGCCGGGGGTCTTGCCGGAGGAGATGATCTCCCGGAGCCCGTCGGCGGTGAGCCGCCGCTCCAACCGCCCTTGCTCGAAGACCGCCTTGGGCTCGGACCCGAAGACCAGGAAGGAGGCACCCCTGTGGTAGTAGAGCGGCTCCACCCCCATCCGGTCGCGGACCAGCAGCAGTTCCTCGGTGCGCAGGTCCCAGAGCGCGACGGCGTACATGCCGACCAGACGGTCGACGAACGACTCGCCCCACTCCAGGTAGGCCCGGGCCAGCAGTTCGGCGGTGCCCTCGGTGCGCAGCCGGTGCCCGCGGCCCCTCAGTTCGGCCCGCAGGTCTCCGGCGTTGAAGACGGTCCCGGTGCAGACGCCCGCCACCAGCTCGGCGCCGTCCTCGGCGACGACGGTCACTTCGCCGCTCCCGCCCGGGTCGGCGGCTGCGAGCCGGGTCCGGCCGAGCGCCGCATGGCCGGTGGTCCAGTGGCCGGAGCCGTCGGGACCGCGGTGGGTCAGACTCTGTGTCATCCGCCGGACGGTGCCGTCCTCGGCGGTGAGGTCGCGGGTGAAGTCCACCCAGCCGGTGATGCCGCTCATCTGATTCCTTCAGCAGTGTCGAAAAAGGGGCCGTGCGTCACTTGAGCGCCAGGAATCCCTCGAAGCAGACGTACTTCTGGACGGTCATCACATCGACGAATCCGGCCCGGGAGAGCAGATCGAGGTTGCCCTGCGTGGAGAACGGCTCAAGGACCCGCTTGAGGCTGCGGCTCTTGCCGACGATGTCGTCCGGGGTGTAGCCCTGTTCGAGTTTGTACTCGGTGTAGAGCTGGGTCATCACGTCCTGGAAGCGGGCGTCGGGGCCGCGGACCTTCTCGAACATCAGGAGTGCGCCGCCCCAGTTGAGGGCCTGATAGATCTCGTCGACCACCGTCTGGCGGTACTTGGGCGGCACGAACTGCAGCGTGTAGTACATGACGACGAGGTCCGCCTTCTCCCAGGTGACCTGGGAGAGGTCCTGGTGCTGGATCTCGATGCTGTCGATGTCGCGGCACTTGCGCCGCGCGATGGTCACCATGTCCTGCTCGCAGTCGACGCCGATGATGCGCGGCGACTTGTGCGCGTGCCTGCGGGCGAGACGCTCGGTGAGGCTGCCGGTGGAGCAGCCCAGGTCGTAGACGGTGCTGTCGGGGCCGACGAAGAAGTCGGAGAGCCGCTCGACGAGTTCGTGGCCGGTGTCGTACAGCGGAACGCTCTTGGAGACATGGCCGTCGAAGTTCTTGCTCGCTTCGCCCGCGAAGTTCCAGCCGGCGTTGGACGCCTGTATGCCGTCGCCCACGACGGCCGCGGCGGGTCCGTTCAGTTCGGTCGGTGCGGTCATTTCGGTACCTTCCGTTGAGGGGGTGGAGCAGAACGCGCGGGAACTCAGTCCTCCTTGGTCGCGACCCAGATGAGGTGGTTGGAGGCCGACCCGAAGGGCCGCTTGTCGTAGCCGCCGTAGGTGCGCTCCAGACGGAAGCCCGCCTGCTCGATCAGCCGGCGCAGTTCGGCGGGGTGGCGGTAGTAGAGCGTCTGCGTGGAGTGCCGCCGCTCCAGCACCAGGCCTTCTTCGTCGAGCGTCTCCGTGATCCGTCGCCGGGTGGCGATCTGCCGGACCTCGTCGATGCTGGACGCGTCCCAGATCGCCACTCGCTGCCCGGTGACCGGGTGGCGCACCTCGCAGGTGAAGTGGAGCCTGTTCTGCATGTCCGCCGCGGCCGGTGCCCGCAGTACGGGCACGCCCGCCGCCCAGCGGCCGCCGGGGGCGACATGGGCGCGGACGGTCTCCAGAGCCGCGCTCAGCGCGTCGTCGTCCTTGAGGAAGAACAGCGGCTGGCCGCCCATCATCACGAGCGGGAACTCCCGGTCCAGGCGCGCCGTGCACATGTCGCCCTCGATGAACGACACGGCTGCCTCGAGGCCCTCGTCCTTGGCCTTGGCCCGCGCCCGGCCGAGCATCGCTGGGGCCAGGTCGAGGCCGACCGCCTCGCCCGCCGCACGGGCGAGAGGCAGGGTGATCCGGCCGGTGCCGCAGGCGAGTTCGAGGACCGGGCCCCCGGCCTCCTTCGCCAGGTCGACGAAGAACCCCACGTCGGGCTGGTCGACGCGGAAGGGCAGTACGTCGTAGACCTCCGCCTCCAGGGCGAATGCCGCAATCATGTCCGAGCTCATTGTTCCTCGTTCCTCCGAGTTCCTGTGCGTCCGTGGCAAGGGCTTGCGGGCAGGGCTTGCGGGCGACCCGGCGCCGCGCGGGTCACGCCTCCTGGGCGGGCATCTTCCGCAGGCCGCGCAGCGGCGACAGAATGCTCCAGACCATGGCGGTCATGGACCCGATCGCGCCGACGAGAAGGGTGGTGCGCAGGCTGGCCGCCTCGCCGAGCAGACCGCCGGCGAAGACGCCGACCGACACCAGCCCGTAGCCCAGGAAGCGGTACGTCGCGTTCACCCGTGCCAGGAAGGCCCTGGGGGTGTAGGCCTGCCGGACGCTGGTGATCATGATGCCGCCGATGGTCCAGCCGTACCCGGCGACCGCGAAGCACGCGATGAGCCAGGGAATCGCGATGGCGTGGCGCTCCGGGCTGAACGCGACCAGCGCGAACGGGATCGAGGCGATCACCGAGGAGGCGATGATCACGCGCCCCGGTCCGATGCGCTCGCTCAGCCGGCCCACGGTCATCGAGCCCACGAGTCCGCCGACCGCGGCGGCGGAGACGACGGCGCCCATCGTTCCGGCGCTCAGGCCGATCTCCCGGATGGCGAACAGCGGGAACATGGCCACGACCCACTGGCTGAACATGTTGAAGAGCGCTCCGATGCCCACCAGCGAGCGCAGCACCGGATCTCCGAAGGCCATGACGAGCCCCTCCTTGAGGGAGGTGAGGCCGTTGGGCCTGTGCTCGGGCTGCTCGGGAACCTTCTCGTCGATCCGGATCGCGGCCAGGCAGCCGCCCGAGACGAGGAAGCTGAGCGCCTGTCCGAGCAGGGTGACCGGCGCGGTCAGCCACTGCACGAGCACACCGGCGAAGCCGGGTCCGCCGACCTGGGCCACCGAACCCGATGCCTGCAGCCATCCGTTGGCCTTCACCAGCTGTTCCTGCGGTACGACGCTGGGGAGCACAGTGGTGTAGCTGATGTCGAACATCACCGTGCCCGCGCCGAGCAGGAAGACCGCGGCGATCAGTATCGGCAGCGTCAGCAGGTCCGTCAGCGCGAGCGACACCACGGCGATCATCAGCGCCGCGCGGGTCAGGTCCGCCGCGATCATCACGGGTATCCGCCGGCGCCGTTCGATCCAGACACCGGCCCACAGCGAGAACAGCAGGAACGGCAGCCAGCGGGCCGCGCCGATGATGCCGAGTTCCCCCGCGTCGGTCTCCAGGACCAGGATGGCCAGGAGCGGGAGCGCCATCTCGCTGATCTCGTAACCGATGAGCGCCGCAGACTGTCCGGTCCAGAGCTTCACGAAGTTGCCCTGCCGGGTCAGCGGCGGGTGGGCGGGTTCGATGCTCTTCTCTTCTTGCACTGCAGTGGCTCCAGGTGGATGGTCAGTCGGTGAACGAGACGTTGTACGTACGCAGCCACCGGTCGACCTCGATGAGTGGCAGCAGGAAGTGCAGGTTGTCGGCCATGGTCAGCATCTTGGTGTCCCCGTAGGCGAGTTCGCGCACCTTGGCACCGTCCAGCATTCCGGCCAGGGGTGAATCGCGGTCCGCCACGAGCGCGTCGAGGGCGGCACGCTGTGCCTCGGCGTGGGCCGGGGCGAAGGTCGCCGGGTAGCCGCTCTTGCGCCGCATCAGCACCGACTGCGGCAGCAGGTCCTCGGTGGCGGACCGCAGCAGACTCTTCTCCCGCCCGTCGGAGACCTTCATCTTCCACGGGACGTTCCATACGTATTCCAGGAGCGTGTGGTCGCAGAACGGGACCCGCACCTCCAGGCCGACGGCCATGCTCATCCGGTCCTTGCGGTCCAGGAGGTAGAGCAGCGGGCCCTGCAGGCTCAGGTGGAGGACCTCTCGCATCCGCGCCTCCAGGCCCGACTCCCCCGGGAGCCTCGGCACCCGGGACAGCAGGGTGCGGTAGCGGTCCTGCTCGTCGTCCTGCGGGCGGATCCGCGCGGTCACGTCGGGGGCGAGGCAGTCGGTGAGCCTGGGCGCATTGCCGAGCCAGGGGAAGGTGTCGCCGAAGACGCTCGCGCGGTCGAAGAACCACGGGTAGCCGCCGAACACCTCGTCGCCCGCTTCGCCGGACAGGGCGACCGTCGAGGTCTTCCGGATCTCCTGGAAGAGCAGGTACATGGAGGTGTCGAACTGACCGAGGCTGGGCATGTCGCGTGCCGCCAGCGTGGCGGGCACGTAGTCGGGCAGGACCGCCGGGTCCAGCGTCACCATCGTGTGGTCGACGCCCAGGTGGCGGGCGGCGGCCAGCGCGAAGGGGGTGTCCCGTTCGGGGCGCAGGGCGGTGGCGCGGAAGTCCTCCTCGGCGCCCTCGAAGTCGACCGAGTACGAGCGCAGCGCGTCCGGTCGGTTGCGGGCGGCGAGCGCGGTGATGGCGCTGGAGTCCAGACCGCCGGAGAGCAGGGAGCACAGCGGTACGTCGGCCACCATCTGGTGGGCGACGACATCCTCCAGGATCTCGCGCACCCGGCTCACGGTGGTGGGGTAGTCGTCCCGGTGCTCACGGCTGACCAGCCGCCAGTACGGGGTCTCGTGCGCCCCGGAGCGGTCGACGCGCACGAGGTGGCCCGGCTGGACCTGCCTCATGTCCGTGAACGGCGTCTCCCAGGGCATGGCCAGGCGCGGGTTGAACAGGATGGGCAGCTTCGCCTCGCTGGTGCGGGCGGTGAAGAGCGGGTTGGCGAGGATCGCCTTGGGCTCGGAGCCGAAGAGCAGCCCGCCCTGGTAGGCGTGGTAGTAGAGCGGCTTCACACCGAGCCGGTCGCGGACGAGGATCAGCTCCTCGCGCCAGGCGTCCCAGATGGCGAACGCGTAGATGCCCTGGAGCCGGTCCACGAAGCCGGCCCCCCACTCCAGATAGGCGTGCAGCACGACCTCGGTGTCGGAGGAGGTGCGGAAGCGGTGGTTGCGGCCGGTCAGTTCGGCCCGCAGCTCGCGGAAGTTGTAGAGCTCGCCGCTGTACGTCAGCACGACGGGCGCGTCGGAGCCCCGGCGCTGTGTCTCCATGGGCTGGGCGCCGCCCGCCGGGTCGACGACCGCGAGCCGGCGGTGGCCCAGGGCCACATGGGGGCCGAGCCAGATGCCGGAGTCGTCGGGGCCGCGCCGGTGCATCGAGCCGGTCATGGCCTCCAGGGTCGTGCGCTCGAGACCGAGATTCCGGGTGAAGTCGATCCAGCCGGTAATGCCGCACATCACAGAGCCCCTTCGCTGCGTTTGAGTACGTGGCCGCTCTGCCGGGCCGGCAGCCCGGTCAGGAAGGCGTCGAGATGGACGAGGCGCTGGCCGTCGACACCGGGGCACTGCCAGCGCAGGTCGAGCCGTGGCGGCCGCTCGTCGTCGTGGAAGTGGACGGCCTGGAGTGCGCCGCCCTCGTCGAGGGTGAGCATGGGGTTGGCGACCAGGAAGTCGCGCACCTCGGGGCTGTCGCGCAGGACCCGCACCAGCAGCCGCCGGTCGCGGAAGTGGTTGGGCGGCAGGGAGACGTGCGGGTGCATCTTCCGCTTGAACTGGAAGGTGCCCTTGCTGAGGAACGGCTCGCCCCCGGACAGGTCGACCCGGGTGAAGCCGTGCTCGGCGGCCCACTGGAGGATCAGGATGAACAGCGCCATGTAGGTGCCGGAGCGGTACGCCTCCTCCGAGCCGCCGTCGACCCCGGCGAGGCGGATGACCAGGGTGCGCCCCTCCAGCCGGCAGAGCATGCCGGCGACCCGGCGGCCGGACTCGCACAGGAAGAACATCGCGCCGTGCCGGAAGATGCACGTCCGGGCGCTCTCCTTGGCCTCCGAGCGGGCGGCGTCGCCGTGCCGGCGGCCCATGGTCGGCAGGTGCATGTGGTCGTAGAAGGAGTCGAAGTCGGCCTCGTCCCGCGAGACTTCGAGGGTGCGGACCCGGGAGCGCAGTTCACGGGCGTGCTGCTGGCGGGCCTTGCGGGAGATCCGCCGGAGCACGGCGGCAGCGGGGTCGTCCGAGGCGTCCAGGGGCACGGTCAGCGTGATCCTGAACGGCAGCAGCAGGCTGTGCCGCGGCAGTTGGGCGGGCACCCTGCGCCGGTGGTGGCCGACGGCGAGGATGTCCGTCTTCGCGGCGGCCCGGCCGTCCGCCAGTTCCGCCCAGGAGGTGCCGGTCCGGGTGCGGACCGAGGGGGTTCCGCGCCGCTGCTCCAGGAAGGGCAGTACGTACGTCAGCTCGTGCTCCAGGCCCGCGTACGCCAGCACCGGCCCGCGGCCCTGCGGCACCGAGAGGGTGAGCCGGGGCCGGGCCAGCGCCTCGGCCGCGCCCCGGGCCGCCCGGACGAGCGGACCGCCGCCGTTGTTCCAGACGTACCGCCAGGAGTGTGGGATCACCGACTCTCCACAACGTCGCCCGCTGTCAGACCGTGGCCCTCGGGCACCCCGGACAGGGACGGTTCGAGGGAGTCGACCCGGTTGTCGGCGTCCACGAAGACCACGCTGGGCTTCATCGAGCGGGCTTCCTCGTCCGTGACCTGGGCGTACGAGATGATGATGACGAGGTCGCCCTTCTGCACGAGCCGGGCCGCCGCGCCGTTGACCCCGATGACGCCGCTGCCGCGCTCGCCCTCGATGACGTACGTCTCCAGGCGGCTTCCGTTGTTGATGTCGACCAGGTGGATGAGTTCGCCGGGCAGCAGGTCGGCGGCGTCCATGAGGTCGGCGTCGATGGTGAGCGAGCCGACGTAGTTCAGGTCGCACTGGGTGACCGTGGCTCTGTGGATCTTCGACTTCAGCATCGTCCGGAACAAGGCGGGCGTCCTCTCGAATTCACTGCGGTTTCCATGGGGTTGGGCCGTGTCACTCGGTTGTCAGCAGGAGCCGCACCTCTTCGTCCGACATGCGCAGGATCTCCAGCGCCGCCGCCGCCCGCCCCTTCAAGTAGCCGCGCGGGGCGAGTTCCTCCAGCGCGGACGCCACACCGCTGGGGGTGGGGTCGGAGTACAGCGCCCTCAGCGGCAGGGTCACCGCGAGCAGGCGGTTGATCCGGACGAGGAGCCGGGCCGCGAGCAGGGAGTGGCCGCCGAGGGCGAAGAAGCTGTCCCGGGTGCCGACCGGGCGGGCCGGCGAGAGCACTTCGGTCCAGAGCGTGACGAGCAGCTCCTCCAGGGCGTCGCCGGGCGGCGGGCCGCCGGCCGCGGTGCCGGTCCCGGTGTCCGCGGGGGCGGGCAGCGCCCGGTTGTCGACCTTGCCGTTGACGGTCAGGGGCAGGGCGTCCAGGGCGACCAGCGCGGACGGAACCATGTAGTCGGGCAGCCAGGTGTGCAGCTCGCGCAGCAGGTCCTCCTCGGACGGCGCGGCGTCCGCGGGGGTGTAGTAGCCCACCAGGCGCTTGTCGCCGGGCACGTCCTCGCGTACGAGGACCGCGCAGCCGGTCACGCCCGGCAGGCGGGCCAGGGCGGCCTGCACCTCGCCGAGCTCCACCCGGAAGCCCCGCAGTTTGACCTGGTGGTCGCCTCGGCCGAGGAAGAGCAGCTCCCCGTCCGGGAGCCTGCGTACCTGGTCGCCGGTGCGGTAGAGCCGTCCGCCCACGGCACCGCTGAGGGTGTCCGGAACGAACTTCTCGGCCGTCTGCCCCGGGCGTGCCAGGTAGCCGCGGGCGAGGGCCTGCCCGCCGAGGAGCAGCTCCCCGGCGACGCCGACCGGGACGGGACGCAGCGCCTCGTCGACGACGTACACCGGGCAGCCGGCCAGCGGGCGGCCGATGGTGGGCGGTCCGTCGCCGGTGACGAGGCGGCCGGTGACGTTGTTCGTCTCGGTGGGTCCGTACACGTTGTACGCCCGCCAGGGGCCGGCGGCGAGGCTGCGCCACAGGCTCTCGGAGACCGCCTCGCCCGCGACGATCACCCGCATCGGGTGCGGGACCCGGCCGAGGCCGTCGGCGAGGACGAGCAGCTCGGCGTGGGACGGCGTGCAGTCGAGGATGTCGATGTGCTCGCGGGCGAGCAGTTCCACGAAGCGGTCCGGGTCCTCACGGACCTCGTCCGGGACGATGACCAGCGTGGCGCCGCGGAACATCCAGCCCAGCTGCTGCACCGAACCGTCGAAGAACACCGGCGCGTTCATCGTCACCCGGCGCGGCGGTTCGCCGTCCCGGCCCAGCAGCGTGCCCAGGGCGCGGAACATCCGGGTCTGGGCGCGGTGGCCCATGGCGACGCCCTTGGGGGTACCGGTGGAACCCGAGGTGTAGATCACGTACAGCAGCCGGTCGGGGGTGCCGCGGGGGGCGGGGCGCGTGGGCGGGTACGCCGTGAAGTGCTCGTCGGCGTCCAGGCGCAGCTCGGGGCAGTGGCCGGCGAACCGGCCCTCGTGCCGGGCCTGGGTCAGGACGGCGGTGGCCTTCGCATCCTTGAGCATGAAGCTCAGCCGGTCGGTCGGCAGCGACGGGTCCAGCGGCAGATAGGCGCCACCCGCCTTGAGCACGGCGAGGAGGCCCACGATCATCTCCACCGACCGCTCCAGGCAGAGCGCGACGACGGTCTCGGGTCCGGTTCCGAGCCCGATCAGCCGGCCGGCCACCCGGTTGGCGCGTTCCTCGAGCTCCCGGAAGGTCAGCGTGTCCGCCCCGCAGACCACGGCGACCGCCTCCGGCGTCCGGTCGGCCTGCTCCTCGAACAGCTCGTGTACGCACTTCTCCTCGGACAGGTCGAGGTCCTCGGCGTTCCACTCCACCAGGAGCTGTTCGCGTTCGGCGGTGCCGAGCATGTCCAGTTCCGGCAGCGGCGCGTCGATGTCGTCGGCCAGCGCCGTGAGGAGGCGGACGTAGTGCCCGGCCATTCGGCGGGCGGTCGCGGCGTCGAACAGGTCGGTGCTGTAGTTGAGCGCGCCCCTGACCTCGTCCCCTTCCTCCTTGATGTCGAGGGTGAGGTCGAAGCGGGCTGTCCGGGGGCGGATGTCGAGCACGTCGAGGGTCAGTCCGCCGCCCTGCGCCGATGAGGCGGGGAAGCTCTCGAAGTCGAACATCACCTGGAACAGGGGGCTGCGGCCGAGGTCCCGTTCCGGCTGCAGTTCCTCCACCAGCCGGTCGAAGGGGACGTCCTGGTGCTCGTACGCGTCCAGGCAGCCCTCCTTGACCCGGGCGAGGAAGGAACGGGCCGTCGGGCTGCCGGTCAGGTCGGCGCGCAGGACCAGGGTGTTGACGTAGAACCCGATGAGAGGGTCCAGTTCGCTGCGCGAACGGTGCGCCACCGGGGTGCCGACCACCAGGTCGTTCTGTCCGGTGTACCGGGCGAGCAGGAGCTCGAAGCCGGCGAGCAGGACCATGAACAGGGTCAGCCCCTCGGAGCGGCAGATCTCCCGCAGCCGGCCGACCAGTTCGGGCGGCAGGACGAATTCCTCGTCCCGGCCGTGGAAGCCGGGCTCGGCGGGCCGCGGCCGGTCCGTGGGGAGATCCAGCAGCGGGGGAACTCCGGCGAGCCGCTCGCGCCAGTGGTCGAGCTGGGCGGCGACCTGGGCGGAACCCTGCCGGTCCGCTTCCCACAGGGCGTGGTCGGCGCATTGCACGGGCAGTGCGGGCAGCGCCGCGCCGCCCGCATAGAGGTGTGCGAGCTCCTGGACCAGGATGCGCACCGACCAGCTGTCGAAGACGATGTGGTGGACGGTGAGCAGCAGTACGTGCTCGCTGGCACCGGTCCGGAGCAACTGGGCGCGCAGCAGCGGGCCTTCGGCCAGGTCGATGGGGACGAGGACGGCCGCGTCCACCCGGCGGCGCAGCTCCGCCTCGTCCAGCTCCGGTACGTCCTCGACGGGCAGCGGCACCGGGGCCGGGGCGGTGACGACCTGGTGCGCGGTGCCGTCCACCGCCGGGAACACGGTCCGCAGGGCCTCGTGCCGCGCGACGATCTCCGACAGGGCCGTGCGCAGCGCCTCCGGGTCCAGTTCGCCGCGCAGCCGGATCGTCAGGGGCAGGCGGTAGGCGGGGCTTTCGGGCTGGAGCTGGTCCAGGAACCACAGCCGTTCCTGGTTGGCCGTCAGGGGCACCGGCCCGGTGCCGGTACGCGGCAGGACGGGGTGCGTGGCGGCGGTGCCGGCGGAGTGGACGAGGGCCGCGAGGTCCCCGACGCGGGGGGTCTCCAGCACCGTGCGCGGTGTGATCTCGGCACCGAACTCGCTGCGGATGCGGGCGGCCAGCCGCATCGCCAGGAGGGAGTGGCCGCCGAGGGCGAAGAAGTCGTCGTCCGGTCCGATGTCCTCGATGTCCAGGAGTTCGGCGACCAGTGCGGCGGGCCGCTCATGGGCCGGGTCCGCGAAGCCGGTCCGGTTCCCGTCCGCCGGCCTGTCCGGGGCGGCGCCGGGGGCGGGCAGACGGTCACGGTCGATCTTGCCGATGCCCGGATGCCGCGGCATGGCGTCGAGGGTCACCACCGTCGCGGGGATCATGTAGGCGGGCAGCCGGCCGGCGAGCGCCGTCCTGATCTCCTCGGCCCGTACCGGTGTGCCGTCGGTGGTGACATGGGCGATCAGCCGTGCCGTGCCCGCGTCGCCGTGTGCGACGACCGCTGCCTCATCGATGTACGGCAGCCGGGTCAGGGCGTGCTCGATCTCGCCGAGCTCGATGCGGTAGCCCCGGATCTTCACCTGCCGGTCCAGGCGGCCCTCGTACTCGATGGCGCCGTCCGCGCGCAGGTGGACCAGGTCCCCGGTGCGGTACAGGCGCGCGCCCGTCTCGCCGCTGAACGGATCGGGCACGAAGCGCTCGGCGGTGAGGGCGGGGTGGCCCGCGTATCCCCGGGCGAGTCCGGTGCCGCCGATCAGCAGCTCGCCGCGGCCGCCGGGGGCCACCCGGCGCAGCTCCTCGTCGACCACGTAGGTCCGTACGTTGGTGATCGGCTCCCCGATGGGCACGGACGGCCCGTCGACCGGGCGGTCGGCCGCGTACGAGGTGGCGTTGACCGTGGCCTCGGTGGGTCCGTACACGTTGTGGAACGCGACGCCGGGCAGCATCTCGCGGCACCGCAGGACGAGTTCGTCGCGCAGCACCTCGCCGCCGGTGAGGATCCACCGCATCGCGGTGCCGTCGAACTGCCCGGTCTCCAGCAGGGTGGAGACCACCTGCGGGGTGAGGTTGACCGCCTCGACCCGGTGGGCGATCAGCAGGTCCCGCAGTTCGAGTCCGGCCGCGGTCAGGTCGGGCGGTGCCATGACCACGGCACCGCCGTTCGCCAGCGGGGCGTACAGGTCGATCATCGCCGCGTCGAACGCCGCGGAGACGCCCTGCAGGAATCGGACCGGGTGCCCGGCCAGCAGCTCGGTGGTGATCCAGCCCACCTGGTTGACGATCGCCTCGTGGGTCACCATCACACCCTTCGGGACGCCGGTGGACCCCGAGGTGTAGATCAGGTATGCGAGGGAACCGGGCAGCGCGTCGCCGGCGCACCGGTCGGCGGGTTCGTCGGCCGGTCGCGGCTCGTCCTGGTCCATGAAGATCACGGCCGGTGCGTGCAGGCCCTCGGCGAGGCCCTGCCGGGTCACCACGAGCCGTGCCCCGGCGTCCGCGAACACGAAGGCGGCCCGGTCGGCGGGCGTGAGCAGCGGATCGACCGGCAGGTAGGCGGCCCCGGCCTTGAGGACGCCGAGCATCGCGACGACCAGGTCCAGCGACCGTTCCAGGCACAGACCGACGACGTCCTCCCGGCCCATGCCCTGTCGGCGCAGCCGGTGGGCCAGCCGGTTGGCGCGTTGCTCCAGTTCCCGGTAGGTGAGCTTCTCGTCGTCGCAGATGACGGCGACGGAGTCGGGCGTGCGGTCGGCCTGGCGCTCGAAGAGTTCGTGCAGACAGCCGGCGGCGGGGCGTTCGTCGGTCACCGCGAGATTCCGTTCAGCTGGGAGAGAGGTGCGTCCGGGGCCCGCAGCATCTCCACGATCACCTGGGTGTAGTCGGCCAGCAGACGCCTGGCCGTGGCCGGTTCGAAGAGGTCCGTGCAGTACTCCAGTGCCACGGCGATCACGTCGTCCCGCTCCTTGACGAGCAGTGACAGGTCGAAGCGGGCCACGCCCTGTTCGGCGTCGAACTGGTCGACGGTGAGCCCGGTCAGCTCCGGTTCGTGGTCGGGGGTGTTGGCCAGGGCGAACATGACCTGGACGAGCGGGGAACGGCTGGGGTCGCGCGGCGGCCGCAGTTCCTTGACGAGCTCCGCGTACGGCATGTCCTGGTTGGCGTACGCGCCGATCGCCGTGTCACGCACCCGGTCCAGGACGTCGAGGACCGAGGGGTCGCCGCTCAAGTCGGTGCGCAGCACGAGGGTGTTGACGAAGAAGCCGATGAGCGACTCGATCTCGACGCGGTTGCGGTTGGCGACCGGGGTGCCGACGACCACGTCCTCCTGGCCGCTGTAGCGGGCGAGCAGGATCTTGAAGGCGGTCAGCAGGACCATGAACATGGTGACCTCCTCCCGCTTGCACAGCTCCCGCAGCCCCTCGGTGAGGTCCGCGGGCAGCACGGTGGCCTCGTGCACGCCCCGGTGCGACTGGACGGCGGGGCGGGGGTGGTCGGCGGGCAGCTCCAGGACCGGCGGCGCGCCTTCGAGCGTCTCGCGCCAGTAGTCGGCCAGGTCCTCCAGCACCCCGTCGGCGAGCCACTCCCGCTGCCATACGGCGTAGTCCCCGTACTGCACCGGAAGGTCGGGGAGCTTCGGACCGCGGCCCTCGGTGCGGGCCGCGAAGCACTCCTCGAGCTCACGCAGGAGTATCCCGAGCGACCAGCCGTCGAACACGGCATGGTGGATCGTCAGGACCAGGACGTGGTCCTGCGGCGCGACCCGGAGCAGACAGGCCCGCACCAGCGGGCCCTTCGCCAGGTCGAAGGGGGCGCGGGTCTCCTGTTCGGCGCGGGCGATCAGCGCCTGACGGTCCGCGCCCGGCATGTCCACCACGGACCACGGGAGGGCGAAGGCCTCGTCGACCACCTGGCGGGGCCTGCCTCCCACGGAGGGGAACGTGGAGCGCAGCGCCTCGTGCCGGGCGACGACGTCCTCCACCGCGCCGCGCAGCAGCCCGGCGTCGAGCGCGCCGCCCAGGCGCAGGACCAGCGGCTCGTTGTACGCGGCCGTGCCGGGGCGCAGCTTCTCGAAGAACCACAGGCGTTCCTGGGCGATGGCCAGTGGCAGCGGAGCGTCGCGCGGGGCGCGCGGAATGGCGAAGAAGTCGAACTCGTCGGGGCTGTCGGCGCCCGCACTCTCCACGGGCCGGCCGGCCAGCACGACGGGCAGGAACGCGGCGACGGTGCGCGCGGTGAACAGGGCGCTCAGCGGCAGGTCGACCCCGAAGGCGGAGCAGACCCGGGAGATCAGCGCGACGGCGAGCAGCGACTGTCCGCCGAGTGCGAAGAAGTCGTCATGGACGCCGATCCGCTGTGCGGGCAGGTCCAGGACGTCGGCGAACAGGTCGACGAGCTTCTGCTCCTGGTCGGAGCGGGGTGCGACGTAGGCGTCGTCGGAGCCGGAGCGCTGCTCGCCGGGGACGGGCAGCGCGTTCCGGTCGATCTTGCCGTTGGCGGTCTGGGGCAGTGCGTCGAGCTGGACCAGCAGTGCGGGGACCATGTACTCGGGCAGCCGTTCGGCCAGCCACTGGCGCAGCCCGGCCGTGCGGAGCTCGGGCTCGTGGGCCGTGATGTAGCCGATGATCCGGGCGTCGCCGGGCCGGTCCTCGCGCAGCACCGCGACGGCGCTGTCGACCTCGGGGTGCTGGAGCAGCACGTTCTGGATCTCGTTGAGCTCGATCCGGAAGCCGCGCAGCTTGACCTGGTGGTCGGAGCGGCCGAGGAACTCCATGCGGCCGTCCGGGCGGTACCGCACGATGTCGCCGGTCCGGTAGAGCCTGCCGCCGTCGCCGCCGTACGGGTCCGGCACGAAGCGCTCGGCGGTCAGGGCGGGCAGGCCGACGTAGCCGCGGGCGACGCCCCGGCCGCCGATGCAGAGTTCGCCGGGCACGCCGAGGGGAACGAGCTCCATGGCCCGGTCGACGACGTAGGCCCGGGTGTTGGCGAGGGGCCGGCCGATCGGGACGGTGGCACCACCGCCACAGGACCGGTCCAGGGCGGTGGCCAGGGACCACACCGTGGTCTCGGTCGGCCCGTAGACGTTGTGCACCCCGGCGACGAGCGGTAGCAGCCGGTCCAGCAGTTCCGGTGGCAGGGCCTCGCCGCCGCACAGCACCCGCACCTTCGGGTCGCCGGCCCAGCCGCTGTCCAGGAGCATCCGCCACAGCGAGGGCGTCGCCTGCATGACGGTGGCGCCGCAGGCGGTGATGAAGGGGCCGAGGAGGCGGCCGTCCGAGACGGTCTCGCGGTCGGCTAGTACGACGGTCGCCCCGCGGGCGAGCGGGCCGAGCAGTTCGAGCGCGGCGATGTCGAAGGCAGGGGTGGTGACGGCGAGCAGCCGGTCCCCGGGGCCGAGGCCGATGTCGTCGCAGAGGCCCTGGATGAGGTTGACGACGGCCCGGTGCTCGATCGCGACGCCCTTGGGCACACCGGTGGACCCGGAGGTGTAGATGACGTACGCGAGGGAGCCGGCGCCCGCCGTGTCGGCGGGGGCCGCCGTCGGCGACGGACCGTCGTCCCTCCGGTCGACGCTCAACGTGGCCGCGTCCTCGGGGAGTTGCGCGGCGAGCCGGTCCTGGGTGAGGACGAGGCGGGTGCCGGAGTCGCGCAGCATGTGTGCGAGGCGCGGCTGCGGCTGGGCGGGGTCGAGCGGGAGATAGGCCGCACCGGCCTTGAGGACGGCCAGCAGGGCGGTGATCAGCTCGGGGCCGCGGTCGCAGTACAGGCCGACGACGGACTCGGGGCCCACGCCCCGCTCGGACAGTCGGCGGGCGAGCCGGTTCGCGGCGGCGTCGAGCTCCCGGTAGGTGAGACCGACCTCGCCGTGGACGACGGCGGTGGCGTCCGGAGTACGGGCGGCCTGGGCCTCGAACAGCCCGTGCAGGGTCTCGGGGGCGCCGGGCCAGGTGCGCTCGGTGGCGTTCCAGCCCTCGGTCAGCAGGCGCCGCTCGCCGTCCGGGATCAGCGCGAGGGAGGAGGTCCGCGCGCCCGGCTCGGCGTCGGCCAGGGACCGCAGCAGCATCAGGTAGTGGTCCCAGAACCGCAGCACCGTCTCGCGGTCGAAGAGGTCGGTGGCGTACTCCAGACCGCCGACGACCTCGTCGCCCTCCTCCCGCAGGAACGCGGACAGGTCGAACTTGGCGACGCCCGGCTCGACCGAGAGCGGCCGGACGGTGAGTCCGGTCAGCTCCGGGTCCTGCTCGGGGGTGTTGGCCAGGGCGAACATGACCTGGACCAGCGGGGAGCGGCTGAGGTCGCGCTCCGGGCGCAGCTCCTCCACCAGCCGGGCGAACGGCAGGTTCTCGTTGGCGTACGCGCTGATCGCACTGGTCCGGACCCGGCTCAGCAGTTCGCTGACGGTGGGGTCGCCGCCGATGTCGGTACGCAGTACGAGGGTGTTGACGAAGAAGCCGATCAGCGGCTCGATCTCGGCGCGGTTGCGGTTGGCGATCGGGGTGCCGACGACGATGTCCTCCTGGCCGCTGTAGCGGGCGAGGAGTACGTCGAAGGCGGCCAGCAGGACCATGAACAGGGTCACGTCCTCGCGGGCGCACACCTCCCGGAGCCCGCTGACGAGGTCGGCGGGCACGGCCACCAGCTCGTGGGTGCCCCGGTGGGTCTCCACGGCCGGGCGGGGTCGGTCGGCGGGCAGTTCGAGGACGGGCGGCGCGCCGTCCAGGGCCTGCCGCCAGTGGTCGATCAGCTCCCGGAGGACGTCGCCGTCCAGCCAGTCGCGCTGCCACTCGGCGAAGTCCCCGAACTGGATGGGGAGTTCGGCGAGGGCAGGCAGGCGGCCCTCGGTGCGGGCCGCGAAGTACTCCGACAGCTCGCGGGTGAACACGCCCACCGACCAGCCGTCGAAGACGATGTGGTGGAAGGTCACGACCAGGACGTGGTCGTCCGCAGCCGAGCGCAGCAGGCAGGCCCGCACGAGCGGCCCCTTCGCCAGGTCGAAGGAGGTGCGCGACTCCTCCTCCGCCCGGGCCAGTACGTCCTCTTCGCCCAGCCCCGCCACGTCCACCACGGTCCACGGCAACTCCGCGTCGTCGCGGATCACTTGGCGCGGGCGCCCGGCCACCGAGGGGAACACCGACCGCAGCGCCGCGTGTCGCGCGACGACGTCGCCCAGCGCGGCGCGCAGCACCTCCGCGTCCAGCGCGCCGCTCAGGCGGAGGGCGAGTGGCACATGGTAGGTGGGCTGCTCGGGGTGCAGCTGTTCCAGGAACCACATCCGTTCCTGCGCGAGGGAGAGCCGGCTCTCGCTCCTCGCGGACTTTTCGATCGGCGCGTCACTGGGCCGGTCGAGCCCGCGGCTGCGGAGCAACTGCAGAAAGAGTGCGTCGCGGTCCTGGGACATGGCCAGGGCTCCTTTCGTCGTGCGCTGATGGACCGGCCCGGCCCGTCCTCGGGACGGGCCGCCGGGGTGGGGCGGACGGGCTCAGTCCGCCGTCTTCTCCCCCAGCGCCGAAGTCGCCAGGGCGACCACGGTCCTGACGGTCGGCTCCTCGAAGAACTCGCCCAGGGACACCTCGATGCCCAGGTGCTCGCCGACCTCGCTGACCATCTCGACGGCGAGCAGCGAGTGCCCGCCGAGCTCGAAGAAGCTCTCGTCCGGCCCGAACCCGTCGACGTCCAGGTAGGTGCGCCAGAGCCCGGTGATGAACGGTTCGACGCCGTCCTCGGCCGTGGCGGGTTCCTCGCGCCGGGCGCTCCTGGCCCCGCGTTCGCGCAGGACGAGTTCGCGGACGGCGGCCCGGTCGGTCTTGCCGCTGGGCAGGAGCGGCGGGCGCTCGCCCAGGAAGACCTGGTCCGGCACGAGGGCGGCGGGCAGCCGGCGCTGGGCGGCCCCGCGGACCTTGGCCGGGTCGACCACCGCGCCCTCCGCCGCGAAGACCATCGCGACGAGCGCCGGGCTGTCGTCGCCGACGACCGCGGCGACCGCGGCGACGACGTCGTCGTCCAGGGCCAGGACGCTCTCGACCTCTTCGAGTTCGACCCGGATGCCGCGCAGGTTCACCTGGAGGTCCGCACGGCCGCGGAACTCCAGGGCTCCGTCCCCGCGCCGTACGACGAGGTCGCCGGTGCGGTACATGCGCGCGCCCGCCTCGCCGCGATACGGATCGGGCAGGAACCGTTCGGCGGTGAGGCCGGGCCGTCCGAGGTATCCGGTCGCCACGCCCGGACCGGATACGTAGAGCTCCCCCTCGGTGCCGTCCGGCACCGGGGCGAGTGCCTCGTCGAGCACGTACAGCCGGGTGTCGTCGATCGACGTGCCGATGGGTACGGAGCCGGCCGCTTCGTCCGCCTCGTAACGGTGGAACGTCGAGTCGACGCAGGTCTCGGTGGGGCCGTACTGGTTGTAGAGGGTGGCGTCCGAGAGTGAACGCACCCGCTGTGCCAGGTCGTTGGTGAGGGTCTCGCCGCCGGAGAAGAGGACGGAGAGCGTGTCGCAGCCGGCGAAGGCCTCACGCCCGGTCACGCCGGCGAGCACGGACGGCACGAAGTGCGCGTGGGTGATCCGGAGCCGCCCCAGCGATTCGGCCAGCTCGTGGAAGTCCGGGTAGTTGGCGAGCTCCGGGGCGACCAGGGTGGCGCCGTGGGAGAGGGTGGCGAAGACCTCCCACGCGGAGAAGTCGTAGATGTAGCGGGTGTGGTGCAGGACGCGGTCCCCGGCGCCGAGCGGGTAGACCCGCTGGCCCCAGGCGACGCGGTTGGCCAGGGCCCGGTGCGGGATCAGTACGCCCTTGGGCCGGCCGGTGGAGCCGGAGGTGTAGATCACCGAGACCGGGGATTCGGCCGGAACGGGAACCGGGGGCTGCGACGTGTCGTGCGCGGAGTCGTCGAGCACGGGCAGGGCCGGAACGCCGAGCGTGGCGAGCGGGGCGGTGGCCCCGGTGTGCACCAGCAGCCGCGCGCCGGAGTCCTCGACCATGGCGCGCAGCCGGTCTCCGGGCAGTGAGGGGCACAGCGGTACGTACGCGGCTCCGGCCATCGCGACGGCGACGAGCGCGATGACGCCTTCCTGGGAAGGGCTCGCCAGGACGGCGACCGGTGCTCCGGTGGCGACGCCGTGGGCGCGCAGCCGGGCGGCGAGCGCTTCGGCCCGGAGGCCGAAACCGGCGTAGTCGAGGGCGCCTGCCGGGCCCTCGATCGCCGTGCTCCCGGGGGATTCGGCGATGGTCCTGCGTATCTGGTCCAGGACGGATCCGCTCATCGCTGCCCCCGCACGTAGTCGAGGACGTCGTCCAGGGCGGCGAACAGCACGTCGATGTCATCCCTGTCGTTGTAGAGATATCCGGAGACGCGGAGCACCTCGTCGTCGGTGAACCGGTCGACGAAGGGCTGGGCGCACAGGTGGCCGGTGCGGCACAGCACCCCGTAGGAGTCGCTGAGGATCTTCGCGATCTCCTTGAGGTTGTGGACGCCGTCGATGGCGAAGCTCAGGATCGCGGCGCGGTCGGCCGGCTCGCTCGGGCCGAGTATGCGCAGGTGGGGACGTTTGAGTGTCTCGCACAGCATGGCATCGGCGAGTTCGGCGTCGTGCCGGGCGAGTTCGTCGAAGCCGATGCCGCTCAGGTAGTCGATGGCGGCGTGCAGTCCGTAGGCCTCGGCAATGGCGGGGGTGCCGGCCTCCAGAGAGTGCGGGACCTTGCGGATCGTGTGGCTCTCGGCGTCCACCCAGTCGACGACTCCCCCGCCCAGGGCGGTCGGGCGCAGCTTCTGGAGGTGCTCATGGCGTCCGCAGAGCACGCCGATGCCGGTCGGGCCTAGCATCTTGTGCCCGGAGAAGGCCAGGAAGTCGATGTTCTCGCCGCCGATCCGGCGGTGCCCGGCGGACTGCGCCGCGTCGACGACGGTGAGCGCGCCGGCCTCCTTGGCCATCGCCGCCATCTCGGCGACGGGTGCGTAGACACCGGAGACGTTCGAGCAGTGGGTGAGTACGACGACGGCGGGGCGGGCCCGCAGGAGTTCGGCGTACCGGCCGAGGTCGACGGCCCCGGAGCGGTCGACGGGGATGGCACGTACGTCGGCCACCCGCCGCCACGGCAGCAGGGCCGAGTGGTGGGCGTCGAACGGGACGAGAACGATGTCGTCACGGGTCAGTCCGAGGCCCGAGGCCACCGTGTTGATCGACGCGGTGGTGTTGGCCGTGAAGACGACCTCGCTGCTGAGGAAGCCGGTGAACTGGGCGGTACGGGTCCGGGCGGCTTCGTAGTCGTCCGAGGCCTGCTCGGAGAGGAAGTGCTTGCCGCGGTGGATGTTCGCGCCGACCTCGTGGTAATAGCGGACCATCTCGTCCGTGACCTGGCGGGGCGTCAGGCTGGTGGCGGCGCTGTCCAGGTAGACGATGCGCCGGCCGTCGATGGTCTGCCGAAGGAGCGGGAAGTCGTCACGACATCGCTCGGCAGGCGTGGGCTCAATGCTCATTGCTCTCCCCCGTTGGAAGCCGGCTGAGTGACCTCTGAGACGCAGGAGGCGAATTTGCCCGTGCGGGCCGCCGGAATGTACGTCACCGACTCGATCGCGAGCGAGGTCGTCGTGCCCAGCATGTCCAGGAGGCGCTCGCGCAGCGCCTTCTCGTCGACCCGCGCCCCGGCGCTGGGGATGTAGCGGAACTCCATTTCCCCGCTTGCCGGTTGACGCAGCTGGTACACGTCGATGGTCAGGTCGGCGCCGACGGCGCGGTCCACGTCCCGGGGGCTGATCAGGGCCGGGGCGCCGTCCTTGACCACCTTGATCATGGTGGTCAGCCGGCCCTCGTGGGTGGCCTGCGGCAGGTCGCTGCCGCAGACGCACGGCTGCTCGCCGAGCGAGTAGATGTCGCCGGTGCGGTAGCGCAGGTGCGGGGAGATCCGGTCGCCGAGGCTGGTGGCGACGAGCTCGGCGCGCTCGCCCGGCCCGGCGGGCCGGCCGTCCACCAGGAACTCGGCGAAGAAGGTCCGGTTGTTGACGTGCATGCGCCCGACCGGGCACTCGATGGCCACCCAGCCGAGTTCGGTCATCGAAACGATCTCCGCCATCGGCATGTCGGCGCCGAAGAACTCCTGGAGCTGGCGGCGTGCGACACCGGTGACCAGGGTGTAGGTCAGGGCGACGGCCGAGACCTGCGGCGGCTTGAGCCCGCGGGCCTTCAACTGGCGTACCAGGAAGGCCAGGTGGGTCGCATCCGCGTAGAACCAGTGCGGATCGAACTCCTCGGTCTCGTCGATGGCCTGCTGCACCAGCTGGTCGGGGGTGGCGAGCACATCGTGCGACACCGGCAGGACCAGCGTCCCGTCCGGGAGCGTGCGGTCCTGGATCGTGGTGAACGGGGTCGCGCATTCGACGTCCGAGCAGTTCGGTGCCGCGTAGCGGATCGGGCGGTGCGAGCGGCACCGTGCCAGGGCCTCCCCCAGCACCTTGTTGGCCAGGAGGGTCGCCCGCATGCGTTCGGCCAGCGCGTAGGTATGGGTGATCGTGGTCAGCCGCTCACCACCGGTACCGGAGCTCTGGCTCTTCAAGGTCAGCGGATCTCTGAGTGTCTTGCCCCGGGCGAGTACGCCCTGGGGAAAGTTCCGCCGGTAATCGATCTTCTGCGTGGTCGGAATCCGGCGAAAGTCGTCCGCTGTCCGAACGTCCGCCAGGCTGATGCCCGCCTCATCGAGGTGTCCGGCAAAGAAGGGAACCTGCTCGTGGGCGAACGCAACCTCCGCCAACGCCTTCTTGAAACTGCTCGGCCGAAATCCGATGTCCGTCACTGATGCCAAAGCCGTGCTCCCACTTCTGAAAGCCCACTGATGTCAGGTCGTCCGGCACCGGCCGGCGTCACTCGCCCATCTGCCTGACGAGGCTCAACGGGCGCAGGTCGGTCCAGATCTCGCCGATGTGGGCGAGGCACTCGTCCTTGGTGCCGTGCGTGCCTTCGTCGGACCAGCCCGGTGCGAGTTCCCGGTCGACGGGCCAGATGCTGTACTGCTGCTCGTGGTTCACGACCACTCGGTAATCAGCCCCGGTCATCAGGAATTTCCTCCGTTATCACAAACGTGGTCTGGGGAAGCGGGATGTTCTCGAACATCTTCGCCAGATATGCCTGGAGCGATGCCGCGTATATGGCGGTGCTCTCGCTGTCGAGGACAGAGGCACTCTGCTCGGAAGAAGACGCGGAACCGGCAGCGGAGGGGCTCAGGGAGAAATACGTGTCCGCTGGAATACGGGAAGGAAGAGCGAAAGCGACATCGAAGTCACCATCTGCGTTTCCGGCCGACCAGGTTGTCCGCACAGCATATCCGAGGCGCTTTCCCAGCGTATGACATTCTTCTGGGTCGAGCCCGGATCCCGGTGCACGGGTATCGCGCAGTATTTCCATGACAGAACTCATGGACGCGCCCTCTTCGAGAGCCCGTAGGGCACCGGTCTCGCTCCTGACCCGCGCATTGGGTATGCCGTTCAGGCGCAGCAGGGCGGGATTCTCCCGGGTGAGGAAATTTTCCAGTTCGGCGATACTGCCGATCTCCGCTCCCCACGTCGGCCGGACCGAATTATCGAGTGGGAGCGCCCGGGCCGGACCGCGGCCGATGAGCACATCGTATCGATAGCGGGTCAGTTCATTGTGATGGATTCCACGGCGCAGCCGGACATCGACCAGGGAAACATCCTCGAACCGGGCCGGCAATCCGGTGAAGAACTCCGGGTCCAGGAGGAGCTCGCGCTCCTTCAGCAGCTGCTGTTCCATGGCGCGCCGGACGCTCTCGGCGGTGGCGCCGGGGCCGGACCGGTAGAGCTCGGCGGCGGCGTACAGGCTGTGCCGCAGTCGGCGGTTCCTGACGTCGCCCAGCAGGATGAACCCGCCGGGGGCAAGGGCGGCGAGAGCGCCCTCGATCACATCGGCGAGGTAGTCGGCGTCGGGAAAGTACTGGATGACCGAATTGAGGACGACGGTGTCGAAGTAGCCGGACGGGAGGCCAGTGAAATCGTGCGCCGGCTGGTTCCTCAGTTCGACCACGCCGCTGAGCTGCGGGTTTCTCCCGACGGCACGGGCCAGGATGTCCACCGCGTCGCGGCTGAGGTCGGTGGCCCAGTAGCTCTCGCACCGGGGTGCCACCCGGGAGAGGATCAGCCCGGAGCCGGCGCCCATCTCAAGGACCCGGCGGGGCCGCATCCCCAGAATGGTGTCGACCGTACCGGCACGCCACTCCTCCATCTCCGTGCGGGCTATGGGCTGCCGGTCGTAACTGCTGGTCCATTCCGAGAAGTTCTCACCGAATTCCTGAGAATCCGGCTGAGCCTCATAGACCGAACCGTAAATCATGCGCCACTCGTCGAGGCGACGCTCCTGAACGGATCTGCGCATCTTCTGCAGTGCGCGTTCGGCCGGGACCACCGATACCTGAAGGCGTTGCCCGCCCCCACCGTCCGGCTCTTCCGCAATGGCCACCTTCGCGACGCCCGCATGCCGTAAGAGAGCGGATCTAATGTTCCGAGGATCAAACCCTAAGCGGGTGCGACTCCCCCGGCCTATACGACCATCCCCACTCAAGCTCGCCCCCAGTTACTCAAGCTTTCACGAAGTCGAAATAAACGTGGGCCCAGTGTTACTTCGGGCCAGAAGCCCTGTCAAGCATCGACCTGTGGCACCGGCATACGCCCACCGCGCAAACGGAACGGTTAATTCATTTCCACTTCGGCCCGTACGTCCCCCTTCACCCGTTTACACCCATTTGGAACCATCGCCGGAAACCCCTTGACGTGCCACTACGAACTACGCCAAGATCTTTCTCCGTTACGGAGAATGTCCCGCATCCGCCCCGCAGCGGCACAGTCGCAAGGAACGGCCTAATGGACTTCAGCCTCTTCTATTTCTCTGCCGATAGTGCCGGAAGCGAACAGGACCGCTACGAGTTACTCCGTGAAGGTGCGCGGTTCGCCGACACACACGACTTCTCAGCGGTATGGACACCGGAACGCCACTTCCATCAATTCGGTGGGCTCTACCCGAACCCGGCGGTGACCGGCGCGGCCGTCGCCGCCATGACGGAGCGGATCGGGATCCGGGCCGGCAGCGTCGTGGCCCCGACCCACGAGCCGGCCCGCATCGCCGAGGAGTGGTCCGTGGTCGACAACCTCTCCCGCGGCCGGGTCGGTGTCTCCTTCGCCTCCGGCTGGAGCGCCATCGACTTCGCCTTCACGCCCGACAACTATCCGCGGCGCAAGGACCTGATGTTCGAGTACACCCAGGAGGTCCGCCGACTGTGGCGCGGCGAGCCGCTGTACGTACTCGACGGGGCCGGCGACCCCACCGAGGTGAAGGTGTTCCCGCCGCCCGTCCAGCCCGAGCTTCCGGTCTGGATCACCAGCAGCGGAGACGTGGACACCTTCCGGCGCGCGGGGCAGATCGGTGCCGGACTGCTCACGCATCTCCTGGGGCAGGACCCCGACGAACTGCGCGGCAAGATCGAGGAGTACCGCGCCGCGTTCCGTGAGGCCACCGGCGGCGGCCGCGGCCATGTGGCCCTGATGGTGCACACCTTCCTCGGCGATGACGAGGACGCGATCCGCGAGCAGGTCCGGGGCCCGCTCTCCGACTACCTGCGCAGCTCCCTCGACCTGTTCGTGGGCTCCCGCAGCGTCGCCGCCCTCAAGCTCGACCCGTCGGCCATGCGCTCGGCCGATACCGACTTCCTCGTCGAGCGCGCCTTCGAGCGGTACTTCAACGAGAGCGGCCTGCTCGGCAGCGTGTCCAAGGCACAGCGCGTCGTCGAGCGACTGCGCGGAACCGGGGTGGACGAAATGGCCTGCCTGATCGACTTCGGACTGCCCAACTCCGATGTCCTCGACGGTCTCAAGCACCTGGACCAGCTCCGCCTGGCCTGTACCGCCTGATGCCGGCCCAGGGGGAAACGTCGCCGCACGGGCCGACCGTCGCCGTCATCGGAACCGGCGGGCTGGCCCGCGCGGTCTGTTACGCGCTCGCCGCGGGCACCCGGCCCGTCCAGGTCCTGGTGCTGGGCCGCGACCCGGTGAAGACCGCCGAGATCTGCTGGATCAGCGGCGCCCGCGCGATCGGCACGGGCGACAGCCCGCCCGCGGTCGCCTTCCGGCCGGTGACCGTCGACCCGGCCGCCGCCGGAGCACTTGCCGAAGCCCTCGCCGAGGCCCGCCCCGCGGCCGTCCTGGTCGCGGCCTCCCTCCAGTCGCCCTGGGAGCGGATCAGCGCCCCGTCGGCCTGGACCGCGCTGATCCAGCGTGCCGGCTTCGGGCTGACCCTGCCGCTCCAGGCGGTGTTCGCGCGAGAGACGGGCCGGGCACTCGCCGAGCACCACCCCTCGGGATGGCTGCTCAACGGCTGCTTCCCCGACGCCGTGAACCCGGCCCTGGCCGGCCTCGGCATCGCCCCGCTGTGCGGGATCGGCAACGTGGCACTCACCGCCACCGGTCTCCAGGAGGCCCTCGCCCTCCCCCAGCGGCACCGGCTGCAGGTCCTGGCCCACCACCTGCACCTGCACTCCCCGCCGCCCGGCGTCGAGGAGGTCCGCGCCTGGGTCGACGGGGAGCCCGTCCCCGGGGTCGCCGGCCTGCTCGGACAGCAGCGCGCGGCCTCCCGCGCAGAGCTCAACCACGTCACCGGATTCGTCGCCGCCCGGCTGCTGACCGAACTGCTCGCGGGGCACGAGGTCCGGGCGAACCTGCCCGGCCCGCTGGGCCTGCCCGGCGGCTACCCGGTACGGATCACGGCCGACGGCCCCACCCCGCGCGTCGAGCTGAACCTGCCGGAGCAGGTGAGCCGCGCCGAGGCCGTCGCGTACAACGAGCACGCCGCCCGCCACGACGGCGTCGTCATCGAGGACGGCCGCGTCCACTTCACCCGCACCGCACCCGGTGACCTTCCCTCCGAGCTGTCCGGCGGATTCCCCGTCACCGACCTGGAGGAGGCCGCCCACTGCCTGGCCGCCTTCCGGGACCGCCTGCGCGACCGCGCCTGAGGGCCGCCCCTCAGAGCCCTCACCACCTACCTAGGAGCCAGCATGTCCGTGACCAGCTTCGACGGGTCCGCTTCCGCACGGTCGGCCAACCTCATTCTCGACCACTACGCCCAGGTCGGACGGGCGATCGGGGGGATCGTCGGCGACATCGGTCCGGCACGCGACGACGCCGCCTCGTTCAAGCCCGGCTTCCGGCTGCCCGAGCTCGACGACGACCTGCGGCGCTTCTTCGCCGCCGCCACCGTCGAGTGGCACGAGCTGGGCGGCTACGGCGAGCACCGCCTGCACCTGATGGACCTGACCGGCAACCCCGGCACGGGCACCACCAAGACATTCCCGTCGCTGCTGATGGTGGCGCGCGCGGTCGAGTACATCCGCCGCTACGACGAGAGCGTCACGATCTTCTCCCCGACGTCGGCCAACAAGGGCACCGCACTGCGCGACGCGGTACTGCGTGCCATCGACGCCGGTCTGGTCACGCCGGAACAGCTGCGCGTGGTCATCGTCGCCCCGGCCTCCTGCCGGTCGAAGCTGCGCGACAGCCGGCTGTCGCAGGACCCGACGCTGCGCGCGCTGAACCCGATGTTCCTCTACACCGGACAGGAGTCCGAGCAGGTCAAGGCCGTCGGCCGGGAGTTCGTCGACATGTACGCCACCGAGGCGTCCAAGCACCTCGACACCCGCCTCTGGTACTCCCTGGAACTGTCCAACTACCTGGTCGCCGACACCGCACGGGCCTTCTTCGAGCAGCGGGCCCTCCCGGACGGCGGGGCCGGCCGGGTCCACGCGCACGCCGTGTCCAGCGCCTTCGGCCTGCTCGGCTACCACGAGGGCCGCGCCGCACTGGAGCGGGCCGGGCTGGCCGACGAGAGCGCCCGGCCGGAGAGCCTGCTCGTCCAGCACCTGGGCACCCCGGACATGGTGCTGAACCTGGCGCACGGCGACTTCAGCCGCGACGGCATGCCCGCCTACGAGCTCAGGGACGGTCTGTACCACCAGTCCGCCGACCCGCGCTTCCCCCAGGTCACCGCCGACCCCGGCGAGGTGCTCGACCCGACCTTCTACACCCACCGTCCGGTCACCTCGCCCGCCATGAACGAGCTGATCCGCCGGTACGGCGGCAACGGCATCGTGGTCTCCGGCGAGGAGTGCCGGGAGCGCTACGAAGGGCTGCGGGACCGGCTCTCCGGCACCGGCTGCGCACTGCCCGCGGACCCCGCGGCGCTGCGTGAGCAGTCACTGGTCATGGCCCTGACCGGAGTGATGAACGCCGTCGACCGCGGCCTGATCGGCGGCACCGGAAAGGACATCGTCGTGCACGGATCGGGTGCCTACTCCACGTCCGACTACCAGCCACTGGAGCACTTCACCGAGATCTCCGGCCCGCAGGACATCGCGTCCGCCCTCTGCGGCCGCGCGTGATGTCGCGAACGCCGGACGAACTCCGGCTCCTCGCCGCGGATTTCTGGCACTGGCGGGCGGCGACCGCTCCCGACTCCGGCGACGACCTGCCGCGTCTGGAGCGCCCGCCCGGCTGGGCACCCGACTGGTCGGCGGGCGCCGTCGCGGACCGCCGACGGCGCATGGAACAGTGGTACGAGCGCCACCGCCGCCTGGACGTCGCCGATGAACCGGTCTCCGTACAGGTCGACTTCCGCCTCCTGGGATGCGCGCTCGACCGGGTGCACTGGGAGCTGGAACTGCTGCGTGGCTGGCAGCGCGATCCCTGTTTCTACATCGACCAGAGCCTGGTCCCCGTCTACAACCTGCTGCTGGTCTCCACACCGTTCACGGCCGAACGGACGGACGCTGTGGTCCGGTTGCTGCACCACGTGCCGCAGGTGCTGCTCCAGGCGCGGGAGAACCTGGCGGACACCGCGGCCAAGCCGTTCGCGGTGGCCGCCCTGCGCAAGCTCGCCGACGCCGACAGCGCGCTCACCACCGCGATGAGCGCACTGGTCCCGTACCTGCCGGCCGCGCAGGCGGCCGGTCTGCCCGCCGCCGCCGAGCGGGCCGCCACTGCGGTCCGGGAGTTCGCCGGCTGGCTGCGCGAGGCCCTCGACGGGTTCAATGCCGAGGGTGCGGCGGGGCGTGCGGCCGTCGAGTTCCTGCTGCACCGCGTCTCGCTGCTGCCGTACGGTGCGGACCGGCTGCGCGAGCAGGCCAAGCAGGAGTGGACCCGCGCCGTGGCGACGGAAGCCGTTCTGCGGCAGCGGCTGCGCGGCCACGCCGGGACCGAGAAGCAGCACAGTGCGGCCGAGCAGCTCACGCTGGCGCGGACCCAGGAGCACGAGATGCGCCGCTTCTACCGCGAGCGCGGTCTCCTGGGCCAGCCCGAGTCCCTGCGCCATTACCGCTTCGCGGTCTGCCCTCCCTACCTGGCCCCCCTGACCTGGCTCGGCGTCCCCGACGACCTGACCTCGCCGTCGCGCGCCCATGAGGACGCCGTACGTTACGTCCCCGCCGATTCGGACACGGAACTGCCGTACTTCGAACGGGCCGCGGCGATCGACCCCCGGACGGCGATCGTCCACGAGGGCGTCCACGCTCAGCAGTTGGCCCTCTCCTGGGCCCACCCGAATCCGGCTCGCCGGCACTTCTACGACTCCGTGCCCAACGAGGGGGTCGCGTTCTACAACGAGGAGTTGATGCTGCTCTCGGGCGCCTGCGACGCCAGCCCGACCGGCACCGAGTTCATCGCCAACGCCATGCGCCTGCGATCGCTGCGGGTCGAGATCGACCTCGGTCTCGCCCTCGGCGAGCTCACCATCGACGAGGCCACCGGTCTGCTGTGCCGACTGGTGCCGATGGACGAGGCGACGGCCTGGGCCGAGGCGGTGTTCTTCCTCGGCAACCCGGGCCAGGGGCTGAGCTACCAGACGGGAAAGCTGCAACTCCTGGAACTGCTCGCCGAGGCGGCGGGGCGGGACGGCTTCGGCCTGGAGGAGTTCCACGACCGGCTGTGGCGGGAGGGGAACACTCCCTTCGCGCTCCAGCGCTGGGAGCTGCTCGGCCTGAGGGATCAGCTCGACGCGGCGGACCGCCTCGCCGGCGCCACCGGTGACTGACTGACCTGGGGGCTGTGTCACGGCCGTTCGCCCGTTCCGATGAACCCCGGACCTGTCGGCGTCGTCCCGGCCCCGGGGCTGGGACGCTGCCCCCATGGCGCAGTTCGAGCAGTTGCACAGCTCCGTCCCCGGCATCGCCTCCGTGATCGAGCGGATGCGCGCGTTCAGTTCCGCCTGGGCGCCGGTGGGCGGGGCCGAGGACGGGGTGGCGGTCTTCAACCGCATCTATCTGGCGGTCACCGAGACCGTCCGGCAGCAGATCGACGGCGGCGCGTTCCCCGACCGGCGGGCCGCCGAGACGCTGGATGTGCGGTTCGCCGAGCGCTATCTGTCGGCGGTCGACGCCTCGGCGGCGGGAGAGCGGACGCCCGACTGCTGGCATCCGCTCTTCCGGTACCGGCACCGTCCCGGTGTACGGCCGCTGCAGTTCGCCCTGTCCGGCATCAACGCGCACATCGGCCACGACCTGCCGCTCGCCGTCGTGGACACCTGCCGCACGCTCGGCTGCGCCCCGCCCGATCTGGAGGAGGAGTACGACCGGGTGGGCGATCTCCTGCTGATGCTGGAGGAGCGGATCCGGGAGGACCTGATGCCGGGCCCCGACCTGCTGGAACTGGCGGACCCGCTCACTCATCTGTTCGGCTCGTGGAGTCTGGAACGGGCCCGCGAGGCGGCCTGGTCGGCGGCGCTGGTGCTGTGGCGGCTGCGTGACGTGCCTTTGCTCGCCGAGGAGTTCCGCCGCCGCCTGGACGCGGGGGCCGGTCTTGTGGGGCGCTTCCTGCTCACTCCCTGCCGCTGAGAGCGCCCCGTCCCCTTCCTCTAGAAGCAGTCGCCGTACCAGTGGACGGCTCCGGGCGCCGTGACCGTGGCCCGCACCGACTCCTCGGTGGCGAGCAGCGGGCGCGCCATGCCCACGTGCTCCGTCACCTGCCGGGCGTCCGCCATCAGGGCCGGCAGCGCGGCCCGGACCCCGGGGCCGTCGGGGAGCCGGACCCGGACCCGGCTCAGCCCTGTCTCCCGGCCCCGTTCGCCCGCGGCGGCGTACAGCTCGCCCAGGCACTCCGGGGTGCCGGCGAACTCCCGCACCTCCAGGTACTCCCCCTCGTGCTGGGTCACGAGCATGCCGACGAGCGCCCCCGACGCCGGGTCCTGCGCCACGAGCGAGCGCTCGACCGGGCCGTACCAGGCGGGCACCCGCACCGCCCAGTCCTCGGCCGCCCGCACCGAGCTGAGCGGCCGGGCCGCGTTGTACGCGTGGTGCAGCGCGGCCAACTCCCCGGCGTCCCGCGCGGTGGCGGCGCGGATCCGGAACGTCCCGGCGGCGGGCGAGGGCGCGAGCCGCCCCTCGGTGTACGTACTGCCGAACTCCTGCCATCCCGAGCCCCGGTAGACGCCCGGCGTCCCGGTGAACAGCAGTGACCAGGCACACTGTTCGGCCGTCATCGTCTGCTCCGCCGCCACCAGCAGCCGCCGCACGAGACCCTGGCCGCGGGCCTCGGGACGGGTGGCGACGCTGCCGATGCCGCCGACCCGCTGCGGGGTGCCGTGCGCGTCACGGATCCGCCTCGGTACGTAGACGACGACCGCGTCGATCCCGTCGCCCGCGGCGTTCTGCGCGACGAAGGTGTGCCGGTGGCGGTGCGGGTCGAGGGCGTGCAGGTCGACGATGTGCGGGGCGTCGAAGCAGCGCCGCCACAGGGCGGCCAGTGCCGGGTCGTCGGCCGGGGTGGCGGTGCGGATCGTGGCGGTCACAGGGTCAGGTTCCCGTCCGTGCGCGCCTTGTCGCCGTTGGCGGGCATGGCGGTGCGCTCGGTGCCGTCCTCCACGCAGGTGGTGTGCAGAACCGAGTCCAGGGCGTCCGGGGCGAGGTGGAGGGTGCCGCCGGTGAAGCGGCTGCCGGTCGCCGCGTAGTGGTTGGTGCCGTCGGCGATGCGGACATGGGCGGTGTCCGGGCCGGAGGCGGAGCTGCTGAGACCGCTGATGTCCCAGGTCAGCTTCCCGGCGCCGGCGGCCCGGCCGAGCAGCGCCTTGGCCTTGTTGCTGCCGGTGAGGCGGGCGCCGCCGGTGACGGTGATCCGCTGGTCGCGCACCGCACTGAGCTCGATGCCCGTGTTGTCGTAACTGCCGCCGTCGATCCGGAGCTCGGCCGATCCGACCGAGAGCGGGGCCGCGTTCTCGGCACCGGTGACCGTGCAGTCGGTGAAGTGGACGGGTCCCGCGCCGCGCAGGATCGCGCCGTCGACACCCTTGAACGTGCAGCGCACGAAGTGCACGGGCGCGGTGACCGGGGTCTGGACGAGGACGGCTCCGGCGGGCGGCTCGAAGGAGCAGTCGCTGACGGTGGTCGGCCGGGTGGAGCGGGCGGAGCGCTGGGCGACGGCGAAGGTCTTCGCCGTGCAGCCGCGCACCTGGGCGCCGTCGGCGTTGACGGTGAGGGTACCGGCCTGGTCGAAGGTGGGGCGGGCGATCACCGTGATGTCCTCCAGGGTCAGATCGGTGATCTTGGTGTTGGCGGTGAACCAGGAACAGACATGTCTGCGTACGGTGATCCGCTTCGCCGAAATACCCCACTGTGCGCCGGAGTTGGCGATGTCCATCAGTCCGGAGTTGCCGTCGAAGAGCAGATCGTGCTCGTACTGCCCGTGCGTCGTGAAGGGGTTGCCGCCCGCGTCGTCGCCGTCGCCGTGGCAGTTCACGACGGTGCAGTAGGCGGAGGCGGTGAGGTCGTTGAGGTGGCGGACATTGCTGGTCGTGCAGTCCGCGACCCGCCCGTACAGGCAGTAGATCTGCTGGGTGAGGTAGCCCGCGCCGCCGTACTCGACGGTGGGCGGGTTCTTCAGGGAGCAGTCCTCGGTGCGGAAGCGGGTGCACCAGCGGCGCATGATGACCGGCCAGAAGGTGCCGGTGGCGTGGATCCCGGAGACGTCGCAGCCCACGGCGTACTCGAAGCTGACGGGGTGGGAGCCGGTGTACTCGTCGGGGCCCGCGCCCTCGAAGACCATGTTGCGGATGTGGGTGGACCGGACCGGTTCGATCCGGGTCCAGGTGAGCCTGCGTCCCTCGGCGAGCTCCCAGCCGTTGAGGTAGCCGATCCGGATGTGCCCGGCGTCGACGATCTCGGTGATCTCGACCAGCTTCTGCAGCTCGCGTTCGTCACCGCCGCCGCCCGCGACCGGGTCCACCTGCACGGACCACCACTGGCCGACCTCGAACGCCTTGGCGTCGGGGACCGGGAAGGTGTCGGTGAGCTCGATGACCTTGCCGGAGAGCGTGTGCTTGACGGTGGTGTCGGTGACGGTGCCGCGGAAGGAGAGGACGGCGCCGAAGGGGTTGTCGTGGGTGTTCTTCTCGATGCCTTCGGTGCGTATGAGGTGGCCGCCGAAGTCGAGTTCGATGTTGGAACGGTCGAAGAGGTGGCGTTTGGTGAACAGGAGGTCGGTGTGGGCTTCGATGCGGTGGACGCTGTTGTCGGCGATCATGGCGTCGAGTGCGGCGTCGGCGGGGGTCTTGGCGTCGAAGTGGCCGAAGGTGCGGAAGTCGAGGGTGCCGGTGTGGAGCTGGTGCCAGCGGCCGGTCCTGGTGTTCTGCGGGGCGATGACGGTGCCGCCGTTGTGGGCGGCGGTCGACTTCTTGTCCCAGCGCACGGCCATGCCGCCGCCGTCGCCGGGGGTGCGGTAGCCGGCGATCAGGACCTGGGTGCCGTCGTCGAGGGGTTTGGTGTTCAGTGCGCGCAGTGCGGCGACGGTATCGGCGCGCAGGACGTCACCGGTGTGTGCGGGGGCGGCCTGGGCCGAGCCGGCGGCCACGGCCGAACCGGCCATGACCAGACCGGCCAGACCCGAAGCCCGCAGCAGATTCCGGCGGGACGAGGCCGGGGACGGCTCGGGGGACGAAGCCGGGGACGAAGCATTGACGGACATGACGGAGGCGCTCCTCGCGTTGTCGATGCGTGCGATGCGTGCAATGCATGGGATGCGTGCTCGGTGAGAACCGGCTGTCGCGGCTGCCGGTCGGTCGCGGTCAGATCGTGTTGCGGTACGGCGGCATGAAGCGCATCCGCGGCATCTGGTCGGCCAGCACTCCCCCGTCGACGACGATGCGCGCCCCGGTGAGGTACGCCCCGGCGTCCGAGGCGAGCAGCAGCAGCGCGCCCACGCATTCGTCGGGCCGCGCGTACCTGCCGAGCGGGATGCGCTCGCGGTACGCGGATTCGAAGGCCTCCCGGTCGAAGGGGAATTCGCCGTCGATGGGGGTCTCGACCATGCCGGGGGCGAGGGTGTTGGCGGTGATGCCGTGCGGGGCGAGTTCGACCGCCAGGGTCTCGGTGAGCAGTTGGGCGGCGGCCTTGGAGGCGTTGTAGTGGGCCAGGCCGGCCTCTGCCACCAGGGCGTTCTTCGAGGTGATGGTGATGATGCGGCCCGCGACCGAGTCCGCCGTCATGTGTTCGGCGATGCGCTGGCTGAGGAAGAAGACGGCGTCGACGTTGACCCGCATGATGTGCGACCAGCTCGCGGGGGTGATCTCGTTGAAGCGTTCCAGCGCCGCCGTGCCGGCGTTGTTGACCAGGATGTGCAGCGGGCCCGCCTCGGCGCGTACGGCGTCCACGAAGCCGGGCAGCGCGTCGATGTCCGCGAGGTCCTGGCCGTACGTCCGGCAGCCGCGGCCGAGTGCCTCGATCGCCGCGGCGGTCTCGGCGATGCCCTCGGCGCCGGGCAGGTCTACGAGGACCAGATCGGCGCCCGCCTCCGCGAGGCCGACGGCGAAGGACCGCCCCAGGCCCCGGGCGGCCCCGGTCACGACCGCGGTGCGGCCGGTCAGATCGAAGCGGTCGGTTCCGCTGGGCGGGACGGCTGCGGTCATGGCGGGGTTCCTCCAGGCGGAGCGGTACGGAGAGGGGTGGGTCGGGTCCGGTCCTGATCGCCGGAGGGGTCCGGGCCGCCGCGCAGGGACACTTGGGTGGTGGCGCGGCGGCCCGGCTGCCGGTCGGTACCGGGCGACAGGGGGATGAGCCCGGCGCCGTACCGGCAGGTTCGGAGGAACGGCCGGATCAGCCGTTCAGGCCCAGCAGGTCCAGCGACGGGCGGTGGATGATCTCCTCCACCGCGTCCGCGTCGAGCGGCGGCAGCCCGGGGATGCCGGGGATGCGGGCGATCTCCCGCAGCCCCTTCACCGAGTCGTCGACCGTCGTGAACGGGTAGTCGCTGCCGAACAGCACCTTGTGGAAGACCCCGTAGTCCTGGACCAGCCGGAGGCTGTGCCAGAGCTGGAAGGGCCGGTAGTGCAGGGCGCTGAGGTCGGCGTACACGTGCGGGTGCTTGCGGATGACCGCGATGCACTCGCCCTCGAAGGGGTGGCCGAGGTGGGCGAGGACCATCCGCAGTTCCGGGTGGCGGATGGCGACCGCGTCCAGGTGGCGGGGCATCGCCCACTCCAGCGGTGCGCTCGACACGAAGGTGGTGCCGGTGTGCACCAGGAGCGGGAGGCCGTGCCGTTCGGCGTACGTGTACAGCTCGTCGTACTCCTCGGCCGCCGGGTCGAAGCCCGCGTACATCGGCATCAGCTTGATGCCGCGCAGGCCCAGTTCCTGGTGGCCGTAGCGGAGTTCGTCCTGCCAGCCGGGCTGGGTGGGGTCGAGCGAGAGGTATCCGATGAGCCGGTCGGGGTGCGCTCCGGCGTACGAGGCGACGGCGTCGTCGTCGACCCAGAGGCCGCTGCGCCGCGCCTTGCCGCCGACGACGATCGTGCGGGTGCCCTCGGGGGCGGTGGCGGCGTACTCCTCCCACTTCACCGTGAGGTCGACCTCGCCCGCGTGGGCGCGGGCGGAGTCGGACTTGAACGGGTCGGTGAAGTCGTGGCTGTGCCGGAAGAGATGGGAGTGGACGTCGACGATCATGTCCGGTTCCGCTTCTCCCAGCCGTCCGCGAACATGTTCCAGAAGCGGTGGCTGGGCGGGTGCTCCTCGAAGACCTCGTCGACGAGCTCGACACCGAGACCCGGGGCGGTCGGCAGGCCGATGCGGCCGTCGACGATCGGGAGGGTGCCCTTGAGGGCGTCGAAGACGTAGTCCTCCAGGAGCCCGTCGAAGGTTTCGAGGATCTTGAAGTTGGGGATTCCGAGCGTCGCGTGCACCGAGACGGTGGTGCAGAGCGGCGAGTTCGAGTTGTGCGGCGCGACGAGCATGCCATGGGTATCGGCGATCGCGGCGAGTTTCCTGACCTCGGTGAAGCCGCCGGCCATGGAGAGGTCGGGCTGGATGATGTCGACCGCGTTGGTGGCGAAGAGCTGCTTGTACTCGTAGCGGTTGTGGAAGTGCTCACCGCCGGAGATCGGGAACGCGGCGCGCTGCCGCAGTTCCGCGTACCGCTCGATGTGGGTCCACGGCATCGGCTCCTCGAACCAGCCGATGTCGAAGGGCTCCAGCTCCCGCACCAGCCGGGCCGCGGTCGGCATGGCGAACCGGGCGTGGCCCTCGATGAAGAGGTCGACATCCGGTCCGATGGCCTCGCGGACGGCGGCCACGAGGTCGACGGAGCGACGCAGTTCGGGGCGCTCCAGCTCGTGCAGGCCGGGGCCGAACGGGTCGAACTTGAGGGCGGTGAAGCCCTTCGCCACGGTCTCCTTGGCCTTGGCCGCGAAGGTCTCGGGCTCGCGCTCGCCGGTGTACCAGCCGTTGGCGTAGACGCGTACGTCGTCGCGGCAGGCACCGCCGGTCAGCCGGTAGGCGGGGACGCCGAGCGCCTTGCCCATCAGGTCGTACATGGCCTGGTCGAGGCCGGACAGGGCGACGCCGCCCATGTCGCCGCCGCGCAGGAAGTCGCCCTGGTAGACGCGGAGCCAGAGCTCCTCGATGTCGAAGGGGTCGGCGCCGATGAGGTGGCGCCGGGCGATCGCCTCGGTGAGCTCGCAGACCTCGCGGACGCGGTAGGGGTGGGTGATCTCGCCGATGCCGGACAGGCCCTCGTCGGTGTGGACCCGGACGTAGCCGAAGTCGCGCCAGGAGGTGCCGAGCATCAGGGTCTCGACGCGGGTGATCCGGCCTGCGGGGCCCGCCGGGCGGGTGCGGTTGACAGTCAGCATCAGCGGGTCGCCCCGCCCATGGTGGAGGTGTTCTCCAGGTCGCGGGCGCCGCCGTCGGCGAGCACGGCCTTGACCGCGGCCTCGGTGCCCTCGATGAGACGGTCCACGTCGGCATCGGTGTGGGCGTAGCTGATGTGGCTGCGCTTGAGGTTGAGCGGCAGCTCGAACAGGCCGTGGTCCAGGAGCTTGCGGCGGTAGCCGACGAAGAGCGAGGCGTCGTTGTTCAGCAGGTCCGCGTAGGTGCGGGGGGCCTCGCCCGGCATGAAGTAGCTGACGAAGACGGAGCCGTAGCCGGTGACGACGGCGGGAACGCCGAGGCGCTCGTACAGTCCGGTCAGCTCGGTGCGGACGCGCTCGCCGAGCCGGAAGACGTGCTCGTGGACGGGCTCCTCGCGGAGCTTGCGCAGGGTGGCGAGGGCGGCGGCGACGACGGAGGGGTGGCCGTTGTACGTGCCGGCGAAGAAGGCGGGGGCGCCGGGGCGGGTGGAGAAGAGGTCCATCAGGTCGGCGCGGCCGCCGATCGCGCCGACGGGCGCGCCGTTGGCGATGGCCTTGCCGAGGGTGGTGAGGTCGGGGGTGACGCCGGAGATCTTCTGCCAGCCGCCGATGTCGTGACGGAAGCCGGTGATGACCTCGTCGAAGATCAGGACGCTGCCGGCCTTCGTGGTCTCCTCGCGCAACGTGGTGAGGAACTCCTGGTACGGCAGGAGCGCACCGACGTTGTGCGGGACCGGCTCGACGATCACGGCGGCGATGTCGGAGCCGTGCTCGGCGAAGGTGCGCCGGACGGCCTCGCTGTCGTTGAACGGCAGGACGAGGGTGGCTTCGAGGACCTCGGGCAGGATGCCGGTGGAGATCGGGTCGTGGCCGCCGACCTTCTCGGGCGCGGAGATGACGTTGAGGCTGACCGCGTCGTGCCAGCCGTGGTAGCAGCCCTGGAACTTGACGACCAGGCGGCGGCCGGTGGCGGCGCGGGAGACGCGCAGCGCGTGGAAGGTGGCCTCGCTGCCGGTGCTGGTGAGCAGCACCTTCTCGATCGAGGGGATCAGCTCGGTGAGCTGTTCGGCGAGGAGGACCTCGCCCTCGGTGACACCGACGCCCATGTGGCCGAGGGTGGCACCGGCCTCCGCGGTGGCCCGGGCCACGTCGGGGTCGTTGTGGCCGAGCAGGGGCGGTCCGAACGCCGAGTGGAAGTCGGTGTACTCGCGTCCGTCGGCGGTACGGAACCGTGCGCCGTCCGTCCCCGTGACGACCAGGTCGGTCAGTCCGGGAACGCTGCGCTGACCGCTGTTCACGCCGCCGGGTACGACCTGGCGGGCGCGCTCGGCGAGTCGGGCTCCGGATTCGTTGCCCACCGGGCCTGAACTCATATCGATTGCTCCTTGCGTCGAGAGTCGTCGGTCTTCACAGGCCCTGCCCGGCCCGTGAATCCCTGGCGCCATCCGCCCGGCAGTCGCCGCAGGAAGGGAATGATCCGTGGTGCTTGGGTGGTGCGTCTTGCATTTTCCGAACGCTGTTCTGTAGAGCAGAACAGTGCCTGGATATTACGTCCGGCTTCGGGGCGGGTCAAGACCTTTCCGGGCCCCGGAAGGCCCGTTTTCGCGTCTTCTTCACAGAGAACGCGCCTTCCGAGCCACATCGAGGGACTAAGCTGTTCTGCTATGACGAACAGTGCTGCCCCAGAAGAACCGAAGTACTGGGTCAAGAGCGTGGCCAGGGCAGCGGACATCCTCGAGGCGCTCGCCGCCCCCGCACAGGGCAACGGCCTGAGCGTCACGGAAGTCGGCCAAGCCTGCTCCATCTCCAAGAGCGCCGCCTTCGGCATGCTCCAGACCCTGCGCGCGTACGGCCTGGTCTCGGACGACGGCGAGGGCATGAACCGCCGCTACCGGCTCGGCATGAGCCTGGCCAGGCTCGGCGACCGGGCACGCTCCCAGGTGTCCCTGCGCGGCGTCGCCCACCCGGTGCTGCGCGAGCTGACCCGGACCACCGGGATGGCGTCCAGGCTCGCCGTCCCCGAGGACGGCCACGCGGTCGTCGTGGACCAGGTCGAGCTCGACCAGCGCGTCCGGCTCGATCTGCGGATGGGGCAGCGCGAGCTGCCGCACTGCACGGGCCTGGGCAAGGCACTGCTATCCGCCGTGCCGCAGAGCGAGGCGGCCGCGGTCGTCGAGCGGTTCGGGCTGCCCCGGCGCACCTCCCGCACGATCACCGACCCGGCGACCTTCCTGTCGCATCTGCGCGACATAGCCCGGGTCGGCTACGCCCTGGACGACGAGGAGGACGCCGAGGGCATCATCTGCATCGGCGCGCCGGTCTTCGACGACCGTTCGGTGTGCGCCGGGGCCGTCTCCATCACCGGTCTGAAGCTCGGCCTGCCGGCCTGGCGCTACCAGGAGCTGGGCGGCCAGGTGCGGGACGCGGCCCGCCGGATCAGCGTCTCGCTCGGCTGGGTCGACGACGCGGACGAGGCCGCATCCGACACCGACACGTCGCAATCCGACGGATTCGGGTCTTGACCAAGACGGATTCGGGTCTTGACCAAACGGCTTAACCCGCCGTAGGTTCCCTGCCAACCGCGGTGACATTCCATGGTCACCGGCGTTTTACCCTTTCCGGCCTGGTTCCGGCGCCTGCCCATCGCGCCGTGAGCACTCGAAGGCCGGACCTTTTCAGCCATCCGCCTCATGGCAGTCCCCCGCAGGAACGCTCCCTCACTTATCGCACTTCTCGGAAGGCGAAGTCCGCATGAGCGTTCCGCACCACCACAACTCCGCCTCGTCCCGCCGGAATCTGCTGCGGGCTTCGGGTCTGGCCGGTCTGGTCATGGCCGGTTCGGCCGTGGCCGCCGGCTCGGCCCAGGCCGCCCCCGCACACACCGGTGACGTCCTGCGCGCCGGCACCGTCGCCGCACTGCGCGCACTGAACACCAAACCCCTCGACGACGGCACCCAGGTCCTGATCGCCGGCTACCACACCCCCGGCGACGGCGGCGGCATGGCCGTGCGCTGGGACAAGAAGTCGACCGCCGCCCACAACGGCGGCACCGTCATCGCCCCGCAGAACACCAGGACCGGCCGCTGGCACCAGCTCCACACCGGCACCCTCGACTTCCGCACCTTCGGCCACTTCGACGCCAAGACCCCCGCCGACGCCGCACTCGACGCCATGATCGCCGACAACAGCGTCCACCGCATCGAAGCCCACACCGACCTCCTGTTCACCAAACGCCACCTCTTCGACCGCTCCAACATCGAACTCGACTTCGGCGGCCACCTCATACGCACCGAAGGCATCGAGAAGAACACCCACGACAACCCCTTCGGCGCCGTCCTCTCCTTCCGCGGCACCGTCACCGACACCACCGTCGAACACTCCCTGAGCGCGGCGATGCCGGACCTCTCGGACCTCTTCGAGGTCGGTGACTCCTCGAAGTTCGCCGTGGGCCAGTGGTGGGCCGTGGAGATCAACGCCCTGGCGGGGAAGTACGAGAAGGAGATCCAGCGGCTCGTCCAGGTCACCGATGTCGTCGACGCGACGCACATCCGGGTCAACTACCAGATCGGCTGGGACCTGGCCGCGGGCCGCACCCTGACCTGGACCCGCGTCGAGCCCGTCGAGCGCGCCCACGTCCGCAACATGGTCTTCGAGGGCTGGGGCGAGGACGAGATGACCGGCTCGCACCCGGTCGCGTACGAGTACGCGGTGCGCTGCGACGTCTCCGGGATCGAGGCCATCGGCACCTTCTGGCCGGTCGTGATGCGCCGCTGGTGCACGTACTACCGCACTGAGCAGTGCTCACTGACCAACCCGAAGTCCGTCACCTACGGCGGCGCGGGCTACCTCACCCAGCAGATCTACTGCCTGTACGGGCACGTCGAGGACTGTCACACCTCCAACGCCCGTCACCTCAACGACTTCACGGCCTCCGCCTACTGCTACGTCACCAACTGCCACGGCGACGGTGACGACGAGGGCCCGTTCGTGACGCACGGCCAGTTCGAGCACGACCTCGTCTACACCGGCAACTCCGGGCTGATGACCTTCGCCAACTCCGGTGCGGCCTGGGGCGGCAGGGCCAAGCGGATCACCGTACGCCGGCACGCCTGCTCCTGGTTCGTGGCCCGGGTCAAGATCACCGATCTGACCCTGGAGGACGTCCTGGTCATCGGCAAGAAGTCCCTCGCCGGTTCCGGAATGCTCTGGGTCAACGCCGACGGTGTGCAGATGCGCGGCTGTACGGCCACCGGGCCGTTGATCGTCTCCCGGGCCTCGGACCTCTCCGCCCGGCCCAATGTGATCGCCGACTCCTCGTTCGCGTTCGCGGCGGGCGCCGAGGTCACCCAGGCCAACGTCACCGCCCCGCTCACCGTCCAGCGCAGCGTCCTCAAGGGCGTCGACGGCGCGGTGTTCAACGGCACCGGCCCGCTCACCCTGGACCAGTGCACGCTGACCGGCTCCAAGGACACCGCCCCCGTCTCGCTCGCGCACACCGACATCACCGTGCTCGGCGGCGAACTCCGCGACACCGGGCTGAAGCTGACCTCGGCGAAGGACCAGCGGCTGCGTGTCGACGGCACCCGGCTGAGCGGCACCAACAAGGACGGCGCGCTGCTCGCCCGCACCGGCTCCGGACGGACCGTCGACTGGCAGCTCACCGGCCTCGACTCGACCGCGCCCAAGGGCACCGCCCATGTGCTGGTCACCGAAGGCCCCAACCGCTACCGGAACACCGGCTCCACCTTCACCGGCGGCCGGCTCGAACTGCGGCCCGCGGCGTTCACCGGCGACAGCCATCTGCTGCACACCGGTTGCGTCGAGGACGGCACCGAGCGCACCGCGCTGCCGGACGAGGGCGACCGCGTCGCCCACACCGCGGCCACGCTGCGCATCTGACCACCTCGGGCCTCTCGTTCGGATCAGGCCGGGCTCGCGGGGCCTGATCCGAACGAATACCCCAACCCATCGAGCACCAGGGATTCCCGTGTCCACGCATACCCCGATCACCGGCCGGCCCGTACGGGTCGCGCTCGTCGGCGCCGGCAACCGCGGTCTGACGTACGCCGAGTGGATCAAGGCGCACCCCGAGCGCGCCGAGCTCGTCGCCGTCGCCGACCCGCGCCCCGCGGCGCGGGCCGCGGCCGGCGCACCCGTCGAGTTCGACGACTGGCGGCCGCTGGTCGAGAACCGCATCGCCGACGCCGTCGTCGTCGCCACCCAGGACCGCTTCCATGTGGAGCCGGTGCTGGCGCTGGCCGAGGCCGGATACGCGATCCTCGCCGAGAAGCCCCTCGCCCCGACCGAGGAGGAGACCAGGCGGATCGTCGAGGGCGTGGAGCGGTCCGGGGTCCTGTTCGCGGTGTGCCACGTCATGCGGTACACCCCCTACACCGACCTGGTGAAGGAGGTCGTGGACTCCGGCGTGCTCGGTCAGCTGGTCTCCCTCGACCATCTGGAGCCGGTCGGCTGGTGGCACTACGCCCACAGCTATGTGCGCGGGCCGTGGCGCAGCGAGAAGGACTCCTCGCCGATGCTGCTCGCCAAGTCCTGCCACGACCTGGACTGGATCACGTACGTGATGGGCGGCCGGATCGAGCGGGTCTCCAGCTTCGGCTCCCTGAAGCACTTCCGGCCCGAGAACGCCCCGGCCGGATCCGCGGAGCGCTGTCTCGACTGTGCGGTCGAGTCCGACTGCCCGTACAGCGCGCTGAAGCTCTACATGCCGACGCTGCGCGAGAAGGGCGCGGTCTGGCCGGTCACCCATGTCACCGAGGCGACCGACGAGGCCGGTCTCGTGCAGGCGCTGCGCGAGGGCCCGTACGGCGTCTGCGCGTACCGCGGCGACAACGACGTGGTCGACCACCAGGTCCTCGCCATGCAGCTGACGGACGGGGTGACCGCGACCTTCCAGATGGTGGCGTTCACCGAGCAGACGCACCGCCAGACCCGGATCTTCGGCTCGCACGGCTGGCTGATCGGTGACGGCGAGCGGGTCACGGTGCAGGACTTCCGTACCGGCGAAACCACCGTCCATGAACTCGGCGCCTCCGGTTCGAACGCGGCGGACGGGCACGGCGGCGGGGACGCCGCGCTCGTCGAGGCGTTCGTCACCGCCGTCGCCACGGGTGACGCCGGGGCGGTCCGCTCCGGTCCCGCCACCTCGCTCGGCAGTCATCTCGCGGCGTTCGCCGCCGAACGCGCCCGCCACACCGGCACCGTGCAGACGGTCCCGGCGCAGTGACTCCCTCTTCTCCCGGCCCAGTGACTCCCTCTCTTCCCGGCCCCACCCTCACGTCCTCGGAGGACCACACCATGTCCCGTCTCCTCACCTGCCGTTCCAGAGTCCGCGCCGTCGCCGCCCCCGTGCTGGCCACCGCGCTCGCCGCCGGTGTGCTGGCCGGCTGTTCCGGCAGCGGCAGCGACGACAACACCGTCACCATGTGGACCTACCCGGTCATCTTCGACGAGGCCAAGAACAAGGCGTACTGGGACGGCCTGGTCAAGGCGTTCGAGAAGGAGCACTCGGGCGTCAAGGTGAAGGTGGAGACCTTCCCGTGGGCCAACCGCGACACCGCGCTGGCCACCGCGATCGCCTCCGGCAAGGGCCCGGACGCGGTCTACCTGATCCCGGACCAGCTGCCGAAGTACGCCAAGAGCATCGTCCCGGCCGACGACTACATGCCGGCCGACGCCAAGTCGGACTACACCGACTTCGCGCTGAAGTCCGTCACGATCGACGGCAAGGCGCTCGGCACCCCGGTCCTGACCAGCGCCAACCCGCTGATCTGCGACAAGCGGGTGTTCGCCGCCATCGGTGAGAAGACCTACCCGACGAGCTGGGCGGAGCTGGAGGCGCTGGCCCCGAAGCTGAAGGAGAAGGGCTACTACGCCACCAGCTACAGCGGTGACACCCAGCAGACCCTGAACATGACCTTCTACCCGCTGCTGTGGCAGGCCGGCGGTGACGTGTTCTCCGAGGACGGCAAGACCGTCACCTTCAACGACGCGGCCGGCGTCAAGGCGCTGACGTACCTGAAGAAGCTGGTCGACGGCGGCTACACCGACAGGGACCTGGTCACCACCACGCCCAAGCTGGAGCAGACTCCGACCGCCAAGGGCAAGGTGGCCTGCACCTGGCAGAACACCCCGGCGGACGTCGAGCCGTTCTGGGGCAAGGAGAACATCGTCGTCCAGCCGCCGCTGAAGGACGCGAAGTCGGTCGGCTACGGCACGGTCGGCGCGCTGTCGATGCTGAAGGGCGCCGACAAGAAGAACACCGGCGACTGGCTGAACTTCGTCGCAGAGTCGAAGAACGCGGCCGGCCTGCAGAAGGGCGCGGGCTACTTCCCGGCCCGCAAGTCCGGCGGCGACCTGTACCCGGGCGACGCCCTCCAGACCGCGGTCGGCGCCACGCTGCCGACCATGGACGTGGGCCCGCTCCAGGACAAGGCCCGTGAGGTCCAGGGCGTCCTCGCACCGGAGATCCAGGCGGCACTGCTGGGCAAGAAGAGCCCGCAGGAGGCGCTGAACGCCGCGCAGAAGGCCGCGCAGGCGATGCTCGGCCGCTGACCGACCGGGCGCGGTGCCGGGTCCGGCCGCACTCGGACCCGGCACCGCCCCTTCCCCGGGGCACTCCCCCCGACCCCCCGCAATTCCCCCGTACCGCAAGGAGATCCCCGTGGCAGTCGTCGCGGAACCAACCCGCCGGGGCCGTCGCAGCGGGCCGCAGGCGCGCCGCGAGGCCCGGATCGGCCTGCTCTTCGTCCTTCCGTGCTTCCTGCTCTTCCTGGCGTTCCGGTTCGGTCCGGGCATCGCCGGGGTGCTGATGAGCTTCACCGACTACTCCCTGACGGGCGGCGGCAGCTTCATCGGGCTGGACAACTTCACCCGCCTGTGGGACGACCCGCTGTTCTGGCAGGCGCTCAAGGTCACGGTCCTCTACACCGTGCTCGCCGTGCCGGGCACGCTGATCGCATCGGTGTCCCTGGCCCTGATCACCCGCCGCGCGTTCCGCGGCGCCAAGTTCTTCCGTTCGGTGTTCTTCCTGCCGGTCGTCACCTCGCTGGTGCTGGCCGCCACCGTCTTCGTCTGGATCTTCTCGACCGGTGGGCCGTGGTCCACCCTGATGAGCTGGTTCGGGATGTCCGAGGGCTCCTGGCTCTCCGACGACGTGCTGGTGCTGCCCGCGCTCGCGATCGTCGGCGTCTGGTCCCGCTTCGGGTACGGGATGCTCATCCTGCTGGCCCGGATGCAGGACATTCCGCGTGAGCTGGAGGAGGCCGCGCTCACCGACGGCGCGGGCCCCTGGCAGCGGTTCCGGTACATCGTGCTGCCGCAGCTCAAGCCCGCCCTGTTCTTCCTCGCCGTGATCGAGACGACGGCCTCGTTCCAGGTCTTCGACGCGGTCTACACCATGACCGGCGGCGGCCCCGCCAACGCCAGCTACACGCTCGTCTTCCAGCTCTACGACGCGGGCTTCAAGTACTTCGACCTGGGTTACGCCTCCGCCATCGGCGTCGCGCTCTTCGCGCTGACCGTGGTGGTCGCGGTCATCCAGCGGCTCGTGATCGGGAAGGACCAGTGACCATGACCGCAGCACCCGCCCAGACCGAGACCCCGCCCGCGCCGAAGGCCCCCGCGGCCCCCGACCGGGCCGGGCGCCGCGCCGCGCGCAAGCTGCGCAAACTCTCGGAGCAGGACACCGTCCCGCACGGCATGCGGCCCACCCGGGCCGGCCGGATCGGCCGCGCCGTGCTGCTGACGGTGGCCGCGATCGTGACGATCTTCCCGTTCTACGCGATGGTCGTGCTCTCCCTGAAGCCGTCCGCGGCGGTCGAGTTCCCCGGCAGCCTGCTGCCGTGGCCGCTGACCGGCGAGGCGTACGACACCGTCATGAACGCCCAGGACGTGCCGCGCTGGCTGTTCAACACGCTGATCTACTCGGTCGTCTCGGTCGTCGGCGTGCTGCTGCTCGCCTCGCTCGCCGGGTACGCCTTCGCCAAGAAGCGCTTCCCCGGCCGGGAGACGATGTTCTGGTCGTTCCTGTCGATGGTGATGGTCCCGTACCACGTCACGATGATCCCGACCTTCGCGATGATCGCGAAGCTGGGCGGCGTGGACACGTACTGGGGTCTGATCGTGCCGACCCTGGCCAACGCCCAGGCGGTGTTCCTGATGCGGCAGTTCATCCAGGGGCTGCCGGACGAACTCTTCGAGGCGGCCCGGCTGGACGGCTGCAACGAGTGGCAGATCTTCTACCGGATCGTGCTGCCGCTGCTGAAGCCGATCCTGGCCACCCTCGGTGTCTTCGTCTTCCTGTGGCACTGGAACGACTTCCTGTGGCCGCTGGTCATCGGCCAGTCCACCGACATGCGCACCCTGACCGTCGGCATCGCCTCGCTCCAGCAGCAGAACGTGCCGCTCAATGTGGTGCTCTCCGGCTCCGTCATCGCGTTCGTGCCCATCTTCGCCGCGTACATGGTGGGCCAGCGCTACTTCACCGAGGGCGTCACCGCGTCCGGAATCAAGGGATAGCAACCAATGTTCACCGATGAGGCCGCGCTCGAAGAGCGGCTCGCCACCCCCTCCCCCGCGCTCGTCGCCGATCTCGGCCGTCTCGAAGGCGATCTACTGGTGCTCGGCGCCGGCGGCAAGATGGGCCCCAGCCTGTGCCGGCTGGCCCGCCGCGCGCTGGACGCCGCGGGCCGCGAGGACGTGACCGTGTACGCGGTCTCCCGCTGGTCCGACAGGTCCGCCGCCGACGAGCTGGAGGCCGCCGGGGTCTCCACCGTGGCCTTCGACCTGATGGACCCGGCCGCCGACCTGGCCGAACTGCCGGACGCCGGGAACGTCGTCTTCATGGTCGGCGCCAAGTTCGGCTCCGCCGGGGCCCCTTCGCACGCCTGGGCGGTGAACGCCGCGATGCCGGACCGGGTGGCGCGCCGCTGGTCGGGGGCGCGGATCGCCGCGTTCTCCACCGGCAACGTGTACCCGCTGGTGCCGGTCTCCTCCGGCGGCTGCACCGAGAGCGACCCGGTCGGCCCGGTCGGCGAGTACGCCATGTCGTGCCTGGGCCGGGAGCGGATCTTCGGCCACGCGGCGCTGACCCGTGGCACCAGGGTCGCCAACATCCGCCTCAACTACGCGGTCGACCTGCGCTACGGCGTCCTCGCCGACATCGCCTACCGGGTGCGGGCGGGGGAGCCCGTCGATGTGACGACCGGTCACGCCAATGTGGTGTGGCAGGGGTACGCCAACGAGGTCGCGCTGCGTTCGCTGCTGCACGCCACCGACGGCGAGGCGTTCACCCTCAACCTCACCGGCCCCGAGACCGCTTCGGTGCGCCGCATCGCCCGGTGGTTCGGCGAGGAGTTCGGCAAGGAGCCGGTCTTCGCCGGCGAGGAGGCGCCCACCGCGCTGCTCTCCGACGCGAGCCGCTGCCACGCGCTGTTCGGGTACCCGGACGTCGCGCTGCGCACCCTCGTCGAGTGGCAGGCCGACTGGCTGCGCCGCGGGCTGCCGCTGTCCGGCAAGCCCACCAAGTTCCAGGTCCGTGACGGAAGGTTCTGATCCACTCCATGTCCACTCCCTCCCTCGCGCCGACCCCTGCCCTGGACGCGCTCGCCCACGGTGCGGTGATCCCCGCGCACCCGCTCGCCCTGCACGACGACGGCTCCTTCGACGAGCGCCGGCAGCGTGCGCTGACCCGCTACTACCTCGCCTCGGGCGCGGGCGGCGTCGCCGTCGCCGTGCACACCACCCAGTTCGAGATCCGCGAACCGGAGGTCGGCCTGTTCCGGCCGGTCCTGGAGCTCGCCGCCGAGACGATCGACGCCGAGGCCGGCCGGCCGTTCATCAAGGTCGCCGGTGCCTGCGGCTACACGGCGCAGGCCGTCGCCGAGGCCGAGACCGCCGCCGAGCTCGGTTACGACGCGGTGCTGCTCAGCCCGGCCGTGCCCGGCGCGGACGAGAAGGGCCTGCTGGACCGGGCGCGGGCGGTCGGCGAGGTGCTGCCGGTGATCGGCTTCTACCTCCAGGAGGCGGTCGGCGGACGCTACCTCTCGCCGCACTTCTGGTCCTCGTTCACCGATCTGCCCAACACGGCCGCGGTGAAGATCGCCCCGTTCGACCGCTACCGCACCGCCGATGTCGTACGGGCCGTGGCCGCCGCCGACCGGGCCGACGAGGTGGCGCTGTACACCGGCAACGACGACGACATCATCGGTGATCTGCTCACCCCGTACGAGACTGCGGGCGGCGGGCCGCGCTGGTTCGCGGGCGGGCTCCTCGGCCAGTGGGCCGTGTGGACCGGCTCCGCGGTGACCCTCCTCGACGACGTCCGCAGGGCGCGCGGCGGGGACCACGAGGCGATGGTGCGCTGCCTGGCCCGGCGCCCCGAACTGACCGACGCCAACAGCGCGGTCTTCGATGTGCGCGGCGCGTTCCGCGGCTGCATCGCCGGGGTCCACGAAGTGCTGCGCCGCCAGGGCCTGCTGGCGAACATCCGGTGCCTGGACCCGGCCGAGACGCTCTCCCCCGGACAGGCCGAGGAGATCAGCCGGGTGGCCGCGGCCTACCCTTGGCTGACCGATGACGCCTTCGTTGCGGAGCACCTCGATGCCTGGCTCTCCTGATCCTGCCGACCGCTCCCGGGTGGTCGTCGCCGTACCGCCGGGCCTGCGGGCCCAGTTCTTCACCGCCGAGGTGTGGCGGGAGCTGGAGCGGGCGGCCGAACTCACCGTCATCGACGACCACTGGGACCGGGCGGCGGTCGCGGCCGCGCTGCCCGGAGCCCGTGCACTGATCACCTCGTGGCGGGCGCCCAAGGTGGACGCCGGGCTCCTCGGATCGGCCGACCGGCTGGAGCTGGTGGCGCACACCGGCTCGGCGGTCGCGCCCTATGTCACCGAGGAGGTGTTCCGGCGGGGCATCCTGGTCACCCAGGCCGGTGACGAGATGGCCCGCCCGGTCGCCGAGGTGGCCCTCGCCTTCACACTCTCGCTGCTCCACCGCATCCAGCGCTTCGACCACGCCCTGCGCGGCGGGCTGAAGTGGGCGGCGGCGAGCGAGGCCCCGCCGCGCCACGAGATCCACGGCAGCCGCATCGGCGTGATCGGCGCCTCCCGCACCGGGCGCGCCTACATCGCCCTGGTGCGGGCGATGGGGGCGCGGGTGAGCGTCACCGACCCGTACCTGTCCGCCGCCGACGCCGAGGAGCTCGGCGTGGAGCGCGTACCTCTCGAAACTCTGCTCCCGCAGAGCAGGATCGTGGCCGTGCACGCACCGGTCACCGAGGAGACCCGCCGGATGATCGGCGCCGGACAGCTGGCGCTGATGCCGGACGGGGCGGGCCTGGTGAACACCGCCAGGTCATGGCTGGTCGACGAGGACGCACTCCTCGCCGAGCTGGCCACGGGCCGGCTGGACGCCGCGATCGACGTCTTCGACGACGAGCCGCTGCCCGCCGACCACCCGTTCCGTGCCCTGCCGAACGTGCTGCTCACCCCGCACCAGGCGGCGGGCAGCGTCGAGTGCCGGCAGCGCCTGGGCGCCAGCGCCGTCGACGAGGTGCTGCGGCTGCTCGGCGGGCGACCCCCGGTCCACACCGTCACCGCCGACGCCCTGACCCGCCTGCACTGAGAGCTCGCGGAGCCCCCAACCCCCGTACCGTTCAGGAGATTTCACCACATGCGACTGATGCGCATCGGCGAGCCGGGCCACGAGCGCCCGGTCCTCGTCTGCCCCGAGGGCCGTCACTACGACCTGTCCGGCATCACCGACGACATCGACGGCGCGTTCCTCGCCGCGCTCGCCGACAACCCGCACCTTGTGCCCGCCGAGCCGGTGCTCCCGGAGACCGACATCACCGGCCAACGGATCGGCGCCCCCGTGGCCCGGCCCTCCGCGCTGCTCTGCATCGGCCAGAACTACGCGGCCCACGCGGCGGAGTCGGGTGCCGAGCCGCCCGAGCAGCCGATCCTCTTCTACAAGTCGCCGAACACCGTCGTCGGCCCGTACGACGACGTGCTGATCCCGCGCGGCTCGAAGAAGACGGACTGGGAGGTGGAGCTGGCCGTCGTCATCGGCCGCCGCGCCTCCTACCTGGACTCCCCCGCCGACGCCGCCGCCCACATCGCGGGCTACGCCGTCAGCAACGACGTCTCCGAACGGGCCTTCCAGCTGGAGGAGTCGGGCGGACAGTGGTCCAAGGGCAAGAGCTGCGCGACGTTCAATCCGCTGGGCCCGGTGCTGGTGACGGCCGACGAGGTGGGCGACCCGCAGCAGCTGCGGCTGCGCAGCTACGTCAACGGTGAGTCCCGGCAGGACTCCTCCACCGCGGACATGATCTTCAGCGTGGCGCACCTGGTGCACCACCTGTCGCAGTACTTGGTGCTGGAGCCCGGCGACATCATCAACACCGGCACCCCGCAGGGCGTGGCGCTGTCCGGCCGCTTCCCGTACCTGGGTCCGGGCGATGTGATGGAGGTCGAGATCTCGGGCCTCGGCCGGCAGCGCAGCGTCTGCCGGCCCGCGTAACGGAAAGCCGTAACGCCCCTCAGTCCTCCGGGAGTTCGACCGGGGCGATGTCGTCGAAGACGTCGCCGGGGCCGGGGTTCGTCGCATCGGTCGCGCCGCCGAACCGGGTCATCACACCCCAGACGGCGTTGAGCGCGGTCTGTACGGCGCCCTCGGCCCAGCCGGCCGTCCAGGAGATGTCGTCGCCCGCCAGGAACAGGCCCCGGCGGTCGGCGGGCAGCCGGTCCTGCATGAAGTGGGTGAACAGCCGCCGCTGGTAGCGGTAGTGGCCCGGCAGGTTGGCCTTGAACGCGCCCATGAACCACGGCTCGTTCTCCCAGGACACCGTCACCGGGTTGCCGATGATGTGCTTCCTGATGTCGACGTCCGGGTAGATCTCGCCGAGCGACTTGAGCATGACGTCCATGCGCTCGTTCGGGGAGAGCGGCAGCCACTTCAGGCTGTCGTCGCACCAGGTGTACGAGAGGCAGATGACAGCGGGCTTGTCGGGGCCGTCGTCCAGGAGGTACGTCCCCCGGGTCATCCGGTCCGTGAGCGTCATCGACATGGTGTCCCGCCCCGTGGCCTCGTCCTCGTCGAGCCAGAACGGCCGGTCGACGGGGACGAAGAGCTTGGACGACTCCATGTAGTGGGTGCGCTCCATCGCCGTCCAGTGGTCGATCGGGAACAGCGCGTCGTCGCAGTCGATCTTCGAGAGCAGCAGCCAGGACTGCCCGGTGAAGATCGCGGCCGGGTAGGTGCGGATGTCGCCGGTGGCGTCGGTGACGGTGATCCGGTTGCCGGCGGTGCGGGTCAGCCGGGTCACGGCGGGGCGCGGCTCGCCGTTGTGCAGCGAGGACAGCGACGTACCGAGCGGCCAGTGGACGATCTTCTGCGGCTCGCGCTCCCAGAGCCGCAGCGGGAGCTGCTGGCTGCCGCCGACGATGCCCCGGTGGTGGTCGTCCGCCTCGGTGTAGACGACGCGGAGGATCTCCAGGATGGAGTTGGGGAAGTCGGTGTCCCAGCCGCCGGTACCGAAGCCGACCTGGCCGAAGATCTCCCGGTGCCGGAACGACTTGAAGGCGTCGGAGTCGCAGAGGAATCCGTAGAAGGTCTGGTTGTCGAGCTTCTGGACGAGCTTCGCCCAGATCTCCCGGATGCGCGGCACGTCGCGCTCACGCATCGCGCGGTTCATGTCGGAGAAGTCCGCGCCCTCCTCCAGGCAGCGGTTCCAGGCGTCCATCACATCGCGGTAGACCTGCGGCAGGTCGTCGATGGTCCGCGCGTAGTGGGACTCGCCCTTGAGGTCGACGACGGTCGAGGGGGTGGCCGGGGAGAGCGGGTTGGGGAACGGCTTCGTCTCCAGGCCGACCAGGTCGATGTAGTGCTGGAGCGCGGTGGAGGAAGGCGGGAAGCGCATCGCGCCCATCTCGGCGGTGAGCTGCGGATCGCAGCCGTCGAAGCCGACGGTGCGCAGCCGGCCGCCGATCTCGTCCGCCTCGTACACGACGGGCCTGAGCCCCATCTTCATCAGCTCGTACGCGGCCACGATGCCGGAGAGCCCGCCGCCGATGACGGCGACCTCGGTGCCGTGCTCGGTCGCCGGTATCTGCCCGATGCCGGCGGGGTGCGCCAGGAAGTCGTCGTACGCGTAGGGGAAGTCCGGCCCGAACATGGTGATCGGCTCGGCGGCGTCGGTGTGCTGGACGGCGTTGGGCACCGTGGACGTCATGGGGTGGGGACTCCTTGCGCGAATGACAGTGGAACGGTGGGGCGGGCTCAGACGAGTGAGCCGTACAGGCCGGGGCGACGGTCGTGCAGATACGGGTTCACGGCCCGCGAGGCGCTCAGCAGCGCGGGATCCACCTCGCCGACGACCAGTTCCTTTCCGCGTCCGGCGCGGCTGCGGACGGCGCCGTCGGGACCCGCCAGGCAGCTCAGCCCGACGAACTCGAACTCTCCCTCCGGACCGGTCCGGTTGACGTACGCCACGTACATCTGGTTCTCGAAGGCGCGGACCGGCACGAGGGACTCGGCGACGAACTGGAAGGGGTGCATCTGAGCGGTGGGCACCAGGAGCAGATCGGTGCCGGCGAGTGCGTGGGCGCGGACGTTCTCCGGGAACTCGACGTCGTAGCAGATCATGATCCCGATGCGTACGCCGTCCAGCTCGGCCTGGACCACGGCCTGCTCGCCGGGGGTGAACCACTCGTGCTCGAAGGAGCCGAAGAGATGGGTCTTGCGGTAGTTGGCGAGCGGTGTCCCGTCCGGGCCGACGAGCTGTGCGGCGTTGAAGATCTGCTCGCCGGCACGCTCGGGGTACCCGTAGAGGACGGCGAGTCCGTGCCGGGCGGCGATCTCACCGACGGCCAGGGCGGACGGCCCGTCGGCCGGCTCGGCCAGCCGGGGCACCTCGGCCCCGATCGCGTAACCGGTCAGGAAAAGCTCGGGGCAGACCAGGAGCCGCGCCCCGGCGTCCGCCGCCCGCCGCGCCGCTCCGTCGAGCACCTCGATGTTCTCGGCCACGTATCCGGGTCGTCCGGAGTTCTGGAGCAGGGCGGTGCGCAACGGCGGCATGGCTGACCTCGGGCGGTGCGGGCTGGCGGGGACGTATCGAAGGTACGGTCCGCCGATCACGCCGGACAAGGCGCGAGCGTTGCGCGTGCACCGTCGATCCATTGCGCGCCGAAGGCCACCGGCGGCGATTCATTGCGTAGGACGTCTGCGCAGGTCAAAAGGGTGACCTGGGTCTCACCAGGACCGGCGCTCGGAACCTACTCCGGCGCGCCCGAGGAGTACCGCCGCAGCAGCGGCGACAGCACCAGCACGGACTTCGTCCGCTCCACGTACGGCTCGCCCGCGATCCGTTCCAGGACCTGTTCGAAGTGGCGCATGTCGGCGGCGAAGACCTGCACGACCGCGTCGGCCTCCCCCGTCACCGTGGAGGCCGAGGCGATCTCCGGGTAGCGCGCGAGCCCCTGCTTGATCGCCTCCGGCGAGGTGTTGCGGCTGCAGTAGATCTCGATGAACCCCTCGGTCTCCCAGCCCAGCGCCGCCGGGTCGACCCGGACCGTGAAGCCGGTGATGGCGCCCTCGGCGCGCAGCCGGTCCACCCGGCGTTTCACGGCGGGCGCGGACAGGCCGATCATCGCTCCGATGTCCGCGTAGGAGCGTCGGGCGTCTTCGGCGAGGGCGTGGACGATGCGTTCGTCGAGGTCGTTCAGGCGCACGTCGGGCGGTTCACTTCTCTGCGATGGCCGGTTCCGGGGGCGGCACGGGCCGCCCCCGAAGTAGACCACGGCGCCGCCCGCTCCCGGGCGCGCCCACGGCAGTGTGCGACCGGTCAGAACGGGAACTGCGAACGGCCGTGCTGCACCGAGATCCACTTCTGGGTGGTGAAGGCCTCGACCATGGCCTCACCGTTGAGCCGGCCGAGGCCGGAGCTCTTCTCGCCGCCGAAGGGGACGATCGGCTCGTCGTGGACCGTGCCGTCGTTGATGTGGATCATGCCGGTGTGGATGCGCTGCCCGACCCGTACGCCGCGCTCGACGTCGCCGGTGTGCACCGCGCCGCTCAGGCCGTACGGGGTGTCGTTGGCGATCCGTACCGCCTCGTCCTCGCCGTCGAACGGGACGACGAGCGCGACCGGCCCGAAGATCTCCTGGGACAGGACGGGGGAATCGGCGGCCAGCCCGGTCAGCACGGACGGGCTCACCAGATTGCCGTCGGCCCGGCCGTGCAGCAGGGCCGTCGCGCCGGCCGCCACGGTCTGGTCGACCAGCGAGGAAATGGCCTCGGCCTGCGAGGAGTTGATCAGCGGGCCGATCACGGTGTCCGGCTCGGCCGGGTCCCCGACCTTGAGCGAGGCGACCTTGGCGACGAACTTCTCGGTGAACTCCCGCTCCACCACCCGGTCTACCAGGATCCGGTTGGCGGCCATGCAGACCTGGCCCTGGTGCACGTACCGGCTGAAGACGGCCGCGTCCACGGCGTAGTCGAGATCGGCGTCGTCGAGGACGATCAGCGCGCTGTTGCCGCCGAGTTCGAGCACGGCGCGCTTGAGGTTCGCCGCGCAGACCGTGGCGACGTGCCGCCCCACCTTGTCCGAGCCGGTGAAGGAGATGACCTGCGGAACGGGGTGCTCCAGCAGGGCGTCGCCGATCTCGGCGATGTCGGTGACCACGACGTTGAGCAGGCCGGCCGGCAGCCCGGCCTCCTCGAACACCTTCGCCACCAGCGTGCCGCCGCAGACCGGGGTGTTCTGGTGCGGTTTGAGCACCACCGCGTTGCCGAGCGCCAGGGCGGGGGCGACCGACTTCAGGGACAGCAGGAACGGGAAGTTGAAGGGGCTGATGACGCCCACGACGCCGACGGGCACCCGGTAGACGCGGTTCTCCTTGCCCTCGGTCGGCGAGGGCAGGATCTGTCCGGAGGGCCGCAGCGCGAGCTGGACCGACTCCCGCAGGAACTCCTTGGCGAGGTGCAGCTCGAAGGCCGCCTTCAGCCGGGTGCCGCCCAGCTCCGCGACGATCGCGTCACCGATCTCGGACTCGCGCTCCTCGACGACTCTCAGCGCCCGCTCCAGCACCGCCCGCCGGGCGTACGGGTTGGTGTCGCCCCAGGCCCGCTGGGCGTCCTGCGCGCACCGGTACGCCTGGTCCACCTCGTCGGCCGTGGCGACCGTGATCGAGGCGAGCTTCTCACCGTTGTACGGGTTGAAGTCGATGATGTCCCAGGACCCCTTGCCCGGCCTCCACTCTCCGTCGATGTACTGATGGGCCAGGTCGGTGAAGAAGGACATGAGATCCCTTACCACGGAGGAACGGGCGGCTGACTGGGGTTCATGTTACTTATATTTCAACGGGGTTGAAGCGGGCCGGTGCGCCGCCGGACGGCCGGAAACGGCCATCCGCACGACCCGTCGCAGCCGCCCGAAACGCCGGTGCCCCTCCGGGCCGAAGCGGCCGGGAGGGGCACCGGAATTCATCGGGCCGCGGGATCAGCTCCAGCTGGCGTGCAGCGGCTTGCCCTCGGCGTAGCCGGCGGCGCTCTGCACCCCGACGACCGCCTTCTCGGCGAACTCCGCCAGGGAGGCCGCACCGGCGTAGGTGCAGGAGGAGCGGACACCCGCGATGATCGAGTCGATCAGGTCCTCGACGCCGGGCCTGGCCGGGTCGAGGAACATCCGCGAGGTGGAGATGCCCTCCTCGAAGAGCGCCTTGCGGGCCCGGTCGTAGGCGGACTCGTCCGACGTGCGGTTCTTCACGGCGCGCGCGGACGCCATGCCGAAGGACTCCTTGTAGAAGCGGCCGTCGGCGGACTGCTGGAGGTCGCCGGGCGACTCGTACGTACCGGCGAACCAGGAGCCGATCATCACGTTGGACGCGCCCGCGGCGAGCGCCATCGCGACATCGCGCGGGTGCCGGACACCGCCGTCCGCCCAGACGTGCTTGCCGTACTTCTTCGCCTCGGCGGCGCACTCCAGGACGGCGGAGAACTGCGGCCGGCCCACACCGGTCATCATCCGGGTGGTGCACATGGCGCCGGGGCCGACACCGACCTTGATGATGTCCGCGCCGGCCTCGATGAGGTCGCGCACACCCTCGGCGGCGACGATGTTGCCCGCGACGATCGGGACCTGCGGGTCGAGCGCGCGGACGGCCCGGACCGCGTCGATCATGGACTCCTGGTGGCCGTGTGCGGTGTCCACGACGAGCGTGTCGACGCCCGCGTCCAGGAGCTGCTTGGCCTTGCCCGCGACATCGCCGTTGATCCCGACGGCGGCGGCGATCCGCAGCCTGCCCTCGGCGTCGGTGGCGGGCGTGTACAGGGTGGCGCGCAGGGCGGCCTTGCGGGTGAGGATGCCGACGAGCCGGCCGTCCGCGTCGACCGCGGGGGCGAGCTTGCGGTTGGCGCCGTCCAGCTTGTTGAACGCGTCGCGCGGGTCGATGTCCGCGTCGAGCAGCACCAGGTCCTTGGACATGACCTCGGAGAGCTGGGTGAAGCGGTCCACGCCGATCAGGTCGTGCTCGGTGACGACGCCGAGGGGCCGCTGCTCCTCGTCGACGACGACGCCCGCGCCGTGCGCGCGCTTCGGCAGCAACGACAGGGCGTCGGCGACCGTCTGGCCCGGGGCCAGCACGATCGGCGTGTCGAGCACCAAGTGGCGCGTTTTCACCCAGGAGATGACGTCGGTGACGACCTCGATCGGGATGTCCTGCGGGATGACGACGATGCCGCCGCGGCGGGCGATCGTTTCGGCCATCCGGCGGCCCGCGATGGCCGTCATGTTCGCGACGACGAGGGGGATGGTGGTGCCGGTGCCGTCGGGCGAGGAGAGATCGACACCCTGGCGGGAACCGACTGCCGAACGGCCCGGGACCATGAAGACGTCGTCGTACGTGAGGTCGTACGGGACCGAGGGGGACTCTGTGTAACGACCAGTACCGGGCTCAAGGAAACGCATAACGCTCATTTTTTCACACGAAACGGAGCAGGTCGCTTCCACGAAGACACAGCAGTACGCACCCGCGTTCGTATGTTCCTCCGAGGGAATCGGACGGGCGTCCCGGGCAGGTGGAGCCCGCCTTGCCCGCGGACCCTACCCGAAAGGCATTCGAATCATTCGCGATCATCTTCCCTGGACCTGGTGACAAGGGGTCGGGTAGCTTCAAACCCGCAGGTCCCGTGGGTCTCGACTACGCCCCGGAGGAACAGCCGGAAGGGTCACAACTTCCGTCACCCGTACGACCGGAGAGGATCACGACCCACTCGTGGAGAGCGAACTGCCGGACATCTACTGCCCGTTCCCCCAGCGCACCAACCCGAACGTCGGAAACACCCGGGCCCATCTCGACGAATGGACCCGCAACACCGGTCTGGTGCACCGCGATTCGGCCAGGGACCGCTTCGAGCAGGCGGACTTCGGCTCCTTCGTCGGCATGGTGTACCCGACCGCCGACAGCAAGAGTCTCGACCTCGTCGCGGACTGGTTCGTTTGGCTGTTTCTCGTCGATGACCAGCTCGACGACGGCCACCTCGGCCGCAGCCCCGAGCGGGTGCGGGACGTGGTCGAGCTGATGCGGACCGTCATCGCGGGCAAGGAGCCGGTCCCGCTGCCGGACGGGCGGCTGCCCGCCGCCGTGGTCGCCCTGGCCGACCTGTGGGAACGGACGACGCCGGCCGCGGCCCCGCACTGGCGCACCCGGTTCGGGTGGCACCTCACCACGTATCTCATGACGACGACCACCTGGGAGGCGGGGAACCGGGCCGCCGGGGTGGTGCCGTCCGAGGAGACGTACATCGCCAAGCGGCGCCACACCGGCGCGATACATGTCTGCATGGACCTGATAGAGATCGTGGCCGGGATCGAGGCTCCCGAGTCGATCCACAACGACTCCCGGTTCATCACCGCGCTGGAAGCCTCGTGCAACGTCGTGTGCTGGGCCAACGACGTGTACTCGTACGAGAAGGAGCAGGTGCTCGGCGAGATCCACAATCTCGTCCATCTGGTCCGGCACCATCGCGGCTACGGCGAGCGGCAGGCGCTCGAACACGTCTGCGCGGAGATCGCGAGGGAGACGGAGCGCTTCCTCACCGCCGAGGCCGAGCTGCTGGCGGCGTACCCGCAGCTGTCCTGGATGCTCACCCCGTACCTGGAAGGCATGCAGAGCTGGATGCGCGGCAACCTGGACTGGTCGCGGCAGACCCCGCGCTACAACCCCGCCGATGTGAGCCAGTACGAGGAGCCCGAGGAGTACCTGGAGGCGACGGTCCTGGGCACGGTCCGGGACTGAGCCGCCGGACAGCACGACGCCCGGACGACGTGTGCGCCGTCCGGGCGTCGTGCTGTCCGGGGGTCGTGCCGTCCGGGCGTCGTGCAGCCGCTCAGTCGCCGTCCGGGTCGGCCCGCTCCAGCGCCGGCCGCTGCGGTGCAGCCGACTCCGTCAGCAGGTAGTCGGCCGCCGCCGTGTCCGTCACCAGGCTGGTGACCAGCCCGGACCTCAGCACCGCCCCGATCGCCGCGGCCTTGCGCTGGCCGCCCGCGATCGCCACCACCTCGGGGATCCGGCGCAGCCGGTCGGCCTCGACCGTGATGCACCGCTCCCCCAGGTCCCGGCCGACCCGCCGTCCCTCGGTGTCGAAGAGGTGCGCCGACATCTCGGCCGCGACGCCGAGCGAGGCGTAGTGCGCCCGCTCCTCGTCGCTGAGCATGTCGTGCACGGTCGAGATGCCCGGCTCCCAGGAGCCGATGGAGACCGCCGCGACGGTCACCTTGTCGAAGTACTCGAAGGCGCGGGCGATCCCGGTCTGGTGGCGCAGCGCGGCGGCCGTCGCGGGGTCGGGCAGCAGCATCGGGGCGTAGATGGGGTGGGCCTCGCCGCCGGAGACCTGGGCGGCGCGCCGGACCGCCTCGACGGAGCCGCGCTCGGCCGTCCCCGCGTCGTACACCCCGGTGAGCTGGACGACCGTGCACGGCGGCAGCCGGTCGAGCGCCGCGGCCATGTGGATGGTGGACCGGCCCCAGGCCAGCCCGAGCACATCGCCCTCGTTCACCAGTTCGCCGAGGAGATCGGCCGCGACCTCGCCCAGGTTCTCCGGGTCCGGTGCGTCGTCCTGCTCCTCGGCCGGGGACTCGACGACGACCGCGTGGCGCAGTCCGTAGCGGGCACGGAGCGCGTCGGAGCGCTCTGCGTCCAGTTCGGCGGGGACGCGGATCTCGATCCGTACGAGGTCGCGCTCGAGAGCCGTCTCCAGGACCCGGGCCACCTTGAAGCGGCTGACGCCGAACTCCTCGGCGATCTGGATCTTCGACTTTCCCTCGAGGTAGAAGCGGCGGGCCATGGCCGCCGCCTGCACCAGCTCCGCGGGCCCCATCCGCAGGGCGGACCGGCCCGCCGACATTGCAGACACCGCGATCTCCTCACTGCTGTTCACACTCTCGATACGCCGTTCATCCTGTCAGATCCGGCGTTCCTTGATCGGTCCCGTCGGACCGAGTTCATCTGGCCTTGGCCGGGCCGACCCGTGATCGGGTACGGGAACCGGTTCGGGTGTCAGTGACCGCACGCCCAGGCCGCCGAGGCGGTGGCCCCGTCGGCCTTGGCGCGCAGGGCCCGCACGGCTTCGGCCGGGTCCGTCGCCCCGTACACCGCCGAACCCGCGACGAAGACGTCCGCACCGGCCTCGGCGCACCGCTCGATGGTGGAGGCGGAGACGCCGCCGTCGACCTGGAGCCACAGTTCGAGGCCGTGCTTGGAGATGAGCTCACGGGTGCGGCGGATCTTCGGCAGCATGATGTCCAGGAAGGCCTGGCCGCCGAAGCCCGGCTCCACCGTCATGATCAGCAGCATGTCGAGCTCGGGGAGCAGGTCCTCGTACGGCTCGATGGGCGTCGCGGGCTTGAGCGCCATGGAGGCGCGGGCGCCCTTGGCCCGGATCTCCCGCGCCAGCCGCACGGGGGCCGCCGCGGCCTCCACGTGGAAGGTGACGGAACCCGCGCCTGCCTCGACGTACTGGGGCGCCCAGCGGTCCGGGTCCTCGATCATCAGATGGCAGTCCAGCGGGGTTTCCGTGGCCCGGCTGAGCGATTCGACGATCGGCACGCCGAGGGTCAGATTGGGCACGAAGTGGTTGTCCATCACATCGACGTGGAGCCAGTCGGCGCCTTCGACCGCCTTCGCCTCCTCGGCGAGACGGGCAAAGTCGGCGGACAGGATGCTGGGGTTGATCTGGGCCATGTCCCAAGCCTGCCATGCTCCGCGCCACTTCCCCGCCCCGGTGCGGGCCAAAGCCTCACGGGATCATTACAGTTCGCGCGATCCGGGCGCTCCCGGCCGCACGATCCGGGCGTTTCGGTCCCGGGCGGGTGGTTCGGGGCCCGCCGCCGCCGGAACGGGCGCGGGCCTCGAGGGCCGCCGTCGAAGGGGTCAGGCGGTACGTCGCAGCAGTGCCAGGTACATCGCGTCGGTGCCGTGCAGATGCGGCCACAGCTGGACGTCGGGGCCGTCGCCCAGCGCGGGCACGCCCGGCATCAGCGGGCGGGCGTCCACCCACTCGGCCTCCACGGGCTGACCGCCGCGCCCCTTGAGCACGTCCTCGACGACCACCCGGGTCTCCGCGAGGTGCGGCGAGCAGGTCGCGTAGCCGACCACGCCGCCGACCCGCACCGCCTTCAACGCCTCGCGCAGCAGGCCGCGTTGGAGCGGAGCGAAGTTCTCCAGGTCCTCCTTGCGGCGGCGCCAGCGCGCCTCCGGGCGGCGGCGCAGGGCACCCAGACCCGAGCACGGCACGTCCATGAGGACCCGGTCGAAGCTGCCGGGCTGCCACGGCGGGCGGGTGCCGTCGGCGGTGATCACCTGGTACGGGCCGGGGTTGCCGGCCAGCGCGCGCTCGACGAGGCGGGCCCGGTGTGGCTGCTTCTCGGCGGCGAGCAGGGCGGCGCCCCGTTCGGCGGCGAGCGCGGCGAGCAGGGCGGCCTTGCCGCCGGGACCGGCGCAGCCGTCGAGCCAGCGGCTGTCGCCGCCCTCCACGGGTGCGTTGGCCAGGGCCGCGGCCACCAGCTGGCTGCCCTCGTCCTGGACCCCGGCCCGGCCCTCCTGGACGGCGGTCAGCGCGCCGGGCTCGCCGCCCTCCGCCATCCGTACGGCGTACGGGGACCAGCGGCCCGGCAGGCCGTTCTCGTCGCCGAGAGCGGTCAGCAGCTCCTCGGTGGTGGAGCGGCCGGGGCGGGCGACCAGGGTGACCTCGGGCCGCTCGTTGTCCGCTTCGAGCAGGTCCTCGATGCCGGCGCGGCCGCCGCCCAGCGCGTCCCACAGCGCGGAGACGACCCACCGCGGATGCGAGTGCACGACCGCGAGGTGGTCCTCGGCGTCCTCCTCGTACGAGGGGGCGACCTTGGCCACCCAGCCGTCGAGGTCGTCCGCGGAGACCTTGCGCAGCACCGCGTTGACGAACTTGGCGCGCCCCTCGCCGAGCACCACCCGGGCCAGCTCCACGCTGGCGGAGACCGCCGCATGGGTGGGGATCCGGGTGCCGAGCAGCTGGTGGACGCCCATGTTCAGCACGTCCAGGACCGGCGGGTCGACCTCGCGCAGCGGCCGGTCGATGCAAGCCGCGACGATCGCGTCGTACGTCCCCTGGCGGCGCAGCGTCCCGTAGACCAGCTCGGTCGCCAGCGCCGCGTCCCGGTTGTCGAAGTCGCCCTTGGCGCGGGCCTTCTTCAGCAGCGGGGGCAGGACGAGGTTGGCGTACGCGTCCCGTTCGTCGACGGCCCTGAGGGCCTCGAAGGCGAGGAACCGGACGGGGTCCTTCTTGGGGCGGCGATGCGGCTTGGCGGGACGGCGACGCTGCTGGTCGTTCACGTGAAAGGTGCTCCGCTGATGGTGAGGGGGCGAACCCTCCCAGCCTACGTCGCCGCCCCGGCCCCGGAGAGCCTCGGCTCCCGAGGGCCTCAGCTCTCCAGCAGCTCGCCGTGGGCGATCCGTACCCCGCGGGCCCAGTCCGCGGCCCGCATCGGCTTCTTGCCCTGGGGCTGGACCCAGAGCAGCTCGACCGCGTGCGATCCGGTGCCCACGTACACGTTGTTCTTGGCCGCCGACAGCTCGCCGGGCGCCAGATCGGCACGGTCCAGCACGGGCACCGCCTGGATCAGCTTCAGCCGCTCCCCCCGGAACAGCGTCCACGCGCCGGGCGCGGGCGTGCAGCCGCGCACCACGCGGTCGACCCGCAGGGCCGGGGCGGACCAGTCCACCTGGGCGTTCTCGACCGTGATCTTCGGTGCGAGGGTGATCCCGTCGGCGGGCTGCGGCACGGCGTGCAGGGTGCGGTCCTCGATGCCGTCCATCGTGGCGACGAGCAGCCCCGCACCGGCGAACGCGAGCCGGGTGAGCAGGTCGCCGCTGGTGTCGGTGGGACGCACTTCCTCGGTGAGTACGCCGTAGACCGGGCCGGAGTCGAGCCCCTCCTCGATCAGGAAGGTCGACGCGCCGGTCACCTCGTCCCCGGCCATGACCGCGTGCTGCACGGGGGCCGCGCCGCGCCAGGCGGGCAGCAGCGAGAAGTGGAGGTTGACCCAGCCCCGGGCGGGGACGGCGAGCGCCTCCTTGGGGAGCAGCGCGCCGTAGGCGACGACCGGGCAGCAGTCCGGGGCGATCTCCCGCAGCCGGGCGAGGAAGTCCTCGTCGCGCGGCCGGACGGGCTTGAGCACCTCGATGCCGGCTTCCTCGGCGCGCTCGGCGACGGGGCTCGCGACCAGTCGGCGGCCGCGCCCGGCGGGGGCGTCGGGCCGGGTCACGACGGCGGCCACCTCGTGCCGGTCGGAGGCGATCAGGGCGTCCAGGGCGGGTACGGCTACCTCGGGGGTGCCTGCGAAGACGAGCTTCATGGGTGGCTGACTGCCTCTCGGGCCGGAACGTACGGTGACGAGCAACGCACAAGTCTATTGGCCCGGCAGCCGGGGGGCGTACGCATGACCGCGCGCCCCTTTGAAGGGCGCACGCGCCCCTGAAGCGTGACCAGATCCACAGGTGAGGCGTTGGTCAAGAGAGATTGACCGAAGCGAGCCGCCATGGTGCGGCCCGATCCCTTTCAATGCCGGTTCGAGAGGCTTCTTCATGGCCGACCACGCAACCCACGACGCCCAAGCGAGGGCCAGTCTGCATCTGTTGGTGCGCGACATCGAGCGGGTCCGGCGGCAGGTGGACGCGCTGCGCACGCTCACCGCCCAACTGGGCAACGTCTACCGTCCGCGCCGCTCCGGCCCGTCCACGGGCTTCGTCGTCTACGGCAGGGCCCCGGCCCCCACTGTCAGGCTGGCCCAGGAACTGCGCGACAGCGTCGAGACCCTGGTCACCGCCGCGGTCGACTTCGACCGCTCGCTGGGCTTCTCCTGGGACGCGGTGGGCTCCGCACTGGGGGTCACCAAGCAGGCGGTGCACCGCCGCTACGGCGCACGCCGCAACGCCCGCCAGCCCGGAGCGGCCGAATCCGGCGCGGAGACCGCGGTGCCGCGCCCGCTGCCGGGCTCCGCCAACCCGTCCGCGCTGCCGCCCGTCGTGCCTGCCGCGCGCTCCATGCCGCCGCAGCCGTCGGCGGACCGCCCGTCACTGCGCGAGGACCTGCGCCCGGGCGTCTTCCCCGGCCCGCGCAACGGCTGACCGCCCCGCCCACTGCCCCGCCGCGCCCGACGCCCGGCGGGGCAGCCGCATACCCGCCCCGAGCTCCGGGCTCCTGGGCTCCCGGCCGCCGAACGGCCCCGGGCGCCGCGTGCTCCGTCGCGTCACCCGGCGTCCGCCGGCGCATCGCCCGGCTTCCGCCGGGCCGCCCGGCCCCCTGTCACCCGATGTCCGGCGGATCCACCCTGATCCGGACCTGCTCGCCGCTCCCCCGGGACATCCGGGCCGCCTGTGTGGCCTTCAACGCGGCCGCCAGCGCCGCCCCGCTGCCCGGAGGCACCCTGAGCAGCGCCCGCTCCCAGGACTCCCCGTGGGGCGCGTCCCCGGGTCTGCGGGGCCTGCCCGGTCCGGTGACCGGCACCGGGACCGGGCCCAGCACCTCCGCCTCCGGCGGCAGCTCGGCCGCCGCGAGGAACGCGGCCAGCGCCTCGGGCGTGCCGGTCACCGAGGCCATCCGGGACACCGGGGGGAAGCCCAGCTCGGCCCGCTCCGCCAGCTCACGACGGGCGTGGCCGACCGGGTCCCAGCGCACCAGGGCCTGCACCGGCCGCAGCGTCGGCTCGGCGACGACCACCACCGTGCCGCCCTCCGGCTGGCCGCGCACCAGCGAGGCCGCGGCCGTCCAGCGGCGCAGCGCCTCCTCGCCGGCCCTGAGGTCGGGGCGGCCGACCATCGCCCAGCCGTCCAGCAGCAGCGCGGCCGCGTAGCCGCCCTCGGCCACGGGCTCGGCGCCGGGGGTGCTGACGACCAGCGCGGGCGCATCCGGCACCGAGTCGAGGATGTGGTCGCGGCCGGAGGTCCGCACCGGCACCGCGGGGAACGCACGGCCGAGCTCCTCGGCCGTGCGGCGGGCGCCGACGATCTGGGCCCGCAGCCGGTTGGAACCGCAGGCGGCGCAGTGCCATGAGGTTTCGGCCCGCCCGCACCAGGCGCAGTCGAGCGCCTGCTGGTCAGGCGCCTGAAGCGGCCCCGCGCAGTGCCGGCACCGGGCGGGCTCACGGCAGCGCTCGCAGGCCAGCCGCGGCGCGTATCCCCGGCGTGGCACCTGGACCAGGACGGGGCCGCTGCGCAGCCCGTCCCGTACCGTCTGCCAGGCCAGGCTGGGCAGCCGGGCGGCCCTCGCGGCGCCGTCCCGCGCCAGCTCGCCGTCGCCGACCGTACGGACCAGGGGCGCCGCGGTCCGCAGCTGTTCCCGGTCCGCGCGCAGCGGCAGCGCCCAGCCGCTCTCCACCAGCTGGGCGGCCTCCACCGTGCAGCTCGTACCGCCGAGCAGGAAGGCGCAGCGCCCGTGCGCGGCCCGCAGTTCGAGCACTTCGCGGACGTGCGGGAAGGGGGCGTTGTCGTCGCTGTGGCTGGCGTCCCCGTCGTCCCAGACCGCGACCAGGCCGAGGTCCGCGACCGGGGCGAACATCGCCGCCCTCGTCCCGACGACCGCCCGTACCGAGCCGCGCCGCACGGCGAGCCACTCCCGGTACCGCTTCTCCGGACCGGAGTCGGCGGTCAGCAGCGCATGACGCCCGGGGCCGAGCAGCGCGGTGAGTGCGGCGTCCACCCGCCCGGCGGTCCGGCCGTCGGGGACGACGACGAGGGCGCCGCGCCCGGACGCGAGGGTCGCGGCCATGGCCCTGGCGATCTCCTCGGGCCAGTGGGGTCCGGGCAGCGCGGTCCAGACGGCCCGGGGGGCACCGCCCTCGGCCAGCGCCCGCAGGAACGCCGGCCCCTGTGCGTACCGCTCCCAGCTCCCCGCCGACGGCGCGGGCGGTGGGGGCAGCGGCTCGGGCGAGGGCCTGGACTCGGCCCTGCTGTTCCGGGGTGGTACGGCGAGCTGGAGCACATCGGCGAGGCTGCCCGCGTAGCGGTCGGCGACGGCCCGCGCGAGCGCGAGCAGCTCGGGGCCCAGCACCGGTTCGGTCGATACGACGGAGGCGAGCGCGGCGAGGGCGCCCGGGTAGTCCGACTCGGCGAGCCGCTCGACGAGGAAGCCGTCGATCAGCCCGCCGCCTTCGCGCCTGCCGCCGCGCACATTGCGTCCACCGGCCCCGAAGCGGACCCGCACCCGCACCCCCGGCTGAGCCTCGGCGGCGAGCTCCTCGGGCACCGCGTAGTCGAAGTACTGGTCGAGGTGGAGCACGCCCTTGTTGACCAGCACCCGGGCGACGGGAAGCTCCTTGGCGAGCGCGGCGCCGCGCCAGGTCCGCGGCTTGGCCCGGGGCACCTTGGCCTTGCGCACCGTCTCCCGGATCAGCGCAAGCTGCTCCGGGGCCCCGTCGCCGGGGTCCGCGGATCGCTCGTTCTCGCTGCTCACAGCCAAATTCCTACCAGACACGACTGACAGCGGCCCCGTCGAGGCGGTGCCGGGGCCGCACGCACCGGGGCCCGGACACCATGTGCGGTGTCCGGGCCCCGGCGTACGGACGGAAGAGCGGCGGGCCTACAGCCCGGCCGCCGCGCGCAGCGCGTCCACGCGGTCGGTGCGCTCCCAGGTGAAGTCGGGAAGCTCACGGCCGAAGTGGCCGTAGGCCGCGGTCTGGGCGTAGATCGGGCGGAGCAGGTCGAGGTCGCGGATGATCGCGGCCGGGCGGAGGTCGAAGACCTCGCCGATGGCGTGCTCGATCTTCTCGGTGTCGACGGCGGCGGTGCCGAACGTCTCGACGAACAGACCGACCGGCTCGGCCTTGCCGATCGCGTACGCGACCTGCACCTCGCAACGGGCGGCGAGGCCCGCGGCGACGACGTTCTTGGCGACCCAGCGCATGGCGTAGGCGGCCGAGCGGTCGACCTTCGACGGGTCCTTGCCCGAGAAGGCACCGCCGCCGTGACGGGCCATGCCGCCGTAGGTGTCGATGATGATCTTGCGACCGGTCAGACCGGCGTCGCCCATCGGGCCGCCGATCTCGAAGCGCCCGGTCGGATTGACCAGCAGCCGGTAGCCGTCGGTGTCCAGCTTGATGCCGTCCTCGATCAGCTGCCCGAGCACGTGCTCGACGACGAACTCGCGGATGTCGGGCGCGAGCAGCGAGTCGAGGTCGATGTCGCTGGCGTGCTGCGAGGAGACGACGACCGTGTCGAGGCGGACGGCCTTGTCGCCGTCGTACTCGATGGTGACCTGGGTCTTGCCGTCGGGGCGCAGGTACGGGATGGTCCCGTTCTTGCGGACCTCGGAGAGCCGGCGGGAGAGCCGGTGCGCGAGGTGGATCGGGAGCGGCATCAGCTCGGGCGTCTCGTCGCAGGCGTAGCCGAACATCAGGCCCTGGTCGCCGGCGCCCTGCTTGTCGAGCTCGTCCTCATCGCCCTCGACCCGCTTCTCGTACGCGGTGTCGACACCCTGCGCGATGTCGGGAGACTGCGCCCCGATGGACACCGAGACACCGCAGGAGGCGCCGTCGAAGCCCTTCTTCGAGGAGTCGTAGCCGATCTCCAGGACCTTGTTGCGTACAAGGGTCGGGATGTCGGCGTAGGCCTTGGTCGTGACCTCACCCGCAACATGCACCAGACCGGTGGTGATCAAGGTCTCGACGGCGACGCGGGACCGGGGGTCCTCGCGCAGCAGCGCGTCGAGAATGGTGTCGCTGATCTGGTCAGCGATCTTGTCGGGGTGACCCTCGGTGACGGACTCCGAGGTGAAGAGACGGCGGGACACATCGCTCCCTGGGGTTGCAGCGGCTGCTGGCTGATCATTTGGCGGACGGCCGGGAGCTGCGCCCGGCATGGTCCGGGGGTCAGTTTATCGTTCGCCTCCGTCCGGCGGACAACGTGTCTCGCCCTTTGGGAGTTCTGTGACCTGCGGCACGGCCATCCGGCGCGGGCCGATTCGCCTCGGTCGATGCCATTTACGCCCATATTCCAAGGGTTTCGGCCCGGCCACGGGCACGTCACGAGAAATTCATCCGAGACGTGACGACACGAGATCCCAGACCGTGTCGGCGAGTGCCTCCTTGGGCCCGTGAGGCACCTGGGTCTCGCCGCCGTCGGCGGCGAGCACCACGGCCTCGTTCTCCTCCGAACCGAAGGTCCGGCGCTCCCCGACCTCGTTGACGACGAGGAGGTCGCAGCCCTTGCGGCGGAGCTTCTCCCGGCCGTTGGCGAGGACGTCGTCGGTCTCGGCGGCGAATCCGACGACGATCTGCGCCGGCCGGGCGCGTTCGCCGGCCACCTCGGCGAGGATGTCGGGGTTCCGGACCAGCGTGATGGGCGCGGGCTCCTGGCCGTCCTTCTTCTTGATCTTCCCCGTGGCGTACTCGGCGGGACGGAAGTCGGCGACCGCCGCCGCCATCACGACCACGTCGGCGTCCGCCGCGGCCTTCAGCACGGCCTCGCGGAGCTGCACGGCCGTCCCCGCGTGCAGGACGTCGGCGCCGGCCGGGTCGGGCAGGCCGGTGTTGGCCTCGACGAGGGTGACCCGGGCGCCCCGGGCGACCGCGGTACGGGCCAGGGCGTAGCCCTGCTTGCCGGAGGAGCGGTTGCCGAGGTAGCGCACCGGGTCGAGCGGCTCGCGCGTACCGCCCGCGCTGATCACCACATGGCGGCCGGCCAGGTCGGGTTCGACGGGTCCGCGGGCCAGCACCCGGCGGCAGACCTCGAAGATCTCCCCGGGATCGGGCAGCCGGCCCTTGCCGGTGTCGACGCCGGTCAGCCGGCCGACGGCGGGCTCGATCACGACGGCGCCCCGGCGGCGCAGCGTGGCGACGTTCTCCTGGGTGGCCGGGTGCTCCCACATCTCGGTGTGCATGGCGGGCGCGAAGACGACCGGGCAGCGGGCGGTGAGCAGCGTGTTGGTGAGCAGGTCGTCGGCGAGGCCGTGGGCCGCCTTGGCGAGCATGTCGGCGGTGGCGGGGGCGACGACCACCAGGTCGGCGTCCTGCCCGATCCTGACGTGCGGCACCTCGTGGACGTCGTTCCAGACCTCGGTGGAGACCGGGTGGCCGGAGAGCGCGGACCAGGTGGCCGCTCCCACGAAGTGCAGCGACGACTCGGTCGGTACGACGCGCACGTCATGACCGGACTCGGTCAGCCGGCGCAGCAGTTCGCACGCCTTGTACGCGGCGATGCCTCCGCTGACCCCCAGAACGACCTTCGGCTTGTCCACTGCGTCTCCCCGCACTCGGATACGAACACCCCCATGCTGCCTCACCGGGCCCGGCCCGACGCTGTCGCCCCGGACACACCTCAGGCCCGGCAGTGGTGACCGCCGGGCCTGAGATGAAGGTGCAATTCCTGCTTACTGCGCGGGGCCCTCGATGGCCTCGGAGGTGAGCAGGCCCGCGTTGATCTCGCGGAGCGCGATCGAGAGCGGCTTCTCGTGCACGTGGGTGTCGACGAGCGGACCGACGTACTCCAGGAGACCCTCGCCGAGCTGCGAGTAGTACGCGTTGATCTGGCGCGCGCGCTTGGCGGCGTAGATCACGAGGCTGTACTTCGAGTCGGTGGCCTCGAGGAGCTCATCAATCGGCGGGTTGATGATGCCCTCGGGCGTGGTGATGGAAGAGGACACTCTCTGCCTTCCGAAGGGGGTAAAGATCAAAGAAATCTTTGACGGTGCGGAGTTCCGCGGTGGGGCGTACCGAATTCGTCAGCATCCGTCAGTCGCTGTCGGCACGGTGGCCGGAAGCCTCCAGCATCAAGGCTAGCAGCTCACGGGCCACGTCCTCGACGGAGGTGTTGACCAGCGTCGTGTCGAACTCGGCCTCGGCGGCCAGTTCGACCTTGGCGGCGGCGAGCCGGCGATCGATCACCTCGGGCGCCTCGGTCCCGCGGCCGGTGAGCCGGCGGACCAGCTCCTCCCAGCTCGGCGGGGCCAGGAAGACCAGCTGGGCGTCCGACATCGACTGCCGGACCAGCCGGGCACCCTGGAGATCGATCTCCAGCAGCACCGGCTCGCCCGCCTCCAGGCGGTCGAGCACGGCGCGGCGGGGCGTGCCGTAGCGGTTGCCCGCGAACTCGGCCCACTCCAGCAGCTCGCCGTTGGCGATCAGCTTGTCGAACTCCTCGTTGTCCACGAAGAAGTAATGGACACCGTTGCGCTCGCCGGGGCGCGGCTTGCGGGTCGTCGCCGACACCGAGAGCCATACCTCGGGGTGGACCTTGCGCATATGAGCGACGACCGTGCTCTTGCCGACCCCGGAGGGGCCGGAGAGCACGGTCAGCCGCGGACGTACGTCCGGGGGTACGGGGGACGTCCCCCGGGATGTTGCAGCCATGGAGCGATTATCCAGGTTCTCAGGAGTGCCTGAGAACGTCAGGCGGCGCTGCCGCCGAACTCGCGCTCCAAGGATGCGATCTGGTTGGAGCCGAGACCCCGGACCCGGCGGCTCTCGGAGATGCCGAGCCGCTCCATGATCTGCTTGGCGCGGACCTTGCCCACGCCCGGCAGGGACTCCAGGAGGGCGGAGACCTTCATCTTGCCGATGACGTCGTTCTCCTGGCCCTGCTTGATGACCTCGTGGAGGGAGGCGCCGGAGTGCTTGAGTCGATTCTTGACCTCGGCCCGCTCCCGGCGAGCCGCGGCGGCCTTTTCGAGCGCGGCTGCGCGCTGTTCAGGGGTAAGGGGCGGAAGAGCCACGCCTACGTCACCTCGGATGTCGATCTGTCGGATACGGACCGGTGAGGAAGCTGAACGCTCCACACCAGGTGAGCGACGGACAACTTGTGTACGTCGGCTCTCGACGGAGACTAGCGGCCAAGGCCGCCCGAGTCAGCGAGAACCAACGAAAAGTCCTGGTCAGCCTTGGCCGACCAGGACATTTCTGGCATAACAACCGAGTTTTTTGGTCAGGAAAGAGTCAACACCCGGTTACGTGGCATGATCAGCTACCCGCCACGGCCGCCCGGATCTCGTCCGTGAGCCGTTCGGCGGCCTCCCGCAGCCCCGCCGCGTCCGGGCCCTGGCTCAGTACGCCGCGGCTCACGCTGGGCACCACATTGCCCACCGCAACACCGAAGACGCCGGGCAGATCCGCGGGCGTCGCGCCCTGCGCCCCGATCCCGGGAGCGAGCAGCGGGCCGTTGATCGCCAGGTTCACCCCCGCGTCCCCGAGCGTGGCTCCGACCACCGCGCCGACGGAGCCGAGCGGGGCCACCCCCTCGTTCTCGGCGGCCATGTGGTCGAGCATGAGCTGGGCCAGCGAGCGGCCGTCGGCGGCGGTGGCGCGCTGCACCTCGGCGCCCTCCGGGTTGGAGGTGAGGGCCAGCACGAAGACGCCCGCGCCGGAGAGGACCGCCGCGTCGAGCGCCGGACGCAGCGAGCCGAAGCCGAGGTACGGCGAGACGGTGACCGCGTCCGAGAACAGCGGCGAGTCCTTCTCCAGGTAGGTCGCCGCGTAGGCGCCCATGGTGGAGCCGATGTCGCCGCGCTTGGCGTCCATCAGCACCAGCGCGCCGGCCGCCCGCGCCTCCTGGACCGCCTTCTCCAGGACGGCGATGCCGCGCGAGCCGAAGCGCTCGAAGAACGCGGACTGCGGCTTGAGCACGGCGACCCGGTCGGCCAGTGCCTCCACGACGGTGCGCGTGAAGCGTTCGAGCCCGGCGACGTCGTCGTTCAGGCCCCAGGCGGTGAGCAGCGAGGCGTGCGGGTCGATGCCGACGCACAGCGGTCCGCGGGTGTCCATGGCGCGGCGCAGGCGCGCGCCGAAGTGTTCGGTGCTCATGCGGTGGCCTTCCTGGTCTCTGCGCCGACGGCCTCGGCGAGGGTGGCGTACGGGGAGGCGGCCAGGCGCGCGGCCAGGCCCTTGTGGATGGCGCGGGCGTAGAACGGGCCCTCGTAGATGAAGGCGCTGTAGCCCTGGACGAGCGTGGCGCCGGCCAGGATGCGCTGCCAGGCGTCCTCGGCGTTCTCGACGCCCCCGACGCCGACCAGGGTGATCCGGTCGCCCACGCGCGCGTAGAGGCGGCTCAGCACCTCCAGGGAGCGGGTCTTGAGGGGGGCGCCGGAGAGTCCGCCGGTCTCCTGGACCAGGGACGGCGAGGACTTCAGGCCGAGGCCCTGGCGGGCGATGGTGGTGTTGGTGGCGATGATGCCGTCCAGGCCCAGCTCGACCGCGAGGTCGGCGACCGCGTCGACGTCCTCGTCCGCGAGGTCCGGAGCGATCTTGACGAGCAGCGGCACCCGGCGTCCGGTGACGGTCCGGTCGGCCGCGTCGCGCACGGCGCTGAGCAGGGGCCGCAGCGCCTCGGTGGCCTGGAGGTTGCGCAGCCCCGGGGTGTTGGGCGAGGAGACGTTCACGACGAGGTAGTCGGCGTGGGCGGCGAGCCGCTCGGTGGACTTCACGTAGTCGTCGGCCGCTTCGGCCTCCGGCACGACCTTCGTCTTGCCGATGTTGACGCCGACCGTGGTCCGGAAGACCGGCCTGCGGGCGGCGAGGCGGGCGGCGACGGCGGCCGAGCCCTCGTTGTTGAAGCCCATGCGGTTGATCAGCGCGCGGTCCGCGACGAGGCGGAAGAGGCGCTTCTTGGGGTTGCCGGGCTGCGGCTCGCCGGTGACCGTACCGATCTCGATGTGGTCGAAGCCGAGCATCGACATGCCGTCGATCGCGACGGCGTTCTTGTCGAAGCCGGCGGCGAGGCCGAACGGGCCGTGCATCCGCAGGCCGAGGGCCTCGGTGCGCAGCTCCTTGTACCGGGGCGCGAGCGCGGCGGCGACGAAGGTGCGCAGCACGGGGGTCCGGGCGGCGAGGCGGATCCACCGGAAGGCCAGGTAGTGAGCCTGCTCCGGGTCCATCCGCTTGAAGACCAGCCGGAAGAAGAACTTGTACATCGGGGTGTCCTCGGTGTCCTCACGGAGAGGGGGACACCGTTTCCGGTGTCCCCCTGTCGGTCTGCTAGTCGCGGGCCGCGGTCAGATGTTCCGCGTGTTCCTGGAGGGAACGGACGCCGACGCCTCCGTGGGTGAGCGCGTCGATGCCCTGGACGGCGGCGGCGAGCGCCTGGACCGTCGTCAGGCACGGCACGGACCGGGCCACGGCCGCGGTACGGATCTCGTAGCCGTCGAGGCGGCCGCCCGTTCCGTACGGCGTGTTGACGATGAGGTCGACCTCGCCGTCGTGGATCAGCTGGACGATGGTCTTCTCGCCCTGCGGGCCCACGCCCTCGGACTGCTTGCGCACGACCGTGGCGTTGATGCCGTTGCGCTTGAGGACCTCGGCGGTGCCGGAGGTGGCGAGCAGCTCGAAGCCGTGGGCGACGAGTTCGCGCGCCGGGAAGATCATCGAGCGCTTGTCGCGGTTGGCGACGGAGATGAAGGCGCGGCCCTTGGTGGGCAGCGGGCCGTACGCGCCGGCCTGCGACTTGGCGTACGCCGTACCGAAGACCGAGTCGATGCCCATGACCTCACCGGTGGAGCGCATCTCCGGGCCGAGGACGGTGTCGACGCCGCGGCCGTGGATGTCGCGGAAGCGCGACCACGGCATGACGGCCTCCTTGACGGAGATCGGCGCGTCCAGCGGCAGGGTGCCGCCGTCGCCGTTGGCCGGGAGCAGGCCCTCGGCGCGCAGCTCGGCGATGGTCGCGCCCAGCGAGATGCGGGCGGCGGCCTTGGCGAGCGGGACCGCGGTCGCCTTCGAGGTGAAGGGGACGGTGCGGGAGGCGCGCGGGTTGGCCTCCAGGACGTAGAGGATGTCGCCGGAGAGCGCGAACTGGATGTTGATCAGTCCGCGTACGCCGACGCCCTTGGCGATGCCCTCGGTGGAGGCCCGCAGCCGCTTGATGTCGTAGCCGCCGAGCGTGATCGGGGGCAGCGCGCAGGCGGAGTCGCCGGAGTGGATGCCGGCCTCCTCGATGTGCTCCATGACGCCGCCGAGGTAGAGCTCGGTGCCGTCGTAGAGCGCGTCGACGTCGATCTCGATGGCGTCGTCGAGGAAGCGGTCGACCAGGACCGGCCGGGTGGGGCTGATCTCGGTGGACTCGGCGATGTACGAGGAGAGCCGCATCTCGTCGTACACGATCTCCATGCCGCGGCCGCCGAGCACGTAGCTGGGGCGGACGAGGACGGGGTAGCCGATCTCGTCGGCGATGGCCTTGGCCTCGTCGAAGGTGGTGGCGGTGCCGTGCTTCGGGGCGGGGAGTCCGGCCTCGGCCAGGACGCGGCCGAAGGCGCCACGGTCCTCGGCGGCGTGGATGGCCTCCGGGGACGTGCCGACGACCGGCACGCCGTTGTCCTTGAGCGCCTGCGACAGGCCCAGCGGGGTCTGGCCGCCGAGCTGGACGATGACACCGGCGACCGGTCCGGCGAGGGTCTCCGCGTGCACGATCTCCAGCACGTCTTCCAGCGTCAGCGGCTCGAAGTACAGGCGGTCGGAGGTGTCGTAGTCGGTGGAGACGGTCTCCGGGTTGCAGTTGACCATCACGGTCTCGTAGCCCGCGTCGCTCAGCGCGAAGGAGGCGTGGACGCAGGAGTAGTCGAACTCGATGCCCTGGCCGATGCGGTTGGGGCCTGAGCCGAGGATGATCACCGCGGGCTTGGTGCGGGACGCGACCTCGTTCTCCTCGTCGTAGGAGGAGTAGAAGTACGGCGTCTTCGCGGCGAACTCGGCGGCGCAGGTGTCGACCGTCTTGTAGACCGGGCGGATGCCCAGCGCGTGCCGCACCTCGCGCACGACGTCCTCGCGCAGGCTGCGGATCTCGGCGATCTGCGCGTCGGAGAAGCCGTGCCGCTTGGCCTCGGCGAGCAGCTCGGGGCCCAGCTCGTCGGCGGCGGCGAGCTCGTCGGCGATCTCCTTGATCAGGAAGAGCTGGTCGACGAACCAGGGGTCGATCTTCGTGGCGTCGAAGACCTCTTCCTGGGTGGCGCCGGCCCTGATCGCCTGCATGACGGTGTTGATCCGGCCGTCGGTCGGACGGACCGCCTCGGCGAGCAGCTCGGCCTTGTCGCCGGGCTCGCCGACGAAGGAGAACTGCGAGCCCTTCTTCTCCAGCGAACGGAGCGCCTTCTGGAGCGCCTCGGTGAAGTTCCGGCCGATCGCCATGGCCTCGCCCACCGACTTCATGGTGGTGGTGAGGGTGGAGTCGGCGGAGGGGAACTTCTCGAAGGCGAACCGCGGGGCCTTGACCACGACGTAGTCGAGGGTCGGCTCGAAGGAGGCCGGGGTCTTCTCGGTGATGTCGTTGGGGATCTCGTCGAGCGTGTAGCCGACGGCCAGCTTGGCGGCGATCTTGGCGATCGGGAAGCCGGTGGCCTTGGAGGCGAGCGCCGAGGAGCGGGAGACGCGCGGGTTCATCTCGATCACGATGACCCGGCCGTCGGTCGGGTCGATGGCGAACTGGATGTTGCAGCCGCCGGTGTCGACGCCGACCTCGCGGATGATCGCGATGCCGACATCGCGCAGCCGCTGGTACTCGCGGTCGGTGAGCGTCATCGCCGGGGCGACGGTGATCGAGTCACCGGTGTGGACACCCATCGGGTCGAAGTTCTCGATGGAGCAGACGACCACGACGTTGTCGTTCTTGTCGCGCATCAGCTCCAGCTCGTACTCCTTCCAGCCGAGGATGGACTCCTCCAGGAGCACCTCGGTGGTCGGCGAGAGCGTGAGGCCCTGTCCGGCGATGCGGCGCAGCTCGTCCTCGTCGTGCGCGAAGCCGGAGCCGGCGCCGCCCATGGTGAAGGAGGGGCGGACGACGACGGGGTAGCCGCCGAGCGTCTCGACGCCCGCGAGGACGTCGTCCATGGAGTGGCAGATGACCGAGCGGGCGGACTCGCCGTAACCGATCTTCGCCTTGACGGCCTCGACGACACCCTTGAAGAGGTCGCGGTCCTCGCCCTTGTTGATGGCCTCGACGTTGGCGCCGATGAGCTCGACGCCGTACTTCTCCAGGACACCGTTCTCGTGCATGGAGATCGCGGTGTTGAGCGCGGTCTGGCCGCCCAGGGTGGGGAGCAGCGCGTCGGGGCGCTCCTTGGCGATGATCTTCTCGACGAACTCGGGGGTGATCGGCTCGACGTACGTGGCGTCGGCGATCTCCGGGTCGGTCATGATCGTCGCCGGGTTGGAGTTCACCAGGATGACGCGCAGGCCCTCGGCCTTGAGGACGCGGCAGGCCTGGGTGCCGGAGTAGTCGAACTCTGCGGCCTGGCCGATGACGATCGGGCCGGAGCCGATGACCAGGACGGACTGGATATCGGAGCGCTTAGGCACGCTGGCCCTCCATCAGGGAGACGAAACGGTCGAAGAGGTACGCGGCGTCGTGCGGGCCGGCGGCTGCTTCGGGGTGGTACTGGACGCTGAAGGCGGGCTGGTCGAGGAGGTGGAGCCCCTCGACGACCTGGTCGTTCAGGCAGACGTGGGAGACCTCGGCGCGGCCGAACTTCGTCTCGGACACCTTGTCGAGCGGGGCGTCGACGGCGAAGCCGTGGTTGTGCGCGGTGACCTCGACCTTGCCGGTCGTGCGGTCCTGCACGGGCTGGTTGATGCCGCGGTGGCCGTACTTCAGCTTGTAGGTGCCGAAGCCGAGGGCGCGGCCGAGGATCTGGTTGCCGAAGCAGATGCCGAAGAGCGGGGTCTTCCGCTCCAGGACGCCCTGCATGACGGAGACCGGGTGGTCGGCGGTGGCCGGGTCGCCGGGGCCGTTGGAGAAGAACACGCCGTCGGGCTCGACCGCGTACACGTCCTCCAGAGTGGCGGTGGCGGGCAGCACGTGCACCTCGATGCCGCGCTCGGCCATCCGGTGCGGGGTCATGCCCTTGATGCCGAGGTCGATCGCGGCGACGGTGAACTTCTTGGTGCCGATCGCGGGGACGACGTACGTCTCCTTGGTGGCGACCTCGGCGGAGAGGTCTGCGCCGACCATCTCGGGGGCCCGCAGGACCCGGGCCAGCAGCGTGGCCTCGTCTGCGACCGCGTCACCGGAGAAGATGCCGACGCGCATGGCGCCGCGCTCGCGCAGGTGGCGGGTGAGCGCGCGGGTGTCGACACCGCTGATGCCGACGACGCCCTGGCGCTCCAGTTCCTCGTCGAGCGAGCGCTGCGAGCGCCAGTTGGAGGGGACCCGGGCGGGGTCGCGGACGACGTAGCCGGACACCCAGATCCGTCCGGACTCGGGGTCCTCGTCGTTCACCCCGGTGTTCCCGACGTGCGGGGCGGTCATCACGACGACCTGGCGGTGGTACGAGGGGTCGGTCAGCGTCTCCTGGTAGCCGGTCATGCCGGTGGAGAAAACCGCCTCGCCGAAGGTCTCCCCCACGGCCCCGTAGGCACGGCCGCGGAAGGCGCGGCCGTCCTCCAGGACGAGTACGGCGGGAGCTTTGGCGGCTCCCCGGGTGGAGATCGTCATCGTGCGGTGCCTTCCGTAGTTCTGGTGAGTTGGTCGATGGCCTCGACCCAGGCCGGGTGCTCGGCTGAGCGGTCGGAGCGGAATCCGGAGTCGATCAGTTTGTCGCCGTGCGCCCAGGTGATGATCAGCAGGCCGCCCTCGGGGAGGACCTTGCCGGCGATGCCCTTGTCGAGCCGGGCCCCGCGCAGGGCGGCGGCCGGCACGAAGAAGTCGGCGGCCCCGGGCCGTACGACGTCCAGGCCCTGTTCGGTCAGGGTGAGCTCGACGCGGCTGCGGGTGCCCAGGCCGTGGGCGACGATCCGGTCGAGCCACTGCCCGGCGGTGGTCGAGGCGTGGTACCGGCCGGTCAGTGTGAGCAGCTTCTCGCCGTCCGCGAACCCCTCGGGGGTGGCGGCGAGCTCCGGCAGGTCGGACTGGAGGCTGCCCCGCCACTTCCATCCCTGGCGCATCAGCCAGTACACGAAGGCGATGAGGACGATCAGTCCGATGACCCAGCTGATCCGGGCGGACCAGTCGGTCACTTCGGCCGACTTCCGTTCTGCGGCGAGCTGGTACAGAGGGGTGAGTGATGTCACGCGAGCTTCCCGTCGACGACCGTGGCACGGCCCCGCAGGAAGGTGTGGGTGACTCGGCCCGGCAGCTCGCGCCCCTCGTACGGAGTGTTGCGGCTGCGGGAGGCGAAGCCCGCGGGGTCCACGACACCACGGTAAGCCGGATCGACCAGGGTGAGGTTGGCGGGCTCACCGGCCGAGACGGGCCGGCCGTGTCCGTCGAGCCGTCCGATGGCGGCCGGGCGGAACGACATCCGGTCGGCGACGCCCGCCCAGTCGATCATTCCGGTCTCGACCATCGTCTGCTGGACGACGGAGAGCGCGGTCTCCAGGCCCACCATGCCCATGGCGGCAGCGGCCCACTCGCAGTCCTTGTCCTCGTGCGGGTGCGGGGCGTGGTCGGTGGCGACGCAGTCGATGGTGCCGTCGGCGAGCGCCTCGCGCAGGGCCATGACGTCGGCCTCGGTGCGCAGCGGCGGGTTCACCTTGTAGACCGGGTCGTAGGACCGCACGAGCTCGTCGGTGAGGAGCAGGTGGTGCGGAGTGACCTCGGCGGTGACGTTCCAGCCCTTGGACTTGGCCCAGCGGACGATCTCGACGGAGCCTGCGGTCGACAGGTGGCAGATGTGCACCCGGGAGCCGACGTGGGCGGCCAGCAGCACGTCGCGGGCGATGATCGACTCCTCGGCGACGGCGGGCCAGCCGCCGAGACCGAGTTCGGCGGAGACGACGCCCTCGTTCATCTGGGCGCCCTCGGTGAGGCGGGGCTCCTGGGCGTGCTGGGCGACGACGCCGTCGAAGGCCTTCACGTATTCCAGCGCGCGGCGCATGATCACCGCGTCGTCGACGCACTTGCCGTCGTCGGAGAAGACCTTCACCCCGGCAGCCGAATCGTGCATGGCACCGAGCTCGGCGAGCTTCTTGCCCTCCAGGCCGACGGTGACGGCGCCGATCGGCTGCACGTCGCAGTAGCCGGACTCCTTGCCGAGCCGCCAGACCTGCTCGACGACGCCGGCGGTGTCGGCGACCGGGAAGGTGTTGGCCATCGCGTGCACGGCGGTGAAGCCGCCGACGGCCGCGGCCTTGGTGCCGGTGAGGACGGTCTCGGAGTCCTCGCGGCCGGGCTCGCGCAGGTGGGTGTGGAGGTCGACCAGGCCGGGCAGCAGGATCAGGCCCTCGGCCTCGACGACGGTCGCGTCGCCGGCCTCGATGCCGGTGGAGACGGCGGCGATGGTCTCGCCGTCGATCAGGACGTCCTGGGGTTCGCCGCCGAGGACCTTCGCGCCGCGGATAAGGATCTTGCTCATGGTTACTTGTTCTCCTCGGTACGGGACGGGGCGGCGGGGGCGGCGGATTCGTACCCGCCCAGCAGCAGGTACAGGACGGCCATGCGGATCGAGACGCCGTTGGCGACCTGCTCGACGACCGTGCACCGGTCGGAGTCGGCGACCTCGGCGGTGATCTCCATGCCGCGCACCATCGGGCCGGGGTGCATGACGACGGCGTGCTCGGGCATCCGCGCCATGCGGTCGGCGTCCAGGCCGTAGCGGCGGGAGTACTCGCGCTCGGTCGGGAAGTACGCGGCGTTCATCCGTTCACGCTGCACACGGAGCATCATCACCGCGTCGGACTTCGGCAGCACGCCGTCGAGGCTGTAGCTGACGTCGCAGGGCCACCGCTCGACGCCGACCGGGACAAGGGTCGGCGGGGCCACCAGGGTGACGTGGGCGCCGAGCGTCGTCAGCAGGTGCACGTTGGAGCGGGCCACCCGGCTGTGCAGGATGTCGCCGACGATGGTGATCCGGCGGCCTTCGAGGTCCCGGCCGAGACCGCTGTCGGTCCCGACCAGGCGGCGGCGCATCGTGAAGGCGTCCAGGAGGGCCTGGGTGGGGTGCTCGTGGGTACCGTCACCGGCGTTGACGACGGCGCCGTCGATCCAGCCGGAGGTGGCGAGGCGGTACGGGGCGCCGGAGGCGCCGTGCCGGATGACGACGGCGTCGGCGCCCATCGCCTCCAGGGTCAGCGCGGTGTCCTTGAGCGACTCGCCCTTGGAGACGGAAGAGCCCTTCGCGGAGAAGTTGATGACGTCCGCGGAGAGGCGCTTGGCGGCGGCCTCGAAGGAAATGCGGGTGCGGGTCGAGTCCTCGAAGAAGAGGTTGACGACGGTACGGCCGCGCAGGGTGGGGAGCTTCTTGATCGGCCGGTCCGCGACCCTGGCCATCTCCTCGGCGGTGTCGAGGATCAGGACGGCGTCGTCGCGGGTGAGATCGGCGGCCGAGATGAGGTGACGCTTCATCTGGGTGTTCTCCGGGTGGCTGGAGGGTTCAGGCATGCGGGCGTGCGGAAGCAGCGGTACGGGCTCGTGGTGCGCCGTACGGGTGTGGTGGGGCTACTGCTCGCCCGTGGGGGCGGTCCGCTCGACACCGAGCAGCACGGCGTCCCGGCCGTCCTCCTCGGCGAGCTGGACCTTGACCGTCTCCCGCAGCGACGTGGGGAGGTTCTTGCCGACGTAGTCGGCGCGGATCGGGAGTTCGCGGTGACCGCGGTCGACGAGGACCGCGAGCTGTACGGCACGGGGCCGGCCGATGTCGCCCAGGGCATCGAGGGCGGCGCGGATCGTGCGGCCCGAGAAGAGGACGTCGTCGACGAGGACGACCAGGCGGCCCTCGATGCCCTCGCCGGGGATGTCGGTGCGGGCCAGGGCGCGCGCCGGGCGCAGCCGCAGGTCGTCGCGGTACATGGTGATGTCGAGGGAGCCGACCGGCATCTTCCCGCCAGTGATCTCTTCGAGCTTCTCGGCGAGCCGGCGGGCGAGGAAGACGCCTCGCGTCGGGATGCCGAGGAGAACCACGTCGTCGGCGCCCTTGGCGCGTTCGACGATCTCGTGGGCGATCCGGGTCAGTACCCGGGCGATGTCGGGAGCCTCGAGAACGGGGCGTGCCGCATTGCCGGTGGCTTCGTGCTGTGCGTCCATAAGAAACGGACCTCCTTCTCCGTCTCACGGGACGGACCTTAAAGGACGTCGAAATTGCGTCATCCACGTTACCAGGGCTTGCACCGGCTCCCGCTCCCGCCCCCGGGAGATGCCGGTCCGGACCATTCGGCTTGACGCATCCAAGTAACGCTGCGTAACCTCACAGTGAGTTACCAGCAACGCGGCGGAGCCGCGAAATGTCCCAGCGTCCGGGGAGCCTTATGTCCAGCGAATACGCAAAACAGCTCGGGGCCAAACTCCGTGCCATCCGCACCCAGCAGGGCCTCTCCCTCCATGGCGTGGAGGAGAAGTCCCAGGGCCGCTGGAAGGCCGTCGTGGTCGGCTCGTACGAGCGCGGCGACCGCGCCGTGACCGTACAGCGCCTCGCTGAGCTCGCGGACTTCTACGGGGTCCCGGTCCAGGAGCTCCTGCCCGGTACGACGCCCGGCGGTGCCGCCGAGCCGCCGCCGAAGCTCGTCCTGGACCTGGAGCGCCTCGCCCACGTCCCGCCGGAGAAGGCCGGTCCGCTGCAGCGCTACGCGGCGACGATCCAGAGCCAGCGCGGTGACTACAACGGCAAGGTGCTCTCGATCCGCCAGGACGACCTGCGCACACTGGCCGTGATCTACGACCAGTCGCCGTCCGTGCTCACGGAGCAGCTGATCAGCTGGGGCGTGCTGGACGCGGACGCGCGTCGCGCCGTGGCCCACGAAGAGGGCTGACGACCCCCTGAAGAAACGTACCGCCGTGTCGGTGCGGTTCACCCCATCGGGTGCCCGCACCGGCACGGCTTTTTCGTGTACGCCGGGCCGCGCGCGGCGGTACGTGTACGACGGGCCCACGCACGGCGAAGGGCCCACGGTCGAGCGACCGTGGGCCCTTCGCCGGCAGAATGCCGCCGGAGCTACTGCTCCCGGCGGAGGTTCGGCTTGAGGTCCTTGAAGCGGGCCAGCAGCCCGTTCACGAAGGACGGGGAGTCGTCGGTGGAGAACTCCTTGGCGAGCTGGACCGCCTCGTCGATCACCACCGCGTCCGGGGTGCCGTCCTCCCAGATCAGCTCGTAGGCGCCGAGCCGCAGGATGTTCCGGTCGACGACCGGCATGCGGTCGATCTCCCAGTCCACCGCGTAGGTCACGATGAGGTCGTCGATCCGGTCCGCGTACTGCGCGTACCCCTCGACGAGCTCCATCGTGTACTCGGTGACCGGCGGCTGACGGTTGTCGGCCCGCGAGTGCCGCACCCAGTCCGCGAGGACCGTCTGCACGGACTCGCCGCGCTGGTCGGCCTCGAAGAGGATCTGGAAGGCGCGCTTGCGGGCCTTGTTCCGGGCAGCCACGGTTAGCTGTTCACCCGGCCGAGGTAGTCGCTGGTGCGGGTGTCGACCTTGACCTTCTCACCGGTGGTGATGAAGAGCGGGACCTGGATCTGGTAACCGGTCTCCAGGGTGGCGGGCTTGGTGCCACCGGTGGAGCGGTCGCCCTGGACGCCCGGCTCGGTCTCCTTGATGACGAGCTCGACGGCGGCCGGGAGCTCGACGTAGAGCACCGAGCCCTCGTGCTGCGCCACGGAGGCGGTGAAGCCCTCGATCAGGAAGTTGGCAGCGTCACCGACGGACTTGCGGTCGACCATGAGCTGGTCGTAGGTGTCCATGTCCATGAAGACGAAGTACTCGCCGTCCATGTACGAGAACTGCATGTCGCGACGGTCGATGGTGGCCGTTTCGACCTTCACACCGGCGTTGAACGTCTTGTCGACGACCTTGCCGGAGAGCACGTTCTTGAGCTTGGTGCGCACGAAGGCCGGGCCCTTGCCGGGCTTGACGTGCTGGAACTCGACGACGGACCAGAGCTGGCCTCCGTCGAGCTTGAGCACCATGCCGTTCTTGAGGTCGTTCGTGGAAGCCACGGTTGCGGAATCTCCTGGACTGAAGCTGGTGGAACGACCGAGGATGCGCGCTAGAGCGCGAGCAGCTCCTTGGTCGTAATGGTGAGTAGCTCGGGTCCGCCGTCCGCCTCGGGGCGCACGACGAGCGTGTCATCGATCCGGACCCCGCCCCGGCCCGGGAGGTGGACCCCCGGTTCGACGGTGACCGGCACACAAGCGTCCAGTTTACCCATGGCCGCAGGTGCCAACTGCGGGTCCTCGTCGATTTCGAGTCCCACCCCGTGCCCGGTCCAGGGTGCCAGGCCCCCGCCGTGCCCCGCCGAGTCCAGGACATAGCGGGCCGCGCGGTCCACGTCGCGGTAGGCGGCGCCCGGTACGAGGGCCTCGCGCCCAGCCCGCTGAGCGGCGAAAACCAGGTCGTAGAGCTCGATCTGCCAGTCGGCGGGCGTCGTCCCGATGACGAACGTGCGGCCGATCTCGCAGCGGTAGCCGCGATAGTTCGCGCCGAGGCAGACGGAGAGGAAATCTCCTTCCTCCACCCGCCGGTCCGAGGGGCGGTGGCGACCCTGGCCCGAGTTCGGTCCGGTGGCGACGGAGGTGGCGAAGGCGGGGCCGTCGGCGCCGTGGTCCACCAGGCGGCGCTCCAGCTCCAGGGCGAGATGCCGTTCGGTGCGGCCCACCAGGATGGATTCGAGGAGTTCGCCCAGGGCCTGGTCGGTGATCTCGGCGGCGATCCGCAGACAGGCGATCTCCTCCTCGTCCTTGACCACCCGCAGCTGCTCGACGGTGGCCCCGAGATCGGCCAGCCTCAGCCGCGGGGCGACCGAGCCCATGGCCCGGTGGCGGGCGACCGTCAGGTGGTGCTCCTCGACGGCCAGCGACTCCGCGCCCGAGGAACCGGCCAGATCGGCGGCGGCAACCACCGGATCGCCGTCGGAAGGAGGCAGCAGGGAGACCCGCAGCTGATCGTCGGTGCGCCCGTCGGCCGGGTCGCCGCCCGGGGCCCGGGGAGAGACCAGGACGTCCCCGGCGGGTCCGAGCAGCAGCACGGCGCCCGGCGGCGCACCGCCCGCGAGATAGCGGACGTTGGCGGGGCGGGAGACCAGGGCGGCCGCGGATCCGACGGCGGCGCACCGGTCGCGAAGCAGCCCGCGGCGGACGGCGTACACCTCTGACATGTCACGAGCCTACGAGCGGTGGCGCGGGCCTGCTCGGTCAGCGCACCCGACCGGGGGTCGGCCGGGCACCGGAAGCACCGCCCGGTGACGGTTCACCAGGCCGGCGGGCTGGCTATGGAGCGGGCGAGGATGTCGTCCAGGACGCGGGCGGTGGTCTCCACGTCGTACGTCGAGTTGTCGATGATCGGCAGGCCGGAGCCGTACCAGCCGGCCATCCGGCCGTGGATCCTGGCGACCTCCTCGTCCGAGAGGCGGCGGTTGCCGCTTCGGGCGGCGTTGCGCTCCAGCACGATCTCCAGGCCGGGCAGCAGGACGACGGGCAGGAGTCCGGGGCCGACGTGGCGCTTCCAGCCGCCGAGCCCGACGACCGGGCGGTCGGGGAAGACTGCGTCGTCGAGGATGCAGGAGATGCCGTTGGCGAGGAAGTTGCGGGCGGCGAAGCCGCAGGTGCGGCGGGCCAGGCGGTACTGGGCCTCGGAGTGGTCGTTCCACCCGGACTGCGGGTCGGCGAAACCGGAGCAGACCCATTCGCGGACGTCGTCGAGGCTGACATGGGCGGTGGGCACCCGGCGGCGGCTGGCCCAGAGCTTGGCCACGGTGGTCTTGCCGGCGCCCGCGGGGCCGATCAGGAGGACCGCGAGGGTCGTACTGCCGGTGCCGGGCTCGGCGGGCGGCGCGGGCAGCGGGACCGGGCCGCCGGGCGGCAGCTGGACGTGTCCCGTGGTCTCCCTGAGGGGAGGGCCCGGGGCGTGCTGCGGGGCGGGCCCGCTCCACCCGCCGGGCGCGGGCGGGGTGATGGGTGGCGGCCCCGGCGGACCGGGGTGGCCGGGGTGCTGGGCCTGGTGCGACCAGCCGACAGGTCCGCTTCCGGGTCCTTGGGGCGGCGGCAGCGGGGCCCCCACTGCGTGCTGCATCCGGTGCCACTCCGTCTCGTACAGGCAACTGGCGCTGGTGGAACGGCAACCGTACCGTCCCCGGCCGCCGGTGGAACAACGGCCGGGGACGCGTAACAGTGCCCGGATGGCCGGGAAACCGGTCCGTCAGCCGGTCAGCTCGTCCGCGAGGGCGCGCAGGGCGAGGCGGTAGGAGCCGATGCCGAATCCGGCCACGGTCCCCGTGGCGACCGGCGCGACCACGGAGTTGTGTCGGAATTCCTCCCGCGCGTACGGGTTCGAGATGTGCACCTCGATCAGCGGGGCGGTGCGCTGGGCCGCCGCGTCCCGCATCCCGTACGAGTAGTGGGTGAAGGCACCCGGGTTGAGAACGACCGGAATTGAACCGTCCGCGGCCTCGTGGAGCCAGCGGATCAGCTCGCCCTCGTCGTTGGTCTCGCGGACGTCGACGTCGAAGCCGAGCTCCTTGCCGAGCGCCTGGCAGGTCTCGACGAGTCCGGCGTAGGACGTGGCGCCGTACACGTCCGGCTCGCGGGAGCCGAGCCGGCCGAGGTTCGGGCCGTTGAGGACGAGCACCCGGCGGGTCACGCCGACACCTCCCCGTAGGCGGCCAGCAGCACGGCCGGGTCGGGGCCCTCCAGGACGGTGGGCTTGCCCAGGCCGTCCAGGACGATGAAGCGCAGCAGGTCGCCGCGGGACTTCTTGTCGACCTTCATGTTCTCCAGCAGCTTGGGCCACTGGTCGCCGCGGTAGGTGAGCGGCAGGCCGACGGACTCCAGGACGGCGCGGTGCCGGTCGGCGGTGGCGTCGTCGAGCCGTCCGGCCAGCCGGCCCAGCTCGGCGGCGAAGACCATGCCCACCGAGACCGCGGCGCCGTGACGCCACTTGTAGCGCTCGTTCTTCTCGATGGCGTGGGCCAGGGTGTGGCCGTAGTTGAGGATCTCGCGCAGTCCGGATTCCTTCAGGTCGCTGGAGACGACCTCGGCCTTGACCCTGATGGCGCGTTCGATCAGCTCCGCGGTGTGCGGTCCGGTGGGCCTGCGGGCGCCCTCCGGGTCCGCCTCGACCAGGTCGAGGATGGCCGGGTCGGCGATGAAGCCGGCCTTGATGACCTCGGCCATGCCGCTGACGTAGTCGTTCACGGGCAGCGAGTCCAGCGCGGCCAGGTCGCAGAGCACCCCGGCCGGCGGGTGGAAGGCGCCGACGAGGTTCTTGCCCTCGGCGGTGTTGATGCCGGTCTTGCCGCCGACGGCCGCGTCGACCATGGCGAGCACGGTCGTGGGCACGGCGATCCAGCGCACCCCGCGCAGCCAGGTCGCCGCGACGAATCCGGCCACATCGGTGGTGGCGCCGCCGCCGACGCCGACGATGACGTCGGTGCGGGTGAAGCCGGTCTGGCCGAGCGCCTTCCAGCAGTACGCCGCGACCTCGGCGGTCTTCGCCTCCTCGGCGTTGGGCAGCTGGATGGCGATGGCTTCGTAGCCCTGCGCGGCCAGGTCCTGGCGGACCGCCTCACCGGTCTCGGCGAGAGCCTCCGGGTGCAGCACCGCGACCCGCTTGGCACGGTCGCCGATGAGATGGGGCAGCTCGCCCAGCAGCTGCCTGCCGACCAGCACCTCGTACGGGTCGGTGCCCGCGCTGCCTGCGATCGGGATGCGGATGAGGCCTTGCTCGGTCATGCGTGTGTTCTCCCGGCCGGGCGCGACGGGGTCGTCCGTGCGCTCCGGCAGTTCCAGTGCGTCGAGGACCGCCTGGGCGACCTCTTCGGGGGTGCGCTCGTCGGTGGCGACGGTCACGCGGGCCACCTCGGTGTACAGGTGGCGGCGGGCGTCCATCAGCTCGCGCCACTGCCGGCGCGGGTTGACGGCGAGCAGCGGGCGGGCGGTGTTCAGGCCGACCCGCTTGACGGCCTCCTCCACCTCCATCGAGAGGTAGACGACGGGGCGGCCGGCGAGCAGCTCGCGGGTCGTCGCGTCGAGCACGGCGCCGCCGCCGAGGGAGAGGACGCCGGTGTGCTCGGCGACGGCGGTGTGCACCGCGCGCCGCTCCAGCTCGCGGAAGTGCTCCTCGCCCTCGTCGTAGAAGATCTCCGGGATCGGCTTGCCCGCCGTGGCCACGACGTCCGCGTCGGTGTCGCGGTAGCCGGTGCCGAGGCGGTCGGCGAGCAGCTCACCGACCGTGGACTTGCCGACGCCCATCGGGCCGACGAGGACGATCAGCGGGCCGCTCATCGGATCTGGAGGTGGTCGAGGTACGACTGCACGTTGCGGTGGGTCTCGGTGACGCTGTCGCCGCCGAACTTCTCCGCGACGGCGTCGGCCAGGACCAGGGCGACCATCGCCTCGGCGACGATGCCTGCGGCCGGAACGGCACAGACATCGGAGCGCTGGTGGTGGGCCTTGGCGGGCTCGCCGGTGACGACGTCGACGGTGGCGAGTGCGCGCGGCACGGTCGCGATGGGCTTCATCGCGGCCCGGACCCGCAGCAGTTCGCCGGTGGTCAGACCGCCCTCGGTGCCGCCGGAACGGCCGGAGGCGCGCTTGATGCCGTCCTCGGTGACCAGGATCTCGTCGTGCGCCTTGGAGCCGGGGACCCGGGCCAGGTCGAAGCCGTCGCCGACCTCGACCCCCTTGATGGCCTGGATGCCCATGAGGGCGGCGGCGAGGCGGGCGTCGAGCCGGCGGTCCCAGTGGACGTGCGAGCCGAGGCCGACGGGCACGCCGTACGCCAGTACCTCGACGACGCCACCGAGGGTGTCGCCGTCCTTGTGGGCCTGGTCGATCTCGGCGACCATTTCCTTGCTCGCGTCGGCGTCCAGGCAGCGCACCGGGTCGGCGTCGAGCTTCTCCACGTCGGCGGGGGTCGGGTAGACGCCGTAGGGCGCCTTGGCCGCGGCCAGTTCGACGACATGGCTGACGATCTCGATGCCGGCGGTCTCCTTGAGGTACGACCGGGCGACGGCGCCGAGCGCGACGCGGGCCGCCGTCTCCCGGGCGCTGGCGCGCTCCAGGATCGGCCGGGCCTCGTCGAAGCCGTACTTCTGCATGCCGGCGAGGTCGGCGTGGCCGGGCCTCGGGCGGGTCAGCGGGGCGTTGCGGGCCAGCGCGGCCAGCTCCTCGGGGTCGACCGGGTCGGCCGACATGACCTGCTCCCACTTGGGCCACTCGGTGTTGCCCACCATCACGGCGACCGGGGAGCCCATGGTGAGCCCGTGGCGCACCCCGCCGAGGAAGGTGACCTCGTCCTTCTCGAACTTCATCCGCGCACCGCGGCCATAACCGAGCCGCCGCCGGGCGAGTGCGTCCGCCACCATCTCCGTGGTGATCGGGACGCCGGCCGGAAGACCCTCCAGCGTCGCCACGAGTGCGGGGCCGTGCGACTCCCCCGCGGTCAGCCAGCGCAACCTGCTCAACGGTGCTCCTCATGCTCGCGCCTGGAACTGCAACGGCGCGACCGGGTGCGCGGCCCTGGCCCGCCGCCTTCGATCCTCCCACGGCCGGGGGCCCCGGCCCGCCGCCGGTCCATCAGACGGACGGATCGGCGGGCCGGATCCACGGTCAGCGGGCGGCCAGCGCCTGCTCGCCGGCCCGGCGCATGGCGGCCAGCGGGGCCGGTGAACGGCCCGTCATCTGCTCGACCTGGAGGACGGCCTGGTGCACCAGGAGGTCAAGACCTCCGATGACTGGACCGCCGCGAGCCGCCCAGGCGGACGCGAGTCCGGTGGGCCAGGGCTCGTACAGCACATCGAAGAGCGTGCCGGGATGCTCCGGCACGTCAGCCATCAGCCCGTCCGTGGCCCCCGCCGGGGTCGTCGCGACGACCAGCGGGGCACGCAGCGCCTGCGCGGCCTCCGCCCAGTCGGCGATCCGCACCTCGACACCGAGACGCTCGCCCCAGCCGCGCATCTCGTCACCGCGCTCGCGGCTGCGGACGTAGGCCGTGACCGGTCCGGTGCAGATCTGCGAGAGCGCGGCGAGCGCGGAAGAGGCGGTGGCGCCGGCGCCGAGGACGGCGGCGGACTCGGCCTTCTCGACGCCGCGCTCGCGCAGGGCGGCGATCATGCCGGGGACATCCGTGTTGTCGCCGACGCGCCGGCCGTCCTCGGTGAACACCACCGTGTTGACGGCCTCGACCGAGGAAGCGGTCGCGCTGATCTCGTCCAGCAGCGGGATGACCGCGCGCTTGAGCGGCATGGTCAGCGAGAGCCCGGCCCACGTACGGTCCAGGCCCTCGACGAAGCCGGGCAGCGCCTGCTCGTCGATCTCGAACCGGTCGTACGACCAGCCGTCGAGGCCGAGTTCGGCGTACGCGGCCCGGTGCAGGACCGGGGAGAGCGAGTGCGCGATGGGCGAACCCAGGACGGCTGCCCGGCGGGGCCCGTCATTCGAGGCCATGCTTTTCCTTGAACTTCTTGTTGAGCTTCTCGTGCTCGGCGGCCGTCTTGGTGAACTGCGTCTTCTTGCCGTCGAGCGAGATGAAGTACATCCACCCGTCACCGGTGGGGCTGAGCGTGGCCCGCAAGGCTTCGTCGCCCGGATTGCTGATCGGACCCGGCGGAAGTCCCGCGTGGTAATAGGTGTTGTAGGGATCCGGGTTGGTCAGGATCTCATTCGAACTGATCTTGATCTTGCTCTGCTTCGTGAGGTAATTGAAAGCGGAGTCGAATTGGAGCTTGCGGTTCGTGGCGGTGTTGTCGGGCTTCAAGCGGTTGTAGACGACTTCGGCCATCTTGCGGAAGTCGTCGTGCGTGAGCCCCTCCACCTGCACCAGGCTGGCGACGGTGAGCACCTGCCACGGGCCGTCCAGCTTGTACTTCTTGGCGGTTCCTTCGAGGTCGAGCTTCTTGTACTCCTCGTTGGACCGCTCGACCATCTTCTTGAGGATGGCCTCGGGCTTGGTCTCCTTCGTCACCGGATACGCGGCCGGGTAAAGGAATCCTTCCAGCGGATCCTTGATGTCCTTGTTGTCGCTCGCCCAGTCCGGCAGACCGAGGTCGGACGCATCGGACTTGGCGATGCCCTTGGTCGTGCCCGCCTTGAGGTCCAGCTTCTTGTCGATCAGCTCGTAGATCTGGACGTTGCGGCGTCCCTCGGGAATCACGAGAAGGTTCTGGCTGTTCGGGTCGACCATCATCTTCACGGCCTCGGCCGCGGACATCTTCTCGTGGAGGAGATACACCCCGGCCTGGATCGACTTCCCCTTGGGGTTCTCGCCCTGCGCGGCAACGAACGCGTCGACGCTCTTGACCACACCCTGCTTCTTGAGGATGTTGGCGATGTCGGTCCCGAACGCACCCTTGGGGATCTCCACCTCGACCGATCCCGTGCCAGTACCCGAGTAGTCGGGCGCCGCGCCGAACTTGTCCTGCCAGTACGAGTAGCCGAGGTAACCCACCCCGCCGAGGCCGCCGGCCAGGACCAGCGAGACGACCAGGCAGGCACAGCCGCTGCGGTTCTTCTTCTTGCCCTTGCCGCGGCGCTCGTTGCCGCCGCGGCTGCCGCGGCGCGACTCACGCGGGTCGTCGTCGTAGTCGTCGTCCTTGCCGTCGCCGTTGTCGTCGCGATCGTCGGCGCCCGTGAAGAACGGGTGGGTCTCCTCCGGCTGGACCTCCGGGTCCCAGTCGGGAGTCTGCGTCGGGGCCTGCTGGGGAGCGGCCTCACGACGGCCCGGGGGCTGCGGCGGCGGGTAGGCCTCCGGCGTGCCGTAGTGGTCCTGCGTCTCGCCGTAGCCGCCCTGTCCTCCGCCGTACGGGTCGGCAGCCGGCTGGGCGTCGTACGGCATCGCGGCGGGCTGCTGCCCGGTGCCCCAGCCGCCGTTGTCGTACTGGGGCTGCTGGGGCTGCTGCGCGTACGGGTCCTGCTGTACTCCGTAGCCGGGCTGCTGCTGGTAGTGCTGCTGGGCGTACGGGTCCTGCGGCTGTTGCGGCTGTTGCGCGTACGGGTCCTGCTGCTGCTGTGCGTACGGATCGTGCGGGTGGGGCTGCTGCTGTCCGCCGTACTGGTTCTGGCCGTGGGCAGACTGCTGTCCTCCCCATCCCTGGTCCCCGTACAAGGGGTCCTCGGGATGCCACGGTTCGGAGCCGGGGCCCCGGCCATACTCAGTCATCGATCCCCTAGAGCCGCGAGACGACGTTCCGCCTCTTGCTGTGCGGTGTTTGTTCGAAGCACCGCCGCATCGCGCGGAACGTTACCGTATCGCGATCAGACAACCACTTCGACGGCTTCGCCCGGGGCCCGGCCCGACGCCCGTTCGGACTCCAGAGCGTTCTGAAGGATCACCACAGCGGCAGCTTGGTCGATGACGGATCGGCCTTTCTTGGACTTCACGCCCGAAGCGCGCAGCCCCTGACTGGCCGTAACTGTGGTCATCCTCTCGTCCACGAGTCGCACCGGAATGGGTGCGACCGCGCGGGCGACCTCCTGGGCGAAAACCCGGATCTTGGCGGCGGCGGGTCCCTCACCGCCGCCGAGGGACCGCGGCAGGCCGATGATGATCTCGATCGGCTCGTACTCCTCGACGATCTGCCCGAGCCGCCGGTGGGCCGCCGGGACATCGCGTCCCGGAACGGTCTCCACCGGCGTGGCGAGGATCCCGTCGGGGTCGCACGAGGCGACCCCGATCCGGGCGTCCCCGACATCGATCGCGAGACGACGACCGCGGCGCATCTGCGTCATTCCCGTCGTCACGCCGTCTCGGTGACGAGGCGTTCGACGGCGGACACCGCGGCGCCGATGGCCTCGGGGTCCTGGCCGCCGCCCTGGGCGACGTCCGGCTTGCCGCCACCGCCGCCGCCGAGGGTCTTGGCCGCGGTACGGACCAGGTCACCGGCCTTGAGACCGCGCTCGCGGGCGGCCTCGTTGGTGGCGATGACGGTCAGCGGGCGGCCGTTGGCCGTGGTGAACAGGGCCACGACGGCCGGGCGGCCGCCCTGGATGCGGCCACGGACGTCGAGGACGAGCTTGCGCAGGTCGTCGGCGGAGGTGCCGTCGGGGACCTGACCGGTGACCAGGGCGACGCCGCGTACGTCCTTGGCGGACTCGGCCAGTCCGGCAGCGGCCTGGAGGACCTTCTCCGCGCGGAACTTCTCGATCTCCTTCTCGGCGTCCTTCAGCTTGCCGAGCATTCCGGCGATCTTCTCCGGGAGCTCCTCGGGACGCCCCTTGACCAGCTCCTGGAGCTGGGCGACGACCGTGTGCTCCTTGGCGAGGAAGTTGTACGCGTCGACGCCGACGAGGGCCTCGATGCGACGCACGCCGGAGCCGATGGACGACTCGCCGAGCAGCTTCACCAGGCCCAGCTGGGCGGTGTTGTGGACGTGCGTACCGCCGCAGAGCTCCTTGGAGAAGTCGCCGATGGTGACGACCCGGACCCGCTCCCCGTACTTCTCGCCGAACTCGGCGATGGCGCCCTGCTTCTTGGCCTCGTCGATCGACATGACCTCGGCCTGGACGTCGAGTTCGCGCGAGAGCACGTCGTTGATCTTCTGCTCGACGTCGGTCATGACCGAGCCGGGAACGGCGTTCGGCGAGCCGAAGTCGAAGCGGAAGCGGCCGGGCTGGTTCTCGGAACCGGCCTGGGCGGCCGTCGGGCCGAGAGCGTCGCGCAGGGCCTGGTGCGTGAGGTGCGTGGCGGAGTGGGCGCGGGCGATGGCACGGCGGCGCTTGACGTCGATGGAGGCGAAGACCGGAGCACCGACGGTGACCTCGCCGACCTGGACGACACCCTTGTGGACGTGGACGCCGGGGACCGGCTTCTGGACGTCGCGGACCTCGATGACGGCGCCGGTGTCGAGCCTGATCCGGCCCTGGTCGGCGATCTGGCCGCCGCCCTCGGCGTAGAACGGGGTGCGGTCGAGGACGACCTCGACCTCGTCGCCCTCGGAGGCGGCCGGGGAGGACACGCCGTCGACGAGGAGGCCGACGATGGTCGACTCGCCCTCGGTGGCGGTGTAGCCGGTGAAGTCGGTGGCGCCGGAGCTGTCGGCGACCTCGCGGTAGGCGGACAGGTCGGCGTGACCGGTCTTCTTGGCGCGGGCGTCCGCCTTGGCGCGGTCCCGCTGCTCCTTCATCAGGCGGCGGAAGCCCTCCTCGTCCACCGAGAGGCCCTGCTCGGCGGCCATCTCCAGGGTGAGGTCGATCGGGAAGCCCCAGGTGTCGTGGAGCAGGAACGCCTTGTCGCCGGCGAGGACCTTGCCGCCGGCGGCCTTGGTCTCGGTGACGGCGGTGTCGAGGATGTTGGTGCCGCCCTTGAGGGCCTTGAGGAAGGCGGCCTCCTCGGCGAGGGCGACGGTCTCGATGCGCTTGCGGTCGGTGATCAGCTCCGGGTACTGCTGCCCCATCGTCTCGATCACGACGTCGACCAGGTCCTTGACGACCGGTCCCTGGGCACCCATCAGGCGCATGTTGCGGACGGCGCGGCGCATGATGCGGCGCAGCACGTAGCCGCGGCCCTCGTTGCCCGGCGTCACGCCGTCACCGATGAGCATCACGGAGGTACGGATGTGGTCGGCGACCACGCGCATCGAGACGTCGGAGTCGTGCTTGTCGCCGTAGCGGACACCGGTCAGCTCGGTGGCCTTGTCCATGACGACGCGCAGGGTGTCGGTCTCGTACATGTTCTGTACGCCCTGAAGGATCATGGCGAGGCGCTCCAGCCCCAGACCCGTGTCGATGTTCTTCGACGGCAGGTCGCCGAGGATCGGGAAGTCCTCCTTGCCGTCACCGGCGCCGCGCTCGAACTGCATGAAGACCAGGTTCCAGATCTCCACGTACCGCTCGTCGTTGACGGCCGGGCCGCCCTCGACGCCGAACTCGGGGCCGCGGTCGTAGTTGATCTCGGAGCAGGGACCGCAGGGGCCGGGGACGCCCATGGACCAGAAGTTGTCCTTCTTGCCCAGGCGCTGGATGCGCTCGGCGGGAACGCCGATCTTCTCGCGCCAGATCTGCTCGGCCTCGTCGTCGTCGAGGTAGACCGTGATCCACAGCCGCTCGGGGTCGAGGCCGTAGCCACCGTCCGCCACGGAGCTGGTGAGCAGCTCCCAGGCGTAGCTGATGGCCCCTTCCTTGAAGTAGTCGCCGAAGGAGAAGTTGCCGCACATCTGGAAGAACGTGCCGTGCCGGGTGGTCTTGCCGACCTCTTCGATGTCCGGCGTACGCACGCACTTCTGCACGCTGGTGGCGCGCGGGGCCGGCGGCTTCGTCTCGCCGAGGAAGTACGGCTTGAAGGGAACCATGCCCGCGTTGACGAGCAGCAGAGTCGGGTCGTCCGCGATGAGCGACGCCGAAGGGACGACGGTGTGACCGCGCTCCTCGAAGAAGCTCAGCCAGCGGCGACGAATTTCAGCCGACTCCATCAGTGGTCCTCATTCCGGTTGTACGACGTGTAGGGGAGCTTGCGGTATTCGGTGGCCCCGAGGGACCTTTCGGGTCCGAGGGGCTCGGACGCCTCGACGACGTAGTGCCGCCGCACCGGGAGGTCCGGGTCGACCGGCGCCTCCAGGCCCAGCGCCTCGCCCAGTTCGGCCTCGCGCCGCGCCATGGACTCACGGACGTCCAGGGCGAAGTCCTTGAGCTTGTGCCCCGTCTCGATCGCCCGGTCCGCGGCCTGCGCCGCGAGGCTCTCGGGGGTCAGCTGCTTGAGCTTCCGGTTGACCTTGGCGGTGGCCCAGACACCGGCGGCGGCGCCTGCGGTGAACCAGAACGTACGGCGGAACATGGCTGCGTCAGTCCTTCGGTCCGCGGGGGTTTCTGCCGCTGCGCTTCCTGCCGCGTGCGGACGGCACGGTGCGGCCGACGACCACCGCGCGGCGGGCGGGTTCCGGTTCGGGGTCGGCCTTCCGGCCGATCGCCCGCCGCACCCCGTAGCCGAACGCGGCGACCTTGACGAGCGGGCCGCCGAAGGTCGAGGCGACGGTGGTGGAGAGCGCGGAGGCGTTCGAGGTGACTTCCTGGACGTCCGTGGCGATCGCGTCGACCTTGTCGAGCTGGGTCTGCGCGGAACGCACGGTCGCGGAGGCGTCGGCGAGCAGCGGGACCGCCTGTTCGGTCACGTCCGCCACGAGCTTGGTGGTCGCCCTGAGCGTCTGGGCGAGCCTCACCAGCACGACGGCGAGGAACGAAACCAGGATCGCCCAGAAGACGGCCACCAGGATCCCGGCCACCTCTCCACCGGACACAGTGCACCGCTCTCTAGCTTGTCGCTGTCTCTGTCTGTCTCTCCGGCGACGGCCGTCGCAGCGGCCGGTCGTCGTCCCCCGAGCCTATCGCGCCGGTGGTCGCACCCCGTACCGCATTACCCGCGGAAAGGGCGGGCGTTGCCATAAGGAGATTGTACGGAGAGCTTTCAGGCCAGTACTCTGCGTGTCTCATGCGACGCTCTCAGCGCTCCGTTCCGTCCCCCCACATTCCGAGTGCCCCCACAGCACCCGGAAATCTCCCGGCGGAACTGAACAGATTCGTGGGACGGGAGAACGAACTCGTCCGTCTCGCCCAGCTCCTGGACGAGTCCAGGCTCGTGACCATGGTCGGCGTGGGCGGCGTGGGCAAGACCCGCTGCGCCGCCCGGATCGCCGCACTCCTGGAGAAACGGTACTGCGACGGTGTCCGGATGGCCGAGCTCTCCGCCGTCCACGACCCCGAACTGCTGGAACACGCCCTGGTCGACGCCCTGGGCCTCACCGACCACACCAGCAGACCGCCCCGAACGACCCTCGTCGAGCACCTGGCCGACCGCCGGCTCCTCCTGGTGATCGACGGCTTCGAGCACCTGGTCGACGCCTGCGCCGAACTCGTTCGGGTACTGCTGCGCCGGGCCCCGCACCTGCGGGTGCTGGCCGCCGGACGGCTGCCGCTGGAGCTGGACGGGGAGCTCCTCTACCCGCTCCAGCCGATGACGGACGAGGACGCGATGCTGCTCTTCGCCGAGCGTGCCGCCGCCGTGCGGCCGGACTTCCGGCTGACCGACGAGAACCGCTCGGCCACCCGGGAGCTGTGCCGCCGCCTGGACGGCATCCCGCTCGCGCTGGAACTGGCCGCCGGACGGCTGCGCGCCCTGTCCACCGTGCAGGTCCTGCAACGCCTCGACGACCGCTTCCGGCTGCTGACCGGTTCGAGCCGCAGCGCGCCGGCGCGCCACCAGACGCTCCGTACGGCCATCGGCTGGAGCCATGAACTCTGCGCTCCGGAGCAGCGGTTGCTCTGGGCACGGCTCTCGGTCTTCGCCGGACAGTTCGACCTGGAAGCGGTCGAATACATCTGCAGCGGCGCCGATCTGCCGGCCGAGTCGGTGCTCGACGTGCTCTCCGGACTGCTGGCGCAGTCCGTCGTCGTGCGCGAGGACTCGGCGCACGGCACCCGTTACCGGATGCTGGACACGGTGCGGGAGTACGGCGCCGAGTGGCTGGCGGCCACCGACGACACGGACCGGCTGCGGCGCCGTCACCGGGACTGGTTCCTGGGGCTGGCGACCTGGTGCGAGCTCGACTGGTTCAGCCCGCGCCAGGGCGAGGTGGCCGCGCGGGCCGAGAGCGAACTGCCGAACCTGCGGCGGGCGATGGAGTATTCGCTGGAGAGTCCGGGCGAGGCCCATATCGCGCAGTATCTGGCGGGCACCCTGTGGTTCCTCTGGGTGGGCTGCGGGCGGCTCTCGGAGGGCCGCCACTGGCTGGACCACGTACTGGAGGAGGACACCCCGCACGACTCCTCTCGGCTGAAGGCGCTGTGGGTGCTCGGGTACGTGGCCGTACTGCAGGGCGATCCGGTCGGCGCGGTCTCCGCGCTGCAGGAGTGCCGGGACGAGGCGGAGCGGGCCGGTGACGCCACGGCGCTCGCGTACGCGATGCACCGGAAGGGATGTCTGGCGCTCCTCACCGACGACATGGCCAGGGCCCAGGAGCTGTTGGACGAGGCGCTGCGCCGTTACCGGGAGCTCGGCGAGCTGAACAGCAATGTGCTGATGGCCCAGATCGAGCTCGCGATGGCGGTCGGCTTCCAGGGTGATCTGGACGGTGCGGCCGCCATCTGTGAAGAGGTCAGGGAGATCTGCGAGGACCACGGGGAGCGGTGGGCCCTGTCGTACGCGCTGTACGTGCTGGCCTTTGCGGCGTTGCAGCGCGGTTGTCCGGAGCGGGCCCGGGAGCTGCTCGGCCAGTCGCTGGCGATCAGCCACACCTTCCACGATCTGCTCGGCTCGGTGCTCGTCCTGGAGCTGCTGGCGCTGATCACGGCCGTCGAGGGCGACGCGGCGGAGGCTGCGGTGCTCCAGGGCGCCGCCGACCGGATCTGGCCGTCGGTGGGACTGCCGCTGTTCGGATCGGTGCACTACGGGCAGCCCCGGGTGCGCTGCGAGGAGCTGGCCCGCCGGGCGCTGGGCGACAGCCGGTACGAGGCGGGGCTGCGCGAGGGCGGGCAGCTGGATCCGGACGCGGCGGTGGCCAGGGCCCTGGCGAGCGACCCGGCGGGCCCCAGGGAGACTCCTGGGCGGCCGCCCGGAACGCTGCCGGGTCCCCGGGAGAACGCGGAGGCCCGCCGCCTCCCGTACATCCGGGAGGGGCGGGCCTGAGCGCTGGTGAGAGCGACTACGCCTGGATCAGCGGGCGTAGTACTCGACGACGAGCTGCTCGTCGCAGATCACGGGGATTTCCTTGCGGTTCGGGTCCCGGTCAAGGCGGAAGGCCAGGGCCTTCAGGTTCACCTGCAGGTAGCGCGGGGTCTCGCCGTCGGGGGCGTAGCCACCCTCGCGGGCCACCTGGAAGGGGTGCTTGTCGCGGCTGCGCTCGCGGACCATCACGATGTCGTCGGGACGGACACGGAACGACGGCTTGTCGACCTTGCCACCGTTGACCTCGATGTGACCGTGCACGACCATCTGACGGGCCTGGTAGATGGTGCGGGCGATGCCCGAACGCAGAACCAGCGCGTCGAGACGGCGCTCGAGCTCGACGACCAGCGCCTCGCCCGTCTTGCCCTCGGCCTTCTTGGCGCGGTCGTACGCGCGCGCCATCTGGCGCTCGCTGATGTCGTACTGCGCACGCAGACGCTGCTTCTCCAGCAGACGGACCTTGTAGTCCGAGTTCTGCTTGCGGCCACGGCCGTGCTCGCCCGGCGGGTAGGGGCGGGCCTCGAAGTACTTGACGGCCTTCGGCGTCAGCGCGATGCCGAGCGCGCGGCTCTTCTTGACCTTGGGACGCGACTGGTTAGGCACGTTCTCCAGACCTCCGTTGTAGGTTAGGTTAGGCTCACCTTACTTAAGGAGATCGCATGTCTCGCCCGGGGAACACCAGTCACATCACGGACAGCACTGACAGCGTCGACACCCCTCGGGGTGCCGATACGACGGAGGACCGATCAGATCGTGGTCAGCCGCGTCCCGGCGGGCTTGAAAACACTCGGATGCCGTCAGCAGCCGAGCGCACACGAACTCTCGTACAGAGTACCTGCTCGTCGGTGCTGCTCATCCCCGGGGTGGACGCAGCGGCCTGGGATCAGCTGATGCCGCTCACCCGAAGCGTCGGCCCCGACGGGGATCTGTTCCTGGAACTCCCCGCCGATTCCCCGGTGGTACGGACCGCGACACACGCCGAGGACGACGAGCTGTCGGCTGTGCTGGAGCTCACGGACGTAGCACCGGTATCCGTCCCGCACCGCATCCGCGGCCGCGCGTGGGTCTCGGGTTGGCTCACCACCGTACCCGGCCTGTCGGGTCCCGGCCGGATGACGCTCAGGCTGGAGACGGGCGAGGCGTACGTCGACGATCTGTGGGGCGCCGAGGAGGTCGAGCCGGAGGCGTTCCGGGACGCGGCACCCGATCCGCTGATCGAGTACGAGGCGGAGCTGCTGCAGCATCTGCACGCGGCGCACGGCGAGCAGCTGGCGACGCTGTGCGGGCTGCTGGGCGACCGGACGGAGGGCCGCTGCCCGGCCCACCTGCCTTCCGTCGTGCCGCTCGCGCTGGACCGGCACGGGCTGCGGCTGAGGCTGTGCGAGGACCGGGGGCGGAGCTACGACGCCCGCTTCGAGTTTCCCGCTCCGGTGCGGGACGTCGACGAACTGCGCGAGGCCATGTACACGCTCTTCGAGGCCGCGGCGCACTGAACGGGTGGCGCGACCCCGCACTCCCTCAGCCCGCGGACGGGCCGGTGCCGTCGCCGGCCGTGCGGCCGAGCCGCTCGCGGACCCGCTCCACCACATCCGCGTAGCGCGCCTCCGCGCCGTAGCGCGTGGGCTGGTAGTAGTGCTTGTCGCGCACCGCGTCCGGTGCGTACTGCTGGGCGGCGATGCCGCCGGGGACGTCGTGCGGATACACATAGCCCTGGGCGTGGCCCAGCTTGGCGGCGCCCTTGTAGTGGCCGTCACGCAGATGGGCAGGAACGGGGCCCGCGAGTCCCTTCCGTACGTCCTCCTGGGCGGCGAAGATCGCCAGGGTCGCCGCGTTGGACTTGGGGGCGAGGGCCAGGGCGATCGTGGCATGGCTCAGGGTCAGCGCCGCCTCCGGGAAACCGATCATGGCGACCGCCTGGGCGGCCGCGACGGCGGTGGGCAGCGCCGTGGGGTCGGCGAGGCCGATGTCCTCGCTGGCCGAGATCATCAGCCGCCGGGCGATGAACCGGGGGTCCTCCCCCGCCTCGATCATCCGGGCCAGGTAGTGCAGCGCCGCATCCACGTCGGAACCGCGGATCGACTTGATGAGCGCGCTCGCCACGTCGTAGTGCTGGTCGCCGTCCCGGTCGTACTTGACGGCCGCGCGGTCGACGGTCTCCTCCAGGGTCAGGAGGCTGATCTCCTTCTCCTGCTTGGCCAGCGCGGCACCGGCCGCGGCCTCCAACGCGGTCAGCGCCCGGCGGGCGTCGCCGCCCGCGATCCGCAGCAGATGCGCCTCGGCCTCCTCCGGCAGCGTCACCGCGCCGCCGAGCCCCCGCTCGTCGGTGAGCGCGCGCCCGAGCAGGCCGCGCAGATCGTCGTCGGTGAGCGATTCCAGGGTGAGCAGCAGCGAACGGGACAGCAGCGGCGAGATGATCGAGAAGTACGGATTCTCGGTGGTCGCCGCGATCAGCGTCACCCAGCGGTTCTCCACGGCCGGCAGCAGGGAGTCCTGCTGCGCCTTGGAGAAGCGGTGGATCTCGTCGAGGAAGAGGACGGTCTCCTTGCCGTAGCCACCGGTGGCGCGGCGGGCGCCCTCGATGACCGCGCGCACCTCCTTGACGCCCGCGGTGATCGCGGAGAGCTCGACGAAGCGCTTGTTGGTGGCCTTGCTGACCACGTACGCCAGCGTCGTCTTCCCGATGCCGGGCGGGCCCCAGAGGATCACCGACGAGGGGCCCGCCGGCCCGCCGTTGCCCTCGCCGACCAGGCGGCGCAGTGGCGAGCCCGGCTTGAGCAGATGCTGCTGGCCGACAACCTCGTCGAGGGTGCGCGGGCGCATCCGGACAGCCAGTGGGCTGCTGGACGGGTCCTTCTCCTGGCGGTCTTCGGCTGCTGCGGTAAAGAGGTCGGGCTCCACGTTTTGAAGCCTATGCCACGGCACCGACATCCCCGCCGGGCCGGTCGCCCGGGAGGGACGGGCCGGTCAGGTGGTCCAGAAGTCCCACCAGCGGGTCAGGACCAGCATGCCGATGATGCCGACCCACAGGACCGGCGGCACCCAGTGGAACTCCGTCAGACCGTTGCGCAGCCAGCGCGGCGCGGGAATGATCCGGTGCTTGATGTTGTGCGTGGTGACGTAGCAGAACATGAAGATCGTGGCGACCCAGGCCAGGCAGCACCAGAGGCAGAGCGAGTTGATGTTGTAGAGCGACTGGTACTGGAGCCAGGTGCAGAAGCCGACGCCGAACAGCGTGCCGGCGTTCATCCCGAGCCAGTACCAGCTGCGGAAGCGGGCGCCGGCGAGCAGTGCCAGCCCGATTCCGATGATCACGGGGTAGGTGGCCATGCCGAGCATCGGGTTCGGGAAGCCGAAGGCGGCCGCCTGCTCGCTCTTCATGATGTTGCCGCACGCGACGACCGGGTTGAGGCTGCAGCCCGGTGTGAAGTTGGGGTCCTCCAGCAACTTGAACTTGTCGATGGTGATGACCCAGGCGGCGAAGAGCCCGGCGGCGCCCGTGATCACCAGCAGCAGTGCGAGCGCCCGACTGCCGCCGATGGTCCTCTTCCCGCCGTCCTCGTCCTGTTCGGAGGAGGGATGGTCAACCGCTGCAGTCGTCATATCGCCGTTCCATCAGTGAGTGGCCTGCTGGGCACGGTCATTGTGCCGCACCACGGCGCAGCTCTTCTGTTCGATGGACATAAAGGTGTACCCAAAGGTCTGCGCACGACCGGCGCGGAACCCACGGGCCGCGAGAGGCTCCGCGCCATGACCGAACTCGCGGTGGAAGTACGCGCACCGGGGAAACACCACGACGAACCGGCCTCCGTGTACGGCCCGGACCTGGGGATCCGGCGGGGCGAGGTGTCCGGGACCCTCGGACCGAACGGGCCGGGAAAAGCACGGGCGTGGCGAACCCGCAGGGTCGTCGCGGCCGTGCCGAGGGGTCCGTCACGGTGGCCCGGCGTCGATCCGGCCCCTGCCGGCCGCCGTTGGCGCTCCTGGTTCGGCCGCGCCTGTCAGGATGAATCCGCACCTGCCGAGTTGACGGCACGGGAGACAATCGAGCACTCCGCCCGCTGCCGGAGAGGGCCGGGGCCGGACATGACTTCGGGGTGGCCGACGGGAAGATCCCGTCGGCCACCCCGAAGACGCCTCAGGCCAGGCGCTGGCGGACCGCCTCGGTCACGCCGGAGAGCGGCACGGCCGTCTGCTCGCCGGACTCCATGTCCTTGAGCTGGACGACGCCCTCGGCCAGGTCGCGCTCGCCCGCGACGATCGTGAGGCGGGCCCCCGACCGGTTCGCGCTCTTCATCGCGCCCTTGAGGCCGCGGTTCCCGTACGCGAAGTCCGCCGCCACGCCCTCGCGGCGCAGCTGCGTGACGACGCCGAAGAGCACCCGGCGGGCCTCCTCGCCGAGCGGCACCGCGAAGACGCTGGTGGCGGCGGGCAGTTCGAGCTCGATGCCCTCCGCCTCCAGTGCGAGCACCGTACGGTCCACGCCGAGCGCCCAGCCGACCGACGGGAGCGCCGGTCCGCCGATCATCTCGGACAGGCCGTCGTAGCGGCCGCCGCCGCCCACCGCGGACTGCGAGCCGAGCCCGTCGTGGACGAACTCGAAGGTGGTGCGGGTGTAGTAGTCGAGGCCGCGGACGAGCTTCTCGTCGTCCTCGTACACCACGCCCGCCGCCGAGAGCAGGTCGCGCACCTCCTCGTGGTACGCCTTGCAGGCGTCGCAGAGGTAGTCGCGCAGCACCGGGGCACCGGTCAGCTGCTTCTGCACCTCGGGCCGCTTGTCGTCGAGGACCCGGAGCGGGTTGATCTCGATGCGGCGGCGGGTCTCCTCGTCCAGGTCGAGCTCGCGCAGGAAGCCCTGGAGCGCGTCCCGGTAGACGGGGCGGCACTCCTTGTCGCCCAGCGAGTTGAGCAGGATGCGGAAGTTCCGCAGGCCCAGCGCGCGGTACGCCTGGTCGGCCAGGATGATCAGCTCGGCGTCCAGCGCCGGGTCCTCGGCGCCGATCGCCTCGGCACCGACCTGCGAGAAGTGGCGGTAGCGCCCCTTCTGCGGGCGCTCGTAGCGGTAGTACGAGCCGGAGTACCAGAGCTTCACGGGCAGGTTGCCGAGCTTGTGGAGGTTGGCCTCCAGTGCGGCGCGGAGCACCGAAGCGGTGCCCTCGGGGCGCAGGGCCAGCTGGGAGCCGCCCTTGGTGGTGAGGGTGTACATCTCCTTGGTCACGATGTCGGTGGACTCACCGACACCGCGCGAGAAGAGCGCGACGTCCTCGAAGCCGGGGGTCTCGATGTAGCCGTAGCCGGAGTTCTTCAGGGGTGCGGCGATGGCCTCGCGCACCGCGAGGTACTTGGCGGAGTCCGGCGGGGTCAGGTCGTACGTGCCCTTGGGGGCCTTGAAAGTGCTCACGGGATTTCTCTCGTCACATTCCTCGTCGGGGCGCGTCCATGCCGTTCAGGAACGGATTCGAGGCGCGCTCACGGCCGATGGTCGTCTGGGGTCCGTGGCCGGACAGCACCACGGTCGAGTCGTCGAGCGGCAGGCACACACGGGCCAGCGACTCGAGCAGCTCGGCGTGGTCGCCGCCGGGCAGGTCGGTGCGTCCGACGGAGCCGGCGAAGAGCAGGTCGCCCGAGAAGAGGATCTGCGGAACATCCGCGGCCTCGGGCATCCTGAACGTCACCGACCCCTTGGTATGGCCGGGCGCATGCGCGACACCGAACTCCAGACCGGCCAGCTTCAGCAGAGCACCGTCGCTCAGCTCCTTGACGTCGTCCGGCTCCCCGATCGTCAGCTCGCCCATGAGCGGCATCCCGATGGAGCGGCCGAGGGCCTTCTCCGGGTCACTCATCATGTAGCGGTCCTCGGGGTGGATCCAGGCGGGGACGTCGTGCGCGCCGCACACGGGGACGACCGAGGCGACATGGTCGATGTGGCCGTGGGTCAGTACGACGGCGACGGGCTTCAGCCGATGCTTCTCCAGTGCTTCCTCGACTCCGGCCGCGGCCTGGTGGCCCGGGTCGATGATCACGCACTCCTCGCCTGCGGCCGGGGCGACCAGATAACAGTTGGTCCCCCAGGCCCCTGCGGGGAACCCGGCAATGAGCACGATCGTCCTTAATGGTCGTCCGACGGCGGATTGCGACTGAGAAGGTCGCGGCAGTTCAGAGCCTACCGGCGCTCCTCATTCCACAGCTAACCCATATACGGTACGGGGCAGCCAAGGCCCATCACACGACCTACAAGGAGATCACCCGGTGGTCAGCAGCGATCAGCGGCGGCGGCAGCTCGCCAGGGAGAAGTTCGAGCGGCAGCAGCAGCGCCGGGAGGAGGCCCGCCGCAGGACGAGGCGGCTGACGGCCGTCATCGCGTCCGCGGTGGCCGTGGTGGCGGTCATCGGTGTGGGCTCCTACCTCGCCCTCGACGACGACGGCAAGAAGGACAAGGCGGACGCCGCCGCGAGCGCGGACCCGTCGGCCGACGCGTCGCCGGCGCCCAGCGAGAGCAAGGCGCCCGAGCCGGCGATGAAGATCGACAAGAAGGCCGAGTACGCGATGTCGCTCAAGACGAGCCAGGGCGACATCAAGTTCACGATGGACGCGGCGAAGACCCCGCACACCACGAACTCCTTCAAGTCGCTGGCCGACAAGGGCTTCTTCGACGGCACCAAGTGCCACCGGCTGACCACGCAGAACATCTTCGTCCTGCAGTGCGGCGACCCCAAGGGCGACGGCACCGGCGGCCCCGGCTACACGATCCCGGACGAGAACCTGACGGGGCTGGGCAAGGCGGGCGCCGACGGCACGGTGACCTACCCGGCGGGTGTGGTGGCGATGGCCAACGCCGGCCCTCAGACCGGCGGCAGCCAGTTCTTCCTGGTGTACAAGGACAGCAAGCTGCCACCCAACTACACCCCGTTCGGCACGATGGACGACGCCTCGCTGAAGGTCGTCAAGGAGATCGGTGCGGCGGGCGCGGAGGGCGGCGTCCCCGACGGTGCGCCGAAGAAGGCCGTGAAGATCACGAAGGCCGCTGTCGACAAGTCGTGACCGGCCCGGGGCGGCCGGCCCGGCCCTGAGAGGTCCTGGCGCGGGACGGATTTTTTTCGGCCGCGCTGAGTGCGGACAGCCGGGCGGCCGGTCGCCTAGATTGGCGTTGTGCAGGGCGGGCGCTGCCCGCCCCAGGAAACTGTGGACGATGCCAGGGGGGCGAACCCCCTCGCGGGCATCAGGTGGAGGAGGCGCTGTGAGCAGCGACCCGTGGGGCCGTGTCGATGAGACCGGCACCGTGTACGTGCGGACAGCCGACGGCGAGCAGGTCGTCGGATCGTGGCAGGCGGGTTCCCCCGAGGAGGCTCTGGCCTACTTCGAGCGCAAGTACGAGGGCATTGTGGTCGAGATCGGCCTCCTCGAACGGCGGGTGAAGACCACCGACCTGTCGGCGAAGGACGCGACGACCGCCATCGAGCATCTGCGTCTGCAGGTGGACGAGCATCACGCCGTCGGTGACCTCGACGCGCTGCGCAAGCGGCTCGACGCGCTCGTCGCGACGGTCGACTCGCGGCGCGAGGAGCGCAAGGCCCAGAAGGCGAAGCAGACCGACGAGGCGAAGCAGGCCAAGGAGGCCCTGGTCGCCGAGGCCGAGGAGCTGGCGCAGAGCGAGCAGTGGCGTTCCGCGGGCGAGCGGCTGCGTGCGCTCGTCGACACGTGGAAGGGCCTGCCGCGGCTCGACCGCAAGTCCGACGACGAGCTGTGGCACCGGTTCTCGCATGCCCGCTCGGCGTTCTCCAAGCGCCGCAAGGCCCACTTCGCATCGCTGGACGCCCAGCGCGAGGAGGCCCGCAAGGCCAAGGAGAAGCTGGTCGTCGAGGCGGAGTCGCTCTCCGGTTCCACCGACTGGGCGGCCACGGCCGCCCGCTACCGCGATCTGATGACGGAGTGGAAGGCGGCGGGCCGCGCCCAGCGCGAGGCCGAGGACGAGCTGTGGAACCGCTTCCGCGGTGCTCAGGACGTCTTCTTCGCCGCCCGCAGCGAGGTCTTCGCCGAGCGGGACGCGGAACAGGGCGAGAACCTCAAGCTGAAGGAGGAGCTCGCGGTCGAGGCCGAGCGGCTGGTGCCGGTGAAGGACCTGAAGGCGGCCAGGGCCGCGTTCCGGGCCATCAACGAGCGCTGGGAGGCCATCGGCCACGTACCGCGTGACGCCCGCCCGAAGGTCGAGGGGCGGATGCACGCGGTGGAGCGGGCGCTCCAGGAGGCCGAGGAGTCGGAGTGGCGGCGGACGAACCCGGAGGCGCGTGCGCGCGCCGCGGGTCTGACCGGTCAGCTGCAGGCGGCCGTGGACAAGCTGCGTTCGCAGATCGACACGGCCCGCGCCTCGGGCAACAACGCCCGTGCCGACAAGCTCGCCAAGGAGCTGGAGGGCCGGCAGGCGCTGCTGGACCAGGCGCTCAAGGGCCTGGAGGAGTTCGGCGGCTGACGCCTCCTGGCACGCCCGAGGGGCTTCTCCGCGCTCGCGCGGGGAAGCCCCTCGGGCGTGCCAGGGCGTACGCGGCGCTCGCCGGCCCCGCCGTGGTGCGACCGGCTGTGGGCGGTCGGCAGCGAGGAGTCGTGTCAACTGCCGGGAACGGGCAGTGACATGAGGCCGGGACGGAAGAGATGATCTACGTACCGGCGCGCTTCGTGTGGCTGCCGGATCCGCCGAGATCACTACGTCCTTGAGGCAGGTCCACCGATGAGACTGACCCGTGCCGCCCTGACCGTCGCGGCCACCGCTCTGGCCCCGGCACTTCTGCTGACCGGCCCGGCCTTCGCCGCCGGGGAGGCCTCCCCGGCCACCGCCGAGGCCGCGGCACCGGCGGCCGACGGCTCCGGCACCCCGGTGGACGAGATGTCCGACGACGAACTCCGGATCGCGATCCTGCGCATCCTGGCGGACGAGGACAGCGGCAAGGGGGTCGTCCGGGAGGCCAACGAAGCCCTGGACATCGGCACCACGGAAGCCATGCGGTACTTCCTGGAGACCGGCTATGCCCTGGCCCAGGCCGAGGACGACCGCGTCGCCATCGTCCGCATCCTCGCCGACCCCGACTCGGGCAAGCGCGTCACCAAGGAGATCAACCAGCTCCTCGACAGCGGCACCCCGCAGGAGATACGGCAGTGGCTGGAGACCGGCTACCGCCTCGCCCAGGCCGAGGACGACGCGTCGCCATCGTCCGCATCCTCGCCGACCCCGACTCGGGCAAGCGCGTCACCAAGGAGATCAACCAGCTCCTCGACAGCGGCACCCCGCAGGAGATACGGCAGTGGTTGGAGACCGGCTACCGCCTCGCCCAGGCCGAGGACGACCGCGTCGCCATCGTCCGCATCCTGGCCCGCCCGGACATCAGCGAGGCGATGCGCGCGGCGGTCGGCAAGGCGATCGACGGCACGCCTGAGGAGATGCGGTACTTCCTGGAGTACGGGCAGTACGAGGTCGACGCGTAGCCGGGCACCGTCCGCCGGCGGCGCAGGGCCGGAGCCCGGCCGCCGGCGAGTGCCGGGCCCCGTTCTACGGCCTGCGGGCCGAGGTCACCCGGTAGACGTCGTAGACGCCCTCCACGCCACGTACCGCCTTCAGTACGTGGCCGAGGTGCTTCGGGTCGCCCATCTCGAAGGTGAAGCGCGAGGTGGCCACCCGGTCCCGGGAGGTCTGCACGGCCGCCGACAGGATGTTGACGTGCTGGTCGGACAGGACGCGGGTGACGTCCGAGAGCAGCCGGGACCGGTCGAGGGCCTCGACCTGGATGGCGACCAGGAAGACCGAGGACTGGGTCGGCGCCCACTCGACCTCCAGGATCCGTTCCGGCTGCTGCGACAGCGAGTCGACGTTGACGCAGTCGGCGCGGTGCACGGAGACGCCGCTGCCCCGGGTGACGAAGCCGATGATCGGGTCGCCGGGAACGGGCGTGCAGCAGCGGGCCAGCTTGACCCAGACGTCCTCGACGCCCTTGACGACCACGCCTGGATCGGCGTTGGAGCGGCGCTTGCTGCGGCTGCGCGAGGGCGGCGAGCTCTCGGCGATGTCCTCGTTGGCCTCGTCCTCGCCGCCGAGCGCCTGGACCAGCTTCTGCACGACACCGGCTGCCGCGACATGTCCCTCGCCGATCGCCGCGTACAGCGACGAGATGTCCGGGTAGCGCATCTCGTGGGCGAGGGTGACCAGGGAGTCGCCGGTCAGGATGCGCTGGATCGGCAGGTTCTGCTTGCGCATGGCACGCGCGATGGCGTCCTTGCCCTGCTCGATCGCCTCGTCGCGGCGCTCCTTGGAGAACCAGGCCCGGATCTTGTTGCGGGCGCGGGGCGACTTGACGAAGCCCAGCCAGTCCCGGGAGGGTCCGGCGCCGGCCGCCTTGGAGGTGAAGACCTCCACCAGGTCGCCGTTGTCGAGCGTCGATTCGAGCGGTACGAGCCGCCCGTTGACCCGTGCTCCTATAGTCCGGTGGCCGACCTCCGTGTGCACCGCGTACGCGAAGTCGACCGGGGTCGCACCCGCGGGCAGCGCTATGACGTCGCCCTTGGGCGTGAAGACGAAGACCTCGTTGCGGGAGAGGTCGAAGCGCAGCGACTCCAGGAACTCGCTGGGGTCCTCGGTCTCCTTCTGCCAGTCCAGGAGCTGGCGCAGCCACGCCATGTCGTTGACGGTGTCCTGGCTCCGGCCGCCGCCGGTGTTCTTGGGGACGTCGGTACGGACCTTGGAGGCGCCCGCGACGGCCTCCTGCTTGTACTTCCAGTGCGCGGCGATGCCGTACTCGGCGCGGCGGTGCATGTCGAAGGTGCGGATCTGGAGTTCGACGGGCTTGCCGCTGGGACCGATCACCGTGGTGTGCAGCGACTGGTACATGTTGAACTTGGGCATCGCGATGTAGTCCTTGAACCGGCCGGGGACCGGATTCCATCGCGCGTGGACGGTGCCGAGCGCCGCGTAGCAGTCGCGGACTGTGTCGACAAGTACCCGAATTCCCACCAGGTCGTAGATCTCGGCGAAGTCCCTGCCCCGCACGATCATCTTCTGGTAGACGCTGTAGTAGTGCTTCGGCCGCCCCGTGACGGTGGCCTTGATCCGGGCGGCTCGCAGGTCGGCCTGGACCTCGTCGGTCACTATGGCGAGGTATTCGTCGCGCTTGGGGGCCCGCTCGGCGACGAGACGGACGATCTCGTCGTACATCTTCGGGTAGAGGATCGCGAAGGCGAGGTCCTCCAGCTCCCACTTGATGGTGTTCATGCCCAGGCGGTGCGCCAGCGGGGCGTAGATCTCAAGCGTCTCGCGGGCCTTCTTCTCCTGCTTCTCCCGCTTGAGGTAGCGCATGGTGCGCATATTGTGCAGCCGGTCGGCGAGCTTGATGACCAGGACCCGGGGGTCCTTGGCCATGGCGACGACCATCTTGCGTACGGTCTCGGCCTGGGCGGCCTCGCCGAACTTGACCTTGTCCAGCTTGGTGACGCCGTCGACGAGCAGGGCGACCTGGTCGCCGAAGTCGCGGCGCAGGGTGTCCAGGCCGTACTCGGTGTCCTCGACCGTGTCGTGCAGCAGCCCGGCCATCAGCGTCGCCGGGTCCATGCCAAGCTCGGCGAGGATCGTCGTGACGGCGAGCGGATGCGTGATGTACGGATCGCCGCTCTTGCGCTTCTGGCCGCGGTGCCAACGCTCGGCGACCTGGTAGGCACGCTCGATCTGGCGCAGCGTGGCCGTCTCGATCTTGGTGTCGTTGCTGCGGACGATGCGCAGCAACGGTTCGAGAACCGGGTTGTACGGGCTGGAGCGCTGCACGCCGAGACGGGCCAGCCTGGCCCGCACCCGGTTGGACGAGCCACCGGAGCGAGTGGCGGGGGCGCTCGGCGGGAGGGGCCTGCCCGCGGGCTTCGCGGGGGGCTTCGGGGCGGACGCGGCCGGGGAGACGGGTGCTGCCGGCTGTGCGGGGGAAGCGGGCGCGGCCCCGGGTGCCGGGGTGCTCGCCCGGTCCGGGCCAGGACCGGGCTCGGGGGCCGGGGGCTTCGGCTTGTCCGCGGGCTGCTTCTTCCCGGGCGTGGCTGAGGCCGCCGCGGGCTTGTCGGGCTGCGGGGCGGCGACTGGCTGGGCCTCGTCTGGCAAGAGCGCTCCTCGTGCGGATCCGGGTACCCGGAGAGGCCATCGTATCCACCCTGTGGCCGGTCCTCCCCCGGGGACCGTGGAGACTCCTGACAACGCGGGACGGGCACCCGGTTGTTCCCGGGTGCCCGTCCTGCTCGCACGATGCGTCGCCGTTTACGGTCGGTGCTGCTCAGACCGTGATCAGAACCTCCAGCGGCGCGCCCCGCAGGCCCTGCTCCAGCCGGGCCCGTCCGGGGAGGAAGCCGAGCTCCATGAGGACCGCGACGCCCGCGACCTCGGCACCGGCCCGCCGGATCAGCTCCAGCGAGGCCTCGGCGGTGCCACCCGTGGCGAGGACGTCGTCGATGACCATGATCCGGTCGTCGGCGGAAAGGTCCTCCGCGTGGATCTCGATCTCGGCGGTGCCGTACTCCAGCTCGTACGCCTGGCTGAGCGTGGCTCCGGGCAGCTTCCCCGCCTTGCGGACGGGCACGAAGCCCAGCCCGGCCCGGACCGCGACCGGGGCGGCCAGGATGAAACCGCGCGCCTCCAGGCCGACGACCTTCGTGGCGCCGTGCCGTACGCACAGCTCCGCGAGGGTGTCGGTGAGGGCCGCGAACGCCTTCGGGTCCGCGAGCAGCGGGGTGATGTCCTTGAACAGCACGCCCGGCTTCGGGTAGTCCTGGACGTCACGGATCCGGCTGAGCAGGAGCTCGCGGGTGCCCTCGGTGGTGCTGGTCATCGACGATTCCCCGGGGTCCGGCCGTGGCCCCTGGGGGGCTGCTGGCGCTGGCCGACGACCGCGGCGGCGGGTGCGGCGTCCTGCGGGTGGTCGCCGTCCGACTGCTCGTCCTCGGCGGACTCGCCCTTGGCGGCGGCCGCCGCGCGCTTGGCGAGGATCCGCTTCTTCAGGGCCTTCATCTGCGGATCGCGTTCCTTGAGGTCGGCGACGAGCGGCGTGGCGATGAAGATCGAGGAGTAGGCACCGGCGGCGAGGCCGACGAAGAGCGCCAGGGAGATGTCGTTCAGCATGCCGGCGCCGAGGACGCCGCCACCGATGAAGAGCAGACCGGCGACCGGCAGCAGGGCCACCACGGTGGTGTTGATGGAACGGACCAGCGTGCCGTTGATGGAGCGGTTGGCGATCTCGCTGTACGTCCACCGGGTCTGCTTGGTGATCCCGTGGGTGCCCTCCTTGAGGCTGTCGAAGACGACGACCGTGTCGTAGAGGGAGTAACCGAGGATGGTCAGCAGACCGATCACGGTGCCCGGGGTGACCTCGAAGCCGACCAGGGCGTAGACACCGACCGTGATGGTGATGTCGTGGATCAGCGCGACCAGGGCCGCGATGGCCATGCGCCATTCGAAGGCGATGGCCAGGTAGATCACGACGAGGACCATGAAGATGCCGAGGCCGGTCCAGGCCTTGTTGGCGATCTGCTCACCCCAGCTGGGGCCGACCAGGTCGGCGGCGATCTTCTCGGCCGGGACGTCGAGGTCCTCGGAGAGCTTGTTCTTGATCTCGTCGGACTTCGCGGTGTCGACCTCGGTGATCTGGATGCGCAGACCGCCGTTGCCGAGCTTCTGGACGATCGCCTGGTGGCCGGAGGCCTCCGTGGCCAGGTCCTCGGCCTTGGCGACGGTGACGCTGGTCTTCGGCGTGGTGAAGACCGCGCCGCCCTTGAACTCGATGCCCATGTTCAGGCCGCTGACCGCCAGGCCGACGATGGCCGTGATGGTGATCAGGATCGAGATCCCGTACCAGATCTTGCGCTTGCCGATGAAGTCGTAGCCGACCTCGCCTCGGTAGAGACGGGCGCCGAGAGTGCCGAGTCGCGACATCTCACGCCTCCTTCGGTTCAGTGGGGGCGTTGACACGGCGCGAGCGGCGCAGCGGCGGCTTGGCGCCGAGCCGCTTCGGGTCCAGGCCGGACCACGGGTGACCGCTGGCGAAGAACTTCGTACGGGCCATCAGCGTCATGACGGGCTTGGTGAAGAGGAAGACCACGACCACGTCGAGCAGGGTGGTGAGACCCAGCGTGAACGCGAAGCCCTGGACCTTGCCGACGGTGACGACGAAGAGCACCGCGGCGGCGAGGAACGACACGAAGTCGGAGACCAGGATGGTGCGCCGGGCGCGCGGCCAGGCCCGCTCGACGGCCGGACGGAGCGTGCGGCCCTCGCGGATCTCGTCGCGGACCCGTTCGAAGTACACGATGAAGGAGTCCGCGGTGATACCGATGGCCACGATGGCGCCGCAGACCGCCGGGAGGTTCAGCGCGAAGCCGATGGCCGGGCCGAGCAGCGACATGAGCGTGTAGGTCAGGATGCCGGAGACCAGGAGGCTCAGGAGCGCGATGAACGCCAGGCCCCGGTAGTAGGCCACCAGGTAGATGACCACCAGGGCCAGACCGATGGCACCGGCGATCAGACCGGCCTGGAGCTGCTCACCGCCGAGTGCGGCAGTGACCGTGGTGACGCTCTGCTCCTTGAACGAGAGCGGGAGCGCACCGTAGGAGAGCACGTTGGCCAGGTCCTCGGCGGACTGCTGGGTGAAGCTGCCGGAGATCTCGGCGCTGCCGCTCAGTGTCGTGCGCACGGAGGGCGCGGAGACGACCTCGCCGTCCAGGGCGATGGCGAACTGGTTCTGCGGGGGCTGCTGCGCGGAGAGCTTCTTGGTGATCGTCTGGAACTGCTTGGAGCCCTTCTTGGTGAACTCCATGTTGACGACCCACATGCCGCGCTGCTGGTCGAAGCCGGCCTTGGCGTTGTCGACCTCGGTGCCGGACACCTCGGACGGGCCGAGGACGTACTTCGCGTCACCCTCGGAGCTGCATGCGACGACCATGTCGGTGGGCTTGGCACCCCGTGCGGCCTCGGCGCGGGACGCCTTGCTGGAGCAGTCGAGCTCTGCGAACTGCTTCTGCAGCTTGGCGGCGGCGGCCTCTTCGGCGGCGGATGCCGACGGCGTGGCGTCGGCCTTCGGCGTGGTGCTCGCCTTGGGGCTGGGCGTGGTGTCGGTCTTGAGGGCGCCGGTGACCGCGCGGCCCTGGGTGGTGGCGCTCGCGTTGGGCGTCGACGAGGCCTTCCCGTTGTCCGCGGTGGTGGCGCTCGCGTTCGGCGTCGCGGACGACTTGCCCTTGTCGGCGGTGGGGGCGCTGGGGCTGCCGGACGGGGCGGGCTTGCCGGACGACGAGGCGCTGGGCGCCGGGGTGGGCGTGCCCTGGGCGACGGTCAGCACCGGCCGGAAGTAGAGCTTGGCCGTGGTACCGACCTGCTCCCGGGCCTGGGCGGAGTTCGTGCCCTTGGGGATGTTGACGATGATGTTGCTCTTGCCCTGCGTCTGGACCTCGGCCTCGGAGACGCCAAGACCATTGACGCGGCGTTCCATGATCTGGACCGCGGTGTCCATGTTGGTCTTGTTGATCGCCGATTCCTGGCCCGGCTCGCTCTTCGCCTCAAGCGTGATCGAGGTGCCGCCCGCCAGGTCAATGCCCAGGCGTGGGGTCGGCTGATCGGCCAGGAACATCCCGCCGGTGAGCGCGACCATGACGATCAGGATAAAGGCCAGGGAACGCCCTGGCCTGCCCTGACCGCCGGCCGCCCCTCGGCTCTTCTTCGGTGCTGCCACCTTCTCGTTTCTCCCTGTCCAACCGCCCCGCGCCGGGTACGCGCCCGAGCGGCCACGAAGTGTAGTGGGGACCCACCCCCGCAGAAGACCGCAAGGCCCGGGGAATGCCGGATGCCGGTGGGCTCACGGCATCCCCGGGCGTGGGTTACTTCGCGTCGGCCTCGCCGTCGTCCTTGCCCTCGGACTTCTTGCCGGACTCGTCGTCCTTCGGCTCGGCGTCGTCGGCCTTCTTGCCGAGGTCGATCCGGGCGTCGTCCGAGACGTCCTTGTCGGCGTCGGTCTCGGTCAGCGAGGAGGCGTCGTCGGGGACGACGGCACCGTCGAGGTCGAGACCGCTCTCGTCGTCGCCGTGGACGATGCGGTTGTACTCCGCGTCGTCGAGGACGGCGCCGATGGCGTTCTTGGCGTAGATGGCGTGGACGTCGGGCGCGATCTCAAGGAGAACCGTGTCGTCGTGCAGCTCCTTGACTGTGGCGTACATGCCCCCGATCGTCCGGACGCCGGTGCCGGGCTGCATCTCGTTGCGCATCTGGGCGGCGGCCGCCTGCTTCTTCTTGGCGGACCGCGTCATCAGGAACATGGCCCCGATGAGCACGATGAAGGGGAGGAGAGTCACGGGATTCACGGGACGAGTTTCCTTCGCACGACCGCGCTGGAAGGCGGCCTGTATCTACGGGGGTGGGTACACCGACCTGTAAGGGCGGCATCGGCGGAGTCTAAGCGAGTCCGCATCGATGGAACAACGCCCGGACTCGCCCGGTGGTTCCTGCTCCGGCCAAGCTGTGACAGATCACGCCCCGAACAGGCCCTGTTGTCCCTTTCCGCCTTGCTGCGGAGGCACGATACCCAGATGGGCCCAGGCGGCGGGCGTAGCGACCCGCCCACGCGGCGTCCTGGCCAGCAGTCCTTCCCGGACCAGGAAGGGCTCCGCGACCTCCTCGACGGTCTCGCGCTCCTCCCCCACGGCGACCGCGAGGGTGGACAGCCCGACGGGTCCGCCGCCGAAGAGCTTCAGCAGGGCGCCGAGCACCGCGCGGTCGAGCCGGTCCAGGCCCCGGGCATCGACCTCGTACACCCCGAGGGCGGTGGCGGCGACCGGGCGGTCGATCCGGCCGTCGGCCTTGACCTGGGCGTAGTCCCGGACGCGGCGCAGCAGCCGGTTGGCGATGCGGGGGGTGCCCCGGGAGCGGCCGGCGATCTCGGCGGCGCCGTCCGCGTCTATCTCCACGTCGAGGAGGCGGGCGGAGCGGTGGATGACGCGCTCCAGCTCGGTGGGTGCGTAGAACTCCATGTGGCCGGTGAAGCCGAAGCGGTCGCGCAGCGGCGGCGGCAGCAGTCCGGCCCGGGTGGTCGCGCCGACCAGGGTGAAGGGCGGCAGTTCCAGCGGGATGGCGGTGGCGCCGGGACCCTTGCCGACGATGACGTCGACCCGGAAGTCCTCCATCGCCATGTAGAGCATCTCCTCGGCCGGCCGCGACATGCGGTGGATCTCGTCGAGGAAGAGAACCTCGCCCTCCTGGAGGGAGGAAAGGATCGCGGCGAGGTCGCCCGCGTGCTGGATGGCGGGGCCGGAGGTGATCCGGATCGGTGCGCCCATCTCGGCCGCGATGATCATGGAGAGCGTGGTCTTGCCGAGGCCGGGCGCGCCGGAGAGCAGGACGTGGTCGGCGGTGGCGCCGCGGGCGCGGGCCGCTTTGAGGACCAGGTCGAGCTGTTCGCGCACCTTCTCCTGGCCGACGAATTCGTCCAGGTCCTTCGGTCGCAGGGCCGCTTCGACCGCGGTGTCCTCGCCGTCCGCGTCGGCGTGGACGAGGCGCTCGTCGAGCCGCTCGTCGGTGTCGGGTCCGGTCTCGTCCCAGTTCATTCAGTCTGTCCCGCCTCAGGTGTTTCGGTGCCGTGCGGTGCCCGGCCCGGCGTCGGGGGTGGTCCCCGGGGTGCGGCGCTCCGGTCAGCGCGCGCGGTTGAGGGTCTGGAGTGCGGCACGCAGCAGCTGCGGCACGGGGGCCTGTCCGCCCTCGGCGATGGCCGCCTCTGCCTGGGGGGCGACGGCGGTGACCGCTTCGTCGGCCTCACGGGTGGCGTAGCCGAGGCCGATCAGGGCGGCCTGGAGCTGATCGCGCCAGGAGGAGGTGACGGCGGTGCCGATGCCCTGGCGGCCGATGTGGGCGCCGACGGGCTCGCCGAGCCTGTCCTTCAGTTCGAGGAGGAGTTTCTGCGCGCCCTTCTTGCCGATTCCGGAGACGGCGGTGAGCGCCTTCTCGTCGCCGGTGGCGACCGCGGTGCGCAGGGCGTCCGGGCTGTGGGTGGCGAGCATGGCCTGGGCGAGCCGGGGTCCGACCCCGCTGGCGGTCTGGAGCAGTTCGAAGACCTGCCGCTCGTCGTCGTCGGCGAAGCCGTAGAGGGTGAGCGAGTCCTCCCGTACGACGAGGGAGGTGGCGAGCCGGGCCTCCTTGCCGACCCGGAGGGCGGCGAGGGTGTTCGGCGCGCACTGGACGGCCATGCCGATGCCGCCGACCTCGATCACGGCCGTGGTCGGTGCGAGTGCGGCGACGGGGCCGCTGACGAAGGCGATCATCGGGGGACCTTCCGGACGGGAACTGCGGGGGTACGGGGGACGCGCCGGGTGCCGGCCGCGGCGGCTGCCGCGTGGGCCTGCTGAAGGCGGTTGACGGCGGGGGCACGCCAGATGTGGCAGATGGCGAGGGCGAGGGCGTCGGCCGCGTCGGCCGGTTTCGGCGGGGCGTCGAGCCGCAGCAGCCGGGTGACCATCGCGCCGACCTGTGCCTTGTCGGCGCGGCCGCTGCCCGTGACGGCGGCCTTGACCTCGCTGGGGGTGTGCAGGGCTACGGGTATGCCGCGGCGCGACGCGCAGAGCATGGCGACGGCGCTGGCCTGGGCGGTGCCCATGACCGTACGGACGTTGTGCTGGCTGAACACCCGCTCCACGGCGACGAATTCGGGCCGGTGCTCGTCGAGCCATTCCTCGATGCCGCGCTCGATGACGACCAGCCGGTGGCCGAGCTCCGCGTCGGCCGGGGTGCGCACGACGCCGACGCCGAGCATCGTCAGGGGGCGGCCGGCGACGCCTTCGACGACGCCGACACCGCACCGGGTCAGCCCCGGGTCCACACCCAGTACCCGCATGGGACGCCCCCTCCGTACCTATCGGTCAACTGTTCCCGCAGGCTATCGGCTCGCACTGACAATGCGACGGGCCGACGGGGTGTGTCCCCGTCGGCCCGTCGCTGAAGGCTGCGCAGAGCGCGGCTCAGGCGTCGACCTTCTCCATGACCTCGTCCGAGACGTCGAAGTTGGCGAAAACGTTCTGCACGTCGTCGCTGTCCTCCAGCGCGTCGATCAGCTTGAAGATCTTGCGCGCGCCCTCCTCGTCCAGCTCGACCTGCATGGTGGGCAGGAAGTTGGCCTCGGCGGAGTCGTAGTCGATGCCGGCCTCCTGGAGCGCGGTACGGACCGCGACCATGTCGGTGGCCTCGCTGACGACCTCGTACGTGTCACCGAGGTCGTTGACCTCCTCGGCGCCCGCGTCGAGCACGGCACCCAGGACGTCGTCCTCGGTCAGCTCGCCCTTGGGGACGATGACGACGCCCTTGCGGTTGAAGAGGTACGAGACCGAACCCGGGTCGGCCATCGAGCCGCCGTTGCGGGTCATCGCCACACGCACGTCGGAGGCGGCACGGTTGCGATTGTCGGTGAGGCACTCGATGAGCACCGCGACACCGTTCGGGCCGTAACCCTCGTACATGATCGTCTGGTAATCGACGCCGCCCGCTTCGAGACCGCCACCGCGCTTGACCGCGGAGTCGATGTTCTTGTTCGGTACGGAACTCTTCTTCGCCTTCTGGATCGCGTCCACGAGGGTGGGGTTTCCCTCGGGGTCCACACCGCCGGTGCGGGCCGCGACCTCGATGTTCTTGATCAGCTTCGCGAAGAGCTTGCCGCGCTTGGCGTCAATCACGGCCTTCTTGTGCTTCGTCGTAGCCCATTTAGAGTGGCCGGACATCTGCCTTCTCCTTCGCGTCACCAAAAACGATTCGAACCCGAGAGATCCTACCGGGATCGAGTCAGCCGACTGCGCGCACCATGTCCACGAACAGCGCGTGAACGCGATGGTCTCCGGTCAATTCCGGGTGGAACGACGTGGCCAGGGCGTTTCCCTGACGTACGGCGACGATGTGGCCACCGTGCTCCGCCACCACCTTGGCCTGAGCGCCGACCGACTCCACCCAGGGGGCGCGGATGAACACGCCCTCCACGGGTCCGCCCTCGATGCCGACGACCTCGACGGCCGCCTCGAAGGACTCGTTCTGCCGTCCGAAGGCGTTGCGGCGCACGATCATGTCGATCCCGCCGACCGTCTCCTGGCCCGAACGCGGGTCGAGGATCTTGTCGGCGAGCAGAATCATTCCGGCGCAGGTGCCGTAGACCGGCATTCCGGCCCGTACCCGCTCGCGCAGCGGTTCCAGCATGCCGAACAGGGACGCCAGCTTGGACATCGTGGTGGACTCGCCACCGGGGATGACCAGGCCGTCGACCTCGGCGAGTTCCTCGGGACGCCGGACCGGCCTGGCCAGGGCGTCAGCCGAGGCCAGGGCGATCAGGTGTTCCCGTACGTCGCCCTGGAGAGCCAGGACTCCGATCACAGGGGTGTCGCTCATCAGTGACTACCAGCCACGGTTGGCGTAGCGCTCGGCCTCGGGCAGGGTGTCGCAGTTGATGCCGACCATGGCCTCGCCCAGGTTCCGGGAGGCGTCCGCGATGATCTTCGGGTCGTCGTAGAAGGTGGTGGCCTTCACGATCGCGGCGGCGCGCTTGGCCGGGTCGCCGGACTTGAAGATGCCGGAGCCGACGAAGACGCCCTCGGCGCCGAGCTGGCGCATCAGCGCGGCGTCGGCGGGGGTGGCGACACCGCCCGCGGAGAACAGCACCACGGGCAGCTTGCCGAGCTCCGAGACCTCCTTGACCAGCTCGTACGGGGCGCGGAGCTCCTTGGCGGCGGCGTACAGCTCGTTGTTGTCGTAGCCGCGCAGGCGGGCGATCTCGTTCTTGATCTGGCGCAGGTGGCGGACGGCCTCGACGACGTTGCCGGTGCCGGCCTCGCCCTTCGAGCGGATCATGGCCGCGCCCTCGGCGATCCGGCGCAGGGCCTCGCCCAGGTTGGTGGCGCCGCAGACGAACGGGGTGGTGAAGGCGAACTTGTCGCTGTGGTTGACCTCGTCGGCCGGGGTCAGGACCTCGGACTCGTCGATGTAGTCGACGCCGAGGGACTGAAGGACCTGGGCCTCGACGAAGTGGCCGATGCGCGACTTCGCCATCACCGGGATGGAGACGGCCTCGATGATCTCCTCGATCATGTTCGGGTCCGACATCCGGGCCACGCCGCCGTCCTTGCGGATGTCGGCCGGAACCCGCTCCAGGGCCATGACGGCCACGGCGCCCGCGTCCTCGGCGATCTTCGCCTGCTCGGCGTTGACGACGTCCATGATCACGCCGCCCTTGAGCTGCTCGGCCATGCCGCGCTTGACGCGCGCGGTGCCGGTGGCCGGGGAGTCTGCGGACTGCGGGGTGGTGGGAAGCGTGGACATGGGTCGACCTCACTCGGAGAAAAAGTTGCTGAAAAGCGTTGCTTGGCGCTGTGCTGAGCAAACTCTCCGGGAACAGTCCACTGCAAGGGCCAATGGCAGGCCGGTGGATCGTTTTGAACGCGTACGGGATGACATGTGGCCCCCGTCACGCGCGAATGCGGCGGTCCGGTCAGCTGACGGGGCGGTCCGCCAGGGCCACCGGGGGTTCGTCGTCCATCTCGAAGGCCAGCGGGAAGGGGGCGTGTCCGGCCAGCCGGAACCACCGCACCTTGCGGTGCCGGCGCAGCGCGCGCGCCGCGCGCACCGCGTCGTTGTGGAACCGCCGGGCCATCGGGACCCGGCGCACGGCGGCGGCGAGTTCGAGCGCCGCCTCCTCACCGCCGGGGATCTCCTTCACGGCCTCCACCTGCGCCGTCTCGCCGAAGACCGCCCGCAGCGCGGCGCTCAGTTCGCTCTCCGCGACCTCTCGGTGCTCCTCCTCCGCCTGGCGGGCGGCGTGCGCCGCCTCGTACAGGACGATGGAGGCGGCCGGATCGAGGACACCGGAGGTGGCCAGTTCCTGGGTGACCGACGCACGGCGCAGGAGTTGGGCGTCGAGGGCGGCCCGTGCGGCGTCGATGCGGGTGTGCAGCCGGTCCAGCCGTCCGGCGGTCCAGCTGAGGTACATACCGATCGCGACGATCGCGACGGCGATCCAGATGAGGGTTTCGATCACGGGCGGCAAGGCTACCGGTGGGGCGCGGACGGCGTGGCCGCCCGGCCCCGGACCCCCGGCGCCCGGGTCGTGTCCGTAAAGTCCCGTCATACGCCCGGAGGGCGAGCCGGGCGGGACTTTACGGACACGGCCCGGGCGGCCCTCACTCCCGCGCCAGACCGAGCCGTGCGCGCAGCCCCGTGCGTTCGTCGGCCGCCACCGAGGCCGCGCCGTCCGTCACCGTCTCGTACACCGCGAGGATGTCCGCCCCGACCGTCGACCAGTCGAACCGGCGCACATGCGCGGTGCCCCGCTCGCGCAGCTCCGCACGCCGCTCCGGGTCCCCGAGCAGCCGGATCGCCGCCGCGGCCAGCGCGTCCGCGTCCTCGTTGGCGAAGAGTTCGCCCGCCGCGCCCAGGTCCAGCACCTGCGCGAACGCGTCCAGGTCGCTGGCGAGGACCGGCGCACCGGCCGACATGGCCTCGACCAGGATGATCCCGAAGCTCTCGCCCCCGGTGTTGGGCGCCACGTACACATCGACGCTGCGCAGCAGCCGCGCCTTGTCCTCGTCGCTCACCATGCCGAGGAATTCGACCCGCTCGCGCATCGCCTCGGGCAGCGAGGCGACGGCCTCCTCCTCGTCGCCCCGGCCGGCCACCAGCAGCCGGGTGTCCGGGCGGGCGTCGAGGATCGCGGGCAGTGCCCGCATCAGGACCGGCAGGCCCTTGCGGGGCTCGTCGATGCGCCCGATGAAGCCGATCGTCCCGCCCTGCCACTCGGCCTTGGGCTCGGCTGCGGCGAAGAAGCCGACATCGACCCCGTTCGGGATGACGACCGCGTCGCCGCCCAGGTGCTCGACCAGGGTGCGGCGCGCGTACTCGCTCACCGCGATGCGCGCGCTGATCTTCTCCAGTGCCGGCTGGAGGATCGGGTACGCCGCGATCATGGCCCGGGAGCGCGGGTTGGACGTGTGGAACGTGGCGACGATCGGCCCCTGCGCGGCCCAGCAGGCGAGCAGCCCCAGTGACGGCGAGGTCGGCTCGTGGATGTGGATCACGTCGAAGGTGCCGTCGTGCAGCCAGCGGCGCACCCGGGCGGCCGAGAGGAAGCCGAAGTTCAGCCGGGCGACGGAGCCGTTGTACGGGACGGGCACGGCCCGGCCCGCCGACACCACGTAAGGCGGCAGCGGCGTCTCGTCGTCGGCGGGCGCCAGCACGGACACCTGGTGGCCCAGCCGGATCAGGTGCTCGGCCAGGTCACGGATGTGGAACTGCACACCGCCCGGTACGTCCCAGGAGTACGGGCAGACGATGCCGATCTTCACGTCCGGTCCTCCCGGGGCTCCAGATCGGCGAGCCAGAGCCGTTGCAGCATGTGCCAGTCCTCCGGATGATCGGCGATTCCGACGGCGAAGGCATCGGCCAGCGCCTGTGTCATCGAGGACGTCTTCTCCGTGCGGTCGCCTGACTCGGGCAGCTCGACCGGCGGATGGATCCGCGCCTTCATCACGGGCGTGTCGTCGTAGCTCAGCGTCACCGGCAGCAGCAGCGCCCCGGTCTGCTGGGCCAGCAGTGCGGGCCCGGCGGGCATCCGCGCGGTGTCGCCGAAGAACGTCACCTCGACGCCGGAGGCGGACAGATCGCGGTCGGCGACCAGGCAGACCAGCCCGCCCGCGCGCAGCCGCCTCGCCAGGGTGCCGAAGGCCTCCCCGCCGCTGTGTGGCAGGACCTCCATGCCGAGCCCCTCGCGGTAGGCCACGAACCGGTCGTACAGGGTCTCGGGCTTGAGTCGCTCGGCGACCGTGGTGAAGGGCACCTTGAGATCGGTGGTGACCCAGGCTCCCGCCAGGTCCCAGTTCCCCAGGTGCGGCAGGGCGAGGATGACGCCTCGGCCGGCGCCGAGGCCGTCGGTCAGCCGGTGCGCGTCTCTCACGTCTATCGACGCCTTGATCCGCGCCGGGCTCCAGGTGGGCAGCCGGAACGACTCCATCCAGTAGCGCATGTACGAGCGCATCCCGGCCTTGGAGAGCTCGGCCAGCCGGGCCGGCGACGCCCCGGGCACGACCCGTGCCAGATTCGACTCCAGCCGCAGCACGCTCTTGCCGCGCCGCTTCCATACCTGGTCGGCGATGGTGCGGAAGAGCGTCCGGGCGACCGGCTCGGGGAGCTTCTTGACGGCGCTCCAGCCGAGCCCGTACAGCCCGTCGGTCAGCCGGTCCCGCAGACCCTCACGCGACTGTGCCCGGTCGTCGCTCACCGGTCGGTCCCGCTCCCCGGCCCCGCGGCGGCGGCCTCGGCCGCATCGGCCTCGGCGGACTCACGGCGCACGGTCACGACCCGCTGCACCAGCGTCACCAGGCTGCCCACGGCAACGATCCACAGCGCGATCGGCAACAGGACCTCGATCCCGGGGACGCCGAACTTGTGCAGGCCCGCGAGCCCGGCCGCGACCAGCGAGATCACCAGCCGCTCGGCGCGCTCCACGAGACCGTTGACCGCCACCGGCAGTCCGATCGACTCGCCGCGCGCCTTCGTGTACGAGACCACCTGGCCGCTGGCCAGACAGAAGATCGCGACCGCGCAGAGCACGTTGTCGTCGCCGTTGCCCGCGTACCAGAGCGCGAATCCGCCGAAGATCGCCCCGTCGGCGACCCGGTCCAGGGTCGAGTCCAGGAACGCGCCCCAGCGGCTGGAGATACCGGCCTGCCGGGCCATGTTGCCGTCGACGAGGTCGGAGAAGACGAAGATCGTGATGACGATCGTGCCCCAGAAGAACTCCCCCATCGGGAAGAAGACCAGCGCACCTGCCATCACCCCGGCCGTACCGATCAGAGTGACCGCGTCAGGGCTCACGCCTAGACGGAGCAGCAGTGCGGCGAACGGTGTGAGGACACGCGTAAAAAATGCACGCGCGTACTTGTTCAGCATGGCCTTCCCGAGGGTCGGTGGGCCGAGCGGCCCCTACGGCCACCGGCTGGCCCATCGTAGTCACGCCCGCCGGAGTCCACCGTCCGGGCACCCGGCGTCGCGCGGCGGAGTGCCATGTATGGACGCGGCCCGGCCCGAGTGGAAAGCTCGAATTACCGCGGGCGTCGCGCGCAGCCGCCGCGGCGGCTCCCCAGTGCCCGTACAGCTCTCCCCTCTCCCCACATCGCGTCGGTATTCCCTCCGCTTCGCACCACTACCTGGGAGGCACGCATCATGGGCGACAAGGCACACGCACACACCGGGGCCGCCGGCAGGGCAGCGACGGCCGGCCGGCCCTCATCCGTACGGAATGTGGTGCTGGTCGGCCACAGCGGCTCCGGAAAGACCACCCTCGTCGAGGCCCTCGCGCTGACCGCGGGCGCGGTCAACCGGGCCGGCCGGGTCGAGGACGGCGCCACCGTCTCCGACTACGACGAGATCGAACACCGCCAGCAGCGCTCCGTACAGCTCTCCGTGGTCCCCGTCGACTGGGGCGGGTACCGGATCAATCTTCTGGACACCCCCGGCTACGCCGATTTCGTCGGGGAACTCAGGGCCGGTCTGCGGGCGGCGGACGCGGCCCTTTTCATCGTGTCCGCCGCCCAGGAGGCCGACGCGGTGGCGGGCGCCACCCGGGCCGTCTGGGAGGAGTGCGCGGCCGTCGGCATGCCGCGCGCCATCGTCGTCACCCACCTGGACACGGCACGCACCTCGTTCGACGAGATGACCCGGATCTGCGGCGAGATATTCGGCGGCGACGACCCCGACGCGGTGCTCCCGCTCTATCTGCCCGTCCACGGCGCCGAGGGCGCCGACGGGCACGCCCCGCTCACCGGGCTCACCGGCCTCCTCACCCTGCGGATCTTCGACTACTCCTCGGGCGATCGGCGGGAGAACCCGCCCGCCGACGGCCAGCGGCCGGCGCTCCAGGAGGCCCGCAACCGGCTGGTCGAGGGGATCATCGCCGAGAGCGAGGACGAAACCCTGATGGACCGCTACCTCGACGGAGCGGAGGTCGACATCAAGACACTCGTCGACGATCTGGAGCGCGCCGTGGCCCGGGGCTCCTTCCATCCCGTCCTCACCGCGGCCCCCGCCGCCCCGGGTGCCCGCCAGGGCATCGGCACCGTCGAGCTGCTGGACCTGATCACCGGCGGTTTCCCGACCCCGCTGGAGCACCCCCTCCCCGACGTCACTCCCCTGCACGGGGCGTCACGGCCGGACCTGACCTGCGACCCGGACGGGCCGCTCGTCGCCGAGGTCGTCAAGACGGCCTCCGACCCGTACGTCGGCCGGGTCTCGCTGGTACGCGTGTTCTCCGGCACCCTGCGCCCCGACGAGACCGTCCACGTCTTCGGCCACGGCCTCACCGACCCCGGCCACGAGCCCCGCCCCTTCCACGAGGCCGAGGTCCGCGTCGGCGCGCTCTCCTCCCCGTTCGGCAAGCAGCAGCGCCCGGTCACCGCGTGCGGCGCGGGGGATCTGGTCAGTGTCGCCAAGCTGGGCGGCGCCGAGACCGGGGACACCCTCTCCGACCCGGAGCTGCCGCTGCTGCTGGAGCCCTGGACCACGCCGGACCCGCTGCTTCCGCTCGCCATCGAGGCACACAGCAAGGCGGACGAGGACAAACTCTCCCAGGGGCTCGCCCGGCTGGTCGCCGAGGATCCGACCATGCGCCTGGAACAGAACCAGGACACCCACCAGGTGGTGCTGTGGTGCCTGGGCGAGGTCCATCAGGACGTGGCGCTGGACCGGCTGCGCAGCCGTTACGGCGTCCAGGTCGACGCCGTACCGCACAAGGTGTCGCTCCGCGAGACCTTCGCCGCCCCGTCGACCGGGCGCGGCCGGCATGTGAAGCAGTCCGGCGGCCACGGCCAGTACGCCATCTGCGAGATCGACGTGGAGCCGCTGCCCGCGGGGTCGGGCATCGAATTCGTCGACAAGGTGGTCGGCGGAGCGGTGCCCCGTCAGTTCATCCCGTCCGTCGAGAAGGGCGTGCGCGCCCAGGCCGCCCGTGGCGTCGCGGCCGGCCATCCGCTCGTCGACGTACGCGTCACGCTGCGGGACGGCAAGTCGCATTCGGTGGACTCCTCCGACGCGGCGTTCCAGACCGCGGGCGCGCTGGCCCTGCGCGAGGCCGCCGCGGACACCCGCATCCAGCTCCTCGAACCCGTCGCCGAGATCCGGGTCCTGGTCCCCGACGACTATGTCGGGCCGGTGATGAGCGATCTGTCCGGGCGGCGCGGCAGAGTGATCGGAACCGAGCAGTCCGGCGCCGGCCGCACCCTCGTACGGGCCGAGGTGCCCGAGCTGGAGATCGGCAGGTACGCGGTCGACCTGCGCTCCCTCTCCCATGGCGCCGGCCGGTTCGACCGGGCGTACGCCCGGCACGAAGCGATGCCCCCGCAACTCGCCGAGCGCCTCCGGGGACAGCAGGAGAACAACCCGAACGACTCGTGACCGGCCATGCCGCCCGTCTTTGTCCACAGGGGCGGGCGGCGCAGCGATCCGGACGATACGCTTTGGTCCCAGCTCAGAAGGTGTGCCAGGCACGGCAGTTGGGAAACAGCCGCAGGAGCAGTTCCTCGGCGGCGAGTGGGGGCGACAGTGGCCAGCGACGGATTCGATTTCTCTCCCGGAGCGCAGATCCCGCTCCAGGGTTCGGGCGGACAGGCGGTGGCGACGAACGCCCTCGCCTCCGCCGCGTACCGCGACAGCCCGGTGGAGAAGATCCTTGAAGCCAACAGCGAGTGGCACAAGTCCGAAGTCAAGGTGGGCCGTTCCAAGCTCTTCAAGTCCGACTATTTCAAGCCCAATCTCGGCGAGGCGTTCTCCCGCGCCGTCCAGGAACGCATGCTGGGCGGCGCCCGCAAGGCCCTCATCCAGTCCTTCGGGACGGACCCGCAGACCGTCGTCGAGCACTGTCTCTCCGCGACTCGCCTCCGCAAGAGCCGCGACACCAAACTCACCGCCGTCACCGCTCTGTTCGGCTTCCTCTTCCTGCCCGGCATGATCCTGTGGGTCCTCGCGTTCCGTCTGCGCGACTACCTCGGCAACACCAAGGACAAGGCGCTCTCCGCCCTGGGCGGCGCGCTGCTCCCGATCATCGGCATCGTGGCGCTGGTCTTCCTGGTCGGCCTGCCGCTCACCGGGTTCCTGGCGCTCTACGTCCGCCTGATGATCGTGGCCCCCGTCATCGGCTGGTTCATCGCCAAACGGATCGCCGAGTCCTCCGCCAAGGACATGCGCGCCCGTTGGGAAGGGCTGCTCTCCGGGGGCGGCGTCAGCGCCAAGATCCCCGAGGCCGTGCCGAAGAATCCCAACGAGACCTCCCGCGAGGCGCTCCGCCAAGGCCTGGAGAAGCTCACCGCCGAGCAGCAGTCCAACTCGGTCTTCTACGCGGGCCCCAAGGGAATCCTCGGCATGGGCACCCGCTGGGGCAGTTGGCAGCTGGCCGAGGAGCTCGTCTCCAAGGAACCCGGCAAGGAATTCCACCAGTTCCGCAGCTGGGACCTGATCCGGGCCATCCACGACCAGCTCAAGGTGCTGGAGCGCGGCCCGCTGAACACCGGCGGGTTCCCCACTCCGTCGGTCACCCACTGGATCGTGTCCCCCGTCGGGGAGAACGCCGACTCGGTCTCCCGCCCCGCCGGCGAGGACGTGGCCACCTTCCAGGTCAAGCCGCACGAGATACAGCGGATCTGCAACCACCAGCAGTTCGGCGGCGGTGACCGGCACTATCTGGGGGTCCAGTTCACCCTCTGGGACGGCCAGTTGGTCATCACGATGATGATCACGGTCACGGTGCTCTACGAGACCCTGCGCATCGAGGTCACCGGGCATGCACTGGGCCCCGTCCACTCGCTCTTCACGAGCAAGCCCGCGGCCAAGACCAAGACGGTCAACAAGACCGTCCGGTTCTGGGAGACCCGCGACATCACGCTTCCGCTGGTCGAATCCAGCGAGGTCGTCCGGCTCGCCCTGCGCGCCCCGTTCACCTGGTACCCGCCGCTGCTGGACTATCTGGGCGGCAAGATCGCCCTGCCCGAGCCGTTCGGCCTGCGCCACGCGTGGGCCGAGAAGCCGTGGCGCCACCGTTTCATGGCGGACGACGCGATGCGGGCCGCGACGCCGGTACTGCGCGCCGTCCACAGCGCCGCCCTGCGCGTTCTCGACGAGAACGGCGTCGACACCGAGCGCTTCGACAACCGCTCGATGATACTGAGCGGCGCGGTGCAGGACCCGACCCCGCGCAAGGCCGATCTGTACGACGCGTAGCCGGCCACCCCGACGCGAGGGCCTGCCCGGCGGACCAGGACCGGGCACCCCGACGCAAGGGGGGCCCGCCCTGATCAGGGCCGGACAGACACGAGGGCCGCCCCGGCCGGAAATCGGCCGGGGCGGCCCTAGCGCGAACCACTGCCGCGATCAGCCCTCCGGCCAGGCGTCGGCCAGCATCTTGCGGGTGTCGGCGAGCAGCTGCGGCAGCACCTTCGTGTGGCCGACCACCGGCATGAAGTTGGTGTCACCACCCCAGCGCGGCACCAGATGCTGGTGCAGATGGGCCGCGATGCCGGCACCCGCCACCGATCCCTGGTTCATGCCGATGTTGAATCCGTGCGCCCCCGAGGCCGTCCGCAGGGCCACCATCGCCCGCTTGGTAAAATCGGCCAGCTCCATGGTCTCCGGACCGTCCAGCTCCGTGTAGTCCGCGACATGCCGGTACGGCACCACCATCAGATGGCCGCCGTTGTACGGATACAGGTTCAGCACGGCGTACACGTGCTTGCCGCGGGCGACGACGAGCCCGTCCTCGTCCGAACTCGACGGGATCCCGCAGAACGGACAGCCGTCGCCGGCCTCCGGGCCGGTCGGCTTGTTCTCGCCCTGGATGTACGCCATCCGGTGGGGCGTCCACAGGCGCTGGAACGCGTCGGGCGTTCCCACTCCGATCTGCTGCTCCGGCTCACTCGTCATGGCGATCAGCATATTGCTTCACTCCCGGGGTGCGTGTCGCCGGGGCCACACCCGTCGGCGTACGGAGATGCTGAGGCGATGAGCGACCGGTCCGCCGACTCCACCCCTGAACGCCTACGGCACTGGGAGCAGCGCACCGAGGTGCCGCTGCTCGGCGTCTCCCTGCTCTTCCTGCTCGGCTACGCGGTCCGCGTCCTCGCCCCCGAGGACGCCGAGCCCTGGCGGGACCTCGCCCTGGTCCTGGTCGGCGCCACCTGGCTGGTCTTCGTGGCGGACTACGTCGTACGGTTCCGGCTCAGCGGCCTTCGCCACCACTTCTTCCGGGTCCACTGGCTGGACACGCTGGTGCTGCTGCTTCCGCTGCTGCGGCCGCTGCGCCTGATCCGGGTCTACACCGCGGTCCAGCAGCGCCGGGCTCAACCGCGGCTGAGCCTGTACGCCCGGGTGATCAGCTACGCCGGCGCGTCCTCCCTGCTGCTCGGTTTCTCCGCGTCGCTCGCGGTCTACCACCAGGAGCACAAGGTCCCGGATTCCACGATCCATACCTTCGGCGACGCGGTGTGGTGGGCGTGCGAGACGCTCACGACGGTGGGGTACGGGGACGCGGTGCCCGTCACGCCGGGCGGCCGGGTCGTCGCCGCGGGCCTGATGATGTGCGGGCTGGCGCTGCTGGGAGCGGTGACGGGGTCGTTCTCGTCGTGGCTGCTCCAGGTCTTCAGGCGGGAGGACGAGAAGAGGCCCCCGGAGGGCGGGTAGCTCTCCGGGGGCCTGACACCTGCACTGTGTCCGTCAGACCTGGACGCGGTCCTCGACGGCCTTCTGGATCTTGGCGATGGCGTCCTCGACCGGGATGCCGTTCTCCTGCGATCCGTCGCGGTAGCGGAAGGAGACGGCGCCGTTGGCCATGTCCTCGTCGCCCGCGATGATCATGAAGGGCACCTTGGCCTTCTGCTGGTTGCGGATCTTCTTCTGCATCCGGTCGGAGGAAGCGTCCACGTCGACCCGCAGCCCCTTCTTCCGGGCCTTGGCCGCGAACTCCTGGAGGTACGGGATGTGCGCGTCGCCGATCGGGATGCCGACCGCCTGGACCGGGGCCAGCCACACCGGGAACGCACCCGCGTAGTGCTCGAGGAGCACCGCGAAGAAGCGCTCGATGGAACCGAACAGGGCGCGGTGGATCATGACCGGGCGCTGCTTGGTGCCGTCCGGGCCGGTGTACTCCAGGTCGAAGCGCTCCGGGAGGTTGAAGTCGAGCTGCACGGTCGACATCTGCCAGGTACGGCCGATGGCGTCCTTGCACTGCACCGAGATCTTCGGGCCGTAGAACGCGGCGCCGCCCGGGTCCGGGACCAGCGGCAGGCCCTGCTTCTCGGCGACCTGGCGCAGCGTCTCGGTGGCCTCTTCCCAGATCTCGTCGGAGCCGACGAACTTCTCCGGGTCCTTGGTGGAGAGCTCCAGGTAGAAGTCGGTCAGACCGTAGTCGCGGAGCAGGTTCAGGACGAAGGTGAGCGTCCGGTCGAGCTCCTCGGCCATCTGCTCCTTGGTGCAGTAGATGTGCGCGTCGTCCTGCGTGAAGCCGCGCGAGCGGGTCAGACCGTGCACCACACCGGACTTCTCGTACCGGTACACCGTGCCGAACTCGAAGAGGCGCAGCGGCAGTTCACGGTATGAGCGCCCGCGCGCGTCGAAGATCAGGTTGTGCATCGGGCAGTTCATCGGCTTGAGGTAGTAGTCCACCCCGTCGTCGAGCTGCATGGGCGGGTACATGCCGTCGGCGTACCAGTCCAGGTGGCCGGACTTCTCGAAGAGCTTGCCCTTGGTGGCGTGCGGGGAGTAGACGAACTCGTAGCCCTCCTCCTCGTGCCGGCGGCGCGAGTAGTCCTCCATGGCGCGGCGGATGATGCCGCCCTTGGGGTGGAAGACCGCGAGACCGGGGCCGATCTCGTCCGGGAAGGAGAAGAGGTCCAGCTCGTTGCCGAGCTTGCGGTGGTCGCGCTTGGCGGCCTCCTCCAGGAACTCCAGGTGGGCCTTGAGCTCGTCCTTGGTGGGCCACGCGGTGCCGTAGATGCGCTGGAGCATCGGGTTCTTCTCGCTGCCCCGCCAGTACGCCGCGGCGTTGCGCATCAGCTTGAACGCCGGGATGAACCGGGTGGTCGGCAGGTGCGGGCCCCGGCAGAGGTCCTTCCAGCACAGGTCGCCGGTCTTCGGGTCGAGGTTGTCGTAGATGGTCAGCTCGCCGCCGCCCACCTCGACGTCCGCGCCGTCGTCCGAGGATGCGGAGCCCTTGATTCCGATGAGCTCGAGCTTGTACGGCTCGTCGGCCAGCTCCTCGCGGGCGGCCTCGTCCGTCACGACCCGGCGGGAGAACTTCTGGCCCCGCTTCTGGATCTCCTGCATCTTCTTCTCGATGGCCTTGAGGTCTTCCGGGGTGAAGGGCTTCTCGACGTCGAAGTCGTAGTAGAAGCCGTCCTTGACCGGCGGACCGATGCCGAGCTTGGCCTCGGGGAAGAGCTGCTGCACGGCCTGCGCCATGACGTGCGCGGTGGAGTGCCGCAGGATGTTCAGGCCATCCTCGGAGGAGATCTCGACGGGCTCGACGACCTCGCCGTCGGCGACGGCGTACGCGAGGTCCTTCAGCTCACCGGCGACCCGGGCGGCGACGACGGTGCGCTCGCCGGGGAAGAGCTCGGCTGCCGTAGTGCCCGTCGTCACCACGCGCTCTTCCCGCTCGGAATCGCGTTGGATGATCACACGGACGTCTGACACCGGTCTCTCCTGACTCAGGGGGAACGCACGCATGTGTAGTGCGCGTGCGATACGAATCGTACCGAGGAGCGGGCCCCCTCTGCGAAACGGTTCGGGCAGCCGGCCCCACCGCTCCCCCGCAAGGCCCTCCCCCAGCGCCCTATTCGCCGGTGCACGCCTCCTCGAAAAGGTCGACGTTCTCCTGGAGCGACTTCATCAGCCGGTCCCGCTCCGCCTCGTCGACCTGCACGGGCACCACGTGCGAGGTCCTCGTCAGCCGCCGGAAGCCGCCGCGGCTCTCCAGCCTGCCCTCCACCCGGATCGGCAGCCCCACCAGATGGGCGTGGCCGGCGATCCGGTACGCCTCCTCGTCCAGCTCCAGCCGTACGTGCGGCACCTCGGCGCCCGCCAGCACCCGCAGCCGCACGATCCCGGGGCCGCGCGGTGCCGAGCGGCGCATCCGGACGACGGCGCCGGTGATCCGTACCGTCACGGCGGGCTCGTCGTGGAGGTAGCGGGCGCCCGCCCGGCGCAGGGCCGGCAGATCGCCGGGGGAGAATTCCACCGGCTCGGGCCGGGCCGGGCAGCCCTCGGGGGTACCGGCGGCGGGCGCCCACTCCAGGGCGATCCCGGCCCCTTCCGAGCCTTGGACGAGTGCGACGACGGCCTCGGTCAGCTCCCGGCTGACGCCCGCCTCGACGGCGGTGTCGAAGGCTTCGTAGCCGCCGGTGGCCCGCTGGTAGTCCACGGCCTCCCGGGTGGCGTGCAGCGCCTGGTGGAGCCGTACGGCGACGGCACGGCCCGGTTCGACCGGCACGAACGCGGCGAGCTCCCGACCGCCGGGCGCGGGCCCGACGAGGATGCCGTCGAGCGCGGCCCTGGCCCTGCGGCGGTGGCGTGCGCCGTGGTAGCCGGTGTTCGCGCGTACGGCGAGGGCTCCGGCGAGCAGTATCTGCCGGGCGGCCGTGTGCAGCCGCTCGGCCCCGGCCCAGCCCGCCGCGCCCGCGACCGTCTCGGGGACCTCGCGCCACCAGCGGATCTCGTCGCTGGGCACGGCGAGCGAGACCAGTACCTCGCGGGCGGAGGGTGCGGCGCTGCGGGCGAGCGCGGTCAGCGCCTCGACGAGGAGGTCCTCGCTGTCGGGGAAGGCGGTGGTGTCGGGGACCAGGAGGCTCGTCCCGCCGCCGGGCGGGGCCGGCGGGCCCGGCGGGGTCCACCGGCTGTAGCGCCCGGCCGCCCCGCCCCGGCGCCGCCAGCCGTGCCGCCCGAGCAGGGCGCCGAGGACCGCGGGGTCGACCCGGGCCGGGTCCGGGACGCCTCCCGGGAGCCCGGGAGCATCGGGCCACGGCCCCGCGGACTCGGCGGGGTGCGGGCGGGTGGCTGACGGGATCGTTCCGTCCGTGCAGCCGTCGTATCCGTCCATCGGCCGGTGCATCAAGGTCTCCCTCCCGCCCCTACGCGGGTCATGATCTCGCAGAGCGCCCGGTCGTCGAAGATGCGCGAGGTGGGGATCCGCACGGTGGTCCGGTGCCGGCCCGTCACCGCGTGGCCGGCCAGGTTGGTCCAGTAGCAGCAGTGCCGCAGGTCGAGCCGGTCGTGCCCGGCTCGCAGCCAGTCGTCCTGGCTGCGCGGCACGATCATCACCACGAGGATCTTGTGCACCGACACCGGTGTCCGCGCGAGCTTGACGAGGTGGGCGTTGTCGAGCGTGAAGGCGAAGGTCGGTCCCGGCGGGTTCGGCGGGATCTGGTAGGTGCATTTGAGCTGGACCTTTATGGTCACTTCGTCGTCCACGGCATGGCCCGGCGCACCGTGGCTGACGTGCCAGTCGATGCCGTTGTCGGGGAAGGGCTGCGACAGGGAGCACCCCGCCGCGGCCGCGACCGCGTGCAGATAGCCCACCTGGAGCGTCTCCATGCAGGCGGTGGTTGCGAGTGTGCCGCGCAGCGGTTCGGTCCGCTGTGACAGCAGCCCGCTCGGTTCGGGCTTCGCGAGCGCCATGGCTGCGTGTGCCTTCCGGGCTGTGCCGATCGGTTCTCCGGTCGGGGGCGGCGGACAACTTCCGTTCCCCTCAGCTGTGTTGTCACCGCACGGGGCGGACCGCAAACGGCGTACGAGGCAAAGGGTGCGGGTATCACCGGACCGGGCAGAGGAATCACACATCTGCCGTTCGGGCACGAGGAGTTCGGGGATGACTCACTGGTACGAGGGGCCGCTGGCCGCTTTTGACACCGAGACAACAGGAGTCGACGTCGAGGGGGACCGGATCGTCTCGGCCGCCCTGGTCGTCCAGGACGCGGCGGGCGGGCGGATGCGCGTCACCCGCTGGCTGGTGAATCCGGGGATACCGGTGCCCGTGGGGGCGACCGAGATCCATGGTCTGACCGACGATCACCTTCAGCGCAACGGCCGCTGGCCGGCGCCGGTGATGGAGGAGATAGCCCGCACGCTGGCCGAGCAGTGCGCGGCCGGACGCCCGCTGGTCGTGATGAACGCGCCGTTCGACCTGACGCTGCTGGACCGCGAGCTGAAGCGCCACCGTGCCTCGTCGCTCGGGGCGTATCTGCAGAACTCCCCGCTGTGCGTGCTGGATCCGCGCGTGCTCGACAAGCATCTGGACCGCTACCGCAAGGGCCGGCGGACCCTCACCGATCTGTGCGAGCTGTACGGAGTGGTGCTCGACGGCGCCCATGACGCGGCGGCCGACGCGGCGGCCTCGCTGGAGCTGGTGCGTGCGGTGGGGCGGCGGTTCTCGTCCCGGCTGGAGCGGCTGACCCCGCCGGAGCTGCACACCCTGCAGGCCGTGTGGCATGCGGCGCAGGCGCGTGGACTGCAGGCGTGGTTCGCGAAGAACGGCACGACGGAGGCGGTGGATCCGGCCTGGCCGCTGCGCCCGGAGCTTCCTGCCGCGGCATGAGAGGATGCCCGGCCCCCGCTTCCGCACACGCAGAAGCCGGTCCGTCGATTCTGCTGACGGACCGGCTTCTTCCGGGTGGGCGATACTGGGTTCGAACCAGTGACCTCTTCGGTGTGAACGAAGCGCTCTCCCACTGAGCTAATCGCCCGGGAACGGGTTGAACCATACAGGGCTCTCGGGGTCCGGTTCAAACTGCTTCCAGCCTGGCCGTGAGACCCCGCCGCCCGGCACGCATCATCAGGGCGTGATTGGCCCGGAACACCGGGCGTCCGGGCACCGCCAGCAGCCGCATCAGCCGCCGGTGCACCTCGACCTCCTGCTCGTAGACGGCCCGGCTGCCACCGCCGTGCGGGGTGACCGTCCAGCGGACCCAGCCGTCCAGATCGCCGCTGAGCGTCGCCTCGATGACCCCGGCCCGGGGGTCGCGGCGGCGCTCGCGGACGGTCATGACGAGGTCGTACGGGAGGAGCGAGCGGATACGGGTGGTGCCGGTGATGCCGTCGACCGGGGTGACCTCGCGGACCTGCGGCCACCAGCGCGGGTAGTCATCGCCGCGTTCGAGGATCTCGTACACGGCGCCGGGCGGGGCGGGAAGGTCCCAGACACTCACGAATCGGTAGTGGCTCCAGTCCATGGATCCAGTCTGCGCGTACTCAGCCGGGGAACTGAGTATCCGAGCGCATGTCCGAACCTGTGGCTCGCGCCACACTCGCGTCCATGGAACATGTGCCGCCACCCGCTGAGGAATTGGCGCTCCTCGATCGCGAACTGGCCCGGCTGGACGCCCGCCGGTCCCAGTTGCTGGTTCGCCGTGCCTGGCTGCTGAGCGTGCTGACGCCACCCGCCGGGCCGCCCGGCGCGCCGCCGGTCCCGCAGCTCGCCGCTCCGTTCGGACCGCCCGCGACGGCCCGGCCCGCGGCTCCGTTCGCGGCTCCGTTCGGGCCTCCTGCCCCGCAGGCCGGACCGCGCAGCGCGCAGAACGTGCTGCTCACTCTGGGCGGTCTGCTGCTGACGATCGCGGCGATCGCGTTCACCCTGGTCAGCTGGGGCCAGATGGGGATCGCCGGCCGTTCGGCGGTGCTCACCGTGGTGACGCTCGCGGCGCTCGCCGCTCCCGCCGTGCTGCTGCGTCGCGGGCTGTCCGCGACGGCCGAGTCGCTGGGTGCTCTGGCGTCCGTGCTGATGATCCTCGACGCCTACGCGCTGCACCGGGTGGCGGTGCCGGAGGCCGGCGGGCCCGGTTACGCCGCGGCCGCCTCGGCGGTGCTGGCGGTGCTGTGGGGCGGGTACGGGCTGCTGCTCGGCCGGCTGCGGCTGCCGCTGCCCCTGGCGGTGGTGAGTGCTCAGCTGCCGCTGCTGCTGTGGGCCTGGTCGGCCGGCGCGGGCGCCTCGGTGTTCGGCTGGGCACTGCTGCTGACGGCGGCGCTGGACTGCGCGATCGCGCTGTGGGGGCCGGGCGTCGCGGTCCGGGTGACGGCCTGTGTCGGCTGCTGGACGACGGGCCTGCTGGGACTGCTGGTGGCCCTGGGGCAGTCGGTGTCCGCCGACGCGGCGTCGGCGGCGGTGGCGCCGGCCGCGCTGCTGCTCGCGGGCGCGGCGCTCGCGCTGTTCGGGGCGTGGCGCGCGCCGGGGGTCTTTCGTTTGGTTCGGGCCGGATCAGGCACTGGGGCACGCGAGCCCGGCGTGATCCAAACGAGAGGCCCCGGGGGCCTCGCGGTGGCCGGTGGCGTGGTGGCCGGGCTGTCCGGGGTGGCCGCGGTGGGTGGCGTGCTGCGTGCCGGAGTGGACTGGGACTGGTCGGTGCCGGTGTATCTGCTGTGCGGTGTGGTGCTGTTGACGGCCGTGCGCGCACCGCTGCCCCGTCCGGTCGGCCAGGGGCTGGTGTGGGCCTCGTCGGCAGTGACCGCGGCCGCGGTCATGGCCGCGGCGCCGCCGGTCGGCATGTCGCTGCTGGGTACGGCGTCGCAGCTGGCCCGCGTGTGGACCGGCGCTCCCGACGGTGGTGTCCGGGGTGCGCTGGGCACGGAGGGCCTGGCGTGGTCCCAGTCGGCCGCGGCCCCGGTGGTGTTGCTGGTGGTGGCCGGTCTGTTCGGGCTGGCGCACCGGTCCTGGCCCCGGCTGGTGCGGGTGGCAGGGCCGGTGGTCTCGCCGGGTCCGGCCTGGCGGAGTGCGGCGGGGGCCGCGGCGACGGCGCTCTGCTGGGCGGGGCTCACCGCGCTGCCCGCGGTGCTGGGGCTCTCGTACGCGGCGGCCGTGTCGGTGCAGTCGGTGCTGGTCGCCGCGGTGTTCGCGGTGGCGGTACGGGCTCTGCGCCGCGGGACGGGCGCCGTGGGGACGACCGCGCTGGTGTGCGGCCTGGTCGGCGCGGTGAGCGCGGGGCTCCTCTCGCTCGCGGCCCAGGCCGCGACGTACGCGGTGTTCGCGGTGCTGCTGCTGGTGCTCGGGGCCGCCGCGGTGCTGCTCGACGGCGCCGCGATGCCGGAGCGGGAGCTGCCGGACGCTCGGGCGGCGCGTGCGGCAGGGGCGCTGCGGATCGCGCAGGCGGTGCCGGCGTGCGGGGCCGTGCTGTGCGCGATGGTGCTCGCCCGTGCGGCCGGGGCCTCACTGGAACTCGCCGGATACCGGGCGGCGCCGCTGATGCTGGCCGTCCCCGTGGTGACGGCGCTGCTCGGGGCCCGGCTGCGGAACCGCCCGCCGGCTCTTCCCGTCGAGCTGACCGGGGCCCTGTCGGCCGTGGTGGCGGTGATCATGGCGGTGCCGGACGGGCCGTTCCTGGCGCTGGTGCTGGCGCTGAGCGGGGTGCTGGCGGCGGGCACGGCCGTACGGGCCGAGCGTCGGCAGGTGGCCGGGTACCTGGCGGTGGCGCTGTTCGTCCTGGCGACCTGGGTGCGGCTGACGGCCTCGGGGGTGTCGGCCCCGGAGGCGTACACGCTGCCGGTGACGGTGCCCGCCCTGGCGCTCGGTGTGCTGCGCCGGCGTCGCGCCCCGGAGGCGTCGTCGTGGACGGCGTACGGGGCGGGTCTCTCGGCGACTCTGGTCCCGAGCCTCTTCGCGGCCTGGGTCGATCCGCACTGGCTGCGGCCGCTGCTGCTCGGGGTGGCGGCCCTGGTGATCACCCTGGCGGGCGCCCGGCTGCGGCTCCAGGCACTGCTGCTGGTCGGTGGCGCGGTGCTGGCCCTGGACACCGTGCACGAACTGGCGCCGTACGTGGTCCAGGTGGTCGGCGCGCTGCCTCGCTGGCTGCCGCCCGCCCTGGCCGGGCTGCTGTTGCTGGTGGTCGGTGCGACGTACGAGCAGCGGCTGCGCGATGCGCGGCGGCTGAAGGAGACCGTGGGCCGAATGCGCTGACGGGTACGCCGCATGGCAGGCGGCCGCGCGAACTCGCCCGTGAAATAGAGCAGTTCGCGCCCGGCCGTCGCCGCTGCGGGAATTCCCGGCAGAGTTCTCGAATCGTCCGTGGCATTGCTCACGGACGCCGGGGACCGAACTCTTTCCGGGAATTCCTGTGGCCGCCCGAGTGTGCCGACCGCGATATCCGGATACCACTCCTCGATTTGCGGACCCGGACCGTCCGCCACCGCATGGATTGAATCGTTCACGAAAGCGCTTGTGAATCACTGCGAAGGCACCGGCGATGACCCGGCGGGCCGGCCGGGAACGGAAAACGCAGAGGGCCCGTGAGACTCTGCGGTCTCACGGGCCCTCTGTCCGGGGTGGGCGATACTGGGTTCGAACCAGTGACCTCTTCGGTGTGAACGAAGCGCTCTCCCACTGAGCTAATCGCCCGGGCGCAGGCCAAACATTACCCCATGTCAGCGGCGCCCCATGACCACCCCCGGGTCACTCGTGGATCTTCCACGGCATGGTGATGCCGAACTTCCAGACGTAGATCCCCACCAGCACCGCGATGATCACCAGGCCGATCGACGTGAGGATGATGTTGCGCCGCCGGACCTTGGGGTCGAGCGCCCGCTGGGCGGCCTCGGAAACCTTCCGCCTGGTCCAGCGGAGCACCAGCTGCGCCCAGACGAACTCGGTCGCCCAGATCGCCATGCCGCCGAAGATCACCAGCCAGCCGGGGCCGGGCAGCGGAAGCATGACGATGCCCGCCACGACCACGGCGAAGCCGACGATGAAGACGCCGACCTGCCAGCTCATGTGCAGCGTCCTGGACGCCTTGATGAACCCGGGCGCCCGGGAACCGAGCTCCCGTTCCTTGGTCACACCCTCGGTGACCTCGCCCGTCACGCCGTCCACCCTGTCCCCCGCGCCGGACACCGGTGTCGCCGATGCGGCGTCCCCGTTCCGCACGTCACGCTCCGCATTCATGACAGCCAACCTACCGGAACGGCTCTCGTCACCGGAATGGCCGCATAACCGAAAGTTACACACCGCCGTACGAGCTACCTGAAGGAACACAAAAAGGTCAGAGGGGTTTACAACGCCACCGTAGGTGGCATGTCGATTTCGCCGACGTGCGAATCCCCGAGCGCACACTGAGCGAAAGGCCCTGGCGCTTATGAACACCACGGTCAGCTGCGAGCTGCACCTGCGCCTCGTTGTGTCGAGCGAGTCCTCACTGCCTGTACCAGCGGGCCTGCGGTATGACACGGCCGATCCGTATGCCGTGCACGCCACCTTCCATACCGGAGCGGAGGAGACGGTCGAATGGGTATTCGCCCGCGACCTCCTTGCCGAGGGGCTGCACCGGCCCACCGGCACCGGAGACGTCCGCGTCTGGCCATCCCGTAGTCACGGCCAGGGCGTCGTCTGCATCGCGCTGAGCTCCCCAGAGGGCGAAGCCCTGCTCGAAGCCCCGGCGAGAGCCCTGGAGTCGTTCCTTAAGCGGACCGACGCCGCGGTTCCGCCAGGCACCGAGCATCGTCACTTCGACCTCGATACGGAGCTCTCACACATCCTGGCCGAGAGCTGAGCCAGGCCGAGAGCTGCACGGCGCCGTCCGACTCGGGGAGACGGCGCCGCGCGGAAAACCTCATATGGATGACACCGGCGCCGTCATCACGGAATCCACCGTGGTGACGGCGCCGGTGCGCGCCCGAGGACTCGTGGCGCCCTCCTCGCGCCCCGGACGGACACTCACCGGCCATGGATACCCACCCTTGGCCGGTATCCGCTCTCCGGACCCCTCGCGGGCCCTCTCGGGCCGCTGTGCGCCGCGGCCGAGCCAGTAGAGTCAGCCCGCATCGGCGGACACCCGCCCGCCGGAGGCAGGGAGCGAAAGCGTGCTGATCCCCCACGACACCCGGATCGCCCTCGACACGGTGATCGAACTGATGAACACCGCACCGGAGAGCGAAGCGCCGACGAGCGGGCAGCCGGAGGACGAGCCGAGCGACGGTCTCGCCGACATCGCGGCGCTCTACGACTTCGCGCGGCGCCATCGCATCAGCGGCGTGGGCGAGCTCCACGAGAAGGACCTGCAGGCCGTACGGGGCGTACGGGCGCGCTTCGCCGAGATCTTCGCGACGGACGACGCACAGACCGCCGCCTCGCTCGTCAACGCGCTCGTCGCCGCAGCCGGCACCACGCCGCAGCTCAGCAATCACGACGGCTACGACTGGCATGTGCACTACTTCGCCCCGGACGCGTCGATCGCCGACCACCTCGCGGCCGACTGCGGCATGGCTCTGGCCTTCATCGTGGTGGCGGGCGAGCAGGAACGGCTGCGGCGGTGCGAGGCACCGGACTGCCGGCACGCCTTCGTCGACCTGTCCCGCAACCGCTCCCGCCGCTACTGCTCCAGCCGCACCTGCGGCAACCGTCTGCATGTGGCCGCGTACCGGGCACGCCGCAAGGAAGCGGCCGGCTGACCGTTCACAGCATGAAGAGATCGTGCACCGCGGCCATCAGCAACAGACTGCCGACCACCGCGAGGAAGATCATCAAAGGGGGCTGGGAAAGCGCGAAGAGGCAGCCGCGCGGCTCTTCGGCAGGGCTTGCGGGGACATCGCCCCGGGAGGTGTCGACCATCGCAGGACGATCATGACTCAGACCGGCCCCCGTTGGCGATCAACACGCCTTTTCGTACCGGGAGTTAACCCACCCCGGAGCGTCCGGGAATCGCTCCGGCGTCCGATCCCCCGCCACACATTCGGTGCCGCGCCCCGAGCACCCCGCTCCCCAACTCCCCCGAACGGAACCCCAGGACACCGGCCGGCGGCCGACCCGTCCGGCCAACACCGCCTCCTACATGGCGAATTCATGATGCGACCGCGCATGCCCGGGCGGTCCGCGTTCCGCGGTCTCAGCCCGGCGTCGAGCTGGAGGCCCGCACCACGAGCTCCGGCTGGAGCACCACACTGCGGTGTTCGTGGGTGCCGTCCTCGTCGTCCGACTCCTCCAGCAGGAGCTCCGCGGCCATCCGGCCCATCACGACCGCGGGCTGGCGGACCGAGGTGAGCGGTACGGCAGCGGCGGCGGCGAACTCGATGTCGTCGTAGCCGACCATGGCGATGTCCTGCGGCACCCTGACGCCCGCCGCGTACAACGCCTGGAGCACCCCCAGGGCGAGCAGGTCGTTGGCGCAGAACACCGCGGTCGGCCGGGGCACCAGGCCGAGCAGCCGGGCCCCGGCGTCGCGGCCCGCCGCCACGTCCAGCCGGCCGGAAGGGATCTCGACGAGCGCCTCGGGCGGCAGCCCGGCATCCGCGAGGGCCGCGAGGGCGCCTTCGCGCCGGTCCCGGATCTGATGGAGGTCGCCGGGGCCGCTGACGTACGCCACCGAGCGGTGACCGGCCGAGACCAGATGGCCGACGGCGAGGGCACCGCCGCGGACGTCGTCGACGGAGACAGCGCAGGTGCCCGTGGAGGACGCCACCCGGTCCACCAGCACGTAGGGAATCCGGTGCCGGCCGAACGCCTCCAGGTTCCGGCCGGTCGCGTCGGCCGGGGTGACCAGGACGCCGCAGACCCGCTGTTCGGCGAAGAGCCCGAGGTACTCGGCCTCCTCCGCCGGGCTCTGGTCGCTGTTGCACACCATGACGCCGAGTCCGGCCTCCCGGGCGGCGCGCTCGGCACCGCGGGCCACGTCCACGAAGAACGGGTTGCCCATGTCGAGGACGAGCAGGGCCATGATCCGGCTGCGGCCCGCCCTGAGCTGGCGCGCCGACTCGCTGCGTACGTAGCCGAGTTCCTCGATGGCGGCGAGCACCCGGGCACGGGTCTGCGGCAGCACGGCCTCGGGCCGGTTGATCACGTTGGACACGGTGCCCACTGAGACTCCGGCTCGCCGGGCCACGTCCTTGATCCCTGCCACACGCGCCACTTGTCCTGCCCCACTGATGCCTTCGGCCGCGCCGGACCCCGGCGTGTCCCCATCGTACGGACGGCGCCCGGGGACGCTCCTCCGGGCCGGGAACGCGGGCCGGGGTCAGATGCCGTGCTTCTTCAGGATGGCCTCGATGTCGCTGAAGTCCTCGCCCGGCGAGGCGGGCTGCTGCCGGGACTTCGTCTTCGGCTGCGCCCGGGTCCCCTGGAGCCCCGCCCCCAGGGACGGGGCCGAGGCCGCGGGGGCGACCGCTTCGCCCTGCGCCGCCCGCGCGGCGGCCCGGCGCTCCTTTCGGGTGCCGCCGCCGCGGCGCTCGATCGCCCGGGTCGTCATGAACAGCAGCCAGGCCACCGCGAGCAGCCCGAAACCGAGCCAGACGCTCGGCTTGAAGGCGATCCCGGCGACCCAGTCCACGATCCCGGTCAGGACCAGAGCGATCGGGACCAGGGAGTAGGCGGCGATCCGGGTGGCGGCGAGGAAGCGCTTTCGCCAGGCGGTGACGGCGGCGATGCCCAGGCCCGCAGCGGACACCGCGGAGCAGATGGTCTCGGCAAGCATCGGTGCCTCCAGGCGCGCGGGGAAACGTCTCTTCCATCCTGCACCGGTGACCGGCCCGGCGGCCACGATCCGGGACCGCATCAGGGACATTTCAGGGCCGGGATCCTCCCCAGGTGCCGATCGGCGGCGTGCCGGGCGTACGGAGCCCCCGCGGGACCGGGTGCCGATTGGGAGGCTCGCGCGAGCCCTGGGAGACTGGCCGCATGAGCGATTCCACCCCTGCGGCCCCCGTCGTCCTCGACGTCTGGTGCGAGCTCCAGTGCCCCGACTGTCACCAGGCCCTCACCGATGTGCACGCCCTGCGGGCCAAGTACGGCGACCGGCTGGAGGTACGGCTGCGGCACTTCCCGCTGGAGAAGCACAAGCACGCCTACGCCGCCGCGCAGGCCGCCGAGGAGGCGGCGGCGCAGGGCAAGGACTGGCCGTACATCGAGGCGGTGCTCGCCCGCACCGCCGATCTCGCCCGCACCGGCGAGCCGCTGCTCGTCGAGGTGGCACGGGAACTCGGCCTGGATGCCGAGGAGGTGGACACCGCTCTGATCGACGGACGCCACATGCTGATCGTCGACGCCGACCAGGCCGAGGGCAAGGCGATCGGGGTCACCGGCACCCCGACGTATGTGATCGGCGAAGAGCGGCTGGACGGCGGCAAGAGCCAGGACGGGCTGCGCGAACGGATCGAGGAGATCGCCGACCGGCTGCTCGCCGAGCGAGGCTGAGCGGGCCGAGCGGGCCCGCCCTCAGAGGCTCTTGCCCAGGTTGTACTGAGTCGTCCGGTACCCGAGCGACTCGTACAGCCGCAGGGCGGGCGTGTTGGACGTGAGCACATGCAGGCCCAGCCGGTCGTCGCCCGCGTCGAGCGCGATGCGTTCCGCCTGGAGCATCAGCGCCCGGCCGTACCCCCGCCCCCGGAAATCCGCGTGCACCTCCACGTCGAACACGTAGCCCACCAGCATCCCCGGATGCATCTCGTGCCGCGCCACCCAGACGTGCCCCACGACTTCGCCCTCGTGCGTGAGGACGTGCAGATGCGTTCCCTCGGTGGCGAGGCCGTGCGGCAGGTTCTGGGCGTGGCTGGTCTCGGCCTTCCTCATGGCCTGGTCCTCGGGGACGCCGCGTTCGATCCAGGTCTGCGCGTAGTCGGTGATCGCGCGGCGCTCCCACTGCGCGAACTCCTCGTCCGTCATCGGCCGGGCGGTGACGGCGCCGGGCAGGGCGGGCGGGGTCGGCGCCAATTCCTTGACCATGTTCCTGCTGCGCTCGGTGTAGCCCAGCGCGGTGGCCAGCCCCTGCCCCGCCGTGTCGTCCGCCGGGACCGACAGCGACGTCCGGGTGCAGCCCCAGCCGCGCAGCACCTCTTCGGCGGCCAGCGCCGCGATGGTGCCGCGGCCTCGCCTGCGGCGGGACTCGTCGATGCGCAGCGAGCGCAGCACGCCCGCCTTCGCACCGAATCCCGGATCGGTGCCGATCTCGACGGCGCCGACGGGCCGCCCGTTGTCGCACACGTCGTACGCGCGGAACTGCGCACCATCGGCGCCTTGCTGCATCGGCCCGGTCGGCCGGAGGGTGGTGGTCATCGGAGATGTTCTATCCACTTCGGCCCGGCCCGTCACCCGATTTCCGGTTCGGACGTGGCCCGGTTCTACGGGTCGAGGTCGTTCCCGGCCCGCTCGTCGAAGATCCGCATGGCCTTGACGGTCACCGGTCCGGGGCCGCCGGGCAGCTCCCTGCCGTCCACCCGGTGCACGGCCTGCACATCGCGCAGGGTGGAGGTGAGGAAGATCTCCTCGGCCCGCTCCAGGATGTCGAACGGCAGCTCGGTCTCCTGCGCGCCCGTCCACTCCACGGCCAGCGCGCGGGTGATCCCGGCCAGGCAGCCGGAGGCGACCGGCGGGGTGTGCAGCTGCCCGTCGAGGACGACGAAGACATTGGACCCGGTGCCTTCGCAGAGCTGACCGGCGGTGTTGGCGAAGAGCGCCTCCGTGGCGCCGTGCTCGTGGGCGCGTGCGAGGGCGACGACGTTCTCGGCGTACGACGTGGTCTTGAGGCCGGTGAGCGCACCGCGCTCGTTGCGGGTCCAGGGGACGGTGATCACGGCGGTGGTGTCGGGGCGGCGGGCCGCCTCGCCGAGGGCGACGACGAGGCCGGGTCCGGCGTCGCCGCGGTCGGAGCCGAGCGGGGAGAGTCCTCCGGTGTAGGTGATGCGGAGCCTGCCGAGGGCCATCGGGTTGGCGTCGATCACTTCGGTGCAGGCGCGCCGTACCTCGTCGAGGTCGGGATCGGGGAGTCCGAGGCCACGGGCCGAGCGGGTCAGCCGGTCGAGGTGGCGGGTGAGGGCGAAGGGCCTGCCGTCGACGGTCTTGACCGTCTCGAATATGCCGTCCCCCACGGTGAGCCCGTGGTCGAGCACGGACACCCTGGCGTCCTCGGCGTCGCGCAGTTCGCCGTTGACCCAAATCCTCATCACGCGGTCCTTCCGGTTGTGTCGTGGGCGCCCGACGCTACAGCGAGCAGCCGGGACGCCTTGAGCTCGGTCTCTTCCCACTCGCGTTCCGGGTCGGAGCCCCAGGTGATGCCGGCCCCGGTGCCGAAGCGGAGGACCGGGGCGGGACCGGTCCGGTCGATCCAGAAGGTGCGTATGCCGACGGCCAGCGAGGCGGTACGGCGGTCGGCGTCGACCCAGCCGATGCCACCGCAGTAGGGCCCGCGCGGTGCGGTCTCCAGCTCCTCGATGATCCGCAGGGCGCTGGACTTGGGTGCCCCGGTGACGGAGCCGGGCGGGAACGTCGCGCCGAGGAGTTCGGGCCAGCCGGCGCCCTCGGCGAGCTCCCCGCGCACGGTCGAGACGAGGTGGACCAGGCCGGGATGCTTCTCGACCACGCAGAGGTCGGGAACGGTGACCGATCCGGTGGCACAGACCCGGCCCAGGTCGTTGCGGACCAGGTCGACGATCATCACGTTCTCGGCGTGGTCCTTCTCCAGCAGATCGTCCTCGGTCCGCCCGGTGCCCTTGATCGGCCCCGACTCGACGGTCCGGCCGTCCCGCTTCAGGAAGAGCTCGGGGGACGCGGTGGCGATCTCCACGCCGTGCGCGGGCAGCCGGATCGTCCCCGCGTACGGGGCGGGATTGCCGCGGGCCAGCAGCGCGGTCAGCGCGTCCACGTCCGCGGCGCCCGGATCGGGCAGCGGCGCGGTCAGCACCCGGCAGAGGTTGGCCTGGTACACCTCGCCCGCCGCGATGTACTCGCGGATCCGCCGTACCCCCGCGATGTACGCGGCGCGGTCCAGGGACGAGGTCCAGTCACCGGCCGCGGGCCCGCGCCAGGCACCCGGCACGGGCGCGGGCACCGCGCGGGTACGTACGGAGCCGAAGCGGGCGCAGACGAGACGGCCCTCGAAATCGGCGGATACGGCCCAGAAGCCGGACGATTCGAGGGCTGCGGGATCACTGGTCACGTCCTGCAGATCGGACGCGAGGAGGCCGCCGAAGCGGGCTATTGGAACGAGGTCGTGCACGTCGTCGAGTCTAGGACGGCGCGCGATGACCTGCCCCGGGGCGAGCGCACCTCAGCACGCTGCACAAACGCGTTTTTGTACTGGCCCGGGAATCCGCTAGAGTTCAACACGTCGCCGGGACGCGCAAGCGGGCCGGGAAAGACAAGCGGACGTAGCTCAGTTGGTAGAGCGCAACCTTGCCAAGGTTGAGGTCGCCAGTTCGAACCTGGTCGTCCGCTCGCAGAAGGTGGGGGATCTTCCCGAACCCCCACTCGTGGTGGAGTGGCCGAGAGGCGAGGCAACGGCCTGCAAAGCCGTCTACACGGGTTCAAATCCCGTCTCCACCTCCAAGGACGATTAGCTCAGCGGGAGAGCGCTTCCCTGACACGGAAGAGGTCACTGGTTCAATCCCAGTATCGTCCACTGGTCCGCAAGGATCCCCGCGCGATTAGCTCAGCGGGAGAGCGCTTCCCTGACACGGAAGAGGTCACTGGTTCAATCCCAGTATCGCGCACGCAGTACACGCAGGTTCACCCTGCGCGATTAGCTCAGCGGGAGAGCGCTTCCCTGACACGGAAGAGGTCACTGGTTCAATCCCAGTATCGCGCACCAGCGGAAGCCCCGGTCGTCTCGACGACCGGGGCTTCTTCGTTTCCGCCGTACGCATGTTGGTGCGGACGCACTGCGGGCCCGGACGGAACGCGTCCGGGCCCGCGGTCAGGCACTCAGCGGCGGTGGTCCGTTCAGGACGAGAAGAGCATGCGGCCGAAGCTCTTGTGCCGGTAGTGACCGCCGTGGTGCTGCGGGGCGCCCCAGGCGGGCGCCGGGGCGGCCGGGTACGCCTGCGGGGCCGGCGGTGCGGGCGGGGCCTGCTGCGCCCACTGAGCCTCGATGCGGGTGAGGGACTCCAGCTCGCCGTAGTCGAGGAAGATTCCCCGGCAGCCGCTGCACTGCTCGATCTGTATGCCGTTGCGGTTGTACGTGTGCATCTGTGCGTGGCACTTGGGACACTGCATGGTTCGGCTCACTCCTCGCCTTCGGGTCGCCGTCGCCGGAATTCCTGCCCGTCGACGGTCGGTTCAGCCTACGACGAGTGCTCGGCGCCCAACTCGGGCGGGAGAGATGCTATTCGGGCACAGGTTTCGATCATTGTCTGTTCCACCTCATCCGGAGTCCGGCCTTCCATCGCGGACTTGGCCAATGCCAGCGCGGCGGCCTGTACGGTCAGGGCGCGGGCCGGGACATCCAGGTCCGGCCAGGGATCGCCCTCGGCACGGACGGCGGGGCCGCCCGCCGCCCGGTAGGCGTCCAGGAACCGGAGCCAGACCTCGGGGGGCAGGATCCCGGCCGCGTACCAGGCGGCGGGGCGGGCGAGGTCCCAGGCGGGATCGCCGAGACCCGCGTCGTCGACGTCGATGAGCAGCCAGGGGCCGTGCGGGGCCGGGTGGCGGACGAGCTGTCCGAGGTGCAGATCACCGTGGCAGAGGTAGCGCGAGCGGTGCGGGGGCGCGGCGGCCTCGTCGCGGGCCCAGGCCGGCAGGCGGTGCCAGGCTTCGAGTACGGAGGCGGTGGCCGGGTCGCCGGGCCGGGCGGCGCGCATCCGGGCGACGGCGAGCGCGGCCTTCGCGGGGCCCCGCATGGGCGGGAGCGCCAGGGGCGGGGCCGGGGTCCGATGCAGCCCGGCCAGCAGAACGGCGGCGTCCTCCCAGGGGGCGGCGTCGGGGTCGCCGGGGTCGACGGGCCTGCCGTGGGGCCAGAGCGTGACGGGGCGGCCGTGGAGCGTGGCGGACGGTGTACAGGGGCCGGGGATCAGCGGGGCGAGCAGGATGCCGGTGAGGCGCGGGTCGTTCGCGAGGGTGAGGCGGGTGAGCAGACCGGAGGTATCCGTTCCGGCGGCGTGGGCCTTGGCCACGACGGCCCCGCTGCGGACCACCGTGCCGTCCTCACGGTCCGCGAGCACCGCCGGGGGCGGACAGGCGCAGGGGTCCCCGGGGTGTTCGTGGGCGGCCCGATGGGCGAGATCGCCCAGCGCGCGTACGACTGCGGTGGTCACGGTCTCCCCCGGTGGCGGACTGGTACGGGTGTGGGCCCGGTCCGCGCCGGGTCCGCCGACGAGCGTACGCGCGTCGGGAGGAGTCGCGGGCGGCGGCGACCGCCGCCGCACCGCGAACGCCCCCGGAAAGCGCGATGTCCGGTCAGCTCCCCAGCTGACCGGACAAACGCTGCCGTCCGCCGCACCCCCGTCCCCACGGGGTTGTTGGCCGGATGTCCCGGTCCGGACCGCTCTTCCGGACCCGGGGCGCCGCTCAGCGCCCCAGCATCACGCCCACGGACGACGCCTGTGTGACCACTGCGTCCCAGCCGCCGAAGACGACCACGAGCAGGGCCGCCAGGGGAAGAACCATCGCCGTCGCCACGAGTGGGTGGCGCGTGCCGGAGGACGGGCGGCTGCCGAACGAGGCATGGGCCCTGCGTCCTGCGCGGATCATGGTCCGCGTTGCCGTGTCCGCCATGGTTCCTCTCCTGACTCGATGTGGGGCGGCGGGCGTGTGACCTCGGGGGACGAGTATTGCGCCCGCCGCTTGACCTCAACATTAGGGACGGGGGGCGCTGCGGTCGTCATGCCCGCGTACCGATTGCCGGGCCTCCCGGAGGATGAGCCCCGGGCCGTCGTTGTACTCCCCTGGGTGGAGACCGGGGGCCCAGCCCCGGGGACATCCCGGAGGGGGCGCCCGCGCGGGCGGCGAACTTCGCGCGGCGCCGGAGTCGTTGGACGGGGCCCACCGGTGCGCGCGGCGACGGCCTGCGTGACTTCACTCACCCTTGCCCGACCCGGTTCCCGGCAGCCGGTCCGCCCGCGCCGGAGGGGGCCGCGCGCGCACCCGTCCGGGCCGAGGCCGGCGCCGTACCGCGGATGTCCGGCACGGCTCCAACCGCCCTTCCCCTCACCCGCCTTGAGGCCTGGGTCCGTCCGGCACGGGACGCGCCCCGGCCCCATGCCCCGTCAGGGGGCGTGCCGCGCACCGACAATCGATCGACCGGTGAGGGCGCGGCCTCTGAGCGCCCCGGGCACCGGGTACGTAAGCTGTGCCTCGTCAGGCGGACCAGGCAGCGGGGATGGGCAGACATGGCGATGATGCGGCTCCGGCGCGAGGACCCGCGTGTCGTCGGCTCGTTCAGACTGCACCGGCGGCTCGGGGCGGGCGGCATGGGTGTCGTCTACCTGGGTTCGGACCGGCGGGGCCAGCGGGTGGCGCTGAAGGTGATCCGCCCGGATCTGGCGGAGGACCAGGAGTTCCGCTCCCGCTTCGCGCGCGAGGTGTCCGCCGCACGGCGGATCCGCGGCGGCTGCACGGCGCGCCTGGTGGCTGCCGACCTGGAGGCGGACCGTCCGTGGTTCGCCACGCAGTACGTTCCGGGGCCCTCGCTGCACGACAAGGTGGCCGAGGAGGGCCCACTGTCGGCGGCCGAGGTGGCCTCGATCGGGGCCGCGCTGTCCGAGGGCCTCGTCGCGGTGCACGAGGCCGGGGTCGTCCACCGCGACCTGAAGCCGTCGAACATCCTTCTCTCCCCCAAGGGTCCCCGGATCATCGACTTCGGGATCGCCTGGGCAACCGGGGCCTCCACCCTCACCCATGTCGGTACGGCGGTGGGCTCGCCGGGGTTCCTCGCACCCGAGCAGGTGCGCGGCGCGGCCGTGACGCCCGCGACCGACGTGTTCTCGCTCGGTGCCACACTGGCGTACGCGGCCATGGCCGACTCGCCCTTCGGGCACGGCAGTTCCGAGGTGATGCTGTACCGCGTGGTGCACGAGGAGGCTCAGCTGCACGATGTGCACGACGCCCTCGCGCCGCTGGTGAGCGCCTGCCTGGCGAAGGACCCCGAGGAGCGGCCGAGCACGCTCCAACTCTCCATGCGGCTCAAGGAGATCGCGGCGCGGGAGGCGCAGGGGCTGCACGAGAGCCGGCCGCCCGTGCAGCGTTCGGCGCAGGAACTGGACCGGCCGACCGGCCGTCTCGACGGCCCGTACACCGAGCAGCAGACGCGGCGTGCGGCTCCGCCCGCGCCCCGTCAGCAGAAGCAGAAGCAACCGCAGGGCAGCCGGCCGTCCTCGTCGTCGCGGGCCGGCTCGCCCCGGACCGGTGGTTCGCGCCCAAAGCAGCATCAGCCGCCGCGCAACACCACCCGGTCCGGGCGGCGCCCGCAGGGTACGAACGGGGCGAACGGCCGGCCGGGAACGCGGCCCGGGGCCCGTCCGACTTCGTCGGGGCTGCGTCCCGCCAATCCGCGGCTGCTGCGGCAGCGGCTCGTCGTCTTCGTCGTGGTGACGCTGCTGGTTGCGCTCGGCATCGCGGCGGCCCAGGGCTGCCAGGGGCCGGCCCGTGGCTTGGGTGCCGATCAGGGCGACGGCCGGACGCAGAGTCAGAGCCAAAGCCAGAGCCAGAGCCGGTAGCCCGCCGGGGGCCAGGGCCTGTCCGGCCCTGATCCGCCGGACGGACCCTCGGGCGTTCCCGGGGCGGCCGGTCCGTGACGGGCGGGGCGGCCCCGGGCCGTCACGGCCTCGTACGCCCTCGGGCGCACTCCCCGCCGGGAACGGCCCGGCTCATTTCCGTTCGAGCAACCGCCGTACTTCCCGGCAGGCGGCCGGGATCGGCCCGATGACCGGCACCGGGAAGCGCCCTTGCAGGGCTTCGGCCGCCTCCCCCAGCGGACCTCCGCCGATGATCACGGCCTCGGCCCCGTCCTCGGCGATGCAGGCACCGACCGCGTCGGCCAGCCGCTCCCGCATCACCTCGGGGGTGGCGGCCAGCTCCAGGGGGTCGCCCGGTGTGAGGCGGATCCCGGTGTACTGGGAGGACCGGCCCAGGCGGTCGACCCGCGCGGCGATGGCGGCGGCCAGGCCCGGCGTGGTCGTGGCGATGCCGAACCGGCGGCCGCCCGCCGCGGCCTCCGCCATGGCGGCCTCGGCGATGCCCACGACGGGGACATCGGTCCACGCACGCAGTTCGTCGACGCCGGGATCACCGAACGCGCTGACCACCAGGGCCTTGACGCGCTCGCCGTCCGGCCCGGCGAGGGTGGACCGGGCCGCGGCCAGGACCTGTGGTCCGGCGGCCCGCAGTACGTCCTCGTCCACCAGCATCGTGGGGCCTTCGGCCACGGTGACTCCGCGGACCCGGTAGCCGTCGTCGGGGCGCAGGGTCCGGCCGGCGATGGCGGCCATCATCTCGGTGGTGGCCACCGAGGTGTTGGGATTGATCAGGGCCACGAAGGTCACCGGGTGCTCCCCGTCGTGTCGTCCGCGGGCTGCCCCGCCGGTTCCGTCACGGACTCCTCCGCCGGTTCCGTCACGGACTCCTCCGCCGTCTCCTCCATGGACCGGCCGAAGGTCTCCGGCGGGAATTGGACGGACACGGCAAGGCCCACGAAGAGTATGCCGATCAGGGTGAACATCCCTGCCATGCCGTACGCGTCGAAGGCAGCACCCGCGAGCATCGGCGTCAGGCCGCCCGCCAGGGAGCCGAGGGCCAGGATGATCGACGTGCCGAACGCCCGCACCCTGGTGGGGAACTGCTCGGGTGCGAAGATCCAGATCGTGGTGTTCAGGGTGATGATGCAGCAGTTGACGGCCGCGCCGAGGATGAGGATCAGGGCGACGCCGTTGGCCAGGAACCCGAAGCAGAAGGCCGCCGCGCAGCCGAGTCCGGCGGCCACCGTGAGGACGACCTTGCGCGGGACGTAGCGCGCCGCGGTGGAGGCGACCAGTGCGCCGACCAGCGAGCCCGCCTGCATGACCAGGGTGAAGAGCAACGACTTGGTGATGCTGTGCCCCTGGGCCACGAGGATGGTGGGCATCAGCGACAGGATGGAGATCTGCGCGCCGTACGACATGCAGACGGCCACGCCGAGTGAGAGGGTGCGGCGGCGCAGGGTTCCCATGAAGACGTCGCGCAGGCGGTTGCGCTCGGCCACGACCTTCTCGCCGCTCTCGACCGCCGTGATGAACTGCTGCGGCTTCTCCGGGCGACCGCGGAGCCGGCCGGAAGCGAGCTTGTTGAGGACGAGGTTGGCCTCGTCGACCTTGCCGCGGGAGAGCAGGTAGCGCGGTGTCTCGGGGACGTACCGGCGGTAGAACAGGACCAGCAGGGCGGGCACGGCGAGCATGCCGAACAGCCAGCGCCAGCGGTCGGGGCCGGAGAAGAAGGTGAAGACCAGGACGCCGAAGCCGGGGGCGAGCATGTTGCCGAGACCGCCGGCCGTCACGTTGATGATGCCGACGGCGGTGCCTCGGTGCCTGGCCGCGAAGAACTCGGACATCATCGTGACCGCGATGGCGATCTCGCCGCCGAGGCCGAAGCCGACGATGAACCTGCCGACCGCCACGACCGCGTACACGGGGGCGAAGGCGCAGATCAGCGCGCCGAGCGAGAACAGCAGCAGATTGACCGTGAGCATGGTCCGGCGGCCCATCTTGTCGCCGATGACGCCGGTGGTGAGCCTGCCGAGCGCTGCCGCGGTGAAGGTGATGGTGTTCAGGAATCCGAGCTCGGCGGCCGTGGTGCCCCACGACTCCTGCAGTACGGGGCCGACCAGGCCCACCGCGTTCTGTTCCAACGCGTCGAAGAAGACACCGAGCAGCACCATCGCGCCGATCTGCCGGTGCGCGCCGGTGACGCCGATCCGGTCGAGCGTGTCCTCCAACTGACGATGCCGCGGGCTCGCGTCCGCGGTGGTCTTGAGCGGGGGAGCTTCCATGGGGATCCTTCCGAACGGAGCAGGACCCGAAAATGGAATACCATTTTCGGCTCGCGGAAGTTTCATCCGGGGATCGGCACAGCGTCAAGGGGTTCGGCACGGAATCCCGGATGGCGGGCGCGGGACACTTGGGATACCGACCGTGCGGTTTCAGGGCGGCGGGACTGCTCGTACGGCTCACGACGGAGCCGTACGCCGGTGCGTGTCGGCGCCCGGGGCGGCCCGCGACGTACGTGACCGGCCGGGCCGGTGCGGAAATCACCGAGGCCGTTGCCCCGCGTTCGTGCACGCGGGGCAACGGCCTCGGCCGGTATCGCGGAAGCTCTGCTCCGTACTACTTGCCCAGGGCCGCGGCGCCGGCCCGGGCGAACTTCTCGTCCAGGTCACCGGACGGGGCTCCTGCGACACCGATGCCCGCGATCGGCGCACCCTTCGCGTCGACCGGCACTCCCCCACCGAGGAACAGGGTGCCGGGGATGTCCTTCAGCGTCGGGGCGTTCTCCAGACGCTTGACCAGATCGGAGGTCGGGGCGTTCCAGGAGACGGCGGTGAACGCCTTCTTCTGGGCCGCCTCGTACGCCTGGGGACCCGCTCCGTCGCCGCGCAGGGTGACGATGGTGTTGCCGTTGCGGTCGACGACGGCGACGGAGACCCGCTGGTTCTCCTTCGCGGCGGCGTCGAGAACGGCCTGTGCGGCCCGGCCGGCCGCGTCGGCGCTCAGGTGTGTGGACCGGGCCAGGTTCTTGCCCGCCGCCTCCGACCGGGGGGCGGTGCTCGGGGACGACCCCGCGCTGGCCGAGACCACGGCGAACGTACCGAGAGCGGCGGCGCCGACCAACGTACCGCCGATGACGATGCGCATACGCTTCGTGGTCTTCCTGGCGTGCTTCATTCCGGTCACTCCTGTGATGGGTGCGGGGTGCGGCTCCGTCCGCTCGGGGAGTTCCGGCGTCCGGGCCCGCCGGCTGCTGCCGTCCCGTTCTGATCAAGGTTGCGGCCGGGCACCCGTCAGGTCCGTCGGCTTACCGGCTTCATGTGCCGAGCGGGAAGGCTGACACCTGGGTCATCCGATCGGTTGACCCAGGGCAGGCAGACAGGCAGGAGGAGGGAAGAAGAGCGGCTTCGGGCAGCCGGGCGGAAGGCGCGCCGGAGTCAGGCCGCTCCCGGCCGGGTGGCGTAGAAGGCGACGGCCGAGGCGGCTGCCACGTTGAGGGAGTCGACACCGGCGTCCATCGGGATGCGGACGTGCTCGTCGACCGCGGCGAGGGTACCGGGGGCGAGGCCGGCTCCTTCCGTACCGAAGACCAGCGCGAGCTTCTCGTGCTTGCGCGCGGCGAGTTCGTCGAGGGTGATCGCTCGTTCGCTCAGGCAGAGGGCGGCGAGCGTGAACCCCGCGGAACGCAGGACTCCGACATCCTTCGGCCAGGACTCCAGCCGGGTCCACGGCACCTGGAAGACTCCCCCCATCGAGACCTTCACGGACCTCCGGTAGAAGGGATCGGCGCAGCGAGGGGTGAGAAGGACCGCGTCGATGCCGAGGGCGGCTGCGTTCCTGAAGGCGGCACCCAGGTTGGCGTGGTCGACGATGTCCTCGAACACGGCGATGCGCCGCGCCGCACGCTGCCCCTCGCCCGGGGGCGGCACCGCTCCGGTCCGGTCGTCGGCTGCCGCCGTACCGAAGGTCGTCGCCAGCAGTTCGCCGGCCGTCGGCAGCGGCTTGCGCTGCATCGAGGCAAGGGCGCCCCGGTGCACGTGGTAGCCGGTGACGCGCTCGGCGAGTTCGGGGCTCACGGCGTACACCGGGGCCGGGACCTCGTCGATGACGTCCCGCATCAGGTCGACCCACTTCGCCGAGAGCAGCATCGAGCGCATCTCGTACCCGGCGTGCCTGGCACGCCTGATGACCTTCTCGCCCTCGGCGATGAAGAGGCCCTCGGCGGGCTCCCGCCTGCGCCGGAGTTCGACATCGGTCAGTCCGGTGTAGTCGCGCAGTCGGGGGTCGTCGGGGTCGTCGACGGTGATGAGATCAGCCACGGGTTTGATACTGCCTTGTCCGGTGTGTGGTGCCAACGGATCGGAAGAAGATCCGTTACCGCTGGTTACTCGGTGCGGGTGCGGGCGGTGTCCGGGCCGGCTACTCGGCGGGGAGCGGCACGATGCCCGTGCCGACCGTGACGACGTCGCCGATGACGATGACCGCGGGGGGACGTACGTCCTCGGCGGCGGCCCGTTCGGCGACGGTCGCCAGGGTCGCGTCGACGCGGCGCTGGGACGCCGTGGTGCCCTCCTGGACCAGAGCGACCGGGGTGTCCGGGGACTTGCCGTGGGCGACGAGGGCCTTGGCGATGGCGCCGATCTTGTCGACGGCCATCAGCAGTACGAGGGTGCCACGCAGCCGGGCGAGCGCCGCCCAGTCGACCAGCGAGCGCTCGTCGTCGGGGGCGACATGGCCGCTGACGACGGTGAACTCATGGGCGACCCCGCGGTGGGTGACGGGAATTCCGGCCGCGCCGGGCACGGAGATCGAGCTGGAGATTCCGGGGACGACGGTGCACGGGATGCCTTCGGCGGCGAGCGCCTGGGCCTCCTCCATGCCCCGGCCGAAGACGAACGGGTCGCCGCCCTTGAGCCGCACGACGGCCTTGCCGGCCTTGGCGTGCTCGATGAGCGCCTGGTTGATCGCCTCCTGCGCCATGAAGCGGCCGTACGGGATCTTCGCCGCGTCGATCACCTCGACGTGCGGCGGCAGTTCGTCGAGCAGGTCGCGCGGGCCGAGCCGGTCGGCGATGACCACGTCGGCCTCGGCGAGGAGGCGCCGGCCGCGCACGGTGATCAGGTCGGGGTCGCCGGGGCCGCCGCCGACCAGGGAGACGCCGGGGGTGGGCCGGGTCCGGTGATGGGGGGCGGCGAGCGTGCCGTCGCGCAGTCCCTCGACGATGGCGTCGCGGACGGCGGCGGAGTGGCGCGGGTCACGGCCCTGGGCGTCGGTGGACAGGACGGCGACGGTCACGCCCTCGCTGCGGCCGGTGGCCGGGGTCCAGGCGGTCGCCACATCGGCGTTGTCGCTCCGTACGCACCAGGTGCGGGTGCGCTCGGCCTCGGCGGACGCGGCGTCGTTCGCGGCGTCGTCGTCGGAGGCGATCAGCGCGTACCAGGTGTCGGCCAGGTCCCCGTCCTCGTACCGGCGGCGCTCCCAGCGGATCTCACCGGCGTCGGCCATCGCCTCGACGGCCGGGGTCGCGGACGGCGACACGAGGGTGATGTCGGCGCCGGCCGCGATGAGCGTGGGGAGGCGGCGCTGCGCGACCTGGCCGCCGCCTACGACGACGACGCGGCGCCCGCTCAGGCGCAGTCCGACGGGGTACGCGGGGTGATCGGCGTGCTCGGCCATGGCGGTGCGGACTCCTCGTGCGGTGCGGGGTGCGGGCCGCTGCGACGGTGGAGCGGCTGTGACGTGCGGTTTCGTGGGGGCGGGTCCACGATACGGGGTTGGGGCCTCAGCCCCTCGGGCGATCGAGGATCGGGGGTCCGGGGGCAGACCCCCGAACCCCCGGGCCGGTCTACTTCTCCGTGACGCCCGCCGAGTCGAACGTCGCGACCTCGTGCATCGCCCTCGCCGCGCTCTGCACGATCGGCAGCGCCAGCAGCGCTCCGGTGCCCTCGCCGAGGCGGAGGTCGAGGTCGACCAGCGGGCGCAGGCCCAGCTTGTTGAGGGCGGCGACATGGCCGGGCTCGGCGCTGCGGTGGCCCGCGATGCAGGCGGCGAGGGCCTCGGGGGCGATCGCCCGCGCGACCAGGGCCGCGGCACCCGCGCTGACGCCGTCCAGGATGACGGGCGTACGGAGCGAGGCGCCGCCCAGCAGGAAGCCCGCCATCGCAGCGTGCTCCAGGCCGCCGACCGCGGCCAGGACACCGATCGGGTCGGCCGGGTCGGGCTGGTGCAGTTCGAGGGCGCGGCGGACCACGTCCACCTTGCGGGCGTGCATCTCGTCGTTGATGCCGGTACCGCGACCGGTCACCTCGGCCGGGTCCATGCCCGTGTACACGCAGATCAGCGCGGCCGACGCCGTGGTGTTGGCGATCCCCATCTCACCGGTGAGCAGGCCCTTGTTGCCTGCCGCGACCAGATCGCGGGCGGTCTCGATGCCGACCTCGATCGCCGCGAGCACCTCCTCGCGGGTGAGCGCGGGGCCGGTGGTGAAGTCGGCCGTTCCGGCGCGCACCTTGCGGGGCAGGAGGCCGGGCGTCGCGGGCAGCTCCATGGCCACGCCGACGTCGACCACGCACACCTCGGCGCCCACCTGGGCCGCGAACGCGTTGCAGACCGCGCCGCCGCCGAGGAAGTTGGCGACCATCTGGCCGGTGACCTCCTGCGGCCAGGCCGTGACGCCCTGGGCGTGCACCCCGTGGTCGCCCGCGAAGATCGCGACGGCCGCGGGCTCGGGGATCGGCGGCGGGCACAGCCGGGAGAGCCCGGACAGCTGGGCCGAGATGATCTCCAGCATTCCGAGCGCGCCGGCCGGCTTGGTCATCCGCTTCTGGCGTTCCCACGCCTCGCCGAGCGCCTTGGCGTCCAGCGGGCGGATGTTGGAGATGGTCTCCTGCAGCAGGTCGTGCGGCTCCGCGCCGGGCAGGGCGCGGCGGCCGTAGGTCTCCTCGTGTACGACCCAGGACAGCGGGCGGCGCTTGGACCAGCCCGCCTGCATCAGCTCGGGCTCCTCGGGGAACTCGTCGACGTAACCGACGCACAGGTACGCCACGACTTCGAGGTGCTCCGGCAGTCCCAGGGCCCGGACCATCTCGCGCTCGTCGAAGAAGCTGACCCAGCCGACGCCGAGCCCCTCGGCGCGCGCGGCGAGCCACAGGTTCTCGACGGCGAGCGCGGAGGAGTACGGGGCCATCTGCGGCTGGGTGTGCCGGCCGAGGGTGTGGCGGCCGCCGCGGGTGGGGTCGGCGGTGACGACGATGTTCACCGGGGTGTCGAGGATGGCCTCGATCTTCAGTTCCTTGAACTGCTTGGCCCGGCCCTTGGGCAGCGACTTGGCGTACGCGTCGCGCTGACGCTGTGCCAGTTCGTGCATGGAGCGACGGGTCTCCGCCGAGCGGATGACGACGAAGTCCCAGGGCTGCGAGTGGCCGACGCTGGGCGCCGTGTGCGCGGCTTCGAGGACGCGGAGCAGCACCTCGTGCGGGATGGGGTCGCTGCGGAAGCCGTTGCGGATGTCACGGCGCTCACGCATGACGCGGAGCACCGCCTCGCGCTCGGCGTCGTCGTAACCGGGGGCCGGCGGGCCGGCGGGTACCTCGGCCTCGTCGGCCTCGGACGACTCGGGGGCCTCGGAGGTCCCCTGGGCCTGAGGGGCCTCGGCTTCAGCGGCTTCCGGCCCAGGAGCAGTGACAGCGGCAGCGGCCTGGGCCTGGACCGCTTCGGCGGGCTCCGGGGCCGGGGCTTCGGTGGGCAGGGCCTCGGGCTGTACGGAATCCATCTGACCGGTCTCCGCGACGGCGGCGTCCTCCACGGACTCCACGGTGTCCGCGGCGGGCGTGATGTCCGGGGTCTCGATGACCTCAGGGCCCTGCTCGGGCTCCGGCTCGGACACCGTCAGGGCCTCGGCCTCGGCCTCGGGGGCGGGCGCGGGTACGGCGACGGGGGCTTCGGCGATCGCCACGGGCTCGACCGGCTCGGCGTCCGCAGCGGGCGCGGAAGGCTCGACGGCCGCTTCTGCCACGACGGGCTCCATCGGCGCCACGGGCTCCATGGCGATCGGCACGCGCTCGGCCTCGGGCTCGACCTCGACCTCGGCCTCTGCTACGGGCTCCGCCTCGGCGCTCGTCCCGGCCACGGGCGTCGGGGCCAGATGCGGAGTCGTCGGCACCGAACCCTCCACGGGCACGAACTGGCCCATGGGGACGGCTTCCGCGATTTCCTGCGGCGCGATCGCCTCGGCGGGGATCCCGCCCGGGACCTCGGCGTGCGCCCCGGCGGGCATCTCGACCACGGCGGGTACCGGTTCGGCGGCGGGAGCGGCCACGGCCTCCGGCGCCACGGCCGGAGCGGTCTGAACCGGCTGCGGCGCGGGCGCCTGAACCGGCTCGGCGGCCTGCTCGGCAACGGGCTCGGCGACCGGCGCCGGAACGATCTGCTCCGGGGCGGCCTGCTCCGGGAGGACCTCCGCCGGGGCGGCCTGCTCCGGAAGGACCTGCGCCGGGGCGGCCTGCTCCGGAACGACCGATTCTGCTGCCACCGGCTGAGGGGCCTGGGCCCCCCACGGGCTGCCGCCCTGCGGCAGGATCTCGCCGAGCTGCGGACCCGGCAGTGCCGACGCGTCGTCACCCGGCAGTTCGAAGTACTCCGGGCCGGTGGTCGGCGGTCCGGTGTGCCGCGCGGGGGCCTGGGTACGGGCCTGCGCCTGGGGTGCGCCCGCGGGGCCGCGGTCGGCGAGCGAACGGACCACTCCGCCCGTCGGCGTCCCGCCGTAGGACGGCGTGCCATCGGGCACGGCCGGGCCGCGGTGCAGCGGCCGGCGCACCGGCGTCTGGGGCTGGGCCTGGGCGGCCGGAGCCGGGGCGGGCGACGGGATGCGGACGCCCGTCAGGTCGACCGAACCGGAGTCGCGGCCACCGGACTCGTGCGTCCCCTGGCCGTTCGGGGGCAGCGGCTCCGCCACCGCCTGCTGGGCGACGTACGCCTCGGCGGCCTGGGACGCGACGGGCTCCTGCACCTGGACCTGGACGGGGCCCTGGGGCTGCGCCGGGGTCTCGCCGGGCGACTGGGCGTAGGGCTGTGCCATCGGCTGGGCCTGGTAGGCACCCTGCGCGGGCAGCGGTGCCTGGGCGACGACGCCCTCGGGGTACTGGCCCGGGGCCGGTACGGCCTGCGGGTCGCTCCAGGCACCCTGCGGGCTCGGCATCAGAAGGAGGTCGTCGTCCTCGGAGACATGCTCGGAGGGAGCGAGGTAGGTGTAGGCGTCCGGGGCGGCGACGCCCGGCTGCTCCACCGTGCCTGCGTTCTCCGGCAGTCCCTCGACCGGGATCTGGCCGGTGTCACTCATGCGTACCCCTCGCCCATCGTCAGTGCTCCTTCGGCCCTTCGCCCGGGACGCCCGAACACGGCACGCCGGCGCTCGTCAACAAGAACGAGCGGGCTCGCCGCGCGGCACGAATCGGTCGCGGACATACTGCATTCTCGCGGCCGTTCGCCGCCGCGGCAGCTCATTTCGCCACGGCCCGCTGTGGACTGCGCCACGTCGCGCATCCCCCGGTTCTGCCGTACCACAACGGGGGCCAAAACGGTCCCCCTTTCCGGACATTGACGAACGAAGCGACGAACGTCCGGGCGCGGTGCAACGATCGGCCAGCCTACCTCTCGCTGTACGCCGACCGGGTCACGGGGCGAGGTCGGAACGCAGCGCAGACAGGAGAAACACGACGGAGCGTTCACGCTCCGACCATGCTGCCGTGTCGAGTTCGACGGACTGGAGGAGCGAGCACCGGACCGTGTATCCGTTTCCGCCCAGGGCTGCGCCGAGCGCCTCGGCCTCGTCCCGCGTCGACGCATGGGTCACGATGCGTTCCGGCCGCCGTTCGGTGACGGCTGTGACGACGGGGACTCCGCCGCCGCCGATCCGTACGACATCGGGTTCCGGCAGCCGTTCCAGGACATGGGGGGCCCGGCCCTCGACGACCTGGAGCTGCACGCCGAACGCCCGTGCCGCCGCCGAGGTCCGAGCGCAGGCGGCCGGGTCGCTGTCGACCGCCAGAACCGCCGCGCCGAAGCGGGCGGCCTCCACGGCCAGGGCCCCGCTGCCGGAGCCGATGTCCCAGAGGAGGTCGCCGGTCCGGGGACCGAGGTGGGCCAGCTGGGCGGCGCGCAGCCCCGGGGAGTCGCCCTCACCGCTCTCCGTGCCGCGCCCGCCGAAGTCCCCCGCGTACGCCTCGGTGGGCAGTGCCCAACCGCGTACGTCATGGGGGTGGGCGGGGAGGCCGCCGTCGATCCAGGCTCCGGCGGCCCGCGGTTCGGGGCCGCCGCCGATGACGACGACCACGTTGGGGTCGCGCCAGACGTGGTCGGCGGCCTTGTCGGAGGTGACGACGGTGACCTGTTCGCGGCTGGTGCCGAGTTCCTCGCAGATGACGAAGGTGCGGTGGACGCCTTCGAGGAGCAGGGCGAGTTCGGCGGGGCCGGCGCCGGGCGAGGTGAGGACTGCGACCTTGTGGTGGGCGCGGCAGACGTTCACGGCGCGGCGCAGGGTGCGGGGGTGGGCGACGACCGTCCGGGCGTCCTCCCACGGCATTCCCGCGCGGGCGAAGGCGGCGGCGACCGAGGAGACGGCCGGGACCACCTCGACCTCGAGTCCGTGTTCGGGTGCGCGGAGGTTGCGTACGACTCCGAAGAAGCCCGGGTCCCCGTCGGCGAGGACCACGGCGCTGCCGCGGTGGCCGGCGATCCGGCGGGCGGCCAGGTCGATGGAGCCCAGGCGGATGCGTTCGGCGTTCGCAGGGACTTCGGGAAGTGCGAGGTGGTGGGCGGCTCCGGCGACGAGCGTGGCGGCCGAGAGGGCGGCCGTGGCCGCTCCGGTCAGTGGCGAGCCGTCCCAGCCGATCACGGTGACCCGATCGGCCATCTGTCGTCAGTCTCCTGGAGTTGTCGCAGGTGGGGGTGGGCAGGGTGAGAGTACCCGGTCCGTACCGGCGTGGTGTCGGGGCCCCTTCGCGGGGTCAGTTCCAGTCGTTGTAGGCGCCGTAGCCGCCCGCGTCGGCGAGCTGTTCGGCGACGCCTTCGAGGTCCTCGGGCAGCAGGCCCCAGACGATCAGGTCGGTCCTGATGTCGGTCCAGCCGCCGTCCGTGCCGTTGTCGGTCCGGGTGCGGGCTATCCGGGCGTTGCGCAGGACGCCCTCGCTGATGCAGCCGAGCTTCTGGGCGACCTGCTGGGAGGCGGTGTTGTCGGCGGCGGTGCGCAGTTCGATGCGCTCGAAGCCCTGGTCGCGGAAGAGCCACTGGGCCAGTGCCAGTACGGATTCGGTGGCGTATCCCTCGCCGCGGGCCCAGGGGGCGGTGATGTAGGCGGCCTCGGTGGCGCGGGTGCGCCAGTCGGTGTTGCGGAGCCGGACCGAGCCGACCAGTCGCTGGGTGAGGAATTCGGTGACGGCGAGGACGATGCCGTCACCGGTGGTGCGCTGGGCGGGTGCGATCCTGCGGATCCAGCGTTCGGCGTCGACCTGGGTGTAGGGGTGCGGGGCTTCGGTCCAGGCGACGACGAGTTCGTCGTTCATCATCTCGATGTACGCGGGGGCGTCCGCCATGTCGAAGGGGCGCAGCACCAACCGATCCGTGCTGATGGAGATGTCCGGAAAGGTGGAAGTCATGCGCAGCTCCATACCGAAGACCGTTAAAGGCACAGCATGCAGCATCGGGCCCGTGCCGCGCATGGGCGGGTCCGCACGGCGGAGCCCCGCACCCCCTCGGCGGGGTGCGGGGCTCCTCGGACGGATGCCGTGCGGGTGTCAGGACTTGGCGGCGGTGCCGAAGGCCGGGATGACGGAGCCCTGGTAGGTGTCCTCGATGAACTTCTTGACCTCGTCGGAGTGCAGGAGCTCCACGAGCTTCTGGACGCGGGGGTCCTTCTCGTTGCCCTTCTTCACGGCGATGATGTTGGCGTAGGGGTTGCCGTCGGCCTTCTCGAGCGCGAGGGCGTCCTTGGCGGGCTTGAGGTCGGCCTCGATCGCGTAGTTGCCGTTGATGACGGCGGCGTCGACGTCGTTCAGGGCGCGGGGCACGGTGGCGGCCTCCAGCTCCTTGAACTCCAGGCCCTTCTTGTCGGTGATGTCGCTCAGCTTGGCGCTGGTGCCGACGCCGTCCTTGAGGGTGATGAGGCCGTTCTCGGCGAGGAGCTGGAGGGCGCGGCCCTCGTTGGTGGTGTCGTTGGGGACGGCGACCGTCTGGCCGGCCTTGAGGTCCTTGAGGTCCTTGACCTTCTTGGAGTAGAGGCCGAGCGGCTCCAGGTGGACGGTGCCGACGGAGACCAGGTGGGTGTTCTTCTTCTTGTTGAAGTCGTCCAGGTACGGCTGGTGCTGGAAGAAGTTGGCGTCGACCTGGCCGGTCTCGGTGGCGGTGTTCGGCAGGACGTAGTCCGTGAACTCCTTCACCTCCAGCTTGAGGCCCGCCTTCTCGGCCAGGTTCTTCTTGACGAAGTCCAGGATGTCGGCGTGCGGCGTCGGGGACGCGGCGACGACGAGCGCCTTGGAGGTGTCGGCCTTGGCGCCGGTCTCGCTCTTGGCGCCCGGGTCGGACGAGGTGCCGCAGGCGGTGAGGCCGAGGGCGATGGCGGCGGTGGCGGCGGCAGCAGCGGTGATCTTGATGTTCTTACGCACGAAAAGTGCCTCTTTCCGGTGGTGATGGTGGTGCGCCCGGACAAGGAGTTCGGGCTTGTGAGCGGAGTGGAGGTCTCAGGTGGTGGCGCGGCCCCGGCGGGCCAGCAGGCGTACGGCCAGGTCGCCGATCAGCTGGATCACGGTCACGATGACGATCAGCACCGCGACGGTGATGAGCATGAACTGGTTGTCGAAGCGCTGGAATCCGTAGGTGACGGCCTTGGAGCCGAGCCCTTCGCCGCCGACCGCGCCGGCCATCGCGGAGTAGCCGATGAGCACGATGACGGTGGTGGTGACGCCGGAGATGAGCGAGGGCAGCGCCTGCGGCAGGAGGACCTTGCGGACGATCGTCGGGATGGATCCGCCCATCGACTGGACGGCCTCGACGAGCCCGTGGTCGACCTCGCGGACGGCGGTCTCGACGAGCCGGGCGAAGAACGGGATGGCGCCGACGGAGAGCGGCACGATCATCGCGGACGGGCCGATGAAGGTGCCCACGACCCAGGTGGTGAAGGGGATCAGGGCGATCAGCAGGATGATGAACGGCAGCGAGCGGCCGATGTTCACGATCACGCCGATGACCTTGTTCACCGGGGTGTTCTGGAGCAGTCCGCCCTTGTCGGTGAGGACCAGCAGGACGCCGAGCGGCAGTCCCACGAGGACGGTGACGACCGTGGACCAGAGCACCATGTAGAGGGTGTCGATGGTCCCCTGGGTGAGCAGCGGCTGCATTTCGGACCAGGTCACTTCGCCACCTCCTTGGTGAGCGGGGCGGGGGTCTGTACGGGGATGACGGGGCCGTCGTGCTCCACGACCTCGGCCTGGAGGCCCTGCTCGCGCAGGAAGCCGATCGGGACGACGTTCTCCTCGAAGCGGCCGGGCAGCTCGATGCGCATCCGGCCGATCTGCTTGCCGCCGACGGTGTCCATCGCGGCGCCCAGGATCGAGATGTCGATGTTGTACGTACGGGAGAGCTGGGAGATCACCGGCCGGCCGGCGGCGTCGCCGTGGAAGGTGACGTCGACGACCGTGCAGTCGGGGCCGGAGGCCGTACCGCCGACGGGGAACAGCTCGTGGGCCAGTTCGGAGCCGGGGGTGGCGAGCAGTTCGCCGACGGTGCCGGACTCGACGATGCGTCCCTTCTGCATCAGCGCGGCGGAGTCGCAGATCGTCTTGACGACGTCCATCTCGTGCGTGATGAGCAGGACGGTCAGGCCGAGCTGCTGGTTGAGGTCGCGCAGCAGCTGGAGGATGGAGCGGGTGGTCTCGGGGTCGAGGGCCGAGGTGGCCTCGTCGGAGAGCAGGACCTTGGGGTCGCCGGCGAGGGCGCGGGCGATGCCGACGCGCTGCTTCTGGCCGCCGGAGAGCTGGCCGGGGTACGCCTTGGCCTTGTCGGCGAGGCCGACCAGGTCGAGGAGTTCGAGGGCCTTGCGGGAACGGTCCCTGCCCGGGACGCCGAGGATCTCCAGCGGGAGTTCGACGTTGTCCCTGACGGTGCGGGAGGACAGCAGGTTGAAGTGCTGGAAAACCATGCCGATGCGGCTGCGTGCCTCGCGCAGTTCCTTGCCGGCCCGGTGGCCGCGTCCGGCGAGTGCGGTGAGGTCCTGACCGGCCACGGTCACGGTGCCGGAGGTGGGGCGCTCCAGGAGGTTGACGCAGCGGATCAGGGAGGATTTGCCGGCGCCGCTCTGTCCGATGACGCCGTACACCTCGCCCTCGCGGACGTGCAGGTCGACGCCGTCCAGGGCGGTGACCTCGCGGCCGCGCGACTGGTAGACCTTCGTGAGGCCCGAAGTGGTGATCACAGGGGTTTCCGTCACTGTCGAGTGCGCGGCGCGATGTCCGCCGGGCACGGGGCATTCGTCTGATGAGACTGTTTGGACGTTTCGATCGGACGTTCCAAGCGGGGGTCTCGGCACGGCTCGGGGCGGCGGGTGGCCGGGCAGCGGTGCTGGGGCAGGCTCGTTCCGCTGGATGCGGACGGCTCGGGCTCGGTCTCGCTTCGGGGCGCGAGGGATCGGGCGGGGGCCCTCAGAAGGTGCGCATTCGACACATACAACGAGCACCGGGCGTCGTGATCGCCTCGGTCGCAAGGATGCGGCTGCTCGTCGTGGTCATGGGGCAAGTAAAACAGACGTAACGTTCCGCCCGACCAGCCTGTCCGAATAGCGGACAGGCGTGGATGGTGTGGTGAGACAGCCGGGCCGCTTGCCATGATTCCCGCTCACCCCGCTGTGACCTGCGCCGATACGACGGAGAGGCCACGCGGAGGCCGACGACGACGGCAGCCGGGACCGGCCCGGAACGCTCATGGGCTGTGGCAAAGGCCACGACCCCCCTTCCCCGGGTGCGGGGGCGCACGCAGGGGGCCGATTGGTCCGTAATACCCTCACCACATGCTTGACGCCCTGACGGTCGCGGTCGCCGTGACCGCGCTCGCCCTCGCCGCCTGGTGCGGATTCGCCGCGTACCGGGACCAGCCGACCAAGGACTGGCACTTCATCGGGATGGCCGTGGTCTCGCTGCTGGCGCTGGCCCAGCTGGTGGTGGGCATCGTGCAGCTGTCCCGGGGCGAACGGCCCGAGCAGGGCATGACGATCTTCATCGCGTATCTGATCGGGGCCTTCCTCGCGGTGCCCGCGGCCGGTTTCCTCTCGCTGACCGAGCGGACCCGGTGGGGTTCGGTGACGGTGGCGGCGGGCGCGGTCGTGCTGGCCGTCCTCGAAGTACGGCTCTACGACATCTGGGGAAACTGACCGTGACCGACACCGATCGCACCCCCGCGGCGGCCACCGACGAGAAGCAGCCCTTCGACCTCGGGACGGGTCCCGGCCGCGTACTGGTCTGGTTCTACGGGGTGTTCACCGTCGCGGCCGCCTCCCGCTCGATCGTCCAGATGATCCTGGACTTCGGCAGGGCACCGCTCGCCTACGTGCTGTCGGCCGTCGCCGCGCTGGTGTACGGGTTCATCACGTACTCGCTGGTGCGCGGGGGCGAGAAGGCGCGCAGGACGGCGCTGGTGTGCTGCGCCGCGGAGCTGCTGGGCGTGCTGGTCGTCGGGACCTGGACGATGGTGGAGCCCTCGGCGTTCGCGGACGCCACCGTCTGGTCCGACTTCGGCATGGGTTACCTGTTCATCCCGGTGATCCTGCCGATCACCGGGATGATGTGGCTGCGCCGGGCCAGGACGGCTTAGGGCCGGACGGGCCCCTAGGCGCTGGCGACGTACGCGGGTTTCGTGGCGTCCTTCTCCAGCAGGATCATCAGGACGCCGTCCCGGCCGGTCTCGTTGCCCACGGGGGCGTATCCCGCACGCCGGTAGAGCCGCAGATTGCTCTCGCTGCGGTGGCCGGTGTGCAGCCGGAACAGGGTGGCCGACCGCTCGTCGGTGAGTCCCGCCTCCGCCGCCCGCAGCAGCCGGGCACCGAGACCGTGCCCCTGGAGCCGGGGGTGGACGCAGAGCCTGCCGATCTCCCCCGCCCCGTCCTCGCCGACGGCCCCCCGGACCGAGCCCACGACCTCGTCGCCCAGCCGCGCCACGAACACCAGGTTCGTGGCGATCTCGGCGTGCAACGAGTCGAGGGTCTGGACGAGCGGGTCGATCCGGTAGTTCCCGTACAGCTCCGCCTCGCTCTGGAAGCAGAGGTACTGGAGTTTCAAGATCTGTTCGGCGTCCTGTGCCGTCGCCGCCGAGATGATCACGCTCATGCCCATCCGCGCATGCCTCCGCCCACCTGATCCACCGGTTGTCTAACGCTCCTTTCCCCGCAGTTCAGGAGCAGCAACCTCCGCCGCGAGCATTCTGCGCAGACATCCAAGGCAACGGGAACGGATCGGACCCAAACTCCCCTGTGACATACCCAACTTCCCTGCGATTTCCCGGTAGGTGGGGTCGCTGGGCGCGAGCATCGCCGCCATCAGCCGCGCGCACCTGCCGGGCAGCCGGTCCACCGCCGCGCGCAGCGCCCGGCGTTCGTCGGCACCGAGGGCGAGCCGTTCGGGGCAGCCGGCCGGGTCCGCGGCCGGCTCGTCGCGGTAGGGGCGTTCGTGCCGGGTGGTGCGGCGGGCCCTGCGGGCCTCCGCCCGTACCGCGTCCCGCACCCAGCGGGCCGGGTCCACCGGTGGCCCCTCCCCCGCGAGCAGCTCCAGCAGCCGCAGCCAGACGGCCTGTTCGAGGTCGGCCGGTTCGACCGCCGCACCCGTCACCGAGGCGGCCGCCTCCGCCCTGGCCTCGGCGCTCACCAGCGGGTACAAAGCACGGACGACGGTCACGGGGGCGGGGGCGGGTCCTGCCGGAACAAGATCGAGAGGCATCATGCCCCGGCCGACGCGCCCGCGGCGGCGGCCGGTTGCCGTACCTGGCGGGCACCACCCGACCGGGGCACGCCCCGGCCGGGTGCTGACGCGGTGGTCACTTCGCGTTGTGGTCCGCAGCGGCGAGGAGGGCGGTGTCCGGGTTGTCGGAGAAGATTCCGTCGATGCCCGTCGCGAAGTACGTCCGGAACGCGCCGAACGCGTCGCCGTAGGCCGTGGGGTCCGTGCCGCGCCGGAAGTCGGCGGGCAGGAAGCTGTTCTCGTTGCGCATGGTGTAGGGGTGCAGGACCAGGCCCTGCGCGTGCGCGTCCTTCACCAGGGTGGTCGGTGCGGTGAGCCGCCCCGAGGCGTCCTTGGGGATGACCAGGTCCAGGGTGGGGCCGATGCCCTGGGCGAAGGAGGCCATCCACTTCAACCCCTCGGGCTTCACCAGGTCCGCGACGGTGCGCGGGTCACCGGACGTCACGAAGTCCCAGGGGCGCTCGCCCGCGCCGGAGAGCAGTACGACGCGCGGGGTCGCGACGAGCCGGGCCAGCCGCTGGATGCTGCCGGGCTCGAAGGACTGGAGGATGAGCGGCGACTGCCGGCGGTGCCGGTCGTAGCGGCGCAGCAGCTTGGCGAGCGGCTCCTCCAGACCGAGACCGAGGCCCCGGAAGTAGGTGGGGTGCTTGGTCTCGACGTACAGCCAGACGGGCTTTCCGCGCCTGCGGCCCTCGCGGTCGGCCCACCGGAGCACCTCCTCGAAGGTGGGGATCTCCCAGCGGCCGTCGTAGAGCGTGTTCTTCTGACGGGTGCCGGGGATGCGCTCCTTGGCCCGCAGCGTCTTGAGTTCGGCGAGGGTGAAGTCCTCGGTGAACCAGCCGGTGAGGGAGACGCCGTCGACCTTCTTGGTGGTCCTGCGGCTCGCGAACTCGGGATGGTCGGCGACATCGGTGGTGGCGGTGATGTCGTTCTCGTGGCGGCATACGAGATGACCGTCGCGGGTCGGAACCAGGTCCTGCTCGACTATGTGCGCGCCCATGTCCAGGGCCAGCTGGTAGGAGCCGAGGGTGTGTTCGGGCCGGTAGCCGCTGGTGCCGCGGTGCCCGATGACGGTGGGCACCGGCAGGTCGAGGCGGAAGCCGTGGCCGCCGTGCCGTTCGGAGACATCCCCCGCGGTGCTGCCCGCGGCGTCGGCCGGGCCGCCGGCCAGTCCGAGGGCGGCGGTGCCCAGTACGGCGGCTCCCGCTCCCAGCATGGTTCTGCGGCCGGGACCGGCCTGCGCGCGCTCAGTCATGAATGCTCCTCGCGTGTGATGTCCGGTACCTGTCGGACGGGGCCCGAGCGTAAGCAGCAGTACCGTCGTGGAGGCAGCCCCTGGACGAACATGGCGGAAACTCACGTCAACACCACGTATCCGTTCCGTGAACCCGATGTGCGATCTGTGAGCGGCCGCGAGTATCGTCCTCACCTGCATGGACCGTCACGATCCCGCACCTCGGCCGGCCCGGCCACTACACCGGAGGAACCGTTGTCCCGACACGCACTCATCAAGGCAGTGCTCGGACCGATCTTGCGCCTGATGTTCCGCCCCCAGGTGGAAGGTGTGGAGAACATTCCCGGGGACGGTCCGGTGATCCTCGCGGGCAACCATCTGACGTTCATCGATTCGATGATCATGCCGATCTGCTGCGACCGGCCGGTGTTCTACATCGGCAAGGACGAGTACGTGACGGGCAAGGGGCTCAAGGGCCGGGCGATGGCCTGGTTCTTCACCGGCTGCGGCATGATCCCGGTGGACCGGGACGGCGGGCGCGGCGGTGTCGCGGCGCTGATGACGGGCCGTCGGGTGCTGGAGGAGGGCAAGGCGTTCGCCATCTACCCCGAGGGCACCCGCTCCCCCGACGGCCGCCTGTACCGGGGCCGTACGGGCATCGCGCGGCTGACGCTGATGACGGGCGCGCCGGTGGTGCCGTTCGCGATGATCGGCACGGACAAGCTCCAGCCCGGCGGGGCCGGCCTGCCGCGTCCCGGCAAGGTGACGGTCCGTTTCGGTGAGCCGATGGAGTTCTCCCGGTACGAGGGCATGGACCGCGACCGCTATGTGCTGCGGGCGGTGACCGACTCCGTGATGGCCGAGGTGATGCGGCTGTCCGGTCAGGAGTACGTCGACATGTACGCCACGAAGGCCAAGGCCGCGTGAGCTGAGGCGCGAAGCGCCGACGGCAGGACGTGCGGAAGGGCCCGTACCCCGGTTTCCCGGTGGTACGGGCCCTTCCGCGTGTCCGGGCCGGGGCGGCTACTGGTGCACGATGCCGTCCTCCAGCTTCTGACCGCGCAACAGGAACCAGGCGGCCACGGCCGTCGCCAGCAGGACCACCGCGCCGACGCCCGCGGCGAGGCCCAGTCCCTGGACGAACGACTCCTGCGCCGCGGAGACCAGTGCCTGTCCCTGCTGGGCCGGCAGTCCGTGGGCCGCCTCGACGGCTCCGCCGAGCGATTCGTGGGCCGCCGCCGCGGGGCCCGACGGGACGCCCGGGGGTGTGCCGAACTCCTGGTAGACGCCGGTGACGATGGAGCCGAGCAGGGCGATGCCGAGGGCCGCGCCGAGTTCGTAGGCCGTCTCGGAGACCGCGCCGGCGGAACCCGCCTGCTCCTTGGGGACGCTGGAGAGGATCACGTCGGAGGTGACGGTGAAGGCGAAGCCCGCGCCCACGCCGACGACGAGCAGCACCGCCCCGATCAGCGGGTAGGAGGTCTCCTTGTGGATCAGGGTGACCGCGGCGAGGGCCAGGCCGATCGCCGCGAGGCCGCCGCTCACCACCGAACGTACCGAGAAGCGGCGGGCCGCCCGGCCCGCGATCAGACCGGCGACGACCGCGCCGACGGCCGCGGGCAGTTCGGCGAGACCGGCCTCCAGCGGCCCGCGCCCCTGCACCAGTTGGAGGAACTGGGAGAGGAAGAAGACCAGTCCGGACAGGCCGAGGATGGTCAGCAGGTCGGCGAGGACGGCGGCGGAGAAGCCCCGGTGGTGGAAGAGCCGCATGTCCAGCAGGGGCGCCGGGAGCGTGAGCTGCCTGCGTACGAACCAGCAGAGTGCCGCCGCGCCACCGATGCCCGCGGCGATGGTCCCCGTGCTCGGGCCGTGTGCCGCCAGTTCCTTGATGGCGTACACGACGCCGATCATGCCGATGAAGGAGAGCGCGACGCTGGCCAGGTCCCAGGGGCCCGGGGCCGGGTTCCTGGACTCGGGGATCATCTTCGCGCCGACGACCACGAGGACCGCCATGACCGGCAGGTTGATCAGGAAGACCGAGCCCCACCAGAAGTGCTCCAGCAGCAGTCCGCCGACCACCGGGCCGACTGCCGCCCCGGCGGAGGCCATCGCTCCCCAGATCCCGATGGCGAGGCTGCGCTCGCGCGGGTCGTGGAAGAGGTTCCGGATCAGGGCGAGGGTGGACGGCATCAGGGTGGCGCCCGCGACACCGAGCAGCGCCCGCGCCAGGATCATCATCTCGGGGGTGTGCGCGTAGGCGTTGAGCACGGAGACCGCGCCGAACGCCGTCGCACCGCACAGCAGCAGCTTCTTGCGGCCGATGCGGTCGCCGAGGCTGCCCATCGAGACCAGCAGGCCGGCGATGACGAAGGAGTAGACGTCGCCGATCCACAGCAGCTGGGTGCCGGTCGGTTCGAGGTCCTCGGTGAGGAACGGGGTCGCGAGGCCCAGGACGGTGGCATCGATCGCCACGAGCAGCACGGCGAGGACGAGCACGGACAGCGCGATCCACCGCCCGGGACGGTGCAGTTCGTCCGGGGATGCCACGCGCTGTTCGATACGGCTCATTGCTCCACGCTCCGGCGTGCGCCGCCGAGCAGCAACTCGACGATCATGTACTGGAAGTCCTGGCTCGCGACCCGGCCGTCCTGGACCGCCCAGGCGCCGCTGGAGATGAGTCCGTAGAGGGCCTCGGTCAGCCAGGCGGGGGTGAGATCGATGCGGAATTCGCCGCGCTCCTGGCCCCGTCTGAACAGGGCGGAGACCCGGGCGTCGAGCCGGTTCCAGCCCTCGTTCACCTCTGCGCCCTCGAAGAGCTGGTTCTCGGTGACGAGGAAGGAGAGCAGTCCCGCGCTCGGCTCGACGGCCGCGACCAGGCGGCGCAGCGCCTCCGGCGCGGCGCCCTCGTCGAGGGCGGCGGCGTCGAGAGCCGCTTCGAACTCCTGGATGCCCAGGCTCTCCAGCGCCTTGACCAGTGCGTCCCGTCCGGCGAAGTGCCGGTGCAGGGTGGCGCGGCCGATGCCTGCGGCCTTGGCGACCTCGTCCATGGTGGCGGTCGACTTGCGGGTCAGCAGGGCGGCGGCGCTGCGCAGTACCTGTTCACGATCGAGACTCATGAGACAATTATAGACCACATGAGACACAATTGTCTCAATGAGGAGGGGTGGCCTCCGGGAGGACCGTCAGATCGAGGCCGGGGAGGCGGGCCGGATCGGTGATCACGGACATCTCGACGATCCTGCCCCGGGCGACCGTGAAGATCATGACCGAGAACCGGTGGCCCTCGCGCGTCGCGATGACGGCCGGTTCCCCGTCGACCAGTGCCCGCTGCGAGGATCGCGCGAACGGCGCGAACATCATCGCCTGACGGGCCACGGCCGCGGCACCCCGTACCAGGCCCGGCGCACCGGCAGTGCCGGCGCCGATGTCGGACCGCACCACCACGTCCGGATCGAGCACGGCCAGGAGGGCTTCGAATTCACCGTCACGGGCGGCGGCCAGGAAGGCGTTGACGACCTCGCGCTTGCGGGCGAGATCCGGGTCCGGCACCGGCTCCGCGCCCTGCACCCGGCGCCGCGCCCGGCTGGCGAGCTGCCGGGCCGCGGCCGGGGTGCGGTCCACGACACCGGCGATCTCGTCGAACGGCACGGCGAACATGTCGTGCAGCACGAAGGCCAGCCGCTCGGCGGGGTCGAGCGTTTCGAGCACCACGAGCATCGCGAGACCGACCGAGTCGGCCATCAGCGCCTGCTGCTCGGGGTCGGTCCCCGGCCGGTCGCCGAGGTCCGGGCCGGGGGTCGGCTCCTCGGGCGCCCCGGTGCCGAGGGGTTCCTCACGGCGGGAGCGGCGGGAGCGGAGCAGGTCCAGGCACACCCGCCCGACGACCGTCGTCAGCCAGCCGCCCAGATTGTCGATCCCCCGGCCGTCCGAACGGCTGAGCCGGATCCACGCCTCCTGGACGGCGTCCTCCGCCTCGCTCGTCGAACCGAGCATCCGGTAGGCCACGGCCTTCAGCCGGCCCCGGTTCTCCTCGAACCGCTCCGCCAGGAACTCGTTTCCGTCCACAGCCACATTCCTCCGTCGTGTTCCGTCACAGCACTGACGGACGGAACCCCGTCGATGTGACGGACGGCCCGCGCCGACTCCCCGGGCCTGCCCGGCGGACCGGAGCCGGACCCCGTCCGCGGTCCGCCCGGACCGGCTCCGGTCAGCTCCAGCGCAGCCCGGCGCGGTGCCGCCAGTACGCCTCGGGCTCCTCCACCAGCGCGTCCAGCCGGGCGCGCCGCTCCTCGTCGAGATCGACGACGGCCGCGTGCAGGTTCCCGGCGAGCTGGCCGACGGTCGCCGCACCGGAGAGCACCACCCCGGCCCAGGGCTGGTGCAGCACCAGGGCCAGGGCGACCGCGTCGCTGCCGAGACCGGCGTCGGCGGCGATCTCCCGGACCACGGCTGGGGCCTCCGTCCCGGCGAGCCGCCCGTTGGCCATGCCCTCCTTGACGATCACGGTGAGTCCGGCCGCATGGGCCTCGGCGAGCGCCGTCCCGGCCGAGGTCTCCAGGGCGTTGTAGGTGGCCTGGACCGTACGGAAGAGCGGCTCGCCGTCCACGGTGACGGTGAGGGCGGCCCGGATCGCGTCCGCCTGGGCGGGCCCGCTGGTGGAGAGGCCGACGCTGACGCCCTCGGCGGCGAGCGCGGCCAGCCGGGCGTGCAGTTCCTTGTCGGTGAGGGCCGGGCTGTCGGCGGTGACCGAGTGGACCTGGTAGAGGTCGAGGCGGTCGCCGAGCAGCGCGTCGGTCTCGGCCCGCTGGCGCAGGAAGGTGGCGAGGCTGTGGTCCTTGACCTCGTGCGCCTCGGCGTCGACGCTCCAGTCGGCCGTGTAGGTGTAGCCCCACTTGCTGCCGATGACGACATCGTCCACCTCGGGGTGGGCCGTCAGCCACTGGGCCAGGAACTCTTCCGAGCGACCGTAGGAGCGGGCCGCGTCGAAGTAGCGGACGCCCTGGGCGTAGGCGGCGTCGAGCAGCTCGTGGGTACGTGCGCGCATCGCCTCGACGCTGCGGTCGTCGGGCAGATCGCGGTCGCGGTGGAGATTGATGTAGCCGGGCCTGCCGACCGCCGCCAGGCCGAGCCCGATGTGGGCGGTCGGAGTCGTCGCTGTGGCCAGCCGGGCGAAAGGCATCGTGGGGCTCCTCCTCGGTCGGTGCGCTCCCCGTCAACGTAACCCAGCGCACGGAAACCGGAAGGCGGGGAGCGCACGTGCGCTCCCCGCCTTCCGGTGCCGCCCTCGGCGCGGTCAGTCCTTCGCGGTGGCCCAGGCCTGCTGGACCGCGAGGTCGGCCTTCACCTCGGCGAGCTGGACGGCCACGGCCGACGGGGCCGTACCGCCGCGACCGCTGCGGGAGGCGAGCGCGCCGGCCACATTGAGGACCGTGCGGACCTCGGGGGTGAGGTGCTCGGAGATCTTGGCGAACTGCTCGTCGGTCAGCTGGTCGAGCTCGATGCCGTGCTGCTCGCACTCCTTGACGCACTCACCGGCGACCTCGTGGGCGACCCGGAACGGCACGCCCTGCTTGACCAGCCACTCGGCGATGTCGGTGGCGAGCGAGAAGCCGGCCGGGGCCAGCTCCTCCATGCGCTCGCGGTTCACCGTGAGCGTGGCCATCATGCCGGTGAAGGCGGGCAGCAGGACTTCCAGCTGGTCGCAGGAGTCGAAGACCGGCTCCTTGTCCTCCTGGAGGTCGCGGTTGTACGCGAGCGGGAGGGCCTTCAGCGTGGCCATCAGACCGGTCAGATTGCCGATCAGGCGGCCGGACTTGCCGCGGGCCAGCTCGGCGATGTCCGGGTTCTTCTTCTGCGGCATGATCGAGGAGCCGGTGGAGAAGGCGTCGTGCAGGGTGACGAAGGAGAACTCCTTCGTGTTCCAGATGATGACCTCCTCCGCGATCCGGGAGAGGTTCACACCGATCATCGCGGTGATGAAGGCGAACTCGGCGACGAAGTCGCGGGAGGCCGTTCCGTCGATGGAGTTGCCGACGGAGCCGCGCTCGAAGCCGAGGTCGGCGGCGACCGCCTCAGGGTCGAGACCGAGGGACGACCCGGCCAGGGCGCCGGAGCCGTACGGCGAGACGGCGGTCCGCTCGTCCCACTGGCGCAGCCGCTCGGCGTCCCGGGACAGGGACTGCGCATGGGCCAGGACGTGGTGGGCGAAGAGCACCGGCTGGGCGTGCTGGAGGTGCGTACGGCCGGGCATCGCGACGTCCGGGTGCGCCTCGGCGAGGCCGACCAGCGCGTCCTGGAGCTCGGCGATCAGGCCGCCGATGATCCGGGCGTGGTCGCGCAGGTACATGCGGAAGAGCGTGGCGATCTGGTCGTTGCGGGACCGGCCGGCCCGCAGCTTGCCGCCGAGGTCGGGGCCGAGGCGTTCCAGCAGCCCGCGCTCCAGCGCGGTGTGGACGTCCTCGTCGGCGATGGTGCCGGTGAAGGAGCCGTCGGCGACATCGGCTTCGAGCTGGTCGAGACCGGCGATCATGCGGCTCAGCTCGTCCTCGGTGAGCAGACCCGCCTTGTTCAGCACACGCGCGTGGGCGCGGGAACCGGCGATGTCGTACGGCGCGAGCCGCCAGTCGAAGTGGACGGAGGCGGACAGCTTGGCCAGCGCCTCGGCCGGACCGTCGGCGAAGCGGGCGCCCCAGAGGCGTACGTCGCTCTTGCCGTTGCCGTTGCTCACTGCGTGCTCCTCGGAAGAACAGGGTGATGGGTGTGCGACCGCCTCCCCGCGCGGAGGGCCGAAGAGGCGGTGACGTAACTACTGGGGGTCGGGCGAGGTCACGCTTCGCCGCCGTGCCGCCCGAGTGATGGGTATAACTATGCAGACCTCCGTATGTTTTGTCAAAGATATGCGCCCGCTCCCCTACCGGCCCGCCGGGCACCCGGGCGTTCCACGAGTCGAAATCACCTCGTCGGCACCGGAGTCGGCGACGACAATGACGGCCATGGGGAAAACATATGAACGCATCGATGGACGGCTCAGGACCTTCATCGAGGAGCAGCACATCTTCTTCACGGCGACGGCGCCCCTGGACGGAGAGGGCACGGTCAACCTCTCCCCCAAGGGCGTCAGCGGTTCGTTCGCCGTGATCGACGAGCTGACCCTGGCCTATCTGGACTTCGCGGGCAGCAATGCCGAGACCGTCGCCCACCTCCGCGAGAACGGCCGCATAACGCTGATGTGGTGCGCCTTCCAGGGGCCGCCGAGCATCGTGCGGGTGCACGGCCGCGGTGAGCCGGTCTTCCGGGACGATCCCCGGTTCGGCACACTGCTCACCCACTTCCCGGACGTGGACCCCGGCCTCCACGGGCTGCGCGCCGTCATCGTGGTGCGGGCCGAACTGATCCGGGACAGCTGCGGCTACGCGGTGCCGTTCATGTCGTACGACGAGGACCGGCCGCTGCACGCCAAGCGCTTCGCCCGGGAGGACGACGCCTCGCTCAGCGCCTACTTCGAGAAGAAGGAGCACATCGCGTCGAGCATCGACGGGCTCCCGGGGCTGCCGCTCCCGCTGCCGGCCATGCCGCGGACGGGGCGCGATTGAGCCGTACGGAGCAGATCCGCGGGTGGCGCCCGGTCGGAGGGTCTACCGTCCGGGCATGCGCAGATCCCTGGTGACCCTCTCGGTACTGCTCGCACTGGCGGGCTCCGTCGCGGCCCGGCCCGCCGCCGCCCCGCCGCTCCCGCACCTGATGGCCGACACCGGCGGCGGCACCCAGCTGATCACGGCCGAGGCCCCGGCCAAGGGCTCCACCACGGGCACCGTGACCTGGTGGAACCTGCGCCGGGGCACCTGGGTGAAGGGCGGGTCCACGCCGGCCCGCTTCGGTGCCGAGGGCCTGGCCGAGGGGGCGTCGCGCAAGCAGGGCACGAACACCACCCCCACCGGCCTGTACGACCTGCCGTACGCCTTCGGTATCAAGCCCGCACCGGCCGGCACCGTCCATCCCTACCGCCGGGTCAACGACCGGTCGTGGTGGTGCCAGGACAACGCGGCGCGGGACTACAACCGCTGGGTGGAGCCACGGCCCGCGGACTGCCGGGCGGACGAGGCGGAGCATCTGATGGCGTACCCGACGCAGTACGCCCGCGCGCTCGTCATCGGGTTCAACTACGAACGGCCGGTTCGGGGTCGCGGCGCGGGGATCTTCCTCCACGTCAACGGGCGTGGCGCGACCGCCGGTTGCGTCTCCGTACCGGCGGCCGCGATGGACCGGATCCTCGACTGGGTGAACCCGGCCCGCCGTCCGCACATCGCGATCGGGACCGGCTCGGGCCCGACCGCGATCACCCGCTACTGACGCGGCCCGGCAACACCGGTGCGCTCAGCGCTCGTTCTGCGCCAGTCGCAGCAGATGGTCGGCGAGCGCCTGGCCGCCCGACGGGTCGCGGCTGATCAGCATCAGGGTGTCGTCACCCGCGATGGTGCCGAGGATGTCGTGCAGTTCGGCCTGGTCGATGGCCGAGGCGAGGAACTGGGCCGCGCCCGGCGGGGTGCGCAGCACCACGAGGTTGGCCGACGCCTCCGCGGAGATGAGCAGTTCGGCGGAGAGCCGCCGCATCCGCTCCTCCTTCGCGGACCCGCCCAACGGCGCCTGCGGGGTGCGGAATCCGCCCTCGCTCGGCACCGCGTAGATCAGCTCGCCGCCGGTGTTGCGGATCTTCACCGCGCCCAGCTCGTCCAGATCGCGGGAGAGCGTCGCCTGGGTGACGCTCAGCCCGTCGTCGGCGAGGAGCTTGGCCAGCTGGCTCTGCGAGCGCACCGGCTGCCGGTTCAGGATGTCCACGATCCGGCGGTGGCGTGCGGTGCGGGTCTGCGGCACGGACGGCCCGCCGTACTCGGATTCCTGCGCCTCGGTCATCGTCGTCGCCTCATTCTCCGGATCGTCCGTCCCCTTGTGCCGCGTCGAGAGCGCCGGGCAGCGCCTGGAGCAACGCGTCCACTTCCGCGTCGCCGATGATCAGCGGCGGCATGAGCCGCAGAACATCGGGGGCGGGTACGTTCACCAGGATTCCGGCACTCTGAGCCGCCTGCTGCACCTGGGGCGCGAGCGGCTCGGTGAGCACGATACCCAGCAGCAGTCCGGAGCCCCTTACGTGGGACACCAGCGGGTGGCCGAGACCCTCCACTCCGTCCCGGATCTTCTCGCCGAGCCGCTTCACCCGGTCCAGGGCGCCGTCGGCGGCCAGGGTGTCCAGGACGGCGAGACCGGCGGCGCAGGCGATCGGGTTGCCGCCGAACGTCGTGCCGTGCTGGCCCGGCTTCAGCAGCTCGGCGGCCGGGCCGAAGGCCACGGTCGCGCCGATCGGCAGTCCGCCGCCCAGGCCCTTGGCGAGGGTGACGACATCGGGCTCGATGCCCTGGTGGGCCTGGTGCTCGAACCACTGGCCGCAGCGGCCGATGCCGGTCTGCACCTCGTCGAGCACCAGCAGGGTGCCGGTGGCGCGGGTGATCTCCCGGGCGGCCTCCAGATACCCGGCGGGCGGTACGACCACACCGTTCTCGCCCTGGATCGGCTCGATGATCACCAGCGCGGTGTCGGTGGTGACGGCGGCCCGCAGGGCCTCCGCGTCCCCGTACGGGACGTGCGTGACGTCACCGGGCAGCGGGAGGAACGGGTCGCGCTTGGCGGGCTGGCCGGTCAGTGCGAGCGCGCCCATGGTCCGGCCGTGGAAGCCGCCGTCGGTGGCGACCATGTGGGTCCGCCCGGTCAGCCGGCCGATCTTGAAGGCCGCCTCGTTGGCCTCGGCGCCCGAGTTGGCGAAGTAGACACGGCCGCTCCGGCCGAAGAGCTGGAGCAGCCGTTCGGCGAGACGGACGGGCGGCTCGGCGATGAAGAGATTGGAGACATGGCCGAGGGAGGCGATCTGGGTGGAGACGGCCTCGACGACGGCGGGGTGGGCGTGCCCCAGCGCGTTCACCGCGATACCGCCGACGAAGTCGAGGTACTCGGTGCCGTCGGCGTCCCACACCCGGGCACCCTCGCCGCGGACCAGGGACAGCTTCGGGGTCCCGTAGTTGTCCATCAGCGCGTGGCTCCAGCGCTGTGCGAGTTCCTGGTTGCTCATGACTCCCCCTGCGCGTCGGGCACGACCATCGTGCCGATTCCTTCGTCGGTGAAGATCTCCAGCAGGATCGAGTGCTGGACCCGGCCGTCGATGACGCGGGCGGTCTCGACGCCGTTGCGCACGGCGTGCAGGCAGCCCTGCATCTTCGGCACCATGCCGCTGGAGAGTTCCGGCAGCAGCTTCTCCAGCTCGGCCGCGGTGAGCCGGCTGATCACGTCGTCGCTGTTGGGCCAGTCCTCGTAGAGGCCCTCGACGTCGGTGAGGACCATCAGCGTCTCGGCGTTCAGCGCGGCGGCGAGCGCCGCGGCGGCGGTGTCGGCGTTGACGTTGTAGACGTGGTTGTCGTCGGCGGAGCGGGCGATGGAGGAGATGACCGGGATCCGGCCGTCGTCCAGCAGCGCCTGGATCGCCCCGGTGTCGATGGCGGTGATCTCGCCGACCCTGCCGATGTCGACGCTCTCGCCGTCGATGGTGGGCCGGTGCTGGACGGCGGTGATGGTGTGGGCGTCCTCGCCGGTCATGCCGACGGCGAGCGGGCCGTGCTGGTTGAGCAGGCCGACGAGTTCGCGCTGCACCTGGCCGGCCAGCACCATCCGTACGACGTCCATCGCCTCGGGCGTGGTGACGCGCAGCCCCGCCTTGAACTCGCTGACCAGGCCCTGCTTGTCGAGCTGGGCGCTGATCTGCGGGCCGCCGCCGTGCACGACGACGGGCTTGAGGCCGGCCTGGCGCAGGAAGACCACGTCCTGGGCGAAGGCCGCCTTCAGCTCGTCGTCGATCATGGCGTTGCCGCCGAACTTGATGACGACGGTCTTGCCGTTGTGCCGGGTCAGCCAGGGCAGTGCCTCGATGAGGATCTGCGCCTTCGGGAGTGCGGTGTGTTTCCGCGCCGCGCTCATGAGCTGTACGCGCTGTTCTCGTGGACGTAGTCCGCGGTCAGGTCGTTGGCCCAGATGACGGCGGACTCGGTGCCGGCGGCGAGGTCGGCGGTGATCTCGACCTCCCGGTAGCGCATGTCGACCAGGTCGCGGTCCTCGCCGACGCCACCGTTCTTGCAGACCCAGACGCCGTTGATGGCGACGTTCAGCTGGTCGGGCTCGAAGGCGGCCTTCGTCGTGCCGATCGCGGAGAGCACCCGGCCCCAGTTGGGGTCCTCCCCGTGGATGGCGCACTTGAGGAGGTTGTTACGGGCGATGGAGCGGCCCACCTCGACGGCGTCGTCCTCGGTCGCGGCGCCCACGACCTCGATCCGGATGTCCTTGGAGGCGCCCTCGGCGTCACCGATGAGCTGGCGGGCCAGGTCTGCGCAGACGGTCCGTACCGCCTCGGCGAACTCACCCTGCTCCGGGGTGAGTTCGCTCGCCCCGGAGGCCAGCAGCAGCACGGTGTCGTTGGTCGACATGCAGCCGTCGGAGTCGACCCGGTCGAAGGTGGTGCGGGTGGCGGCGCGCAGCGCGGAGTCGAGCCCGGCGGCGTCCACGTCGGCGTCGGTGGTGAGGACGACCAGCATGGTGGCGAGGCCCGGGGCGAGCATGCCCGCACCCTTGGCCATGCCGCCGACGGTCCAGCCCTCGCCGCCCGCGACGGCGGTCTTGTGGACGGTGTCGGTGGTCTTGATCGCGATGGCGGCCTTCTCGCCGCCGTGCTCGCTGAGGGCGGCGGCGGCCTGCTCGATGCCGGGCAGCAGCTTGTCCATCGGGAGGAGCGTGCCGATCAGCCCGGTCGAGGCGACCGCGATCTCACCGGCGTTGTGGCCGGTGAGCACCTCGGCGGCCTTCTCGGCCGTGGCGTGGGTGTCCTGGAAGCCCTTGGGGCCCGTACAGGCGTTGGCACCACCGGAGTTGAGGACGACGGCGGTGACCTCGCCGCCCTTGAGCACCTGCTCCGACCAGAGGACGGGGGCGGCCTTGACGCGGTTGGAGGTGAAGACGCCCGCGGCGGCGCGACGCGGACCGTGGTTGACCACGAGGGCCAGGTCCGGGTTACCGCTCTCCTTGATTCCCGCGGCGATGCCCGCCGCGGAGAACCCCTGTGCTGCCGTGACGCTCACGGTGCGACTCCGATCGTGGAAAGACCTGTGTCCTCGGGAAGTCCGAGGGCGATGTTCATGCTCTGCAGGGCACCGCCGGCGGTGCCCTTGGCGAGGTTGTCGATGGCGCTGATCACGATGATCCGGCCCGCCGCCTCGTCGTGGGCGACCTGGATCTGTACGGCGTTGGAACCGTAGACGGACGCCGTGGCGGGCCACTGCCCCTCGGGGAGCAGCTCGACGAAGGGCTCGTCGGCGAACGCCTTCTCGTACACGTCACGGACGGACTCGGCACTCACCCCGGGCCTGGCCTTCGCGCTGCAGGTGGCGAGGATGCCGCGGGGCATCGGCGCCAGGGTCGGCGTGAAGGAGACCGTGACGGGTTCACCGGCCGCCGCGCTGAGGTTCTGGATCATCTCGGGGGTGTGCCGGTGGGCGCCGCCGACGCCGTACGGGGACATGTTGCCCATCACCTCGGAGCCGAGCAGATGCGGCTTGGCCGCCTTGCCCGCTCCGGAGGTGCCGGACGCGGCGACGATCACGGCCTCGGGCTCGGCCAGCCGGGCCGCGTACGCCGGGAAGAGCGCGAGCGATACGGCGGTCGGGTAGCAGCCGGGCACCGCGATCCGCTTGGAACCGGCGAGCGCGGCACGCCCGCCCGGCAGTTCGGGCAGACCGTAGGGCCAGGTGCCGGCGTGCGGGGAACCGTAGAACTTCTCCCAGTCCGCCGCGTCCTTGAGCCGGAAGTCGGCCCCCATGTCGACGACCAGCACCTCGTCGCCGAGCTGCTCGGCGACGGCGGCCGACTGCCCGTGCGGGAGGGCGAGGAAGACGACGTCGTGCCCGGCGAGGACCTCGGGGGTGGTCGGCTGGAGGACCCGGTCGGCGAGCGGCCGCAGATGCGGTTGGAGCGCGCCGAGCTTCTGCCCCGCGTTGGAGTTGGCGGTGAGCGCCCCGATCTCGACCTGGGGGTGAACCAGCAGGAGACGGAGCAGCTCCCCACCGGCGTATCCGCTCGCCCCTGCCACTGCCGCACGTACCACCATCGAAACCTCCTCGTCGATGGCATGACTATACGCAGTCCTGCACTTTTATGCAAAGCTTTCGCCCGGCCGCTCGACACCGGCCACGCTGCCAGTGTGCTCCGCCGCCTTCGGACCATGTCGATCACCGCACAACTGCGCGACCCGGTGAGGCTTCCGGGCGCAGACGCACTGGTCAACGGATTCGCCTTCGAGGCCCATGGGCTGCTCGATGCCCGTTCGCCGGCGCGGGACGGTCGCGTATCCCTGAGCGCGATGGTGCGCTCAGGACGTACTGCCCGGTACCGGCCGGCCGCTGGGCAGGTCATCGGCCGGGAGCCGGTCGGTGCAGAGCTGGGCCAGCAGCTGCTCGGTGTGCCGGCCCAGGGGCGGGGCCGGGGTGCGGAAGGTTTCCAGGCCGGCTCCGAAGGTCACGGGGAAGCGGGCCTGCGGGCAGGCGGCGGGGTCGGCGGGGGTGCTGAACAGTTGCCGGGCCGTGGTGTGGGGGTCGGTCAGGAGTTCGCCGGGGGTGGTGAGTACAGGGGCCCAGGGGGCGTTGAGGGCATCCAGGCGTTCCTGCCACCAGGCGTGGTCGCGGGTGCGGAAGATTCCGTGCAGCAAGTCGCTCACGGCCCGCCTCGCGGCGGTCCGAGCGGCGCGCCGGTCATAGGCGTCGGTGTTCAACTCCGGGAATTCTGCGGCCAGTCCGGTGCGGAAGCGGTGCCAGAACTTGTCCTCGAACGTGGCGAGGGAGAGGCGGCGTCCGTCGGCGGTGGTGAAGGTGTCGTTGTCGCCCTGCACCAGTCCCGCTTCGAGGGGGTCGGGGATGTCGCGCAGCGGCAGCGCGAAGAGGGAGCACCAGGCGGTGATGGATTCGCTGAGGGATACGTCGATGTGCTGGCCCCGGGTCCGGGTGCAGGTCCCGGCGCCGAGGGCGGCGGTCAGGGCGAGGGCCGCGTGCATGGCTCCGGCCATGTCGCCGATCCGGACGCCGGGGCGGATGATCTCGCCGTCGAGCCGTCCGGGGACGGTGAAGAACCCGGACAGGCCGAGGAAGTTGAGCTCGTGGCCGGGCTTCTGCGCGTAGGGCCCGCTCTGCCCGTAGCCGCTGAGCGAGCACAGCACCAGGCGCGGATTGGCCTCGTGGAGCGCGGCGAAGCCCAGGCCCATCCCGTCGAGGACACCGGGGCGGAAGCTCTCCACGACGGCGTCGGCGGTGCGGACCAGGTCCAGGAAGGTGTTCCGGCCCTCCTCATCACGCAGGTCCAGGGTGATCGACCGCTTGTTGCGGTTGAGCGCGTCGAACAGGTCGGGGGCCATCCGCAGGGGGTCGCCGGTGTGCGGGGGCTCCACCTTGATGACGTCGGCGCCGAGGTCGGCGAGCAGGGATGTGGCGTAGGGGCCGGGCAGCAGCCGGGAGAGGTCGAGGATGCGCTTGCCCGTCAGCGACGACCAGGCGGGGGCCGAGGGGTGGGAAGGGGGTGTCATCAGGTGCACCTGTCCTGCGGTGAGCGGGTCGGGGAGGCGGGTCAGGCCATGAAGGCGAGGCCCTGTGCGATGCCGTTGCGCTGGATCTCGGAGGTTCCGGTCAGGATGCGGAACATACGGATCTTGCGGAACAGGAACTCGATCTCGTTGCCCTGGGTGAGGCCTTCCTTGCCGTGGATCTGGACGGCCTGGTCGAGGATGCGGAAGGCGGACTCGGCGACGAACAGTTTGCTCATGAACGCCTCGGTGCGTACGTCGTTCCCCCGGTCGAGCGCGGCGAGCGCGGCGTAGGTCATGGAGCGGGCCGCGTACAGCTCGGTGGCCATGTCGGCGACCTTGTGCTGGATCGACTGGAGCGCCAGCAGGGGCCGGCCGCCGGCGACCATGCGGGTGCGGGCGCGTTCCAGGGTGAGGTCGAGGGCCCGGCGGGTGGCGCCGATGACGGTGGGGCAGTGCAGGAGCCGGTTGGTGGTGACGCGGCCGAGCGCGATCCGCATGCCCTTCCCCTCCTCGCCGAGGAGGTTCCGGGCGGGGACGTAGCAGTCGTCCAGGACGATGTCGCTCTCGATGTGCTCGCCGGACATGGGTGTGGCGCCGTCGAGCACCTCGCAGCCGGGGCTGTCCAGGTCGACCAGGAAGGCGGAGAAGGCCGGCTTGTCGCCCTCCTGTCCGCCGGTCCCCGCCATCCGGGCCACGACGATGGCGAAGTCGGCGAACGGGCCCGCCGAGCTGAAGACCTTGTGACCGCTCAGGCGGTAGCCGTCGCCGTCGCGGGTGGCGGTGGTGCGCATGGACCGGACGTCGGAGCCTGCATCGGTCTCGGTCAGCGAGAAGCAGCAGGCGCGCTCGCCGCGCACCAGTGGCAGCAGGTACGTGTCCAGCTGGTACTCGGTGGCCTGCCGCAGGATGTCGCCGGCGCGCAGCGGGCCGCCCATGTCGCCCAGCACGCTGTGCCCGAGCACGCGTCCGCAGGCCCCGATCTCTTCCTTCAGGGCGGCCAGCGCGGTGTGGGAGAGGTTCTGGCCGCCGTACTGCTCGGGCAGGTGGATGCCGTAGAAGCCCAGTTCGCGGCTGCGCCGCCAGACGGGTTCGAGGTCGGCGCGGGTGAGGCGGCTCTCGTGGGTGATGCCGCGGCCTCGTTCGTAGTCGGCCAGTTCGCCGTCGAGGTAGGTGCGGAGCCGGTCGACGAGGCCGGCGAGCCGGGGGTCGTCGTCGTAGGCGGGGCGCAGGGAGAAGGTCATGTCGGGGTGGTCCTTGCCGGTCGGGGGCGGGGTCGGTGCGGGGGCAGTCGGTGCGGGGGACGGCCGTTCAGGCGCCCGTCAGTTCACGCGGCGGTCGGCGTCGGCCCAGTACGGTTCGCGCACGGCCTTGCGGTCGAGCTTTCCGTTGCGGTTGTGGGGCAGTTCCGCGACGAAGTCCACGGTCCGCGGCTTCTTGAAGCGGTCGAGCCGCTCGGCGCAGAACGCGGTGATCTCGTCGCCGCTCGGCGCATGGCCGGGGCGGGGCACGATGACGGCCTTGACCGCCTCGCCCCACGTCTCGTCGGGCACACCGATGACGCAGGCTTCCTGGACACCGGGGTGTTCGTAGAGGACGGCCTCGACCTCGGTCGAGTAGATGTTGAACCCGCCGGAGATGATCATGTCCTTCTTGCGGTCGACGAGGAACAGGTAGCCGTCCTCGCGCATCCAGGCGAGATCGCCGGTGTGGACCCACCCGTCGCGGAAGGTCTGCGCCGACAGTTCCGGCTCCTGCCAGTACTCGCGTACGCAGTCGGGGCCGCGGACGATGAGTTCACCCACCTCGCGGGGCGGCAGCGGCCGGCCGGTCTCGTCGACGATCCGGACCTCGGTGTCGTACGTCGCCCGGCCGCAGGACCGGAGCAGTTCGAGGTCGTCCGTGACGGCGTGGGCGATCTCCTGGCTGCTCAGCCCCGCCACCACGCTGGTGGTCTCGCCGAGGCCGTAGCCCTGTGCCACGACCGGGCCGAAGAACCGCACGGCGTCGCGCAGGCGTTGGGGCGAGATGGGCGCGCCGCCCACGCGAACGCCGGTCAGGCTGGACAGGTCCCGCCCGGCCGCGTCCGGGTGGGCCAGCACCATGTTGACCATGGCGGGGACGAGGAACGTCGCGGTGATGCGTTCCTTCTCCACCGTGTCCACGAACGCCCCGGCGCTCCAGGCCGGCAGTACGTAGGTGGCCGCCCCCGCGAAGACGTTGGCCAGCAGCGTCATGCCCGTGGCATGGGTGATCGGGCCGCAGGCGAGGTAGCGGGTGCCCGGCCGGGGCCGGGACTCGTCGCTCATCAGGAGTTTGCGCATGTTCGCGAGGCGGTTGCCGAAGGTCTGGACGGCCGCCTTGAGCGCTCCGGTGGATCCGGAGGTGAAGTTGAGGACGCACGGAGCGTCCTCGTCCACGTCGGTGGCGACCGGGGCGGCGTCCCCCTCGCCGAGCAGGGCCCGGTATCCGAGGACCGCGGCGCCGCCCGGTATCGCCTCCGCGGCCGGCTCGTCCTCCAGGAGTACGGGGAGACAGCCGGTGTCCGAGGCCTTGATGGCGGCGAGCGCGTCCTCCCGGTGCGCCGCGTCGAACACGAGGACGCGCACCGGCGCGTAGCGCAGGATGTGCTCGATCTCGCCGCGCCCCAGCCGGGCGTTGATCGGCGCGCGCACCAGTCCGGCCTTGTAGAGGGCGAATTCGACCTCGACCAGTTCCCCGCGGTTCCAGGCCAGGGAGGCGACCGCGTCGCCGGGGCGCAGTCCGCGTGCGGTCAGGGCCGAGGCGAGACGGTTGGTCGCGCCGTCCAGTTCCGCGTACGTCCAGGAACGCTCGCCGCAGACCAGGGCGGTGGCGTCGGGCCAGTAGCGGGCGCTGCGGATGAGATAGGTGCCGAGGTTCATCAACGATCTCCAGCCTTACGGTCTGACCAATTGAATACAGCACGAACGTTTACAGACACAATGTTTTGTATCTTGTGGGCTGTCAAGAGCCATCTAGACTGTGCGCGGACCACGACAGGGCGAAGGGGGCCTCATGGCCGAGGACAGGCGCACCAGGCGTACCCGCAGGGCGCTGGGCGGAGCACTGGTGGAGCTGGTGCTGGAGCGCGGCTTCAGCGCGCTCACCGTCGAAGACATCACCGAGCAGGCCGACGTCGCGCGCGCCACGTTCTACGCGCACTTCAAGGGCAAGGACGACCTGTTCGCGCGGGTGACCACCGACCTGCTGGAGCAGCTCGCGCAGCGTCTGGAGCCGGTGGTCGCCGGCAGCTCCATCGGCTTCACCGGCAAGCCGCTGCTGGAGATGCTGCGGCACGTCAGCGACGAACGGGACGTCTACCGGGTCATCCTGCGCGGCGAAGGGGACGGCAAGCCGCTGCAGATGTTCGTGGACTCCTGCGCCGCCGCGACGGCGCAGGAGTTCAAGGCCCGCGCCGAACGCAACAACGTCCAGCCGCGCATCGACGCCGACCTCCTGGCCCGGGTCTGGGTGGGCGAGCAGATCGCCGTACTGCGCTGGTGGGCCGAGCAGGACACCCCGCCGATGCCCGCCGAGGAGGCCGTGCGCATGCTGCTCGACCTGGCCCTGCACGGCCGGTACTGGGCCAGCGGATTCACCGCCCCGGACCAGGGCTGACCGGCCCGGTCCCGGTCCTGCCCCGATCCGCCGGACAGCCCTCAGAGGGCGCCGAGTCGTGCGGCGTCCCGTGCCGGGCGGATGCAGCAGGCGGCCACGCCCCCGCAGATGACCATGACGACCGCCGCCAGCACGAACGACTGCGTGTAGCCCGCACCCTCCGAGGGCGCGGAATCCAGCAGATGGCCCGTCAAGGACGGGGCCAGCAGACCCGGCAGCGTCCCCGTCGCGGCCACGATCCCGAAGAGCGCGCCGCGCCGGGAGGCGGGCACGACCGCCGCGGCCGTCATGTAGTGCAGCGGGAAAGCGATGGAGTGCACCGCGAAGGCGACCGCGATCAGGGCGAGCCGCACCGGCAGCGGGCCGACGAAGGGGAACACCGCCATCGCCGTCCCCGCACACGCCACCGCGAGACCCTGCGGCACACCGCTGGAAAGGCGCATCGACACACCGCGCCGGGTCAGCCGGTCGATCACGGGGGACAGCGCCAGCAGCAGCACGAAGCTGAAGGCGGACACGGCACTGAGCACCGCCGCCGCCGTTCCCGGGCTCATGGCCAGTTCGCTCCTGAGATACGACGGCAGCCAGGCCTGGCTGAGGGCCATCGCCCAAGACGCCCCGAAAGCGCTGGCCACACTCCCGATCACCGTGCCGCACAGCAACAGCCGGCGGTAGGGGACGCGGGCGGACCCGCCGGCCTCGGTCCGCACGCGCGCGGGGGGCTGGTCGTAGGGGCCGTCGCGCCCGACGAACCACCACACCGCGCTCCACACCAGACTCGTCGCGGCCAGCGCGGCAAAGGCCGAACGCCACCCGAACTGCGTGATCAGCGTGGTGACCACGGGCGCCGCCATGAGAGTGCCGAGGGCGGCGCCACTGATCTGCAGGGCCGAGGGCAGACCGCGGTGGCCCGCCGGAAACCACTTGTAGAGGGCGTGCATCGACATCGGTGTGGCCGGCCCCTCCGCCGCGCCGAGCAGCACCCGGCCGGCGACCAGCGCCGGTACAGCCGCCACGATCAGGACGGGCAACTGGGCCAGGCCCCACACCAGGCACATCACCGACAGCAGCACGCGGCTGGAGACGCGCGAGGAGAAGAAGCCGACGACCAGCCCGGAGAGACTGAACAGGATCGAGTAGGAGCTGGAGATCAAGCCGTAGGTGCTGTGGCTGATGTCCAGCTCTTCCATGATCGGGTCGGCCGCCAGCCCTAGCACCGACTTGTCCGCGAAGTTGACGATCATGAACGTGACGATCAGCGTGGTGACGAGCCAGGCGCGGCGCCGGTCGAACGCCGGCGGCCCGAGGCCGCCGGACTCGTCGAGTTCCAGCGACGGTGATGGCTTCGAGGGCATAGAAGACTCCTGCGGTTCGGGAGAAGCAGGGGGCGATGCCCCGGTGGCGGGAGGTTCGGCATCGGGCGCACGCGGGCAGCGGCACCACTCCCGTCCGGGCACGGCCTGTCGGGGTGCGACGACAAAAGTAATTGAACGCAACGTCCATTAACGGGCTGCTGATTCGGCAACGTAACGTGCTGGCCACTTCCGGTCAATGCCTCGATGGCAAGCGGGATGCCGCACGGTGGTCATGCATGTAGAGCCAGTCGAGTCAGAGCGCAAGCCGCTCACGAAAATAGACGATGTGTATGGTAGCGATCAGGACGTCACTCAATTTTGAGGAGCGCACATGACCGACGCACCGTTGGCGGATCTCCACTGGTCCCGCGGCTACACCGACCCGGCATGGGTGCGCCGCTACACCACGGCGGGCCGGGAGCTTCTGCCCAGCCGCCGGGTGTGGCGCGGACCGGGCCCCGCCCGCAGCCTGCCGACGGACACCGCCGGCCTCGACCTGCTCACGATCGCCGCGCCCGACGGTCGCACCCTGACCCTCCAGGACCTCTACGCGGCCGCCCGGACAGATGCCCTCCTGGTGATGCACCGCGGCACCCTCGTCCACGAGACCTACCTGCACGGACTCCGGCCCCACGACGCCCACTTCAACGCCTCGGCGGCCAAGTCGTACACAGGCCTGCTGGCTGCCACCCTGGCCCATCGGGGAACCCTCGACCGCGACGCGACAGCCTCCGAGTACGTCCCCGAACTCGCCGGCACCGCCTTCGGGGACAGCACTGTCGACCACCTGCTGCACATGGGAACCCACGTCTCGTACGCCGGGCGCCCCTTCGACAAGCCCGTCGAGGCCCAGCGCTACTTCGCGGTCGTCGCACCACCCCTGCGCCCCTACGGCTACAGCGGCCCCACCAGCATCCGCGAACACCTCGCCACCGCACGCGCGACGGCCGCACCGGGGACCGAGTTCCGCTACGAGAACGGCAACGTCGAAGCGCTCGCCGAAATCCTCCGCCGCGTCACCGGCACCACCACCTCGGCCCTGCTGAGCGACATGATCTGGTCCCACCTCGGTGCCGACGAGGACGCCTACTACGTCCTGGACGGCGAAGGCACCGAGGCCGCCTGTGGCGGATTCAGCGCCACCGCCCGCGACGTGGCCCGGCTAGGCGAGATGATCCGCTGCGGGGGCGCCGTCGGGGACCGGCAGATCGTTCCTGCCGCGGTGACCGCCGCCATCCCCGACGCCCCGGAGGGCTACGCCGGGCGCGTCCGCTTCCCCGCCGCCCCGCCCAGCACCCCCGCCACGCTCTCGTACCACGACTACTGGTGGATCCTGAACGACCCCTACGGATCCTTCATGGCCAGCGGCATCCACGGCCAGCGCCTCTTCGTCTCCCCCGGGCTGGAGACCGTCATCGTCCACTACGGATCCCAGGTGATGTCCCCGGACGTCCCCGTGGCCCCGCTCGTCCCCGCGTTCCTGCAGATCGGCGCCCATCTGCAACGCACCCGCTGAAGCCGGTACGGGTACGGTGGGCCCCGGCGCCGCCCCCGCGCCGTGCTGTGACCGTGCCCGCCCGTCGATGCCGGAGGCGTCGATGTCAGGATGGTTCCATGACGAGCAAGGTTTACTTCGACATCACCATCAACGACGAGCCCGCCGGGCGGATCACGTTCAAACTGTTCGACGACATCGTTCCCAAGACGGCGGAGAACTTCCGCGCGCTGGCGACCGGTGAGAAGGGCTTCGGTTACAAGGGGTCCTCGTTCCACCGCATCATCCCCGACTTCATGCTCCAGGGCGGCGACTTCACCGCGGGCAACGGCACCGGCGGCAAGAGCATCTACGGCGCCAAGTTCCCTGACGAGAACTTCAAGCTGAAGCACACCAAGCCGGGCCAGCTGTCCATGGCCAACAGCGGCCCCCACTCCAACGGCTCGCAGTTCTTCATCACGACGATCGTGACGTCGTGGCTGGACGGCAAGCACGTGGTGTTCGGTGAGGTCGACGACGAGGCCGGCATGGACCTGGTCAAGAAGATCGAGGCCCTCGGCACGCAGAGCGGCCGCCCGCAGGCGAAGATCACCATCGCGGACAGCGGCGTCCTCTGACCTGTATCCACAACCGCTGAATCGAGCGCGCCGCCCGGCAGTCCCGCCGGGCGGCGCGCTCCGTCGTACCGGCACCCGGACGCCCCCACCCCCTCGGTACGGTGCCGGGATGGGGAACACATTCGACGGCGGGGGCCGCAGCCTGTCCATGTCCAACGGAGGCACCGACGTCTTCGTCGACGTGCTCGTGCTGGCCGTGTCCGATCTCGCCGAGAGCGTCTGGGAGTACCGCTTCGCCACCCTGCTGATCCTCCAGGACCAGGGCGCCGTGGGGCGCGGGGTGGTCGGATTCGACCTGGAGGAGATCGACTGGGGCGGCTCCGCCGGCGAGCGGGCCACGGCGAAGAGCTTCGTCCTGCGAGTGATCGATCTGGCGCTGCGCAGGCACCGGTGGGACGAGCTGGGTTACGAGCCACCCTTCGCCGAGGGATATCTGCGGCAGTACCGGGAGATGGTCGAGGCGTTCGACCCCGTCGGCGCCGAACCGCAGAGCGGCAGGTTCCCCTTCCCCGGCCCGGAGGAGGCCGCCATGGCCTCATGCGTACGGCACCGCGTGCTGTGCGCGCCGGCGTACTGGGACGCATGCGTCTTCTGCAACCGGTCCGTGGCGCCCCGCTGATTCCGTGACGCATCGCCTCACCACCCCCACTGTCAACCGATGGTTGACACCCTTGGACTGTCAACCTAAGGTTGACACATGGTGAATCCCGTACGCCCTACGCATCCCGTGCGCCTCGACGACCTGATCGAGGCCATCAAGAAGGTTCACACCGACGCCCTCGACCAGCTCTCGGACGCGGTGATCGCCGCGGACCACCTCGGTGACGTGGCCGACCATCTGATCGGACACTTCGTGGACCAGGCCCGGCGCTCCGGCGCCTCCTGGACCGACATCGGCAAGAGCATGGGGGTGACCAGGCAGGCCGCCCAGAAGCGGTTCGTGGCCAAGAACCCCGGCGAGGTGTCGGATCTCGACCCCAGTCAGGGGTTCAGCCGCTTCACCCCGCGGGCCAAGAACGTCGTGATGGCCGCGCAGAACGAGGCCCGCACGGCACACAACGACGAGGTGGGCACCGCGCACCTGGTACTGGGGCTGCTCAGCGAGCCGGAGGGACTGGCCGCTGCGTTCGTCAAGGCCCAGGGCATCCCCCTGGAGGACGTCCGCCGGGCCGCCACCGAGGCGCTGCCGCCGGCCGCGGCCGGCGAGCTGCCGGAGTTGATCCCGTACGACGCCGGGGCCCGCAAGGCTCTGGAACTGACGTTCCGGGAGGCCCTTCGGATGGGCCACAACTACATCGGCACCGAGCACATCCTGCTCGCGCTGCTGGAACAGGAGGACGGTACGGGAGTGCTGACAGGACTCGGCATCGACAAGGCGGCCGCCGAGGCCGACATCGCCGAGGCCCTCGCCCTGCTCACCACCCCGAAGGAGAACGGCTGAGCGGGGCGGCGCCGGCCGTCGTGTGACGGCGGCCGGCACGCGGCCTCCCCCCGCCGGTCGCGGCGAATTCCGGCCAGTGCACGGCGACCGGGGCAGCGAGGCCACGGCGGCCCCGGCCGACGCGGAAATGGCGCGCGGAGCGGGTGGCCCTCGGTCGTGGACCGTACGCCGACCAGGAACTCCGGCCCCGTTGACCAGGGGCTCCCGCTCCTGTCGACCCGGGCCTCCCGCCTCCGGAGCGGGCGCGGACCGCGGATTGCCGGCCGTCTTGGCGGGCGGTCAGCGGACTCCCGCTTCGAGCCTGAGGCTCCAGCGGCCCGGCATTCCGGTGAGAGTGACCGTGGAGAGCGGCCCGACATCCACGCTCCAGTACGTCGACGGCGGGGCCTTGAGCGCGTACACGAGCGCGGCCCGGACGACCGCCGGTTCGGCGACGGCGACGATGGCGCCGTCGCACGCGGGGCGGGTGTCCAGCCAGCCCCCTATCCGCGAGATGAACGCGAGCAGCGGTTCGCCGCCGTGCGGGGCGGAGCGCGGGTCCGCGAGCCAGGCGTCGACCGCCGCCGGTTCGCACGCCGTGACATCGGCGAGGGTGCAGCCCCGCCAGCGGCCCATGTCGCAGTCGCGCAGGGCCGGCTGGACGAGCGGGGCGAAGCCGAGTGCGTCGCCGGTGGCGCGGCTGCGCGGCGTCGGCGAGCAGTAGCGCAGTTCGGCGGCGCCCAGCGGCATGAGGGCGGGCGCGGCGAGCCGGATCTCGTACAGACCGGTGTGGTCGAGCGGCCGGTCGTCGTCGAAGCGCTCGGCGAGCAGGGTGGAGCTGCGCGCCGCGGCGACCAACGAGACTCTGGAAGTCATGGCGGTGATCGTGGATCCGAACACTCTTCCGGTCAAGAGGGCCTCCACAACTCCGTCCGACCCGGCCCGGGGCGAGGCGGATCCCGCAGCGCCCGTCCCTCGATTGGCTGGAACCGCCCTTCTCATGGGGCACGCGGGCCGCCCCGGTCAGGGCCGGCGGCCGCCCCGGAACCGGTCAGGACTTCGTCGCAGGCGGTGCGCAGCCGGCGGATCCCTTCGGCGATCTCGGACTCCCCGGCAGCCGCGGAGAAGCTCAGCCGGATCTGCGGGGACGGAGGTTCGGCGCAGAAGTACGGGCGGCCGGGCGCGATGGCGACGCCCGCGCGCAGGGCCGCCGAGACCACCGCGGACTCGTCCGTACCGGCCTCCGCCTCGGGCAGGCGCAGCCACAGGCTGCCGCCGCCAGCGGGGATGTGCGGGAGCGTGAGTCCGGGCAGTTCCAGGCCCAGCGCCGTCGTCATGGCGGTGCGGCGGCTGCGCAGCCCGGCCGACACGGAACGCAGATGGTGGCCCCATGCCGGGGATCCGACGAGTTCGAGCGCGGCCTCCTGGAGCGGCCGGGGGACGAAGAAGCTGTCGACGACCTGGATGGCCCGCAGCCGGCCCAGCACCGGCCCGCGGGCGGCCAGCGCCCCCACCCGCAGGCTCGGCGAGGCGATCTTGGTGAGGGAGCAGACATGGACGACCACCCCGTCCGGGTCGTCGGCGGCCAGCGGGGCGGGCAGCGGCCCGGCGTCGTCATGGACGAGCCGGCGCGCGAAGTCGTCCTCGACGACGAAGGCGCCCGCCGCACGGGCGATCCGGACGACCTCGGCGCGCCGTTCGGGGGCGAGGACCGCGCCGGTCGGGTTCTGGAAGAGCGGCTGACAGACGAAGACGCGGGCGCCGGTGGCGCGGAACGCCGCGTCCAGCAGCTCCGGCCGTACGCCGTCGGCGTCCACGGGCACCGGCACGGGCCGCAGTCCGGCGGCGCGGGCGACCGCCAGCATGCCGGGATAGGTGGGCGACTCGACCAGCAACGGGGCGCCGGGCGGGGCGAGCGCGCGCAGCGCGGTGGCCAGGGCGCTCTGGCCACCTGCGGTGATCAGCACATCGGCGGCGGTGAGCGCGGGCCCGATCCGGCGGGCGAACCAGGACCGCAGTTCGGTCAGGCCGTCGGTGGGCGGCCGGTCCCAGGCGCCGGGGCGGCGGCCGGCGCGGGCGAGGGCGGCGGCGAGCGCCCGCTCCGGCTGGAGGGAGGAGTGGAGGTAGCCGCCGTTCAGCTCGATGACTCCGGGCGGCGGTGCGGCGAGCGTGACCAGGACCCCGGAGGCGTCGACGGTGCGCGGCACCGCTTCGGGCCCGCCGTCGCCACTGAGGGAGACCTCCTGCCAGGAGGTGTCGCCCGGCGGGGGCACCTCGGTAGGGGGTTGCGCCCGGAACGCACCGGAGCCGGGCCTGGTGACCACGAGCCCCTCGGCGACGAGCTGGGCGATGGCCCGGGAGACGGTGACGGGACTGACCCGGAAGCGCTCGACGAGAGCGCGACTGGACGGCAGCTTTTCTCCTGGTGAGTAGCGGTTCAGCTCGCCCCGGAGAGATCCGACTAGGTCAGCGACGCTGCTACGCTCATGCATGAGAGCAAAGAGTAGCGCTATCGACGACAACACGATAGCGGTCGGCCCATCGGCCACTATCGATCCCGTCACCCGGACCACCGGCACCGACAGCGGTACCGCCACCGGCCGCGAGTCGTCCCGCGGCGGTCTCGTGCTCGCCGGGCTCGGTGTCCTCGCCTTCTCGCTGACCTTTCCTTCCACGGCCTGGGGGCTGGAGAGCTTCGGCCCCTGGTCGCTGGTGGCGCTGCGCACCCTGCTCGCCGCGGCGATCGCGGGCAGCGCGCTGCTCCTGGGCCGCGTCGCGATGCCGGACCGCCGGCACTGGGCCGGGCTCGTCGTGGTCGCCGCGGGCGTGGTGATCGGCTTCCCGCTGCTGACCACGCTGGCCCTTCGGACCTCGACGACCTCGCACGCGGCCGTGGTCGTGGGGCTGTTGCCGCTGACCACCGCGGTGTTCTCCTCGCTGCGGACGGGAGCGCGGCCGCCCCGCGCCTTCTGGGCCGCGGCGCTGGCCGGTGCGGCCGTGGTGATCGTGTTCACCGTGCAGCAGAGCGGCGGCGAGCTGTCCGGCGGCGATCTGTATCTGTTCGGCGCGCTGCTGGTGTGCGCGGCGGGGTACACGGAGGGGGGCAGGCTGGCCCGGGTCATGCCCGGCTGGCAGGTGGTCGGCTGGGCGCTGGTGCTCTGCCTGCCGCTCGCGGTGGTGGGGGCGGCGGTCGCGTTGCCGGCCGAGCCGGTGCGGCTGACGGCGCACGGGGTGATCGGTCTGGTCTGGGTGGCAGTCGTTTCGACCTTCCTCGGCCTGTACGTCTGGTACCGCGGGATGGCGGAGATCGGGGTGCCGCGGGCCAGCCAGCTCCAGCTCGGGCAGCCCCTGCTGACCCTGGCGTGGTCGTTCCTCCTGCTCGGCGAGAAGGTTCCGGCGGCGGCGCCGGTGGCCGCGGTCGCGGTGCTCGTCTGCATCGCGGCCACCCAGCGGGCGGGGCGTGACCGGCGGCCGCGGTGAGCGGTCCGTACTCCCCCACCGGGCGAAGTCGGCTTTCGGCCATAGACTTGTCGACATGGACCGCCACCCGTGAGGAGGTCAGTCCCGATGGAGGCACACACGGGCGACCGGCTGCTGATACACGGCAGGACCGTGGGGCAGCACGACAAGGTCGCAGAAATCGTCGAAGTGCTCGGGGCCGGGGGCACTCCCCCGTACCGCGTCCGCTTCGAGGACGGACACGAACACCTGATTTCACCAGGTCCCGACAGCGTCGTACAGCACACCGAAACCCGGAAGCAGCCCTAGGAGACTCCGTAGCGGCCTCCGGCGTTCGGTACCGCTCTTCGCCCCGGGCCGGGGGGCGGGCCGGCCCGTTCCCGGGCGGCCCGCCCCGATCACCCATCGCGCCCGCTCCGCCCTTCGGTCAGCGGGGTGGGCGCGCCCTGTTGCGGTAGTGGTCGGCGACCACCCGGTCCATGGCCCCGATCCGGTCCACGACCACGTCCTTCCCGGAGAAGTAGACGTGACCGCGCACCTGGTCGTACTTGGCGGCGAAGTCGATGTGCCGGGACAGTTCGGCCGGGTCCTGCCAGGCGGCGGGCTGGGCCGGGTCACCGGCCTTGTAGAGCGCCTCCCCCACGAACAGGTCGACCTCCGTGCCGCGTACCACCTCGCTCCACCAGGGCACCAGCTTGGCGTAGTCGGCGGCGGCGAAGCCGATGTTCCAGTAGACCTGCGGGCAGATGTAGTCGATCCAGCCCTTCCGGACCCAGCCGCGGGTGTCGGCGTACAGATCGTCGTAGGTCTGCACCCCCGCCCTGGTGTCGGAGCCGAGCGGATCGGTCGCGGCGTTGCGCCACACCCCGAACGGGCTGATCCCGAACTGGACGTTCTTCTTGATCTTCTTGATCCGCTCGGCGGTCTCGCGCACCAGCTTGTCGGTGTTGTCGCGCCGCCAGGCGGCCTTGTCCGGGAAACCCGCGCCGTACTTGGCGTACGTGGCGTCGTCGTCGAAGACCTGCCCGGCCACGGGGTACGGATAGAAGTAGTCGTCCCAGTGCACGGCGTCGACGTCGTAGCGGCGGACCGCGTCGAGCATCGCGTCCTGGACGAAGCGGCGGACCTCCGGAATCCCCGGGTTGTAGTAGAGCTTCCCGCCGTAGGGAAGGACCCAGTCGGGGTGCAGCCGGGCCGGGTGGGTGGCGGCCAGCCGGGACGGGTCGGTGTGGTTGGCGACCCGGTACGGGTTGAACCAGGCGTGCAGTTCCAGGCCTCGGCTGTGCGCCTCGCGGACGGCGGTGCCCAGCGGGTCCCAGCCGGGGTCCTTGCCCTGGACGCCGGTGAGGTACTGGGCCCACGGCTCGTACGGCGAGGGCCACAGCGCGTCGGCGGTCGGCCGGACCTGGAGGATGACGGTGTTCAGCCGCCGCTCGACGGCCTCGTCGAGGTACGCGATCAGTTCGGCCTGCTGCGCGGCCGCCGTCAGGCCGGGCTTCGAGGGCCAGTCGAGATTGGCGACGGTGGCGACCCACATGCCGCGCAGCTCGCGCCGGGCGGCGTGACGGCGGCCGGAGCGCTCCGGCACTCCGCTCCGCCGGGGCGGATCCGCGAAGGCGTCACCGGCCATGGTGACGGTGCTCACCATCCCCGCGACCACCCCGGCCGCCCCCGCAACAAAGCTTCTTCTGGCCATTTGCCGCATAAAGCTGCACCTGCCGTCTCTCTGTCATCGTCGCCATCGTCCGTCGCGCCTGTAATCAGGCGTAACGCAGAGCATGCCCGCCCCGGCCCACGATGACCCGTAGGCCGCGGAGTAACGTCGTGGGGTCGGGGCGGGCACCGGAATCAGACGGGAACCTGCGACACGCAGAACAGCGAAAGGCACGAGGTGACGGACTCTATGGCCGACATTGCACGCGTCGGAGTGGTGGGCTGTGGCCAGATGGGCGCGGGTATCGCGGAGGTGTGCGCGCGCAGCGGTCTTGAGGTCATGGTGGCCGAGACCACCGGAGAGGCGTTGGAGATCGGCCGCACCCGGCTGCACAACTCCCTCTCGAAGGCCGCCGAGCGCGGCAAGATCACAGCCGAGGAGCGCGACGAGACGCTCGCCCGGCTGAGCTTCACCACGGACCTCGGCGAGTTCGCCGACCGCGACCTCGTCATCGAGGCCGTCGTGGAGAACGAGCAGGTCAAGACCGAGATCTTCCAGGTGCTCGACCAGGTGGTGACCCGGCAGGACGCGATCCTCGCCTCGAACACCTCCTCCATCCCGCTGGTGAAGCTGGCCGTGGCCACCTCCCGCCCGGACCAGGTCATCGGCATCCACTTCTTCAACCCGGCCCCGGTGCAGAAGCTCGTCGAGCTGATCCCGGCGCTGACCACGTCCGACGAGACGGTGAAGCGTTCCGAGGCCCTGGTGCAGGACGTGCTCGGCAAGCACCCGATCCGCGCCCAGGACCGCTCCGGCTTCGTGGTCAACGCGCTGCTGATCCCGTATCTGCTCTCCGCGATCCGGATGTTCGAGTCGGGGATCGCCAGCCGTGAGGACATCGACAACGGCATGGAGCTCGGCTGCGCCCACCCCATGGGCCCGCTCAAGCTCTCCGATCTGATCGGTCTCGACACGGTGGCCTCGGTCGCCGACTCGATGTACGCGGAGTTCAAGGAGCCGCTGTACGCCGCTCCGCCGCTGCTCCAGCGCATGGTGGACGCGGGCAGGCTCGGCCGCAAGACGGGCTCGGGCTTCTACCCGTACTCCTGATCCTTGCTTCGTGCCCGTACGGGGCCGGTCCGGGCGATCCCCGGCCGGCCCCGTACGCGGTTGTGCGTGGCCGCGCCGCACGGTGCCTCTGCACCGCACCTCCGTGCGGCGCCTCACCCCAGCCGTAAGTGACGGAGCATCATCAGCCCGGCGGCCATTCCGGCGGCCGGGACGTCGCCTCGGGCGATCAGGCCGGGCACCAGCTTGAGCGGTATCCACTCGCGGCGCGAGGACTCGAAGGCGTCGCTGGGCGGGCCGGTCCAGCAGGCCTCCTCGGACCAGTAGAGGTGGTGCCGGGCGTCGGTGAGGCCGTTCGAGGGTTCCACGGTCAGCAGCGGGCGCAGCGGCCCGGGGCGCCAGCCGGTCTCCTCCTCCATCTCGCGAGCGGCGGCGGCCGCGATGTCCTCGCCGTCCTCGACGACGCCGGCGGCGAGTTCCCAGCCCCAGCTGTCCGTGATGAACCGGTGGCGCCAGAGCAGCAGCACCTCATCGGCCTCGTTGACGACGGTGGCCGCCGCGACCGGGCGGAGCCGGACGACGAAGTGGTCGAGATGGCTGCCGTCGGGGATGACCACGTCTGCCAGATTGACCTGGAACCAGCGATTTTCATACACGGTTTGTTCGTTCAGGTTCGTCCATTGCACGGTTCTGCCACCTTTCGACAAGTAGGTGGCAACATCGCAGCAGGAGCGGCATCGGAACGGAACGTACCGGTCCTCGTGAGTGCGAGCCGTCCACCGCGCTCACAGCGGTACGCGCAACGCCCCGTCGATCAGTTCGGCGGCCCGTCCCGCGTCGGCGCAGCCGCTCGCGACCAGGTCCTCGCGCACGGCGCGCAGCCGGTCGCGCAGCCGCCGCGACTCCATGCCCCCGGCCTGCTCCGCCATCTCCACGGCGGTGGCCGCCGCCCGGTCCGCCTCGCCCTGGCGCAGCTCGACATGGGTCAGCATGGCCAGCCGGTGCACCCGCCCCCGGTCGTGCGCCGGGATCCGCACCGCCTTGGCCGCGTGCTCCCGGGCACCCGGCAGATCGCCGATGCCGAGCAGCGCCTCGGCCACCTGCACATCGACCAGGCCCGGCTGGACGTACCCCGTCTCGTCCGGTTCCTGGCACGGCCGGATGCGCCCGGCCTCCGACTCGGCCCGCCGGATGGACTCCCGGACCCCGCTCGCGTCGCCGAGCCGGGCGTACGCCTTGGCCTGCATCGCGTACAGGTCGGCGGCGAGCGCCGGGCTGATGTGTCCGGTGGCGGCCCGCAGCGCCGCCTGGGCGAAGGCCACGGACTGCCGGTAGTCGGCGAGGTGGAGCGACTGGTTGACCATCAGGGCGATCACATAGCCGCCGAGCCCCCGGTCCCCGCTCGCCTTGGCCAGCCGCAGCGCATGGTGGAAGTAGCGCTGGGCGAGCCCGTGCGCGTCCGAGTCGTACGCGCAGATCCCCGCGACCGCCACCAGGCCGCCCGCCGCCCGGTACAGCCGGCGGCCCATCGCGTCGCTGTAGCCGCCGCGCAGCAGCGGGGCGGTCTCGGAGTTGAGGAAGCCGACGATGCGGGAACGGGTCGCGATTCCGCCTGCCCGGCGGTACATCAGTTCGTAGTGGGTGCGGGCCGCACGCAGGGTCTCTATGTCGGCCGTGGAGACCCTGGTCGGCCCCTCGCGCGAGACGTCGGCGTCCTCCGGCGGGTTCTCCCACTCCCAGACCGGCATCACCGCCGTGGTGCCCGTGACGGCGGCCGGGTCGAGGGCGTGCGCGCGCTGCGCCTCGTCGCAGCGCCACAGCGCGGTGGCCCGCTCGACGAAGCCGGTGAGCGGGGAGCCGGGCACGGACGAGCCGGTCCCCGGGGCCGCCATGCCGATGTCGTCCAGCGAGACGGGCCTGCTCAGCCGCTTGCCGAGCACTTCGCAGATCAGGTCGGGCACCTGGCCGCGCGGGCGCTGACCCTTCAGCCAACGGGCCACCGCGGTGTGTTCGTAGCGCAGGCACAGTCCGCGCGGGCGGCCGGCCCGGTTGATGTGCGCGGCGAGTCCCGCCCGGGAGACGCCCGCCTCCTCGATCAGGGCAGCCAGCAGAATGTTGGGCTCCGTTGCCCCCATGTGCCCCTCCGGTGGTTCAGCACGCCGAGGCGTGTCGCACCAGTGGAGCACGATTCACACGGGGTGTGAACGCAATGCCCGAACCGTCCCGCTGCGCACCCTGTTGCGCCGGTGCGCGGATGGGTTGAATCAGTCGTCTCGCAAGAGGCGGACGGGTCGTCTGCTCCCCCTCGTACAGTACGACGACCCGCAACCGCGCCGTCCGCCCTGCCGACCTGCCCGACACTCCGTGGCAGCGCGGACGGCGCCGGACCGCACGGCCCACTGCCCACGGATCGGAGGGTGGCTGCGGGATCGGCTCGGAGCCGGGTTCCCCCGGGCCGCGCCGGGGCCCGCGTGCGGTCCACGCCGTTCGGCGAGCATGGCAGGAGGGGCGCATCCGGTCACCGGATGCGCCCCTCCTCGCCGTCTGTGCGCGGAAACGCTACGCGCCGCGCAGCACCGCGCCCGTCCGCTCGGCGGCCAGGGCCACCGCCGCGTCGCGCGCGGCCGAGGCCTCGTCCACGGTCAGCGTGCGGTCCGCCGCGCGGAAGCGCAGCGCGTACGCGAGCGACTTGCGGCCCGCACCGATCTGCTCACCGGTGAAGACGTCGAACAGCCGCACCGATTCGAGCAGTTCGCCCGCGCCCTCGCGCAGCGCCCGCTCCACGTCGGCGGCCGGGACGTTCTCCGCGACGACCAGCGCGACGTCCTGGGTCGCCACCGGGAAGGTGGAGATCCGGGGCGCCTGGAGCGCGCCGTCGACGGCCTGCTCCAGGACGTCGAGCTCGACCTCCACGGCGCAGGTCCGCTCGGGCAGGTGGAGGTCCTTGACGACCCGCGGGTGCAGCTCACCGGCGTGACCGAACAGGGTCTCCTCGCCGTTCACCGTGACGTACAGCGCGGCGCAGCGGCCCGGGTGCCACGGCGCGTGCCGGTCACTGCGCACGGTCACCTCGACACCGGCCTCGTGGGCGATGGTGCGGGCGGCCTCGATGGCGTCCGCCCAGTCGGCCGGGCGGCCCTTGCCCCACCAGCCGGCCTGCTCACGGGCGCCCGCGAGGACGACCGCGGCGCGGCGCGGCTGACGCGGCAGCGAGGCGTCGAGGCCCGCGATCTCCTCGGCGGTGGGACGGCGGTCGACGGGCAGCGGGACGGCCTTCGTCTCCGTGCCCGTGGGCCGGAAGACCAGGCCGGTCTCGAAGAGCGCGAGGTCGTGGCTGCCGCGGCCGTCGTTGCGCCGCAGTGCGCCGAGCAGGCCCGGCAGCAGTGTGGTGCGCAGCGCCGGCTCCTCGTCGGAGAGCGGGTTGACGAGCTTGACGGTGCGCCGGCGGGCGTCCTCGGCGTCGAGCCCGAGCTGGTCGAGCGCGGCCTCGCCGATGAACGGGTAGTTCAGCGCCTCGACGAAGCCGGCTCCGGCAAGCGCCCGGCCGACCCTGCGGTACAACCGCTGGCGGTCGGTGAGCCCGCGGCCGGACGGCGGGGTCGGGAGGGTGGACGGGAGGTTCTCGTAACCCTCCAGGCGGATGACCTCTTCGGCGAGATCGTTCGGCTCGCTGAGGTCGGGGCGCCAGGACGGCACGGTGACGATCAGCTCGTCCTGCCCGTAGACGTCGCAGCCGACCTCCTGGAGGCGGCGTACGACGGTCTCGCGGCCGTACTCGACGCCGGCCACCTTGTCGGGGTGGTTCGCGGGCATCGCGATGGTGCGGGGCGCCGACGGTGCGCTGACCTCGGTGACCCCGGCCTCGGCGGTGCCGCCGGCGAGGAGCACCAGCAGGTCGACGGTGCGCTGTGCGGCGGCCGCGGCGGCCTGCGGGTCGGATCCGCGCTCGAAGCGCTTGGACGCCTCGGATGACAGCTTGTGGCGACGCGCGGTCCGGGCGATCGAGATCGCGTCGAAGTGCGCGGCCTCGATGACGACCTCGGCGCTGTGGTGCTCGCCGTCGACGTCCGCGATCTCGGTGTTGGCACCGCCCATGACGCCCGCGAGGCCGATCGGCCCGCGGTTGTCCGTGATGACCAGGTCCTCGGCGTCCAGGACGCGGACCGTGCCGTCGAGGGTGGTCAGCTTCTCGCCCTGCTGGGCGCGGCGCACCCCGATCGGCCCGTCGACGCGGGTGCGGTCGTAGGCGTGCAGCGGCTGGCCGAGTTCCAGCATCACGTAGTTGGTGATGTCGACGGCGAGCGAGATCGGACGCATCCCGGCCTTCTGCAGGCGGCGCTGCAGCCAGATCGGGGAGCGGGCCTCGGGCTGGAGGCCGACCACGGTGCGCGCGGTGAACTTGTCGCAGCCGATCGGGTCGGCGACCTTGACCGGGTAGCCGTACGCGTTCGGCGCGGGCACGTCCAGCAGCGCCGGGTCGCGCAGCGGCAGCCCGTACGCGATGGCGGTCTCGCGGGCGACGCCGCGCATGGAGAGGCAGTAGCCGCGGTCGGGCGTGACGGCGATGTCCAGGACCTCGTCGACGAGCTGGAGCAGCTCGATCGCGTCGGTGCCCACCTCGTGCTCCGGCGGCAGCACGATGATGCCGTGCGTGCCGTCGTCGCCCATGCCGAGCTCGTCGGTGGAGCAGATCATGCCGTGCGAGGTCTTGCCGTACGTCTTGCGGGCGGCGATCGCGAAGTCACCGGGCAGCACGGCGCCCGGGAGGACCACGACGACCTTGTCGCCGACGGAGAAGTTACGGGCGCCGCAGACGATCTCCTGCGGCTCGCCGGTGCCGTTGGCGCTGCCGACGTCGACCGTGCAGAAGCGGATGGGCTTCTTGAAGCCCTCCAGCTCCTCGATGGTCAGTACCTGTCCGACGACCAGCGGGCCCTTGAGGCCGGCACCGATCTGCTCGACGGTCTCGACCTCCAGACCCACGGCGACGAGCTTGGCCTGTACGTCACGGCCGGTCTCCGTCGCCGGCAGGTCGACGTACTCCCGCAGCCAGGAAAGCGGGACGCGCATCAGATCTCCATCCCGAACGGCCGGGTGAACCGGACGTCACCCTCGACCATGTCTCGCATGTCTTCTACGTTGTGGCGGAACATCAGCATCCGTTCGATGCCGAACCCGAAGGCGAATCCGCTGTACTTCTGGGGGTCGACGCCGCAGGCGATGAGCACCTTGGGGTTGACCATGCCGCAGCCGCCGAGCTCGATCCAGCCCTCGCTGCCGCAGGTGCGGCAGGGGCGGTCCGGGTTGCCGACGGACGCGCCGCGGCAGACATAGCAGACCATGTCCATCTCGGCGGACGGCTCGGTGAACGGGAAGAAGTTGGGCCGCAGCCGGGTCTTCATGTCCGGGCCGAAGAGCGCCTGGACCATGTGGTCGAGGGTGCCCTTGAGGTCGGCCATGGTGAGGCCCTCGTCGACGGCCAGCAGCTCGATCTGGTGGAAGACCGGGGTGTGCGTCGCGTCGAGCTCGTCGGTGCGGTAGACGCGGCCGGGGCAGACGACGTAGACCGGCGGTTCCCGGTCGAGCAGGGAGCGGGCCTGGACCGGCGAGGTGTGGGTGCGCAGCACGACCCCGGACTCGTCGTTCCTGGCGCCGTCGGGGCCCTGGACGAAGAAGGTGTCCTGCATCTGCCGGGCCGGGTGGTCGGGCACGAAGTTCAGGGCGTCGAAGTTGAACCACTCCGCCTCGGCCTCGGGGCCCTCGGCGACCTCGTAGCCCATGGCCACGAAGACGTCCGCGACGCGCTCCATGAAGGTCGTCAGCGGGTGGCGGGCGCCGGCCGGGGTGCGGTCGTAGGGCAGCGTGACGTCCACCGCCTCCTCGACCAGCACGCGGGCGTCCCGCTCGGCCTCCAGCTCCGCCTGACGGGCGGCGAGGGCCTTGCTCACGGCGCCGCGGGCCTGGCCCACGCGCTTGCCCGCCTCGGCCTTGGCCTGCGGCGGCAGTGCGCCGATCTCGCGGTTGGCGAGCGACAGCGGTGAGGTACCCCCGGTGTGCGCGGTCTTCGCCTGGGCGAGCGCGTCGAGGTCACCGGCGGCGGCGAAGGCGGCGAACGCCTCGTCCCGCATGCGCTCGATCTCTTCCGGTTTCAGTGCCTCGACCTCGACTGGGTCGTACGACTTGTTCGGTGCCGACATCTCTTCCCGTGCTTCCGATTGGCTGATACTGCGCTTACCGGGGAAGGCCCCGGACCCCCATGGCCCCGATCGACGACTGGAGGACGCAAAGGTGCCAAAGGTCGAGTCTAAGGGCCACAGGATGTGTGGGAGGCCCGTGGGCCCGCTCAGACCAGGTAGGCCGGCGTGCTCACGGGCAGGATAAATCGGAATTCCGCGCCGCCGCCGGGGCCGCGACCGACCGTGATCGTGCCGCCGTGCGCCTCGACGATGCCCTTGACGATGTAGAGGCCCAGGCCCGTACCGCCGCGCTTGCTCCCCCGCCAGAAGCGGGTGAAGACACGGCCCATCGACTCCTCGGGGATGCCGGGGCCTTCGTCGCTCACGGTGACCGCCGTTCCCTTCTCGTCGCTCTTCGCGGGTGCGGGTGCGACTTCAATGGTGACGGTTCCCTCGCCGTGGCGCACCGCGTTTTCCAGCAGGTTGCCGAGCACCTGGTCGACCTTGTCCGGGTCGGCCCAGACCGCAGGCAGCGGCTGGCAGGTGCGGACGAGGAAGCGGTCGGGGTTCTGGCCGGTCGCGGTGAGGGCCTGGACGTGGCGTTCGACGGCGAGGGAGAGGTCCACCGGCTGGCGCCGCAGCTCCAGGCGCCCGGAGTCGATCCGGGAGATGTCGAGCAGTTCGGCGATGAGCCGGGTGACGCGGCCCGCGTCGGCGTCGACCGTCTCCAGCATCAGCCGCTTCTGGTCGTCGGTGAACCGCTCCCACTTGGCGAGGAGGGTCGCGGTGAAGCCCTTGACGGAGGTCAGCGGGGAGCGCAGCTCGTGGGCGACCGTGGCGATCAGCTCGGCGTGGCTGCGTTCGTTGCGGCGGCGGGCCTCGGTGCCGCGCAGCGAGACCACCACCCGGCGCACCGGTCCGGTCGGGTGCTCGCGCACGTAGCGGGCGGAGACCAGGACCTCCCGGCCGCCGGGCAGCAGCAGATTGCGTTCGGGCTGGCCGACCCGGGTGGCGAGGCCGCCGTACGGGTCGGTCAGGGCCCACCAGCGGCGGCCCTTGAGGTCCTCCAGCGGCAGTACGTGCTCCAGGGAGCGGCCGAGGGCGCCGGCCCGGGGCATCGCGGTGATCCGGGCGGCGGCGGCGTTGAAGCAGATGATCCGGCCGGTCCCGTCGGCGACGACCAGGCCGTCGGGCAGGTCGTCGGGATCGATCCCCAGGCCGACGGCTGCGGGCTCGGGGCTCTCGGCCGCTTCGGCGCGCACGACGGCGGCATGTGTCTCGCGCGGCGTGCTCATGCCGACAGCCATATCCCGTACCCCACCTCTCGAACCGGTGCAGTGGGCCCCCGAGTTCGCCACCCTACTAGTCGTCGGTGACGCGGCGACACCCTGCGTTGTCACCGCGGGCGCTGGGCCCTCGCGGAGGCGTACAGACACACGGCCGCCGCCGTCGCCAGGTTGAGGCTCTCCGCCTTACCGTGGATGGGCACCCGCACGACCGCGTCGGCCAGTGCCCGGGTCTCCTCCGGCAGCCCCCAGGCCTCGTTGCCGAAGACCCAGGCGGTCGGCCCGCCCATGGTGCCCGCGTCGAGCTCGTCGTCGAGGTCGTCGTCGCCCGCGCCGTCGGCGGCGAGGATCCGTACGCCCGCCGCCCGCAGCCCCTGCACGGCCTGCTCGACCGGGACGCCGACGGCGACCGGCAGATGGAAGAGCGAACCGACCGAGGCCCGGACGGACTTGGGGTTGTACAGGTCCACCGAGGCGTCGGTGAGCACGACGGCGTCGGCGCCCGCCGCGTCGGCGCAGCGCAGCACCGTCCCGGCGTTCCCGGGGTCGCGTACGTGGGCGAGGACGGCGACCAGTTTCGGCTTCGCGGCGAGGATCGCGTCGAACGGGGAGTCGAGGAAGCGGCAGACGCCGATCAGGCCCTGCGGGGTGACGGTCTGCGAGACGTCGGCGAGCACGTCGCCGTCGGCGAGGTGCACCCGGGCGCCGGCCGCGTGGGCGGCGGCGACGATGTCGGCGTACCGCTCGGCCGCCTCGACGGTGGCGAACAGCTCGATCAGGGTCGGCTCGCCGTCGCTGCCGCGGTGCTCGGCGGCCTCGCGCACGGCCTGCGGCCCCTCGGCGATGAACCTGCGCTCCTTGCCGCGGAAGTTGCGCTTGGCCAGCCGCCGGGCGGCGGTGACGCGCGGCGATCGCGGGGAGATCAGTTCGGGGGTGCCCATGGTCGGCGGCGAGCCTCTCTGCGTACGGAGGTGGCGGACGTACGGAATGCGTCGTGCAACGCACCGGACCCGCAGACGGCGAGCGCCTGCGGGTCCGGAACGGAAGACAGTGCGACCTGGATCAGGCGGCCTTCGGGGCGTTGACGTCGCTCGGGAGGGCCTTCTGGGCAACCTCGACGAGGGCGGCGAACGCGTTGCTGTCGTTGACCGCGAGCTCGGCCAGGATCTTGCGGTCCACCTCGATGTTGGCGGCCTTCAGACCCTGGATGAGGCGGTTGTACGTCATGCCGTTCTGGCGGGCAGCGGCGTTGATGCGCTGGATCCACAGCTGACGGAAGTCGCCCTTGCGCTTCTTGCGGTCGTTGTAGTTGTAGACGAGGGAGTGGGTGACCTGCTCCTTCGCCTTGCGGTACAGGCGGGAGCGCTGACCGCGGTAACCGCTGGCCTGCTCGAGGATTGCCCGGCGCTTCTTGTGAGCGTTTACTGCCCGCTTGACGCGTGCCACTTTTTAACTCCTTGTAGCGGGGCTGGTGTTCGTGGTGTCGACTCACCCAGCCCGGAAACGAATTGGTCCCGGTCTCGAATGCGCCGCCCGCGGATTCGCCGCGGGCCGCGGACTCACTTGCCGAGAAGCTTCTTGATCTTCTTGGCGTCGGACGGAGCCACTACGACCGTGCCGGTCAGCGAGCGGGTCTTCTTGGACGACTTGTGCTCAAGAAGGTGGCGCTTGCCTGCGCGCTCACGGAGCACCTTGCCGGAGCCGGTGATCTTGAAGCGCTTGCTGGCACCGCTGTGCGTCTTGTTCTTCGGCATCGCGCCGTTCTCTCCTCGTCAGTGGCGCCCCTCGCGGTGCGGGCACCGGGCAGCAGGGGCGTCAGATCTTGGTGGGAATTCCGGGGAGACCCGGGGCCGCCTGGATGGCGGCCCCCTGAGGTCAGGCCTCGGAAGGTGTCTCGGCCGGAGCCTCGGGCTGCGCTTCGGCAGCCTCGCCCGCGGCCTCGGCGTCGGGGGTGGAACCCTGACGCCCCGCCTTGCGGGCGGCCTGGGCCTCGCGGGCCTCGGCCATGGCTTCGGTCTTCTTCTTGTGCGGGCCCAGAACCATGATCATGTTCCGGCCGTCCTGCTTCGGGTTGGACTCGATGAAGCCGAGTTCCTCCACGTCCGAAGCCAGACGCTGGAGCAGTCGGAAGCCCAGCTCGGGGCGGGACTGCTCACGACCACGGAACATGATCGTGATCTTGACCTTGTCGCCCTGCTTGAGGAACCGGACGACGTGACCCTTCTTGGTGTCATAGTCGTGCGGGTCGATCTTCGGCCGGAGCTTCATCTCCTTGATGACCGTGTGCGCCTGGTTCTTGCGCGCCTCACGGGCCTTCATGGCCGACTCGTACTTGAACTTCCCGTAGTCCATGAGCTTGCACACGGGCGGACGGGCGGTCGCCGCCACCTCGACCAGGTCGAGGTCGTACTCCTGTGCGAGTTCCAGGGCCTTGGCAAGCGGAACAATCCCGACCTGCTCGCCGCTGGGACCGACAAGTCGCACCTCGGGAACGCGAATCCGGTCGTTGATGCGGGGCTCGGCGCTGATGGATCCTCCTCGGTAGCACCACGCGGCCGCCTGGCGGACAGCCACGTAACGTCTGTTTCGTGAGACCAACCGCACCAGTGCAATAAAAATGCCCCGGACGGGACACAGGCGGGGCTCCTGGAACAACCGGAACCACCGCGGTCAACCGCGGGGCGCATCGGGCGGTCCCATCGTCCGTACGGAACGATGGTCACCGCCTGACCGGATGACCTGCCGTCCCGAAGGGCGGTCAGGTGGGAGATCGGAGCCTCCACTTGTGGGCCGGGCACATAGCTGCCCAGCCGGTCGTTACACAAGGTTAGCAGCTCCCCCCGGCGGACGCTAACCGGCTGTCGCCCGCCGCTCCCGCGGACGGGGCGGCAGTGGCGTGGGCCTATCGTATGGCGCATGAGTGACGCGACCCCCAGCAGTGATTCCCCCGGCTTCGACGACATGACCCGCGACATCGCGGAGGTGCCCGCGGTCGAGGTGATCGTGACGGTCGCGGTCAATCTGATGAGCGCCGCCGCCGTGAAGCTCGGGCTGACCGAGGACGGCGACGAGCACAAGGACCTCGACGAGGCCCGCAAGCTGGTGCACGCGCTGGCCGGGCTGCTGGACGCCAGCGCCACCGAGATCAGCTCCTTCCACGCGGCCCCGCTGCGGGACGGCCTGAAGTCGCTGCAGCTCGCGTTCCGCGAGGCGTCGCTCGTGCCGGACGAGCCCGGTCAGGGCCCCGGCGAGAAGTACACCGGCCCCGTCTTCGGCTGAGTCCCCTCCCCGTTCCTGCTCCTTCGACGTGATCGAGCCCCCTGCCCGGGTGGGCAGGGGGCTCGATTGCGTCACGGCGCGATCAGCGCGTGAAGAGCGGCTCGCCCGGCGCGACGGCGTCGGCCGGCAGCAGCGCCAGGTCCAGGCCGCGCACCAGGCGGGCGCGCAGGACCTCGTCGGCCGCCAGCACTTCCGCGACCCGGCGGGCCGCTTCGGCGGGGTCGGTGCCGGGCGCGAGGACCAGGGCGAGGGTGCCGTCGGCCCGGCCGGGCCCGAGGTGGGCACGGAGCACCGAGGGCTCGCCGGCGACCGCGTTGCGCACCGCCGAGGTGACGGCGGGGTCGTCGAGCGGGTCGGCGCTGGTGCGGCCCTCAGCGAGAGCGAGCAGCGCGGAGCCGGTCAGCTCGAACGCGACCGGGCCGGCGAGATCGAGCACGACCGTGTCCGCCTTCTCGTGCGCGGCGGCCTGCAGCGCCTGGTGCAGGGGTACGGCGACGGGGCGTGCCTGCGGATCCCAGCGGGCCAGCGTGTCGGTCGAGGTGAAGGCGGGCAGGGCCCGACGGTCCCCGGCCTGGAGGGTGGGGACGGCCATGTCGCTGGTCTTCTCGCGACGCAGCCCGTTCTCGTCTTCTTCCACCTCCCCGAGCACGGCGACGACCGGGACGAGGAGCCGGGCTCCCTTGAGGGCTTCGAGTACCGGGCCGACGGCCTTGCGGTCCTGGGCCCAGGCGGCCAGGGCCGCCGCCAGTGCCGGGTCGGCCGTGCCGTCGTCGTCGGAGTATCCGGGGTCCGGAATGTTCTTCTGCGCCACGGGGCGAGCCTAGTGCCTGGGCCGTGCCGTCCCGCCGACAGGTCCGACCGTCCCGTCCGTGCGGGACGGCGGGTCAGCCCCGTGCGGTGACGAAGCCCCGGCCCCTGCCGCGCCAGAGCACCACGGCCAGGGCCAGCAGGACCGCTCCCAGACCGCCCGCGCCCGCCGCGAGCCAGCCCGCGGCGCCGTTCTCGTGCTGCTCGGGGGTGGGACCGGAGCCGAAGTAGCGCTTCCGGTAACCGGTCTCGGTGGATTCGGCGCGCAGACCGGCGGGGCGGACCGCGGCGCCGGCCTCGATCGCCGCGGCGGGGTCGACGATGCCGTACCCCCGGGCGTCGTCCCGGCCGGACGCCGGGGAGCTGCGGGCCGTGTCCGCGAGGAGCTTCTTGATCTGGGCGGGCGTCAGCCCCGGGTGCGCGGCACGGACCAGTGCGACGGCGCCGGAGACGAACGCGGAGGCGGCCGAGGTCCCCCACTCCACGTAGTACTGCCCGTCGGGCGCGGCGACGACGATGTCGACGCCGGGTGCGCTGACGGTGGCGTACCAGCGGCGGGTGGAGAACGCGGCGTGGGTGCCGTACCGGTCGACGGCGGCGACCGCGATCACGCCGGGGTAGGCGGCGGGGTACGAGATGTGGTCGCCCTTCTCGCCGCCGTTGCCCGCGGAGGCTACGACGACGGCCCCCTTCTTCAGCGCGTACTGGATGGCGGCGTCCTCGCCCGGGTCGGGGTGCGCGGACTTGCTGTCGTCGCCGAGCGAGAGGTTGATGACGTCGGCGCCGTGGTCGGCGGCCCAGCGGATGCCGTCGGCGAGGGCCGTGCCGCGTGACTTCCGGGCCCTGGCGCGGGCCGGGTCGGAGGCTTCGAGGATCACCCGGACCGGAAGGATCTTCACCTCGGGCGCGATGCCGAGCACCCCGTCGCTGCGCCCCGTTCCATGGCCGTGACCTGCGATGATGCCTGCCATCGCGGTGCCGTGGCGGGCCCAGGAGCGGTCGCCTCGGCCTGCGCCGAAGCCGATCATGTCCTTGCCGGGCAGTACTTGGCCGGACAGATCGGGCAGGTTGCCGTCGACCCCGGTGTCGACGACGGCGACGGTGATTCCCTTGCCCTTGGTGGTCCGCCACGCCTGGTCGGTGTGGAGCGCCTGGAGACCCCACTGCTGGTCCCGGATGGCATCGGCCCTGGCCGGTACGGCGGGCAGGAGCGCGAACGCGGTGGCGGCGCAGACCGCGCCCAGGGCGCGGTGGCGGCGGGTGCGACGGCTCATTCCGGTTTCTCCGTGAGGTCGGTGACGGTCCTGCGCAGACCACGCTCGATCCGGTCGGCGATGCCCTTGGCCTCGTGGCCGAGCCCGGCCTGGGCCGCGGCAGTCGTGGCGTCCGCGGCCATGGCACTGTCGACGGGCTGCGGGTCGGCGACGGTGCGCCCGTCGGCGAAGCCGGACACGGCGAACACGACGACTGGCACCTCGGTCAGTACGTGGACGGTCCAGCTGGCGCGCTGCCGGTCGCCGAATCCGGCGGCGACGGTGCCCTTGACGGGGTAGGTGCGGGGCATCAGGTCGGTGCGCCGGCCGAGGCGCTGGTCGGCGAAGCGGGTGCTCAGCGCCTTCATCGCCGCTTCGTCGCCCTCGGTGAAGATCACCCCGACCGTGGTGACGCTGCTGGCGGTGGCGTCGGTGTAGGTGGCCCGGAGCATGCGCTCGCAGCCGACCGGGCCGAGGATCCGGGCCAGCAGCGGGTCCAGGGCCTCCCGGCAGCCGCTGTCCGGGGCGACGGCGATCCGGGTCCAGACCCGGTCTGCGCCGCCGGGGCCCGCTCCGTCACCGGTCAGGGTGCGGGGGAAGAGGGTGTCCACGGGGACGTTGTGCCAGGCGGAGCGGCCCACGGTGTAGGCGCTGTGGGCGGCGGCGTCGGCCGAGGAGTCGCTGGTGAGCCAGGCGCCGGTGGCCGCGCCGCCGATCAGTCCGAGCCCGAGCACGACACAGGCCGCGGCGGCCGCGGTCCTGGCGGGGTGCCGGGTACGGATCGGGCGCAGCCGGGTGGTGGTCTCCGCTGGTGTCTCGGGAGGGGGAACGCGGTACGGCTGCGGCTGTTGGTAGGCGTGCGGGAAGGCGGGGGCCGACCCGCCCGGTGGCGGAACCGCTCCCGGGCGCGGGGTGAGGTCCACGGCGCCGACGGGCCGCCGTCGGGTCGCGGCGGGCGGCTGTTCGGGGCGCGGCGGCGCGGTGGCGGGAGGGGCCGCGACGGGCGGGACGGTCGCGGGCGGGGCCGTGCGGGGCGGGGTGGCGGGCACGTCGGGCGCGGGGGCCGGGGGTACCGGCCTCAGCCGGGCCGTGGTCTCCACGGGCGGGACGGCGGCCGCGGGCTCGGATGCGCTCCGGCTCGTCGGGACGGGCGCGCCCGTGGAGGTCGTCGCGGGTCCCTGCGCCGGGGGCGTCGGTGGCGGAGTCGTGGGGCGGGGCGGGACAGGAGCGCGCTGCGCCTCGGTACTCATCCGCCCCCCTGGTCCCGTTCCGTACCGCGCGCGGATCGACTTCACAGGCAGGCCCGTTGATTGCCGCGTGCCGTCACTCTACGGGGTGGGACGGCCCCGGCGGGAGCGGGCAGTTCCCCGCCCGGGACGATCTGCGCAGTTCATCCCCCTACCCAGCAGTACGGACGTCTGGCAAGCTGCGGCCATGACTGCCCGTGCCGCTGACCGGACCCGTTACAACCGGGCCACCGCCCATCTGGACGCCCCGATCGCCATAGTCGATCTCGACGCGTTCGACTCCAATGCCGACGATCTCGTCCGCCGGGCGGCCGGGAAGCCGATCCGGGTGGCGAGCAAGTCGGTTCGCTGCCGGACCCTGCTGGAGCGGGTGCTCGCGCGGCCCGGTTTCGCCGGGATCATGTCGTTCACGCTGGCGGAGTCGCTGTGGCTGGCGCGGGCCGGGTTCGAGGACGTACTGCTGGCCTATCCGTCGGCCGACCGGGCCGCCATCGCCGAGCTGGCCGCCGATCCGAAGCTGGCTGCCGCGGTGACGCTGATGGTCGACGACCACGCGCAGCTGGAGCTGATCGACGCGGCGCGGGCGGGCGGGCGCGAGGAGATCCGGGTCTGTCTGGAGCTGGACACCTCGCTCCAGCTGCTCGGCGGCCGGGTCAGGATCGGCGCCCTGCGTTCGCCGCTGCGCTCCCCCGCCCAACTGGCGGAGCTGGCACGCTCGGTGGCGCGGCGGCCGGGATTCCGGCTGGTGGGCCTGATGGCGTACGAGGGCCATATCGCCGGGGTCGGGGACTCCGTCGCGGGCAAGCCGCTGCGCTCCCGGGCGGTCCGGCTGATGCAGGCCGCGGGCCGCAGGGAGCTGGCCGTCCGGCGGGCCGAGGTGGTGCGCGCGGTACGGGCGGTGGCGCCGGACCTGGAGTTCGTGAACGGCGGCGGCACGGGCAGTGTGCAGCACACCGCGGCCGAGCGTGCGGTGACCGAGATCGCGGCCGGTTCGGGGCTCTACGTACCGAGGCTGTTCGACAACTACACGTCGTTCACGGCCCGTCCGGCGGCGCTGTTCGCCCAGCCCGTGGTGCGTCGGCCCGGCGTGGGGGTGGTGACGGTCCTCGGCGGCGGCTATCCGGCGTCCGGCCCGGCGGGCCCGGACCGGCTGCCCGTGCCGTATCTGCCGGAGGGGCTGCGCTACGACCCGCAGGAGGGGCCCGGCGAGGTGCAGACCCCGCTGCTCGGCGCCCCGGCCGACGATCTGCTGATCGGCGACAAGGTGTGGTTCCGGCACGCGAAGGCCGGTGAACTGTGCGAGCGCTTCGACGAGTTGCAGCTGATCGAGGGCGACCGGGTGACCGCGACGGTGCCGACGTACCGGGGCGAGGGCCGTACGTTCCTCTGAGCCGGACGGCCCGCCGGGCGGCCCGCCGGGCGGCCGCTCAGTGCTCGATCGAGCTGCCCGCGCCGCCGCTCGTCGCGCTGTCGCCGATCGGCCGGATCCCCTTGGTGATGGTGTCCATGAGCTGGAGCGGCGGTCCGTCGGGGCCCGCGTCGAAGGCGTACCGCACGATGATCAGCGACTCGCTGCCGGTCGGGGACGGGAAGACGAGCGACTGCACGTAACCACCGGGCCCCTTGGCCGTGTTGACCCGCCAGCGCACCTGGTAGCCGGCCCGTCCGGCGACGCTGACGGACCCGGAGTCGAGCACCTCGTGGGAGGTGATGCCGCCGTGGATCCGGTTGCCGACGATGTTCTTCTCGTAGGCGTTGTCGGCGGCGTTGGCGATGTCCTGCTCGGCGAGCTTCTCGGCGGAGGTGATGTCGGTGGCGCTCGCGACGCGGCTGGTGACCGTGGCGTGGTAGCAGAAGTCGGAGGAGCTGCCGGGGCAGTCGTAGGAGTCGACGGTACGCATGGTGAGGACCTGTTCGGCGGTCCTGGAGGGCTTCTCCCAGCCATCGGGGATCGGCAGGGTGATGCCGTTGAGCTGGTCGACGAGGACCTTCGGGTCGTCCTCGGCCGGTGAGCCGCCGGGCGACGGGGTGGCCGTGGCGGCGGTGGGCGACGGTGCGGAGACGCTCGGCCCGGCCTCGGGCCGCGTACCGTCGTCGTCCCTGCCGAGCAGGACGGCGCCGGTGACCGCGGCGCCCACGACGATCAGCCCGGCCACGGCGAGCGCGACGATGTTGGTGCTGCTCCGGCCGGATGCGGCGGAGCCGTTGCCGGATGCCGTGGCGATCGGCTCGGGCTGACCGAACGGCTGCGGCGCGGGCATCGCGACCGGCTCAGGCGGGCCGAACGCCTGCGGCGCGGCGGCCGGGCGGGTGTGCGCGGTCCACACCGTACCGTCCCACCAGCGGTCGGTGCCCGGTGTCGCGGCGTCCGGATACCAGCCGGGCGGTGTCGCGTTGCTCATCCCCACACCTTAGGGTTCGGCCACCGGCACCGACCCGTCGATTGTCGGACTGTCCAATTCGGCCGAAGACTTAAGCTGTGAAGCTTAAGGTGTGGGGTTCAACCATTACTGGCCGCCGTCGGCCTGGAAGGGGAACGGGGCGTGGCCGGGGAAAGCGAGTACACCGACCGCCTGATGCCCGTACTGCGGCCCGTCCGGGCGGGGAACGGCTTCGAGGAGGCGCTGGAGCAGATCCTCCAGGTGATCAGGCTCGGGCTGGTGCCGGGCGGTGGCCGGCTGCCGGCCGAGCGCGATCTCGCCGAGCTGCTGGGGATCAGCCGGGTCACCCTGCGCGAGGTGCTGAAGGTCCTCCAGGACCAGGGCCTGGTGGAGAGCAGGCGCGGCCGGTACGGCGGTACGTTCGTGCTGCGGCGCACCGGCAGCCCCGGCGAGGACGAGCTGCGCCGGAGGATCGCGTCCGTCGACATCGAGGACGTGCTGCGCTTCCGCGAGGTGCTGGAGGCCGGGGCGGCCGAGCTGTGCGCCGCGCAGGGGCTCGACGACGCGGGCGCGGACCGGCTGCGTGCCGCCCTGACGGCGACTCACGAGGCCCCGCTGCACGACTACCGCAGGCGCGACACCCTGCTCCATCTGACCCTGGCCGAACTCTCCGGGTCCGCGTCGCTGACCACGCAGTACGCGGCCGTCCGGGCCACCCTGAACGACCTGCTGGACTGCATACCGCTGCTGGTGCGCAACCTGGAGCATTCGCAGCACCAGCACACCAGCCTCGTCGAGGCGGTCCTCGACGGGGACGGGGAGGCCGCGCGCGCGGTCATGCGCGAGCACTGCGCGGGTACGGCCGCCCTGTTGCGCGGGTTCTTGACCTGAGTCGCGGATTCCCTGCCCGGGTGGGGAGGGTGCGGCGCCCGCCCTCCGGTGGACGTAAAGGTCTCCATCTCCACCATTGCGGCCGTGGGGGCCGTCTCAGGGAGCGACGTTCCCGAGCCTGCCTCGCAGCCATCGCAGCGCCGCCGCGCCCTGAGCCCCCTGGAAGGCCCGTAGCGTCGGGAGACCGGGCGGGGCCGGCTTCAGTGATCCCGCCACGAAGTAGCCGGTCAGCGCGGCGAGTACCGCCGTCACTCCCGCCGGGTCGGCGTCCCTGCCCAGCGGGTGGGCGGTGAAGACGGCCTCCGGGTCGGGGCCGCCCTGCGCCGCCACGCACGGCAGCATCGTCAGCAGGTCGAACCAGGGAGCGGCGCGCAGCGCGTGGGGCCAGTCGACGAAGACCACCCGGTCGTCGGTGAGCAGGATGTTGTCGGCCCGCAGGTCGCTGTGGGCGAGGCTGTCCCCGGTGGCCGGTTCCGCCCAGCCCGACTCCAGTTCCGCGAGCAGGGCGAGGTTGCGCGCCGCCCACGGGTCGAGGCGGTCTGTGTCCCCGTCGGCCAGCAGGGCCCGCCAGCCGCTGAACATCCCGGCCTTGCGGTCGGCCGCGGCAGGTGCGTCGATCGGTGCCGGGGTCAGGGCCGCGCCCAGTTCGCCGACCGCCGTCAGAACCCGGTCCAGCTCGGTGGCGTCCCAGGGGACGCGGGGCTGACGGCCGTCGATGTCCTGGAGGACGAGGGCGACCCGTGTGCCGTCGTCGTACGAACCGAACAACCGGGGCGCCGGGATGCCGGGCGGGAGCGCCGCGGTGTTGCGGGCCTCGGCGCGGTGCAGGTCGGGGCTGCCGGGGTTCGTCTCGGCGCTCACCGCCTTGACGAAGGCGCGCCGGCCGTCCGCGAGGCGGACCCGGGCGGCGACCCCCGGCGAGAACCCGCCGCTCTGGCTGCGCGCCTCGACGACCCGGCCGCCGAGGATGTCCTCGACGGCGTCGCGGACGGGTGCGGGGAGGTCGGCCCAGTGGTGCCGGACTCCGGTGGCGGGTGGAGCGATCACGTTCATCCGCGCATTCTTCGTCACGGAGCGGGGCGCCCGCCAGCGCTTTCACCAGCGTTTTCGCCGGGGCGCGAGGGGCCGGGCATGGGGGCCAGGACGTGAGGACCCGGGGGTCTCAGGTGTCCCGTCCCGTCAGTGACAGCAGGTCGCGGGCCGGGCCCGTCGGACGGTGGCCCGAGGGCCAGACCGCGCGCAGCTGGCGCCGCAGGCGTACTCCGGCGACCGGGACCTTGACCAGCCGGCGCGAGGACAGTTCCTCGCCGAGCGCCAGTTCGCTCAGGACGCACGGCCCGGCGCCGCTCTCCGCCGCCCCCTTCACCGCGGTCGTGGAGGAGAGTTCGAGCAGCGGCTGGGCGAGACCGCCGTGCACGGCGAGGGCCGCGTCCAGGACCTGGCGGGTGCCGGAGCCGTGTTCGCGCAGGATCAGCGGGGTCGCGGCCAGTTCCTGCGGGGTGAGGGGGGCCGGGCGGCGGGCCCAGGCATGGGACGGGGCGACCACGACGACGAGGCGGTCGTGGGCGATGACCGTGCCGTCGAGCCCTTCCGGCACGGAGAGGCCCTCCACGAATCCGAGGTCGGCCTCGCCGACCAGGAGCCGGCCCGCCACCGCCGCCGAGTTTCCGGCCAGCAGCGAGACCGCCGTGTCCGGCCGTTCGGCGCGCAGCGCTATCAGCCAGCCGGGCAGCAGGTATTCGGCGATGGTCATGGAGGCGGCGACCCGCAGCCTGGAGTCCCGCCGGTCGCGCAGCGCCTGCGCGCCCGCGTCGAACGCCTCGGCAGCCTCGATGATCCGACGCGCCCAGTCGGTGACCAGCGCGCCCGCGTCGGTGAGCCGGGAGCCGCGCGGTGAACGGTCCAGCAGGGCGACGCCGAGCTGGCGTTCCATGGACCGGATCCGACTGCTGGCGGCGGGCTGGGTGACACCGACGTCACGGGCCGCGCGCCCCAGGCTGCCGTGCCGGGCCACGGCGAGCAGGAGTTCCAGCGCTCCGAGGTCGGGGATGCGGTGGGAGAGGGAGACATGCGCTTCACCGGCCATAAAGCCACCTTATGACCTCATAGAGACGGACTCCCTGGTGGGGCCCGGCCCCCGCCGCGAAAATCGTGGCATGGCCACCTTTCCGCAGACCCAGCAGACGCGACAGACGCAGCAGGCACCTCGGACGCAGCAGACCCGGCAGGCGCAGCGGTCCTCGACCCCCCTTCCGGCCGCCGAGCGGCTGCCCGCCCTGCGATACCTCGGCCCCAACTGGTACGCGGCCGTGATGGGCACCTCGATCGTCGCGAGCGCGGGCGTCGCGCTGCCGGTGGACGTTCCGGGGCTGCGGGCCGCCTGCACGGTGGTGTGGGTGCTCGCGGTGGTCGCGCTCGCCGCGGTGCTCGCGGCTCGGACCGGGCACTGGATCGCCCACCGCGACCAGGCCCGCAACCATCTGCTCGACCCGGCCGTCGCCCCGTTCTACGGCTGTCTGTCGATGGCCCTGCTCGCGGTCGGCGGTTCGACGATGGTGGTCGGCCAGGATCTGATCGGGCACCGGGCGGCGCTCGCCCTGGACGTGGTGCTCTACTCGGCGGGCACGCTGATCGGGCTGGCCGCCGCGGTCGCGATCCCGTATCTGATGGTCGTACGCCACCGGATCGAGCCCGGCAACGCGTCACCGGTGTGGCTGCTTCCGGTGGTGGCGCCGATGGTCTCCGCGGCTCTCGGTCCGCTGCTCGTGCCGGAGCTGCCGGCCGGGCAGTGGCAGGAGGCGATGCTGCTGGCCTGCTACGCGATGTTCGGTCTGAGTCTGCTGGCCACGCTGGTGATGCTGCCGCTGATCTTCGCCCGGCTCGTCCACCAGGGGCCGCTGCCGCTCGCGCTGACCCCCACGCTGTTCCTGGTCCTCGGCCCGCTGGGCCAGTCGACGACCGCGGTCAATCAGCTCGCCGATGTGGCACGGGGTGCGATCGGGGAACCGTACGCCTCGGGGCTCGAAGTGTTCGCCGTGCTGTACGGGGTGCCGGTGATGGGATTCGCGCTGCTGTGGCTGGCGCTGGCCGTCGCGATGGTGGTGCGGGCGGCGCGCAACGGCATGACCTTCGGCATGACGTGGTGGGGCTTCACCTTCCCCATCGGTACGTGTGTCACCGGCGCCGCCGGTCTGGCCCGGCACACCGGGCTCACCGCGTACACCTGGCTGGCCGTCGCGCTGTACGTGCTGCTGGTGACGGCCTGGGCGGTGGCCGGGGTGCGGACGCTGCGCGGGCTGTTCAGCGGAGCGCTGCTCGCAGCACCGCAGGCGCCCGCACCAGTGAAGGCCCGTACCACGTGAGGTACCGCCCGTCGACGAGTGCGGCGGGCAGTGCGGGGAAGGCCTCGGGCCCGTCGTCGGCGGTGAAGCGGTACGGCTCGTCGGGCAGGACCACCAGATCGGCGCCCACCGCACCGAGCACGTCGAGCGGGATGCGGGGGTAGCGCTCGGCGTGGCCGGCGTACACGTTCTCGACGCCGAGCCGGGCCAGCAGGTCTCCGGCGAAGGTGTCACGGCCCAGCACCATCCAGGGCCTGCGCCAGATCGGGATGATCGCGCGGCGGGGCGCACGGGGCGGCGGCAGGGCGGCCCAGGCCGCCTCGGCCTCGTCCAGCCAGCGCGGCCTGGCCAGACCGCAGGCGGTGACCAGGACCCGGTCCAGTTCCTCGAAGGCCTGGTCGAGGGTGCGGATCTCCGTGACGAGCACCTCGGTCCCGGCGGCCCGGAGCGCCGCGAGGTCGGGCTCGCGGTTCTCCTCCTCGTTGGCGACGACCAGATCGGGCCCGAGCGCGAGAACGGCCGGAACATCGGGATTCTTGGTGCCGCCGATCCGGGCCGCGGCCAGCCCGGCCGGGTGGGTGCACCAGTCGGTGGCGCCGACCAGCAGGCCGGGCGCCGTGACGGCGACGGCCTCGGTGAGCGAGGGGACCAGGGAGACGACGCGCACGACGGTCCCCTCTCAGCGGCGCGGGTCGTAGGTGGCGTCGATGTGCTCGGCGACCGCGACGACCAGCAGTCTCGTGCCGGGCACGGTGGCCCGCCAGCGGTGCCGCACCCCGCCGGACAGGAAGAGGGTGTCACCCTGCTCCAGCCGGTACGCCTGCCCCTCGGCCTCCACCTCGGCGGCGCCCCGCACCACGTACATCACCTCGTCGTTGCGGTGCTGGAACTCGCGCGCGAGGTCGATCTCCCCGGTGAACTCCAGGGCGCTGAGCTGGTGGCGTCCGCGCACCACCCTGCGTACGCCGTCGTGCTCGGCCGCCCGTACGACATCGACGGCGCGTGCCGAGTCCGCGGCGGCGCGCAGTCGTGCCGTGGTGGTCTCCAGGGCTTCGGCGACCCGGTCCAGGGACCGGGCGCTGGGCCGGGCCCGCTCGTTCTCGATCTGGCTGAGGAACGGCACGGACAGACCACTGCGGTCGGCGACCGCGGCCAGCGTGAGCCCCAGGGTTCTGCGCCTTCGGCGGACCGCGGCGCCCACGCGGAGTGCTTCCTTCTCGTCCATGTCCTGCTCCCTCCCGACTCGCCATCCTTCCGGCTGCCAGCACATTACGCACACGGTTGCGCAAGGTCGGCCGGATGACGAAGGTCCGAAAACCCCGAAAGGGCGGGCCCGCCGACGGCGGTGCCCACCCTTTCCGGTCCTTCGGAACCTGCGGGAAGTCCTCGGGAAGCCCTACTGCGGAGCCATCTTGTCCGCGATGCCCGGGTTCTTCCCCATCCAGACCTTCACGGCCTCTTCCTCGTGCCCCGCGCCGTGCTTCTGGATCTGGTTCTCCAGACCGGCGAGCTGGTCCTCGCTCAGCTTGAAGTCCTTGAACCACTTCGTCAGCTGCGGGTAGTTCTTCGGGAACTCCTTGGACGCGATGGTGTGCAGCCGGTCACCGTCGCCGAAGGCCTTCTCGGGGTCCTTCAGCTTGGTCATGCCGTACTCGCTGTACGCCCAGTGCGGGGTCCAGAGCAGCACCGCGATGGGCTCCTTCTTGGCGTACGCGCGCTTCAGCTCGGCGAGCATGCCGGGCGTCGAGGAGTCGACGACCTTGTACTCCTTGTCCAGGCCGTAGGCCGGCAGCACGTTCGTCTTGAGGTTCTCCATCGTGGCGGTGCCCGGCTCGATGCCGACGATCCGGCCCTTGAACTGCGAGCCCTTGCCCTTGAGATCGGCGAGGGACTTGACGTCCTTCACGTAGGAGGGCACCGCGACCTCGATGGACGTCGGGCCGTACCACGAACCGAGGTCGCTCAGCTGCGTGCCGTACTTCTCCCAGTAGTTCTTCTGGGTGTACGGCAGCCAGCCGTCGAACTGCACGTCGATCTGGCCGCGCGACATCGCGGTGTACATCGGGCCGACCTCGAACTGCTTGAGGTTGATCTTGTAGCCGCGCTCCTCCAGGACGGCCTTCCACAGGTACGTGGCGGCGATGTCCTCCTCCCAGGGGAACCAGGCCATCTCGACGGGGCGGTCGCGCTCGTCCTTGCCGTTCGCACCCTTGGCCGGGGCGGCCTTGGCGACCGGGGTCCACTTGTCGGCGACGCCCGGGTTGGCCTTCAGCCAGGTGCGGACCGCCTCCTGCTCCTTGCCGGCGCCGGACTTCTGGATCTGCGCCTCGAGGCTGGTGAGCTGGCCCTCGGTCATCTTGAAGTTCTTGAGCCAGCTGCCGACCTCGGGGTTGTCGGCGGAGAAGCCCTTGCGGGCCAGGGTGTGGATGCCGTCGCCCTTGCCCCAGAGGTTCTTGGGGTCCTTGAGCTTGGTGAGCTCGAACTGGTTGTAGGCCCAGTGCGGCGACCAGAGCGGAACGACGATCGGTTCCTTCTTGGCGTACGCGCGCTTCAGCTCGGCCAGCATCGACGGCGTGGACCCGTCGACGACCTTGTACTCCTTGTCCAGGCCGTAGCCCGGCAGGATCTTGTCCTTGAGCAGGCCCATCTCACCGGCGCTCGGCTCGATGCCGACGATCCGGTCCTTGAACTGCGAGCCCTTGCCCTTGAGGTCGGCGAGGGACTCGACGTCCTTCATGTACGAGGGGACGGCCAGCTCCAGCGAGGTGGGGCCGTACCAGGAGCCCATGTCCTCCAGGCGGTCCTGGTACTTCTTCCAGTAGCTGGCGTGGGTGACCGGGAGCCAGGAGTCGGTCTCGAAGTCGATCTGGCCGTTGGCCATACCGGTGTAGAGCGCGCCGGCCTCGTACTGCTTGACGTCGACCTCGAAGCCGCGCCGTTCCAGCATCTCCTTCCAGAGGAAGGTGGAGGCGATGCCCTCGTCCCACGGGATGTAACCCATGCTGATCTTCTTGCCCGCGCCGATGTCCGAACCCTCGGCGGTGTTCTTGGCATCGTCCGGGCCGGAGGAGCCGAAGATGCCCAGGGCGCCCGCGACGAGCGCGAGGACGACGACGCCGGAGATCGCGACGACGGGCTGCGGGCGGTGGTTCCAGATCTTGAAGCCGCCGGCCATCGCCTGCGCCTTGGCGAGCGCGCGGCGGGCGAGCGGGGAGACCTCGCGGCCGAGCGCGCCGGTCATCCGGTCCAGGTACATCGCCACGATGACGATGGAGATGCCCGCCTCGAAGCCGAGGCCGACGTCCACGTTGCCGATGGCGCGGTAGACGGCGCCGCCGAGGCCGCCGCCGCCGACCATGCCGGCGATGACCACCATGGACAGGCCCAGCATGATGACCTGGTTGATGCCCGCCATGATCGTGGGCAGGGCGAGCGGCAGCTGGACCCGCAGCAGGGTGTTGCGCTTGGTGGTACCGAAGGCCTCGGCCGCCTCGACGAGTTCGCCGTCGACCTGGCGGATGCCGAGCTCGGTCATCCGGACGCCCGGGGGCAGCGAGAAGATGATGGTGGCGATGATGCCGGGCACCACGCCGACGCCGAAGAAGATGACGCCGGGGATCAGATAGACCATGGCGGGCATGGTCTGCATGAAGTCCAGGACCGGCCGGGTCACCGCGCTGACGGTCTTGGAGCGGGACGCCCAGATGCCCAGCGGTACGGCCAGCACCAGCGCGATGATGGTGGCGACGAGCACCAGGGTGAGGGTGTCCATCGCCTCGTCCCACAGCTCGACGGAGTCGATGACGGCGAAGCCCACGAAGGCGAGCACACCGGCGAGCAGACCGCGCAGCCACCAGGCGATGACCGCGACGATGCCCGCGAAGAGCAGCGGGGCGGGGGCGGAGAGAACGGCGGCTATGCCGTCGAACATGTTGCTGACTATGGAGCTGATCGCGTCGAACAGCCAGGCGAGATGGGTCTGGAGCCAGTCGACGGCGGAGTCGACCCAGTCACCGAGAGGAAGCCTAAACACTGGCCACCTTCTTCGTGAGGGTCGTGCTGGTCCGGACGTCCTTCGGGGCCTCGGCGGGGGTCATCGGCTCACCGAGGACGGCGAGCAGCCGGGCGCGCGGGACGACGCCGATGAGCTTGCCCTCGGCGTCGGTCACGGCGACGGCGACCCCGCTCTGCGAGCAGGGCGTGAAGAGCTCGATGATCGGCGTGGACTCGGTGACGGTGGCCGGGGCGGCCGCGAGCACGTCGGCGGCGGTGCGCAGCTCCTTGCCCTCGTCCGTGCTGGTGCCCATGACGGTGTGCGGTTCGGCCATGATGGCGCCCGCGGTCAGCACCCGGGTCCGGTCGACGTCCTGGGTGAAGGAGGCGACGTAGTCGTTGGCCGGAGTGACGAGGATGTCCTCGGCGGTACCGAGCTGGACGATCTTCCCGTCGCGCATCACGGCGATGCGGTCGCCGAGGCGCATGGCCTCGTTGAGGTCGTGGGTGATGAAGACGATGGTCTTCTTCAACCGCTTCTGCAGTTCGAGCAGCTGGTCCTGCATGTCGCGGCGGATCAGCGGGTCGAGCGCGCTGAAGGACTCGTCCATCAGCAGCAGGTCGGCGTCGGTGGCCAGGGCGCGGGCCAGGCCGACACGCTGCTGCATACCGCCGGACAGCTCGTCGGGCCAGGACTTCTCCCAGCCGGCCAGGCCGGTCAGCTCCAGGGCCTCGGCGGCGCGCTTCTCGCGCTCGGCGCGGGGCACGCCCTGCACTTCCAGGCCGTACGCGGCGTTCTCCAGCACACTGCGGTGAGGGAAGAGCGCGAAGTGCTGGAACACCATGCTGATCTTGGTGGACCGGACGTGGCGCAGCTCGGCGGGGCTCAGGGCGGTCAGGTCCTGGCCGTCGAACAGCACGCGCCCGGCAGTGGGCTCCAGGAGTCCGTTGAGCATGCGCAGCAACGTGGACTTCCCGGACCCGGACAGACCCATCACGACGAAGATCTGTCCCGGCTCCACGGTGAACGAGGCGTCGATCACCGCTGCGGTCGTTCCGTCGGCGCGCAGCTCGTCGCGGTCTGCGCCGCCTTCGAGCTTCTGCACGGCTTGATCGGGTCGTCTGCCGAACACTTTGTACAAGCGTTCAGCTTGCAGCCTTGACACATACACCTCGCGGGTTGAACCGAAAAACGGTCTGCCAACCCCCTCCGGCAGACCGTGGAGCGGCGCGGATTCGGCCCGCATGGCACGTGCACTGGTTGAAACCGGTACGTGATCCGCTCCGGCTGCGCGCCTGCCCCCGCTTACACATAACAAACACAAGAGTGATCCAGGTCACGTCTGAGCGATGATCGCCGTTGCCCGCTCCTTCACTCCGAGGTCACCCGGAGTCACCCGGAGTCTTCTGCGCCCGGTGTCCGGGGCGGCCGGTGTCAGTGGGGTGCGGCATCATCGGGGTGTGACGCGACGCCTGATGCTCCTCGACACCGCTTCCCTCTACTACCGCGCCTACTTCGGGGTCCCCGACTCGGTGCGCGCCCCGGACGGGACACCGGTCAACGCCGTGCGCGGGCTGCTCGACTTCATCGGGCGCCTGGTGCAGGACCACCGGCCGGACGACCTGGTCGCCTGCATGGACGCGGACTGGCGGCCCCACTGGCGGGTCGAGCTGATCCCGACGTACAAGGCGCACCGGGTCGCGGTGGAGACCGCCGAGGGGCTGCCCGACGAGGAGGAGACCCCCGACACGCTGGCCCCGCAGGTGCCGGTCATCGAGGACGTGCTCGACGCGCTCGGCATCGCCCGCGTCGGCGTCGCGGACTACGAGGCGGACGATGTGATCGGCACGCTCACCGGCCTGGCCACCGGCCCCGTGGACATCGTCACCGGCGACCGGGATCTCTATCAGCTGGTCGACGACGCGCGCGGGGTCCGGGTGCTCTACCCGCTGAAGGGGGTCGGCTCGCTCCAGCTGACCGACGAGGCGTGGCTGCGGGAGAAGTACGGCGTGGACGGCTCCGGCTACGTCGATCTCGCGCTGCTGCGCGGCGACCCCAGCGACGGGCTGCCGGGCGTCCCGGGCATCGGCGAGAAGACCGCTGCGAAGCTGCTGGACGCCTTCGGTGACCTGGCCGGGATCATGGCCGCCGTCGACGACCCGAAGGCCAAGCTGACGCCGTCGCAGCGCAAGCGGCTCGACGAGGCGCGGGACTACGTGGCCGTCGCGCCGAAGGTGGTCCGGGTCGCCGGTGACGTACCACTGCCGGAATTCGACCCCACGCTGCCCGCCGGGCCGCGCGATCCCGCCGCCCTGGAAGCCCTCGCCAAGCGATGGGGACTGGGCGGAGCGGTGCAGCGCCTGCTCTCCACTCTCCGGGACTGAGGTGCTAGCTTAGGTAAGCCTAAGCAATCGGAGCAGGGAGAACCTCGTGGCAGAACGACCGGCGCGGCAGGCACCCCAGGCACAGGGGGCCGAGGTGCTGCGCACCGAGCGGATCACCCCGCACATGGTGCGCGTGGTGCTCGGCGGTGAGGGCCTCGCCGGCTTCGAGCTCGCCGGGTTCACCGACCACTACGTCAAACTCTGCTTCGCCCCCGAGGGCGCCGACTACGCGCACCCCTTCGACATGGCCCGCATCCGCGAGGAGCAGCCGCGCGAACTGTGGCCCACGACCCGAACGTACACGGTGCGTTCCTGGGATCCGGCCACCCGTGAGCTGGCGATCGACTTCGTGGTCCACGGCGACGAGGGCCTCGCCGGGCCCTGGGCGCTGCGGGCGGCCCCGGGCGACCAGGTGACCTTCCTCGGTCCTGGCGGCGGCTACGGCCCTGACGCCTCGGCGGACTGGCACCTGCTGGCGGGCGACGAGAGCGCGCTGCCGGCCGTCGCGGCGGCCCTGGAGCGGATGCCGGCGGGTGCGGTGGCGCACGCGTTCATCGAGGTGGCGGACGCCGCCGAGGAGCAGAAGATCGTGACGCCGGACGGTGTCGAGGTGACCTGGCTGCACCGCGGGGAGCGCCCGGTCGGCGAGGCGCTGACCGCCGCGGTCAAGGAGCTGGAGTTCCCGGCGGGCGAGGTCCAGGCATTCATCCACGGCGAGGCGGGCTTCGTGAAGGAGATCCGCCGCCATCTGCGCCTGGAGCGCGGGATCCCGCTCTCCCGGCTGTCGATATCGGGCTACTGGCGGCTCGGCCAGAACGACGACGCCTGGCGCTCGGTCAAGCGCGAGTGGAACGCACAGGTGGAGCGCGAGCAGGAAGGCACCGCGTAACACCGGATCGCACAGGTATGCCCCGGCCCCCGGCCGGGGCATACCCGCGTCCGGGCCCCCGGCTCACCCACCGGCGCCCGGCACCTCCGTGCCTTCCCCACCGTCGCCGGCCGGGCCACCCTCCGCGCCCTCGCCGCCCCGACCGCGTGCCCCTCCGTCCCCGTCATAGGCGCGCGCGGACGCGTCCACATGCGCGAGCCGTCGCAGCGCGCTGAACATCGCCTCGCCCAGCACCGTGCCCACCACCACGCTCTCCACCAGGTCCTCGCGCGCCACCCGCCGCCCCACGTAGTCGAGGTCGGCCCGCGCGACCGGTTCGGCGGCGGCCGCGTAATCGTCGAGCAGCTCGACGAAGCCTCCGTGCCCTGCCCGCCGCAGCGCGACGATCACCCCGGCCAGGGACTCGCCCGCCGGACCGTGCGCCTCGACCCGCCAGCCCCGCCGCTCCACCAGCTCCGCCACCTCGTCGCGGGCATCCTCCAGTTCGGGCCCCGCCTCGTCCTCGTTCAGCGGGGTGAGGCGCTTCGCCGCGGCGCTCAGCACCTTGTGCACCGGCTGCGCCGGGTCCTCGACCACCCGCAGCACATCGCCGATGGCGGCCAGCGAGAGCCCGCCAACATCCAGCAGGGCGCGGATCAGCCGCAGCCTGCGCTCGTGCCCGGAGTCGTAACTCGCCTGGTTCGGACTGGTCAACTGCCCTGCCGGCAGCAGCCCTTCACGTACATAGAACTTGATCGTCGGTACCGGGACCCCGGACCTGCTGCTCAACTCGCCGATGCGCACCGCGTGTTCTTCCTTCCGCGCTTGCCGACTTCCGCGCTTGCCAATCCCCCGACCCATCATAGATAGTTCCACTATCGGATAGCGGGAAGTGCCGCTATCCATAATCTCTGAGGGGTCCTCATGTCCTCCTGGCGTTCCTGGCATCGCCCGTTAGTCCTCTTCGCAGCGGTGATGGCCGTCATGACGGTCGTCTCGGCCATCGGCCTCATAGCCGACGACCGGGTCCTCGCGGGCGCGGCGATATGGTTCAAACCGTTCAAGTTCGCGGTCTCGTTCGTCGTGTACGCACTCGCCCTCGCCTGGATGCTGACGCTGGTCACCCGTGGCCGACGGATCGGCTGGTGGGCCGGGACCGTGGTCGCGCTGTCCAGCCTGGTCGAGATGGCGATCATCACCGGGCAGGTCATCCGCGGGAAGCGGAGCCACTTCAACCACGCCACCCCCTTCGACGAGTCGCTGTTCAACGCGATGGCCGTCACCGTCGTCATCCTGTGGACCGGCACCCTGGTCATCGCGATCCTGCTGCTGCGCGCCCGGATCGCCGACCGCGCCTCCGCCTGGGCGATCCGCTCGGGCGTACTGCTCGCCCTGGTGGGCGCCGGATTCGGCTTCCTGATGACCCAACCCACCTCCGAGCAGCGGGCGGCCGGGAACCTGGACACCGCCGACGTGATCGGCGCGCACTCCGTCGGCGTACCGGACGGCGGCCCGTCGATGCCACTGACCGGCTGGTCCACGACCGGCGGCGATCTGCGCATCCCGCACTTCATCGGAATGCACGCGCTCCAGCTGCTGCCGCTCTTCCTGCTCGCGCTGGTCGCCCTGGCCCCGCGCTTCCCGCGGCTGCGCGACCCGCGGGTCCGGCTGCGGCTGGTACTGGTGGCCTCGGGGGCGTACGCGGCGGTCGTCGCGCTGGTCACCTGGCAGGCGCTGCGCGGCCAGCCGCTGATCCACCCCGACGGTGCGACGCTCGGTGCCGGCGCGCTGATCGTGGTCGCGAGCACCGTCGGCACGTTGGGGGCACTGAGGCCGGCTCCCGCGGGGCAGCGAACAGGCACGGGCCCCGAATCCGACACCGGCTCCGAATCCGACGCCGCCTCCGAATCCGCTTCCGCCCAGAAGGAGTTCGCGTCATGACCGGTGCGCTCTTCGAGATCTCGTTCTTCCTGGCAGCCCCGTTCTGGCTGCTCATGATCCTGGCACCCAACTGGCGTCCCACGGCGCGCGTCGCCGCCTCGCCGCTCACCGTCCTGCCGGTGCTGGCGCTCTACCTGATCATGGCCGTGCCCGTCTTTCCCGAGCTCTGGGACGCGGTGCGCAGCCCCGACATCGACACCTTCCGCGATCTGATGGCGCTGGCGAACGGGGCCGGGGCGATCTGGGCACAGGTGATCGCCTGGGATCTGCTGCTGGGCCAGTGGATGTACCTGGAGGGGCGGCGGCTGGGAATCTCGCCGCTGGTGATGGGGCCGCTGCTGGTGCTGACGATTCTGCTGTCGCCGTTCGGGCTGCTGGCCTTCCTCGCGATGAGGGCGGTACTGAGGACGAGGACCCGGCCCGGGAGTGCGGTCCCGGACCGGGTCGGCGGTACGACGCTGCCGTAGGCGCGCCCGTCAGACGGATCTCCGGTACGAGCGGAACGTGCGGGTCGACAGCGCGACCGCCACCACCGCGAGAAGCAGCAGGGCTCCCCCGCGGCCGGTCACCACGCCCCAGTCCGGGGCGGCGGTCAGCGCGGAACGGCCCGCCACCATCGCCCAGTCGACCGGGTTGAAGTCGGCGACGTGACGCATCCAGGACGGCATCTGGCCCGGGGCCATGAAGGAGGAGGAGAGGAAGGTCGGCGGCAGCAGCAGAAAGGTGTTGATGCCGATGATCGACTCTCGCCGGCGCACCAGCATGCCCAGGGCGTTGGAGAGCGCGCCGAAGACCGTGCCGAGCAGGACCGAGGCGACCACCAGGATCAGCAGTCCGCCCGCGCCGCCCGGGCAGGAGGCCCCGGCGGCCCGGCCGAGCAGCACGATGACGACGGACTGCACGGCGGTGCTGATGCCGCTCTGCACGACGTTGGCGTTCATCAGCGCGTTGCGGCTGACCGGTGTCGTCAGGAAGCGGTTGAGCGTGCCGCGCTCGATCTCCTCCAGGGTGCCCATCCCGGCCCACATGCTCGACCCGAGCGCGCTCATCACCACGATGCCCGGGATCAGGTGGTCCAGACAGGACGTGGTGCCGAAGCCGCCGAGCTCCACGACCTTCCTGAAGAGGTTGCCGAACAGGAACAGCCAGATCACCGGCTGGATCAGGGAGATCACCAGAAAGACCGGCTGCCGGATGATCGCCATGAGCTGACGCTCGGTCATGTACCAGCTGGGCGAGTGCTTGACCGCTCATCGACCGCCTCCGGCAGGGGTGAGGACGGGGCCCGCCGGGCGTCCGTGCCGTCGGCCTCGGACGCGTCAACCAAGATGTATCGCGATTTCCGGGTGGCGTGGAAGGATCTCGCGCACCGGCCCGCCAGAGAGGAAGCCCGTGTGAAGGAAGCCGCGCACATCGGCGGAGCGCCGTCGGCGGGGCCCGACCTCCAGGAGTTGCTGGGGCTGGTCGCCCGGGGCGATCAGGAGGCCTTCGCCGCGGTGTACGCCGCCGTGAGCGGGCCCGTCCTCGGACTGGTACGGAACGTGCTCCGCGATCCGGCCCAGGCGGAGGAGGTCGCGCAGGAGGTCCTGGTCGAGGTGTGGCGGTCGGCCCCCCGCTTCCGGCCCGCCCGCGGCAGCGCGATGAACTGGGTGCTGACCCTCGCCCACCGCCGGGCCGTGGACCGGGTGCGCTCGGCCGAGGCGTCGGCGGCCCGTGAGCGTGCGGCGGCGCTGCTGGACCGTACGCCCGCCTACGACGAGGTCACCGAGCTGGTGGAGACCCGGTTGGAGCATGAACAGGTCCGCCGCTGCGTGGGGCGGCTCTCCGAGTTGCAGCGCCAGTCCGTGACCCTCGCGTACTACCGGGGGTTGACCCACCGCGAGGTGTCGGAGCTGCTCTCCGTGCCGCTCGGGACGGTCAAGACACGGCTGCGCGACGGACTGACCCGGCTGCGCGACTGCCTCGGGACGAGCGAATGACCGACACCGGGCCGATATCGGGGCCACACCGGGCCGCCCCCGGGCCGACACCGGAAGCGCACACCTCCATGACCGGGAAGAGCACACTCCATGACTGTCTCCGTCGCACTGTTCACCTCCGACCTACGGGTGCACGACAACCCGGTACTGCGGGCCGCGGTACGGGAGGCGGATGCCGTCGTTCCGCTTTTCGTGCGCGACCGGGGCATCCACCGGACCGGCTTCGACGCACCGAACCGGCGGGCGTTCCTCGCCGACTGCCTCGCCGATCTCGACGCGGCGCTGCGCCACCGCGGCGGACGGCTCGTGGTCCGGGACGGCGACGTGGTGGCCGTCGCCCGTGCCGTGGCCGTGGAGACCGGGGCGCGGAGTCTGCACGTCGCCGGCGGGGTGAGCGGGTACGCGACGCACCGCGAGAGCCGGCTGCGTGCGGCGCTGGCGGCGGTCGGCTGCGCCGTGCACGTCCACGACGCGGTGGTCACCGCGGTCGCCCCGGGCCGGCTCGTCCCGGCGGGCCGTGACCACTACGCGGTGTTCACGCCGTACCTGCGCCGTTGGCAGGAGGCGGGGGTACGGGGAACACTGGCCGCGCCACGGGCGGTGCGGCTGCCGGACGGAGTGGAGCCGGGACCGTTGCCGGAGCGGGCGGAGGTGGCCGGCGTCTCCCCCGGGCTCGCGAGGGGCGGTGAGTCGACCGGACGCCTGCTGCTGTCGTCCTGGCTGCACGGCCCGCTGGCCGACTACGAGAGCGGCCACGACGATCTGGCCGGCGACGCGACCTCCAGGCTCTCCCCCCACCTCCACTTCGGCTCTCTCTCGGCGGCCGAAGTGATCGACCGGGCGAGGCAGCGGGGCGGACCGGGTGCCGACGCGTTCGTACGGCAGCTGGCGTGGCGGGACTTCCACCACCAGGTGCTCGCCGCACGGCCGGACGCCGCCCGGGAGGACTACCGCACCCGGCACGACCGCTGGCGGTGCGACGAGGACGAGATCCAGGCCTGGCGCACGGGGCGCACCGGCTATCCGCTGGTCGACGCGGCGATGCGGCAGCTGGCGTACGAGGGCTGGATGCACAACCGGGGCCGGATGCTCGTGGCCGGCTTCCTCACCAAGACGCTGTACGCCGACTGGCGGGTGGGTGCCCGGCACTTCCTGGACCTGCTGGTCGACGGCGATGTGGCGAACAATCAGCTCAACTGGCAGTGGATGGCGGGCACCGGCACCGACACCCGGCCCAACCGGCTCCTGAATCCGGTGGTCCAGGGCAAGCGGTTCGATCCGCGCGGCGCCTATGTGCGCCGCTGGGTGCCTGAGCTCGCGGAACTGGCGGACGGCGAGATCCATGAGCCGTGGAAACTCACCGGGCCGCGCCGGGCCGCGATCGACTACCCGGATCCGCTCGTCGGCCTGGCCGAGGCACGCGCCCGGTTCGAACGGGCCCGCGGCCTGTAACGGCCCGCGACCGATCGGGTGAGGGACCAATCCGCCCGGCGCCGGGCGACGAATCCCGATCGTGAGTGAAGACCGAGACGATGCACAGCCCACCGGAACCGCCCGGCCCCCGCGACCGGGCGGGACGCGCACCGCCCTCGCCGCGCTCAGCGGTCTGATCGCCGGGTTCTGCGCCCTGGCGGTCGCCGAGCTGGCCGCGGCCCTCGTACGTCCCGAGGCGGGCCCGGTCACGGCAGTGGGAGGTGCGGTGATCGACCGCACTCCCCCGGCCGTGCGGGACTTCGCCGTACGGAACTTCGGCACCGCCGACAAGCTGGCGCTCCGGCTCGGGATCCTGGTCCTCCTGGCGCTCTTCGCCATGGCGATCGGGGTGCTGGCGCTACGTCACCGACGGCTGGGGTCGGCTGCCGTCCTGGTCTTCGGCCTGGTCGGGGCGGTGGCGGCGGCAGGGCGTCCGGAGGGCGTGCCGGCCGATGCGCTGCCGTCGGTGGTGGGTGCCGCGGTGGCGGTGGCGGTGCTGTATCTCCTGGTCGGACGGCTCGCACCGGCGCCCGGTCCCGGTCCCGCGGCCGGAGGGCGGGACGAGGGTGCGGACGGCGGCTTCGACCGCCGCGGCTTCGTGGTCGCGGCCACCGCCACGGCGGCGGTCTCCGCCGGCGCGGGACTCCTGGGCCGCCGGCTCACCTCCTCCGTCCAGGCGGGGGCCTCCGCCTCCCGTCATGACCTGGTCCTCCCGGCCCCGCAGTCCTCCGCCCCGGCGGTGCCGGCCGGAGCCGATCTGAGGATCCGGGGGCTGACCCCGTTCATCACCCCGGACAAGGACTTCTACCGGGTGGACACGGCGCTGGTCGTGCCACGCGTCGATGCCGGCGCCTGGCGGCTGAGGATCCACGGCCGGGGTGTGGCGCGGCCCTTCACAGTCGGCCTCCACGACCTGCTGCGAAGGGAGGTCGTCGAACGCGACGTCACCCTGGCCTGCGTCTCCAACGAGGTCGGCGGACCCCTGGTCGGCAACGCCAGGTGGCTCGGGGTGCGACTGGCCGATCTGCTGCGCGACGCGGGAGTACGTCCCCCGTCCGAGGGCGGCCCCGCCGACCAGATCGTGGCGCGTTCCGTCGACGGCATGACGATCGGCACACCGGTCGAAACGGTCATGGACGGGCGCGACGCGATGCTCGCCTTCGGCATGAACGGTGAGCCGCTGCCCTTCGAGCACGGCTTCCCGGTCCGGATGGTCGTCCCCGGCCTGTACGGATACGTGTCGGCCTGCAAGTGGATCGAGGACATCGAGCTGACCACGTTCGCCGCCTACGACGCCTACTGGGTCCGGCGCGGCTGGGCCCAGCAGGCACCGGTCAAGACCGAGTCCCGGATCGACACCCCCCGCCCGTCCGCCTCCCCGAAGGCCGGCGTCGTGCCGGTGGCCGGGGTCGCCTGGGCCCAGCACCGCGGCATCTCCCGGGTCGAGGTCCGGGTGGACGGCGGGAAGTGGCACACCGCCCGCCTGGCCGCCGCCGGCACCCGCGACACCTGGCGCCAGTGGGTGTGGGAGTGGCCCGCCGCATCCGGCCGTCACACCCTGGAGGTCCGCGCCACCGACGGAACCGGCGCCACCCAGACCGGCATCCGCACGGGCACCGTGCCCGACGGTGCGACCGGCTGGCACTCGGTGGTGGTCGACGTGTCCTGAGCCCGGGTACCCCCACGACGTACAGCAGGAGCTCGCGCTCCGTACGCTGACCGGATGAGACGTCCGGGCATGGTGGACCGGCAGGACCGGGTGGCGGGTGCCGTCGTCGGATCGGCGGTGGGTGACGCGCTGGGCGCGCCCTTCGAGTTCGGGCCCGCCGGTGTGTACACGGCACGCTTCCCCGACGGCGTCGGCACGATGTGCGGGGGCGGCGGCTGGGACCCCGGCGAGGCCACGGACGACACGCAGATGGCCGTGCTGGTCGCGGAGTCCCTGCTGGAGCGGGGCGGCCTGGACCTTCCCGACATGTTCGGCCGGTTCCGCAGATGGGCGGCGGGCGACCCGAAGGACATCGGGCTCCAGACCGAGGAGGTCCTGACGAGCGGTGAGGCATGGGACCTCGCGGCGGCGCTGCACTTCCAGGTGAGCGGACGTGCGGCGGGCAACGGTTCGCTGATGCGGGCGGCCACCTCCGCCGTGTACTTCGCGGCCCGGGGCCGTGCGGCGACCATGGACGCCGCCCGCCGGATCGCCGCCCTGACCCACGGCGACCGGGCCGCCTGGGAGGGCACCGCCGTGCTCCACGAGCTGATCCGGGTGGCGCTGGACGGCGGCGATCCGCTCTCCGCCGTCCCGGACGCCCTGGAGAGCGTGCACGAGGATCACCGGGGCCGCTGGGCCACCGTCCTCGCACCCGGCTGGCGCCCGGAGGAGGCGACGGAGTTCAACGGTGCGGTCTGGCCGTGCCTCGGCACCGCGCTGTGGGCGCTGCGCACCACGGATTCGTACGAGAACGCCCTGGCCGCCGCCGTGGACGTGGGCGGGGACACCGACACGGTCGCCGCCGTGACCGGCGCCCTGGCGGGTGCGGTGCACGGCTTCGGCGCGATCCCCCCGCGCTGGACCGAGCCGCTGCACGTACCGCTTCCGGGGTACGGGGACCGGGTGCTGCGGACGCCCGGACTGGTGGCCCTGGCCGGGCGGCTGGACAGTGCGTCACCGCGTGCGGTTCCCACGGATTTCCGCGAGTCCTGAATCTACACATAAGGGCGATATAAGCGCAGAATGACAGAGCAGGCCGCTCAACGCGCACAGGTGGCGCGGTCGGTCGCTGCGGTGGTCGGCGGTCTGCCAGGAGCGAAGGAGACGAACCCCATGTCAAACATCTCGCACACCGGCCGTGACATGGCCAGTCACCCCGATGTCTCCGAAATGCGCGATCGCTATGCCCGCATGCTCGGTGGCCGCGATGTGGCCCTGGTGGACGCACCGGTGTTCCTCGTCGGTCTCTACTGCGCCATCTCGCCGTGGGTGCTGCACTTCACGGCAAGTCAGCCCACACTCGCGACGCACAACCTGATCATGGGTCTCGCGATCGCCGCGCTGGGCCTCGGGTTCACCGTGATGCCGGAACGCATGTACGGCCTGAGCTGGGCCATCTGCGCGATGGGGATCTGGACGATCCTCGCGACGTGGATCGTCGGCAGCAGCCCCGACCTCGGCATCGTCCTCAACAACGTCATCATCGGCGGCCTGACCATACTGCTGGGCCTGGCCTGCGTCGCCGTGTCCATGAAGAGCGGCAAGCGGACGGTCTGAGACGAGGGATCGTCCGGCGGAAGGGAATGCCCGGCCGGCCCGCTCCGTGCGGACCGGCCGGGCGCCGGAGTGGACCGGCCAGTGGGTCAGCTCTCCCGGAACGGCAGGTAGTCCACGTCGTACCCGAAGTACCGCGGCCCGGCGAGCGCCAGGCCGCCCGGGGTGGTCCAGCGCGGGTCGCAGGGCGCCGCGAGGACGCTGACGCGCAGGCCGTAGCGCAGCCCCTCCGTGGTCACCGGATCGCCGGTGTCGGTGTCCAGCACGCAGATCAGGTCGGGCGTGGTGGCGACCGTCTCGCCGTCGCGGGTGGCCAGCAGATGCTCGTTCTGGAAGCCGAGTTCGAGCACCCGGCCCGCGTCGTCGCCGATGCCCTCGATCCGGGCGCTGCCCCGGGCGAAGCCGCCCTCGGTGCGGCGGCTGACGTCGATCACCTTGCCGGTCAGCAGATGGGTTCCGGACAGCATGGTCCGGGCCGCGAGCACCGGGTCGGTGTGCGCGGCCCGCGCCTCGCGCACCGCTGCGCCCAGCCGCTCGGCGAGCGTCAGCGTGGCGGGGACGAGCCCGTCGACGAGCTGGTCGCCGCGCATCACGGTGTCGGCGCTGGAGATCTGGCAGCCCAGCTCCACGCAGACCGCCCGCGCGATGCGCTCGGCGGCGTGGTTGGAGACGGCGTCGACGATGATGCTGTTGCCCTTGTCGTCGGCGAGCGCCATCGGGGTGTTGGCCACCCCGATCAGGCCGGGCAGCACCATCTGCGCCTCGGGGAAGGCACGGCCCATGGCGTCGCCGTCGACCAGCGGCAGCCCCGCCTCGGCGGCGCAGGCGATGGGCAGCATGGAGTTGACGCCGCCGACCTCGATCGGTGCGATGTGGGTGGCGGCCCGGCCGATGTGCTTCTCCAGGGCGCGCAGCGCGGCCACTTCCTCGCCCCCGGCGGGGACGCGTTCCAGCAGCACCGTCGGTGCCCCCATCCCGGAGACGGGGACCACCGTCGCGTCGTCCGGCACCTCGTCGAAGGCGACGAGCCGCACCGGGCCGTACTTGCGGATGGCCTCGCGGGCCAGCAGCTTGCCGATGTACGGATCGCCGCCCCCGCCGGTGCCGAGGATGCCCGCGCCGCGCGCGATGTCGTCCAGGTTGTCGAGGTTGATCTCACGCATGTGACGCTGCTCCATGGATGTCGCGCGCCCCGGCCGGGGCGTGGGTGATGCCTATGCCGTTCAGGTCGAGGTCGCCGACCGCCTTGACGCGGATACGGGTCGCGCCGCCGGGCAGATAGGCCAGCGGGACCTCCTCCACGTCGACGACGCGGACCGAGCCGGGCCTGGCGCCCGCGCTCTCGGCCCGGCCCACCGCCTCCTCGCGGGCCTCGGCGAGCACCGCGTCCCGGCGCCCCTCCGGGACCTGGAAGACCCGGTCCACCTCTCCGCCGACCTGGGCGATGGCGGCCCCCACCGCGTTGGCGACGTCGAAGTGGCCGGGGCGACGCACATCGTCGAAGCCGGGCAGGGCCGCGGGTACCAGCACGCTGCCGCCGCCGACCGCGACGACCGGCAGTACCCCCGCCGAGGTACGCATCCGGTCGACGGTCTCCGCCAGCCGCTCCGCGATCCGGTCGAGCGCGCGGGCGGTGAACTCCGGGTCCAGGTGGGCGACCCGGGAGCGGTCACCGATGTCGGCGCGGCCCGCGGCGACCGCGAGATCGGTGGCCGTCAGGGTGTCGCCGCCGAAGACCAGCGCCTCCTCGGTGAGCCGGAATCCGACCGAGCGGGGACCGGTCTCGCCGTCGGGCGACACCAGGGAGCCACCGCCGATGCCGAGCGAGAGGACGTCGGGGATACGGAAGTTGGTCCGGATGCCCGCGGCCTCGCTCTCGCCCGCCGCCTCGCGCGGGAAGCCGCCGGCCAGGATGCCGACGTCCGCGGTGGTGCCGCCGACATCGACGACCGCGCAGTCCCCGAGGCCGGACAGGAAGGCGGCGCCGCGCATCGAGTTGGTGGGCCCGGAGGCGAAGGTGGCCACCGGGTAGGCGCGGGCGAAGTCCACGTCCATCAGCGTGCCGTCGTTCTGCGACAGGAAGAACGGGGCGGTCAGCGACACCTCGGCGAGCGACTTGGCGAACGACTCCACGATCACGGTCGCCAGGTCGCGCAGGGCCGCGTTGATGATCGTGGCGTTCTCGCGGGCCAGCAGCCCGACCCGGCCGAGCTCGTGCGAGAGCGAGAAGTGCACGCCGGGGCCCAGTTCGGCGGCCAGGATCTCGGCGGCCCGGCGCTCGTCCTCCTCGGCGACCGGGGAGAACACCGAGGAGACGGCCACCGAGGTCAGTCCGCGCGCGGCGATGTCGGCGGCGGTGCGCTTCAGCTCCTCGGGGTCGAGCGGCGACAGCGGCCGTCCGTCGAACTCCCGCCCGCCGTGGCAGAGATAGCCGTGCCCGCCGACGGCCGCCCGCTGGCGCTCCGGCCAGTCGGTCATCGGCGGCAGGGCGGCGGTGGCTGGCAGGCCGAGGCGTACCGCGGCGACGGGGGCGAGCCGGGCGCCCTCGATCAGCGCGTTGAGGAAGTGGGTCGTGCCGATCATCACGGCGGTGACCGATTCCATCGGCGGGTCCAGGGCCCGGATCGCCGCGGTCACGCCGGAGGTGACGTCGGAGGTGGTGGGGGTCTTCGCGGTGGCGATGATCCGGTCGTCGTCCCCCAGAAGGGCGGCGTCGGTGTTGGTGCCTCCGACGTCGATTCCGATGCGCATGGTGTGTCCGTCTTTCGTAGGGGGTGGGTGTGTCGGGGCGGGCGTACGGGTCAGGCGATGGCCTTCGACGACCAGGCCGTGCCCGATTCAGCCTCGATCGCCGCCGCGGGACGTGCGGGCTGTTCGAACGGCAGGTCGCGGGCGCCGCGCACCAGGCCGAGCTTGCCGAGGACGACATAGCCGAGCCCGGCCAGCAGCAGGGAGTTGAGCGCCGGGATGCCCCACCACTGGTAGTGGTCGCCGAGCCAGCCGAACAGGGAGGCGGCGGCCCACAGGGCGATGGTCGCGGGCACCCAGCTGGGTTCGGTCTCGGGCAGCCGGCCGGCGGCGCGCGAGGCGTCCAGCTGCGGGCGCCACTTCTTCACCACGAAGTACTCGGCGACCATGATTCCGGCGACCGGCGGAGTGAGGACACCGAGCACCGTGAGGAAGTCGGTGAACCGGTCCAGGATTCCGGCGGCCGCGGCGAGGCTGCCGAGGACACCGATCGTGACGGTCGTGCCGACCCGGTTGAGCCGGACCTTGAAGAGCGCCTCGACCGCGCCGATCAGGCCGAGCGAGGAGGAGTACAGGTTCCAGTTGTTGATCTTCACGGTGGCGGAGACCAGGACGATGACGCCGATGACGCCGGAGGAGGACGTGATGATCGCGATCAGGTCGGAGGACTTCACCGCGTAGGCGAGCAGCACCCCGCCGAGGCCCAGCACGTACTCGCCGAGGCTGATGCCCACGACCGTCTGCTTGACGACGTCGCCGGTGTTGCGGTTGAAGCGGGTCATGTCGGGGGTGGTGACCGCGCCGACGATGTACGAGCCGGCGACGATGGTCGCGCCGGTGGCGATGGACATGTGGGCGCCGAACGGCGCCGAGGCCACCAGGTCGCCGACGTTGTGCCGGGAGAACTCGACCATCATCGCCCAGCCCGCGAGGCCGAGGAAGGCGGGAACGGTGACGAAGGCCGTCCAGCCCATGGCGCGGAAGCCGCGCAGGACGAGCGCGGTGACGCCGAGCCCGCAGATCAGGCACCAGGCCCAGACCGGCAGCGTGGGCACGATGGAGTGCAGCCCGGCCGCGAACACCGCCGTCTGCACACCGAACCAGCCGAACAGGCTGACCGCTATGACGAGTCCGATGAGGGTGGAGCCGTAACGGCCGAAACCGGTCCAGCGGACCAGCATCGAGGTGGACAGGCCCTCCCGCATGCCGGCGATGCCGACGAATATGCAGACGATCTCCAGGATCACCGAGCCGAGCGTGAACGCCCAGAAGGCGCCCCAGAAGGAGAGTCCGGCGCCGAGCGCGGCACCGAGCAGGAACTGCGTCAGGTCGGAGAGCTGGCCGAAGCGCTGCACGGCGACGTTGAACCAGGAGTAGCGGGCCGCGCGCGGCACCCGCTCCAGCGGGTAGTCCTCGTCCTGCTGCGTCTGCGCCGATGTCTGCGCTTGTGTCTGCGTGGATGGCTCTTGGTGCACATCGAGCTGCTGGGTCATGGGGACGGATCCTCGGGTGAGCGGGTGAGCGGGTGAGCGGGTGAGCGGGTGAGCGGGCGGGCAGGAGGGCGCAGCAGCACGGCACCGGCCTGCTGCGGTGGGGCGGGGAGCGGGGGTTCAGAGCGGGAGGGGCGGTCCTACGGCACGGGCCCGCAGGAGCACCGCCCCGGGCAGGTACGGCACCGGAAGGTCCGGTTCCGCGTGGGTGCGTACGCGCCTGGGATCGGCCCCGGCCCGTACGGCGCCGGCCCGGGCCAGGTCGCGTACCTCGTCCCGTACGGCGTCGAGCCGTCGGCCGGGTCCCCGGCGGACGATCCGGTCGTACTGGCCGCCGACCGGGCTGGCCGCCGCGCCGAACGCCCCGGCGACTCCGCCGTGTCCGGGCCGTACGACGTCGAACCCGGCCAGCACTTCGGCGGGTACGTCGCCCGCACCGCCGCCGACCAGGATCAGCGGGAGGAGTCCGGCGGCGGGGCGCATCCGGTCGGCGGCCTCGGCGAGTTCGCGGTGGGCGTCGGCCCGCACGGTGATCAGGTCGGGGAAGCGCACGCTGACCGGGACACCGCCGATGCGTTCCCCGGGGCCGGCCTCCTGGGGGTAGCCGCCGGTCAGCGCACCGACCCGGGCGCGGCGTTCACCGATGTCGGCGACCACGGCGTCCTGGAGCCCGGCCAGGAGTCCGGCGCCGCGGATGGTGCAGGCGGGTCCGCTGCCCAGGCTGAGTCCGGGCTGGCGGCGCAGGTACTCCAGGCTCATCAGCGTGCCGTCGCTGCGGGTGACGAGGACGGCGGCGCCGGGCGCGAGACCGAGCCGGGGCAGGGTGGCGGTCAGTTCGTCGGCGACCTTGGCCACGAGCACGGACAGGGCCGCGTCGAGGACCGTGGCGTTCTCGCGGGCCAGCAGGTCGAGGGTGCCGACGTCGCTGGAGAGCAGGACGGTCGTGTCGGGGCCCGTCTCGGCGCGCAGGATCTCGGCGGCCTCCCGCTCCTGGCCCCCGTCGACGGGCGAGAACACGGCGGTGACGGCGAACGCCTCGGCGCGTCCGGCCAGCGAGGCACCGAACCGGGCGACCGCGTCCCGGTCGAGCGGCGTGGTGCCACGGGGCGCCAGACCACCGCCGCCCCGCACGTTCGCGGTGCCGGCGCACACGGCGTCGCGCAGGGCCTCGGGCCAGCCGAACAGCGGCCGCACGGCGTCGGCGGCCGCGCCGCCGACCCGCAGCACTCCGACCCGGGCGAGCCCGTGCCGCTCCCTGACCGCGCGGGCGGCGACCCGCAGGCCCACGGCGAGCTGGGTGGCCCGGCCGCGCAGCTCGGCGGGGAGCGCGCGGACGGCGGCGGCGAGCGATCCGACGGCGTCCCCGGCCAGCGAGGGCACCTTGACGGCCCGCACCGCCCGGTCGCCGTCGAGGAGCACGGCATCGGTGTTGGTGGGCCCGACATCCACTCCGAGGATCACGAGGTGCCTCCCGGAGCCCGGAACCCGTCGGCGGTGCCGGCGAGGCCGGCCAGACCGAATGCGGCGGGCCCGGCGAGCCGCAGGCCCTCGGGGGTGTACCAGGCGGGGTCCGAGGGGAGCGTGACGAGGTGGACGCGCAGTCCGTAGCGGACCTCCTCGACCGGGACGGCCCAGCCGGTCGCCACGTCGACCAGGGCGATGACGTCCGGTACGACGGCGAGCGGGGCGCCGTCCTCCAGGGCCGCGACGAATTCGCTGCGGGCCTCGACGAGCACCAGCCGGCCCGCGTCGGGGCCGCCGCCCTCCAGCAGGACACCCGTGGCGTCGTCGCTGTCGGCGCCCTCGGTGGCGTACCTCCGGACGGAGGAGACCTTGCCGGTCAGCAGTGGGGCCGGTCCTTCGCCGCGGCCCAGAGCCAGGGCGCGGGTGACCGATCCGAGGACGGCGTGCCGGGCCGCCTGCCCGGCGGTGAGCGGGTAGTCGGTGGACGCGGCGCGCCCGCCGAAGGCGACGACGGCGGCGCGGGCGAACTGTTCGAGGTGCGCGCCGTCCACGTCGTCGACCACGACGGTGTGACCGTGCTCGTCGGCGAGGACGGCCGGTCCCGGACGCAGCCCGGCCAGCTCCAGGACGTTCTGGTCCATCCGGGGAAAGGCCCGGCCCATGGAGTCGGCGTCGAGCAGCGGCAGCCCCAGCCGGGCCGCCCAGGCGACGGCGACACAGCCGTTGAGGCCGCCGATCTCGCTGCTCATCACCGCGGCGACCGGTGCGCCGTGCAGCGCCTCGAAGCGGTCCCGCAGCCGTGCGGGCTCGGCCCGGCCGCCGATCCGTTCGGCGGCGACGGCGGGCGATCCGACCAGCCCCACCGGCATGACGAGCGCGTCGGCGGGGAGCACCGCCGGGTCGACGACGGGCACCGGACCGCTCTCCTCGATCGCCTGTCCGGCGACGGGAAGGGTCACATCGGCGGGTCCGCCGCCCCCTGATCCCAGGACGGCACAGCCCCGCGCGAAGTCGGCGAGTGCTCCGGCGTCCACGTGCATGAATCCCAGCGTACGGAGACGGATCGCGCCCCCCGTGGGCCATGAGCCCGTGATTCGGCGGCCGGGTGTGCTGGTGGCACATCGGCAGCACACTGGAGGGATGGCGAACATCCTGGAACTCCTCTCCTCCCCCGGACTCGAAGCGGTCCGCCCGCTGGTGGGCCCGCTCGACGCGGTGGAGGTCACCGGGGTGCGGCTGGAGCCGCGCCCGGACCGGCTCGCCGCCATCCCCGCCGGGACGGTCGCCGTGCTGCTGGCCCCGGTGCCGGGGCATCTGCTGGACGTGGCGGTGCGGGACGCGGCCGCGGCGGGAGCCGCCGCGCTGGTCCTGACGGGCGTGACCGAGGCCCCGCACGGGCTGCCCGCCGAGGTGACGGCCACGGCACGGGCGCTCGCCGAGCGGGGCCGGGTCGCGGTGCTGTACGCCGAGGGGGACCTCGCGGCTCTCGTGGTGGCCGTGGAGCGGGCGGTGGCCGGGTCCGCGGCGGACGCGCTGGCCCGGGTCGAGGCCGCGGCGCGGGAGGTGACGGCGGTCGCGGGCGACCCCGGCCGGGTGGCCGTGGCGGCCGGACGCGCCCTGGGCGTGCCCGTGGAGCTGCGCGCCGCGGGTCCGGGCGAGGAGGGCGCGGCTGCCGCGGGCCCGGACGGCGAGATCCGGCTGGCGGCCCCGGCCCGCCCCGGTCACGCGGGTACGGCGGTGCGCTCGGTCCTCGCGCTGGCGGCACTCGCCGCGGCGGGCGGCGGGCACGGCGACGTTCCGGTGCGCTCCCGGGGCCGGCTGCTCGCCGAACTGCTGGTGGCCCCGCAGGACCAGGCCGCCCGGCTGGCCGCCCGGGGCCGGGCGCTCGCGCTGCCGGTGGACGGCTGGCACATCGCGCTGCGGGTCGAGGCGGGCGGTCTGGACGCCTCGAACCGGCCGAAGGCCCTGGACGCGGTCATGTCCCAGGCACTGACCCTGCTGCGGACCTGGGACGGGCCGGCGGCCGCCCCCGGCACCACCACCGCGCCGTCCGCCCCCTCTGCCTCGTCCCCGCAGTCCGCCGACTCCGTCCAGTGGAACGCCGCGCTGGTCGACGACGCCCTCGTCCTGCTCAGCACCTGGCCCGCGGACCCGGGGACGAACGGGCGGCGCGCCACTCTGGCCCGCGCCCGCCGGGTGGTGGACCGGCTGGCCGGACTGCGCCCGGAGGCCGGTCTGCGGTGCGGCGTGGGCTCGCCGCACCGGGGCCCGCTGGGCATCCGTACCTCCGCCCGGGAGGCCCGTGCCGCGGTGCCGCGCGATGTGGGACCCGCGGTGGCGGCGCACGACGCGGTGGGTCTGGACCGGATGCTGCTGGAGTGGTACGCCTCCGACACGGCGCGCGAGGCGGTCAGCGAACTCCTCGCCCCGGTACTGGCGCTGGGCCCGGAACGCGCCGAGCCGCTGCTGCGCACGCTCCAGGGGTACCTGGACCACAACAACTCGCCCGCCCGCGCCGCGGACGCGCTCCATCTGCACCGGAACGCGGTGGGCGCCCGCATCCGCAAGGTCGTCCAGCTGACGGGCGCCGACCTGAACGAGCCGGACGTCCGCCTCGCGCTCCAACTGGCCTGCCGCGCGGGCCTGTCCGCTCACCCGACCGAGTCGTTCACGACCACCGGCAGCGGCACGCCCGACGCCTCGACGACGCACTGAGGCAGGACAAGAATCCGAGGACCGACCATGGCGACAACCTCCACCGTCCTCAACCGCGTCCGGGACGCCCATGCCCGTATCGACGCGGTGGAGCGCCCCGAGCTCTGGATCGATCTGCGCCCCCGGCACGACGTGGAGGCGGAGGCCGCACGGCTCGACGCCCGCCTGGCCTCGGGCGAGCGGCTCCCCCTGGCGGGCCGCCTGCTGGCCGTCAAGGGAAACATCGACGTGGCCGGCCTACCCACCACCGCGGGCTGCCCCTCGTACGCGTACGAACCGGGCGCCGACGCCCCGGCGGTGGCCCGGCTGCGCGCCGCCGGTGTCCTGGTGATCGGCACGACCAACATGGACCAGTTCGCCACCGGCCTGACCGGCACCTGTTCCCCGTACGGCGCGGTGGCCTGCGCGTACGATCCCGACCGGATCGGCGGCGGCTCCAGCTCCGGTTCGGCGGTCGCCGTGGCCCTGGGCATCGTGGATCTCGCCCTGGGCACCGACACCGCGGGCTCCGGCCGTGTCCCCGCCGCGTTCAACGGCGTCTTCGGGCTGAAGCCGACCCGCGGTCTCGTACCGACCGACGGCGTGGTCCCCGCCTGCGCGAGCCTGGACTGCGTCACCGTCTTCGCCCGTACGCTCCCCGAGGCCGAACGGGCGATGGCCCTGATGGCCACCCCCGCCCCGCACCCCGACCGCTCCCGCGTCCCGGGCCCCTGGCGGATCGCGGTCCCGCCCACCGGTCAGCTGGAAGCCGCCCCGAACTGGGCGGCGGCGTACGAGTCCACGGCCGCCCGGCTCCGTGCGGCGGGCGCGGTGCTCCGGCCGGTCGATCCGGCGCCGTTCACCGAGGCGGCCGCGATGCTGTACGACTCCGCGTTCGTCGCCGAGCGCTATGCCGCGGTCGGCGCGTTCATCGACGGCGCGCCCGACGCCCCAGGCCTCGACCCCACGGTGGCGGGGATCATCACCGCGGCCCGCGACATCCCGGCGCACCGGCTCTTCGCCGACCGGGCCCGGCTGGCCGGCCTCCGTGCCACCGCGACGGCCGCACTCGGCGACGCGGACGCCCTCCTGCTGCCCACCGCGCCGGAACACCCCACGCTCGCCGAGGCCATGGCGGACCCGCGGGCCGTCAACACCCGCCTCGCCCGGTTCACCGGCTCCACCAACCTGTTCGACCAGTGCGCGGTGGCGGCCCCCGCCGGTGAAGTGGACGGGCTGCCGTACGGCGTGATGCTGATCGGCCCGGCACACACCGACGAGCGACTGGCCCGCATCGCCGAACTCGCCGGACCCGTCCGCCCCTTACTCCCAGGAACCGGTTGACCGCTCACCAACACACCTGTTCCACTGGACGGATGCGCCCTCAGCTGCGGCTGGTCACCCGTGACCACATCGACTTCGGTCGAGTGTGGTCCGCCTCGTGTTGCCGCTGACCGTTCCCACGTCAGCGCTTCCCACGACCGGTTCTCCATTTCTCCGCAGCACGAGATGAGGCTTCGCCATGCCCGTCGAGTTTCTCGGCATCGCAGCAACGAACGAAGGTTCCGAGGTGACAGCCCGCTCCGGGGCGTCCTTCGACAAGGAGTACACGCTCAAGCTGGCCCGCGCGCACGAGGACCACGGCTGGGACCGGGTGCTGTTCGCCTACGGTTCCGGCTCCCCCGACCCGTCCCCGGCCGCCGCCTACGTCGCGGCCCGCACCGAGAAGCTCCGGATCCTGGTGGCGCACCGCCCCAACGTCTCGTACCCGACGTTCGCCGCCAAGACCTTCGCGACCCTGGACCGGATCAGCGACGGACGCCTCGCCGTGCACTTCATCACCGGGGGCAATGACCACGAGCAGCAGCGCGAGGGCGACTTCCTCACCAAGGACGAGCGGTACGCGCGCACCCGCGAGGCCATCCGGATCATCAAGCGGGCCTGGACCTCGCACGAGCCCTTCGACCACGAGGGCACGCACTACCGCTTCAACGACTTCGTGAGCGACACCTTCCCCGTGCAGCAGCCGCATCCGCAGGTCTCGTTCGGTGGTTCCTCAGCGGCGGCGTACGCGGCCGGGGGCGCCGAGGCCGACATCTACTGCCTGTGGGGCGAGCCGCTGGCCCAGACCGCGGAGCAGATCGCCTCGGTGAAGGAGGCCGCAAGGGCGGCGGGCCGTACGGACGTGCCACGGATCCAGGTCGCCTTCCGCCCGATCATCGCGCCCACCGAGGAACTGGCCTGGGAGAAGGCCCACCGCACCCTGGCCCGGATCAGGTCCCACAAGTCGGGCACACCACGGAAGGCCCCCGAGAACACGGGCTCCCGGCGCCTCCTTGCGGTGGCCGCCGCGAACGACCGCCACGACCGCGCCCTGTGGACACCGACCGCGGCGGAGACCGGCGGCGCCGGCAACTCGACGGCCCTGGTGGGAACCCCCGAAACGGTGGCACAGGCCCTGCTGGACTACTACGACCTGGGCGTGGACATCTTCTCGGCCCGCGGCTACGACCTCCTGGACGACGCGATCGACTTCGGCCGCCACGTCATCCCGCTGGTCCGCGAGGAAGTGGCCAAACGAGACGCGGCCGACATATCCAGCCCCTCCGGCCACACCCAGCCCTCTCCGGCCGCACCCAGCCCCTCCGGCGTCTGAGGAACGGGGGTCCGGGGGCAGAGCCCCCGGTCACGGGAAGGGGCGGGTAGGGGAACACCCCCGCCCCGCACCCGGCCCCCGCCCCACAACGCCAACCGCCCCGCACCCGCGGGCACCTCACCCCACGGAGCTGTACGCCACAACCCCCCGCAACACCGCGTCCACCGCCTTGTGCGCGTTCCGGGCCACGGAACTCCCGTCCCTCGGCGCCGCAGCGGCGATCTGTCCCAGCACGTCGATCACCTGCTTGCACCACCGCACGAAGTCCCCGGCCGGCATCTCCGCCTCGCCCAGCACCTCGTCCAGCGTCCGCCCCGACGCCCACATGTAGACCGCCCAGGCGAAGCCGAGATCGGGTTCGCGCTGCCCGACCCCCTCCGCCTGGTTGATCTTGAAGTCCTCTTCCAGGGCGTCGAGCCGGCCCCAGATCCGGACCATCTCACCCATCGCGGTCTTCGCGGGCCCCGACGGCAGCTTCGGCGCCACCGCGTCATCCGCCTGCCGCGCCTCGTACACCAACGCCGAGACGCAGGCAGCGAGTTCGGCAGGGTTCAGTCCCTCCCACACACCCGCCCGCAGGCACTCGCTCGCCAGCAGATCGAGCTCGCCGTAGAGCCGCGCGAGCCGGCGCCCGTGCTCGGTGACCTCATTGCCCCGCAGGTAGTCGAGCTCGGTGAGCAGCGCGACGATCCGGTCGAAGGTGCGGGCGATCGTGTTCGTCCGCCCCTCGATCCGCCGCTCCAGCTGCCTCGTGTCGCGCTGCAGCCGGTGATACCGCTCGGCCCAACGCGCGTGGTCCTCGCGCTCGTCGCACCCGTGGCAGGGGTGCGCGCGCAGCTCCGCCCGGTAGCGGGCGATCGCCCGGTCGTCGGCCGCGACGGACCGGCTCTTGCGGTGCCGCTCCGGAACTATGTGCCCGGCCTTGGTCCGTAGCGCGGAGGCCAGGTCGCGGCGCGACTGCGGGGAGCGCGGATTGAACGACTTCGGCACCCGCATCCGCTCCAGCGCCTCCACCGGAACCGGGAAGTCGATCGAGGCGAGCCGCTTGACCTGGCGCTCGGCCGTGAGCACCAACGGCCGTGGCCCGTCGTGGTATTCGAGCCCGCGATGGCCGTGCCCATTGGTCCGCCCGGCGGGCAGACCCGGGTCGAGCACCAGCGCCAGCCCGGCGAACTTGCCGGTGGGCACATGGATGACATCGCCGGGCTTGAGCCTCTCCAGGGACGCCGCCGCCTCGGCCCGCCGCTGCGTCGCGCCCTGCTTGGCCAGCTCGGTCTCCCGGTCCTTGAGGTCGCGGCGCAGCCGCGCGTACTCCTCGAAGTCACCGAGGTGGCAGGTCATGCCCTCCCGGTAGCCCTCCAGCCCCTCTTCGTTCTTCTGGACCTGCCGGGAGATACCGACCACCGACCGGTCGGCCTGGAACTGCGCGAAGGAGGTCTCCAGCAGCTCGCGCGAGCGGTGCCGCCCGAACTGCTGCACCAGGTTGACGGCCATGTTGTACGAGGGCCGGAAGCTGGACCGCAGCGGATACGTGCGCGTACCGGCGAGTCCGGCCAGCGCCCCCGGATCCATGCCGCGCTGCCACAGCACCACCGCGTGGCCCTCGACGTCGATGCCGCGCCGCCCGGCCCGCCCGGTCAGCTGGGTGTACTCACCGGGGGTGATGTCGGCGTGCTGCTCGCCGTTCCACTTGACGAGCTTCTCCAGCACCACCGAGCGTGCGGGCATGTTGATACCGAGGGCGAGCGTCTCCGTGGCGAAGACGGCCTTGACGAGCCCGCGGACGAACAGCTCCTCGACGACTTCCTTGAACGTCGGCAGCATGCCCGCGTGGTGCGCGGCGATGCCCCGCTCAAGTCCTTCGAGCCACTCGTAGTAGCCCAGGACGTGGAGGTCCTCGCCGGGGATGGAGGCGGTCCGCTCCTCGACGATCTCGCGGACCAGGCGCCGCTTCTCCTCGTCGTTGAGCCGCAGTCCGGCGTGCAGGCACTGCTGCACGGCGGCCTCGCAGCCGGCCCGGCTGAAGATGAACGTGATGGCGGGGAGCAGCCCTTCGGCGTCCAGCCGGTCGATGACCTCGGGCCTGGCCGGGGTCCAGATCCGGCTGCGCTGGCGCCGCTCGCGCTCCCGGTCCGCCTCGCGGACCATCTTGCCGCGACGGCGCTCACGCGGGTTGTAGCCCCGCTGGTTCTCCATCCGGGCGAGCCGGACGAGGTCGGGGTTGACCTCGCGGCGTCCGGCGCCGCGGCCGCCGTGATCGGTCTCCTCCTCGAAGAGGTCGTACATCCGGCGGCCGGCCAGGACGTGCTGCCAGAGCGGCACGGGCCGGCTCTCGGAGACGATCACTTCGGTGTCACCGCGGACGGTGTCCAGCCAGTCGCCGAACTCCTCGGCGTTGGACACGGTCGCCGACAGTGACACGAGGGTCACGGAATCCGGGAGGTGAATGATCACTTCCTCCCAGACGGCGCCCCGGAAGCGGTCGGAGAGGTAGTGCACCTCGTCCATCACCACGTACCCGAGGCCCCGCAGCGCCTGCGAGCCCGCGTACAGCATGTTCCGCAGCACCTCGGTGGTCATGACGACCACCGGGGCATCGGCGTTGACGCTGTTGTCGCCGGTCAGCAGGCCGACCTTCTCCGGCCCGTAACGCTTGACCAGATCGGCGAACTTCTGGTTGGAAAGGGCCTTGATGGGCGTGGTGTAGAAGCACTTGCGGCCCTGTTCGAGGGCGAGGTGCACGGCGAACTCGCCGACGATCGTCTTGCCCGAGCCGGTCGGGGCGGCGACGAGTACTCCCTTGCCCGCCTCCAGGGCCTCACAGGCCTCGATCTGGTAGGGGTCCAGATCGAATTCGTACAGCTCACGGAAGGGCGCGAGTGCGGTGGCCTGCTCGGCGGCGCGGATCCGAGAAGCCTGGTATCGCTCAGCTGGTGAGAGGTCCTCTGTCATCGTGCTTTCGAGCCTACCCGCCACCTCTGACACCAGGCTCGATCTTTAAATCCCGCCGGAAGAACCCGGCGTGAGCACCCGCACGGCACCGGGCACGCAGCGTGCGGTGAGCGGCAGGGACCCGAGCGGTTCACCGTCCGCGTAGGCGGTGACACCCGCTGCGACCAGCTCGATCGAGGAAACCCGGTGCACGGTGACCTTGGGGTGGCTGAGATGCGTGCCCTTGTAGACCCGGGGGAACACCTTGAGCAGGGTGGTACGGCTGCAGTCCCCGACGACGGTCACGTCGAACAGCCCGTCGTCCATCTCCGCGTCCGCGCAGATCCGCATGCCCCCGCCGTACGTCGACCCGTTGCCGACCGCGATGAGCGTCGCCTCGATCTCCCTGACCGGTCCGTCGTCCAGCCTGACGCGGTACGCGATGGGCTTGAACGCGGCGAGTTCGGCGAGGATCGCGAGGTCGTACTTGAACCGTCCGCCGACCCATCGCATGCGGTTCCCGCGGTCGTTGACCCGGGAGTCGAAGCCGGAGGCGAGCACCGATCCGAACCAACGCTCACCGACCCGTCCGAGGTCGATCTCGCGGACGCCGCCGCCCTTGAGCGCCTCGGCGGCCAGCCGTCCGGCGGCGGCCGGATCCCGTATCGGCAGCCCGAGCGCGCGGGCGAAGTCGTTGCCGGTGCCGACCGCGACGACCCCGAGCGGGGTCATCGTCCCCGCGACGGCCTGCAGGGCGAGGGACATCATGCCGTCCCCGCCCACGGCTATCAGCGCTCCGGTCCCGCCCGCGACGGCCTCACGGGCCCGCCGCAGGGCGTCGTCGGCGTCCTCGCCGAGAACCGTGCGCACGGAGAATCCGGCGTCCCGCAACGCGGAAGCGGCCGGCTGCGCGGCGTGCGCGCCCCGGCCGCGTCCTGCGGTGGGATTGACGAAAAGGGTGATCTCGCTGGTCACCCGGGGACCCTACAAGGTCAGGTGATGTCGTCGTAACCGTTCACACGGTCCCGGTCCGAACTCGCCTGTGCGGGCAACGACCGGCTGGAGGAGACCGATTCGATCTCACCGATGTCCTCGGGGGTGAGGTCCAGGTCCGAGGCCTCGTCGTCGGCGGGTCCGCCCGCCTCCAGTTGCGCCTTGCGGCGGTCGTTGAGGAGCGAGATCCCCGTGGCCACGAAGTAGAGCACCCAGATCGGTCCGGCGAGCCCCAGCATGCTCACCGGGTCGGTGCTGGGCGTGGCCACCGCCGCGAAGACCGTGATGCCCATGATCATGCCCCGCCACCAGCCGAGCATCCGTTTGCCGGTGATGACCCCGCCGAAGTTCAGCATGACGAGCAGCAGCGGCAGCTCGAAGGAGAGCCCGAAGACCACCACCATGCGTGTGATCAGATCGAGCAGTTCGTCCAGCGGCAACTGGTTGTCGAGGTCGGCCGGCGAGAATTCCAGAAGCACGCGCGCCATCGTGGGCAGCGTCATGTACGCGAAGAAGCCACCGGCGAGGAAGAGGGGGAATCCCGCGCCGACGAACGCCAGCGAGTACTTCTTCTCCTGCTTGTGCAGGCCCGGGGCGACGAAGGCCCACAACTGGTAGAGCCAGACCGGCGACGAAAGGACGACGCCTGCCATCAAGGAGACCTTGAGGGCAAGGGTGAACGGGGTCAGCAGACCGTTCAGGACGATACGCGCGCAGGTGGCGTCCTCCTGCTTGGCGAGTTCGGCGAAGCTGGACGCACACCCGACCGACTTCAGCACCGGGTTGGTGAAGAACTCGATGATGTCCTTGTAGAAAAACGCGGCCACAATCGTGACGACGACGATTCCCAACAGGCCCTTCGCCAGCCGGTTACGCAGCTCACGCAGGTGCTCCACCAAGGGCATGCGGCCCTCTGGGTCCGTCTCCTGCTTGCGGGCAGACTTGAGCAACCCACGTCCTCATCTCGTGCAGCAGGCCCTCACATATCAGGGCGCCTGCGTCGGCCCGGTTGTTGTCAGCGCTTGGTCGAGTCGGTCGGCTCCGCGACCGGACGCGAGCTGCTCACGTCGCCGGGGGCCGCCTTGATGGTGCGCTGGGCGGTCTGGTCCTGGGCCGCATCGTTGGCGGCCGGCTCGGCCGGGGTCGCCGAAGGGCTGCCCTCGGACTTCATGGCCTTGGCCTCGCTCTTGAGGATGCGGGCCGACTTGCCGAGCGAGCGAGCCATGTCAGGAAGCTTCTTCGCGCCGAACAGCAGAACAATGACGACGAGGATCAGGATGATCTCGGGAGCGCCGAGCCTTCCGAACATATGTGTGTACCTTCTCACCGAGGCAGCAGGGGTGGGGCGGATCGAACCTCGGACGGACGTCCGACCTTCGTACTGTCAGCGATCGTATCCCGCAGGAGTAAACGCAGGGCAATACCCACGCATCCTTGCGATTACGGCCCACGCCTCGCTCTCCGGGCCGCCTTCAGCAGCGTACCCCTCGAAACCGGGAAACTGGAGGCCGCGCCCGCTCCGATCCATCCGCCCTGCTCACAGGGCGGATCGGGGCAGCGGAGGCGGTACGGCTAGCGCAACGCCTCGCCGGCGGCGGCGAGGTTGGTCGCCGCCCTTTCGAGGTCCTCCGCGGCCCGGTTGATGCGCTGGGTGGTACGCGTCACCTGACGCCCGAGCCGCTGGGCCTCGATGAAGACCTTGACGGCCAGCACGCCGAGAACGGCGATCCCCAGGAACCCCAGGGCGATGGCGAGCATGGGCCAGAACATGGGCTGAGCCTCGATGTGTCTAGGGGGTGTCTGATAAATGGATGCGGGAGAAGGAGCGGCGTCCGGTGCGTGCGATCGCAGGGCGCCGGAGCGGCCTCGTGGCGGAGCCACGTGGGCGTTTCGGCAACGCCGCGAGCGTGCGTACCGGACACCGCGACGCCGCAGGCATTTGTCAGACACCCCCTGGGGGGCCGACAGCATGGAAAGTGGCTAGAGGCCGGCGTGCAGGCGCAGCGTCCGCACCCCGCCCCTGGTGAGGAGCTCGACTATCCGCTCCCCCGCGGGCTTGCGGACGGCCGCACCGCACTGCGGGCAGGTGAAGGAGTAGAACGTCGTCCGGCGACTCGCACCCACCGCGAGGCGAATGGCGCCCGCGGCCAGTTCGAACCGTTCGCGACAGTCCGGGCAGGCGGCCTTGAACCGTACGGACTCGGGCACCACCACGGTCGGAACACCTGACACCACAGACATATTGCTCATATCTCCCTCAGGTTTCCGCTCAGGCCGGTTCGTCGTACGCGGCGAGCGCCGCACGGGCCGCATGCTGTGCACTGCGCGCCAGCTCCGGCGGGGAGACGATGCGGCCTTCACCGCCCAGCCGCAGCGCGAGCCTGCGCAGCGAGGCCGGGTCGGGGGTGCGCAGGGTGATCCGCAGCCCGCCGTCGGGCAGCTCCTGTGCGCTGTCGTGCGGGTAGTACTCGGCGACCCAGCGTCCGCCGGGGCCCACCTCGACGACGACTTCCGGGTCCTCCGCGGCCGGCTGGACGAGCCCCTCGGACAGGTCCCGCAGTTCCAGCTCGGGCGGTGCGGCGGGCTCGTCCAGCAGCCGGATCTCGGCGACCCGGTCGAGCCGGAACGTACGCCGGTCCTCGGACGACCTGCACCAGGCCTCCATGTACGTGTGCCCCACGGCGAACAGCCGGATCGGGTCCACCTCGCGCTCGGTGAGCTCGTCGCGCGCGGGCGAGTAGTAGCGCAGCCAGAGCCGGCGCCGCTCGGAGATCGCCCGGTCGACATCGGCGAAGACGCCGCCCTCGGACTCGAAGGTGACCGAGAGCCGCGAGCTCGCCGCCCCCACCTCACCGGCCGCGGTCTCCAGCTTCGCGGTGGCCCGCAGCAGCGCCTGCCGGTCGCTCTCGCGCAGCCCCGGCAGCGTTGCCACGGCACGGGCGGCGACCAGCAGGGCCGTCGCCTCGTCGGCGGCGAGCCGCAGCGGCTCGGCGACGTCGTCCGGGTTGTGCCACCAGATGCGGTCGCCGTCGGTGTCGATGTCCAGCAGGTCCCCACCGCGGAAGCTCGTCCCGCACATGGGCAGCACGTCGAGGTCCGAGATCAGCTCGTCCTCGGTGATCCCGAAGGCGCGGGCGACGTCCTGGACGTGGGCGCCGGGGCGCTCGCGCAGGTACGTCACCAGGGAGAGCATCCGGCGGGTCTGGTCGATCGCGTTCGTGGCCATGGGTTGCCGTCCCTCTCTCAGTCCTTGGCCACGGCGCGCAGCCGGTCCACCACATCGGCCCGCAGATCGGCGGGTTCCTGTACGACGACGTCCGGGCCGAACTCGACGAGCCAGGCGTCCAGGCCGTGTCCGTACGGAATCTCCAACTCGTCCCACCCGTTCCCGAGTTCCCGGACCGACACGGCGCGCGAACGCAGCGGGTAGCCGGCCCCGGTGCGCAGCCTGATCAGCGCGGTCCGGGTCGCCGTCTCCCCCGCCCAGCTCTCGACCGTCTCGCGTACGGTCACGACGTCGGGCACCGCGGCGGTGAAAGCCCCGGCCCGGGAGCGGACCCGGCCGGTGATCCGGGAGAGCCGGAACACCCGCTCGGCGCCTCGGTCCCGGTCCCAGCCGGCCAGGTACCAGTGCCCGCGCCAGCACTCCAGGGTCCACGGCTCGACCTGGCGCTGTTCCGGCGTGGCGGCGTTGCCCTTGCGGTAGTCGAAGGTGACCGGACGGCGGTCGCGGCAGGCCAGCATCAGCGGCTCGAACGCCGCCTCGTGGACGGGGATGCGCGGTTCGAGAGGGCTGTGCACCTCGTACGCGTCCTCGGCCTCCGGCATGCCGGCGGCCCGCAGCTTCTGGAGAGCACCGCTGGCCGCACCGGCCAGCCGCGCCTGCTGCCAGACCTTGGCGGCCAGCCCGAGCGCCGCGGCCTCCTCGGCGTCCAGTGTGATCGGGGGCAGCCGGTTGCTGTCGCGGCGGGCGAGATATCCCGTCTCGCCGTCCAGGTTCTCCACGGTCTCGATGATCAGACCGAGCTCGCGCAGATCGTCCTTGTCGCGCTCGAACATCCGGTTGAAGGCGTCGTCGGAGCCTGCCTCCAGATAGGCCTCGATGGAGCCGCGCAGCTCGCGCTTGCTGAGCGGGCGGCGGGTCCCCAGCAGACACAGCGCCAGGTTCATCAGCCGCTCGGCCTTGGCAATCGCCATCGACGCCCTTTCTGTTTCGCTCTACGACGCTCGACCGTACCGCTACGCGCTGTCGGGACAAAAGCGAGGGCCCGTGCCTGGCGGCACGGGCCCTCGTATCGCACGGGTGCGGATCAGACGGCGACCAGGTCGCAGACGAAGATCAGCGTCTCGCCGGGCGCGATGCGGCCGCCACCGGCGCCGCGGTCGCCGTACGCGAGGTGCGCGGGAATGGTCAGCTGGCGACGGCCGCCGACCTTCATGCCCTGGACACCCTGGTCCCAGCCGGCGATGACCTGGCCGGCACCGAGCTGGAACTGCAGCGGGGTGCCGCGGTTCCAGGAGGCGTCGAACTCCTCGCCGGTGGAGAAGGCCACGCCCACGTAGTGGACGGAGACGGTGGCGCCCTTCTCGGCCACCGGACCGTCGCCCTCCCAGATGTCCTTGATCTCCAGGTCGGCCGGCGGCTCGCCACCCGGGAAGTCGATCTCGGGCTTCTCGATGCTCACTGACTTGCTCCTCTTACTGATGAACTGCTGGACAACCGGGACAGTCTTACATCTTCGTCAGGAGGTCCACGGCGAAGACCAGCGTGGACTTGGCGGGGATGGTCTGCTGAGCCTTGTCACCGAAGCCCTGGTCCGGCGGGATGACGAGCAGCACCCGGCTGCCGATCTTCTTGCCGACCAGACCGTTCTTCAGCCCCTTCAGGGTCACCTGGGAGAGCGGGAAGGTCTGCGTCTTGCCCGCCGCGTAGGTGCTGTCGAAGGTCTTGCCGTCCTTCCACGTCAGTCCGACGTAGTTCACGACGACGCTGTCGGTGTCCTTCACGACCTCGCCCTTGGACTCCAGGATGTAGTTGGAGACGAGCTTGGTCGGCGGGTCGGTCTTGGTCGGGATCGTGACCTTGGGGGCCTTGCCGTCCGTGTTGGTGCCGACCTTCGGGAGGTCGATGTTGTCCTGGGCGACCTCGGTGCCCTTGGCCGAGGCAGGGATCTGCGTCGCCTTCAGGACGTCGACGACGAAGACGAGCGTGGCCTTGGGCTTGATGTCGCCCTGGCCCTGGTCGCCGTACGCGAGGTCCGGCGGGATGACCAGCTGGACCCTGCTGCCGACCTTCTGGCCGACGAGACCCTTGTCCCAGCCCTGGATGACCATGCCGGCACCGAGGGTCAGGTCGAACGGCTGCTTGCGGTCGAAGCTGTTGTCGAACGGCTTGTCGGAATCCCAGGACTGACCGAGGTAGTTGACCTGGATCGCGTCGCCGTTCTTGAGCGTGGCGCCGTCGCCCTGGCTGACGACCTTGGTCTTCAGCTCCTTGGGCGGGTTCCCCGTGCCCTTGGCCAAGGTCGGCTTCTCACCGAATTTCGCGCCCGCGGTGATAGCGGGGAACCCGTCCTTCGTCGCGGCGGAAGCAGAAACGGAATCGGAATTGGAGCCCTTTTCGCCACCGCAGGCCGCTGTCAGCAGCAACAGGGGGACGACGAGAAGGCCGGCAAGTCGGCGCACTTGTTCCTCAGATCTCAGACGGCACAGTTGGATGAGTCCCCGACACTCTAGGGCGTACGCAGGGCCCCGTACGAGGAGCGTACGGGGCCCGCGTCGCGTCGGTGGCCGGGATCGTGCCGTGCCGGCTCACATACCCGCGATCAATTTCTCCACCCGGTCGTCGACCGAACGGAACGGGTCCTTGCACAACACGGTGCGCTGCGCCTGGTCGTTGAGCTTGAGGTGGACCCAGTCGACGGTGAAGTCCCGCCGCTGCTCCTGCGCCCTGCGGATGAAGTCGCCGCGCAGCCGCGCCCTGGTGGTCTGCGGGGGCACGGACTTGCCCTCGAAGATCTTCAGGTCGTTGCAGATGCGGGCGGCCTGTCCCTTGCGCTCCAGCAGGTAGTACAGGCCGCGACGACGGTGGATGTCGTGGTACGCGAGGTCTATCTGGGCGACCCGCGGATGCGACATGGTCATGTTGTGCTTGGCCCGGTACCGCTCGATGAGCTTGTACTTCATCACCCAGTCGATCTCGGTCTCGATCCGGTCGAGGTCCTCGGCCTCGATCGCGTCGAGCGTGCGGCCCCAGAGCTCCAGGACCTGGGCGACGGTTCCGGTGCGGATGCCACGGCGGTCGACGAAGTCGACGGCCTTCTCGTAGTACTCGCGCTGCACCTCGATGGCGGACGCCTCGCGGCCACTGGCCAGGCGCACCTTGCGCTGTCCGGTGGTGTCGTGGCTGACCTCGCGGATCGCCCGGATCGGGTTCTCCAGCGTCAGATCCCGCATCACCGTGCCCGCTTCGATCATGCGGAGCACCAGGTCGGTCGCGCCGACCTTGAGCAGCATGGTCGTCTCGGACATGTTGGAGTCACCGACGATGACGTGGAGGCGGCGGTACCGCTCCGCGTCGGCGTGCGGTTCGTCACGCGTATTGATGATCGGGCGGGAACGCGTGGTCGCGGAACTGACGCCCTCCCAGATGTGCTCGGCACGCTGGCTGACGCAGTAGACCGCGCCCCTGGGGGTCTGCAGCACCTTGCCCGCGCCGCAGATCAGTTGCCTCGTGACGAGGAAGGGAATGAGGATGTCCGCGAGCCGGGAGAATTCTCCGTGCCGTGCCACGAGGTAGTTCTCATGGCATCCGTAGGAGTTTCCCGCCGAGTCGGTGTTGTTCTTGAAGAGATAGACGTCGCCCGCGATTCCCTCCTCGTGCAGGCGGCGTTCGGCGTCGACGAGCAGGCCTTCGAGAATGCGCTCGCCGGCCTTGTCGTGGGTGACCAGCTCGGTCAGGTTGTCGCATTCGGGGGTTGCATATTCCGGATGCGATCCCACGTCGAGGTAGAGGCGGGCGCCGTTCCGCAGAAAGACATTGCTGCTGCGGCCCCATGACACAACACGGCGGAAGAGGTAGCGCGCCACTTCATCAGGGGACAGTCGGCGCTGTCCCCTGAACGTGCACGTGACGCCGTACTCGTTCTCCAGCCCGAAAATGCGGCGGTCCATGACTGAACATTACGCCTGATGGCCTGAGCTGAAACCGGGTTCGACAGCACCGTTTCGATCATTTTCCGATCCCCGTACGGAAACGGCCGTACGCCCGGGAACTGCGAGTACCCTTCCCGTCGCCAGCAGGACGAGCAGCGCCGCCACCCCACCGGCCCCCGCCACCGCGAAGCTCCACGAGGTGCCGCCCAGCTCGACGGCCGGGCCCGCCACGGCCGTTCCCGCCGCCGCACCGACCCCGAAGGTCGTCACCAGCCAGGAGAACGCCTCGGTCACGGTGCCCCGCGGCGCGTGCCGGTCGACCACGATGAAGGAGCAGGCGATCGCGGGCGCCAGAAAGACTCCGGCCACTGCCGCCAGTGCGGTCATGGCGACCACTCCCGGGGTCAGCATCAGCGGCAGATAGCCCAGCGCCAGCAGCGCGACGATGACCCGCAGCCGGCGCTCCGGCGCCCCGGCCCACTGCCGTGCCCCGTAGACCGCGCCGCCGATCAGCGCGCCCAGCCCGAGCGCGGCCATCAGCCAGCCGTACACCGACTCCCGGCCGTGGTCGTCGGCGTAGGCCACACCGGCCACCGTGATCGAGCCCAGCGCGAGTCCGACGAAGAAGAACGACCCGAGCAGCGCCAGCAGCCCCGGTGAGCGCAGCGCGCCCAGCCAGTGCGCCTCGCGGGGTGCGGAGCGCCAGGCCCGGGAGGGCTCGGAGAGGACGACGGAGAGCGCCCCCAGGACGCCTATCGCGTTGATGACGAGCAGGGCGGCGGCGGGCGACCACAGCGAGACCAGCACCGTCACCAGCAGCGGGCCCACGGTGAACATGACCTCCTGGGCGACGGCGTCCATGGCGTACGCCCGGTGCACCCGGTCCTCACCGCCCAGCACGCTCGGCCACAGGGCCCGCAGACCGCCCTCCAGCGGCGGTGTGAAGACCCCGGCCACCACCACAGCCCCGTAGGCCAGCGGCAGCGATCCCAGGCCCACCAGGGCCAGCAGGGCCATTCCCAGCGCCGACACCACGGCGGCCGGGAGCTGGACGCGCGGCTGGCCGTACAGGTCCACGGCGCGGCCCAGCAGCGGCTGCCCGACCGCGGTGGACAGTCCGTACACGGCCGCGAGCGCGCCGGCGAGGGTGTAGCTGCCGCCCTCGGCCCTGGTGAAGAGCACGATCGCGATGTGGGCGGTGCCGCTCGGCAGCCGCCCCACGAGGGTTCCCGCCAGCAGGCGGGCGGCATGCCGCGCCCGGAGGATGTCCAGATATCCCGCGGCCATGTCCTGTCGCCCCTCTCCCTCGGGCGATCTTCCGGCACCCAGAGGTTTTACGTATAACGTCGAGGTTCATACGTACCATGTGCCCAGTCCGCAGGTCCACCTCACGGCGCCTGCCCCGACCGGCCCGGAGGCCCGAGTGACCAGCGCACCACAGCCCGCCCCGACCCGGCCCACCAGCCGCGACGTCGCGCGGGCCGCAGGCGTCTCACAGGCCACCGTCTCCCTCGTGCTCGGCGGCAAATGGCGCGGCCGGGTCTCCGAGGCCACCGCCGAGCGCGTGCGCCGCACCGCCCACGAACTCGGCTACCGGCCCAACCTCGCCGCCCGCAACCTGCGCCTGGGCCGCACCAGGACGGCACTGCTGGTCGTCCCCGCGCTCACCAACGAGTTCTTCGCACGCGTCTACACCGGCACCGCCGAGGTCGCCGCCGAGCACGGCTTCGGCGTCGTCCTCTACCCGTCCCCCGAGGGCACCGGCCCGGCCCGGGACCCCTTCGCCTCGGCGAGCGCCTCCCTGGACGGCGTGATCGCCTCCTCCATGGCCGCCGGGGCGCTCGACGCGCTGCGCGGCGCGGGACTGCCGCTGGTGATGCTCGACAGCGATCCGGCGGACGCCGGTGTCGCGGCCCGCGTCAACCTGGACATCGCCGACGGCATGCGGCAGGTCGCGGAGCACCTCCTGGCCCTCGGCCACCGCCGCTTCGTCCACCTGGCGTCGGCGGTCGGCTCCTGGACCTTCGCGGTACGCGGCAGGGCGCTCCACGAGGCCCTGCGGGCGGTGCCCGGCACCTCCGTGCGGACCGTCACGGCGGCGCTCGACGTCCACGCGGGCCGCGTCGCTGCGGAGCACACGCTCGCCGCCCCGGGCCCCCGGCCCACCGCCCTCGTCTGCGACGACGACATCCTCGCCGCGGGTGCCTGCAAGGCCGCCCGCAGACTGGGCCTGCGGGTGCCCGACGATCTGTCCGTCACCGGGTTCGACGATCTGGCCCTGGCCACGGCCGTCGAGCCGGAGCTCACCACCGTGCGGCTGCCCGCCGAGCAGGTCGGGGAGCGCGGCATGGCCGCCCTGCTGGCCGTCCTGGACGACCGGCCGGCCGAGACCGGCAGCCTCCCGGTGCAGCTGGTGGCCCGCGGCTCCTCGGCGCCCCCGCCCCCGGACGCCCCGCGGGCATGACCGTGCCCCGGCCCGCCGGAAGCGGCGGACCGGGGCACGGTCACAGCGGTGGAACCGTCCTTCGACGGACTACTCCACGTCACCACCGGAGTCGGTGGGCCTCGATTCGTCGGGAGCGGCGGCGGACCCGCTGCCCTCGCCCTCCTCGGTGTCGGACGGGGCGTCCGTCGGCGCGGAGCCGCCGTCCGCCTCCAGCAGCCGCGCCAGCTGCCTGCCGACGATCCGCTTGAACTTGCGCTGCTGGGGCCGCGTACGGTCCAGGACCGCGACCTCCAGCCGCTCGGCGGGGATCTCCCGCTCGCTGCCGTTGGGATCGCGCGACAGCGCCTGCACCGCCAGCTTGAGCGCCTCGGCGAGCGTCATCCCGTCGCGGTGGCGCTGGTCCAGGAAGGTGCTGATCTGCTCGGCGTTGCCGCCGACCGCCACCGAGCCGTGCTCGTCGACGATCGAGCCGTCGTGCGGCAGCCGGTAGATCTGGTCGCCCTCCGGTTCGGTGCCCACTTCGGCGACCACCAGCTCCACCTCGTACGGCTTCTCGGCCGCACTGGAGAAAATGGTGCCCAGCGTCTGCGCGTACACGTTGGCCAGCCCACGGGCCGTCACATCGTCACGGTCGTAGGTGTATCCGCGCAGATCGGCGTAGCGCACGCCGCCGATACGGAGATTCTCGTACTCGTTGTACTTACCGGCGGCGGCGAAACCGATCCGGTCGTAGATCTCGCTGAACTTGTGCAGCGCGCGGGACGGGTTCTCGCCGACGAACACAATGCCGTCGGCATACTGCAGCACAACCAGGCTGCGACCACGGGCGATGCCCTTCCGGGCGTATTCCGCCCGGTCGGCCATGGCCTGCTGAGGTGAGACATAGAACGGCGTCGACACCGGTTATCCGTCCCTTTCTGTCAGTGACGAGAGCATCGGAGAAGCAGCGGAACGGAAGTCAGAGCAGCGCGGCACGCGGGCCGTCGGGCTGCTCCAGCCGGCGCTCCAGGACCGAGCGCGCGATCTCGGAGGACTCCGCCTCGTCCAGCCTCCGGAAGCCTTCGTCGGTGATGACGGTGACGATCGGGTAGATCCGCCGGGCCACGTCGGGGCCGCCGGTCGCCGAGTCGTCGTCCGCGGCGTCGTACAGCGCCTGCACGACCAGAGTGAGGGCCTCCTGCTCCGTCAGCTCCCCGTGGTAGAGCTTCTTCATCGAGCTCCGGGCGAAGACCGACCCGGAGCCGGTGGCCGCGTACCCGTGCTCCTCGGAACGGCCTCCGGTGACGTCGTACGAGAAGATCCGGCCCTTCTCGCGGTCGATGTCGAAACCGGCGAAGAGCGGCACGACGGCGAGGCCCTGCATGGCCATCGCCAGATTGCTGCGGATCATCGTGGAGAGCCGGTTCGCCTTGCCCTCCAGGGAGAGCTGGGCGCCCTCGACCTTCTCGAAGTGCTCCAGCTCCAGCTGGAAGAGCTTGACCATCTCCACGGCCAGTCCGGCCGTGCCGGCGATGCCCACCGCCGAGTACTCGTCGGCCGGGAAGACCTTCTCGATGTCACGCTGGGCGATCACATTGCCCATGGTCGCTCGCCGGTCACCGGCCAGCACCACACCTCCGGCGAACGTCACCGCGACGATCGTCGTCCCGTGCGGCGCCTCGATGGCCCCTTGGAGGGGCGGCAGCTTCCGGTTGCCGGGGAGCATCCCGGGCGACTGGTCGGACAGGAAATCCATGAACGAAGAGGATCCCGGCGTCAGGAAGGCAGCTGGTAGACGCCCGGTGCTACGAGTGTTGGCTTCCACGCGTTTCCCTCCAGGTAAGCGACGGCCCTGAGCAAGGCGTCAGGATCGTCTCCCAACTTGCCGATGGCCGAGTTGCAGTTGATGCGGTTACGCCACGGACCCTACCCGCCCCGTGGCGGTGATCCACATGAACCGCGGGGGCAGCTGCACGGCTCGCGGTGCCGTTTGCGCCCGCGCGGTACGGGCCGGACCGGCCCGTACCGCGCGCACCGCTCTCCACTCCCCCGCGTTCACATCCGTGAACTACTGTCCACCCTTTTGAACGAAGGAACGCACGAAGTCCTCGGCGTTCTCCTCGAGCACATCATCGATCTCGTCCAGAACCGAGTCGACGTCGTCGCTCAGCTTCTCCTGGCGGTCCTTGAGGTCCTCGGAGACCTGCGCGTCCTGCGCCTGCTCCTCGACCTCCTCGGTGGAACGCGTCGCCTTCTGCTGTCCGCCGCCGGTGTCCTTGGTCGCCATCTAGCTCACCCCGCTCGGTTCGAAGCACTTGATCAGACCCTACCCACGGGCTCCGACATCGGCCCGGTACTTTCCCTCAACGTCCGGGGGTCATCCCGATGATTCCCCGATCCCGGCCCTTTCAGCCGCCCGACAGGACCTGGACCAGCTCCTCCGCCGTGCGGCAGCGGTCCAGCAGCTCCTTGACGTGATTGCGGGTACCACGCAGCGGTTCCAGGGTGGGTACCCGTTGCAGTGAGTCATGACCGGGCAGGTCGAAGATGACCGAGTCCCAGGAGGCCGCCGCCACGTCGTCGGCGTACTGCTCCAGGCAGCGGCCCCGGAAATAGGCCCTGGTGTCCTCCGGGGGCTTCGTACGGGCCTGCTCGACCTCGTTCTCGTCCAGCAGCCGCTTCATCTTCCCGCGGGCCGCCAGACGGTTGTAGAGGCCCTTCTCGGCCCGCACGTCGGCGTACTGGAGATCCACCAGGTGCAGGCGTGCCGCGTCCCAGTCCAGGCCGTCCCGGCGGCGGTAGCCCTCCATGAGCTCCCGCTTGGCGATCCAGTCGAGCTCGCCCGACAGGCTCATCGGGTCGTTCTCCAGCCGGTTGAGTGTGTCCTCCCAGCGGATCAGGACGTCCTTGGTCTGCTCGTCGGCATCCGCCCCGTACCGCTCCTCGACGTACTTGCGGCCCAGCTCGAAGTACTCCATCTGCAGTTGCACCGCGGTGAGCGTACGGCCGCTGCGCAGCGTGATGAGGTGCTTCAGGGTCGGGTCGTGGGAGACGTGGTGCAGGGTGCGCACCGGCTGGTCGACCGCGAGATCCACGTTGATGAAGCCGTCCTCGATCATGGAGAGGACCAGGGCGGTGGTGCCGAGCTTGAGATAGGTGGAGATCTCCGAGAGGTTCGCGTCACCGATGATCACATGGAGCCGGCGGTACTTCTCGGCGTCGGAATGGGGTTCGTCGCGGGTGTTGATGATGGGGCGCTTGAGCGTGGTCTCCAGCCCGACCTCGACCTCGAAGTAATCGGCGCGCTGGCTGATCTGGAAGCCGTGCTCGTGGCCGTCCTGGCCGATTCCCACGCGCCCCGCCCCGGTGACCACCTGGCGGGAGACGAAGAACGGCGTCAGATGGCGCACGATGTCGGAGAACGGGGTCTCCCGCTTCATCAGGTAGTTCTCGTGCGTGCCGTACGAGGCGCCCTTGTTGTCGGTGTTGTTCTTGTAGAGGTGGATCGGCTGGGCGCCGGGGAGCTGGGCCGCGCGCTCGGCGGCCTCGGCCATGATGCGTTCGCCGGCCTTGTCCCAGAGGACCGCGTCCCGCGGATTGGTGACTTCCGGGGAGCTGTACTCCGGGTGCGCGTGGTCGACGTAGAGGCGGGCCCCATTGGTGAGGATGACATTGGCGAGGCCGATGTCCTCGTCGGTGAGCTGGCTGGAGTCCGCGGTCTCGCGGGCGAGGTCGAAACCTCGCGCGTCCCGCAGCGGATTCTCCTCCTCGAAGTCCCAGCGGGCGCGGCGCGCCCGGTGCATCGCCGCTGCGTAGGCGTTGACGATCTGGGACGAGGTGAGCATGGCATTGGCGTTGGGGTGGCCGGGGACGGAGATCCCGTACTCCGTCTCGATGCCCATTACTCGCCGTACGGTCATGCGGCCCTCCTTGCCCGGCGGCGCTCCCTTGAGGGGCGGCGCTCAAGTACCGCTGCTTGTCGGTGCGCGTGCACTGCCCGTCCACGCACTGCGCGACCGGGCGGTACGCAAGAGCCTAGAGCGCCTCTGTGCTGGTGGGGAGATCAATTACGTCTTTGCTGCGGTGTCGCGCGATCGGGACCGAAAGCAACCGGCTGCGGATGCCCGGCCGGGCATCCGCAGCCTGACTGCGTTCTACAGGTACTGACCGGTGTTCGCCACCGTGTCGATGGAGCGACCGGTGTCCGCGCCCTGCTTTCCGGTGACGAGCGTGCGGATGAAGACGATCCGCTCGCCCTTCTTGCCGGAGATCCTGGCCCAGTCGTCCGGGTTGGTGGTGTTCGGCAGGTCCTCGTTCTCCTTGAACTCGTCCACGCACGCCTGGAGGAGATGGGAGACGCGAAGGCCCTTCTGGCCCTGGTCGAGGAAGGCCTTGATGGCCATCTTCTTGGCCCGGTCGACGATGTTCTGGATCATCGCGCCGGAGTTGAAGTCCTTGAAGTACAGGACTTCCTTGTCGCCGTTGGCGTACGTGACCTCGAGGAAGCGGTTCTCCTCGGACTCGGTGTACATCCGCTCGACGACCGACTGGATCATGGCGTGCGCGGCGGCTTCCTTGGAGCCGGTGTGCTCCGCGAGGTCGTCGGCGTGCAGCGGCAGCGAGGGCGTGAGGTACTTCGCGAAGATGTCCTTCGCGGCCTCCGCGTCCGGGCGCTCGATCTTGATCTTCACATCGAGGCGGCCGGGTCGCAGGATCGCGGGGTCGATCATGTCCTCGCGGTTGGAGGCGCCGATGACGATGACGTTCTCCAGGCCCTCGACGCCGTCGATCTCGGCGAGCAGCTGGGGGACGATGGTGTTCTCCACGTCCGAGCTGACACCGGATCCGCGGGTACGGAAGAGCGACTCCATCTCGTCGAAGAAGACGATGACGGGAGTGCCCTCGCTCGCCTTCTCACGGGCACGCTGGAAGACCAGGCGGATGTGCCGCTCGGTCTCGCCGACGTACTTGTTGAGGAGCTCCGGACCCTTGATGTTGAGGAAGTAGCTCTTGCCCGCCGGCTGGCCGGTGACCTCGGCGACCTTCTTGGCAAGGGAGTTGGCGACGGCCTTGGCGATGAGTGTCTTGCCGCAGCCGGGGGGACCGTAGAGCAGGATGCCCTTCGGCGGACGCAGTTCGTGTTCCTTGAAGAGGTCGGGGTGGAGGTAGGGGAGTTCGACCGCGTCCCGGATCAGTTCGATCTGGTCGCCCAGGCCGCCGATCTTGTCGTAGTCGATGTCCGGTACCTCTTCGAGGACGAGCTCTTCGACCTCGCTCTTGGGGACCACTTCGTAGACGTAGCCGGACCTGGGTTCGAGCAGGAGGGCGTCGCCGGGGCGGATGGTGATGTCCAGCAGCGGCTCGGCGAGCCGCACCACCCGTTCCTCGTCGGTGTGCCCGATGACCAGGGCCCGCTCGCCGTCCTCAAGGATCTCCTTGAGGGTGACGATGTCCCCGGCCCGCTCGAATTCCATGGCGTCGACCACGTTGAGCGCTTCGTTGAGCATGACTTCCTGGCCGCGCCGGAGGTCGTCGAGCTCGACACTGGGACTGACGTTCACCCGGAGCTTTCGGCCTCCGGTGAAGATGTCGCAGGTGCCGTCCTCGTTGCCCTGAAGAAACACACCGAACCCGGCCGGCGGCTGTGCGAGCCGGTCGACTTCTTCCTTGAGGGCCACGATCTGGTCGCGGGCCTCGCGCAGTGTGCTGGCGAGCCGCTCGTTCTGTGCGGACACGCCTGCCAGGTTTGTCTGCAACTCGACGATCCGCTCTTCGAGAATCCTCGTATGGCGCGGAGAGTCGGCGAGCTTACGTCGCAGGACGGCGATTTCCTGCTCGAGATAGGCGACCTGGCCGGCTGGGTCTTCGGACCCCCGCCCGGGCCGGATGCCGCGGTTGATGTCGTCGTCGTGGGCTGCCACGGTCCTCACCTCCTCCAAGGGGAGCTGGACGCTTCCTGACCCTACCTGGGTGGGTGATGATTGAAACCCCTAGATCACAAAGACTGCGGGGCGTGTCCGATCTTCACCCTTGCGTTCCCCCTCGTGTCAGGGGAATACCCACCCTTCAACATCGGAAAGCTGCCGGTTGTATCGTCGAACCGTTCAACACCCGTCAGGGCTGGCTTCTTTTGGTTCGGATAACGCAGGAAACGGCAGGAGAAATGACCGTGCAGCAGGACGCTCCCATCGGTGGCGACGCGCAGGACCTGGAAGTCTGGATCGACCAGGACCTCTGCACGGGCGACGGAATCTGCGTCCAGTACGCACCCGAGGTGTTCGAGCTGGACATCGACGGTCTGGCCTATGTGAAGAGCGCCGACGACGAGCTGTTGCAGGACCCGGGCGCGACGACGCCCGTTCCGCTGCCGCTCCTCCAGGACGTGGTCGATTCGGCCAAGGAGTGCCCGGGGGACTGCATCCACGTCCGTCGCGTCTCGGACAGCGTCGAGGTGTACGGCCCCGAGGCCGCCTGACCCGGCGGTCGCGGGTCTCCGGTCACGCGCGGTGACCGGTCAGGCGTTGCCGGGGGCGGCCTGGGTGGCGCGGACGAACGCGCCGCCCTTCCACTGCCAGGTGACCCGCTCCTGCTGGTCGGGGCAGCAGCGCGCGACCTCGTCGGAGGAGTAGCCGAGCAGGGTGGCCGAAATGATTCCGTCACGCACCGCGAAATCGCTGATGCTCATCGCCTGAGCGGGGTCCACCAGGGTCGCCACGACCCTCGGTGCGGCCCCGCTTCCGCGTGTGAGGACGTAGACGCCGCTGGGCGGGGTGCCGGAGCCGGCCGCGCAGTGGACCACCGCGACGGTCTCGGGGCGGCCGTCACCGTCGAGGTCGCCGGTGGCCTGCTTGGCCACGGTGTTCTCCAGCCCGCCGCATTCCAGGGGGAAGTCCGCCTGCGCCGGGTCGGGGGCGGTGACGGTCGTGGTGCCGTGCTGCGCCGTGGTGCGGTGGGGGGTGGAGGCCGAGGCCGAGGGGTCCGGCTGGAGCAGGCCGGCGGCCGCGACCACTGCGGCCATGGCCGCCGCCGTGGCGAGCCAGTGCAGCGGCTTGGTGTCGGTGTGCGCGAGGTCCGGGAGCTCGGAGTGCTGCACGCGGGATGTCTCCTGTGGTTCCTGTGGATCGAGGACGCCCGGGTGGGCGGCGCCACCGGTGGGGCTGCCGCGGCGGCATGAGTGGCCAGCATCGTGCCACACCTCACAGAACAGCGGAACGGTGGGGTCGGCACGGATTACGGGACGTCCGAGGACGGTGCCCTCGGACCGGCAACGAAAGGGCGCCGCCGTCGAGTTCCCGGGTCGGTCCGGGAACTCGACGGCGGCGCCGGTGCGTTGCGCGGGTCAGCCGCGGGAGGAGCCGCCGCTCTGGCTGCCGGGACCGTCGTAGTCCTCGCCGTAGGCGCCCTTGGCGGGGCGGCGGCGGCGCAGCGGGGCCTCCACACCGTCGGCCAGGCGGCGGGCGGTGACGAGGAAGCCGGTGTGGCCGATCATGCGGTGGTCCGGGCGGACGGCCAGGCCCTCGACGTGCCAGTTGCGGATCATCGATTCCCAGGGCTGCGGCTCGGCGAAGCAGCCGATCTCACGGATGGACTCGACGGTCCGCGCGAGCTGGGTGGTGGTGGCGACGTACGCGCAGAGGATGCCGCCGGGCACCAGCGCCTTGGAGACGGCCTCCAGGCACTCCCAGGGGGCGAGCATGTCGAGGACGACACGGTCGACGTCGGTGTCCGAGAGGTTGTCCTGGAGGTCGCCGACGGTGAGCTGCCAGGCCGGGTGCGGTTCGCCGAAGTAGCGTTCCACGTTCTGCTGGGCGATCTCGGCGAAGTCCTCGCGGCGCTCGTAGGAGTGCAGCATGCCCTGGTCGCCGACGGCGCGCAGCAGGAAGGTGGAGAGCGAGCCGGAGCCGACGCCGGCCTCCACGACGCGGGCGCCGGGGAAGATGTCGGCGAAGGCCAGGATCTGCCCCGCGTCCTTGGGGTAGACCACGGCGGCGCCGCGGGGCATGGACAGGACGTAGTCGGGGAGCAGGGGGCGCAGCGCGAGATAGGCGACGTTTCCCGTGGTTCGGACAACACTGCCCTCGGGAGCACCGATCAGCTCGTCGTGCGGGAAAGAACCCTTGTGGGTGTGGAAGTTCTTTCCGGCTTCGAGCGTGAAGGTGTAGTGGCGTCCCTTGGGATCGGTGAGCTGGACCTGGTCCCCGACCTTGAAGGGCCCGCGTCGGCGGGCGGCACCGGTCGGTTCAGACATGTGACCAGCGTACCGGTGATTCCCCGGGCTCCGACCGCGAGCCCGGGGCGGGGGCGGGCGGTCAGGCGGCGGGCCTGGCCAGAGCGGCGACGAACGCGCGTTCGACGTCTGCGGTGGAGAGGACTCCGTAGATCTCGCCGGTCTCCTCCAGGACGAGGTACTCGGTGGCCGGGCTGGCCTTGAGCCGGTCCAGGAGGGCTTCGCCGGACAGCTCGGCGGAGACCTTCATGCCTTCGGTGAGGTCCTGGGCGAGACCGCTGACGGCGACCCAGGGGCGGCGGTGTTCCGGTACGCCCACGATGGCCGTCTCCCGGACGATGCCCTTCGGTTCCCCGTGGCCGTCGACGACGACGAGTGCGCGGGCACCGGCTTCGTTGGCCCGGCGCAGGGCCTCGGAGAGCGGGGTGGCGGACTCCACCGGGACGGCGCGCCGGGTGAGGGTGCGGGCGCGCAGTTCGGGGAGGTGTTCGCGCAGGCGGGCCATGCGCAGGCTGTTGCCCGCCCCGGTCCAGATGATCGCGGCGAGGATGGCGGCGAGCAGCGCGTCGGTGATGGTGTCCATGCCGCTGAGGTCGCCGGGGTCGTTGCCGAAGGTCCCGGTGTGGGTGAGCAGCGGCAGGCCGATCAGGGTGATGACGGCGAGGGCGCGGCCGACCCAGGCGGCGGCGACGGTGCCGCTCATCGGCTTTCCGGTGACCTTCCAGACGACTGCGCGGAGCATGCGTCCGCCGTCCAGCGGGAGTCCCGGCAGGAGGTTGAAGGCGGCAACCAGGAGGTTGGAGATCATCAGGCCGGCGAGCAGGACGCCGGGCACCGTGCCGGGCTCGACGAACATCATCCCGATGTAGAAGAGGCCCGCGAGCACCAGGGAGAGCAGCGGTCCGACGAAGGCGAGCAGGAATTCGCGGCCCGGGGTCTCGGACTCCTTCTCGATCTCGGAGACGCCGCCGAAGAACTGGAGCTGGATGCGGCGCACCGGAAGCTTGTAGCGCAGTGCCACGACCGTGTGGGCCAGTTCGTGGACGAGCACGGAGGCGTAGAAGGCGATCGCGAAGAAGAGGGAGACCAGATAGCGCGCCGAGCCGAGCTCGGGCAGCACCCGTTCGAGCTGGCCGCCGAAGACCCAGGTGATCAGCGCGGCCACGAGGAACCAGCTGGGCGCGACGTACACGGGCACGCCGAAGGGGCGGCCCATGAGAAGGCCGCCTCCGGGCTCTTCGGGGCGCTGCGGTTCGTCCTTGTCGGGGCCGGGTCCGGGGGTTGTTCCCCCTGCACCGGGCTGCGGCCGCCCGCTGTCGCCGCTCTCGTCCACGGGGTCCCTTCGGTCGGTGCCCTACGGCACGGTCATGCAGTGTTCGAGGCTGTGTGGTCGATGGTATGCCGCCCGCTGTCAGTGGCGGGCCGTAGGGTCTTCGACATGACCTCCCTGCCGCGGCCCGCTCAGCCGCCTTCGTCCCTGTCTCCGTCGCGGGCGAGTGATTTCATGCAGTGTCCGCTGCTGTACCGCTTCCGGGTCATCGACAAACTGCCGGAGAAGCCCAGCGAGGCGGCTACCCGGGGCACGCTGGTCCATGCGGTGCTGGAGCGGCTGTTCGACAACCCCGCGGTGGAACGCACTGCGGGCCGGGCCACGGCGCTGATCCCCGCCCAGTGGGACCGGCTGCTGGAGTCCAGGCCGGAGCTGTCGGAGCTGTTCGCCGAGGATGCCGGGGGCGAGCGGCTGGCGCGCTGGCTCTCGGAGGCGGAGAGCCTGGTGGAGCGGTGGTTCTCACTGGAGGATCCGACGCGTCTGGAGCCCGCCGAGCGGGAACTGTTCGTCGAGACGGAGCTGGAGTCGGGGCTGCGGCTGCGCGGGGTGATCGACCGGATCGACGTGGCGCCGACGGGCGAGGTCCGGATCGTCGACTACAAGACGGGGAAGGCGCCGCGCCCGGAGTACGCGGAGGGCGCGCTCTTCCAGATGAAGTTCTACGCCCTGGTGATCTGGCGGCTGAAGGGTGTGGTGCCGCGCCGGCTCCAGCTGGTCTACCTCGGCAGCGGGGACATCCTCACGTACGACCCGGTGGTGGCGGACCTGGAGCGGGTGGAGCGCAAGCTGCTGGCGCTGTGGGACGCGATCCGGCTGGCCACGGAGACGGGCGAGTGGCGGCCCCGGCCGACGAAGCTCTGCGGCTGGTGCGACCACCGGTCGGTCTGTCCCGAATTCGGTGGCACTCCCCCGGTCTATCCGTTGACGGCCCGCCCGGCAGGGGCGGAGCAGGATGTGCAGGGCAGAATGGATCCGGTCCGTACTGAGGCCGGCCGGCCTGTGGCCCCCGAAGGACCCTGAAGGAGACTCTGTGGCTATCCGCGTCCTACTGGTCGACGACCAGCCCCTACTGCGCACCGGCTTCCGGATGATCCTGGAGGCGGAGGGCGATCTCGCGGTGGTGGGTGAGGCCGGTGACGGTCTCCAGGCTCTCGACCAGGTGCGGGCGTTGCAGCCCGATGTGGTGCTGATGGACATCCGGATGCCCCGGATGGACGGCGTCGAGGCGACCCGCCAGATCACCGGACCGGGCCGCGACGGCCCGGCGAAGGTGCTGGTGCTGACCACGTTCGATCTCGACGAGTACGTGGTGGAGGCGCTGCGCGCCGGTGCCAGCGGCTTCCTGCTGAAGGACGCCCCGGCCAATGAGCTGGTGCAGGCCATCCGGGTGGTCGCGGCGGGCGAGGCGATGCTCGCCCCGAGCATCACCCGCAGGCTCCTCGACAAGTACGCGGACCATCTGCCGTCCGGCGAGGAGCCGTTGCCCGACACCCTGCACACGCTAACCGACCGCGAGGTCGAGGTGCTGAAGCTGGTGGCCCGCGGCCTGTCGAACGCGGAGATCGCCGCGGATCTGTTCGTCAGCGAGACGACGGTCAAGACGCATGTCGGCCATGTGCTGACCAAGCTCGGGCTGCGCGACCGGGTGCAGGCCGCGGTGTACGCGTACGAGAGCGGCCTGGTCCGCCCCGGCGCCCAGTGACCTGAGCGGCGGGTGCCCCGGCCTGACGGGTCCGGGGCACCTCCCGGCTCAGCGCGGGTCTTCTGCCAGCTCCCACAGCTGGAGGTCGGCGGAGGCGTTGAGCGCCCATTCGACGCCGGTGAGGCCCTCGCGGGAGGCGACGTACTGCTTGCCCTGCCAGATCGGCAGTACGGGTACGTCGGTGGCGACGACGTCCTGGAGCTGCTGGAAGGTCTTGGTCGCGGCGCTGCGGTCGGTCTCGCGGCGGGACTGCGGGATGAGCGTCTTCTGCGCCAGGGCCGACTTGTAGGGCGAGTTGAGGAAGTTGTTCCGGTCGAGGAACGGCGCCGTGAAGTTGTCGGGGTCCGGGAAGTCGGGGAACCAGCCCATGCCGTAGACGGCGTAGTCGCCGCGGACCTGGGCGGGGCGGAATTTCTCCCAGGGGGTGCCCTTGACGGTGACGTCGAACAGCCCGGTGTCGTTGAACTGCTTCTTCAGGGCCTGGAATTCTGCGGCGGTGCCGACACCGAAGTGGTCGGTCGTGTAGTGCAGGGTGAGCTTCACCGGAGTGCGGATGCCCGCCGAGCGCAGGATCGCCGCGGCCTTCGCGGTGCTGGGCTCGCCGTACTTGTTGTAGAACGAGTTGGTGTGCCCGGCGATGCTGGAGGGGATCAGCGAGTACAGCGGCTCGGCCGTGGTGCCGTACACCTTGCCCGCGATCTCGCCCCGGTCGATGACCTGGGCCATGGCCTGACGGACCGCCTTGTCCTTGACGGCCGGGTCCTTGGTGTCGAAGCCGAGACAGCGGATGGCGAAGCTGGGCATCTCGGTGAGATCGACGCCGCTCTCGGGCTTCTCCAGCAGCTGCTTGGCCTGTGCGGGCGTCATGGTGCGGGCCATCATGTCGATCTTCTTGCTGTCGAACGCCTTCCCCATCGCGGCCGCGTCGGGGAAGAGGTCCAGCTCGACCTTGTCGTTGCGCACCTTCAGGTCCCCCTTGTAGCGGGGGTTCCTGGTGAAGTGGATCTTGACGACCTTGTCGTGCCGGGTTTCCGCCTTCATGGTGTACGGGCCGGAGCCGTCCACCCGGAACCCGGTCCGTGCGGACTTCGCCGGATACGCGCTCCGCGGCACGATCCCGGCGACGGGGGTGGACAGCTTGTACGGGAACGTGGCGTCCGGTGTGCGCAGGTGGAAGACGACCTCCCGCTCGCCCTTCGTCTCGATCGTGTCGATGTTGTCGAGCAGGGCGACCGGCCCGTTGGCGGCGTGGATACCGATGACCCGGTCCATCGAGTACTTCACGTCGTCGGCGGTGACCGGCTTGCCGTCGGCGAACTCCAGGCCGCTGCGCAGCTTGCAGCGGTAGCTCTCGTTCTGGGTGTCCGTGAAGGCGCAGCCCTCGGCCGCTTCGGGCACCGGCAGGCCGCCGCCGCGCGGCACGTGCATCAGGGTCTGCACGGTCTGCCGGAGCACGTTCCACACGCCGGCTTCGTAGCCGATGGCGGGATCGAGCGGCGCGGGGTTGTCCTTGGAGGCGACGAGCTGGTCCGTGGCACCGACGACGACGGCGTCCTTGCCGTCGCCCCCGTCACCCGACGCGCCGCAGGCGGCGAGTACGGGCGCGAGCAGGCCGACGACGGCCGGCAGCACCAGAGTCTTGCGGTTCATCTTGGACGCTCTCCCTCATCCGGGCATGGAGAAGGCGACATTAGTAGGCATCGTCGACAATGCCGGACCGGAGAACTGCCGGCGCACAATCGGGTGGTGCGGGGAATTAACGGCGAGCCATTTCCCCGCACCAGGAATGTTCCGCAGATATCCGGATGAACCAGGACACCTAAGCACCCCAAATCGGACGCGCCGGGGGATCTCGAAAAGCCCCCGGACCGCTCTTCCGGTGACAAAGCTCACGCCCAGGGCCGTTCGAATCCCCTATTCGATCACCGACTCGCCCACGCTCGCACGACAGAAAACGCACCATCCGCCGCCGAGAGCTTTTCTATTCATTCACAGAAATACTCTCGGTATGCGGATCAACGCTTTCCCGTGACCAGGCCCCGGAGAAAAGCGAGGTCGACTTCTTCGAGCGAACGTACGACCACCCGGCCGGACGCGGGGGCGATGGGGGCGACGGACGGTACGGCGACCACCCGGCAGCCCGCCGCCTCGGCGGCCGCGACACCGGTCGCGGTGTCCTCGATGACCGCGCAGTACTCGGGATCCGCGCCGAAGCCGGAAGCAGCGAAGAGGTACGGCTCCGGGTGCGGCTTCGTACGGGAGACCTCGTCGCCCGCGACGGTGAGGGCGAAGTGGTGACGGCCCACCGACTCCAGTACCCGGTCGATGATCCGCCGGTGCGAGGCAGAGACCAGGGCCGTGGGAATGTCGTGCCTGACCAGTTCGGCGAGCAGCCGGGCCGCGCCGGGCATCAGCGGCACACCGCGGCCGATGCGCTTCTCGAAGCGGTCGTTGAGCAGCACGGTCAGCTCGTCGAGGGTGATGTCCGCACCGGTGACGTCCATGAGGTAGCCGGCACTGCGGGTCATCGGCCCGCCGACCACCACGTCCCGCCAGGCTTCGTCGAGCTGGTGCCCGAGCTCGGCGAAGACCTCCACCTCCGCGTCCCACCAGAACCCCTCGGTGTCGACGAGGGTGCCGTCCATGTCGAGGAGGACGGCCTGGAGCGCGGCGCCTTCGGCCGTGCGGGTCAGGGACGCGGGGACGGTGCTGGTCATCCGGCACACCTTCCGTAAGGGACGAGAAGGCCGGCCGCCATTTCCCGTGGGAAGGGCGACCGGCCTGCACTGGGCCGACAAGTGTACGACTTGTCGTGCTACCTCGCGTTGAACTGCGTCTTACCGCGCGTTGAAGTACTTCGCCTCCGGGTGGTGGATGACGATCGCGTCGGTGGACTGCTCCGGATGCAGCTGGAACTCCTCCGAGAGATGCACCCCGATCCGCTCCGGCTGGAGCAGCTCGGCGATCTTCGCGCGGTCCTCCAGGTCGGGGCAGGCCCCATAGCCGAGGGAGAAGCGCGCGCCCCGGTACTTCAGGGCGAACATGTCCTCGACGTCGGTCGGGTCCTCGCCGCCGAAGCCCAGCTCGGCGCGGACCCGGGCGTGCCAGTACTCGGCGAGGGCCTCGGCGAGCTGGACGGACAGGCCGTGGAGTTCGAGGTAGTCGCGGTAGGAGTTGGCCTCGAAGAGCTTCGCGGTCTCGGCGCCGATCCTGGAGCCGACGGTGACGACCTGGAGGCCGATCACATCGGTTTCGCCGGATTCCTCGGGGCGGAAGAAGTCCGCGAGGCACAGGCGGCGGCCGCGGCGCTGGCGGGGGAAGGTGAAGCGGGTCCGCTCCGAGCCGTCCTCGTGGAGCAGGATCAGGTCGTCGCCCTTGGACACGCACGGGAAGTAGCCGTGGACGACGGCGGCTTCCAGGAGGTTCTCGGTGTGGAGCTTGTCGAGCCAGCCGCGCAGGTGCGGGCGGCCCTCGGTCTCCACCAGCTCCTCGTACGTGGGTCCGTCGCCGGTGCGGGCCTGCTTCAGCCCCCACTGGCCCTTGAAGAGGGCGCCCTCGTCGAGCCAGGAGGCGTACTCCTTGAGCTGGATGCCCTTGACGACGCGGGTGCCCCAGAACGGCGGGGTCGGGACCGGGTTGTCGACCGCGACGTCGGAGCGCACGCCCTCCTGCGGCTCGTCGACCTCCAGGACCGCGGTGTCGCGCTTGGGCACCCGGCGCTGCTTGAGCTCGGGCAGGACCGCGCCCGGGACCCCGCGCTTGACCGCGATCAGCGCGTCCATCAGCCGCAGGCCCTCGAACGCGTCGCGGGCGTAGCGGACCTCGCCCTCGTAGATCTCGTGGAGGTCCTGCTCGACGTAGGCGCGGGTCAGGGCCGCGCCGCCGAGGATCACGGGGAAGTCCGCGGCCAGCTTGCGCTGGTTCAGCTCCTGGAGGTTCTCCTTCATGATCACGGTCGACTTGACCAGGAGGCCGGACATGCCGATGACGTCGGCGCGGTGTTCCTCGGCGGCCTCCAGGATCGCGGAGACGGGCTGCTTGATCCCGAGGTTGACGACGTTGTAGCCGTTGTTGGACAGGATGATGTCGACGAGGTTCTTGCCGATGTCATGGACGTCGCCGCGGACCGTGGCCAGGACGATGGTGCCCTTGCCCTCGGCGTCCGACTTCTCCATGTGCGGTTCGAGATAGGCCACCGCGGTCTTCATCACCTCGGCGGACTGCAGCACGAACGGCAACTGCATCTGCCCGGAACCGAACAGCTCACCGACGACCTTCATGCCCTCCAGGAGGGTGTTGTTCACGATGTCCAGGGCGGGCGTGGTGGTGAGCGCCTCGTCGAGGTCGGCCTCCAGGCCGTTCTTCTCGCCGTCGATGATGCGGCGCTGGAGCCGCTCGTCCAGCGGCAGGGCCAGCAGCTCCTCGGCCTTGCCCGCCTTCATCGACTTCGTGCTGACCCCCTCGAACAGCTCCATGAGCTTCTGGAGCGGGTCGTATCCCTCGGCCCGGCGGTCGTAGATCAGGTCGAGCGCGACCTTGACCTGCTCCTCCTCCAGGCGGGCGATGGGCAGGATCTTCGAGGCGTGCACGATCGCGGAATCGAGGCCGGCCTTGACGCACTCGTCCAGGAAGACCGAGTTCAGCACGACCCTGGCAGCCGGGTTGAGACCGAAGGAGATGTTCGACAGGCCCAGGGTGGTCTGCACGTCGGGGTGGCGCTTCTTCAGTTCACGGATCGCCCCGATCGTGGCGATGCCGTCGCCCCGCGACTCCTCCTGGCCGGTGCAGATGGTGAAGGTCAGGGTGTCGATGAGGATGTCCGACTCCTGGACGCCCCAGTTGCCGGTGAGGTCCGCGATCAGCCGCTCGGCGACGGCGACCTTGTGCTCGACGGTGCGGGCCTGGCCCTCCTCGTCGATCGTCAGCGCGATCAGTGCGGCACCGTGCTCCACGGCCAGCGCCGTGACCTTGGCGAACCGGGACTCCGGACCGTCACCGTCCTCGTAGTTCACCGAGTTCAGAACGGCACGCCCGCCCAGCTTCTCCAGACCGGCCCGCAGCACGGGCAGCTCCGTCGAGTCCAGCACGACCGGGAGGGTGGACGCGGTCGCGAAGCGGCCGGCCAGCTCCTCCATGTCCGCCACACCGTCGCGGCCCACGTAGTCGACGCAGAGGTCGAGCATGTGCGCGCCCTCGCGGATCTGGTCGCGGGCCATCTCCACGCAGTCGTCCCAGCGGGCTTCGAGCATGGCCTCGCGGAACTTCTTCGACCCGTTGGCGTTCGTACGCTCACCGATCGCGAGGTACGAGGTGTCCTGGCGGAACGGGACGGTCTGGTAGAGGGAGGCGGCGCCCGGCTCGGGGCGCGGGTCGCGGGGGGTGACGGCCACGCCGCGGACCCGCTCGACGACCTGGCGCAGGTGCTCCGGAGTCGTGCCGCAGCAGCCGCCGACCAGCGAGAGGCCGTACTCCCGGACGAAGGTCTCCTGGGCGTCGGCGAGCTCGGACGGGGACAGCGGGTAGTGCGCGCCGTCCTTGCCGAGCACGGGGAGACCGGCGTTCGGCATGCAGGACAGCGGGATGCGGGAGTGCCGGGCGAGGTAGCGCAGGTGCTCGCTCATCTCGGCGGGGCCGGTGGCGCAGTTCAGGCCGATGAGGTCGATGCCGAGCGGTTCCAGGGCGGTGAGCGCCGCGCCGATCTCGGAGCCGAGCAGCATGGTGCCGGTCGTCTCGACGGTGACGGAGCAGATCACGGGGAGGTTGGCCCCGGTGGCCTCCAGGGCGCGCCGGGCGCCGATGACGGAGGCCTTGGTCTGGAGCAGGTCCTGGGTCGTCTCGACCAGGAGGGCGTCGGCGCCGCCCGCGATCATGCCCTCGGCGTTCTGCTGGTAGGCGTCGCGGAGCTTGGTGTACGGGGCGTGGCCCAGCGTCGGCAGCTTCGTGCCCGGGCCCATCGAGCCCAGCACCCACCGCTGCTGTCCCGTCGACGCGGTGAACTCGTCGGCGACCTCGCGGGCGATCCGCGCACCGGACTCCGAGAGCTCGAAGACCCGCTCGGGAATGTCGTACTCGCCCAGGGCCGCGAGATTCGCGCCGAAGGTGTTCGTCTCGACGCAGTCGACGCCGGCGGCGAAGTACTCCTCGTGCACCGAACGCACGATGTCCGGGCGCGTGACGTTCAGGATCTCGTTGCACCCTTCGAGGTTCTGGAAGTCCTCAAGGGTCGGGTCCTGCGCCTGGAGCATGGTGCCCATGGCACCGTCGGCCACCACCACGCGGGTGGCGAGCGCCTCGCGGAGGGCTTCGGCTCGGTTCCGGCTGTCGGCGGAAGGGGTCGGCGACGAGGCCATGGATGTACTCCCTGGGATGCGACGGCTGTCGGCTTTGCGTCTTCGGTGGAAGGCGCACCAGGCCAGCGTAGCCGGGCGACGCCCGGGGCCGTCACTCCGTCCCACGGAACGGACTGCATGCTGTGCGGGGGGATGTCCGGTTCGCAGCGGTGTCGCGGTTTTGCCGCGCGATCGAGCGGGGGTCGACATCGACCGATAGTGTTCAGCATTGTCGAACCGAGGTGGAGGAGTACGGCGCGATGGCCAAGAACATCCAGTCGCTGGAGCGGGCGGCGGCGATGCTGCGCCTGCTGGCAGGCGGCGAGCGTCGGCTGGGGCTCTCCGACATCGCCTCTTCACTGGGCCTGGCCAAGGGCACGGCGCACGGCATCCTGCGCACGCTCCAGCACGAGGGCTTCGTCGAGCAGGACGCCGCGTCCGGCCGCTATCAGCTGGGCGCCGAGCTGCTGCGCCTGGGCAACAGCTATCTGGACGTCCACGAGCTGCGGGCCCGCGCACTGGTCTGGACGGACGACCTGGCCCGCTCCAGCGGCGAGAGCGCCCATCTGGGCGTGCTGCACCAGCAGGGCGTCCTCATCGTCCACCACGTGTTCCGCCCCGACGACAGCCGGCAGGTCCTGGAGGTCGGGGCCATGCAGCCGCTGCACTCCACGGCCCTGGGCAAGGTGCTCTCGGCGTACGACCCGGTGGCGCACACCGAGGCCATGGAGGCCGAGCGGCAGTCCTTCACGCCGCGCACCGTCACCGATCCGGAGGAGTTCGAGACGATGCTCGACCTGATCCGGGCGCGCGGCTGGGCGGCCGACGTGGAGGAGACCTGGGAGGGCGTGGCCGCGGTGGCCGCCCCGATCCACGACCGGCGGCGGATGCCGGTCGGCGCGGTGGCCGTGACCGGCGCGGTGGAGCGGGTGTGCGCCGACGGGGAGCTGCGCCCCGAGCTGATCGCCGCGGTGCGCGACTGCGCCCGTGCGGTCTCCAGGGACCTGGGCGCCGGGCGCTTCTGAGCACCGCGGCGCCGCGCCACCCGGTAACGATCGAGTTATAGGCCACACAACCCTTGACGCCCGATTCACCTGGGGGAAGCATTGCCGTTCATCGGTCGGCATTGTCGAACACCAAACGGAAACAGCGTTAGGGTGTGACAGCGCCAAGGGCCGGAAAACGCCCTCCCACGAGGGCGCGGACCACCGGAGGGACCCGGGGTTCGGCTTCCCTGGACGAAGGACAAAGGAGTCGCGGGTGTCCAGCTCCGACATCTTCATCGGCGAGACCATAGGTACCGCCGTGCTCATCCTGCTCGGCGGCGGTGTCTGTGCCGCCGTCACTCTCAAGCGCTCCAAGGCGCGGAACGCCGGCTGGCTGGCCATCACCTTCGGGTGGGGTTTCGCCGTGCTGACCGGCGCGTATCTGGCCGGTGGGGTTTCCGGCGCGCACCTCAACCCGGCGGTCACGATCGGTCTCGCGATCGAGGGCGGCACCGAGTGGAGCGACGTTCCGCTGTACCTCGGCTCCCAGCTGCTCGGCGCGATGATCGGCGCGGTGCTGGTCTGGCTGACGTACTACGGGCAGTTCCGGGCACACCTCACGGATCCGGAGATCCTGTCCGCCCACACGGGTGAAGAGGGCATGGTCGACAAGGCCTCCGCCCCGAAGGCCGGGCCGGTCCTGGGCATCTTCTCCACCGGTCCCGAGATCCGCCACGCCGTGCAGAACCTGGTCACGGAGATCATCGCCACCGTCGTGCTCGTCCTGGCGATCCTCACCCAGGGCCTGAACAACGAGGGCAACGGTCTGGGCACGCTCGGCGCGCTGGTCACCGCCCTGGTGGTCGTCGGTATCGGTCTCTCGCTCGGCGGCCCGACGGGCTACGCGATCAACCCGGTTCGCGACCTCGGTCCGCGTATCGTGCACGCGCTGCTGCCGTTGCCGAACAAGGGCGGTTCCGACTGGGGCTACGCGTGGATCCCGGTCGCCGGACCGCTCATCGGCGGCGCGATCGCGGGCGGCCTCTACAACGTCGCCTTCGCCTGAGCCGTGGCGCCCAGAGCCGCAACCCTCACGACCACACAGACTTCCGGGAGCACACCGTGACCGACGCACACACCACCGGCCCGTTCATCGCGGCCATCGACCAGGGCACCACCTCCAGCCGCTGCATCGTCTTCGACAAGGACGGCCGGATCGTCTCCGTCGACCAGAAGGAGCACGAGCAGATCTTCCCGAAGCCGGGCTGGGTCGAGCACAACGCGACCGAGATCTGGGAGAACGTCCAGGAAGTCGTGGCCGGCGCCATCGTCAAGGCGGGCATCACCGCCGCCGACGTGAAGGCGATCGGCATCACGAACCAGCGCGAGACCACGCTGCTCTGGGACAAGAACACCGGTGAGCCGGTCCACAACGCCCTCGTCTGGCAGGACACCCGGACGGACGCGCTCTGCAAGGAGCTCGGCCGCAATGTCGGGCAGGACCGTTTCCGCCGCGAGACCGGGCTGCCGCTCGCCTCTTACTTCGCCGGCCCCAAGGTCCGCTGGCTGCTCGACAACGTCGAGGGGCTGCGCGAGCGCGCCGAGCGCGGCGACATCCTCTTCGGCACCATGGACTCCTGGGTCATCTGGAACCTGACCGGCGGCACCGACGGCGGCGTCCACGTCACCGACGTCACCAACGCCTCGCGCACCCTCCTGATGAACCTGCACGAGATGCAGTGGGACGAGCGGATCCTGCAGTCGATGGAGATCCCGGCCGCGGTGCTCCCCGAGATCCGTTCCTCCGCCGAGGTGTACGGCAACGCCAAGGGCGGCGTGCTCGACGGGGTCCCGGTGGCGTCCGCGCTCGGTGACCAGCAGGCGGCCCTCTTCGGCCAGACCTGCTTCTCCGAGGGCGAGGCCAAGTCCACGTACGGCACCGGCACCTTCATGCTGATGAACACCGGTGAGACGCCCGTCAACTCGTACAACGGGCTGCTGACGACCGTCGGGTACCGGATCGGCGACCAGAAGCCGGTCTACGCCCTGGAGGGCTCCATCGCCGTCACCGGTTCGCTGGTGCAGTGGATGCGCGACCAGATGGGCCTGATCAAGTCCGCGGCCGAGATCGAGACCCTGGCCTCCTCGGTCGAGGACAACGGCGGCGCGTACTTCGTGCCCGCGTTCTCCGGTCTGTTCGCCCCGTACTGGCGCTCCGACGCCCGCGGTGTCATCGCCGGTCTGACCAGGTACGTCACCAAGGCACACATCGCCCGTGCCGTCCTGGAGGCCACCGCCTGGCAGACCCGCGAGATCACCGACGCCATGACCAAGGACTCCGGGGTCGAGCTGACCGCCCTGAAGGTCGACGGCGGCATGACCTCCAACAACCTGCTGATGCAGACGCTCGCCGACTTCCTGGACGCGCCCGTGGTGCGGCCCATGGTCGCCGAGACGACCTGCCTCGGCGCCGCCTACGCCGCCGGTCTGGCCGTCGGCTTCTGGCCGGACACCGACGCGCTGCGCGCCAACTGGCGCCGGGCCGCCGAGTGGACCCCCCGCATGGACGCGGACACCCGCGACCGCGAGTACAAGAGCTGGCTCAAGGCCGTGGAACGGACCATGGGCTGGATCGAAGACGAGGAGTAATCGACATGACCACCCTGCAGAGCGTCCCGGCCCTCGGGACCCACCCGGCCTCCGGCTCCCTCCCGAGCCGTGCCGAAACCCGGGAGCAGCTGTCCAAGGCGGCGTACGACCTCCTGGTGATCGGTGGCGGCATCCTGGGCATCTCCACCGCCTGGCACGCCGCGCAGTCCGGGCTGCGGGTGGCTCTGGTGGACGCCGGCGACTTCGCCGGCGCCACTTCCTCCGCCTCCTCCAAGCTGCTCCACGGCGGTCTGCGCTACCTGCAGACCGGCGCGGTGAAGCTGGTCGCGGAGAACCACTTCGAGCGCCGTGCGGTGTCCCGCCAGGTGGCCCCCCACCTGGCCAATCCGCTCACCTTCTACCTGCCGGTCTACAAGGGCGGCCCGCACGGCGCGGCCAAGCTCGGCGCGGGGGTGTTCGCCTACTCGGCGCTCTCCGCGTTCGGTGACGGCGTCGGGCATGTCATCAGCCCGGCGAAGGCCCGGCGCGATGTGCCGGAGCTGCGTACGGACAACCTGAAGGCCGTCGCGGTCTACGGCGACGACCAGATGAACGACGCCCGGATGGCGCTGATGACGGTGCGCGCGGCCGTCGACGCGGGTGCGGTCGTGCTCAACCACGCGGCGGTGACCGGGCTGCGGTTCACCAGGGGCCGGGTGACCGGCGCCGATCTCGAGGACCGCCTGGACGGCACGGAGTTCGGTGTCAACGCCCGTCTCGTGCTGAACGCCACCGGGCCGTGGGTCGACCACCTGCGCAGGATGGAGAACCCGGACGCGGCGCCTTCCATACGCCTGTCCAAGGGCGCGCACCTAGTCCTGAAGCGCACCCGTCCGTGGAAGGCCGCGCTGGCCACCCCGATCGACAAGTACCGCATCACGTTCGCCCTGCCGTGGGAGGACATGCTGCTGCTCGGCACGACGGACGAGGCGTACGAGGGCGATCCCGCGGACGTCGCGGTCAACGAGAAGGACACCGCACAGATCCTCGACGAGGCGGCGTTCTCCATCCGGGACCAGCAGCTCTCGCGCGATCTGATCACGTACTCCTTCGCCGGTCTGCGGGTGCTGCCGGGCGGCCCCGGCGACACGTCCAAGGCCAAGCGCGAGACGGTCGTGACGGAGGGGCGCGGCGGGATGCTGTCGGTCGCGGGCGGCAAGTGGACGACGTTCCGCCACATCGGCCGTACGGTGATGAGCAAGCTGGCCGCGCTCCCCGGGCACCCGCTCGCGGAGGACATGGAGCCGATCTCGCGGCTGCCGAAGAAGCTCCCGCTGCCCGGCATCGCCAACCCGAACGCGGTGGCGCACCGGCTGCTGATCGACGGCGCCGCGCCGGGTCCCCGGATGTCGGCCGACACCGCGCGGCACCTCGCCACGCACTACGGTTCGCTCTCCTTCGACATCGCCCGGATGGCGAACGAGAACCCGGCGCTGGCCGAGCGCATCCACCCGGACGCGCCGGAGATCTGGGCGCAGGTCGCCTACGCCCGTGACCACGAGTGGGCCGAGACGGCGGACGACGTGCTGCGCCGCCGCACCACGCTCACGATCCGGGGCCTGGCGACGGACGAGATCCGGGCGGGCGTCGAGTCGATGCTCGGCGACCGGGACTGACGAGGACGTACGTACGGGTACGGGGACGTAGGTCGAGGGGGCGGCTCCCGCGGGGGAGGCCGCCCCTTCCCGCGTGTCCGGAACGGCACGGTCTGCCGACGCGCCACACGGCTGCCATACGGGCGCAATACGGCACGGGGACAGTTGAACCATGAAATTCTCTGTGCTCTCCCTCATCGGCCACGCCCCGCACCCGCTGAACCACCGGCTCCCCTCCCCCGCCGAGCGGTTCGAGGAAGTGATCGGGACCGGCGTCGTCGCGGAACGGCTCGGTTTCGACGCGTACGCGATCGGTGAACGGCACGCCGGTCCGTTCCTCTCGTCCAGCCCGGGTGTGGTGCTCGGCGCGCTGGCGGCCCGTACCTCCACGATCCGGCTGCTGACCGGCGTCACGGTCGTCGCGATCCTCGATCCGGTGCGGGTGGCCGAGGACTTCGCGACGCTCGACCAGATCTCCGGGGGCCGGATCGAGCTGGTCGTCGGGAAGGGTGCGGAGGCCGGCCACTTCGACCTCTTCGGGCTCGACGAGGAGCGGCAGTGGGACCTCCAGAAGGAGAAGTACGAACTGCTGCGCCGGCTCTGGAGCGAGGAGGGCGTCGACTGGGAGGGCGAGTTCCGGCCCGCCCTGAAGAACACCACGACCCTGCCGCGCCCGTACGCGGGACCTCCGTGCGTCTGGCACGGCTCGGCGACCAGCCTCGAATCCCCCGAACTGGCGGCGCGCCACGGCGATCCGCTCTTCACCGCCAACGCCGTCCAGCCCCGTGCGGCGTACGCCCGGCTGATCGACCACTACCGGGAGCGCTTCGAGGCGTACGGCCACGATCCGGCCCGCGCGCATGTGGCCGCGGGCTCGGGCGGGCTGCTGATCGCCGACAGTTCGCAGCAGGCCGTGGAGCGCTACAAGGAGCTGTACGAGGCGAAGGTGGCACAGTCCTTCCGGCCGCACCTGGAAGGGAGGGCCGGGTACAACACACCGTTCCGGACGATCGAGGAGGCCATCGCGGACGGGCCCCAGCTGATCGGCAGCCCGCAGCAGATCACCGACAAGATTCTCGGCTGGCACGAGGTGTACGGGCACGACCTCCAGTCGGTCGGCGTGGACGGCTTCGGGCTGAGCGCCGACGAGCAGGCCGAGACGCTCCAGCGGTTCGCGGAGGAGATCGCTCCGGTGGTGCGGCGCGAGGCACCGTCCACGCTCTGGGACTGACCCCGGCGGGCGTCCGGCCGCCCGCACCCTGGACGACCTGCGGCAGACCTGGTTCATCCGCCTCCTCCGACCCGCATAATGAAGGGATACATCGGATGTCTGAACCCAGTTCTGATTCCAGTTCTGATTCCAGTCCGGATCCAGGAGGACCGTCATGGCTGTCACCGACGAGGCGATCGAGAAGATCAAGGGAATGATCGTCTCGGGTGCGCTGCGCCCCGGCGACCGGCTCCCCAAGGAGAGCGAACTCGCGGCGGAGCTCGGGCTCTCCCGCAACTCGCTCCGGGAGGCGGTGCGGGCTCTTTCGCTCATCCGCATTCTCGATGTGCGCCAGGGCGACGGCACCTATGTGACCAGCCTCGATCCGCAGCTGCTCCTGGAGGCACTGAGCTTCGTGGTGGACTTCCACCGCGACGACACGGTGCTGGAGTTCCTCGCGGTCCGCAGGATCCTGGAGCCCGCCGCGACGGCGATGGCCGCCACCCGGATCAGCGAGGCCCAACTGGACGCGCTCAGCTCTCAGTTGGATGCGCTGGGGGCGCAGCCCTCGGTGGAGGAGCTGGTCGCCAGCGATCTGGAGTTCCACCGGGGCATCGTGCAGTCGTCCGGGAACTCGGTGCTCTGCTCGCTGCTCGACGGGCTGTCGGGGCCGACGACCCGGGCGCGGGTCTGGCGCGGGCTGACGCAGGAGGACGCGGTCACCCGGACGCTCCACGAGCACCGGGCGATCGTGTCGGCGCTGCGGGACCGGGACGCGGAGGCCGCGCGGGCCTGGGCGACGGTGCATGTGGCGAGCGTGGAGCAGTGGTTGCGGTCGTCGCTGTAGCGCGGGGCTGGACGGACCCGGGGCTCCGGACCGGACCCCCGGACCTCGAACGCCGGACGGGCTGGATCTGCACCGTCCGGCGTTCGGGAAGCGGGATTCAGTCCTGCTTCTCGCCGCTCGCGAAGCGGGAGATGACCAGGGCGACGATGATGATCGCGCCGTTGAGGAACTGGTTCCACAGCGCCGGGACACCGCCGAGGGTCATCACATTGACCACCAGCTGGAGCGTCAGCACACCGGTCAGCGCCCCGAACAGCGTGCCGCGGCCGCCCTTGAGGCTGATGCCGCCGATGACCGCGGCGGCGAACACCTGGAAGATCCAGCCGTTGCCCTGGGTCGCCGCGACCGATCCGTAGTGACCGGTGTAGAGGATGCCCGCGAAGGCCGCCAGCAGGCCGCCGACGGCCAGCACGATCCAGGTGACCCGGTCCACCCGGATGCCCGCCGCGCGCGCCGCTTCCGGGTTGCCGCCGATGGCGTACAGCGAGCGGCCGTGGCGCAGCCAGGCCAGCGCGGCGCCGCCGACGGCGAACAGCGCGAGGCAGATCCAGACGGCGGCCGGTGCGCCGAGCCACTCGCTCTTGCCGAGGTAGCGGAAGGACTCCGGGACGTCCGTGATGGACTTGCCCTCGGTGATGCCGATGTGCAGGCCGCGCAGCATGGTGAGCATGCCGAGCGTGGCGATGAAGCCGTTGACCCTCAGCTTCAGCATCAGGAAGCCGTTGACCGCGCCGATGACCAGGCCGACCAGCAGACAGAGCGGGATCGCCGACCACGTGGGCAGCAGCCCCAGGCCCGCGAAGCGGCCGCCCTCGGCGGGCAGCACCAGCCACATCGCGACGACCGGCGCGATGCCGATCGTCGACTCCAGCGACAGGTCCATCCGCCCGCAGATCAGGATCAGCGCCTGGCCCAGCACCAGCAGGCTCAGCTCGGAGGACTGCTGGACGACGCTGATCAGGTTCTCGGAGGTCAGGAACACCGGCGAGACGATGAACCCGATCACCATCAGCACCAGGATCACCGGTACCAGCGAGAAGTCGCTCCACCTGATCAGCTTGAGCCGGTCCAGCGGCCTTTCGCCGGCCGGGGAGCCCTTCGGTCCGCTGTCGATGCCGTCGGCCGTCAGGGGCCGTACCGTGCCGGTCATTCCCTCTCCCCCACACCTTCCATGGCGGCGACGAGCTCCCCGTCGTTCCACCCGCTTGCGAATGTCGCGACCACGCGTCCGTGGAACAGGGCGAGCACCCGGTCGCAGACCCGCAGATCGTCCAGCTCGTCCGAGATGATCACTGCGGCGTTCCCCTCGTCGGCGACCCGCCGTACGACTCCGAGCAGCGAGTCCTTGGACTTGATGTCCACGCCCGCGGTGGGCCGCACCGCCACCAGCACGCTGGGTTCACGGGCCAGCGCCCTGGCCACCACCACCTTCTGCTGGTTGCCGCCCGAGAGTCCGGAGACGGGCTGTTCGGGCCCCTGTGTCTTGATGTCCAGCGAGGCGATCATCGAGCGCGCGAACTCCCTGGTACGGGAGGGCAGTACGGTCCCCCACGGGCCGAGCTGGTCGGTGACCGTGAGCGTGGCGTTCTCGGCGACGCTGCGTTCCAGGACGAGGCCCTGGTCGTGCCGGTCCTCGGGGATGTAGCCGATCCCGGCGTCCAGCGCGTGCGGCACGCTGCCGGAGCGCACGGCCCTGCCGTGCACCCGGACGGTGCCGCCGCCCGCCTTCCGCATGCCGGCCAGGGTCTCGCCCAGGGCCGTGTTGCCGCTCGCCGCCGATCCGGCCAGGCCGAGCACCTCGCCGGGGCGGACCTCCAGGTCCAGTGGTTCGAACTGGCCCTGGACGGTGAGCCCTTCGGTACGCAGCACGGGGTCGGCCGATCCGTCCCGTGCCGCGGCCCCACTGCCGCCCGCGTGCCAGGCGGTGGCACCGGCGGACTGCTCGCCGGTCATCGCCGCCACCAGCTCCGCCTTGGCGATGTCGGCGACCGGGGCGGTCAGCACATGGCGGGCGTCACGGTAGACGGTGACCGCCGTGCACAGCTCGTACACCTCCTGGAGGTGGTGGGAGATGAAGAGGAACGCCACTCCCTGGCTCTGCAGTTCCCGCAGCTTGTCGAAGAGCCTCCCGATGCCCCGGGCGTCGAGCTGGGCGGTCGGCTCGTCCAGGACGATCAGCCGGGCGCCGAAGGACAGCGCCCTGGCGATCTCGACGAACTGCCGCTGCTCGACGGCGAGATCGCGTGCCCGGGTGCTGGGGTCGACCTCTACACCGTACTCGGCCAGCAGCCGCTGCGCGCGGCTGCGGAGCCTGCCCCAGCTGATCCAGCGTGCCTTGTCGTCGAAGCGGTTGAGGAAGAGATTCTCCGCGACGGTCAGATCCGGGACGACCATGGATTTCTGGTAGACGCAGGCGATCTTCGACTGCCAGGCCGCGGTGTCCCCGAAGGCGGGCGCGGGCTCCCCGCCGAAGGCGACCGTGCCCGCGTCCGCCTTGTGGAGTCCGGTCAGGACACTGACCAGGGTCGACTTTCCGGCGCCGTTGCGCCCGACCAGGGCGTGCGACTCACCCGGCTGCACGGTGAGCCGGACCCCGTCGAGCGCCACGGTGGGCCCGAAGCGTTTGACAACGCCTTCCGCCTGTACGGCAGGTGGTGCCTGGTCCATGGCTAGCTCTTCTTCTCCAGCTGGTTGGCCCACAGCTTCGGGTCGTCGACGTTGTCCTTGGTCACCAGCGGCGCGGGGAGCTGGTCCTCGAAGCCGTTCGGGATCTTGATGATGTTGGAGTCGTGGTCGGTGGGGCCTTCCTTGAAGGTCTTGCCGTCCAGGGCCGCCTTGGCGTAGTACAGCGCGTACTTCGCGTACAGGTCGGCGGGCTGGGAGATCGTCGCGTCGATCTTCCCGGCCTTGATGGCGTCGAACTCCTCGGGGATGCCGTCGTTGGATATGATCGTGATGTGCCCCGGCGTACCGGCCGGCTTCAGCAGCTTCTTCTGCTCCAGCAGGGCGAGGGTGGGCTGCAGGAAGACACCGCCGGCCTGCATGTAGATGCCGTTGATGTCGGGGTTGGCGGCCAGGGTGGCCTGGAGCTTGGCGGAGGCGACGTCGCCCTTCCAGTCGGTGGCCAGCTCGAAGACCTTGATGCCGGGGAAGTCCTTGTCCATGCAGGCCTTGAACGCCTCGGACCGGTCGCGGCCGTTGATCGAGGAGAGGTCGCCCTGGAACTCGACGACCTTGCCCTTGCCCTTGAGCTGCTCGCCGAGGTACTTGCAGGCGTTGGTCCCGTACGCCTTGTTGTCGGCGCGCACCACCATGTAGATGTTGCCCTTGTCGGGGCGGGTGTCGACGCTGACGACCGGGATCTTCTTCTCGTTCAGCGTGTTGAGCGACTCGGCGATCGCACCGGTGTCCTGCGGTGCCATCACCACGGCCTTGGCACCCTGGTCGGTGAAGGTCTGGACGTTGGCGACCAGCTTGCCGATGTCGTTCTGCGAGTTGGTCAGCGGCAGCGCCTTGACCTCGCCGGCCTCGACACCCTTCTCCACGTAGTTCTGGTACGAGTTCCAGAAGTCGCTGTCGCTGCGCGGCAGGTCGATCCCGACCTTCCCGCCGCCCGCGCCGTCGGCGGTCGACTCGCGGTTGCAGCCCGCGAGGGCGGTGACTGCCAGCAGTACGGCGCAGGCCGCCGCACTCGTCGTACGCACTCTCATTGGTGTCCCGTCCTTTGTGAGTACCGGCTCGGAGCCCTGTCGGCAAAGCGGAGGTGCATCGTGCGCGGAGGTGCATCGTGCGCGGGGGGCGCGGCCCATGACGCGGCTCGGGCCGCGCTCCCCCGGTCGTCAGCTCTCGGCGGGGCGCAGGCGCAGCCCCTGCATGCCGCCGTCGACGGCCAGCGCCGTGCCGGTGACCGAGGCGGCGGCGGGGCTCGCGAGGTAGACGATCGCGGCGGCCACCTCGTCGGCCGACACCAGCCGTCCCAGAGGCTGGCGGGCGTTGAGCGCGGCCCGCTCGGCTGCCGGGTCGTCGGCCTGGCCGAGGAGCCGGCCGATCCACGGGGTGTCCGCCGTACCGGGGTTGACGCAGTTGACCCGGATGCCCTCGCGGACGTGGTCGGCGGCCATCGCCAGGGTCAGCGAGAGCACCGCGCCCTTGCTCGCGCTGTACAGGGCGCGCTGCGGCAGCCCGGCGGTCGCCGCGATGGAGCAGGTCTGGGTGATCGAGACGGCGCCTGGGCGGTCGGCCGCCGCGCGCCGCAGATGGGGCAGGGCGTGCCGGGCGGTGCGGACCATGCCGAGGACGTTGATGTCCAGGACCCGGGTCCACTCCTCGTCGGCGTTGTCCTCGACGGTGCCGATGGATCCGATGCCGGCGTTGGAGACGACGGTGTGCAGTGCGCCCAGTTCGGCGGCGGCCCGGTCGACCGCCTCGCGCACCGCGTCGTCGTCGGTGACGTCGGCCTTGACGGCGAGGACGCCCTCGGGGGCGCCCGCGGTCTCCCGGTCCAGTACGGCCACCCGGGCGCCGCGCGCCAGCAGCATGGTCGCGACGGCGGCCCCGATGCCGGAGGCGCCGCCCGTGACCAGGGCTCCCATTCCTTCGAAGTCGCTCGTCGCGGTCATCGGCCGGCCTCCTCGGTGGTGCGGCGGGACTGCCATACGGCGCCCTCCGGATAGCGGTGTGCGTCGATCGACTCGGGGAGCATCCGGGCGGAGAAGCCCGGGGAGCTCGGCGCGGTGTAGCGGCCCGACTCGATCACGGTGGGATCGGCGAAGTGTTCGTGGAGATGGTCGACGTACTCGATCACACGGTTGTCCCAACTGCCTGAGACCGCCACGTAGTCGAACATCGAGAGGTGCTGCACCAGCTCGCAGAGTCCTACCCCGCCCGCGTGCGGGCAGACCGGCACGCCGTACTTGGCGGCGAGCAGCAGGATCGCCAGGTTCTCGTTGACGCCCGCGACGCGGGCCGCGTCGATCTGGACGAAGTCGACGGCCCCGGCCTGGAGCAGTTGCTTGAACACGACCCGGTTGGCGACGTGTTCGCCGGTTGCGACCTTGACCGGCTGGCCCGCGCGGACGGCGGCGTGGCCGAGGATGTCGTCGGGGCTGGTCGGTTCCTCGATCCAGTGCGGGTCGTACGGCGCGAGCGCGGTCATCCACTCGACCGCGTCCTGGACGTCCCAGCGCTGGTTGGCGTCGACGGCGATCCGGATGTCCGGTCCGACGGCCTCGCGGGCCAGGGCGAGTCTGCGGACGTCGTCGCTCAGGCTGCCGCCGACCTTCAGCTTGATCTGGGTGAAGCCGTCGGCGACGGCCTCCTTCGCGAGCCCGACCAGCTTGTCGTCGCTGTAGCCCAGCCAGCCGGGCGAGGTGGTGTACGCCGGGTACCCTTCGGCACGCAGCCGCTCGGCGCGCTCGGCCCGGCCGGGTTCGGCGGCCCGCAGGATCTCCAGGGCCTCGTCGGGGGTGAGGGCGTCGGTGAGGTACCGGAAGTCGACGAGGGAGACGAGCTCCTCGGGCGTCATCCCGGCGAGGAACTCCCAGACCGGCCTGCCCGCGAGCTTGGCGGCCAGGTCCCAGGCGGCGTTGACGACCGCTCCGGCCGCCATGTGCATCACGCCCTTCTCCGGGCCGAGCCAGCGCAGTTGCGAGTCATGGGTGAGCTCGCGGTGCAGTGCGGCGAGATCGGCCGCGGTGCGGGGCACCGGGCGCCCCAACAGATAGGGGCGCAGCGTGTCGATGGCGGCGGCCATCACCTCGTTGCCGCGCCCGATGGTGAAACAGAAGCCATGTCCCTCGATGCCGCCGCTGCCGCTGTCCGGTCCGCCCGTGCGGTCCTGGACATCGGTGCGCAGTACGACGTAGGCAGCCGAGTAGTCGGGATCGGGGTTCATGGCGTCCGAGCCGTCCAGTTGTTCCGAGGTCGGAAAACGGATGTCGTGGACCTCGAAATCCGTGACGGTCTGACTCATGTGCGCCCCCAGGGGAATAACATCGGACCTCTGTTCTGGTCATCCGATGTATAGCGCCACGAAGACCCCAACGTCCAGCGCCTGAACGAAATCTACCCATCACAGCTCGGATGTATCCCGGGTCTGATGCCCTGATTCGACCGGTGATACGCCTGTGCGGGCCGGGTTCGCCCGGCCGTGTGCTCGGGCTGCGGCGCAAGTGGCCGGAAGCCGTAAGGTTGATGGGTACACAAGGGAACTTCGGAAGGAGGCCTGGGTGATCGAGCTCGAGGGGGTTCCCGAGCTGATCGACCCGGTCATGGTGGCCGCGTTCGAGGGTTGGAACGACGCAGGGGACGCCGCCTCCACGGCGGTCGCGCACCTGGACCGGGAGTGGAAGGGCGAGGTGTTCGCGGCGCTGGACGCCGAGGACTACTACGACTTCCAGGTCAACCGGCCGACGCTCTGGCTGGACGGCGGGGTGCGCAAGATCACCTGGCCGACCACCCGGCTCTCCGTGGTCCGCGTCGGCGGGGACAAGCCCCGCGATCTCGTCCTGGTCCGGGGTATCGAACCATCCATGCGCTGGCGCTCGTTCTGCAACGAGATCCTGGGCTTCGCCCATGAGCTGGGAGTGGAGATGGTGGTGATCCTGGGCGCCCTGCTCGGCGACACCCCGCACACCCGGCCGGTGCCGGTCAGCGGAGTCACCTCCGACCCGGACCTGGCGCGGACCATGGACCTGGAGGAGACCAAGTACGAGGGGCCGACGGGCATCGTCGGCATCCTCCAGGAGGCCTGCACGCACGCGGGCGTGCCCGCGGTGAGCCTGTGGGCGGCGGTGCCGCACTACGTGTCGCAGCCACCCAACCCGAAGGCCACGCTCGCGCTGCTGAACCGGCTGGAGGACCTCATCGGTCTGCGCATCCCGCTGGGCGAACTGCCCGAGGACGCGCGCGCCTGGCAGCTCGGCGTCGACCAACTGGCCGCCGAGGACAGCGAAGTGGCCGAGTACGTGCAGACGCTGGAGGAGGCCCGGGACACCGCCGAGCTGCCCGAGGCGAGCGGCGAGGCCATCGCCCGGGAGTTCGAGCGGTATCTGCGCCGCAGGGACATCGGTCCGGGCCAGGCACCGGGCGGGCACGCGACGGAGAGCGGCGACACCTCGTACCTGCGCGACACCTCCAGCGGCCGCACCCGGCCGCCGAAGCCGGTCCGTCCCGAGACCGGGGGCGACACGGGACCCGGCACGCCGCCCGCGGACGGACCCGGCCGGCAGCCACCGGCCGACCGGGAGGGCGACGGCGGCGGGGACGGCGAGGGACCCCAGGGTCCGCCGGAGGACTCCCCGGAGGACTGACGGGACCGGTGGAGCGCCGGGCGGGTACGTGACCGCCCGGCGCTCCCGTGCTGTCCGGGACATTCAGGAACAGGTGAACCGGGCTCCGGCCCAGTCCCCGTGGTCACCGGTCTTGGAGCCGTTGGTGTCCGTGACCTTCAGGTGCACATGGCGCGCACCGTCGAGCTTCACGTCGACCGGCACGGTCGCCGAGGCCCCGGTCACCTTCGGGGAGGTCCACAGCACCTTGCCGTCCGCCTCGACGGAGAAGGCCACTTCCCCGTAGCCGTTGATCTCGTCGTCGATGCCCGCGTCCGCGGTGAACGTGGTGCAGCGCCCGCCGAGATAGACCTCGATGTCGGAGTCGGCGTGGGTGCCGATCCCCTTCTCGTACGTCTTCCCGGCGAGGGTCAGCGGGTGCCCGTCGGTGGCGCCCGACTCGCCGTTGCTGCGGTCGCGTTCGGCCGGTCCGTAGCCGTTGGTGGACTTCAGCCACACCAGATCGCTCGCCCAGGCCTCACCGGTGGGCGGCGGTGGCATCACTCCGGCGGCGAACCGCTGGGTGGCGGTGCGGGATTCACCGGCCGACCGGTAGCGGACGAGGGCGGTGATCCGTGCCTCTCCCGCCGTGGCGTCCTTCGCGGGGGTGACGGAGACCTCGACCCGCCGGGTGGTGCCCGCCGGGATCCGGTCCACCTTCGCGGGCCCGGCGACCTGCCAGCCCTCGGGGACGTCCAGACCGACCTGGGCATCCGTCACATCGGCCGTGCCCGCGGTGACGTCGACGGTGACGGTGCCCTCGGCCCCGGCGCCGACCTCCTGGCCGGACGGCGCGGAGACCACGGCGTTCGCCGCGGCGGTCCGCCCGCCGACCGCGCTGGTGTTCTTCAGCTTCACCGAGAACGACCCGGCGGTGGAGAGCGGCGCGGTCTTGATCTTCACGACGCCGCCGCGGTCGTCCCGGTCGTACCACCAGCCCTGCTTCGCGGCCTTGTACGCGGCGGCGGAGTCCAGCCGGGGCAGCTTCCCGCCGAGTTCGACCGCGCTCGGGGCGGAACCGGTGTGCACGCTGAACTCGTACGGGCGCTTGCCCTGCTTGCCGGTGAACTCCCCCTTGCTCGCGCCGATCCGCACGGTCACGTCGCCCGCGCCCCGAACCGGTGCGTCGACGTCGGCCCGCTGGGTGGCGTACTTGCCGTCGCGGTGCTGCCGGGTGACGCCGTCGTCCTCGTACAGCGTGAAGGACGACTTGCCCTGCGGGTAGATGTCCCAGGCGAGCGGGGAGCCGGCGGTGCGGTCCTTGTACGAGCGGATGCCGGGCCACATCGGCACGCTGGCACCGCCCTTGACGAACAGCGGCAGGGTGTCGAGCGGGGCGCTGTAGTCGTCGAGGGTGACCGGCCCCTCGTAGGTCCGCCCGCTCCAGTAGTCGGTCCAGGTGCCCTTCGGCAGGTAGATGCCGTCGCGTTCGGTGCTGTCCTGGTAGACCGGGGCGACGAGGAAGTCCTCGCCGGACATGAATTCGTACTTCGCCGCGTCCGTCGCCGCCTTCGGGTCGTCCGGGTATTCGAGGACGAGCGGGCGGACCATGCCGACGCCGGTCTTCGTCGCCTCGTGCGCGTAGGAGTACTGGTAGGGCAGCAGCGACTCCTTGAGCTTGAGGTAGTCGCGGTTGATCGTGGTGTGCGGCTCCCCGTACCGGAAGGGCTGCTTGTCGCTGGCCGCCCAGCCGTCCATCGTCATCGTGGTCCCCAGGAACATCTTCCACTGGAGGTCACGGGTGTACGTCTTGGCGCTGCCGCCGAAGATGCCGTCGACGTCGCCGGTGGTGTAGGCGAGACCGGACATCGTGGCGCCCGCGTAGGTCGGGATCTGCCAGCGGATGTAGTCCCAGGTGCCGTACTGGTCGCCGGACCACTGCACACCGCAGCGCTGCGCGCCCGACCAGCTCTCGGGGGCGTAGGTGAAGCCGCGGGCGTCGCTGTTGTCCTCGATGCCCTTGTACGCGTCCTTGCAGCCGTCCAGGGCGAACTTGTAGCCGGCGCCGATCCAGGCGACGTCCAGCTTGGCGACCCGCTGGCCGGCCTTGACCTGCTCGGCGATCTTGTCGATGCCGTCCTGGGTCCACAGGCCGAGCTGCATGTCGCGGTCCTGGAGGCCCTTGGCCGTCTCGGCGAGGTCCTCGTGGCCGCAGCCGTAGCCGTCGTTGACGAGCATCCAGCCGTTGGGCATGTCGTTCTCGACGTAGCCGTCGGCGACCTTCAGGGCGTCCAGGGTGTGGCGCTCACCGCGGTTGGCGTTGTGGAGGTAGCAGTCGGCGTCGCCGATCTCCATCCCGTACACCGGCGGCAGGAAGGGCTTGCCGGTGAGCTTCGTGTACTGCCCGATGACGTCCTTGGCGCTGTCGCCCGCGAAGTAGTAAGCGTCGAAGCGCTGCTCCTTCGCGCTGGTGGTCACCGGGTCGTTGAAGGCGTAGGTGTTCGGCGCGTAGGTGTTGCGGAAGACGCCGTAGCCGGCCGAGGAGAGGTAGAACGGCACCGAGTTGGGGTGGCCGCCGTCGTTCCAGTTGTAGTCGACGCCGACCTCGACGGTCTTGTCGCGGTGCGAGGTGTTGCCCCGGCCGTTCTGCATGCCGGCGCCGTAGAACTGCTCGTCCGCGCCGCGGGCCAGCGTCTGGGTGGTCTTCCCGCCGTTCCAGCTCAGCCCCTTGGCCTCGGACCAGACCTGGCTGCCGTCCGCCCGGTACAGGGCGAAGCGCAGGGGAGATTTGTAGGCCCGCAGGGTGACGTCGGAGGTGGAGAGTTCGTAGCGGTCGCTCCGCTCCTTCCACCGGGTGTGCGGCGGGGTGCCCTGCGGCAGGACGATGTCGTCGCCCGTCGGGTCCGAGAACGTGCCGTCCGGGGCGAGTTCGATGCGGAAGGTCTCGTCGGAGACGAAGCTGACCCGGGCCTCGGCGGCTCCGGCCTTCAGGTGGTAGACGGATCCGTCGGCGGAGAACCCGGTGAGGTCGCCGACCGTGGTGTCCGGCTCGGCAGCACCGGCCTGGGCCGCACCTGGTCCCGAGAGGACGGCGAGCAACCCCAGCAAGGCTGCAACTGCCGCCGTTCTGATGCGCGTTGATGATTGCATAGAGCGCTTTTAGCGCAGCATCGAGCACTTGACCATGGACAAAACGGAACCGGCCCTGAACTTCGTCGAGAAGTCCAAGGCCGGTTCGTCCGGAACGTCCGGTGGATATCAGCGGGTTGCCACCCTGCGCGGCGCTACAGGGCGACGCCCAGCAGTGCGTCGACGGTGCGCGAGACGAGGCCGGGCGCGCCCTCGTCCGTACCGCCCTCGGCGTTCTGCCGCTCGGCCCAGCGGTCCACGGCGGCCAGCGCGGCCGGCGCGTCCAGGTCGTCGGCGAGGGCCTCGCGGACCTCCTCGACCAGGGCATCGGCGGGCAGTCCGTCGGGCCGGGAGACGGCGGCCCGCCACCGGGCCAGCCGCTCCACCGCGTCGGCGAGCACCTGGTCCGTCCACTCCCAGTCGGACCGGTAGTGGTGCGACAGCAGCGCCAGCCGGATCGCCGCCGGGTCCACGCCGTCGCGGCGCAGCTGCGAGACGAAGACCAGGTTTCCCCTGGACTTGGACATCTTCTCGCCGTCCAGGCCGACCATTCCGGCGTGCACGTAGGCCTGGGCGAAGGGGTGTTCACCGGTCAGCACCTGGGCGTGCGAGGCGCCCATCTCGTGGTGCGGGAAGGCGAGGTCGGACCCGCCGGCCTGGACGTCGAAGCCCATGCCGAGGTGGTCCAGGGCGATGGCGACGCACTCGATGTGCCAGCCGGGCCGGCCGGGGCCGAGCGAGCCACCGTCCCAGCTCGGCTCGCCCTCGCGGGCGGCCATCCAGAGCATCGGGTCGAGCGGGTTCTTCTTGCCGGGGCGCTCCGGGTCGCCGCCGCGTTCGGCGGAGAGCAGCCGCATCGCCTCGGCGTCGAGGTTGGAGACCTCGCCGAAGTGCGGGTCGGTCTCGACGGAGAAGTACACGTCGCCGTCGAGCTCGTAGGCGGCGCCGGCGTCGCGGAGCCGTTCCACCAGCGGGACGATGCCGGGTATCGCCTCCACGGCGCCGATGTAGTGCTTCGGCGGGAGCATGCGCAGGGCGGTCATGTCCTCGCGGAACAGGGCCGTCTCGCGCTCGGCGAGCTCGGTCCAGTCCTGGCCGTCGCGCACGGCCCGCTCCAGGAGCGGGTCGTCCACGTCGGTCACGTTCTGGACATAGTGAACCTGCCGCTTGGTGTCGAGCCACACGCGCTGAACGAGGTCGAACGCGTTGTAGGTCGCCGCATGACCCATGTGGGTCGCGTCGTACGGCGTGATGCCGCAGACGTAGATGCGGGCGACGGGACCGGGGTCAAGGGTGATCCGTCCGCCGGTCGCGGTGTCGTGGATCCGAAGGTCGCGGCCCTTGCCAGGCAGGGCGGGGACCTCAGAAGCGGGCCAGGCATGCATGTCACGAGCGTAACCGGATGCATGTTCCGGATACGAACCGGATGCCGGATCTTGACCGAAGAGGCACTCTTGCGCCGGGCGGTTCCATCTGCTTGGGGAGACGGCCCGGTCACCCCGGTCCGCGCCCCGCCACCCCGTTTCCGCTGCTCCGCTCAGACCGGGGGCCAGGGGATCGACGGCCATTGCCCGCTCGGCTCCGGGTGTCTGCCCGTCGCCCTGAGCCCCGCCACACGGCCCCGCAACGCCTCGATCTCGACCTCGGTGATCAGCTCGGCCAGCCGGGTGACGAGCGGGGTTCCCGGCGCGAGTTCCGCGCCCAGCCGTTCCACGACCTCGACGGCCTCGGCCGTCAGCGGCTCCCCCGCCCAGCCCCAGAGCAGCGTGCGCAGCTTGTCGTCGGCGTTGAATGTCACACCGTGGTCGATGCCGTAGAGCCGGCCGCCGGGTGCGGGCAGCAGATGGCCGCCCTTGCGGTCGCCGTTGTTGATCACCGCGTCGAGGACGGCCAGCCGCCGCAGCCGGGCGTCGTCCGCGTGGACCAGCAGGGCCGTCCTGCCCTCACCGACCTCGGCGTGGGCGACGGCCTTCCAGCCCTCCCCCGGCTCCTCGTCCTCGACGAGCGCGAGCAGTGGCGGCTCGCCCGCCTCGCCGTCCCCGCCATTCTCGTTGTCCTCGTCGCGCTGGGGTGCCGCGTCGATCCACAGCTGGCACATGCCCTCGCCGTACGGGCCGTCCCGCAGCACGGTGGGCGGCACCAGGCCCCAGCCGGTCGCCTCGGAGATCTCGTACGCGGCCACCTCGCGGGCGGCGAGCGTGCCGTCCGGGAAGTCCCACAGGGGCTGCTCGCCGGCCACCGGCTTGTAGACGCAGGCCGCCTCCTCGCCGTCGCGCGCGACCGTGCAGTAGAGCACCGCGTTGGACGCGCCGCGGATCTGTCCGAGAACGGTGAGCTCGCCCTCGGTGAGCAGATCGACCAGTTCGCTGCCGGTCAGGCTCCGCGACGGTATCCGTTCTGGCGCGGGCATACGTGTCCTTCCGGGTCTAGCGGCAGGCTGCACAGCGGGCACGGCGGACGTCCGGCGTTCACGACGTCCAGGGCGCGCTTGGCGAAGGCCCGTGCCTGCGCGCCGCTGAGACGGACCCGGAGCATCGGCGGTCCGTTCTCCTCGTCCTGGAGCAGCCGTTCCTCGGCCTCGGCGAGATCCTCGTCGGATTCCACGTCCAGTTCGACCAGCGCCTGCGCCTCGACGATCATGCGCTGTTCCTCGCCGTCCCAGGCGAGCGCCATCGTGCCGACCCGGAACTCCTCCTCGACGGGGACGTCCAGGGGCGCGGTGTCGGTGACGTCCATCGGCGCCACGGCGGGCACCGGGGAATTCCCGCCGGTCCGCCGCACCACCTCGTCGAGCAGTTCGTCGATCCGCTCGGCGAGCGCGGCGACCTGGGTCTTCTCCAGGGCCACGCTGGTGACACGTCCGCCTGAGGATGCCTGCAGGAAGAACGTACGACGTCCAGGCAACCCGACCGTACCGGCCACGAAGCGGTCCGGGGGGTCGTAGAGGAACACCTGACGGGACACGTCCTGTCTCCCTTGAACTCGACGGTGGATGGGGGGCGGCCGGGGCCCGGGACATTCCCCGGGGCAAGGCGCCTACGGAGCGTCCACCCTACTGCGCGAAGCGATCACGGTGCCCCAGCGCCGCCCCCGACCGCCGCGTCCGCGTCCGAGCCCTCCGGGCGCGGGTGTTCGCGCGGCGCCAGCGACGCAAGGTCCCCGGTGTCGCCGAGCCGCAGCAGGAAGGGCCGCAGCCTGGTGTAGCGGATCGCGGTGACCGAGCAGGGGTCGGCGTGGATCCGCTGGAAGAGGTCGAGATGCATGCCGAGCGCATCGGCGACCAGGGCCTTGATGATGTCGCCGTGCGAGCACATCACGTACATGGCGTCGTCGCCGTGCCCGGCCTCGATACGGGCGTTCCAGTCCCGTACGGCGTCGACCGCTCGCGCCTGCATGCCGCGCATCGACTCGCCGCCGGGGAACGCCGCGGCCGACGGGTGCTGCTGCACTACGCCCATCAGGGGTTCGTCGGCGAGTTCCGCGAGCTTGCGCCCCGACCAGTCGCCGTAGTCGCACTCACTGATCCGGTCCTCGGTGTGCAGCTCCAGCTCCGGACGGGCGGCGAGCAGCGGCCGCAGGGTCTCCCGGCAGCGCTGGAGCGGGCTGCTGACGGCGGCGGCCAGGGGCAGCCCGGCGAGCCGTCCGGGCAGCGCCGCGGCCTGCTCGGCACCGCGTTCGTCGAGCGCGACCCCGGGAGTGCGGCCCGCGAGCACCCCGGCGGTGTTGGCGGTGGAGCGTCCGTGGCGTACGAGGATCAGGGTGGGCATACGGGCCAGCCTAAGGGCTGGCCGCCGACGCCGATGAGGTGCGCCCAGGACCGCGGCAGGGAAGAATGCGCGCCGTGATCGTGGACTGTGCCATCTACCGGGACGGGCGCCGCACCGACGGCCCCGCCGACCTCTCCGATGCCCTCGAAGAGGCACGGGCCACCGGCGACGCGTTCCTCTGGATCGGGCTGCACGAGCCGACGGAGAAGGAGTTCGGCCTCGTCAGCAGCGAGTTCGGCCTGCATCCGCTGGCCGTGGAGGACGCCCTGAGCGCGCACCAGCGCCCCAAGCTGGAGGTGTACGACGACTCGCTCTTCGCGGTCATCAAGCCGGTGGTGTACGAGCAGAGCAGCGACACCGTCACCACCGACGAGCTGATGGCCTTCATCGGCGATTCGTTCGTCGTGACGGTCCGGCACGGGGAGGGCGCGCCGCTCGCCGCGGTGCGCCGCCGCCTGGAGGCCGAGCCGGAGGTGCTCAAGCACGGGCCGACGGCGGTGCTGTACGCGATCAGTGACGCCGTCGTCGACCACTACATAGAGGTCGCGGGCGAGCTCCAGGTCGACCTGGAGGAGCTGGAGGCCGAGGTCTTCGCGCCGACCGGCGTCGGTGACACCAAGAGCACCGCGTCCCGCATCTACACCTTCAAGCGGCAGATCCTGGAGTTCCGCCGGGCGGCCGGACCGCTGAGCTCCCCCATGGCCCGGCTGGCGAGCGCGGACGTGCCGTTCGTCCACGAACACTCGCAGCCGTTCTTCCGCGACGTCAGCGACCATCTGACGCGCGCCAACGAGTACGTGGAGGGGCTGGACCGGCTGCTCTCCGACATCCTCTCGGCCCATCTGGCCCAGGTGGGCGTGCGGCAGAACGACGACATGCGCAAGATCTCGGCCTGGGCGGCGATGGCCGCCGTGCCGACGATGGTGGCGGGGATCTACGGCATGAACTTCGACCACATGCCGGAACTCCGCTGGGTGTGGGCCTATCCGGCGGTGATCGCGCTGATGGCCGCCGTGGTCTTCGGGCTGTACCGGCAGTTCAAGCGTCGCGGCTGGCTCTGAAGTACGGGCGGGCGCCCCGCCCGGTTCAGGCGAACCCGGGCTCCGGCGTGGCGGGACCGCCCAGCGCGTCGCGCCGCTCGGGCTGTTCCAGGCTCACCATGCGCCGCCACCCGACGAGCCGTTCGTACGTGTAGACGGCGTGGATCCCGGCGGCCAGCACCGCCGATCTGACCCGGGGCCAGCCCAGGATGCGGCCCATGTGGTCCATCACGGCGAGGCTGACGTCGCGGTAGACCCGGATCTCGACGAGCGCGCACTCGCGCAGGATGTGCTGGACGGTGCGGCCGTGTCCGGCCCGTGCGAGGCGGAGCAGTTCCTCGTGGCAGTACGCCAGATGGTTGTCCTCGTCGTTCGAGATCATTTTCACGGCGCGGCCGAGGTCGGGGTGGTCGGCGAAGTACTTGCGCAGCAGGGCCATCTGCTCGGAGGCGCGCTGCTCGGTGACCCGGCTGTGGGCGAGGTAGGTGATGATGTCGCGCTCGGAGAGCCGTTCCTCGCCCCGCAGCTGCTCGTGGGCGAGGCCGATGCCGTGCTTCTCCAGCAGCATCGTGTAGTCGGTCTCGTGCGGGACCTCCGCAGGCTGGAGCCCACGCTTCTTCAGCAGCGCGTTGAAGATCCGGCCGTGCTTGTCCTCGTCGGCACCGTGCCGCGCGATCTTGGGCGCCAGGGCGCGCTGGCTCTCGGGCACCAGGGCGGCGATACGGCCGTTCTCCCAGCCGCCCTGGGCCTCCCCGCCGGCCGCGATGGAACAGAACAGCCGGAACGACTCGTCGTCTTCGAGAATCTCCTGGAACAGGTTCCTTGCCGAGAGCATCACTGCCACCTCCGTGCCGCATCCACCGAGCGACAGTCAAGTGCGGCACACCCACGCGGGCAACAGGAACGAGCCCCGGCTACTCCGGATGGGGGTGCGGCCCGGCGTAACCGAACTGCCGTGCGCGCGTTGATATGCGTAACGGCCGTGGCGGGGAGCCCCCGAGCCCCCACCACGGCCGTAGAGCTGCCTCCCGGGGCTTACGCGAGCCCGGAGCGCTCCAGCGCGTCCGTACCGGCCCGCAGGGCCGTGAGCCGCTCCTCCAGCGTGAATCCGGCCGGGGCGAGGGTCAGTGTCGTGACACCCGCGGCGGCGTAGGCCTGCATCCGCTCGGCGATCCGCTCGACCGGACCGAGCAGCGTGGTCTGGTCGATCAGCTGGTGCGGTACGGCGGCGGCGGCGCCGCTCTTGTCGCCGGACAGGTACTTGTCCTGGATCTCGGCGGCTTCCTTCTCATAGCCCATGCGCTGCGCGAGCTGGTTGTAGAAGTTCTGCTTCCGGCTGCCCATGCCGCCCACGTACAGGGCGGTGTACGGACGGAACATGTCCGCGAGGCCGTTGACGTCGTCGCCGACGGCGAGCGGCAGGGTCGGGCAGACGTCGAAGCCCGCCATGGTCAGACCGGCCTTCTCCCGGCCCGCCCGCAGGTACTTCAGCGCCGTGTCCTCCAGGTGCTCGGCGGAGGGGAAGATCAGCAGCGCGCCGTCGGCGATCTCGCCGGTCTGTTCCAGGTTCTTCGGGCCGATCGCGGCGATGTAGAGCGGGATGTGCTCGCGCTGCGGGTGGACGGTCAGCTTGATGGGCTTGCCCGGACCGTCCGGCAGCGGCAGCGTCCAGTGCTGTCCCTCGTAGGAGAGCCGCTCGCGGGACATGGCCCTGCGGACGATCTCGACGTACTCCCGGGTACGGGCCAGCGGCTTGTCGAACTTGACGCCGTACCAGCCCTCGGAGACCTGCGGTCCCGACACGCCGAGGCCGAGCCGGAACCGGCCGCCGGAGAGCGAGTCGAGGGTGGCGGCGGTCATCGCCGTCATGGCCGGCTGGCGAGCCGGGATCTGCATGATCGCGGAGCCGACGTCGATGGACTCGGTCCGGGCGGCGACCCAGGAGAGCACGGTCGGCGCGTCGGAGCCGTACGCCTCGGCCGCCCAGCACACGTCGTATCCGAGCCGGTCGGCCTCCTGGGCGACGGCGAGATTGTCGCCGTCCATTCCCGCGCCCCAGTAACCGAGATTGATGCCGAGCCGCATAGCCGCTCCCCTTACCGATCAGTAACGTCCCTGAGCTCCGGACTCTAGCGCGCGGCGGCGCGATCCGGCAGGGGCGACTTGACGCCGCGTTGTCCACAGGCTTCCGCCGAGTCGGCTTCCGGCCAGTAATCTCAGCGCCCATGGAGCAGAGGCATCTCGGCCGCACCGGCCTTCGAGTGTCCCGGATCGGGCTCGGCACCCTCACCTGGGGCCGGGACACCGATGAGCACGACGCCGCCGAACAGCTGAAGGCCTTCTGGGAGGCGGGCGGCACGCTGGTCGACACGGCCGATGTGTACGGCGGCGGGGAGGCCGAGTATCTGCTCGGGCAACTCGTCGGCGGCCTGGTGCCACGGCACGATCTGGTCATCGCGACGAAGGCCGGCAGCGTGGCCGATCCCTACCGCCGGTTCGACGGATCGCGCGGGCATCTGCTGGCCGCGCTGGACGCCTCCCTGGAACGGCTCGGCACGGACCACGTGGATCTGTGGCAGATCCACGCCTTCGACCCGGGGACCCCGCTGGAGGAGACCCTTCAGGCAGTGGATCTGGCGGTGTCCAGCGGGCGTGCCCGGTACGCGGGGGTGTCGAACTTCTGCGGCTGGCAGCTGGCCAAGGCGGCGACCTGGCAGCTCGCCTCGCCCGGGGTGCGCACCCGGCTGGCGAGCACGCAGATGGAGTACTCGCTGTTGCAGCGGGGGGTGGAGCGGGAGGTGCTGCCCGCCGCCCTCGATCTCGGTGTCGGGCTGCTGCCCTCCTCCCCGCTGGGCCGCGGGGTCCTCACCGGGAAGTACCGGTCGGGCACTCCCGCGGACTCGCGCGGTGCCTCGGAGCTGCTGGCCCCGTTCGTCGAGCCGTATCTCGACGAGGCCGCGAGCCGCGTGGTGGACGCGGTGGCGACGGCTGCGGACGGGCTGGCCACGACGCCGCTCCAGGTGGCTCTCGCCTGGGTGCGGGACCGGCCCGGCGTGGTGGCCCCGATCGTCGGCGCGCGCAATGCGCAGCAGCTCACGGAGGCGTTGTCAGTGGAGGCGCTTAGTCTTCCTGACGAGATCTGCCAGGCGCTCGACGATGTGTCGGCGCCCGTGCACCGCTATCCCGACCAGGACTGGAGCACGCTGTGACTGCGCTTCCCCGGGGGGAAACCCCCGGCTCCCCGGCCGCCGACGACGCCGTCGTCGCGCCCCCCTCCGCCGACGTGCCCGCCCCGTCCACCGGGGACGGGACGGAGACGGAGGGCGGCGCCCCCGGGCCCACCGGGGCGGGCGACACGGAGCCGGCCCCCGGCACCGGCGGACCGGCCGAAGCGACGGACGGCGGACCCGACGATGCGGCGGACGGCGAACCGGCCGGAGCCGCGGCCGAAGCGACGCACGACGGGCCGGACGGAGCCGACGACTCCGACGGCCCCGACGACTCCGCGGACGGGACGACGGACGACGGACCGGCCGAGCCGGCCGAGGCCGCGGAGGACACGGCCGACGGCGCCGGGGACGGGGCGGACGCCGCCCCCGCGCAGCTCTCCGAGGCCGAGGCCGAGCTCGCCGCCCAGCGTGAGCTCCAGGAGCGGATCGAGAAGCGCAAGGCCGAGAAGGCGGGCCCCATCGCCGCTGGGGGGAAGCTGAGCGGCAAGGCGGCAGACCTGCTGGCGGCCGTGCGCGCGGTGGAGAGCGGCGAGCAGTCGGCCACCTCGTTCTTCGACTCGCCCGCACCCGCCGCCCCCCGCCGGACCGCACCCGAGCCCGCTCCGGCCCGCCCCCGCGCCCCCGAACCGGCGCGGGCGCCGCAGAGCGCCTCGCCGCAGGCCGTCGCCGCGACCGCCGCCGTGCTGGCCGACGGCGGGGCTCCGGCGGCGCTGGCGGGACCGGCGGCCGAAACCCTCGGGGCGCAGGCGGCCGACGCCCTGCGCGTGGACCCCTGGCAGCTGCTGGCCGTGCCGGGGGTCAGGCCCGAGCAGGCGGACGGGTTCGCGCGGGCCCTGCTCGGTGCCGAGTGCGGTCCGGACGACGAGCGGCGGACCGCCGCCCTGGTCGGCTGGCTGCTGGAGCGGGCCGCGCTTCGGGGCCACACGGCCCTGGACGCGTCGGAGGTACGGGCCGCGCTCGCCGAGCGTTCGGTGACCGATCCCGACGCCGCCGTGCAGCACGCTGTCGCCGAGGGCGTCGTCCTGGTCTTCCAGGACGACGGACAGGACGGGCAGGACCACGACGGGCAGGGGGCCGGGGCACCTGCGGAATCCGGCGAGGAACCCGGCGCGGGCGCCGAGCGGGCCGGGCAGGAGCCGGTGCAGGTACTGCTCGGCCTCGACCGCTACGCACTCGCCGAGGAGAGCCTCGCCGACGGCCTGGCCCGGCTGGTCAACGCCTGCGAGAAGGACGCCGACTGGACGGAGGCGGCCTCGGCCGCGAGCTCCCCGTCGGCGGCCGAGCTGATCCGCGCGGTCGCGGCCCACGGCCTGGTGGCACACACCGGGGGCGAGGCCGCCAGGGCCGAGCCCGCCGCCCTGATCACCGCGGCCCGCGCTCTCGGGCTGCGCGCCCTGGGCGCCACGCACAGCGCCGACGGCAGGCGCCGGCTGGCCGCGGCGACCGGTGCCCCGGAAACGGCCGTCACCCTCGCCGGTCTGCTCTCGGGCGAGCAGGGCCCGGGACGCGACGAGGAAGGCGCCGTCGCCGTCGACCTGCTCGTCGTGCTGGACGCCCCGCAGCTGGACGTGGAGACCGCCGCGATCCTGGTCGAGTCGCTGGCCGACGGCACCCGCCTGGTGCTCAGCGGCGATCCCGGGGTGCTGGGATCGGCCGGTGCGGGGCGGGTGTTCGCGGATGTGCTGGCGGCCCGCGCGTGCCCGCAGATCGTCTCCCGTACGCCGGATCCGGGACCCATCGGCGAGCTCGTCTCCGGCATCGGCATCGGCGAGCTGAACCAGGTCGAGGCGCCCGGCAAGGAGGTGGTGATCGTCCCCGTGCGCGATGCGGGCGAGGCGGTGCACCGCACCGTGCAGCTGGTGGCCGACTCGGTGCCGCGCGCCATCGGCGTACCGTCGTCCGACACCCAGGTGATCACCGTCGGCCACGGCGGCTCGGCGGGCACCCGGGCGCTGAACGCGGCGCTGAAGCAGCGGCTCAACCCCGGGCCCGGCCGGTTCGGCGGCTTCGACCCGGGCGACCGGGTCGCCCACGTCCCGGCGCCGGGCAGGACCGAGCCGGGTGTGGTCGTCTCGGCGGACGCCGAGGGCCTGCATCTGGACTGCGCGGGCACGGAGGTCGTCGTGGCCCAGGAGCGGGTGGAGTCCTCCGTGCGCCACGGCTGGGCCCTCAGCGCCCACCAGGCGGCCGGGATGCGGTGGCCCGCGGTGGTCGTCGTGCTGCCGGGCGACGCGGCGCAGGGACTGAGCCGCTGCTGGGTGTACACCGCCTTCAGCCGCGGCGAGCGCCATCTGTCCGTGGTGCACGGGGTGGATCAGGCGCTGCCGCGCGCGGTCGCCCAGCCTCCGGCCCAGGACCGCACGACGCGGCTGCGCACCCTGCTGGAGACCCCGGCCCGCTGACCGGGTCCCGTCGGGGACGACAGGGCCGGACGGGCTCGGCACATAGCCCGTCCGGCCGACGGATCAGCAGGCCCGCCGCCCGACGGCAGGGGTCAGACGGGGTCCAGGCGGGCCGGCTCCTCGTCCGGTTCGTCCTCGTCGAAGACGGCGCTGACGTCGAAGCGGCAGACCACCAGTTGCGGATCCGCGTCGTCGAAGGGCGCACCGAGCCACTCCCCCGCCTCGGGGAGCTCCTCGGCAGCCGTGACCCAGAGTGTGGAGTCCCCCTCCTCCAGCCCGAACTCCGTGTGCCGGGAGGCGATCTCGTCGGGTTCGTACTCCCCGAAGAGCACGCCGAGCGCCGCGTGGACGCTGGAGCCGACCACCGCGGCACTCCCGCTGCGCTCGTCCTGGTCGAGGTCGGCGATCCGCTGGGCCTGTGCGAGCAGCCTCGGCGGCTCCACCACCGCGTAGTCGCGCCGGATCAGCACACTGAGTGCGTTCGGCTCCTCTGGGCCGGTGTACGGCGGCAGCGAATCCTCCGCACCCGGGATCTCGAAAGGAGTGACTTCGTCGTACCGGTCGTAGAGCAACTCGTCGTAGAACTCGGCGGCAGCGGCCAGTGCGTTGAACGCGTCATAGACGGCCACGTCGTCGTCCCCGGTCCGGCGTTCGACGGCCGCGAGGTGGTGGTCGAGCGCGGCTTTGACCGCCTCGGCGGCGGCGCGTACCTCGGCAGCAGTGGGCTGCGCAGCATCAGACATAGTGCAGACGCTATCCGTACACGGGCTCTGCCCGCACAATAGATGCGATGCCGGAATACGAATTTGTCGATGTGTACGTGCCGCGCGGGGTTTCCCGGAAGGAGACAGCCCGCCTGCTGACCGACCATGCCGAGTACGGTCACTGGGAGTTGGACCGGCTGACGCTGCGTCGCGACGGCAGTCGAAGGGTGCGCCTGCGGCGGCGGATCATCCGCCAGCTCCGGGCCACCTGGTAAGCCGGAGCGGGCCCGGCATCCGCGGGGCCCGCTCCGTTCTTCCTGCTCGCTCGCCGTCCCGGTCCGTTACGCGGACGTCCGGGCGCGGCGGTAGAGCATCGTGCCCGCACCTGCCATCAGCAGGCCCGCACTCGCCGGGATCAGCAGGTCGAGCCCGCCCCCTCCGGTGTGTGCCAGCTGCGCCACGTTTGCGACGTTCCGGGTCTCGGGCACGTTCGGCACGGTCCGCGGTCCGGGAGCCGGAGGTTCGGTGACCGGGGTGACCGGGGGCGGGGTGCCGATGGGCGGCGTGACGGCGTCCGGGCCGTTCTCGCAGTCGTTGCCGAGGGTTGGGTTGAGCAGACCGCCGATGGTGATGCTGTTCCCGCAGGCGTTCACGGGGATGTCGATGGGCGCCTGGATGTTGTTGCCGGACAGCACCCCCGGCGAGCCCGTCGTGACGCCCTGGGCCGTCGCCCCGCTCTGGGCCGTCGCCCCGCTTCGGGCTGTCGGCCCGCCGCCGATCGGGGCCCGGTGCTTGCCCGTGCCGGGCCGACTCGCCTGGGTGAGGTCGCCGGAGACGCGGCTGCCGGAGACGTGCCTCCCCTGGGAGTCGTCCTGCGAACCGTTTCCGCAGGTGTTTCCGAACGCCGGGTTGAGCAGTGCCACGACGTCCACGGAGTTGCCGCACACGTTGACCGGTACATGGACCGGGATCTGTACCGAATTCCCTGACAGCACCCCCGGGGAATTCGTCGCTTCGCCGGACGCTCCCGCGTCCGCATGCGCGTAACCGCCACTCAGCGCGAGCGCCCCGCCCGCCGCCGCCATGGTGATCAGGCCTTTACGCGTGACCTGTCGCATAGGTTGTTTCCTGCCTTCTGCCTTCCGGAAAACCCCCGGACTCGACCGTGCGGGGGCGAAGTACCCAGCGGCCCCGGAGTGCATGGTGTGCACTCCGGGGCCGACCGGATTCAAACCCTTACGGGTTGACGCACGACGTCAGGCGTTGACGCAGGTGTTGCCGAAGGCGGGGTTCAGCAGCCCGATCACGGAGATCGTGTTGCCGCACACGTTCACCGGCACGTGGACGGGCACCTGGATGTTGTTGCCCGAGATCACGCCGGGGCTGCCGACTGCGGCGCCCTGGGCACCGGAGTCCGCGACGGCCATGCCCGCGCCAGCGAGCACCAGACCACCAGTGACAGCCGCAGCAGCGACGACCTTCTTGATCATTATTCCTCCTAGTTGGCAATGCGGTCCCAGCCGCGGACCGCATCACCTGTAACGAGGAAGAGGTAATCGGGCTACGAGCGTGCGCTCCCTTTCACTCGTTCCGGTCAAATACGCACAAGCTGGCGATTGTTGGTGCGGGAAGTCGGCGAAACACCGGCAAGGCGTCAGCAGTTGTCGATGAAACGGTCGAGCACCCGCACACCGAACTTCAGACCATCCACCGGCACGCGCTCGTCAACACCGTGGAACATGCCCGCGAAGTCGAGCTCCGGGGGCAGCTTCAGCGGGGCGAATCCGAAGCAGCGGATGCCCAGGTCGTCGAAGGACTTGGCGTCGGTGCCGCCGGAGAGCATGTACGGCACGGCACGGGCGATCGGGTCCTCCGCCTTCAGGGCGACCTGCATCGCGTCGACGAGCGAGCCGTCGAAGCTGGTCTCCAGCGCCTTGTCGCCGTGCACGTCCTCGCGCTTCACGCGCGGGCCGAGGATCCGGTCCAGATCCGCCAGGAACTCCTCCTCGTAACCGGGCAGGAACCGGCCGTCGACATGGGCGATGGCCTGGCCGGGGATGACGTTCACCTTGTAGCCGGCACCCAGCATGGTGGGGGCGGCGGAGTTGCGGAGCGTGGCGCCGACCATCTTGGCGATGCCGCCCAGCTTGGCGAGCGTGGCCTCCATGTCCTCCGGGTCGAGCGGGGTGCCGAGCGCGTCGGACAGCTCGTCGAGGAAGGACCGCACGGTCTTGGTCACCCGGACCGGCCACTTGTGCCGCCCGAGCCGTCCGACCGCCTCGCAGAGCTCGGTGATCGCGTTGTCGTCGTTGGTCATCGAGCCGTGGCCGGCGGTTCCGTCCACGGTGAGCCGCATCCAGTGCATGCCCTTCTGGGCCGTCTCGACGAGGTAGAGCCGCAGCTTCTCGTTCACCGTGAAGGAGAAGCCGCCGACCTCGCCGATCGCCTCGGTGACCCCCTCGAAGAGGCTGGGGTGCTTGTCCACGAGGTACCGCGCGCCGTACGTTCCGCCCGCCTCCTCGTCCGCGACGAAGGCCAGCACGATGTCGCGCGGGGGCTTGCGGCCGCTGCGCATCCGGTCACGGACGACCGCGAGGGTCATCGCGTCCATGTCCTTCATGTCGACCGCGCCCCGGCCCCACACGCAGCCGTCCGCGACCTCGCCGGAGAACGGGTGGTGGGTCCAGTCGTGGGCATTGGCCGGAACCACGTCGGTGTGACCGTGGATGAGCAGCGCGGGCCTGGACGGGTCCTCGCCCTCGATCCGGGCCACGGTCGAGGCGCGGCCCTTGTGGGACTCGAAGATCTGGGGTTCCAGCCCGACCTCGGCGAGCTTCTCCGCGACGTACTCGGCCGCGCCCCGCTCCCCCGGTCCCGAATGGTCCCCGTAGTTGCTGGTGTCGATCCGGATCAGCTCACGACAGAGGTCCACGACCTCGTCCTCGCCGGAGCCGGTCCGAGCCGTGCTGGTCTCGCTCACGCTGCTTCCTTCCACCGTCGCTGTGGTGCTCCCCCTCATCCTCCCGCGCCCGGCCCGTACGCCCAAGGGCACCCGCCCCTCGTCATGCGCCCTTCACGCTGTCCGGGGCGTGATCGAGCACCCCCGAATGTTTGCTATTGTTTTCCACGTCGGAACGGGCCGGAGCCCGCGAGACAGACACCTAGTCCGGGTGGCGGAATGGCAGACGCGCTAGCTTGAGGTGCTAGTGCCCTTTATCGGGCGTGGGGGTTCAAGTCCCCCCTCGGACACAATGCGAAAGCGTCGATCAGGAGCAGTCCTGATCGGCGCTTTCGCGTTGTGTGGCCGCCGCCCCGCTGGACCCGCTCATGTGTACCGGGCACATCCCGAACCGGCGTCGGATGCGCTGCACGGCCGGCTCGACGGGGGCCGAGCTCATCGGCTGCGGTCCGGAGAAGGTGACGCTGCCGGGCGCGTGAGGGTGCCGGCCCGGTGACCGGCGATAATGTGCGGACATCCCGGGCGACGGAGCGAGGAGCCGGCACCATGAGCACCGCCGTAGTGGTCGGCGTTCCCCGATGAGGGGGCGTGCGAAGCCCCCGGCGGCGCCGCTGCCGCAGCGGGACGGGATCGATCCGGTCCGGCTGCGGCTCCCGGAGGATCCGGACGGTGCGTGGCCGACGGTGCGTGATCACCTGCTGGCGCGGTTCTCGGACGCGATCGGGGTGCGGCGGGTGGACGCCATGTTCGCCGAGGGCCGGTTCGTCTCGGTGCGAGGCCCGGTGTCCGCCGACGAGCCGTACGAGAAGGGCCGGTACATCTGGTTCCACCGGGATTTCGCGCCGGAGGAACCGGTGCCGTTCCCGGTCGGGGTCGTCCACCGCGACGAGCATCTCGTCGTCGCCGACAAGCCGCACTTCCTGGCGACGACGCCGCGCGGCCGGCACATCACCGAGACCGCGGTGGCCCGGCTGCGCCGCGAGCTGGACCTGCCCTCGCTCCAGCCGGCGCACCGGCTGGACCGGCTGACCGCGGGTCTCGTGCTGTTCGTCGTACGGCCCGGGGAGCGGGGCGCGTACCAGACGATGTTCCGGGACCGTCTGGTGCGCAAGGAGTACGGGGCGGTGGCGCCGTACGATCCCGCGCGGGCCTTCCCGCGCACCGTGCGCAGCCGGATCGTGAAGGAGCGCGGGGTCATCGCCGCCCGGGAGGAGCCGGGCGAGCCGAACAGCGAGAGCCGGATCGAGCTGCTGGAGCACCGGGCGGGTCTTGGCCGCTACCGGCTGCTGCCCGCCACCGGGCGGACCCATCAGCTGCGGGTCCATATGAACGGCCTGGGGCTGCCGATCGTCCACGACCCGGTCTATCCGGTGGTCGAGGCGGAAGGGGCACCGGACGACTTCGCGCAACCGCTCCAACTCCTGGCCCGGGTGCTGGAGTTCACCGATCCGGTCACGGGCGAACCGCGCCGCTTCGAGAGCGGGCTGCGGCTCTCCGCGTGGCCGGACCGGTGAGCGTGCGCGGTTTCTCGGTGACCGCGGTCGTCAGTGACCGCGGTTCTCGATGACCGCGTTCTCAGTGGCCGCGGGCGATCCACTCGTCCAGCTGCGGGGCCTCCGCGCCGATGGTGGTGGAGTCGCCGTGTCCGGTACGGACGGTGGTCTCCGGCGGGAGGGTGAGCAGCCGGTCCCTGATCGACTCGACGATGGTCGGGAAGTGGGAGAAGGACCGTCCGGTGGCTCCGGGCCCGCCCTGGAAGAGCGTGTCCCCGGTGAAGACGGTGGACAGCTCGGGGGCTTGGAGGCAGACGGCGCCCGGGGCGTGACCGGGGGTGTGCAGGACCTTGAGCACCGTTCCGGCGATCTCCAGCTCCTGGCCGTCGGCCAGTTCGCCGTCCGGGAGGCGGTCCGGGTGGGTCTGCTTCCACAGCGGCAGGTCGTCGGGGTGCAGCAGGACCGGCGCGCCGGTCGCTTCGGCGAGGGCCGGGGCGGCGTCGATGTGGTCGTTGTGCGCGTGCGTGCAGACGATGGCGCGCAGCGTACGGCCGTTCAGCGCGGCCTCGATGGCGGCGGCGTCATGGGCGGCGTCGATGACGATCGCCTCGGTGTCGTCGCCGACGATCCAGACGTTGTTGTCGACGTCCCACTCCCCGCCGTCGAGGGCGAAGGTGCCGGAGGTGACGAGGTGGTCGATGCGGGCGGCCATCAGAAGACCACCACCGAGCGCAGCACGTCGCCGTCGTGCATCCGGGCGAATGCCTGCTCGACGTCGCCGAGTCCGATGGTCTCGGTGACGAACGCGCCGAGGTCGATCCGGCCCTGCTGGTGCAGGTCGATGAGCATCGGGAAGTCGCGCGAGGGCAGGCAGTCGCCGTACCAGGAGGACTTGAGCGAGCCGCCGCGCCCGAAGACGTCGATCAGCGGCAGCTCCAGCTGCATCTCCGGCGTGGGGACGCCGACCAGGACCACGGTGCCGGCGAGGTCGCGGGCGTAGAAGGCCTGCTTGTACGTCTCCGGGCGGCCGACCGCCTCGATGACGACGTCCGCGCCGTTGCCGCCGGTCAGGGAGCGGATCGCCTCGACCGGGTCGGTGGAGCGGGAGTTGACGGTGTGCGTGGCGCCCATCGTCTTCGCCGTCTCCAGCTTGCGGTCGTCGATGTCCACGGCGATGATCTTCGCCGCGCCGGCCAGCCGGGCGCCGGCGATCGCCGCGTCACCGACGCCGCCGCAGCCGATCACGGCGACCGAGTCGCCGCGGCCGACCTGTCCGGTGTTGATGGCGGCACCGATGCCCGCCATCACGCCGCAGCCGAGCAGACCGGCGACGGCCGGGGAGACCTCCGGGTCGACCTTGGTGCACTGACCGGCGGCGACCAGGGTCTTCTCGGCGAACGCACCGATGCCGAGGGCCGGCGACAGTTCGGTGCCGTCGAGCAGGGTCATCTTCTGCTTCGCGTTGTGGGTGTCGAAGCAGTACCAGGGGCGGCCGCGCAGACAGGCGCGGCACTGGCCGCACACGGCACGCCAGTTGAGGATGACGAAGTCGCCGGGGGCGACGTCCGTGACGCCCTCGCCGACGGACTCCACCACGCCCGAGGCCTCGTGGCCGAGCAGGAAGGGGAAGTCGTCGTTGATTCCGCCCTGTTTGTAGTGGAGGTCGGTGTGGCAGACGCCGCACGCCTGGATCTTCACCACGGCCTCGCCGGGGCCCGGGTCCGGGATCACGATCGTCTCGATCCGTACCGGCTCGTTCTTCCCCGGTGCGATGACCCCTTGCACCTGCTGCGACATACCGTGGTCTCCCTGTTTCCGTCTCTTTGCGAAATTCGATCGCGAACAACCGTACGCCCCGCGAGGGTGTCACGGCGGCGCGCCGCGTTGGCGGGAAACGACTGCCGCCCGCCCGGCGGGCCGTACCGGTTTCGGTCAGATTACGCATATCACTGAACTGCCGCGCTTTCCGGGCGGTCCTTCGATGCACAGGGGCCGCCGAATCCGTACCTGCGGGGGCAGGGGTCGTGTGGTCCACCAGCAGTGGAATCACTGATCATGGGGGAAGTACCTTGACGGAAATCGTCGAATTCGCCGAACTCGCCGAGATCACGGAGAAGACGGGGCAGACAGACCGGCGCACCGACGGACCGGGACCGGGTTCCGGAGCGGCGGCGCCCGTGGCGCCGGTCGGCGGACTCGTGCCGTACACCGACGCGTTGCCCGTCCCGCCGGTGCTGCGCCCGCAGACCGGTGACGTGCTCCGCGAGACGGAGATCGCCCTGTCGCCCACCTGGGTGCGGCTGCACTCGCAGCTGCCGCCGACCCTGATGTGGGGATACAACGGCACGGTGCCGGGACCGACCATCGAGGTGCGGCGCGGGGAGCGGGTCAGGATCGCCTGGACCAACCGCATCCCCAGGGGCAGCGAGTACCCGGTCACGGCGGTGGAGGTCGGCCCGGTCAAGCAGGGCGAACCGGCGCCGCACAACCGGCCCGGACGCGACGGAGTCGAGCCGAACCCGGATGTCGCCGCGCTGCCCGCCTGGACGGTGACGCATCTGCACGGCGCGCAGACCGGTGGCGGCAACGACGGCTGGGCGGACAACGCGGTCGGCTTCGGCGACGCGCAGCTCTCGGAGTACCCGAACGACCACCAGGCCGCCCAGTGGTGGTACCACGACCATGCCATGAACATCACCCGGTGGAACGTGTACGCCGGGCTCGTCGGCACCTATCTGATCAGGGACGACGAGGAGGACGCGCTCGGTCTGCCGTCCGGCGACCGGGAGTTGCCGCTGATCCTGGCCGACCGCAATCTGGACACCGACGAGGACGGCCGGCTCAACGGGCGGCTGCTGCACAAGACGACGGTCCTCGTGGAGGCCGACCCGGAGACCGGGAAGCCGGTGTCGCTGCCGTTCTTCGGCCCGTACACGACGGTCAACGGCCGTATCTGGCCCCATCTGGACGTGGACGACGCGTGGTACCGCTTCCGGCTGGTCAACGCGTCCAACGCGCGGATCTACGACCTGGTGCTGGTCGACGAGGACAACAACCCGGTCCCGGGCGTGATCCGGCAGATCGGCAGTGACGGCGGGCTGTTGCCGCGCCCGGTGCCGGTCGACTTCGACGAGGCGCTGCCGCAGCTGACGATCGCCCCGGCCGAGCGGATGGATCTGCTGATCGACTTCTCGGCGCTGGCCGGCCGCCGGGTCCGGCTGGTCAACCGCGGCAAGCTCGCGCCGGGGGTGCCGGACCCGGCCGCGAACGTGCCGTTCCCGCAGGTGATGGAGTTCCGGGTAAGGGAGACGGGGCAGCGGGACGGTTTCGAGCTGCCCGAGGTGCTGTCCGGTTCGTTCCGGCGGTACGAGCACGGCCAGGTGGAGCACGGGCACCGGCTCGTGGTGCTGACGGTGCCCGGCACGGTCGGCGGCGGCGGTCACCCGGAGATCTGGGAGATGGCGGAGGTCGAGGGCGCCGCCGAGGTGCAGGTGCCCTCGGACGGTGTCATCCAGGTCCGGGGCGAGGACGGCACGGTGCGTACGTACCGCAGGATCGCGCGGACCTTCAACGACGGGCTCGGCTTCACGGTGGGCGAAGGCGCCTTCGAGCAGTGGTCGTTCCTCAACCTGGGCGGTCCGACGCATCCGATGCACATCCATCTGGCGGACTTCCAGGTGATGGGCCGGGAGGCGTACGAGCTCGACGGCTTCGACCCGGCGCTCGGCGGAACCCGCTCCCCCGTGGCGTTCGACCATGGCACCACGATCCCGACGGCACCGAACGAGCAGGGCTGGAAGGACGTCTTCCGGGTGCCTGCCGGGCAGTTGGTGAAGGTGCTCGGGAAGTTCGACGGGGCGTACGGGCGGTTCATGTACCACTGCCATCTGCTGGAGCACGAGGACATGGGCATGATGCGGCCGTTCGTCGTGATGCCGCCCGAGGCGGTGAAGTTCGACCACGGCGCCGGGCACGGCGGCCACCACGGGCACAGCGGCTGACCACGCGTACCGGCTGAACCGGCGGCCCCCGCGGAATCGCTCCGCGGGGGCCGCTGTGCGTCCGGGGACGGCGGGGCCGTCGTGCGTCCGATGAACCGTGGTTCAGGGGGCGAGTACGTCCAGCTCGTGCAGGGCGCCCACCGCGATCTCCTTCGTCAGCCGCTCCGCCTCCACGGCGTCGCCCTCGCGCACCGCCTCGGCGAGCCGGACGTGGAGGGTGACCGCGGCCGGGTCGGGGTCCTCGAACATCACCTGGTGATGGGTACGGCCCGCCAGGACCTCGGCGACGACATCGCCGAGCCGCGCGAACATCTCGTTGCCGGAGGCGTTGAGCACGATCCGGTGGAACGCGATGTCGTGCTCCAGATAGCCCTCCAGCTGCTGGCCGCGCGAGGTGGCGACCATGCCGAGCGCGCACTCGGTGAGGGCCGCGCACTGCTCCGGGGTGGCGTTGCGGGCGGCGAGACCGGCCGCGACCGGTTCGATCGCCGAACGCAGCACGGTCAGGGAACGCAGCTGGCGCGGGCGGTCGGCGCCGGCCAGCCGCCACCGGATGACCTGCGGATCGTAGACGTTCCACGCCTCGGTCGGCCGCACCGTCACGCCGACCCGGCGCCGGGACTCGACCAGGTGCATGGACTCCAGGACGCGGATCACTTCCCGTACGACGGTGCGCGAGACGTCGAAGCGCTGGGCCAGCTCGTCGGTGCGCAGCACCTGCCCCGGCGGGTGCACCCCGGCGGCGATCTCCAGACCCAGGGTGTCCAGCACATGTGTATGCAGCCCGGCGCCCTGTGTGGTCATGAGCACAGCCTACGGGGCGCCCCTCAGGAACAAAAAGTACGACGTTTACGTCACAGAATCTTGAATAAGTCGTACGTATAGGTTTCAGTAGCGCGACGGACCGATGTCGAGGAAGACGTCGAACAAGACTGCGAGGCACCACCAATGAGCACCCCCCACGTCGTCGTGGTGATGGGCGTAGCAGGGACCGGCAAGACCACGATCGGCCCCCTGCTCGCCGCCGGACTCGGCGTTCCGTACGCAGAGGGCGATGACTTCCATCCCGCGGCGAACATCGCCAAGATGTCGGCCGGCATCCCGCTGGACGACTCCGACCGATGGCCCTGGCTCGACGCGATCGGCCAGTGGGCGCACGGCCGGGCCGGGCTCGGCGGAGTGGTGAGCAGTTCGGCGCTCAAGCGGGCCTACCGGGACCGGCTGCGCGCCGAGGCCCCCGGTGCGGTCTTCCTCCACCTGACCGGCGACCGGGCTCTGATCGAGCGGCGCATGACGGAGCGCAAGGGGCACTTCATGCCCACCGCGCTGCTCGACTCGCAGTTCGCAACCCTGCAGCCGCTGCAGGAGGACGAGGCCGGTGTCTCGGTCGACGTGTCCGGCACCCCTGAAGAAATCACCGAGCGAGCCGTCGCCGCGTTGCGCCGGCTCGATAACTAAGGATCACCACCGTGACCAGTCTCAGCGTCGAGATGTTGGCAGCGGACGCCGTCGAACCGATCACTTCGGCAGGCAACGCGCAGCTGGGTGTCGCCGTTCTGGCGGGCATCGCCGTCATCGTTCTGCTCATCACCAAGTTCAAGATGCACGCGTTCCTCGCGCTGACCATCGGCTCGCTGGCGCTCGGCTCGTTCGCCGGTGCCGCTCCGGCCAAGACGATCGCCAGCTTCACCGCCGGCCTCGGCTCGACCGTCGCGGGCGTCGGTGTGCTGATCGCGCTCGGCGCGATCCTGGGCAAGCTGCTGGCCGACTCCGGCGGCGCGGACCAGATCGTCGACACCATCCTGGCCAAGGCGAGCAGGCGTTCCATGCCGTGGGCGATGGTGCTGATCGCCTCGATCATCGGTCTGCCGCTCTTCTTCGAGGTCGGCATCGTGCTGCTGATCCCGGTGGTGCTGCTCGTCGCCAAGCGCGGCAACTTCTCCCTGATGCGGATCGGTATCCCGGCACTGGCCGGCCTCTCCGTGATGCACGGCCTGATCCCGCCGCACCCCGGCCCGCTGGTGGCGATCGACGCCCTCGGCGCCAACCTCGGGGTCACGCTGGCGCTGGGTGTGCTGGTCGCGATCCCGACCGTGATCATCGCCGGGCCGCTCTTCTCCCGCTACGCCGCGCGCTGGGTGGACATCAAGGCTCCCGAGAAGATGATTCCGCAGCGTCCTTCGGAGGACCTGGACCGTCGTCCCAGCTTCGGCGCCACTCTGGCGACGATCCTGCTGCCGGTCGTGCTGATGCTGGTCAAGGCCCTGGTCGACATCGTGGTGGACGACCCGGAGCAGGGTCTGCAGAAGGTCACCGATGTGATCGGCTCGCCGCTGATCGCGCTGCTCGCGGCCGTCATAGTCGGCATGTTCACGCTGGGCCGGGCGGCCGGGTTCTCCAAGGGCCGGCTCTCCACCACCGTCGAGAAGTCCCTGGCCCCGATCGCCGGTGTGCTGCTGATCGTGGGCGCGGGCGGCGGTTTCAAGCAGACCCTGATCGACGCCGGTGTGGGCCAGATGATCCTGGACTTCTCCAAGGACTGGTCGATCCCGGCGCTGCTGCTGGGCTGGCTGATCGCCGTCGCGATCCGGCTGGCGACCGGTTCGGCGACCGTGGCCACCATCTCGGCGGCCGGTCTGGTCGCCCCGCTGGCCGCCGACATGTCGACGTCCCACGCCGCCCTGCTGGTCCTCGCCGTCGGCGCGGGCTCGCTCTTCTTCAGCCATGTCAATGACGCCGGATTCTGGCTGGTGAAGGAATACTTCGGCATGAGCGTCGGACAGACGGTGAAGACCTGGTCGGTGATGGAGACGATCATCTCCGTGGTCTCGCTGGCCTTCATCCTGCTGCTGTCGCTAGTCCTCTAGCGCGCGGCCGCCCGCACGGTCCTCCCCCCACAGCGCATGCTGTGACCGTGCCCAATGGCGCTCGACCGACCCGGTGCGCATGCCACGGCGTGCCTCCGGGTCGGCGAGCGCCATTGCCATGTGTCCGGCCAGCACGATGCCGACCGCGAGCGCCAGCCAGTCGTGGACGAAGGTCGCGCCGGTGCGCCACGGCAGCGGGGCGAGGCCGGTGAACCACATCAGTACGCCGGTGCCCGCCATCACCAGCGTCGCGCCCGCGATCCATGCCGCGTACAGCTTCTGTCCGGCGTTGAACTTCCCCGCCGGCCGGGATTCCGGCCGGTGGTCGCGGCGGCGCACCGCGCGCAGCCACTGCCGGTCGTGCGGCCCGAAGCGGTTGAGCCGGGACAGGTCGGCCCGCAGCGCCCGGGACAGCAGGCCGGCCAGGACGGGCACCGGGGTCAGCACCCCGGACCACTCGTGCACGGTGACCACGAGACGGCGGCGGCCGACGAGCTCGGCGAGCTGGGGCACGTACAGACAGGCCGCACCCGCCACGCACACCAGCATCAGCGCCGCCGTGGTCCGGTGCACCCAGCGCTCCGCACGGGTGAAGCGCTGGACGCGGTCAGACGGTGGGGGCGTCGTCGCGGCCGTTGGACCGGCCGACCCAGGCGTCGACGTCATAGCCGAGCTCCTCCCAGTAGCCGGGTCGCACGGAGTCGGTGACGGTGATCCCGGAAAGCCATTTCGCCGACTTGTAGAAGTACATCGGGGCCACGTAGAGCCGGACCGGCCCGCCGTGCGCGTGGGTCAGCGGGCTGTCCCGCAGGCGCAGCGCGACCAGTACGTCCGCGCGGCGGGCCTGGGCGAGGGTGAGACTCTCGCTGTAGGCGCCGTCGAAGCAGGTGAAGCGGACCGCCTTCGCCCCGGGCCGTACCCCCGCCGCGTTCAGCAGCGCGGAGAGCCGGACCCCTTCGAAGGGCGTCCCGGGCACCCGCCAGCCGGTGACGCACTGGACGTCACGGACGATGCGGGTCTGCGGCAGGGCCTTCAGGCCGTCCAGGGTGTACGTGGCCGGGCGGTCGACCAGACCGTCCACGGTCAGCCGGTATTCGTCCGCGTTCTTCTCCGGCACGGAGGAGGTGACGGAGTAGTAGCGGAAGCCGCCGCCGTTGGGCAGCAGCCCGGTCAGGCCGGTGGGGTCCTTGTCGGCGACCGCGCCGAGACCGGATTCCAGCGTGCGTTGCAGCGCGGGCGCCGCTACGACTCCGGCGGCGCCCAGGCCGAGCACGGCCAGGACGAGACGGCGGCCCACGGGGGTGCCTTCGGCGTCGGGAGGGCGACTGTTCACCCGGCCATTCGACCAGTTGCGGCCGCCGGTCGCCAGGGGCGGGGTGCCGCCCGCCGGGAGTCGCGGCCAACTCAGGCTGACCGGGGCGGAGTTGGCCGACCCGGCCCGGCGCTCGGCCCGGCGCCGCGCTCCGAGGGCATGTCAGACTTGTCGCCATGTCGAACCGTGAACCCCTCAAGCCCTTCCTGCTCGCCTTCCCCGGACCGCTGCGCGATCAGCTGGTGGGGGCGGTGCTCGCCGGTACGAAGGTCTCGACGACCGGGCTGCTCGCGGAGTACGAGGCGGAGAAGGAGGAGCTGCCTCCGGTGGGTGAGCGCTCCGCGCTGATCGACTCGGACGGCCGGGAGACCGCGGTGCTGGAGGTGACGGAGGTACGGGTGCTGCGTCTGGGAGACGTCGACCTCCAGCATGTGATCGACGAGGGCGAGGGCGACACCTCGGTCGCCCAGTGGCGTGCGGGGCACGAGAGGTTCTGGCACGGCGAGGAGATGCGGGAGGCGCTCGGCGACCCGGACTTCACCGTCGACGACGACACCATGGTGGTCGCCGAACGGTTCCGGGTCGTCGAGCTGCTGGACCCCGTCGTGGGGGCGGAGGAGCGGTAGGCCCTCCGGCCGGCCGCCTTTCTAGCCGACCGCCTTCGCCGCCGCCCGGCCGGCCGCGCGGCCGGAGAAGATGCAGCCGCCGAGGAAGGTCCCTTCCAGCGACCGGTAGCCGTGCACCCCGCCGCCGCCGAAGCCGGCCGCCTCCCCCGCCGCGTACACACCGTCCAGCGGGGTGCCGTCCTCGGTCAGCACCCGGGAGGACAGGTCCGTCTCCAGGCCGCCGAGCGACTTGCGGGTCAGGATGTTCAGCCGTACGGCGATCAGCGGGCCGGCCTTGGGGTCGAGGATGCGGTGCGGCGGGGCGGTGCGGATCAGTTTGTCGCCGAGGTAGGCGCGGGCCCCGTGGATCGCGGTGATCTGGAGGTCCTTGGTGAAGGGGTTGGCGACCTCGCGGTCGCGTGCGGTGATCTCGCGGCGCAGTTCGGCCTCGTCGATCAGCCGTTCACCGGTGAGCGCGTTCATGCCCCGGACGAGTGCGGAGAGGTCCTTCTCGACGACGAAGTCCGCGCCGTTGTCCATGAACGCCTTCACCGGGGCCGGTACGTCGGCGCGGGCCCGGCCTATGACGTCGCGGATCGACTTTCCGGTGAGGTCCGGGTTCTGCTCGGAGCCGGAGAGCGCGAACTCCTTGCCGATGATCTTCTTGTCGAGGACGAACCAGGTGTGGTCGTGGCCGGACCTCATGATGTGTTCGAGGGTGCCCAGGGTGTCGAAGCCCGGGAAGAGCGGGACCGGGAGACGCTTGCCGGTGGCGTCCAGCCAGAGCGAGGACGGTCCGGGCAGGATCCGGATGCCGTGCCTGGCCCAGATCGGGTTCCAGTTCTCGATGCCCTCGGTGTAGTGCCACATCCGGTCGCGGTTGATGTGGTGGGCGCCGGCCTCCTCGGCGATGCCGAGCATCAGCCCGTCGACATGGGCGGGGACGCCGGAGAGCATCTTCGCGGGCGGGGTGCCCAGCCGTGCGGGCCACTGCTTGCGCACGAGGTCGTGGTTGCCGCCGATGCCTCCGGAGGTGACGATCACCGCCTGGGCCCGCAGCTCGAACGTGCCGGTGGCGACCCGGCTGCTCGCGGTGCCCCGGGCCGCCGCGCTCGGCTCCAGCACCTCGCCGGTCACCGTGTCCACGGCGCCCGCGGTGCGGCCGAGGCCGGTGACCCGGTGGCGGAAGCAGAACCGTACGAGGCCCTTGGCGACGCCCGCGCGGACCCGGCGCTCGAAGGGGGCGACGACGCCGGGGCCGGTGCCCCAGGTGATGTGGAAGCGGGGTACGGAGTTGCCGTGGCCGTTCGCGTCGTAGCCGCCTCGCTCCGCCCAGCCGACGACGGGGAAGATCCGCAGCCCCTGGGCGTGCAGCCAGGAGCGCTTCTCACCGGCCGCGAAGTCGACGTACGCCTCGGCCCACTTCCGCGGCCAGTGGTCCTCCTCGCGGTCGAAGCCCGCCGTGCCGAGCCAGTCCTGGAGGGCCAGCTCATGACTGTCCTTGACCCGCATCCGGCGCTGCTCGGGCGAGTCCACGAGGAAGAGCCCGCCGAAGGACCAGTGCGCCTGGCCGCCGATCGACTGCTCGGGCTCCTGGTCGAGCAGGATCACCGAGCGGCCCGCGTCGACCAGCTCGGCGGTGGCCACCAGGCCCGCGAGCCCTGCCCCGATCACGATCACATCAGCGTCGTACGCCATGGGTTCCATCCTTGTCGGGGCGATCCGGTCACGGCCACGGGTCCGGCTCCGGCACCGTCGCGGCGCCTGAAGTTACTCGTGCGTCAGATCTTCGGCACCTGCCGCTGCGGCGTCAACCGCCCGGTCGGCGGCGCTCCGGCCGCACCCCTGGGACTGAGGCGTTATGGTCGAGACAAATCACCCACTTCTGGCCTGACTTGAGGTAGAAGCGTGTCGGTGCTGGTCCTCGTTCTCGCCGTGAGCGCCGCCTGCTGCCTGGGATTCGGCTTCGTCCTGCAGCAGGCCGCCGCCTCGCACGCCCCGAGGAGCGACTACCTCTCGCCCCGGCTGCTGCTGGACCTGATGCGGGTGCCGAGCTGGCTGGCCGGGATCGGGCTGATGGTCTGCGGCATGGTGCTGGGCGCCCTGGCCCTGGGCAAGGGCGAGGTGTCCGTCGTCGAACCCCTCCTCGCGACCAATCTGTTCTTCGCGATGGTCCTGTCCCGCCATCGCACCGGTCAGCGCCTCGGCCATCAGGGCTGGGCCGGTCTCTGGCTGCTGGCCGGCGGGGTCACCGCCTTCCTGCTGGCGGGCCAGCCGCAGGGCGGCCAGGCGGTGACCAGCCCGCTGCGGCACTGGCTGGTGATCGGCGTCGTCGTGGGCACCGCACTGCTGCTCACCGCCTTCGCCAGACGCTCCGAGTCCGGGGCCGCCCCCGCGCTGCTCGCGGTGGCGGCCGGGCTGCTGTACGGACTGCAGGACGCGCTCACCCGGGTCAGCGGCCAGCGACTGTCCGACGAGGGGTTGGCGACGCTGGTGACGGGGTGGCAGCCGTACGCGGTGGTGGCGCTGGGGGTGACAGGGCTGCTGCTGGTGCAGAGCGCCTTCGAGACGGGCCCGCTCCGGGTCTCGCTGCCGCCGCTGACCGCCGCCCAGCCGCTGGCCGGGATCGCCTGCGGGGTCGGATTCCTCGGCGACCAGCTGCGTACCGACGCCGGCGCGCTGGCCTGGCAGGCGGTCGGCCTGGTGGCGATCGTCGTCGGGATCGTGCTGCTCGGGCTGCATCCTGCGATGCCGGAGGGGCCGGTGGGCGGGCGCCGCGAGAAGAGCCTCCAGCCGAACTGAGCGGAGTCCGGCCGGCCGCCGGAGCTCTCCACTGGTTTTTAATAATGCCCAGCATTAGAGTGGCGCCATGGCGCGAACATCCGGTCAGGAGACCAGGGAGAAGCTGATCCGCGCGGCCGAGGAGGTCTTCGCGGCGCAGGGCACCGACGGCGCCCAGCTGCGGGACATCGTCCGGCTGGCCGGGCAGAACAACCCTTCCGCGGTCCAGTACCACTTCGGTTCCCGGGCCGGGCTGCTCGACGCGGTGATGGCGGGCCGCCAGGCCCGTACCGAACAGGTGCTGGCCCCCCTGCTCGACGAGCTGGGCGAGGACTGCGGAGTACGGGAGCTGCTCGCCGCGCTGATCGCGGCCGAGGCGAGCCTGCTCGCCGACGACCGGGGCCGCCGCTGCCTGCGGATCTCGGCCCAGCTCACCCATGAGACCGGGCTGCGGACCGGCCGGCTGCACCCCGCCCTGGACGGCACCGCCTACGGACGACTGATCGGCCGCATGGGGGAGCAACTGGAAGAGCTGCCCGGCCCCGTGCGCCTGGAGCGCCTCGATCTGGCGCTCACCCTGATCGGCGCGGCGCTGGCCGACCGCGCCCACCAGCGTCTCGACGGCATCGAATCGCTGACCGGCGACGAGCTCTTCCTCGCCGATCTCGTCGAGACCACCACCGCGTTCCTGTGCGCTTCCGCGCCGGGCAACGCGTGACCAACCGCACCACTTGGCATCTGTACCGCACGAAGGAAGCGACATGACCGACAAGAGCAACCTCACCGACAAGACCGTCATCATCACCGGCGGCGCCCGGGGCCTGGGCGCCGAGGCCGCCCGTCTCGCGGTGGCCGGCGGCGCCAATGTGGTGATCACCGACGTGCTCGACGAGGAGGGCGCCGCCACCGCCGCGGAGCTGGGGGCGAAGGCCCGCTTCATGCACCACGACGTGACCTCCGAGGAGGGCTGGCAGCAGGTCGCGGAGTTCGCCGTCGCCGAGTTCGGGCGGATCGACGGCCTGGTCAACAACGCCGGCGTATCCACCGGCCAGATGCTGGAGAGCGAGAGCGTCGAGCACTTCCGCAAGGTCATCGACATCAACCTGACGGCCGTCTTCATAGGCATGAAGACGGTGATCCCGGTGATGAAGGAGAACGGTGGCGGTTCGATCGTCAACATCTCCTCGGCCGCCGGTCTGATGGGCCTCGCCCTGACCTCCAGCTACGGCGCCTCGAAGTGGGGCGTGCGCGGTCTGACGAAGGTCGGCGCCGTGGAGCTGGGCACGGCGAGGATCCGGGTGAACTCGGTGCACCCGGGCATGGTCTACACGCCGATGACCGCGTCCGTCGGCATCCAGCAGGGCGAGGGCAACTACCCGAACACCCCGATGGGCCGGGTCGGCGAGGCCTCGGAGATCGCGGAGGCGGTCACCTTCCTGCTCTCGGACGCCTCCTCGTACATCACCGGTGCCGAGCTGGCCGTGGACGGCGGCTGGACCACCGGCCCGACCGTCAAGTACGTCATGGGTCAGTGATCATCCACAGCGGGTCTGCTGTTGGATGAGGGGCATGACTCCTTCTGACGAGATCCTGGACATCGTCGACGAGAACGACGTGGTCGTGGGGCAGGCCCCGCGCGGTGAGGCCACCGCGCGGGGCCTTCGCCATCGCTGTGCCTTCATCGAGGTCCGGGACGCGGAGGGGCGGCTCTTCGTCCACCGCAGGACCCCGGGCAAGCTGGTCTTCCCGTCCCACTACGACATGTTCGTCGGCGGGGTGGTCGGCGCCGGTGAGTCGTACGACGAGGCGGCGCTGCGGGAGGCCGAGGAGGAGCTGGGGGTGTCCGGGCTTCCCCGGCCGGAGCCGCTCTTCAAGTTCCTGTACGAGACCCCCGAGCACTCCTGGTGGTCGTACGTCTACCAGGTACGGTGCGACCTGCCGGTGAACCCGCAGGTGGAGGAGGTCGACTGGTACGCCTTCCTCACCGATGACGAACTGGCGCGGCGGATCGGCGACTGGGAGTGGGTGCCGGACGGCGTGGAGGCGTACCACCGGCTGCGCGCCTTCCGGGCGGGCGGGGCGGACGCCTGAGCCGGACGGCGGACACCGGCGGGGCGGCAACGCGGCAGATAAGGTTCACACGTGAACGAATTTGTACAGAGCCTGCGGCTGTGGTTCGCGCCGCAGCGGATCCGCGAAGAGGGCGACACCCCCGACTACCGGTTCTCGCTCGCCAACGAGCGCACCTTCCTCGCCTGGATCCGGACGGCTCTGGCGCTGATCGGCGGCGGGTTCGCGGTCGACCAGTTCCTGCCGGAGCTCGCGTGGGGGATCCGCGCCGGTCTGGCGCTCGCGCTGCTGGCGGCCGGTGTGCTCTGCGCGCTGCGGGCGGTCAACCACTGGGTGCGGTGCGAGCGGGCGATGCGGCGCGGCGAGGACCTGCCGGTCTCGCGGTTCCCGACGCTGCTCGCACTGGCTGTCGGGGTCGTCGCCGTGGCGATGGTGGTGGTGGTCCTCTTCGGCTGGGAGGGCCGGTGACCTCGGTGGACCGCGACCCCGGCCTTCAGCCCGAGCGGACCCGGCTGGCCTGGCGGCGTACGACGCTGTCGTGCACGGTGGTGGCGCTGCTGGCGGTCAAGCAGGCGCTGCACGGCGGGGTGGACCCGGCCGCGGTCGTGGCGGTGTCGCTGAGCGCGCTGGCCTGGCTGGGCTTCCTGCGGGTGGCGCATCTGCGGGTGCTCGCCATGGGGACGGCCCGGCCGCGACCGCTGTCGGCGCGCGGTGCGCTGACGGCGGCGGCGTGCACGGTGGCGCTCGCGGTGTTCGCCGCGGCCATGCTGTTCTGAGGACCGGTCACAGGGATCTGGCCGGGGGCCGTCAGAGGTCCGGGACCTCCCAGGGGACGGCGACGACGATCTTTCCGCGGGTGTGCCCCTGCTCGCTGAGCCGGTGGGCGTCCGCCGCCTGTTCCAGCGGGAAGACCCGCTCCACATGGACCGAGACGATGCCCTGCTCGGCCAGTTCGGCCAGATGGGTGAGGTCGGCCGCATCCGGACGTACGTAGGCGTAGCGGCCGCCGTGCGCGAGGACCTCGCCGTCCGCGATGGAGGCCAGGCGACCCTGGGGCTTCAGCACTTCGGCGGAGACCCGGAGCGCCTCCCCGCCGACGGTGTCGAACGCGGCGTCGATGCCGTCCGGGGCCAGGGCCCGCAGCCGGTCGGCGAGACCGTCCCCGTAGGCCACCGGTTCGCCGCCGAGCTGCCGGACGTGGTCGTGGTTGCGCTCGCTCGCGGTACCGATGACGCGGGCGCCGGCGTGCCGGGCGAGCTGGACGGCGAACGAGCCCACGCCGCCGGCCGCCGCGTGGACGAGGACCGTGTCGCCCTCGCGGATCCGCAGGGCGCGGTGCAGGACCTGGTAGGCGGTGAGACCGGCCAGCGGCAGGCCGGCCGCCTCCTCGAAGCCGAGGCTCAGCGGCTTGCGGGCGAGGGTGCGCACGGGTGCGGCGACGTATTCGGCGAAGGTGCCGCGGGAGAGGAAGTCCTCCCGCACGTAGCCGATGACCTCGTCGCCGACCGCGAACTCGTCGACGGCCGCGCCGGGCTGCACGACGACACCGGACACGTCCCAGCCCGGGATCACCGGGAACACGGCCTGCAGGGCGGCGTCGAGGTGGCCCTCACGGGCCTTCCAGTCGACCGGGTTGACGGCCGCGGCCCGTACCTTCACCAGGACGGTGTCCGGGCCGACCCTGGGGTCGGGCCGCTCGCCGTACTCCAGGACGTCGGCCCCGCCGTACCCGCTGTAGCTGATCGCCTTCATGCACCGACCATCGGTGCGGGTCGGGACACCCGCAAGTCAGGCCGCCGCACCGGGCGAGGCGCCCCTCACCAGCGCGGGATCGTCGGCGTCTCCCACTCCGGCTCGGCCTTGCGCATCGCGGCCGCGTCGTCGCGCTCGCGCATCGTGCCGTCGTCGTCGAGCCAGCGCCGGTGCAGGGCGGCCAGGCGTTCGCGGTCGAGTTCGACACCGAGGCCGGGCGCGTCGGAAACGGTGAGCCGGCCGTCCTCGAAGACGTGGCGGGCGGTGATGACGTCCTCGGTCTGCCAGGGGTAGTGGCTGTCGCAGGCGTAGTCGAGGTTGGGCACGGTGGCCGCGACATGGGTCATCGCGGCGAGGCTGATGCCGAGGTGGGTGTTGGAGTGCATGGAGAGCCCGACACCGAAGGTGCGGCAGATCCCGGCCAGTTCGCGGGTACGGTGCAGCCCGCCCCAGTAGTGGTGGTCGGAGAGGACCACCTGCACGGCGCCCCGGGCGAAGGCCTCCGGCACCTCCGCGAGGGTGGTCACGCACATGTTGGTGGCCAGCGGTACGTCGGTACCGGCGGCGACCTCGGCCATCAGCTCCGTGCCGCTCGCCGGGTCCTCCAGGTATTCGAGTACGTCCTTCAGCTGCTCGGCGACGTACAGCGAGGTCCCGGCCGACCATGCGCCGTTGGGGTCCAGGCGCAGCGGCTGCCCGGGGAACTCCTCGGCCAGGGCGCGGATCGCGGCGATCTCCCGGTCGGGTTCGAAGACCCCGCCCTTGAGCTTGAAGGAGGAGAAGCCGTACTCGCGGGCGAAGCGCCTGGCCTGGGCGACGACGCCGGCCGGGTCCAGGGCGGCGCCCCAGTCGTCCTTCTCGCCGCCCTCGGGGTGGGCGGCCCAGCGGTAGAAGAGATAGGCGCTGTACTCGACGCTGTCGCGGACCTTTCCGCCGAGCAGGGCGTGCACGGGCAGGCCGAGCGACTTGCCCAGCGCGTCCAGGCAGGCGACCTCGAAGCCGGAGACCACGGAGAGCCGGAGTTTGTCGGCGGTCTGGACGCCGCGCAGTCCGCCCGCGTCGACCCGGTCGTCCGCCGCGCGTGAATCACCGCACACCTCGTCGGCCAGAGCGAACAGACCGTTCAGATCGCTGACCGGGCGTCCGGCGAGCGCGGTGGCGAGCGGCCGGGCGAGTTCGAGGTACTTGCCGTCCCCGTACGTCTCGCCGATGCCGGTGACTCCGCCTCGGGTGACGACCTCCACGACCAGCCGCGGCGTGTAGGGCTGGTGGACGCCCTGGGTGTTGAGCAGCGGCGGGTCGGCAATCAGGATCGGGGTCAGCCGGACTTCGTCGATCAGCAGCTCTGTATTCATACGTGAACCTTATTCAGAGATACGACCGAACACCAGGCTCCGGACCAAGTCGGAACCGAGTGGGCCCGAAGGATCCGGGCGCGAGTCCGCCCCATGGATTCCGGGTGCGTACTGGACGACATACCGACTGGTCGGCATGATGGTCTCCGTCCGTCTTACACCCCCCGGAGGTGCGCACGATGAGCTCAGTCCACCCGCCAGGTCTCGACCTCGACCGGCTGCGCGGACATCTCGACCGCGAGCGGCCGGGCCTGGTGAGCGGACCGCTCGAAGCCCGGATCATCGAGGGCGGCCGGTCGAACCTGACGTACGTCGTCACGGACGGCACCGGCCGCTGGGTCGTCCGCAGGCCCCCGCTGGGCCATGTGCTGGCCACCGCGCACGACATGAAGCGCGAGCACCGGGTGATCAGCGCGCTGCACCCGACGGCCGTCCCGGTGCCCGAACCGGTGCTGCTCTGCGAGGACGACTCGGTGACCGGGGCGCCCTTCTACGTCATGGAGTACGTCGAGGGCACCCCGTACCGCACCGCCGGGCAGCTCGCCCCGCTGGGCGCCGAGCGCACCCGGGAGGCGGTCCTCGGGCTCGTCGACACCCTGGTCGCGCTGCACGCCGTGGACCCGGAGTCGGTCGGGCTCGGCGACTTCGGGCGGCCCGAGGGCTTCCTCGACCGGCAGCTGCGCCGCTGGGGCAAGCAACTGGACGCGTCACGCAACCGCGAGCTGCCCGGCATCGACGAACTGCACGCCGCGCTCGGGCGCGAGCTGCCCGTCTCCCCGGCGCCCACCGTCGTGCACGGCGACTACCGGCTGGACAACGTCCTGATCGGCTCCGACGACCGGATCAAGGCCGTCCTCGACTGGGAGATGTCGACGCTCGGCGACCCGCTGACCGACCTCGGCCTGCTGGTGATGTACAGCTCCGACCTCGGTCTGGCCGATTCGCCGGTCTCCACCACCAGCGGCGCGGCGGGCCACCCCTCCCCCGCCGAACTGATCGAGCGCTATGCCGCCCGCTCCGGCCGGGACACCTCCGCCATCTCCTGGTACACGGCGTTCGCCTGGTTCAAGCTCGCCGTGATCCTGGAGGGCATCCACTACCGCTACACCCTGGGCCAGACCGTCGGCGCCGGCTTCGACCGCATCGGCGACCTCGTCCCCGTCTTCATCGAGCACGGCCTCACCACCCTCCAGGAAGGCTGATCACCCCCATGGACTTCGCATTCGACGCCCGCACCGAAGAGCTGCGCGGCAAGCTGCTCGCCTTCATGGACGAGTACGTCTACCCGGCCGAGAAGACCGCGGACGAGCAGCGCGCGCTGCTGGCCTCCCCGTGGGACACCCCGCAGGTGGTCGAGGACCTGAAGGCGGAGGCGCGCAGGCAGGGCCTGTGGAACCTCTTCCTTCCGGACGCGGAGTACGGGGCCGGGCTGACCAACCTCCAGTACGCGCCACTCGCCGAGATCACCGGCCGTTCCCCGCAGTTGGCGCCGACCGCGCTGAACTGCGCGGCCCCGGACACCGGGAACATGGAGGTGCTCTTCCAGTTCGCCACCGAAGAGCAGAAGAAGCGGTGGCTGGAGCCGCTGCTCGCCGGTGAGATCCGCTCGGCCTTCGCGATGACGGAGCCCGAGGTCGCCTCCTCCGACGCGACGAACATCGAGACCCGGATCGTGCACGACGGCGGCCACTACGTCATCAACGGCCGCAAGTGGTACATCTCCGGTGCGATGAACCCGGACTGCGAGATCTTCATCGTGATGGGCAAGACCGACCCCGAGAGTGCCGATGTCCGCCGTCAGCAGTCGATGATCCTGGTCCCCCGCGACACCCCCGGTCTCGAAGTGCGGCGCGCCATGCAGGTGTACGGGTACGAGGACCACTACCACGGCGGTCACGCGGAGGTCGTTCTCACCGATGTGCGGGTGCCGGCGGAGAACCTGATCGGCGAGGAGGGCGGCGGCTTCGCCATCGCCCAGGCGCGGCTGGGACCGGGCCGGATCCACCACTGCATGCGGCTGATCGGCATGGCCGAGCGGGCCATCGAGCTGATGTGCCGGCGGGCGGTGTCCCGTACGGCCTTCGGCAAGCCGCTCGCCCAGCAGGGCGTCGTGCAGAACTGGATCGCGGACGCGCGGGTCACGGTGGAGCAGCTGCGGCTGCTGGTGCTGAAGACGGCGTGGCTGATGGACACGGTGGGCAACCGGGGCGCGCACACGGAGATCCAGGCCATCAAGATCGCCACCCCGCGCGCGGTGGTCGACATCCTCGACCGGGCGGTGCAGCTGCACGGCGCGGGCGGGGTGAGCCAGGACTTCCCGCTGGCCGAACTGTGGGCGGCGGCACGGACGTTGCGGCTGGCGGACGGCCCGGACGAGGTGCATCAGCGCTCGCTGGCCCGGCGGGAGATCAAGCGGTACGTGTAGGGCGGCCGGGCTCTGTGGGCAGGCCTTCGTCCTCCCCGGCCCTGATCCGGTCCAGTACGTCCGTGTAGCGGGAGCGCCGGTCGGGCCGGGCGTGGGCGGCGGCCTTGCGGAGGGCGGGGACCGCCGCCCCGCCCAGTTCGGCGAGCGCTTCGGCCGCCGCCCCGCGCACGACGGCGTGCGGGTGTCCGAGCAGTCCCGTCACGGCGGGGAGCGCGGGCTCCCAGCCCGCCCGGCAGAGCATACGGATCGCCATGCGCACCACGTCCGGACGCGGGTCGTCCAGGAGGAGCTCGGTGTGGCGCAGGTGGGTCCGCAGGTCGAGCATCGTCCGTGAGGTCCGATGGGCGCGGAGCCGGACCCTGGACCGGTGGTGGGTGAGCAACTCGCCCAGCAGGTCGACGAGTCGGCGGTCCCGGTCCGGCTCCGGTCCGGTGTGTGTCCCGGCCAGTTCCGTGAGCGCCCGGCAGATCTGCTCCGGTGACCCGGTCGTGGCCAGGTCCAGCAGCTCCTGCCGGGTCGGGCGCCGTCCGGCTCCGGCGGGTACCGCCGTGCCGCGGTCGCGGAGCGCCGCCAGTGCCGCCGCGTCCTCCCGCTCCGCGTCCGGCCCGCGCAGCGGGCCCTCGACGAGCAGGAGCCGGTCGGCGAGCTCATCACGCCCTTCGGCGCGCAGGCGTCGGCGGGTCCGCGTCAGTGCGGGGGTGCGCAGGAGCGGACGGCCGACGAGCAGGTCCAGGAAGCCCCAGGCCCCGGCTTCGAGCCGGTCGTCCAGGGCTCCGGCCAGCACATCGGCGGGGCAGGCACGCAGCGCGTCGACGACGGTGCGGGCCACCGCGGGCGGGGCGTGCTCCCACCACTCGAGCAGCAGCGGGACCAGCCGTTCCAGCTCCCACGGATCGAGCCGGGCGACGAGCGCCACCCGCTCGGGCAGGACGCCCTCCTCCCGCAGCTCCGCCTCGTCGATCAGGCCCAGCAGACCGGCCAGGTCGGTGCCGGGGCCGCCGGGCAGGCCGATCCGGCCGCGGAGGTACGCGCGCAGCACCGGCAGCCGGGTCTCCGGTTCGGGCCACCGCGTCAGTGCGAGGGCGGCGGTCTGCCTGCGGTCCGCGTCGGCCGATCCCAGCATGGCCAGCAGCCTTTCCCGCAGGGCGGCCGAACGGGGCTGGTCGAGATCGTCGACGCGTACGTCCCGTGGTGGCGGGGCCGGCGCGTGGGCGGTCTCGGTGATGGTCCAGGGCGGTGCGCCGATGGGCTGAAGCACCGTCATCCAGTCGAGCAGCGCGGCCCGGACCCCGGGGCCGGCACCCCGGTGGGCCTCGATCAGGGCGGTCAGCCGGTCCCGCGAGGGGACCGAGCCGTCGTCCCTCCGGCGGAACTCCTCCAGCGTGCCCGGGGTGCGGACCGCCTCGTCCAGCGCGCCCCGCCATGCCCGGGTCCCGGCGGGCGGGGCGTCGGCGGCGGCCGTCTCCGGTACGGCGAAGGCCTCACGCAGCACGGCGGTCTCGGCCCGCCAGGGGTCGGCGCCGAGCCGGGTGTCCGCGAGGGCCCGGTCGAGGTCGGCGCGGACCGGGACCGCGCCGAGGCGGCGCAGCAGCGTCAGCGTGGACCGGCTCGGCGTCGCGGGTGCGGGGCGCAGTGCCCGTACGGCGGCGACGGCGGCCGGCCGCTCGGTGGCCGTCAGCCTCGGCGCGACCGCTTCGAGCAGGGCGATCAGATCGTGCCGGTCGCCGTCCCGGGCGCCGGCGAGCGCGTCCAGCAGGACCGGGGCGGACCGGGCGAACACCATGAGCTCCGCGTCCCGGGGCTCTTCGCGGAGCCGAAGCGCGAACCGCTCCACACCCCCGGGCCCGGTGCAGAGCCGCAGCGCGAACCGCACCACCTTGTTCCGTGTTTCCCCGCCCCCGGTCCCCGGCCGGGAGCCGGCGAGCCGGAGCCAGTCGGCCAGCATCGGCCGGAGCTGTTCCGACTGGTCGTGGCGGAGCTGCCCGTCCCGTTCGGCGAGGCGCAGCGCGACCTCCGGGTCCCAGCCCCGAACCACCAGTGCCCTGATGTCACGGTCCACCTCGTCGGCCGCCGACGACGGCTGCTCGGCGGCCGGGACGGTGATCCCGTGCCTGGCCAGGGCCGGCGCCAGGTCCCGCACCGTGCCCGAGGCCAGTCCTACCCGGCGGGACGCCACCAGCGTGAGCAGCGTGGCCGCCACCGGTGAGGCCTGTTCCTCCAGCGCGAGGACCGAGCGTGCGGTGAGGGTGCCGTCGAGGCCCGCCAGCAGCAGTTCACGGGCGCCGTCGTCCCCGCTGTGCTCGGCGGCGGCGAGGAGGGTGGCCGCGTAGGCCTCACCGAGGACCGCGTGCATGGCCGCGACGAGGCTGCCGCGCAGACCGGGGTTGCCGTCGTGTCCGAGCCGGAAGAGGAGCTTCGGGAGCGCCGCCGGGGTGCCCGCCCGGACCAGTGCCTCGGCCGCCGTCTTCCTGATGTTCATGTTCGGATGGTCGAGGCAGGCGGCGATCGCGGCGCCCGCCCAGTGGGCGCGGGCGTGGCCGAGGGCGAGCAGCGCCTGCCGGACGGTTTGGATGTCCGGCGCGGCGGTCAGCGCGATCAGGGTCGCCGACAGGGCCTGGGCGTCCTCTCCGGTGGCGTCGCGGGCGAGGAGGGCGATGACGTGCTTGCGTACGTGCCGGTCGCGGTGGCGCAGCAGCCGGTGCACCCTCGCCCGGGTGCCCGTCCAGGGGGTCCGCAGGAGCAGTTCGAGCAGGATCGCCTGCTCCCCGTCGGACAGTCCGGGCCTCTCCAGCAGGTCCAGTGCCAGGGTCGCGGCGAGTGCGTCACCCGCTTCTCGCGCGTCCGTGGCGCCGAGCAGGCAGACCGGCCGGATCGCGCCCCGTTCATGGAGTCTGCGGCCCAGGGCGCTCACCGCGTCCAGGACCTCCTGCGGCACCACCGGCTCACCGGCCGGCTGTCCGTACTCGCCCGTCCGGGCGGCCGCGCCCGGGTCCCCCGCCGCGGCCTGCTCGGCCACGATGCGCAGCAGCAGGTCGGCGATGACCGGGAGAGTGCCGGTGTTGCCGTGGGCCGCCAGCCGGCACAGCGCCGCCTCCGGCGCGTCCGGGTCCAGGTGGGAGCTCAGCAGGGCCAGTTCCCGCTCGTCCGGGCCGCCGAGACCGGCCGCGACGCGGGGCGGCAGATCGACGGGGTCCAGCCGTGCGAGGAGTTCGCGGCGGAGCTCCGGATCGCGGTTCAGCAGCCACAGCAGTTCGAGGGCGCGGTTGCGTACGGGGCGCAGATGGGGCGCCGTCCCGCCCGTGGTGAGGCCCAGCCCTTCGCGCAGGGCCTCGGCCGTGCGGTCCCCGCCGATCGCCTCCAGGGCGTCCAGGGCCGCGGCCGGGGCGGTGGGCAGCAGGGCGATCACGGCTTCTTCGGCGTCCGCGTGGCGCAGTTCGCGGATCGCGTCGAGGAACGGCCCGGGGACGGGTGCGGCGGTCAGGACGCGTGCGATCGCGTCCCCGATCGGGAGGTCGCCGGCCCCCTGTCCGGCCAGGGCCACCAGCAGGGCGAGCCGTCGCGGCCAGCTTGGATCGTCGGCCGGTATGTCCGTCAGTACCCGGAGCGTCTCCTTGCGGGCGGTGAAGAGGATCGTCGCCACGTCGCGGGGCGGGATCGAGTGGTCGGCCAGGGCCAGGCCGACGACGGCGGGGACGTCCGGACCGTCCGGGAAGTGGCCGCGCCGGTGGAGTCCGCGCAGGCAGGTCACGGCCGGTCCGCCCAGCAGCAGGGGGTCGCGCGCGGCGACGGCCGTCAGCTCGCCGATGTCGTCGCGCTCCGCCAGGTCACCGAGCAGTTCCATGCCGCGCCGGCGAAGGCCCGGCGGTAGGCCGGGGTCGTCGACGACCCGGCGCAGCAGGCCCCGGTGGCCGTGGCGCGCGGCGGCCGCGAGGGCGGCGTCGGCCACCTCGGGCCGGACCGGCACCGCGTCTCCCGCCGGCTCCTCCGCCCCGGCCGGCTCCGGACCTCCCCGCTCCGGACCGGCGGCGAGGAACGGGGCAAGGAGTTCGGGCGGCAGCGGATCCGTCGCCGCCCACGGTTCGGCGAGCTCGCCCAGCGCACCGACAACGACCGGGGTGCTGCCCGCGCCCAGCAGGCCGATCAGGTCCTCCCGGACCAGCGCCGGGGCCAGCAGTCCGGCGTGCAGCCCCTCCCGGGCCAGCCGCAGCGCCTCGGCCCGGAGCACCGGATCGCCGCTGCCCGCCAGCTCGTCCACGAGCCGCGCCGGCCGGTGCGTGCCCGCGATGCCCGCTCCCCGTACCGCCTGGTAAAGGAGTTCGCCCGGAGTCTCGTCGCGGAGCACCCCGGGGTCGTGCAGCACATCGGCGCGCAGCCAGGCGATCCGTACCGCCGCCGGCAGCTGCCCGGCCGTGCGCCACGGCGGCCGGGGACGGCCCACGAGACGGTGGCCGAGCCGTTCGTAGAGTCCGGCCAGCAGGAGGTCCGCCTCCGGCAGCCCGGTCAGCGCTGCGGGCAGCAGCCCGGCGAGCGCGTCCGTCTCCCCGTCGTCGGACGGGGGGTGGTCGGTGAGGCGCTCGGTCAGCAGGACCAGCCCGAGATGACGCTGGCCGGGGTCCTCGTGCCCGATCAGTCTCTCCAGGGCATGGAACCGTTCCTCGGCGGACGTCTGCATCGTCGGATGCTAACCGGGCGCTCCTCGGCCCCACCAACGGGTTCCGGGCCCGCGCGCCCGCCCGGCAGCCGGCTCAGTAGCCGCCGGACCCCACGTGGTCCGCCAGTGCCAGATCACGGACGAAGGCCCTGATCCGCAGCAGGCACCGGGCGGCGAGGCGTACGGCCGGCGCGTGGTGTGGACCGTACGCCGCGGTCCAGAGCGCGGGGACGTGTGCGGACGTCTGGATGTGAGTCATACCTCCAGCTTCGGCCCGCATCCGTGATCGGTCCAACAGATGGTTCAGCTGGCTGGGATCGATACCGTAGATGGATGGAGCTACGCCAACTCCGCCACTTCATGGCGGTCGTCACGCACGGCGGTTTCACCGCCGCGGCCCGTGCCGAGCTGATCGTGCAGTCCGCCCTGAGCACCTCGGTGCGCAACCTCGAACGGGAGCTGGGGGCCGAGCTGTTCGACCGGACCGGCCGACGGGTGATCCTCACCGAGGCGGGCCGGGCACTGCTGCCGGCGGCCCGGTCGGTGCTCGCCGGGACCGAGGCGGCACGGCACGCGGTGGCTGCCGTGGCGGGGCTGGTGACCGGCCGGGTCAGGATCGGCACCATCCAGACACTGACCTGCGTGGATCTGGCGGCCGAGCTGGCCTCGTACCACCGGCGGTGGCCCGGGGTGCAGATCTCGCTGCGCGAGGCGACCACACCGGAGCTGGTCTCGGGGCTGCGGGCCGGTGAGCTGGACCTCGCCTATCTCGCGCCGGACGCCGCCGAACTCCCAGAGGGCATCGTCGGGTTCGCGACCTGGCACGAGGACCTGGTGCTGATCACCGCGCCGGGCCACCGGCTGGCGACCGCCGGACGCACCCTGATCAAGGATCTCGCCGACGAGCCGTTCGTGGACTTCCGCGCGGGCACAGGGCTGGAGACCGCGGTGCGGAGGCTGGCCGCGCACTGCGGGCTGGAGCGCCGGATCACCTGCGACGTCACCCAGATCCGGCTGCTCGTCGATCTCGTACGGGCCGGGATCGGCGTGGCGATCGTGCCCCGGCGGATCGGTGAGGACGCGGGGCTGCCGTGTGTGAGCATCCGCCAGCCGGAGCCCGGCCGGACCGTGGTCCTGGCGGGGCGGGCCCCCCGGCCGGGCAACCCGGCGGCGGAGGCACTGCTCGACCGGCTGACAGGCCCGCCCGGAGCGGGCGGCTGACAGGCCCCGGCCGGAACGGCCGGCTAGGGCCGCAGTGCGCGCAGCAGCAGATCGGCCAGGTGGTCGGCGACCTCCTGCTGGCTGAGCGGGCCGTCGGGGCGGTACCAGGTGGACAGGTGGTGGACCGAACCGAAGTGGTAGTCGACGATCAGGTCGGCCGGGGTGGCCGTGGAGAACACTCCGCTGCGCTGCCCCTCCTCCACCAGGGCCCGGAAACGCTCGTGGTAGCGGCGCCGCTCCACCCGGACCTGCTTGTTCTTCTCCGGGCTCAGGTGGTGCATGGACCGGAAGAAGATCGAGGCGTCGTCGAGGTTCTCGATGGTCGTGACGACCACGTCCGCCGCAGCGTCGCGCAGCCGCTGTTCGACGGGGGCGTCGGCGTCGGCGAAGGCGTCGAGGCGCTCCTGCTGGAGGCGGAGCACCCGGGCGTAGACCTCCTGGAGGAGGTCCTCCTTGGAGCCGAAGTAGTGGTAGAGCGCCCCCTTGGTGACGCCTGCCGCCTCGACGATCTCCTGGACCGAGGTGCGGTCGTAGCCCTGCTCGGCGAAGAGCCGGGTGGCGGCGGCCAGCAGCCGCTGAGGGACGGGAGCCGTGTCCCCGTCCGTCGCCTTGGCCATTGCCGCCACCTTCCTTCCGCGTGAATCGGTCATCGAGGGGAACGCAGTTCCCGCCTGAGGATCTTCCCACTCGCCGTCTTCGGAAGTTCGGCCAGGATCTCGACCTCGCGCGGGTACTTGTACGCGGCGAGCCGTTCCTTGCAGTACGCACTCAGCTCCTCCGGCCCGGCCGAGGCGCCGGGCCGCAGGCTGACGTAGGCGCGGACGGTCTCGCCGCGGTAGGTGTCGGGGACCCCGACGACGGCCGCCTCCCGGACCGCCGGATGGGTGTAGAGGACGTCCTCCACCTCGCGCGGCCAGACCTTGAAGCCGGAGGCGTTGATCATGTCCTTCTTGCGGTCGACGACGTAGAGCCAGCCCGCGCTGTCCATGAACCCGATGTCGCCGGTGCGCAGTTCGCCGTCCGGGAAGGCGGCGGCGGTGGCCTCGGGCAGCCGCCAGTAGCCGGAGACGACCTGCGGGCCGCGGACCGCGATCTCGCCCTGCTCGCCGAAGGGCACCTCCGCGCCGTTCTCGTCGAGGATCCGGACCACCGTGTCGGGGCCGGGGACGCCGACGGACAGGGTCCCGGAGACCGGGTCGACCGGGGCCTCGCGCTCCGGCGGCACCGAGGCGCAGGGGGCGGTGCACTCGGTGAGGCCGTAGCCGTTGCGGATGTACGGGCCGAAGCCCGCCCGGAACTTCTCGACCAGCGCGGGCGGCAGCGGTGCGCCGCCCGAGGAGATGACCCGGAAGGAGGCGAAGTGCTCGGGGGTGACGCCGGGGTGGGCGGCGAGCGCCATGAAGGCGGTGGACGGGCCCACGGTGTAGGCGGGGCGGTGTTCGGCGAAGGCTTCGAGGACGACGCCGGGGTGGAAGCGGTACGCGAGGACGAGGGTGCCCGCGTTGGTGAGGCAGGCGGCCAGCTGGCACACCATGCCGGTGATGTGGAAGAGCGGGGCGAGCGCGAAGTAGGAGGAGCCCTCGGCGACGGGGTGCCCGGTCCGCTGGCGCTCGGCGTTGATCATGATGTTGCCGTGGGAGTTCATGGCGCCCTTGGGGGTGCCGCTGGTCCCGGAGGTGTAGCTGATCAGCGCCACATCGGCGGCGGCGGGTTCGCGGCCGACGGGGGCCTTGTTGCCCTGCCGGGCGACGGCGACCAGGTCGTCGGTGTCCTCGGGAACGGGCAGCCGTTCGAAGCCGAGCACGCGTGCGTCGTTCTGTGTCTGGAGGTCCAGCTCGCTGGTGGTGAGCGCGATCCGTACCGTCGGGGCGCCTGCCGCGGTGTCCCGCAGAAACGCCTCCCAGGCCCGGTCCGCGCAGATCAGCGCGGTGACCTCGGCGTCCTTCAGTACGTGGCCGGCCTCGCCGGACTTGTACATCGGGTTGAGCGGGACGACCGTGGCGCCGGCCTTCCAGGCGCCGAGCAGCGCGATCACGAACTGCGGGGTGTTCTGCAGCATGATCGCGACCCGGTCGCCGCGCTCCAGGCCCCGGGCGGCGAGATGGCCGGCCACCGAGTCGGAGAGCGAGTCGGTCTCGCGGTAGCTCAGCCGTCCGTCGAAGTAGGCGAGCGCGGGGTGCCCGGGGCTGCGGGCGGCGGAGTCCCGGAAGGCGTGGACGAGGGTCGCGGCCGGGTCGACGGGGGCCCGCTGGGCCTCGCTGAGCAGCGCGACCCAGGGCTTGGCGGCGTAGACGGACCCGGCCGTGCGCCGGTCTCCTCCCGCTTCGATGGACTCGGTCATACGCCCGTCTCCTCCCACTTCTGCTGAAGGTGGTTCATGCTCCCGAGCCAGTGGTCGGTGTCCTTGCTGCGGGCCCTGTAGTACCCGGCGACCTCGGGGTGCGGCAGGACGAGGAAGCGGTCCTCGGCCATGGCGTCGAAGAGCGCTTCGGCGACAGCCTCGGGCTCGATGGCGCTGGGGGCGAGGACGAGTTCCCCGGCCGATCCGGCGGCGGTGAGCATGTCCGTCCGTACGCCCTGCGGGCAGATCGCGTGGACCTTGACGCCGCGGTGGCGGTAGGTGAGCGAGAGCCATTCGGCGAAGGCGACGGCACCGTGCTTGGTGACGCTGTACGGCGCGGCACCGATCATCGTCAGCAGCCCGGCGGCGGACGCGGTCGTGACGAAGCGGCCGCTGCCGCGCTCCAGCCAGTCGGGCAGCAGCGCCCTGGCCGCGCGGACGTGGGCCATCACGTTGACGTCCCAGGCCGCGGCCCAGACCTCCTCGTCCGCGAAGGCGTCGCCGGGCGAGGCGAGGCCGGCGTTGGCGCAGTAGACGTCGACGGTGCCGTCGAGCGCGTCCCTGGCGGCGTCGACGATCCGCGAGGCGTCACCGGCGACGGCGATGCCGCCGATCTCCTCGGCCAGCGGCTTGATCCTCGCCTCGTCGAGGTCGTTGACCACGACCCGTGCACCCTGGGCGGCGAATCCGCGGGCCAGGGCGGCTCCGATGCCGCCTCCGGCCCCTGTGACCACCACGCCCGCGCCCTGCACCGCACTCATCGGGTCCCGCCTCTCTCAGCCGACTGCCCTGGCAGACTAACCAGTCGGTATGCCGGAACGGAAGGGTTGGAGACCGCTCTGGCGACACTCCTGTCACAACCGCCCCGTCCGGCACGTTCCGTATGGCCTGAACGCGCGCTAGCGTGCGTGACCATGACAGAGGTCGCGATCATGGAGGTAGCCGAATGAGCCTGTCCAGACGTGGTTTGCTGGCCGCCGGCGGTGCGGTGGGGGCCCTCGCGGCGACGGCCGCCGGGACCGGGGCCGCGAGCGCCGCCCCCGCCGCGGGCAAGGGGCACGGCCGGGTCCGTACCGGCTTCGACCGGCTGGCGGCGGACGGCTACGCGCTGTTGAAGGGCGAGAAGATCGGGGTGGTCACCAACCCGACCGGGATCACCTCCGACGTGCGCCACATCGTCGATGTGATGCACCCGGACGAGCGGGTGGACCTGATCGCCGTCTTCGGGCCCGAGCACGGTTTCCGCGGCACCGCGCAGGCGGGCGGTTCGGAGGGGCGGTACGACGACCCGGCGACCGGACTGCCGGTCTACGACACGTACTTGAAGAGCGGTCGGCCGCTCGCCGATGTCTTCACGGCGTCCGGCGTGGACACGGTCGTCTTCGACATCCAGGACGCGGGCGCCCGCTTCTACACGTACATCTGGACGCTGTACGACTGCATGGAGGCGGCGGCGCTCGCCGGGAAGCGGTTCGTCGTCCTGGACCGGCCGAACCCGGTGACCGGGCGGGCGGCGCTCGGCCCGGTGCTCGACCCGGCGTTCGGCACCTTCGTGGGCCGCCGGGAGATCGCCCAGGCACACGGCATGACGGTCACCGAGCTGGCCCTGCTCTTCAACGCCCGGTTCCTGGCCGAGCGGCCGGTGGACCTGCGCATCGTGAAGATGTCCGGCTGGAAGCGCTCGGACTTCTTCGACGCGACCGGGCTGCCCTGGGTGCCGCCGAGCCCCAACATGCCGACGCCCGACACGGCGCTCGTCTACTCGGGGACCTGCCTGTTCGAGGGCACCAACCTCTCCGAGGGGCGCGGCACCACCCGGCCGTTCGAACTGCTCGGCGCGGAGGGCATCGACCACCGCTGGGCGGCGGCCGCGAACGCGCTCGACCTGCCCGGGGTGGCGTTCCGCGAGGCGTACTTCGCGCCGACGTTCTCCAAGTTCCAGGGCAGGACGGTAGGCGGTGTGCAGCTGCACGTCCAGGACCGCGAGGTCTTCGATCCGGTACGCACCGGGATCGCGCTGCTGGTGACGGCGAAGCAGACGTGGAGCGGGTTCGCCTGGCGTGCCGACAACTGGATCGACAAGCTCACCGGCAACACCCGGGTCCGCACGATGATCGACGCGGGGGCGGACACGGACGAGGTGGTGGGGGCCTGGGCGCAGGATCTCGCCGCGTTCCGTGCCGTGCGCAAGCGGTACCTCCAGTACCGGTGATACGACGCCGGGCGGGCCCGAGGAAATCGGACCCGCCCGGCTCTTCGGTTCATCCCCCTACCGGTGGGCGGGGAACTCCACCACCTGCTGGTACGTCGGGCGGTTCTGCCAGTGGATCGCCTTCTGGCCGATCCCGCCGAGCGGCCGGTGGACGATCGAGTCGGCGCACCACTGCTGGCCCGCCTTGCAGTTGTCGTCCCCGGGGTAGACCTCCGTCGCCGGCTGGGCCACGGCCTGCTTCAGGGACGCGAGCAGCGCGTCACGGCAGCTGCCCGCATCGCCGTTGCCGCAGTACGTCCTGGCCAGCGGCCCCTTGACCGGCTTCCCCAGGACCTGGCGCAGGTCCTTGTCCACGAAGCCCCACCAGCCGTACTGGAACGCGGATCCGCTGTGCGCCCCGCTCGCCCCGTGGCTCGCCGCCGGGGACTCGTCGGTGGCGACGTTGACGGTCAGCGCTCCGTACAGGTCGTCACCGAGCCCCGGCTTGAACTCGGCCTCGACCAGTTTCGGCCACCACGCGTCCATGATCCGCACCGCGTCGGCGTGGGTGTACGTGTGCGAGCCGGGGCTGCTCTCCCGGCGCTGCGAGCCCGAGGCCCGCCAGGACTCCAACTGCTGGACCGCTGCGTTGAGTTCGGGATCGGTCACCGGCTTGGAGCGGATCACCTTCAGCAGTTCGGGCAGCAGCTGCTCGCCGCGCAGATCGGTGACGGCGGCCTCGGCCATGGCCCGGGTGAGGGACGCGCGGGTCACCCCGCCCTCCTCGACCAGCTTCGCCACCCGGTCGTCCAGCAGATCGCCCCGGTGCACGGCGCCGAGGCCGAAGCCCGCGGTGGCGTACCCCTTGGCCTGCTTGTTGTTCCAGGAGATGTAGTAGTCCTGCCCGCTGGAGTGCGGGTGCGCGGCGAACGGGGTGTACGCGGCGGTGTTGGCGGCCGGTTCGTACCCCTGCCACTCGTAGGCCCGTGTGGCCCGCACCGGCAGCGCCGGGTCGACGCCCGCGGCGCGCACCGGGTTCATGCCGCTGTTGTAGTAGGAGGCGGTGCGGGAGTCGGCGTAGAACCAGTTGAAGGCGTAGTCGATGTTGCTCGCCGCCCGCTGGAAGGAGGCGGCGTCCTTGACGTACGACGGGTCGTTGAGCATCTGGAAGCCGATGATCGAGTCGGCCTCGTGGCGGTAGGTGGTGCGCAGCGAGGTGTACGCGACGGGCTTGCCGCCCACGGTGGCGCGGTGGGTGACGATGCCGTAGTTCGTGCGCCTCACCTGCATCCGGTAGGAGCCCTTCGCCGTGGAGTCGGCGACGGTCGGCTTCCAGGAGTTGGTGTGCTCCAGCGTCTCCATGGCGGTGCAGGCGCCGTGGTGGACGTAGTGCGTGGAGTCCTTCGTCGGCGTGGAGCCGTCGGGCTCGCACAGGTCGATGGCGTAGGTGTCGGTGATGTCCTGGCCGGCGGAGGTGGCACTCCAGGCGTAGTCCTGGCCGCGGCCCATCTGGATGTACATCCCGACACCGGCGAAGGAGACACCACGGGCGCTGATGCCCGGCCCCTGGAGTTCCTGGAGCATCATCAGCTGCGGGGCGAAGTAGCCGGTCTGCGGCCCGAACACGGCGATGGGGTTTCCGCTCGCGGTGTTCTTCCCGGAGACCAGCAGGGCGTTGGACATGCCGCGCTTCTGGGCGCCGGATCCCGAACCGGGCAGCGAGCCCTCGGGGATGACGCCGTCGTCGTAGATGCCCTGGGCCTTCTTGAGCGGGGCCGGGGCCTTGACCGGGGCCTTCTTGTCGGTGCCCGCGGAGCCGGTGCGGTCGTAGATCACGGGTTCCGCGGTGACGGACCCGGCGTCGGGCAGCGCGGTGCCGCGCGCCTTGCCGGGCTTGCCCGCGTACGGGAACGCGGTGCCGTCATGGATCGTCAGCACGGCCTCGGGGTCCTCGCGCTGGCGGAAGGACTCCCAGACCTTGGTGCCCTCGGCCACTCCGTACTTCTGCTGGGCGGCCAGCAGCGAGAGCGCCGCCTGCACCTCCCCGCCACCGCCGCCGCCGAACTGACCGCCGACCACCGAGGCGATGGAGATCAGGTCGGTCAGCTTGAAGGGCTGTATCTCGCCGACGTTGGTGATGGCGTCGACCTTGCCGGTGAGGACGTACTCGCCCGGGAAGTAGCGGCCGTTCTTGGACTTCGTCCGGTAGGCGTTGATGCCGTCGACGTACGCCTGGGCATCGGCCATGGCCTGCTCGCCGCGGGCGCCCTCGTGGGTCTTGATGTACTCGACCTGGGCTTCGAGATCGGCCTCGGTGTACGGGGCCTGCGGCCAGAACTGCTGCTCCAGGCCCTGGTTGGCGAGGGCGCCGCCGGCGAACGAGGTCAGTTCGCCGCGTCCGATGTGGCGGAAGAGGTCCATCAGCCAGAGCCGGTCCTGCCCGGCGGCGAAGCCGGCGCCGAACTCGGTGCCGTAGCGGGTGGTGCCCTTGATGTGCGGGACTCCGGTCGCCTTGTCACGGGTGATGGTGACGTCGTCCCGGGGCGAGGTTACGGACTCGACCTGGCCCTCGGGCACGCCGAACGAGGCATCGTTGAAGAAGTCGGTCAGCTTCTGGTCGGTGAGGCCCGACTGTCCGGCCACCAGGCCGTTGTAGCGGTCGAGTTGGTCGTCGCTGTGCTTGGGATGCGTACCGAACGCCTTGTTGCCGAGGATGTCGACGAGGGTGGCGTTGCCGTTCTCGCCGGGCGGCAGGATGTCGTCGCACTGTCCCTGGCAGTAGTCGGTGACGGGGGCGGGTTCCGTGGCGCCGGCCTGCGGCGAGGCCGCGAGCAGGGTGGTGCCGAGTACGAGAACCGCCGCGACGGTGGCGGCTCTGAACTTGATGGTGCGTGGGGGCATGCGTGCTCCTCCGAGAGGCCGATGCGCCGGAGGTTACTGGCGGTATGACTCGTCAGTAAGGTGAGCAACCGTCACCTTTTCCGAATCGTCACACGGCATCGACCGCAGCGGCACCGCACTGACGGACCGTACCGAATTCCGGACAACATCAGCCTCCGCGGGATCCGATCGGGGCGGCCGTACGTCCATCCCTTGACGCCGAAGTACGAGCGACGGAGGTGACGGTGCGGTGGCGGGATTCCGGAGTCTTGCGAGACAGGTCCGCGATCCACGGAGCGATCTGGCACTGCGGCGGTATTCGCTGCGCAAGTGCCTGGAGAGGTTCGCCCCTTACGGACATCGGGCGACCTGGGACCACCTGTGCGTGCGGCACGGTATCGGGCCCGAGGACCGGTCCCCCGATCCGGCGCGGCTGATGCGCGCGCTGGACGAACTGGAGGCGGCGCGGGCGGTCTGGCTGGGTTACGAGGCGGGGTTCGCCGAGCGCCGCAGGCGGGAGAAGCACGAGGGGCTGCGCCGGCCCGGCGCGTTCGACGACTGGCACCGGCGCAGTTGGGGCGGCAACGGGGTCGCCCGCTGCGAGGACCCGGCGGTGCACCCGTCGGCACCGCTCGCCGAGGTCCTGAGCCGGCTGATCACGGCGCTGGAGTCGCCCCCCGGCACGGCCTGCCCGGTCTGCGCGGGCGCCGACCTCCGCTGGCTCCACGAGCCGTGGTCGGGCCCGGTCTGCACGGACTGCGGGATCGTGGTGCCGCAGCCGGTACTGACCCCGCGGGCACTGGCGAAGGCCCGGAGCACACCGCGGCGGGATCTGGCATCGGTGGCGTGAAGCGCGACGAGGGCGTACGGCCCGACCGCGCCCGCCCGGCACCCGTACGTGCGGCGTCCTGAGCTACGGGTGCCCGGCCGGCGGGCGCTCCGGCATCAGGCGGGAGCCGCTCATCCGCTGGCCGGAGACGTCGTCGGGATTGGAGAGCACGCAGTTCTCCAGCGACAGGCAGCCACAGCCGATGCAGTCGGTGAGGTGGTCCCGCAGGCGCCCCAACCGCGCGATGCGGTCGTCGAGTTCGGAGCGCCAGGCCGCGGAGAGCCGTGCCCAGTCCTCGCGGTTCGGGGTGCGCTCCTCGGGGAGTTCGGCGAGGGCGTCCCGGATGGTGGCGAGCGGGATGCCGACCCGCTGCGCCGCGCGGATGAACGCCACCCTGCGCAGCGCGTCCCTGGTGTAGCGGCGCTGGTTGCCGCTGGTGCGGCGGCTGCTGATCAGGCCCTTGGCCTCGTAGAAATGCAGGGCCGAGACAGCGGCGCCGCTGCGCGCGGAGAGCTGTCCGACCGTGAGCTCATGGAGCGTCTGTGGGATCTGGGGCACCCCTCCAACCCTACTGTCCCGCCTCGTGCCGGGTCCGTCGTTGACAGGAACGCACCCGCCACCCATGCTGAGCAAGCGCTTAGAAAGTGCGATGAGGGATGCCCAGAGCTGGAAAGGCAGGGACCAGGGACATGGCAGAGCCGAGGATCTTCACGTCCGCGCAGGAACTGAGCGACGGAGTGGGCGAGCAGCTGGGGCACAGCGACTGGCTGGAGATCGACCAGAAGAGGATCGACCTCTTCGCCGACGCCACCGGTGACCACCAGTGGATCCACGTGGACCCGGAGCGGGCCGCCGCCGGGCCTTTCGGCGCGACGATCGCGCACGGCTATCTCACGCTCTCGCTGCTGCCGACGCTCGTACCGCAGATCATGCGGGTCGAGGGCATGAAGATGGGCATCAACTACGGGACGAACAAGGTCCGTTTCCCTTCCACCGTGCCGGTGGGCTCGCGGCTGCGCGCGTCGGCCGTCCTGAAGAGCGTCGAGGAGGCGGGGGGCGGCGTGCAGGTCACTGCCGTCGTCACGGTCGAGCGCGAGGGCGGCGACAAGCCGGTGTGCGTGGCCGAGTCGGTGTCCCGCTACTACTTCTGAGGACGCGCGACTGTTCCCGGGGCGCGCCACCGCCCTCTGGCGACGCGCGACCGCCTCCGACGTCGCGGCCCGCTGCCGCTACCGCTTGGCCGCGACCATGCGCAGCACGAGGTCGGCGTAGAGTTCGCCGACCTCGTCCGGCGTCCGGCTGCCCTGCTCGTTGAACCAGCGCGCCACGTCGATGCAGAGCGAGAGCACGGCGAGCGTGGTGCCCGGCACGTCGGGAACGTCGAACTCCCCCGCCTGCACGCCCTCGCCGATGATCCGGCGCACCACCGCGTCGCTCCTGCGCCGCAGTTCGACGATCTCGGTGCGGTGCTCCTCGCCGAGGGCGTCGAGTTCGTACTGGACCACGCGGGCGGTGGTGTGACGCTCGGCGTGCCAGCGGACGAAGGACCGTACGGCCTCGGCCAGCCGCTCGGCCGCCGTGCCCCCGCTGTCGGCGGCCGCCTCCAGGACGAACAGGGCTCGGTCGTGACCGATCCGGCTGATCCGGTGGAGCAGTTCTTCCTTCGTCTTGTAGTGGATGTAGAGCGCGGCGGGACTCATCCCCGCCCGGCCCGCGATGTCGCGGGTGGTGGTGGCGTGGTACCCGCGCTCGGCGAAGGCGTCGACGGCGGCGACGAGCAGCCGCCTGGCCGCCTCGGGCGTCACCTCGGCCCACGGCGCACTGTCGCCGTCGGTCTCCTCCGCCGTGCTCATCGTCACTCGCCCCTCTCATCAGCAGGACGAACACCATACCCCGAACCTGAGCAAGCGCTTAGGGTCCGTCCGGCGGGATCGTCAGAGCTTCTGGAAGGGGTCGTGCTCGGCGAGGATCTTCTCCAGCCGGGCCTGGTCGACCCGGCTGGCGATCCGGCCCTCTTCCTGGCGGTCACGGATGACCTTGGCCAGGGTGAAGCAGGAGGTGACGAGGTAGAGGACGCCGATCGCGAGGAAGCCGCGCACCCAGGCATCGGCGTCCAGGAAGTAGATACCGAGGGCCACCGCGCCCATCGCCACCCCGAAGGAGGCGACGGCCTGGCCGTAGAAGGCCGCGGTGCCCTGCTGCTTGACCTGTGCTGTCTCACTCATGACGCCCAGCATCGGCCGACGTGGCGTGCGCCACATCCGCTCGGGTACTCAGCCAGGTACTCAGACGCCCGTTCGAGCGACGGCGCGGGTATCAGAAGGCGGAGACCCCGGTGAGCGCGCGGCCGATGATCAGCTTCTGGATCTGGCTGGTGCCCTCGTACAGCGTCATCACCCGGGCGTCGCGCAGCAGCTTGCCGACCGGGTACTCGTCGATGTAGCCGTATCCGCCGAAGACCTGGAGCGCGTTGTTGGCGGCGCGGACGGCGGCCTCGGAGGCGAAGAGCTTCGCCTTGGAGGCGGCGGTGGCGAAGTCCTCGCCGCGGTCGACAAGGTCCGCCACCCGCCAGGTCAGCAGCCGGGCGGCGTCGACGTCCACGGAGATGTCGCTGATGAGTTCCTGGACGAGCTGGTGGCTCGCGATGGACTTGCCGAACTGCTCGCGCTCGCCCGCGTAGCCCACGGCCGCGTCGAGGGCGGCCTGTGCGATGCCGACGCAGCCGGCCGCGACCGACATCCGCCCCTTGGCCAGGGCGGACATGGCGATGGAGAAGCCCTTGCCCTCCGGCCCCATGAGCGCCGAGGCGGGCACCCGGACGTCCTCCAGGACCACCTCGGCGGTGGCCTGGCCGCGCAGGCCGAGCTTGCCGTGGATGGTGCGGCGGCTGAGGCCGGGGCTGTCGGTGGGGACCAGGAAGGCGGATATGCCCTTGTGGCCGGGGGTGTCGTTGGTGCGGGCGAAGAGCAGCACGACATCGGCCCAGGTGCCGTTGGTGATGAACGTCTTGCTGCCGTTGACGACGTAGTCCGCACCGTCCCGGACGGCCTTCGTCGTCAGGTTCCCGGCGTCGGAGCCGGTGTCCGGCTCGGTGAGGCCGAAGCAGCCGATCGCCTCGCCGGCGGTGAGCCTCGGCAGCCAGTGCCGCTTCTGCTCCTCGTCGCCCCAGGCGGCGATGGTCTTGGTGACGAGGCCGAGGGAGACGGAGACGATGCCCCGGACCGAGGAATCGCCGCGCCCGAGCTCCTCGGTGACCAGGCAGTAGGCGAGGTGGTCCCCGCCGGAGCCGCCGTACTCCTCGGGGACGGTCAGCCCGAGGAAGCCGACGGAGCCCAGCTTCTTCACGATCGACTTGTCGACGTTCTCGGCCCGGTCCCACGCCACGACGTGCGGGGCGACCTCACGGGCGACGAAGTCCTTGGCGAGCTGCCGGACGGCTTCCTGCTCCTCGCTGAGCTCCAGGTTCATCCTTCGACTCCCACGCTTTAATTAGCACTGCTAGTTTTATGTTTGCAGGCCCTACTATGTGCCGCATGGCCCGACCGCGCAAGCCCCTCCTCAGCAGAGACCGCATCGTCGAGACGGCGAGCGCACTCGTGGACTCCGAGGGGCTCGACGCCGTCTCCACCCGTCGGCTCGCGGCCGAACTCGGAGTCAGCGGACCCTCGCTCTACAACCACTTCCGCAACAAGGACGAGATCCTGGACGCGGTCGCGGACGCCGTGTCCACGCAGGTCGACCTGTCGATGTTCGACGAGTCGGACACCCGCGACTGGCGCGCCGCCCTGCACGACTGGGCCGTCTCCTATCGTGCGGCGCTCACCGAGCACCCGCACATCGTTCCGGTGCTGGCCCAGGGGCCGGGCCGCAGGCCGGCCGGACTCCGGGTCGCCGACGCGGTGTTCGGCGCGATGGTCAGGGCCGGCTGGCCGCCCGCCCAGGCCACGTACATCGGGGCCCTGATGCGCTACTTCATCACCGGTTCGGCACTGGGCTCCTTCGCCCGCGGCTTCGTCGACGACGAGACGGCGTACGACCCCGCCGACTACCCGCACCTCGGCCAGGCCCATCTGCTGGCCGAGCGGGGCCGGAAGATCGACGAGGGGGCCTTCGAGACCGGGCTGCGGGCCCTGGTCGACGGCCTCTCGGCCCAGTACGAACTGCTGGCACCAGGCGGAACGGTTCGGCCCGCACCGAAGCGTCCCTGACGCATCCTGGTTCCCATGGCACGCATGGCACACCCCGACCCGGCAGCGCCCCGGCTCGCCGCCCTGGCCGCGCTCCTCGCCGACGAGACCCGCGCGGCCTTCTGCCTGGCCCTGCTCGACGGCCGCGCCTGGACCGCCGGCGAGCTGGCCCGGTACGCCTCCGTGGCACCGTCGACCGCCAGCGAACACCTCGGCAAGCTCGTCGCGGGCGGGCTGCTGGCCGAGGAGCGGCAGGGCCGCCACCGCTATCTGCGGCTGTCCGACGAACGGATCGCGCACCTCGTCGAGGACCTGGCGGCCCACGTCGTCCCCGGCTCCGCGCCTGTGCGGCCGCGCACCCTGGGCGCGGCGAGTGCGGACAGCGCGATGGCCCGCGGCCGCACGTGCTACGACCACCTCGCGGGTCGGATCGGCATCGCGATCGCCGACGCCATGACCGTACGGGGGCTGCTGGCCCAGGACACCGGCTTCGCGCTCACCGGCGAGGGTCTGCGCTGGTTCGACGAGCTGGGCATCGGCCTGGAGACGGGTTCGCGGCGTCCCCTCGTGCGGAGCTGCCTGGACTGGACGGAGCGCAGGCCGCACCTGGCCGGAGTGGCGGGCGCCGCGCTGTGCCGCCATGCGCTGGATGCCGGGTGGTGCGTACGGATCGGTTCCGGGCGTGCGGTGAAGGCCACCCCGGCCGGGGAGCGGGCGCTGTACGAACGCCTCGGCATCGAGCCGGAAACAATTCGGTAGGTGCCGAACGGTCGCGGCCCTACCGTCGGTGCCATGACCACACCCCCTGTCCCCACCCCCGCCGCCGCCCACCGCGACTGGCGGGCCACCGCCGCGGCCTGCACCACGGTGGTGCTCTGGGCCTCCGCCTTCGTCTCCATCCGCAGCGCCGGCGAGGCCTACTCGCCCGGTGCGCTCGCCCTCGGCCGGCTGCTGGCCGGCTCGCTGGCGCTCGGCGTGCTCCTGGTGGTGCGGCGCGAGGGGCTGCCTTCGCGGGCCGCCTGGCCGGGGATCATCTGGTCCGGGCTGCTCTGGTTCGGGCTGTACATGGTGGTGCTCAACTGGGGCGAGCAGCAGGTCGACGCGGGCACGGCCGCGATGGTGGTGAACATCGGACCGCTGCTGATCGCGCTGCTCGGTGCCCGGATGCTGGGCGAGGGGCTGCCCGGCAGGCTGCTGGCGGGCATGGCCGTGTCGTTCGCGGGCGCCGCGGTGGTGGGGCTCTCGATGTCGGGGGACGGCGGTGCGTCGGTGCTCGGCGTGGCTCTGTGCCTGCTGGCCGCCGTGGCGTACGCGACCGGGGTGGTGCGCCAGAAGCCCGCGCTGCGGCACGGCTCCGCGCTGCAGATCACCACCTTCGGCTGCCTGGTCGGCACCGTCGCCTGTCTGCCGTTCTCCGGTGCGCTGATCTCCGACGCCGCCGACGCACCGCTTTCCGCCACCCTGAACATGGTCTATCTGGGTCTCTTCCCGACCGCGCTGGCCTTCACCACCTGGGCCTACGCGCTCGCCCGGACCACGGCGGGACGGATGGGCGCCACCACTTACGCGGTGCCGGCGCTGGTGGTGCTGATGTCCTGGCTGGTGCTGGACGAGGTGCCCGCGCCGCTCACCGTCGGCGGCGGGCTGCTCTGCCTGGCCGGGGTGGCGGTCTCCCGGATGCGTCCGCAGACTGGCCTGACGCGAAAAGATCCGGCACCGCCGGTGGAGGGACGCCGACATGACGCGGAACACCGGGAAGCCGACCGGCGCTGAGCGGACGGAGCAGCGGGACGCGAAGAAGACGGGGCAGCGGGACGCGAAGAATAAGACGGCCGGGGACCGGGAAGCCATGCTGGACGCGCTCACCGAGGCGGCCCGGTACGGCGGCTCCGGGCTCGAAGGCTTCCGGGTGGCCGACAGCGGCGACGACGATCCGGTCCTGGTGACGCCCGAGGGCCGGGCCCGGGACGCCTGGCGGGAGAACTACCCGTACGACCGCAAGCTCGGCCGCAGGGCGTACGAGAAGTCCAAGCGCGCCCTCCAGATCGAACTGCTCAAGCTCCAGCACTGGGTGAAGGAGCGCGACGAACGCCTCGTCATCCTCTTCGAGGGACGGGACGCGGCCGGCAAGGGCGGCACGATCAAGCGGTTCACCGAGCACCTCAACCCCCGTGGCGCGCGGGTGGTGGCGCTGGAGAAGCCCACCGAACGCGAGCGCACCCAGTGGTATTTCCAGCGGTACACGGCACATCTGCCGTCCGCCGGGGAGATCGTGCTGTTCGACAGGTCCTGGTACAACCGGGCCGGTGTGGAACGGGTGATGGGGTTCTGCAGCACCCGCGAGTACCTCGAATTCATGCATCAGGCACCGGGCTTCGAGCGGATGCTCGCCCGGGACGGCATCCACCTGGTGAAGTTCTGGTTCTCCGTCTCCCGCAACGAGCAGCGCAACCGGTTCATGATCCGCCAGATCGATCCGGTACGGCAGTGGAAACTCAGCCCGGTCGACCTCGCCTCGCTGGACAAGTGGGACGCGTACACGGAGGCCAAGGAGCTGATGCTGTTCCACACGGACACGGCGGACGCGCCTTGGACCGTGGTGAAGAGCAACGACAAGAAGCGGGCCAGGCTGGAGGCGATCCGGCATGTGCTGCACCGCTTCGACTACCCGGACAAGGACACGGCGGTGGCCCACGAGCCGGACCCGCTGATCGTGGGCCCGGCCTCCCGGCTCTTCGAGCAGGGCGAGATGGACGCCCGGCTGCTCACCACGCACCGGGCGGTCGGCCCTTAGGGCCTGGTGCGGCGGGGATCGCGGGCGGCGGTCAGAAGACCACCAGGGCCCGGCCGCCCTTGCCCGCGATCATGTTGTCGAACGCCGCCGGGATGCCGTCGAGGGTGATGCGCTCGGTCACCAGGGCGCTCAGGTCGAGGCGGCCCTCCCGGACGTGGGCGGCCAGGACGGGCAGGTCCCGTGCGGGGTCGGAGTTGCCGTAGACGCAGCCGGAGAGGGTGCGGCCCCAGTGGAAGAGCTCCAGGGCGTTGAAGGTGACCTGCTGGTCCTTGCCGCCGATGCCGACGACCGTGGTCCGGCCGCCGCGCCGGGTCGACTCCCAGGCGGTACGGATGGTGGCGGCGCGGCCCACGCACTCGATGGCGGCGTCCACCCCCTGCTTGCCGGTGAGGGCCCGGATCTCACGCGCGGTGTTCTCCGAGGCCACCACGTAGTCGGTGGCACCGGCCCGGCGGGCCAGCTCCTCCTTCTGCGGGGAGACGTCGACCGCGACGATGCGCGAGGCACCGGCGATGCGGGCGGCCTGGAGCGCGGCCAGCCCCACTCCCCCGGCGCCGAACACCGCGACCGTCTCGCCCTCGCGCAGCTTCGCCGAGTGGTGCACGGCGCCGTATCCGGTGAGGACCGCGCAGCCCAGGAGGGCCGCGTCGGTGAGCGGGATGCCGTCCGGCACGGGCAGGACGCAGCCGGCGGAAACGACCGTCTCCTCGGCGAACGCGGCGACGTTGAGTCCGGGGTGCAGTTCGCTGCCGTCGTCCGCGCGCCGGGCGTGCACGGCGCCCGCACCGTTCAGGGCGTTCGCGCAGAGCCAGACCTCGCCCAGCGCACAGGCGTGACAGCTCCCGCAGGAAGGCGCCCAGTTGAGGACGACGCCGTCGCCGGGTGCCACATGGCCGACGCCCTCGCCGACCGCGACGACGGTGCCCGCGCCCTCATGGCCGAGGACGGCGGGGACGGGCACCCGCATGGTGCCGTCGGACAGCGAGAGGTCGGAGTGACAGACCCCGGCGGCGGCGAGGGCGACCCTCACCTGACCGGGGCCGGGCTCCGGGAGTTCGATGCCGGTGATCTCCAGGGGAGCTGAGACGGCGGGCAGTACGGCGGCGCGGACCACGGACAGGCTCCTTGACGGTGGACGACGGAGGAACGGGGTGGGGCGGGGCGAACAGCGCGGTCAGAACTGGAGGGACTTGGTCTGGAGGTACTCCGCGAGCCCGTGGGAGCCGAGTTCGCGGCCGACGCCGGACTGCTTGTAGCCGCCGAACGGGGCGAGCGGGTTGAACCGGCCGCCGTTGATGTCCACCTGCCCGGTGTCCATCCGGCGGGCGAACGCCACCGCCTCGGCCTCGTCTCCCGCCCAGACCGCGCCCGCGAGGCCGTACACGGTGCCGTTGGCGATGCGCAGGGCGTCGTCCTCGTCCTCGTAGCGGATGAGCGAGACGACTGGGCCGAAGATCTCCTCCTGGGCGACGGTCATCTCCGGGGTGACGTCGGCGAACACGGTCGGACTGACGAAGTAGCCCTGTTCGCGCGGGGCTTCGGGGCCGCCCGCGACGAGGCGGGCGCCCTCCGCCACCCCCTTCTCGATGTAGCCGCGCACCCGTGCGTGCTGCTTGGCGTTGACGAGGGGGCCGATGCGGTCGCCGTACTTGGCGGCCGCCTCCGCGGCGAGCGCGACCGCCTCGTCGTACCGGGAGGTGTGCACCAGCATCCGGGTCCAGGCGCTGCACGTCTGGCCGGAGTTGCCCATGACGTTGGCGACGCCCACGGCGACGGCCCTGGCGAGGTCGGCGCTCGGCAGGACGACGTTGGCGGACTTGCCGCCGAGTTCGAGGGCGACGCGCTTGACGGCCGCGCCCGCCGTGGCGCCGATCTGCTTGCCGACGGCGGTGGAGCCGGTGAAGGAGACCAGGTCGACGCCGTCGTGCTCGGCCAGCGCCTGTCCGGCGACCGGGCCGAGGCCGGTGACCAGGTTGAACACTCCTGCGGGGACGCCCGCTTCGTGGACGGCCTCGGCGAAGAGCTGGGCGGTCAGCGGGGTGTCCTCGGCGGGCTTGAGGACGACCGTGCAGCCCGCCGCGAGCGCGGGGGCGACCTTGGCGACGATCTGGTGCAGCGGGTAGTTCCACGGGGTGATCGCGCCGACGACGCCGACCGGCTCGGCATACACGGTGGAGTTGCCGACCTTCTCCTCGAAGGCGTACGAGGCGGCGAGCTCGGCGTACGAACCGGCCACCAGGACCGGCACGCCCGCGTGCACCGCCTGCGAGAACGGCAGCGGCGCGCCGAGCTCGGCGGTGACGGTCGCGGCGATCTCGTCCTTGCGGGCGACGAGCACGTCGCGCAGGGCGGCGATCCGCGCGGCCCGCTCGGCGGGCGCGGTGGCCGCCCAGGCGGGGAGCGCGGCGCGGGCGGCCCGTACCGCGGCGTCGACGTCCTCGGCGGTGCCGGCCGGAACATGGGCGATGATCTGCTCGTCCGCCGGATCGATCACCGCGATCGTGTCCGTGCCCGCGGCGATGCGCCACTCGCCGCCGATGTACATACCGTCGTGGGCCTTCATCGCGTTCCTCCCGGGGGCCGTGGTCACGGCGTAGTCGTCCGCGCCCCAAACTAGCGCTGTTAGTTTTTGGGCGCCAGGGGCCATTTCACCAGGGCCGCTAGCCATGGCTCCCGTCACGGTGTCACGCCGTACGCCGGATGTCCGTCCGGCCGGGCCAGTAATACGCCAGTAACGCCCTCCTCCTAGCGTCCGGGACCAGCCCGCCCCGCTCCGTGACTTCCCCGCGGTTCCGGGACCACCGGGACGGGATCCCCCGCACCCCTCCAGGAGGAGCATTCCCATCACCTGCCCCGATCCCCACGGCGCAGATCTGCCGCGTGGGCGGCCGCGATCACGGCGGCGGCCGTGCTGACCGGCCCGGCCCCCGCCTTCGCTCAGTCCGGCGCGAAGGTGCGGAGCGCCGCCGCGCAGATGCCCGCCGGTCCGGTCGGCTCGCCGAGGCGGTCTCGACGGGACGGTGGGCGCTGCGGCTGGCCGAACGCACCGGCGATCCGACTGCGGTCGCGTTCGAACGCGCCAACCTTGCCGAACTTCACCTGCTGCTACGGGAGTTCACGGAGGCCGAGGGGCAGGCCCGGACAGCGGTACGGGAGACGGGCGAGCGCGCCGAGTGGTGCGCCCCGTACGCCCTGGCCGCGCCGGCCCGGGTCCTGATCAGGACCGGCGGGCCGGGGGCTGCTGAGCTGCCGGCGCGTGCCGGGGAGGTGGCCGGGGCCCAGGGCGACGAGCAGGCCGTGCGCGAGGTGCGCACGGCACGGGCGGAGCTCCTGCTGCGCGAGAACCGGCCACGGGAGGCGCTGGTGGCGCTGGCCGGCGGCAGCGGGCCCGGCACGGCCCCGCTGCCGGCCTGGGCGCACCTGCTGTCGGGGCGCGCGGAGCACGCGGTCCGGCTGGCGTCGCCGGAGACGGTGCGCGCCGAACAGGCGGGCGAGCGGCTGTCGTTGACCGAGGCGTACACAGTGCGCGCGGCCGCGCTCGCGACGCTGGGCCGGGAGCGGGCGGCGCACGAGGAGTTCGGCCGGGCCGCGGCCCTGGCAGCGGAACTCCCGTATCCGGCGGGGGCGTCAGCGGTGGCCGAGGCCGCCGCGTCGAACTGGGACGCCGCCGGAACCGGGTTTCCCGGCTGACCCGTCGTCCTGGCGGGACCCGCCGGGTCCCCGCCGGCCGCCGGTCGCCGGGCGGCCGAGAAGTCAGCCGATTTCCGCGGGCTCCGCACCGGGGTTCTCGAACTGGGTGCGGTACAGCTCCTCGTACCGGCCGCCGGCCGCGAGGAGTTCGTCGTGCGTGCCCCGCTCCACGATCCGCCCGTTCTCCACGACCAGGATGAGGTCGGCCGCCCGTACGGTGGAGAGCCGGTGGGCGATCACGACCGCGGTGCGGCCGGCGAGCGCCTCGGTGAGTGCTTCCTGGACGGCCGCCTCGGAGGTGTTGTCGAGGTGGGCGGTGGCCTCGTCGAGGATGACGACGCGCTGGCGGGCCAGCAGCAGCCGGGCGATGGTGAGGCGCTGGCGTTCGCCGCCGGAGAGTCGGTAGCCGCGTTCGCCGACGACGGTGTCGAGCCCGTCGGGCAGCGAGGCGACGAGTCCGTCCAGGCGTGAGCGGCGCAGCGCGTCCCAGAGGTCCTCCTCGGTGGCTCCGGGGCGGGCGAGCAGCAGGTTGGCGCGGACCGACTCGTGGAAGAGGTGGCCGTCCTGGGTGACCATGCCGAGGGTGTCGCGCAGGGTGTCGGAGGTCAGGTCGCGTACGTCGACGCCGCCGATGCGTACCGAACCCTCGTCGGTGTCGTACAGGCGGGGCAGCAGTTGGGCGATGGTCGACTTGCCGGCGCCGGAGGAGCCGACGAGTGCGACGGTCTGGCCGGGTTCGGCGCGGAAGGAGATGCCGCGCAGCACCTCGTCGCCGCCGCGGGTGTCGAGGCTCGCGACGTCCTCCAGCGAGGCGAGCGAGACCTTGTCGGCGGAGGGGTAGCCGAACCGCACCTGGTCGAACTCGACGGACACCGGGCCGTCCGGGACCGCGCGGGCGTCGGGCTTCTGCTCGATGAGCGGCTTGAGGTCGAGGACCTCGAAGACCCGCTCGAAGCTGACGAGCGCGCTCATCACCTCGACGCGCGCCCCGGCCAGTGCGGTGAGCGGTGCGTAGAGCCGGGTCAGCAGGAGGGCCAGGGCCACGACCGCGCCCGCGTCCAGCTGCCCGCGCAGCGCGTAGAACCCGCCGAGCCCGTAGACCAGGGCGAGGGCCAGCGCGGAGACGAGGGTGAGGGCGGTGATGAACGCGGACTGGGCCATGGCCGTGCGTACGCCGATGTCACGCACCCGGCCCGCCCTGACGGCGAATTCGGCGGACTCGTCGGCGGGGCGACCGAAGAGCTTGATCAGGGTGGCGCCGGGGGCGGAGAAGCGCTCGGTCATCCGGGTGCCCATCGCGGCGTTGTGGGCCGCGGCCTCCCGTTGGAGTCTCGCCATCCGGGAGCCCATCCGGCGGGCCGGCAGGACGAAGACCGGCAGCAGCACCAGTGCGAGCACGGTGATCTGCCAGGAGATGGAGAGCATCACGCCGAGCGTGAGCAGCAGGGTCACGACATTGCTGACGACCCCGGACAGGGTGTTGCTGAAGGCCCGCTGGGCGCCGATGACGTCGTTGTTGAGTCGGCTGACGAGCGCGCCGGTGCGGGTCCGGGTGAAGAACGCGACCGGCATGCGCTGCACATGGTCGAAGACGGCGGTGCGCAGATCGAGGATCAGGCCCTCGCCGAGATTGGCCGAGAGCCAGCGGCTGACCAGGCCGAGCGCGGCCTCCGCGACGGCGATCACGGCGATGAGGAGGGACAGCCGGGTGACGGTGCCCGACTCCTTGCCGGTCACGATGGCGTTGACGACGCGGCCGGCGAGGACGGGGGTGGCGACCGCGAGCAGCGCCGTCGCCACGCTCAGGATCAGGAAGAGGGCGACCCGGCGCCGGTGCGGGCGGGCGAACGCGGCGATGCGCCGCAGGGTGTTCCGGTCGAAGGGGCGTCGGTCCGCTTGCGCGTTCATGACGTTGTGGAGCTGTGTCCACGCCGTGGTTTCCATGCTCATGGGAGGAACGTACGACCTCCAGTGGACTTGAGGTCAACGAACGGGTTCCCCCGCAGCGAGACGTCCGGGGCGGCGGCGTCCGGGCTGGGGTCAGGCGGGGGGCGGCGGGGGAGGTCAGGCGCGGTTCCGGTCGGTGGGGCGCCGCCGGGGCCGCGGTGCCGGTGCGGCCGCCGGGGCGGCACCGGGCTCCCCGTCCCGCGCCGGGGCGGCACCGGCCTTCCCGTCCCGCCGCCCGCCTCGTACGCCCAGTCCCGCCGCCGCGACCAGGAGGGCGCCGAGCATGACGAACGGTGCCGCGGTGCCCGCCACCCCGGCGATCAGGAGACGGCGGGCCGCGCCATCGACACCGCCCCCTGCGCGAAGGCGAAGGCGATGACGAGGCGCAGCAGCCAGCTCCTGCCGGGCTCTTGGACGGTGCGCACGGTCAGATGATGCCGAACAGGAGACCGGCGCAGAGGATCACCAGCGAGGTGAGCGCCGCCCACTTGACGGTGAACCTGGTGTGGTCGCCGAACTCGACCTTCGCCATGCCGACGAGCACGTAGACGGCCGGGACGAGCGGGGACGACATGTGCAGGGGCTGACCGACCAGGGAGGCGCGGGCGATCTCCAGCGGGGAGACACCGTGGGCGGCGCCCGCCTCGGCGAGCACCGGGACGACACCGAAGTAGAAGCCGTCGTTGGACATGAAGTACGTCAGCGGGATGCTGAGGATGCCGGTGACGATCGCCATGTGCGGGCCCATGCCGGAGGGGATCGCGCCGACGAGCCAGTCGGCCATGTGCTCGACCATGCCCGTGCCGGAGAGGACGCCGGTGAAGACGGCGGCGGCGAAGACCATGCCGGAGACGTTGAGGACGTTGTCGGCGTGGGCGGCGATCCGGGCCCGCTGGTCGGGCATGTGGGGGAAGTTGACGGTGAGGGCGAGGGCCGCGCCGAGCAGGAAGAGCACCGGGATCGGCATCAGTTCCATGATCATCGCGGTGAGCAGAGCAATGGTGAGACCCGCGTTGAACCAGTAGAGCTTCGGGCGCAGGGTGGCCCGGTTCGGGTCCAGCCCCTTGAAGCCCTCGTCCCCGTCCTCGTCCCCGTCGGCGTCGATGTCCCCGTCCACGTCCGGTCCCGCGTTCTGCGCCGCGTCGCCGCCCGTGCGCGTTCCGGCGCCGCCGGAGTTCTTGCGGGTGCGGTCGTTGCCGCCGCCAGCCCCGACCAGTACGGTCTCCGGCTCCATGGCCGTCCCGGTGGCCAGCGCCTCGTCGAGGGTGAGCATGCCGAGCCGCTTGCGCTCGCGTCGGCCGAGCACGACGGCGAGCAGCAGGACGGCGGCCAGTCCGACGCCGAGCGCCGGGATCATCGGGACGAAGATGTCCCCCGCGTCGAGCTTGAGCGCGGTGGCGGCGCGGGCGGTGGGGCCGCCCCAGGGAAGGGTGTTCATGACGCCGTTCGCCGTGGCGGCGACACCGGTCATCACGACCAGGCTCATCTTGAGGCGCTTGTAGAGCGGATACATCGCCGAGACGGTGATCATGAAGGTGGTGGAGCCGTCACCGTCGAGGGAGACGATGGCGGCGAGCACCGCCGTACCCACGACGATCCGCATCGGGTCTGCCTTGCAGAAGCGCAGGATGCCCCGCACGATCGGGTCGAAGAGGCCGACGTCGATCATCACGCCGAAGTAGACGATGGCGAACATCAGCATCGCGGCGGTCGGCGCCAGATTGCCGACGCCTTCGATGACGTAGTCACCGAGCTTCGCGCCCTGCCCGACCGCGACGCAGAACAGCGCGGGGATCAGGACCAGCGCCGCGATCGGCGACATCTTCTTCAGCATGATCAGGACCAGGAAGGTCGCAATCATGGCGAAGCCGAGGATTGTCAGCATGTGGATACCTATCGCTCACCCTTGAACTCCCACCGGACTCGGCGGTGCGGATGACGTTAGGGCGCGACTCGAAGCGTTAACAAGATGTTGACATGCGAGCAATACGAGCAAAACCCCAGGTCAACGTGGGGGTCATGGTTTGGCGGGGGTCACCGTCACCGGGAACCCGTTGAGCACGGCGGTGCCGGAGAGCGGGTCGAGCCGGGTGCCGTCGAGCAGCTGGTTGACGTTGACACCGGGGCGGGCGGCGGCGACGGAGAGCCGGGTGCCGGGGCGGTGGTGGCCCCACCCGTGCGGGAGGCTCACCACTCCCGGCCGTACGCCGTCGGTGATCTCGACCGGGGCGGTGACCGCGCCGCCGTCCGATGCGACGGTGGCCGGGCCGCCGTCCACCAGCCCCAGCCGGGCCGCGTCGGCGGGGTGCACCTGCAGGGTGCAGACGTTGGAGCCGCCGCTCAGTTCGGCGATGTTGTGCAGCCAGCTGTTGTTGGAGCGCAGATGGCGGCGGCCGACGAGGACGAGCGCGTCCGGTCCCTGCCGGTCGGCCAGCGCGTGGCGGAGCCTGGGCAGGTCGGCGGCGATCGGTCCGGGGAGGAGTTCGATGCGCCCGCTGCGGGTGGTCAGGACCTCCGGGATCCGAGGCCGGAGCGGTCCGAGGTCGATGCCGTGCGGATGATCGAGCAGGCGCTCCAGGGTGAGGCCGTCCGGGTCGGCGCCGAAGCCGTCGCCGTACGGGCCGAGGCGGAGCATCAGGTCGAGGCGGCGTTCGGGTCCGGTGCGGCCGGTGAGGGCGGCGGCGAGCGGGGCGGGGCTCCGGCCGTGCACGGGCGAGTGCGGGTCGGCCACGGCCCTGGTCAGCATCCGGTCGATGACCAGGTCGTCCACCGCGGACGGGTCGGCCCCGTGCATCCCGGAGACGGCGAGGACGAGCCGGGCCAGGATCTCGCTCTCGTCGAGCAGGCCGTCCTCCAGGGGCACGGCGGGCCGGGTGTAGCGGACCTGGTTGCGCACGGCGAGGGCGTTGAACGCGAAGTCGAAGTGGGCGCTGCGCGAGGGCGGCGGCGGGGGCAGCACCACGTCCGCGTGGAGCGAGGTCTCGTTGAGATACGGATCGACGCTGACCATGAAGTCGAGCCCGCCGAGGGCCCGGTCGAGCCGGTCGCCGTCGGGTGCGGAGAGCACCGGGTTGGCGGCGAGCACGATCAGGGCGCGGATCCTGCCCTCCCCCGGCGTCTCGATCTCCTCGGCGAGCGCGGCGACGGGCAGTTCGCCCTTGGCCTCGGGGTGGCCGGAGACCCTGCTCGTCCAGCGCCCGAGGGCGAAGCCCTTGCCGGGCGTGGCGGGGCGGGGAGCGCGGGCGGTGGCGGAGAGCGGGAAGAGCGCGCCGCCGGGGCGGTCGAGGTTGCCGGTGATGATGTTGAGTACGTCGACGAGCCAGCTGGCGAGGGTGCCGTGCTCGACGGTGCAGCTGCCGATGCGTCCGTAGACCGCGGCGGAGGGGGCAGCGGCCAGTTCGCGGGCGATCGTACGGATGGTGACGGCGTCCACGCCGCAGGCCGGGGCGACCGCCTCGGGCGTGAACTCCGCCATGGCGTCCGCCACTTCGCCGAGCCCTTCGACATGGCCGGCGAGCGCGCCCGGGTCGGTGAGCTTCTCGTCGAACAGGACGTGGGCGAGGGCGGCGAGGAGGAGGGCGTCGGTGCCGGGGCGAATGGCGACGTGCCGGTCGGCGAGGCGGGCGGTGCGGGTGCGGCGCGGGTCGACGACGGTGAGGGTGCCGCCGCGGCGGCGCAGCGCCTTGAGCCGGCCTGGGAAGTCGGGGGCGGTGCAGAGGCTGCCGTTGGATTCGAGCGGGTTGGCGCCGAGGAGCAGCAGATGGCCGGTGCGGTCGAGGTCGGGCACCGGGATGGCGTTCGGATCCCCGAAGAGCAGTCCGCTGGAGACGTGCTTGGGCATCTGGTCGAGGGTGCTCGCGGTGAACAGGGCCCGAGTACGCAGGGCGGAGAGCAGCGCGGACGGGTAGAGCGCGCCGGCCACGGTGTGCACGTTCGGGTTGCCGAGGACGACGCCGACCGCCTGCGGCCCGTGCTCCTCGGTCAGGGCGGGCAGAGCGCGGGCGATCACGTCGAACGCCTCGCCCCAGGTCGCCTCCGTCAGGACGCCGTCCCGGCGGACGAGGGGGGTGCGCAGCCGGTCGGGGTCGGCGTCCAGCCCGCCGATGGACGCACCCTTGGGGCAGATGAAGCCGTGGCTGAGCACGTCCTCCCGGTCGCCCCGGGCGCCGGTGACCCTGCTCCCCTCGATGGTGAGGCTGAGCCCGCAGGTGGCCTCGCAGAGAGGGCAGATGCGCAGGGCGGTACGGGAGCTGCTGGGGTCGTGCGACATGGGCCCTCCCCGGGGCGGCGACAGCGGTGGCGCGCGTACGTGGGCAAGCACGGCGAGCATACCGACCGGTACGCACGGCGGGGAGGCCGCCGTTCCCGTCACTCCAGTACGCGCGCCAGGTAGGCCCGCAGCATGGTGCGGGTCTCGGCGACGATGGCCTGGTCGCCCGACGGGTCGGCGCGGAAGGCGAGTTGGAGGAGGGCGTCGGCGGCCTCGACGCAGACCAGGACGGTACGCGACAGATCCTCGTCGGAGGTGGCGCCCAGGTACCCGGAGAGGAGTTCGCCGAGCCGGCCCGCGACCCGCTGGTTGGCGTCGTTGGCGAGGTCATCCTCGGGTGCCGCCGCACCGAAGTCGACGAGAGCGAATCCGGCCACGGAGCGCTTCATCGCCAGGTATTCGTCCAGCACGGCATCGATGGCGCTGCGCCAGTCCGCGGCCGGGATGACGGCCAGGCGGGCGGTGACGCGTTCGGCGTAGCTGTCCAGATTGCGCCGGGCCAGCGCGTCGGTCAGTGCGCGCTTGTTGGAGAAGAACCGGTACACGGAGCCGATGGGAACCCCGGCACGGATGGCCACGGCCCTGGTGGACAACTGCTCGTAGCCGGTCTCGTCGAGGAGTTCGGCGCAGGCGTCGAGTATCCGGGCGAGGCGCTCGGCGCTGCGCTGCTGCACGGGGGCGCAGCGGAGGTTCGTGTTCGTATGGGGCACGGGCTCCATGATGCCGTGGGTCTCCTCTGCGGCGGTGGCCGCCTGTTTCCGGCGTGGTTCTCACACGATGAGCGACGTTGGTTCTCACGCGACGAGCGGCGTGATCCTCATGCGCCGGGCAGCGTGGTCCTCACGCGATGAGCAGTGACAGCCCGCCGATGGTGTACGTGATCATCAGGACCAGCAGCGGGAGTTGTCCCGCGACGGCGCGGCCGGACGGGAAGAGGCGTACGGAACGGTCGTGGGCGGCGATGACGCCGAGTACGTGGCCGAGGACGATCGCGGCGACCTGGAGCGTGGCGACACCGCCGGGGCCCAGGGGCGACTCGGGCGGGGACGGATTGTCAGTGCCGAATGCCACCATGACCGTACGTGGACCTTCGGTGACGAAGAGTGTGAAGTAGTGGGCGATCAGATAGCCGAGGGCGATCGGGACGAGCGAGTGGGCGAAGGCCGTGAGGGGGTGGGGCAGTTGACCGGAGATCAGCCGTACGGCACCGGCACAGAGGGCATAGAGGGTGGCGACGAGGGCGACGGCGCCCAGGAGCCCCAGGGTGGCGGCGGTGGTGCGGCCCAGGGGTGAGGTCTGGACGGTGTTGATCCAGGACGGGGCGTCGGAGAAGCCGTCGTAGGCGGTGGAGCCGAGCATGACGCAGACGGTGACTACGAGCCCGGGGGTCTGCGGGGTGGCGTCGAGCCCGTTGAAAGGGGAGCGGAGCACGAGGCGGCGGTCGGCGGGGCGGCGGCCGAGCGGGGAGAGCCGGGCGAGCAGCCCCGAGTAGACCTCGAAGGCGTCCCCCCGGTCGAACCATCCGGCGCCGTGGCGGGCGGCGCCCGCGAGGTGGACGGCGGTGTAGAGCGCGAGGAAGAGCAGGAGGGCGGTGGCCGACGCGGGATCGGGGGCGACGAGTTCGAGCCAGGTGAAGGCGAGGAGCCCGGCGGCGGCGGGCCACAGACCGAGCCGTACGGGAAGGGGGCGGCCCGCGGCGGGGTCGCGGCCCAGAGCACGGCAGACGAGGAGGTGGACGGTGCGCAGCGGGTTGACCATCCGCCAGACGGGACCGAGGAGGAGCGAGGCCGGGACCAGCCCGACCCAGAGGAGTACGTATACGGCGCCGGGGCCCGGGTTGCGGTCCGGGTCGTCCGGGCCGAGGAGGAGTTGGAGCGTGACGTACAGGGCGGCGGCGAGGCCGAGTGCCCGCAGGGCGATACGGGTGGGGCGGGCGTCGGCGAGGCGCTGGAAGGCGGACGGGAGCGGCCGGCCCGCCCGGTCGCCGCGGAACCGGGAGGCGGACCAGAGCAGGCCGAGCGCGAGGAACGAGACGAAGAGCGCGGCGAAGGCACCCGCGAAGGCGTAGAAGGGGGACAGCGGAAGGTCGTGCTGGGCGCCGATGCCGTGGGCGAGGACGCTCACCGTACGACGAGTTGGGTCAGGAGCAGGTCGGACTCATGCGTCTCGACCTCGAAGAGCCCGCTGCGGTCGGCGGTGAAGGTCAGGGTGACGGTCCTGCCCGCGGGCAGGGCGGCCTCCTTGTCGTAGCCGTGGACGTGGAGGCGGTCGGCGCGGTCGCTGCGCACCCGGAGTTCGACGGTCCGGCCCTTCTTGATCTCGGTCCGGCCGGGGGCGGGGCTGACCTTTCCGTCGGAGACGACGATCTCGACAAGTGTCGTGTCGGGCCGGGGTGTCGCGGAGCCGCTCCCTTCGGGCGCGGTGGCCGCTTTGGAGGCGCTGGCCGGGGAGAGGGGGGTGGAGGCCTGGACGGGGGCGGAGTTCACGGCCCAGGCGGTGTGGTCGTCGGCGTAGAGCCGTGCGGTGAGTTCGGTGCCGCCCTTCCCTGCGCCGCGGACGAGGGAGGCGGGGAGGTGGAACCAGGAGCCGTACAGGCGGGCGAGGGGGTGGCCGTCGAGGAACAGCCTGGCGTGGCCGCGCCCGAGGAGTGCGGCGCCGCCCACGCTGTCCGGGGTGAACTTGAAGTTCCGTACGGAGAGGTGGACGTTCCATCCGTCCTCGGAGTCCGGCCGTACGGCGACCGCCACCGAGGGGGCGCCCTCGGCGTCGACCTGGCGAAGCCGGCTGCCGGAGCCGTCGTCGGCGGCGAGCAGCTTGCCGACGCTGCCGCCGGCCTGCTCATGGCTGGTGCCGGGTTTGTGATGGGTGGTGGCCCGCCCGCCACAGGCGCTCGCCCCGAGGACGAGTGCGCCCGCGGTGAGCAGGGTGACGGCGGCTGCGACCGGCCGGGCGGCCCGGCGCGGCCGGGCGGCCCGGCGCGGCCGAGCGGCCGGGGTCGGCCGAGCCGCCGGGGCCGGCTGGGTGGCCCGAAGGGGCCTGGGGGAACGCTTCACGACGCGTCTCCTTCCGGGGCGGGCGCAGGGCCAGGAGCGGGAGCAGGGGCAGGGGCAGATGCCTGCGCGGAACGCGGGGCCGCGCCTTCGGCCGACGCATCCGGGGAACCCGGGGCATCGGGCGCATCCGGGGAACCCGGGGCGTCAGTGGTGTCCCGTTCGCCGTGGCGGGCGGCGGCGACCACGGCCCACAACACCCAGACCACGCCGAGCAGTCCACGCGCCCAGGCCGGGCTGAGCGGAATCCACGGGATCATGAACACGGCCTTGTCCACGGCGTCCAGCAGCGTGAGCGCACCCAGCACCACCGTGGTCCAGCCCAGCCAGGGCCGCTCCCTGCGGAGCACGAGACCGATCCCGGTCCACCACACCCCGGTCAGCAGCAGCGCCAGCGCGGGCACGTAGGAGGCGGACAGCCCCATCGTCGAACCGGCCACATCGAGCCCGAGGCCGATCGCACCGAGCCCCGTGGCCACCGTGGCGAGCCGGCTGCCGCGCAGCCTGCGCCACCACAGCACCCCGCCGACCAGCGCGAGCACCACCGCGACCGTCAGCGCGATCTGTACCTCGATCCGCTCGATGCCCCGCGCCCCGTACCAGTCGCAGCCGGCCGGCAGCCGACGCGCCTGCACGTTGTAGTCGGCGCAGACGAGCAGTTGGGCGAGCTTGACCGGTTCGCCGACGAGCCGGTCGGCGTGTCCGGACACGGCGCCGCGTTCGGAGCCGCAGGCGGGCAGGGCCCGCGGGGAGGAGGGTCCGGTGTCCGACTGCCAGCAGTTGCCCTCGCCCTGGCCGTCCCACCACACATCGGTGCGGTTGGGCCGGGAGTTGCCCGCCTTGTCCACGCCGAGGTGGTTGCCCGCGTACCGGTTGTGGTGCGAGGTGTCGGCCTGCTTGGACAGCGCCTCCTCGCCCCGGATGTAGGCGGGGACGGCGGTCAGGACGAAGGCGGCGCGATGCTGCCCGTAGATCCAGTTGTTCTCGTACCGGTTCCAGTTGCCGCCCGCGGTGATGATGCCGGAGCCCGGCGGCATGGAGATCTGCGGGCAGACGACGCCCTCCTCGTAGCCGCGGTCCACGGGCGGTTTGGCGCAGGTGCCGTCGGCGACGTAGCGGTAGTAGTCGGCGTTGTTGTCGTGGATCAGGTTGCGTTCGAAGCGCGCGTGGTTCTGCGGCAGTCCGGGGTGGCCGGGGAAGGCGCTGTCCATCGAGGCGCCGCCCATGTTGTGGTCGAACTCGTTGTCGTGGACGTAGACGGAGTCGCCCGCGGTGCCGGAGTAGCCGACCATGTTGTGGTGGCTGCGGCAGCCGGTGATCTCGATGGAGTAGCGCGGCACGTCGTAGCCGTAGCCGTCGTTGATGTTCGACGCGCTGCCCGGGTAGATGCCGGAGTCGCCGTTGCCGTACGACTCGCAGTTCTTGTACAGCCCGTGGTCGCTGGCGAAGGTCAGGAAGCCGTACTCGTCGTTCCAGCGGGTGAGGACGGAGTCGATGACGAAGCCGTCCTGGGCCAGGACGTACAGGGAGTTGAAGGTGGTGCGCTGGGCGGTGAAGTTACGGAAGTAGACGCCGTCGGAGCCGTCCGCGCGGATCGCGTTGAGCTTCTGGTACTTGGCGTCGACGACCACGTCCGTGCGCTCGGCGCCGGTGCCCTCGATCTGGAGGTCCTTCTTGCCGAGGATGGCCACCAGGTTCTGGTTGTGCGGGCACCGCGCCTGCTGGGCGTACGACAGGATCTGGTAGCCGAGCTGGGACTTGCGCGCCTTCAGCCGGGCGCACTCCCCGGTCGGCTTGGGCAGCGAGGGCTCCTCCTCGTACAGGCCGGGCAGGACGGCGATGTTCATGCCGGGCCGGTCCACCGCGTCGACGGCCTGCTGCAGATGGCGGTAGCCGGACTTCCGGCACCGTTCGAAGAGCTTCAGGTTCCGCTCCCGCAGCGCGTCCGGGAAGCCGGACACCCGGCGCTCGAAGTCCGCCCGGTCGGTCTTGCAGACCAGCAGATCGGGCTCGCCGGTGCGGTACACGGGGACGCTTCCGGTGCCGTCGGGCAGGGTGACCGGACGTTCCTCGTGCGCCTGGGCGGCCGGGGCCGCGAGGAGGGCGGCGGCGAGGGCCGCCAGGATCACCAGAAGTCTTCGTGTCCACGACATGTGCGGGAGAGTAGAGCATTGTTCAACTTTTGGAACCCCCCTGTGCACCACGCATTTGGACCCCCGGGCACCCGGGTGCCTCACGAATGCCGTTGACTCACCCCGTTTCGATTCCTACGGTTACCCATAGGATTCCTTCGGCACCGGGAGCGCACATGAGCGGCATCGAGCAGGCGAGGAAGACGGCGGAGGCACTGGAGCATTCCGCCGGTTTCGGCAATCAGCACAGCTCGGAGGCGGTGGCGGGGGCACTGCCACACGGCCGCAACTCCCCCCAGCGGGCGCCCCTCGGGCTCTACGCGGAGCAGCTGAGCGGCTCGGCCTTCACCGAACCCCGCGCCCACAACCGCCGTTCCTGGCTCTACCGGATCCGCCCGTCGGCCGCGCATCCCCCGTTCGTCCGCATCGGCAACGGAACGATCCGGACCGCCCCGTTCACCGAATCCGTGCCCGACCCCAACCGGCTGCGCTGGGACCCGCTCCCCGAGCCCGCGGCCGGGACGGACTTCCTGGCGGGCCTGTGGACCCTGGGCGGAAACGGCGACGCGGCTCAGCGCACCGGCATGGCCGTGCATCTCTACCACGCCGATTCGTCGATGACGGACCGGGTGTTCAGCGACTCGGACGGCGAACTGCTGATCGTCCCCGAGCGCGGCGGCCTGCTGCTCCGTACCGAACTCGGCCTGCTGCGCGCCGAACCGGGGCACGTCGCGCTGATCCCGCGCGGCGTCCGCTTCCGCGTGGAGCTGCTCGACGCCACCGCCCGCGGCTATGTCTGCGAGAACTACGGCCAGCCGTTCACCCTCCCCGACCTCGGCCCGATCGGCGCCAACGGCCTGGCGAACGCCCGGGACTTCCTCGCCCCGGTCGCCGCGTACGAGGACGACGACCGCCCGGTGGAGGTGATCAACAAGTTCTGCGGGAACCTCTGGTCGGCGACCTACGACCACTCGCCCCTCGATGTGGTCGCCTGGCACGGCAACCACACCCCGTACGTCTACGACCTGCGCCGGTTCAATGTGATCGGCTCGATCAGCTACGACCACCCCGACCCGTCGATCTTCACGGTGCTGACGTCGCCGTCCGACACCCCCGGCCTGGCCGGGGTCGACTTCGTCGTCTTCGCGCCGCGCTGGCTGGTCGGCGAGGACACCTTCCGGCCGCCGTACTTCCACCGCAATGTGATGAGCGAGTACATGGGCCTGATCGAGGGCGCGTACGACGCGAAGACGGCAGGCAAGGGCGGCTTCGTCCCGGGCGGCGGCTCGCTCCACAACATGATGTCGGCGCACGGCCCGGACCGGGAGACCTTCGACCGCGCCAGCGAGGCGGAGCTGAAGCCGCAGAAGATCGAAGACGGCCTCGCCTTCATGTTCGAGACCCGCTGGCCGGTGACGGCGACGGAGCAGGCGGCGACCGCCGGACACCTTCAGCACGGTTACGACGACGTGTGGCAGGGTCTGAGCCGCAACTTCAGGCCGTAGGCGACACCACCGCTCCCCGACCCGGCCCGGTCCGAACGAAAGGCCCCAGGTGCCTCAGACGCCCAAGATCTCCCCGGGGCCGGCCTTCGCCCCCGACTCGCTGGTGCTCAACCGCAAGCTGCCGCTGTGGTACCAGGTCTCGCAGTCCCTGCGCGCCTCGATACTGGGTCGCGCCAAGGACGCATCGGCGCGGCTGCCGACCGAGGAACAGCTCGCCGCGCACTACGGCGTCAGCGTCCTGACGATGCGCCAGGCGCTCAAGGAGCTGGAGACGGAAGGGCTGATCAGCAGGCACCGGCGGCGCGGCACCTTCATCGAGCCGCGTGCCCGCCGGGTGTCGCCGGTCCGGCTGCTGGGTTCGATCGACGCGATCGTGGCCCAGCAGTCGGGCGAGCGGACCTCGGTGCTCGGCCACGGCCCGGTCCCCGTGCCGGGGGAGCTCACCGAGTACTTCCCCGACTGCGCCGAGCTGGTCAGCTACCGCCGGCTGCGCCGCGACGGGGACAGCGACGAACCCACCAACTGGGCGGAGAACGTGGTGCGTCCGGAGGTCGCGGACCGTCTGGACGTCGCCGATCTCGAACGCTGGCCGATGACCAAGGTGCTGCGCGACCGCGTCGGCGTCCGTATCGCGCGCATCACCGACACCGTCGAGGCACGCCTGGCCGACCCGGCCACCGCCGAACTCCTCCGGGTCCCGCTGCTGAGCCCGATCCTGTTCTACACGGGCGTGACGTACGACGAGAGCGGCCAGGTGGTCGACGTGGCGCAGATCCGCTACCGGGGCGACCGGTTCTCCTTCTCGGTCACCGTGGAGGCGCACTGAACCGGCCGAGCGGTCCCTGAGACCTGCCGCACGGGCGCGGTTACGATGCCCGGGAAGGCGGGCGGACGTGGCGACGGGGAGGACGACACGGTGGCGGCACGGGCGGCGGGCGGCTCCGGTGATGCCCGGGACACGGACGCCCCGCTCCTCGACGACCTGATGCCCTGGTCCGTGCGGCCGCTGCGCACCGGCCGCCCCTGGGTGATCGCCCCCGACGCCGCCTCGCTCAGGGCTCGCTGGGAACGGCTGGTGCGGGCCCCGGCCGGCGAACGCGAGCGGCTGTTCCGGGCGACCCGCTCCCGTACCCCGCTGACCCCGGTGGCGGCACTGCCCGGACAGGCCACCGGAACCGGCCGGTTCGCCCGCGAGGAGGGGCCGTGCCCGGAGCCGGTACGGATCGCGCACGGCCCGTTCGACGAGCAGTGGCTGCTCCCCGACCACCGGCTGATCGATGCCGCCCGCCCCGAGTTGTGGCGGGTCGCCGACGGGCACCAGCTCTTCGCCGTGGAGCACGGGTACGTGCCCCGGGACACCGGCCCCGCCCTGTCGGTGACGGCGCTGCTGCCGGACGGCCACTCCCCCGCGGGCCGGGCCGGCCGGATCCGGCCGCTGTTCCGGCGCCCCGAGGGTCACGAGCCCAATCTGGCCCCCGGGCTGCTGAACCTGCTGCGCGCCCGCCACGGGGACTCGGTGACGGCCCGTTCGGTGCTTGCCTGGGTGCTCTCGGCGGCCCGCCACTCCCCCGCCGGATGCGTGGTGCCGCTGCCTGCCGACCCCGCGCGCTGGTCCGCCGGAGTTGAGCTGGGCCAGGAGCTGCTGCGGCTGCACCTGCGAGGGGCCCGCGGCACGGAGCGGCCACGGCTGCCGGGCGGGCGGCGGCCCTATGTGCGGGCCGCGGTTCCGCCCGCACCGGCCGGGCTGGCGTACGACGCGGACAGCGAGACGCTCACGGTGGGGACGGGCCGCATCTCGCCCGTACCGCCCGGGGCCTGGGAGTTCCGGGTGGGCGGGATCCGGATGCTGGAGCTCTGGTTCGAGCGGCGGTCGGCGGCCGGTGCGCAGAGCGCGGACGGCCTGGAGGCGGTCCGGCCGCACGCCTGGCCCCAGGAGTGGACCTCCCAGCTGCTGGAGCTGATCACCCTGCTCGCCCTGCTCGACGGGCTCCGCCCCCGCCAGGAGGGCCTCGCCGACGGCCCGTCGATCACGGTCGCCGAGCTCAGGGCGGCGGGCGTCCTGCCCGTCGCGGCCACGGCCCGGCGGCCCGCTTCGGTGCTCGGTCATCAGGAGGAGGGCCCGGACGGGCAGTTCGCACTGCTGTGAGGGGGCCCGGCCCCGGCCACTACCGGCCGAAGGAATCCAGCACCCGGTGGAGCGCCCGGTCGAAGACCCCTTCCAGGTCGATCGGCCCGGGGTCCTCGGCGAACCCCGCCGCCATCCGGGGATACTTCCCGGTCGCGATCTGGCTGATCAGATAGCCGGTGCGCGCGGCGTGCTCCTGCTCCTCGGACCAGGGCAGCGACCGGCTGCGTTCCGCCGTGGCGATCTCGTTGGCCACATAGATGGTGACCACGCCGTTGACCATGGCGATGAGTTCCATCTTCTCGCCGAACCGCGCGTCGACCCCGTCCAGGCAGCTGAGCGCGTACTCCAGGTACCGCAGGGCGTTCGGACTGAATCCGTACACGGGTGACATCAGCCGGGGCGCCCAGGTGTGGCGGTGCATCATCGCGCGGGCCTGGTGGGCGAGCGCGACGAGGTCGGCGCGCCAGTCGCCGGACGGCTCGGGATATTCGTACCCCCCGCTGACCGCGTCGAGCATCAGCTCGTACAGGTCCTCCTTGCGCGGCACGTAGTTGTAGAGCGACATCGTGCCGCAGCCGAGCTCCGCCGCGACCTTGCGCATCGACACCGCGTCGAAGCCCTCCGCATCGGCGATACGGACGGCGGCCGCCGCGATGTCCGCACGGCTGAACGCGGGCTTGGGGCCCCGGCCCGCACGCTCGGGGCGCGCCCAGATCACTTCGGGTACAGCGGGTCGCCCCACCATCGATCATCACCTCGCCCACCATCGTAGTTACGTACACCGTACGTAGTGCGATACGGTGGGCGCATGACGACTACGTACGCTGTACTTAGTGAAGGTCTGGAGAAGCGATACGGCGATGTCCACGCGCTGCGCGGGCTCGATCTCGCGGTCGCCGAGGGCACCGTCTGCGGAGTACTGGGGCCGAACGGCGCGGGCAAGACCACCGCCGTCCGGGTGCTCACCACGCTGACGGTCCCGGACGGCGGAAGCGCCCGGGTGGCGGGCCACGACGTGGTGCGCGAGGCGGGCGCGGTGCGCGAGGCGATCGGCGTCACCGGACAGAGCGCCTCGGTCGACAGCGAACTGTCCGGCCGGCAGAACCTGCGGCTCTTCGCCAAGCTGCTCCGGTTCCGCGGCGAGGCCGCGCGCACCCGCGCCGACGAACTCCTGGAGCGCTTCGAGCTGATGGAGGCCGCCGACCGCCCGGCCCGCACCTACTCGGGCGGCATGCGCCGCCGCCTCGACCTCGCCGCCAGCCTGCTGACCCGCCCGCGGGTGCTCTTCCTGGACGAGCCGACCACCGGCCTCGACCCGCACAGCCGCAACCAGATCTGGGCGGCGGTACGGGAGCTGGCCGGCCGGGGCACGACCGTCCTGCTCACCACGCAGTATCTGGAGGAGGCCGATCAGCTGGCCGACGACATCGTGCTGATCGATCAGGGCCGGGCCGCCCATCGCGGCACCCCCACGGAGCTGAAGGCCCGCATCGGCAGCTACGCCGAAGTGGTCGTCCCCCATGCATCGGCGCTGGTCCCGGCGGCAGGCGTCCTCGATCAGCTCACCGGCACCGAACCGGTACTCGACCACGAGCGCCGCACCGTGGGCGCCGTCGCGACCGACACCACGCTCACCCTCCCCCGTATCGTCCGCGAACTCGACGCAGCGGGAGTACCGGTGATCGACGCGAGCCTGCGCCCGCCGACGCTCGACGAGGTCTTCCTCCGCCTGACCGACCGCGGCGACGGCCGCACCTCCCCGCCCCTGAAGGAGACGGCAGCATGAGCAGCGCCGCACTGGCCCACGAGCAGTCTGTCGCGCCCGCCACAAGCGCCCCGATCGCCGATGCCCTGGCCATGCTGGGCCGCCATCTGCAGCGGATCAAAGCGGCGCCGGGCGTAATGATCCTGACCCAGACCATGCCGATCACGATGCTGCTGTTCTTCGGGTACGTGTTCGGCAGCGCCCTGGCCATGCCCGGCCAGGAGTACCGCGCGTTCCTGGTGCCGGGCCTGCTGGCGGCGACGGCGGCCAACGGCATCATGGTCGGGATGTTCCAGGCCTCGCAGGACTGCCACCGCGGGGTGATGGACCGGCTCCGTACGCTGCCGATGAGCCGGGCCGCCGTACCGTTCGGCCAGACCGCCGCCGATCTGCTGACCACGGCCATCGGCATGATTCCGCTGATCCTGGTCGGACTCGCGGTCGGCTGGCGGATCGAGGGCGGTCCGCTCGCCGCCCTGGGTGCCTTCGGGCTGCTGCTGCTCCTGCGGTTCGCCACGTCGTGGCTGGGCTGCTGGCTGGGCCTGCTGATCCGCAACGAGGAGATCGCCGGCCAGTTGGGCAGCGCCACCTTCATCCTGCCGCTGCTGTCGAGTGCGTACATCCCGACCGACAATCTGCCGGGCTGGCTGCGGACGATCGCGGAGTGGAACCCGATCAGCGCCATGGCCTCGGCCACCCGCGAACTGTTCGGCAACGCGTCCCCGGCCGCCGACGCGGCCTGGCCGGTCGCCCACCCGGTGGCCGGAACGCTCGCCTGGTCGGCGGTGCTCCTCGCGGTGTTCGTGCCGCTGTCCGTACGGCGTCACGCCCGCGGCGGCGAGTGACCCTGGCCCGCCCCGTTCACCGGGGCAGCGCGCAGGGCCGGTCCAGGGCGCCGAGCAGGCTGATGAAGCTCGACTCCAGGAAGGCCCCGAGCTCCGTCGGCGCATCGGGTCCACCGTGCGGCCAGCTGGTCACGGCCTCCTCCGCGAACGCCGTCCAGGCGCGGGCGGCGACGGCCAGCCTCGGCGAGTCCGGCATCCCGAGCCGCCGCTGCCCCTCCGCCACCCGCCGGGCAAGGGTGGCCCTGGTGCCGTCGACGATGTCCTCCACCGCGGGGTGACTGCCCGCGGCACCGCGGACCAGGGCGAGATAGACCCTGCGGTGCTCCAGTACGTACCGCACGAAACCGGCGATGAACGATCGCAGCCAGGGAACGGGCCCCAGCGAGGGGTCCGGTTCCGTGGCTGCGACGAAGTCGTCGCACTCCTGCTGCACCACGGCGCGGTAGAAGTCGCGCTTGGAGTCGAAATAGTGGAAGAGCAGCCCCCGCGAGATACCGGCCCGTCGCGCCACGTCGTCCGTGGAGAGTTCGTCCAGTGACCGGTCGGTGAGCATGTCCAGGCCGATGGCGACCAGCTGGGCCCGTCGTTCGTCGGGGCTCAGGCGCGCGGCTCGCTTTCCGGACATACATACAGTCTAGAAGTGCTTCGACGCCGAAGTATTTTTCGGAACTCCCGGTCGTCACCCTCCGATGCCCCGCGAACACACCGAAGCGCTGCCGTGGGCCCTGGGGATGACGGGAGGGCGGACAGCAGCGCAGCGCCGGGACGGTGTGGTCACTCGCGGCCCCGAGCGGGGGGCGGGCGACAGACCCTGGCCGGGGAGCCCGGGGCGGAGGACCGGTCGAGCGGTCGTGACGGGCCGTCGGGTCAGCGGCGGCTGCCGAAGAGCGAACGCCTCAGCCGTCGCAGCGGCGCGAAGAGCGAGACCCGCGCACTCTTGCTCCGACGGCGGTGGGCGGCATCGCGCGAGGTGAGCTCGCGCATCAGCAGGGTCGCCTCCGCAGCCTCGCGCTGTGGCACGGCAGGACCGCCGAGCACCGCGAGATGGCGGTCGAGGCGCGAACTCGTCGCACTGCTCCCGCATGTGATGGCAGGCACACGCGGCCTGCTCCGCATCGCTATCTGTTCCATGTCACTCCCCACCCGTACGAGGGCACCCGGCCCGGGCAGGTTAACCCTATCGCCCCGCGGTGACACTCGTGTATCCCGGTCGCAGGATTGCGCACACACATACGGAGGTTGACGCCCCGCTCATGAATCCGCCCGATTTCAGGGCGAGTTGGACAGAACGGATACGGACGGAGACGCTCCGGCCGCGACCCCGCCCATGGCCTGCGGACCGCCCCGCACCACGCCGGACGGAGACCCCTGCGAACAGAGGCCTCCTGCCCGTCGGACGGCCGAACGGGCCCGGCACACGCACTGGTGGTATCAGGCCGCTGTGTTGAAGGCGGGCAGGTAGCCGCTCGACTGTCCGGCGACGGTGGGGTGGTAGGACTCACCGATGTTGAGCCAGTTGACACTGTGCAGCCATGCGCTGCCGGAGCAGATCTCGTGACCGGTGAACTTCCCCGCGACATCGGCGAAGGCGAATCCGTGGTCGGCCGCGCGCTTGGCGGTCGTCGAGTTGAGGAGGTCGGCCGCGCTGTTGATCGCGGTGCGCACCTTGTCGCTCAGGCCGACGGCGCAGCTGCCGCCGATCTTGTAGAAGCGCGGGTATCCGAGGACGACGACACGAGCGGACGGCGCCTTGGCATGGATCGCCGTGTACACCGAGTCGAGGTTGCCGGGCAGGGTGGACTCGACATAGCTGCGGGCCGTGGCGATCCGGCTGAGGCAGGTGGCCTCCGAATTGAGGACACAGGTCGTCATGACATCGGCGAAGCCCGCGTCGTTGCCGCCGATGGAGATCGAGATGAGGTCGGTCGAGGAGTTCAGGGGGCCGAGCTGATTGGCCTTCACATCACCCGTACGAGCGCCCGAGCAGGCGGCGAAGGAGAACGAGGCGGGCGAGTTGGCGGCGGCCCAGAGCGCGGGATACGCCTTGGTGCTGCGCTTGCAGTCGCCACTGGCGCTGTCGTAACTGCCGGATCCGACACCCGAGGAGTACGAGTCGCCGAGGGCGACGTAGTCGACGGCCGTGGCGGCGTTGGCGGTGGCCGCCCCGGTCAGGGCGAGTACGGCACCGAGCAGGAGCGAGGACGAGAGTGCCGCGAGTCTGGACAGTTTCATGGAACCTCCCTAGGACCGACCGGTGGGATCTCCGCACGGTCTGCCGAGACCGTGGTAGCAGCACCGGCACCCCCACCGGAAGTGTGCATGCCAACTTTCCCCACATGCCTTGAGCTCCTCTATGCGCCCCCTTGAGCCCCCGTCATGTCCGGTGCCACTGCCGGAAAAAGGGGAGGAAGACAGTGAAACCCGGGTGCGCCGGGTACCCCCTTGCCGGATCATGGGCGCCATGTCCGCCACCCCTGAGTCCGCTCTGCCGATCCGGCTCACCGTCGACGACAGCGATTCCCCGTCCGACGTGGTCGACGCGCTGTTCCTCGGCCGTTTCGCGACGGGCGAGCAGCCGTACTCGCACAGCTCCTCGCTGGAACGCGTCAAGGCCGGGGCGACGTTGCTGCCCCCGGCCGCCAAGGTGCTGCGCGCCGCCCGCGACGACGACCGCAGCGCCACGCTCGCCGAGGGCGACGGCTGGACGCTGCTCGTCTCGCGGTGGAGCCGCGGCGCCGACGTCACGGTCACCGCGACCAGCCCGGAACTGGCGCGGCAGATCCTCGAACGGGCGACGGACGGCGCCCTGGACGAGCCTGAACCCCAGCCCGAGAACGTGACGATGGGCTTCTGGTACGTCTCCCCGCGCCGCGGCCCGTACCGCACCACCCGGCAGATCGCGGCCGGCACCTGGGACGAGGTCCGCAGCAACTACACGGCACCGGTGGCCGATGCCATGGACCGGCTGATGAAGGTCACGCCCGACGACATCGCGGGCCGGCTGCTCCTGCTGCACGGCCCGCCCGGCACCGGCAAGACGTCCGCACTGCGCACGCTCGCGCGCTCGTGGCGGGACTGGTGCCAGGTCGACTGCGTGCTCGACCCGGAGCGGCTCTTCAACGACGTCGGCTATCTGATGGACATCGCGATCGGCGAGGACGAGGGCACGGCCAAGGGCCGGTGGCGGCTGCTGCTGCTGGAGGACTGCGACGAGCTGATCCGGGGCGAGGCCAAGCACACCGCGGGCCAGGCGCTGTCCCGGCTGCTGAACCTCACCGACGGGCTGCTCGGGCAGGGTCGCAACGTGCTGGTGGGCGTCACCACCAACGAGGACCTGGAGCGGCTCCATCCGGCCGTGGTCAGGCCCGGCCGCTGCCTCGCCAGGATCGAGGTGGGGTCACTGACCCGCAAGGAGGCGGTGTCCTGGCTGGGCACGGAGGAAGGGCTCGGCCGCGAGGGCGCAACACTCGCCGAGCTGTACGCGCTGCGGCGCGGCAGCACTCCCGCGTCGGTGCCGAAGCAGGACTCCGGGGCGGACGCGGGCCTGTACCTCTGAGCCCGCCGGTTCACTCCGTCCCGTACGCCGCCCGGACCGCGTCCCGCGCCAGGGACAGCGCCTCGGCCCGGGACAGGCCGAGCCGCCGGGCCTGCTCCGCGTACTCCTGTGCCGCGGCGGCCGCATGACGGTCCGCCGCATCACCGGCGGCAGCGATGAACGTGCCGTTGCGGCCACGGGTCTCGATCACCCCGTCGGCCTCCAGCGCTCGGTACGCCTTCGCGACGGTGTTGGCGGCGAGGCCGAGTTCCTCGGCGAAGCCGCGTACGGTCGGCAGTCTGAAACCGACGGGCAGCGCGCCGGAGCGGGCCAGTTCGGAGATCTGCGTGCGCAGTTGCTCGTACGGGGCGGTACCGGCGTCCGGATCAAGAGCGATCTTCAGGGTCACGCCCCGATTCTCCCCCACGTCCGCCGCGCCGCCGGAAATTCAGGGGCGGCCGGTGGCGGCCCACGCGTAACGTCCGGCCCATGACTGTCATCGTTCGCGACTTCCTCCCGGCCGACGCCGAAGGCTGGGTACGGGTCCGGCGCGCCGCTCTGCCCTACATGGTGACGACACCCGAATCCGTCATCTTCGAGCTGGCCTCCGCCCACCCCGACAAGCGCTCCCGGCTGCTGGTCGCCGAGGCCGACGGGGAGCTCATCGGCACCGCGCAGGTCGGCATCGTCCACGACAGCCCCGAACCCGGCCAGGGGTTCTGCAACACGTACACGCGTCCGGACCGCACCGGGCGCGGGGCCGGTGCGCTGCTGGTGCGCACGGCCGAGGAGCACCTGGCCCGGGAGGGCGCGAGGGCCGTCTACACCTGGGTGCTCGACACTCCGTCGAACCGGGCCTTCGCCGAGAAGCGCGGCTACGCGCCGAGCCGTCCGGCGCACTTCCTCCATCTCGATCTGGCGGGCGGACCGCTGCCGCCCCGTCAGGAGCTCCCGCCGGGCGTCGAGCTGCGTACCGCCGCGGACTTCGCGGACGACCCGCGCCCGCTCTTCGAGCTGGACGCCGAGACCACCGCCGACGAGCCGAGCGACACCCCGGCCCAGCTGTCCGACTACGAGGACTGGCTGAACAACATCTGGCGCGCCCCCGCGCTCGACCGCGAACTCACCTCGGTCGCGCTGGTGGACGGGGAACCGGCGGCGTTCAGCGCCGCGCAGACCGACGGCCTGACCCGGTACATGTCCGGGATGACCGGCACCCGCCGGGCGTACCGCGGCCGGGGCCTGGCCAAGCTCGCCAAGAACGACTCGCTGCACCGGGCGCGCGCCGCCGGATACACGGACGCGTACACCGGCAACGACGCGGACAACGGCCCGATGCTGGCGATCAATCGATGGTTCGGCTACGAGATCTGTGCCACGGAGGTGCGCCATGTCCGCGAGCTCGGCTGAATCCGCTCTGGTGGTCGCCCTGGTGAAGGCCGGGCGGACCAAGATCCGCTACCCGGCGGACGTGGTCCACGACGACGGAGTACGCGTCACGGTGCGTGCGCCGTGGGCGGCGCCGGGGGTCCGTGACTTCGGCTTCGTGCGGTTCGAGCCCGGCGATGTCTTCACCGAGCACTACTGGCGCGACCGCTGGTTCGCCGTGAAGGAGGTCCGCAGCGGCGCGGGCGGGCTCAAGGGCTGGTACTGCGACATCACCCGCCCCGCGGTGCTGCGGGACGGGGAGCTGCTGGTCGAGGACCTGGACCTGGACCTGTGGGTGTCGGCGGACGGCTCGTCCGTACTGCGGCTGGACGAGGACGAGTTCGAGGAGAGCGGTCTCGCCGGACGCGATCCGGCGGCGGCCGACGCGGCGCTCCGGGCGCTGGACGAGCTGGAGCACCTGGCCCGCACGGAGGGTCTCGCGCCGTTGCTGGGCTGATGCCCGCAGCCGCCTTCCGTCCGCCGGGGCTGGGATGTCGCGAGGAGCGGGGCGGAGCGGACCGCCCCGGTCCGCTCCGCCCGTGTCCGGTCCGGATTCAGTCGCCCGCCGCTGCCGCCCCGGGAAGCCTCGCCTCCGCGGCGTCGAGGAGCAGTTCCAGCGCGAACGGATAGCCGCTGAGGACCATGTCGTCGGCCAGCAGCCGCACGGTGGCCGCGATATGGGGGTAGGCGTCCGCGTCCAGGCGGCCGTAGCGGTGCTGCCACACCTGAAGATCGGCCGCCTGAGCGGCAGCCGGCAGAGCGAGCGCGGCCGCGTCCAGGGCCGCGAAGGCGAGCGCCTGGTCCACGAAGGCGTGATAGATCCGTACCACCTCGGAGTCGGGGAAGCCCGCCGACCGGAGTATGCCGAGGATCGCCTCCACGGCCCGCATCTCGTTGTTCCGCCCCGTCGTCCGGTGCGCCGCCAGCAGGGCGGCCTGCGGGTGCGCCTGGTACGAGGCATGGACGCGCAGGCCCAGTTCGCACAGGTCGCTGCGCCATGCGCCGGTGGGCCGCCAGCCCCGATGGGCACGGCCGATGAGTTCGTCGGCGACCGCCAGCAGCAGATCGTCGGTGTTGTGGAAGTACCGGTAGAGCGCACTGGGGTCGGCGCCCAGCGCGGCGCCCAGCCGCCGGACCGTCAGGGCATCCGCACCATGCTGGCCCACCAGCCTCAGAGCCGTCTCCACGATGACCTGTTCGGACAGCACCGTGCCCTGTTTCGTCGGCCTTCTGCGCCGCCGCTGCGACTCCGGAACCACACGCTCATTCATGGCGCGGAGCTTACGACAACACCATTGACGTGTGAAGAGGGCAACGGTTTCATGGCCTGCCATCCGGCTTGTCCGGCCACCTCCCCCTTGAACAGGCGATGACCGTTGGTGGTACCAGTGAAAAACACATGCACCACGCCGGCCAGCGGCGACCAGACCCCACAGGTCACGATGCGCAAGTCCATAGGCGTCGTCGACGGCATGGTCCTCGCCGCGTCGAGCACTGCGGCCACCAGCAGTATCGGCATCGGGCTCGGACTGATGGCGACCATCGTCGGCCTGCACCTGCCGGCGATCATGCTGCTGGCCTTCCTGCCCGTGCTCGGCATAGCCGGCGGATACGGCCGGCTCAACCGCGTCGAACCGAACGCGGGCAGCAGTTACCAGTGGGTCGGCCGCATCTTCAGTCCCTGGCTGGGCTTCCTGACCGGCTGGGTCAACGTCGTGGGCACCATCGTGTTCATGGCCTACACCACCACGATCACGGGCTCGGCGATCATCCAGCTGCTGGGCCAGGCCACTCTCCACAGCATCGGGGGCCTGACCCTCGATCCGAACTCCACCTTCCAGTCCACCCTGCTCGGCATGGCCGTCCTGGTCGCTGCCGCGCTGGTCGCGGTGCGCGGGCTCGACCTCGCGGCGCGTCTGCAGAAGTACCTGCTGATCTTCGAGTACGGCGTGCTGCTCGCGTTCTGCGGCTACGGCCTGTTCGCCGGTGACCAGCCCTTCTCGCTCCAGTGGTTCAACCCGTTCGACATCCCCTCGGCCGCCGCCCTCGCCCAGGGCATGGTGCTCGCGGTCTTCTGCTACTGGGGCTTCGAATCGGTCTTCAGCGTCGGCGAAGAGGTCGGCGACCCGCGGGACGCCTCCCGCGGCGGGTTCATCGCGCTCACCGTCATGCTGCTCCTCTTCCTGCTCGCCGGCACCGCCTTCCAGCGGGTCCTGCCGCTGGACGAACTGGCCGACAACGGCGCGCAGGGACTCGCCTACTTCGGCACCAAGCTCGCCGAGCAGCCACTGGCCGCCCTGCCGCTCATCGCCCTCACGTTCTCCGCGGTGGCATCGCTCCAGGCATCCGTCATCCCCACCGCCCGCGGGCTGTACGCGATGGGCCGCGACGGCGTTCTCGGCCCCGTCTGGACGCGGCTGCACCCCAAGCACAAAACCCCCGCCGCCGGCACCCTGCTGATCACCGCGATCGCCCTGGCCCTCGCCACGCTGGCCCTGGTCATCCCCACCGTCAACGATCTGATCTTCGCCTCCGTCAACGCGATCGGCATCGTCGTCGCCCTCTACTACGCCCTCACCGCCGCGGCCGCCGCGGTGCGCTTCCGCCACCTGCTGCGCACCTCACCGCTGGAGGCCCTGCGCGCCGTGGTCGGTCCGGTGCTGGGCGCGCTCGCGCTGCTCGCCACCGGCGGCTACCTCGCCTGGACCTTCTACCGCTCCACCGATCACTTCGAGGTTTCCGCCGACAACGGATGGTTCGCGCTGCTCGTCCCGGTCCTGATGATCGGCTCCGGACTGCTGGCCGCCGCGTGGGCCCGCTGGCGCCGTCGGTCGCCCTACTTCGTCGCCGCCCGCGTCCCCTCCGTCACCGACGAGGCCGGTGCCGCAGTGTGACGTCCGCACCGCTCACCCGCGGTGCGGACCGTGACACCTCGTTCCCCCAGCGGTCCCGCTCGGGCCGCCGAACCACCAGGAGTACCTCCCATGACCAAGGCCGATCTGGTCTTCACCCAAGGCCCCGTGCACACCGGCGACCCCGCCCGCACCCGGGCGAGCAGCCTCGCCGTCACCGGGGAACGGATCTCGGCCGTCGGCCATGACGAGGTACGGGAACTGATCGGCCCGGGGACCGAGGTGGTCGATCTCAGGGGCAAGCTGCTGCTCCCCGGCTTCCAGGATTCCCACATCCACGCCGTCTACGGCGGCCTGGAGCTCGCCGAGTGCGACCTCAGCGGCACCGTGGGCGTCGACGAATACCTGCGTCTCCTCCGCGAGTTCGCCCGGTCCCACCCCGACAGCACCTGGATCACCGGCGGCGGCTGGTCCCTGGAGAGCTTCGAGGGCGGCCTTCCGACCCGGCAGCTGCTCGACTCGGTGGTGCCGGACCGGCCGGTGTACTTGGTCAACCGCGACCACCACGGCGCCTGGGCCAACACACGCGCGCTCGAACTCGCGGGCATCGACCGGGACACCCCGGACCCCGTCGACGGCCGGATCGAACGGGAGGGCGACGGCACGCCGAGCGGCGTCCTCCAGGAAGGCGCCACCGCTCTGGTGGCCCGGCTGGTGCCCAGGAAGACCGCCGCCGACCGCCTCGACGGCCTGCTGCGCGCGCAGCGGCTGCTCCACTCGCTCGGGATCACCGGCTGGCAGGACGCCCTGCTCGGCGTGTTCAACGGCCAGCCCGACCCCTCCGACGCATATCTCACCGCCGCCCGCGCGGGAACTCTCACCGCCCGGGTCAACGGTGCGCTCTGGTGGGACCGCGCCCGGGGCTCCGACCAGATCCCGGAGCTGGTCTCCCGCCGCGAGGAGCTGGCTCACGGCAGGTTCCGGGCAGGCTCGGTGAAGATCATGCAGGACGGCATCGCGGAGAACTTCACCGCCGCGATGACCACCCCCTACCTGGACGGCTGCGGCTGCGCCACCGCCAACAGCGGCCTGAGCTTCGTCGACCCGGTCGCGCTGCGCGGGTACGTCACCGAGCTCGACGCGCTCGACTTCCAGGTCCACTTCCACGCTCTCGGCGACCGCGCGGTGCGCGAGGCGCTGGACGCGGTCGAGGCGGCCCGCACCGCCAACGGCCGCCGTGCCACCCGACACCACCTCGCTCACCTGCAGGTGGTCCACCCCGACGACATCCCGCGTTTCGCCAGGCTCGGGGCGATAGCCAACATCCAGCCGCTCTGGGCTTCGCACGAGCCTCAGATGGACGAGCTGACCATCCCCTACCTGGGCCCCGAGCGCGCCGCCTGGCAGTACCCCTTCGGTTCCCTGCTGAGGGCCGGTGCCACGCTCGCGGCGGGCAGCGACTGGTCCGTGAGCAGCCCCGACCCGCTCGCCGGAATCCATGTCGCCGTCAACCGGATGCAGCCCGGCGCGACCGACGGCCGGGTCTTCCTGCCCGAACAGCGGCTCGACCTCGCCACCGCCGTCGCCTCGTACACCGCGGGCTCGGCCCACGTCAACGGCACGGACGACGCCGGAACGCTGCAGCCGGGCCACCTGGCCGACCTGGTGGTCCTCGACCGGGACATCTTCACCGAGCCGGCCGAGGAGATCCACACCGCCCGGGTCCTGCAGACCTACGTGGGGGGATCGCGGGTGTACTCCGCCTCCTGACGGCCGTGCAGCCGGCCACCGAGCACCCCGTGGGCGACTCCCACACCTCTCCGCCTCAGCGCAAAGGACCCTCGTATGACCGACCTCACCGACCTCGCCCATCTGTCCGCCACCGAGGCCCTGCGCCGCTTCCGTGACCGCTCTCTCTCACCGGTCGAGCTGATGTCCGCGGTCATCGCGCGTGCGGAAGCCGTCGAGCCGAAGATCAACGCCCTGGCCGAGCAGACCTTCGAGGAGGCGCTCGCCGCCGCCCGCGAGGCCGAGGCCCGCTACGGGGGCAAGGGCGAGGCGCCCCGCGCGCTGGAGGGCCTGGCCGTCGCGACGAAGGAGGAGCAGCCCATCGCGGGACGTCTCAGCACGGACGGCTCGCTGGCGTTCCGGGAGGAGATCGCCGAGCAGACCCACCCGGTGATCGAGCGGGTCCAGGCCGCCGGCGGCATCGTGCACGCCCGGACCACGACCCCGGAGTTCAGCTGCGCGGGTTACACCCAGTCACGGCTGTGGGGCGTCACTCGGAACCCGTGGAACACGGAGTTCACGCCGGGCGGCTCCTCGGGCGGTGCGGGCGCCGCGCTCGCGGCGGGCGAGACGACGCTGGCGACCGGCTCCGACATCGGCGGCTCGATCCGCATCCCCGCTTCGAACACGGGCACGGTCGGCTTCAAGCCGCCCTACGGGCGCGTGCCGTCGATGCCGCCCTTCAACCTCGACACGTACTGCCACGACGGCCCGATGGCGCGTACCGTCGCCGACTGCGCCTTGCTGGAGAACGTCATCGCGGGGCCCCATCCGCTGGACGCCGTCTCGCTGCGGCCCAAGATCGTCCTGCCCGAGCGGTTCGAGAGCGTCGAGGGCCTGCGGGTGGCGCTCTCGGTCACCCTCGGGGACTGGCCGGTCGATCCCGAGGTCGAGGCCAACACCCGTGCGGTCGCGGAGGCGTTGCGCGCGGCCGGTGCCGTCGTCGAGGAGGTGGAGGTCCCCATCATGCGGGCGGACGTGATGCGGGCCGCGATGATCCATTTCGGCTCCATCTTCGGCCCGTACATCGCTTCGGTCGCCGCCGACCACGGTGACCTGCTCACCACGTACGCGCTCGACTTCGCCCGGCAGGCCAACGAGGCTGTCCGCGAGCCCGGCAGTTTCCTCCGGGGCCTCGAGCTCGAAGCCGGGGTGCAGACGACGCTCGGTGTGCTGCTGGACCGCTACGACGTCCTGCTGTGCCCGACGACCGCCGTCCCGGCGCTCGCGGCGGACGACGACCACCTCTCGACCAAGGTCGTGATCAACGGCGTCGAACTGGACTTCTATCTGGAATCCGCGATGACCGCACCGTTCAACATAGCCAGCCGGTGCCCGGTGCTGAGCGTGCCGTCCGGCTTCGCCTCGAACGGCGTACCGACGGGGGTGCAGGTAGTCGGACGCACCTATGACGACAGCACGGTGTTCCGTGTCGCGCAGGCCATCGAGTCCGCCCGGCCCTGGAACCGCATCCCGGTCCTCTGACGGGGCGCCGGCCGACCGGCGCCCGAACCGCCGGTCAGTCCCGGCGCCGTGCCCACACATCGGTGTACGGCGCCGGTTCCTCCGGTACCGGGCGGGGCTCCTGGACTCCGGCGACCAGCTCCACCTCGTACCCGGCGGCGTCCTCCAGGTAGGCGGCGATGTGCGCCTCGCCGCCCGCGTGCGGGTAGCGGTCCGGGAAGAGCGGCCGCCAGCCGTGCTCCGGGGCTCTTTCCACCAGGGCGTCGAGGGTGGCGCGGTCGCGGACGTGGAACGCGAGGTGGTTGAGCCCGGGGCGGCGCCGGTCGTGCGGGCCCGGGCTCAGATCGGGTGACTGCTCGACCACGACATAGCTGTCGCCGCGCCGCCAGCTGCGGCCGTGTTCCCAGCGCTGGTACGGGACATGGCCCAGCTCGCCCAGGAGCCAGCCCCACCCCCGCTCGGCCACCGCCAGATCGGGCACCCACAGCTCGATGTGGTGCACCCCGCCGGTGCCGGTCCGGGCGGCGGGCAGCGGAACGGCGCGGCGGACGCCGTCCGGCTCGTACGCCACGGTGTCGCCGTCCTCGTGCCAGTGGATCAGGAAGCGCTCCCCCGCCCGGTAGCCCTCGATCCCGGCCCGGCAGTAGGCGACGGCATCGTCCGGGAGGGCGTCCAGCGGGAACCAGGCCAGCTCGGAGCACTTGTCCGGTTCGCGGTTGTACGGCGGGCGGTCGGGGTCGTACTCCGCCTCGAAGAACCACCCCGTCCTGGGAGCGCCGCCGGGGCCCCGGTGCTGCATGACCAGGGCGACCCGCAGCTCGTCCGGGTCCAGTTCGACACCGATCTCCTCGGCCGCCTCGCGGATCATCGCCTCGCGGACGTCCTCACCGTCCTCGACGTGTCCGGACGGGGCGTTGAACAGCCCGTCCGCGTATCCCGTGCCGGCCCGGCGGGCGAGCAGGACCTCGGGGCCGCGGCGGAGGATCAGGTGGACGTCGACGACCTCGGTGTGCCGGTGCGGCGGTTCGGCGCGGGCCACCAGGGCGTAGCGCTCGTCGTCGACCCGCCTGCCCCACAGATCGGGATCGCCGGAGAGCCGCTCGTGGTGGACGCGTTCGGTGAACTCCGAGAGCAGGACGGTCAGTTGCCCGGCGGAGAGGCCGACACCGTTCCAGACGCCCTCGATCAGGATCAGCCGGCCACCGGGCTGCAGCAGGGTGAACCAGTGGCGCAGGGCCGCCGCCGGGTCGGGCAGCAGCCACACCACATGTCTGACCATGATCACGTCGAACCGCTGATTGCCGACCGGTGGCCGGGCCGCGTCCCCGAGCAGGACCGCGGTGCCCGTCCCGGCGAGCTTGGTCCGGGCCTGCTCCACCATGCGCGGGGAGCGGTCGACGGCGGTGACCCGATGGCCCTGCCCGGCGACGAGCAGCGCCAGGCTTCCGGTGCCGCACCCCAGGTCGAGCACCTCGGAGCGCCCGTCGGGCAGCCAGCTCTCCAACCGCTGCGCCCAGGCGTGCCGGACCACCGGGTCGAGCAGCCCGTGGTCGGGTTCCTCGTCGAAGGAGTCGGCTGCGGAGTCCCAGTCGATCGTCGTCATGAGTAGATCGTGCCAGTCGCCGCCGACAGCGGTACGAAGGATGCACCGACCGGGACCCGCCCGGACTCCGCGGTACGAGGGGTCCGGGCGGCCCCGGACCCCTCCTACCGCGGCTAGCGCGGCCCGACGGCTACCCGACGGCCGAGGCGCAGGTGGTGCGGGTGGCGTGCGCCGGGTCCAGGGCGTTCGCCACCTCGTGGTAGGCGACCCGGTCGACGGTGCCGATCGCCACGTGCTCGGAGAGGTCGACCGGGCACAGGTCCTGGAGCAGGACGTTGCGCACGTCCGGCCCGTCCAGGAACTGTGTGCGGTACGGGGTCACGACCTCGTCGTACCTGGTCGCGATGACGGTGTAGTGCACTCCGGGCACGGTGTCGGGGAGCGAGTTGAGCTTGGTGATGAACGGGGAGCCCGCCACCTGGTCGGCGAGGCCGGGGGTGTTGGCGTTCAGCAGGTCCTCGGCTCCCGGGAAGTACGGCAGCAGCTTCGTCAGACCGAGCAGGGTGGTGCCGTGGTTGTCGGGCGCGATCCCGATCATGGCGTTCACCTTGGCGGCCCCGCCGAGGAACTTCAGGTAGTAGTTCGGCATCATGCCGCCCTGCGAGTGGCCCACCAGGTCGGCCTTGTCCGCGCCGGTGGCGGCGAGCACCTTGTCGACGAACGAGGAGAGCTGGCCGGCCGACCTGTCGACCGGGCCGAGTCCGTTGAAGAGCGGCACGCCGGGCAGTTGCCCGTAGTCGAGCGAGTAGACGCAGTAGCCCCGGTTGACCAGGTAGGGGGCGAGGACCAGCCAGTTGTCGATCGAGTTCCCGAAGGTTCCGTGGACCAGGACGACGGGGCGGGGGTGGGCCGCGGACGGCTTGCAGGAATAGTCGTTCCAGCCGCGGGAGGTGGCTGCGGCGGCGGTGGGGGTGGCCGCGGCGGCAGCGGCGGTGGGGGTGGCGGCTGCGGCGACGGCGAGGAGCAGTGCGGCAAGAGCTCTTCGCGCGCGTGGGGTGCGCGACGCACGTGTCCAGGGCAGCATCGTGTGGTCTCCTTGCGGATCAAGGGAGTTGCGATGTCTGTGCACCCTGCGGCCCGGACCACGGGTCTGACTGCTGATTCATCCGTGTTCCCGGGCCAAATTACGCGTGAGTAGGGTGGCCTGGGAAGTTACGCGTCGGTAAAAAGTGATGATCCATCAGTCGGGCGGGCCCGAAGGAGTGATCAGGCCGCGAGCCTTCCCGGCATCACGGCCTGCGGGCCGAACCTGGCCCGCAGCCGGTCCGCCACCGCCTCGATCCGGCGGGCCCTCTCGTCCACCGGGTCGAACGACAGCTGGTGCGCGGCCCGCTCGCTCTCCATCAGCCCCTCCGCGCGCAGCGCGATCCCCCGTACCCGGGCCCGCTGCAGGGCGAACGAGTCATGGATCCGGTACGCGAGTGCGGTGAGCGCCGCGGAGTGGGCGGTGGGTTCCTGGAGCGTACGGCTGCGGGTCAGCGTCGAGTATCCGGTCCGGTCGGCGTAGCGCACGGAGACCGCGAGGCCGCGGCAGACCTGCCCGTCCCCGCGCATCCTGGCCCCCAGCTCCTCGGTGAGCGACATGAGTGCGCGGCGCTGCCGTTCCCGGTCCAGTTCGTCGCGGGGGAAGGACCGTTCGGCGGCGATCGACCGGGCCGCGGCGCCCGGCACGACCGCCGTGCGGTCGATACCGCGCGCCCGCTCCCACAGTTCGCGTCCGGTCCGTACGCCGGTGATCCGCTGGAGGGTGCCGAGCGGGGCCGCCGCGATCCGGCCGACGGAGTCGAGCCCGTACTCGCACAGGGTGCGGGCCGTCGCCGCGCCGACGCCGTCCAGTGCCGCGGCCGGCCGGTCCGCGAGGAACTCCGCTCCCCCGCCCCCGGGCACCACGAAGGTCGTCCCGGGCGCGGCCCGCCGGGCCGCCGCCCTGGCCAGCATCGGGTTCTCCGCCGCCCCGACGGCGCAGTCCACGCCGTGCAGGGCGAGCGCGCGGATCCGGATCACCGATGCCAGCCCCCGCACGTCCAGCCCGAAGTAGCGCAGCGCGCCGCGCACATCGACGAGCGCCCCGTCGGGCGGGGCCGCCTCGACCACCGGGGTGAACGCGCCGAGCAGGGCGAGCAGCCCTTCGTAACCGGCGCTGTCCGGGAGGCCGCCGCCGACCTTGCGGAACCGCAGGTACAGGATGCCCGGGACCTCGGGTGCGGCGCTCATCCCGCGCTCCCCGGGCTCTGGTGGTACAACTTCCTGCCGGTTGCGATGCCTTCGCCGGGCGGCTGGAGGTCGGACCAGGGGTTCATCTCGTATCCGGTGGGCAGCTGGATGCGGCGGCCGTTGCCGGCGGGGCCGGCCTTCCCGGCCTCCTCGGCCCGGGGTTCCTCCGCCAGCCGGTCCGCGACCGCGTCGAGTCCGCCGGTACGCCGCAGCTCGGCCAGCTCCGCCAGGTTCCAGGCGGCCGCGCCGACCACGCTCAGGCTCCGCGGTCCGCGGCGCTGCACCACTCCGCGCACCAGCAGCAGCCAGGAGTGGAAGACGGTGTGCGCGCAGGCGGCGTGGCTGTCGTCGAAGAAGGCCAGGTCGACCAGGCCCGTGCCGTCGTCCAGGGTGGTGAAGACGACCCGGCGGCCGGAGCGGACCGGCGGGGTCTGGGTGGCCGCCTTGGCGCCCGCGACCAGCACGGTGTCCCCGTGCCGTGCCTCGCGCAGCCGGTTGGCGAGGACCACACCGAGCTCCTTCAGGAAGACGTGGTGATCGTCCATCAGGTGGCGGGAGACGTCCATGCTCAGGACGCCCAGCTCGGCGCTGAGCCGTTCCGTCTCGTCGAGGTCGGGCAGGCCGATGGAGCCGGTCCGGTGTCCGCCGCCGAGCGGCAGCTGCCCGCCCGGTCCGCCGCTGGAGCCCGTGCCCCGCTGGGCGCGGTGCAGTTCGGACAGGTGCAGCAGCAGATCGCGCCGGTTGGCGCCGAACGCGTCCAACGCGCCTACCCGGGCCAGCCGTTCGGCGGCCGGCCTGCCCGGCCTGGCGCGCTGCCAGAAGTCGAGCAGCGAGGTGTAGGGCTGTCCGGCCTCGATCCGGGCGACCTCGGCCGCGCCGATGCCGTGGACGTCCGAGAGCGCGAGCCGCACCCCCCAGACACCCTTTCCACCCTCACCATCGGACACCAGTTCGATTCTATGAATGGCCGCCGACCTGTTGACGTCCAGTCCCAGCACCGGCACCCCGCGCCGCCGCGCGTCCGCGAGCAGCAGCCGCTTCGGGTACATCCCCGGGTCATGGGTGAGCAGCCCGGCGTAGAAGGCGGCCGGGTGGTGAGCCTTGAGCCAGGCCGACTGGTACGTCGGCACGGCGAAGGCGACCGCGTGCGCCTTGCAGAAGCCGTAGCTGCCGAACGCCTCGATGATCTCCCAGGTCCGGGCGATCGCTTCGGCGCCGTACTTCCTCTCCGCCGCCCGCTGCGCGAACCACACCTTGATCCGGTCCTGCGATCCGGGGTCGGAGAGTCCGCGCCGCACCCGGTCGGCCTCGTCCCGGCCGCAGCCGGTCATGATGTCGACCATCTCGATGATCTGCTCGTGGAAGACGACCACTCCGTACGTCTCGCGCAGCGGTCCTTCCAGATCGGGGTGCGGGTAGCGCACGGGGGCCCGGCCGTGCCGGGCCTCGATGAACGGCCGCACCATGTCGGCGGCGACCGGCCCGGGGCGGAACAGCGAGATGTCGACCACCAGGTCGTGGAAGCCGGCCGGCTGGAGCCTGCCGACCAGGTCGCGCTGGCCCGGCGACTCGATCTGGAAGCAGCCCAGCGTCTCGGCGCTCCTGATCAACCGGTACGTCTCCGGGTCGTCCGGCTCCACCGCGTCCAGGTCCACGGCCCGCCCCGAGGCCCGCCCGATCTCCGCGACCGCGTGCGCCATCGCCGACTGCATCCGCACACCCAGCACATCGAGCTTGAGCAGCCCCAGCTCCTCCACGTCCTCCTTGTCGAACTGCACCATCGGGAAGCCGTCGCCGCTGGTGGGCACGGTGGGCACCCGGCGCAGCAGCGTGGCGTCCGACAGGAGCACCCCGCACGGGTGCATGGCGATGCCGCGCGGCAGTGCGTCCAGCGCCTCCACCAGCTCCCAGAGCCGTCCGTACCGGTCCTTCTCCCGTGCCACTTCGCGCAGTTCGGGCAGTTCCTCCATGGCCGCGCGGGCGTCGCGGGCCCGGATGTGCGGGAATGCCTTGGCGAGCCGGTCGGTCTCGGCCGGGTCCATGGAGAGCGCGGCACCCACGTCACGGATGGCGTGGCGCACCCGGTAGGTCTCGGGCATGGCGACGGTCGCGACCCGCTCGGTGCCGAAGCGTCCGATGATCGCGCGGTAGACGTCGAGCCTGCGGGCGGACTCCACGTCGATGTCGATGTCGGGCAGCACGAAGCGGCGCCTGGACAGGAAGCGCTCCATCAGCAGCCCGTGCTCGACCGGGTCGGCGTGCGCGATCCCGAGGAGATGGTTGATCAGGGATCCCGCCCCGGAGCCCCGGGCGGCGACCCGTACCTTCATCTCCCGTACGTCGTCCACCACTTGAGCGACTGTCAGGAAATAGGAGGCGAAGCCGTGGTGGGCGATGATGTCCAGTTCCTGGTGCATCCGCTCCCAGTAGTCGCGCCTGCGGTCGTAGCCGCGCAGCACCATGCCGGCGGCGGCGCGGGAGGCCAGTACCCGCTGGGCGGTGCGCCGCCCGGCGCCGACGAGCTCCGCTTCGGGGAAGTGGACGGCGCCGAGACCGAGGTCACCCTCGGGGTCGACGACGCAGGCGTCGGCGGTGCGCCGGGTCTCCGCGAGCAGCCGCGCCCCGGCGCCCTTGCCGAGACCGGCAGCCGTGGCGATCCGCTCCGCGGTGTCCGCCATCGCGCGGGCGTCCTTCAGCCAGCGCTCCCCACTGTCGAGCGGGGCCCGGCGGGGGTCGACGGGGACCAGCCGACGGGCCGCGTCGAGCACATCGGCGACCGGGCCCTGCCCGGCGTCGGCGTACCGGACCGCGTTGGTCAGCACGGCCCGCACCCCCTGCTCGGCGGCGAGGCCGACGGTACGGGCGGCGAGCCGCAGCGAACCGGGGCCGGCGCCTTCCCGCCCGTGGTGGACGGCTTCGAGGCGCAGGTCGTCACCGTAGATCTCGCGCCAGCCGGCGAGCAGCGCGGCGGCCCGGTCCGGGCGGCCGGCGGCCAGCGCCCTGCCGACGTCGGAGGCGGGGCCGAGCAGCACGGTGAGCCCTTCGGCGGGCAGTTCGGCCCGGCCGACCAGGGGCTGTCCGGCGCCGTCGGGCGCGGGGGCGTGGGCGGCGGTGACGAGGCGGCACAGCTCCGCCCAGCCCCGGGCGCCGTCCCGGGCGAGGAAGGTGACCCGGGGTGCGGATTCGTCGATGAAGGCGCCGCCGCGGACCGGGGTCCGCAGCCGCTGCGCGGGCCCGCCCGTTCGCTCCGCCGTCGCGGATCCCACCGCGAGCTCCACCCCGAAGAGCGGCCGTATCCCGGCCTTCTCGCAGGCCCTGGCGAAGCGGACCGTGCCCGCGAGGGTGTCGCGGTCGGTCAGCGCCAGCGCGTCCATCCCCCGCTGGGCGGCGCGCTCCGCCAGCCGCTCCGGGTGCGATGCCCCGTACCGCAGGGAGAACCCGGAAACGGTATGCAGATGCGTGAACCCGGGCATCTGCACCTCCTGGACCGATCCGTACTCACCACCCCCTTGTCTCCACCATAGACCAAGTTTCGAACATTCGTGCGATAGCAGGAACGCGGGACCTCCCTCGCCCCGGACCGGCGGCCCGCGAGGGATCCGATCAGCCATTCGGCCCTGCCCCGCCTGCACGAACAACCGGCGCCCCGGAGCGTGGGGGCATGACTTTCGTCGACGAGGTGAAGAACGCCGTCACTCCACGGGCCGCACTGCTCGTCATCGGTGTGCTCGGACTGCAGTTGCTGTTCATCGCGTCCTACGTCGGGGCGCTGCACAAGCCGAGGCCGACGGACGTGCCCTTCGGCCTCGTCGCACCCCGGCAGATCTCCGCACAGCTCCTCACCGAGCTGAAGAATCTCCCCGGCGGCCCGCTGGACCCCCGCACGCTCGCCGACGCGGCCACCGCCCGCGAGCAGATCCTCGACCGCAGGATCGACGGCGCCCTGATCGTCAGCCCCGAGGGCACGACCGACACCGTGCTGGTCGCCTCCGGCGGCGGCACCTCGCTGGCCACCACCCTGACGAAGATCATCACGGAGGTCGACCGGACCCAGCAGCGCACGGTACGGACCGTGGACCTGGCCCCCGCCTCCGACCAGGACTTCAACGGGATCTCGTCGTTCTACCTGGTCGTCGGCTGGTGCGTCGGCGGCTACCTCTGCGCCTCGATCCTGGCGATCAGCGCGGGCGCCAAACCCGCCAACCGACAGCGCGCGGTGATCCGGACCGGTGTCATGGCGCTGTACTCGATCGTGGGCGGGATCGGCGGCGCGATCATCATCGGCCCGATCCTCGGCGCCCTGCCCGGAAGCTTCTGGGGCCTGTCGGGCCTGGGCGCGCTGACCGTCTTCGCGGTCGGCATGATCACCCTCGCCCTCCAGGCCGTCACCGGCATCGTCGGCATCGGCCTGGCCGTCCTGATCGTGGTGATCGCGGGCAACCCGAGCGCCGGCGGCGCCTACCCGCTGCCGATGCTCCCGGACTTCTGGCGGGCGATCGGCCCCGCGCTGCCGCCCGGGGCGGGCACCTGGGTGGCCCGCTCGATCGCCTACTTCAGGGGCAACGCGGTCACCGGCTCCCTGCTGGTGCTGTCCGCGTGGGCGGCGGTGGGCACGGCCGTCACGCTCCTGGTCGCCGCGCGCCGCAGCCCGGAGGAACTCAGCGGCGAGCGCCCGCCGTTCGGTTCGAATCCCGCCGCCTGACCTCCGCACGAAGGGCCGTGGCCCCCGCCCAGTCGCACAGGGGGGGAAGGGCGGCCCGAATACACCTGGCATTCGGGGAGACGGGGAGCTACGCTGCCCCGCGATGACAACTCACTCTGCCAACAGATTGGGGGCCCCGTCCGCGCAAGGTGAGTGCTGATGCTCACTCAAGACGCGAACAGGGATTCCCGCCTGTCCTTCTGGCTGCGCGTGCGAGAGTTCGCCGTGCCGCCCTCCATGATCGAGACCGCGACCGCCCGCCGTCATGTCGGCGACTGGGCGGGGGCATGCGCCGCCGCGGGTGTCGACGTCGATCTCAGCCCACGGTCCGTGGCACGTACCCACGGGCGAGAACTCGCGTCCCGGATCCGGGACGATCTGCGCCATCTGGCCCCTGACCTGTTGCGCTGGCACCTGCCGAGGATCTCTCCGCACGGGCTGCTGCGCCCGGGGCTGACGGTCACCCTGGCCCGGTACGACACCGAGGGGCCCGGCGGTGTGCGCCCGGTGCGTCTGGTGGTCCGGACCCCGCCCGCCTGGGCGGATGCCGGTCAGCGGATCGGGCTCGCGCTGTGGGACGGACCGGAGTCCGGCACCGAGGCCCGCCGCCATCCGCACCACCGCCCGAACCCCCGGTTCCGCCTCGACCTGCACCGCCATCTCTGGGATGCGCGCAGGGCCGACGAGCTGCGGTCCCGGTCCGGGGCCGACGGGCCGCCCGCCGGCCGCCGAGTCGCGGTGCCTCCCGAAGTGCTGGAGCTGGTGCCGCCCGCCCGTCGCTGCGCCGTCGACCGGTGGGCGGACGAGGCGGAGATCCTGCTCCGGGCCGAGGGGCGGTCCGCCGGGACCGTCGCCGTGCGGTTCGGGGCCCGGCACCGGCTGCTGCTGGACCTGGTGCCCGAGGGGGACGGCCCCGGGCCGCCCGCGTTGCGGATCGCGGCCGCCACCACGGCCACGGGCGGTGGCGCCTGTGCGCTGCCGGTGCTGCCCGACGCGGCGACCTGGGTGCTGCCCGACCTCGATCTGATCCGTACCGGGTCGATCGAGGCCGGGCGGCTCCATCCGCTGGTCGTCGCGGCGCTGGCATCGGACGTCCCGCCCGGTCCGGCACCGGCCCAGGACCGGGCGGGACAGCCACGCCTCGTGGAATGCCGGGGAGCCCTGCACCGGATCGGCCTGGTCGACGGGGTGCTGGCCCCGCTGGACCACGACCCGGCCGAGATCCGCCGGGAGGAGCTGCTGGTCGCGCTGAGCGGCACTCCGCTGCCCTGCCTCCAGGCCATCGACGAGGCGCACCGCCGTCCGGACTGCCTCACCGGTGTGCGCGAACGCCTGGACCACGGCGACATCACCGGTGCGCTGGCCGTCGTCGAGGGTCTGCTGGGCCCCGGTGCGCTGCTGCGCAGCGGCGAACTGCGGGACGAGCTGGAGGAGGCCGCGCGGCAGCGGATCACGTACGGGCTGTTCCGGGCGGGCCTGGTCGAAGGGCCCGACCGCCTCCACCCGTACCGCCGCCGGCCCCGTGACCGCCGCTCGCACCCGCGCCACGCGGTCCGTCGCTGACACACGGTCCGTCACCGGCCCGCAGCTCGCATGCCGTCCGCAGTCGGTGCGCAGTCCGGCACCGACCGGAATTCCTCACTTCTCGCGTATGCCCCACCACGAACCCACAGGTGATTCAGACATGCTCACACGCACCCCTTTCGTCACGTCCGCCCCTTCCTCCGGCCAGGACCGCGCCTCCCAGCTCGACATCGCCGGTGAGCTGACGGCCCTGCTGCGCGACACCACCACCGAACCCCGTCCCGACATCCAGCTGGAGGCCCTGACCCTGGCCGTGGCCGCCGATCTGCCCGTACTCCTGTGGGGCGAGCCCGGCATCGGCAAGACCGCCGCGCTCACCCAGCTCGCCGTGTCCCTGGATCTTCCGCTGACCACGGTCATCGCCAGCGTCCATGAGCCGTCCGACTTCTCGGGGCTGCCCATCGTGGGGGACGACCCCGCTGGGCAGGGCGTGCCGATGGCGCCGCCGGACTGGGCGGTGCGGCTGGTGCGGGCGGGCCGGGGGCTGCTGTTCCTGGACGAGCTGTCCACCGCGCCGCCGGCCGTTCAGGCCGCCCTGCTCCGTCTCGTGCTGGAGCGGCGGATCGGCGCCCTGCAACTGCCGCCCGGGGTACGGATCGTGGCCGCGGCCAATCCGCGTTCCTCGGCGGCCGACGGCTGGGAGCTGAGCCCGCCGCTGGCCAACCGGTTCGTGCATCTGCAGTGGACCCACGACCACGAGGTGGTGGTGCGCGGCCTCGGCGGGACCTGGCCCCGGGCCACACTGCCCCGGCTCGACCCCGAACGGCTGCCGGAGGCCGTGGACTTCGCCCGTCGCGCGGTGTGCGGGCTCCTCGCCTCCCGCCCGGCACTCGTGCACCGGCTGCCCAGCGGTGAGACGCGCCGGGGCGGTCCCTGGCCGTCGCCCCGGAGCTGGGACATGACCCTGTGTCTGATCGCGTTCGCGACCGCGGCCGGCTCCTCCAGGGACGTGCTCGCCCTGCTGGTCCGGGGCACCGTGGGGGACGGTCCGGGGCTGGAGCTGCTGGCGAGCCTGGACCGGATGGATCTGCCGGACCCCGAGACGCTGCTCGCCGACCCGGCGGGCGCCGTCCTGCCCGAGCGGGGGGATCTGCGTCAGGCGGTGCTCGACGGTGTGGTGGCGGCGGTCCGCAATCGTCCGGAGAAGCCCCGCTGGGATGCGGCATGGGCGCTCCTGGTCCGGGCGCTGGAGACCGGTGCCCCGGACGTGGTGGTCGTCCCGGCGACCACGCTCGCCTCGCTGCGCCGGGCGGACTGGGACGTTCCGGCATCGATCGAGCAGCTCGCCGGGGCGGTGTCCCTGTCCCGGCGGGCGGACCGGGCGGCGACCCGGGCCGCGGACCGGGCAGCCGCGGCGGCGAAGGCCGGCCGATGACACCCGACGCGCCGGGGGCGCTGGACCTCGACAAGCTCTTCGCCGCCCGGCTGCAGGCCGTCCGGGCCCGCCCCTACCTGGCGACGGCGTTGTTCGCCCTGCGCGTCGTGGAGTCGCGGCGGGTACCGACGATGGCCGTCGACCGGCACTGGCGGTGCTACGTCTCGCCCGGCTTCGTGGACCGGACCCCGGAGGAGGAACTGGCCGGGGTGTGGGTGCACGAGGTGTCGCACCTGCTGCGCGACCACCACGGGCGCAGCGACCGGGTCGCGCGGCAGCAGGGGCTGACCGGTCCCGCCGAACGGCTGCGGATGAACATCGCCGCCGACTGCGAGATCAACGACGACGTGTTCGGCGAGGGGCTGGTCCGGCCGGAGGGTGCCGTCGGTCCGGCCTTCCTGGGGCTCCCCGAGGGGCAGCTCATGGAGGACTACCTGCGCCAGTTCAGGCTCGGGCCGCATACGGAGCACCTGGCCTGGCTGGACTGTGGCAGTGGCGCCGACGGGCTGGATCGGGAGTGGGACCTGGGGCCGGACGGCGCGCACGGCCTGAGCGAGCAGGAACGGGACGCGGTCCGGTTCCGGGTGGCGCAGGGCATCACCGGCCGTCCGGGGAGCGCCTCGAAGGGGTGGCGGCGGTGGGCCGAGGAGGCGTTCCACCCGCCGCAGCCGTGGCGGGAGCTGCTGGGTGCGGCGGTCCGTTCGGCCGCCTCCGGGTCCGGCGCGGGCGAGGACTACACGTACGGCCGCCCCTCGCGGCGCTCGGCCGGTGTGCCCGGTGCCGTTCTGCCGAGCCTGCGGCGCAGGCCGCCCCGGGTCAGCGTGGTCATCGACACGTCCGCTTCGGTCAGCGACACCGAACTGGGCAGCGCGCTCCTGGAGGTCGCCGCGATCTCCCGCGCGGTCGGCGGCCGTCGCGACCTGATCACCGTCCTCCCGTGCGACGCGGCGGCCAGGGTCGCGCACCCGTTGTGCCGTGCCGAGGGAATCCCGCTGGTGGGCGGCGGGGGCACGGATCTGCGCTCGGGCTTCGCCAGGGCCCTGCGGACGCAGCCGAGGCCCGATGTCGTCGTGGTCCTGACGGACGGCCAGACCCCCTGGCCGAGTGCACAGCCGGCGTGCCGGACGGTGGTGGGCCTGTTCCCCCGGTTGCGGGACGAGGACGATCCGTACTACGTCCCGGACTCCCCGCCCGAGTGGGCACGCACGGTGCTCATCGGGGCGGTTCCCACGGCCCGGTAGGGCTCCGGGCGTTCGCCGTCACCCCTTCGTCCGGCCCGGTGCACCACCCCGGGTACTGTCCGCTTGTTCGAATCAGGCCCCGTAGCCCGGGGCTGCACGTGGGAGAGTCGTCATGAGCGGAGCAGGACCGGCGGAGCGTATGTGGAAGCCGAACAACGAGGAGGGCGGGGCGCTCGCGGGCCGGTGGTGGCAGTGGGCCCTGTCCGCGCCCGACGACCGGAGCCCGGTCAGGGACACGACGGGTGAGCACGCCGCCTGGAACCAGCCGGACGACCTCTGGTTCCTGGCCGGCACCTACGGCGGGCGGGTGGTGCGGCGCTGCGCGATCCCCTCGGACCGGCCGGTCTTCTTCCCCGTCCTCAACATGCAGCACCCCCGGTCGTACTCGAGGATTCCCCAGCGCATGACGGCCACGGAGGCCACGGCCTCGCTCAACAGCGTGCCGCTGTCCTTGCAGGAGTTCACCGCACCGTTCCGGACCGGGCTGACCCAGCGTTACGCCTGGGGCATCTGGGGCGGCTTCGAACCACTGACCCCCGGTCAGTACGTGCTGGAGATCAAGGCCGCCGCCACGAACGGCTTCTGGGTCGACACGACCTACCACCTGGAGTCGAAGGCGCCCTGATCCACCGGACAGCCCCTACGCGTCGGGGACGCATGGCATCATGCTGAACGATCTCGTGAGACCACGAGGAGCACGTTCAGCACAACTCCCTTTCTTATTGCGGAGGTTGCTCATGCGTCGCCGATTCACCGTCCCGCTCGCCACGGCCGCTCTGTCGCTCCCCCTCGTCCTGCTCCCTGCCGCGTCCGCCTCGGCAGCCCCTGCCGACAAACCCCAGGTCCTCAGCTCCTGGACCCAGACGAGCCTCTCCAGCTACAACGCCTGGAACTCCGCCCGCAACAACCAGGGCGCCTGGTCCGCGTACGGCTTCGACTGGTCGACGGACTACTGCAGCAGCTCGCCCGACAACCCGTTCGGCTTCCCCTTCCAGACCGCCTGCGCCCGCCACGACTTCGGCTACCGCAACTACAAGGCGGCGGGCACCTTCGACGCCAACAAGTCGCGCATCGACTCCGCGTTCTACTCGGACCTCAAGCGCGTATGCGCCGCCTACTCCGGAGCGAAGCTCACCGCGTGCAACAGCACGGCATGGACGTACTACCACGCCGTGGACATCTTCGGCGTGGCACCGGCGAAGGCGGGCGCCGAAGGACTGACCCGAGCCGCCTGACTCCTTCTGAACGTGACGACGGGCTCGTCCGCATCGCCTCGATCGATGCGGACGAGCCCGTCGCCGTGCGGCAGGACCGGAACAGGGCGCCCTCGATGCCCTCACCGAAGCCCGGACCGCATCGCCGCCGGCGGACTCGGCTCCGCCCGCAACAGCTGGGTCCGACCCCTCCCGCAGCATCCGCAGCCCTCCAATGGGTTTCCAACTCCCATACCCGGTAAGAGCTCTGATGAGTCATCATCGAATCGGGCGGGAAAAGACGGGCACGCGGTGCCCGCACCATTCCAAGGAGGCGCCAAGTGCGTAGTCGGGTGCGCGCGGTGGACGGGCGGCATCTGGTGGTGGAGCGACGGGGGGATCCTCGCGGCAGACCGGTCTTCCTGCTGCACGGGATGCCCGGCAGCAGGCTCGGTCCGGCTCCGCGCGGCATGGTCCTGTACCAGCGCAAGACCCAGCTCATCACCTACGACCGGCCGGGCTACGGCGAGTCCGACCGGCTGCCGGGCCGCTGTGTCGCCGATGCCGTTCAGGACGTACGGGCCATCGCCGACCACCTCGGGCTCGAACGGTTCGCCGTGGTGGGCCGCTCCGGTGGTGCCCCGCATGCCCTGGCCTGCGCGGCGCTGATGCCCGAGCGGGTGACCCGCACCGCCGCACTGGTCGCGTTGGCCCCCCGGGGGGCCGACGGTCTCGACTGGTTCGACGGGATGGCCGCCTCCAACGTGCTGGCGTACTCCACGGCGACGGCCGATCCGGACGGGCTCGCGGAGTCGTTCATCTCCCGGTCCGCGGTGATCAGGAGGAACCCGGTCCAGCTCATCGACGATCTGCGCCGGGAGCTGACCGACTCCGACCGGATGGTGGTCAACGACGCCGGGGTCCGCACCATGCTGCTGCGCAACTACCGTGAGGGGCTGCGCACTTCGGCCTGGGGCTGGATCGACGACGCGCTCGCGTTCAGCAATCCGTGGGGGTTCGACCCTGCGGACATCACGAGCCCCGTACTGCTGTGGCACGGCGAGAAGGACGTGTTCTCCCCGGTGGGCCACTCGCGCTGGCTGGCCGAACGCATCCCGAACTCCACCGTCGTGGTGGAACCGGCGGCAGCGCACTTCGACGCGCTGCACGCGCTGCCCAGGATCCTGAACTGGCTGCTGGAACCGCCCGCCGAATGACGGGCAGGGCCGGTGTTCCGGGAGCGTCCGGCGACGGCCGGACGCTCCCGGGGCTCACACCGCCGTCGGTTCCAGTTCGCGCTCGAACCGGTCGTCGTCCCGGGCGATCCGGGTCATCGGATGGTCGTCACCGAGCTGACGGGCCAGTTCCTCGACCGTCTCGGTCCTCAGCCGCAGCGCCTCGTCCTTGCGCCCCATCGCGTCGAGCGTGACCGCCATGTTCGACGTCATGGCCAGGGTCTCCGGGTGATGCGCCCCCAGTACCCTCCTGAGCTGCCCGGACACCTTCTCCTCGGTCTCCAGCACCAGATCGAGATCGCCCCGCTCCGCCGTCGCGTTCGCCAGGTTCATCACGCAGAACAGGGTGTTGGGGTGCTCCGGCCCGTACACCTCCCGCATCGAGGCGACCACCCTGGTCAGCACCCGCACCGACTCCTCGGAAGCGCCGGCCCCCGACTGGTAGACGCCGAGGTTGTTCAGCGCGGCCAGGGTGTACGGGTGTTTCTCCCCCGGCACCTTCATGTACTGGTCGACGACCTCCTGTGCGGTGTCCCTGGCCTCAGTCGCCTCACCGGCCGCGAACAGGTCGGCCGCCATATTGAGATCGCAGGCCAGCGACTCCGGGTTGGCGGAGGTGTACTTGGCCCGGTACCTGGACCGGGTGGCCACCGTGAGCCTGCGGGCGTCCTCCAGTCTGCCCGCTCGGCGCAGCGACACCGCGAGGCTCTTCGCCGCGCTCAGCGTGCCCGGGAAGGCCCTGCCGAGCGTGGCCTTGTAGCTGTCGTACGTACGGCTGAGGATGCCGACCGAGTCCTCGTACCGTCCGACGTCCCGCAGGTCACGGGCCAGGTTCATGGCCGAGGAGAGACTGTAGGGATGCTCCGCGCCGAGCACCTCGACGCGCCGGTCGAAGACGTCCTGGTCGATCTCGCGGGCCTTGGCGTACTGGCCGATGGACCGCAGGGTGAAAGCCAGGTTGTTGGCCGCGGCCAGCGTCCTCGGGTGCGACTCGTGGAAGATCTGGTTGAACCCGTCGGTGGCCTCCGTCGCCAGCTCGATCGCCCTGGTGTACTCCCCGAGCGTGCCGAGATCGGTCGCCAGGCTGCTGGTGCTCATGTACGTGTGCGGATGCTCCGGGCCCAGGACCTCCCGCTGTGTCGCCAGGGTGATCTCGTCGAGCTCCCTGGCCTCCACGTAACGGCCGCGCGAGCGGTAGATGTTGGAGAGGTGGAAGCAGAGGTAGAGGTACTGGATGTCCCGCTCCCCCAGCGTCTGACGCCAGATCTCGCGCAGCTCCTCGCAGACCGTCGTCGCGGTCCGGAAGTCACCGCGCTTCCAGAGGTAGCGGACCCGGTCGATCAGCAGCCTGCGGGCCTCGGGCTCCTTGCAGTTGCGCGCGTCGGACGGGCCGAGGTGCGGCCAGATGGTGGCGAACTGCGGCCAGGTCGAGGGGTTGTCGATCGGCTCGTCGTCGTCGGGCCGGGCGCCCGCCAGGATGCGGTGGACGGCATGCCGGGCGTCCTGCTGCTCCTCCTCGGTGAGCTGCGCCCGGATGACGGCCTGGACGAGCCGGTGCACCTGGATGGAGTTGGAGACCTGGTCGACCTTGGCGAGGGCGAACCGGCCGATCTCCCGGATGACCCGGCCCAGCACCAGCTTCTCCTGGAGCGAGGCGTCGTACGGCTTCAGCGCCTCGATCATCTCCTTGCTGTACAGGAGGTTCCCCGAGATGGGCTCGGGTGCGAAGAAGGCGCAGAGCTGGAGCAGCCGGACCGCGGCGGGCGAGCGCTCCTTGAGCCGCTGGATGGAGATGTTCCAGGTCGCGGCGACCGGCTCCGGGTATCCGGCCGGCTGGTTGAGCGCCAGGACCTCGGGCGCCTGCTGGGCCAGCTGTTCGAGATAGGTGTCGATCGGGGTGGCGGTCTCCGCGATCCAGGCCGCCGCCTGCTCCACGGCCAGCGGCAGGTCACCGACGGCGGTGGCCACCTGGGCGGCGTCCTCGTCGCTCAGCCCCGGGGCCCGGCGCTGGAGGTGCTCGATGGACTCCTCGCGCAGGAAGACGTCGACCGGCAGCGCGTCGCCGTGCTGGGACCATGCCTGGTTGCGCGAGGTGACCAGGATGTGGCCCGAGCCGCCCTGCGGGAAGTAGCGGCGGAGCCGTTCGGGGTCGTCGGCGTTGTCGAAGACCAGCAGCCAGCGGTCCGAGGGAACACCCCGGCGCAGCAGGTCCACGGCCTCCTGGGAGGCGGCCGCCATGTCGTCGCCGCCCTGGGCGCCGAGCCGGACCGCGAGCTCGGCGAGCGCGGCCACCACGTCGTCGGTCTGCTCGGAAGATATCCACCAGACCAGGTCGTAGTCGGCCATGAAGCGGTGCACGTACTCCAGGGCGACCTGGGTCTTGCCGACGCCGCCGAGCCCGTACAGGGTCTGCGGCTGCGGCAGCACCACGGCCATGCCGCCGCCGAGCTGGTCGCGCATCCGTTCCAGGACCAGGGAGCGGCCGGTGAAGCCGGGGTTGCGCGGCGGGGCGTTCCAGATCCTGGGGACGGTGCCCGGGAAGCGCGGTCCGGGCGACACCGCGTCGGTGAGCTGTACGGGCCGGTCCAGGGCGCGCAGCAGGGCGGCGGCGGCGTGCACCTCGTCGAGCCGGAAGAGGTCGACGGGGTTGCGGTCGATGTAGGGCGCGGAGAGCCGTACGTCACCGACCCTGAGTGGCAGCAGATGGCGCCGGCCGCCGCCGGGGTCCTCCGCCACGGCCCGGTCCCAGAGGTTCACCGCGCGCTGGGACTTGAGGTAGGCGCTGGAGAGCAGCACCACGGTACGGGCGGCGCTCTCGGCGGGCGCCTGTTCCACGTTCTCCCGCTGGGCGGACACGTCGCGCGGCACGACGCGGAACCCGGCCCGGGTGAGCACGGACTCGATCCAGTCGGCCCACATCCGGTTCTCCGCCACATAGCTGAGGAAGAGATCGGCCGGCAGCGCCGGCCTGCGCCGGGTGAACGCGTCCCGGATGCGCAGCCGCACCTCTTCGCCGACCGGTGGCATCGAGGTGATCTGCTGGTTGGTGATGACGGAGGTGAGCCGCTCGAAGGCGGAGAGCAGGGAGTTGGTGAGACCGGCCTCGTCGCCGAAGGTGGCGAGGGTCTCCTCGTAGGCGTAGTAGGGGCGGTACGGGATCTCCACCGCGCCCCAGTAGGCGGTGAGTTCGTCCCCGGACAGGTCGCGCGGCAGCCGGTCGAACTTCAGCCGGGCCAGCGCCCGTCCGGCATCCGCCTTCTCCTTCTCGCCCTCGTCGATGCGCATCGGGACGGGGAAGATGGAGATGGGGCGGCCGGTGTAGCGCTCGGAGATCTGCCGGGCGACGGAGGCGGCGCCGTCGATGGACTGGTCGCTGAGCGTGAAGCAGTCGACGAGGACGTCGGGGAGGTGGACGGTGCAGATGTCGGCGATGTCGCTGAGGCCGGTCCGGCTGTCGATGAGGACGTAGTCGTAGTTGGCCTTCATGTCGTCGCGCAGGGCGTCGAAGAAGTGGCCGCCGCCGAGCCGGTCGTAGAAGTTGTCCCAGTCGAAGGTGGAGACGGTCGCGGAGTACTCGCGGTTCTGCCGTCCCGCGGAGACGAAGTCGAGCGTGCCGCCCTGCGGGAACTCCCAGCCGAGCGCCTCGGGGGTCAGGGAGACGGCGTGCGGCTGGATCCGGGCGTAGTCGCGGTGCCAGTCGTCGGCGCGCTGGACGGGGCTGGTCGCGGCCCACGCGTATTCGGTGATCAGATCGATGACGCCGGTGGTGGCACCGAGTGTCGACGGGTCGAGGAACGGGTGGAAGAACCGGTGGAGCCCGGGTGCCTCCAGGTCCCAGTCGACGGCCAGTACCCGTTTCCCGTTGGCGGCGAGTATCCAGGCGGTGTTGGCCAGGGCCATGGTGCGGCCGGTGCCGCCCTTGTACGAGTAGAAGGTGACGATGCGCCCGTCACGACTGGCCGTCATCCGTGTCCTCCGCATCCGTCGCAGGGTCGTGTGTCTCGGGGATGTAGTTCGTCTGCGCCATCGGCCCCATCAGCCGTGTCCGTTCGGTGTGACCGCCTCCGGTGGCGGGTGGGTACACCGCCGCGTGTCTCAGGTACTGCTGGGCCGCCACCTCGACCACCTGCGGCAGGATCTGCCCGAAGGCCTCCATGCTGGGGACGCCCTTGGCGGCGGCCCGGCAGTAGGCCCGTCCCTGGCGCATCTTGGTCGGCATGGTCTGTTCGAGCTTCTCGGTCAGTTCGGCCTCGGCCGCCATGCTCTCGTGGTCCTCCCGGTTCCACGGCACGATCATCGTCACCCAGGGGCGGTTCTCGGCGTCGAAGGCGGCGAGCCGCCGGCACCGGTCCTCGTCCTGCAGGGCCCAGCGGTCGACGAGCAGGATCTCCGGTCTGCTGGGCGGCTGCTTGCCTTCTCCGTGCCCGGTCTCCTCGTCGAAGGAGGAGATGGTCGCCTGGTAGTTGAGGGAGCGCACCAGGTCCTCGGCGACATAGGCCAGCGGCCGGGCGGCGGCCGGGTGGTAGGGGTTCCAGTCCTGCGGACTGTCTCCGTAGTAGTCGGCACTGCGTCCGGCGGGCAGGTCGTGCCGGGTGGCGGCGGCGATGGTGACCTGCATCGGACGGGGGCCGCCCATCGAGCTGTTGGGCGGGCCGAAGGCACTGGGCGCCAGCCGGTAGTCGACGGGGCGGCCGGTGCCGATCCTTATGGTGTCGGCGACGTTGACGATGCGCTTGGCGAGTTCGTACACCGCGCGCTCGTACTCCTCGGCGAAGAGCCGGAGTTTGATCAGCCCGTAGAGTCCGTCACTGACGTAACGGTCCCCGAAATCACGGTGGTTGAACTGTAATCGCTCGGCGGGGCCGGGGAGTTGGCTCGGGGGTACCGGGACCCAGAGGGCCGGGACGATCGCCTCGGCCCGCTGGTTGGAGCGGGCGCGGTGATGGATGGCGCGCTGGGCGAATGCGTACCACTCCTTGCCGCACATCTCGCTCGCGAAATAGCGCGGCGAGAACAGCGGAACGAACACCCGGCAGGTGGCGAGCACCTCACCGAGCCGTTCCGACCAGCCCTCGCCGGAGCGTATCTCGCGGTCGATGAACCCCGCGGGCGCGCCCGCGGGCAGATCCGTCATGGCCAGTACATGGTCACAGAGATCCTTGAAGAGGCGTTCGACCCACATATCCGGGTCGGTTCCACGGCCGTAGCCCGGTGTATGGGCATAACTCAAGAAGAAGTACGGCCGATGGTCCGCCGCTCGCTGCTGCGTTGTTGCGTGCACACGACCCCCGTCCTGTGTGAGCACCCGCATCCGGGGACTGAAGTGAATGCGAGCGAATTCATCATTCCGGAGCGGACCTTGCTCCACCCCCATGGCGTTCGGTCATTCAACGCCGGTTTTCAGTCATACGTTCCCAGGTTCCGCCGAACATTTCCTTGATCGAATTCGGTCTGCGGCTGTTCCTCCCAGTTGTCCCGTGTGTTCCGACCCTTCGGCCGAACCGGAATTCGACCCTCAGATCTCTTTTCGCATCAGATCCAGCAGCCGCTTTCCGCTGACGGTGAGCTCGGCGGCACCCTCCAGCGTATCGAGGGCCTGTGGTACGCCCTCCAGACAGCGTGGCTCGAATGCGCTCAACGCCATCCGTTCATAGGTCTCGGCCAGCAAACGGGAAAACGGAACTGGTTCTTCCTGCCAGGGAATTCGATGTTCCCAGGCGCCGTCCGCCGCGTAAAGATCCGTGACATCGGCCAGCGCCTGCAATTCGGCCCGCCGCGATCCGCGCAGCAGCGCGAGCGCCAACTCCTCGGCACTGCCGTCCGCGACGATGCCCAGCGCGCCGTAGCCGTGCCGCCCCACGGCGGGTTCGGCCGCGGCGGGACCGATGAGCGGCGTGAGGGTGGTGAGGCGCCCCGCCATCTCCGCGGCCCGCAGCGGCGCCTTCGCCACGATCAGCGTCCAGGCGTCGCCGATCCTGGCCACCAGCTCCGCGGCGGCCCGGTCGTCGAGCGCGGCCGAAGCCGGCGCGGCGAAGCAGTCTCGGTACGGGTCGAGGTCGTCGATCGCCAGGTCGAGCACCGGGCCGGAAGCGGCGCCGGGAACCGAGAGCCGGCGCACCGGCCGCCAGCCGGGACCGGCCGCCGTCGGCGCCACCCGCCACTCGGCCGGGTCGCCCTCGTCCCGCCGGACCAGGAAGCCGTCCTCGACGGCGCGCACCAGCGCCGTGCCGCGCCCCCCCGCTCCCCCGATCCGCAACTCGCCGAGCCCCGGAAGGACCAGCCTGCCGTCCGCGTAGCCCACCCCCACGGGGATGTCGAGGCCGGCCCGTACGGCGGCGGCCGCGAGATGAGCCGGCAGTCGCAGCGCGTGCTCAACCGCCCCCGGCCGTTCGTCGTGGAGCGCTTCCAGGGCACGGAGCAGCCAGGTGCGGGTGTACGGGTGGGCCAGCACCTCGTCCAGGCCGCGGGCCCCCTCCTCGTCGGCCTCGATGGCGGCGGCCAGCTCCCAGGCCCGGACCCACCGCTCGTCGCCGTGCTCCTCGACGTCGGCGTTCAGCCGGGCCAGCAGCATGCGGGTGAGCTCTCGCTGGGAGGCGGCCAGCTCGACCGGGTCGGCAATCTCGGGCGCGACGAGGGAGGCCGCCGTGCGCGCCTCGATGCCGCGCACCAGGGCGGCCAGGTCCTCGCAGTACACGGACGGGTTGTCGAACTCGCCGGACGGCCCGGTGGAGCGGTACCGGTGGGTGTAGAGCCCGCCGCCGCACGAGCGCACGACGGGACAGCTGCGGCAGGTCTCGCTGACACCGGCCAGCCCGAGCTGACGGGCCCGCACCCCGGGGTGGGCCGCCACCTCGTCCAAGGTGTGGGTGAAGACGTCGAAGCCGGTGGCCGCGGCGCCCTCGTAGGCGCTCTTGAGCGAGTCGACCTGCTCCAGCTGGCCGTCGGTCTCGACGACGACCAGATCGGTCGGGGCGAGCCCCAGGGACTCGGTGAGGCTGGGGCCGCCGCTCAGCGTGGACAGCACCGAGGAGAAGAGCCGCACCGGCACCGGACGCCCCTGCTCCTGCCAGCGGTCGAAGACCGCGAGGAGCCATTCGGCGTAGGCGGTGGGCGAACCGTCCGGACGTGGCGGCGGATCGTCCCAGGTGGCGTGCGGGAGCAGGAAGTCGATGAGCGGCGGATCGAGCTCGGTGAGCGCGTCGAGGACCGCGATCGGGTCGTTCTCGATGTCGACGGTGCACAGGAGCCCGAGATCGAGGTGGCGGTAGCGCTCCTGCCGGAGCAGTTCCACGGCCTTGAGGACCAGGGGATGACTGCTGCGCCCGTCCGCGTAGCGGCGGTGCCGGTCGTTGGCGGCCCGGTCGCCGTCGAGGGAGATGCCGACCCTGACGTTGAACTCGTCGAAGAGGTCGAGATACCGCGGACTGAGCTGGAGTCCGTTGGTGTGGATGCGGAGGTCGAGTTCCGCGACGCCGTCGAAGGCGGAGGTGAGCACTTCGCAGACTCGCCGCAATCGGGCGGGCCCCGCCAGTAGAGGCTCCCCTCCGTGCAGGATCACTGACACGGAGGGCAGTGCATGTGCCTTGGCATGCTCGGCCAAGCGTTGAGCAGTCCGGAAAATGACATCATCAGAGATTGTCCTGGGCCGGGTTCGCCAGCTCTGATCTGCATGTTCATAGACATAGCAATGGTCACAAGCAAGATCGCACCTGCTGTGAACCTTGAGAACGACTTCACGGAAAGGGACCAGGGGTCCTGTCATTCCACCAGTCTAGCCAGCCCGAAGGGGTGCTCGGAGCGCGGTTCACGAGGTGTTGGGCGGGTTGATTTCAGAGTGCCGAGTTGAAGGTCGATGCCTGGGTGGGGCGACCGGCTGACACGGCGTGCACGCGGCCGAGCTTCCGGGCAGCAGCAGTGCCGCGGACATCGATCTGGGCGAGCGGCACACGGTTCCTCTTCGCAACGGCGAAGGAGAGGGTGGATTCTGAGGTGTTCACGGCCGTCCTTGAGGGGATTTGTTCCGATGGAATGGTTCCGGACAGGAATGCAGCAACAGTATCTGCACCATTGCAGGTCCGGCGGCACGACTTTACTCTCATGGCCTCGGTTGGCAACTGAGGACGGCCACTTGGAACGAGAGCGTCACACAAGGCCGTCCCGAATCGAACGGAACCCCTGATTCCGCCATTCAGGTGACGACATAACCGCAGACGGGAGTGAACATGACGGCGCTTCCCGGGCCGCTCCAGAGCATGGTCTTCAGGAACGCCGATCTGCCGGCGCTCTTTCACCACACGGACGAGATCGCCATCGCAAGGCAGCGGGAGGCCGTGAACACCACCCGCATCCAACTGATACTCCTGGTCGCAGGGGCACTGCCCGCCGCCGTCCCCTGGCACGCCGAGCTGGGTGACACGTTTCAACTCACCGATGCCGCAGGCGTGTTGGCCTACCTGGGTGTCCTGATCACGACGTACCTCTCCGCCCGGCGCAAAGCAAAGTCGCATTGGCAACTCAACCGCTCGGCGGCAGAGTTCATCAAGTCGATGTGCTGGCGTTACTCGGTTCATGGATCGCCTTTCGACACCGGTACCCAGCACCCGGAGGCGGTGTTCGCGAACCGTCTCGAAGAGGGCCTTCAGGAGCTGCGCAAAGTGGGGTGGGCCGATCCTCGCGACCTGACGGCCGATTCGGGCGGGCTGATCACCGAATCGATGCGCGAGTTACGGGACAAAGCGTTCACCGTACGCAAGGAGACGTACGTGCGTGACCGCCTTATCGAGCAGAGAAGTTGGTATCGCAGGCGCCAGGAGGTGTCCCGGCGGGCCACTCTGGCCTGGTCGACCACCATCGCCGCGCTGACCGCGCTCGCCCTGGTGTTCGCCCTGCTGCGGACGTTCTCCGTCACCCAGTCCTTCGCCCTGACGGGGGTGCTGTCGGCGGCGGCGGCCGCCTGCCTGGCGTGGAGCGAGATGCGCCGTCACCACCCGCTGATCTCGGCCCACTCCCTGGTGGAGCAGGACCTCGAGGCGATGCAGGTGGCGATGGAGACCACACTGACCGAGCGCCAGTGGCCGGGCGCGGTCTTCGAGACCGAGCGCATCGTCTCCCCGCAGCACACCGACTGGCTTGCCCGGCACCAGATGTGACGTAACGTCAGTGATGCAGGACGGCCGCATCGGCGGCCGACCCCGCGCGACGCGGATGCCGGGCGGCCGGACCGGCCGTCAGCTCCGCTCCACGCCCTCGCGCCAGATCACCGTGACCGGGCGGCCCAGGCTGCGGGCGTACGTCACGATGTCGCCGGTGCCGCCGAGGCCACGGGCCGGCCTGCCGTCCCACACCGCGAGCAGCCGGTCGCAGTGGTCGGCGATGTACGCGCCTGCCGCGTAGTACGCCTCGTCGGTGGAGTGCGGGTAGTCGAGCCGGACCTCCCGCACCGCCCGGTCCTTGAGGGCCCGGTAGCGGGCGAGTTCGGCCGCGTCCTCGAAGCAGGACTCGTAGTCGCCGCTCGGGATCACCACCGTCAGGTCGGCGCCGCGGGCCAGGGCGAGGTCGGCGAAGAGCTGGTCCGCCCCCACCGCCAGACTGGAGAGGGCCTCCAGGGCGCCTTCGTGGCCGCAGAGCGCCGCCCGTAACCCCGCGAGCACATGGGCGTGGGCCTCCTGCGGAATGGTGCGATGACCGGTCACTCCGATGCGTTTCACGGACCTGGAACCCCCTGAGGTGTCTGCCGGGGGCCCCGGAGGTCATCCCCTCCGGCTGGCGCAGCACCGCCCCCGTTGCTCCTGCGTGACCGACCTGCCCCACATCCTCTCAAAAGCCGCGGGGTGCGCGGGAGCCCCCGCCCGGGATTCGGGCAGGGGCTCCTTCACGGTCGGCCGTTTGTTCGAGGGCCGGTCCGGGGGTGTGCCGGGGTGTCAGTAGACGCTGACCCCGTACGCGCTGAGCGCCTCGGTGACCGGCTGGAAGTACGTGGTGCCGCCGGAGGTGCAGTTGCCGCTGCCGCCGGAGGTGAGACCGATCGCCTTGGAACCGGAGTAGAGCGGACCGCCGGAATCGCCGGGCTCCGCACAGACGTTGGTCTTGATCATGCCGTAGACGATGTCGCCGCCGCCGTAGTTGACGGTGGCGTTGAGGCCCGTGACGGAACCGCTGTGGATGCCGGTGGTGGAGCCGCGGCGAGTGACGGACATGCCGACCGTGGCGTTGGCCGCGCCGGTGATGTCGACGCTCCCGACGGTGCCCGCGTGGTCGACCGCGGCGTTGTCGTACCGGACCAGGCCGTAGTCGTTGGTCGGGAAGCTGGAGCCGACCGTCGGGCCGATGCTGGTCGAGTTCGACGAGTTGGTGTACCAGGGCGGGTTGCCGTCGGTGCAGTGACCGGCGGTCAGGAAGTAGTAGGTGCTGCCGCTGCGGACGTTGAAGCCGAGGGAGCAGCGCCAGCCGGGGGCGTAGATCGCGTCGCCGCCCGAGAGCAGTTTGCTGAACTTTCCGGTGGTGCGCTCGATCTTCAGGGCGCCGGCGTTGACCCCGGCGGACTGCTTGATCTGTTCGATCTCGGCTTTCGAAACCGTGCGGTCGACGGTGACCACGAGCTTCTTGCTCACCGGGTCGACGTTCCACGCCGTGCCCGCCACGTCGGCGCCGAGCACGGCGTCGCTCGCGGCGGAGAGCTGCGCGGCGCTGAAAGTGGTGTTGGTGTCTGCCTGGGCGCTGGGGACGGCGAGGGCGGCGACGGCGACGAGGCCCGCGGCGATGGCGACGACCCTGGTACGTCTCGCTGTGCCGCTGAGGGGGGTGGTGCGCTTGATCCTCACTTTTCATTCCTCCCGAGGGGAAGTCGGGGGTCCGCCTGTGGGGTGGTCGGACCCGTGAGGCGCAGTCGGGCGCACGGCCGTGCGCCCGCGATACGGGCATGCCGTGTTCCTGACAAGCGCTGCTCGGGAGTATTCAAGGCGTCAACTTGTGGCGCAAGAGGGCCCTCTGGCCTGAACTTGTCGCGCCGCACCGGAGCGGCCCCGGCAGCGCACGGGCTGCCGGGGCCACCGTCCCGGAGAAGTGTGACTGCACGTCAGCTGTCGACGCGGTTGCGCTCCCCCGCCTCGACGGCGACGGACAGGGTGTTGCCCGGGGGCGGGAAGGGGCAGATGAAGTGGTCCGCGAAGGCGCACGGCGGCAGCAGCGCGCGGTTGAGGTCGACCGTCACGCTGCCGTCCTCGGTGGGTGCCGCGGGCCGCAGGAACCGGAAGCGGTAGCTGCTGTTCCCGCTGGTGGCGTCGGCGAACACCGCCCAGAGCGAGCCGTCCGGCTCGACCGCGACGTGCAGCGTGTGCTCCGTACCGTCGAGCTCGAAGGCGATCTCACCGGCGAGCCCGAGACCGCGCTCGACCCCGTCGGCGTTCTCGACCCGGACGGTGCGGGCGCTGTCGTACGGGCGGAAGGTGCCCGGGAGCACCCAGCGGGGGTCGTACGGGGTGGCCTCGATGGCCCTGAAGGCGCGCCGGGCCCGGGAGTCCGGGTCGAAGTCCCGTACCGCCCATAGCCCTTCGCGGCTCAGCACGACCAGCCGCCGCTCGCCGTGCGCGACGCGGGACTCGCCGATCGGGCCGCGGTCGGCGGTGAGGCGGACCTGGCCGGTGAAGGGCTCGCCGTCCACGGTCAGCCCGTCCGCTACGGAGGCGCTGAGCACCAGCTCGTCGCCCTCCTCCCGCCACTGCCCGGGTACCTCGGGGATGCGGCCCTCCGGGTGGTCGGAGAGCCAGTGGGTGCCGGTGAGGGAGAGTGGTCCGTAGGGGCCGGCCACCGTGGCGGTGCGCTCCTCGTGCCAGTGCTTCCAGTCCTGTGCCGCCTGCTCGGATCCGTGCGGCTGCTGTGCGTCCGTGCTCATGCGGTCAACCCTTCCATACCGGCTCCGCGAGCCCGAGGTGTGAACGCAGTGTGGGACCGGTGTATTCGGAGCGGAACACTCCGCGCTCCTGGAGGAGCGGGACCACCCGGTCGACGAAGTCGTCCAGGCCGCCGGGGGTGAGGTGCGGCACGAGGATGAATCCGTCGGCGGCGTCGGCGGCGACGAACTCGGTGAGCTGCTCCGCGACCGTTCGCGGGCTGCCGATGAAGGACTGCCGGCCGGTCGTCTCGATGACGGTCTGCCGGATGGACAGCCCCTTCTCCTTGGACAGCGCCCGCCAGCGCGCCGCCACGGCGAGCACGTCGCCGGGCCCGACCCGGCCCTGGACCAGCGAGGATCCGGGGCCCGGGTCGATGTCGGGCAGCGGCCCGTCGGGGTCGTACGCGGAGAGGTCGCGGCCCCAGATCTGCTCCAGGGCCAGCAGCGCGTTCTGCGGGGAGACCTGCTGGAGGCGGATCTCCGCCGCCAGCTCCTGGGCCTCCGCGTCACTGTCACCGAGTACGAAGGTGACCCCGGGCATGATCTTCAGCTCGCCGGGTTCCCGGCCGTACTTCGCCAGCCGCGCCTTGACGTCGGCGTAGAACTCGCGCCCCGACTCCAGGGTGCCGTGCCGGGTGAAGACGATGTCGGCGGTGGACGCGGCGAACTCACGGCCGTCCGGGGAGTCACCGGCCTGGATCACAACTGGATGGCCCTGCGGGGAACGCGGGACGGTGAACTCGCCCTCGATGGCGAAGTGCTGCCCCCGGTGCGTGAAGGAGCGCGGGGTGCCGTCGGGCGTCCAGCTGTCCCACAGTTCGCGGGCGGTGGCGACGAACTCGGCGGCCCTGGTGTACCGGTCGGCCCGGTCGAGGTAGCCGCCGCGCCGGAAGTTCTCCCCGGTGAAGGCGTCGAAGGAGGTGACGACGTTCCAGGCGGCCCGGCCCTCGCTGAGGTGGTCGAGGGTGGCCAGGCGGCGGGCCAGTTCGTACGGCTCGTTGAAGGTGGCGTTGACGGTGGCGGCGAGGCCCAGCCGGTCGGTGACGGCGGCCAGCGCGGCCAGCACGGTGAGGGATTCGGGGCGGCCGACCACGTCCAGGTCGTGGATGCGGCCGTTGTGCTCGCGCAGCCGCAGCCCTTCGGCGAGGAAGAAGAAGTCGAACCTGCCGCGCTCCGCGGTGCGGGCGAGGTGCTCGAAGGAGGAGAAGTCGATCTGGCTCTTCGAGCGGGGGTCCGCCCAGACGGTGGTGTTGTTGACGCCCGGGAAGTGGGCGGCGAGATGCATCTGCCTCGTCGCGGTGCTCATGCCCGTCCTCCTTCGAAGGCGTACCGGTTGGCGGGGCGGGCCAGCCCCAGGTGCTCGCGCAGGGTGCCGCCGGGGTAGAAGGTGCGGAACAGGCTGCGGTGCTGGAGCAGCGCCACGGTGCCGTTGACGATCCGTTCGAGATCGCGCCCGGGGGTGATGGGTGTGAGGTGGAAACCGTCCGCCGCGCCGCCGCGGTGCCACCGGGTGATCAGTTCGGCGAGGTCGACCGGGCCGCCCCGGTAGTACGAGCCGCCCGCGGCGAGCGGTGGTCCGCTCTCCAGCCCCGGTTCCGGGGCGGTCTCGGCGTCGCCGAGGTCGACGGTGAGCGCGACCAGGACCCGGAGCGCGCCGGGGCCGCGTCCGTACGCCGCCGCTCGCCGGCGCAGATCGGTACGGGCGCCGGCGGCCTGCTCGGGGGTGGTGGCCCGGACCAGGACGACATCCGCGTGGCGGGCGGCGGTCTCCCGGGCCGGGCCGCTCGTCCCGTCGACGACGATGACCGGGCGGCCCTGCGGGGGCCGGGGCACGATCGCCGGGCCCCGGACGGTGAAGGAGGCGCCCTCGAAGTCGATGTAGTGCAGCTTGTCCCGGTCGATGAAGCGGCCGGTGGCGACGTCCCTGATCTCGGCGTCGTCCTCCCAGCTGTCCCACAGCCGGGCGCCCGCCTCGGCGCTGTCACCGGCCTCGCGCCACAGCTCGTCGGCGGGCGCCGCCGGGCGCCGGCCGAACAGCCGGGCCTCGGCCCCGGTCGTCGACACATCGGCCTGCCAGCCCGCCCGGCCGCGGCTCACCCAGTCCAGGGTGGCCACGGCGGACGACACGTGGAACGGCTCGGTGTGGGTGGTGGTGACGGTGGGCACCAGGCCGATCCGGCCGGTGGCGGGCGCGACCCGGGAGAGCACGGCGAGCGCGTCGGGGCCGGGTCGGGCGAAGGAGTCGCCGAGCGTGACGAAGTCAAGGGCGCCGTGCTCGGCGAGCCGGGCGAGGCCGGTGTAGTGCCCGGGGTCGTAGCGTGGCGGACCGCCGATCTCGGCGGCCAGATGAAGGGGGGCGGTCGAAGACATGGGTGGTACCTCTCCAGAGCTCTCTCAGGTGTTCTCTCGGGGATCCCGCCGGGCTCGGCTCCGGGCTCGGCTCCGGGCTCGGCTCCCGGGCTCTCGGCTCCGGGCTCGGCTCCCGGGCTCAGCTCCCGGACTTGGGCAGGCCGGGCGGGTTGATCTCCGACTCGGTGACGGCCTCGTCGGTGAGCCCCCAGCGCTTCAGCACCCTGGCGTACGAGCCGTTCCGCACGATGTGGTCGATGGCCGCCGCGTACGCCCCGACCAGGCCGCTGCCCTTCTTCGTGGTGGCGGCGATCTTGCCCTGGAGCCCGTCGCCCGCACCCGACAGCGTGCCGACGATCTCGGACTGGCCGGCCGACGCGACGTGGTAGTTGGCGGACGGGCTGGGGCCGAGATAGGCGTCGATCCGGCCGGACTGGAGCGCCAGGTAGTAGTCGGTGTCCTTCTGGAAGTACTTGATGTCGACCGGCTCGCGCCCGGCCCTGACGTTCTCCTCGCTCCAGTCGACGAGGATCTTCTCCTGGTTGGTCCCGGACGCGACGGCGATGGTCCGCCCCGCCACGTCCTTCGGCCCCTTCACCTTCCAGCCGGAGCCCTTCTTGGCCTCGAAGGCGATGTTGTCGAGCCGGTAGGTCGCGAAGTCGTACTTCTCCTTGCGCTCCTCGGTGACCGTGACGTTGGAGAGCACGCCGTCGAACTTGGAGCTGTCCAGGCCGACGAAGAGGTTCTCCCAGGAGACCTGTTCGAACCGCGGCTCCAGGCCGAGCGTGTCGGCGATCAGGGTCGCGATGTCGATCTCGGAGCCGATCCGGGTCCTGTCGTCGGTCGCGTAGAAGCCGAGCGGTGGCGAGGCTTCGGCGCTCGCGCCCAGCCGCAGGGTGCCCCGCTCGCGGATGGCCCCGGGCACCTTCGCCGCGACGGCTTCGTCCTTCTTGCCCCTGATCCGGTGCTGGTCGGGGCCGATGTTGATGCCGGTGCCCCGTTGACCCTTCGGCTTCACCTCGTCGGTCGCGGCGTCACCGGTGCCGCAGCCGGTGAGCAGCCCGGCGGTGGTGAGGGTGGCGAGTGCGGCGGACAGGGTGCGGCGGACGGACACGGCGGTGCTCCTCGGTGCGGACATGGGTGGGATCACAGGACCTTGGACAGGAAGGCGCGGGTGCGCTCGTGCTTCGGACGGTCGAGTACGTCGCCGGGGGCGCCCTGCTCGACGATCCGGCCCTCGTCCATGAAGACGACGGTGTCGGCGACCTCGCGGGCGAAGCCGATCTCGTGCGTGACGACGATCATGGTGGTGCCCTGGAGCGCCAGGTCCTTGATGACGTCGAGGACTTCGCCTACCAGCTCGGGGTCGAGCGCCGAGGTCGGCTCGTCGAAGAGCAGCAGTTTCGGTTCGAGGGCCAGCGCGCGGGCGATGGCGACCCGCTGCTGCTGTCCCCCGGAGAGCTGCTTGGGGTAGGCGTCCGCCTTCTCGGCGAGCCCGACCCGGGCGAGCAGCTTCTCCGCGGCGGCCACGGCCTCCTTCTTCGGGCGGCCGAGGGCGGCGACCGGGGCCTCGGTGATGTTCTCCAGCACGGTCAGGTGCGGGAAGAGATTGAAGTTCTGGAAGACGAAGCCGATCCGGGTGCGCCGGCGCAGCACCTCGCGCTCGCGGAGCTCGTACAGCTTGTCGCCGGCCCTGCGGTAGCCGACCAGGGTGCCGTCGACGCTGATCCAGCCGTGGTCGACCTTCTCCAGGTGGTTGATGGTTCGCAGCAGTGTGGACTTGCCGGAGCCGGACGGGCCGAGGACGACGGTGACCTCTCCCGCCCGTACGGACAGGTCGATGCCGCGCAGCACTTCGAGGTCGCCGAAGCTCTTGTGGACGGAGCGGATCTCGACCATGGCGTCGGTGGATCCGGTGGTGGTGCTCATCGCGTGGCCCCCTTGGCGTAGTGACGTTCGACGTAGTGCTGGAGGACGGAGAGCACGGTGGTCAGGAGGATGTACCAGACCGTCGCGACCATCAGCAGGGGCACGACCCTGCCGTTGCGCCCGTAGACGACCTGGACCTGGTGGAAGAGTTCGCCGATCGCCATCACGGAGACGATCGAGGTGCCCTTGAAGAGCGAGATGATCTCGTTGGCGGCGTTCGGCAGGATGGAGCGCATCGCCTGTGGGAGCACGATCCGGCGCAGCTGCCGGTGCCGGGGGATCCCGAGCGCCGCGGCGGCCTCCGACTGGCCGGCGTCCACGGCCAGTACCCCGCCGCGGACGATCTCCGCCGCGTAGGCGGCCTGGTGCAGTGCGAGACCGAGGACGGCCGCGCTCATCGCGCCGACCAGGTTCATCGTGTCGAAGGAGAAGAAGCCGGGCCCGAACGGGATGCCGAACTGCAACTCCTTGTAGAGATAGGCGAGGTTGAACCAGAAGAGCAGCTGGACGATGAGCGGGATCGAGCGGAACGCCCAGATGTACGCGTGGGCGACCGCGCTGAGGAACGGGCTGGCCGACAGCCGCATGAAGGCGAGCACGATGCCGAGCGCGAAGCCGAGGACCGTGCCGTAGAAGGTCAGTCGGAGGGTGACCCAGACGGCCTTGAGGACGGTCCCGGCGGTGAAGAACTGGGCGAAGACGTCCCACTCCCAGCCCGGGTTGGTGACCAGACCGTGCAGGAACTGGGCGAGTACGACGGCGGTGGCGGCGACGGCGGCCCAGCGCCAGGGGTGGCGCAGGGGTACGACGGTGAGCGCGTCGTGGCCGTCGTCGGCGGGCGGGGCGACATATGGTCCTGTCGCCTTGTCGACGGGTGGATCGCTGGTGAGGGTCATGAGGGGTCCTTGGGCTGCGGTGTACGCGGGCGGGGTGGCGGGCCGTGCCCTCCTGGGGGCGCGGCCCGCTCCTGGGGGCTGGCTGTGGGCGGGCCGGCGGTCAGCCGTCGCTGGGGGCGAGGTCCCTCAGGAGGACGAGCGCCGTGCGGGCGGTGGCGTCGTTCTGCCGGAAGGCCGGACCGCCGGTGCGCGGCCGGGTGAACGCCCCGCCCGCGCGGGCGGTGGTGAACGGGCCGAGCGCGAAGCGGCGCGGGTGCGGCCGGCCGTCACGGCCCAGGATCCGGCCGCTGTCGGGGGCGACCCGGAGCAGCCCGGTGGCGGTGGCGGCGGCCCCGTCCTCGTGCAGCTCCCGGAGCAGCGGGCTGCGGGTGCGTTCCAGGGTGGGGTCGGGCAGCCGGGCCTCGACCAGGGTGCGGGCCGCTATCCGCTGTCCCGGCACGGTGGCGCTGCCCGCCAGGAACAGGCCCCGCCGCTCGTCGGCCTCGACGGTCATTCCGGCGCCGAGGAAGCGGACGACCCCGGCCCGGGAAAGCGCGAGGAGCTGGTGCAGCCGGGGTCCGGGCGGGCCGGAGGCGAGATAGCTGAAGAAGCCGTGCCACCAGCCGCCGATGTCGCCGAGCCGGATCAACTGCCCGTAGGCGGACAGCAGTCCGAGGAAGACGGCGAGGTCCGGGCTGCGGCCGGGGTCGTGGCGGCGTTCCAGGTCGGCGGTGATGTAGTCGCGCAGCCCCTCCTGGAGCGCGTCGAACGAGGGATGGCGCACCCCTTCCAGGGGGTGGTCGAGCGCTTCGAGGTCGAGCCGGTCCTCCGGGTCGGGGACGGCTGCGGCGACGAGGGCGGCCAGTTCGGGACCTGCCGGGTCGGCGGCGGCGTACTCCGCCTCGAAGCCGGCCCAGTCGCCGGTGGTGCGCTCGGGGTGGGCGGTGAAGAGCCGGTGGTAGTGGGCATAGCCGAGCTCTTTGTCGACATGTGGCCATACGTCGCGCCGGAAGTCGACCGGCCGGTCCGCCTGCAACAGCGCCTCGGTCAGCTCCGGGCCGAGGAAGCGCGGCAGCGGCGGCCGTTCGCCCTCCCAGGCGTAGCCGATCTTGGAGTGGTACGGGACGCCCCGGCGCGATCCGATGTGGAGCAGGGGCTCCCGGCCGGACGGCACGTACTCGCCGTCCTCGTACCGTCCGCCGCGGCCCTCGGTGAGCAGCACCATCAGGTCGACGAAGGCGAGTCCGAAGCCCCGTACGATGACCGGCTCGCCCGCGGGCACCTCGCTCAGGTCGGCGTCGGCGGTGAAGTCCGGCGGCAGGTGGACGAGCCCGTGCCGGTCCGCGAAGTCGGCCAACTCGACCTGCTCCGGCTCCGGTTCGGCGTCGAGGTGGCCGATGGTGACGGCTACGGCATCGGCGAGCAGCGGTGTGCCGCGTCCCTCCAGCCAGACCTGCTGGCGGCCCTCGCGCGGCCCGGTGACCCGCAGGGCGGTGCCCCGGTGCCAGTGGACGGTGACACCTTCCGGGAGGGCGGCCACGGCCTGCTCGTACACCCAGCGCAAATAGACGCTCTGCAGCCGTCTGCTCGGGAAGTCGGTACCCTCCAACGCCTTTATCTCGTCGAGGAGTTCGGGCTCCGCCTCGGCCCCGTCCGGGAGTGTCGCGCGCCCGTCCCGGATGTCCGCCGCCCAGGTGTGCAGCGCGGGGCCGGGACGGACCGGCCCTTCCTGCCGGACGGTGTCGTCGGTGAACATCGTGACGTCCTCGGCCATGGAGTTCATCCAGAGCAGCGGCGACTGGTCGTGCCGCCAGATCCGTCCGCCGCCGGGCGGATACGGGTCGACGAGGTGAATGGTCAGCGGGCGGTCCCCGTACAGGGCGGGGGCGTTGGCGGCGATGCGCTCGATCAGGCCGGTGCCGCGCGGTCCGGCGCCTATGACGACGAGCGCCGGTGTCCCGCTCACCGGGCACCCGCCGTGCCGCGCGCGTAGTGCCGCTCGACGTAGTGCTGGCCGATGCCGAGCAGCGAGGTGACCACGGCGTACCAGATGGTGGCGACCAGCAGCAGTGGGATGACCTGGTAGGTGCGGTGGTACACGAGCTGCACGGAGTAGAGCAGGTCCTGTACCGCGATGATGCTGACGATCGAGGTGCCCTTGAGGGTGCCGATCAGCATGTTCCCGGCGGGCGGGACGATGGAGCGCATCGCCTGCGGGAGGACGATGCGGTGGAACCGGCGCCAGGGCCCGAGGCCGAGCGACTGGGCGGCCTCGATCTGTCCGCGTTCGACGGAGAGGATGCCGCCGCGGACGACTTCGGCGGCGTACGCGGCCTCGTGCAGGGTGAGCCCGATGACGGCGACCGTGACCGGGCCCAGGAGGTTCACCGTGCGGACGCCGAGGATCTCCGGGTACAGCGCGCCGATGTTGAACCAGAACAGCAGCTGGACCAGGATCGGGGTGGACCTGAACAGCCAGACGTACCCCCAACTGACCGCCTGGAGAACGCGGTTGGCGGAGAGCCGGAGGACGGCCAGCAGGGTACCGAGGGCGAAGCCGAGCACCATGACCAGTGCCGTGAGCCAGAGCGTGAGGCCGAGGCCGCGCAGCACCGCGGTGGTGGTGAAGTAGTCGGCGACGACATCCCACTGGAAGGCGTCGTTGCGGACGACGGATTCCAGTACCAGCGCGAGCAGCGCCAGGACGGCAACGGCCGCCGCCCACTGGCCGGTTCGGCGCACCGGGACGATCCGGAGCCGGTCGGTTCCGTCGCTCTTGGCGAGCGGTGCGGCGGGAGAGGGAAGGAGGGTATCTGTCTGCGCGGGCATGCGAAGGCTCCGTGGATGCAGAGATCGAACACGGGGCGTGCCTTCGGCGCGAACACAACGCGGACCGGGCCCCTCAGCGCCGGTCCGTCTCCGAGATAAGCGCTGTCCGTCGCGCGTTGTCAAGCTCGTCCACACTGTGAGCCGTGCGCCGGGGCTCGGTTGACGGACCACCGGATGCCTGTTCCACTGGGGCCATGCATTCGCAGCAGTGGCTGGTCAAGCGCTCCCACATCGACTTCGGTCGCGTGTGGTCCTCCTCCTGTTGAGCCGACCCCCTGCGTTTTCGCGTGTCCTGCCCGGCGCCGTGTGCGGCGCCTGAGCACATTTCCCCGCGTGTCCTCCCGTACACAACACCGTTCTCCCCTCCCCTCGCTCCGCCGTCCTTCCCCGGGCCCGTCCGGCCCTGATCCGCCGGACCGGCCCCAGCCCCGACCGTGGGGCCGCCGCACGCTGCCCGCCCGCCGCCGGCGCGCCCGCTCACGGCCGACGAATCTGGAGAACCACACCTCATGCCCCGGACCCGGCACACCGCTGCCTTCGCACTGATCACCGTCGCCGCTCTCTCCCTCACCGCGTGCGGGTCCGGTGATCCGGCGGCCGCACCGGCCGGCGCCGCCGCCGCGGACAAGGGCGAGGTGCCGACGACCGATGTCGTCTCCTCGGTACGCAAGGACGGGGCGGCGGCGAAGCTGCTGCCCGCCGACGTCCGCGCCGCCGGGACCCTGACCATCGCCGCGAGCGTCAGCAACCCGCCGGGCGCCACCTACCTCGCGGACGGCAGGACGGTGGCCGGCACGGACATCGACTTCGCGGACGCGGTGGCCAGGAAACTCGGGCTGCGCCTCACCCGCGAAGTGGCCTCCTTCGAGGCGATCCTCCCGGCGCTGGGCAGCGGGAAGTACGACGTGGGCACCGGGAATTTCGGGGTGACCGAGGAGCGCCGCAGGACGATCGACTTCGTCACGTACATCAATGACGGTCAGGGCTTCGCGGTCCGTGACGACAGCGAGCTGAAGAAGGTCACCGATCTCACCCGGCTCTGCGGCCTGACCGTGGGCACCGGCGCGGGCACCACCTTCGAGGTGACCCTGGAGGAGAACCGGCATCTGTGCGCCGACGCGGGCAGGAAGCCGTACGACGTGAAGACGTACAACGACCAGGGCGCCACCTGGGCCTCGCTCCAGCAGGGCCGCAGCGATGTGGTGATGTCCACCATCAACGGGCTGCGGTACGCGGTGCGACAGCAGGAGGGCGTGCGCTTCCTCAACGAGTTCAAGCGCCTCGACGTCGGCTTCGCCTTCAAGAAGGGCACCGCGCTGGCACCCGCCTTCCAGGCCGCGGTGAACAGTCTGAAGGCGGACGGCACCTACGACCGGATCCTGAAGAAGTGGGGCATCAGCGCTTCGGCGATCAAGGCCTCGCAGATCTCGCCGCCCGAGATCAAGTGAGCCGGGCCGGGCGGCCGGGCTCACGCCCTCAGCAGCTGCAGTCGCAGTCGCAGCAGTCGCACCCGTCGCAGCAGTCCCCGCAGTTGCTGCAGCAGTCACAGGCATCGCAGACGTCGCCGCAGTCGCACTGGCTGCAGAGTCCTTCGCGGCGCTGGTGGCTCCACGGGTCCTCGAAGGTGCCGCAGCACATCTGGCAGGTGCAGGCCAGCCCCGCCCACACCAGGCAGCCCATGATCAGACCGCGCCGGTCGCGCGGCGGCTCGGGCGGCGGCTGCGGCGGACCGGCGGGACCGCCCGGACTCGGCGCGTACGGATTGCCCGGCACCGGCCCGAAGGACCCGGCCGGCCGCGCGGCTGACGGGCCGCCAGTTCCGTCCAGGAGCACAGCGCCCGGCTGGTGCGAGCACGCCGTGGTGCCGAAGGCCCGGTCCACCGACTGCCGCAGTTCGTGCGCCAGCAGCACATGGGCCAGCTTGCCGTCGGTGAATTCCGCGTCGCGCAGCGCCAGCCGTACGCCGTGCAGCGCGTCGTCGCACAGCCGCCGGGCCTCCGCCCGAGAGGTGCCGGTGGCGGTGAGCGGGTTCCAGGCACCCGACGCGGCGTCGGCCTCCTGGTCCTCCACGGCGTCCAGCAGATGCGCCAGCCGCCCGAAGAGGCGGCCGGCCTCGGCGAGCGGCTCCGCGTTCTGCGGCTTGCCCGCGAGCACCGCGGTGTGGGCGAAGGCGGCCGCGGTGGCGGTCTCCGTGGGTTCGGTGACCGTGAGCAGCGGGGTGCCGGGACCGGCGATGAGCTCGATGCCGGTCTGCCGGTCGACGGCATCCACGAGCAGCGCGGTATCGAAGCCGAGCTGGGCGCCGGTGCGCGCGCCGGCCCGGTCCCAGCCCGCGGCGACCCGGCGCGCGGCGGCGGCGACCGGACGGCGCCTCAACAGGCCGTCCCCGTCCGCGACGTGGTCCCGGACCTTCGCCGAGGCCAGCACCAGGGAGACGGCGGCGGCCAGCCTGGCGCCCTCGCCGCGGGCGACCGGGGCGGTCCGCATGGCGCGCAGCGGGCAGGGCCCCGCCGTGCGGCGCCATCCGGTGGTGCGCTCGGACTGAGCCTCCGTCAGAACAGAAACAATCAGGCCGTCATAGTTCGTAACGATCCGGGCGAATTGCCCGTGATCGGAGCGAAGTGCGAGGCAGAGCCCGCAGAGATGGGCCATCCACTCGGTCCTGAGCCCCTCGGACAGCCGATGGGTGCAGGGCCTGACTATTCCGAACACGACGATCCCCCGAGAGTCGTTCACCTTCGCGCCGAGCTCGTACGGCGTGCGCGAGGTGCATCGTATCGAGCGGTCCGTTCACCCGTACGCCCCCCATGTCACCCGTACGGCCCGGGCATCATATTTTCTTTCTTTCTGACCCCTTATGCGGGAGGAATCCTGACGAATCGCCACATCTTCTGTGCCAGTACCGTCACGAACCCCCTGCGCGCCGACTATCCACTTGGCGCACGATCCGCATCATGGACGACCATAGGGATACGAAAGAGATGCGGAACGCCACGGAACCGCGGTGAGAGGAGGCGTCCATGGGATCGGTGCGCAAGGCGAGTGCCTGGCTGGGCCTCGTGGAGGACAACGACGAGCGGTACTACGACGACGAGTACGCCGAGGGCGCGCAGACCGGGACCGGTGGCCAGGCATGGGTGACGGACCCCCGGGTGCAGGTCGCGTCCGAGACGGCCGAGGAGACGGGGCGCCGGATCGCCACCGTCACCCCGGACAGCTTCCGTGACGCACGGGCCATCGGAGAGCTCTTCCGGGACGGCGTCCCGGTGATCGTCAACCTCACGACCATGGACCCCACCGACGCGAAGCGCGTCGTGGACTTCGCCGCCGGGCTGATCTTCGGACTGCGCGGCTCGATCGAGCGCGTGGCCACCCGGGTCTTCCTGCTGACCCCGGCCGACACCCAGGTGGTCAGCGAAACCGCCGGCCGGTCGGCCGACGGCTTCTTCAACCAGAGCTGAGCAGGGCGCTCGCCGGACGGTCTAGCGGAACGCGTCGAGACCGGTGAGCGCCTTGCCCAGCACCAGCTGGTGCATCTCCACGGTTCCCTCGTAGGTGAGCACCGACTCCAGATTCGTCGCATGGCGCATCACCGGGTACTCCAGCGAGATCCCGTTGGCGCCGAGGATCGTGCGCGAGGTACGGCAGATGTCGATCGCCTCCCGCACATTGTTGAGCTTTCCGAAACTGACCTGCTCCGGGCGGAGCCTGCCCGCGTCCATCCGCCGGCCCAGATGGTGGGCGAGCAGGATGCCCTTGTGCAGCTCCACGGCCATGTCCGCGAGCTTGGCCTGGGTGAGCTGGAAGCCGCCGATCGGCCGGTCGAACTGTTCCCTGGTCCTCGCGTAGTCCACGGCCGCCTCGAAGCTGGCGCGGGCCGCGCCCATCGCACCCCAGACAATGCCGTAGCGGGCATGGCTGAGACAGCTGAGCGGGCCGCGCAGACCGGTGACGCCCGGGAGCACTGCGTCGGCGGGCAGCCGCACCTCGTCCAGGACCAGCTCGCTGGTGACCGAGGCGCGCAGCGACCACTTGTGCTTGATCTCGGGCGCCGAGAAGCCCGGGGTGTCGGTCGGCACGGCGAATCCGCGGATTCCGTCGTCGGTCTGCGCCCAGACGACGGCGACCCCGGCGACCGAGCCGTTGGTGATCCACATCTTGCGGCCGGTGAGCACCCAGTCCCCGCCATCGCGCTTGGCGTAGGTACGCATCCCGGCCGGGTCGGAGCCGTGGTCCGGCTCGGTGAGGCCGAAGCAGCCGATGATCTCGCCGGCCGCCATGCCCGGCAGCCAGCGCTGCCGCTGCTCCTCGGAGCCGAAGCGGTGGATGGCGTACATGGCGAGCGAGCCCTGCACGGAGACCAGGGAGCGGATCCCGGAGTCGGCCGCCTCCAGCTCCAGGCAGGCCAGTCCGTACTGGACGGCGGTGGCGCCCGCGCAGCCGTACCCCTGGAGGGACATGCCGAGCGCGCCGAGCGAACCGAGCTCACGGGCCAGCTCGCGGATGCCGGGCAGCTCGCCGCTCTCGTACCACTCGGCGATGTGCGGCAGGATCCGGTCGGCGGCCCAGTCCCGGACGGTCTGGCGGATCGCGAGGTCCTCGGCGCTGAGCAGATCGTCGATGCCGATCGGGTCGGCGGGGTCGAAGGGCGGGAGCTTCGACGACTCGGTGGTGGACATGAGGGCGCCTCCGGCGGCTCGCACGATGCTAAAACTAGCAGTGTTAGTTATGCTCTCGCGCCGACGTTACGGCTCAGCGTGCCGCTCGTCCAGAGCCGGTCGCCTCGGCGGGTCGGCGCCGGGCGGGCCGCGTCGGGGGCCGCTGCGCACGGCCCTGGGCGGGCACCTCGTGCTCCGCGCGGTGTTCCCGCACCTCGCTCACGTCGGCCCGCTCCGGCTCGTCGAGCACCGGCGCCGGGCAGTCCATCGCCCTCGGCAGCCGCAGCGCGGCCAGCGCCCCGGCCAGCAGCAGCGCGGCGCTGACCAGCAGCGTGACATGCAGCCCGGTGATGAAGGAGTGGCGCGCCGTGGAACGCAGCACCGCACCCAGCGGGCCGCCCAGCCGGTCCGCCACCTGGTACGCCTCACCCAGCGAGTGGGCGGCGGCCGCGCGGGCCCCGGCCGGGACACCCGCTTCGGGAAGCTTCGAGAGCCCGGGGGCGTAGGCGGCGTTCATGACACTGCCGAGCAGGGCGATCCCCATGCCCGCGCCCAGCTGGTACGAGGTCTCGCCGATGGCCGCCGCCCCGCCCGCGCGGTCGGCGGGGGCCTCGCTGAGCATCGATTCGTACGCCCCGAAGAGCGTGGTCTGGAGCCCGAAGCCGAGGGCGACGAAGGCCGCCGTCAGCAGCGCCGGCCGGTCGTGCTGCCCCATCGAGGTCAGGATCAGCACCGATACGGCCGTGAGCACGAAACCCCAGCCGACCATCCGGCGTGGACCGATACGGCGCAGGGTGTACGAGCCGGTGGCGCCCGCGGCCATGGCCGCGAAGGTGAGCGGAAGCAGCCGCAGTCCGGTCTGCAGCGGGCTCAGCCCGAGGACGAGCTGGAGGTACTGGACGGCTATGAGCTCAAGGCCGACCAGGGCCAGCATGGCGATGACGATGCAGCCCACCGCGGTGGAGAACGCGGGCCTGGTGAACAGCCCCATGTCGATCAGCGGATGCGTACGCCGCTTCTGGCGGCGCACGAACACGACGAGCAGTGCCGCCCCGATCAGCAGCGGGGCGAGCGTGGCCGGGCTCAGCACCTCACCGGCGCCCGCCCGCTTCACCCCGAGGACCACGCCCAGCACTCCGGCGGCGGCCATCAGTGCGCCCAGCACGTCCCACGGGCCGTCGTGGCTGCCGCGCGACTCGGGCAGCAGCAGCCGGCCGACCGGCAGGATCAGCGCCATCAGCGGGACGTTGATCAGAAAGACCGAGCCCCACCAGAAGTGCTCGACGAGGAAGCCGCCGATGACCGGCCCGGTGGCGGCGCCCACGGCGGCGACGGCGGTCCAGATGCCGATCGCCACTGCGCGTTCACGCCGGTCGGGGAAGACCTGCCGGAGGATCGAGAGCGTCGCCGGCATGATCATCGCGCCGCCGACCCCGAGCAGCGCACGCGCCGCGATGAGCACCGCGGGACTGCCGGCCATCGCGGCGACCGCGGAGGCGACACCGAAGAGGGCGTAGCCGAGCAGCAGGACGCGACGCCGGCCGACCCGGTCCCCGAGGGTGCCGAAGAGGATCAGCAGCGAGGCACAGACCAGCGGGTAGGCGTCGACGATCCAGAGCAGACCGACCGCACTGGGGTTCAGGTCCTCGGTGACGGCGGGCACGGCGACGTGGAGCACGGTCGAGTCGAGCGCCACGAGCAGGAGGCTGAGGCAGAGGACGACGAGGACGACCCATCGATTGGCACCGTCGGCCGCCGGGCGCAGCCGGATCCGGGCTGTGGTCGTCCCTGACATGCATGTACCTCCCAAAGGTCCCTCGCGCTCGGCGGGCCAACCGGGGATGCGGCGGTTCGCCGCTCCTCATGGCCCGGCATCGACGGGCGAGTGGGCGTCAGCGTACGCGAGTTCGGAGCCCTCCCACGTGGCCGAACTCATACCCGGTCGAGCCGCGGGGTGTGGCGTACGCCACCCCGGCCCGCCGTCCGGACCTGCGAGGACACCCGGCCCGTCCGGAACGGGACGGTACTCGGTGGCCTCCTCGGAGCACCCGCCGGGCCCGCACCGAGAGCGGTCGGTGACCGGACCGGCACGGTCCGTTCCACCCCCTTCCGGGCGCGGATAAATTCATACCGGCACCTCCTGCGCTTTTCTGCCCACGCCCAAACACCCTTCCGAAATGCGTGCGAAATCAATAGCGCGAAGACCTGTCGAGACACTTACCCGGATCAGGAATTAAGACCGCACTGAGACATAGTCCACATCACATCGTCATCACAAAGAGACCGGAACGACCTGGTCACTCACTAACTCGCTGTAACGTCGATTGGGTGCGTACCGACATCTTTGCCCGGCTGGACCGGGAGCCGGAGCCGCCGAAGATAGAGCCACCGCGGATGAGCCGTCACCGCATCGCGCTCTTCGGCGGGACGTTGGCGTTCTATCTCGCCATCGTCATTGCCGTGCTGGCCTCGTCCTGGCTGGTGACCCTGGACTGGAAGGTCATGCTCTTCCGGCCGTATCAGCAGTGGCCGGAAATCCATGCCTTCCTCGACTACTACATCGTGCTCGGCCAGCGTGGTCCCACCGCCACCATGGTCGCCTGCTGGCTCGGCTGGCGCTCCTGGCGGCAGCACACGCTGCGCCCCCTGATAACGCTGGGCGTGGCACTGCTGCTGCTCAATGTGACGGTCGGCGCGGTCAAGATCGGCCTGGGCCGTCTCGGCCCGCACTACGCGACCCAGATCGGCTCCGCCGAGCTCTTCGCGGGCGGCGATATATTCCCCTCCGGCCACACCGCCAACGCGGTTGTGACCTGGGGAATCCTCGCCTATCTGGCCACCACCCCCCGAGCCCGGCGCTATCTGTCGGCCATGTCGGCGATCGTCTCGCTGGGCGTCGGCCTCACCACCGTCTATCTCGGTACGCACTGGCTCAGCGATGTCCTGCTGGGCTGGGCCGCGGGGCTGCTGATCATGCTGGGCCTGCCCTGGGCCGAGCCGCTGATCACCCGGGCCGAGGCCTGGATCTTCGCCCAGCGCGAGAACCTGCGGGGATTCGGCCGTCCCGTGCCCTCCGTGCCCGTCGCGGCCGGAGGCCCCCGGACCGTCCTGCTGCCGCAACCGGACGGCGGCGACGCCCCGGCCCGGAGCCCGGCGCTGGAGCCGGTCGCCGCGGCGGCCACGGGCGCCCGCTCACGCGCACACGCCTCGCACCCGGCGCATGCTGTGCGCTCGGAGCGGACCCCGGTCACCCCGGCCGGCAGCCGACGCCCGCCGCACGCCGACCGCACACCGCGCGGCGGCACGAGCCCGGCCCGCCCGGTGGCCGGCGGCTGAGACCCGGCGAGGGAGCCGGTACGCACAACCGCTCCCCGGACATGACCGAAGGCCCCGACGGACGTCGGGGCCTTCTGCCGTATCCGGGCCCGGGGTCCCGGGCCGCAGGGGCCTCAGCCCACCCAGCAGCGGGTGACGCGTGCTCCGTCGACCTCGAAGTTGATCCGTCCGCTCCGGAACTCCATGGTGATGATCGCGCCCGGCGGCAGGGATCTGACGGTGCTCCAGCCACGGCTGCGGGCCCGCCGTTCGGCGGCGTCGGCAGCGAGGCCGACGTACTCGCCGGGCGCGTCGTCGGGCTGGGCGGAAGGGGTCGGTATGGGTGCCATACCCCTCACCGTAGGCGGCCGCGGGCGGCGACGGAAGCCGGGGCGCCCGCCGTCGCGGGGCATCCTCACGTTCCCCGCCGGTCACACTTGTGTCACAGGATCACGACACGTGCACGGCATGAATCACGCCACCCGGACAGGCGGCCCGGGACCGGACACACAGTAATCACACAAGCCGGAGAACGATCATTCGGAAGGCCCGGAATCGGAGCGGAATATCCCGTATCGAGGGGGCGTAATTTCCGTCCCGAATAACATGCGTAAATGAGCATGTCGCCAGGAATTCACGCTTCCTTATGGCAGCCTTATCCTTTGGTCACAATATTCACGCCGCGGTACGGGACGGCCTCCGACTGCCACCGGTATAGCGGGCGGACCCGGCCGACCGTATGGCGTTGCCGCAGCCGGCGCTCAGTCCAATGCCCTGGTCAGCCGGTCCCTGGCCACCCTGATCGCATCCTTCAGCTCCGGTGGTTCGACGACCTCGAACTCGAACCCCGTCATCATCACGTGGATGACCATCACGTCCGTCGTGGCCGCCCCGGCGCGCAGCAGACAGGTGTCCGCGTCGACCGCCTCCAGCACCCCGGCCGAGGGCGAGATCCGCTCGGCCGCCCGCTCCATCCCCACCTTCAGCCGGATCACCGCCCGCGTCGGGTACACGGCCGTGGAGATCCCGTTCGAGACATAGGCGGCCAGGTCCTCGGCGGGCGCCTCGCGCGGTACGAACCTCGGGCCGTGCGGCGGCGTGGGGATGATCCGGTCCGCCCGGAACGTACGCCAGTCCGCGCGGTCCAGGTCCCAGGCGACGAGGTACCAGCGGCGCTCGGTGCACACCAGCCGGTGCGGTTCGACGGTCCGCCGCGAGACGGAGCCGGAGTGGTCCCGGTACTCGAAGCGCAGCCGCTCGGCGTCCCGGCAGGCCCCGGCGAGCTCGGTCAGGACGCCCGCGTCGGCGACCGAAGCGCCGGGCCCGCGGAGCAGTGGCACGGTGAAGGTGTTCAGCGCGTTCACCCGGCGCCTGAGCCGGTCCGGCAGCACCTGTTCGAGCTTGGTCAGGGCGCGTACGGAGGTCTCGCCGATGCCCTCGACGCCGTTGCCCGCCGCGGTGCGCAGCCCGACGGCGACGGCGACGGCCTCCTCGTCGTCCAGGAGCAGCGGCGGCAGCTGGGCACCGGCACCGAGCTGGTACCCGCCGCCGGTGCCGGGGCTGGCGTTGACCGGGTAGCCCAGTTCGCGCAGCTTGTCGACGTCGCGCCGGACGGTGCGCGGGGTGACCCCGAGCCGGTCGGCAAGATCGGCGCCGGACCAGTCGCGGTGTGCCTGGAGCAGTGAGAGCAGTCGCAGCAGTCGTGCCGAGGTCTCCAACATGGCGGCGAGTCTGCCAGGGGTTGCGGACAGCCCGGGTCCGCATCCCCCGGCGGGGTCCTCAGGGCGCCGGTTCCGGTTCGAGCCGTACGCAGAGGTCGTTGTCGGTGGAGTAGCAGGGCGTGGCTCGGCAGCCCTCGCCGGCGTCGCGGCCCGGGTAGACGAAGATCTTCTTGCGGTCCCAGACGTCGTCGAGGATGCGGGAGATCCGTACGCCGCCGGCCGGCGCTTCCTCCGCCGTCCCGGGGACGAGCCAGAGCGTCCACAGCTGCGGTGCGGTGACGGGCCCGTCGGCCAGCCGGTCCAGGGGGAGCGTGAAGGCGAAGGCGCCCTCCTGACCGGTGACCGGCACCCGCAGGACCCGGCCGTCGGCGCCGGGCTGTCGCGCCTCGACGCGGGCATCGGCGCCGAGGCCGGTCCCGTACAGCGTGCCCTCGACCGTCATTCCGTGCCCGTCGAACGTCACCGGTCCGGCCTCGGCATGCGGTGCGCGCAGCCAGCAGCGCACGGCGAGCCGGCCGTCGAGGGTCGGGTACGGGATCCGGACCGCGATCCGCCCGCTGCCCGGCGCGTGGTCGACGAGCAGCCGCAGGTCCCGGACGCCGGGCTCGACGGCCACCGCCCCGCCGTCGTCCGCGCCGGGCTCCCGCAGGTAGACGTCCCAGCGCCCCTCGGCGGGTTCCACGGCCCCCGGCAGCACCGCGCGCAGCCGTCCGTCGCGCAGCGGGCTCAGCGGCAGCCGTACGGTGTCGCCGTCGCCGCCCGCGCCCTTGGCGCCGCGCAGCCGGAGCAGCAGTTCGGGGGCCTCCCCGTCCTCGCTGCGGCCGAGGTCGAGATCGAAGGTGATCCCGCCGCCGGGTCCCGCGGTGCAGTCGGCCCGCGGTGTCCTTCGCCCTGCGGAGTCGGTCATGCGGTCTTCCCCTTGCGGATCACGGCGGCTGCCTTGTAGCGAAGGGCGTACGCCCCGTCCAGCACGGTGCCCCGGGCGCGGTGCAGTGTGGTGCTCAGCGCGCCGTGCGAGCGGTCGCGCGGGCCCCGCGAGGCGAGTTCGGTGAAGAGACGTTCATGGCGTTCGGCGATCCGTGACGGGTCGAACCGCTGCGACGCGGTCAGTGCGGCACGTCCCGCGCGGTGCCGTGCCTCGTCGTCGCCGATCAGGCCGAGCAGCGCGTCGGCCACGGCCGCCGTGTCACCGACGGGCACCAGCCGTCCGTCGGTGCCGTCGTCGATGATCTCGCGGGGGCCGTGCGGGCAGTCGGTGGCGACGACCGGCAGGCCGCAGCGCATCGCCTCGACGATGGTCATGCCGAAGGACTCGCGGTCCGAAGTGACCGCGGCGATCGACCCCTTGGGCCACTCGGCCTCCAGCGGGTTGACCGGTCCCATCAGGAACACGTGGTTGTGCAGCCCGAGTTCCGCGATGAGCGCGAGCAGCGCCGCTCGCTCGTTCCCGGTCGCGTCGCCGCCGCCGTAGATGCGCAGCCGCCAGTCCGGGCGGACCGCGACCACGTCGGCGAACGCCCGGACGAGCAGGTCGTACCGCTTGACCTTGTGCAGCCGGCCCGCGGCGATCACCCATTTGTGGTCGCCGTCGGCGGGCGGGACCGCCGGTTCGGGCACGCTGTTGGCGATGGCCTCGATCCGTACGCCGGGCAGTTTGAACCCGGTCCGGTAGGCGTGGGCGTCGGCCTCGGTGACGGTGGTGATCGCGTCGAGCAGCGGGTAGCGGTGCGCGATCTCGCGGCGGAGCCGGTAGCCGTGGCTGTCGAGGGTGAGGTGCTCCTGCCCGATCCGTACCGGTCCCCGGCGGGCCTGCCTGCTGATGTGCACATTGAGCCCCGGCCGGGTGCCGACCACCACGTCCGCCTCCAGGGAGCGCAGATGATCAGCCACCCTTGCGTCGGACAGCCTGCTGTACTGGCGGTACCTGCTGTCGCCGCGCGGGAACACGGTCGCGGGGCGTGCGTATTCGGCGGCGTCGCCGTCGTACGTCGGGCTCTTCTTCCGCAGATCGACGAGGTGGCTCATGCGCACCCCTTCGGGGGCGCCGAGCGCGGGAACGTCACGGTGCCGGAAGACCGAGACGATCTCCACGTCATGGTGCCCGGCCAGCTCCCCGGCGAGATTGAACGTCGTGCGGATCGTGCCCCCGACTCCATATGCGTTGTGGAGCAGGAAAGAAATGTGCATGAAACGCCATATCTCCCGGGTCGGCTGATCAGCGGCAGGCTGCACTTGCCATGACGGCGCAGGGCTGTCGGCGGTTCACTCCGAGTAGGGGCGAGTTTCGGTCAGTCGTGAACTCGTCCGCTTTGTCGTTTTGCCGCTTTGTTACCGTATGTCGGTGCACCGTCGCATCGCCGAGTCGATCACACCCCGAACCGTCGGACCGGCGCGAACGGTCCCCAAGTGCACTTCCGGGCCCCGGGATTCACTCTCCGGGCCGGTTGGTTCGATTACGTTCCCTTTCTCGCGTGACCCCGGCCGCGGCTCGCCCGTTGTCATATCCATGAGCCGGGAACCGCCCGGCGCACGTACCGAGTTCGAGGAGCCACCCGTGCCGCGCATGCTCGACGTCAGCGAGGACGTACGCGCCGAGATCGGCGACGCCGAAGCCGACCGGCTGCTTGTCGGCGACAACGCCCCGGGCAGTTACGACTGCACTTCCTGCCGCACCCCCGGAGACTCCGAGCAGGAGCGCACCAGCACGGTGCTCTTCGTCGGCGACGAGACCGCCGTCCTCGCCTTCGCCCACGCGACGTGCATCCCCTCCCAGGTCGTCCAGGTCGCCGAGGAGCAGCTCCAGGGCGCCGTACGCAGCATCACCGGCGGCGAGGGCCCGGCGAGCGCCGGCGCGGGCCGGCCGCAGGACGCCCTCACCGAACAGGCCGTCCTCGGCATCACCAGCGGCCTCGTCCTGATCGACGACGAGCTCCACCCGGCCCTCGTCGTCGAGCCCGCCGGCGCGATCGCCCGGCCGGGCACGGACGGCAGCCGGGGCGACGAATTCCTCCAGCTGCTGCTGGAGCAGGGCTTCCACCCGGTCCACCGGATGGACCAGGTGCCCGCCGTGCTGCACGGCTGGTCGGTCCTGCTCGCCATGGGCCAGCTGCACGCCGTGCTCCAGCCGGGCACCGGCGGCGGCGCACCGGTCGCCTGGTGGCAGGCGCACGCGCCGCTCCAGGTCACCGAGGGCTGGCGGACCGCGGCCAACAAGTCGCAGACCGTCCTCGTCTTCGCCGCCCCGGCAGGGTCGATCGGCCAGCAGCCCCGCGAGGATCTGCTGCGCGACGCCCTGGACAAGGCCGCGGCCAACGGGCTCCTGGTCGCCGCCGCGATGCCGCTGGCCGGTACCTGATCGTGGCCGCAGGCTTCTCGCACCGACGGCGAACAGCTATTTCTCCGCCACGCCCGCATCCGACCGACACCGATGTCGTTGGCACATACGTGCACTCATACGACTCCTCCCACCAGCGCCCGAGCCCGATCCCTGCCATGCGGCCCTCGCAGGAGCCATCGGGCGGTGAGTCCCACACCCCGATCTACGACGCGCTGTACTCCGAGTACCGCCGTTCGTTCCGGGCGCTGCCGGGTGACCGGAGCGGCGAGGAGAATCTCGGCTTCGTTGCCTTCGGCACCAGTCTCTTCGGCAGCCGCCTGCCGCTGAGCAGCCACTCCGGCCACTCCGCCGGGTTCTCCACCGGTCTCTCCGTGGCGGGCGGTGCCACGGGACACGGCACCAGTGCCGGCTCCGGCGGCCTCGGTTCCTGGCACCGGGTGGGCCGGCACTCCGGGCGCACCCAGCCGGCGGCCCTGCCCCCGGGTTCGCGGGGCGCCTGACCGTACGTCCGCGGATGCCCGACCGCACGAAGGAGCCCCGGGCCGTCTCTCGTCCGAGACGGCCCGGGGCTCTTTCGTGCGTCCGTGCGTGCTACTTGTTGCGGCCGCGCTTCTCGCGGACCCGCACCGAGATGTGGATCGGGGTGCCCTCGAAGCCGAACTCCTCGCGCAGCCGGCGCTCGACGAACCGCCGGTAGCCGTGCTCCAGGAAGCCCGAGGCGAACAGCACGAAGCGCGGCGGCTTGGTGCCGGCCTGGGTGCCGAAGAGGATCCGGGGCTGCTTGCCGCCGCGGACGGGGTGCGGGTGGGAGGCGACGATCTCACCGAGGAAGGCGTTCAGCCGGCCGGTGGGGACGCGGGTCTCCCAGCTGGCGAGGGCGGTCTCGATGGCCGGGACGAGCTTCTCCATGTGCCGGCCGGTGACGGCCGAGACGTTGACCCGCGGGGCCCACGCGATCTGCGCGAGCTCCGTCTCGATCTCCCGCTCCAGGTAGTAGCGGCGCTCCTCGTCGAGCTTGTCCCACTTGTTGTACGCGATGACCAGGGCGCGCCCGGCCTCCACGGCCATGGTGATGATGCGCTGGTCCTGGACGCTGATGGACTCGCCCGCGTCGATCAGGACGACGGCGACCTCGGCCTTCTCCACGGCGGCGGCGGTACGCAGCGAGGCGTAGTAGTCCGCGCCCTCCTGGAGGTGGACGCGGCGGCGGATACCGGCCGTGTCGATGAACTTCCAGGTGATGCCGCCGAGCTCGATCAGCTCGTCGACCGGGTCACGGGTGGTGCCGGCCAGCTCGTTGACGACGACGCGGTCCTCGTTGGCGACCTTGTTCAGCAGCGAGGACTTGCCGACGTTCGGACGGCCGATGAGCGCGATCCGGCGCGGGCCGCCGATCGCGGTGCCGAAGCGCTGCGCGGGCGCCTCGGGAAGCGCTTCGAGCACGGCGTCGAGCAGGTCGCCGGTGCCGCGGCCGTGCAGCGAGGAGACGGGGTGCGGCTCGCCGAGACCCAGCGACCACAGAGCGGTGGCGTCCGCCTCGCCGCTCTGTCCGTCGACCTTGTTGGCGCAGAGCACGACGGGCTTGCCGGCCCGGCGCAGCAGCTTGACGACGGCCTCGTCGGTGTCGGTCGCGCCGACCGTCGAGTCGACCACGAAGACGACCGCGTCGGACGCCTCGATGGCGTACTCGGCCTGGGCGGCGACGGAGGCGTCGATGCCCAGCACGTCCTGCTCCCAGCCGCCGGTGTCGACGACCTTGAAGCGGCGGCCCGCCCACTCGGCCTCGTAGGTGACGCGGTCGCGGGTGACGCCGGGCTTGTCCTCGACGACGGCCTCGCGGCGGCCGATGATCCGGTTCACCAGCGTCGACTTGCCGACGTTGGGGCGGCCGACGACGGCGAGCACGGGCAGCGGTCCGTGACCGGCCTCGTCGATGGCGCCCTCGACCTCTTCGAGGTCGAAGCCCTCCTCCGCGGCGAGCTCCATGAACTCCGCGTACTCGGCGTCGCCAAGCGCTCCGTGCTCGTGGTCCGAGCCGTCGGAGTGAATCTGGTCGTTCATGAAGTCCGTTCCTCTTTGCATCATCATCGATGGGCCACGACTGCGCGGCCCACTACTCAAGTCTTACCTAGCGCCCGGTGAAACGCCTGGCCTCGTCCAGATGGGCGGTCAGCCGTGCCTGGATCCGTACCGTCGCCCCGTCCAGCGCCTTGCGCGTACGCCGACCGCTTCCGTCGCCCGCCTCGAAGGCGTCGCCGAAGACGACGTCCACCCGGCTGCGCAACGGCGGCAGTGCCGATATCAACCGTCCGCGGCGCTCGGTGCTTCCCAGGACGGCCACGGGCACGATCGGCGCCCCGCTGCGTACCGCGAAGTACGCGAGCCCGGCGCGCAGGGAGGCGAAGTCGCCCTCGCCCCTGGTCCCCTCGGGAAAGATCCCGAGCGCCCCGCCCTTCTCCAGCACGCCGAGGGCGTGGGTGATGGCGGTGCGGTCGGCGGTCGTACGGTCCACCTTCAGCTGACCGATTCCACGCAGGAACGGGTCGAGCGGGCCGACGAACGCCTCCTTCTTGATCAGGAAGTGGACGGGCCGGGGCGCGGTGCCCATCAGCATCGGACCGTCGATGTTGTGCGAGTGGTTCACCGCGAGTATGACGGGTCCGGAGGCGGGGACTCGCCACGCACCGAGAACGCGGGGCTTCCACAGCCCGTACATCAGCCCGATGCCGATCCCGCGCCCGACCGCCGCTCCGCGCGGCGAGGGGCGGCCCGTGGCCTGGGTCACTTCGTGGCCCGCTTCTCCTCGACGAGGGTGACGACACACTCGATGACCTGCTGAAGGGTCAGCTCTGTGGTGTCCACCTCGACGGCGTCGTCCGCCTTGGCGAGCGGGGAGGTCTTGCGGCCGGAGTCGGCCGCGTCCCGCTTGATCAGCGCTTCCTTGGTGGCGGCGAGGTCGGAGCCCTTGACCTCTCCGCTGCGCCGGGCGGCGCGGGCCTCCGGGGAGGCGGTGAGGAAGATCTTCAGGTCGGCGTCGGGCAGCACCGTGGTGCCGATGTCGCGGCCCTCGACCACTATGCCCCGGTCGGCCGCGGCGGCGATGGTGCGCTGCAGCTCGGTGATCCGGGTGCGCACCTCGGGGACCGCGCTGACGGCGCTGACCCTGGAGGTGACCTCCTGGGTACGGATCGGGCCCGAGGCGTCCTCGCCGTCGACGGTGATCGTCGGGGCGGCCGGGTCCGTGCCGGAGACGATGACCGGCTTGGCGGCCGCGGTCGCCACCTCCATCGCGTCCTGGACGTCGATGCCGTTGTTCAGCATCCACCAGGTGATCGCCCGGTACTGGGCGCCGGTGTCCAGGTAGCTCAGGCCGAGCTGCGCGGCGACGGCCTTGGACGTGCTCGACTTGCCGGTGCCGGAGGGCCCGTCGATGGCGACGATCACTGCGGCCGGAGCCGTACGGGTTTCCACGGTGGTGGACACCTTCCTGGTACACGGGGTGGGCGGGACGGGGGCGTGTGCGAACCCGCCCCGCACAAGGTTACCGAGTGTCGGGGCCGGCCTCCGCACCCCTGTGGACAACTGCCTCCCGGTCCCGCCGCGCCCCTGCCTACTGCCGTATCGACCAGCCGCGCTCGCGCAGCGCCGCGCTCAGTGCGGGCACCGCGCTCGGCTCGACCATCAGCTGGACCAGACCGGCCTGCTGCCCGGTGGCGTGCTCGATGCGCACGTCCTCGACGTTGACCCCGGCCCGTCCGGCGTCGGCGAAGATCCTGGCCAGTTCGCCCGGCCGGTCGCTGATCAGCACGGACACCATCTCGTACGCGGTGGGGGCGGTCCCGTGCTTGCCGGGCACCCTGACCCGGCCGGCGTTGCCGCGGCGCAGGACGTCCTCGATGCCCTCGGTGCCCTCGCGGCGCTTGTCGTCGTCACCGGACTCCAGACCGCGCAGCGCCCGTACCGTCTCGTCCAGGTCGGCGGCCACCCCGGCCAGCACGTCGGCGACGGGGCCGGGGTTGGCGGAGAGGATCTCCACCCACATCCGGGGGTCGGAGGCGGCGATCCGGGTGACGTCCCTGATGCCCTGGCCGCAGAGGCGTACGGCGGTCTCGTCGGCCTCCTCCAGGCGGGCGGCGACCATCGACGAGATCAGCTGCGGGGTGTGGGAGACCAGGGCGACGGCCCGGTCGTGCGCGTCGGCGTCCATGACGACAGGGACGGCCCGGCAGAGCGCGACCAGCTCCAGGGCGAGGTTGAGGACCTCGGTGTCGGTGTCACGGGTCGGGGTGAGGACCCAGGGCCGGCCCTCGAACAGGTCCGCGGTGGCGGCGAGGGGGCCCGACCGCTCCTTGCCGGCCATGGGGTGCGTACCGATGTACGGCGTGAGGTCGAGGCCGAGTGCCTCCAGCTCACGGCGCGGGCCGCCCTTCACGCTGGCGACGTCCAGGTAGCCGCGGGCGATGCCGTCCCGCAGGGCGGTGGCCAGGACCGTGGCCACGTGGGCGGGCGGCACGGCGATGATCGCCAGGTCCACCCGCTCCTCGGGCGCCTCGTCCGTACCGGCGCCCAGCGCGGCGGCGGTGCGGGCCGACTGGGGGTCGTGGTCGACGAGGTGGACCCGGATGCCGCGCCCGGCGAGGGCGAGGGCTGCGGACGTGCCGACGAGGCCCGTTCCGATGACGACGGCGGTTCTCACTGGGCGATGTCCTTGCGGAGTGCGGCGGTGGCACCGAGGTACACGTGGGCGATCTCGGACTTGGGAAGGTAGGTCTCGACGTGCGCCAGGACGCGCACCACGCGGGGCATGGCGCCCACGATGTCCAGCTCCTGGGCGCAGATCAGCGGTACGTCGACGATACCGAGCCCGCGTGCGGCGGCGGCCGGGAAGTCGCTGTGCAGGTCCGGGGTGGCCGTGAACCAGATGCTGATCAGGTCGTCCGCGACGAGACTGTTGCGTTCGAGAACGGCGGTCAGCAGGGCGCCGACCTGCTCGTCCATGTGTCCGGCCTCGTCCCGCTCCAGCTGGACGGCTCCGCGGACCGCTCGTACCGCCACGTCGTGCTCCTCGGTTCTTCGTACTCGATCTCTGCACGATCAGCCTAGAGGGGTGACGGGGTGGACGGTCCGGGGTGCTCTGTCCGTGAGACGGGGCGGGCGCGCAGTCCTCCGTCCCTGCAACGGAGCTCGCACACGAGCGCGGCCCGGGTCCTGCCCGGCCGTGATCCGCCGGACCGGCCCCGGGCCGCCTCCGCTGTCGGTCAGAGCTGCTGCTCGCGGACCAGGTCCTCGATCGAGCGGCCCTCCGGCACCTCCCCCGACGGGGTCAGTCTGTCGACCGCGGTCGGCAGCGACCGGGCGATCTGGTCGGCCGCCTGCTCCGTACTGACCCCTGCCTCCTGGGCGACCTTCCGCAGGGTCTCGTCCGGCAGCGCCTCGGCGATCTGGGCACCGCTGACCGGCTGGTTCTCCCCGGTACCGACCCAGGAGTGGGCCTGGTCGACTAGGCCGGACCTGGTGAGCATCCCGATCAGCCCTTCGAGCGCGTTGCCGCCGCCCTGGCCGCTCCGGCCGCCGCCGAGTGCGCCCAGCAGCGCGCCGAGGATGTTCCCCGCGCCGCCCGGACCGCTGCTCTGGCCGCTGCCGCCCAGCAAGCCGCCGAGCAGGCTGCCAAGATCGTTTCCTGCCATGGTTCTGCCTCTCCAGAGGGGATGATTTATCGACAATGTCGATCAGAACCCGGGCTTGTGCCACTTGAGCGCGGCACTCCGTGCCAGGGCGGCGACGCCGAAATTCCCGGTGTGCCCCGGCCCCGCTCACGTACCCTCGCCGGCATGATCACCCCCGGACCCGAGGCTCTCGTCCGCGACCACACGGTCTACTCCTGCGTGATGGGCTCGCGCGCCTTCGGGCTCGCCACGGAGGAGAGCGACACCGACCGGCGCGGTGTGTTCCTCGCGCCGACCCCGCTGTTCTGGCGGTTCGAGAAGCCGCCGACGCATGTCGACGGCCCGGCGCCGGAGCAGTTCTCCTGGGAGCTGGAGCGCTTCTGCGAGCTGGCGCTGCGCGCCAACCCCAATGTGCTGGAGTGCCTGCACTCGCCGCTGGTGGAGCACATCGACGACGTGGGCCGTGAACTGCTCTCCCTGCGCGGCGCGTTCCTGTCCCGCCTGGCCCACCGGACGTTCGTCCGCTACGCGTCGGGGCAGCGCAAGAAGCTGGAGGCGGACGTACGGCAGTACGGGGCGCCGCGCTGGAAGCACGCCATGCATCTGCTGCGGCTCCTGAGCACCGGCCGCGACCTGCTGCGCACCGGCGAGCTCACGATCGAGGTGGGCGCGGCGCGCGACGAACTGCTGGCGGTGAAGCGGGGCGAGGTGCCGTGGGAGGAGGTCGAACGCCGCATGAACCTCCTCACCGAGGAGAGCGAGGAGACCGCTCGGAGCTCCCCGCTCCCCCCGGAGCCGGACCGGGCCCGGGTGGAGGACTTCCTGATCCGCACCCGCCGGGCGTCCGTGGACCGGTTCCAGGGCCTGTCCGGCGGATCAGGGCCTGTCAGGCCCTAGGAGAACCCGCCAACCGCACCCGCACCACGAGGTCGTGCAGCGCGTCGAACCCGGCGGCCGCCGCGGGAAGCCCCGATTCCGCCTGGGCCTCGTCCAGCACCCCGTGCAGCGCCGCGACGTCCCGCGACACCACCGCACCGTCCACCTCCCCCGCTCCCCCGTGCTCCGCCTCGGCCTTCGCCTCGATCAGCTCGGGCAGGTACGCGGGCGCCGCCACCTCCCCGAGGAGGGTCGGCAGATGGGCCCGCACCTCACCGCTGCGCATCAGGTGGATCCCGGTGAGCAGCGCCCGGAACGTGTACAGCAGCGGCTTCAGTTCACCGGTCTTCCCGAAGAGCCGCCACTGGGTGCCCGCGAACCCCCGGTAGTGGTGGGCGTGGTTGCGGGTGACCACGCCCGGCGCCAGCTCCACCAGTTCCGCGTGCGGCTCGCTGGTGTGCACGACCAGCGGCGAGAGCAGCTGTTCCAGCACGTAGCCGTTGGGCTTCAGCATCAGCCGGACGAACTTCCGCAGGTCGTGCGTGACGAGATCCATCTCGACCCCGTCCCGGTCCCACATCCGCGAGCGCGTCTCCTCGGCCTCGCGCAGTCCCACGAGGTCCTCCGCGGGCAGGAGATGGACCCCCCGAAGGTCCACATCCGAGTCCTTGGAGGGGAACCCGTACAGATGCGCCCCGGAGACCGTGGCGAAGAGCAGCGGGTGACGCTCCCCGGCCAGGACCGGGCCGAGGTCGGTGACCGGCAGACCGGCTTCCCTGAGGTGCTTGGTTTCCATGCTCATGGATCAAGAATCCCAGAGCGCCCCCAGCGACAGCAGATCGCTCCGGTACTCGATCCGCTCCGCCCACTCCTTGGGCCAGGCCGCCGCCCCCAGGTGCGCCCCGGCGAACGCGCCGGTGAGGCAGCCGAGGGAGTCCGAGTCGCCCCGGGTGCAGGCGGCGCGGCGGAGTGCGGTGACGGGGTCCTCGGGGAAGAGGAGGAAGCAGTGCAGGGCCGTGGCCAGGGCTTCCTCGGCGATCCAGCCGTCGCCGGTCAGCTCGCAGGGGTCGGTCTCCGGGGACGGGGCGCGCAGCGCGTCCTGGACGCGGGCCAGTGCGGTGAGGCATTCGTCCCAGCCGCGCTGGATGTACAGCTCGGGCGAGGAGTCGCCCGCGTACCGCCAGAGGTCGCCGAGCCAGCGGGTGAGGTAGCGGCCGCTGTTCTCGTACGCGTAACTGCGCAACTGGCCGATCAGGCCCATGGGTTCCGCCCCCTGCGCCAGCAGGTACACGGCGCGGGCCGTCAGGTCGGACGCGGCGAGCGCGGTCGGGTGCCCGTGGGTGAGGGCCGCCTGCAACTGGGCGGCGCCGGAGCGCTGTTCCTCGCTGAGTCCGGGGACGAGTCCGATCGGCGCGACCCGCATGTTGGCGCCGCAGCCCTTGGAACCGGTCTGGCTGGCCTCCTGCCAGAGCCGGTCGCTGTCGAGCAGCCGGCAGGCGGTCATGCAGGTACGGCCGGGGGCACGGTTGTTGTCGGGCGAGTGGTACCAGTCGACGAACTCCTCGCGCACCGGGCGGGTCAGCCGCAGCGGGGTGAGCAGCCCGCGGTCCATGGCGGTGCGGATGCCCCGTCCCAGGGCCAGTGTCATCTGGGTGTCGTCGGTGACGTGTGCCGGCTTCGGCAGCCGCATCGTGCGCCACGGACCGCACTTGGCGAGGATCGACGGGACGTTGTTGAACTCGGTCGGGAAGCCCAGTGCGTCGCCGAGCGCGAGCCCGGTCAGCGCGCCGGTGGCGGCCTGCTTGGTGATGGTCCTGGTCACGATCACGTGCTTCTTCCTTCCGGTCTCAGCAGTGGTGGGTGCAGGGCGGTAGCGGCACCCGCCCGGTAGAGCGCGGCCGGTTTCCCCCGTCCGCCGGTGCGGCGCGGCGATCCCTCCACGGCCTGGACGAAGCCGGGTGTGGTGAGGACCTTGCGCCGGAAGTTGGGCCGGTCCAGCTCGACGCCCCAGACCGTCTCGTACACCTGCTGGAGTTCCCCCAGGGTGAATTCGGGCGGGCAGAAGGCGGTGGCCAGACAGCTGTACTCGAGCTTGGCGCCGATCCGGTCGTGCGCGTCGGCGAGGATCCGTTCGTGGTCGAAGGCGAGCGGGCCGAGTGCCCCGGCGTCCCACCACCGGGCGCTGGCCGCGTCGCCGCCGCCGCGCGGTTCGGGCAGGTCGGGTACGAGTGCGGCGTAGGCGACCGAGACGACCCGCATCCTGGGGTCGCGGTCCGGATCGCTGTAGGTGCGCAGCTGTTCCAGGTGGAGGGCGCTGACGGTGCCCTCGGTCAGTCCGGTCTCCTCGGCGAGTTCCCGGCGGGCGGCGGACTCGGCGGACTCCCGCGGCAGCACGAAGCCGCCGGGCAGCGCCCAGTGCCCCTTGTACGGGTCCTCGCCCCGTTCGACGAGCAGGACGTGCAGCCGGCCGTCACGGACCGTGAAGACGGCGAGGTCGACGGTGACCGCGAAGGGTTCGAAGGCGTGCGGGTCGTAGCCTTCGGGGACTTCGGGGCTCATCGGTGCTCCGGCAGGGGCGCGGCGAAGTTCCAACTGTCGGCGAGCAGTGCGTCCACGGCGGCGACCGCGGTGGCCAGGCGTTCCTGACGGCCGCCGGTGAGCTCTATGAACTCCCTTCCGGTACGGGTGAGTTCGGCCCGGAAGCGGTCGGTCATCCAGGGCCGCAGCTCCTCGCCGTCGCGCAGTCCGTCGTCCTCGAAGGCGACGCCCTCGTGGTCGGTGAGCAGCCACAGGTGGTGGGCGACCCGGTCCGCGGTCTCCTCGACGAGCGGGTTGCGTCCGCCGATGTACCGCTCGTGCCAGACGGTGGTGGCGAAGGAGTCGGTGTCGCAGAAGAGCACCGGCGACCCGGTGCGTGCGGCGGCCTCCTCCCTGTCGTTCTGGGTCCGGGCGATCAGCGGGAAGTCGTCGGTGGTGAAGCTGACGTCCTCCCACTGGGCCCCGGGCCACCGCTCGCGCAGGGCGGCCAGCTTCTGTTCGCTGAACTCCCGCCCGTACTCGGCGACGTATCCGGTCCGCGCCCAGACGCCGCCGCGCGCGCGGTAGTGGTCGGCGAGGGCGCGGGCCACGGTCGTGGTGCCGGTGGATTCCGCGCCGAGGACGACGACCCGGCGGGCGAGGGCGGCCCGTACGGGCGGCTCCAGGAAGTCCCAGCAGCCCACCGGGTCCTTGCGGACGGCGGTACCGGAGACCGGGAAGACCGTGCGGTCGGGGTCGACGCAGACGGATTCGGCGCCGAACCGGCGGGCGAGTTCGTCCCCGTACGACTCCGAGGTGAAGACGGCATCCACCGGCTCGGGCACGGCCCCGGTGAAGACGGCCATGTGCGCGTCCCAGATCACCGGGTCGTGGAGGTCCATGCGGATGTCGTCGACGGCGCCGACGACCCGTACGTCCGGGTGCACCTCCCGCATCCAGGCCACCCGGTCGGCGAGCGGCACGGACTCGACGGAGGCGGCGCAGACCAGGACGGTCAGCCGCTCGCAGCGGTCCTGCGCGGTGCGGACGAGGTGGTGGTGGCCGGCGTGCGGCGGGTAGAACTTGCCGAGGACCAGCCCGTGCCCGAAGCGCTTCATGCCGCCACCTCCGCCAACTGCCGCCGCTGTCCGGTGAGATCACGCCTCCAGTTGCGCAGGCCGAGCAGGCAGAGCGTCAGGAAGCCGATGTACAGCAGCGAGGTCAGATAGAGCTCCTTGTACGCATACAGCGGGATGTACACCACATCGGCGGCGATCCAGAGCCACCAGGACTCGACGAGCTTGCGGCACTGCCCGTACGTCGCCGTCAGGGACAGCGCGGTCGTCAGGGCGTCCCAGAAGGGCACGGTCGAGTCGGTGGCGTGGTCGAGCAGGACGGTGAGGGCGACGGTCCCCACCGCCCCCGCCGCGAGCAGCCAGGTCCATTCGGTGCGCGTGGTGCGCCGAACCGGCAGGTCCGGTGAGCCCGGTCCACCCCCGTGGGTCCAGGTCCACCAGCCGTACGCGGCAAGGGCGATGAAGACGATCTGGAGTCCGGCGTCGGCGTACAGACCGGACTGGGCGAACAGCAGGATGAAGAAGAGGTTGTTGGCGATGCCGATCGGCCAGTTGGCGAGGTGCTGGCGGGCCACGAGCCATACGCACAGCGCCCCGCTGCCGAAGCCGAGCACCTCGGTCCAGCTGACCGGGGTGTCGAGCACCGTCACCAGGGGTTGCTGCAGGGGATCGAGGAAATCCGCGAGACTCACACCCGCCTCCTTCTTAATAGTCACTCTGACTATAAAGGTGGAAGGAGCGCAGGAAAAGGCCCGCGGCCGGTTCCTGTTCGAAATTCGAGAACAGGAACCGGCCGCGGGCCGTGGAGCGGACGGAGGAGGGTTACAGACCGACCTCGCGCATCAGCATGCCCACCTCGGTGTTGGTGAGGCGGCGCAGCCAGCCGGACTTCTGGTCGCCCAGCGGGATCGGTCCGAAGGATGTCCGTACGAGCCGCTCGACCGGGAAGCCGGCCTCTGCCAGCATCCGGCGGACGATGTGCTTGCGGCCCTCGTGGAGGGTCACCTCGACCAGGTAGTTCTTGCCGGTGTTCTCGACGACCCGGAAGTGGTCGGCGCGGGCGTACCCGTCCTCCAGCTGGATGCCGTCCTTGAGCCGCTTGCCCAGGTCGCGCGGGAGCGGTCCCTGGATGGCCGCCAGATAGGTCTTCTTCACCCCGTACTTGGGGTGGGTCAGGCGGTGGGCCAGCTCACCGTGGTTGGTGAGCATGATGATGCCCTCGGTCTCGGTGTCCAGCCGGCCGACGTGGAAGAGCCGCGTCTCACGGTTGGTGACGTAGTCGCCGAGGCACTGGCGGCCGTCCGGGTCCTCCATCGAGGAGACGACACCGGCGGGCTTGTTCAGCGCGAAGAAGAGGTAGGACTGGGCGGCGACGGTCAGACCGTCGACCTTGATCTCGTCCCGATTCACATCGACGCGCATGCCCTGCTCGAGGACGATCTCGCCGTTGACCTCGACGCGGGCCTGCTCGATCAGCTCCTCGCACGCCCGGCGCGAGCCCATGCCGGCCCTGGCGAGGACCTTCTGCAGCCGCTCGCCCTCCTGCTCGGCGCCCGGGTGGGTCTTGGGCGTCTTGATGTCGGCCTTGCCCGCGTACCTGTCCCGGTTGCGCTGCTCGATCTTGGCGTCGAGCTCACGCGGACGGGACGGGGCGCCGTACGGGGTACGGCGGCCGCTGCTCCTGGAGCCGCCGGTCGCCGCCTTCGGGCCGCCCTTGGCGCCGCCGCGGGCCGCCGCGCCGCGGCCCTTACGGGTGCCGCCGTCGCCGCCCGGCTTGTCGTTGCCCACGTCGTAGCGGCGCTCCTCGGGGCGGGGCCGGCGGGGGCGCTGCTCCTGCTTGTCGTCACGCTCGGAGCCGGGAACCCGAGGGTTCGGGTTGCTGTTCCTGCCGCTGCCGGTGTTGTTCCTGCCGCCGCTCCTGCCGCCGCCGCTCCTGGCTCCGCCGCCGCTTCCGCTGTTCCTGCCACTGCTTCGCATCAAAAATCCGTCTTGTCGTCTGCGTGAGTATCCGGGGTGTCCGGTGCGTCCGGATCGAACGACGGCACACCCTCTAGCGTCTCAGCCTCGATCGCGTCCGCCTCGGGGAGGAAGGGCGCGAGCTCCGGGAGCTCATCCAGGCCGCGCAGGCCCATCCGCTCCAGAAAGTAGTTCGTCGTCCTGTACAGGATCGCACCTGTTTCGGGTTCCGCGCCCGCTTCCCCCACCAGCCCCCGCTGCAACAGGGTCCGCATGACCCCGTCACAGTTCACGCCGCGGACCGCGGAGACCCTGGAACGGCTGACCGGCTGGCGGTACGCGACCACCGCGAGGGTCTCCAGCGCCGCCTGGGTCAGCCGGGCCTGCTGGCCGTCCAGGACGAAGCCCTCCACGGCCGCCGCGTACTCGGGACGGGTGTAGAAGCGCCAGCCGCCCGCCACCAGCCGCAGCTCGAAGCCGCGCCGCTGCACGGTGTACTCGTCGGCCAGCTCGCGCAGCGCGTCGGCGACGTCCCTGCGCGGCCGCTCCAGCACCTTGGCGAGGTGCTCCTCGGTGGCGGGTTCGTCGACGACCATGAGGACGGCCTCCAGCGCGGGCCTGAGATCGAGATCCGCGACGCCGGAGCCGGTCTTCTCCTGCTGACTCATGCCTTCCCATCCTCCTGGACGTCCCTCGCCTCGGTGTCGAACTCGTCCGTGACGACGGGCCCGGCCCCCTCTCCCCCGGCCCAGCGCACCATCAGCTCCCCGAGCGCCTCGTCCTGGTCGAGCGCGACGGCCTTCTCCCGGTACAGCTCCAGCAGCGCGAGGAACCGGGCGACGACGGTGAGGGTGTCCGGGGCGTCCTCGGTGAGCGTACGGAAGCTGATCTCGCCCGCCTCCCGCAGCCGCGCCACCACGATCCCGGCCTGTTCCCGCACGCTGACCAGCGGCGCGTGGATGTGGTCGACGTACACCTGCGGCTCGGGCCTGGGCTGCATCGCCTTCACGGCCAGCGCGGCGAACCCCTGTGCCCCGATGCTGATCACGACCTCGGGCAGCAGCTCGGCGTGGTGCGGCTCCAGCCCCACGGTCCGCGGGAAACGCCGCCCCTCCGAAGCCAGCCGCTCGCTGAGGATGTCCGCGATGCGTTTGTACGCGCGGTACTGGAGCAGCCGGGCGAAGAGCAGGTCCCGCGCTTCGAGCAGCGCCAGATCCGCCTCGTCCTCCACCTCGGCGGCGGGCAGCAGCCGGGCCGCCTTCAGATCGAGCAGGGTCGCGGCGACAACGAGGAACTCGGTGGTCTGGTCCAGGTCCCAGTCCGGCCCCATGGCACGGATGTGCGCCATGAACTCGTCGGTGACCTTCGACAGCGCGACTTCGGTCACATCGAGCTTGTGCTTGGCGATGAGCTGGAGGAGGAGGTCGAACGGCCCCTCGAAGTTCGCCAGCCGGACGGTGAACCGCCCGTCGTCGGCGGGCCCGGGAGGCCCAGTGGGCTCGGTGTCCCCGGGGGCCGCACTCGGCACCTCAGGTGCCTCGGGCGCGGGCGGCGCAGGGGCCTCTGCCCCGGCGCCGCCGCCCATCGGCTCCGGCACGCTCGCGCCGCCCGGACCGCGCCCCAGGGGGCGGCGTGGGGTGCGGGCGGGCTCGTCGGTCGTCGGCATGGAGGTCCAGGGGCAGCGGGATACGGGCGGCGGGCCGAGGCCCGTACGGAAAGGGCCTGGCCGCTCGTCCGGCGGCCGCCCACCGGGGGCAGGCTACCGGCCGCCGCACCGGTCAGCGGCCGCGCAGCCGCCGTACGAGGATGCTCGCGTCGCCCCGCGACTCCAGATCCGCGAGCACCACCGCGACCGCCTCACGGACGATCCGCCCGCGGTCGACGGCGAGCCCGTGCTCCCCGCGCAGCACGAGGCGGGCGTGCTCCAGGTCCATCAGTTCCTCGGCCGAGACGTAGACGGTGATCTTCTCGTCGTGGCGCTCGCGGCCGCTGGGCCTGCGGTTCGCCCCACGCCCGCCTCCGCGCCTGCGCTGCTGCTGGACGGCAGGGGCGGGAACCGCCTCCTGCGTGGACGAGGACGCGCCGGGCGACGCGGACGGGGGTGCGGCCGCCGGTACGGACTGCTGGGGCCTGCGGCCCGCCTGTGCGGCCACCGCGACCCGGTCGGCGTCGCGGCTGCGCGACTCCCCCGCGTCGGCGTCCGCCGCGGAGTGCTCCTCGCGCGAGGAGCCGTCGGCGTCCTGCGACACTTCCGTGCCGGATCCGTCCGTCCCGGAATCGTTCTCCCCGGCCGGACCGGGCACCCGGGCCTCACCGTTCGCCTTGCGTCGCCGGTCCGCGGGGGACGAGGCCTGGAGCCCCATTCCTCCGGTGGTACGGAACAGTTCGTCGGCCCCGGGCAGACTCACTCGGCGTGACACCGGGCGAGCACCTCCCTGGCGAGCTGGCGATAGGCGGCGGCACCGACCGAGTTGGAGGCGTACGTGGTGATGGGCTCACCGGCGACGGTGGTCTCCGGGAAGCGCACAGTGCGCCCGATGACCGTGTGGTAGACGTGGTCGTCGAATGCCTCGACGACGCGCGCGAGGACCTCACGGCTGTGCACCGTACGGGAGTCGTACATGGTGGCGAGGATGCCGTCGAGCTCCAGATCGGGGTTGAGGCGCTCCTGGACCTTCTCGATGGTCTCGGTGAGCAACGCCACACCACGCAGCGCGAAGAATTCGCACTCGAGCGGCACTATGACCTTGTGGGCGGCCGTGAGGGCGTTCACGGTGAGCAGGCCGAGCGACGGCTGGCAGTCGATCACGATGTAGTCGTAATCGGCCATCAGCGGCTTCAGGGCGCGCTGCAGCGTGGATTCCCGGGCGACCTCGCTCACCAGCTGCACCTCGGCGGCCGACAGGTCGATGTTGCTGGGCAGCAGGTCCATGTTCGGGACCGCGGTCTTCAGCAGGACCTCGTCGGCCGACATGCCCCGCTCCATGAGCAGGTTGTAGACCGTGAGGTCGAGCTCCATCGGGTTGACGCCGAGCCCGACCGACAGGGCACCCTGCGGGTCGAAGTCGACGAGCAGGACGCGTCGTCCGTACTCCGCGAGTGCGGCGCCCAGGTTGATGGTCGACGTGGTCTTGCCGACGCCGCCCTTCTGGTTGCACATCGCGATGATCTTCGCGGGGCCGTGATCGGTCAGCGGGCCCGGGATCGGGAAGTAGGGCAGGGGCCGGCCGGTGGGGCCGATCCGCTCGCGGCGCTGGCGGGCAGCGTCGGGCGCGAGGGTGGCCGCGTACTCCGGATCGGGTTCGTACTCGGCGTCGGGGTCGTAGAAGTGCCCCTGGGGCACCTCGTCGAAGTCGGCGAAGTGGGCGGTTTCCCGGCCACTCTCGTTGCCGGCCATGGCGTTCACGTGTAGGCCGTCCATCATCTGGGGGGCTGTCGTCATGTGCTGTTGGGTGGCGAAGGTGCGGACAGCGACGGAGCCGACAGCCTCCAGCCCGTTCGGGCTCTGGCCCCGTGCAGGCATCCCTGGATGAACACCCCCGGGAGTAAATGTCGACTCATTCACAAGTCGTCTTACCTCCTTGGACGTGACCAGGAAACTTATCGATAGGTCAGCGTGGCACCATGCCGACGATTGGCGACTCTATGGCGTGTCACCGCTTCGCAGCAACACAATCCGTCGGACCCGGCCCGATGTGTCGGCAATCGAACACGCCCCTGTCAAGGGCGTGCGGCCACCGGGGCACAGATTTAACGGGCGTACGAATCGGCTAAAGGGTTACGTTCGAGACGAGTTGAACGGGGTCGCCGAAGGGGCCCGGCATGCGTACGGCCGGACCTTGCTCGGCAAGGTCCGGCCGTGTGCGTGAGGTTGACGGAAGGTGTTGACCCGTCAGCCGAGGAGCGAGCTCAGCTCGACGTGCTCCAGGCCGTGCGCCTCGGCCACCTCGCGGTAAACAACCTGCCCGTCATGGGTGTTGAGGCCCTTGGCGAGCGCGGCGTCGCGGCGCAGCGCCTCGACCCAGCCGCGGTTGGCGAGCTCCACGATGTACGGCAGCGTGGCGTTGGTGAGGGCGTACGTCGAGGTGTTCGGCACCGCGCCCGGCATGTTCGCGACGCAGTAGAACACCGAGTTGTGGACCTTGAAGGTCGGCTCGGCGTGCGTCGTCGGGTGCGAGTCCTCGAAGCAGCCGCCCTGGTCGATCGCAATGTCGACAAGTACACTTCCGGGCTTCATCTTGGCGACGAGCTCGTTGGTGACCAGCTTCGGCGCCTTCGCGCCGGGGATCAGCACGGCGCCCACGACGAGGTCGGCCTCGATGACGGCCTTCTCCAGCTCGAAGGCGTTGGAGACGACGGTCTTCACCTTGGTGCCGAAGACCTTGTCGGCCTCACGGAGCTTGTTGATGTCCTTGTCGAGCAGCGTGACGTGGAAACCGAGACCGACGGCGATCTGCGTGGCGTTCCAGCCGGAGACACCGCCGCCGATGACGACGGCCTCGGCGGGCGCCGTGCCCGGGACGCCGCCCGGCAGCACGCCGCGGCCGCCGACCGAGCGCATCAGGTGGTAGGCGCCGACCTGCGGGGCCAGCCGGCCCGCGACCTCGGACATCGGGGCGAGCAGCGGGAGCGCGCGGTTCGCGGTCTCGACCGTCTCGTAGGCGATGGCCGTGGTGCCCGACTCGATCAGCGCGTCGGTGCACTCGCGGGAGGCCGCGAGGTGCAGGTAGGTGAAGAGCGTCTGGTCCTTGCGGAGGCGGTGGTACTCCTCGGCGACCGGCTCCTTGACCTTCAGCAGCAGGTCGGCGGTGGCCCAGACCTCGTCGGCGGTGGGGAGGATCTGCGCCCCGGCGGCGATGTACTCCTCGTCCGTGATGGAGGAGCCGGCCCCGGCGTTCTCCTCGACGACGACCTGGTGGCCGTGGCGGACGAGCTCGTGCACACCGGCAGGCGTGATCGCCACGCGGAACTCGTTGTTCTTGACTTCGCGGGGGATGCCGACCTTCACGTCGATCACGGTCCTTGGCTCAGAGGGTTACCCGGGCATAGCTATACATACCCGGATAGACACTACGTAAATGGAGACACCGCGAACACACGCGGCAGAGCCAGTCTAATGAAGGGTTTCGTGCTGTCTAGCCTTACAAAGCATTATTTTTCTGTCGCCGCACTACGGATTTCGCAGGTCACACCCTCCTGGCCCAGCAATCTGTCGGCCAGACCCCGGTGCAGCTTGGCCGCAGCCGGGTCGCCGAGCCTGTCGAGCGTGTCGGCCAACCGGAGCTCCAGCGCCGCCTGGAGTCGTACGTCACCTGCCCGCCTGGCCCACTCGACGGCCTCCTGGCAGGTGTGCAGGGACTCGTGCGGCCGGCCCGCGTACTCCTGGACCCGCGCCGCCTCGCTGAGCGCCCGCGCCTGGGCCGGCACGTCGCCGAGCCTGCGGTACCCGGCCGCCGCGGCGCGCCAGTTCCGCAGCGCCTCGCCGTACCGCCCGGCATAGGTGTGGACGGCGCCGAGCCGCCCGTACAGCCGTGCCTCGTCGGCCCGCTCCCCCTGGGTGAGCCGCTGCGCCAGCGCGCGGCCGTACCAGTCGGAGGCCCGCTGGAAGTCCCCCAGCTCGGCGTAGGCGCCGCCTACGGATTCCATCGCGCGGCCGGTGGCGTACGGGTCCTTCGCGGCCCGTCCGGCATCCAGCGCGGCCCGGTAGCGGGCCAGCGCCTCCCGGGTGCGGCCGGTCCTGGCGTCGAGGTCGGCGAGGTTGAGCAGCGCCGCGGCCCGCTCGCGCGGCAGCTCGCGCCGCTCGGCCACGGCCAGCACCAGGCCGTGCAGTCCGTACAGCTCGGGTGCGGCGGCCTCGGTGCCCTGGTGCACGGCCAGCGCCCGCACCAGGGCGGCCACCAACCGCCTTGCCAGGGTGTCGAGTTCACCGTCCTCGACGGCGATCCGGGCCGAGGCCAGCAGGGCGGGCCGGCGGATCCGCAGCCATTCGGCGGCCGCCTCGGGGCCCGGGAAGCGCAGCGAGCGCGGGAGCCCGGCGAGCTTGCGGCGGGCCGGGGAACCCTCGGGCTCGGTGACCGCCCGGCAGGACTGGAGCAGCCGTACGGTGCGCTCCAGCATCCGGGCCCTGGCCAGCTGGAGCTCCGCCGGCCGGTCCCTGGCCTCCAGCAGCGCCCGCAGCAGCGGCGCGAGGCAGCCAGGCACCTCGTACTGCGGCTGGTCCGCCCCGTTGGTGTGCAGCAGGCCCAGGGCCACGAAGTCGTCGAGGGTCGTCTGGGCGGCCGAGACGGAGCAGCCGGCCAGCGCGGAGGCGGTGTGGGCGTCGGCGAGTCCGGCGGGGGCGAGGGCGAGCAGCCGCAGTATCCGGGCCGCGGTCGGCGGCAGCGAGTCGTGGACCAGCCGGAAGGCGCGGGCCAGCGGGCGGGAGCCGGTGGACTGCTCCGTGTCGTCCGGCAGTTCGCGCAGCTGCTTGGTGACATCGGCGACCGATGCCATGGGGCGGGCGGCGAGCCAGCCGGCGACCATGGCCAGGGCGGCCGGCAGCCCGCCGCACTCCTCGGTGAGGGTCTCGGCGGTCCGCGGGTCGACGGTGATCCTGACCTCTCCGATGGTGCGGGCGAGCAGCCGCACGGCGGAGCCCGCGTCCAGGCCGCCGATGGTGCAGGGGCGGACGCCCGGGATGCCGGTCAGCGGGCCCTCGGACGTGGCGACGACCAGGCAGTCCGGGTTGTCCGGCAGCAGCGGGTCGACCTGTTCCGCGTCCGCCGCGTCGTCCAGGAGCAGCAGGGCGCGGCGTCCGGCGAGCTCCTCGCGGACCATCCCGGAGAGTTCGTCCCCGTCCGCGCCGGGCGGCCCGGTCACCCCCATCCGGTCGAGCAGCTCGCGGGCGGTGCGCTCGGTGGGCACCGGTGCGCCGCCGGGTTCGGTGAGCCGGACGCGGAGCAGTCCGTCGGGGTGGTCGCCCTCGGCGAGCAGCCTGCGGGTGAGTTCCTCGGCGAGCGCGGTGCGTCCGGATCCGGGGCGTCCGGCGATCAGCAGCACCCGGGCGCGGGCGGCCTTGCGGCCGGCCAGGGTGTCCAGGCCGGCCCGTTCGATGTCGGCCCGCAGCGCCTTCAACTCGCGGGCGCGTCCGAAGAATTGGGGTGGGGCGGTGCCGGACGGCTCCTCGGTACCCGCTGCCTCGGCCGGGCCGCTGGTGTCCACCGCCTGATCCGTCACGGGCCACGCTCCACTTCGCTGCACGCGTCGCCCGCCGGGACTCCGGTCCGGGCATTGTGAGCGTAGTTCAGGCGTGTGGACGTTCTGCCTGGAGCAGGACCGAGCACGACACAGAGGTCCCCCGATCGGATCAGTATCTTGTCGGATCGAAGGACCTCGGTGTGCGCCGTCCGGCGGTCCTGCCGCCCGTCAGGCCTCGAAGGGGCGGGCCGGCCACGGCGCGTCGGCCGGGCGCAGCGAATCGATCCCGTCACCGGCGAGCACCGCCGCGAGCGAGAGGACGCCCACCACGAGGCAGTTGTTGTGCAGCTCCCCCGCGAGCACGCCCCGTACCAGCTCCTGGAGCGGCACCCGGGCCAGCTCCATGTCGGCCTCCTCCTCGGAGACCTCGAAGCGCTCCCCGTCGGCCTCGGAGAGGTTCCGGGCCAGGAAGATCCGTACGGCTTCGTCGCAGCCGCCCGGTGTGGTGTAGACGTCGGTCAGCACCCGCCAGTCCTCGGCCTTGACGTACGCCTCCTCGTAGAGCTCGCGCTGCGCCGCGTTCAGCGGGTTCTCGCCGGGGACGTCGAGCAGTCCGGCCGGGATCTCCCAGAGCTTGTGGCGCACCGGGTGGCGGTACTGCCGCAGCACCACGACCCGGTTGTCGTCGTCGAGCGCGAGCACGGCGACCGAGCCCGGGTGGACCTGGTAGTCGCGGCGCACGACCGTGCCGTCCGGCATCACCACTTCGTCGGTGCGGACGCTGGTCTTGTTGCCGGTGAAGGGCGTCTCGGTCGCGGTGACCTGCCACTCCTCGGGCGTGTCCTGGAAACCCATCTACGTCCTCCCACGAAAAACAGAAACCGGGGTACGCGTCCTCGAAGGACACGTACCCCGGTCAACGTTAACGCCTGTGCGGCGCCGGACTACTTGCCCGACGGCTTGCCCTTGCCGTCACCGGCCGCGGCACCCGTCTTGCGCGCGACGGCCGCCTTCACCAGACCCGCGAAGAGCGGGTGCGGGCGGGTCGGGCGGGAGCGGAGCTCCGGGTGCGCCTGGGTGGCGACCAGGTAGGGGTGGATCTCGCGCGGGTACTCGACGTACTCGACGAGCTTGTTGTCCGGGGAGGTGCCGGAGAAGACCAGACCGGCCTTCTTCTCCAGCTCTGCCCGGTAGGCGTTGTTGACCTCGTAGCGGTGGCGGTGGCGCTCCTCCACGTACGGCTCGCCGTCGTACGCCTCGCGGACCAGCGAGCCCTCGGCGAGCTTCGCCGGGTACAGGCCGAGCCGCATGGTGCCGCCCAGGTCGCCCGCGCCCTCGACGTACGCCAGCTGCTCCTCCATCGTCGAGATGACGGGGTGCGAGGTGGCGGCGTCGAACTCGGTGGAGTTGGCGTCGGGGATCTCGGCGAGGTTGCGCGCGGCCTCGATCACGATGCACTGGAGGCCGAGGCAGAGGCCGAGCAGCGGCACCTTGTTCTCGCGGGCGTACTGGATGGCGCCGATCTTGCCGTTGACACCGCGGTCGCCGAAGCCGCCGGGGACGCAGATCGCGTCGACGTCACCGAGCTGCTTCGCGGCACCCGCCGTGGTCTTGCAGTCGTCCGAGGCGACCCACTTGACCTTGACCCGCGCCTTGTTGGCGAAGCCGCCGGCCCGGATGGCCTCGGTGACCGAGAGGTAGGCGTCGGGCAGGTCGATGTACTTGCCGACGAGCGCCACGGTGATCTCGTGGTCGGGGTTGTGGACGCGGTCCAGCAGGTCGTCCCACGTCGTCCAGTCGACGTCGCGGAACGGCAGGTCGAGCTTGCGCACCACGTAGGCGTCCAGGCCCTCGGTGTGCAGCACCTTCGGGATGTCGTAGATCGACTTGGCGTCCACGCAGGCCACCACGGCGGCCTCGTCGACATCGCACATCAGCGAGATCTTGCGCTTGATGGCGGTCGGTACGTCACGGTCGGCGCGCAGCACGATGGCGTCGGGCTGGATGCCGATGTTGCGCAGCGCGGCGACGGAGTGCTGGGTCGGCTTGGTCTTGAGCTCGCCGGACGGGCCGATATAGGGCAGCAGCGAGATGTGCACGACGAAGACGTTGTCCCGGCCGACCTCGTGGCGGACCTGACGGACGGTCTCCAGGAACGGCAGCGACTCGATGTCACCGACCGTACCGCCGACCTCGGTGATGACGACGTCGACGTCGTCGGTTGCCATGCGGCGGATGCGGTGCTTGATCTCGTTGGTGATGTGCGGGATGACCTGCACGGTGTCACCGAGGTACTCGCCGCGCCGCTCCTTGGCGATCACCTGCGAGTAGACCTGACCGGTGGTGACGTTGGCGGACCCGTCGAGGTCGACGTCGAGGAAGCGCTCGTAGTGGCCGATGTCCAGGTCGGTCTCGGCGCCGTCGTTGGTGACGAACACCTCACCGTGCTGGAAGGGGTTCATCGTGCCCGGGTCGACGTTCAGGTACGGGTCGAGCTTCTGCATGGTGACCCGAAGGCCGCGCGCCTTGAGCAGGGCACCGAGGCTGGAGGCAGTCAGACCCTTGCCGAGGGAAGAGGCGACACCCCCGGTGACGAAGATGTGCTTGGTCGTCGTGGATGTGGGCTGCATAGCCAAAGGGGGCTCCCGTGGTCGCGATCGTGAGGTGCGTACCGGCGTTTTCGTCCGGAGACTCCGGAGGCGCCGTCGCTGCGGTTCGGGGGCCTCGTCTGCGGTTGCGGACGACCACCGGTCCACGGGCTACCAGGGTATCAGCGCCGAGGGGAGCCCGCTTCCGGCCGCATCCCGGCGCCCACCTCGCATGATCACCACGAGTGTCCGCGCACACACCCGTTCGGGTGAGACCGGTTGTCAAGACCGTCGCGCGGATCACCTGGGTGCGTCGTATCCTGCTCGGACACTCGCCCCGGCACTCGCCCCGGGCGAGGTGACGCGTTCGCAGGTTCCCCCACAACACCCCCTTGCGACGACCTCTTCACCCGCAGTAATGCCCTACGGGGCGACATGGCCGTTCGACTGGAGACGCACGTGGCCGGGCGCATCGAGGATTACGCACTCATCGGAGACATGCAGACCGCCGCCCTGGTCTGCCGGGACGGCACAGTGGACTGGCTGTGCCTTCCCCGCTTCGATTCGCACGCCGTCTTCGCGGGACTGCTGGGCACCGAGGAGCACGGCTTCTGGCGCCTGGGCCCGGCGCGGGCGGACGGGACGCAGCCGCCGGCCGCGGACCGCCGCCGTTACCGCGGGGACTCCCTCATCCTGGAATCGGAGTGGGACACACCGCGCGGAACGGTCAGAGTGACCGATTTCATGCCACCGCGTGACGGTGCGCCGCAGGTGATCCGGATCGTGGAGGGGATCAGCGGCCGGGTGCCGATGCGCTCCGAGCTGCGCATGCGGTTCAGCTACGGCCGGGTCACCCCCTGGGTGCACAAGGTCGACGGCCGTACGGTCGCCGTCGCGGGCCCGGACTCCGTCTGGCTGGACACCCCCGCCGACACGTACGGCGAGAACCTCACGACGTACTCCGACTTCACGGTCGCGCCGGGTGACCGGATCGCGTTCACGATCAGCTGGCAGCCCTCGCACCACGAGCCGCCCGGTCTGCCGGACCCGGAGGGTTCGCTGGACGCGACCGCGGACTTCTGGCGCGAATGGGTCGAGCAGTGCACGTACCACGGGCCCTACCGCGAGGCCGTGGTCCGCTCCCTGATCACCCTCAAGGCCCTGACGTACGCGCCGACCGGCGGCATCGTCGCCGCGCCCACCACCTCCCTGCCGGAGGACATCGGCGGCTCCCGGAACTGGGACTACCGCTACACCTGGCTGCGCGACGCCGCGATCACCCTCTCCTCGCTGCTGCGCACCGGCTACCGCGAGGAGGCCCGAGCCTGGCGCGAGTGGCTGCTGCGGGCGGTCGCCGGCGACCCGGAGAACCTCCAGATCATGTACGGCATCGCGGGCGAGCGCGAGCTGGGCGAGGCCGAGCTGGACTGGCTGCCCGGTTACGAGAACTCGGCCCCGGTCCGGGTCGGCAACGGCGCGGCGGGCCAGCTCCAGCTGGACGTGTACGGCGAGGTCATCGAGGCGCTCCACCTCGCCCACATGACGGGCTTGACCCGCAACGACTACGCGACCGGGCTCCAGCTCAAGCTGATCGAGTACCTGGAGAAGCACTGGGACGAGCCGGACGAGGGCATCTGGGAGGTGCGCGGGCCGCGCCGCCACTTCGTCCACTCGAAGGTGATGGCCTGGGTCGCCGTCGACCGCACCATCAAGCTCATCGAGTCCGGGGACGCGGAAGGGCCGCTGGAGCGCCTGCACGAGCTGCGCGACGACATCCACCGCGATGTCTGCGAGCGGGGCTACGACCCGGAACGCAACACCTTCACCCAGTCCTACGGCTCGAAGGAACTGGACGCCTCGCTGCTGCTGATCCCGCAGATGGGCTTCCTGCCGCCGGACGACAAGCGCGTGATCGGCACGATCGAGGCGATCCAGCGCGAGCTGTCCACCGAGGACGGCTTCGTGCTGCGCTACCCCACCTCGGGCGAGGACGCGGGCGTCGACGGCCTGGAGGGCGACGAGGGCGCGTTCCTGGCCTGCTCGTTCTGGCTGGCGGACGATCTGGCGATGATCGGCCGGGTCGACGAGGCCCGCCAGCTCTTCGAGCGGCTGCTGTCCCTGCGCAACGATCTGGGCCTGCTCGCGGAGGAGTGGGACTCCCGGCTCCAGCGCCAGGTGGGGAACTTCCCGCAGGCCTTCAGCCATGTGCCGCTGATCGACACGGCGCTGCGCCTGACGGCGAGCGGGGCGTACGTCGGCTGAGGCCGGGTCACGGGGCGGGCGGGGATCCGTCCGCCCCGGTCACCACGGGCCGCCGCGACGGCAGCCCCCATTCGCTCCAGGACCCGTCGTACACGGCCTGTCCCCGGTACCCCGCCAGCTCGGCCCCCAGGGCCAGCACGCACGCGGTGACGCCCGATCCGCAGCTGAGGACCAGCCGCTCCCGCTCCCCGGCGAGGGCCGCGAACACGGCGCGCAGCTCGTCCGCCGGACGCATCCGCCCGTCGCGCCGGAGCTCCCCGAAGGGCAGGTTGACCGCCCCCGGCATGTGTCCGGCGCGCAGTCCGGGCCTGGGTTCGGCGACGGCGCCGGTGAACCGTTCCCGGGTACGGGCGTCGAGGACCACCGCCGCGGGGTCGGCCAGGGCCGCCGCCACCTCATCGGCGCCGACGAACATTCCCGGGCGCGGCCGTGCGGTGAAGTCGCCGGGTACGGGGGCGGGCTCGGGCCGGACGCTCTCCAGCGGCAGCCCGGCGTCGGCCCAGGCGGGCAGGCCGCCGTCGAGCACCGCGACCCGGTCGAAGCCCATCGCCCGCAGCATCCACCAGGCCCGCGCGCTGGAGTAGATGCCCGCGCCGTCGAGGACGACGACGGTGTCGGAGCCGTTCACGCCGAGGGCGCGCAGCTCCTCGGTGAACCGGGCGGCGTCGGGCATCGTGTGGGGCAGCGGGCCGGAGTGGTCGGACAGCGCCCCGTCGATGTCGAAGGCCCGCGCTCCCGGGATCCGCCGCTCGCCGCCCCGGTGCGCGCCGACCGAGGCGTCGAGGACCACCAGTCCCGGCCCGCCGAGCCGGCGTGCCAGCCAGTCGACCCCGACCAGCGGGCCGGGAAGCTCCGGACCGCTCGGGTGCTCCGTCGTTTCGTCGCCCACGTCTGCTCCAGGTCCGGTCCGGATGTCGGGGCCGCCCGGGATGCCGGGCCCGATCGGCCCGGACCGCGCGGCGTCCACAAGATCGCAGCGGCGCTCGTCCCGTGTCAACAGCTCTCCAGCGGCTCCCCCGACGACGCCTCGGGCGCTCCGGGCCGGTACCTTCCTGATGAGGGCGACCGCCGTCCGACCCGAGGGAAAACGCGAGGCCAGAGCCAGTGGAGACGCAAGGCGGAATCACCGTGCAGCGAGCACTCGAACTGCCGGGGCTGCGCGGCGGGCTCCCGGAGGTGGTGGCCGGCGCGGACCGGCTGAACCGTACGGTGCGCTGGGTGCACGCGGGCGAGGTCCCCAACATCGCTTCGCTGCTCAAGGGCGGTGAACTGCTGCTCACCACCGGTCTCGGGCTCGGCACCCGCCCGGCCGAGCAGCGCGCCTTCGTCCGCAGGCTCGCCGACCGGGGCATCGCCGCCCTGGTGGTGGAGCTCGGGCCGCGCTTCAGCAGACTGCCCGCGTCGATAGTGGACGCCGCCCGCGCCGCTGGGCTGCCGCTGGTGCAGCTGCACCGCGAGGTGCCGTTCGTGACGGTGACCGAGGAGATCCACACCGAGATCGTCAACGGTCACTACGCGCTGCTGCGGCAGGCCGAGGACGTGCACCGCCGGTGCACGAAGGCGCTCCTGGGCGGCGGCGGGGTGCCCCAGGTGCTCGGCATCCTGGCGGACTTCGCGGCCAATCCGGTCTTCCTGGAGACGGCGGACGGCCAGCTGCTGTACGCGGCGGGCCCCGGCTCCGGCCCGGTCTGTGCCGACCCGCTCCAGGTGTGGGACGGGATGCGCGGCGGCCGGGCGGCGCGCGAGACACCGCCCACCGGTTCGGTGCTGGTGGATGTGCCGGGCGGCGGTCCGGGCGCCGGTTCGGTACGGGCCAGGCTGGTGCTGCTCGCCGTGTCCGGGCCACTGGTGACCGTGCACCGGATGGCGGCGGAGCGGGCGGCGGGCATCCTCGCCGTGGTGCTGATGCAGGCCCGCCAGGAGGAGGAGCTCGCGGCCCGCGGCCGGGGCGACTTCCTGACCGACCTCGCCGAGGGCCGGATCACGCCGGAGGACGCGCCCGCGCAGGCCCGCGTACTGGGCTTCAAACCGGCCGAGATGCCGCTGCTGCCGGTGGTGATGCGGCTGGCCCCCGAGCTGTCGGTGTCCGGGAACTGGGCGTTGCTGGCGCGGGCGGTGCTGGAGGAGCTCTCGTCGGTGGGGGTACCGGTGCTGCTGGGCGTACGGCCCGTGGAGGGCCGGGTTCCGGTGCTGCTGGGGCTGCGGTCCGAGACGGAGCGCACGGCGGTCGCGGACCGGGTCGCGGCGGCGCTGCGGGCCGGTGTGGAGCGGGCCGGGCTGGAGCGGGCCGGTTCGCATCCGCCGGTCGTGGTGGTCGGTGTGGCGGGCGGCTGGGCGACGGCCGGCGCGGGGCTGCGGCACGCCGCCGAGACGGCGACGGCCGCGCACGGCCTCAGCGACCGGCCCTGGTACGACGCCCGGCGCCTCGACATCGACCTGCTGCTGTGGCGGTTGCGGGACCACCCGGATCTGGCGGCCTTCGTGGACCGGGCGATCGGCCCGCTGCGCGATCACGACCGCACCTCGCGCCCGGCACTGCTGCCGACGCTGGAGACGTATCTGGCCCACGCCGGCCGCAAGGCGGAGACCGCACGCGAGCTGCATCTGAACCGTCAGACGCTGTACAACCGGCTGGCCCGCATCGGCGAGCTGCTCGGCACCGACCTGGACGACCCGCAGGCGGTACTGGCGCTGAGCCTGGCTCTCCGGGCCCGCCGCCACATCGCGTAGCCGGGCCGGGCGGCCGGCTCACCGCGCCCGTGCCGCCAGTGGCTGGGTCAACTCGTCGTACACGCTGAGCACCTGGGCGATCGTGTCGTCCTCGGTCGGCCAACTCGCCGCCTGGGCAAGCCCGTCGGTCACCATCTCGGCGCGCCGCCGGGGATCCCCGAGGAGCCTGGCCACCACCCGCGCGAGCGCCTCCGTGTTCCCGTACGGCACGAGTTCCGCCGCGTCCCCCACGAGTTCGGGTACGCCGCCGACCGCGGTGGCGACCAGCGGGACGCCGAGCCGCAGCGCCTCCTGTGCCGACACCGAACGCGCCTCCCAACTGCTGCACAGCACCGCCAGATCCGCCGCGGCGAGCAGTTCGATCCGGTCGTCCCGGCTGCCGACGAGCCGGACGGGCAGCTCCTCGTTCCTGATCCGGCGCTGGAGGGCGGACCGTTCGCGCCCCTCGCCCACGACGACCAGGAGCGGCGCGGGGTCGAGCTCGCGCCACAGCCGTGCGGCGTCGAGCAGTGCGCCGTACCCGTGATGCGGTACGAGACTTCCGCAGGCGATGATCAAAGGCCTTTCCACCGCCCCGAGTTCGGCCCGCGCCTTGCCCGCGTGGGCGGTGACGGGCAGCCGGGGGACGGGGGCGGAGACGGGGGCGAGCCGCGCGTCTCGCGCGCCCCGGTGGCGGGCCCGGTCGACCAGGTCGGAAGTCGTGCCGAGCACAACTGCCGCCGCTCGGGCGGCCCTTCGCTCCATCAGCCGGATCATCCGGCTGCGGGCCCCTTCGGCGTGGGCGCGGGCGTGCCAGGTGACGACCAGCGGGACGCGTCGGCCGCCGAGCGCGAGAGCGGCGCGCACGGCGGCGTGCGGCCCGTGCGCGTGGACGACGTCCGCCGTCAGGCAGGCGGCGCGCAGGGCGGCGACGGAGGCGGGGTCACTGCGCCGGGGCACGGGGGCGAAACCGGCGCCCGTGCCGGAGTAGTCGTAGGCGTGGTCCAGTTCGGCCGGGGCGCAGACGGTGACGTGCACGCCCCTCGCCACGAGTCCCGCGGCCAGCGAGCTGACGTGGGCACTGCTGCCCGCACTGCCGCCACCCAGGACTTGGACCGTACGCAGCTGTGACACGTTGAATTGGCTCCCGGGGCTCCCGAAGGGCTGTGATGGCACCGCCAAGGATGCCAGTCCGTACGCGCGTTCCTGCACGGTCGGGCCGTCGTTGCGGCCCGCATCGCAACAACCGGACCCGGCCTACCACTCGCACGGGTGAGAAACTGGCGCACGATTGACTCGCCCACTCCCGCGGCTTCCTCCGTCAGCGCCCCGCCGCCACCTGGACGAGTCGGCTGATCCGGTCCCCGTACGCCGCTGCGGCGACCAGCCCCGCGGCATGCACGGCGAGTCCGGCCCGGCCGCGGCCCGCGACGATCGCGACCCCGAGGGCGGCCCCCAGGGCATGGACCCCGGTGTCCCCCAGCATGGTCCGCTCCCCCAGGTCGTCCGCGACGAGTGCGGCCACGGCGCCCATCGGCGCGGCGGCGAGCCCGCCCCGCGGCAGGCCGGGGGCCCCGAGGGCGAGCACGGTGGCGGCGGCCGCCGCGGGCCGCACGTCGACCAGGTTGACGAGATGGGCGGTTCCGGCGATCACAACCCCGGCGAGCACCCGGTCGACGGGCCGTTCCTCGATCAGCGCACCGGCCGCGAGCCCGGCGGCCCCGATCCCGAAGAGCTTCACCGCGCCGGAGGTCACCTCGCCCTCCCGCAGCGCACCCAGGTGGGCGCGGAACCCGCGGCGCGGATCGTCCGCCCCGGCGAGGTCGTCGTACGCGCCGCAGCCACCGGCCGCCAGCACGGCGAGCACGGCGGCGCAGCGGGTACGGGCCGGCAGCGGGAGGACGGCCGCTCCGGCCGCGGTGCCGAGGGCGGCGGCCGGACCCGCGTACAGATCCACGGTGCGGCCCGCGTAGTTGGTGCGCTGCAGGAGCGGGCGCGGCCGGGCCCGCAGCGCCCGGTACACACCCCCCGCGACGACGGCGGCGACTGCACCGGACTTCGCGGCCCTGCTGAGCGCTGCTCCCATGCGCGCCACCCTACGCAGTGGCCGGCCCTTACCCGTCGGCCCGCGCCGCGGCCAGCAGCTCCTCCGCGTGGGCCCGTGCCGTCTGGGAGTCCTCCTGGCCCGCGAGCATCCGGGACAGCTCCCGCACCCGGTCCTCGCCCTCCAGGACCGTGACCCCGCTGCTGGTCACCGACCCGTCGACGGTCTTCTCGACCAGCAGTTGCCGGTCCGCGAAGGCCGCCACCTGCGGCAGGTGCGTGACGACGACGACCTGGGCGGACCTGGCGAGCTTGGCGAGCCGCCGCCCCACCTCGACCGCGGCCTTGCCGCCGACGCCCGCGTCGACCTCGTCGAAGAGGTACGTGGGTACGGGGTCGGCGCCCGCGAAGACCACCTCCACGGCGAGCATCACCCGGGACAGCTCACCGCCCGAGGCCCCCTTGGCGATCGGCCGGGGCTGGGCACCGGGGTGCGGGGCCAGCAGCAGCTCGACCTCGTCGGCGCCGGACGGCCCGTAGACCACGTTCCGCCCGTCGATCTCGATGCCGGACGCCTCGTCGGCCGCCTCGGTCTGCCGGATGTCGAAGGAGACCCGGGCGTGCGGCATGGCCAGCGAGGCCAGCTCCGCGGTCACCGCCTCGGCGAAGAGCGCGGCCGCCCGGTTGCGCGCGTCGGTCAACGCCTGGCCGAGGCCGGAGAGTTCGTCCCGCAGCGCGTCGCGTTCGGCGGTCAGCTCGCCGATCCGGTCGTCGTCGCCCTCCAGCTCGGTGAGCCGGGCGGCGCCCTCCTGGGCCCAGGCGAGCACTGCGCCGATGTCCTCGCCGTACTTCCGGGTGAGCGCGGTGAGCGCGGCGCGGCGCTCCTCCACCGCGGCGAGCCGCAGCGGATCGGCGTCCAACTGATCGGCGTAACCGGCCAGTTCGCCCGCCACGTCGGAGAGCAGGATCGAGATCTCGCCGATCCGGTCGGCGAGCGCCGCCAGCGCCGGATCGTGGGCGCGCACGGCGTCCAGGGACCGTCCGGCGGCGGCGACCACGGTCGTGGCGTCGACGCCCTCCGGGTCCTCCGGATTGCCCGCGAGCGCGGTGTGCGCGAGAGCCGCGGCGGAGGAGAGCGCTTCGGCGTGGCCGAGCCGTTCGGCCTCGGAGGCGAGGTCCACGTCCTCGCCGGCCAGTGGTTCGACCGCGGCGATCTCGCCCAGCCCGAAGCGCAGCAGATCGGCTTCCTGGGCGCGTTCCCGGGCCCGTGTGGTCAGCTCGTCGAGCTCCGTGACGACGGCCCGCAGCCGCCGGTACGCCGCCGCGTACTTCGCGTGCGGCCCGGCGACCCCGTCGCCCGCGTACCGGTCGAGCGCCTGCCGCTGCCGGGCGGGCTTGAGCAGCCCCTGCTGGTCGGTCTGGCCGTGCACGGCGACGAGTTCGTCGGCGAGTTCGGCGAGCACCCCGACCGGCACCGACCGGCCGCCCAGATGCGCCCGGGAACGCCCCTCGGCGGAGACGGTACGGCTGATCAGCAGCGCGCCGTCCTCGATCTCGGCCCCGGCCTCCTCGGCCCGCAGGGCGACGCTGTCGCCGTCGGACACCGTGATCCGCCCCTCGACGACGGCGGCCTTGGCCCCGATCCGTACCAGGGCGGGGTCGGCGCGCCCGCCGAGCAGCAGCCCGAGGCTGGTGACGACCATGGTCTTGCCCGCGCCGGTCTCACCCGTCACCGCGGTGAAACCGGGTGACAGCTCCACCACCGCGTCGTCGATGACTCCGAGCGACCGTATCCGCATCTCCTCCAACACGGACACGACCTTACGAGGTCCGGGCGCCGATGTGCGACGGACCCCGCCTCCCGGACCTCACTCTCCCGTGTGCTCACGATCCATTCGCCACACCTCCGGGGGAATGCCCGACGGTCAGTGCGGTGCGCCCCGCCACCCCGAGACCGGCAGGGCGAACTTCGCGACCAGCCGGTCGGTGAACGAGGCGTGGTGCAGCCGCGCCAGCCGTACGGGCACTGCGCCGCGCCGCACCTCGACCCGGGCGCCCGCGGGCAGTTCGACGGTCCTGCGGCCGTCGCACCACAGCACTCCGTGCGGGGTGTGCTGCTGGACCTCGACGGCGAGCACGGAGGTCGGGGAGGTCACCAGCGGCTTGGCGAACAGCGCGTGGGCGCTGATCGGCACCATCAGCAGCGCCTCGACCTCGGGCCAGACGACGGGACCGCCCGCCGAGAAGGCGTAGGCGGTCGATCCGGTCGGGGTCGCGCAGACGATCCCGTCGCAGCCGAACCCGGTCACGGGGCGGCCGTCGATCTCCAGGACGACCTCCAGCATCCGCTCGGGCGACACCTTCTGCACGGCCGCTTCGTTCAGCGCCCAGTCGGTGTGGACGATGTCGCCGTTGCTGTGCACCAGGACGTCAAGGGTCATGCGTTCCTCGACCTGGTAGGCGCGGGTGACGACCCGGTCGACGACCTTGTCCAGGTCGTCCCGCTCGGCCTCGGCGAGGAAGCCGACCCGGCCGAGGTTGACGCCGAGCATCGGCACCCCGGACGCGCGGGAGAACTCCGCGCCGCGCAGCAGCGTCCCGTCCCCGCCCAGCACGATCAGCAGTTCACAGCCGTCCACGGCCTTGGGCGTGGTGTCCGTGACCGTCTCGACGGAGGACGGCAGCGGCAGATCGGCCGCTTCGGTGGCCAGTACCCGTACGCCCAGGCCACTGCGCAGCAGCCCCTGTACGACCAGTTCGGCACTGCGGATCGCGGCCGGGCGGCCGGTGTGTGCCAGAAGAAAGACAGTTCGTGCCGCATTCGTCGTCAACGAGGCCCCTCCGCCACTGCACGGTCGACATCTGCGGGATCCAGTTCAGGTGCTCCTGCCCGCAGCCAGAGAAAGTACTCGACGTTTCCCGAGGGCCCCGGCAGCGGGCTCGCCGTCACCCCCCGCACCCCGAGCCCCAGCGCCCAGGCCCGGCGTGCCACTTCCCGTACCGCTTCGGCCCGCAGCTCGGGGCTGCGCACCACGCCGCCGCTGCCCAGTCGTTCCTTGCCGACCTCGAACTGCGGCTTGACCATGAGGACCAGGTCGGCGTCGGGGGCGGCGCAGCGCGCCAGGGCGGGCAGGACGAGGCCCAGCGGGATGAACGACAGATCGCCGACCACCAGGTCCACCGGCAGGCCGTCGATCGCCTCCAGCGTCAGTTCCCGTACGTTGGTGCGGTCCTTGACGATGACGCGTTCGTCGGACTGGAGCGACCAGGCGAGCTGCCCGTAGCCGACATCCACGGCGACGACATGGCCGGCACCGGCCCTCAGCAGCACGTCGGTGAAACCACCGGTGGACGCCCCGGCGTCCAGCGCCCGCCGCCCCTCGACGTTCAGTCCGAGGGGGACGAAGGCGGCGAGGGCGCCCGCGAGCTTGTGCCCGCCGCGCGAGACGTACTCGGGGTCGCTGTCGTCCTTGATCACGACGACGGCGGCGCTGGTCTCGACCTGGGTGGCGGGTTTGGTCGCGGTGTTCCCGCCGACGGTCACCCGCCCTGCGGCGATCAGCTGGCTCGCATGCTCGCGCGAGCGGGCGAGCTTACGGCGTACCAGCTCGGCGTCGAGGCGGCGACGTGCCACTCCTGCCACGTTCGGTTCAGCTCCTGTTGTCGTACGAGGGCATCGGTGCGGGTACCGGTGCGGGTGTGGGCCCTGCGTCCAGCGCGGTCAGCGTTTCGCGCAGCCCACGGTGTACATCCTCGTACACCTCGATGTGTCCGTCCGCCGGGAGGTGGTCCGCATCGGCGAGACGCGCCAGCTCCGCGTCGACCGCGGCGTTGCCCGTGGGGGTGCGCACGACGCCGAGGGGCGCGGGCGCGGCGGGGTCGAGCGGGGCCCCGGCGGCCGGGTCCTCCCCCTCGCTCCCGGGCGGTGTTCCGGCTGCCGTCCCCGGTTCCGGCATCGAGTCGCTCATGCGGGAAACGCTACCGCGAAGGGCTGCGGTACCGTCGGTCACGATGGCGACCATGGCGGAGTGCCGCAGCGCACTCGACAGACTTTCCGACAACCTCGCGGGGGCCGACGGCGACGTGCGCGGCGCGGCCGCCCTCGACCGCTCGCTGAGCTGCCACATCAAGGACCTCGACATCACCTTCACCGGCCGGCTGGCCGATGGCCGGATCCAGGTCCTGGACACGCTCGACGGCGGGCCCCGCGAGAAGGCCGAGATCCGGCTCGCGATGACCGGCGACGACCTGGTGGCCATGGTGGACGGCGAGCTGAACTTCGCCAAGGCGTGGGGGTCGGGCCGGGTCCGCCTGGAGGCCGGCTTCCGCGACCTGCTGAGACTGAGATCGCTCCTGTAGCCGGGTGGGGACTTCCCTCGATCGGGCGGACCGTTCCGGCCCTGCCCGTCAGCCCGCGGCCGCCGCGTCGCCGCGCGGCTTGCGCGCGGCCGGCACCACCAGCGGGGTCCCGGTCTCCGGGTCGTCGATGACCTGGCAGCGCAGCCCGAAGACCCGCTCCACCAGTTCAGCGGTGACGACCTCGCTCGGCGCCCCCGCCGCGATCACCTCGCCGTCCCGCATCGCGATGAGGTGGGTGGCGTACCGCGCGGCGTGATTCAGGTCGTGCAGGACGGCCACCAGGGTGCGCCCCTGCGCCTCGTGCAGCTCCGCACAGAGGTCGAGGACATCGATCTGGTGCTGGATGTCGAGGTACGTCGTCGGCTCGTCGAGCAGCAGCAGCGGCGTCTGCTGCGCGAGCGCCATCGCGATCCAGACACGCTGTCGCTGCCCGCCGGACAATTCGTCGACATAGCGATCGGCGAGCGCACCGACCCCGGTCGCCGCCATCGATTCCTCGACAATGCGTTCGTCGTCCGGCGACCACTGGCGCAGCAGCCCCTGGTGCGGATACCGGCCACGCCCGACGAGGTCGGCGACGGTGATGCCGTCCGGCGCGATGGAGGACTGCGGCAGCAGCCCCAGCGTCCTGGCCACCTTCTTCGCCGGCATCCCGTGGATCGCCTGCCCGTCCAGGAGCACCCGACCGCTGTCCGGCTTCAGCATCCGCGAGAGCGCGCGCAACAGGGTCGACTTGCCACAGGCGTTGGGGCCGACGATCACCGTGAACGAGTTGTCGGGAATCTCGACCGAGAGGTTCTCCGCGATGATCCGCCGGTCGTAGCCGAGGGTCACCGAGTCCGCGGTGAGGCGCTGCATGGTCGTACTCCCGGGGTCGCAGGTGATCGGGTGCGGACGGCGACACACCGAGCAAACTTAGGTTAGCCTACCCTCTCTTATGTCGATGTGGCCGGGCACCTCCCCGCTACAGCCCCAGCCTGGCGACCGCCTTGCCCGCGTCCAGTCCGCACGAACCGTCCCCGGCGTACGACCAGGCCGCCCCGCAGAGCGCCCGCAGCCCGTCGAGCACGTCCCCGTCCCCCGCCAGCACCAGCTCGTCCCCGCGCACCGACGCCGTCCACTGCCCGCACACGAAGCCCTCACCGCTCTCCGCCACCTCGGGCTGCCCGGTCAGCAGCCCCCGCAGATCCGCGTCCACGTATGTCGGCCGGTGCTGCGGCGGGGCGGCGACCAGCTGCGCCGCGTCCGTCACCCCGGTGAGCACCAGCAAGGAGTCCACCCCGCCGTTGAACGCGCCCTCGATGTCCGTGTCCAGCCGGTCGCCGACCACCAGCGGGCGCTCGGCCCCGGTCCGCAGCACCGTCTCCCGGTGCATCGGCGGCAGCGGTTTCCCGGCGACCTGCGGCTCGGCCCCGGTGGCGATCCGTACGACCTCCACCGCCGCGCCGTTGCCCGGTGCGATCCCCCGGGCACTCGGGATCGTCAGATCCGTGTTGGACGCGAACCACGGCACCCCGCGCGCGATCGCGTACGCGGCCTCGGCGAACCGCCCCCAGGCCATGTCGGGGCCGCCGTATCCCTGCGCCACCGCGACCGGCTCGTCGTCCGCCGACTCCACCGGCACCAGACCGCGCTCCCGGAGCGCGACCCGCAGCCCCTCACCGCCCACCACGAGCACCCGTGCCCCGGCGGGCAGCTGATCGGCCATCAGCCGGGCCACCGCCTGCGCCGAGGTGATCACATCGGCGGGCTCCGCGGGTACGCCGAGTTCGGTCAGGTGCGCGGCCACCGCGGCCGGCGTCCGCAGGGCGTTGTTGGTCACGTACGCCAGGTGCATCCCGCCGTCCCGTGCCGCCCCCAGCGAGTCGACGGCGTGGACGATCGCGTGACCGCCCGCGTACACCACCCCGTCGAGATCCAGCAGCGCCGTGTCGTACGCCTCGTTCAACGCGGTGCTGCTGCCGCTGGGCCTGGTCCTGCTCGCCTGACTCATTCTTTGCGCTCCTCGTCCCATGCTTTCTGTTCAGATCATCGCGCATGCCGTCCGTCCACATACGATGCAGAAATGAACACATCAGGTCCGGCCGTCCAGGGACTGCGTCTGATTCCGTTCCGTGGACTGCGGTACGTCCCCGAGCGGGTCGGCAGTCTCGCCGCGGTGACCTCACCGCCGTACGACGTCGTCGTGCGCCCCGACGGTCTGCACCACCTGGAGTCGGCGGATCCGTACAACATCGTCCGGCTGATACTGCCGCAGGCGGACACGGCCGCGGCCCGTCACCAGCAGGCGGCGCAGACCCTCGAACGCTGGCTGGCCGAGGGCGTCCTCGCACCGGACAGCGAGCCCGCGCTGTACGTCTACGAGCAGCGCAACGCCGAGATCCTGCAACGCGGCATCGTCGGGGCGCTGGCGCTGTCCGCCCCCGCCGACGGCATCGTCCTGCCGCACGAGGACGTGATGGCCCATGTCGTCGAGGACCGGGCCGACCTGATGCGCACCACCGCCGCCCACCTCGAACCGCTGCTGCTCACCTACCGCAGCGACGACGACGGCCCCGGAGCGACCGCCGTCATCGAGCGGACCACGGACCGCCCGCCGCTCCTCGCCACCACCACCGAGGACGGCTATCACCACCGGCTCTGGGCAGTCACCGACCCGGCCGACCGCGCCGAGATCGAGACCGACCTGGCCCGCCACCAGGCCCTGATCGCCGACGGCCACCACCGCTGGGCCACCTATCTCCGCCTCCAGCAGGAGCACACCGCACCGGGCCCCTGGGACTTCGGCCTGGTCCTCCTCGTCGACACGGCCCGCTACCCGCTCCGGGTCCGCGCCATACACCGGCTGCTGCACCGTCTCCCGGTCGCCGACGCACTCGCCGCGCTGGACGGCCTCTTCCGCATCCGCGACCTGGACGAACCGCTCCCCCGGGCCCTGGACGCACTCGCCGAGGCGGCCGCCGAGGGCAACGCGTTCCTGCTCGCCGGCGACGGCGGCTTCCACCTCATCGACCGCCCCGACCCCGGCCTGCTGTCCCGGACGATTCCCACCGGCCGCCCGGCCGCCTGGCAGACCCTCGACGCGACGGTCCTGCACTCGGCCCTGCTCGACCACATCTGGCAGATCCCCGACGCCCCGGAACACATCGCGTACATCCACGACACCGCGGCCGCCGTCGAGCAGGCCGAGCGTCACGACGCGACGGCGGTCCTGATGCATCCGGTACGCGAGGAAGTAGTCCGCGACCTCGCCCGACAAGGCGTCACCATGCCCCGCAAGTCGACCTCCTTCGGCCCCAAGCCGGCCACCGGCCTGGTCCTGCGCAGTCTCGACCTGGGCTGACCGACAGCAACAAAAAAGGGCGGCACCCCTCCCGGGGTGCCGCCCTCTCTCATGCCTTACGCCTCGGACGTACGGTCCTCGTCCTCGTCCTCGCTGCCCTTCTCAGTGGCAGCCGACTCGGAAGCCGCGTCGGCCTCGTTCTCGCCCTCGTCCTCGTCCTCGTCGAGCGCATCGACGAACTCGACGCCGTCCATCTCGGCGAGCCGGTCGGACGCATCGGTGGAGCCGTCCTTGTCGGCCTCCAGCGCCTTCCCGAACCACTCGCGCGCCTCGTCCTCGCGCCCGGCCGCCAGCAGCGCGTCGGCGTACGCGTAGCGCAGCCGAGCCGTCCACGGGTGCACGGCGTTCGACGCGAGCTCGGAGCTCTGCAGCGTGACGATGGCCGCGTCGAGCTGCCCCATGTCCCGGCGCGCCCCGGCGGCGACCAGCCGCATCTCGACCTGTCCGGCCTTGTCGAGCTTCTGCACCTCGGGCTCGCCGGCCATGGCCATCGCCCGCTCGGGCCGCCCGAGTCCACGCTCGCAGTCGGCCATGACGGGCCACAGCTCAACGGACCCGGTCATCCGCTTGGCAGCCCGGAACTCTGCCAGCGCCTCCGAGTACTTCTGCGTGGCGTACGCGGCGAACCCGGCCGCCTCACGCACCGCGGCCACCCGCGAGGCCAGCCGAAGCGCGATCCGCGAGTACGCGTACGCCTGCTCCGGGTCCTCGTCGATCAGCCGGGCCACCATGACCAGGTTGCGCGAGACATCCTCGGCCAGGGTCTTCGGCAGGCTCATCAGCTCCTGCCGCACGTCCTTGTCGATCTCGTCACCGGTGACGTCCTCGGGAATCGGAAGCCGCTTGATCGGCTCACGGTCGCGGTCGTCCCGCCGCTCATACCCGCCACGGTCGTCGCGCCCGCGGTAGCCACCCCGGCCCCCACGGTCGTCCCGCTGCCCGCGGTATCCCCCACCACGGTTGTCGTCCCGGCGGAATCCACCACCGGAGCCGCCACCACGGCTGTCGTCCCGGCGGAATCCACCACCGGAGCCGCCACCACGGTTGTCGTCGCGCCGGAAGCCGCCGCTGCGGCTGTCGTCGTCACGGCGGGGGCCGCGCGGCCGGTCGTCACGCCGCTCGAAACCACCCGACGGACGCCCGCCACGCTCATCATCCCGACGCGGCCCACGGAACCCACCACGCTCATCGTCACGACGCGGCCCACGATCCCGATCACGGTCGTCCCGACGGAACCCACCACCGGCCCCACCACCACGGCTGTCATCCCGACGGAACCCACCACCGGAGCCACCACCACGGCTGTCATCCCGACGGAACCCACCACCGGAGCCACCACCACGGCTGTCATCCCGACGGAACCCACCACCGGAGCCACCACCACGGCTGTCATCCCGACGGAACCCACCACCGGAGCCGCCACCACGGCTGTCGTCGCGCCGGAAGCCGCCGCTGCGGCTGTCGTCGTCACGGCGGGGGCCGCGCGGCCGGTCGTCACGCCGCTCGAAACCACCCGACGGACGCCCGCCACGCTCATCATCCCGACGCGGCCCACGGAACCCACCACGCTCATCGTCACGACGCGGCCCACGATCCCGATCACGGTCGTCCCGACGGAACCCACCACCGGCCCCACCACCACGGCTGTCATCACGGCGGAACCCACCACCGGAGCCGCCACCACGGCTGTCGTCGCGCCGGAAGCCGCCGCTGCGGCTGTCGTCGTCACGGCGGGGGCCGCGCGGCCGGTCGTCACGCCGCTCGAAACCACCCGACGGACGCCCGCCACGCTCATCATCCCGACGCGGCCCACGATCCCGATCACGGTCGTCCCGACGGAACCCACCACCGGCCCCACCACCACGGCTGTCATCACGGCGGAACCCACCACCGGAGCCGCCACCACGGCTGTCGTCGCGGCGAGGTCCACGGTCACGGTCGTCGCGGCGGAAGCCACCGCCACCGCTTCCGCCGGTGGGCCGGCTGTCGTCACGCCGGTAGCCACCACGGTCGTTGTCACGACGCGGCCCACGGTCACGGTCGCGGTCGTCCCGACGGCCGCTGAAGCCGCCTCGGTCACCACCGTCCCGGCGACGCGGCTCGCGCTCCGAACGATCGTCGGGAGAGTTGGTGGACATCGGTGTGACTCCTGTCATTGGGTACTACAAGACATTCTGGCGCAGCCGGACATCCGACGCGCTTCGACAAAAACAAAAGGACCCTTGGTCCCAGCGTGAACGCTGGGACCAAGGGTCCTTGAAAGATTGCTCGGCGGCGTCCTACTCTCCCACAGGGTCCCCCCTGCAGTACCATCGGCGCTGAAAGGCTTAGCTTCCGGGTTCGGAATGTAACCGGGCGTTTCCCTAACGCAATGACCACCGAAACACTATCGGGCCACCCCGCAGAGCGGGGTATCGGCACTTAGCGAACAAGCACACTTTTCAATTAAGTAGTGAAGCTGTTCAACCGGTGCGACTGTTCGCAACCCGGGAACAACACAGTGGACGCGAGCAACTGAGGACAAGCCCTCGGCCTATTAGTACCAGTCAGCTCCACCCGTTACCGGGCTTCCACATCTGGCCTATCAACCCAGTCGTCTACTGGGAGCCTTAACCAATCAAGTTGGTGGGAATACTCATCTCGAAGCAGGCTTCCCGCTTAGATGCTTTCAGCGGTTATCCTTTCCGAACGTAGCCAACCAGCCATGCCCTTGGCAGAACAACTGGCACACCAGAGGTTCGTCCGTCCCGGTCCTCTCGTACTAGGGACAGCCCTTCTCAATATTCCTACGCGCACAGCGGATAGGGACCGAACTGTCTCACGACGTTCTAAACCCAGCTCGCGTACCGCTTTAATGGGCGAACAGCCCAACCCTTGGGACCGACTCCAGCCCCAGGATGCGACGAGCCGACATCGAGGTGCCAAACCATCCCGTCGATATGGACTCTTGGGGAAGATCAGCCTGTTATCCCCGGGGTACCTTTTATCCGTTGAGCGACAGCGCTTCCACAAGCCACTGCCGGATCACTAGTCCCGACTTTCGTCCCTGCTCGACCCGTCGGTCTCACAGTCAAGCTCCCTTGTGCACTTACACTCAACACCTGATTGCCAACCAGGCTGAGGGAACCTTTGGGCGCCTCCGTTACTCTTTAGGAGGCAACCGCCCCAGTTAAACTACCCATCAGACACTGTCCCTGATCCGGATCACGGACCCAGGTTAGACATCCAGCACGACCAGAGTGGTATTTCAACGGCGACTCCACAACCACTGGCGTGGCTGCTTCAAAGTCTCCCACCTATCCTACACAAGCCGAACCGAACACCAATATCAAACTGTAGTAAAGGTCCCGGGGTCTTTCCGTCCTGCTGCGCGAAACGAGCATCTTTACTCGTAGTGCAATTTCACCGGGCCTATGGTTGAGACAGTCGAGAAGTCGTTACGCCATTCGTGCAGGTCGGAACTTACCCGACAAGGAATTTCGCTACCTTAGGATGGTTATAGTTACCACCGCCGTTTACTGGCGCTTAAGTTCTCAGCTTCGCCGACCCGAAAGTCAGCTAACCGGTCCCCTTAACGTTCCAGCACCGGGCAGGCGTCAGTCCGTATACATCGCCTTACGGCTTCGCACGGACCTGTGTTTTTAGTAAACAGTCGCTTCTCGCTGGTCTCTGCGGCCACCCCCAGCTCGGAGAGCAAGTCTCCTCACCAGTGATGGCCCCCTTCTCCCGAAGTTACGGGGGCATTTTGCCGAGTTCCTTAACCATAGTTCACCCGAACGCCTCGGTATTCTCTACCTGACCACCTGAGTCGGTTTAGGGTACGGGCCGCCATGAAACTCGCTAGAGGCTTTTCTCGACAGCATAGGATCATCCACTTCACCACAATCGGCTCGGCATCAGGTCTCAGACTTATATGCACGACGGATTTACCTACCGTGCGTCCTACACCCTTACCCCGGGACAACCACCGCCCGGGCTGGACTACCTTCCTGCGTCACCCCATCGCTTACCTACTACCACCTTGGTTCATCGGCTCCACCACTACCCTCAACTCCGAAGAGATCGGGCCGACTTCACGGACTTAGCATTAATGGGCTCAGTATTGGGCGTTTCAAAGCGGGTACCGGAATATCAACCGGTTGTCCATCGACTACGCCTGTCGGCCTCGCCTTAGGTCCCGACTTACCCTGGGCAGATCAGCTTGACCCAGGAACCCTTAGTCAATCGGCGCACACGTTTCTCACGTGTGTATCGCTACTCATGCCTGCATTCTCACTCGTGAACCGTCCACAACTCGCTTCCGCGGCTGCTTCACCCGGCACACGACGCTCCCCTACCCATCCGTACTCCCGTTGGGGATCAATGTACGAATGACACGACTTCGGCGGTACGCTTGAGCCCCGCTACATTGTCGGCGCGGAATCACTTGACCAGTGAGCTATTACGCACTCTTTCAAGGGTGGCTGCTTCTAAGCCAACCTCCTGGTTGTCTCTGCGACTCCACATCCTTTCCCACTTAGCGTACGCTTAGGGGCCTTAGTCGATGCTCTGGGCTGTTTCCCTCTCGACCATGGAGCTTATCCCCCACAGTCTCACTGCCGTGCTCTCACTTACCGGCATTCGGAGTTTGGCTAAGGTCAGTAACCCGGTAGGGCCCATCGCCTATCCAGTGCTCTACCTCCGGCAAGAAACACACGACGCTGCACCTAAATGCATTTCGGGGAGAACCAGCTATCACGGAGTTTGATTGGCCTTTCACCCCTAACCACAGGTCATCCCCCAGGTTTTCAACCCTGGTGGGTTCGGTCCTCCACGAAGTCTTACCTCCGCTTCAACCTGCCCATGGCTAGATCACTCCGCTTCGGGTCTTGAGCGTGCTACTGAAACGCCCTATTCGGACTCGCTTTCGCTACGGCTTCCCCACACGGGTTAACCTCGCAACACACCGCAAACTCGCAGGCTCATTCTTCAAAAGGCACGCAGTCACGACATGCAAGCAAGCTTGCATGTGACGCTCCCACGGCTTGTAGGCACACGGTTTCAGGTACTATTTCACTCCGCTCCCGCGGTACTTTTCACCATTCCCTCACGGTACTATCCGCTATCGGTCACCAGGGAATATTTAGGCTTAGCGGGTGGTCCCGCCAGATTCACACGGGATTTCTCGGGCCCCGTGCTACTTGGGTGTCTCTCAAACGAGCCGTCAATGTTTCAGCTACGGGGGTCTTACCCTCTACGCCGGACCTTTCGCATGTCCTTCGCCTACATCAACGGTTTCTGACTCGTCCCACGGCCGGCAGACCGTGGAAGAGAGATCCCACAACCCCGCATGCGCAACCCCTGCCGGGTATCACACGCATACGGTTTGGCCTCATCCGGTTTCGCTCGCCACTACTCCCGGAATCACGGTTGTTTTCTCTTCCTGAGGGTACTGAGATGTTTCACTTCCCCTCGTTCCCTCCACACTGCCTATGTGTTCAGCAGCGGGTGACAGCCCATGACGGCTGCCGGGTTTCCCCATTCGGACACCCCCGGATCAAAGCTCGGTTGACAGCTCCCCGGGGCCTATCGTGGCCTCCCACGTCCTTCATCGGTTCCTGGTGCCAAGGCATCCACCGTGCGCCCTTAAAAACTTGGCCACAGATGCTCGCGTCCACTGTGCAGTTCTCAAGCAACGACCAGCCACCCATCACCTCACCTTTTCAGGCGAGTTCACTGGGGCCGGCGTTTGAAGGCAGCCTTGCGGCCATACCTTCAGACACCCAACAGCGCGCCCAGTACCCGGAATCCATCCGAATCGCTTTCCACGCTCCGAGGAGCAGTACTCACGACCCGGTTGAACCACCAGGTACTGAATAGTCAACGTTCCACCCATGAGCAACCACCGTCGAACATTTGCCGACGTAGTGGCCTCTGACCAGGCAAGCCCGGTAAGAAGTGCTCCTTAGAAAGGAGGTGATCCAGCCGCACCTTCCGGTACGGCTACCTTGTTACGACTTCGTCCCAATCGCCAGTCCCACCTTCGACAGCTCCCTCCCACAAGGGGTTGGGCCACCGGCTTCGGGTGTTACCGACTTTCGTGACGTGACGGGCGGTGTGTACAAGGCCCGGGAACGTATTCACCGCAGCAATGCTGATCTGCGATTACTAGCAACTCCGACTTCATGGGGTCGAGTTGCAGACCCCAATCCGAACTGAGACCGGCTTTTTGAGATTCGCTCCGCCTCGCGGCATCGCAGCTCATTGTACCGGCCATTGTAGCACGTGTGCAGCCCAAGACATAAGGGGCATGATGACTTGACGTCGTCCCCACCTTCCTCCGAGTTGACCCCGGCAGTCTCCTGTGAGTCCCCATCACCCCGAAGGGCATGCTGGCAACACAGAACAAGGGTTGCGCTCGTTGCGGGACTTAACCCAACATCTCACGACACGAGCTGACGACAGCCATGCACCACCTGTACACCGACCACAAGGGGGGCACCATCTCTGATGCTTTCCGGTGTATGTCAAGCCTTGGTAAGGTTCTTCGCGTTGCGTCGAATTAAGCCACATGCTCCGCTGCTTGTGCGGGCCCCCGTCAATTCCTTTGAGTTTTAGCCTTGCGGCCGTACTCCCCAGGCGGGGAACTTAATGCGTTAGCTGCGGCACCGACGACGTGGAATGTCGCCAACACCTAGTTCCCAACGTTTACGGCGTGGACTACCAGGGTATCTAATCCTGTTCGCTCCCCACGCTTTCGCTCCTCAGCGTCAGTAATGGCCCAGAGATCCGCCTTCGCCACCGGTGTTCCTCCTGATATCTGCGCATTTCACCGCTACACCAGGAATTCCGATCTCCCCTACCACACTCTAGCCTGCCCGTATCGACTGCAGACCCGGGGTTAAGCCCCGGGCTTTCACAACCGACGCAACAAGCCGCCTACGAGCTCTTTACGCCCAATAATTCCGGACAACGCTTGCGCCCTACGTATTACCGCGGCTGCTGGCACGTAGTTAGCCGGCGCTTCTTCTGCAGGTACCGTCACTCTCGCTTCTTCCCTGCTGAAAGAGGTTTACAACCCGAAGGCCGTCATCCCTCACGCGGCGTCGCTGCATCAGGCTTTCGCCCATTGTGCAATATTCCCCACTGCTGCCTCCCGTAGGAGTCTGGGCCGTGTCTCAGTCCCAGTGTGGCCGGTCGCCCTCTCAGGCCGGCTACCCGTCGTCGCCTTGGTAGGCCATCACCCCACCAACAAGCTGATAGGCCGCGGGCTCATCCTTCACCGCCGGAGCTTTCAACCCCGTCCCATGCGGGACAGAGTGTTATCCGGTATTAGACCCCGTTTCCAGGGCTTGTCCCAGAGTGAAGGGCAGATTGCCCACGTGTTACTCACCCGTTCGCCACTAATCCACCCCGAGGGGCTTCATCGTTCGACTTGCATGTGTTAAGCACGCCGCCAGCGTTCGTCCTGAGCCAGGATCAAACTCTCCGTGAATGTTTTCCCGTGATCGGGACAACACAACACGAGAGCGGAACGACCGGACGGAATAAGACCGGTCGTTCACAGCGTCCTCGCTGTGTAAATTGCCCACCAGGTCAGTGACCTCGTGGGACTTTCAAAGGAACCTCCAACCTGCCGAAGCAGGCCGGGGTATCAACATATCTGGCGTTGACTTTTGGCACGCTGTTGAGTTCTCAAGGAACGGACGCTTCCTTTGTACTCACCCTCTCGGGCTTTCCTCCGGGCTTTTCCCTTCGGTCTTGCGTTTCCGACTCTATCAGACTCTTTCGTGTCCGATTCCCGGTCGAAGCGGGATCCTGCTTTTTGCTTTCCAGTTCTTCGCTTTCGCGTTTCCCTTTCCGGCGGTTCCAACCTTACCAGACTCTTTTCCGTTCCGTTTCCGGTCCGAATTTGAATTCCGGTGGCCTTGGAGGGGCCTTGCCTTTCGGCGTGTCCACTACATTAGCCGGTTTCCTTGGTGACTCATAATCGAGCCGAAAGGGATTGAATTACGGCATGCCGAATTCGCACCCGCCAGGGTGATTCGTAGGTAGTGGTTGGCCGCTCCGGGATGCTCGGATGGGGTCCGATGGACCTCATCGACAGCAGTGCCCGTCTCAAGCGGCTCGGACTACATTAGGCATCCCTCAAGGGCGAGTCAAGTTGCGCGGCGACGTGGCACATGGGCCCTATAGGGGCTCACCGTGGGGTCCCCGTTGATCCAGAAGCGCCAGGGATGTGTGGCGCCGTCGCCGCCCACTCCGGTGCGGGGGCCGTTGCGTACCTGGTCACGTGGGGGTGGGGTGCCATGGAGTACGGACAGCGAGGCGCCGGGGTGGGCGATGGCGTCGGTGCCGTTCAGTGTTCGGTCGACGTCGAGGGCGGTGGCCAGGCGGGCCGGGCCTTTGGCCAGTTCCTTGTCGTTGCGGGCCGAGTTTCGACGTTCACGGGTGAGTTCGGCGCCGACCTGGATGTCGCCGGCGCGGAGCAGGACCCCGCTCGCCCTGCCCTCGGGGCCGCACACCAGGTTGAGGCAGTGCCACATGCCGTAGGTGAAGTAGACGTACGCGTGGCCGGGCGGTCCGAACATGACGCTGTTGCGTGCGGTGCGGCCTCTGAAGGCGTGCGATCCCGGGTCGATCTCACCGGCGTACGCCTCCACCTCGGTCAGGCGCAGCTCGATGGGTCCGTCCGGTGTGGCCCGCACCAGGATCCGGCCGAGGAGGTCGGGTGCCACGTCCAGCACGGGGCGGTCGAAGAAGTCGCGCGTCAGCGGCGTACGGTCCAAGCCCACGATCATGGCGGTCGAGGGTACCGGGAACCGAATACGGTCGTGGCGCGTATGTAGGGGTCAGAACCAAGGAGGAGTAAATATGGGCTTCAAGCGGCTGCTCGCGAGCCTGGGTGCCGGTGGCGCTTCGGTGGAGACCGAGCTTTCCGAGCTCAACGTCGTACCGGGCGGCGTCGTCCAGGGCGAGGTGCGGATCCAGGGTGGTTCCGTGGATCAGCAGATCGAGGGACTCTCCGTGGGTCTGCAGGCCCGGGTCGAGGTCGAGGGCCAGGACACGGAGACCAAGCAGGACATCGAGTTCACCAAGCTGCGGCTCGGTGGCGCGTTCGAGGTGCGGGCCGGTGCCGTGCACGTCGTACCCTTCGGACTCGAAATTCCGTGGGAGACGCCGATAACGATGTTCGCCGGTCAGCACCTGCACGGCATGAACATCGGCGTGACCACGGAGCTGGAGATCGCGCGGGCGCTGGACTCGGGCGACCTGGACCCGATCAATGTGCACCCGCTGCCGGCCCAGCAGGCCATTCTCGACGCCTTCGGACAGCTCGGCTTCGGCTTCCGCAGCGCGGACATGGAGCGCGGTCACATTCGCGGTACGCGTCAGCGGCTGCCGTTCTACCAGGAGATCGAGTTCTTCCCGCCGCAGCAGTACCGCGGGCTGAACCAGGTGGAGCTGACGTTCGTCGCCGACGACCGCGAGATGGATGTCGTCCTGGAGATGGACAAGAAGCCGGGGCTCTTCAGCGAGGGCAGCGACTCGTACCGCTCCTTCAAGGTCGGGCTGAACGACTTCCAGGGGACCGACTGGGCGGCGTACCTCAATCAGTGGCTGGCGCAGGTCGGCGGTCAGCGCAACTGGCTCTAGGGTCGGTGGGAGATCCACTGACAGCAGAGAAGCGACCAGGAGAGGTGCTGACGTGACCGAGCCGAAGAGGGCGCCGCTGCCGCACGACTTCCATCCGGAGGTGCCGTCGTTCACGGTGGTGAGCGAGGATCTCGCCCCCGGCGCCGTGCTGGCGGACGCTCAGGTGTTCGCGGCCGGGAACACTTCGCCGCAGCTGCGGTGGGAGGCGTTCCCGGCGCAGACCAAGAGTTTCGCCGTGACCTGCTTCGACCCCGATGCTCCTACCGGCAGCGGGTTCTGGCACTGGGTGGTCTTCGACATCCCGGCGTCGGTCACGGAGCTGCCGGCCGGTGCGGGCAGCGGGAAGTTCGAGGGGCTGCCCGCCGGTGCCGTGCAGGTCCGCAACGACTACGGCTCGAAGGAGTTCGGCGGTGCCGCGCCGCCGGCCGGCGAGAACCACCGCTACGTGTTCACGGTGTACGCGGTGGACACCGAGAAGCTGGGTGTCGACAGCGATGCATCGCCCGCGGTCGTCGGGTTCAACCTTCGGTTCCACACGCTGGGCCGTGCTCAGCTGATCGGTGAGTACACCGGCCCCGCCTAGTACTGGCCTGGTACTGGGTGAACCCGGAGTTCCCCTGCTGTTTGCCCTGCCCTGGTCCTGGAGAGATCAGGGCAGGGCATTTTTATTGCGTTGTCCATCACGGCCCGCCCGGCCAGAGTTGATCCGGGCCTGCCAGGGGGCGGGCGGCACACGGGAGGTGGGCGAGATGCGGGACACGCTGGTACTGAACGCGAGCTTCGAGCCGCTGTCGACAGTGACGCTGAATCGTGCGGTGGTACTGATTCTGCAGGACAAGGCCGTCGTCGAGCAGTCGCATCCCGATCTCCGCATGCGTGGCGCCGCCGTGGACATTCCGGTGCCCCGGGTGATCAGGCTCTGCCGGTACGTACGGGTGCCGTTCCGAAGACATGCCCCGTGGTCCCGGAGGGGTGTGCTGATACGGGACCAGCACCGGTGCGCGTACTGCGGGCGGCGGGCGAGCACCGTCGACCACGTGGTGCCGCGCGCCCAGGGGGGTCAGGACACCTGGCTCAACACGGTGGCGTCCTGTGCCGAGGACAATCACCGCAAGGCGGCCCGGACGCCGGAGCAGGCGGGGATGCCGCTGCTGCGTCAGCCGTTCGTACCGTCTCCGGCGCAGGCGATGCTGCTGGCGATGGGCGCCGGTGAGCGGTCGGAGCTGCCGGAGTGGCTGGACCGCGCCGCGGCGTAATCGGCGTACGCATTTCGTCGTGGTGGAAGCCCGTCTCCGGGGGAGGCGGGCTTCCGTGCGTCAGCGGAGCAGCAGCTGGACGATGGCGACCGTGCCGACCGCGACGATGAGGACGCGCAGGACGGTGGGGCTGAGGCGGCGGCCTATCCTGGCGCCGATCTGGCCGCCCAGCGCGGAACCGACCGCGATCAGCACGACGGCCGTCCAGTCGAAGTCCGCGACGAAGAGGAAGAAGAGCGCGGCGATGCTGTTGACGACGGCCGCCAGGACGTTCTTGACGGCGTTGAGGCGCTGCATGGTGTCGTCGAGCAGCATGCCCATCAGGGAGAGGTAGATGATCCCCTGGGCGGCGGTGAAGTAGCCGCCGTAGACGCTGGCGAGCATCAGCCCGGCAAACAGGAGCGGTCCGCCGTCGGGGTGGGCGGGGGTGCCGCTGTGCTCGCGTCGGCGCTGGACCGCTTTGCTGATGCGTGGTTGCAGGATGACCAGGACAAGAGCCAGGGCCACCAGGATCGGCACGATGGTCTCGAAGGCCGTGGAGGGCAGGGCCAGCAGCAGGGTGGCGCCGGTGAGACCACCGATGAGGGCGCCGACGGCGAGCTTGAGGACGCGGCGGCCCTGTCCTTTGAGCTCCTCGCGGTAGCCGATGGCGCCGCTGACGGAACCGGGGATCAGGCCGAGGGCGTTGGAGACGGTCGCCGTGACCGGGGGAAGACCGGTGGCGAGCAGCACGGGGAAGGTGATCAGCGTTCCCGAGCCGACGATCGTGTTGATCGTGCCGGCGCTGATGCCCGCGGCGAAGACTGCGAGCATCTCCCAGATGTTCATTGCGGATCCCCCGTGCGTGATCGGTGCTTGGTGCACTGATCATGCACGGGGCGTGTACGCGTCAGTCGACCGGGGGCTGTTCCCGGCGCTCCTTGCCCGTGTCGAACCCGGGGGCGCCGTTGCCGAGGTTGCCGAAGGCGCCGCTGAGGCCCTTGAGGGCGTCGCCGATCTCGCTGGGCACGATCCAGAGCTTGTTGGCGTCGCCCTCGGCGATCTTCGGGAGCATCTGGAGGTACTGGTACGAGAGGAGCTTCTGGTCCGGGTCGCCGGCGTGGATGGACTCGAAGACCGTACGGATCGCCTGGGCCTCGCCCTCGGCGCGCAGGGCCGATGCCTTGGCCTCGCCCTCGGCGCGCAGAATCGCGGACTGCTTCTCGCCCTCCGCGGTGAGGATCGCGGACTGACGCGTTCCTTCGGCCTGGAGGATCGCGGCGCGCTTGTCACGGTCGGCGCGCATCTGCTTCTCCATCGAGTCCTGGATGGAGGTGGGCGGTTCGATCGCCTTGAGCTCGACGCGGTTGACGCGGATGCCCCACTTGCCGGTGGCCTCGTCGAGGACGCCGCGCAGGGCCGCGTTGATCTCCTCGCGGGAGGTCAGGGTCCGCTCCAGGTCCATGCCACCGATGATGTTGCGGAGGGTGGTGACGGTGAGCTGCTCGATCGCCTGGATGTAGCTGGCGACTTCGTAGGTCGCGGCCCGCGCGTCGGTCACCTGGTAGTAGATGACGGTGTCGATGTTGACGACCAGGTTGTCCTGGGTGATCACCGGCTGTGGCGGGAAAGGCACGACCTGTTCACGGAGGTCGATGCGGTTGCGGATGGAGTCGATGAATGGAACGACGATGTTCAGGCCTGCGTTGAGCGTGCGGGTGTAACGGCCGAAGCGCTCCACGATGGCGGCGCTCGCCTGTGGGATGACCTGGATCGTCTTGATCAGGGCGATGAAGACGAGCACCACCAGAATGATCAGAACGATGATGATCGGTTGCATCGTGTTCCTCGTTGCCCTTCGGTTGCCGACGGATCGCGATGATCGAGGTCGAGGTCGTGGGTGAGGCCGGAAGCTGTGCCGGCCCCGATCTCATGATGATCGACTTCGAGTCTGACAGAACGCGCTCTGCCTTGTGGGTGGTTCGGTCACATGACGACTGCCGTTGCTCCGTCGATGTCGACGACATCGACCTGTTGGCCGGGATCGAAGCTCTGGCCCTCGTCGAGCGCGCGGGCGGACCAGACCTCTCCGGCCAGTTTGATCCGGCCGCCGCTGCTGTCGACCCGTTCCAGGACGACGGCTTGACGGCCTTTCAGCGCATCGATGCCGGTGGCGAGTTGGGGCCGGTCGTCGCGGTGTCTGGCGGCGATGGGGCGGACCACGGCGATGAGCGCCACGGAGACCACGACGAACACCAGTACCTGGGCCACGATGCCGCCGCCGAGTGCCGCGACGACTGCCGCTGCGACCGCTCCGACGGCGAACATGCCGAACTCGGGCATCGCGGTCATGACGAGGGGGATGCCCAGTCCCACCGCGCCGATCAGCCACCACACCCACGCGTCGATGTCCACGTGGTCATGGTAGAACCGCGAAGGCCCTCGCGGACAGGCCGCAGGCAGGCCGCTCGGCCCGTTCGGCCCTTCGGGCCGGAAGTCGTCGCCGGCCGTGCCTAGGAGAGCGGCAGTCCGTGGGCCGTGTAGCGGTCACCGGTGCGCTCGACAATGAGCGGCAGGCCGAAGCAGAGGGAGAGGTTGCGGGAGCTGAGTTCGGTCTCCATGGGGCCCGCGGCGAGCACCTTGCCCTGGCGGATCATCAGTACGTGGGTGAAGCCGGGGGCGATCTCCTCGACATGGTGGGTGACCATGACCATGGAGGGGGCGTACGGGTCGCGGGCCAGTCGGCCCAGGCGGCGGACCAGGTCCTCGCGGCCGCCGAGGTCGAGTCCCGCCGCCGGCTCGTCGAGGAGCAGCAGTTCGGGGTCGGTCATCATGGCGCGGGCGATCAGGGTGCGCTTGCGCTCGCCCTCGGAGAGGGTGCCGAACTTCCGGTCGAGGTACTCGGTCATGCCGAGCCGGTCGAGGAAGGCGCGGGCGCGGTCCTCGTCGACGGCTTCGTAGTCCTCGTGCCAGGTGGCGGTCATGCCGTACGCGGCGGTGAGCACCGTCTGCAGCACGGTCTGGCGCCGGGGCAGCTTCTCGGCCATGGCGACGCCCGCGATGCCGATGCGGGGGCGGAGCTCGAAGACGTCGGTGCCGACGCCGCCGAGCTGCTCGCCGAGGACCTTGGCGGTGCCGGTGCTCGGGAAGAGGTAGCTGGAAGCGATGTTGAGCAGGGTGGTCTTGCCGGCGCCGTTGGGACCGAGGATGACCCAGCGCTCCCCCTCCTTGACCGACCAGGAGACGTCGTCCACCAGAGCGCGTCCGTCGCGGACCACGGATACGTCCACCAGCTCCAGTACATCGCTCATGGCGCGTTGTCTCCCCATGCAGTGTCGAGATCGTCGGTACCTGTGGGCACAGCTCCCAGGGAAATCTACGCCACCGCGCGAGTGCTCCCGGCGCTGGGCCCGAGTGACGACAGGCCCCGGCCCGTTCCCCCGGACAGACCCTAGGGTGTTCCCATGCTTTCGGAACCACGCTCAGGGCTGTTGGCCGCTTGGGGAAACGCGCTTCTGGCGGGACTGGTGTCGCCGGACGAGGCGGCGCTCGCCATCGTCGGGGAGGACGCGGTGCACCGCGTGGAGGGGCTGCCGGGCGAGGCGGGGCCGGTCGGGCTCACGCTGGCGCTCGGGCGGTTGCGGGGTCTGGGGGTGACGGGTTTCCGGGTGGCGCTGCCGGCGCCCGGCCATCCGCTGGGGCTGAGCGGTCCGCCGGAGTTCAACGCGCGGGCGCTGGAGGCCGAGGAGGCGGTGGTGGCCTTCGGTGCGCCGTACGGGCTGGTTCCCGAGGTGCGCGAGGTGGGGCCGGCCGGGGATCTGCACATCGAGGTGGTGTGGCGTTGTCTGCGGGTACGGGAGGCGCCGCCGGCCGATGTGCCGTCGCTGGGCGAGGCGGAGCGGGAGCTCGCCGAGGCGTTGCGGGACGCGACGGCGGTGCTGTCGCGGCTGGATGTGGCCGGTTCGGGGCCGGTGGCCGAGGCGGCGGTGGACGCGTACCGGGCGCGGGCGGAGCGGGGCCGCGAGGTGCTGGCTCCGGGCTATCCGCCGCGGGCGGTGCGGGTGCTGGAGCTGGCGCAGCGGGTGGGGCTGCTGATCTCGGTGGCGTACGAGAACGGGCACGGCGGCGCGGTGAGCGCTTCGGAGATCGCGGCCCGGGGTGAGGCGCTGCGGCCGGTGGAGCGGGTGGCCCGGCGGGCGCAGGTCGCCGCATACAACGCGTATGTGGAGGAGCGCGAGCGCGGGCGGTAGGGCCTGGCGGGGCGGATCGGGGCCGGACACGGCCCAGGCCTCGGCCGGGCGGATGGCGCGGGTGTCGCCGGACGGGCTCGGTGTGCCCGTCCGGCGAGATGTGACCGTGGAGCCGGTCAGCCGGCCATGGGGTCGGTCAGCCGTTCAGGCCGAGGTTGCCGAAAGCCGGGTTGAGCAGGCCGACCACGTTGATCGTGTTGCCGACCACGTTCACCGGGACGTCCACCGGGACCTGGACGACGTTGCCGCTGACCACGCCCGGGGAGTGGGCCGCTGCACCGTCGGCACCCGCGCCGTGTCCGGTGGCGGAGGCGGCGCCCGCGCCGGCGGCGATGATTCCACCGGCGATCATGGTGACGGCAGCGGCCTTCTTCAGGTTCTTCACTTCAGGATCCTCCTAGCGTGGCTGCGGCCAGCCGCCGCAGCACCCTGGAGAACGCCTCGGAACCGAGCAGGTTGCGCCGTCCGGGTGACATACATCCGACAGTATGAATCTCAGCCCGGAACTGGGCGGTCCGCTTCGTCACCGCTTCGTCACCGGTCCGCTTCCTCGTCGATCAGCCCGCTGCCCCGTGCCGGACGGCCCACAGGGCGGCCTGGGTCCGGTCCGAGAGGTCCAGTTTCATCAGGATGTTCGAGACGTGCGTCTTGACGGTCTTCTCGGAGAGGACCAGCGCTCGCGCGATCTCACGGTTGGAGCGGCCGTCGGCGATCAGGCCCAGCACCTCCCGCTCCCGTTCGGTGAGCGTGCTCCCCCGGCCCGTACCGCTGCCCGAGTCCTCCTGGGCGAGCAGGGCCCCCGCTACCTCCGGCTGGAGCAGGACGTGGCCCGCGTGCACCGAGCGGATCGCACCGGCCAGGGCGTCCGGGTCGACGTCCTTGTACACATAACCGGAGGCTCCGGCGCGCAGGGCGGGGACCACGGTGCGCTGCTCGGTGAAGCTGGTGACGATGAGGACCTTGGCCGGGTTCTCCAGCTCGCGCAGCCTGCGCAGCGCCTCGATGCCGTCGGTGCCGGGCATCTTGATGTCCATCAGGACCACATCGGGGCGGAGCTCCTCGGTCCTGGCCACCCCCTCGGCACCGTCGGCCGCCTCGCCGACCACCTCTATGTCGTCCTGGATCTCCAGGAACGTACGCAGACCACGGCGGACCACCTGGTGGTCGTCGACCAGCAGCACCCTGATGATCTTGTCAGCCACCGGGTACCTCCATCTCGATCGTGGTGCCCTTGCCGGGCGCCGATTCAACGGTGAGCCTTCCGCCGACGCCGTTCGCGCGGTCCCGCATCGACACCAGGCCCAGATGCCGGCCCGCCTGCCGGGTCGCCGTGGGTTCGAAACCGCCGCCGTCGTCGGTGATCCGCAGCAGTGTGCCGCTGCCGTGCCGGGCCAATGTGACGCCGACGTGCTCCGCCCCGGAGTGGCGCAGCGCGTTGTGCAGGGCCTCCTGGGAGACCCTCAGCAGCGCCTCCTCCTGAGCGGCGGGCAGGGCCCGTATGCCCAGGCTCTCGAAGGTGACCCGGGCCGTGTGGGCCCGGTCCAGGACCTGGATCTGGGTACGGAGGGTGGCGACGAGGCCGTCCTCGTCGAGCGCGGCGGGGCGCAGCTCGACGACGGCGGCGCGCAGCTCGTCCACGGCCTCCGCGGCGAGCGCGGCGACCTGCTGGAGCTCGCCCTTGGCACGGGCCGGGTCGCGGTCCACCAGGGCGGTGGCCGCCTGGGCCGTCAGCCGCAGCGAGAACAGCTTCTGGCTCACCGCGTCGTGCAGCTCGTGGGCGAGCCGGGAGCGCTCCTCGGCGATGGTGAGCTCGCGGCTGCGTTCGTAGAGCCGGGCGTTGGTGAGGGCTATCGCCGCGTGCTGGGCGAGTATGGCCAGCAGTTCCTCGTCCTCGGCGGTGAAACCGCAGCTGCCCTCGGGTTTGGGGCAGCGCTTGTTGGCGAGGAAGAGAGCACCGATGATCTCGTCGCCGTCCCTGATCGGCAGGCCCAGGAAGTCGGACATGTCGGGGTGGGCGTCGGGCCAGCCCTCGAAGCGGGGGTCCTTGCGGACATCGGCAAGACGCTCGGGCTTCGCCTCGTGGAGCATCGAGGCGAGGATGCCGTGCTGTCTGGGCAGCGGGCCGATGGCCTTCCACTGCTCGTCACTGACTCCGTCGACGACGAACTGGGCGAAGCCGCCGTGGTCGTCGGGGACGCCCAGGGCCGCGTACTCGGCGTCCAGCAGCTCGCGGGCCGAGGCGACGATCGTCTTCAGGACGTCGCGCACTTCGAGATGCCGGCTCATGGCGAGCAGCGCGGCGCTCACGGCGGCGAGACCCGATGGTGGGCGATGGCTCATGGCCTCACCGTACCGGCGGGATTCGAACGCCGTATCGGCCTGTGGACGGCCGCGGATTAGGGCGCTGGGACTAGGCCCGTCCGTCCGTGAGGGGCGGCCCCTTATAGAGGAGCGGCCCGTACATGGGAGCAGTCCGTACGCGGGAGCGGCCCGTACCGCGGCCTGTACATGGGGTCGACGGGCGTGCCGGACACCCGCCCAGATACGGAGTCTCACACTCCGAATTGCTGAAGCAACGGTTGGTGAGGTTGTTGCACGTCCGATGTGAGGCCGCGCATAGGACCCACGTCACTTACGAAGCCTGCTAGTGGGCACATAAGCGCCGCGCCAGTGGTTGCGAGCGCGGCCCGACGCGTTCGAGTGGAGCCCCGGTCGACTACCCGGGTTCGTACGTCACACCTTTGCCACCAGATTTTGCTGGCGCTAAGAATTGCTCTCGTCCCCGACGGAGATGCGAGACCGCTTCCCGTCTTCGTCCTCCGTGAGGACTCCCGCGATTCGAAGAGGTATGTCTGTATGTCCGTGTCCAGCATCCCCGGCCGTCGTCGTCGACTGAACAAGACCCAGAAGCTCTCCGTCGCGGGCATCTCCGCCATGGCCGTCGCCGCGCTCTCGTTCTCGCTCGTCCCCGCCAACGCCGACCCCAAGCCCGAGGCCGAGACCCCCGTGTCCGCCGAGCCCGTGGCCTTCGCGTCGGTCGCCGGTACTCCGCAGGCCAAGACCGTGCAGGCCAGCATCATCGAGCAGCACTCCACCGCCGAGCAGCTGGTGAAGGCCGCAGACCTCGCCAGGGCCAAGAAGGCCGCCGCCGCAAAGGCGAAGGCCGCCGAGGCCGCCAAGATCAAGGCCCAGGCCGAGGCGAAGGCGAAGGCCGAGGCCGCCGCCAAGGTGAAGGCGAAGGCCGTCGCCGCCGAGCGCACGCAGACGCAGGCCGCCAGCCGCTCCGAGGCCCGCACCCCGGTGTACGCCAACAACCTGGACGGCTGGATCAGGGAGTCCCTGGACATCATGCGGGCCCACGGCATCCCCGGCTCGTACGACGGTCTGCACCGCAACATCATGCGCGAGTCGACCGGCAACCCGAACGCGGTCAACGGCTGGGACGTCAACGCCCAGAACGGCACCCCGTCCTGCGGCCTGCTCCAGGTCATCCGGCCGACGTTCAACGCGTACCACGTCCCGGGCACCTCGTGGAACATCTACGACCCGGTCGCCAACATCACGGCCGCGGCCAACTACGCGGCCGACAAGTACGGCTCGATGGACAACGTCAACAGCGCGTACTGACCGGCGCCGCGCATCGCCGGACAGCATCCGCACACGCCGAAGGGCGGCACCCCGCGCGGGGTGCCGCCCTTCGGCGTCCGGTGCCGGGGTCCGCGCTACTTGCGCATGACCTCCGGCTCGTGGCGGCGCAGCAGTCGCGCGACCACGACGCCGCAGACGATGCCGAGCAGCAGGAGTACCGAGATGTTGATCCCCCACTGGGAGGCCGAGTGCTCCCACAGCGGGTCGAGATCGGTCGGGTTCTTCGGGTCCCACGGCGCCATGAGGTGCGAGAGGTCGAGCGTCGTGCCCGCGCCGGCGATGGCCCAGCGGGACGGCATCAGCCAGGCGAACTGCTCCAGGCCGGGCGAGCCGAACACCTGGAAGAGGATGCCGGTGAAGACGACCTGGACGATCGCGAACATGACCAGCAGCGGCATGGTCTTCTCGGAGGTCTTCACCAGCGAGGAGATCACCAGGCCGAACATCATCGAGGTGAAGCCGAGCGCGATGATCGTCAGACAGATCTCGACGGCCGGCGGCATGATCAGGCCCTCGGCCGGCAGCTCGCGGGTGGCGAAGCCGATGCCGCAGATGATGACGCCCTGGATGGCGGTGATCACGCCGAGGACGATCACCTTGGACATCAGATAAGCGGAGCGGGACAGACCGGTGGCCCGTTCCCGTTCGTAGATGACGCGTTCCTTGATCAGTTCTCGTACGGAGTTGGCCGCGCCGGAGAAGCACATGCCGACCGCGAGGATCAGCATGATCGTTCCGGCGGCGCTGTTGAACCGGGACGGCGGGTCCGGCGGGGCCAGGCCGAACTTGGCCGGGATGACCACACTGACGATGCCGAGCACGGCGGGCAGGATCACCATCAGGCCCATGAAGCCCTTGTCGGACGCGATCACCGAGACGTATCGGCGCATCAGCGTCCACAGCTGGGCCGACCAGCTCTGCGGCTTCGGCGGGCGCATCTGCTGCGGGGGCGGCATGTGCACGGACTGCGCGGCGACGGCGTCGATGTCCGCGGCGTACATCTGGTAGTGCTGCGATCCGCGCCAGCGGCCCGCCCAGTCGTAGTCGCGGTAGTTCTCGAACGCGGAGAAGACGTCGGCCCAGGTGGTGTAGCCGAAGAAGTTGAGCGCTTCCTCCGGCGGGCCGAAGTAGGCGACGGAACCGCCCGGCGCCATGACGAGCAGCTTGTCGCAGATCGCCAGCTCGGCGACGGAGTGCGTGACGACCAGGACGGTGCGGCCGTCGTCGGCCAGTCCGCGCAGCAGCTGCATGACGTCGCGGTCCATGCCCGGGTCGAGGCCGGAGGTCGGCTCGTCCAGGAAGATCAGCGACGGCTTGGTCAGCAGCTCCAGGGCGACGGAGACGCGCTTGCGCTGACCGCCGGAGAGCGAGGTGACCTTCTTGTCCTTGTGGATGTCGAGCTTGAGCTCGGCGAGGACTTCGAGGATCCGGGCCTGGCGCTCGGCCTCGGTGGTGTCCGCGGGGAAGCGGAGCTTGGCCGCGTACTTGAGCGCCTTGGTGACGGTGAGTTCCTTGTGCAGGATGTCGTCCTGCGGGACCAGACCGATGCGCTGGCGCAGCTCGGCGAACTGCTTGTACAGGTTCCGGTTGTCGTAGAGGACGTCGCCCTGGTTGGCGGGCCGGTAACCGGTGAGCGCCTTGAGCAGGGTGGACTTTCCGGATCCGGAAGGGCCGATGACCGCGATGAGCGACTTCTCCGGGACGCCGAAGGAGACGTCCTTGAGGATCTGCTTCCCGCCGTCGACCGTCACCGTGAGGTGGCGGGCGGAGAAGGAGACCTCACCGGTGTCGACGAACTCTTCGAGCCGGTCGCCGACCAGGCGGAAGGTCGAGTGACCGACGCCGACGATGTCGTTGGGGCCGATGAGCGCGGAGCCGGACTTGGAGAGCGGCTGACCGTTGACGTACGTGCCGTTGTGGGATCCGAGGTCACGGATCTCGAAGCGGCCGTCGGGGGTCGCGTGGAATTCGGCGTGGTGGCGGGAGACCTGGAGGTCGGAGACGACCAGTTCGTTCTCCAGCGCACGACCGATGCGCATGACGCGGCCGAGGGCCAGCTGGTGGAACGTGGTCGGGCTGCGGTCCCCGTACACCGGCGGAGCCCCCGCGGCTCCGCCCGCGCCGGGCGTGTTCGCCATGCCCTGCTGCCGCGGGAAGTGGGGTTGTACGGGCTGCTGCGGCGGCACTCCCTGAGGGGCCTGCTGCGGCCAGCCCTGCTGGGGCTGCTGCGGCTGGGCGGGTGCCTGCTGGCCGGGCCAGCCGGCGCCGCCCTGCTGGGGCTGCTGGGCGGGTGCCTGCTGGGCACCCGCGCCCTGCCCGCTGTACACATCGGCACCCGCCGCGGCGGTGAGGCTCAGTCGCGGGCCGTCAGTGGCATTGCCCAGGTGCACGACGGAGCCGGGACCGATCTCCAGCTGCTGGATCCGGCTGCCCTGCGCATAGGTGCCGTTGGTGCTGCCGTGGTCCTCGATGAACCAACTCCGGCCACCCCAGCTGATCGTGGCGTGCCGCCACGACACTCTGGCGTCGTCGATCGTCAGGTCGCCCTGCGGGTCGCGCCCGAGGGTGTACGACCTGGACGGATCGAGCGTCCAGGTCCTGCCATTCAATTCCAGTACGAGTTCCGGCACTCCGCGCCCCACTAGTTGTCCCCCGAATCGCCCCCGTCGCAGGGGGCCTAGGGATGCTGAACATCGTGAGGAACTATTCCAGGAGCAGTCCCCGATACGAAAGTCGGGCGGGGCGAAGACGCTGCCGAGACCTGCATCGTTACGGTGCCGACACGAACAGGGGGCGGCGGCGCGCGGCCAAAGGGAGCAGGGCGCGGCAAGCGGCCCGAGTACGCACGAATCATCGGTGACCGGGGCATCCCGGTCACCCCTGCCCGCCACGTCCCGGCCGCCCCCGAGTCCGCCGCGTCCCCTCCGCGACCACTGGCTGGATCCGGACGCGCGCGGTCCGTCACCGCCGGCGTGCCCCGGGCGGGGTACGGGTCCGACGCGCTGTCCGGTCCTCGGGACGGGCACCCGGAGCCCCGGCACGGACCGATACGGTGGAAGCACCATGAGCGCATCTCAGCCACCTCGGTCCTCCTCGTCTCCTGAGCCCCCTGAATCCCCCGGGCCCCGTAGTGAGCCCCCCGAGTCCCCTCGGGGCGCAGACACCCCCACCCTTCTCGTGAAGATCTTCGGGAAGGACCGCCCGGGTATCACCGCCGGGCTCTTCGACACCCTCGCCGCCTACTCGGTCGATGTCGTCGACATCGAGCAGGTCGTCACCCGTGGCCGCATCGTCCTGTGCGTACTGGTCACCGCCCCGACCGCGGGCGGCACCACCGAGGGCGACCTGCGGGCGACCGTGCACAGCTGGGCAGATTCGCTGAAGCTCCAGGCCGAGATCATCTCCGGTACCGGTGACAACCGGCCGCGTGGCCACGGGCGTTCCCATGTGACGGTGCTCGGGCACCCGCTGACCGCGGAGTCGACCGCCGCCATAGCGGCCAAGATCACTTCCACCGGCGGCAACATCGACCGTATCTTCCGGCTCGCGAAGTACCCGGTCACGGCGGTCGAGTTCGCGGTGTCCGGCGCCGCGACCGAGGAGCTGCGGACCGCGCTGGCGACGGAGTCCGCGGGCATCGGTGTCGATGTCGCGGTGGTGTCGGCCGGGCTGAGCCGCCGGGCGCAGCGGCTGGTCGTCATGGACGTCGATTCGACGCTCATCCAGGACGAGGTCATCGAGCTCTTCGCCGCCCACGCGGGCTGCGAGGACAAGGTCGCCGAGGTGACCGAGCAGGCGATGCGCGGTGAGCTCGACTTCGAGCAGTCGCTGCACGCGCGGGTGGCGCTGCTGGCCGGGCTCGATGTGTCGGTGGTGGACAAGGTGCGTTCCGAGGTGCGGCTGACGCCGGGCGCGCGCACCCTGATCCGTACGCTGAAGCGGCTCGGCTACCAAGTCGGAGTGGTCTCGGGCGGGTTCACCCAGGTCACCGACGATCTGAAGGAACGGCTCGGGCTCGACTTCGCCTCTGCCAACACCTTGGAAGTGGTCGACGGAAAGCTCACGGGACGGGTCGTCGGCGACATCGTCGACCGGGCCGGCAAGGCCCGGCTGCTGCGCAGTTTCGCCGAGCAGGCCGGGGTGCCGCTGGCGCAGACCGTCGCCATCGGTGACGGTGCGAACGACCTGGACATGCTGAACACCGCCGGGCTCGGGGTGGCCTTCAACGCCAAGCCGGTGGTCCGCGAGGCGGCGCACACCGCGGTGAACGTGCCGTTCCTGGACACCGTGCTGTATCTGCTCGGCATCACCCGCGAGGAGGTCGAGGCCGCCGACGGTCTCGTCGACTGACGCGCCCGCGCGGGCGCCCGGCACGGTCGGAGGTACGTCCGACGCGTCCTCGGGTGCGCACGGCACGGTCGCGCGAACGGAGCAGGGCCCCGGTGCTTTCCGTATCCGGGGCCCTGCTCCGTACGACAGCGGGATCAGTCGTTGGTCAGTCATTGGTCAGTCGTTGGGCGTCCAGTACTCGACCAGCTTGCCCACCCCGTGCTCCACGCCCTTCCAGGAGCCGGAGAACTCGACGACCGCGAAGGCGGCGGTGGGGAAGCCGCCGCGGGTCATCCGGGCCAGGGCGTCGCCCTCGGACGATTCCGAGAGGGCGTCGGCGATCGCGTGCATGCCGGGGTTGTGGCCGATGACCAGGAGGTTGTGCACGTCGTCGGGGGTCTCGTTGATCAGCGCGATGAGCTCGCCGAGAGATGCCTCGTACAGCCGGTCCTCGTACACGGTCCTGGGGCGCTGCGGCATCTCGTGGACGGCCAGCTTCCACGTCTCGCGCGTCCGGGCCGCTGTGGAGCAGAGGGCCAGATCGAGGACGATCCCGGAGTCGACGAGTCGGCGGCCCGCGACGGGGGCATCCTTGCGGCCGCGCTCCGCGAGCGGTCGCTCGTGGTCGGAGTCCTGCGACCATTCCGCCTTTGCATGCCTGAGAAGGACGATCCTGCGAGGTGTATCGACGCTCATACACCTCAGCTTCGCATGAAATGTGCCGCCCGGCGCAGGGTGTTGACGGGCTTCCACGGGGTGCGCGGGCGACGTCAGCCGGTCACCAGGGCCACGATTCGCGCGAGCAACCGGCTGATCGCCGGGTCGGCGGTCGCGGCGTGCGCCTCGCCGGATCCCATGATCAGCAGCAGCAGTGCGGCGAACGCGATCGCGGGCAGCGCGACGGCCCACCACGGCAGCCGGACCTCGACGCTGCCCGTGGCCGGGTGGATGGTCGGGGTGTGCGTTCGGGCCGGCATGTCCGCCTCCGTGGGTCTTCGGTACCGATACCGAAAACCTACGGATCCCGGGCCGCCGGGCCCATCCGGCGACCCACCCACTTCACCCTGACCCTGGCCCCCTAGGGGATGGTGGTGCCAGCCCTACCATCGGGGGCCGGCGGCCGGGCCGCTCAGTGCGCGGCTCAGGCTCAGGGGGACGCGATCGAGGCGATCACTGCGACGATCACGGTGATGAGCAGCATCGCCCCGAGCACGGCGAGGAGCTTCTTCTGACCGTTCTGGGGATTCGGGTCGAGCACAGGAGACATGGAGCCAGTCTCGCACTTCAGCATTCGTCCTCGATGGTCCGGTCCCGCCCGGCCAGGATTCCGACCGCCATCTGCGGCACCATGAGGCCCGCCATCAGCGCGATCGGCAGCTCCCAGCCGCCGCTGTGCTGGTAGAGCACACCGATCAGCAGCGGTCCCGGGATCGAGATCAGATAGCCGACGGACTGCGCGAACGCGGACAGCCGGACCACTCCCGCGCCGGTGCGGGACCGCATGCCGATCATGGTCAGGGCGAGCGGGAAGGAGCAGTTCGAGATGCCCAGGAGCACCGCCCAGGCCCAGGCCCCGCCGGCCGGTGCCAGGTAGAGGCCCGCGTAGCCGATGAGGCCGCAGCTGCCGAGGAAGACGACGATCGCGCCCTGGTTCTTCATCCGGGTCGCGACCCCCGGGATGACGAAGGCGAGCGGCACGCCCATCGCCATGGTCACGGCGAGCAGCACACCCGCCGTACCGGCCGAGACCCCGGAGTCGCGGAAGATCTGCGGCATCCACCCCATGGTGATGTACGCGGCGGTGGCCTGCAGCCCGAAGAAGCAGGCGAGGGCCCAGGCGGTACGGCTGCGGGTGATCTTCAGGGCGGGGGCGCCCTGCTGCTGGGCGGCCTGCTGCGCCGGGGCGCCGCGCCGGTCCCGTACCACCGGGATCCAGGGCAGGATCGCGACGGCGGAGAGCGCGGCCCAGACGCCGAGCCCCAGCCGCCAGCTGCCGCCCATCGCGCTGGTCATGGGCACGGTCACCGCGGCGGCGAGCGAGGTGCCCAGGGCCAGGGCCATCGAGTAGAGCCCGGTCATGGAGCCCACCCGGTCCGGGAACCAGCGCTTGACGATCACCGGCATCAGGACGTTGCTGACGGCGATGCCCATGAGGGCGAGGGCGCTCGCGGCGAGAAAGCCGGCCGTACCACCGACGAGCGGCCGTATGACCAGACCGGCGGTGATGGCGGTCATGCCGGCGCAGACCACCGCGCCCGGACCGAAGCGGCGGGCCAGGCGCGGCGCCATGATGCCGAAGATCGCGAAGCAGAGCGGCGGTACGGAGGTCAGGACACCGGCGACGCTGCCGCTCATGTGCAGCCCGTCGCGGACCTCTTCGAGGAGGGCGCCGAGGCTGGTGATGGCGGGGCGGAGGTTGAGCGCGGTGAGGACCAGCCCGACGACGACCAGCCGGAGGAGCCAGGGAGAGGCCCCGTCGGCGGCCGGTGCCGTCCGGGGGGCCTGCGGGGTCTGTGCGGCCGGGGTTTTCGTAAGGGCGTCCACCGTGGTGGCGGGGGTCAGGGTCCGGGTCTGGGGCCGGGTCTCGTCGTCGGGCATGAGGCCCATCATAGAATCATGGGATGATTGATTGTCCAATCAGCCGGGAGCCCCTCTGAGACGATTCGCTCCAGGCACCGCAACTGCAGACGACTCCCGTCCCCGTCACCATCCCTCACCCCCTTCACCACTCTTCACCACTCCTCATCACTCCCCATCACCCCAGCAACCCGACCAAGGAGCACCATGACGCTGACGTCTCCGCGGCGTTCGGCCCTCGCCGACCAGGTGATTGCCCAGCTCAGGAATCAGATCACCTCGGGCGAGTGGCCCGTGGGTTCCCGCATTCCCACCGAGCCCGAGCTGGTGGAGCAGCTGGGGGTGGCCCGCAACACCGTCCGGGAGGCCGTGCGCGCCCTCGCGCACAACGGTCTGCTCGACATCCGGCAGGGTTCGGGCACCTATGTCGTCGCCACCAGCGAGCTGGCCGGGGTGATGCACCGCCGCTTCGCCTCCGCCGATCCGCGCCATGTCGCCGAGTTGCGGTCCACCCTGGAGTCGTCGGCGGCGAGGTTGGCCGCCGCCCGGCGCACCGAGCGGGATCTGAAGCAGCTGGACGCGCTGATGGCGCGCCGGGAGGAGACCTGGGCCGCAGGCGACGCCGAGGCGTTCGTCGCGGCGGACGCGACGCTGCATCTGGCGGTGGTCGCCGCCTCGCACAACGACGTGCTGACCGGGCTCTACGCCGATCTGGGCGATCTGCTGCGCGACTATCTCCGGGGCGACATCGGTCATGAGCTGCGGCCGGAGAACCACATGGACCACGGCCGGCTGGTCGAGGCGATCCGGGCGGGTGACGGGGAGACGGCGGCGGCCGAGGCCGCGAGCCACGCGCTGAGCTGTCTCGTGGACCAGGTCTGAGGCCCGCGTGCGTGGGGCTGTCCGGCGGACCGGGTCCGATGCCCGTCCGGTGGCCCTGGGGTCTTCCGTTTGGATCACGCCGGATCAGGGAGCGGGGTCCGGTGCCGTGCATCGCAAGGCGGAGGAGGGAGTCGGGGGGGGGTCTCCCCTGCTCGAGCGGAGCCGAGAGCTTGGGGAAGGCGCGTCGTCGACCGACGACAACGCGGCGAGGTGCGGTGCCGGGGCACGCGAGCCCGGCGTGATCCAAACGAGAGGCCCTAGACCGCGCCCTGCACCTGGTGCGTGACCCAGGCCGAGCCGACTTCCTTCCAGCAGCGGTCGTCGATCCGCACGGTCCGCCCTGGGCCCACGTCGACCGGGGTGGCGTCGGCGTCCACGTCCCACCAGCGGCGGCATTCGGTGTGCAGCTGTACGCGGTCGGTGGAGGGGTACGGGTTGTGGCAGTAGGCGACGACCCGGGAGCCCCGGACCGACGTACGGCATTCGGCTCCGGCGGGGTCGGGGGTGGGAGCGGCGGGGGTGGACGCCCCGGCTCCCATCCGCCCCGCCACGGATATCCCCACCGGGGCGGCGAGTCCGGCGACGGCTATGGAGGCCGCCAGCAGGGCGCAGGTCCGGCGGCGTATGGCGCGCACAGCGACCTCCTCCCCGTAGCCTGAACCGAAGTCCGGTTCACCACATTCTGCGGTGGATCGACCGTCTTTTCGACTTGAGCGGGCCGGAGCCGGGCCCGTACACGAAACAGCCGCGTACCGCCTGTTCCCAGGCGGTACGCGGCTGTGTCAGGGCCCGTCGTACGGGGTCAGGCACCCATGATGTGCACGCCGCCGTCGACGTGGATGATCTCGCCCGTGGTCTTCGGGAAGAAGTCCGAGAGCAGCGCGACGATGGCACGGCCGGCCGGCTCCGGGTCCGTCATGTCCCAGGACAGCGGGGAGCGGGTGTTCCACACGTCCGCGAGGTCGGTGAAGCCCGGGATGGACTTCGCGGCCATGGACTTGAGCGGACCGGCGGAGACCAGGTTGCAGCGGATGTCGTCCTTGCCCAGGTCACGGGCGAGGTAGCGGGAGGTGGCCTCCAGCGCGGCCTTGGCCGGGCCCATCCAGTCGTACTGCGGCCAGGCGAACTGCGCGTCGAAGGTGAGGCCGACGACCGAGCCGCCGTCGTTCATCAGCGGCTTGCAGGCCATGGCGAGCGACTTCAGCGAGAACGCCGAGACGTGCATCGCGGTGGCGACGGACTCGAACGGGGTGTTGAGGAAGTTGCCGCCGAGCGCGTCCTGCGGCGCGAAGCCGATGGAGTGGACGACGCCGTCGAGCGAGCCGAGCTCGTCCTTCACCAGACCGGCGAGCCGGTCCAGGTGCTCGGTGTTGGTCACGTCCAGCTCGATGACCTTGGCCGGCTTGGGCAGCTTCTTGGCGATGCGCTCCGTCAGCGTGGGCCGCGGGAAGGCGGTCAGGATGACTTCGGCGCCCTGTTCCTGGGCCACCTTCGCGGCATGGAAAGCGATGGACGACTCCATCAGCACACCTGTGATGAGGATGCGCTTGCCGTCGAGAATTCCGCTCATGGTGATCAGTGACCCATGCCCAATCCGCCGTCAACGGGGATGACGGCTCCAGTGATGTACGACGCGTCGTCGGAGGCGAGGAAGCGCACCGCGGCGGCGATCTCCTCGGGCTGCGCATAACGGCCGAGCGGCACCTGGGACACGATGCCCTTGCGCTGCTCCTCGGTGAGCACCTGCGTCATGTCGGTGTCGACAAAACCGGGTGCGACGACGTTGAAAGTGATGTTCCGCGAACCGAGTTCACGGGCCAGCGACCGGGCGAAGCCGACCAGACCCGCCTTGGACGCGGCGTAGTTCGCCTGCCCGGCCGAGCCGAGCAGTCCGACCACGGAGGAGATGAGGACGACGCGGCCCTTCTTGGCGCGCAGCATGCCGCGGTTGGCGCGCTTGACGACCCGGAAGGTGCCGGTGAGGTTGGTGTCGACGACGGACGTGAAGTCGTCCTCGGACATCCGCATCAGCAACTGGTCCTTGGTGATACCGGCGTTGGCGACCAGCACCTCGACGGGACCGTGCTTCTCCTCGATCTCCTTGTAGGCCTGCTCCACCTGTTCGGCGTCCGTGATGTCGCAACGGACCGCCAGGCAGCCCGCTTCGGTGAGTTCCTGGGGCGGCTCGCCGGAGCGGTAGGTGATCGCGACCTTGTCGCCGTTGTCGGCGAAAGCGCGGGCGATGGCGAGGCCGATGCCCCGGTTTCCTCCGGTGACGAGAACCGAGCGGCTCAACGGATCACCCTTTCCCTAGCGGTCTGGTACATCGAAAACCTATCGGTACCAGGAGCTCCGCGAGCAATCGCCCCCTGACAGCGCCTTCCCCCGGGCACTGTGGGGTTCCTACAGACGGTCGCCCTTCGGACCGCGCCCTGTCCGGGCCGCGCCGGGCGGGATCCGGTATCCCCGGTACGGTCACCGTCCGGCATGGTTCACTGCCGTGGTGTATCGAGAAGGGAATCTCCTGTGCCCCACGAGGTAGATCAGTCGTTCCTGGCCCTGCCGCTGCGGGCCCTCGCCGACGCGGCGCTCGCCCGCGCGCGTGCGCTGGGTGCCGTGCACGCCGATTTCCGTCTGGAGCGGGTGCGCAGCGCGTCCTGGCGGCTGCGGGACGCCCGGCCCTCCGGGTCCTCGGACACCACCGATCTCGGCTACGCGGTGCGGGTGGTGCACGGCGGGGCGTGGGGGTTCGCGTCCGGGGTGGACCTGACGATGGACGCCGCGGCGAAGGTGGCCTCGCAGGCCGTCGCCATGGCGAAGCTGTCGGCGAAGGTGATCGCGGCCGCCGGCTCGGACGAGCGTGTGGAGTTGGCGGCCGAGCCGGTGCACGGCGAGCGGACCTGGGTGTCGGCGTACGACATCGATCCGTTCGAGGTGCCGGACGAGGAGAAGGCGGGGCTGCTCGCCGAGTGGAGCGGCCGGCTCCTGGGCGCCGAGGGCGTCGCGCATGTTGACGCCTCACTGATGACCGTTCACGAGAACAAGTTCTACGCGGACACGGCGGGCACCGTCACCACCCAGCAGCGGGTGCGGCTGCATCCGCAGCTCACCGCGGTCGCCGTGGACGGCACGACCGGTGAGTTCGACTCGATGCGGACGATCGCCCCGCCGGTGGGCCGCGGCTGGGAGTACCTGACCGGGACCGGCTGGGACTGGGACGACGAGCTGGCGCGGATCCCCGGGCTGCTGGCCGAGAAGATGCGGGCGCCGAGCGTCGAGGCGGGAACGTACGACCTGGTCGTCGACCCGTCCAACCTCTGGCTGACCATCCACGAGTCGATCGGCCACGCCACCGAGCTGGACCGGGCGCTGGGGTACGAGGCGGCGTACGCCGGGACCTCGTTCGCCACCTTCGACCAGCTGGGGAAGCTGACGTACGGCTCCCCCGTGATGAATGTGACCGGTGACCGCACCGCCGAGCACGGGCTCGCGACCATCGGGTACGACGACGAGGGTGTCGAGGCGCAGTCCTGGGACCTGGTCAAGGACGGGACGCTGGTCGGGTACCAGCTGGACCGGCGGATCGCGAAGCTGACCGGGCTGGGCCGTTCCAACGGCTGCGCGTACGCGGACTCGCCGGGCCACGTCCCCGTCCAGCGGATGGCCAATGTGTCGCTGCGGCCGGATCCGGGCGGTCTGTCCACGGAGGACCTGATCGGCGGGGTGGAGCGCGGTATCTATGTGGTCGGCGACCGGTCCTGGTCGATCGACATGCAGCGCTACAACTTCCAGTTCACCGGGCAGCGGTTCTTCCGGATCGAGAACGGCAGGCTGGCCGGGCAGCTGCGCGACGTCGCGTACCAGGCCACGACGACGGACTTCTGGGGCTCGATGGAGAAAGTCGGCGGCCCGCAGACGTATGTCCTGGGCGGCGCCTTCAACTGCGGCAAGGCCCAGCCGGGCCAGGTCGCGGCCGTCTCGCACGGCTGCCCCTCCGCCCTCTTCCGGGGCGTGAACATCCTCAATACGACGCAGGAGGCCGGACGATGAGCCGCGTCAGCAAGCCGCACGAGATCGTCGAGCGGGCGCTCGAACTGTCCACCACCGACGGCTGCGTGGTCATCGCCGACGAGGAGTCGTCCGCGAACCTGCGCTGGGCCGGCAACGCGCTCACGACGAACGGGGTGACGCGGGGACGGACCCTGACCGTCATCGCGACCGTCGACGGTGCGCAGGGCACCGCGTCCGGTGTGGTGTCGCGGTCCGCGGTCACCGCCGACGACCTGGAGCCGCTGGTGCGGGCCGCCGAGGCCGCGGCGCGCGGGGCCGGTCCGGCGGAGGACGCGCAGCCGCTGGTCACCGGGGTGCCCGTGTCGCCCGACTTCACGGACGCACCGGCCGAGACCGGCTCGGACGTCTTCGCCGAGTTCGCCCCGGCGCTCGGCGAAGCATTTGCCCGCGCCCGCTCCGGCGGCCGTGAGCTGTACGGCTTCGCCAACCACGAGCTGACCTCGACCTACCTCGGTACGTCGACGGGGCTGCGGCTGCGCCACGACCAGCCGACCGGCACCCTGGAGCTCAACGCCAAGTCCCCGGACCGCACCCGTTCGTCCTGGGCCGGCCGTTCGACACGCGACTTCAAGGATGTCGACCCGGCCGAGCTGGACGCGGAACTGGCGCAGCGGCTGCGCTGGGCACAGCGCCGTATCGAGCTGCCCGCCGGGCGGTACGAGACGTTGCTGCCGCCGACCGCCGTCGCCGATCTGCTGATCTACCAGCTGTGGTCCTCGGCCGCGCGGGACGCCGCGGAGGGCCGGACGGTGTTCTCCAAGCCGGGCGGCGGGACGAGGATCGGCGAGCAGCTCTCCGGGCTGCCGCTGACGCTCCGCAGCGACCCGAACGCACCGGGACTGGAGTCGGCGCCGTTCGTGATCGCCCACGCCTCCGGGGACAGCGCCTCCGTCTTCGACAACGGCCTGCCGCTGGCCCCGACCGACTGGATCCGGGACGGCAGGCTGGACCACCTGACGACCACCCGGCACACGGCGGGGCTGACCGGGCAGCCGGTCGCGCCGGCCATCGACAACCTGGTGCTGGAGGCCGGCGGTGAGCGGTCGCTGGAGGAGATGGTGGCCGCGACGACCGGGCGCGGGCTGCTGCTGACCTGCATGTGGTACATCCGCGAGGTCGATCCGGCCACCCTGCTGCTGACCGGGCTGACCCGCGACGGGGTGTATCTCGTCGAGGACGGCGAGGTCGTCGGCGAGGTGAACAACTTCCGGTTCAACGAGTCGCCGGTGGACCTGCTGTCGCGGGCCACGGAGGCGAGCCGTACGGAGAAGACGCTGCCGCGCGAGTGGGGCGACTGGTTCACCCGGGCCGCGATGCCCGCGCTGCGGATCCCGGACTTCAACATGAGCTCGGTGAGTCCGGGCGTCTGACCCGCCTAGACTGAGCGGGAAAGCCATTACCCGTACCCGTACGCACCACGAGGAGACACGGAACCGTGACGGACATCGTCGACGAGCTGAAGTGGCGTGGGCTGTTCGCCCAGTCCACTGACGAGGACGCACTGCGCAAGGCTCTCGCGGACGGTCCTGTCACCTTCTATTGCGGCTACGACCCCACCGCGGCGAGTCTGCATGTCGGCCATCTGGTGCAGGTGCTCACCATGCGCCGGCTCCAGCAGGCCGGTCTGCGGCCGCTCGCCCTGGTGGGCGGGGCCACCGGTCAGATCGGTGACCCGCGGCCGACCGCGGAGCGCACGCTGAACGATCCGGAGACGATCGCCGGCTGGGTGACGCGGCTGCGGTCCCAGATCGAGCCGTTCCTGTCCTTCGAGGGCGAGAACGCGGCGGTCATGGTGAACAACCTCGACTGGACCTCGGGCATGTCCGCGATCGAGTTCCTCCGGGACATCGGCAAGCACTTCCGTGTCAACAAGATGCTGACCAAGGAGTCCATCGCCCGGCGGCTGGAGTCCGACGAGGGCATCAGCTACACCGAGTTCAGCTACCAGCTGCTCCAGAGCATGGACTTCCTGGAGCTGTACCGGCGCTACGGCTGCACCCTCCAGCAGGGCGGCAGCGACCAGTGGGGCAACCTCACCGCCGGTCTCGACCTGATCCACCGCCTGGAGCCGGGCGCCGAGGTTCACGCACTGGCGACGCCGCTGATGACGAAGGCGGACGGGACCAAGTTCGGCAAGTCCGAGAGCGGGGCCGTCTGGCTCGACCCGACGATGACGACGCCGTACGCCTTCTACCAGTTCTGGCTGAACGTGGACGACCGGGACATCTCCCGGTACATGCGTGTCCTCAGCTTCCTCAGCCCCGCGGAGCTGGAGGAGCTGGAGAAGGTCACCGAGGAGCGTCCGCAGGCCCGGACGGCGCAGCGCACGCTGGCCGAGGAGCTGACGACTCTGGTGCACGGCGCCGATCAGTGCGCCGCGGTCATCGCGGCGTCGAAGGCGCTCTTCGGCCAGGGTGAGCTCGGCGAGCTGGACGAGGCGACGCTGAGCGCCGCACTGTCCGAGGTGCCGCACGCGCAGGTCACCGAACTCGGCCCGCTGGTGGACCTCCTGGTAGAGGTCGGCCTGGCGCCGAGCAAGTCCGGCGCCCGCCGCACGGTGAAGGAGGGCGGTGCGTACGTGAACAACGTCAAGGTCTCGGACGGCGAGAGCGCACCGGCCCGCGAGGAGCTGCTGCACGGGCGCTGGCTGGTGCTGCGCCGCGGCAAGAAGAACCTCGCCGCCATCGAGGTCACCGGCTGATCCCGGACGCATCGGCGACTCGGCCGGACGCGCGTGAAGCGTGTCCGGCCGAGTCGCGTTCGGGTGCCCGGTGGGTCAGGTCCTCTGTTTGGGGCGGCGGAACGAGGCCCACAGCATGTCGCCGACGCCGACGACGACCACCGCACCGATCAGCTGGAGCAGATGGCGGATCCAGTCGATGCCCTTGGTGTCGTTGACACCGATCCAGGTGGCGACGGAGTTGCCGAGGACGCTGCCGATGATGCCGAAGATGATCGTCAGCCAGAGCGGGATGTTCTGTTTGCCCGGCAGGATCGCCTTCGCGATCAGACCGAGCACCAGACCCACGATGATTGCCCACAACCAGCCCATGTCGCCTCCTCGTGCGACGCGATGTCGCGCATGTGGGCCCAGTCTCGGCCCGTGCGGCGTACGCCGCATGCCGGAGGGGCCGTACGTGCGGCACGGATACCGATATGTACGAACAGGGTGTGCCCCGGTCTCGAAGCCGCGGGGCGCCGGGCGTACCGTGGTTCCGGTCCGGTCCGGGGAGCGTCCGGCGCGGGAATGAGGTGCCCCCGGCCCGTCAGGCGCTGGGGGAAGGGTGATGGAGACGTGATGCGGAAGCAGAGCGGCGGCGAGGTCTTCCGGATCACGGGGGCCCGGCAGGGGCTCGCGGACGATGTGCGCGGCAGGCAGCGGCGCTATGTGATCTCGATGTCCGTACGGACGGTCTCGGTGATCCTGGCCGCGGTGCTGTGGAACGTCGAGCGCTACGTCGCGATCGTGGCGCTCGCGCTCGGGGTGCTGCTTCCCTACGTGGCCGTGGTCATCGCCAACGCGGGCCGGGAGAACACCCCTTCGCTGCCGTCCACGTTCGTACCGGCGCCGATGCGGCCGGTGCTCGACGCGGCGCCGGTGGCCGGTGGAGCGGAACCCGGTCCGGAGGGTGACGGGGTGCGCCGTGGCGGGGAATCGGCCTGAGCCGGTTGGGTGCGTACTGCACCCGAGGCTCAAGAAAACCTCAGATCAATCGTGAAGTTACGGTGCACCGCACCCCGGTCTGCGTGACATACTTCGTAGGCGCTCCGCATCCCCCGTCGGAGCGACGGACCGACGCCGGGCAGCTCCCCCCGTGGCTGCTCGGCGTCGTTTTTTCTGCGGCCGCTGCCGCTCTTCGGGAGACGACTGCAGTTCGATGACAGGCCCTAGGGTTGAGTCCGTGAACTCCCCTGAAACCGCGGCCGACAGCGCCGCCGCCGCTCCGATCTGTTCCGCCAAGGGCTGCCGGGCCGATGCCGTATGGGTGCTTGCCTGGAACAACCCGAAGCTGCACACCCCGGAGCGCCGCAAGACCTGGCTGGCCTGCGAGGAGCACCGGGAGCACCTCTCCTCGTTCCTGGACGTCAGGAGTTTCCTCAAGGAAGTCGTGACGCTCGCGGAGTGGGAGTCGCGCGCCGACGACCGGGACGAGGGCCGCGGCTGACGGGCCGGTCAGCCGCCGATCGCCGACATGGGCCGGTCGGGCTGGAGGAAGGACGGATCGTCCAGACCGGATCCGGCCTTTTTTCCCCACATCGCGAGTGTCCAGATCCGGGCGATCTCCTCGTCCGGAGCGTCCGAGCGCAGGGCGCCGCGCAAGTCGGTCTCCTCGCGGGCGAAGAGGCAGGTGCGCACCTGGCCGTCGGCGGTGAGCCGGGTGCGGTCGCAGGCCCGGCAGAAGGGGCGGGTGACGGAGGCGATGACGCCGACCCGGTGGGGGCCGCCGTCGACCGTCCAGCGCTCGGCGGGGGCGGAGCCGCGCTCCCCGGTGCTCTCCTCGGTGAGGGTGAAGCGGGTGCGCAGCGACTGGAGTATGTCGCCTGCCGTGATCATGCCGTCGCGCTTCCATCCGTGCTGGGCGTCGAGCGGCATCTGCTCGATGAAGCGGAGCTCGTACCCGTGCTCGACGGCCCAGGCGAGCAGCTCGGGGGCCTCGTCGTCGTTGAGCCCCGGCATCAGGACGGTGTTGACCTTGACCGGGGTGAGCCCGGCTTCGCGGGCGGCTTCGAGACCGGCCAGCACGTCGTGGTGGCGGTCGCGGCGGGTGAGGGTCTTGAAGACGTCGGGGCGCAGGGTGTCCAGCGAGACGTTGACCCGGTCGAGACCCGCGGCCCTGAGTGCGGCGGCGGTGCGCTGCAGACCGATGCCGTTGGTGGTGAGCGACATCCTGGGGCGGGGGGCCAGGGAGGCGCACCGCTCGACGATGGAGACGAGCCCGGGGCGCAGCAGCGGCTCACCGCCGGTGAAGCGGACCTCCGTGATGCCGAGCCGGGTGACGGCGATGCCGATCAGCCGGACGATCTCGTCGTCGGTGAGGAGGTCGGGCTTGGCCAGCCATTGCAGGCCCTCTTCCGGCATGCAGTACGTGCACCGCAGGTTGCACCGGTCGGTCAGCGAGACGCGGAGGTCGGTGGCTACCCGGTCGTAGGTGTCGATGAGCATGTGGGCCCCCTCCCCCGATTGTTTCCCGGCGCCGATTCCGCTCTCCGTACGGCCCTTCCGGCTGACTTCTCCGAGACTACGCGAGAGCTGTGACATCGGCGGGGCCCGTTTGACACGAGGTGCGGCGCGGCCGTGTCGTAGGACCCTACGACACGGCCGCCGAGCGGGAGGGGCGCCCGGGGCGCAGCTCGCTCAGTGCGCTCCGACGCCGGTGAGGGACTTGACCTCCAGTTCGGCGTACTTGCCCTTGTCCGGCTCCTCCTTCGAGAGGAGGGAGCCGATCCAGCCGAGCAGGAAGCCCAGCGGGATGGAGATCAGGCCGGGGTTCTCCAGCGGGAACCAGGCGAAGTCGACGCCCTTGAACATCGACGTCTTCGGGTTGCCGGAGACGACCGGCGAGAACAGCACCAGGATCACCGAGGTCGCCAGACCGCCGTAGATCGACCAGAGCGCGCCCTGGGTGGTGAACCGCTTCCAGAAGAGGCTGTAGAGGATGGTCGGCAGGTTGGCGGAGGCGGCGACGGCGAACGCCAGCGCCACCAGTCCGGCGACGTTCATGTCACGGGCGAAGGCGCCCAGGGCGATCGCGACCGCGCCGATGAGAACGGTGGCCCAGCGGGCCGCCCGCATCTCCTCCTTCTCGGTCGCCTTCCCCTTGCGGATGACGTTGGCGTAGATGTCGTGCGCGAAGGAGGACGAGGAGGCGAGCGTGAGTCCTGCGACGACGGCGAGGATGGTGGCGAAGGCGACGGCCGAGATCACGGCGAGCAGCACGGCGCCGCCGGTGGTGCCGACCCCGCCGAGGTATTCGGCGAGTTGCGGTGCGGCCGCGTTGCCGGCCGGGTTCTTCGCCTTGATCTCGTCGGGGCCGATGAGGGCCGCGGCACCGAAGCCGAGGGCGATCGTCATCAGGTAGAAGGCGCCGATGATGCCGATGGCCCAGTTGACCGACTTGCGGGCGGCCTTGGCGGTCGGCACCGTGTAGAAGCGGATCAGGATGTGCGGGAGGCCGGCGGTGCCGAGGACCAGGGCGATGCCGAGCGAGAGGAAGTCCAGCTTCGAGGTGCCGGTGGCACCGTACTTGAGGCCGGGCTCCAGGAACGCCGCGCCGTGGCCGCTCTTCTCGGCGGCCGTGCCCAGCAGGTCGGAGATGTTGAAGTCGAACTTCAGCAGCACCAGGAAGGTCATCAGGAGGGCGCCGGCGATGAGCAGTACGGCCTTGACCATCTGTACCCAGGTGGTGCCCTTCATGCCGCCGATGGTGACGTACACGATCATCAGTACGCCGACGAGGGCGACGATGAGGATCTTGCCCGCGTCGCTGGTGATGCCGAGGAGCAGGGAGACCAGGACGCCCGCGCCCGCCATCTGGGCCAGCAGGTAGAAGATCGAGACGACGATGGTGGAGACGCCGGAGGCGGTGCGGACGGGGCGCTGGCGCATCCGGTAGGCGAGGACGTCGCCCATCGTGTAGCGGCCCGAGTTGCGCAGCGGTTCGGCGACCAGCAGCAGGGCGACGAGCCAGGCGACGAGGAAGCCGATGGAGTACAGGAAGCCGTCGTAGCCGAAGAGGGCGATGGCGCCGGCGATGCCGAGGAAGGACGCGGCGGACATGTAGTCGCCGGAGACCGCGAGTCCGTTCTGGAAGGCGGTGAACTGGCGGCCGCCCGCGTAGAAGTCGGAGGCGCTCTTGGTCTGCCGTCCGGCCCAGACGGTGATGCCCAGGGTCGCGGCGACGAACACGGCGAACAGCGTGATGATCAGCGGCCGGTGCTCGGTGGTCGAGGAGGCGGCCAGCTGAACGGCGGTGTGCGAGTGGTACGCGGCGCTCATGCGTCGGCCTCCATACGGGACTTGATGGCCTCGGCCTTCGGGTCGAGCTTCGCGGCCGCGTGCCGTGAGTAGAACCAGGCGATGAGGAAGGTGGTGACGAACTGGGCGAGGCCGAACACGAAGGCCACGTTGATGTTGCTGTACACCTTGGTGCCCATGAAGCCGCCCGCATAGTTGGACAGCAGCACGTAGAGCAGGTACCAGAGGACGAACGCGATGGTCAGCGGGAAGGCGAACGAGCGGTACGAATGGCGCAGTTCACCGAACTCCCCGCTCTCCTGCATCTCGATGAAGTCCTCGGTGGTGGGCGGGGCGGGGCGGGTCTCCGTACTGGCCTCGGGCGGGGGTGCATCGGTAGCCACGGAATCTCCTCACGACGCGGGTGCGGTGGTGTCGGTGACGGTGGATCTCACTGGGAACGCTGGGTGCCGGGGGGTGTCGGTGCACCTCCCCCGACAACGGCACGGAGTGCGCGGCGAAGCGGTTCATCGCGGCTCCGTACTTCTCCCAGGCGCCGTTTCACGTCCGTCCGGCCGAACCCGGTCCCCCGAACTCATTGAACAGCGGGGCTGATCAGCGATAACTTCCTCGTCATGTACGCGACTGGATGCGCCCCGTGTCCGGTCGACCGGTACGGATGATGTGGAGACCCCATGGCTCATCTGGGATCCAGACGGACGCGCGCACTGTCGTTGCCCGTCGGATTGGCACTCACGGCTTCGCTCGGCTTCCTGCCGACTGCGGCCGCCTCTGCCGCACCCCTGGACGCGCAGCCCGCGGCTGCGGTGTCGACGGACGGCCCGAAGCTCTCGTACGTGGTCAACACGCGGGGCGGCCACGGGACCGTCAAGCAGGTGAAGAAGGCGATAGCCGCGGCCGGCGGCACGGTGGTGGTCGCCTACGAGCAGATAGGCGTCATCGTCGTCCACTCGCAGAACCCGGACTTCGCGCAGTCGATCCGCCGGGTCAAGGGTGTCGATTCGGCCGGGGCCACCCGCACCAACCCGATCGTTCCCCAGGCCACCACGGACACCGGGGTCGAGCAGCCGCTGACCGCCGCGCAGGCGAAGGCCGCGTCGGCCGAGGCGACGGGCGACCAGGATCCGATGGAGCCCCTGCAGTGGGATCTGCCCGCCATCAAGGCGGACCAGGCTCACAAGCGGACGCTCGGCAGCAGCAAGGTCACGGTCGCGGTCATCGACACGGGTGTCGACGACACCCACCCGGACCTGGCACCCAACTTCGACCGCAAGGCGTCGGCGAGCTGCGTCTCCGGGGCGCCGGACACCACGGACGGGGCCTGGCGTTCGGCGCCGACCGAGAGCAACCACGGCACGCACGTCGCGGGCACCATCGCCGCCGCGAAGAACGGCGTAGGGGTGACGGGTGTCGCCCCGGGCGTCAAGGTCGCCGGCATCAAGGTGGCGAACCCGGACGGCTTCTTCTACACCGAGTCGATCGTCTGCGGCTTCGTCTGGGCCGCCGAGCACGGTGTCGATGTCACCAACAACAGCTATTACACCGACCCGTGGATGTTCAACTGCAAGAACGACCCGGACCAGGGCGCCCTGGTCGAGGCCGTCACGCGCGCCACGCGGTACGCGGAGAGCAAGGGCACGGTCAACATCGCCTCGGCCGGCAACAGCAGCTTCGACCTGGCCTCCGACGCGATCGAGGACACCACCAGCCCGAACGACACCTCGGCCGTCACCCGGACGATCAACCCGCGTGAGTGCCTCGACATCCCGGTGCAGCTGCCGGGCGTCGTGACGGTCTCCGCGACCGGTGCCAAGGGCCTGAAGGCCTCGTACTCGAACTACGGGAACGGCGTCATCGACGTCGCGGCCCCGGGCGGCGACTCCACGGTCTACCAGACGCCCGCCCCGCCGGCCACGAGCGGCCTGATCCTGTCCACGCTGCCGGACGGCAAGTACGGCTACAAGGCCGGTACGTCGATGGCCTCCCCGCACGTCGCGGGTGTCGCGGCCCTGATCAAGTCGACGCACCCGCACGCCTCGGCGGCCGCGGTGAAGGCGTTGCTGAGCGCCGAGGCCGACGCCACCGCGTGCGGTGCCCCGTACGACATCGACGGCGACGGCAAGATCGACGCCGTCTGCGAGGGCGGCAAGAACCGCAACGGCTTCTACGGCGCCGGTGTGGTGAACGCACTGAACGCGGTCCGCTGGTAGTCGGAACGCGGCGTGGTGGGAGGGGCCGGTCCGGAGTCTCCGGTCGGCCCCTCCCGGGCCCCTTCCCGCCTGGTGGCACTCAGTGCCATAGTGCGGGGATGAATCACGCACCTCTGTCCGGCACCGAGCAGGCCTGGGCGGCGCTCGGCGGTGACCTCGCGCTCCTCGCGCACATCGGGTCTTCGGCGCGCATCGGGTCTTCTGCACACCTCGGGTCTTCTGCACACCTCGGGTCTTCCGCGCACCTCGGGACGGGCGGCTCCGACGGGCTCCTTCCCGCCCGGCTGCCCGTCATGGAGCTGGCCCGTTCCACCGTCACGGTCTGCTCGCTGGCCGCCGCCGAACTGGCCGCGCGCCGCACCGGGCACACCGTGCCACGGGTCCGGATCGACGACGGCGCGGTGGCCACGGCGTTCACCAGCGAGCGCCATCTGCGGATCGACGGGCGCGCGGCGACCACCTTCGCCCCGCTGTCCCGGTTCTGGCGCACGGCCGACGGCTGGGTGCGCACACACGCCAACTACCCGCACCACCGGGCCCGGCTGCTCGCCACGCTGGGGCTGCCCGCGGACACCCCGGACGACGTCGCCGTGGACACCGCCGCCGCCTCGTTCGCCGGGCGCCCGAGCGACGAGATCGAGCGGACGGTGTACGCGGCGGGTGGTCTGGCCGTGGCCGCCCGTACGCCCGGTCAGTGGGCGGCCGATCCTCGGGGCGCGGCGCTCGCGGGCACACCGCTGGTGGGCAGGGACCGTATCGACGGCGCTCCGGTGCGCCGGACCGCGGCGCTCACCGGTGAACCGCTGCTCCCCGCCGCCGGGTTGCGCGTGCTGGACCTCACCCGGGTCATCGCGGGGCCGGTCGCCACCCGTACGCTCGCGCTGCTCGGCGCGGATGTCCTGCGGATCGACGCCCCGCAGCTGCCGGAGAGCCCGGACGCGCACAGCGACACCGGTTTCGGGAAGCGCTCGGTGGAACTGGATCTCGCCGGCCGCTCCGGCAGGGCGGCCTTCGACGGGCTGCTGGCCGACGCGGACGTGGTCGTGATCGGCTACCGGCCCGGTTCGGTCGAGCGGTTCGGGCTGACGCCCCAGTCCCTGGCCGCGCGCAGGCCGGGGCTGGTGATCGGGCGGCTCTCGGCCTGGGGGCACGGTCCGTGGGCGCGGCAGCGCGGCTTCGACAGCCTGGTCCAGGTGGCCACCGGCATCGCCTCCGTCGAGGCCGCCGGGCCCGGGGGTCGGCCCGGGGCGCTGCCCGCCCAGGCGCTCGACCACGGCACCGGTTATCTGCTGGCCGCGGCCGTGCTGCGGGCGCTGACCGAGCAGCACGACGAGGGCGGCTCCCGGCTGGTCACGCTCTCGCTCGCCCGCACCGCCGCCTGGCTGCTCGACGAACTCCCGGCCCGCCGGGAGCCGGACGCGGATACGGATACGGCGGCGGCCACAGCTGCGGATCCGTCGTACGACCCGGAGAAGTGGCTCACCGAGACGGACGGCCCGCTGGGCCGGCTGCGGCACGCGCTGCCGCCGGTCGCCTTCGACGGCTCCCCCGCCGACTGGTCGCGCCCGCCCGGCCCGCTGGGGGCGGACGCGACCGCCTGGCTCACGGCTTGATGAGCACCTTCAGCGCCGTGCGCTCGTCCATCGCCTTGTAGCCGGCCGGGACGTCGTCGAGGCCGACGGTCAGGTCGAAGACGGGCGAGGGGTCGATCGTGCCGGCCAGGATGTCGGGGAGCAGCTCCGGGATGTATGTGCGCACGGGGGCGACGCCGCCGCGCAGGGCGATGTTCCGGTCGAACATGACGCCGAGGTCCAGGCCGGTGCCGCTGCCGTGGGGCACGCCGACGTAGCCGATGGAGCCGCCGTCGCGGGTGATCCCGACCGCGGTGCGCATCGACTGCTCGGTGCCGACGGCCTCGATCACGGCCTGTGCGCCCTCGCCGCCGAGCAGTTCCCGTACGGCTTCGACGGCTGCCTCGCCGCGTTCGGCGACGACGTCCGTGGCGCCGAAGGTGCGGGCGATGTCCGTGCGTGCCCGGTGGCGGCCGAGCGCGATGATCCGCTCGGCACCGAGCCGCTTTGCGGCCATGACGCCGCAGAGCCCGACCGCCCCGTCACCGACGACCGCGACCGTGGATCCGGGCTTCACGCCCGCGCCGACGGCGGCGTGGTGTCCGGTGCCGAGCACGTCGGACAGGGCCAGGAGCGCGGTGAGCAGGTGGTCGTCGGCGGCCGCGGCGGCGGGGAGCTTGATCAGCGTGCCGTCGGCGTACGGGACGCGCACGGCTTCGCCCTGCCCGCCGTCGGAGCCGACGGAGCCCCAGAACCCGCCCTGCGGGCAGGAGGTCGTCAGCCCCTCGGCGCAGTAGGCGCAGGTGCCGTCGGACCAGACGAACGGGGCGACGACGAGGTCACCGACGGCGAAGCCGGCCACCTCGGAACCCGCCTCCTCGACGATCCCGAGGAACTCGTGCCCGATGCGCTGGCCCGGCTGCCGGGCCGACTCGCCCCGGTACGCCCACAGGTCGCTGCCGCAGATGCAGGCCCGCAGGACCCGCAGCACCACATCGGTGGGCCGCTGGACCGTGGGGTCGGGCACCTCCTGCACGCGTATGTCGTGGGGGGCGTGGATGACGGTGGCGCGCATGCGTGGGGGTCCTTGCCGTTCTCAGCTGCTGATACTTCGTTCACGGTACGCCCCGGGAGTGACACCGCCCCATTTCGGCCCCGGTGCGAGCACTCCGACGGTCAGCAGGAACTGCGCGGCGATGTAGGTGAGCATGATCCAGAAGTCGGGGGCGGGCAGCTGCGGCCAGTCCGCGATGCCGGTGGCGATGAGCGCGTCGGAGAGCAGGAAGAGCGCCCCGCCGGCGGCCGCGTACCGGCCGAGGGTGCCGGCCCGGAACGCCATCGCCGTGAGCAGCAGGCTGTAGCCGGTCACCGGGATCCGCAGATCCGCGGGCAGGTCGGGCCAGAGCAGCACGACGAAGGCGGTCAGGACGACGGCGTACGCGATCGCGGCGGGCAGCGAACCGCGCGCCCGTCCGAAGAGCCACAGGTAGCAGACGTGACCCGCGGCGAAGGAGCCCATCCCGACGAGGAAGGCGGCATCGGCGTCGAGCAGCAGGAACGTGTCGCCGCCCCAGCCGAACAGCAGCGCCGCGACGAGCAGCCGGGGCCCGCGCCGGGCGGCGGCGTACCCCGCCAGCAGCGGCATCAGCAGCGGCTTGGCGACGACGTGGGCGGCCGGGACGTCGGCGAGCAGGCCGACGAGGTCGACGGCCGAGGCCACGAGGAAGGCGATGAACAGCGGGCGTACGAGGCGCTCCCGCCGGTCCGGTACGGCGTCCGCGCTCATCCGGCGCTCTCCTGGGCGGGGGCGGCCTTACGGGCTGCCGTTCCGGCCGGCTGCCAGCCGGGCCCGCGGAAGATCCGCCCGGCCCGCTCGCTCCAGCTGCCCGCCGACCGCACGTCACGGGCGATGGCGGCGTACTCGTGGGTGGCGACGCGGAGCGGATTGAAGGTGTCGATGTTCTTGGTGAGCCCGAACACGGGCCGCTCGGTCTCGGCGGTGAAGGACCCGAAGAACCGGTCCCACAGGATCAGGATGCCGCCGAAGTTCCGGTCCAGGTAGCCGCCCTGCGAGGCGTGGTGCACCCGGTGGTGGGAGGGCGTGTTCAGTACGTACTCGAAGGGCCTGGGGAGCTTGTCGATGCGCTCCGTGTGCACCCAGAACTGGTAGACGAGGTTCGCCGACGAGCAGAAGGCGAGCGCCGCCGGATGGACTCCGCACGCGATCATCGGCAGGTAGAACGGCCAGACGGTCAGCGAGGTCCAGGGCTGGCGCAGCGCGGTGGAGAGGTTGAACTTCCGGCTGGAGTGGTGGACCACGTGGCAGGCCCAGAGGATCCGGATGACGTGGTGGCCGCGGTGCGACCAGTAGTAGAAGAAGTCCTGCGCGAGCAGCATCAGCAGCACGGTCCACCAGAGCACGGGGACGCGGAGCGGGGTCAGCTCGTAGACCGCGGTGTAGATCGCGACGATGGGCACTTTCCACAGCAGGTCGAAGGCCAGGCTGCCCAGCCCCATGGTGATGCTGGTGACGGCGTCCTTCGCCTCGTATCCGGCCGCGTCCTCGTCGGGGTGGAAGTGGTGGAGGGCCATTTCCAGCACGGTGAGCAGGACGAAGGCCGGTATGGACCAGAGGACTACATCGGGCAGGTTCGTCGGCATGCCTGCACCGTAGAGCCGCAGGTCGGCCCGGGACTAGACGTAGTTACCAACAAGTATGCGAGACGCGGCGTCAGCAGTCTTTGGTGACTTCTGACAGTGCGGACGTCGTACGATCCCTGCGCTGGAGCTTCCAGGGGGAAGGAACTGCCTTGCAGGGTCTGGAAGTTGCGCTGGTCCGGCCGGCCACCACGGTGATCGGCACGGTCACCAGGTCACTGGTGACGCCGAAGCCCGGCGCGGGCCTGGTCCGGGACCCGGTGCGCCCCTCCCCCGCCCGGCCGAACCGGACCGGCTGGCGAAGGTGCTCGGCGGCCGGCTGATGGACTCCTGCGCCGGACTGCCGGAGCACGAGCGGCCGGCCGCCGTGGAGGCGGTGCGGGACGCCTTCGCGGCGGCGGGCGAGCTGACGGCGGACCGGCTGTTCGCCATGGACCTCGATCCGGAGCGGCTGGCCGCCGAGCTGCCGCCGCCCGCCGCGGGGCTGTCGGAGCGCGCGGCCGGGCTGTACGGGGAGCTGCTCGGCCGGTGCTGCGTACATGTCGTGGAGCAGCTGACCGCCGAGCCGTCCTTCGCGGCGCGCGCGGCGGTGGAGCAGGCCCGCGCGGCGCAGCGGACGCGGGAGCTGGTGGAGGACGTACGGAACGGGTCGGCCCGCGCCCGGACGCGGCAGCCCTGGACTTCGAGCGGCGGTACGCGGAGTTCATGGCCGCGACGCACTGCCGGATGGGCCTGTTCGGGCTGGCGCTCGGGCGGTCGGCGGCCGAGTGGCCGCTGGAGACGGCCTGCATCAGCCTTTCGGTCAGCGGTAATGGTGCCCGGCAGGACTGGATGGAACACCCGGCCACGGTGACGGCCGGTCTCGACGGACTCAGGATCACCCTCGGCAGCGAGACGAGGGCCATCGGCACCGACCTCTTCCCGCCCGAGCGGATCGTACGGCCCGGCTAAACCCTCAGACCCCCACCGCACCCAGCAACTCCCCCGCCCCATAGGTCACCGCCATCGCCAGCGCTCCCCCGGCCATGTTCCGCAGCACCGCCGGCCCCACCCGTGCCTCGCCCAGGCGGGCGCTCCACCAGCCCGTCAGGGCCAGCGCGGCCAGTACGGACAGCACGGTCACCAGGAGCCGCAGCGACGACGGGGGCAGCACGATCGCCAGCAGCGGCAGCAGCGCGCCGACCGTGAACGCCAGGAAGCTCGCGCCGGCCGCGTGCCACGGGTTCGTCAGCTCGTCCGGGTCGATGCCCAGCTCCACCACCGCGTGGGCGCGCAACGCATCGCGTTCGGTGAGCTGGAGGGCCGCCTCCCTGGCGACTTCGTGGCTCAGGCCCTTGCCCTCCAACAGGCCGGTCAGCTCGACCAGTTCCGCCTCGGGGGCCTCCTTCAGCTCCCGCTTCTCCGTCGCCAGCGCGGCCATCTCCGAATCGCGCTGGGTGGAGACCGACACGTACTCGCCCGCCGCCATCGACATGGACCCGGCCAGCAGTCCGGCCAGGCCCGCCGTGAGCAGGGCACCGCGGTCGCCGGTGGCACCGGCCACGCCGACGACCAGGCCCGCGGTGGAGACCACCCCGTCGTTGGCGCCGAGGACCGCGGCACGCAGCCAGTTCAGCCGCGTGCCGAGGCCATTGCCGTGCGGTTCGTCGTGCGCCTGGGTATCCGTCACCCCGGGATGTTCTCACTCCGCCCGGTCACCGGACGCGTACCGACACCACGCTCAGCACTGTGGTGTCGGCGTGAGCGACCGGACATCACCTGCCGGTATGCGCCGCAACTTCCCCTTGCCGCCCGTCTTGATGGTCACCGCGTCGCCATTGCTCAGCACCAGTTCGCCGCATGTGATGCCGACGGGCGTCGAGACCAGGACCTTCGGCCCGGCCGGCTTCTCGTCCTTGGCCGCTTCGGCCGGCACGACCCAGGAGACCGCGATGGCCGCCACGATCGCCGACAGCCCGACGACCGAGCAGCGCCGCGCCGCGGTCAGTGCGTCGTGGGTGTGCTCGACCTCGTCCATCACGGCGGACAGCAGCTTGTCCCCGCTCAGCCACATACGCTGCCCGAGCTGACCGTGCGCGGCACGCACCGCGACGAGCGCTCCGGTGAGCAGCAGAGCGAACGCCAGAACGAGGAGCGCCGCCGTCGTCCAGCGCCATGTCGCGGGCATGCCCGCGACGCTTTCGCGGCCCTTGAGGACGAAGACGACGCCGACGAGCCCCGTCAGTGCCGTGAGCCCGTTCCGCCAGCCCTCGGCCTGTTTCCGTACGGCGGTGAGCTGTTCGAGCTGGAGCTGCTGGCCGAGCTGAGCGAACCTCTTCCTCGTCAGATCGGTCATGGCACCGGCACGTCCCAGAACGCGCCGCAGCCGGTGTCCGGCAACTCGGACGGCCGGTCCGGATGCGGGAATCCGCACTGGCAGTAAACCAGGATGCTGCCGGTGAGCCGCTCCGGCGCTCGCCGTCGGCCTTTGTACGGGCCGAGCACGCCGTGCGCCACCCGGAACACACTGCTCGCGTGGCAGTTCGGGCAGGGGCCCGTGACCGTGTACCAGCGGCCGTCGGCGGAGAGCGCGACGGTGGGGCTGCCGGCCGGTTCGAGCTCCTGTTCCCGGAACGGTGTCAGATCGTGGGCCGGGGGCATCCGGTGCTCCTTTCGTTCGCCGCCGCGCGGTACGGCTCCGCGGGCGGTGTCGGTGCCGGGGCGTCGGGGTACGTGTCGGGCACTTCCAGGCCGAACACTCCCGCGTACAGCTTGAGCCGCTCGACGACTGCGGCGGTGGTCCATTCGAGTTCCCGTGCGCTGACGGCGATCCGCTCGCCGGAGACCCGGCCGCCGAGTGCCGGGGCGCGGCCGGTGTACTCCTCGGTGAGCAGGATCAGATCCTGCCACAGCGGGATTCCGGAGAACTCCGTTCGCTCGACGAGCAGTTCGACCCCGAAGGGACGGTAGAGCGCGAGCCGGTCCCAGGCCCGGCCCATCGGCCAGCCGAAGCGCGCGGCGACCCGCAGGAGATCGACCGGGCCGACCGGCCGGTCGCCGGCCAGGTCGTCGAGGAACATCGCCGTGTCGTGCTGCGTCGGACGCCACTTCGCCCACTCCGCGGCGGCCATGTCGTCCTGGGGCTTCCACGGACTGCCGAGCACGGCGAACCGGCTCAGCTCCCGCACGCTGTCTCCGAGCGTGCCCTCCCTGCTCCGGGCGTGCTGCACCAGTTTGGCGACATCGGGCCCCGGCAGCCAGCGCACCCCCTCCGGCGTCCACTCGCAGCTGGCTTCCACGTCCGCCACGCTGACCCGCGCCTCGGCCAGGTCATCGGGCAGGGGCAACATCTCCGTTTCCACACCCAGCAACGGGGCCATCTCGGCGAGTCTGGCATACACCGCTCCGAGCGGCAGAGCGCGCGCGGCGGCCGCCAGCACGGCGTACGCCGAATCCAGGCGGGTCGGGCCGCTCATGTCTTTCAGCCACGTCAGATCCCACGTCCATGGCATGAGGAGACCCATGCCGTCGGGCGGAGCGGTCAGCCAGCGGTCGACGAGCCCCGGGGCAGCCGCGTCCACCAGACCGGATTCCGCAAGGCTGGTCAGCGCCCCGACGATATCGGTGGTATCCGCCAGGGACCTGCGCACATTGACGGCGATCTCGGCGAGCGGCGCCAGATGAGGTGACGCCCATTCACGCCCCTTGTACCATCCGTACCTTTCGACGGACAGGGTGGGCTCCGCCACCAGCGCGGACTCGAGTTTGGTGAAGCTCCTGTCCTTCAGACCGTCCAGATCGGGAAGGCTCAGTTCCTTCGACTCGAACCACGGAGCGAAGCGCTCGTAGACCTCCCCCACCGTCGTCGATGTCCTGGCAGCGGCCAGTGCCCAGAATCGCGGGGACGGGCCGTGCTTCTGCCAGTGCCTGTACTCGAACGCGGCTTCCACGTCTGCGAACATCCGCATGACGTCGAAGCTGCCCTCGAACTCGGCCATCTCTGCGTCCGCGGACATCCCGAGCCACCCGTACCGGCGGATCACCTGCTCGTACTCCTCTGCGGAGGGCGGTTCGTCGAGCCGGAGCGGGCGTTCGTCCCCGGCGAATTCGGGGTGCAGGCGCAGCACCTGGATCTCCCGCTTCGTCGCGACCGCGTCGGCGTCCGCCGGAACGGTGCCGAGATCCAGGCCCAGCGGCTCCAGTGGAAATCCGGCGGCGCTGAACCGTTCGGCCCGCGCCAGCGCTTCCCGCCAAGGGAGCCCCGCCCGCAGAGAGAAGTCATTCAGTACGGACAGCACAGGGGCGCGCTCCGGCTCCGCGTCCTCGGTGTTGCTCGTCCACGTCCTGATCGACGACTTGCTGAACAGTCGGCTGTCCGTGAGCAACTCGCAGTCCACGGCATCGAGTTCCATCGCATACGCGGCATCGAGGTCGGGAAGGACGGGAACGCGGACGCCGGCGATGGCGTATCTGCGCAGCCTGTGGAGCAGTCCGGCAAAGGTCGTGGGCCGGTCCCCGGGCCGCGGCACCACGGCCTCTTCGAGGTAGATGCGGCTGCCGTAGTCCCCAGCGGCCATCCCGCTCTCCCACGGCAACGGCTGCGGGTATCCCGCCAGCGATTCCGGCGCCGGCACGTTCGCGAATTCGTCGTCCACGGGGATGCGGACGGAACGCAGGGCGGCCACCCGCCATGCCACCAGCCCGGGCGGTGCCGATCCGAGGGTGCCGTGCCGACCGTCCCGGGGCTTCGTGCCCGTATGCAGCACAACGTCCACCGGAAGGCAGCCGACCCCGCGCAGAGACACCCCCGCGCCCCGGTCCCAGCTGGTCGTACTGGCCACCACGGCGTCCGCTTCGAGGAGCCTGTTGACGAGCAGTTGCGCGCCGCCTCGATGGGCGTGCGCGAAGTTCCACAACCACTCCACACTGAACCAGGGCGGGAGGTCCATGTGCTCGGCGAGTTCACGGACATGCCGCGACACCCAGTCCTTGTCGAACTCGAGAATTCTCGTTCTGCTGGTGTCCAGGTCCGGGGAGTGCGTCTCCCTGAGGTCGACCACGCACCCGTACATCGGTTCGTCCCCGATCACGAGACGCGCGCTGAACGACCTGGCCGCCTCCGCGTCGCGCTTGCCCGTCGGCGTCCAGATCCCGTCGACGAGCAGACAGCCCGGGCCGGGCACCCACCACACGTTCCGGTCGGCCCGGACCGGGCTCGCGCTGTCCCCGTCGTAGTAGAGGACGTCCTTCTCCCACTCCTTGACCACGGCGCCGCTCCGCTCCACCCGCATGGTGTAGTCGCAGAGCCATACCCGCTTGGCCAGTTCGTCCGCCACGTCGATCGCATCGCTGTTGAGATAGAGCCGCACCCGGGTCCCGCCTCCCGGCTGGGCGGCGTCGCTCTCCTTGATACGGAAGAGGCTTCCGCTCGACGCGATGTCCACCCGCAGCCCGCGCCCGGATTCCGGGCGGCCGAACTCGTCCGTCACCCGGGTCCAGATGCTGATCTCGTCGGCCAGCATGAAGTAGCTGAACACACCGATGCCGAAGCGGCTGTTCGGATAGAGCCGGAGGTCCTTGTCGACCGCGCGCCAGCGGGCCTGTTCCCTCCGGTACTCCCTGGACTGCTCGAACCGGCGGCCCGCACGCGAGAAGGTGCTCCGCAGCGCGGCCTGGCCCATTCCCACGCCGTTGTCCTCGCACTCCACGTACGGGCGGCCGTCGTCGTCGACACCTTGCCGGAATACGATCTCGCCGTCCCAGCCCTGCCGGATGCCCCCCTTCAGCTCGCCGTAGCGCACCCGTGCGCTGCGGTAGCGGCAGGCGTCGAGGGCGTTCTGGTAGAGCTCGCGCAGGGCCAGGGCCCGGTCGCCGTACAGCTGGGACCCCATGAGGAGTTCACGCATCTCGTCCTCGGCGAGGCTGAAGCGCATGAGCGGCAGTCCGTAGGCGTCGCCACGGCCGGCGGGGCGCAGTTTGTGGCAGGTCACGCGTTCGGGAAGATGGGTGAGCGGTCCTCCGGCCTCGCCCGGCGAGAGGTGCTGCTTGATGTGCTGCACGGCGTCGTCGGCCCAGCCCGTCAGCGTCTCCAGTGCGGCGTGCACCGCGGGGTGCGGGCACGGCAGGTCCAGGTCGACCGAGGCCCCGAGGCGGTCTCTGGACCAGCGCAGTTCCTGGACGCCTGCGACCGCCTGGGCGGGGACGAGGCCGTCCGTGACGCCGACGTTGTCCACCAGGACGCCCGGCATGTCGCGGAGGTCTCCGCCGAGGAGACCCGCGAGGCCGATCAGCCAGGACAGTTCACGCGGTCGCCACCGTTCGGCAGGGCCGGTTCGCGGGACGACTTGTTCCGGGCCCTGCGGCCCCTCGGCGGGTTCGCGTTCCCCGGCGTACGGCTGCGCCGGCACCACGGCGGTCTGGCGGCAGACCCGCATCAGCCCGTCCATGAGCTCCGCGGACCGGGCGGACGCCTCACCGGTGCCGAGCAGGGCGGAGGCGAGCGGGGCGAGCAGGCCCGGCGCGTAGGTGTCCCAGAGCTCTTCGCGCCCCGCGACATGGCGGTGCATCAGCCAGGCGGCGACGGCCCCCGCCTCCTCCTTCGCGCCCCGGCTCGCCAGTTCGCGCCCCTTCCGCCAGATCAGCGGATGCGCGGCGAAGGTGTGTTCGAGGTCGATCCGGGCCTCGCCGCACCCCAGCTCACTCACCGCCGGTTCGAGCTGGTACGGACTGGCGGCCGCCGCCTCCTTGACGCCCATCGCGTAGACGGCCTCGCGGACGAACGGCGCGGCCAGGAGCACGGCCAGCTCGGACGGGTCCAGCAGCGGACCGCCGAGGGTCACCGACGGGGCCAGCAGCGCCCGCAGTCCGCTCGCCAGTACCCGTACCGGATAGCCGTCGTCGGCCCAGGGGTCGGGGATCTCGGTCAGTGACTGCGCCCGCAGCCTGGCGCACTCCAGGGCCAGCCGCTCCAGGGCCTTCTGCAGTTCGCTTCTGCGGTCCTCACCGCACTGGACGGCCGCCCAGAGCTCGGGGTCCCGGATCGCGACGGACCACTCCTCCTGAAGTGTCTTCCCGGTGCAGAGTTCGGTGCCGGCAATCGCCGCGGGGCCGCTCGGTGCGTAGTGCACGGTGGGCCGTTGCTCGTGCTGGGCGGTCCGGGCGAACTCCGCGGTTCTGCGGACGGTGTGGGAGATGACGTCGCTGACGGTCCGCGGGGACGTGTCCGAGGCCAGGGCGTCCGCGAGCGCCCTGGTGAAGTGGCTGCCCTGGAGTTCGTCCGAACCACAGGTCTGGCCCGCCGCGCAGCCGAAGACGACGGCCACCCGGTCCCGCCACGACGGAAAGTTGGTCGCGGGCCCGCCGAAGGAGCCCACACCGTCGGGTTGTTGCGCGTCTCGGCAGGCGTCGATGCTGAGCAGGACCGTGCCCGCCTTGCAGCCCTTGAGCAGCGTCGTCAGATCGAGGCCGATCAGGCTGTCGGCGTCGACGTGCGGCGGATCGGTCGACCAGTTGAGCTGTGCCTCCGAGGGCACGAGGTAGTCGGCGCCGTCGACGGACAGTCCATGGCCGGTGAAGTGGATCAGTACCGTGCCGTCCTCCGGTGCCGTGCAGCAGACCCGGCTGATGGCGCTGACGATCCGGGACCGCAGAGCCGGCCGGTCCGAGGAGAGCCCCAGTGTCTCGACGCTGTATCCGGACGAACGCAGCGCGGCATCCATCAGCTCGACGTCCCGCTGCACTGCTTGGGTCAAGTCCGGGAAATGGTCGCTCAGTTCGTACTGCGGCACAGCGATGAGCAGTGCCTGCCTGCTGTTCCCCACGGCCGTCGCCTCCCCCCGTCGGGCCTGATCGTGCAGATCACCATGCCACAGGTGAACGGCGGCCCGGACGGGGTTCGGCGACCGCAGGTCACCAGACGCGTACCGACCCGCCCGGGGCGAAGGCGGGGCTGGTCGCGCCGGCCGGAACCTCCTTCAGTGGTTCGGCGATCTCCTCGACCGTCGGGCCGACCTCGGCCGCGATGCGGTCGAGCGCCGCCAGGTCGAAGCCGTAGACGCGGGCCGCGTTGCCGCCGGTCATCGCAGCGACCTCCTCGGGCTCCACGCCCGCGTACGCGATCCGCAGGGCCTCCCGTGTGTACGGGGCGGTGCCCTCGTCGTGCGGGTAGTCGCTGCCCCACATGATCTTGTCGAGGCCGATCCGGTCGCGCAGCGGCACCTCGTGGGGGCGCATGAAGCTGGCGCCCACGTAGCAGTTGTCGCGCCAGACCTCGCTGGGGCTCGCTCCCATCGAGGCGGCCAGCCCCGCACCGAACCTGGATTCGGCTGTGGTCGCCCGGGTCGCCGCCGCGACCAGGCGGCCGTGGTAGTAGTCGAGCATCCCGACGACGCCCGGGATCCAGCCGGAGCCCTGTTCGGTGAGGACCAGTTTCAGTCCGGGGTGGCGGCGGAAGGCCCCGCCGAAGATCAGGTGCCACAGCGCCCGGTGGGAGAACCAGGTCGTCTCCACCATGAAGACGGCGCGGGCCGCCGGTTCGTCGCCGAGCGGCGGGGAGGCCGAGCCGCCGTGGTGGTTCACCGGTACGTCCAGCTCCTCGCAGACCGCCCACAGCGGGTCGTACGCCTGCGAGTACAGCTCCGGGACGCCCGAGCCGGGCGGTGCGCCGGGCAGCAGGATGCCGCCGGTGAGGCCCGCCTCCTTGGTTCGGCGGACCTCGCGGACCGCTTCGGCCGGGTCGTTGAGGAGGATCTGTGCCACGCCCGCGCGCCGGCCCGGTGCCTGCGCGCAGAAGTCGGCGAGCCAGCGGTTGTGGGCGCGCAGGCCGGCCCAGCGCTGTTCGTACTCCTGCCGGGAGGGCGCGGGCGCCATCAGGGAGGCGGAGGGGAAGAAGGGCGGGATGGTGTTGGGGAAGACGACCTCCGCGACGATGCCGTCCGCCTCCAGTTCGGCGAGGCGGCGCTGCGAGTTCCAGTTGCGGTCGGCGGTGTCGGCGACCAAGTCCTCGTACGGATTGACGTAGGCCGCCGCCCAGGCGTCGAAGTCGTCGTGGTGCTTCGACTCCAGGTAGGGCCGGTAGTCCAGGAGATCGGCGCCGGCATGGCAGTCGGCGGAGATGACGGTGTAGCGCTCGCGGGGCATCAGCCGGCCCCCAGGACCGGGAAGTCGTGGCCGGTCAGCCAGTGCCGGCCGGTCTCGCGCGAGCGCGTCCAGGACGCCTCGACCGCCGCCTGGTCGGTGCTCTGGCCCAGGTCGGCGGGGGTGGGGCCGATGCGTTCGGCGATCGGGGCGAGCTTCGCCGTGTCGAAGCCGAACACCTCGGCCGCGGCGAGGCCCAGCATGCGGCGGGTCTCGGCGACGGGGATGTCGTGGAAGGTGTCGCGCAGCCATTGGGCGGTGTTCGGCCAGGTGCCTTCGGGGTGCGGGAAGTCGCTGCCCCACAGGATGTTGTCGACGCCGATCTCGTACCGCTGGGCGAGTTCGCGGCGCTTGGTGTTCGTGGCGCAGATGAAGACCTGGCGGTCGAGGTACTCGTGCGGGGGCCGCTTCAGTTCGGCGAACGGGGAGAGTTTCTTGCCGCCGTGGGCGCCGAGGTAGAGCCGGTCCATGAACCAGAGGAGGTTCGGCAGCCACCAGCAGCCGGACTCGGCGACGCCGAACCTCAGCCCGGGGTGGCGTTCGAAGGCGCCCGACCAGAGCAGGAACCAGAGCGGGCGGGACGGCCACCAGGTGACCTCGGAGACGTAGATCCCGAGGTGGTCGCCGTACTCGTGGCGCGGGGCCGCCCCGGAGTGCGTGACCACCGGCATCCCCGTCTCGGCGGCGGCCGCCCACACGGGGTCGTAACGGCGGTCGTGGTAGGGCGCCTTGTCCACCCACATGGAGGGGATCATCAGCGCGCCGAGGCCGGAATCCTTCGCCCGGTGGATCTCCGCCACGACCCGGTCGACCTCGCCGGTGACGGGCAGCAGGGCGACCCCGCAGTGGCGTTCGGGGTTCTGCGAGACGAAGTCGGCGAGCCAGCGGTTGTGGGCCTGCGCGCCCGCCATGCCCAGTTCGGGGTCCTGGTCGCCGGAGAGGCCGAGGCCGACGCCGAAGGGCGCGGCGGTGCGGCTGTCGACGGCGTCCGCGTCGGGGAAGACGACCTCGGCCGCCACCCCGTCGCCGTCGAGTTCCTTCAGCCGCCGGGCGGCATCCCAACCGCCTTTCAGGCCTTCCTCGTTGTCGTGGAACCACTTGTCGGCGAAGGCCTCGTTGCGCACACCGAGGCGGGTCATCTCCTCGCGGCGGCGGTCGCGCCCGGCGAGGAAGTCGTCGAAGTCCCGGTGGAAGCGGGGGTCGAGATAGGGCCGGTACTCCTCCGTGGGCAGCCCGGCGTGGCAGTCGGAGGAGATGATCAGGTAGGGGTCGTCGGTCATCGCTCGCTCCTCAGTCGAGTATGAAACTCTCCAGGTACGACGGGTTGGCCCGCTCCAGCATCGACTGCGACCTGGCGCGGATCTGCCGGTCGCTGTGCTCGCTGTCCGGCAGCATCCAGAAGCGGTCGGCGCGTATCCCGTCCACGACGGTCGCCGCGACGTCCTCCACCGGGGTGAACTCCACCTCGTGGCCCGCCGCCCGCATCGCGGACTCCCATTGGCCGAGGCTGCGGTACGGGGTCCTGCGCGGGCGTTCCTTGGCGTACCGCTCCGGCCGGTTGCGGTGCGACTCCCACAGTCCGGTGCGGAGCATGTGCGGTCCGGGGAAGAGCACCGAGGCGCCGACCGTGACGCCCTCCGCCTTCAGGTGTGCGTACAGCGACTCGGTCATCGTGACGACGGCGGACTTGGTGACCGCGTACACGGAGGCGGTCGGCAGCGGTGCGATCCCGCCGTCACCGGACGAGGTGTTGACGACGTGGCCGGGGGCGCCGCCCGCGATCATGCGCGGCACGAACGCCTGGATGCCGTGGAAGACGCCCCAGACGTTGACGGCGAACGCCCATTTCCAGTCGTTCGGTTCGTGCTCCCACATCCGGCCCTCGGCACCGGAGCCGACACCGGCGTTGTTGCACAGCACGTGCACGGCGCCGAAGGTGTCGTACGCGGCTTCGGCCAGGGCCTGCACGGAGTCGCGTTCGGCGACGTCGACGGCCCTGGCCAGCACCCGCGCACCGTCCTGGCGCAGTTCGCCCGCCGCCTTGTCGAGCGCGTCCTCCTCCACGTCGGCGAGGACCACCTTCAGTCCCTCGGCGGCGAACCTGCGTGCCATCGCGAGGCCGATGCCGCTCGCGGCGCCGGTGACGACGGCGACCTGGCCCTCCTCCAGCCTCATCGGGCGCTCCCTTCCGGCGGGCCGTCGTGGATCTGCTGCGGGTCGTCGTAGCGCTGGTGGATGTACGGCAGCAGGGCCTTCGCGCTCACCCGCTCCACGGCCCTGCCCCGCTGGTCGCTGGTCTTCTCGCCGATGGTGAGTTCGACCAGCCGCCGTACGGGGAGGTCGGCGACCGGGTCGTACACCGATTCGCGCAGCACCACGTCGCCCGAGACACGTTCCAGCCTGCGGACCTTCTCGTGGCGGGTGCAGTGGATCAGCACGGGGTCGGAGTCGAAGCCCTCGCCGTCCACGGCGGGCAGGAACTTGAAGTAGAAGTCGAGTTTGTCGGCAGGTTCGGGCAGGGGGAGCGGTCCGCTCACCGCGCCGCGCACCTCGACGAACTCGATGCCGTGGCGGGCGAGCGCGGCCCGGACGACGAGGCCGTCGCGTTCGACGCTCACCTCGCCGAGCTTCTTCGGTTCGCCGAACACCTCGCGGCCGCCGATCAGCGCCCGTTCATGGGTCATCGGCATGACGAGCGGATACCAGCCCTCGTGGCCGTCGTGGACTGCGGCGACCGCGACGGAGCCGGCACCGAGCGGGTAGCCGGGGAGTTCGACCGTGCTGATACTGGCCCGGACGAGCGGGCGCCCGGCCGGCTTGAGGGGCGGCGGCAGGACGGCCGCCACCGCGTCGGGGTCGCTCTCCCAGAGGGCCACCACACCGGTGGACCAGATGTCGGGGAGCTGGGAGCGGGCCGCGCGGGCCGCCGCGATCTCGGCCCCGGTGCGCGCGCCGTACCGTACGCGTGCCATGTCGTACCACCCTTCTCGGTCGTCCGTGGATCGGTCGTCCGTGACTCGGTCTCCGTGGATCGGTCTCCGTGTCCCGGTTCTCCGTGCGGGTTCTGTAACACAGTTACACCGACGCCGATGAAGGGTAAATAGGCATGCATGTAACGGAGTTCGAGAATCAAGGAGCGCTGTGGCGCGATCGTCGCTGACCCGCGAAGAGGTCCTGGACACGGCCGCCGCCCTGGTGAAGCGGCACGGGCCGCAGGCCCTCACCATGCGCGCCCTCGCCGCGGAGCTGGGCACCGCGGTCACGTCCATCTACTGGCACGTCGGCAACCGTGAATCGCTGCTGGACGCCCTCGTCGAGCGCACCGTGCGCGAGATGGGCACCCTCCGCCCGGCCGGCCGGACCCCGGCGGCCCGCATCGTCTCCGTCGCCCGCGGCCTGCGCCGCGAGCTGCGGGCCAGACCGCATCTGATCGCGATGGTCCACGAACGGGGGCTCACCGAGCGGATGTTCCTCCCCGCACAACAGGCCCTCGTCCACGAGGTGCACGCCGCGGGGCTGCGCGGGGCGCGGGCGGCGGCGGCGGTGCGGGCGGTGCAGTTCCAGACCGTCGGCTTCCTGCTCGTCGAACGCAACCGGGAGCGGTCCCCCGTCCAGTCCCCCGGCGAGGGCGATCTGTGGGCCGCGTCCACCGCGGACGACGACCCGGCGCTGGCCCGCGCGCTGGCCCGGCCGGCCGACCCGGACCGGCTGTTCGCGGATTCCGTACGGGCCCTGGTGGAGGGGCTGCTGGCGGGCCCCGTGCGACAGGGGCCGGGCCGCGGACCCGGGGCGCGGGGGCGGGCGGCCGAATAGGAGACTGTCAGTCGCGGCCCGTATTCTCTGTGACCATGCTCGACGACCGCCAGACCGCAGCACCGTGGCCGACCGCCTACCCGCAGGGGTACGCGGTCGTCGACGTGGAGACCACCGGACTCGCACGGGACGACCGGATAGTGTCCGCCGCCGTCTACCGTCTGGACGCGCAGGGCAATGTCGAGGACCACTGGTACACCCTCGTCAACCCCGAGCGCGATCCCGGCCCGGTCTGGATCCACGGCCTGACCAGTGAGGTGCTCGAAGGCGCCCCGCTCTTCCCGGAGGTCGCCGCGCAGCTCTCCGAGCGGCTCGCGGGCCGCGTCCTCGTCGCGCACAACGCGGCCTTCGACTGGTCGATGCTGGCCCGGGAGTACGCACGGGCCTCGGTCGTCGCCCCCGTCGAGCAGCGGCTGTGCACCATCGCGCTCGCCAAGGAGCTGCGGCTGCCACTGCCCAACCACAAGCTGGCGTCGCTGGCCGCGCACTTCGGCGTCGTGCAGCAGAACGCCCACCACGCCCTGGACGACGCCCGGGTGCTGGCCGAGGCGTTCCGGCCGAGCCTGCACGCGGCGGCGCGGGACGGGGTGCGGCTGCCGCTGCTGGAGTGCCGGCCGCTGACCGAGTGGTCGGACTCCCCGGTCACACCGCGGATCGGCTTTCAGGCCTCGTACGGCCAGAACAGCTGGCGCGCCTCGCGCAAGCGCCCGGCGTGCCCGTATCCGAACCCCGGGCGGTACCAGAAGGACAAACCCCTCATGCAGGGCATGCGGGTGGCCTTCTCCGGGGACACCTCCGTCGACCGCGAGCTATTGGAGGACCGGGCCGTGGAGGCCGGGCTGCATGTGGCGACCAGCGTCTCCCGCCTGACCAGTCTGCTGGTCACCAACGACCCGGACGCGTCGACGTCGAAGACGGTCAAGGCGAAGTCGTTCGGCACACCGATCCTGGACGAGAGCGCCTTCACCCACCTGCTGCGCGATGTGGCACCCGCAGGCGTGCAGGTGCCCGCGCCGTCATCGGAGTGAACCGGCGCGACTCGCCCGCCCGCCGCTCGCCCGCCGCCGCCCCCGCGTCCGACCCTGTGGCGCATGGCACGTTGTGAGGTTTGCGGAAACGACTACGGCATGTCCTTCGAGGTGCACGCGCAGGGCGCGGTGCACGTCTTCGACTGCTTCTCCTGCGCCATTCACCGCATGGCGCCCATCTGCGAGCACTGCCGGGTCCAGATCATCGGCCAGGGTGTCGAGGTCGACGGGCACTGGTTCTGCGGCGGGCACTGCGCCCGCGCCGAGGGGAAGGTGGGCATCATCGACAAAGTCTGAAGCGCGGTCGCGTCCCCTTCCGCGACCCCTGCGCGTCGCACCCCACGGCACAGTTGTACCGTCGTGGGGTGTACCGCTTCCTGTTGACCCGGCAGTGGCTGATCCTCGCCCTCCTCGCCCTCGTCCTGATTCCCACCATGGTCGAGCTGGGCTTCTGGCAGCTGCACCGGCATGAGCACAAGGTCGCGCAGAACTCCCTGATCTCCCGCAATCTCAAGGCGGAGCCGGTTCCGGTCGCCTCCCTCACCGCTCCGGGCCACACGGTCCCGCGCTCCGACTACTGGCGGACGGTGACCGCCACGGGTACGTACGACACCGCGCACCAGGTGGTCGTGCGCCGCAGGACCTCCACCGACGGCCGGATCGGCGTCCATGTGCTGATCCCGCTCGACCTCAAGGGCGGCGGCACGGTCCTGGTCAACCGCGGCTGGGTGCCCTCCGCCGCGAGCCAGCAGGCCTTCCCCGACGTACCGGCCGTGCCCAGGGGCGAGGTGACCGTCACCGGGCGGCTCAAGGCCGACGAGACGACCGACGCCAGCGGCATCAAGGACATCTCGGACCTCCCGGACCGCCAGGTGATGCTGATCAGCAGCTCCCAGGAGGCCAAGAGGCTCTCCCGGCCGGTGCTCGGCGGCTACATCGAGCAGACCGCGCCCGAGCCCGTCGGCGACTCCCCGGAGCTGATCGAGGCCCCCGACGACAGCTCGATCGGCCCGCACATGGCGTACGCCGTGCAGTGGTGGCTCTTCGCCGCCGGTGTCCCGGTCGGGTACGTGGTGCTGGCGCGCCGGGAGAAGCGCGACCGGGCGGAGGCGGCGAAGGCCGCTGCCGGGGAGCAGCAGCCAGCCGAGCCGGAGAAGCCGGAACCCGCCACGGCCTGACACCGTGTCCGCCGGATGCGGGCCGGGGCGTGCCCGGCCGGGTGACTCCCGCGGCCCGGGACTGCTTAACGGGGCCCAGGTTCGGGAACACGCCAGAACGTGACCCCACGCATCGAGGACTACGCCCTCATCGGCGATCTCCAGACGGCCGCCCTGGTCGGCAGAAACGGTTCTGTCGACTGGCTCTGTCTGCCCCGCTTCGACTCGGGCGCCTGCTTCGCCGCCCTGCTCGGCGACGAGGACAACGGCCACTGGCGGATCGCCCCGAAGGGCGCGGAGACCTGTACCCGGCGCGGCTACGTAGGTGAGTCCCTCGTCCTGGAGACGTTCTGGGAGACCCGCACCGGCACGGTCAAGGTCATCGACTTCATGCCGCAGCGCGACCAGGAACCCGATGTCATGCGGATCATCGAGGGCGCCAGCGGCACCGTCGAGATGAGCTCCGTGATCCGGCTGCGCTTCGACTTCGGCTCGGTCGTGCCGTGGGTGCGCCGCTCGCAGGGGCACCGGGTGGCGGTCGCGGGGCCGGACTCGGCCTGGCTGCGCAGCGAGCCGCCGGTCAAGACCTGGGGCCAGCAGTTCTCCACCTGCTCGTCGTTCACCGTCTCGGCGGGCCAGAAGGTGGCGTTCGTACTGACCTGGCACCCCTCCCACTCGCCCCGCCCCGATCTGGTCGACCCGCACGAGGCGCTGGAGAACACCCTGTCCGACTGGGCCGAATGGTCCTCGCGATGCAGGTACCGGGGCCCCTACCGGGAAGCGGTGATCCGCTCGCTGATCACGCTGAAGGCGCTGACCTTCGGCCCGACCGGCGGCATCGTGGCGGCGCCCACCACCTCGCTGCCGGAGGAGATCGGGGGCGTCCGGAACTGGGACTACCGTTTCTGCTGGCTGCGGGACTCCACGCTGACCCTCGGCGCCCTGATCTCGGCCGGTTACCTGGAGGAGGCCGCCGCCTGGCGGGACTGGCTGCTGCGGGCGGTCGCCGGGGACCCGGCCGACCTCCAGATCATGTACGGGCTCGCGGGCGAACGCAGACTGCCCGAGGCGGAGCTGCCGTGGCTGCGCGGATACGAGAACTCCACCCCGGTCCGGATCGGCAACGCCGCGGTCCGCCAGCGTCAGCTCGATGTGTACGGGGAGGTCATCGACTCCCTGCGGCTCGCCCGTGAGGCGGGCCTCGGCGACAAGCCGCACGCCTGGAATCTGCAGCTCAGCCTGCTCGGCTTCCTGGAGTCCACCTGGCGCGAGCCGGACGAGGGGCTGTGGGAGATCCGCGGCCAGCGCCGTCACTTCGTGCACTCCAAGGTGATGGCCTGGGTCGCCGCCGACCGTGCCGTACGCACCCTGGAGAACGATCCCTCGCTGACCGGCGACGCCGACCGGTGGCGGGCGATGCGGGACGCCGTGCACCGGGAGGTCTGCGAGAAGGGGTACGACCCGGAACGGAACACCTTCACCCAGTCCTACGGCTCACGGAACCTGGACGCCGCGACCCTGCTGATCCCCCGGACCGGTTTTCTGCCGCCGGACGATCCCCGGGTGATCGGTACGGTCGACGCGGTCCGGGCCGAGCTGGGCCGGGACTGCCTGGTCCGCCGCTACAGCACGGACGGCGCGTCGATCGACGGGCTGCCCGGCAGCGAAGGGGCCTTCCTGGCGTGCTCGTTCTGGCTGGCCGACGCGCTGCGCCTGACCGGGCGCGCCGACGAGGCCAGGGAACTCTTCGAACGGCTCCTGGCGCTCCGTAACGACGTGGGGCTGCTCGCCGAGGAGTACGACACCGCCGGCCGCCGCCAGGTGGGCAACTTCCCGCAGGCGTTCAGCCACATCGGCCTCGTGGGCACCGCCATCGCACTGTCCGGGGAGGACACGACGGAGCCCGACGCGGCAGGATAGGGGCCATGGATCTTGGACTGAAGGACCGTGTGTACATCGTCACCGGAGCGACCCGGGGGCTCGGCAACGCCACGGCGCGGGTGCTCACCGACGACGGGGCGAGGGTGATCGTCACCGGCCGGGACGGGCGGCGTGCCGAGGCGGCCGCCGCCGAACTGGGGCCGGACGCGGTCGGTCTCGCCGCCGACAACGCCGACCCCGCGTCCGCGCAGCGGCTGGTGGACGAAGCGCACGAGCGGTTCGGCCGGCTGGACGGCATTCTCATCAGCGTCGGCGGGCCGGCCCCCGGTTTCCTCGCCGACAACACCGACGAGCAGTGGCAGTCGGCCTTCGAGTCGGTGTTCCTGGGCGCGGTGCGGCTGGCCAGGGCCGCGGCGGCCGTGCTCGGTGAGGGTGGTGTGATCGGCTTCGTGCTCTCCGGCTCCGTGTACGAGCCGATCCCCGGGCTTACCATCTCCAACGGGCTCCGTCCCGGCCTGGCCGGTTTCGCCAAGTCGCTGGCGGACGAGCTCGGTCCGCGCGGCATCCGGGTGGTGGGCGTGCTGCCGTCCCGGATCGACACGGACCGGGTGCGTGAGCTGGATGCCCTCTCGGGCGACGCCGAGGCCGCCCGGACGGCCAACGAGGCGCAGATCCCGCTGCGGCGCTACGGCACCCCGGAGGAGTTCGGCCGGACCGCGGCGTTCCTGCTCTCCCCCGCGGCCTCGTATCTGACGGGCATCATGGTGCCGGTCGACGGCGGCACCCGGCACGGCTTCTGAACCGGAGCCCTGCCCCGGCCGGGCGGCGGCGGTCAGCTCACCCGTTCCGCACGGTGCTTGACCGCCCTCAGCCGCACCTCGGCCGGCAGCTCGGCCAGCCCCGCCGAGTCCCGCGCATGGGCCAGCGCCTCGTCGGTGAGGCGGCCGAGCGCCTCGTCCGGCGCCGCGTGCGGTTCCATCAGCAGGCGGATCCTGGCGTGCGGCGAGCTGCGCCGGCCGGTCAGCACGACCTGGGCGCGGGCCACCCCGTCCAGCGTTCCCGCCTCACCGGCGAGCACCCCTTCCAGGGCCCGGCCCCGCAGCAGCGCCCCCTCGCCGTCCCCGCTGTCCACCAGCACCTCGGCGAGGCGGGCGCGGCGCAGCTGGGCCAGCAGCCACCACAGGGCGAGGACGACCACGACGGCGAGGGTGGCGATGACCGCCGGCCACCACCAGCCCTGGTCGTGCCAGCGGTTCCGGTCGGCCTCGCTGATGAGCACATCGCCCTTGCCGTACCAGGGCCACCAGGACGGCACGCCGAGGCCGAGACCGGCGGCGAGCACCGCGCCGCCGCCGCAGATCAGTACCAGCCCGGCGAGGCCGATCAGTACCCGGTTGACGGTCCTGAGCAACGGACTCACCCCTTCTTCGCGGGCCGGCGGACGTGTACGGACAGGCTCGGCGGCCGGGCCAGCCCGAGTTCCCTCATGCCGGTCCCGAGCACGGTGTCCAGATCGGCCCGTACGTCGTCGAGTTCCCGGAAGTGCGAGACGGCGCGCACCACCGCCCTGCGCCGGCCCATCCGGACCCGTACCGACTGCACTCCGGACACCTCGACGGCCCGGTCGCGCAGGACCAGCGCGGCCGCGGACCGGTCGAGTGCGGCGCGTACGCCGGGACGGTCGCGGCGCATGGGCAGCAGGGCGCGGAGGCCGGGGGTGACGGCGAGCACGAGGAGCCACACTCCGACGGCCACGGTGAGCGCGGCGGCGGCGAGCAGCCAGGCGTTCCCCAGCGGTCGCTCGGCGAGCTGGTCGGCCAGCTCCCGGCGCCACCGCATCGCCGGGCGGTCGGCCCGCACCGCGGCCACGTCGTAGAGCAGTAGCCCGCTGCCGCCGAGGACCACGAGCGCGAGGAGCGTCGCGGGGATCCGGCGCGCCGACCAGAAGCGGCCCGCCCCGGCGGCTTCCTCCTGCCGCGCGGGCACCGGGTCGTACGCGGCGGACGAGGCGGACTGGTCGAGTTCGAGCACGTCCCCCTCCTCGGCGGGGCCGGTGGTGGGCGGCCGTCCGGCACGGTGTTCCGGTTCGTGGGGCTCGGTCACTGGATCCTCCCCTGTGCCGCGGCGCTCGTTCCCGTCGGATGCAGGCGCTCGACCTGTACGGCCACCTCGGGCACTTCCATCCCCGCCAACGCTTTTACCCGTTCGGCGACATGGCGACGCACCCCACCGCACTGGCGGCCGATGGCGCAGGGATATCCGAGCTCCAGGCTCACTCGCACCCGGGCGGTGCCCCGGTGCACCGTGACCGTGGCGCGCGGGGCACCACCCTGTTCCGGTGGCTCGTCGATCGCCTCCTTCGCCGCCTGCGCGGCGATCTTCGCGACCACCCGGTCGGCGATCCGGGTCTCGCCGCGCTCACCGGCGGCGATCTGGTCCTTCACCCCCGACAACGCCGTCACCGCCGTCGGTCGCCGCGCTCGCGACGCCGGAAGAAGTCGCCGAGCTCCAGGTCACCCTCCAGGAGGCGGCCGGCGACGAAGCCGACCGCTCCCAGGGCGGCCACCAGCAGGAAGGCCCCGAACCCGCCGAAGTACCCGGCGAATGCGAGCGCCATGCCGGCCACCATGCCGACCACAGCCATGTTCATCGTGCGCTCCTCAACTGCCTTGCGCCGGAGGTCTAATGGAGACGTGACTCGGACTGGTCCTCGTCCTCGGCCTCGTCGGGCAGCTTCACGTCGCTCACCGCGATGTTGACCTCGACGACCTCCAGCCCGGTCATCCGCTCGACCGCGGCGACCACGTTCTCCCGTACGTCACGGGCGACATCGGAGATCGAGACGCCGTACTCGACGACGATCTCCAGGTCGAGCGCGGTCTGGGACTCACCGACCTCCGCCTTCACTCCACGGGTGACGGACTTGCCGCCGCCGGGTACCCGGTCGCGCACGGCTCCGAAGGTGCGCGAGAAACCGCTGCCCATGGCGTGGACGCCGACCACGTCGCGGGTCGCCATTCCCGCGATTTTCTCGACCACACCGTCGGCGATGGTCGTCCGGCCACGGGTGGCGGGGGCTCCCCCGCCGCGCCTGGTGATCTGGGTCGATTCCTTGTCGAGGCTCTCCGGGCGGTTTCGCTGAGTGGTGTCGGTCATCGCCATTCTTCCCTTCAGGGCAGTTTGGAACTCTTTGCCCACATTAGGTGTGCTTGTCCCGTCCCGCGCCGTGGATGCGGCAGGCTGGGGCAATGACGACGGCTGACGGCCCGCACAGGGCGGACGAATGGACAGCGGCGGTCCGGCAGCGGCTCGGCCTCGGCCGGCTGCTTCCGCTGGGCGGTCCGGCGGACGGGGCCTGGATCTCCGAGCGGGCCGCGGTCGCGGTGCTGCGCACAGCGGTGGCGGGAGCGGGCCCCGGCCCCGCGCTCGGGGAGCTGAGGATCTCGGTGGCCGATCCGGACGGGGCGCCCCGGGCGGAGGTGGAGGCGCCGCCGAGCGCGCTGCGGCCCGGTCCGCTGCGGATCGAGGTGGAGATGTCGGCCGTGTCCGGTCAGCCACTGCCCGCCGCGGCCGAGGCGCTGCGCGCGGCGCTGCTGACGGCGGCCGGGCAGCGCCTCGGCCTGGTGGTCGCCGCGGTGGACGTCCGGGTGACGGAACTGCTCGACGCGGCACCGGAACGACCGGCTCCCGCCCCGGCCGAGGCGCGCGCGACGGAGGCGGAGGGGGTCGCGGGGACCACGGCGGCGGGTGTTCCCGGTGTGGTGACACTGACCCGGGTGCTGGGCCATGCGGTGCACGCGCGGCCGGGCCATGTGCGGGTCGAACTGGCTACGGCCTCGGACCACCGGGCGCTCGACGTGGTCCGCGCGGTGCGGGGCGCCGTGGCCGCGGCGGTGGAGGGGCAGCCTTCGGTCGCGGTGCTGGTCACCGCGGTGGTGGAGCGGGGCTGAGTGCGAGGCGGGTCCGGGGTCCGGGCCCGCCCGTGATCGCGGCGCGGAGGCTCGGACCGATCGGCGATCGGGGATGCCCGGCACCGCGACGCCGCCCCGCGACCGCGTCGGCCGGACTCAGTCGGTGATGCCCGCCAGATCGCGCAGCCGACGGCCCTGCGCGGCGCGTTCGGCGACGCGCTGCTCCTCGTAACCACGGGAGACGGCACCGCTCAGCAGCGCCTTGGTCTCCACGACGGCGTCGCGCGGGGCGGCCAGCAGCGCGCCGGCCAGATCGCGGGCCGCGGCGTCCAGCTCACCGGCGGGGACGACGAGGTTGGCCAGGCCGGTGCGCTCGGCCTCCTCGGCGTGCACGAAGCGGCCCGTGGCGCAGATTTCGAGCGCGCGGGCGTAACCCACCAGGTTCACCAGGGGGTGCGTACCGGTGAGGTCGGGCACCAGACCGAGGCTGGTCTCACGCATGGCGAACTGCACGTCCTCGGCGACGATCCGCAGATCACAGGCGAGGGCGAGCTGGAAGCCGGCACCGATCGCATGTCCCTGGACGGCCGCGATCGACACGATGTCGTTGCGGCGCCACCAGGTGAACGCCTCCTGGTACTCGGCGATGGTCGCGTCGAGCTCGGCCTCCGGGCCGCGCGCCATGTCGAGGAAGGATGGCTCGCCGTCGAACCCCTCGGGGGTGAACGCCTGCCGGTCGAGTCCCGCGGAGAAGGACTTGCCCTCGCCGCGGAGCACGACGACCCGCACGCTGCCGGGCAGTGCCCGTCCGGCCTCCGTCAACGCCCGCCACAGAGCGGGGGACTGAGCGTTGCGCTTGGCCGGATTGGTGAGGGTCACCGTGGCGACCGCGTCGTCGACGGTGAGTCGTACGCCGTCCTTGTCGAGCACAGAGTCGAGCGAGGTCATGGGGCGCCTCCGGATCGGTTCAGTCAACATGAAGAGCTAAGTGACTGAACAGTAACCACCCGAACGGCATCACTGCCGACCGGGTGGCCACCGCCGAAACCGGTGAGCCCCGGGGCGGGCCGCACAGCCTGCCCCTCGACCCCGGGGCGTCAGGCCGTGGCGGCCTTCTTGCCCCGCGTCGCTCCGCCGCGTCCCCGCAGCGTGACTCCGGACTCGCTGAGCATCCGGTGGACGAATCCGTAGGAGCGGCCGGTCTCTTCGGCCAACGCCCGGATGCTCGCACCGGAGTCGTACTTCTTCTTCAGGTCTGCCGCGAGCTTGTCGCGCGCGGCGCCGGTAACCCGGCTGCCCTTCTTCAGAGTCTCGGCCACCCGTGCCTCCTCATGGGAAGTGCGCTCTGGACTCTCATGATCACCCCTCAAGAGCTTCCTGGCCACCCATTCGGCAAGGTCCGTACAACCGGGTTCACGGCCGGGGAACGGGCCGACACGACCGGAATTTCGCATTCCGCCGGGCTGTGGCGGCAGGCAGGGCAGGGCTCGGAACCGAACCGGCAGGTCAGGGCCACACGGGGCGCGCGGCCGCCATACGGGTGCGCCCGGCAGGTATCTGCCGGGCGCTGCGCCAGGGTACGAGACGCACTCACACAGATGATGGATCACGCGTAGGCCGAATGATCCAGACGGAGTGGATCAGACGGCGGCGGGCCGGATCAGGCCAGCGCGACGAGGTCCTGGTAGTCCGCGCCCCACAGGTCCTCGACACCGTCGGGCAGCAGGATGATGCGCTCCGGCTGGAGCGCCTCGACCGCGCCCTCGTCGTGCGTGACGAGGACGACGGCGCCCTTGTACGTGCGCAGCGCGCCGAGGATCTCCTCGCGGCTGGCCGGGTCGAGGTTGTTGGTCGGCTCGTCCAGCAGCAGCACGTTGGCGGAGGAGACCACCAGGGTGGCCAGGGCGAGACGGGTCTTCTCGCCGCCGGAGAGGACGCCGGCGGGCTTGTCGACGTCGTCGCCGGAGAAGAGGAAGGAGCCCAGGGTCTTGCGGACCTCGACGAGGTCGAGGTCGGGCGCCGCGGAGCGCATGTTCTCCAGGACGGAGCGGTCCGGGTCGAGGGTCTCGTGTTCCTGGGCGTAGTAGCCGAGCTTGAGGCCGTGGCCCTGGATCACCTCGCCGGTGTTGGGCTTCTCGGCGCCGCCGAGGAGCCGCAGCAGCGTGGTCTTGCCCGCGCCGTTGAGGCCGAGGATGACGACCCGGGAGCCCTTGTCGATGGCGAGGTCCACATCGGTGAAGATTTCGAGCGAGCCGTACGACTTGGACAGGCCCTCGGCCATCAGGGGGGTCTTGCCGCATGGTGCGGGCTCGGGGAAGCGGAGCTTGGCGACCTTGTCGGAGACCCGGACGGCCTCCAGACCGGAGAGCAGCCGCTCGGCGCGCTTGGCCATGTTCTGCGCGGCGACGGTCTTGGTGGCCTTGGCGCGCATCTTGTCGGCCTGCGAGTTGAGGGCCGCGGCCTTCTTCTCGGCGTTCTGCCGCTCGCGCTTGCGGCGCTTCTCGTCGGCCTCGCGCTGCTGCTGGTAGAGCTTCCAGCTCATGTTGTAGATGTCGATCTGGGCGCGGTTGGCGTCGAGGTAGAAGACCTTGTTGACGACCGTCTCGACCAGCTCTTCATCGTGGGAGATCACGATGAAGCCGCCGCGGTAGGTCTTGAGGTAGTCGCGCAGCCAGACGATCGAGTCGGCGTCGAGGTGGTTGGTCGGCTCGTCGAGCAGCAGGATGTCGGCGTCCGAGAAGAGGATGCGGGCCAGCTCGACGCGGCGGCGCTGTCCGCCGGAGAGCGTATGGAGCGGCTGTCCGAGGACCCGGTCGGGCAGGCTGAGCGCGGCGGCGATGGTGGCGGCCTCGGCCTCGGCGGCGTAGCCGCCCTTGGTGAGGAACTCCGTCTCCAGGCGCTCGTACTTCTTCATCGCCTTCTCGCGGGTGGCGCCCTTGCCGGTCGCCATCCGCTCCTCGTTCTCCCGCATCTTGCGCAGGATCTCGTCGAGGCCACGGGCGGAGAGGATGCGGTCGCGGGCCAGCACGTCGAGGTCGCCGGTGCGGGGGTCCTGCGGGAGGTAGCCCACCTCGCCGGAGCGGGCGATCGTGCCGCCGACGGGATTGCCCTCGCCGGCAAGGCACTTGGTGAGCGTGGTCTTGCCCGCTCCGTTGCGGCCGACCAGACCGATGCGGTCGCCCTTGGCGATACGGAAGGAAGCGGACTCGATGAGGATGCGGGCGCCGGCACGCAGCTCGATGCCGGAAGCGGTGATCACGGTAAAACTCCAGGGCGGGTCGGACGGCTGACGGGACGAGGGCGGAGGTGTCTCGACGCCGCTAATGCACAAGGAGAATTGCCATACGGGCCATTCTACTGGCGGTGTGCAACTGCTTTTCCGCATGCATCCACAGCACCGGCCGGACGGTCGCCCCGCGTCGCCTTCCCACTCCACCGCGCAACGTAAAAGGGCATAGCGGTGTGAACTATCCGATACTCGGCGGAGGCGCGGAGGCGGTGGGAGCACCGCGGCCGGAGCGGAGGGTGGTGCCTCATGCAGTTCGACGACGACGCCGACCTGGACACGTCCGAGGTCCAGGACGTGCGCGGCAGCCGGATCCCGGGCGGCAGGGCCACCGTGGGCGGCGGCATCGCCGGCCTCATCGCGCTGATCCTGGGGCTGCTCTTCGGTGTCGGCCCGGAGCAGCTGGGCCTGTCGGACGGCGGTCCGGACACGACGCCGACCGCGTCGACGGCGGCGCAGGTGCAGCAGTCCTGCCGGACCGGGCAGGACGCGAACACCAGGGACGACTGCCGGACCGTGGCCGTGGTCAACAGCGTGCAGGACTTCTGGCGGCAGGAGTTCCAGCGGCGCCAGGCCACGTACACGCCGTCGCGCACCGTCCTGTTCAGCGACCGGATCGGCACCGCGTGCGGCTCCGCGACCTCGGCGGTCGGGCCGTTCTACTGCCCGGGTGACCGGCAGGTCTACCTGGACCTGGGGTTCTTCGACGAGCTGCGGACGAAGTTCGGCTCCAGCGGCGGCCCGTTCGCCCAGGCCTATGTCGTCGCCCATGAGTACGGACACCATGTGCAGGACCTGATGGGGACGCTGGAACGGTCGCAGGACGGCCGGACCGGCGAGAACAGCAACGCGGTCCGGGTGGAGCTCCAGGCGGACTGCTACGCCGGGGTCTGGGCGCATCACGCGACGACCACTCCGGACGAGTCGACCGGGCGGCCGCTGATCACCTCGCTGACGCAGGCGGACATCCGGGACGGGCTCGACGCGGCGGCCGCGGTCGGCGACGACCGGATCCAGGAGAAGTTCCAGGGCCGCGTCACGCCGGAGTCCTGGACGCACGGCTCGGCCGCGCAGCGCCAGCAGTGGTTCACCACCGGCTTCCGCAGCGGCGACATGGCCGACTGCAACACCTTCCGCTGAGCCCCGGGGCCGTGCCCGTACGGATGCCGTGCAGGGCCGATGTCAGTGGCGAATGGAAGACTGAGACGCAGATCACAGAACCGGGTCACGGGAGCACGAAAAGGGGTGAGCGTCATGGCAGGCGCACCGGCCGGCGTTCCGACGATCTATCCGACGATTCTGTACGACGACGCGAAGACCGCGATCAGGACCTTGACGGAGGGCCTCGGCTTCACCGAGGAAGCGGTGTACGAGGGCGAGGGCGGCCAGGTGCTCCATGCCGAGCTGTCCTGCGGCAACGGCAGGGTGATGCTGGGCTCCAAGGGTCGCGAGGGCGTCTTCGCCAAGGCGATGCAGGGCGCGGGCCCCGCCGGTGTCTACGTCGTGGTCGACGAGGTCGACGCGCACCACGCCAGGGCGGTGGAGTACGGGGTGGAGATCCTGATGCCGCCCACCGATCAGGACTACGGCTCGCGCGACTACATGGCGCGGGACACCGAGGGCAATGTGTGGACCTTCGGCACGTACGCACCGGGGTCAGCCGGCTGACGGCCGGACGGGCCCGGGGCAGGGCCTGTCCGGCGCGGGGTGTCAGGCGCCGCCGGTGTGCACCTGGAACGCGGCCCGGCGCACCGCCTTGGCCAGCGCCGGGTCCGGGTGCGCGGCGGCCAGGGCCACCAGCACCTGCACGGTGCGCGGATGGCCGACGGCCCGGACCTCGTCCAGCAGGGCCGGTACCGTGCCCTGGACGGCCGAGTCGAGATGGCGGACCAGCAGCCCGGTCTCGCCGTGGTCGGCGACGGCCGCCGCGGTGTCGACCCAGAGCCAGGTGGCCTCCTCCCGGCTGAGGACGTCCTGGGCGTCCTCGGGGTCGGTTCCGTCGTACTCGGCCAGCCAGAGCAGCGCGTAGGGGCGCAGCGAGGGGTCGGCGACGACGGAGCGCACCTCGGGCTCGGCCGGGGCGCCGACGACCCGGAGCGCCTCGAAGGCGAGCCCGCGCAGGAGCGCGTCCTCGCCGCGGGCGACGGCGAGGAGTTCCGCGACGGCGCTGCCGACGGGGCGGGCGGCCAGCCAGGCCCGGTATTCGTCGCGGGCCGGGCCGGGGGTGAGCCGGGCACAGCCCAGCAGCATGTCGGCGGCGGACTGCTCGATGTTCCCGGCCGGACTCTGGGCCGCGACGCAGATCTGTTCCAGCTTGACCCAGACCGCCCAGTTGCCGAGCGGGGTGAGGGTGGCGTGGCCGCTGCCGAGGGTCAGCGCCCCGACGGCGGCCAGGCCCTCCAGGGCCCAGTCCAGCAGGAGCGCCACCAGGGCGGCGGGGTGTGCGGCGGGCGCGGTATCGGCCGGTGCGGGCAGCGGCTGGGGTCCGTAGGGCACCTCGCAGCGCTCCTCGCGCAGTTCCGCGACGCGCTGGCCGAGCAGGTCCAGCAGGGCGGGCACGGTGACCGGGCCGGCCGAGAGCTGGAGGAGGGAGAGGACCTGCGGCACGGCCTCGACGGCCTCGGCGACCGCGGTGGACTCGATGTCCGCGGGTGCCGGGTGGACGAGCGACCAGGCGTCGAAGAGCGCCACCCAGCCGCGGAGCACGGCGGAGTCGTCGCGGTCCCAGGCGCGCAGCCGCCAGCCGGGGCGTGCGGTGTCGCCGTGCAGTTCGACAAGGCCGGCGAGCCTGGCCCGGTCCCAGCCGGAGCGCACCTGAGCCGGGGACAATTCCAGAGCGGTCGCGGCCCGTTGGAGCGCCTGGGCGGCGAGCGGTGGTGCGCCGGGGATCGCGCCGTCGGCCGCCCAGCGGGCGATCCGTACGGCATCGGCGAGGGCCGTCCTGGCCTGCCGGGCCAGTTCCGACCGGGGCGGAGTGCCCTCCGGTGGGCGGGGTGCCGGCCTGGTGCGCCGGGTGGTCACGGCCTTGCGAGCGGTCGCAAGGGGTCGCGGGCGGACAAGTCGCAGCCTGGAGTCGCGCGGGTTACGGGACGTCACGGGAGCAGTCTTGCCCCTGACGGCCCGAAAGCCCAAACGGAACCCGAATTCCCGGTGGAGGGGCTGGTGGACGGGGCCTCGGACCAATCGGCCGAACCCTCGCATCACCTCACATCAGGGGCGTGAGGAAGCGGCGCAGGGTCTCTTCGTAGTGGACCGGATCGGCATTCCACATTGCCGCATGCGGAGCCTGCGGTACGGCGTGCAGCGCGATCAGCTCCGGGCGGCGGGCGGCGAGGTCGCGGGAGGGCTGCCAGGGGGCGAGCCGGTCGTCGGGTCCGTGGAAGATCAGGGTCGGGGCGCGCAGTGCCGGGGCGAGGGAGCCGTCGAGCAGCCGGGCGCCGTGCAGTCCGGTCTGTCCCTCGGCGGCGCGGACGGCGAGCGGCAGCAGGGCGGCCGGGACGCCGCGGGCGAGGGCCAGGGCGCGCAGCGTGGTGGCCCAGTCCAGCACCGGGGAGTCCAGGACGAGGCCGCAGATCCGGTCGCGCAGCGCGGAGTTGACGGCCGCGAGCAGCGCCATGGAGGCGCCGGTGGACCAGCCGTGCAGGACGACCTTCTCGGCTCCGTACCGCACGGCGAAGCGGATCGCGGCGTCCAGGTCGCGCCATTCGGATTCGCCGAGATGAGCGAGGCCGTCGGGGGACCTCGGGGCTCCGGCGTCGCCGCGGTAGGCCAGATCGAGCACGGGCAGCCGCAGGCCGTGCAGGAACCTCATGACGTTCATGGGGTGTTCCCGGGTGGTGCCGATGCCGTGCACGGTGATGACCCAGGTGTCGCGGGGGCCGGGCAGGAACCAGGCGGGCAGGGTGCCGAGTTCGCCGGGGATCTCGACGTCCCGGTGGTCCAGGCCGAGGGCAGAGAACGGGTCGCCGCTGTGCAGCTGCGGGGTGACCCGGACCTTGGTGCCGGTCTCCAGGCTGCCGCGGTCGACGCGTTCCAGTCTGCGGACGACGGTGTCGGGGGCGTGGTGGGCGTGCTCGATCACCGGGCCGACCACGGCGTGGACGTCCTTGCCCGTCAGTCCGTACGTGCCGGGCCGCAGGGCGGTGAAGGAACGGGTCAGGGTGACCTGCCCGGCCGCCGTGGCGTGCACGGTGAGTCTGCGGTCGGCGGGGAGGGGTCGTCCGGACGGGGCCCTGAGGGCGGCGTCGCTGGCGAACCGGCCGGCCGCGACCGCTGCCGCACCGACGCCGAGGATCGTGGTGACGGCTGCTGCCGTAACTGTTGCCGGGCGCACCGCTTCAGTGTCGTGGCGGGTGCGGGACCCTGCCAGCGGGCGGAGCGGCCCCTACGCCGTCCGGTGGACCGGACCGGCCGGTCAGCCCGGTTGTCCGTACGCCTTCAGCGCCTCCTGCACATCGTCCAGCTGCTCCGGGGAGAGCAGGCTCGGGACGCGTCCGGGGACGGAGCTCGCGGCGAGCCAGAGCCGGCAGAGCCATTCCAGCTGGGCGGTCCGGTCGTACGCCTGGTCCAGGGTGGCTCCGTAGGTGACGGTTCCGTGGTTCTGGAGCAGGCAGCCGGTGCGGTCGCGCAGGGCGGCGAGCATGTTCACGGCCAGTTCCTCGGTGCCGTAGCGCGCGTAGGGGGCGACGCGGACGGGGCCGCCCAGCATGGCGGCGGCGTAGTGGACCGGGGGGACCTCGGGAACCAGCGTGGAGACGGCGGTGGCGTGCACCGCGTGGGTGTGCACGACGGCGGCCGCGTCGGTGTTCCGGTAGACGGCGAGGTGGAGGGGGAGTTCGCTGGTCGGGGAGAGTTCGCCGAGTACGCGGTTGCCCTCCGGATCGACGCCGACGGCGTCCTCGGGACCCAGCCGCTCGTACGGCACTCCGCTCGGCGTGACCAGGATGGTGTCGCCGACCCGTGCCGACACGTTTCCCGAGGTCCCGACGACGAGGCCCTCGGCCGCCGTCCGCCGGGCGGTGGCGACGACGCCGTCCCAGGCCTGTCCGATCGCGTCCCGCTGCTGATCGCTCATGCGCCGATCCTGTCAGTCCCGGGGGCGAACAGGTATGCGATCGGCCACAGCCGTGCCCCGCCGGAAACCATGGCCGCACCCCGTCGGAGGGCCGGGCCACGCCCCGCAGAAAGGCCGGGCCACGCCCCCCGCGACAACAAGCGGAATGCTCCGGCTCCGCTTTGGAACACCACAGCGCCCTGTCCAGTTCATCTTCCGTTCACCCTGGTTGCCTACGGTCCACATGCCAATGACGTCGAACGATTGCCTGGGTAAATGGAACACATCACGCTGCTACTCGCGATTGTGATCGTGACAGCTCTAGTGTTCGATTTCACGAACGGTTTCCATGACACCGCGAACGCGATGGCGACCACCATCTCGACCGGTGCACTCAGACCGAAGACAGCGGTGGCCATGTCCGCCGTTCTCAATCTCGTCGGCGCGTTCCTGTCGGTGGAGGTCGCCAAGACGATCTCCGGCGGGATCATCAACGAGGACGGGCTGCGGACAGAAGTCATCTTCGCGGCACTCGTCGGCGCCATTCTGTGGAACCTGCTGACCTGGCTGGTCGGACTGCCGTCCAGCTCCTCGCACGCCCTGTTCGGCGGTCTGATCGGTGCGGCCGTGATGTCGGCCGGCTGGTCGTCCGTCAACGGCGGCACCGTCGTCACCAAGGTGCTGCTCCCCGCGGTCGCCGCCCCGATCGTCGCCGGTCTGGCCGCGCTGCTGGCCACCAGGCTGACGTACCGGATCGGCGGCAAGGTCCGCAACGACGCCCAGGAGAAGGCCACCGCCAAGGGGTACCGGGCCGGCCAGATCGCCTCGGCCGGACTGGTCTCGCTCGCCCACGGCACCAACGACGCGCAGAAGACCATGGGCATCATCACCCTGGCCCTGGTCACCGGCGGCGTCCTGCACCCGGGCGCCAACCCGCCGGTCTGGGTCATCGTCTGCGCCGGTACGGCCATCGCGCTCGGCACCTACCTGGGCGGCTGGCGCATCATCCGCACCATGGGCAGCGGCCTCACCGACCTCAAGCCGCCGCAGGGCTTCGCCGCCCAGACCAGCGCGGCCACGGTCATCCTGGCCTCCTCGCACCTCGGCTTCTCGCTCTCCACCACCCAGTCCTGCTCCGGCGCCGTGATGGGCGCGGGCCTCGGCCGGCAGGGCGGTGTGGTCCGCTGGTCCACCGCCACCCGGATGTTCGTCGCCTGGGGTCTGACCCTGCCGGCCGCCGGTCTGGTCGGGGCGGGCGCGGAGCTCCTCACCAAGCAGGGCACCTGGGGTGTCGTGGTCGTCGCGGCGCTGCTGGTCGCGGGCTCCGGTGCCATCTGGCTGGTGTCGCGCCGCAAGCCGGTCGGCCACGGCGACGTCGCCCCGTCGGACGGCGACGCCGAGCCCGCGGGCGTCGTCACCCAGGCCATCGCCGCCGTCAGCCCGCCGCCCACCGCGGCCGCGGTCCAGACGCCGGACCTGAACCTCATGACCACCATTCCGGCCCCGGCCGGAACCACCCAGGACCCGGCGCGACCCGCCACCGTCTGAGCCGGCCGTCTAAGGAATCAGCATGAACATCGACTGGGCAGCCCTCGGCTCCGTATTCGGCGTCTCCCTCGTTGTCACCGTCGCGCTGGTGGGCCTCTTCACCCTGGGCATCGTCGGCCTCTCCAAGCAGCCGGAACCGGCGGCGCAGGGCGGCTCCGGCGGCTCGCTGCTGCTGGCCCGCGCCGGCGCGTACGTCTGCTTCGGGCTGTGCGCGGCGGCCGTCGCGTACGGGATCTATCTGATCGTCGCCTGAGCCGCTCCCGCGCACGCTCTCCCGTCGGGCCGGACACCACGTGTGTCCGGCCCGATGTGCGTCTCAGCACACTGCGCCGTCGCAGGTCAACGGCAGGTTGACGGGCGTTCGCAGAGCGTGGTGGACTGCCGGAGCCAATTACGGCGACAGCAGAGGAAGCCGGTGCGAATCCGGCGCGGTCCCGCCACTGTCACCGGGGAGCGGTCCCCCACACCGGAAGTCACGGCTCGCGCGAGCGGGCTGGAAGGCCGGGGGAACCGCGGATCCGGGAGCCAGGAGACTCTCGTCGCCGGTCACGTCGAACCAGGGCGCGGACCCTGAGTGAGGACATATCGCCATGCCCGGCTGCCGTGCGTCCGCTGTCCCGGTGCTCTCGACGAGAGCCCTTTGTACGAAGGTCCGCCGAGGCGCGACGGCCGGCTGAGCCGTGCGAGCCGACCGCATCTTCGCGTACGGCGCCACGGCCGGCCTGATCGGCGACCTGCTGCTCGGTGACCCCCGCAGGGGACACCCGGTCGCCGCCTTCGGGCGGGCCGCGGCGGGCGTCGAGCGCCGTCTGTGGCGCGATCACCGCGGCTGGGGCGCGCTGCACACCCTCGTCTGTGCCGGAGGCGCCGCGGGCGGTGCCGCGCTGCTCACCCGTGCCGTGCGCCGCAGCCCCGCCGCCTCCGTGGCACTGACCGCCGCCGCCACCTGGTCCGTCGTCGGCGGTACGTCCCTGGGCCGCGAGGCGCGGGCCATCGGCTCCGCCCTGGCCGCCGGTGACATCGAGCTGGCCCGGGAGCGGCTGCCGCATCTGTGCGGACGCGACCCGCATTCCCTGGACGGACCGCAGATCGCCCGCGCCGTGGTGGAGTCCGTGGCGGAGAACACCTCGGACGCCGTGGTCGGCGCCCTGGTGTGGGGTGCGCTGGCCGGGGTACCCGGGCTGGCCGGTTTCCGGGCCGCGAACACCCTCGACGCCATGGTCGGGCACCGCTCGCCCCGGCATCTGCGCTACGGCTGGGCCTCGGCCCGCCTCGACGACCTCGCGGGCTGGCCGGGCGCCCGGCTCACGGCCCTGCTCGCCGTGGCAGCCGGGGGGCGCCCGCGTGGCGCGGTCCGCGCCTGGCGGGCCGATGCCGCGAAGCACCCGAGCCCCAACGCGGGCCCGGTGGAGGCCTCGTTCGCGGGTGCGCTCGGCGTACGGCTCGGCGGCACCCTCGCGTACGGCGGCCGGGTCGAGCACCGCCCCGTGCTCAACGGGGAGACGGGCCGGGCGGTGGAGACCGCGGACATCGAGCGGGCGGTGCGGCTGTCGCGCCGGGTGAGTGCGCTGGCGCTCGGCGTGTGCGTGGCGGGACGGCTCGGCGCGGCCCTCGCCGCACGGCGGATCGCGGGGCGCCGGAGCACCGCGACCAACCTTGCGGGACCTCGCATCACAGGACGGAGCAACGCATGAGCGGCGGGCTGCTGGTCGCCGGAACCACCTCCGACGCGGGCAAGAGCGTCGTCACGGCAGGGATCTGCCGCTGGCTCGTGCGCCGGGGCGTGAAGGTGGCGCCCTTCAAGGCGCAGAACATGTCGCTCAACTCGTTCGTCACCCGGGAGGGCGCCGAGATAGGGCGTGCCCAGGCCATGCAGGCCCAGGCCGCCCGCGTCGAGCCGAGCGCGCTGATGAACCCGGTCCTGCTCAAGCCTGGCAGCGACCGCTCCAGCCAGGTCGTCCTGATGGGGAAGCCGGTCGGCGAGATGAGCGCCCGCGGCTACCACGGGGGCAGGCAGGAGGCGCTGCTCTCCACGGTCGTGGAGTGCCTGGAGCAGCTCCGGGGCACGTACGACGCGGTGATCTGCGAGGGGGCGGGCAGTCCGGCCGAGATCAATCTGCGGCGCACGGACATCGTGAACATGGGCATCGCGCGGGCGGCGCGCTTCCCGGTGGTGGTCGTCGGCGACATCGACCGCGGTGGGGTCTTCGCCTCGTTCTTCGGTACGACGGCGCTGCTCGCCGCCGAGGACCAGTCGCTGATCGCCGGCTATCTCGTCAACAAGTTCCGCGGTGACGTGTCGCTGCTGGAGCCGGGCCTGGAGATGCTGCGGGACCTCACGGGCCGGCCGACGTACGGTGTGCTGCCCTTCGCCCACGGTCTCGGCATCGACGAGGAGGACGGGCTGCGGGTCTCGCTGCGCGGCGCCGTGCGCGAGTCGGTCGTCGCGCCGCCGCACGGCGAGGACGTGCTGCGCGTCGCGGTGTGCGCGGTGCCGCTGATGTCGAACTTCACCGATGTGGACGCGCTGGCCGCCGAGCCCGGCGTCGTCGTCAGGTTCGTGGACCGCGCCGAGGAGCTGTCCGACGCGGACCTGGTCGTCGTGCCCGGCACCCGCGGCACCGTGAAGGCGCTGGCCTGGCTGCGCGAGCGCGGCCTCGCCGACGCGCTGGTGCGGCGCGCGGCCGAGGGCCGGCCGGTCCTCGGCATCTGCGGCGGCTTCCAGATCCTCGGCGAGCACATCGAGGACGAGGTCGAGTCGCGGGCCGGACAGGTGGCGGGCCTCGGCCTGCTCCCCGTACGCATCCGCTTCGACCGCGAGAAGACCCTGGCCCGGCCCGTCGGCGAGGCGCTCGGCGCGCCGGTCGAGGGGTACGAGATCCACCACGGCGTGGCGGACGTGCGGGGCGGGGAGCCGTTCCTGGACGGCTGCCGGGTCGGCGCCGTGTGGGGCACCCACTGGCACGGCTCGCTGGAGAGCGACGAGTTCCGCCGCCGCTTCCTGGCCGAGGTCGCCCGTGGCGCCGGCCGGCGTTTCGTCCCCGCTCCGGACACCTGTTTCGCGGCGCTGCGCGAGGAGCAGCTGGACCGCCTCGGCGATCTCGTCGAGGAGCACGCGGACACCGACGCACTGCTGCGGCTCATCGAGTCGGGCGCGCCGTCGGGTCTTCCCTTCATCGCTCCGGGAGCCCCCGCCGCCCCCGCGGCCCCGGGAGGCCGCCGATGAACAGCGTGTCCCGAGACCGCCTTCTTCATGCCCATTCACCCGCAGGAGGGATCGCCCCGTGAGCACGCATTTCCCGTTCACCGCCGTCGTCGGGCAGCAGGACCTGCAACTCGCCCTGCTCCTCAACTCCGTCGCACCGAACATCGGCGGCGTCCTCGTGCGCGGGGAGAAGGGCACCGCCAAGAGCACCGCCGTGCGCGCGCTCTCGGCGCTGCTGCCCGAGGTGGACGTCGTCTCCGGCTGCCGTTTCTCCTGCGACCCCGCGTCGCCCGACCCGGCGTGTCCGGACGGCCCCCACGAGGTCGGGAACGGTGTGTCGCGGGACGCCCGGATGGTGGAGCTGCCGGTCGGCGCGTCCGAGGACCGGCTCGTCGGGGCGCTCGACATCGAGCGGGCGCTCGCGGAGGGCGTGAAGGCGTTCGAGCCGGGCCTGCTCGCCGACGCGCATCGCGGGATCCTCTACGTCGACGAGGTCAACCTGCTCCACGACCACCTCGTGGACCTGCTGCTGGACGCGGCGGCGATGGGTGCCTCGTACGTGGAGCGCGAAGGCGTCTCCGTACGGCATGCGGCTCGTTTCCTGCTCGTGGGGACGATGAACCCCGAGGAGGGCGAGCTGCGGCCGCAGTTGCTCGACCGGTTCGGGCTGACCGTGGAGGTCGCCGCGTCCCGGGAGACCGATCAGCGGGTCGAGGTCGTGCGGCGGCGGCTCGCGTACGACGACGACCCGGCGGCGTTCGCCGCCAAGTGGGCCGACGAGGAGGACACGTTGCGGGCGAGGATCGTCGCCGCGCGTGCCCTGCTGCCCGAAGTACGGCTCGGCGACGCGGCGTTGCGGCAGATCGCGGCCACCTGCGCGGCCTTCGAGGTCGACGGGATGCGCGCGGACATCGTGATGGCGCGGACGGCCACCGCGCTGGCCGCCTGGGCGGGGCGCACGGATGTGCTCGCCGAGGACGTACGGCAGGCCGCCCTGCTCGCCCTCCCCCACCGGCGCCGGCGCAATCCCTTCGACGCGCCGGGCCTCGACGAGGACAAGCTCGACGACACGCTGGAGCAGAACGGCGGCGAGGACGACGACCCGGACCCGGACGGCCCGGGTGGCGGCGGCCGCCCCCCGCGGGGCGACGGCCCCGACACGCCGCCGGACCCCGGGGGCGAGTCCGGCGACACGCCCGCTCCGTCCGTACCGGAACAGGGCCGGGAACAAGGGCAGGGGCAGTCCTCCGGGGGCGGTGAGCGGCAGCCGGTGGGCGCCGCCGAGCCGTTCCGCACGAAGATGCTGAGCGTTCCCGGGCTGGGCGAGGGCGCGGCGGGGCGGCGCTCCCGGGCCCGTACCGAGCACGGGCGTACGACCGGCGCACGGCGTCCGCAGGGTGCCCTGACCAAGCTGCACCTGGCGGCGACCGTGCAGGCCGCCGCCCCGCACCAGCGGACGCGGGGCCGGTCCGGGCGCGGGCTCGTGGTCCGGCGGGACGATCTGCGGCAGGCGGTCCGGGAGGGGCGCGAGGGGAACCTCGTGCTCTTCGTGGTGGACGCCTCCGGGTCGATGGCCGCCCGGCAGCGGATGGCCGCGGTGAAGGGTGCGGTCCTCTCGCTGCTGCTGGACGCGTACCAGCGGCGGGACAAGGTCGGGCTGATCACCTTCCGGGGCAGGGACTCCGAGGTGGCGCTGCCCCCGACGTCGTCGGTGGACGCCGCGGCGGCGCGGCTGGAGCTGCTGCCGACCGGCGGGCGCACCCCGCTCGCGGCCGGGCTGCTCAAGGCCCATGAGGTGCTGCGGGTGGAGCGGTTGCGCGATCCGTCGCGGCGGCCGCTGCTGGTCGTGGTGACCGACGGGCGGGCGACCGGGGGGCCCGATCCGGTGGCACTGGCCTCCCGGGCGGCGCGGCTGCACGAGGCGGAGGGCATCGCGTCCGTCGTCGTGGACTGCGAGTCGGGGCCGGTACGGCTCGGCCTCGCGGGAAGCCTCGCGCGCGATCTCGGGGGCAGCGCCGTCACGCTCGACGAATTGCGGGCCGAGGCGATCGCCGGGCTCGTCAAGGACGTTCAGGAAACCAACAGGAGGGCCGCGTAATGCCGCAGGGACAGCCGACCACCGTGCCCGACGACGGGCTCACGACCCGTCAGCGCCGCAATCGTCCGCTGCTGATGGTGCACACCGGCATCGGCAAGGGGAAGTCGACGGCGGCCTTCGGGCTCGCGCTGCGCGCCTGGAATCAGGGGTGGCCGATCGGCGTCTTCCAATTCGTCAAGTCGGCGAAGTGGAAGGTCGGCGAGGAGAACGCGCTGAAGGTCCTCGGGGCCAGCGGCGAGGGCGGGTCCGTCGTCTGGAACAAGATGGGCGAGGGCTGGTCGTGGGTGCAGCGCGACGGCCAGATGGACAACGAGGAGGCGGCGCGCGAGGGCTGGGAGCAGGTCAAGCGCGACCTGGCCGCCGAGACGTACCGGCTGTACGTCCTCGACGAGTTCGCGTACCCGATGCACTGGGGGTGGATCGACACCGACGAGGTGGTCGAGGTGCTGCGCGAGCGCCCCGGTGCGCAGCACGTGGTCATCACCGGGCGCAACGCGCCGCAGAAGCTGCTGGACGCCGCCGATCTGGTGACCGAGATGTCGAAGGTCAAGCACCCGATGGACGCCGGTCAGAAGGGCCAGCGGGGCATCGAATGGTGAGGCACCGGAAGTGAACATTCCTCGTCTGGTGATCGCCGCGCCCTCGTCGGGCAGCGGCAAGACCACCGTCGCCACGGGGCTGATGGCGGCCTTCGCGGGTCGGGGCCTCGCCGTGTCCCCGCACAAGGTCGGGCCCGACTACATCGACCCCGGCTACCACACGCTGGCCACGGGCCGGCCCGGACGCAACCTCGACGCGTACATGTGCGGCCCCGACCGGGTCGCCCCGCTGTTCGCGCACGGGGCGCGGGGGTGCGACCTCGCGGTGGTCGAGGGCGTGATGGGGCTGTACGACGGTGCGTCGGGGCAGGGCGAACTGGCGTCGACCGCCCAGGTGGCGAAGCTGTTGCGGGCGCCCGTGGTGCTGGTCGTCGACGCGTCGTCGCAGTCGCGTTCCGTGGCCGCGCTGGTGCACGGCTTCGCCTCGTGGGATCCGCAGGTGCGGCTCGGCGGGGTGATCCTGAACAAGGTCGGCTCCCAGCGGCACGAGGCGCTGCTGCGGGACGCGCTGGAGGAGTCCGGTCTGCCGGTGCTCGGGGTGCTGCACCGGGCCGAGCAGGTGGCCGTGCCGTCGCGCCATCTGGGTCTGGTGCCGGTGGCCGAGCGGCGCGGCGACGCGGTGGGCGCGGTCCAGGCGATGCGGGAGCAGGTGGTGGCGGGGTGCGATCTGGAGGCCCTGATGGCGCTGGCCCGGTCCGCGCCCGCGCTGCCGGGCGAGGTGTGGGACGCGGCGGGGGAGATCGGCGGCTGCGGCGGGCCCGTGGAGCTGTCCGCCCCCGCCGGGCGCCCGGTCGTGGCGGTGGCCTCCGGCGCCGCGTTCACCTTCTCGTACGCCGAGCACACCGAGCTGCTCACCGCCGCCGGGGCCGAGGTCGTGCCGTTCGATCCGTTGCGGGACGAGAAACTGCCCGAGGGCACCCGGGGGCTGGTCATAGGCGGGGGCTTCCCGGAGGTGTACGCGGGTGAGCTGTCCGCCAACGCGGCGCTGCGCGGGGCCGTCGCCGGGCTGGTGGAGTCCGGGGCTCCGGTGTCCGCCGAGTGTGCCGGGCTGCTGTACCTGGCGCGGTCGCTCGACGGGCTGCCGATGTGCGGGGTGCTCGACGCCGAGGCCCGGATGTCGAAGCGGCTGACGCTCGGCTACCGGGAGGCCGTGGCGGTCTCCGACAGCGTGCTGGCGGCCCCCGGCACCCGGGTGCGCGGTCACGAGTTCCACCGCACCGTGCTGGAGCCGGGTGCCGGGGCCGATCCGGCGTGGGGCATGCACCAGCCGGAGCGGCGGGTCGAGGGGTACGTGCAGCGGGGCGTGCACGCGAGCTATCTGCACACGCACTGGGCCTCGGCGCCCGGCATGGCGCGCCGGTTCGTCGAGCGGTGCCGGGGGTGAAGCGCCTGCGGCGCTCAGTCCGCGATGCCCACCACGAGCCAGATGAAGCCCACCCCGGCCACGGTGCACAGCAGCGTGGAGCGGGCCGGGTGCCGGTGGTGTGCCTCGGGAAGGATCTCGGCGGCGGCGAGGTAGAGCAGCGCGCCGCCGAAGAAGCCGAGATAGCAGCCGAGAAGTTCCGCCGGAAGGGTGAACAGGAGCGTCGTCGCGGCGCCCACGATCGGTGCCAGCGCGTCCGCGAACAGCATGATCATGGCCTTGCGGCGGGCGTTCCCGTACAGGCTGGTGATCGTGTAGGTGTTGAAGCCGTCGGCGAAGTCGTGCGTGATGACGGCGAGCGCGACGGCGGCTCCCATGCCGGCGCCCACCTGGAAGGCGGCGCCGAGTGCGACGCCGTCCATCAGGCTGTGGCCGACCATCGCCGCCGCTGCCGTGAGCCCGACCTGCGGCACCCGTTCCTCGCCCGCGCCGTGTGCCGCCTGGCGTACCGCGAGCAGCCGCTCCACGAGGTGGGCGAGGAGGAAGCCGCCGACGAACAGGAGCAGGGCGGCCGGGACGCCGAAGACGGGTTCGCCCGCGGCCTCGATCGCCTCCGGCAGCAGGTCCAGGCCGACCACCCCGAGCATCAGCCCGCCGGCGAAGCCGAGCACCAGGTGACGGCGGTCGGTGACGCGCTGGGCGACCCAGCCGCCTGCCAGGGTCATCAGGAACGCGCCGAGCGCGACGAACACCGCCATGCGCTCTTGCTAGCCGATCGCCCCCGGTGCGCGCATCTCAGCACGCCCGCACATTCCTTACGAACCGCGCATTCCTCGCGACCCGCGCATTCCTTGTGAACCACGCGCACTTCTCGCGCCCCGTGCATTGCTTGTGAACCGCGCACTCCTTGTGATCCGTGCGTTCCTTTTGAACCGCGCACTCCTGTGAAGGGAATCCGCTCCATGCCCGCATCCCCCGACACGGCCGCCTCGGCCGCCGCGCCCGGCGCGTCGCTCGCCGTCGGGGTCGGCGCGTCCAGGGGCGCACCGGTCGACGAGATCCTCGGGCTGATCCGGGACACCCTGCGCGAGGCCGGGCTCTCGCCGACGGGCATCGCGGAGTTGGTGACCGTGGACGCCAAGGCGGACGAGCCGGGCATCGTCGCGGCGGCCGCGGCGCTCGGCGTACCGCTGCGGACGTACCCGGCCGGGGAGTTGGCCCGGATCGAGGTGCCCGGTCCGTCCGGCGCACCGCTCGCCGCCGTCGGGGCGCCGTCGGTCGCGGAGGCCGCCGCGCTCGCGGCGGGAGGTGAGCTCCTGGTGCCCAAACGGAAGTCGGCCCCGCGGGGGCGGGCGGCGATGGCGACCTGTGCGGTGGTGCGCCGCGGTCCGCCCGTCCCGGTCGTCGACGCCCTCCCGGCACCGGACGTACCTCCCGGTCCCGGCCGTTGCGTGAAGCCCGGTGCCGGGCGCATAGTCGTTCTGCCGTACTCAGAGGATGAACCGGGACGGCCGCGGCAGCCGGCCCCCGTCCCCACGACGACGGCCATCACCACCATCACCCCCACGGCGGTCATGCACACTCCCACCGAAAGTCCCGACGCAACAGGCGCGGGCGCGCACGATCTGCGGCACCACGGTGACGCGGAAGTACGGGGACGGGACCGGGATCTGACCGATCTCGCCGTCAACGTACGGGCCGGTACTCCCCCGGCCTGGCTGAGGGAACGGATAGCCGGGTCGCTGGGCTCGCTCGCCGCCTACCCGGACGGCCGGGCCGCTCGGGCGGCGGTCGCGGACCGGCACGGGCTGCCGGAGGAGCGGGTGCTGCTGACGGCGGGTGCGGCCGAGGCGTTCGTGCTGATCGCGCGGGCGCTGCCGGTCTGCCGTCCGGTCGTGGTCCATCCGCAGTTCACCGAGCCGGAGGCGGCGCTGCGCGCGGCCGGGCACGAGGTGGGGCGGGTGCTGCTGCGGGCCGAGGACGGGTTCCGGCTGGACCCGTCGGCGGTGCCCGAGGACGCGGATCTGGTGGTGGTCGGCAATCCGACCAACCCCACGTCGGTGCTGCATCCGGCGGCGATGGTGGAGCAACTGGCCCGTCCCGGCCGGACGCTGGTGGTCGACGAGGCGTTCATGGACGCGGTGCCGGGCGAGCGCGAGACCCTGTGCGGGCGTACGGACGTCCCGGGGCTGGTCGTACTGCGGAGCCTCACCAAGACCTGGGGGCTCGCGGGGCTGCGGATCGGTTACGTGCTGGCCGAGCCCGGGATCGTCCGCGCGCTGGAGGAGACCCAGCCGCTGTGGCCGGTGTCGGCCCCGGCGCTGACCGCCGCCGAGGCGTGCATGGAGCCGCGGGCCCTGGCCGAGGCTGCCGCCGCCGCCGAGCGGATCACGGTGGACCGGGCCCATCTGGTGGCGGGGCTCAGGGAGTTCACCGAGGTGCGGGTGGCGGAGCCGGCCGAGGCGCCGTTCGTCCTGGTGCGGCTGGAGCGGGCCGCCGAGGTGCGGGAGCGGTTGCGGCTGCTGGGGTTCGCGGCGCGGCGAGGGGACACGTTTCCCGGGCTCGGTCCCGAGTGGCTGCGGCTGGCCGTGCGCGACCGTGTCACGACGAACCGTTTCCTCCAGGCGTTCGACCAGGCGCTGCAGACGCTGGGCACGGCAGTGCGCTGACGGGGCAGCCGGTGAGAAACCGGCACCGGCTGCCCCGCTCGGGCGCCCTCGGGGCAGGTCAGCTCCGGGCGCGCCGCCTGGCAACGACCACCGCCCCGGCGCCCGCCGCCAGCAGTACGGCCGCGCCGCCCGCGAGGTACGGAGTGGTGGAGCTGCTGCCCGTCTCCGCGAGGTTCGATCCGGCGGCCGGTTCGTTGCCGGTGCCGGTCTGGGGCTTCACGCCGCCGCCGCTGGTGCCGCCGCTTCCGCTGTTGCCACCGTCACCGGACCCGCCGCCGGTCGAACCGCCGTTGCCCGAACCACCGCTGTTCGAGCCGCCGCCGGTCGAACCGCCGTCGCCGGACCCGCCATCACTGGACCCGCCGGTGCTCGAACCACCGTTGCTCGAACCACCGTTGCTCGTACCGCCATTGCTCGTACCACCGCTGTCCCCGCCGCCCGGTCCGGTCGACTTCGGCGTCTCGCAGGTCGCCTCGGCGAGCGTGATCTCGCCCTGCACATCGGCGACGTTCAGCTTGAGCGGGTTGACGGAGACCTTCAGCTGCAGCGCGGTCGCCGCGGCGGTGCGCGAGGTGGTGTGCGTCTTCGAGAGGTCCAGGGTCACCTCGCCGACGGCCGGGACCGCGACCCGTGTGGTGCCGCCCGCGGTGAGGTCGATGCGCTTACCGAGGACCGACACGTGTCCCAGCACGTTCGACTCGGCGACCGGCTTCCTGCCCACCTCGCAGACCGCCCTGGACGTGACCTTCTCCACCTCGATCAGCGAGAGCAGCGGCAGTCCGGGCACATGCACCCGGGCCTTGGCCACATTGCTGTAGCCCTCCGCCCGGTGCTTGTCGGCGGTCGCGTTCGCGGTGGCCACATCGGCGGCGAGCACGCTGACCGGCCGGCCGCCCTCCACGCCGTCGAGCCGTACGCTGAGCGCGGTCTCCTTGGCGTCGGCGGGTGCCTGCACCTCGTTGAGCGTGGCCTTGAGCGGCACGTCGACCGTCTTGTTCAGGAGCGAGACGTCGAGTGCGGTACGGAGCACGACCGCGCTCGCCTTCCCGCCACCGGTGGTCGTGGTGGCCGCGGGTGCGGCCTGCGCCGGGGCGGCGACCAGCAGTGCGACGGGAGCGGCTGCGACCGCCAGGGCGGCCAGGCGGAAGGTGTTGCTGTTCAAAGTGGTGGAACCCCCACAAGAGACATGGAGCCACCGGTGCCGTCCAATGGGGGACATCGAGTGCTCCGGTGGCCTCGACCCCGAAATCTTTACGCACGGAGGGTGAACTTGCGGACACCTGACGTGAGTTCACTCCAAAGGGGGGTTTCCGTGCTTGTATTCGAATATCTCGGTACGTTCGTTCCTCCGGGTCACCCGATCCGCTGAGCGCAGACCGCGCCGGAGCCGACTGCGCCGGGGTGCGCGCGAAGGTGTTCCAACGACAGGACCGGGATTCGGTAACCGCCTGTCAACACGGCGCACCCCGTCGCGGGGCCGGCGGACTCAGCCGATCACCCGCCCGTTCAGCACCACCCGCCGCGGCGCCGCGAGCACCCGTACGTCCGCCCGCGGGTCCTCGTCGTACACCACCAGGTCCGCCGGGGCGCCCTCCTCCAGCACCGGCCGCCCCAGCCACCGGCGCGCGCCCCAGGTCGTCGCGGACAGCGCGTCCAGGGCCGGGATGCCCGCCTTCACCAGCTCGGCGACCTCGTCCCCCACCAGCCCGTGGGCGAGCACCCCGCCCGCGTCGGTGCCGACGAAGACCGGGATCCCGGCGTCGTACGCGGCGCGCACCGTGTCGTAACGCCGCTCGTGCAGCCGCCGCATATGGGCCGACCAGCGGGGGAACTTGGCCTCGCCGCCCGCCGCGAGCGAGGGGAAGGTGGCGATGTTGATCAGCGTGGGGACGATCGCCACACCGCGCTCGGCGAAGAGCGGAATGGTGTCCTCGGTGAGCCCGGTGGCATGCTCGATGCAGTCGATCCCGGCCTCCACGAGATCGCGCAGCGAGTCCTCGGCGAAGCAGTGCGCGGTGACGCGGGCGCCGAGCCTGTGCGCCTCGGCGATGGCCGCCTCGACGGCCTCGCGAGGCCAGAGGGCCGTCAGATCGCCCACCTCGCGGTCGATCCAGTCGCCGACCAGCTTCACCCAGCCGTCGCCGCGGCGCGCCTCCTGGGCGACGTACGCGACCAGTTCGTCGGGCTCGATCTCGTGGGCGTAGTTCCGGGTGTACCTGCGGGGCCTGGCGATGTGCCGGCCGGCCCTGATGATCTTCGGCAGGTCCTCGCGGTCGTCGATCCACCGGGTGTCGGCCGGTGACCCCGCGTCCCGCAGCAGCAGCGCCCCCGCCTCCCGGTCGGCGAGTGCCTGCTTCTCGCTGGTCGCCGCGTCCACGGCGCCGTGGTGGTCGAGCCCGACGTGGCAGTGGGCGTCCACCAGACCGGGCAGCACCCAGCCGGTGACCGTCACCGCCCCGTCCGCACCGGCCGGCCGGCCGTACGAGACCCGCCCGTCGACCACCCAGAGCTCGTCCCGGACGTCGTCGGGGCCGACGAGCACCCGTCCCTTCACGTGCAGCACCTGAGATGCCCTGTGATCACTCATGGGCAGCACTGTACGAGGCGGCGCGCGGGGCCCTCGGTACGCTTCGACGGAAGCACCGACCGTACGCGGCACCGCGCACCGACCCGATCCGACCCGAAGAGAGCACCACCGTGACGCACCCCTTCCTCGACCTCGCCCCGCTCACCGCCGCGCACTTCGCGGCCATCGAGAAGCGGGTGGCCGGCCTCCTCGCCACCGAGCAGGACGTCGTCATCATGCAGGGCGAGGCGCTGCTCCCCCTCGAAGGCTGCATCCGGGGCGGCGCCCGGCCCGGCTCGACCGCGCTGAACGTCGTCACCGGGCCGTACGGGCAGACCTTCGGGAACTGGCTGCGGGACTGCGGCGCCAATGTGGTCGATCTCGCGGTCCCCTTCCACACGGCGGTCACCGCCGACCAGGTCGCGCGGGCGCTGGCCGAGCACCCGGAGATCGACTTCGTCTCCCTGGTCCACGCGGAGGCGGCGACCGGCAACACCAATCCGGTCGCCGAGATCGGCGAGGTGGTCCGTTCGCACGGGGCGCTGTTCATGCTGGACGCCGTCGCCTCGGTGGGTGCCGAGCCGCTGCTGCCGGACATGTGGGGCGTCGACCTCTGCGTGATCGGCGCGCAGAAGGCCATGGGCGGCCCGGCCGGGGTGTCGGCGGTGTCGGTGAGCGAGCGCGCCTGGGAGCGGATCGCCGCCAACCCCGAGGCCCCGCGCCGCTCCTACCTCTCGTTGCTGGACTGGAAGGAGCGCTGGATCGACGGCGGCCGCAAGGCCCTGCTGCACGCCCCCGCCCAGCTGGAGATGCTGGCGCTGGAGGCCTGTGTGGAGCGCATCGAGACCGAGGGCCTGGACGCGCTGATGGCCCGTCACTCGGCGGCTGCCGCGGCGACGCGCGCGGGTGCGGTGGCGCTCGGCGGCGGCCTCTCGCCGTACGTGCACGAGGCAGCGGATGCGGCGCCGGTCGCGACGACGCTGCGCGCCCCCGAGGGGGTCGACGCCTCCGAGCTGGTCGCACGGGCGCTCGCGGCCGACCCCTCGCTGCCGCTGATCGCGGGCGGGGGTGCGCTGTCCAAGGAGATGATCCGGGTCAATCACTACGGTGTGGATGCGACGCGGGGCGCGGTGCGGTCCTCGCTCGCGGCTCTGGGGGCGGCGCTGGCCGATGCGGGCCGGCAGGTCGATTTCGAAGCTGCCCGCAAGGCCGTTTCGGAAACCTGGCCGAGCGAATAAATTCGGGCCGAATCAAATATTTCCCGAACACGGGGAGCCGAATGCGGGGAGCTGCTTTATTCAGAGCAGCTCCCCGCATTCTTCTGCCCGGTTTCCCGGACCCTAAACACCCGAGTTTCCAGAGAGTCCGAACGACCCCGAACCACACAATTCCGTTGCGTCGCACGAGAGTTACAACCATGTGACCTACTCCACATCGCGACCGTTATGCCGGATAAATAGCCCTCAAAACAGAAGAAAACACTCCCTGTTCGCGCCGGGGCACGCGCCCGCGTGATAACACAGAGGGCCATCCCACCCAACCCCTCACGTCGATGCAATTTGGAAATTTGCTGGGTAAATTCAATTTGCATGACCGCCGCACCAGCAGATTTTGCAAGTGCCCGAAACGAATTCATCACCATCGACACCCCACGAGTGGAGGACGGGGCCGCGATCTGGCGCATCGCCCGCGACTCCGAGGTCCTGGACCTCAACTCCTCGTACAGCTACCTGCTGTGGTGCCGTGACTTCACCGCGACCTCCGTGGTCGCCCGGGGCGAGAGCGGCGAACCCGTCGCCTTCGTGACGGGGTACCTCCGGCCGGACCGTCCCGGAACGCTCGTCGTCTGGCAGGTGGCCGTCGACCACGCCCACCGCGGGGCGGGGCTCGCCGGAAAGCTGCTGGACGCACTGACCTCCCGGGTCGCCGCCGAACAGGGCCTGGCCTCGGTCGAGACGACCGTCACCCCGGACAACACCGCGTCGGACCGGCTGTTCACCTCCTACGCACAGCGCCACGACGTGGCCCTGGACCGCGAGGTGCTCTTCGACGGCGGGCTGTTCCCCGAGGGGAACCACCTGCCCGAAGTCCTGTACCGCATCGGCCCGTTCCACACCTGAGCCTCCCGGCGACTCACCCCCCTCTCTCAAGCAGGAGATCCCCTGTGACCATCACCCCGCCCGCGCTGAGTGTCTTCGAGACCCTGGAGTCGGAGGTACGGAGCTACTGCCGCGGCTGGCCCGCCGTGTTCGACCGTGCGCAGGGCGCCCGGCTGACCGACGAGGACGGCCACAGCTACCTCGACTTCTTCGCCGGCGCGGGGTCGCTCAACTACGGGCACAACAACCCGGTGCTGAAACGTGCCCTGATCGACTACATCGAGCGCGACGGCATCACCCACGGCCTGGACATGGCCACCACGGCCAAGCGGACCTTCCTGGAGTCCTTCCAGAACAACGTGTTGCGCCCGCGCGATCTCCCGTACAAGGTGATGTTCCCCGGGCCGACGGGCACCAACGCGGTCGAGGCGGCGCTGAAACTGGCCCGCAAGGTGAAGGGGCGCGAGTCCATCGTGTCCTTCACCAACGCCTTCCACGGCATGTCGCTCGGCTCGCTCGCCGTCACCGGCAACGCCTTCAAGCGGGCCGGCGCCGGCATCCCGCTCGTGCACGGCACCCCGATGCCGTTCGACAACTACCTCGACGGCAAGGTGCCCGACTTCCTCTGGTTCGAACGGCTCCTGGAGGACCAGGGCTCCGGGCTGAACAAGCCCGCCGCCGTGATCGTCGAGACGGTGCAGGGCGAGGGCGGCATCAACGTGGCGCGCCCCGAGTGGCTGCGGGCGCTGGCCGACCTGTGCCACCGCCGCGACATGCTCCTGATCGTCGACGACATCCAGATGGGCTGCGGACGCACCGGGTCGTTCTTCTCGTTCGAGGAGGCCGGCATCGTCCCCGACATCGTGACCCTGTCGAAGTCCATCAGCGGCTACGGACTGCCCATGTCCCTCTGCCTGTTCAACCCGGAGCTGGACATCTGGGGGCCGGGCGAGCACAACGGCACCTTCCGCGGCAACAACCCGGCGTTCGTCACGGCCGCCGCCGCGCTGGACGCCTACTGGGCGGACGGCCAGATGGAAAAGCAGACCCTGGTCCGGGGTGAGCAGATCGAGCAGGCGCTGCTCCCGATCTGCGACGAACACTCCGCTCTCGGCACGCGGTACCGGGGCCGCGGCCTGGTCTGGGGCCTGGAGTTCACGGACGAGGCACGCGCCGCCGCGATCTGCGCCCGCGCCTTCGAACTGGGGCTGCTGGTGGAGACCTCCGGCCCGCGCAGCGAGGTCGTGAAGCTGCTGCCGCCGCTGATCATCACCCCCGACGAGCTGGACGAGGGTCTGCGCACACTGGCCCGCGCGATCCGCGACACCGTCTGATTCCGGACCCGCCCCGGCGCGGGTCCGACGAGAAGCACCACCGCAGAGAGAAAGGTACCGACCCACCGTGATCGTCCGATCGTTCAGCGACATCGAGAACACCGACCGGCATGTGAAGGCCGCTTCCGGCACCTGGGAGAGCAAGCGCATCGTGCTCGCGCAGGAGAAGGTGGGCTTCTCCCTCCACGAGACCACGATGTACGCGGGCACGGAGACGTCGATGTGGTACGCGAACCACATCGAGGCCGTCCTGTGCGTCGAGGGCGAGGCCGAACTCACCAACGACGAGACCGGCGAGAAGCACTGGATCACCCCCGGCACGATGTATCTGCTGAACGGCCATGAACACCACACCATGCGGCCGAAGACCGACTTCCGCTGCGTCTGCGTCTTCAACCCGCCGGTCACCGGGCGGGAGGAACACGACGAGAACGGTGTCTACCCGCTGCTGACCGAGGAGGGCTGAACCATGACCACCGCCGGACGCACCGACCTCTACCCCACGCGCGGCTCCGCCGAGATGACCACCCCCCGCCAGGACCCGGTGATCTGGTCCCCGCCCGGCACCCCCGGCCCGGTGGCGGTGCGGGACCTCCAGGGCTTCGAGCGCGACGGCTTCCTCACCGTCGACCAGCTGATCACCCCCGACGAGGTCGCCGCCTACCACTGCGAACTGGAACGGCTGATCGCCGATCCGGAGGTGCGGGCCGACGAGCGCTCGATCATCGAGCCGAAGTCGCAGAAGGTACGGTCGGTCTTCGAGGTCCACCGGATCAGCGAGGTCTTCGCCCGGCTGGTCGAGGACGAGCGGGTGGTGGGCCGGGCCCGGCAGATCCTCGGCTCGGACGTGTACGTCCACCAGTCCCGGATCAACGTCAAGCCGGGCTTCGGAGCCTCGGGGTTCTACTGGCACTCGGACTTCGAGACCTGGCACGCCGAGGACGGGCTGCCGAACATGCGGGCGGTGTCCGTGTCGATCGCGCTGACGGAGAATCACGACACCAACGGCGGGCTGATGATCATGCCCGGTTCGCACAAGTCGTTCCTCGGCTGCGCGGGCGAGACGCCCAGGGACAACTACAAGAAGTCCCTGAAGATGCAGGACGCCGGAACCCCGTCCGACGAGGCCCTGACGAAGCTGGCCGACCGGCACGGCATCAAGCTCTTCACGGGCCGGGCGGGTTCGGCGACCTGGTTCGACTGCAACTGCATGCACGGCTCGGGCGACAACATCACCCCGTACCCGCGCAGCAATGTCTTCATCGTCTTCAACAGCGTGGAGAACGCCGCCGAGGAGCCGTTCGCGGCACCGGCGCGGCGCCCGGAGTTCATCGGGGCGAGGGACTTCACCCCGGTGCGATGAGGTGATCCGCCGGGAGGGGGAGGAGCGGCACCCCCCGCTCCTCCCCCTCCCTTCCCCCCCTCCCCCTTCCCCCTTCCCGTACCGAAATCGCTGGACCGGCACGGCGGTCGGCGGCGAGGGTGGGCCCCATGACCTCACTCGTACGTCACATCACCATCGACTGCTCCGACCCCTACGGACTCGCCCGCTTCTGGTCCGAGGTGCTCGACGCCCCGGTCTCCGACCAGGACGCCCCCGGTGACCCCGAGGTGCTCGTCGAGGCTCCCGGTGCCGCGCTGCTCTTCATCCGGGTACCGGAACCCAGGAACGGCAAGACCCGCGTCCACCTGGACATTCAGCCGCAGGACCGGACCCGCGACGAGGAGGTCGAGCGGCTGCTCGGCCTGGGCGCCACTCTCGTCGCCGACCACCGCAAACCGAACGGGCGGGGCTGGGCGACGCTCGGCGACCCCGAGGGCAACGAGTTCTGCGTCGAGTGCGGTGCGGCGGAACGGGCGGCCCTGACCGGGACCCGGCTGCCGGTCACCGCGGACGACGTGACCACCGCGGTACGGCTCGCGATCGACGCGCTCCGGGAGTCCCCGGTGGACAAGTGGCACTCTCCGGCGGGGTCGCTGGAGTGGACCTGCTGGGAGACCGCCGAGCATCTGGGCGACGACCTCTTCAGCTACGCGGCCCAACTGGGCCCGCAGCGGCCGTCGGTGGACGCGTACGTCCCGTACCGCTGGAGCGCCGACCGCGAGGGCGGTCCGATGAACGCGGTCTTCGCGGACCGGTCGGCCGGAACCGCCGGGCTGTTCCTGACCCTGGAGGCCTGCGGCGCGCTGCTCGCCTCGATGGTGCGGACGACTCCGCCCGGGATCCGCTCGTACCACTCCTACGGGGTGTCCGACCCGGAGGGCTTCGCCGCGATGGGCATCGTGGAGACCCTGGTCCACACGCACGACATCGCCGCGAGCCTGGGGGCCGGCTGGACCCCGCCCGCCGGCCTCTGCGACCGGGTGCTGGCCCGGCTGTTCCCGGACGCCCCGAAGGACGCCGACCGGTGGGCCGTACTGCTCTGGGCCACCGGCCGCGGCGAACTGCCCGGCCGCCCCCGCGTCACCTCGTGGAAGTGGCGCAGCGCACCGCTGGACGAGTCCGGCCAGGAGTGACGCGGCGGCGCCCGGCGGGCGTCCGGGACTTGGGCCTCTCGCTCGGATCACGCCGGGCTCGCGGGGCCTGATCCAAACGAAAGACCCTAGGCCTGGGCCTCGTCCAGCGCCGGGTAGTCGACGTAGCCCTTCGCGTCGCCGCCGAAGAAGGTCGACGGGTCCGGGGTGTTGAAGGGGCCGCCGGCCTTCAGCCTGGCAGGCAGGTCCGGGTTGGCTATGAACAGGGCGCCGTACGCGATGAGGTCGGCGACCCCGTCGTCGACCAGTGAGTGGTCGTCCGGGCCGGTCGGGCCGTCCGTCAGCGCGTTGAGGACGAACGTGCCGGAGAACTGCTTGCGCAGCGCAAGGGTCAGCTCGCGGATCTCCACCGCCTCCAGGACGTGCAGATAGGCGAGGCCGAGCGGCTCGATCTCCCGTACCAGCGCGGTGTAGAGGGCTTCCGGCGCGGGCTCGTCGATGTCGTTGTAGGGGTTCTTGGGCGAGATCCGCAGTCCGGTCCGCTCCGCGCCGATCTCGGCGGCGACGGCCTTGACCGCCTCGACGGCGAACCGGATGCGGGCCTCCTCCGAGCCGCCCCACTCGTCGTCGCGCAGGTTGGTGTTGGGGGCCAGGAACTGGTGGATGAGGTAGCCGTTGGCGCCGTGCAGCTCGACCCCGTCGAAGCCGGCGTCGACCGCGTTGCGGGCGGCCGTCGCAAAGTCGGCGATGGTCTGGCGGACCTCGTCGCCGGTCAGTTCGCGCGGGGTGGTGAAGTCCTTCATGCCCGTGCCGGTGAAGAGCTGGCCGACGGGCCTGACCGCTGACGCGCTGACCGGGGTCAGCCCGTCCGGCAGCACGTCCGGGTGGCCGATCCGGCCCGCGTGCATCAGCTGGGCGAAGATCCGGCCGCCCGCCGCGTGCACCGCGTCGGTGACCTTGCGCCAGGACGCGACCTGTTCCGCGCTGTGCAGTCCCGGGGTGGAGGGGTAGCCCTGGCCCACCACCGACGGCTGGACGCCCTCCGTGATGATGAGGCCCGCCGAGGCGCGCTGGGTGTAGTACTGGGCGACGAGATCCGTGGCGGTGCCGCCCTCACCGGCCCGGCTGCGGGTCATCGGAGCCATCGCGATGCGGTTGGCGAGCCGGGTGCCGGACAGGTCGATGGGGTCGAACGCGGTGGTCATCGGGGCTCCCGAGGTATTTATGTGGTCGGCCAACTATCTGTGCGGGTGCCACTGTAACCCATTACTTGGCCGACCAATGTAAAGTGTGCGGAAAGCCGCCGGAACCCGGCATCGGAGCCGGGCCGGGGCGTCCCACCGAGGAGCTCCCATGAAGGCCGGACCAGCCGGATCAGCCGGACCCCCAGACCCCGCCTGTCCCGGCCCGCCGAGCGCGGCCCTCGGCGGACCTGTCAGCCACGCCCTCTCCCGGGTCGCGCGGCTGCACCGGACCGCCGCGGGCAGGCTGCTCAAGGGGCTCGGGCTCTACCCGGGCCAGGAGTTTCTGATGATGTACCTGTGGGACGCCGGTGCGGTGCGCCAGGCCGAGCTGATCAAGGCCGTCGACCTCGATCCCTCCACCGTCACCAAGATGCTCCAGCGGCTCGAACAGAGCGGGCACGTGTGCCGCCGCCCCGACCCGGACGACCGCCGGGCCGTCCTGGTCGAGGCCACCGACGAGAGCTGCGCGCTGCACTCCGACGTCCAGCGGGCCTGGGTGGAGCTGGAGGACCGCACCCTCGCCGGTCTCGAACCCGCCGAACGAGAGGAGCTGACCCGGCTGCTCGCCAAGGTCGAGGCGAACCTCTGCCGGGAGGCCGGGGAAGCCGGGGAGTGCGGGGAGGCCGGGGGCTGTCCCGGACCCCGCTGATCCCCGGCGGGCGGCGTCAGCCGGCGAGCACGTCCAGGGCCCGGTCGACATCGGCCTCCGTGTTGTACAGGTGGAAGGCCGCACGCAGGCTTCCCGCCCGGTTCGAGACCACCACTCCGGCCCGCGCGAGCTCCGGCTCCCGCGCGCCGAGGCCCGGCACGGCCACGATCGCCGACTCCCCCGGCACCGCCTCGTGCCCCAGCCCGGCCAGCCCCGCCCGCATGCGGGCCGCGAGCCCGGTGGCATGGGCGTGGACGGCTTCCACACCGACCTCGTTCAGCAGCGCGAGGGACTGCTCGGCGCCGTGGTACGAGAGGAAGGCGGGCGGTTCGTCGTAGCGGCGCGCGGTCCGGGAGAGCTGTCCGACCGGGCCGTACGTGCTGTTCCAGGGGTCTTCGGCGGCGTACATGCCGGCGAAGACCGGCGGCAGGGTCCGCTGCGCCTCCTCGGTGACGGTGAGGAACGACGCGCCGCGCGGGCAGAGCAGGAACTTGAAGCCGCCGGTGACGGTGTAGTCGTACTCCCCGGCGTCCAGCGGCAGCCAGCCGGCCGACTGGGTGGCGTCGAGCAGCGTCCGGGCACCATGGGCGCCGGCTGCCGCCCGTACCGCCTTCAGGTCGGCGATCCGGCCGTTGGACGACTGCACGGAGGAGAGGGCGACGAGCGCGGTGTCCGGCCCCACCGCGTCGGCCAGCCGGTCCAGCGGGGCGTAGCGCGTCCTGAGGTCGCCGCGGACCGCGAAGGGGCTGACGACGGAGCTGAACTCGCCCTCCGGCGCCAGGACTTCGGCCCCCGGCGGCAGCGCGGCGGCGATCAGCCCGACGTGCACGGAGACCGAGCTGCCGACGGCGACCCGGTCGGCGTCGACCCCGCAGAGCCGGGCGAAGCCGGACCGGGCCGCTTCCACCGCTTCGAAGTCGCCGGAATCGGCCCGGCTGCCGGAGCCGACCGCCTCGGCGAGCGTCCGCACCGCCGCCACGGTCCGCCGGGGCAGCAGCCCGCAGGTGGAGGTGTTGAGGTAGGTCGTCCTCGGTGCGAACTCTGCGTTCACCGCACGGCTGAGCGAAGTAGTCTCCATGCGCCCAGCCTGCGGCCCCCTCACCTCCTGGTCAATCACGAAGAGTTGAGGGGAACACTCAAGCAATGCTCATGCGTGCCGCCGGGGACGGGGCTCAGGCGTTGCCGCCGGCCTGCGGGACCTCGCAGGCGCCGTCCGCGTCGCACGCCGCGGCGTCCTGGCCGATCGCGGTGAGCGGGCGGTCCTTCCACGCCTGCTCCAGCGCCTGGGCGAAGACCTCGGCGGGCTGGCCACCGGAGATGCCGTAGCGCCGGTCGAGCACGAAGAACGGCACCGCGTTGGCGCCCAGCTCGGACGCCTCCCGCTCATCGGCCCGCACCTCGGCCGCGTACGCCTCCGGGTCGGCGAGCACGGCGCGCGCCTCGTCGGCGTCGAGCCCGGCCTCGACGGCCAGCTCGACCAGTACACCGGCGTCGTAGACGGACCGCTTCTCGGCGAAGTTCGCCCGGTAGGCGAGGTTCAGCAGCTCGTCCTGGCGGCCGCGGGCCTTGGCCAGGTGGAGCAGCCGGTGGATGTCGAAGGTGTTGCCGTGGTCACGGCCCTCGGTGAGGTAGCCGAGCCCCTCGGCCCGCGCGTTGGCCGCGACGTTCGCCTCCATGGCCTGAGCCTCTTCGCGGGTGCGCCCGTACTTCTGCGCCAGCATGTCGATGACCTGCGCGGTGTCGCCCTTGGCGCGCCCGGGATCGAGCTCGAAGGACCGGTGCACGACCTCGACCTGGTCGCGGTGGGCGAACCCCGCCAGGCCCTTCTCGAAGCGGGCCTTCCCGATGTAGCACCAGGGGCAGGCTATGTCGCTCCAGATCTCGACGCGCATTCTCTTCTTCTCTCCGTATCCTCGTACGTACCGCTCAGGGCGCGGAGCCACCCTCCGCTCCCGTCCACAACACACGAGCGGACTTCCTCATTCCCCGGCCGGGGGCACCGGCTCGCAACGGCCCGTCGAGTCGAGCGTCACGTTCGCCGCGCCAGGCGTGGTGGCGCCACCACTGGTGGGGGCTCATCGCAGCCGCGTAGGATCCGGTCGGCCTTGAAAAGGACCTGTCGGCCCTGCCCGCGTGGAGGCCGCGAGGAAGCTCTCGATGCCTTCAACTCGCGTCAGCCATCGCACACTTCGGGCAGCAACGGTCACAAATCCCATAGGGGGACCGAGCTGTGGGTTCAGCACTCCCGACAATCATTGTCGTGTTCTTTCTCGTCGCGCTGGCGGCATGGATCATCTCCGCAGTGGTGGGCGGCCGGAAGAACAACAGCGATGGCGGCGGAGGCGGCAACTGATCCCTTGTGAGCCGGGTACCCGCTGCCCATGGCGCAGGGGATGTGGAGTCGGATCGTTCCGGATGGGCCGTGGGGCCGAAGGGCACCCCGGCTCGACCTGGCCGGCCCGTTGAGCAGCGGCGGCCGACACGGCTGCGTGTCGGCCGCCCGGCCTGCGGCTCTCCCCGTTGTCACTCCCCGTCGTCGAGCTCGACGATCGGCCGGTCGGCGACCACGGCGACCAGGATCATCGGCGCGTCGCCGTCGCACTGGTTGAGGGAGACCGCGACCCACCGGCCGTTCACCGGCCCCCACACCCGCAGATCCCCGAGACAGTCCGCGTCGCACAGGGCCCGGTACAGCGGCGGCAGGGGCTCACCCGCGAGGTCGCGGAAGATCGGCACCCGCATGCCCACCGCACGGTGCGCGCCCCACCGGCGGTCCAACTCGTCCACGAGATCGGCGAGATGACCTGTTGCGGCCTCCTCGGCCTCCTCCCACTCGCGTTCGTACACACCCACGAGGTCACCGCTCTCCCAGAGCGGCACGATCCGGAAGCCCTCGCCGGCGGTCGCGGACCACTCCCCGGTGTCCGGCTCCCCCTCGCCGACCGTCGGGCCCGTGGCGGGTACGGGCCCGGCGAGCAGCGCCTCGATGTCGGACACCGCGCGGCCGGCCTTGAAGGTCTCCCCCGTCCGGACGGTCATCAGCTTCCGTCGCGCAGGTCGTCCGGACCCGTCGTGCGGAACGCGATCCGGTCGAAGGACGCCTCGCAGCCCTCGCCCGTCGGCGACTGGACCAGGAAGCCGACCGAGGCGTCGGCCGCGCGCTCCGGCTCGCCGAGGGCGAAGACGCGGACGAAGGTCCACTTCTCGCCGTCGGTGGAGGCATGGAAGGCGAACGCGTTGCCCGTGCGGCTCAGGCGCAGCCAGCAGCTGCCGCCGTCCACGGTGAAGGAGTTGACGTCGTCGGAGTGGCCACGGGTGACGACCGTGCAGACGGTGGGGCGGTCCGGGGAGAGTTCCAGGCAGATCTTGGCCCACTCCCGTTCCCCGACGTGGAGGTAGAGCACCCCGGCGTCGAAGGCGGCCGCGAAGCCGACCCGCACCCGGGCGATCAGCTGGAAGTCGCCCCTGGGCGCGGGGCCGAGGAGGCGGGGGGCGTCGCTCGCGGAGTCCAGGGCCTCGCCGCCCGGCGGTACGAAGCGGTCCTGGCGGGCGCCGGCGCGGCCGGTGAGAGTGCCGTTCTCGTACGTCCAGTCGCCGCTGGGGCCGAACTCGTCGAGCCCGAAGGGGAGTTCGGGGAGGTGCGGGGTCATGCGCGGCGTCCGTCCACTCGGCGGGGAAGGCCCTGGGGGTTGTCCTCGCGGAGCTCCGGCGGGAGCAGCGCCTCGGGGGTGGTCTGGTAGGTGACCGGGCGCAGCCAGCGTTCGATCGCGGTGGCGCCGACCGAGGTGGAGGTGGAGGTGGAGGACGGGTAGGGGCCACCGTGGTGCTGGGCGGGGGCGACGGCGACGCCGGTCGGCCAGCCGTTGACGAGGACCCGGCCGGCCAGCGGGGTGAGGGCCGCGAGGAGTGCGGGGGCCTCGGCGTCGACGCCGTCCGCGGCAGTCTGGAGGGTGGCGGTGAGGTTGCCGGGGAGCCGGGAGAGCACGGCGGTGATCTCGTCGTGGGAGGTGTAGCGGGCGACGACGGTGACGGGGCCGAAGCACTCCTCCAGGAGTTCGTCGTGCGGGCCCTCGGCGGCGAGGAGGTGCGCCGGTACGGTGAGGAAGCCGGCCGAGACGGTGTGGTCGCCGCCCGCGCCGGGGGTGACCGGGGCCTGGACGCCGGGGAGTCCGGCCCGCTTCCGTACGCCCGCGAGGAAGGCGTCGCGCATCCGGTGGTCGAGCAGGACCGCGGCCTCGGTGTCGCTGACCGCGGCGGTCAGGGACTCCAGCAGCCGGTCGCCCGCCTCGCCGGCCGGGGCCAGGACGAAGCCCGGCTTGGTGCAGAACTGGCCCGCCCCCATGGTCATCGAGGCCCCGAGCCCGGCGCCGATCTCCTCGGGGCGCTCGGCGGCGGCCGCCCCGGTGACGACGACGGGGTTGAGGGAGCCCAGCTCGCCGTGGAAGGGGATGGGGCGGGGGCGGGCCGCCGCGGCGTCGAACAGGGCGCGGCCGCCGCGTACCGAACCGGTGAATCCGGCGGCGGAGACCAGCGGGTGCCCGATCAGCTCGACGCCGGCGTCGAAGCCGTGCACCAGGGTCAGCACGTCCTCGGGCAGGCCGGCCTTGGCCGCCGCCCTGCGCAGTACGGAGGCGCACAGTTCGGAGGTGGCGGGGTGGTCGGGGTGTGCCTTGACGACGACGGGGCAGCCGGCCGCCAGCGCGCTCGCGGTGTCACCGCCGGGGACGGAGAAGGCGAGCGGGAAGTTGCTGGCCGCGTAGACGGCGACGACGCCGAGCGGGATCTTGTAGCGGCGCAGGTCGGGCCAGGGCGGGGTCCGGTCGGCGTCCGCGTGGTCGATGTGGATGTCGAGGAAGGCCCCCTCGTCGACGACCTCCGCGAAGGCCCGCAACTGGGCGGCGGTGCGGGCGAGTTCGCCGGTCAGCCGGGCCGGCCCCAGCGCGGTCTCGGCGTCGGCCGCCTCGATGACGTGCTCCCCGGCCTCGGTGAGCAGATCGGCCGCGATGCGCAGGAAGGCGGCGCGCACGGTGCGGTCGGCGAGCGATTCACGTACCGCGTGGGCGGCCCGGACCGCACGGTCGACCTCCTCCGCTGTAGCCTCCACCGCAACCTGCTCGCGCGGGTTCCCGGTGCGGGGGTCGACGCTCCAGACTGGTGCTGCTGCCACCGTGATTCCTTCCGCTCCACTGCCGCACATGCCAGAAGTTGTTCGGTATTCTGAACAGAGTTCCTGATCGTGAATATGCAGCGACTCTATTTCCGGGCGTTCGATGTTGGCAAGGAGCCACCGGGCTCCGGAAGTCGTCCGGTTCAAGCAGTCGTCGGGTGCACGAAGTCTCAGGGTTTCGCAAGTGGGCTGGAAGGGGCGTAGGGCGATGTCGGTTGCCGAATCTGGTGGGGCACAGGTCAAGTCCGCCGTACGGACGGTGGAGCTGCTCGAATACTTCGCGGGGCGGCCCGGCATGCATTCGCTCGCCGCGGTGCAGGAGGCCGTCGGCTATCCCAAGTCCAGCCTGTACATGCTGCTGCGCACGCTGGTGGAGCTGGGCTGGGTGGAGACCGACGCGACGGGCACGCGGTACGGGATCGGCGTACGGGCCCTGCTGGTGGGCACCTCGTACATCGACGGCGACGAGGTCGTCGCGGCCGCCCGGCCCACCCTGGACCGGCTCTCCGACGACACCACGGAGACCATCCACCTGGCCCGGCTCGACGGGACGAACGTGGTGTACCTCGCCACCCGGCAGTCCCAGCACTATCTGCGCCCCTTCACCCGCGTCGGCCGCCGGCTGCCCGCCCACTCCACCTCGCTCGGCAAGGCACTGCTGGCCACCCACAGCGACGAGCAGGTCCGCAAGCTGCTCCCCGAGACGCTGCCCGCGCTGACCGAGCACACCATCACCGACCGCGAGAAGCTCATCGAGGAGCTGCACACCGTACGCGAACAGGGCTACGCGGTGGACCGCGAGGAGAACACCCTCGGACTGCGCTGCTTCGGCGTCGCCGTTCCGTACCGCACCCCCGCCCGCGACGCCATCAGCTGCTCGGTGCCGGTCGCCCGGCTCACGCCCGCGCACGAGCAGATGGTGAAGGACGCGCTGTTCGACGCCCGGGACCGCCTCACGCTCGCCACCCGGAGGCTCTGACCGTGCGCATCACCCTTCGCGAGGTCCGGGCGGATGACCTGCCCCTGTTCTTCGCGTTCATGTCCGACCCGGAATCGGTCAGGACGGCCGCCTTCACCAGCGAGGACCCCACCGACCGGCATGCCTTCGACGCCCACTGGCAGCGCATCCTGGCCGACGGCTCCATCGTGATGCGCACGGTGGTCGCGGACGGGACGGCGATCGGCAACGCCGGGGTGTACGGACCCCCGGGCGACCGCCAGGTCACCTACTGGATCGACCGGGCGCTGTGGGGCCGCGGGGTGGCCACCGCCGCGCTGTCGGCGCTGCTCGACGTCGTGCCCGAACGCCCGCTGCACGCACGGGCGGCGGCCGACAACAACGGTTCGCGCCGGGTGCTGGAGAAGTGCGGGTTCACCGTCACCGGCACGGACAACGGGTACGCCCACGCCCGCGGCGAGGAGACCGACGAGCTGCTGTTCACCCTGCCCGGATGACCGGACGGCGGTCCGCCGCCGTACCGGGGCACGCCGGTCGGGTATGAGAAACCGGTGAGAATCGGCGCATTCGGGAACGGTGCGCGGCGCCCCGCTCGTCGTCCGGGCGGGATGAACAGAACAATCAGGCGAACCTCGGTCTTCTGCCTGCTGCTGGTTCTCGCCCTGATGGGGCGGGCGACCTGGGTGCAGGCGTACCAGGCGAAGGCGCTCGCGGAAAACGACCACAACCGGCGGAAAACCATCGCGCAGTACGCGCAGCCGCTCGGCGACATCATCGTGGCCGGGAACCCGGTCACCGGATCGAAGAGGACGGAGGGCAGTGACCTCGCGTACAAGCGCACCTACACACAGGGCGAGCTCTACTCGGCCGTCACCGGCTACAGCTCGCAGGCGTACGGCGCCACGCAGCTCGAAGGGATCTACAGCCATGTGCTGGACGGCACCGACGACCGGCTGAAGAACCCGCTGGACGCGTTGACGCGCAAGCAGGCGGCGCCGGGCAACGTCCTGACGACGATCGACCCGGACGTGCAGAAGGCCGCGTACGAGGCGCTCGGCGACGACAAGGGGGCGGCGGTCGCGATCGACCCGAAGACCGGCCGCATCCTGGGCATGGTCTCCACCCCCTCGTACGACCCGTCGACGATCAGCGGGACGGCGGACGGCGAGGCCTGGCAGAAGCTGCTCGACGACGAGGACAAGCCGATGGTCAACCGTGCGCTGCGGCAGCCGCTGGCGCCCGGTTCGACGTTCAAGCTGGTGGTGGCGGCCGCGGCGCTGGAGGACGGGCTGTACGGCTCGGTCGACGAGCGCACCGAAAGCCCCAATCCGTACACACTGCCCGACACCAGCACCGTCCTGAGCAACGAGAATCCCTCGGCGCCCTGCGAGAACGCCACATTGCGCACCGCGCTCCAGTACTCCTGCAACAACGTCTTCGCGAAGGCCGCCGTCGACCTCGGCCAGGACAAGGTCAGGGCGATGGCGGAGAAGTTCGGCTTCAACACCGACAAGCTCGATGTGCCGGTACGGGCGTCGAAAAGCGTCTACCCGACCGGCATGGACCGCCCGCAGACGGCGCTCACCGGCATCGGTCAGTTCGAGGTCACCGCGACGCCGTTGCAGATGGCCATGGTCTCGGCCGCCCTCGCCAACGGCGGCGAACTCGCCGCTCCGCACATGGTGTCCGCCGTGACCGACTCCAAGGACAACCCGCTCCAGGAGTTCGCGGACGGGGACACCGAGCGGGTCGTCTCCGAGTCCACCGCCGAGCAGCTGCGCAGCGCCATGGTGACCGTCGTCGAGGAGGGCACCGGCACCAACGCCCGGATCGCCGGGGTCGAGGTGGGCGGGAAGACCGGCACCGCGCAGAACGGCGTGGGCAACAGCAAGAGCCCGTACGCCTGGTTCACCTCGTACGCGAAGGACGCGTCCACCGGCAAGGAGGTCGCGGTCGCCGTGGTCGTCGAGGACTCGGGCGCGGCGCGCTCCGAGGTCAGCGGCAACGGCCTGGCGGCGCCGATCGCCCAGAAGATGATGAAGGCGGCGCTGGCGGGCTGACGGACGGGCGGGAGCCGTCCGCCCGGCCGTCCGGCATCTGCCCTAGGCCGGGCGGGGAAGGCATCCCCCGCCCGGTCTCGCGATAGGACATCCTCCCGATGCCGCCGGGCCCCCTCGGTCAGCAGCCTTGTCCCATGACGAAGGCGCTGGTCGGGAGGGTGCGGTGGGTACGGTGACGGGGTCGGCGACGGTGCGGGTGCTACGGGACCGCACGGCGGGGCTGTTCCTGGCGGCGGTCGTCGTCTCGGGTTTCGGGACCTCCGCGATGTGGCTCGCGGCCGGGGTCTGGGTCAAGTCGCTGACCGGGTCGGACAGTCTGGCGGCGCTCGCCGTGTTCGCCATGTGGCTGCCGGTGCTGGTCGGGCCGGCGCTCGGCACGGTCGCCGACCGGCTCCCGGGGAAGAAGCTTCTCGTCGGGTCGAATCTCGTCATGGCGGCGCTGCTCGCCTCGTTGACGGCGGTGGACTCGGCCGGCCGGGTCTGGCTCCTGTTCGCCGTGCTCGTCATGTACGGAGCGAGTTTCGTGCTGATGGACGCGGCCGAGTCGGCGCTGGTCGCCGGGGCCGTCGACGCCCGGCTGCTGGGTGATTTCAACGGGCTGCGGATGATGGCGGGCGAGGGCATGAAGCTGCTGGCGCCGCTGGCGGGTGCCGGGCTGTACGCGCGGTTCGGGGGCGGGGCCGTGGCGTTGCTGGACGCGGCGTCGTTCGTGCTGGCGGCCGGGGTCTGCGCGCTGCTGCCGCCCCCGGAGCGGGCCGAGGCCGCTCCGGCGGGCCGACGGGCCGAACTCACCGCGGGCGTACGGCAGGTGTGGGGTTCGCCGGTGCTGCGGCCGCTGGTGCTGGCGGGATCGGTGACGATGCTGTGCGCGGGGCTCAACGGGGCCGCGCTCTACGCCGTCGTGGACGACTCCCTGGGGCACTCCCCCACGTACGCGGGAGTGCTGTACGCGGTGCAGGGCGCCGGGTCCGTCGCGGTCGGACTGCTGGCCGGTCCGCTGCTTCGGCGGCTGCCGGAGCGGGTGTTCACCGCGGCCGGGATCGCGCTGTTCGCGGTCGCCGTGGGGGCGCGGGCGCTGCCGTACGACGCGGTGGCGCTGGCGGCGAGCGCGGCCGTCGGGGTCGGGCTGCCGTGTGTGCTGATCGCCGCGATGACGGCGGTGCAGCGGGAGACCCCGCCGTCCGTGCTGGGCCGCACCGCCGCGACGGCCAACACGCTGCTGATGGTGCCGAACGCGGTGGCCCTGGCGCTCGGCGCGGGTCTGATCGCGCTGGTGGACATCCGGGTGCTGCTGCCGCTGGTCGGCGCGGCGGCGCTGGCGACCGCGGCCCTGCTGGTGAAGGGCCGGCGGGGAAGGCTGACGGACTCCCCCACCGGCCCGGCTCATTCACCGGCCGAGGCGTGAGAGCGCTCCGGCGACGGCGCGGAGGTCGGGGACCGAGGCCAGTCCCGCATGGTACAGCCGCAGCTGGCCGGCGCCGAGCGACGCGGCGTGCGCGGCGTCCCGCTCCAGCGTGGCGGGGCTGCCGCCCATCCCCGTGACCACGGAGAAGTTGGCCGCGAGCACCCCGTCACGGCCGGCGAACGGGCCGAGCACGGCCTCGCGCGCCGCGTCGCCGCCGGTGCAGGGCAGCACCACACCGTCCGCCACGGAGAGGATGTGCTCCGGGTCGACACCGACGTTCGCACCGGTGCGGTGGGGCTCGGGGTCGGCGTGCAGCAGCACCTGGAACCCCGGCTCCGCCGCCGCCCGCACGGCGGCGACCGCCGATTCCTGGAGCGTACGGGCGACCGTGCCGCGCCACCGGAGGGTGGCGTCGGCGAGGCCGGCGCCGAGGAGCTTCTCGATGCCCGCCCGCCCGGTCTCCGGGGAGCCGGCACCGGCCCAGGCCGGTTCCAGCGCACCGCGTACGGCCGCGGCCAGGGCGTCGGGGTCCAGGCCGTGTCCGGCGTAGCCGGTCCGGCAGTCCGGGCAGAAGCAGAGCGACATCAGATACTGCGCCGCGTCCCCGAGACCGACGCCCGCGATCTTGTCGTGGGCGTGCAGGTGCGCGAAGCCGTACCAGCCGCAGGACTCCAGCTCGGTGCCGCGCGCACCGCCGCGCACCGCGGCGTCCGCCGCCAGGGCGGTCAGGTACTCGCGGACCCCGGCCCCGGCGATGCACGGCGCCCAGGGGTAGCGGTCGCCGTACGCGTTGACCACACAGGTGTCCGGATGTTCGGCGCCCAGCCGGGAGTTGTGCGCCAGGACCACCCAGGTGTGGACCTCCAGACCGGCGGCGGCGAGGGCCTCGGCGGCCTCGGCGAACGGATCGTCCGAGGCCACCCAGGACTGTTCGTAGGGGCGGAGCGGGCGCCCCGCCCACCGGGTGGCGTCCGGCGGGTAGAGCACCGCGGCGTGCTCGGCGGTGACGATGCGGTGTCCGGGGTGGCGCGGGGTCAGCGCCCGGGTGGAGTGGTAGGCGGCGGCGAGCGTCACCTGTTGGACCCCCAGGTCCGCGACGCGAGCGGCCGCGTCCGGGTCGCCGATCACGTCCCAGGGGTAGAGGAAGGCCGAGGTCTTCACCCGCGCCGCTCCTGCCCGTACTTCTCCAGCAGGGCCCGGCCGCGCGCGATGATCGCGGCGAGCTCCTCGATGTGGGCGGCGGGCGGCTCGGTGAGCGGGGTGCGGACCTCGCCGACGTCCAGGCCGCCCAGCCGGACCCCGGCCTTGACGAGCGAGACGGCGTAGCCGCGGCCCTTGGCGCGCAGCTCGACGAGCGGCCGGTAGAAGTGGTCGAGGAGCGCTCCCGTCAGTTCTTCGTCGCCGGTCTCCAGCGCACGGTAGAAGGCCAGCGCGATGTCGGGCGCGAAGGCGAAGACGGCGGAGGAGTAGAGGGCGACGCCGATGCCCCGGTAGGCCGGGCCGGTGAGTTCGGCGGTGGGCAGTCCGTTGAAGTACAGGAAGTCGCTGCCCGGCAGTTCGGTGCGCACGGCGCTGACGATGCGCTGCATCAGGTCGAGGTCGCCGTAGCCGTCCTTCAGGCCGATGATGCCGGGCGTCGCGGCCAGTGCGACGACGGTGGCGGGGGTGAAGACGGCGTTGTCGCGCTGGTAGACGATCGTCTCCAGCGAGGTGGCCGCGGCGAGCGCGGTGTAGTGGCCCAGCAGCCCCTCCTGGTCGGCGACGACGAGGTACGGGGGCATGGCGAGGAGCCCGTCCGCGCCCGCTTCCTCGGCGAGCTCCGCGTACTGGATCGCGAGCGCCGTGCCGTACCCGGCCCCCGCGACGACGGGCACCTCTCCGGCGGTCTCCTCGACGGCCGCGGCGACGACACGGCGGAACTCCTGGGGCGTGAGCGCGTGGAACTCACCGGTGCCGCAGCAGGCGAAGACCGCCGCCGCCCCGGCGTCGACTCCGGCGCGCACATGCGCGCGGAAGGCATCGAGGTCGACGGCGCCGTCCGGTCCGTACGCGGTGACGGGGAAGAAGAGCGGCCCGGCGACACGGCCGAGTCGGGCGGCAAGAGGGGCTGAGGTCACTGGCGCTCCCTGAGCTGGTTCAGGCGTGCACAATTATGATCGGCGTCCATATTCATGAACGCTCACACGCTAAGGCAGCCGCCCTGCGCGGGTCAAGGAGGGGAACACCCCTGGTGGCCGCCCCGGAGGGCGGAGCCTGCAGCTCCGCACGAACGGCGCCGCACCCCGCCCGCGCACTTGACTCCACACCCCAGGACTTCTTAGCTAGTCCACGCATATGAATGCCGTCCATGGAGGAGATCCGCGCATGCCCGCTCCCCGCACCGTCCTGCTCACCGGCGCCGCCGGCGGCCTCGGCACCCTGATGCGCGGACTCCTGCCCGCGTACGGCTACGGGCTCCGCCTCCTGGACGTCGTCCCCGTCGAGGGCGAGCCGGACGCGATCGCCGCCGACCTCGGCGACCGGGAGGCGCTGCGCGAAGCCGTGCGGGGCGTCGACGCGGTCGTCCATCTCGCGGGCATCTCCCTGGAGGCCTCCTTCGACAAGATCCTCAGGGCGAACATCGAGGGCACGTACAACCTCTACGAGGCCGCCCGCGAGGAGAGTGTGCGGCGCATCGTGTTCGCCTCCTCCAACCATGTGCTCGGCTACACCCCGCGCCCGCTGCCCGGCCACCCGCTGATCCCCGTAGGCGCCCCGCGCCGCCCCGACACCTTCTACGGACTGTCCAAGTCGTTCGGGGAGGACCTCGCCCAGCTGTACTGGGACCGGCACGGAATGGAGACCGTCTCGGTGCGCATCGGCTCCTGCTTCCCCGAGCCGACCTCGGTACGGATGCTCTCGGTCTGGATGAGCCCCGCGGACGGCGCCCGGCTCTTCCACGCCGCGCTCACCGCCGAGGACGTGGGGCACACCGTCGTGCACGGCTCGTCCGACAACACCCGGCTGTGGTGGGACCTGACGACGGCCCGCGCACTGGGGTACGAGCCGCAGGACGACTCCGAGCCGTACGCGGCCCGGCTCATCGCCGAGCAGGGCGAACTGGACCCGGACAACCCCGACCACGCCCACCTCGGCGGTCACTTCTGCACCAACCCGCCCATCTGGCCGCGCTGACAGGGGGCCACGAAAACCGTGCGACACGGCGCCCGCACGACGGGCAGGATGCGGAGCCATGCCGAGACCTTCCGGATTCCTGTACGAGCAGCACGGCGACGCGAGCGTCACCATCACCCACCACGGCCGCCCCGCCGGCACCCTGCGCGGCGGCAGGGCGGAGAAGTTCCTGGCCGAGGTGGAGTCGGGGGACGCGCAACTGGTGATGGCCCGCTGGACGGGGGCGTACAAGCACGGCAACGAGCGCACCGCCCGCAACCACGCCCGCAACCGCTGACGGACCGGCGAACGCAGCCGACGGGCACAGCAGAGACAAAAGGTGCAGGGCGAGGGCAGAAGGTAAGGGAACGGCAAAGCGAGGTCGTTCGTTACCCCGAGCATGACCGCTATGACCCCCGGCTCGAACATCCCTCTCTCCGCCGCCCGCGTGGCAGTGGACGTCTCCGCACCGGTGCGGCTCGACGTTTCGGGCCTGCTGCTCACCGCAGACGGCAAGGTGCGCTCCGACGACGACTTCATCTTCTACAACCAGCCCAGCGGCCCCGGTGTGACCTACCGCTCCGGCGGCGGCACCGCACCGGACGCGATCGTGGTGGACACCACCGCGGTCCCGCCCGGCATCGAGAAGATCGTCGTCACAGCGAGCCCGGACGCTGCGGGCCAGACCTTCCAGGGCATCGAGCCCACCGCGACCGTGCGCAACGCCGACGACGGCAGCGCGCTCGCCACGTTCACCCCGCCCCGGCTGGGCGCCGAGACGGCGCTCGTGGTCATCGAGGTCTATCTCCGCAACGGCGCCTGGAAGGCCCGCGCGGTCGGCCAGGGCTATGCGAACGGGCTGGCCGGCATCGCCACGGACTTCGGCGTCTCGGTCGAGGAGGAGCCCACCCCGGCGCCCGTGGCGCCCCCGGCACCCGCCGCCGCCCCGGTCGACCCCCGGATCGTCGCGCCCCCGGTCCCCTCGGCCCCGCCGGCCCCGCCCGCCCCGGCGCCCGCACCCGCCACCGGGAAGATCAACCTCGACAAGGGGCGGGTCAGCCTCCAGAAGAACCAGACGGTCTCCCTGGTCAAGGGCGGCCGGCCGCTGCTCTCCCAGGTCAAGATGGGTCTGGGCTGGGAGCCCGCGTTCCGGGGCAAGGACATCGACCTCGACGCCTCCGTGATCGCCTACGGCCCCAACCGGAACCACCTGGACAGCTGCTACTTCGGCAAGCTCTCCATCCTGAACGGCGCGATCAAGCACTCCGGCGACAACCTCACGGGCGAGGGCGCGGGTGACGACGAGGTGATCGTCGTGGACCTGGGCCGGATCCCGGCGGAGGCGACCGGTCTGGTCTTCACGGTCAATTCGTTCACCGGCCAGAAGTTCACCGAGGTCGCCAAGGCCTACTGCCGACTGGTCGACGCGGCCACCGGCGAGGAGCTGGTCCGCTTCGACCTGACCGGCGCCGAGCCGCAGACCGGCGTGATGATGGCCAAGCTGATCAAGCAGTTCTCCGGCGAGTGGGAGATGACGGCGATGGGCGACTTCGTGAAGTCGCGCACCGTCCGCGGCATGGTGAAGCCCGCCGCCCAGGCGCTGTAAGCGCGGCAGCGGGCTCCGGAAACGGATTCAGGGGCACCTGTCGGGTGCAGGTGCCCCTGAATACGGAGAGCGTGACGGGAAAAAACGGACGCGCCGCGCGCGTGCTCGCCGCCTCTCTCAGAGCTTGGTCAGCTTGGAGTACGGGCTCAGGATCCTCCCCTGCCGCCCCGAGAAGTCGATGAGTACCGCGTCGTTGTCGCCCTCGACCGCGAGGACGCGGCCGAGACCGAACTGATCGTGCGACACCCTGTCGCCCACATCGAACAATTCGACCGGTGGGGCCGCCTGGGCCGGGCGGTTGAAGGGACTGGAGGGCAGGTGGCGCCGGGATCCGGCTGACTGTTTCATTACCTTGAGTATGCGCCCTGGGGACGCCCGACGCCATGCCCGTTCACCGCAGGGGCCCCACTGATACCGGATTCGTGATCAGCGGATCCAGGGCCAGTCCGCGTCCCGGCCCGCTTCCAGCAGCGGCACCATGCGGAACGCGGCGTCCGAAAGCCCCCCGAAGGTGTGGCGCATCCCGTCGCCCGAGGGGGCGTGTCCGACCCGGTAGCCGGCCAGGTTCCAGGTGTAGACGGGCACGGTGTCGGGCACCGCCGCGGTGGCGTCCGCGGCGTACGAGAACGACGCCTGCTCGTCGGTGACGATCAGTACCCGGTCATGGCCCCGGTAGTGCCGGCGCACCGCCGCCGCGGTGTTGGTGCCGCCGAGGTCGCCGAAGCGCTCCAGGACCTTCAGCACGGACTCGCTCCGGCGATATGTCACCGGTGCGCTGTCCGTGCCGAACTGCACCAGATCGGCATCGGCCGCCCGCAGTGCCAGCGCCGTGCCGAAGATCGCGGCCGCGTCGGCCCGGTTGAGCTGCGAGCGGTCCGAGAGCGGCGACCACATCGAGCCCGAGCGGTCGACCAGGACCAGCGTCCGCCCCGGCAGGGCGGGCACGTTGTCCAGCGAGTGGCCGAGCGCCTGCTCCAGCGGGTGGGCCCAGCGCAGCGAGGGCGCGTGCTGGTAGGCGGCGAGATAGCGGAACGGGAACTGCTGGGACGCGGCGACCGCGGCCGGGTCGCAGATCCGCTCCGCCACCTGCGCGGCGACCTCGTCCGAGACGCCCGCCTCGTCGAAGTTGCGCAGATTGCGGATGAGGGCCATCGCGCCCATCGACGGAATCACCGCTTCCCAGGCGGTGGCGTCCATCGGCCCCTGGAGCCAGCCCGCCAAGGCCTCCCAGGTCATGCCCGCGGCGGCCAGCCGGTCCGCCCCGCCGACGCTCTCGACCACGGCCCGCCGCTCCCCGACGGGCAGCTCCATCAGCGCGCGGTGGGCGTTCAGAACCCGGTCCGAGACCGGCACCACGGCCGCCTCGGGGTGGTGGCGGCGGTCGAGGGCGTACCGGAACAGTTCGCCCTGCCACGGCTTCTGCGGGTCGGGCGAGGCGTGCACCAGGTTCAGGATGTCGCCGAAGCGGTAGCCCTTGGACGCGGTGTCGTACTTCAGCAGCGACCTGCCGTTGTAGAGCCGGCGCACGGCATCGGCGATGCCGCGCTTGACCGGCTTGGGCACGGCCCGGCCGTAGCGGGAGGTCCAGTACCCGAGGAGTTCCCCGGGCTCGTCGGCGCGCAGCAGGACGGAGTCGACGACCTGGCGGTTGGCCGGTCCGTCCTCGGCGCCCGCGTCCAGCCGCGCCTTCACGTACTCGGCGGCGCCGACGATCGAGGCGGTACGCATCCGGCCGTCGCGGCGCAGCCAGTGCAGCAGGCCGGCGGTCCACTCGGGATCACCGACGGCGAGCACCCGCACCAGTTCGGCGAAGCGCTCGTCGCGCTGCTCGCCGTCCTCGTAAAAGGTCTGCTGCGAAACGAAATTGGCGACCGCGAGCAGGAAGAGTTCGGAGCGGTTGTCGCGCAGATATCCCCGGCCGCCCTGATGGGTCGGCGCGGTGCGCCCGGTCGTCCGCACGGGCGAGGTGGCGCGGGGCCCGGCGGTGCGGGTGTTGAAGCGTGCCATCAGAATTCCCCCGAATTCATTGGGGGAGGGCACAGCGGAAAAGGGTGCCCGAGATCAGAAGTCGGCGACGGGCTTACTGATGCTCTACCCGATTGAGCTACCGGCCGTGGCCGGGCGGGACTCGAACCCGCAACCGTCAGTTCAATGGAAGTATCCGTCGCCTGCGCACCGGGCACCCCCCGGCGTCTGTGCCTCCCGAGATCAGAGTCGGCGGCGGCGGGTTCGTGAGAGGAAGTAGCCGCAGCCTGCGCACCGGGAGGTGCCATGCAGTCGTGCTGATGAAGTTGTGGTGCCCAGAGTTCAAGGTCGGCGGAACCGACGAAGGTGCTCTGCCGACTGAGCTACACCGGACCGAAATCCGGTGGCGGGACTCGAACCCGCGACATCCCCATTATCAGTGGAAGTAGGTCCTGCCTGCGCACCTGGGCACGGACAGGACTCTAGGGGGATGCCCGGCCGGCGCGCGAGGGATTTACGCGCGCCGGCCTGAGAGGACGCCGTTGCCGGTAATCCGGCGACAGGCCGTCAGCCGCGGTTCGGCTGGCGCTTCCACGGGCCGGTGATGGCGAGCATGATGCCCGGCGTCTGGATGTTGGCGTACAGCGTCCTGCCGTCGGGCGAGAACGTGACACCGGTGAACTCGCTGTACTCCGGCTCCTCCTCGCTGCCGATGTTCAGGTCGTTGCGCGCGATGGGGTAGGTGCGGCCGCTCTCGGTCGCGCCGAAGAGGTGCTGGACGCCTTCGCCGTCCTCGGCGATGACCAGTCCGCCGTAAGGCGAGACGGTGATGTTGTCCGGGCCGTCGAACGCGCCGTCCTTCGACGGGTCGGCGTTCACGCCGAGGAGCACCTTCAGCGTCAGGGTGCGGCGCTTGGGGTCGTAGAACCAGACCTGGCCGTCGTGCTGGACGGGGCTCTCGGAGCGGGCGAACGAGGAGACGATGTAGGCGCCGCCGTCGCCCCACCACATGCCTTCGAGCTTGCGGGCCCGGGTGATCTCGCCGTCGGCGAACTGCTTGCGCACCGAGACGGACTTGGCGTCACGGTCGGGTACGTCGACCCAGTCCACGCCGTACACCGTGCCGATCTTCGTGGCGCGGGACAGGTCGTCGACGAACTTGCCGTTGCTGTCGAAGCACTTGGTGGCCTGGAGGACACCGGCGTCGTCGGCGAGCGTGCGCAGCTTGCCGCGGCCGTGCCGGAAGCCGTGCGGCGGGACCCAGCGGTAGAGCAGTCCGTTGGGGCCGGAGGCGTCCTCGGTCAGGTAGGCGTGGCCCTGCTTGGGGTCGATGACGACGGCCTCGTGGGCGTACCGGCCGAACGCCTTGATCGGGTGCGGGTCACGGTTGGCGCGCCGGTCGTACGGGTCGACCTCGAAGACGTAGCCGTGGTCCTTGAGCAGGCCGTTCTTGCCCGCCTTGTCCTCGGTCTCCTCGCAGGTGAGCCAGGTGCCCCACGGGGTGGCGCCACCGGCGCAGTTGGTGGAGGTGCCGGCGATGCCGACCCACTCGGCGGTACGGCCGTCGCGGCGGGTCTCCACGACGGTGCAGCCGCCGGCCGCGACCGGGTCGTAGACGAGGCCCTCGGTGAGCGGCACCGGGTGCTCCCAGCCGGCCCGGGTACCGCTGAGCTCGTGGTTGTTGACGAGCAGGGTGACACCGCGCGGGCCCTCGAAGGTGGCCGTGCCGTCGTGGTTGGAGGGGGTGAACTCGCCGCTCTCCAGCTTGGTGACCCCGCAGTGGGTGATGACCTGGTACGAGAAGCCGGCGGGGAGCGCGAGTATGCCCTCGGGGTCGGCGACCAGCGGCCCGTAGCCGGGCTCGCGGTCGTGGCCATGGCCGTGGTCGTGACCGTGGCCGTCGTGGCCGTGCCCGTGCTTCGGGTCCCCGGCGGCGAGGGCGCCCGGCGCGGTGGCCAGTGCAGCGACGGTACCGGTCAGCGCGACGCCTGCACCGGTGAGGGCGGACTGCTTGGTGAATTCCCTGCGCGTGATGGGCATCACGTACTCCTGGGGCAACTGGGCGGGTTGTTGGCGCGCCCACAGTCGCGCCCTTGTGCCAACGCCAGTTGAACTGCGGGCGACGCCGAGGGGCATCCTTCCTGTGCAGTTGGCCTGAAGCGATGTCCCGAAGTCGCCGTCCACCCCGGACCGGGCCGCTCGCGTCGCCCGTGCCGTACCCGGCCGGGGCCGAGCCCCCGCCCCGTGCCGTACCCGAGCGGAGGTCAGGCCCCCTTGCGCGACCGGGCCTTGAACGCCGCCTTGCGGGCCTCCTTGGCCTTCTTCTTGTCGCTGTGCAGCCGTCCCATCGCTTCGAGGACATCGGCGGTCGCCGGGTGCACCACCCGCCACGCCTCGTCGAAGAAGCCGCTGTGCTGGCCCGCCAGGCCCTCGACCAGGCCCTGGAGCTCGTCCAGCTCGCCGTCGGCCTCCAGCTGGGCCGCGATCGTGTCGATGGCGAGCCAGAAGATCATCGGTTCCGGCGGTGCGGGAACGTCGGAGGCACCCAGCTCCGCGAGCCAGACCCGGGCGAGGCCGCCCAGCTCGGGGTCGTCCAGCACCGCGCGCACCGCGGGCTCCGCCTCCGCGCCGACCAGGGCGAGGGCCTGCTGGCAGTGCAGCCGGCGCAGCGGCGCCTGCTGGTCCGTGCCGCGGGACGCCGCCAGGAGTTCGGCCGCCGCGCCGTCCGCACCGCCGCGTCGGGCGAGCCACAGCTCGACCTCGCTGCGGGCCGCCGCCTCGGGGTAGTACGCGACCCCGCCGAGCAGCGCGTCGGCGCCCTTGTCCGCGAAGTCGCCGATCGCCGGGGCGTCCACGCCGGCCTCCAGCATCCGGCTCCGCAGGCCGTAGAGGCCGAGGGGGGTCAGCTTCACCATTCCGTACCGGGTGATGTCCTCGTCGTCGGCCGGCGGGGCGGCGTCCTCGCCCTCCTCGACCAGCAACGCCTCGTCCACCGGGCGGTATTCGACGATGCCGATGGGTTCGAGGACCCGGAACTGGTCGTCCAGGCGCATCATCGCCTCGGACACCTGCTCAAGGATGTCGTCGGTGGGTTCGCCCATGTCGTCGGGGACGATCACCGACGCGGCGAGGGCGGGCAGCGGCACGGGGGCCGGGTCCGTGCCGCCGTGGCCGTCCCCGACGGTGAGCAGGTACAGATTTCCGAGGACTCCGTCGAGGAACTCCGCCTCGACCTCCGGGTCCCAGTCCAGGGATTCGAAGTCGATCGAGCCGTCCTCACCGACGAGATCGGCGAGGTCGTCGAAGACGGGCGCGGTGGCGTCGGCGTGGACGGCATCCAGGCCGTCGAGCCAGATCGACAGGACGTCCTTCGGTGAACCACCGGTGACCAGCGCCAGGGCCTCACCGGCGGTGGCGGTCCCCTCCGCGTCCGGTCCGGCGTCCTCGCCGGGGTCCTCGACGTCGACGAGCCCCGCGTCGACCGCGAGCCGCCACGCCTCGCTCGCCTCCGCCGCCCCGTCCTCGTCGGCCGCCAGGCCGATGTGCTCGGCCGCCGCGGGCAGTTGGGCGTCGACGAGCTCGCCACCGGCGCCGACCCGGGTCTCCGGGCCCGCCCAGCGGGCGAGCCGGACGGCGCGGGCGAGCAGCGGCGCGGCAAGCGCGTCCCGAGCCAGCTCGGCCTCGGTGCGCAGCCGTACGGGCGGCAGGGTGGGGCGCTCTGCGGACATCAGGTGGTTCTCCTCGAGGACGTACGGATCGGGCGGACCGGACCTACGTGCCGGACGTACGGATCAGGTGCCCGCACATACGGGCCGGGCGTACCGGACGTACGGACCGGGCATGCTGCACGTACGGATCGGGCGGCCCAAGCGTAGACGCATTTCGCCCCATGCCGCCCGGTTCATGCAACGGACAGCGGCAGTACACCCGGCAGACCTTGACAACCCCCTTGCGCACACAAGAGATTGACGCGCGTAGATCTCCGTCCCGACCCTCGATACCCCCGGAGCCCGTGATGCCTGCCGCATCGTCCAGAACCACCGCTGTCTCCGCCGTAGTCACCGCCGCCCTCGCCGCCGGTCTGCTCGCCGGTGCCGCGACCACCTCCGCGTCCGCCTCCACCGCCGAACTGCCCGTGGACGGCCAGGTCCGGATCCACGACATCCAGGGCTCCACCCGGATATCCCCGCTCGTCGGCCAGCAGGTCGCCGACGTGGCGGGCATCGTCACGGGTGTGCGGACGTACGGTACGAAGGGCTTCTGGTTCCAGGACCCGAACCCCGACGCCGACCCCGCCACCAGCGAGGGCGTCTTCGTCTACACCGGCTCCGCGCCCACCGTCGCGGTCGGTGACGCGGTCACCGTCTCCGGCACGGTCACCGAGTACGTCCCGGGCGGCCTCGACTCCGGCAACCAGTCGCTGACCGAGATCAGCAAGCCCACCGTCACCGTGGTGTCCTCCGGCAACGCCCTGCCCGCGCCGGTGCGGGTCTCGGAGCGCTCGGTCCCCTCCCGGTACACCTCTGAGGGCGACCCCGCCGCCGGCGGCTCCATCAACGCGCTGACCCTGCGGCCGTCCCGCTACGCCCTCGACTACTACGAGTCGGTCGAAGGCATGAACATCAGCGTCGGCACCTCGCGGGTGGTCGGCGCCACCGACGCGCACGCCGAGCTGTGGGTGACGGTGAAGCCGCGCGAGAACGACGCCCGCCGCGGCGGCACGGTCTACGGCTCGTACGGCTCGCAGAACACCGGACGGATCCAGATCCAGTCGCTGGTGCCGCTGGCCCAGCAGCCCTTCCCCAAGGCCGACGTGGGCGATGTGCTGACCGGTACGACCGAGGGCCCGCTCGACTTCAACCAGTACGGCGGCTACACGCTGACCGCCCGCACCATGGGCACCGTCGCCGGCGAGGGCCTGCGCCGGGAGACCACCCGCAAGCAGCGCGGCGGCGAGCTGGCCGTGGCGACGTACAACGTCGAGAACCTCGACCCCGGCGACCCGCAGGAGAAGTTCGACGCGCTCGCCGCCGCGGTCGTCGACAACCTCGCCTCGCCCGACATCGTGGCGCTGGAGGAGATCCAGGACAACAACGGCGCGAAGAGCGACGGCACGGTCGCCGCCGACGCGACGGTGAAGAAGTTCACCGACGCGATCGTGGCGGCGGGCGGTCCGGCGTACGACTGGCGCTCCATCGACCCGCAGGACAAGAAGGACGGCGGCGAGCCCGGCGGCAACATCCGTCAGGTGTTCCTCTTCAACCCGGAGCGGGTCTCGTTCACCGACCGGGCCGGCGGCGACGCGACGACGGCGACCGATGTCGCCCGGGAGCGGGGCCGCGCAGCCCTGACGCTCTCCCCCGGCCGGATCGACCCGGCAAACCCGGCGTGGGAGAACAGCCGCAAGCCGCTCGTCGGAGAGTTCAGCTTCCGCGGCCGTACGGTCTTCGTCGTCGCCAACCACTTCGCGTCCAAGGGCGGCGACGAGTCCATCTTCTCGGAGCACCAGCCGCCGTCCCGTTCCTCGGAGGTCCAGCGGCACGCGCAGGGCGCGGTGGTCAACACCTTCGTCAAGAAGCTGCTGAGCGTCCAGAAGAACGCGGACGTCCTGGTCGTCGGTGACATCAACGACTTCGAGTTCTCCGGCACGGCCGAGGCACTGACCGCCGGGGGCGCGCTGTACCCGGCGATCAAGTCCCTGCCGCGCTCGGAGCGTTACAGCTACGTCTACCAGGGCAACAGCCAGGTTCTCGACCAGATCCTGACCAGCCCGTCGATCGACGACTTCCAGTACGACAGCGTGCACATCAACGCCGAGTTCGCCGATCAGAACAGCGACCACGACCCGCAGGTGCTCCGCTTCCGCCCGTAGCGGCCCTACGCGCCCGCGCTCGGCCGGATGCTGAGCGCGGGCGTGTACCGGTGCACCCCGCCGCCGGTCACCCCCGGGTAGGACCGCACCCGTTCCCACTGCGGCGTGCCCGACCCGATCCCGGCACCGGGCGCGGCCAGCGCGTCGATGTGGGCGGCCGCGCTCTCCCATTCGGCGTAGTTGAGCACCCGCGTCCCGTCGGTGCTCACGTGGAAGTGGCCGGAGATGCCTCCCGGGGCGGGCGCCGGGTCGGTGCCCAGCGCCTCGAACACGGTGTCCACCCAGTCCCGTTGCCGCGCCTTGTCCGCGCCGTCGAACTCCACGTCGACGATCACGACACAGCCCGGCTCCCGTCCGTCGCCCTCCCGGGGCGGCGTGGAACGGTAGAGCTCCAGGGTGTGCAGCCCGAGCCGCCGGATGCCCGGCACGGCGGCGTCGATGTCAGCGTTGCGCTCGTCCCTGCCGTGCCGGAAGAAGTCCTGGTACGCCTGTTCACCACTCCACTGGCTGTAGTGGAACAGGGTCCTGCCGTCCTCACCGGCGTGGACGGTGTACGAAAGAAGTCCCGGATGCGGCCAGTCCCGGCTCTCCCACGCCTCGCGAATGGCCTCGACCGTCCGCCGCATGCGCTCCGGGGTGCCTGCGTCCCAGGTGCTCGCCTTGACGAGTCCGGCATCGTTACGGGCAAGATCGGGACCGGATTCGAATCGCACGCTCATGACGGGACCTCCCTGGCGGGCGCACCGGGGTGGCGCGCCGTTGCGGACCACCCTGATACGTCAAGTTCGCTTGAGGTCAACAGCACGCCCCGTCGATACCGTCGGACCCACCGACAGCACAACGAACGGAGTACCGCATGGCACCGCATCTCAGGACGATCGGCCGCGAGGAGCATCTGGCGTTCGTCGCGAGCCGGCCGGCCGTGAGCCATATGCAGGTTCCGTCGTGGGGCGACGTGAAGCCCGACTGGCGTGCGGAGAGCATCGGCTGGTTCGACCGGGACGGCGCGGGCCGGGAGCGGATCGTCGGGGCCGGGCTCGTCCTGTACCGGCCGATCCCCCGGGTGAAACGCTATCTGGCCTATCTGCCGGAGGGTCCGGTCATCGACTGGCACGACGGCGGTCTGCGTGAGTGGCTGGATCCGATGCTGGCGCATCTGAAGGCGCAGGGCGCGTTCTCGGTGCGGATGGGCCCGCCGGTGGTCGCCCGGCGCTGGGACGCCCGGACGGTGAAGGACGCCATCGCCGACCCGGCCGCCGGCCGCCTGCGCGACGTGGAGCCGGACGCGCGGGAGCCGCGGGCCGACGAGGTCGTGAAGCAGCTGAGCGGGCTGGGCTGGCGGCGCGGCGAGGAGGAGAGCGAGGACGGTTTCAGCGCGGGGCAGCCCCGGTACGTCTTCCAGGTCCCGTTCGCCGGGCTGTCGCTGGAGGAGATCCGGGGCAATCTGAACCAGCAGTGGCGGCGCAACATCAAGAAGGCGGAGAAGGCGGGCGTCAAGGTCGTCGAGGGCGACTACGAGGACCTCCCGGCCTTCTACGAGTTGTACCGCGAGACGGCCGGGCGCGACCGCTTCATCCCCCGTCCGCTCGGCTACTTCCAGCGGATGTGGACCGCGCTGCGGGCCGAGGACCCGGACCGGATGCGGCTCTACCTCGCCCAGTACGAGGGCGAGACGCTCTCCGCCGCGACGATGCTGACCGTCGGGAACCACGTCTGGTACTCCTACGGTGCCTCGACCGGCCGCAAGCGCGAGGTCCAGCCCAGCAACGCCATCCAGTGGCGGATGATGAGCGACGCGCACGAGCGGGGCGCGGCCGTCTACGACCTGCGCGGCATCACCGACACCCTGGACGAGAGCAACCATCTGCTGGGCCTGCTGCGCTTCAAGGTCGGTACCGGCGGCCGGGCCGCCGAGTACATCGGCGAGTGGGACTACCCGCTCAACAAGGTGCTCCACAAGGCGTTCAGCCTCTACATGGCGCGCCGCTGACCGTGCCGGGCCGGCGCCCGGTGCACCGGGCGCCGGGTGCTCCGGCGCCCGTGCCAGACTCCGGAACATGATCCTTCGCACCGCCACCCGCGCCGACCTGCCCGCCGTCCTCGCCCTGCTCGCCGACGAGGAACGGGTCGTCGATCCGGCCTCGGTCGTGGTCGACGACGCGTACGAGAGCGCCTTCGCCGCCATCGAGAGCGACCCGCGCAACGAGATGCTGGTGCTGGTGGACGGCGACACCGTGCTGGGCTGTGCGCAGGCGACGTACATACCGGGGCTGGGCAGGGGCGGCGCGGAGCGAGTGCTGATCGAGGCGGTACGGGTCAGGGCCGACCGGCGGGGCGGCGGGCTGGGCCGGGAGCTGATGAAGCAGGCGGTGGAACGGGCCCGGCTGCGCGGGTGCGGGCTGATGCAGCTGACCAGCGGCAAGCGGCGTGCGGACGCGCACCGGTTCTACGAGTCGCTGGGCTTCGCCCGCAGCCACGAGGGCTTCAAGCTCGCCCTCTGAGCCCGCGCCGCCGCTCCGCTACGGGGTGGTCCGCCAGGCGGTCATGTTGAGCTCGTCGAGCAGCCGGACGTCGCTGCCCTTGAGCGGGAAGGTGCGCGCCTCCAGTCCGGGGGCCGGTGCGATCTCCAGGGCGTCGCCCTCGATGAGGTCGCCGCCGGTCGGGGTGGAGACCCAGGCCAGGAGCGAGCGCACGGTCCGACCCGGCTTCAGCATGACCTCCTTCGGCCCCCGGTCGGTGCCCATGTAGGAGGAGCCGGGGTTCACCGGGACGGGCAGCGGGTCACCGGCCTCGTCCAGGGCCCGGACGGACGGGTAGCCGTGGACCCGGTACGGCTTGCTGCCGCAGTTGGTGAGGGTGAGTCCGACGGCCCGGTGGCCGAGCGCCGCCTCCACCTCGCCCATGTCGACGACGACGCCGGAGGACGGGCAGCCGGCCGGGACGGTGGGCGTGGGGGCGGGCCCCTGCGCGCCCGGCCGGTCGGAGACCCCGACGGAGACGCTGGGGAACGGCGTCGGCAGCTTGTCGGCGTGCACCCGGTACGGATCGCTGGGCGTCGGCTCCGGCTCGCCCTCGCCCGCCGGCACGAGGAACCCGGCGCATCCGGAGAGCGTCAGCCCCAGCACCCCGGCCAGCAGCCCGGCCGCCAGCGGCCCCCGTCTCCCGGTCCCCGCCCACGTCAGTCCTCGCATGCTCACGCACCCACCCCGATCCCGGCCTGCCGTACAGTCGTTCGATCATGCCAGACCCGTGGGCACGGACCCGCGACTGTTCAGCCCTGCTTGCCGCTCACCCCAAGCAGATCTAAGTGGACCTTCACGGTCCGGTCGGCCGACACTTCGGGGATGACCTCACCAGTGGCCCCCTTCAGACGCGCGCTCTGCGCCATGATCACGCCGTTCACCGACTCCGGCGAGCTGGATCCGGACGCGGCCGGGAAGCATGCCGCCGCCCTGGTCGCCGACGGCTGCGACGGACTGGTGCTCAGCGGCACCACCGGCGAGTCCCCGACCACCACCGACGCCGAGAAGACCGCGCTGCTGCGGGCGGTCCGGGCGGCGGTCGGCGACGGTGTGCCGATCGTCGCCGGGGTCGGCAGCGCGGACACCCGGCACACCATCGCCCTCGCCCGGCAGGCCGAACAGGCGGGCGCGGACGGCCTGTTGGTGGTGACGCCGTACTACAGCCGGCCGCCGCAGCCCGCCGTCGAGGCGCATTTCCGGAGTGTCGCCGACGCGAGCGGCCTCCCGCTGATGCTGTACGACATCCCCGGCCGCACCGGCACCCGCATCGAGCCGGAGACCCTGCTGCGGCTCGCGGAGCACCCGCGCATCGTGGCCGTGAAGGACTGCGCGTACGACCTGCTGGGCTCCACGAAGGTGATCGGCGCGACCTCGCTGGCGTACTACTCGGGCTGCGAGGAGCTGAATCTGCCGCTGTACGCGGTGGGCGCGGCGGGCTATGTCAGCACCGTCGCCAATGTGGCGCCCCGTGCGCTGCGGGCGGTCCTGGACGCGTTCGACGCCGGGGACACCGCGCGGGCCGCCCGGCTCAACCTCCTGGTCCTCCCGCTCGCCGAGGCGATGATGGCCTCCGGGCTGCCCGGCACGGTCACCGCCAAGGCGCTGCTCGGCGCCGGACCGGTCCGCGAACCGCTGCAGCCCGCCGGACGCGGAGCGACCGACGGGCTGCGGAGGGCTTACGAGGAACTGCTGCGCGCCACCGATTGAGGCCGGGCGGCCTCAGTTGTGGCTGTGCAGGACGTCGTTGAGGCCGTCCCAGACCGCGTTGTTCGGGCGGGCCTCGACGGCGCCGGTGACCGAGTTGCGGCGGAAGAGGATGTTCGAGGCGCCGGAGAGCTCACGGGCCTTGACGATCTGGCCGTCCGGCAGCGTGATGCGGGTACCGGCCGTGACGTAGAGCCCGGCCTCGACGACGCACTCGTCGCCGAGCGCGATCCCGACACCGGCCTCGGCGCCGATCAGGCAGCGCTCGCCGATGACGATGCGCTCCTTGCCACCGCCGGAGAGGGTGCCCATGGTGGAGGCGCCCCCTCCGATGTCGGAGCCGTTGCCGACGACGACACCGGCGGAGATGCGGCCCTCGACCATCGACGTCCCGAGGGTGCCGGCGTTGAAGTTGACGAAGCCCTCGTGCATGACGGTCGTGCCGGCGGCGAGGTGCGCGCCGAGCCTGACCCGGTCGGCGTCGGCGATCCGGACGCCCTTCGGAGCGACGTAGTCCGTCATCCGGGGGAACTTGTCGACCGAGGTGACCTGGAGGTGCAGGCCCTCGGCGCGGGCGTTCAGCCGCACCCTCTCCACGTCGTCGACGGCGACCGGGCCGAGCGAGGTCCAGGCGACGTTGGTGAGGAGGCCGAAAAGCCCGTCCAGGTTCTGGCCGTGCGGCTGGACGAGGCGGTGCGAGAGGAGGTGCAGGCGCAGGTACGCGTCGTGGGCGTCCAGCGGCTTGTCGTCGAGCGAGGCGATGACCGTACGTACGGCGACGACCTCGACACCGCGGCGGGCGTCCACGCCGATGGCCTTGCCGGCGCCCTCACCGAGGAGGTTGACGGCCTGGTCGGGGGTGAGCCGTTCGGTTCCGGCCGGGCCCGGCTCGGCGGTGAGCTCGGGGGCGGGGAACCAGGTGTCGAGAACGGAACCGTCGCCGGCGATGGTGGCGAGGCCGGCGGCGACGGCGCCGGTGGTGCGAGCAGGAGTCGTGTCGGTCATGACACGAAACCTAACCGGCGAGGCACCACCGGGGCCAACCGGTCTCGCCGGATGGGCAGGTCCGGCCCGGGAGCCCGGACCTGCCAGGTCAGCCGGGCTGTGTCTGCCGTTCGGGCACCGGTACGACGGCCGCCTCGCGCACCGGTCCCCGCAGCCGCCGCGCCGCCAGCACCGCCGCCCCCGCGCCGCAGGCCAGCACCGCGCAGGCGGGCCAGAGCAGTCCGGGCGCGTGGGCGTAGAGCGCACCGCCGAGCGGCGGCGCCAGTACCTGGCCGCTGATGGAGGCACCCGCGTACAGGCTCTGGAAGCGGCCCTGCGCGTGGTCCGGGGCCTGGTCGGCGACGTACGCCGTCGCGGTGGTCTTGTAGAGGATCTCGCCGGCGGTCAGCGACGCCATCATGGTGACGGCGAACAGCGCTCCGGCGCCGGGGATCAGCACCGTGTAGCCCAGCCCCACCAGCAGCAGCCCGGTGCCCACGATGGACAGCGGCGCCCGGCGGCGCAGCACGTGGGCGGCGGGGAGTTCCAGCAGGAGGATGAGCCCGCCGTTGACGGCCAGCAGCCAGCCGTAGAACTGGTCGCCGTGGCCGTGTTCGGCGAGGAAGACGGGCAGGGTCGAGTACTGCTGCCGGTAGACGAGGTCGACGCAGAGGATCGCGGCGAGCAGGACCAGCACGGCGGGCCTGGCCCGCAGCTCCCGCCAGAGGCCCGGCGCGCCGGGGTCACGGTCCGGCCGGGCGTGCGCGGTGCCGTGTGCGGGGAGCACCGCCGCCGCGTACCCGGCGAAGAGCAGGGTCCCGAGTCCGTCGGCGACGAACAGCCAGCCGTACGAGAAGTGGGCGGCGATCAGCGCGCCGAGCGGCGGGCCGACGGCGAACGCGGCGTTGCCCGCGGCCCGAACCAGGGCGAAGCTCTGGCGCCTGCCGCCCTCGGGGACGGAGACCGCGACGAGCGCGGAGTTGGCGGCGCGCACGACGCCCGCCGCGTACTGCGCGAGCGGCAGCACCCCGTACATCGCCGCGACCGGGAGGACCGGCAGGGCGGCCAGCGCCGCCCCGCTGACCAGGGCGCCGGTCAGCAGCATCCGGCGGTGGCCGTAGTGGTCGCCGAACCAGCCGCCGGTGAAGTTCCCCGCGACCAGGCCGATACCGCCGATGCCCGCGACGACTCCGGCCTGCGGGACGCTCAGCCCGCGCGGGCCGGTCAGATAGACGAAGAGGTAGATGAAGGTGAAGCTGACGACCCCGTTGAGAAAGGAACCGAAGGCCAGCAGCCGCACGGTGCGCGGCACGTCCCGCACGACCCCGAAAAAGCTCATCCCCAGCACCCTCCCCAGTGAGTTTCCTTTGGGAACGGACTATGGCATCGTGGTTTCCTGCAGGTCAATCCGGTAAGCGGCGAATACGGGAGACGGACGGAGGAGCCGATGCCCCAGCGCACCAGCCTGGCCGACGCCGACTGCGCGATCGCCCAGGCGCTCGATGTCGTGGGCGACTGGTGGACCCTGCTGATCGTGCGGGACACGGCGCGCGGGGTGCACCGCTTCGACGCGCTCCAGCAGGAGCTGGGCGTGTCCCGCAAGGTGCTGACCGAGCGGCTGCGGCTGCTGGTCGACGCGGGCGTGCTCTCCCGACAGCCGTACCAGGACCGGCCACCCCGGTACGAGTACCGCCTCACCCCGCGTGGACGCGCGCTGCTGCCCGTACTGATCGCGCTCCAGGACTGGGGCGACACCTGGGTACTGGGAGAAGGGGAAATGATGGCGACGACCGCGGAGGCCTCGAAGGAGGCGGCCCGGGTGCACGCCCTGGTGGGCACCCGCCTGCCCGAGCTGCGGCTGCCGGACCTCGACGGCGCGCCGCGCGACCCGGTCGCCGGCACCCCGTACACCGTCCTGTACTTCTTCCCCGGCGCCTACGCCCGCCGGGACGCCTATCCGCCGGGCTGGGCCGAGATCCCGGGCGCGAGCGGCTGCACACTCGAATCGTGCACGTACCGCGACCAGTTGGCCGGGTTCACCGCGGCGGGCGCGACCGTGCAGGGGGTCTCCACCCAGCGCCCGGACGAGCAACGGGCCTTCGCGGACGCGGAGCGGCTGCGGTTCCCGCTGCTGTCCGACGCGGAGCTGGAGCTGACGGCGGCACTGCGCCTGCCCACCTTCCGCGCGGGCGGCATCAGCCGGCTGAAGCGGCTGACGCTGGTGGTGGACCGCGACCGGACGGTCCGCGAGGCGCTGTATCCGATCACCGACATCGAGGCGAGCGTCCGGGCGGCCCTGGCGGCGGTACGGAACGGGGGCCCGTCCGGCGCGTGAGGGGCACGCGGGGACGGAGCGGTCACCCGTTCCGTCGGTCGCGGGCGGAGCGATCACCCGGCGCGCGGGGACGGAGCCGTTACCCGGCGATCGGCGGTCGGATCCGTCAACCGGCGATCCGCCGCAGCATCTCCCGCGCGTACGCTTCGTCGTACTCGCCGCCGGTGAGCAGCACCTGCAGGCAGATCCCGTCCATCAGCGCGATCAGCGCCCGCGCGGTGACCGGATCGGTGCGCCCGGACAGCAGCTCGGCGGTGCCGTCGGTCCACTCGGCGGCGACGGGCCGCAGCGCGGGCCTGCGGAGCGCGGCTAGATACAGCTCGTACTCCAGCTCGGCCCTCCCGCGCCCGCCGGAGAAGTACTCCCCCAGCAGCCGGGCCAGCTCCTCGGCGAGATCGGCCGCCGGATCGGCCAGCGCCTCGCTCTCCCGCATGACCTCGGCGAAGTTCTCGTTCGACCGGCGCAGCGCGGCGATCAACAGCTCGTCCAGCGAGGCGAAGTGATACGTCGTCGAGCCGAGCGGCACATCCGCCTCGGCGGCGACGGAGCGGTGGCTCAGCCCAGCGATGCCCTTGGCGCCGACCACCCTGATCGCGGCATCGATGATGCGGTCGCGCCGCTCGGGGTCGTAACGGCGCACCATCAGTGGGCCCCGCCCAGGTTCAGCACCACCACTCCGGCGATGACCAGCGCTATGCCCGCCAGTTTGACCGGACTGCCGGACTCGCCCATGAAGAGGATGCCGATGGCGGCGACGGCCGCGGTGCCGATCCCCGCCCAGATCGCGTATGCGGTGCCCACCGACAGCGTCTTCAGCGTCTGGGCGAGCAGCCCGAAGGCCACGAGGTATCCCGTGACGGTGATCAGCGAGGGCCAGAGCCGGGTGAAGCCCTCGCTGTACTTCATGGCCGTCGTGCCGGCCACCTCCGCCGCGATCGCCGCGGCCAGCAGTCCGTATCCCATGTGTACGAGTGTACGCATCGCCGCCCGTACAACGGTACGAGCACTTTCGGCCGACCGGGACGCTACGGTGTCCCGACCAGCACACCGGACAACGACACATGACGGAGCAGCAGTGGCGCAGGACGCAGGGTGGGGCGGCGGAGCACCGTACGGAGGGCCCCCGGGACCACCGGGATGGGGCGGCTGGATGCCACCGCCGAAGCCCGGGGTGATACCGCTGGCGCCCCTGAAACTCGGGGACATACTCGGCGGCGCCCTCAGCACGATGGGCCGCTACTGGAAGCAGTTGTTCGGCATCGGCGCGGCCGTGTACGGCGGGGCGGTGGTGCTCATGGCCGCCACGGCCCTGATCGCGTACTCCGCGGTCAGCGACCAGCTGCACACGGTCATCTCGCTCAGCGCCGAGGAGGACCCGAGGTCCTCCGAGGTGGTGCCGATCGTGGTCGCCCTCGGTGTCGTCTGGCTGGTCGCCGTGATCGCCTTCGCGGTCGCCACGGCCATGATGTACGCGACCGTGCCCGCGATCCTGCAGGAGGCGGTGCTGGGCAGGCCCACCACCTTCTCCTTCATCTGGCGCCGGGCCTGGGCCCGTGTGCCGGCGGTGTTCGGGACGGTGGTCCTGACCTTCCTGGTCGCGATGGTCCCGACGGTGCTCATGGTGGTCGGCTTCTTCGCGCTGATCATCGGCTCCATCACCCTGGAGTACGGGGGCAACCTGGCGGTGTGGACCGCTCTCGGCTTCCTGGGCGCCCTGGCCACCGCCCCGCTCGCGATCTGGCTCTGGGTGAAGTTCTGCCTGGCACCCTCGGCCGTGGTGTTCGAGGGCCAGTCCCCGGTGGCCGCCCTGCGCCGCTCCGCGCAGCTGGTGCGTGGCGACTGGTGGCGGGTCCTCGGGATCACCCTGCTGGCCCTCGGCATGGCCTATGTCGCGAGCTACGTCATCCAGATCCCGTTCTCGTTCCTCGGCATGTTCTCCGGCATGATCGGCGGCACGACCCTGGACGAGGACCCGAACCCGGCCGCGATCGCCTTCGCCATGAGCGGCTACCTGGTGATCATGGCGCTCGGGCAGCTGATCAGCCAGTTCATCGCGGCGACGTTCCCGCAGCTGGTGACCGGGCTGCTCTACGTCGACCGGCGCATGCGCACCGAGAACCTGGGCCCGGCCCTGGCCGAGGCGGCGGCCGCCGCACCGCCGCCGCCGTACGGACCGTAGGACCACGCCCGGGGCCCGCCCGTCCGGTCCGTCAGCCGCCGACGGTGAACCGGACGGCGCGGGACTTCTTCCACTCGGCGTGGTCGAGATCCTTCGCCTCCGTGCCGTCCCCGTACAGGTCGGCCGAACCGGCATCGGTGATCAGCTGCGTCCGGGCGCCCGGAACGGTGAGGTCGGGAACGTCCACGACGGCCTCCCAGCCGCCCGCGTCGGCGGTCGGCAGATCGGCCCGCTTGACCGGGGCGTGCGAGGCGATCCCGTCCCAGGCGTAGAGGGCGTACGGGTCGGAGTTGCCGTCGGCCGCCCAGGAACCGGCCACGATCAGGTACTGGTCGGCGGCGTTCTTGCGGATGTCCCGGATGCTGAGCCCGCCGAGGTCCAGCTCGATCGGCGCGCCCATGACGGCCTTCGCCCCGCTGCCGGCCACCTCGTCGAAGTTGGTGACGGGCACGATCAGAGCCTTGCCGCCCGCCTTCGGCGGGACCAGTGGTGCCCGGAAGCCGAGGTACGCGGTGGTCGTCGAGCCGGGCGCGAACTCCAGACCCTCGATGTTGAACCCGTCGATCTGCTTGGGCACTTCGCCGTCCGCCGTGCCCGCGGCGAAGCCGAGCCGGTTGCCGTTGGCCTTGTCCCACGCGACGAGATCGTCCCGGAGCTTCCCGTACCTACCACCCACCGTCAGCGCGGTGGCCGCGCCCGAGCCGGTCACCGTCGTGGTGAAGACGGTGTTGCGGTCGGACTTGTACTCGCCGTCCTTGTTGTTGCCGAGCGATCCGGTCCAGTAGATGGTGTCGCCGACCCGGGCCGCGCCCTCGATGTCGACCTCCTTGTCCGCCCCGAGCTCCGGGCCGACGTCCCAGCTCTTCACGGGCGCGCCGGACGAGGAACGGTCGTACAGGCGCAGCGTGTTGGACTCGTCGTCGGCCACGACCATGTATCCGCCACCGACGTCGACGGCTGCCGAGGCGTCCGAGGAGCCGGTGAGGTAGCGGGTGTCGGCGGCGTTCCGCACGGCGGCGGAGGCGGCGTAGTGCAGCGTCCTGGTGGCGGTCTTTCCGCCGAGTCCGGTGACCTTGATCGTGAGGTCGGTGTAGCCGCGCTCGTGCGCGGCGACGGAGAGCCGCCGGGTGGCGCCCGTACCGGTCACGGTCACGTCCCCGGTCCCGGCGACGGACGCCTTGGAGCTGGCGGAAGCCGCCACGCCGAGCGCGCTCGCGTCGGCCCCGCTCTGCGCGACGGTGACGGTGACCACGGGGTCGCCGCTCGCACCGACGGCACCGGAGAGGTAGGAGGCCGAGAAGGCGATCGTCGGCGTTCCGTAACTCGCGGCGTGCGCGGGGGCGTTGATCCCCAGCGCGGCCAGCAGGAGCACTCCGCCCGCGGCGGCGGCCATCCTGCGGTCGGGGAGCGAAAGCTGATGCAGCACGGCATGCCTCTCGTCGGCGTGGTGTCGCGGGTAGGTTCCGCTACCCGGGCCAACGAGGGACACACCTCGTGAGTACGGCAGGTGAAACAACGACGAAAAACGGCCCCCGGCACGAAGCCGGGGGCCGTTCGTCGTCGGCAATGGGCTCAGACGTTGAAGCCCAGGGCCCGCAGCTGCTCGCGCCCGTCGTCCGTGATCTTGTCCGGGCCCCACGGCGGCATCCAGACCCAGTTGATCCGCAGTTCGTTGACGATGCCCTCGGTCGCGGACTTCGCCTGGTCCTCGATGACATCGGTCAGCGGGCAGGCCGCGGACGTCAGCGTCATGTCGAGGGTGGCGATGTTGGCGTCGTCGATGTGGATGCCGTAGATCAGGCCCAGGTTGACGACGTCGATGCCCAGCTCGGGGTCGACGACGTCGTACAGCGCCTCACGGACCTCCTCCTCGGAGGCCGGCTTGGTGGTCAGTACTTCCGGCGTACCGTGATCGCTCATGCCGTCTTCCCTTCGGACAGCGCTTTGGCCGTCGCGTCCTTCCATGCCATCCAGCTCAGCAGCGCGCACTTCACGCGGGCCGGGTACTTCGAGACGCCGGCGAACGCGACCGCGTCCTCCAGCACCTCCTCCATCGCGTCGTCCGGCTCCAGCTGGCCCTTCGACTGCATCAGCTCCAGGAAGGTCTCCTGGATCTTCTGCGCCTGGCCCAGCTCCTTGCCGACCAGCAGGTCGTTCAGCACGGAGGCGCTGGCCTGGCTGATGGAGCAGCCCTGACCCTCGTACGACACATCGGCGATGGTCTCGCCGTCGTACTTCACCCGGAGAGTGATCTCGTCGCCACACGTCGGGTTGACGTGGTGCACCTCGGCGTCGCCGTCCCGCAGGCCGCGCCCGTGGGGGTGCTTGTAGTGGTCCAGGATCACTTCCTGGTACATGGAATCAAGCTTCACCAGTCAACCCTCAGCCGCTCGCCCATTATCCGAAAAAGTTCCGTACGTGCTCCAGACCGTCCACCAGGGCGTCGACCTCGGCGGGCGTGGAGTACAGATAGAACGACGCTCGCGTGGTCGCAGGAATTCCGTACCGCAGGCAGACCGGCCGTGCGCAGTGGTGTCCGACCCGGACCGCGATGCCCTGCTCGTCGAGCACCTGACCCACGTCGTGCGGGTGGATGTCGCCGAGCGTGAAGGAGATCGTGGCGCCGCGGTCCTCGGCCGTCGCCGGGCCGATGATCCGCAGGTCCGGGACCTCCAGGAGCCGCTTCACCGCGTACTCGGTGATCGCGTGCTCGTGGCGGTAGATGTTCTCCATGCCGATGGCCGAGAGGTAGTCCACGGCCGCGCCGAGGCCGACGGCCTGGGCGATCGGGGGCGTACCGGCCTCGAACTTGTGCGGCGCGGGGGCGTACGTCGACGAGTGCATCGACACGGTCTCGATCATCTCGCCGCCGCCGAGGAACGGCGGCAGGTCCTCCAGGAGCTCCTGCCGTCCCCAGAGCACACCGATGCCGGTCGGGCCGACCATCTTGTGACCGGTGAAGGCCACGAAGTCGGCCTGCAGCGCCTGCACGTCCAGCACCATGTGCGGGGCGGCCTGCGAGGCGTCGATGCAGACCAGCGCGCCGACCTGCTGGGCCCGGCGGATGATCTTCTCGACCGGGTTGATGGTGCCCATGATGTTGGAGACCAGGGTGAAGGAGACGATCTTCGTCTTCTCCGTGATGATCTCCTCGATGTTGGACAGGTCGAGGCGGCCGTCGTCGGTGATGCCGAACCACTTCAGCTTCGCGCCCGTGCGCTGCGAGAGCAGCTGCCACGGCACGATGTTGGAGTGGTGCTCCATCTCCGTGGTGACGATCTCGGTGTCGTGGTCCACCCGGTAGGGCTCGTCGGCCCAGCCGAGCATGTTGGCCACGAGGTTGAGCGACTCGGAGGCGTTCTTGGTGAAGATCACCTCGTTGCGGCTGGGTGCGTTGATGAACGCGGCGACCTTGTCACGGGCGCCTTCGTACAGCGCCGTGGCCTCCTCCGCGATCGTGTACACACCGCGGTGCACATTGGCGTTGTGCCGCTCGTAGTACTCGTTGAGGGCGTCGAGCACCTGGCGCGGCTTCTGCGAGGTCGCAGCGCTGTCCAGGTAAACGATCTTCTTCCCGTCATGGACCGTACGATCCAGCAGGGGGAAGTCCTTGCGGATCGCCTCGGTGTCGAGGAGGCCCGGCAGCTGTGTCACGCGGAAGCGCCACCCTTCACATATGCCTCGTAGCCCTCGTTCTCCAGCTTGTCGGCGAGCTCGGCGCCGCCGGACTCGGCAATGCGGCCGTTGGCGAAGACGTGCACGAAGTCGGGCTTGATGTAGCGGAGGATCCGCGTGTAGTGCGTGATCAGCAGGGTGCCGACCTCGCCGGTCTCGCGGACCCGGTTGACGCCCTCGGAGACGATGCGCAGGGCGTCGACGTCCAGACCGGAGTCGGTCTCGTCGAGGATCGCGACCTTCGGCTTGAGGAGCTCCAGCTGAAGGATCTCGTGGCGCTTCTTCTCACCGCCGGAGAAGCCCTCGTTGACGTTGCGCTCGGCGAACGCCGGGTCCATCTGGAGCCGGCCCATCGTCTCCTTGACCTCCTTCACCCAGGTGCGCAGCTTGGGCGCCTCGCCGCGGACGGCGGTGGCGGAGGTGCGGAGGAAGTTGGAGACCGAGACACCGGGGATCTCGACCGGGTACTGCATCGCGAGGAACAGGCCGGCGCGGGCCCGCTCGTCGACGGTCATCTCCAGGACGTCCTCGCCGTCCAGGGTCACCGAACCGCTGGTGATCGTGTACTTGGGGTGACCCGCGAGGGAGTACGCGAGGGTGGACTTGCCGGACCCGTTGGGGCCCATGATGGCGTGGGTCTCGCCCTGCTTCACGGTCAGGTCGACGCCCTTGAGGATCTCCTTCGTGGCGTTGTCGGCCTCGACGGAGACGTGCAGGTCGCGGATTTCAAGCGTTGCCATGGGTGACTCAGGACTCCTGGGTGACGGAGACGAGCACATCGTCCCCTTCGATCTTGACGGGGTATACGGGGACGGGGCGCGTCGCGGGAAGGCCGGACGGCTTGCCGGTGCGCAGGTCGAAGCTGGAGCCGTGCAGCCAGCACTCGATCGAGCAGTCCTCGACCTCGCCCTCGGACAGGGACACGTTCGCGTGCGAGCAGATGTCGTTGATCGCGAACACCTCGCCCTCGGTACGGACGACGGACACCGGGACGCCGTCGAGCTCCACCCGCTTGGGGGTGTCGTCCTCCAGCTCACTCAGCGCACAGGCTTTGACGAAGGCCATCAGACGGAAGCCTTCAGCTCGGCCTCGATCTTCTCCAGCAGCCGCGCCTCTACGTCCGGCAGACCGATCTGCTGGACGAGCTCGGCGAAGAACCCGCGCACGACGAGGCGACGGGCCTCCTCGGCGTCGATGCCCCGGGACATCAGGTAGAAGAGCTGCTCGTCGTCGAAGCGGCCGGTCGCCGAGGCGTGGCCGGCGCCGACGATCTCGCCGGTCTCGATCTCCAGGTTCGGCACGGAGTCGACCCGCGCGCCGTCCGTGAGGACGAGGTTGCGGTTCATCTCGTAGGTGTCGGTGCCCTCGGCCTTGGCCTGGATGAGGACGTCTCCGATCCACACGGCGTGTGCGCCTTCGCCCTGGAGCGCGCCCTTGTAGGCGGCGTTGGACTTGCAGTGCGGGGTGTTGTGGTCGACCAGGAGGCGGTGCTCCTGGTGCTGGCCCTTGTCGGTGAAGTACAGACCGAAGAGCTCGGCCTCGCCGCCGGTGCCCGCGTAGCTGACGCGCGGGTGGAGGCGGACGAGGTCACCGCCGAAGGTGACGACGATCGACTTGAACGAGGCGTCCCGGCCGACCAGCGCGTTGTGCTGGCCGACGTGGACCGCGGTCTCGTCCCAGTCCTGCACGGAGACGACGGTGAGCTTCGCGCCGTCACCGAGGACGTAGTCCACGTTGGCGGCGAGCACCGCGTCACCGGTGTGGTCGATGACGACGACGGCCTCGGCGAAGGCGCCCAGCTCGACGACCTGTTGGCCGTAGGCCACGCCGCCCTCGCCGTGCACCGCGATGCGGATCGGCTCGGTGAGCACGGCCTCCTTGGCGACCGTGACGACGGACGCCTGCTCGAAGGACGTGTACGCCTGGGCGGCGACGCGGTCCACCGGGGTGCCGGCCCTGCCGAGCCGGGAGTCGTCACGGCCGACGGTCTCGACGGTGACGCCCTCGGGGGCCTCGATCGCCACCTTCACACCGCCGCCGGTGGCGACGGCCGTGCCGTCGTGCAGCCCGCGCAGCCGCTCCAGCGGCGTGAACCGCCACTCCTCCTCGCGGCCGTGCGGGACCGGGAAGTCCGCGACGTCGAAGGACGGGGGCGCGCTCATGCGCGTGGCGACGGTCGACTCGGCGGCCACCGCGATGGATCCGGTGGTGGTGGAGCCCGCCGGGATGTTCTGAGCCTCAGCCATGGCTGTCGTAGTGCTCGCTTTCTCTGTCGAAATCGGGGGTCGGTCGTCGGGCCTGCTAGCCGACCGAACCCTCCATCTGCAGCTCGATCAGCCGGTTGAGCTCAAGGGCGTACTCCATCGGCAGCTCCTTCGCGATCGGCTCGACGAAGCCGCGCACGATCATCGCCATCGCCTCGAACTCCGTCAGACCGCGGCTCATCAGGTAGAAGAGCTGGTCCTCGGAGACCTTGGAGACGGTCGCCTCGTGACCCATCGACACGTCGTCCTCGCGGACGTCGACGTACGGGTAGGTGTCGGAGCGCGAGATCGTGTCGACCAGCAGCGCGTCGCAGAGCACGTTGGACTTCGCGCCCGGTGCGCCCTCGCCGATCTCGATCAGACCGCGGTAGGAGGTACGGCCGCCGCCTCGCGCCACCGACTTGGAGACGATGTTGGAGGAGGTGTTCGGCGCCATGTGGACCATCTTGGCGCCGGCGTCCTGGTGCTGGCCCTCGCCCGCGAAGGCGATGGACAGGGTCTCGCCCTTGGCGTGCTCGCCCATCAGGTAGACGGCCGGGTACTTCATGGTGACCTTGGAGCCGATGTTGCCGTCGACCCACTCCATGGTCGCGCCCTCGTAGGCCACGGCGCGCTTGGTGACCAGGTTGTAGACGTTGTTCGACCAGTTCTGGATCGTCGTGTAGCGGCAGCGGCCGCCCTTCTTCACGATGATCTCGACGACCGCGGAGTGCAGCGAGTCGGAGGAGTAGATCGGGGCGGTGCAGCCCTCGACGTAGTGGACGTAGGCGTCCTCGTCGACGATGATCAGCGTCCGCTCGAACTGGCCCATGTTCTCCGTGTTGATACGGAAGTAGGCCTGGAGCGGGATGTCGACGTGGACACCCTTGGGCACGTAGATGAACGAGCCGCCGGACCACACGGCCGAGTTCAGCGAGGCGAACTTGTTGTCGCCGACCGGGATGACGGTGCCGAAGTACTCCTTGAAGAGCTCCGGGTGCTCCTTCAGCGCGGTGTCGGTGTCCAGGAAGATGACGCCCTGCTCCTCCAGGTCCTCACGGATCTGGTGGTAGACGACCTCGGACTCGTACTGCGCGGCGACACCGGCGACCAGGCGCTGCTTCTCCGCCTCCGGGATGCCGAGCTTGTCGTAGGTGTTCTTGATGTCCTCGGGCAGGTCCTCCCAGGACTCCGCCTGCTTCTCCGTGGACCGCACGAAGTACTTGATGTTGTCGAAGTCGATGCCCGACAGGTCGGAGCCCCAGTTCGGCATGGGCTTCTTGTCGAAGAGGCGCAGACCCTTGAGGCGCAGCTTCAGCATCCACTCGGGCTCGTTCTTCTTCGCCGAGATGTCGCGTACGACCTCCTCGGAGAGCCCGCGCTTGGCGGCGGCGCCCGCCGCGTCGGAGTCGGCCCAGCCGAATTCGTACGTACCCAGACCCTCGAGCTCAGGGTGGGCAGTCTCCGTAGGGAGCGTCATGCGGGGTTCCTCCCGGCCGTGCTTGCAGATGCTGAATTGGTGGTCTGTGGTGCTGAGTGGCCGCTGCGCGGAATGTACGTCGTGCACACGCCGTCGCCGTGGGCGATGGTGGCCAGACGCTGCACATGCGTCCCGAGGAGGCTGGAGAAGAACTCCGTCTCCGCCTCGCACAGCTGCGGGTACTGCTCGGCGACATGTGCGACCGGGCAGTGGTGCTGGCACAGCTGCTCGCCCCGCTGCGGACCGGGCGCGCTACGCGCCGTAGCAGCGTACCCGTCGACGGACAGGGCCTTGGCCAGCGCTTCGGTGCGGGCCTCGGGGTCCGCGGCCTCGACCGCCGTGCGGTACGCCTCGGACTGGGCCTCGATCCTGGCGCGGGCGAAAGCGGTGACCGCTTCCTCACCCGCGGTCTCGGCGATCCAGCGCAGGGCGTCCGTCGCGAGCTTGTCGTAGGACTGGTCGAAGGCGTCCCGGCCGCAGTCGGTGAGGGCGAACACCTTGGCCGGGCGGCCACGGGTCCGCGCCCCGTAGACCCGCTGCTCACGGGCCTCCACGACGCTGTCGGTGACGAGGGCGTCGAGATGGCGGCGGACCGCTGCCTGGGTGAGGCCGAGGCGCTTCGCCAGATCGGCGACGGTGGACGGGCCGTGGTCCAGGATGGAGCGCGCGACCCGGTTGCGCGTCGAGCGCTCTCCGGTCGCGAGTTCCTCCTGCGGAGCCTCGCCAACGTATTTCACAACGCCATTGTTGCGTAATTCATCCGGCCCTGACAACCACGGTCCGAAACGATCTACGGTGCCGTTCATCACTTAGGGTCACCTAATCCGGCCCCGGGAGACGGGGGCCGTTCCACCCCTGCCTAGACTTACCCGCCATGAAGAGCGAGTCGGCCGTACAGGTCCGCGGCCTGGTGAAGCGGTACGGCCCCAAGACCGCTGTGGACGGCCTCGACCTGTGTGTGAGCGCAGGCGCCGTCACCGCCGTCCTCGGCCCCAACGGCGCCGGCAAGACCACCACGATCGAGACCTGCGAGGGCTACCGCCGCCCCGACGCCGGCACGGTGCGGGTCCTCGGCCTCGACCCGGTCGCCGATGCCGCGAGGCTCCGCCCCCGGATCGGCGTGATGCTCCAGTCGGGCGGTGTCTACTCCGGAGCGCGCGCCGACGAGATGCTCCGCCACATGGCGAAGCTCCACGCCCACCCGCTGGACGTCGACACCCTGATCGAGCGCCTCGGCCTCGGCGGCTGCGGCCGCACGACCTACCGGCGGCTCTCCGGCGGCCAGCAGCAGCGGCTCGCCCTGGCGATGGCCGTCGTGGGCCGTCCCGAACTGGTCTTCCTCGACGAGCCGACCGCCGGCCTGGACCCGCAGGCCCGCCGCTCCACCTGGGAGCTCGTGCGCGAGCTGCGCACCGACGGCGTGTCCGTGGTCCTCACCACGCACTTCATGGACGAGGCCGAGGAGCTCGCCGACGACGTCGCCGTCATCGACGCGGGCAAGGTCATCGCCCAGGGCAGCCCCGAGACGCTCTGCCGGGGCGGCGCCGAGAACACCCTGCGCTTCACCGGCCGCCCCGGTCTCGACATCGGCTCGCTGCTGAAGGCGCTGCCGGACGGCTCCGAGGCGGCCGAGCTCGTCCCGGGCGCGTACCGCATCTCCGGGGACGTGAACCCGGAGCTGCTGGCCACCGTCACCTCCTGGTGCGCCCAGCACGGAGTGATGCCGTCGGGCATCTCCGTGGAGCGGCACACGCTGGAGGACGTCTTCCTGGAACTGACCGGCAAGGAGCTGCGCGCATGAGCGCCGGTACGTACACCCCCCGGCCCGGCGCCTCCCCGCTGGGCCGCATGATCGCCGCGCAGACCGCCCTGGAGACGCGGATGCTGCTGCGCAACGGCGAGCAGCTGCTGCTGACCGTGATCATCCCGACGCTGCTGCTGGTGCTGTTCAGCGCGGTCGACATCGTGGACACCGGCGCGGGCGAGTCCGTCGACTTCCTGGCGCCCGGCATCCTCGCACTCGCCGTGATGTCCACGGCCTTCACGGGCCAGGCCATCGCCACCGGCTTCGAGCGGCGGTACGGGGTGCTCAAGCGGCTCGCGGCCTCGCCGCTGCCGCGCTGGGCGCTGATGACCGCGAAGACCCTCGCGGTGCTGGTCACCGAGGTGCTCCAGGTGGCGCTGCTCACGGTGATCGCGTTCGCGCTCGGCTGGTCGCCGCACGGCAACCCCCTCTCCGTCCTGCTGCTGCTCGTGCTCGGCACGGCGGCCTTCTCCGGGCTCGGGCTGCTGATGGCCGGGACGCTCAAGGCGGAGGCGACGCTCGCCGCGGCCAACCTGGTCTTCCTTCTGCTGCTGGTCGGCGGCGGGGTCATCGTGCCGCTGGACAAGTTCCCGGACGCGGTGCAGTCGGTGCTCGGGCTGCTGCCGATCGCGGCCCTGTCGGACGGTCTGCGGGACGTGCTCCAGCACGGCGCGGCGATTCCCTGGGGCGACCTCGGCGTCCTGGCTGTGTGGGCGGTCCTGGGGCTGGGCGCGGCGGCGAAGTTCTTCCGCTGGGAGTGAGCCCGGCGGCCTCCCGTACGTGAGCGCGCGGACGCGCTCCGTCGACGTTTCGGGGTAACTCGTCCCCCTCGTGAAAGCTTGCACAAGCCGCCGCCTACGATGGTGCGCGTGCCCAAGCTGACCCGAGCCGAAGTCGCTCAAGCCGCGCGGAACCCGCTCCTGTACATCGCCGAGCGATGGACCCCCTCCCCCCGTACGGTCCGCCGTGCGGCCATGTCCGCCGTGGTCATGGCCGTGCTCATCGTGGTGACCGGCGGCGCGGTGCGGCTGACCGGCTCCGGCCTCGGCTGCCCGACCTGGCCCAAGTGCACCGACGAGAGCCTCACGGCCACGAGCGAGATGGGCTTCCACGGCGCCATCGAGTTCGGCAACCGGATGCTGACGTACGTGCTGTGCGCGGCCGTCGGGTGGGCGATCATCGCCGCCCGGTCCGCCAAGCCCTGGCGGCGCAGCCTGACGAAGCTCGGCTGGCTGCAGTTCTGGGTGGTCATGGGCAACGCCGTGCTCGGTGGCATCGTGGTGCTGGTCGGCCTCAACCCGTACACCGTCGCGGCACACTTCCTGCTCTCCACGGCACTGCTCACCGTCGCGATGGTGACCTGGCAGCGGGTCGGCGAGGGCGACGAGGCGCCCCGGCCGCTGGTCGGCAAGGCGGTCTCCCAGCTGACCTGGCTGCTCGCGGTCGCCGCGGGGCTGCTGGTCGCGGTCGGCACCGTGGTCACGGGCGCCGGGCGGCACGCGGGCGACTCCAGCGACGTGCACCGCATCCCGATCGACTGGAAGATGATCGCGCAACTGCACGCCGATCTGGCCTGGGTCGTGGTGGCTCTGACCGTCGCCCTCTGGTTCGTACTGAAGGCCGTGGACGCGCCGACCGGCCCGCTGCACCGCGCCCGTGACCTCTTCCTGGTGCTGATGGCCCAGGGCGTGATCGGGTACGTGCAGTACTTCACCGACACGCCGGAGATCCTGGTCGGTCTGCACATGCTGGGCTCGTGCCTGGTGTGGATCGCGGTCGTGCGGGTGATCCTGTCGCTGCGCGAGCGCCCCGTGGCCGTGACCGCGGTGCCCGGCCCCGCCGCCGAGCAGCCGGAGCCCGCGGCGGCCGGCTGACCGCCGCGGCCACTTCCCTGTACGACGCACGACGACGATCGCCGGACGGTTCCGAGAAGGAATCCGTCCGGCGATCGTCGTTGTACAGGGAAGTGCTGGTCAGGCCTTGTCGGAGGGGCCGCCGATCTGGATGCCTGCCATCCGCGTCCACTCGTACGGGCCGGTGCGGACCTTCGCGGCGAACTCCCCGTCGAACTCGTCGTGCATCGTGATCCCGGCCTTGCGCGTGGCGCTCTCGGCGACCGCGTACGAGGGGGCGACCAGATCGCCCCAGCCGCCGTCCTCGCCCACGAGCACGATGCGGGCGCCCCGCTGCCCGATGTAGGCGAGCTGTCCCTCCGCGCCGCCGTGCGCCTTGGCGAAGGCGCCGATCTCCTTGGCGAGCTTCGCCGCCCTGCGCTCCGCGCGGGCCGCCTGCTTGCCGCTCTCCACCTGGGTCTCTGCCGTCTCAGCCATGTTCAGAATGCTACCGACGGGTAGCTCGACGCGCGACGGGCGGGGTACGTGGCTTGGACCACGCACCCCGCCCGTCGGCAGGAATCATCAGCAGGAACCGAGCAGCGGGACTACCTCAGGAAGGGGTCGACCGCCACGGCGACGAAGAGCAGGGAGACATAGGTGATGGACCAGTGGAACAGCCGCATCTCCTTGAGCTTGGCCCCGGTCACACCGGCCTTGGCCCGGTTCTGCAGGCCGTGCGCCTCCCAGAGCCAGAACCCGCCGGTCAGCAGCGCCACCGCCGTGTAGAACCAGCCGGTGTAGCCCAGCGGGGTCAGCAGCAGCGAGACGGCCACCATCACCCAGCTGTAGATGACGATCTGGCGGGCCACCACCCGGTTGGACGCGATGACCGGGAGCATCGGCACGCCGACCCGGGCGTAGTCGTCCTTCACCTTCATGGAGAGCGGCCAGTAGTGCGGCGGCGTCCAGAAGAAGATGACGGCGAAGAGGATGACGGCCGCCCACGACATGGAGTTCGTCACGGCCGACCAGCCGATGAGGACCGGCATGCAGCCCGCGATGCCGCCCCAGACGATGTTCTGCGAGGTTCGGCGCTTGAGCAGCATCGTGTAGACGACGACGTAGAACAGCAGCGCGCCGAGCGACAGCGCCGCCGACAGCCAGTTGACCAGCAGGCCGAACCAGACCGTCGAGATCGCGGCGAGCGCGAAGCCGAAGGCCAGGCACTCACGCGGGCTCACCATGCCGGTGACCAGCGGGCGCTGCGACGTACGGTCCATCAGCGCGTCGATGTCGCGGTCGATGTACATGTTCAGCGCGTTGGCACCACCCGCGGAGAGATATCCGCCGACGGTGGTGGCGAGCACGAGCCACAGGTCGGGCACGCCCTGAGCGGCGAGGAACATCACCGGAACAGTGGTGATCAGCAACAGCTCGATGATCCGCGGCTTGGTCAGCGCCACGAATGCCTTGACACGGGCCCCGAACGGGCGATGGCCCCCTGGGCTGGGAGTCAAGGCGACCCCTGCGGGTCGGGACTCGACGGCCGTCACGCACACCCCTGACAGAGAAATCCCAGCAAGCTCCGGGCGTGAAGGCCCGGTAAAGACTTGCGCGAACCAGACCACTGTAGACGTTGGGGACAGGCCCTCCTTCGCGGGGGTGGGTCGTGTTGAGGAGGCGCGGAAGCGGGGGTCCCGCTCCCCCGTGTCGCGGCACCCGGGCCGCGGTTCCCGCCGTCGTGATACTGCGCGTGACCAGCGACCCGCCGACCGGGGCGGCACAGAAGTAGGAGGACACGCTCATAGGAGGGCCCATAAGTAAGGAGAGGCGCTCATCGGAGTGGCGCAGAAGTGAGCCGTCGCGCTCATACGGGAGGCGAACTCAGCGGGCCGCCTGCACCCTGGAAAGCAGCGGAAAATGCTTGTTCCGACGGGGGTAGGCTCGACAACGCCCGGTGCGGTCACAGTCACCGGTTTACAACAGTGGAGAGGAGCCCTGACTCAGGGTGAGCACCAAGCCGACCACCACAGATCTCCAGTGGACCGAATTGGACCAGCGGGCCGTGGACACTGTCCGTGTCCTTGCAGCGGACGCCGTACAGAAGGTCGGAAACGGCCACCCTGGTACGGCCATGAGCCTCGCTCCCGCCGCGTACACCCTCTTCCAGAAGGTGATGCGCCACGACCCCGCCGACGCGGACTGGGCCGGACGCGACCGGTTCGTTCTGTCGGCCGGTCACACCAGCCTGACCCTCTACATCCAGCTCTACCTGGCCGGGTACGGCCTGGAGCTCGATGACCTCAAGGCCTTCCGTACCTGGGGCTCGAAGACCCCCGGTCACCCGGAGTACGGCCACACCACCGGCGTCGAGACGACCACGGGCCCGCTGGGCCAGGGTGTCGCCAACGCGGTGGGCATGGCGATGGCCGCCCGCTACGAGCGCGGCCTGTTCGACCCGGACGCGGCCCCCGGCACCTCCCCCTTCGACCACATGGTCTGGGCCGTCGCCGGTGACGGCTGCCTCCAGGAGGGCATCTCCGCCGAGGCGTCCTCGCTGGCCGGGCACCAGAAGCTCGGCAACCTGGTCCTGCTGTGGGACGACAACCACATCTCCATCGAGGGCGACACGGAGACCGCGGTCTCCGAGGACACCCTGAAGCGGTACGAGGCGTACGGCTGGCACGTCCAGCGCGTCGACCAGCTGCCCAACGGCGACCTGGACCCGGCGGGTCTGTACGCGGCGCTCCAGGCGGCCAAGGCCGAGACCGGGCGCCCGTCGTTCATCGCGGCCCGCTCGATCATCGCCTGGCCCGCTCCGCACGCCCAGAACACCGAGGCCTCGCACGGCTCGGCGCTCGGCGCCGATGAGGTCGCGGCGACCAAGCGGGTCCTCGGCTTCGACCCGGAGAAGACCTTCGAGGTCGCCGACGAGGTCATCGCCCACACTCGTGAGGCGCTGGACCGCGGCCGCGAGGCCAAGGGCGAGTGGGAGAAGAGCTTCGCCGCGTGGCGCACCGCCAACCCGGAGCGCGCCGCCGAGTTCGACCGGATCTCCGCCGGCGAACTGCCCGCGGGCTGGGAGGACAAGCTCCCGGTCTTCGAGCCGGGCAAGGGTGTCGCCACCCGCGCCGCCTCCGGCAAGGTGCTCCAGGCACTCGGCGAGATCATCCCCGAGCTGTGGGGCGGCTCCGCCGACCTCGCGGGCTCGAACAACACCACGATCGACAAGACGTCGTCGTTCCTCCCGGTGGGCAACCCGCTGCCGGGCGCGGACCCGTACGGCCGCACGATCCACTTCGGCATCCGCGAGCACGCCATGGCCGCCGCCATGAACGGCATCGCGCTGCACGGCAACACCCGTATCTACGGCGGCACCTTCCTGGTGTTCTCCGACTACATGCGCAACGCCGTGCGCCTGTCCGCGCTGATGCACCTGCCGGTGACGTACGTGTGGACGCACGACTCGATCGGTCTCGGCGAGGACGGCCCGACCCACCAGCCGGTGGAGCACCTGGCCTCGCTGCGCGCCATCCCGGGCCTGAACATCGTCCGCCCGGCCGACGCCAACGAGACCTCCATCGCCTGGCGCGAGATCCTGCGCCGCTACACCAAGGTGTTCGGCAAGGGCGCCCCGCACGGCCTGGCGCTGACCCGCCAGGGCGTTCCGACGTACGAGGCGAACGAGGACGCGGCCAAGGGCGGTTACGTGCTCTTCGAGGCCGACGGTGGCGAGCCGCAGGTGCTGCTGATCGGCACCGGCTCCGAGGTGCACCTCGCGGTCGAGGCGCGCGAGGAGCTCCAGGCGGCCGGCATTCCGACCCGGGTGGTCTCGATGCCCTCGGTCGAGTGGTTCGAGGAGCAGGACCAGGCGTACAAGGACAGCGTTCTGCCGCCGTCCGTGAAGGCGCGCGTCGCGGTCGAGGCCGGCATCGGTCTGACCTGGTACCGCTATGTCGGTGACGCCGGCCGGATCGTGTCGCTGGAGCACTTCGGTGCCTCGGCCGACGCCAAGGTCCTCTTCCGCGAGTTCGGTTTCACCGGCGAGCACGTCGCCGCCGCCGCGCGGGAATCTCTCGCCGCAGCCACGCGCTGACGCCGATATACGACTAGTAGGAGATGCAATTCTCATGACAGACGCACTCAAGCGCCTCTCCGACGAGGGCGTGGCGATCTGGCTCGATGACCTGTCGCGCAAGCGGATCACCTCCGGCAATCTCGCCGAGCTGATCGACCAGCAGCACGTCGTGGGCGTCACCACCAACCCGTCGATCTTCCAGAAGGCGATCTCCTCGGGCGACGGGTACGAGCAGCAGCTCACCGACCTCGCCACCCGCAAGGTCACCGTCGACGAGGCCATCCGCATGATCACCACGGCCGACGTGCGGGACGCGGCGGACATCCTGCGCCCGGTCTTCGACGCCACGGACGGCCAGGACGGCCGGGTCTCCATCGAGGTCGACCCGCGTCTGGCCCACCACACCGCGGCCACCGTCGCCGAGGCCAAGCAGCTGGCCTGGCTGGTGGACCGGCCCAACACGCTCATCAAGATCCCGGCGACGAAGGCCGGTCTCCCGGCGATCACCGAGGTCATCGGCAAGGGCATCAGCGTCAACGTCACGCTGATCTTCTCGCTGGAGCGCTACCGCGAGGTCATGGACGCCTACCTGGCGGGCCTGGAGAAGGCGAAGGCCGCGGGCCTGGACCTCTCCCTGATCCACTCGGTGGCCTCCTTCTTCGTGTCCCGCGTGGACACCGAGATCGACAAGCGCCTGGACACCGTCGGCACCGGCGAGGCCAAGGCCCTCAAGGGCAAGGCGGCGCTCGCCAACGCCCGGCTCGCCTACCAGGCGTACGAAGAGGTCTTCTCCTCGGAGCGCTGGGCCGCCCTGGACAAGGCGCAGGCCAACAAGCAGCGTCCGCTGTGGGCCTCGACCGGCGTCAAGGACCCCGCGTACAAGGACACCCTGTACGTCGTCGACCTGGTGGCCCCCGGCACGGTGAACACCATGCCCGAGGCCACCCTGGACGCCACGGCGGACCACGGGGAGGTCACCGGCAACACCATCGCCGGCACCTACGAGCAGGCCCGCGCCGAGCTCGACGCCGTGGCGAAGCTCGGGATCTCCTACGACGACGTCGTCCAGCTCCTTGAGGACGAGGGCGTCGAGAAGTTCGAGGCGTCCTGGATCGACCTGCTCAACTCGACCGAGGCGGAGCTCAAGCGCCTCGCCCCTTCGGAGGGCTGACCACCTTGTCTGGTGTTCCCGGAGCCAATCCGCTTCGTGACCCCCAGGACCGACGGCTCCCGCGCATCGCGGGGCCGTCGGGTCTGGTGATCTTCGGAGTCACGGGCGATTTGTCCCGTAAAAAGTTGATGCCCGCCGTGTACGACCTGGCCAATCGCGGCCTGTTGCCGCCGGGCTTCTCCCTCATCGGTTTCGCGCGCCGCGAGTGGCAGGACGAGGACTTCGCACAAGAGGTCCACGACGCCGTCAAGCAGCACGCCCGTACGCCGTTCCGCGAGGAGGTCTGGCAGCAGCTCATCCAGGGGATGCGCTTCGTCCAGGGCAACTTCGACGACGACGATGCCTTCGAGCAGCTGAAGAACACGATCCAGGAGCTGGACAAGGCGCAGGGCACGGGAGGCAACTTCGCCTTCTACCTGTCCGTGCCGCCGAAGTTCTTCCCCAAGGTCGTCCAGCAGCTCAAGAAGCACGGCCTCGCGGACCAGAAGGAGGGCTCCTGGCGGCGTGCCGTCATCGAGAAGCCCTTCGGCCACGATCTGAAGAGCGCACAGGAGCTCAACCAGATCGTGCACGACGTCTTCCCGCCCAACGAGGTCTTCCGGATCGACCACTACCTGGGCAAGGAGACGGTCCAGAACATCCTGGCGCTGCGGTTCGCCAACACGATGTTCGAGCCGATCTGGAACCGGTCGTACGTCGACCACATCCAGATCACGATGGCCGAGGACATCGGCATCGGTGGCCGGGCCGGCTACTACGACGGCATCGGCGCCGCCCGTGACGTCATCCAGAACCACCTGCTCCAGCTGCTGGCGCTGACCGCGATGGAGGAGCCCGGCTCCTTCCATCCGAAGGCCCTGGTCGCCGAGAAGCTCAAGGTGCTCACGGCGGTGGAGCTGCCGGAGGACCTGGGCAAGCACACGGTGCGCGCCCAGTACGAGCACGCGTGGCAGGGCGGCGAGGAGGTCCGCGGCTACCTCGAAGAGGACGGCATCGACCCCAAGTCGAAGACCGACACCTACGCCGCGATCAAGCTGACGATCAACAACCGCCGCTGGGCGGGCGTGCCGTTCTACCTCCGTACCGGAAAGCGGCTCGGCCGCCGGGTCACGGAGATCGCGGTCGTCTTCAAGCGGGCCCCGTACCTGCCCTTCGAGTCCGGCGCCACCGAGGAGCTGGGCGGCAACGCCCTGGTCATCCGGGTGCAGCCGGACGAGGGCGTGACCGTGCGGTTCGGCTCCAAGGTGCCCGGCACCTCGATGGAGGTCCGGGACGTCACGATGGACTTCGCGTACGGCGAGTCCTTCACGGAGTCCAGCCCGGAGGCCTACGAGCGGCTCATCCTCGATGTGCTGCTCGGCGACGCCAACCTCTTCCCCCGGCACCAGGAGGTCGAGCTCTCCTGGAACATCCTCGACCCGATCGAGCAGTACTGGGACAAGCACGGCAAGCCCGCCCAGTACCCGGCGGGTTCCTGGGGTCCGGCCGAGGCCGACGAGATGCTCGCACGAGACGGACGGAGCTGGCGCCGGCCATGAAGATCGATCTGACGGAGACCACTTCCAGCAAGATCAACCAGGCGCTGGTCTCGGCCCGCCGTGCCATCGGCACGCCGGCCATCGGCATGGTGCTCACCCTGGTCATCGTCACCGACGAGGAGAACGCGTACGACGCGCTCAAGTCGGCCGGTGACGCCTCGCGCGAGCACCCCTCGCGGATCATCGCGGTGATCAAGCGGGTCAGCCGCTCGCCGCGCAGCCGCCGGGACGCCCGGCTCGACGCCGAGGTGCGGGTCGGTTCCGACGCGGGCACCGGCGAGACGGTCGTGCTGCGTCTCCACGGCGAGCTGGTCAACCACGCCCAGTCGGTGGTGCTGCCGCTGCTGCTGCCGGACGCCCCGGTCGTGGTCTGGTGGCCCGAGGACGCACCCGCCGACCCGGCGAAGGACCCGCTGGGCGCGCTCGCCCAGCGCCGGATCACGGACGCGTACTCGGCGGAGCACCCTGGCCAGGAGCTGGCGATCCGCGCCGACTCGTACACCCCGGGCGACACCGATCTGGCGTGGACCCGCATCACGCCGTGGCGCTCGATGCTGGCGGCCTCGCTCGACCAGCAGTCCGCCCAGGTCGTCTCGGCGACGGTCGAGGGCGAGTCGGAGAACCCGAGCTGCGAGCTGCTCGCCATGTGGCTCGCGGACCGGCTCGGGGTCCCGGTGGAGCGCACCGTCTCCGCCGGTCCCGGTCTGACGGCCGTGCGGATGGAGACCAAGAGCGGCACCATCGTCCTGGACCGTCCCGACGGTTCGCTGGCCACGCTCTCGATGCAGGGCCAGCCGGACCGCGCGGTGGCGCTCAAGCGGCGGGACACCGCCGAGCTGCTCGCCGAGGAGCTGCGCCGTCTGGACCCGGACAACACGTACGCGGCGACGGTGAAGTTCGGCGTGGAGAAGCTCGGCGGACCGGCGGAGCCGAAGCCGGCCGAGCCCGCGGCGGACGCCGCCCCGGCCGCCGCGAAGAAGACCGCGGCCAAGAAGGCGGCGTCGAAGTGAGTGCTCCTCAACTTGTCGTGCACCGCGACAAGGAGCTGATGGCGCTGGCCGCCGCGGCCCGGCTGATCACGAAGATCGTGGACGCCCAGACCGCACGCGGCCACGCCTCGGTGGTCCTCACCGGCGGGCGCAACGGCAACGGCCTGCTGGCCGCGCTCGCCGCCGCGCCCGCCCGGGACGCGATCGACTGGTCGCGGCTCGATCTGTGGTGGGGCGACGAGCGGTTCCTGCCCGAGGGCGACCCGGAGCGCAATGTCACGCAGGCCCGCGAGGCCCTGCTGGACTCGGTGGAGCTGGACCCGTCCCGGGTGCACGCGATGCCCGCTTCGGACGGCCCCTGGGGCAACGACGCCGACGCGGCGGCGGCCGCGTACGCCGGTGAACTGGCCGCGGCAGCCGGCCCGGAGGACCACGGTCCGGTGCCGACGTTCGATGTGCTGATGCTGGGCGTCGGCCCGGACACGCATGTCGCGTCGCTCTTCCCGGAGCTGCCCGCGGTACGGGAGACCGAGCGCACCGTCGTCGGTGTGCACGGCGCCCCCAAGCCGCCGCCCACCCGCATCTCGCTCACGCTGCCCGCGATCCGGGCGGCGCGCGAGGTGTGGCTGCTCGCCGCCGGCGAGGACAAGGCGGAGGCCGCGGAGATCGCGCTGTCGGGTGCCGGGGAGATCCAGGCCCCGGCGGCCGGTGCGTACGGGCGCAGCCGCACGCTGTGGCTGCTGGACGCGGCGGCGGCCTCCCGGCTGCCGCGCGCGCTGTATCCGCCCGCCTCGCCCTGACCGTACGTCAGCACGGTTGCGCACAGGCCCGGTTCGCTCCTCGGAGCGGCCGGGCCTGTCGCGTGAAAGGATCGCGCCATGGTGCGTATCGGGACCATGGTGATGGGCGCGTCGGACGTACGGCGTGCGGCGGCGTTCTGGAAGGCGGCGCTCGGCTACGTGGAGCGTGAGCCGGCGACGGACGACGACTGGGTGGTGCTGGTCCCGGCCGAGGGGCCCGGCGTCGGCCTGGCTCTGGACCTCAGCGGTACGCCCGTGCAGGAGGTCCCCCGGGTCCACCTCGATCTCTACACCGAGGAGCAGGACGCCGAGGTGGACCGGCTGATCGCGCTCGGCGCGATGCGGGTGGACTGGGATCTGTACCCGGACGACCCGGACTTCGTCGTACTGGCGGACCCCGAGGGCAACAGATTCTGCGTCATCGACACCACGCACGGCTGACCGGGCTCACCCGGCGGGCGGGACGCGCTCCAGGAAGGGCTCCAGCAGACCGGGCACGGCCTTCGCGGCGAAGTCGAGGCCCTCGCCCGCGTCCGTGTCGTACGCCGTGTACGCACCCGCTCCGGCGGCCGTCGTCGCGGTGACGCTCAGGACTCCGGCCCGCCGCTGGAAGTAGGTCTGCCGGACCGTCCAGCCGATGACTCCGGCCCGCTCCAGCGCGGCGGTCGAGCGCCGGACCGTGCCCGACCTCACCACCAGGTAGTCGCCGCTGATCGCGTGCCCGAGACCGCGGTAGGCGTCGCGGGCCAGGAACACCCCGGCCGGCAGCCCCACGACGGCGCAGCCGAGCGCGATCCAGAGCAGTACGGGTGTCAGCAGCGCGCCCAGGAGAGCCGACACGGCCACCGGGACCAGGACGGCCCAGAACGCCCGGCGCAGCCTGCGGCCGCGGGCGGCGCGGGGGTGCCCGGTCAGTGGGGCGCCGGTCGGGGACGTGGTCTCGCGCAGCACGTCGGCGGCCACCGCGTCGGCGACGGGCCTGGGCGCGGCGGGCAGCAGGGTGTTGTGGTCGCCGTGCTGTTCCTCGTCGTCCTTGGCCAGTCCGGTGGTGATCGCGTCGACCCGGGCTGCGCCGAACGCCCGGATGCCGATCGGTTCGACGAGCTCGACCCCGCGCAGCCGCCGTTCCTCGATGGAGACGGACCGGGAGGTCAGCAGTCCGCGCCGGATGCGCAGGGTGCCGCCGGGCTCGCGCTCCAGCCGGTAGTTCCACCACATCTCGACCCACAGGCCGAGCGCGCCCACGACACCGGCGGCCACTGCGGTGACGGCAAGGATCATGATCATGGCGGTCAGCGAGGTGTCCCGGAAGCGCTCGCCGATCCACTCGATCACCCGCCCCTGTGCCCCGAACCAGTCGCTGACCTGCATCACCGCACCGGCTGCCGCACCGCCGAGCGCGGGGGCGACGAAGGAGACCGGTGCGTAGCGGATCCAGCGCGGGTCGAGGGCGACGAGCTCGCCCTCGCGGTGGGTGCCCGGGACGCCGGTGGCCGTACGTTCCAGCAGTTCGCGGCGGAGCCGTTCGCCCTCGGCCCTGGGGACCGGGTCGAGCTCCAGGGTGGAGTCGTTGCCGGAGTGCTCACCGGTGCCGATGCGGACGGTGACCAGGCCGAGTACCCGTTGCAGCAGATGGGCGGTGAGGTCGACGCTGCGGATGCGCTCCCGGGCCAGTGAGCGCTTCTTGACCAGGAACAGCCCGGTGTGGAGATCGACCCGCTCGCCACCGACGCGGTAGCGGGTGCGGCGCCACCGTACGTAGTCGCCGGCCGCCGCGGAGCCGATCAGCAGGACCGAGCCGGCGAGGACCCAGGCGACGGCGGCGTCGAGGCCGAACCGCCCGGACAGGCCGAGCGTGGTGGGAACGGCCGCGCCGGCCGCCACCCCGGCCGTGACGAGTGCGCTGACCAGGACCGTGCGCCGGTCCAGCCGCCGCCAGTCGACGGAGGTGGCCGTGCCGGGCTCCTGGGCCGGGCTCCGGCCTTCCCCGGCGTCCGGGGAGGGGGAGAGCGCCGCCCCGGGGCTCATGTGGCGTCCCCGGGGGTGGCCTGGGTGATCCGGGTCAGCCGCTCGGCCAGCCCGGCCGCCGTCTCGTGGTCGAGGCCCTCGATCCGGACCGCGCCCCTGGCCGACGCGGTGGTCACGGTGACCGTGGCGAGCCGGTAGAGCTGTTCGAGCGGTCCGCGCACGGTGTCCACGGTCTGGATCCGGGACATCGGCGCGATCCGCCACTCCTGCCGGAAGACCCCGGTCCTGACGTACACCGCTTCGTCGGTGACCTCCCAGCGGTGGGTGCGGAACCACCACGAGGGGAGGAGGACGGCGCAGCCGGTGCCGAGGACCGCGAGGACCGCGGCGGCCGTCAGCAGCCAGAACCGGGCGGGCCCGATGAACGCGCCCAGCACGGCCAGGACGGCCACGGGGGCGGCGGTCAGCAGCAGCCACTGGGCCCGCCACCACCCGACGGCCCTCGGGTCCAGCGTGTTGTTCGGCGGCCGCAGCCGCACCGTCCCCTCCCCCGTGGTCATCGGCTCAGCGCCCCCGGCGGGCGCGGTACGCCCCGACGAGCGCGGCGGTCGAGCTGTCCAGCTGCTCGCCCCCCTCGCCCCCGGTGAGCACCGGCTCGATCTTCTTGGCGAGGACCTTGCCCAGCTCGACGCCCCACTGGTCGAAGGAGTCGATGTTCCAGACGGCGCCCTGGACGAAGACCTTGTGCTCGTACAGCGCGATCAGCTGGCCGAGGACGGACGGGGTCAGCCGGTCGGCGAGGATCGTCGTCGTCGGGTGGTTGCCCAGGAAGGTCTTGTGCGGCACCAGTTCCTCGGCGACGCCCTCGGCGCGGACCTCGTCCGGCGTCTTTCCGAAGGCCAGCGCCTGGGTCTGGGCGAAGAAGTTGGCCATCAGCAGATCGTGCTGGGCGACCAGGCCGGGCAGCAGGTCGGCGACCGGCTCGGCGAAGCCGATGAAGTCGGCCGGGATGACCTTGGTGCCCTGGTGGATCAGCTGATAATAGGCGTGCTGTCCGTTGGTGCCGGGGGTGCCCCAGACGACCGGTCCGGTCTGCCAGTCGACCGGATTGCCGTCCCGGTCCACGGACTTGCCGTTGGACTCCATGTCCAGCTGCTGCAAGTACGCGGTGAACTTGGACAGATAGTGGCTGTACGGCAGCACCGCGTGCGACTGGGCGTCGAAGAACGCGCCGTACCAGACGCCCAACAGCCCCAGCAGCATGGGGACGTTGGATTCGGCGGGGGCGGTGCGGAAGTGCTCGTCGACGAGGTGGAAACCGTCGAGCATCTCGCGGAACCGGTCCGGGCCGATGGCGATCATCAGCGAGAGGCCGATGGCGGAGTCGTACGAGTAGCGCCCGCCGACCCAGTCCCAGAACTCGAACATGTTGGCGGTGTCGATGCCGAAGTCCGCGACCTTGCCGGCATTCGTGGACAGCGCCACGAAGTGCTTGGCGACGGCGTCCTGATCGGCCCTCAGACCGGTCAGCAGCCAGTCGCGGGCCGAGGTGGCGTTGGTGATCGTCTCGATCGTGGTGAAGGTCTTCGACGCGATGACGAAGAGCGTCTCGGCCGGGTCGAGATCGCGCACCGCCTCGTGGAGGTCGGCGCCGTCGACGTTCGACACGAAGCGGACGGTGAGGTCGCGGTCCGTGAAGGAGCGCAGCACCTCGTACGCCATGGCCGGGCCGAGGTCGGAGCCGCCGATGCCGATGTTGACGACGTTCTTGATGCGCTTGCCGGTGTGGCCGGTCCACTCCCCCGACCTGACGCGGTCGGAGAACGCCGCCATCCGGTCGAGCACGGCGTGCACACCCGGCACCACGTTCTCGCCGTCGACCTCGATCACCGCGTCGCGCGGGGCACGCAGCGCGGTGTGCAGAACGGCGCGGTCCTCGGTGGTGTTGATCTTCTCGCCGCGGAACATCGCGTCCCGCAGCCCGGCCACCCCGGTGGCCGCGGCGAGCTCGCGCAGCAGCCGAAGCGTCTCGTCGGTGACCAGGTGCTTGGAGTAGTCGACGTACAGATCGCCGACCGTCAGGGTGTATTCGGTGCCGCGCTCCGGATCGTCCGCGAAGAGCTGCCGCAGATGGGTCGTCCCGAACTGCTCGCGGTGCTTGCCCAGAGCTGTCCACTCGGGCGTCTGGTTGAGCCTGGTTCGGCTTCGTGTGTTCATCCCGGAAATCAGCCCAATTCTTCTCGTGCCTGCAGATGCCCCGCTGCACCTACAAACCTAATTGATCAGAAGGGCCGACGAGGCAATGGAGACCTGCGGCACGGCGAAAGCGGTCCGGCCGGACACCCTGTGGGTGCCCGGCCGGACAACTTCTAGATTTCGCCCCGGAGTTTCGCCAGCGCCTCGGCGAGAATGGCCTCGCCGTCCGCGTCGCTGCGCCGCTCGCGTACGTACGCGAGGTGCGTCTTGTACGGCTCGGTGCGCGGCGGGTCCGGCGGGCTGTCCCGGTCCTGGCCGGCCGGGAAGCCGCAGCGCGGGCAGTCCCAAGTCTCCGGTACCTGCGCGTCACTGGCGAAGCTCGGCTGCGTCTCGTGCCCGTTCGAGCACCAGAAGGAGATGCGGAGGCGCGGCGCGGACTCACCGCGCTCGGCCTCCCCCATCGGCCCCGCTCCGACCCGGCTTCCCCGGATCGCGTTGCCACTTGCCACGGTCGTAACTCCCTGCGTGATGGTGCTCGAAGATGCCCCAGTCTACGTAAGGCCCAACGCGCGTCCAGTGAAAGGAGTTACACCATCACCGGGAATCGCGTACGACGGGTCAGTTGTCCAGCTTGATCAGCAGACCAAGCACAACAATGCACGCGAACCATGCCAGACCGACGAACACGGTGATCCGGTCGAGGTTCCGTTCGGCGACCGAGGAGCCGCCGACCGACGACTGCATGCCGCCACCGAACATGTCGGAGAGGCCGCCGCCCTTTCCCTTGTGCATCAGCACCAGCAGCATCAGCAGCAGGCTGAAGACGATCAGGGCGATCTCGAACGCCAAAATCACGGCTGGTCCCTACTTTCCGGAATTCCTCTGGACTGCATGTGCTGATTACGGGGGCCGGGAGGTTACACCCTCCGCGGCCCCCGCAAGGGTACGACGGATCCGCGCTACCGCATACTCACTGGTCGCGGAAGCGGACGATCTTGACGAACTCGTCGGCGTCCAGCGCGGCGCCGCCGACCAGCGCTCCGTCCACGTCGGGCTGCGCCATGATCGCGGCGACATTGCCGGACTTCACCGAGCCGCCGTACTGGATACGGACCGCGTCGGCCAGCTCCTGCGAGTACAGCTCGGCCAGCCGGCCGCGGATCGCACCGCAGACCTCCTGGGCGTCCTCGGGGGTGGCGACCTCACCGGTGCCGATGGCCCAGACCGGCTCGTACGCGATCACGATGGACTCGGCCTGCTCGGCCGGGACGTCCTTCAGACCGCCGTCGAGCTGCGCGAGGGTGTAGGAGACCTGGTCACCGGCCTTGCGGACGTCCAGGCCCTCGCCGATGCAGAGGATCGGGGTCAGGCCGTGCTTGTACGCGGCCTTCACCTTGGCGTTGCAGATCTCGTCGGTCTCGCCGTGGTACTGGCGGCGCTCGCTGTGGCCGACGGCGACGTAGGTGCACCGCAGCTTGGCGAGCATCGGGCCGGAGATCTCACCGGTGTACGCACCGGAGTCGTGCGCCGAGATGTCCTGGGCGCCGTACTTGATCTTCAGCTTGTCGCCCTCGACCAGGGTCTGCACGGAGCGCAGGTCGGTGAAGGGCGGCAGGACGGCGACCTCGACGGCGTCGTAGTCCTTGTCGGTCAGCGCGAAGCCGAGCTTCTGGGTGTGTGCGATGGCCTCGAGGTGGTTGAGGTTCATCTTCCAGTTGCCCGCCATCAGCGGGGTACGAGTGGTCATGAAAGGTCAGTCCTCCAGTGCGGCGAGGCCGGGAAGCGTCTTGCCCTCGAGGTATTCGAGGCTGGCACCGCCACCGGTCGAGATGTGTCCGAATGCGTTCTCGTCGAAGCCCAGGGTGCGGACGGCCGCGGCGGAGTCGCCACCGCCGACGACACTGAAGCCCGAGGAGTCGACGAGGGCCTGGGCGACTGCCCGGGTGCCCTCGGCGTAGTCGGGGTGCTCGAAGACGCCCATCGGGCCGTTCCAGAAGACGGTGGCGGCGTCGGCGAGCTTCGATGCGTACAGCTTGTTGGTCTCGGGGCCGTTGTCCAGGCCCATGAAACCGGCAGGCATGGCGTCCGCGGGCACCGTGCGGTGCTCGGTGGGGGCCTTGCTCTTGAGGTCCGGGAACTGCGCGGAGACCACTACGTCGACGGGGAGCACGAACTCCACGCCCTTGTCCTCGGCGCGCTTGAGGTACTCCAGCACCGCCGGGATCTGGTCCTCCTGGAGCAGCGAGCTGCCGACCTCGTGGCCCTGGGCCTTGAGGAAGGTGTACGCCATGCCGCCGCCGATCAGGATGCGGTCGGCACGCTCCAGGAGGTGGTCGATGACGCCGAGCTTGTCGGAGACCTTGGAGCCGCCGAGCACCACGGCGTACGGGCGCTCGACGTTCTCGGTGAGCTTCTTCAGGACGCCGACCTCGGTGGCGATCAGGTCACCGGCGGCGTGCGGCAGCCGGGCCGGGAGGTCGAAGACCGAGGCGTGCTTGCGGTGCACGGCCCCGAAGCCGTCGCCCACGTAGAGGTCGGCGAGTTCGGCGAGCTGGTCGGCGAACGCGCCGCGCTCGGCGTCGTCCTTGGACGTCTCACCCGGGTTGAAGCGGAGGTTCTCCAGGACGGCGACCTGGCCGTCGGCGAGACCGGCGACCGCGGCGCGGGCGGACTCGCCGACCGTGTCGGTCGCGAACGCCACGTCGGCTCCGATGAGTTCACCGAGACGGGCGGCGGCGGGCGCCAGGGAGAAGGCGGGGTCCGGGGCGCCCTTGGGGCGGCCCAGGTGCGAGGCCACTACGACCCGCGCGCCGGCCGCGACGAGCTTCTCGACGGTCGGCTGGACGGCACGGATCCGGCCGTCGTCGGTGATGGTGGTGCCGCTCAGCGGCACGTTGAGGTCGGCGCGCACGAATACGCGCTTGCCGGTGACCCCTTCGGCGATCAGTTCGTCGATCGTCTTCATCTTGCTGGACTCCTTGGAGGGCGGGAGAGCATGCGACGGGGCCCGAACGGCGCGGCGTTGCGCTGTTCGAGCCCCGTGCTCACATCTTGATGCCTGCCGGTTCGACGGTCAGAGCTGGCTGCCGACGAAGACGGTCAGGTCGACGAGGCGGTTGGAGTAACCCCACTCGTTGTCGTACCAGCCGAGGATCTTCACCGACTTGCCCTCCTGAACCATGGTCAGCGAGGAGTCGAAGGTGCAGGACGCTGGGTCGCCGACGATGTCCGACGACACGATCGGGTCCTCGGTGTAGTACAGGATGCCCTTGAGGTCGCCGTCGTCGGCAGCCTTCTTGAACGCGGCGTTGACCTCGTCCTTGGTGACCTCGCGCTGGAGCTCGACGACCAGGTCGGTGGCCGAGCCGGTCGGGACCGGGACGCGCATGGCGATGCCGTCCAGCTTGCCCTTCAGCTGCGGGAGCACCAGGGCGGTCGCCTTGGCGGCACCGGTGGTGGTCGGGATGATGTTCTCGGCGGCGGCGCGGGCGCGGCGCAGGTCCGAGTGCGGGAAGTCCAGGATGCGCTGGTCGTTGGTGTACGCGTGGACCGTCGTCATGAGGCCCTTGACGATGCCGAAGTTCTCGTCGAGAACCTTGGCCATCGGTGCGACACAGTTGGTCGTGCAGGACGCGTTGGAGATGACGTGGTGGCTGGCCGCGTCGTACTGGTCCTGGTTGACGCCCATCACGATGGTGATGTCCTCGCCCTTGGCCGGAGCCGAGATGAGGACCTTCTTGGCGCCGCCCGCGATGTGCTTCTCGGCATCGGCCTTCTTCGTGAAGATGCCGGTCGACTCGATGACGATGTCGACGCCCAGCTCACCCCAGGGGATGTCGGCCGGGTTGCGCTCGGAGAGAACCTTGATCGTGTGACCATCGACGGTGATGGTGTCGGCGGTGTGGCTGACCTCTGCCTTCAGACGACCCAGGATGGTGTCGTACTTCAGCAGGTGGGCGGTGGTCGCGGTGTCACCCAGGTCGTTGACAGCCACGATCTCGATGTCCGCACCCTGCTCCAGCAGTGCGCGGAAGTAGTTGCGGCCGATGCGACCGAAGCCGTTGATGCCTACGCGGATCGTCACGAACCGATCTCCTCGTTAGGTACGCGGGGTTTTCACCCCGGCGAGTTGTATGAGATGTCCCCGACCGCCTCCGACCCTACCTCTCCGAGGCCCCCGGGGTGACATCGAGCACGGCCGTGAGAAGCGCCGAGGCCCGTACTTCTCGGTAGGAGTACGGGCCTCCGGATACCCGGCCGCGCATGCTGTGACGATTACGGAGCGTCAGCGTCCCTGGGAGCCCCGGGAGTCCGGAATCCGGCCGGATTCCGCGGCCCCGGCGGGTCGGCCCGAGGCGGCTCCGACGGGTCGGCCAGGGGCGGCTCCGACGGCTCCGGCGGCCTCGGCGGGTCAGCCCACCAGGCCGTCGGCGAGCTCCTCGCTGAGGGTGGATTCGGTGCCCGGGATGCCCAGGTCCTGGGCCCGCTTGTCGGCCATCGCCAGCAGCCGGCGGATCCGGCCGGCGACCGCGTCCTTGGTCAGCGGCGGGTCGGCGAGCGCACCCAGCTCCTCCAGGGACGCCTGCTTGTGCTCCATGCGCAGCCGCCCGGCCGCCGCCAGGTGCTCGGGCACCTCCTCGCCCAGGATCTCCAGCGCGCGCCCCACCCGGGCACCCGCGGCGACCGCGGCCCGCGCCGAACGGCGCAGGTTGGCGTCGTCGAAGTTGGCGAGCCGGTTGGCCGTGGCGCGGACCTCGCGGCGCATCCGCCGCTCCTCCCAGGCCAGCACCGCGTCATGGGCGCCGAGCCGGGTGAGCAGCGCGCCGATCGCGTCGCCGTCGCGGACGACGACCCGGTCCACCCCGCGCACCTCGCGGGCCTTGGCCGCGATGGAGAGCCTGCGGGCCGCGCCGACCAGCGCGAGCGCCGCCTCCGGGCCCGGGCAGGTCACCTCCAGCGAGGAGGAGCGGCCCGGCTCGGTGAGCGAGCCATGGGCCAGGAAGGCCCCGCGCCAGGCGGCCTCGGCGTCACAGGTCGCCCCCGAGACCACCTGCGGGGGCAGCCCGCGGATGGGGCGGCCCCTGCCGTCCACCAGGCCGGTCTGGCGGGCCAGCTGGTCGCCGCCCGCCACCACCCGCACGACGAAGCGCGAGCTGCGCCGCAGACCTCCGGGCGCCATCACGATCAGCTCCGAGCTGTGCCCGAAGATTTCGAGAATGTCCCGCTTCAGCCGGCGCGCCGCGTTCCCGGTGTCCAGCTCGGCCTCGATCACGATCCGGCCGCTCACCAGGTGCAGCCCACCCGCGAACCGAAGAATCGCCGAGACTTCTGCCTTCCTGCAGCAGGTCCGGGTCACGGGAAGCCGAGAGATTTCGTCCTTCACCGCGGGCGTCATCGCCATGGGCCGATCCTTCCATGCATCCGAAAAATACGGTCGTACGCGGCGGCCAACAGCTCCGGATCATGGATCGGAACGCCGTCGGGTGAGGCCACCGGCGCCAGCTCGACCGCGGCGCCGAGCCGCTTGGCGGCATCGGCGAGGGACTCACGATCGGGCACAGCGGCTTCGTCGGCCAGCACCACGTCCAGGGCGAGTTTAGGGGCGTGTCGTCCCAAAACCTCCAAATGACGCTGCGGGGAGAAGCCATCAGTTTCACCGGGTTGCGGTGCCAGGTTGAGCGAGAGGACCTTGCGGGCCTTGGTCTCGACGAGCGCGTCGAGCAGTTCGGGGACGAGCAGGTGCGGGATCACCGAGGAGAACCAGGACCCCGGGCCGAGCACCACCCAGTCGGCGTCGAGGACCGCGGCGACGGCCTCGGGGACGGCGGGCGGGTCGTTCGGGACGAGGTGCACGGACTGCACCTCGCCGGGGGTGAGCGCCACGGTGGCCTGTCCGCGCACGGTGTCCACGTCGTCCGGGCGGGCCGGGTCGTGACCCCGGACCAGCGCCTGGAGCTCCAGCGGAACGGCGGACATGGGGAGCACCCGGCCGTGCGCCCCGAGGAGCCTGCCGACCAGGTCGAGGGCCTGGACATGGTCGCCGAGCTGCTCCCAGAGGGCGACGATCAGCAGATTGCCGACCGCGTGCTCGTGCAGGTCGCCCTTGGACTGGAAGCGGTGCTGGATCACCCGGGCCCAGGTCTGGCCCCAGTCGTCGTCACCGCACAGGGCGGCGAGCGCCTTGCGCAGGTCGCCGGGCGGCAGCACGCCGAGCTCCTCGCGGAGCCGGCCGCTGGAGCCGCCGTCGTCGGCGACCGTCACCACGGCGGTGAGGTCGCCGGTGATCCGGCGGAGCGACGCGAGCGAAGCGGACAGCCCCATGCCGCCGCCGAGGGCGACGACCTTGGGCTGTGCGCCGCGTTTGCGGCCGGGGAGCGCGGAGGTGGCTCTGCGCAGCCGCCGCAGGCGCAGATTGCGGCTGGTCACTCGCGCCCCATGTCCCGGTGGACGAGGACGGTCTCGATGCCTTCGGTCGCGAGCCGGGCCGCCAGCTTCTCGGACATGGCGACCGAACGGTGCTTGCCGCCCGTGCAGCCGACGGCGATCGTCACGTAGCGCTTGCCCTCGCGGCGGTATCCGGCGGCGATGAGCTGGAGCAGCTCCGTGTACTGGTTGAGGAATTCCTTGGCACCGGGCTGATCGAAGACGTAGGCGGAGACCTCCTCGTTGAGACCGGTGAACGGGCGCAGCTCGGGGACCCAGTGCGGGTTGGGCAGGAAGCGGCAGTCGACCACCAGGTCGGCGTCGACCGGCAGGCCGTACTTGAAGCCGAACGACATCACTGTGGCGCGCAGCTCCGGCTCCTCCTCGCCGGCGAACTGGGCGTCCATCTTGGCGCGCAGTTCGTGCACGTTGAGGCTGGAGGTGTCGATCACCAGGTCCGCGTCGCCGCGCAGCTCGCGCAGCAGGTCGCGCTCGGCGGCGATGCCGTCGACGATCCGGCCGTCGCCCTGGAGGGGGTGCGGGCGGCGGACCGATTCGAAGCGGCGGACGAGGGCGTCGTCGGAGGACTCCAGGAAGACGATCCGCCGGGTGACGTGCTTGGCCTCCAGGTCGGCGAGGGATTCGCGGAGGTTGTCGAAGAAGCGGCGCCCCCGGACGTCGACGACGACGGCGATCCGCGCCACGTTGCCCTGCGAGCGGGCGCCGAGCTCGACCATGGTGGGGATCAGTGCGGGCGGCAGGTTGTCGACGACGAACCAGCCGAGGTCCTCCAGACACTTGGCCGCCGTGCTGCGCCCGGCGCCCGACATCCCCGAGATGATCACCAGCTCGGGGATGGTCGTGGTCCCGTCGCCCGTCTCGTTCGTGGTGGCCGTACTCACTTGTGCTGCTCCGTCTGCTCGGTCGGTGCCGTCGTGCCCGGCTTCTTGCCCGCGCCCGGCTTCCTGCTCGTTCTCACGCTCGGTCATGTCGTGCTGCCCCCGTCGTCCTCTTCAATGATCTCTCCTGTCGCCGTGTTCACGGCGGGCGCGGCCGGGGCGGCCGACGCGAGGGCGACAGCCACTGATTCCGCCGTTCTGCGGCCTATCCCCGGAACTTCGCAGATCTCGTCGATTGTCGCTTGCTTCAGCTTCTTCACGGAGCCGAAATGCTTGATCAACGCCTGTTTCCGGGTTTCGCCGAGACCGGCGACGGCGTCCAGGGGGCCGGAGCGGATCCGTTTGGCCCGCTTGGCGCGCTGGTAGGTGATCGCGAAGCGGTGGGCCTCGTCACGGACGCGCTGCAGGAGGTAGAGGCCCTCGCTGGAGCGGGGCAGGACGACGGGGTCGTCGTCATCGGGCAACCAGACCTCTTCGAGGCGCTTGGCGAGGCCGCAGACGGCGATGTCGTCGATCCCCAGTTCGTCGAGGGCCCGCTTGGCGGCGGCGACCTGCGGCTGGCCGCCGTCGACCACGACGAGCTGCGGCGGGTAGGCGAACCTCTTGGGGCGCCCGTCGTCCTCACGGGGCTCGGCGTCCGGGTCGGAAGCGGTGGCGTCGGAAGCGGTGGCGCCGGGGTCGGTGGTGTCGTTCTGCGGTGCGGGGACCGGGCCGGTCGGGGCGGGGGTCTCCTCCCACTCCCCCGTACGTTCCTTCTCCTGGAGGTACCGCTTGAAGCGGCGGCCGATGACCTCGTGCATCGACCGGACGTCGTCCTGTCCCTCGAAGCCCTTGATCTGGAAGCGGCGGTACTCGCTCTTGCGGGCGAGGCCGTCCTCGAAGACGACCATGGAGGCGACCACGTCGTCGCCCTGGAGGTGCGAGATGTCGAAGCACTCGATGCGCAGCGGGGCGGTGTCGAGGCCGAGCGCCTCCGCGATCTCCTCCAGGGCGCGGGAGCGGGTGGTCAGGTCGGAGGCGCGCTTGGTCTTGTGCAGCCCCAGGGCCTGCTGGGCGTTGCGCTGGACCGTCGCCATCAGGTCCTTCTTGTCGCCGCGCTGCGGGATGCGCAGGCTGACCTGGGAGCCCCGGCGGCCGGCGAGCCACTGGGAGACCGCGTCCGGGTCCTCGGGCAGGGCCGGGACGAGGACCTCCTTGGGGACCGAGTCGCCCGTCTCCTCGCCGTACAGCTGCTGGAGGGCGTGCTCGACCAGGCCCGAGGTGTCGACGTTCTCGACCTTGTCGGTGACCCAGCCGCGCTGGCCGCGCACCCGGCCGCCGCGCACATGGAAGATCTGGACGGCGGCTTCGAGCTCGTCCTCGGCGACCGCGATCAGGTCGGCGTCGGTGGCGTCGGCCAGCACGACGGCGCTCTTCTCCATGGCCCGCTTGAGGGCCTCCACGTCGTCGCGGAGCCGGGCCGCCCGCTCGTACTCCGTCTCCTCGGCCGCCGCCATCATGTCCTTCTCCAGGCGGCGGATGTACGTACCGGTCCGGCCTGCCATGAAGTCGCAGAAGTCGTCGGCCAGTTCGCGGTGTTCCTCGGGGGTGACGCGGCCCACACAGGGGGCGGAGCACTTGCCGATGTAGCCGAGGAGGCACGGACGGCCGGTCCTGGCGGCGTTCTTGAAGACTCCGGCGGAGCACGTACGCACCGGGAAGACCCGGAGCATGAGGTCGACCGTCTCGCGGATCGCCCAGGCGTGCCCGTACGGACCGAAGTAGCGCACGCCCTTCTTCTTGGCGCCGCGCATCACCTGGACGCGCGGGAACTCCTCGTTGAGCGTGACCGCGAGGTACGGATAGCTCTTGTCGTCGCGGTACTTGACGTTGAACCGGGGGTCGAACTCCTTGATCCAGGAGTACTCCAGCTGGAGGGCCTCGACCTCCGTGGAGACGACCGTCCATTCCACCGAGGCGGCCGTGGTGACCATCGTGCGCGTACGCGGGTGGAGCGCGGCCAGGTCCTGGAAGTAGTTGGCCAGGCGCTGGCGCAGGTTCTTGGCCTTTCCGACGTAGATCACCCGGCGGTGTTCGTCGCGGAATTTGTAGACCCCCGGGGAGTCGGGGATCTGTCCCGGCTTGGGGCGGTAGCTGGAGGGGTCTGCCATGTGTCCCACCCTACTTGCGGGCAGTGACAGTCCGGCCGCCCGGAAGTGGTGCCGTGCTCCGGGGCGCGGATCGCGGGAGCGCGCCCCGGAGCACGGGTCAGTGGGTACGGCTGCCGGTCACGGGTTCTCCCGGTGGCGGCGGTTGCGCAGGACGGTGAGCCCGCCGAGGCCGAGCACCACGAGGGCGCCCGCTCCGGCGGCGGCCGAGGTGGCGGCCTGCGCGGTGCCGGACGCCGTGCTCGCCGCGACCGTCCGGGGCTCCTGGCCGGCGGGGGCGGAGGCAGGGGCGGCGGGCGGGGAGTAGCCGCCCGCCTTGCCGGAGCGGGCGTATGCGGAGCCGGGGAGCTTGTCGCCGTACGCCTCCCGTACCCGGGTGCGGTAGGCGGCCAGTGTGGTGCCGCTGGCACCGACCGCGCGGACCGCGTCCTGGTCCAGCGGGAGCACCTTCGTCCCCTTCCGGACGTACCAGGCGTCCACCTGCGGCTCACGGAACACCGTCCCGCCGGGGAGTTTGCGGGCGCCGGCGGCCGCATACCTCGTCTCGTCGTCGCCGGTGGCGATGTTCACCACCTGCCAGCCGCTCTCCTTCCCTTCCTTCGGAAGGGTCCACAGGGACGCCTTCTGGCCGTCCGAGGAGACGGCCGTGGTGGCGAGGTAGTCCAGCCTGGCGACGGGCGCGCCCGGCTTCCCGGCCACGAAGTCCGGGTCGAGGGTATGCACGGGGACGGCGGCGCCCTCGATGCGCGGTGCCGCCGCCGACCTGGTGACCGCGCCCTCGCGGGCGAAGAACCGGGCCAGGGTGTCCAGGGTCGCGGGTTCGGTGGCGGCCTGCCGGGCAGCCGCCAGGGCGGACGGGCCGGCGGTGGGTCCGGTGGCGGCGGCCGCCCCGGGGGCCGCGACGGTGAGCAGGGCGGCGCCGGTAAGGATGCCGGTCGCGGCCAGGGCGGCGGCCGTGGACCGGGCGGTGCATGCGGTCCTGCGGATCATCTCGTCACGCCCCGATCCGGTAGAGGGAGTGGGTCCAGGAGAACTCGTCGTTGTTCACGTACCAGGCGTGCGAGGCCCAGTTGTAGCGGTTGCTGGAGGGCCAGGGATCGCCCCAGTAGACCCAGCTGCCGGAGTCGTCGTACCCGTACAGGACATGCATGTGGCCACCGCCCGACGACCACTGGATGCGGGTCTCCACGGGGCGGCCCGCGGCGATCTCGGCCTGAACGGTGGGATAGCGCAGCCAGCCGGTGACGTACGAACCGGGGTTGACACCGGCCCAGTACAGGCCGTCCTGGACATTGCCCAGCGTGGCCTGCGAGTTGGGGCACTCGTAGCCCTGCGCACGGCCGAAGGCGGCGTTGCAGAACTGGTTCTGCGAGTAGTTGCGGCCGAACCAGGTGGCGATGGTGTTGCCGGATGCCGCCCAGCACCAGTTGGTCTTCTGCTGGGCCTGCATGGTGATGTTCAGCCGCTGTGTCGCGGCGAGCCCGGTGACGGCCGGGCCGGTCGTGGTTGTGGCCGTGGTCGTGGCCGACGCCGGGACCGGGGCCGCCGAGGCGGTCGCCGTCGGCACGGCGAGGAGCACGGCGGCCAGGGCGGCCAGGGCCGGGAGCCGTCCTGTTCGGATTCTTCGGATACGCATGACGTTCCTCCCGAGGCGGGGGGTGTGGGATCACAGGAGCGCGTCCGGACGCTGCCCGAGGAGCATCAACCGTTGTCGGGGACGGGTCAACACGCTTCAATGCGGGGGAACATCGCGGTGTGAACGGCGTGGCGGATACGTGAACGGCCCTGCCCCGGCCACCTGCGGCGCCGCCCCCCGCCGACGCGCTCCCCCCACACCGCGTCGTGAACGTTCACCTGGAGGACCTCATGCGGCACACCGAGGCCGAACTGGCACAGGTGCTGCACACCGGCCCGTTCCATCTGGCCCTGCGCACCGCGCTCTCGGTGCGCGGGCTGCCGCTCCAGCGGGTGCAGCACCATCTCGCGCACCGCGGGGTCAAGGTCGGGGTGACGAGCCTGAGTTACTGGCAGCAGGGGGCCAGGCGCCCGCAGCGCGCCGAGTCCCTGCGGGCCGTGAAGGCGCTGGAGGAAGTGCTGGAGTTGCCGGGGAACTCGCTGCTCCGGCTGCTGGGAAGCGGGAACGCGCGCCCGGAGGCCGACCGTCCGGCCGCGCGTTCGTACCGTTCGCTGATGGAGTCGTCCGGCGCCGTGGAACGGCTGCTCGCCGGCATGGGGTCACCGGTGGACGGCGGACTGCACACGGTGGGCCATCACGAGCGGGTACGGATCGGTCCCGGCCGGGAGCTGCGGCGGCGCGATTCGCAGCATGTGGTGCGTGCCCACCGGGACGACATCGACCGCTACCTCGCCGTCCACCGTGGCGATCCGGGCTGCGACCCGGCGCGGGTGACGGTGGCGGCCGGGGAGAACTGCCGGACGGGGCGGGTCCGCTGGGACCGCGGGACCGGGGTGCTCGTCGCGGAGCTGCTCTTCGACACCCGGCTGAGGGCGGGCGACACCTACCTCTTCGGCTACGGCTTCGACGACGGCACGGGAGGGCCGAGCGGCGAGTACGTGCGGGGGTTCAGCTTCGGCGGCGGGCAGTACGTGCTCCAGGTGGCCTTCGACGAGGCCGCGCTGCCGGTACGGTGCCGGCGCTTCGCCCAGGTCTCGGCGGGGGCGCCTCGCGGCGCCCGCACGGACCTCACGCTGACGGGCAGGCACCGGACCGTTCACCTGGTGGAGCAGGGGGTACGGCCCGGTCTGGTCGGCATCGACTGGGACTGGGAGTGAGCCCGTCCCCGGCCGTTGTCTCTCCGACCGCTGCCTTCCCGGACGGTGTCAGGCGTCGGGGCCCGCGATCAGCTTTCCGCCCTCGACCCTGACCGGGACGGCGGGCAGCGGTGCGGTCGCCGGACCGCGCATCGCCTTACCGGTCGTCGTGTCGAAGTGGCTGCCGTGACAGGGGCACTTCCCCACGTTGTCCTCGACCTTGTCCAGCAGGCAGCCCGCGTGGGTGCACTGGGCGCTGAACGCCTTGTACTGGCCCTTGGCCGGGCAGTTCACGATGACCCGCTCGTTGCGGAAGAGCTTGGATCCGCCGACCGGAATCTCGTCCGGCGCGCCAAGCTCGACGGGAGCGGTCGGCGTCGGCGTCTCGGCATGGCCGAGCTTCGATTCGGTCGAGCAGGCGGCCACTCCCAGCCCGGCGGCGCCGGCGAGAGCGGCACCCTTCAGCACGGTACGGCGGGCGGCGGGCTGGCCGGACATGCGGTCTCCACTGGTCGTAGGGGTGGATGGGCACCGGGCGCGACTGCAGCGCCGCGGGTACCAGGAGTACCGCGGGCATCACAGCTGTCGGAGCCATCGGTCCCATCGGTGACAGAAGCGACGATACCGGCGGAGACGGACGGCCCTGCGGCCGGGCCGCCCGAGGCCGATCGTCCCTGGTCAGCGGCCCGGCTGTGGCGGTGAACAGGCCCTGGCGGTGAGCAGGGCGTGGCAGTGGACAGGGCGGCGGCCCCCGGGGATCCGGGAGCCGCCGCCCTGTTCCGCCGGAGGCGTCAGGCCTTGCGCGCGCGGGTCGCCTTCTTCGCCGCAGCCGTCTTCGCGGTCCCGTCCGTGCTCGTCCGGGCCGTGGCCGTCTTCCTGGCCGGGGCCGACTTCGCGGCGACCGCCTTCTTCACGGCCGCCTTCCGCATCGGCTTGCGGGCCGCGGGCACCGCGGCCTCGCTCACCCGCTCCGGGTCCAGGATGCCCTGGAGGAACTTGCCGGTGTGGCTGGCCGGAACCCCGGCGACCTCCTCCGGAGTGCCCTCGGCGATGACCAGACCGCCGCCGCTGCCCCCTTCGGGACCCATGTCGATGACCCAGTCCGCGGTCTTGATCACATCGAGGTTGTGCTCGATGACGATCACCGAGTTGCCCTTGTCGACCAGCCCGGAGAGCACCTTGATGAGCTTGCTGATGTCCTCGAAGTGCAGACCCGTGGTCGGCTCGTCCAGGACATAGACCGTACGGCCGGTGGAGCGCTTCTGCAGCTCGCTGGCGAGCTTCACGCGCTGCGCCTCACCGCCGGAGAGCGTCGGCGCGGACTGGCCGAGCCGCACGTATCCGAGGCCCACCTCGTTGAGCGTGCGCAGGTGGCGGGCGATCGTCGGGACGGCCTCGAAGAACTCCAGGCCCTCCTCGATCGGCATGTCCAGTACCTCGGCGATGGACTTGCCCTTGTAGTGGACCTCCAGGGTCTCCCGGTTGTAGCGCGCTCCGTGGCAGACCTCGCACGGGACGTACACGTCCGGCAGGAAGTTCATCTCGATCTTGATGGTGCCGTCGCCGGAGCAGTTCTCGCAGCGGCCGCCCTTGACGTTGAAGGAGAAGCGGCCCGGCAGATAGCCGCGCACCTTCGCCTCCATTGTCTCCGCGAACAGCTTGCGGACATGGTCGAAGACGCCGGTGTACGTGGCCGGGTTGGACCGGGGCGTGCGGCCGATGGGCGACTGGTCGACGTGCACCACCTTGTCGACCAGGTCGTCGCCGTCGACCCGGGTGTGCCGGCCGGGGACCGACTTGGCGCCGTTCAGCTCGCGCGCCAGGTGGGTGTAGAGGATGTCGTTGACCAGCGTCGACTTCCCCGAACCCGAGACGCCCGTGACGGCCGTGAGCAGGCCGAGCGGGAAGGAGACGTCGATGTCCTGGAGGTTGTTCTCCCGGGCTCCGTGCACCGTGAGCCTGCGCTGCGGGTCGACGGGGCGCCGGACGTCGGGCATCGGGATCTGCTTCTTGCCGGTCAGATACTGACCGGTGATCGACTCGCCGTTGGCCAGCAGTTCCTTGAGCGATCCGGAGTGGACCACCTTGCCGCCGTGCTCACCGGCGCCGGGGCCGATGTCGACGACCCAGTCGGCGACCTTGATGGTGTCCTCGTCGTGCTCGACGACGATGAGCGTGTTGCCCATGTCGCGGAGCCGGACCAGGGTCTCGATCAGCCGGTGGTTGTCCCGCTGGTGCAGGCCGATGGACGGTTCGTCCAGCACGTACAGCACGCCGACCAGGCCGGAGCCGATCTGGGTGGCGAGGCGGATGCGCTGGGCCTCGCCGCCGGACAGGGTGCCTGCCGCACGGTTGAGCGAGAGGTAGTCGAGGCCGACGTCGACGAGGAACTTCAGCCGCTCGTTGACCTCCTTCAGCACCCGCTCGGCGATCTTCTTGTCGCGGGCGTTGAGCTTCATCCGGCCGAGGAACTCGGCGCATTCGCTGATCGACATGGCGGCGACCTCGGCGATGGACCTCTCCATCACCGTCACCGCGAGGACGATCGGCTTGAGCCTGGTGCCCTCACAGGTCGGACAGGGCACCTCGCGCATGTAGCCCTCGAAGCGCTCCCGGCTGGAGTCGCTCTCGGCGTCGGAGTGCCGGCGCTTGACGAACTGCACCGCGCCCTCGAAGGCGGGGGTGGTGTACGCGCGCTCCCGCCCGTAGCGGTTGCGGTAGCGGACCTCGGTCTGGATCTTGTGGCCGTGGAGCAGGGCCTTCTTGGCGCGCTGCGGCAGCCCTGCCCAGGGGATGTCCGTACGGAATCCGAGAGCGTCGGCGAGGGCGTTGATCTGCCGGCCGAAGTACTCCTTGGTGTGGCCGTGCGACCAGGGGTGGATCGCCCCCTCGTCGAGCGACTTCTCCTCGTCCGGGACGATCAGCTCCGGGTCGACCTCCATCCGCGTACCGATACCCGTGCAGTCCGGGCAGGCGCCGAAGGGCGAGTTGAAGGAGAAGGAGCGCGGTTCGAGCTCCTCGAAGGAGAGGTCGTCGTACGGGCAGTAGAGGTGCTCGGAGTACATCCGCTCGCGCTCGGGGTCGTCCTCGGGGAGGTCGACGAAGTCGAGCACGACCATGCCGCCGGAGAGCCCGAGCGCGGTCTCGACCGAGTCGGTCAGCCGACGCTTGGCGCTGTCCTTCACCGTGAGGCGGTCGATGACCACCTCGATGGTGTGCTTCTCCTGCTTCTTCAGCTTGGGCGGCTCGGAGAGCTGGATGGTCTCGCCGTCGACCCGGGCCCTGCTGTAGCCCTTTGTCTGCAGATCGGCGAAGAGGTCGACGAACTCGCCCTTGCGCTCGCGCACCAGCGGCGAGAGCACCTGGAAACGGCTGCCCTCGGGCAGGCCGAGCACCTTGTCGACGATCGCCTGCGGCGACTGGCGGGAGATGGGCCGGCGGCACTCCGGGCAGTGCGGCTTGCCGATCCGGGCGAAGAGCAGCCGGAGGTAGTCGTAGACCTCGGTGATGGTGCCGACCGTCGAGCGCGGGTTGCGCGAGGTCGACTTCTGGTCGATGGAGACGGCGGGCGAGAGGCCCTCGATGAAGTCGACGTCCGGCTTGTCCATCTGACCGAGGAACTGGCGGGCGTACGAGGAGAGGGACTCCACGTAGCGCCGCTGGCCCTCGGCGAAGATCGTGTCGAACGCAAGGGACGACTTGCCCGACCCGGAGAGCCCGGTGAAGACGATGAGGGAGTCGCGCGGGAGGTCGAGCGAGACGTTCTTGAGGTTGTGCTCGCGAGCGCCACGGACGATGAGACGGTCGGCCACGCCGGTCCGCACCTTTCTGGAGAGAGATGGGGGAACTGAGCCCCTGTCCCAGGGTATGGGGGGCGCCACAGCGGTGTACGAAGCTTTCGACTCCGAGCGTATAGCACGCACATTCGATTTACGGACGGCCATGGACTCCTTCACCCGAACGAGTGGCGAGGCTAGGCTCGGCCTCATGATTGATCATGCGCGCGACCTGGACGCCGTACGTGAAGCAACCGATCGACTGCTCAGCGCCACCGGGAAACTGGACGCTGCCGCGCTCGCCCGACCGTCGCGATTGCCGGGCTGGAGCCGGGGCCATGTTCTTGCGCACCTCTCTCGTAACGCCGACGCGCTCGTAAATGTTCTCCAGGGCCGTCCCATGTACGCAGACAGCGAAACCCGCGACCGCGACATCGAGCGCGACGCACCCCGGCCGCCGGCCGAGCAGCTGGCCGATCTGGCCGGGAGCGCGGACCGCCTCGGGGCCGCCGCGGCGGTCCCGGCCGACTGGTCCCGCACGGTCACCCTGCGCAACGGCGTGACGGACTCCGCCTCCCGTATCCCGTTCCGCCGCCGGGTCGAGGTCGAGCTGCACCATGTCGACCTGGGCATCGGCTACGAGCTGGAGGACCTGCCGGAGGATTTCGTCTCCCGCGAGATCGACTTCCTCGCCGAGCGGTTCGACGGGCACCCCGATGTCGTGTCCACGAGGATGACCGCCGACGGGGGCCCGGTGCGGACGACCGGCGGCGGCGCGGAGGGCGGCCCGGTCACGGTCCGCGGCACGGCGCCCGAGCTGCTCGGCTGGCTCAGCGGGCGCCGGGACGGCTCGGCGCTGACCGTCGAAGGCGGCCCGCTTCCCGTCCTGCCCCCGCTATAGGCTGAGACGTATGACGTACAGCGGAGCGGTCAAGGTCGGCGGGCGTGCGGATGTGCACGAGCTGACGGATCTGATGATCTCCAAGGTCGCCGTCGGCCCGATGAACAACAACGCCTATCTGCTGCGCTGCCGGGCCACCGGTGAGCAGCTCCTGATCGACGCGGCCGCCGAGGCCGGGACGCTGCTGCGGCTGATCGGTGACGACGGCATCGCGTCCGTCGTCACCACCCATCGGCACGGCGACCACTGGCAGGCACTGGGTGAGGTGGTGGCGGCCACCGGAGCACGCACCTACGCGGGGCGGTACGACGCCGAGGGCATCCCGGTCCCGACCGATGTCCTCGTCGACGACGGCGGCACGGTCCGTGTGGGTGAGGTCTCCCTGACCGCCCGGCACCTCGTGGGCCACACCCCGGGCTCCATCGCGCTGGTCTACGACGACCCGCACGGCGCCCCGCACCTGTTCACCGGGGACTGCCTCTTCCCCGGCGGGGTCGGCAATACGCACAAGGACCCCGAGGCCTTCGCGAGCCTGCTCCACGACGTGGAGACCAAGCTCTTCGACCAGCTGCCCGACGAGACCTGGGTCTATCCGGGCCACGGCCACGACACCACGCTCGGCGACGAGCGTCCGCAGCTGCCGCAGTGGCGCGCCCGCGGCTGGTGAAGACGGCGGCCACTGGCCGGACCTCCTCGTGACAACACCGGCCGGGGCGGGCAACTTGCCGTTGCCCGCCCCGGCCGGTGCCGGTTCCCGTCCGTGCCGGACGGCCGCGCCGGGCCGTCCGCCGCGGTCAGGCGTCGATGCCCGCGCCCTTGTCGGCGCCCGGCACCTTGTCGGCGGGTTCGCCGGACTCCGCCAGGGTCTGCTTCTTGTTGGCGATGAGGCTGGTGATCGTGGTGATCACCAGAACGCCGCAGATGACGCCGAGCGAGACCGGGATGGAGATCTCGGGGACGTGCACCCCGGACTCGTGCAGTGCGTGCAGCACCAGCTTCACCCCGATGAAGCCGAGGATGACCGAGAGTCCGTAGCTGAGGTGGACCAGCTTCTTCAGCAGCCCGCCGATCAGGAAGTACAGCTGCCGCAGCCCCATCAGGGCGAAGGCGTTGGCGGTGAAGACGATGTACGGGTCCTGGGTCAGACCGAAGATCGCGGGGATGGAGTCCAGGGCGAACAGCACATCGGTGGTGCCGATGGCGAGCATGACGACCATCAGCGGGGTCAGGACGCGCTTGCCGTTGTTCCGGATGAAGAGCTTGGTGCCGTGGTAGCGGTCGGCCACCCCGAAGCGGCGCTCGATCGTCTTGAGGAGGCGGTTCTCCTCGAACTCCTCCTCTTCCTCACCGGCCCGTGCCTCCTGGATGAGCTTCCAGGCGGTGTAGATCAGGAAGGCGCCGAAGATGTAGAAGACCCACGAGAAGTTGGCGATCACTGCGGCACCGGCGGCGATGAAGATCGCCCGCAGCACCAGCGCGATCAGCACACCGACCAGCAGCACCCGCTGCTGGAGGTGCGAGGGCACCGAGAACTTCGCCATGATCAGGACGAAGACGAAGAGGTTGTCGACACTCAGCGACTTCTCGGTGATGAAGCCGGCGAAGAACTCGCCCGCGGCCTGGCTCTCACCGAAGACCAGCAGGCCGAGCCCGAAGAGGGCGGCCAGCGCGATCCAGACGATCGTCCAGATCCCGGCTTCCTTGGTCGTCACGTCATGGGGCTTGCGCCCGATGAAGAAGTCGACGGCGATAAGGGCTGACAGACCAAGAATGGTCAGCACCCAGAGGGTCCATGAAACGTCCACTGCGCCTCCGGCAGTTCGCTACGGCTACTGATCAGCGTCGTCGCTGCCGGAGGTCTCTTCCACCCGGGCACGCGGGCTGCGCGCACGGGCCGGCGCCCCGGGACCGGTCACGGTCCGTATTGACGGGTACGCCGCGTATGGGAGTACTCCCCTCCGCCCAAAGAACAGTACAGGGAATACCAAGGAAAGGTAAAGGGGAGGGTAAAGATCTTCCAAAAGCGCTGGTCAGGCGGGTCTGAGCTCCGTGCTGGTCTGCCCGGCGCCGTGTGAGTCGGTGCCGGTCCGCCCGGCCACTCAGGGGCGCTGGGGGCGGCGGGCCGCCGCCACCTTGGCGAGCACCTCCTCCAGGACCCGGCTGCCCGGCGGCATCCGCGGCGGCTCGTACGTCCAGGCGTGCCCCACCCAGGGGTCGGCCAGGTGGTCGTCGGCGACCGGGGTGACGCGCAGCAGCGAGCGCCACAGCGGGTCGAGCACCGGCCCGTACGCACTGGCGTCCTCCCGGTCCGCGACCATCATCAGATGGACGCCGACCGAGGGCCCCTCGTCGGCGAGGTAGCGCAGCTGGGTGACGGCGCGGTCGTCGAAGCCGTGCGGGAAGTCGTTGACGATCAGCAGCTGCTCGCCGGTGTCCAGGTCCGGCGGGAGCGAGTCGGCGGCGCCGGCCCTGATCGCCATCTGCACCAGGTCGACGCGGCGGGTGAGACGGGCGAGGACCGAGGACACTCCCCCGGCTCCGGAGGCGGGCGGCCCGGCGAGCGCCCCGGACCGGACGAGCGGTGCGAGCGCCCCGGCCGCCGAGCCCGCGGGGTCGATGACATGGACCGAGAACTCGTCGGCCGGGTAGACGGCCAGCAGCCGGGCCGCGTGCGCGACCGCGCTCTCCATGGCGAGGGTGCGCAGCCGGGCGCTGTCCATCAGGGCCGCGGCATCGGACGTCGTGCGGCCGCTGTCGATCCACATCCCGCGCTCCAGCGGCAGCCGGACCAGCAGCGGGATGTGCAGGCCGGGGTTCTCGGGCAGGTGGAGGTCGCCGATGCGCAGCGCCATGGGGATCTCCATCGGGACGCGGTAGGCGTGCCAGACGGGGTTGTCCCAGCCCGCGAACGCGGCGGGCAGCGCGGGTTCCACCACGGCGGACTCGGCGGCGAGCTGGGCGAGGTCTCGGTCGAGGGCCTCGCGGGCCCGTGCGGTCAGCTCGTCGCGCTTGGCGCGGGCCTGCTCGCGGGCCCGGTCCCCCGCGCCGCCGATCCGGCTGCGCGGGTCGGACAGGGTGCGGTCGAGCTCCTGGTCCATGCGGGACTCGGCGAAGTCGACGGCGCTGCGATAGGCGGCGGTGGTGCGGGCCAGGTCCTCGAACATGCCCCAGATCTGGTTGTAGAGGCGCTCGTCCATGGACCAGCCGGTCGCGTCCCCGGCGACGGGCTGTGCGGGGCGGCCCGGCTCGGCGGGCGGCGCGGTGGGAGGGGGCGGTGGGGGTGCGGTCGACTGGCGGCGCGGGTGCGCGTAGTTGATGGGCCCGCCCGTCGTGGCGGTGGGCGGCGCGGCGGCCGGCTCCGCGAGCGGTTCGGGCGGCTGGGGGGCGGGGCGGCGGCCGTCCGGAGGCGGCACGGGGCCGGGTGCGCCTGCGCCGGGTGCGACCCGGTCGGCGTCCGGGGTGCGCGGCGGGGGCGGGGCGACCGAGCGGGCCATTGCCCGGGTGACCGCGTCCTGGATGGAGCGGGCCAGCTCGGCGGCCCGGGGCAGGCCCTGGTCGGCGAGCATGGCGTCGAGGCCGCCCGCGTAGCCCTGGCCGACGGCGCGTACCTTCCAGGCACCCTGTCGGCGGTAGAGCTCCAGGGCCGCGACCGCGGACTCGGTGTCCAGGCCGGTGAGCGTGAAGGTGGCGATCTCGGTGCCGTCGAGCCCGGTGACGGCGACGAACGGGGAGGCGACCGCGCCGAACCGGACCGGCCCGCCGACGCCGGTCGGCAGGGCCAGCAGCACGGTGACCCGGTGGACCGAGGCGGGCAGGGCGTCCAGGTCCACGGCCAGCCGGTGGTCGGCGGCGGCCTGCCTGGACACTTCGAGCCCGGGGAGCTGCGGCGACCCCGGATGGGCGATCCATTCGGTGCCGCGCACCGTGCCGTTCTCGTCGCCGAGCGTGGCACCGGCCACGACGGGCGTGCCGGCCGATACCCGGATCTCCAGACGGGTCTGGGGCAAGGTGTGGTTCTGCCCCCGGACCAGCTCGGCCGTCATTGCCCTGTCCCCTCGACGAATTCGCTGCTGTGTGTTGTGCGTTGCGCGCCGCGTGCGGTGCGGCGCGATGCGGTGCAGCTCCCGGCGGCCGATGCCTCCGGGAGCTGCGGGTACCGATACGTACCGATCCGGGAGTGCCCTCCCGGATCGGTCCCCTGCCTACAGGTGCGGCAGGATCGCCGGCATCAGGTCCTGGAAGGTGCGGCCGTTGGCCGGGTTGCCGAGGGCGGTCATCTGCCACCCGTTCCCCGAGCGGTGCACCTTCGCCATGATCTGGGCGGTGTACTGCCCGCCGCCGTCCAGCGTGTAGCGGGCGAGCTCCTGGCCGTTGGTCTCGTCGACGATGCGGCAGAAGGCGTTCTGCACCTCCTGGAACGTCTGGCCGGTGAAGGAGTTCACCGTGAAGACGATCTGGTCGATGTGGACCGGCACCCGCTGCAGGTCGACGAGGATCGCCTCGTCGTCGCCGCCGGAACCGGCGCCGCCGACCAGGTTGTCCCCGGTGTGCTTGACCGAGCCGTCGTCACTGACGAGGTGACGGAAGAAGACCACGTCGACCGGCTGCTTGTCGGCGAAGAGCACCGCCGACGCGTCGAGGTCGATCTCCCGTGTACGTGAACCGAACAGACCCCGGCGCGGTGCCGCCTGCCAGCCGAGCCCCATCCGCACCGCGGTCAGGGTCCCCCCGTCGCTCTTCTGCAGGCTGATGGCCTGACCCTTGGTCATATTGACCGTCACGCGCTGTCCCCTCTCCGCTTTCCCCGCAACCGTCCGTGCGCGGTTTCCCAGCACCCTACGCAGTTACGCCGGTGGCGCGACCGCTCGGGGCCGTTTTGTGTCGGTCCTGCAACACACCAGGTACTGCGGGCTCAGGCGAGGCCCGCCTCCCGCATCTGGCGCAGCTCCTTCTTCAACTCCCCGACCTCGTCACGCAGTCGCGCGGCCACCTCGAACTGGAGGTCCGCGGCAGCCGCCCGCATCCGTTCGGTCATCTCCTCGATGATCCCGGCGAGTTCGGTGGCGGGCCGGTCGGTGACCGTTTCGCCGCCGCCCTTGGCCTTCTTGGAGCCGGTCGTCTTGATGCCCAGCGCGGGAACGGGGGCCTTGGCGCCCTTCACCTGGCGGTAGCCGGTGCCGAGCAGCTGCTCGGTGTCGACCTCCTCTCGGGCGATCGTCGCGACGATGTCGTTGATCTTCTTCCGCAGCGGCTGCGGGTCGAGACCGCGCTCGGTGTTGTAGGCGATCTGCTTCTCGCGGCGGCGGTTGGTCTCGTCGATGGCCTGTGCCATCGCCGGGGTGATCTTGTCCGCGTACATATGGACCTGTCCCGAGACGTTTCGGGCGGCGCGCCCGATGGTCTGGATCAGGGACGTACCCGAACGGAGGAAGCCCTGCTTGTCCGCGTCGAGGATGGCGACGAGCGACACCTCGGGCAGGTCGAGGCCCTCGCGCAGGAGGTTGATGCCGACCAGTACGTCGTACTCTCCGGAGCGCAGCTCGCGCAGCAGCTCGATGCGGCGCAGCGTGTCGACGTCGCTGTGCAGATAGCGGACCTGGATGCCGAGCTCCAGGAAGTAGTCGGTGAGGTCCTCGGCCATCTTCTTGGTGAGGGTGGTGACCAGGACCCGCTCGTCCTTCTCGGCGCGCGTGCGGATCTCGTGCACCAGGTCGTCGATCTGGCCCTCGGTGGGCTTGACGACCACTTCCGGGTCGACGAGGCCGGTGGGGCGGATGATCTGCTCCACGAAACCGTCACCCCGGGACAGCTCGTACTTCCCTGGAGTGGCGGAGAGATAGACGGTCTGGTCGATCCGGCTCAGGAACTCCTCCCACTTCAGCGGGCGGTTGTCGAGCGCGGAGGGGAGCCGGAAGCCGTGGTCGACGAGGGTGCGCTTGCGGGAGGCGTCGCCCTCGTACATCGCGCCGATCTGCGGCACGGTGACATGCGACTCGTCGAGGACGAGGAGGAAGTCCTCGGGGAAGTAGTCGAGGAGGGTGTTGGGGGCGGTGCCGGGCGAGCGGCCGTCGAAGTGCATCGAGTAGTTCTCGACGCCGGAGCAGGTGCCGATCTGCCGGAGCATCTCGATGTCGTACGTGGTGCGCATCCGCAGCCGCTGGGCCTCCAGCATCTTGCCCTGCTTCTCCAGCTCGGCAAGGCGCTGCTCCAGCTCCTGCTCGATGCCGTTGACCGCCTTCTCCATGCGCTCGGGACCCGCGACGTAGTGGCTGGCGGGGAAGACGTGGAGGGACTGGTCCTCGCTGATCACCTCGCCGGTGAGCGGGTGGAGGGTGGAGAGCGCCTCGATCTCGTCGCCGAACATCTCGATGCGGACGGCGAGCTCCTCGTAGACCGGGAAGATCTCGATGGTGTCGCCGCGGACCCGGAAGGTGCCCCGGGTGAAGGCGAGGTCGTTGCGGGTGTACTGGATCTCGACGAAGCGGCGCAGCAACTGGTCCCGGTCGATCTCGTCACCGACCTTGAGCTGGACCATCCGGTCCACGTACTCCTGGGGCGTACCGAGGCCGTAGATGCAGGAGACGGAGGCGACCACGACGACATCGCGCCGGGTGAGCAGCGAGTTCGTCGCGGAGTGGCGCAGCCGCTCGACCTCCTCGTTGATCGAGGAGTCCTTCTCGATGTAGGTGTCCGACTGCGGTACGTACGCCTCGGGCTGGTAGTAGTCGTAGTAGGAGACGAAGTACTCGACGGCGTTGTTGGGCAGCAGCTCGCGGAACTCGTTCGCCAGCTGTGCGGCGAGCGTCTTGTTCGGTGCCATCACGAGCGTGGGGCGCTGCAGCTTCTCGATCATCCACGCGGTGGTCGCCGATTTACCGGTGCCGGTCGCGCCGAGCAGGACGACGTCCTTCTCGCCGGCGCGGATGCGCCGCTCCAGCTCGGTGATGGCCGCGGGCTGGTCGCCGCTGGGCTGGTAGGGACTGACGACCTCGAAAGGCGCCACCGAACGTTCGATCTTCGAAACGGGCCGCATGGAACCACCGTACGACCCGCCACTGACAACCGGGCCGGGTCAGCCGATGCGCGGGGCCGGTCTCACCATTCTCCCGGTGGCGCGGGGTCGCGCGGCCGGGAGTGGAAGGACGCCGGGTCGGCGTGCGTACCGAACCGCGGCACCTGCCGCTGGGCCGGGATTCCGGGCTTCCGGGCGGCCCCGCCCGGGCCCCCGGGGTCGTTCCAGTCCGGGGTGCCCATCACCATCAGCGGATCGAACATCACGACCACCGCGGCCAGGATCAGGAAGCAGGCGGGCCCGATCAGCAGCGGCACGAGCGGTGCGCTCGACCCGTCGCCCGCGACGGCGTCGGGGTGCAGATGGACGCTGAGCGCGGCCATGCCCGTGTAGTGCATGCCGCTCACCGCGACGCCCATGACGACGCTGGCGCCGAGGCTGGGCAGGAATCCGTGGACGGAGACGGCGGCCCAGAGCGCGGTCGTCGCGGCCACCACGGCGATGACGACGGAGAGGGCCACGGTGACCGTGTCGTACTCGAACTGTCCGTCGAGACGCATTCCGGCCATGCCCAGGTAGTGCATGGTGGCCACGCCCAGCCCGGTGATCGTGCCGCCCGTCACCAGGGCCATTCTGGTGGCGCCCCGGTAGCCGACGATGAAGATGCCGACGCCGACCATGCCGACGGCGACCGCAAGGCTGGCGAAGGTGATCGGCATGTCGTAGCCGATGGCCACCCCATCCACGGAGAAGCCCATCATCGCGATGAAGTGCATCGTCCAGATGCCGGAGCCTATGGAGGTCGCGCCGAGGGCCAGCCAGCCGGCCTTGAAGGTGCGCTCGGTACGCAGCGAACGGTTCGTGCAGCGCAGGCCGAGGGCCGCGCCGAGGCAGGCCATGAGGAAGGCCGCGACGGGCGTCACCGCTCCGTAGCTGAAACCGTCGATCGTGCCCTGCATGCTCGTACGCCCTTCGCGGAAGCCCGGGTTCGGGGTGACCCTAAGGCGCGAGTCCCGGCAAACAAACAGAAGAGCTGCATTTTATCGAGAGGGAATCCGGCCCGTTACCCGGCATCGTCGGCCGCGTTCACGTTGTGGCCATCCTTCGCCTGTCCCCCGTTGGGGCGCGACTGTCACTCTCGGCCCGTCCGCAACTTCTGACGCAAGGAGTACACGTGTACGCACGCACCGCAACCGCCGCCCTCGCCGCCACCGCCCTGATGGGCGCCGGCGCCTATCTGATGTCGACCGCCGATACGCGGACCACCGCCAGGACCACCGCGGCCGGGCATACAACCGCGGTCACCGGCGTCACGGGCGTCAGCACCGTGAGCGCCCGGACCGGGGACGCGGGGGCGGCCGGCGATGCGGAGCTGACCGGGGACGCGAAGCGGACCGCGCCCGTCGTCTTCGCCCACCGGGGCGCCTCGGCCTACGCGCCGGAGAACACCCTGGCCGCCGTCGACAAGGCCGACGTCCTCGGCTTCGACTGGGTGGAGAACGACGTCCAGTTCACCAAGGACGGCGTACTGGTGGTCGTGCACGACACCGATCTGAGGCGGACCACCGACGTCGAGGAGGTCTTCCCGGACCGGACCTCGTGGGCGGTCAAGGACTTCACGGCGGCGGAGATCGCCCGGCTGGACGCGGGCAGCTGGTTCGGTCCGAAGTTCGCCGGTACCCGGGTGCCCACGCTCAAGCAGTACCTGGACCGGGTCGAGCGCAACCGGCAGAAGCTGCTCCTGGAGATCAAGAGCCCCGAGATCTACCCGGGCATCGAGAAGGAGACCCTGCGGGTGCTGCGCCAGAAGGGGTGGCTCGACCGTTCGCACGTGAAGAACAGGCTCGTCATCCAGAGCTTCGGCGCGGACAGCGTGAAGAAGGTGCACCAGCTGCGCCCGGACGTCACGACGGGCTTCCTCGGCACTCCCGCAGTGGCCGACCTGCCCTCGTACGCGGCCTTCACCGACCAGATCAACCCCTCCTACCCATCGGTTTCGGCCGACTACGTGGACGCTGTGCACGCGCTGAAGGGCGCGCACGGCAAGAAGCTCCGGGTCAACACCTGGACGGTCAACGACGCGGCGACCGCCGCGAAGGTGGCGGGCCTCGGCGTGGACGGGATCATCACCAACAACCCCGATGTGGTGCGCGAAGCCACGCACTGACCGGGCGGACGGGCCCACCGTCCGTCAAGCCGTACGGACCTGTTGTCAGTGGCCGGCCGTACGGTGGTTCACATGAACAGCAACGGGGTTGTCGAGTGGGCCGTCGTCGGGAGCGACATCGGCCCGCTGCTGCTCGCCGCGACCGGCACGGGGCTGGTGAACGTGGTCTTCCACGCCCGTCCCGAGGTGCGGGAGAAGGCGGTCGGGCAGCTGCGGACGCGACTGGGCGCGGAGCCGGTGGAGAGTCCCGGCTCCGCCCGGCTCGCCGAGCCGATACGCCGGCTCGCGGCGTATTTCGCGGGCTCGGCGCGGGAGTTCTCGCTCGACCTCGACTGGTCGCTGACCTCCGGCTTCAACCGCCAGGTGCTCCGCGAGCTGGCCACGGGTGTGCCGTACGGGACGGTCGTCGGGTACGGGGATCTCGCCCGACGGGTCGGGCAGCCGGGCGCCGCGCAGGCGGTCGGGGCGGCCATGGGGTCCAATCCGCTGCCGGTGGTGGTGCCGTGCCATCGGGTGGTGGAGAGCGACGGCGGACTCGGCGGGTTCGGCGGCGGACTCGAAACCAAGCGGCAGCTGCTGGCTCTGGAGGGCGTGCTGCCCCAGCCGCTGTTCTGAGCCGGACGCCGGGACCCTGAGCCCTCGCCCGGCCACGTGCACCCTCGCGCCGGGGCCTTGCTGCCCGTGCCCGGTCCGAGCGCTGTTTCGTACCTGTGTACGGGCTGGCACACTGCGTCAGTGACCAACGCCCTCGATGAACCTGACACCCCTGCCGGACCTGGCGGGTCCGCCGCCCCGGTCTCGGCAGCCGAGCTGCCCGGACTGCGGCGCCGAACGTCCGCGGTGCTCATAGTCAGCCAGATACTCGGCGGCCTCGGCGTGCCCATCGGCATCGCCCTGGCCCCCGTGCTGGCCACGGAGGTGAGCGGCTCCGAGGCACTGTCCGGTCTGGCCCCGACCGCCTCGGTGGCCGGAACCGCTCTGCTCTCGCTGCCGCTGGCCGCACTGATGACCTCGCGCGGCCGGCGCCCCGGTCTCGTGGCGGCGTATCTGATCGGTGTACTCGGCGCGGGGCTCGTGGTCCTGGCCACTCTCGTGGACAGCTTCCCCTTGCTGCTGCTCGGCATGGCCGGATTCGGTGCGGGTTCCTCGGCCAATCTGCAGGCCCGGTTCGCCGCCGCGGACCTGGCCGAACCCGACCGGCGTGGCCGGGCGATCTCGACCGTCATCTGGGCCACCACGATCGGTTCCGTGCTCGGGCCGAACATCGCCGCCCCGGTGGGCCGTCTCTTCCGGGGCTCCGCGATATCCGAGCAGGCCGGCCCGTTCGTCTTCGCGGCCGGGATCTTCCTGCTGGCCGCCGTGGTGGTCGGGGTGCTGCTGCGGCCGGACCCGCTGCTCACGGCGCGGGCGCTGGCACCGCAGGGCGACGGGTCCTCGGCCGGCCGTTCACTGCGCGCCGGGATCGCGGCGGTCCGGGCCTCTCCGATGGCACGGCTGGCGCTGGTGACGGTGGCCGTCTCGCACACCGCGATGGTCTCGATCATGGTGATGACCCCGGTCGACCTGGGCCACCACGGCGCCGGGCTCCAGCTGATCGGTCTGGTCATCAGCGGCCACATCGCGGGGATGTACGCGTTCTCCCCGGTGATGGGCTGGCTCTCGGACCGTTTCGGCCGGCTCGCCGTGATCGGTCTGGCGGTCGGGCTGCTCTCCTGCGCCGCACTGCTGGCCGGAACCGCGGGCCCCAACCACGGGCAGACCGCTGCCGGTCTCTTCATTCTCGGTCTCGGCTGGTCGGCGGGGCTGGTCGCCGGTTCGGCGCTGCTCACCGACTCCGTGCCGCAGCCCGCCCGCGCCGCCGTGCAGGGTCTCTCGGATCTGACCATGAACACGGCGGCGGGCATCGGCGGAGCGGTCGCCGGGCTCATCGTCGCCCGGGCGAGCTACGGCTGGCTGAACGTGGTCGGAGCATGTCTGCTGCTGCCGATGGCCGCGCTGGCACTGCGCCGGGCACTCGCCCGGCCCGGCGCTTCCGGCACGGCTTCCTGAGGAAAGCTCCGACGGGTTCCCGCGGAAGGCTCCGAAGGGTTCCTGAGGAAGTTTCGCAGGGGGCTTCAGAGGCTGATGTGGTACGCCTTGCGCAGCGTCTCGTGCACCGTCCACGTCGTACGGTCGCCCTCGCGCAGCACGCAGGCGTCCCCGGGCCCGATCTCCAGCGTCTCGCCGCCCTCGACCACCACGGTCGCGCGCCCGCTGACGACCACGAAGAGTTCGTTGGCCTCGGTGTCGGTGACCACGCCGGGCGTGATCTGCCAGATGCCGCGCACCTGCTTGCCGTCGGGCGACTCCCAGAGGACCTTGCCGGTCACCACGGGCTCACCCGAGACGATCTGCGCGGGATCCAGCGGTTCCGGTTCGAGTTCGGCGTCCGGAATGTGCACGGCGAACGAGGCAGGGGCTTGATCAAATGTGGTCATGGCCGGTCACCTTAGCGACCGCCGGAAGGCGACTCGACAGCAGGATGTGCCGGAAACAGGCGGGCCCACGGGCGGAACGGCAGGCTGAAACCAGACGGTCCGACCCGTGTCGCACGGGTCCGCCGCCCCGGCCGCACGTTTGAGGCGGCCGCGCCCGCGACAGGGATGTGGACATGTCATCCAACGCGTCGCACCGCGCACACCCCTGCGCCCCCGTCCTCTCCGACGAGGTACGGGCGGCCCTCGCCGCGCACCATCCCGTCGTGGCCCTGGAGTCGACGATCATCGCCCACGGTCTGCCGCGCCCCCGCAATCTGCGGGTCGCCGAGGAGCTCGAAGGGCTCGTACGGTCCGCCGGCGCGGTACCCGCGACGATCGCCGTGCTCGACGGAAGAGCCCGTATCGGCCTGGACAAGGCCCAGCTGGAGCGGGTCGCCACGGACCCCGCGATGCGGAAGCTGGGGCACCGGGACCTCGCACCGGCCCTGGCTACGGGCGCGAGCGGGGCGACGACCGTGTCCGCGACTGCGTTCCTGGCCGCCCACGCCGGCCTGCGCGTCTTCGCGACCGGCGGTCTCGGCGGCGTACACCGGGAATGGACGCGGACCCAGGACGAGTCCGCCGATCTCCGGCTCCTGGCGCGGACCGGCATCACCGTGGTGTGCGCGGGGGTGAAGTCGATCCTGGACGTCCCGGCGACGCTGCAACGCCTGGAGACGCTGGGCGTCACGGTGCTCGGTTACGGCACCGACCGCTTCCCCGGCTTCTATCTGACCAGTTCGGGCGAGCCGGTCGACTGGACGGTGCGCACGCCCGAGGAGGTCGCGGATGTGATGCGGGCACAGGACGTGCTCGGCGGCCCCGGGGCCGCGCTCGTCGTCGCCAACCCCGTGTCCGAGGCGGACCAGTTGGATCCCGCGCTCCACGACCGTGTGCTGGCCGAGGCCCTGGCGGAGTGCCGGGAGCGGGGCATCGCGGGCCAGGCCGTCACGCCGTTCCTGCTGGACCGGCTGATGCGGGGAACCGGCGGCGCCTCGCTGGAGGCCAATCTCGCGGCCGTACGCGGAAACGTGTCGCTCGCCGCGCGGATCGCCGAAGCCTGGGCCGCCACGCCCCAGGCTTCGGCGGCCGGACGATGACCGAGGGCCGGACGACAACCGACAGCCTGGCAACATCCGGCGGCGGCCTGCTCGTCATCGGGGACGTGGTCACCGATGTGGTGGCACGGCACGGAACGGCGCTGGTCCACGGCACGGACACCCCGGCCCGGATCCGCACCCTCCCCGGCGGCGCGGGGGCCAACGTCGCCTGTTGGGCGGCCCGTTCCGGTTGTGCCGACGTGCGGCTGCTGGCCCGGGTCGGCGCCGACAGCGCGGACTGGCACCGCGACGCACTGCGGCGGGCGGGGGTGCGCTGCCTGCTGGCCGTGGACGAGGACGCGCCGACCGCCACCGTCGTCGCGCTCGTCGATTCCGCCGCCGAGCGCACCTTCCTCACCGACAGCGGCGCCGTGCTCCGCCTCTCCCCCGACGACTGGTCACCGTCGGTGCTGGACGGCATCGCCCATCTCCATCTCTCCGGCTACCTCCTCTTCGCCGCGACGAGCCGCGCGACGGCCCTGCTCGCCCTGCGGGAAGCACGGCGGCGGCGGATCCCGGTGAGCGTGGATCCGGCCTCGGCCGGTTTCCTCGCCGAGCTGGGCGCCGACCGGTTCCTGACCGCCGTGGAGGGCACCGATCTGCTGCTGCCCAACGCGGACGAGGCCCGGCTGCTCACCGGGCTGCCCGAACCGGCCGATGCCGCGGCCAAATTGAGCCTCCAGGTGGGCAGGGTGGTCGTCACACTGGGCGAGCACGGAGCGCTGCTCGCCGCCGCCGGTGCGGTGACCGGGCGCGTCCCGGCGGTCCGGGTACGTGGTGCGGTGGACTCGACGGGGGCGGGCGACGCGTTCACCGGCGGCTTCCTCGCGGCGCGACTGGCGGGGGCGGGCGACGCCTCGGCCGCGGCGGCGGGATGCCGGGCGGGCGCGGAGGCGGTCACCACCGTGGGCGGCCGTCCGGAACCGTCAACAGGGCCCCTGGGCCACCGCCCCGCACCGTGACATCAGGCCGCCGCCCCGCGCCATCCGGTCCAGGCCGGGTGGAGCGGGTCGTCGGCGCGCACGACCGCGTCCGCGCGGTCGCCCGGCGCCGCCTCGTCCTCGTACCGCGCGAAAGCGGGCAGTGTCCAGCGCTCCGCCGCCTCGGTACGCCTCCGGAGCGCGCCCGGCGACAGCCGCAGATGGACGCTCAGGTCGAACGGGAACCAGTGCCCCAGCAGCAACGGCCCGTGGACCACCAGAACCCCGCCCTCGGGCAGCGGCCGGTACGGGCTCCGCGTGGCGCGGTCGGTCGCCCGATCCCAGAGATCGGGCAGCACCCGCCCGCTCCCGCCGGCCTCCAGCGGCCCGAAGACCTCGCGCCACAGCGCGCCCGTGTCGAACCAGCTGTCGTAGTACGAGTCGGGGTCCTCCTTGCCGTACTCGTACCGGAGGCTCGCCGGCCGCAGGAACCCCTCGGTGGACACGACCAGCACCGCACGGCCCCGGACCCGCAACGCCTGTGCCACGCGCTCGGCGAGCTCCCCGGTACGGGCCGCCGGAGCACCGTCGACGGCGACCTTCAGCCAGGGGCCGCCTTCGGCGGGCTCCAGGGCGTCGGTACGTACGGCGAAGGCTTCGGCCAGCCGCTCCCAGGTGATCGCTTCGAATCGCACCCGCCCATCATCGCCCCGGGTCCGGTGCTCGGTGCCGGGCGTCCCACCAGCGAGGGGCGTCCTCGTCGGGTTCGTCGGGGCTCGCGAAGCGGAACGGGACGCCGAGCCGCTCCGCGAGTTCCCGGCCCGTCCGCGCCGCCTCGTCGGTCCCCGCCGCGCCGATCCGAAAGCCTGCCAGGGCGGTGCTTTCCCACGGCTCGGCCAGAACGGCGGTCAGCACCACGATCCAGCCCCGGGTGTCGCCGTCCCAGACCGCCTCGACGGCCACGGGATCGCGGGGCAGGGAGCCGGCGGCCCCGGCCAGGGTGTCCACGTCCCGGGGGGCCAAAGGCGGTATGCGGTCGGCGAGCTCGTGGAGGCGCCCGTCGAGCACCTCCACGCATTCGTGCAGCTCGGGACGGGGGTCGATGCCGCTCTCCCGCATCGCCTGGACGGCCTGGATGTTCCGGCCCGCCAGGACCAGTTCGTCGACCCGCTCGCGTACCCCGGCGGGGAGCGTCCGCCAGAGGAGCTTTGCCCGGTGGCTGTCGGTGAGGCGCAGTACTCGGTCGGCGAGCGGGCGCAGGTCAGGTTCGCGGCCGGCCGCGGTTTCGGCGAGCCTGCGGATGTCGGCGAACCACCGTCCGGACAGGCCGTCCGGCGCGTCGATGCGCCGGAAGCCGCGCTCCAGCAGCCCCTGGGCGTTCTGCGGCTGCCCGCGCAGTACGGCCTTCGTCGCGGCGACCGCGTTGGCCAGCGCGCTCGCCGGGTCCGACCAGTCGTCACCGCACGACGCGGGACGGCTCTCGCCCGGTGCGGCCGGTGACGACCCGACCTCCAGGTCCATGCGCCAGAAGAGCGGAAGCCCGTGGAAGGCGGCGAAGAGCAGCCGCCGCTCGCGGGAGTTCCGCGCATCGGGGTCCGTACGCAGGGAGTCCAGGGGCGCGACCGATTCGAGTACGTCGCGGACAGCGGCGAGGCAGGGGTCGAACCGGTCGCCGGGCACGGTCCAGACGATGTCGATGTCGCTGTATTCGTCCGCTGTTCCGCGGGCGAGCGAGCCCCGCAGCTCCGCCCGCGAACCGGGGCAGTGCGCGGTGAGCGCCCTCAGCAGCTCCTGTGCGAACGCGGCGCGCCGCGCCGGGTCGAGTCCGCCCTCGCCCGCCCCGTCCCGCGGGTTCTCCCCGTTCATGGCTGCTCCCTCCCCGTGCATTGCCGTTGTCTCCTCTTCTTGGCCGCCTACGATCTCTCCATGGACCTCGAATTCGCCCGCACATTCGCCGCCGAGTGGCTGGACGGCTGGAACTCCCATGATCTCGACCGCATTCTGACGCACTATCACGACGACGTGACGTTCAGTTCGCCGGTCATCGCGCAGATGACCGGCGACGCCTCGGGCACGGTGCACGGCAAGGAGGCCCTGCGCGCCTACTGGGCGACGGGCCTGGAGCGCATCCCCGAGCTGAAGTTCGAGCTGGTGGACGTCCGGGTGAGCGTCCACGACCTGGTGATCGACTACCGCAACCAGATCGGCGGCCGGGTCAGCGAGGTGCTGACCTTCCGCGACGGTCTGGTGGTCTCCGGTTTCGGGGCGTACGGCGAGACGCTCGCCAACTGACGACCGACGGCGGCGGCGACCGACAGCGACGGCAGGCCGCGGACCCGCCGGTGGACGAGCGGCGCGCGCTACTTCTTCGCGCCGCAGTCCACCGCCTCGGCGTCGTCGGAGAGTTCGCTGCCCTCGGGCAGCAGATACGCCACCAGGAGCACGACGGGTTCGGCCTCCAGATTGCGTCCGATGTGCCGGTGGTCGGTCCCGGACTGTTCGATGAGTGTCGAGCCCGCGGGCGTCACCTCGACCGAGCAGTCGCCGAAAGTACGCGTCAGTGTCCCGGACTTGACGACGACGACCAGCTGACCGCGGTGCGTGTGCCAGCCGGTGGAGCCGCCCGGCTCGATCGTGATGGTCCGGAAGGTCACATCGGTGCGGCCGTTCGGCGTCCGCACATTCAGCTTCCCCGTCGATGTGCCCTTCGCGAGCACGGTGCCGCTCACCCCGCTGCCCGGCGTGGCGACGGCCGCCGACGGCACGAGGCCGAGCGCGGCCACGCAGCCCGCCAGGACCAGGGCCTTGCCGGACGGCCCCCGGCCCGCCCACCGCTTCTTCTCGCCCCTTCGCCGTGCATCACCGCTGTGCACACCCGACTCCTCTGCCTCTGCCTCGGCGTCCGGTGATCACCCCGAACCGGCCAACACCCATGATCCATGCGGGAGTCGGAACAGGGAACCGCGCACCATGACGCCCCGTCAGTCGCCGCGCAGCGCAGCGGCGAGCGGTCCGTCGCCCGACACCGAGACGCGTCCGTCCTCGACGGCCTCGGCGAGGGTCAGCCCGCCCTGCGCCAGCTCCAGGCAGACCTCGACGTCGAGCGCGATGCGGGCGTCGGCACAGTCGGCGGGGCCGTCCCCGTACACCGCCGCTCCGCCCTCCGTCCCACCGGCGCGCACGTGGAACTCGCCCTCGTCCAGGTGCACTTCGACGACCCCCTCGTAGGCCGGCCCGCCCAACGCACGCAGCAGCGGAAGAGCGAACCAGTGGGCCCGCACCGCGTCGGTCGGCCGCCGTTCGGCGAGCGCGGGCGCGCCCCACTCGGCGAGCGCGGCGAGCACCGGCATCAGGCCGTGGCCGCGCTCGGTCAGCTCGTAGACCGAGGCGGCGGCGGGCGGCGGGAGCCGGCGGCGGGTGGCGAGGCCGTTCTGCTCCATGTCCCTGAGCCGGGAGGCGAGCACGTCCGTGCTGACGCCCGGAAGGTCGGCGTGGAGGTCGGTGTAGCGGCGGGGGCCCGCCAGCAGTTCACGGACGATCAGCAGCGTCCACCGGTCGCCCACGGAGTCGAGGGCGCGCGCGGTGGCGCAGAACTGGTCGTACCTCCGGCGGCGAACCGGGCGCGTTGCGGGCTGTTGCTGACGTGGCATGCGACGCAGTCTAGACATGTTGTTGGACTTTCCAAGCCCGAGCTTGGTAAAACCAAGTATCGCAATCGGGTCGGGGAGGCACCGCATGGAATTCCGGCAGTCCAGCAAGCTCAACGAGGTCTGTTACGAGATCCGGGGCCCGGTCATCGAGCACGCCAACGCCCTGGAGGAGGCGGGCCACAGCGTGCTCCGGCTCAACACGGGCAACCCCGCGCTCTTCGGTTTCGAGGCGCCGGAGGAGGTCGTCCAGGACATGATCCGGATGCTTCCGCAGGCCCATGGCTACACGGATTCGCGTGGCATCCTGTCCGCCCGCCGGGCGGTGGCACAGCGCTACCAGGCGATGGGGCTGGCTGACGTCGGGGTCGACGACATCTTCCTCGGCAACGGCGTCTCCGAGCTGATCTCGATGGCCGTGCAGGCGCTGCTGGAGGACGGCGACGAGGTGCTGGTCCCGTCCCCCGACTACCCGTTGTGGACCGCGGTGGTGACCCTCGCGGGCGGCAAGTCCGTGCACTACACCTGTGACGAGGCGTCGGACTGGAACCCCGACCTCGCCGACATGGCCTCGAAGATCACCGACCGCACCAAGGCCGTCGTGATCATCAACCCGAACAATCCGACCGGTGCCGTCTACCCACGCGAGATCCTCGAAGGCATCCTCGATCTGGCGCGCAGGCACGGCCTGATGGTGTTCGCCGACGAGATCTACGACCAGATCCTGTACGACGACGCCGAGCACCACAGCGTGGCGGCCCTCGCCCCCGACCTGGTCTGCCTCACCTTCAGCGGCCTGTCGAAGACGTACCGCGTGGCGGGATTCCGCTCCGGGTGGATGGTGGTCTCCGGCCCGCAGCAGCACGCCCGCAGCTATCTGGAGGGGCTGACCACGCTCGCCTCCATGCGTCTGTGCCCCAACGCGCCCGCGCAGTACGCCATTCAGGCCGCGCTCGGCGGCCGGCAGTCGATCCGGGAGCTGGTCACGCCGGGCGGCAGGCTGTACGAGCAGCGCAACCGGGCCTGGGAGAAGCTGAACGAGATCCCGGGGGTGTCGTGCGTGAAGCCGAAGGGCGCGCTGTACGCGTTCCCGCGCCTCGACCCGAAGGTGCACCGCATCGTCGACGACGAGAAGTTCGTGCTGGATCTGCTGTTGCGGGAGAAGATCCAGGTCGTGCAGGGAACCGGCTTCAACTGGCCGCGTCCCGACCACTTCCGGATCCTCACGCTCCCGTACGCTGACGATCTCGACGCGGCGATCAGCCGCATCGGCCGCTTCCTGACCGGATACCGCCAGTGATCGGACGCCCTCGGTGACCTGTTCCACCTGCCGCTTCCCCGTCCACACCCAGTTCGCCTCGTTCGGGCTGGTCGGCCCGATCGTGGAGGACGGGCTCGATCCGGCCACCGACCCGGCCTGGGCGGATTCGGGCGCGGCGTCACCGGCCGAGTACGCGCGCTGGGCAGGCCATCTGTGCGGTATGACCTGCCTGCGCATGGCACTCGGCGCCGGAGCCCCGTCCTTGTTCGCGCTGCGCGACGGGGCGCTCGGATACGGCGCGTACACCGAGGACGCGCAGGGGGAGATCCGGGGGCTGATCTACGCCCCCTTCGCCGAGTACGCACGCGAGGTGCACGGCGTGGACGCCACGGTGCACCGCCATCTCTCGCCGAAGGAGATCCTCGGCCTGCTGGACGGCGGCCGTACGGTCATGGCCTCGGTGCACTACGGCATCCGGTACCCGGGGCGGCCGGCTCCGGGGCGGGGCGGGCATCTGGTGCTGCTGACGTCCCGTACGGCCGACGGCGGGGGCGTCCACTTCCACAACCCGTCGGGGACGACGGCTCAGACCCGGGCCGCGGAGCTCGCACTGTCCGACTTCGAGCGCTTCTTCGCCGGGCGCGGGGTGTCGCTGCCCGCGAGCGCGTGAGCGGCGCGCCGTCCGGAGACAGGAGCGGGCCCGGGGGCGTAGCCGACCCCCGAGCCCTGGTGTGCCACCCGTTCGGCACGCCGACACTTTTAAGGACCCGTGTCAGGTTTATGTCGCCGCGTCCTGCCTTTAGACGACCGCAGATCGAAGCTCCGCGGGCCGGAGTCGAACCGGCATCTCGACGCCCATGGGCACGGGCCCGTTTGATTCGGCGATGGGTGGCGAATGCTGAGTCTGGAGCAAGAGTCTGAGATTGATCGCGGTCTGCCTCTACCATTTGGGCCACCCCGGCCCGTTCGTGCGCCGGGGCGCACGGAGTGCCGGGGGGAGGACTCGAACCTCCACTGGAACCGCGTCGTCACGACAAGCTTCAGTTTCAGCTTGCGCTCCTGGCGCACCCCGGCCGAAATGAGTCGGCCGGGGAATCAATGGTCGGTCACCCGAAGAGGTAACCGAATACCGCATCACCCACCCGCTGGTCGGTGACGTCCGCGCCGTTGGCTTCCTCGCGGGCGTACTTCACGGCCTGCTGGAGCTTCTCCACCCGGTCCAGCAGCTCGTTGACGCGCCGCGCGGGAAGGGCGCCGGAGAACTTCACCGTCGTCCAGTACCCGATCGGGACGTCCTCGTAGTACACCTCGACCTGCGCCGGGTGCTTGTCGGTGGCCTCCGCCTTCACGTGGTTGCGGGGCACCTTCTTGGTACGGAGGGTCCGTACCGGATCGGTCTTCCAGGAGTCCGTCGACGGGTCCTGGGTCCAGGCCTCCGCGGCGTCGAGCACCGGCAGCTTGCGGACAAAGGTGTTGAGGTCCGTCAACTGCTTCTCCAGGAAGAGCAGATAGGAGACCGGCACGTCGCTCACGAGCACCCGCCCGTCGACCTTCACGTCCGCGCGGGCCGTGCAGTTGGCCCAGTCCTTCGTGGCGGTCACATCGAAGAGCCGGGTCAGGGTCGCCGCGGTCTCCCGCAGCACGTCCTCGGCCTTGATCTGCACCAGCGTCGACTCGGGCGGCAGCTGCTCGCCCTCCTCGTCCTTCGGCTGGTACGTCCGGGAGATCCCGGCCAGCAGGCCGGTCTTCTGGAGGCCGTGATGGGCCGCCGTCAGGTCCTGGTGAGCCTTGGACTTGACGCCCTTCTCCACTGCGATGATCTGATTGAGTTTCGCCACGTCGGGGACGCTAGCAGCGCCGCCCAACCCGGGCCAAACACTTTTCACATGGCCCGCTCTTCGGTCCGGTTCAGGGAAGCGCCACGGTGAGGTCGACCTCTACGAGCTGTCCGGAGAAGCCGAGCCCCGCGACGCCGAGGAGCGTGCTCGCGGTACTGAACGCGGACCCGATGACCGAGCCGGTGAGCCGGCGCCAGGCGGCCCCCAGGACCGCGACATCGTCGCTGACCACGTAGATCACCGACCGGACGACCTGCGCCGGTCCGGCCCCCACGGCGTGGAGTGCGACGCGTGCGTTGCCCGCTACCTGGTCGATCTGGGTGTCGAGGTCGCCCGGACCCACCAGGGTGCCGGAGGGGTCGAGCGGGCACTGCCCGGCCAGATACGCGGTCCGGCCCGCTTCCACGACGGTGATGTGGTGATAGCCGGGCGTGGGGTGCAGTTGCACCGGGTTGATCCGGCTGATCTCGGCAGTCATGAGGGTGATTCTGGCGGTCGGCGCCTCGGGGCGCAGCGGGATTTCACCGGCGCGCCGGACCGACCCGTGCGGGTGGTTCCCTCCGGGCGCCCATGTCCTTGCCACTGTCCGGCGGCGGCCGCTTGTCACAGTGAGGCCCGCGTGTTCGCGCCGCCCGGCCCGCGGGCTCTCCCCGGCATCGCCCATATGGACACCACGCGTGTGCGGACACCACCCGCACACGGACGCCACCCGTATATGGACACCACCCGTCACCGCCTCCACCAGGCGCCGAACGAAGGGCCCCACCTTGTCCCGCACCCCCCGCTTCACCATTGCCCAGGGCCGTACCGGCCCGAAGAAGCGTGCCGCGCCGACCACGGCGGCCGTCGCCCTGGCCGTACTGGCCGTGGGCACGCCCGTCGCGTCCGCCACGCTCGGCGACGAAGCCCCCGCGGCCTCGCGGTCCGAGGCGCCGGCCCTTGCCACGCACGGGAGTGCGTACATCGAGACCCGGCTCTTCTTCGGCACCGAACGCCCCGACGGCGGCTCGGATGTCACGGATCACCAATTCCGGGCATTCATCGACGAGGAGGTCACGCCGCGCTTCCCGAACGGGCTGACCATCCAGGACGGCCGGGGTCAGTGGCGGGACTCCAACGGGATCATCGAACGGGAGCGCAGCTACGAACTGACCCTGCTCTACCCCGCGTCCGAGGCCCGCGTGCGCGATGCCCAGATCGAGCGGATCCGTGACGCCTACGAGAATGCGTACGCCCAGGACTCGGTGGCCCGGCTCCAAGAGCGCACGACCGCCGACTTCTGAACCCCGGGCGCGGCCCGGCCGGGGTACTGTGCCCCGGCCGGGTACGGGACCGTACACACGCGCCGAACGGGGGACGATCCACATGGGCACGCCAGTACGCCACTTCACGGCCACGACACCGGACGGTCAGGTGTTCACGGTCAACATCGAGCGGGACTTCCGGTACGACCCGTACCGCGACTTCCTTGTCTGCACCCACTGCGACTGGTCGCCGTCGCTGCTGACCATGAAGAAGATCGTCGACATGGCCGGGGAGCATCTGGCATCGGTGCACGGTGCCGACCAGGGCCTGTCCCAGCAGGACAACGAGGGGTTCCGCAAAGCCAGGCTGATCATGCTGCCGATCGTCGCCGTGTTGCTGATCGGGCTCTTCGTCTATCTGCAGAGTTACTGAGGCAGAGCTGCCGCGGTCCCGACCGGCCGGATTCAACCCCCGCTGAGCTCCATGAGCGCGCTCACCGGATCGGTGTCCGGAGTGGCGCGGGGCCACCAGTCGTCCTCGCCCGGCTCGGATTCGTAGCCGTACCAGCGGCCGTCGTGGCCGAAGCGGAGCTGGAGCGTGCCACCGGGATGGGTGAGGTGGTTGCGCCGGGGCTGGAAGCGGGGGAAACCGGCAGCCGCGAGCGCGGGACGGGCCCGGTCGAAGGGGCCGGCCGGGGGGTCCCAGGGGGTTTCGAGGACGGCCAGCCCTCCGGCACCGCCCTGGCGCCAGGCCGCGACGGCACGGGCCAGGTCGGTGGTGGTGCGGCCGGTGGCGTATGCCAGCTCGCGGTAGAGGGCGCGGGTGGTGGCGGTGAGCCCGGCGGTGGGACGGGACGCTGCCAGCCTTACCGCGTCCTGCCAGGGGGTGAGTCCGGCGAGCGGGTCGCGGCCGGTGGTGAGGAGCGCGTGCGCGCGGGCCGCCGCGTCCGTGGCGAGGTGGTCGAGGGCCAGCGGGTCCCGCGCGCCGGGCAGGCTCGGGTACGAGGGCGGCTGCGCGGGGTGCGGCAGCACCGGGAGCGGGGCGGGGAGCGGCGGGAGATAGCGGTCGGCGAGGGCCTCGCGGGCCGGCACGGAGGGGGTGGCGGGGGCCGAGGGGCGTTCCCGCGCGGAGTGGGCGGCGTTGCGGCGGCCCAGCTCTTCGAGGAGTTCCCGTTCGCCCCGGCCGCGCAGCAGCAGGAGAACGAACGGGTCGGTGTCCAGGAGTCGCGCCATCTGGTAGCAGAGCGCGGCCACGTGCTTGCAGGGCCAGCCGTGGTCGGGGCAGGAGCAGCCGGGGTCGAGGTCCCCCGCGGCGGGCAGCAGTGCTATGCCGGCCTCGGCCGCCGTGTCGGCCAGCGAGTGCGGCATCTCCTTGGTGAGCAGCGCGGCAAGGTGGCCGGGCCGGGCCGCGACCGCGTCGAGGAAGGTGTCCCAGTCGGGCTCGGCGAGGGTCCGCAGCCGCAGTTCGCAGCGGTAGGGGCGGGGCCGGCTGCCGTGGACGTAGGCGACGACCCGGCCGGGGGTGACGGTGATCGCGGCGACCTTGCCGCTGTCGGCGTACGTGCGGCCGCGGGAGAGCCGGGCCTCGTCCATCGAGAGGGATTCCAGGGCGGCCACCCAGGCACGGCCCCACCAGCTGTCCGCGAAGGGTTCGTCGCCGTCCCCCGTGCGGGGCGGTACGGCCTCGAAGGTGCGCCGCAGGTCGTCGGGGCCGGGGCGCGGGCGTGCGACGGGACGGGGGTCGTGGCCGGTGTGCGGGCGGGGGCTCATGCCGGCCTCCGGAGCGAGACTAGATCGGCCAGGTCGCGGTCGCTGAGCTCGGTCAGCGCGGCCTCGCCGGTCCCGAGGACGGTGTCGGCCAGCGCCCGCTTGGCCTCCAGCAGCTCACCGATCCGGTCCTCGACGGTGCCTTCCGCGATCAGCCGGTGCACCTGCACGGGCTGTGTCTGGCCGATGCGGTACGCCCGGTCCGTGGCCTGTTCCTCGACGGCCGGGTTCCACCAGCGGTCGTAGTGGATGACGTGGGCGGCCCTGGTGAGGTTCAGTCCGGTGCCCGCCGCCTTGAGGGAGAGCAGGAAGACCGGGACCTCGCCGGACTGGAAGCGGTCCACCATCCGTTCCCGTTCGGCGACCGGTGTGCCGCCGTGCAGGAGCTGGGAGGGGACGCCGCGCGAGGCGAGGTGGGCGGAGAGGAGCCTGGCCATGGTCACGTACTGGGTGAAGATCAGGACCGAGCCGTCCTCGGCGAGGATCGTGTCGAGGAGTTCGTCGAGCAGGGCGAGCTTTCCGGAACGGCCGACGAGGCGGGTCGGTTCCTCCTTCAGATACTGCGCGGGGTGGTTGCAGATCTGCTTGAGCGAGGCCAGCAGCTTCATGATCAGGCCGCGCCGGGCGATGCCTTCCGATGCCTCGATGAACGCCATCGTCTCGCGGACCGCCGCCTCGTAGAGCGTGACCTGCTCGCGGGTGAGGAAGACGGGGTGGTCGGTCTCCGTCTTGGGCGGCAGCTCGGGGGCGATGCCCGGGTCGGACTTCTTGCGGCGCAGGAGGAAGGGCCGGACCAGGCGGGAGAGCCGTTCGACCGCTTCGTCGTTGGCGAGCCCGGCGGCCGTGCCGGTGTTCTCGACGATGCGGGCGTGCCGGGCCCGGAACGCCTTGAGGGGGCCGAGCAGCCCTGGGGTGGTCCAGTCGAGCAGGGCCCACAGCTCGGAGAGGTTGTTCTCCACCGGGGTACCGGTGAGGGCGACCCGGGCCGGGGCCGGGATGGTGCGCAGCGCCTTCGCCGTGGAGGACTGGGGGTTCTTCACATGCTGGGCCTCGTCGGCGACGATCAGGCCCCAGCTGTGGCCGGCCAGTTGCGCGGCACTGGAACGCATCGTGCCGTACGTGGTGAGGACGAAACCGCCGCCGGCCCCGGCCAGGGTGCGGTCGGTGCCGTGGAAGCGGCGCACGGGGACACCGGGAGCGAAGCGGCCGATCTCCCGGTGCCAGTTGCCCAGCAGGGAGGCGGGGCAGATCACGAGGGTGGGCTCGGAGCGGGCGCGGTGCAGATGGAGGGCGATGAGCGTGATCGTCTTGCCCAGGCCCATGTCGTCGGCGAGGCAGCCGCCGAGGCCGAGCGAGGTCATCCGGTCCAGCCAGGCCAGGCCGCGCAGCTGGTAGTCGCGGAGGGTGGCGTCGAGGCCGGGCGGCGGGGCGATGGTGGTGTGGTCGGCGGTGATGCGCTCGCGGAGCGCGGACAGCGCTCCTACGGGCACTGCTTCGACCTGTTCGCCGTCCACCTCGGCGGTGCCGGTCAGGGCGACGGCGAGGGCGTCGACCGGATCGAGCAGGCCGAGCTCCCGCTTGCGTGCCTTGCGTACGAGCGCGGGGTCGACGACGACCCATTGGTCCCGCAGGCGCACCACCGGGCGGTGGGCCTCCGCGAGGATGTCCATCTCCGCCTCGGTGAGCCGATCGTCGCCCAGCGACAACTGCCAGTTGAAGGCGAAGAGCTGCTCGGCGTCGAAGAACGAGGTGCCGTCGGTGGCCGAGCCGGGCGCGGGCCGCACGACGGCGGAGGCGGTGAGCGAACGGGCCAGCTCCCTGGGCCAGTGGACGCTCACCCCGGCCGCCGCCAGCCGGGATCCGGCATCGCCGAGCAGCTCGTACAGCTCGTCCTCCGCGAGGGCGAGCACATCGGGCACCGGCTGGTCGAGCAGTCTCTCCAGCGGCGTCCAGACGCGGGCGGCCCGGCGCAGGGCGAGGACGGCGTCGATCCTGGCGCGCGGGCCGAACGGCTCGCCCGCCCCGCCGTTCCACAGTGCGGCGGCGTCGGTGACGTAGGTCGGGTCGGCGAGGCTGTGCACCTGGGTGACGGCCGCGGCGGCGTGCCGCGCGGCGCCGGGGCCGGAGGCGTCGGCCCCGTGGGGACCGGTGGCGTCGGAGGTGTCGTACGTATCGGCCGTGTCGAAGAGCTCGTACGCCGACAGGTCCAGGCGCAGCGACACCCGTACACCCGCGTCGAGCCCGGACGCGACCTCGACCGCCCAGTCGCGGGCTCCGGGCAGGTGCTGGGCCTCGCGGGCCGCGAAGGGCGCGCCCATCGCGTACGCCGCCGCGGGCGTACGGGGCAGGGTGTCGGCGACCGCGTCGAGGAAGGATCCGAGCAGCCACCGGGGGTCGGGGAGCCGGAGCGGGGTGAGATCCGGCAGCGGTACCGCGTGGCCCTCGGCAGGCATGGCGGCGGCGATCGCCCGGAGATGGGCCATGTCCTCGGCGTCGCGCGGCCCGGCCCGCCAGGCGTCGTGGTCGTCGCCCGTCAGACCGGGGAGCAGTCTGCCGCGCGCCGCGAGGTTGAGCGCCTGGAGCGCGGCGGCGCCCCAGCAGCGCGTGGCGGGGTGGGCGGACTCCTGGTACCGGGCCCGCATCAGCAGCGGCAGCGCATCGGCGACGGGCAACAGCACCGCGGGCACCGTGTGCCGGCGGACGCCGTCGCCCTGCCCGTGCCTGCGGACGACGGTGATCTCCGCCGTGCGCGCACCGGGTGCCGGACTCCCCGGGTCCACGGGGTGTGCGCAGAGGCCGCCCGGCTCCGGGAGGGGGCCGCCGGCGGGATCCCAGAAGGCGACGCTCCCGTCCCTCGGCAGCGGCGCGGGCAGGAACACGGCGGCACAGCGCAGGAGACGGACGGCGGAGGCGTCCTGCTGCTGTTGTGCCGTGGTCATCGGTCCCCCTCCCCTCCCGCGCCGATCCTCTTGATCGCCTTGATCCTCATGACTCCTGCGAGTCTAGGCGGGGGGTCTGACAACCGGTCCTCAGTGCTTGGCCAGCGGCTTCGGACGCGAGGGCCGGGCGGGAACAGCGGCCGGGGGCGGTGGCGCGGGCATGGGCGCGGGCGCCGCGGCCGACGGCTGCGGCGATCGCGGCTGGGCCGGGCGCTGGGCCTGGGCGGGGCGCTGCGGCGGGGCGGGGCGGGGCGCCTGTGCATGGCGCTGCGGCTGCGGCTGCCGCTGCGGCTTGGCGGCGGCGCTCTGCGGGGGCGGCGCCGGCTGCTGCGCGGGCGCAAGCTGCTGCTGTCCGAGCGCCGGCTGTTGCTGCTGTCCGGGCTGCTGTGCCCGCTCCAGGAAGCGGAGCAGCTCCACCGGGAACGGCAGCACCAGTGTGGAGTTCTTCTCCGCCGCGACCGCCACCACTGTCTGCAACAGTCGCAGCTGGAGCGCGGCCGGCTGGGCGGACATCTCCCCCGCCGCTTCCGCGAGCTTCTTCGATGCCTGGAGCTCGGCGTCCGCGTTGATGACCCGGGCCCGCCGCTCACGGTCGGCCTCGGCCTGGCGGGCCATGGAGCGCTTCATGGTCTCCGGCAGCGAGACGTCCTTGATCTCCACCCGGTCGATCTGCACGCCCCATCCGACCGCAGGGCTGTCGATCATCAGCTCCAGACCCTGATTCAGCTTCTCGCGGTTGGACAGCAGATCGTCCAGATCGCTCTTGCCGATGATCGACCGCAGCGAGGTCTGTGCCATCTGCGACACCGCGAACCGGTAGTCCTCGACCTGGATCACGGCGCTCGCCGCGTCGACGACCTTGAAGTAGATGACCGCGTCCACCCGCACCGTCACGTTGTCCCGGGTGATCCCGTCCTGCGCCGGCACCGGCATCGTCACGATCTGCATGTTGACCTTGCGCAGCCGCTCGATGCCGGGGATCACCATGGTGAACCCGGGCCCTCGTACATCGTCACGGAGCCTGCCGAGCCTCAGCACGACGCCCCGCTCGTACTGCTTGACGACCTTGGCCGCCGCAGCCACGTACAGCGTGCCCACCGAGGCCGCCGCCACTATCGCGATCACGAGTTCCTGGACCATGTCGGCCCCCTGAAAGCCGAAAACTGACCGAATGCGACTGAATCAAACGAATTCCGCGAATCGCACGAATCAGCCGCTGATACCACGGTATGCCCAGTCTCAATCAATAGGAACACGGACGGGCCCCCTCCGTGCGCGGCCCTCCCCCGCCCGGCCGCGCACCGGATGCCGGGGCACCGGCGAGGGGGCAGGGTTTCCGGCGTCAGCACGTACTCCGTAGACGAGGACCCGCCCATGCCCGTGATCGCTCACCGAAGCCGCCGCCTCGGCATCGCAGCCGGGACCGCGCTCCTGACCCTCACCGTCGCAGGCTGTTCCGGCCTCGGCCGGACCGCGGTCGGGCCGATCACCTACACGACGGGGCGGGGCGCCGTGATCATGGTCAACAGCCCGTCCGTGAAGGGCTGCCACCGCCTCGCTCCCTCGGGCGCCACGGCGGTGAACAACAACACCCTGGTCGACATCATCCTGTACCGCACACGCAACTGCACCGGTCCGGGGACGACGTACCTCGCGACGACGCTCAGCGATGTCAACGGGCTCTCCGCGCTGCCGTGGCGGAGCTACAGCACGGTCCACTGACCGGACAAACCGCGTTCAGCACGGTCCGGCGGCTACGCGGGCACGGCGCGCACCCAGATTCCGTCGTCCGTGAGATACCGGTCGACGGTCAGGCCCGCCGCCGCCAGATGCCCTTCGAACTGTTCCTTCGACAGCTCCCGCGACCGGAACGTCTGGGTCCATCGCGCGTCGTCGAAGATGTACTCGGCATGCACCGAGTCCACCCCGTCCCCCACGGGCCGGGCCGAGACGATCCGTACGGTGTAGCCGCCCGGGTATCCGTCCGGATAGGTCCGCTCCCTCGGCAGGTTCGTGCGGTAGTCGGCGCCCTCGCGCTGGAAGAGCACGACGCCGCCGTCCTTGACGTGCTTGCGGCAGGTCCGCAGCAGCCCGTCACGCACCCGGTCCTCGCTCGCGTGCACCAGGAACGACGCCAGCATCACCACGTCGAACCTCTCCTCGCCGAGGTCCAGCGACTCGATGGGGCTCCGCACGGTGCGGGCGCCCCGGACGTGCTCCAGCATCTGAGCCGATTCGTCCACGGCGGTGACCGCGAAGCCGCGCTCGATCAGCGGATGGGTCACCCGGCCCACGCCGCAGCCCAGTTCCAGAATGCTCGCCCCGGCGGGCACGGCCGCCGCGATCACGTCCGGTTCGTCGCGGACGGGCAGACGTCTGTACAGCTCGACCGCGCATCCGTCCGGAGTGATCGCGCCGGGCCCCGTCCCTGAATATCCCTCACGCACCAGTTGTCCGCTCATGTATGGACGAACGTACGGCCGCTGACGGTGGTTCCGGCCACAAGACCGTTCCGCCACCCTCCCCGTTCCCGTTCCCGTTCCCGTTCACAGCGAACGACGGGCGACCAGTGCCGCGCTGATGTGCTGGAGGTCGGCCGGGCGGGCCGGGGAGAGCCCGGTCAGCCGGTCGATGCGGCGGATGCGGTAGTCGACGGTGTTGGGGTGGATGTGCAGGGCGGCCGCGGTGGCCCGCCGGTCCAGGCCCAGTTCGAGATACGTCTCCAGCGTGCGCAGCAGCTCCGGCTTCGCCTCCAGCGGCCGCAGCAGCTGCGCGAGCCCGCGCAGGGCCTCGCTGGGCCGGCTGAGCTGGTATTCGAGCAGGACATCGGCGAGCCGGTACAGGCCGGGCGGCCGGCCGGTACGGGCGATCAGGTCGACGATCTCGGTGTTGCGCGCCACGGCGGCCGGCACCGCCTCCGGTCCGGCGGTCTCCGCGGCGGCGGTGATGGGGACACCGGCGGCGCGGGTCGCCTCCTCGATCAGCTCGCACAGACCGCCGGGTCCGTGCCACGGCGGCGGCTCGGCGACGGGCAGCAGCACCGTGCCGCCGGAGGCGTCGAGGGCGGTGAGTGCCGGCGTACCGGCGAAGTGGTCGAGGGCTGTGCGGACCCGGCGGATCTTGCGCCGGGCCGCGACGCCGGCCCCCGGCCCCGGTGACTGGTTCAGCTCGTCGGGGTGCGGGCCGAGCGCGAGGGTCATCGTGAGGTAACGGGCGGCCGGGCGCAGCCCGGTGCGGTGGGCGAAGCGGTCCAGGGGTTCACCGGTCAGCAGGGCGGCCATCAGTGCGTGCCGGCCCCCGTGTTCCTGGCTGTCGAGGATCTGCCGGGCCTCCAGGTACGCGCTGCTGACGGCGGAGGTCAGCTGCTGCTGGAGGACCATGATGCGGTCCATGATCTCCAGAACGGTGGCGAGATCGCCGGGCAGCGCCCCCTCCGCGGTCTCCTGCCAGCACATCGCCGTGCCGACCTGGTAGGCGGTGAGGATCGCGTCCAGCGGCACGCCCTCCTCGGCGCGCTGGGCCGCCGAGTCCCGCTGCTGGGCGAGTTCGGCGTCCGTGGCGGGGCGGCGGTGCTCGACGACGTCGGCGAAGAGCCGCAGATTGTGCTGGACGATATCGGCGATGTCGCCGGAGATCTCCTCGTGCGGCAGATCGGCGTAGACCGGAAGATCGGCCAGCAGCCGGGCGACGACACGGCCGGTCAGGGCCGGGACCCGGGCGCGCAGCTGCGCGGCCACCGGGCGCCCGGCGATGGACAGCGGCTGGCCCTGTGGCCCGCCCGGGACACCGTGCTCCCCCGTGATCACGAGCGGCCGATTGTCACGCGTCACAAGTTCCCCCGCAGAAGTCTGCGTTACCCACCAGTTAAACGACGGCAGTTGAGTCTGCATGATGACCGGCGTCACACGCCATGCCACGTTCCGCCCCCCACCGTCGGAGGATTCCGTGAACATGCCGCAGAACAAGGACATCTGCCGTTCCGTCAGAACCATCATGGGTGCGCTCGCCCTGGCCGGCCTGGCCGTGGGTACCGGTGCGGTCCCGGCTTCCGCAGCCGGTACGGACGACGCCACGTCCTATGTCGCGCTCGGCGACTCCATGGCCTCGGGACCGCTCATCCCGGACATCACGGGGCCGGTGGCCTGCGGCCGTTCCACGCACAACTATCCGCACGAACTGGCCGCGCGCCTCGGTGCGTCGCTGACCGACGTCACGTGCAGCGGCGCCTCCTCCAAGCACATGACCGAGAAGCAGTCGCTGTCGCTGCTGGACATCCCGATGGGCTCGGCCCCGCCCCAGTTCGACGCGCTGCGCGCGGACACCGACCTGGTGACTCTGACCATCGGCGGCAACGACGCCGGTCTGGTCGGCATCGCGCAGAAGTGCACCACCCTCGACCCGAACGCCACCCCGTGCAAGGAGAAGTACAACGAGGGCGGCGTGGACCAGGTGGGGCAGCGCATCGCGGAGTTCGCGCCGAAGCTGGGCGCCGTACTGGACTCGATCCACCAGCGTTCGCCGCAGGCCCGGGTGGTCGTCACGGGGTACGGCCTGTACATCAAGCCCGGCGGCTGCTGGCCGCTGCAGCCGGTCCTCCCGGTGGACGCGGACTTCCTCCAGGGCAGCGTCGACCGGATGAACGCGGTGATCGCGCAGCAGAGCGCCGCGCACGGGGCCGAGTACATCGATCTGGCCACGCCCAGCAAGGGCCACGACTCCTGCCAGGCCCCGTCGGACAAGTGGGTCGAGGGCTACGTGCCGACCGCGGCCGCCGCCCCGCTGCACCCCAACCGCAAGGGTGAGGCGAACTACGCCGCCATCATCGGCGCGCACCTCCAGGGGAGCTGACCGAAGTTGCTCCATCGCCTGCTGCGCGGGCTGCTGGCGGCGGCGCTCGGCGCCGCCGCCCTGCTCGTCCCGGAAGCCTCCGCGGCGCGGGCCACCGGGGCGTCCGGGCCCGGCTGCGACCCGCTGGCGCCCGTCGAGTGCCTGCTGCCGTTCCCGAACGACTGGTACACACGGCCCGACCCGGCCACCGACACCGGCCGCCGCGTGTCCTTCGGCGCCACCACGCTGCCGCGCGCCACGGCCGGCCGGCCCATCGACCCGACGGCCTGGAACCGGTCCGACGGCTTCTCCCCCGGCTCGACCCTGATCGCGCACGTCCCCGGCCTCGACCCGGCGGCGACCGGCATGGCCCCCATCACCGACATCGGCCGCTCCCTGGCCCCGGACGCCCCCGTCGTACTGCTGGACGCCCGGACCGGCGAGCGGTGGCCGTACTGGGCGGAGCCGGACTCCAACGCCACCGACCCGGAGCGCCGGGCCCTGCTGATCCATCCCGCGCGCAACTTCCGCGACGGTCACCACTACGCCGTAGCCCTGCGGAACCTCAAGGACGGGGCGGGGCGGACCGTCCCGGCCGCCGAGCCGTTCGCCGCCGTCGCCGGGAAGCCGCTGCCCGCCGGGCATCCGCTGCACGCCCGGCAGCATCAGCTCCGCCCGGCCCTGAAGGCGCTGCGCAGGGCCGGGGTCCGGTCCGAAGGGCTCTATCTGGCCTGGGACTTCACCGTCGCGAGCACCCGCGGTCTCACCGGCGACCTCTTCACCATCCGTGACGACGCGTTCCGCCGGCTCGGCGGCCGTTCCCCCGCGTTCACCGTCACCGGGGTCACCGACTTCACGGCCGAGCAGGACCCCCGGATCGCCCGCGAGGTGACCGGCCGGATCGAGGTGCCCAGCTATCTGAACCTGCCCGGCGGCCCGCCCGGCTCCGTACTGCACCGCGGCCGCGACGGCCTGCCGCGGCGGCTCCCGTCGAACACCCAGGCCGCCACGTTCCGCTGCGAGATACCGCGCGCCGCCTTCCGTACGCCCTCGCACCCCGCCCTCTACGGGCACGGCCTCCTCGGCCGCCGCTCCGAGGTCGGCGCGGGCAACGTCAAGGCGATGGCGGCGGAGCACGATCTCACGTTCTGCGCGACGGACTGGATCGGGATGGCCGAGGAGGACATACCCGTGATGCTCGGCGCGCTCGCCGACCCGAACCTCTTCCCCGCCGTCCCCGAACGCAGCGAACAGGGCATGCTGAACGCCCTCTTCCTCGCCCGCGCCCTGATCCACGGCGACGGCCTGACCACCGACGCGGCCTTCCGCGACGGCGACGGCCGCCCGCTCGTCGACATCCGGCACGGCATCGGGTACGACGGGAACAGCCAGGGCGGAATCCTCGGCGGCGCGCTCGTGGCCGCCTCGCCCGACATCCGGCGCGGGGTCCTCGGCGTCACCGGCATGAACTACGGCCTGCTCCTCAACCGCAGCGCCGACTTCGCCCCGTTCCAACAGGTCCTGGACCTCTCCTACCCGGACAAGCTGCGCCAGCAGATCGTCCTCCAGCTGTTCCAGATGGTGTGGGACCGCGGCGAGACCAACGGGTACGCGAGCCACCTCACCGACCGCCATCAGGTGCTGATGCACATCGCGTACGGGGACCACCAGGTCGCCAACGCGGCGGCCGACGTGGAGGCGCGCACCATCGGCGCCCGGCTGATCGCCCCCGCGCTGGCACCGGGCCGCAGCCCGGACACCGTCCCGTACTGGGGCATCGGGACCGTCACCCGCGAGCAACTGCCCCACCGGGGCTCAGCGATGACGGTGTGGGACAGCGGCACGCCCAGCCCACCGATCACCAACACCCCGCCGACCGGGCCGAATTACGGCCACGACCCGCACTCCGACCCCCGCAACTCGTCGGCGGCCCGTCAGCAGAAGGCCACCTTCCTGACCACCGGCCGTGTCATCAATGTCTGCGGCAACACGCCGTGCACCGCCGTCCCCGCCTCCTGACACCCCCCACCCCCGACAGGGATGCAGACAAGGAGCACCATGCGCACGCACCGCATCACCCAGGCAGCCGTCGCGGCCGTCCTGCTCGCCGGTACGGTCCTCGTACCGCCCGCCCTCGCCGCCACACCGGCCGGCGCACCCGCGACGAGCGCCGAGGCCCGGGCGCGGGCCGCCGCCGTGCCCTTCACCGCGGCCACCGCCAAGCGCGCCGCCGACGGCGGCTACACCATCTCCTGGTCCTCCGCCGCCCGATCGGTGACCGTCACCGCCGTCACCTCCCCCGACGCCACCACCGGCACCCCGGTGGGCACCGCAGCCGGCACCGGTTCGCTGACCGTCCCCGCCGCAGCCCTCGCCGAAGCGGGGCGCTGGTACTTCCGGCTGGTACCGGACAGCGGCTCCCCGCTCGTCGTCGCCGACCGTTCGCTCGGGATCGATTCCGCCCGCAACTTCCGGGACATCGGCGGCTACCGCACCACCGACGGCCGCTGGGTGCGCCCGGGTCTGGTCTACCGCTCCAACAAGATCAACAGCCTCACCGACGCCGAGCAGCAGCGCCTGCTCTCCCAGCGCCTCACCCTCGATGTGGACCTGCGCAACGCGGTGGAGCGGCACGACGACCCGGACCGGCTGCCCGCCGGCGTGAAGTACCAGGTCGCCGATGTGGTGTCGCTCAGCCATGGCATCCGCTTCCACGACTCGGCCCTGATGACCCTGGCCGAGGCCATCGCGGCCGGGCTGTTCTCCGGCTCGTCCGACCTCGGCCAGTCCATCGGCTACCCGTTCATGGTCAACTTCGTGGGCGCCGACTACGCCTTCCACGACCTGCTCACGGCCGTCGCCACGAACGACTCCGGCGCGACGGTCTACCATTGCAGCTCGGGCAAGGACCGCACCGGCTGGAGCACCGCCGTCCTGCTCACCCTGCTCGGCGTCCCGCGCGAGACCGTCGAGGCGGACTTCCTCGCCAGCAACGACTACCTGGGCAACCCGAAGGCCGTCGAACTGAGCTGGCTGCGCGCGGCGTTCGACGAGGTGGACCATCTGTACGGCGACTTCGGCACCTACGTACGCGAGGGCCTGAAGATCGACGACGCGACGGTGGCCGCACTGCGCACCAAGCTGCTGACCGACTGACGCACCTTCACCACCCGGTGTGCCGAGGAGCGGTGTCCCCGCCGACCAGCGGCGGACGGCCGCCCGTCAGCACATCGGGTGCCGTCGGCCCGTCAGCGCATCGGGTATCGGCCGTCCCTCAGCACATCAGGTGCCGACCCGTCCCTCAGCACATCGGGTACCGGCCCTCCGGCCAGGTGACCGCGTGCTCGGACTCCAGGCACAGGTCGTCGGCCACCTCGGTGATCACCGTGCGGCCCTCGGTCGCCACCAGCCAGGACGGCGGAAGGTGTACGTCCCCGTGGCGTGCGCCGAGCAGGTTGCCGCAGACCGCTCCCGTGGAGTCGCTGTCGCCCGAGTGGTTGACCGAGAGCAGCAGCGCCCCGGCCACCTGATCGGCGCCGGGCAGCACCAGAGCGCAGTAGACAGCGATGGCGAGGGCCTCCTCGGCGACCCAGCCGGCCCCCAGCGTCTCCACCTTCTCACCGGTCGGCGCGCCCTCCGCGGCCAGGTCGACGGCGGCCCGCAGCGCCTTCGCCGTCTCCTCGTGCCCCGGGTGGCGGCGCAACAGCTCCATCGCCCTCAGCACGGCGCCCGCCATCGAGTCGCCCTCCAGGAGGTGCGCGACGATCGCGGCGAGGGCCCCGGCCGCGTACGCGCCGGTCGGATGGCCGTGGGTGATCTGCGCGCACCAGTACGCGAGCCGGAAGCTCTCCTCGGCGTCCTGGCCCACCAGCCCGAAGGGGGCGGACCGCATCACCGTGCCGCACCCCTTCGACCCGGTGTTGACGGGGCCGGGCTCACCGAGCCGGTGCGTCGGCTCGGGGACGTGGCCGGTGGCGAGCCCGGTCAGGCAGGCGTTGCCCGGGGCCCGGCGCGCGTACAGCCAGGGCTGCCGCCGGAGCCAGCCGGTCCGGATCGGGTTGTCACCGCCCGCGACGGGCGGCGCGGGGTGGTTCTGGGTGTCCAGCCAGCGCAGGTAGGCGTTGCGTACGAGCGCGGTCTCGGCACCGCCGATCCCCTTCGACTCCGCCCTGGCGTGGGCCCTGATCAGCGCTTCGGCCGTGAACAGGGTCATCTGCGTATCGTCCGTGACCCGTCCGACGACCCCTTCCTCGTCCGGGAGGAGCCCCTGTACGCCGTGCTCACCGTGCGCGCGACGGATGCCGGCCAGGGACAGGAACTCCACCGGGTTTCCCAGCGCGTCCCCGATCGCCCCGCCCAGCAGGCAGCCCCGCACCCTCGACCTGCGGCCGGTGCGGTCCTCCCACGATGTGCCGTTCACGCGCGATCTCCTCAGTCCGACGTCGACATGTCCCAAAACGCCGTCGTGGGTCCATCCTGGTAGGAGAGGCGATCGCCATGCGTACCGGCAATGAACCGACGACTGCCCGCAGTCCACTGCGGCTGCGGCTCTGGCTGAGTCTATGGGGGCTGGCCTGGGCCGTCTTCGGCCTGGCGGCCTTCACGCTGACCGGCCGACCGGGCTGGGCCGCCGCCTGCGGCCTGCTGCTCCTGCTGGTCCTGGTGGATATGGCGGTGATCGTGCACCACATCCACCAAGGCCCGCACTACCAGCCCGGCCGCGACATCCCGCCGTACGAACCCGACCACGGCGGACGCGGCAGGTACGGGCACTGAACCGGGCCGGGCGGGCGCGTACCCGCCCGGCACCGTCGTCTCAGTCCTGGGCCGGGAATCGGGCCGCCTTCAGGTACTCCGGGTTCGGGTCGAGCGCGGCGGCCAGCCGGAAGTGACGGGCGGCCCGGTCGGTGCGGCCTGCTCGCTCGAAGGTGCGGGCCAGCGCGAAGTGCGCGAAGGCGTTGTCCGGTTCGCGCTCCAGGACGAGTTCGAATTCGAGCTCGGCGGGGCGCAGCTGGGCGGCGGCGAAGAACGCGCGGGCGCGCAGCAGCCGGGCCGCGGTGTTCTCCGGATGGGCCGCGATCACCGAATCGAGCAGCTTCACCGCGCCACGGGGGTCGCGCGCGGCCAGCAGTTGTTCGGCCGCGCGGAAGTCGATGACGTCGGTCTCCGGGGTCCTCTCGGGCACGGTCTCGTCCTTCCCTTCGTCACCGAGTCCTCGACTCGTCACCGGGTCCTCAACGTCCGGGCGCGGTCCGGTATTCCGGTCCTGGCCGGGGCCGGGGCCGCCCGCGGACGCCCGCCCGGTCCGCCGGTGCCCGGGTCAGCCGGCCTCGGCGGCCCGCCCGGTCAGCTCCGACCAGACCTTGCGGACCTGCGGCTCCAGGTTCTCCAGCGGCCCGTCGTTGTCGATGACCAGATCCGCCACGGCCCGACGCTGCTCCCGGGTGGCCTGGGCGGCCATCCGGGCGCGGGCCTCGGGCTCGGTCATGCCGCGCAGCCGTACGAGCCGGTCGAGCTGGGTTTCGGGGCTCGCGTCCACGACGACGACCAGGTCGTAGAGCGGCGCCAGACCGTTCTCGGTGAGGAGCGGGACGTCGTGGACGACGACCGAGTCGGGGCCCGCGGCCCGCTCCAGCTCGGCGGAGCGGGCGCCGACCAGGGGGTGGACGATCGCGTTGAGAATGGCGAGCCGGTCCGCGTCGGCGAAGACGATCGAGCCGAGCTTCGGCCGGTCCAGGGTGCCGTCGGCGGTGAGGATGCCGGCGCCGAACGCCTTGACGACGGCCGCGAGCCCGGGTGTCCCCGGCTCGACGACCTCCCGGGCGATCCGGTCCGCGTCGATCAGCACGGCTCCGTATCCGACGAGCAGCCGTGACACTTCACTCTTGCCGGCGCCGATCCCACCGGTCAGGCCCACTTTCAGCATGCCCTGCAGCCTAAGGGCTGTCCGGCAGCGGCGATCAGGCGTCCCCCTCGCGCTCCGCGAGGAACCGCTCGAATTCGAGGCCGATCTCGTCGGCGGACGGCAGGTCCACCGGCTCGGCGACCAGGTTGCCCCGGGTCTCGGATCCGGCGACCGCGTCGTACTGGTGCTCAAGGCCCTCGACGAGCGAGACGAGCTCCTCGTCGCCCTGGTCGATCTGGCGGTCGATCTCGGTCTGGGTGCGGTGCGCCTCCGTGCGCAGCGCATGGGCGACGCTCGGCAGGACCAGGCCGGTCGCGGCGGTGACCGCCTCCAGGGCGGTGAGCGCCGCGTCCGGGTACGCGGAGCGGGCGACGTAGTGCGGCACATGGGCGGCGACACCGAGGACGTCGTGTCCGGCCTCCATCAGCCGGTACTCCACCAGGGCCTCGGCTGAGCCGGGCACCTGCGCCTCGTCGAAGGGGCTGCGGTGGCCGGGCATGAGGTCCGTGCGGTTGCCGTGCGGGGTGATGCCGACGGGGCGGGTGTGCGGGACACCCATCGGGATCCCGTGGAAATTCACCGCGAGGCGGACGCCGAGGCGCTCGACGATCTGCTCGACGGCGGCGGCGAAGCGCTCCCACTCCACGTCGGGCTCGGGCCCGGAAAGCAGCAGGAAGGGCGCTCCGGTGGCGTCCTGCACGACCCTGACGTCGAGCGTCGGGGTCTCGTAGGCGGCCCAGCGGTCGCGCCGGAAGGTCAGCAGCGGGCGCCGTGCGCGGTAGTCGACGAGACGGTCGTGGTCGAATCTGGCCACGACCTGGTGCGGCAGCGTTTCGAGCAGGCCGTCCACGATCTGCTCGCCGGTCTCGCCCGCGTCGATGTATCCCTCGAAGTGGTAGAGCATGACCAGGCCGGCCGACTCCTGCGCGAGCGCCATGTCGACGACGGCCAGGCCTTTCGGCTCCCATTCGTACAAACTCTGCGGATCAGGCACGGTTACCGCTCCTCCTCGTGTTCCTCGAGAAGAACGTCCGGCAGGGCACATGCATTCCCGGACTGTGCCCTTTCACCGGCCGGTTCATGCCCGATCCGACGCGAGAACCCGGGCGCGGCTCCCGAGGCGGACTCCCCTGACGGGCGTCCACCTTCCCCTTGGAGATACAGGCGTTGGAGTTCATGTCGATGAACACCTCTACGAGGAAGCCGAGTTCACGACCGGCCCGAGGCCACCGCATCCGTGGGCGGGCGAGCAACGGGCCGTCAGTTTCCCGTGCACCACACAGGCGTTCCTCCGTTCACCCGGTCCGCCGATCCACCCTCGCCCGGCATTGGTCCAGACATTGACACCGCCGCACCCCATCCCTACCGTCACTGGGCAGAGCGTTCAGAGACTCGCCCCACATTCATGTACGAGAACCTCGAACTCCTTCGACGGGAAGGCACCCCCATGCGCACCCGCACTCTCCTCCCGGCCCTGCTGGCCGCCGCGCTCGCCACCGGCGGCCTCGCCCTCGCCTCCGCCACCACGGCGGGTGCGGCAACGGTCATCGACGTGAGCACCGCCGCCCAGCTCAAGTCCGCCCTCACCGCCGCCGCCCCCGGCGACACCATCCGGCTCGCCGACGGCGCGTACACCGGCAACTTCAAGGCGACCGTCCCCGGCACCGCTTCCGCCCGGATCACCCTCACGGGCTCGGCCAAGGCGATCCTCACGGCCGGCGGAGGCTACGGACTGCACCTCAACGGGGCCTCGTACTGGACGGTCGAGGGCATCACGGTCACCGGCGGCCAGAAGGGCATCATGGCCGACACCGCCACAGGGGTCGTCATCGATTCGGTGACCGTGCACGACCTGGACATGGAGGGCGTCCACTTCCGCAAGTCCAGCAGGAACGGCGTCATCAAGAACTCGCGGATCTACGACACCGGGCACGACGGCCGCGGCATGGGCGAGGGCGTCTACGTCGGCACGGCCGGCGATCTCTCCGACCGGAGCGACGGGGTGCAGATCCTGCGGAACACGATCGGCCCGGGGGTCGGCGGCGAGAACATCGACATCAAGGAGGGCACCACCGGGGCGAGGATCATCGGCAACACCTTCGACGGCAGCGGGCTGACCGGCGCCAACTACGACGACTCCTGGGTCGACGTGAAGGGCAATGACGTACTCGTCGAGGGCAACAAGGGCTCCCGTACGACCAACAACGGCTACGAGACCCACACTCAGCAGAGCGGCTGGGGCTGCGGCACCGTCTTCCGTGACAACACCTCGGACCTGACCGGCGCCGAGGGCGACAAGCAGCTCGCGATCAACGTCACCAACTACGGCACGGGCTGCCCGACCACCGTCCACAGCAGCAACACGGTGACCGGCGGCAAGGGCCTGACCAACATCACCGTCACCCCGTAACCGCCGCCCGGCGGAAACGAGTGAGGCCCGCTCCCCTCGGGGAGCGGGCCTCACTTTTCAGCTACTGCGGTCGATCACCGACCGGAGGGGGTGCAGAGCGTCAGCTCTGGCCGCCCGCCAGCTTCTCGCGCAGGGCCGCCAGGGCCTCGTCCGACGCCAGGGCGCCGGAGTTGTCCGCGGACTCCGAGGAGTACGAGCCGCCACCGCTGCCGCCGGAGGCAGCCGGGGCGCCACCGGCCGGGGCAGCAGCGCCCTCGGCAGCAGCGGCCTCGTCGGCCTCGCGGGACTTGATGACCTGGGCCTGGTGCTGCTCGAAGCGCTGCTGCGCCTCGGCGTACTGCGTCTCCCACGCCTCGCGCTGGGTCTCGTAGCCCTCGAGCCAGTCGTTGGTCTCGGGGTCGAAGCCCTCGGGGTAGATGTAATTGCCCTGGTCGTCGTAGGACGCGGCCATGCCGTACAGGGTCGGGTCGAACTCGACCGAGGCCGGGTCGGCACCGAAGGACTCGTTGGCCTGCTTCAGCGAGAGGCTGATGCGACGACGCTCGAGGTCGATGTCGATGACCTTGACGAAGATCTCGTCGTTGACCTGGACGACCTGCTCCGGGATCTCCACGTGGCGCTCGGCCAGCTCGGAGATGTGGACCAGACCCTCGATGCCCTCGTCGACGCGCACGAACGCACCGAACGGAACGAGCTTGGTGACCTTACCGGGAACGACCTGCCCGATCTGGTGCGTGCGGGCGAACTGCTGCCACGGGTCTTCCTGCGTCGCCTTGAGCGACAGGGAGACGCGCTCGCGGTCCATGTCGACGTCGAGAACCTCGACGGTGACTTCCTGGCCGACCTCGACAACCTCGGAGGGGTGGTCGATGTGCTTCCAGGACAGCTCGGAGACGTGCACGAGACCGTCGACGCCGCCGAGGTCCACGAACGCACCGAAGTTGACGATCGAGGAGACGACGCCGGAGCGGACCTGGCCCTTCTGCAGGGTCGTGAGGAACGTCTGGCGAACCTCGGACTGGGTCTGCTCCAGCCAGGCACGGCGGGACAGGACCACGTTGTTGCGGTTCTTGTCCAGCTCGATGATCTTGGCCTCGAGCTCCTTGCCCACGTAGGGCTGGAGGTCGCGGACACGGCGCATCTCGACGAGGGAGGCCGGCAGGAAGCCACGGAGGCCGATGTCGAGGATGAGACCACCCTTGACGACCTCGATGACGGTACCGGTGACGATGCCGTCCTCTTCCTTGATCTTCTCGATCGTGCCCCAGGCACGCTCGTACTGAGCGCGCTTCTTGGACAGGATGAGGCGGCCTTCCTTGTCCTCCTTCTGGAGAACCAGGGCCTCGATCTCGTCGCCGACCTTGACGACCTCGTTCGGGTCGACGTCGTGCTTGATCGAAAGCTCGCGGGAGGGGATGACGCCTTCGGTCTTGTAACCGATGTCGAGCAGGACCTCGTCCCGGTCGACCTTCACGATGACGCCGTCGACGATGTCGCCGTCGTTGAAGTACTTGATCGTCTCGTCGATCGCGGCGAGGAAGGCTTCCTCGTTACCGATGTCGTTGACCGCTACCTGCGGGGTGGTGGCGGTGGTCTCGGTGCTGCTCGTCATGTGGGAAAGGGCTCCGGTACGGACAGTGAGTCGTAGGTACTGCTACGCCGGGAGCCCGTATCACCTCTGCAGAAGCCGGACAGCTCCGGAAGCACCGAACCCGCTGGACGGGAGACGCCTCGTGAACCGAGGGGACATACAACAGATGCGAGCGCGGCCTGCTAGGTCTGAGGCGCGCAGGCTCGCGGCGCAACTTGTAGCATACGGGGGCAGCCGGGCACGGTCAATGCGCGAAGGCGCACACCGGGGGCGCAACGGCTCATATCCGGCACAACTCGTGTTCCCCGAGGCCAGATCGGCCCCAGGAGACAAACCATGGGCACGGGAGCCGTACCCACAGGTACCCCCAGGTACGTACCGCGTGCGGCGGGGTGAAGGCAAACTACAACGACGGACACGATGAGCCAAGAGATCTACCCGGCCGAACCCGAGGCGACGCGCCGCGACGCGTCACAGACCGAGAGCAGCCGGGCCAGTCGCGGCTGGTGGGACCGGAACGCCGACGAGTACCAGAGCGACCACGGCGCCTTCCTCGGGGACGACCGGTTCGTCTGGGGTCCGGAGGGGCTCGACGAGGCGGAGGCCGGTCTGCTGGGCCCCGCCGGGTCGCTGCGCGGCCTGGACGTCCTGGAGATCGGCGCGGGCGCCGCGCAGTGCTCCCGCTGGCTCGCCGCTCAGGGCGCCCGCCCGGTGGCGCTGGACCTCTCGCACCGGCAGTTGCAGCACGCGCTGCGGATCGGCGGCAGCGATGTGCCGGCGGTCCGGCTGGTGGAGGCGGACGCCGGGGTGCTGCCGTTCCGGGACGGCTCCTTCGACCTGGCGTGCTCCGCCTACGGCGCGGTGCCCTTCGTCGCCGACCCCGTGCGGGTCTTCCGCGAGGTGCGCCGGGTGCTGCGCCCCGGGGGCCGCTGGGTCTTCTCGGTGACGCACCCGGTCCGCTGGGCGTTCCCGGACGAGCCGGGGCCCGAGGGCCTCTCGGTCGCGGCCTCCTACTTCGACCGCACCCCCTACGTGGAGCAGGACGAACGGGGCGAGGCCGTGTACGTCGAGCACCACCGGACGCTGGGCGACCGGGTGCGGGACGTGGTGGCCGGGGGCTTCCGGCTGGTCGACCTCGTCGAACCGGAGTGGCCCGCCTGGAACCACCAGGAGTGGGGCGGCTGGTCCCCGCTGCGCGGAAACCTCATCCCCGGCACGGCGATCTTCGTCTGCGAACGGGACTGATCCCGTAGCGCCACCGGGGTACGGGAGCGGGTGCGGGCCGTACGAGACTGGGGGCGTGATCCGTACCGACGCCCTGGACCAGTTGCCCGTACGCACCGCTGTGCCCGCCCTGGAGCGGGCGCTCGACGACCGCGGCGTCGCGGTGCTGTGCGCGCCGCCCGGCACCGGCAAGACGACCCTCGTACCGCTGGTCCTGGCCGGTCTGGCCGGCGGCGGTCCGGTGCGCCGGGTGGTGGTCGCGGAGCCGCGGCGGATCGCGGCACGGGCGGCGGCGCGGCGGATGGCGTGGCTCATCGGGGAGCGGGCCGGCGGCCGGGTGGGGTTCACGGTCCGCGGGGAGCGGGTGGTGGGGCGCGACACGGTGGTGGAGGTGGTGACCACCGGTGTGCTGCTCCAGCGGCTCCAGCGCGACCAGGAGCTGGCCGGGGTCGACGCGGTGATCATCGACGAGTGCCACGAGCGCCATCTGGACGCGGACACGGTCGCCGCGTTCCTGCTCGACGTGCGGGAGGCGATCCGGCCCGATCTGCGGCTGGTCGCCGCGTCCGCGACGACGGACGCGCAGGGCTGGGCGCGGCTGCTGGGCGATGCCCCGGTGGTCGAGGCACAGGGGGTCTCGCATCCCGTGGAGGTGGTCTGGGCGCCGCCCGCCGCTCCGGTGCGTCCGCCGCACGGGATGAGGGTCGATCCGGCGCTGCTGACGCATGTGGCCGCGACGGTGCGCCGGGCGCTCGCCGAGCGGGACGGCGACGTGCTGTGCTTCCTTCCGGGCGTCGGCGAGATCGGCCGGGTCGCGGGGCAGCTGGCCGGGGTGGCCGCCGAGGTGCTCCAGGTGCACGGGCGGGCTCCGGCGGCGGTGCAGGACGCGGTGCTGGCCGGTTCGTCCGGCGAGGGGCGGCGGGTGGTGCTGGCGACCTCGGTGGCGGAATCGTCCCTCACGGTGCCCGGGGTGCGGGTCGTGGTCGACTCGGGGCTGGCCAGGGAACCGCGCACCGATCACGCGCGGGGGCTGAGCGCGCTGACGACGGTACGGGCCTCGCAGGCGGCCGGAAGGCAGCGCGCGGGCCGGGCCGGACGGGAGGCGCCCGGGGCGGTGTACCGGTGCTGGGCGCAGGCGGAGGACGGGCGGCTCGCCCGGTTCCCGTCCCCGGAGATCAAGGTCGCGGACCTGGCGGCGTTCGCGTTGCAGGCGGCGTGCTGGGGTGATCCGGACGCCTCCGGGCTGGCGCTGCTCGACCCGCCGCCCGCGGGTGCGATGAGCGCGGCGCGCGAGGTGCTGACGGCGGTCGGCGCGGTGGACGCGGAGGGCCGGGTGACCGACCGGGGCGTACGGATGTCCCGTCTGGGCCTGCATCCGCGGCTGGCGCGGGCGCTGCTGGACGGCGCCGACGAGGTGGGCGGGCGGCGGGCGGCCGAGGTCGTGGCGCTGCTGAGCGAGGAACCGCCGAGGGAGTACGGGGACGATCTGGCGGCCGCGCTGCGTGCCGCCCGGCGGGGCGGGGACGGGTACGCGGCGCGCTGGCGGCAGGAGGTGCGGCGGCTGTCCTCCTTCGTCGCGGACGCGGGCGGGGGGTCCGGGCCGGACGACGCGGCCGTGGGCCTGGTGGCCGCGCTGGCGTTCCCGGAGCGGGTGGCTCGGGCCCGGGGCGAGGGGGCGTTCCTGATGGTTTCGGGGACGGGTGCGGAGCTGCGGGACGGATCGGGGCTGCGCAGCGCGCCGTGGCTGGCGGTCGCGGTCGCCGACCGGCCCGCGCACTCGGCGTCCGCGCGGGTGCGGCTCGCGGCCGTCATCGACGAGGACACGGCACGGGTGGCCGCCGGGCATCTGCGGTTCGCGGGCGAGGAGGTCCACTGGGCCGGCGGCGACGTGGTGGCCCGCCGGGTGGAGCGGCTGGGCGCCGTCGAGCTTTCGGCGCGCCCGCTGAAGCAGCCGGCACCGGAGCTGGTGCGTGGGGCGCTGGTCGAGGGGCTGCGGCGCGAGGGACCAGGACTGCTGCGCTGGACGCGGGAGAGCGAGCAGTTGCGGGAGCGGCTCGCGTTCCTCCACCGTGAGCTGGGCGAACCCTGGCCGGACGTGTCGCGGGACGCGCTGCTGGAACGTACCGACCAGTGGCTGGAGCCCGAGCTGTCCCGGGCCCGGCGGCGCTCCGATCTGGCGCGGATCGACGCGGGGCAGGCGCTGCGGCGGCTGCTGCCGTGGGCGACCGGCGAGGCGGTGCGGCTGGACGAGCTGGCGCCGGAGCGGATCGAGGTGCCGAGCGGTTCCCGTATCAGGGTGGAGTACGGCGGGGCACAGCCGGTGCTCGCGGTGAAGCTCCAGGAACTGTTCGGTCTGCGGGAGACCCCGCGGGTGGCCGGGGTGCCGGTCCTGGTCCACCTCCTCTCCCCGGCCGGCCGGCCCGCCGCCGTCACCGCCGATCTGGCGTCGTTCTGGCAGGACGGCTACCGGGCCGTGCGGGCGGAGCTGCGCGGCCGCTATCCGAAGCACCCGTGGCCGGAGGACCCCACCACGGTGGAGGCGACCCGGTTCACGAAGGCGCGGCTCAAGCGGGAGCAGGAGTAGGGGCGGGGTCCGGTGTCGGGTCCGGGCGGCGGGAGCGGGCCTCCAGCCACAGGGCGAGGGCGAGCAGTCCGGCGCCGAGGACCAGGAAGCCCCAGGGCAGGTACGAGGTGAGGAGCAGGACCAGCAGGCGCTGGGACTTGACCAGGTCGACGATCGATTCGACGTAGTCCGGGCGCATCTTCACGTGCCCGGCGAACACGGTCATGGTGTCCTGCGGCATCCCCATCTTCTTGGCGTTGCGCAGCTCCTCCTTGTGGATCTCCTCGCCGTTGACCGGCGCTCCGGTGACCGGGTCGATCCAGAACATCCGCTTGGTGGTGTACCAGCGGGTCATGCCCGTCTTCGCGATCTGTTCCGGGGTGACGCCCTTGATCGGCATCTTCTTCGGCATCGGGACCTTGGTCCACGGGATGGTCTGCTCGAAGTAGTAGACGTCCATGCCGTGGAAGGTGCGGTTGCCCTTGTAGTGGATGGGCGAGCTGGTGCGGGTCTGGGCGTCGAAGTACTCGTAGTCGCGCTTCTCGGTGAGGAAGGGCCACTTGAACTCGATGCCCTCGCGCCGGACCGGGTCGCCGTCGACGGATTCGCCGGTGGCGTGGACGGGGGCCTGGCTGTGGGCGTCGAAGATGTAGCGCTCGGGGATCTGGGAGACCATCTTGCCGTCCGGGCCGGCCACGAAGCTGAGGGCGTCCCAGACGACGACGTCGCGTCCGGCGCTGCGCTCGATCTTCTCGGACTCCTCGACGTTGCCCTTGAGGGTCTGCACGATGGTGACCTTGGGGACCGTCTTCACCTTCATGTTGTCGTTGTAGTCGAGGAGGGTGGCGGGCTTCGCCTCCAGCACCGTCTCCTGGTACTGGCTGGGCGGGATCTTCGCCAGCCTGGGGAAGACGTACCAGCGCATCAGTGGCGACATGGCGGCGAAGAAGACGGCGAATGCCAGGAGTACGAGGCTGGCTCGGCGGCGCATGTGGGTGCCCTCCCTCGGCTTCGGTTGCTTCCGGTGGTCAGTGCCGGTGAGGGGCACTAGTTCTTGGGGCCCGGGATGGTGGTCAGCAGGGGTTTGGGTGAGGTCTCTCCGGGCGGGGCGCCGATCGCCGTGATGGTGAAGACGAGCGCGAGGGCTGCGGCCAGCCCGATGGCGGCGGCGACGAGAGCACGCATGCCGGTCCTCCCGGAGAGCATGGATCTGATGGGTCGTCAGGGTTGGGGCACCGTAGCAACGCGGGCGCGAGATGAGAACACGTAGAACAGCCCCTCTGCCGGGTGGTGGCGGAGGGGCTGCTGCGACGTGCGGAGGAACGGGGCCCTAGGTCAGGCGGCGGGCGTCCCGGACGGCTCGGGCGTCTCGGAGGCGTCGGGCGTCCCGGAGGGATCGGGCGTCGCCGAGGGTTCGGACGCCTCGACCTTCAGCTCGATGACGACCGTGGCGCCGCCCTCGGTGGTGAGGCGCAGCTTGTAGGTGCCCGCGGTGCCGTCGGCGTAGATCGCGGGCAGCTTCAGGGTGCCGTCGGCGCCGGTCTTCAGCCCCGTGAGGGTACGGACCGTCTTGCCGTCGGCGTCCTTGAAACAGGGGCCCTTGTCGTTCTCGGCCGGCTTCTCGGCGTCGGTGATCATGGTGGCGGTGACGGCGACCCCGGACGCGATCTTGCCCTTGTAGGTGGCCTTGACCTCGACGGTGTCGGCGAACTCGGCACCGGGCGCCGCGGTCAGCGCCTTGTCGTCGGTCCTGGCGATCGCGTCGGCCTGGCGGGCGGTGACGGTCGCGCCGTAGGTGACGGGGGGCAGCGAGCGGCCGGTGGCGGTGGCCCGCACCGTGAACTTCCCGGCCTTCTCGCCCGCCTTCAGCACCGGGGCGGTGACCGTTCCGTCGGCGCCGGTCCGGAGGGTGACCGCCTTCTTCCCGCCGTCGAAGGCGGCGTCGGTGTCACCGGCGACGGTGAAGGTCACGGACACCTTGGCGAGCGGGCCGCCGAGGCTGTTCTTGGCCCGCACCTTGATCCGCTCGGCGAAGGCGTCACCCGCGGTGGCCGCGAGTGTGCCCGTACCGGCGTTCTCCACGGCCGCGAGGGTCTCGGACGGCGTCGGCTCCGGGGTCGGGCCGGTCGATCCGCCGCCACCCGGCTTCGAGGGGCCGGGGCTCGGCGTCGGCTTTCCGGGGCCGGACGGCGAGGGCGACGGGCTCGGGCTGCCGGAGTCGCGGTCCGCACCTGAGCCAAGACCGGGCGGCACGGCGCCGGTTCCGTCGGGAATCTCGTGGGTGCCGCGCTTGTAGTAGTCGAACCACGAGCGGACGGTACGCAGATAGGCGTCCGAGTGGTTGTAGCTCAGGACCGCCCGGTCGAGGTCCGCGGCGAGGGACAGATCGCGGGAGCCGGCGCAGAGGTAGCGTCCGGCGGCGAGCGCCGCGTCGTAGATGTTGTTGGGGTCCTTGCGGCCGTCGCCGTTGCCGTCCTGGCCCCAGGTCGCCCAGGTGGACGGGATGAACTGCATCGGGCCGACGGCACGGTCGTGGGTCGAGTCCCCGTCGTACGCCCCGTTGTCGGTGTCCTTGATCATGGCGAAGCCCCGGCCGTCGAGGACCGGGCCGAGGATCGGCGAGAACGTGGTGCCGTTCGCGTCGACCCGGCCGCCGCGGGCCTGGCCGGACTCGACCTTGCCGATCGCGGCGAGCAGCTGCCAGGGCAGCCGGCAGGCGGCGTCGCTGCCGGCGACGGTCTGCTCGGCCTTCTTGTACGCGGCCAGGATCGAGGCCGGGATGCCGGATTCGGCGCTGCCGGTGACGGGCAGATTCGTGGACGTGCCCGGCTTGTTGGGGGTGTTCAGCGGGGGCAGGTCCGTGTAGTACGGCGAGTTGCCGGTGGCCGCGCTGTCGTCGGGCGGAGGTGTCGACCCGGTGGCCTGCGGGTCGCCGCTCCCGGTGACCAGAGTGGCGCCCGGGGCCCCCGAGGCGGAGAGCGCCGCCACGGCAACGGCGGCCACAGCGGTGGTGGTCGCCCCCTTGCGAAGCCGGCGACCGAATTGCGCTGCCATACCTCAGGCCCCTCCCCTTCGAGAAAGTCCCCGCTCCCCAGCGACAGGACTCAGGCGACCCTACGGCAACTTGTGCCACCGGGACACTGTGCACTGACCGGTTCTTACCTGTTTTTCACGTTCCCGACGGCAAGTTGTACGGCGGCGCACGGACTGGACACGGCAGGCCGCGGTGGCCGGACCAGGACACGGCAGGCCTGGGCGCACGGACTGGGCACGGCAGGCCGCGGTGGCTCGCGCATACTTGCCGCCATGCCGTTCACACTGAGTCATGCCGCCGCCGTGCTGCCCGGGATGCGGCGGGACGGGACGGCGCGTGGGCCGTTGTTCGCCTCGGCCCTCGTCGCGGGTTCGTTCGCCCCCGACATGACGTACTACGCGGACACCGCGATCCCCGGTGCCATGGAGTTCGGGCAGGTCACCCACTCGGTGTGGGGCGTGTTCACCGTCGACGTGCTGATCACCGCGGCCGTGGTGGCGTTGTGGCTGCTGCTGCGCGAACCGCTGGTGGCGCTGCTGCCGGGCAACTGGCAGGGGCGCGTCCACGCGTTCGTACGTGGACGGCCCGCGGCCCGGGGTGTCCGGGCGGCCGCGGGGTTCGTGGTGTCGGCGATGGCCGGGGCCGCCACCCACGTCGTCTGGGACGCCTTCACCCATCACGACCGGTGGGGTGTGCGCCTGGTACCGGTGCTCGACGGGAGCGTCGGCGGATTCCCGGTGTTCCAGCTGGTGCAGTACGGCAGTTCGGCGGTGGCCCTGGCGGTGCTCACCTGGTTCACGGCGTCGGGGCTGCGCGGGACCGGCGCTCGCCCGGCCCCGCCGGCGGTGCCGGTGCTGGACCGACGGGGCCGGTGGGCGGCGGGAGTGCTGCTGGGCGTCTGCCTGCTGCTCGGCGTCGTCCACCGGTGCGCGCGCTGGTACGCGTACTTCGGGCACATCGACACCCCGCTGGACATCATCCCGACCGCCTGCTTCGGCGCCGGGGCGGGGCTGGCGGTGGGTCTGGTGCTGTACGGGGCCTGGATGCGGCTGCGGATGCGGCGACCGCGCCCGGCCGCACCCGCGGTCGCCGGACGGGCCTGACCCGGATACCCGGACGGGCCGGGGCAGCGTGCCCCCGCCCGTCCGGCGCCCTCGCAGGGTCAGTGCGCCGCGGACTCCCAGTCCGTACCGACGCCCACCGAGACATCCAGCGGGGCGCGCAGCTGCACGGCCGTGGACATCTCGTGGCGCAGGATCTCCTCCACCTGCGCCCGCTCGCCCTCGGCGATCTCCAGCACGATTTCGTCATGGACCTGGAGCAGCATCCGGGACTTCAGCTTCGCCTCGGTCAGCGCCCGGTCGACCTGGAGCATGGCGACCTTGACGATGTCCGCGGCCGTGCCCTGGATCGGTGCGTTGAGCGCCATCCGCTCGGCCATCTCGCGGCGCTGGCGGTTGTCGCTGTTGAGGTCGGGGAGGTAACGGCGGCGGCCGAAGACCGTCTCCGTGTATCCCGTGGCCCTGGCCTCCTCCACCACCCGGTGCAGATAGTCACGCACTCCGCCGAACCGCTCGAAGTAGGTGTCCATCAGGCCGCGTGCCTCGCCCGCCTCGATGTTCAGCTGCTGGGACAGGCCGAACGCGGAGAGCCCGTACGCGAGTCCGTAGCTCATGGCCTTGATCTTGCGGCGCATCTCCGGGTCGACGGCCGACTTGTCGACGCCGAAGACCTGCGAGGCGACCGTGGTGTGCAGGTCCTCGCCGGAGGTGAACGCCTCGATCAGGCCGGCGTCCTCGGAGAGGTGGGCCATCACCCGCAGTTCGATCTGGCTGTAGTCGGCCGTCATCAGCGTCTCGAAGCCCTCGCCGACGACGAAGCCGCGGCGGATGGCCCGGCCCTCGTCCGTACGGACCGGGATGTTCTGCAGGTTGGGGTCGGTGGAGGAGAGCCGGCCCGTCGCCGCCACCGTCTGGTTGAACGTGGTGTGGATACGGCCGTCCGCCGCGATCGTCTTGATCAGACCCTCGACCGTGACCCGCAGCTTGGCCTGCTCACGGTGGCGCAGCATGATCACGGGCAGCTCGTGCTCGGTCTGCGCGGCGAGCCAGGCCAGCGCGTCGGCGTCCGTGGTGTACCCGGTCTTCGTCTTCTTCGTCTTCGGCAGGCCCAGCTCACCGAAGAGGACCTCCTGGAGCTGCTTGGGCGAGCCGAGGTTGAACTCACGGCCGACCGCGGCGTGCGCCTCCTTCACCGCCTGCTGGACCGCACCGGCGAACTGCTGCTCCATGCCTTCCAGATGGGCCCGGTCGGCGGCGATGCCGTGCCGCTCCAGACGGGCCAGCAGCGCGGACGTCGGCAGCTCCATGTCGTGCAGCAGCCCGGCCGCGCCGACCTCCGCGAGCCGTGCGGTGAACGCGTCGCCCAGGTCGAGGACCGCGCGGGCCTGCGCCATCAGGGACTCGGCCTCGGCCTGGTCGTCCGCGCCGAAGGCCAGCTGCCCGTCGGACGCCGCGGCGGGAGCCAGCTCACGGCCCAGGTACTCCACCGCCAGCGCGTCCAGCGCGAAGGAACGACGGCCGGGCTTGACGAGATAGGCGGCCAGCGCGGTGTCCATCGTGACGCCTTCGACCTGCCAGCCGTGCTCCGGGAAGACCCGCATCGCGCTCTTCGCGTTGTGCATGACCTTGGGCCGGTCCGCGTCGCCGATCCACGCGGCGAACGCCTGCTCGTCGGCCTCGTCGAGCGCGGCCGGGTCGAACCAGGCCGCCGCCCCGTCCGCCGCCGCCAGCGCGACCTCGGTGACCGCGCCACTGCCCACCGCCCAGGTGTCGACCGTGGCCACACCGAGCGGCTGCCCGCCGTGCTCGGCGAGCCACGGCGCGAGCTCGCCGGCGCCCAGCACCGCACCGTCCAGCTCGACGCCCGCGGCGGGCGCCGGCGCCTCGTCCTCGGCCGCGCCCGGGTCGACGGCCAGCAGCCGCTCGCGCAGGCTCGGATTACGGATCTCCAGGACATCCAGCACACCCGTGACCGCCGCGCGGTCGTACGGGGCACGCTCCAGGTCCTGCGGGGTCTTCGGCAGCTCCACGTCACGGACCATCTCGGTCAGCCTGCGGTTCAGCCGCACCGCGTCCAGGTGGTCCCGGAAATTCTGCCCGGCCTTGCCCTTGACCTCCTCGGCCCGCTCGACCAGCTCGGCGAACGAACCGAACTGGTTGATCCACTTCGCGGCGGTCTTCTCACCCACACCGGGGATGCCCGGCAGGTTGTCCGACGGGTCACCGCGCAGCGCCGCGAAGTCCGGATACTGCTGCGGCGTGAGCCCGTACTTCTCCTCGACCTTCGCCGGGGTGAAACGCGTCAGCTCCGAGACGCCCTTCGTCGGGTACAGCACCGTGATGTTGTCCGTGATCAGCTGGAACGAATCCCGGTCACCGGTGACGATCAGCACCTCGAAGCCGGCCGCCTCGGCCTGCGTGGCCAGCGTGGCGATGACGTCGTCCGCCTCGAAGCCGTCGACCGCGAAACGGTCCGCGTGCATCGCGTCCAGCAGCTCGCCGATCAGCTCGACCTGCCCCCTGAACTCGTCCGGGGTCTTCGAGCGGTTCGCCTTGTACTCCGGGAACTCCTGCGAGCGCCAGGTCTTGCGGGAAACGTCGAACGCCACCGCGAAATGCGTCGGCGCCTCGTCACGCAGTGTGTTCGCGAGCATCGACGCGAAGCCGTACACCGCGTTCGTCGGCTGCCCCGACCCTGTCGTGAAATTCTCCGCAGGCAGCGCAAAGAACGCCCGGTACGCCAGGGAGTGCCCGTCCATCAGGAGCAGGCGCGGTCGGTTGTCTGCCGTCTTCTTCGATGCCGTCTCAGCCACGCCCCCGATCCTGCCACGGACCACTGACATTCCCGACCGACCCGGCTAGGACAGCCCGCAGGGGCTCTCCCCGTCAGTGCCACGTGTCAGTGCCGCATGACAGGATCGGCAAAGGAACAACGGCAGCTCAAAGGGGAGCACGCAAATGGCCACCAAGCCGCCCACAGGAGATCCGGTCCAGGACGCGCCGCGGGTCGAGCCGGCCCAGCACGCCGCCGCCGGGCTGCCCGCCGTCGCCCACAGCCTGCTCGTCGCACAGCAGCAGATGGGCGTGCGGCGCACCGCACAGACCCTCCTCAAGGTCAACCAGAAGAACGGCTTCGACTGCCCCGGCTGCGCCTGGCCCGAAGGCGACAAGCGGCACACGGCCGAATTCTGCGAGAACGGCGCCAAGGCCGTCGCCGAGGAAGCGACGCTGCGCCGGGTCACCCCCGACTTCTTCGCCGCGCACCCCGTCGCCGACCTCGCCACCCGCAGCGGGTACTGGCTGGGCCAGCAGGGCCGGATCACCCAGCCGATGTACCTCCCCGAGGGCGCCGACCGGTACGAGGCGGTGCCCTGGGAGCGCGCCTTCGACATCATCGCCGAGGAGCTGCGCGCGCTCGGCTCCCCCGACGAGGCCCTCTTCTACACCTCGGGCCGCACCAGCAACGAGGCCGCGTTCCTGCTCCAGCTGTTCGCCCGCGAATTCGGCACCAACAACCTCCCCGACTGCTCCAACATGTGCCACGAGTCCTCCGGCTCCGCACTGACGGAGACCATCGGCATCGGCAAGGGCAGCGTCTTTCTGGAGGACCTCCACCAGGCGGACCTGATCATCGTCGCCGGGCAGAACCCCGGCACGAACCACCCCCGGATGCTCTCCGCCCTGGAGAAGGCCAAATCGGCCGGAGCGAAGATCATCTCGGTGAACCCGCTCCCCGAAGCCGGCCTGGAGCGGTTCAAGAACCCGCAGACCCCGCTCGGCATGATCAAGGGCGCCGCGCTCAACGACCTCTTCCTCCAGATCCGGATCGGCGGCGACCAGGCCCTCTTCCGGCTCCTCAACAAAATGATCCTGGAGACCGACGGCGCCGTCGACGAAACCTTCGTACGGGAGCACACCCACGGTTACGAGGAGTTCGCCGCCGCCGCCCGCGAGGCCGACTGGGAAGAGACCCTCACCGCCACCGGCCTCGACCGCCGGACCATCGAAGAGGCCCTCGCCATGGTCCTCGCCTCGAAACGCACCATCATCTGCTGGGCCATGGGCCTCACCCAGCACAAGCACTCCGTGCCGACCATCCGCGAGGTCGTCAACTTCCTGCTCCTGAGGGGCAACATCGGCCGCCCCGGCGCCGGGGTCTGCCCGGTCCGCGGCCACTCCAACGTGCAGGGCGACCGCACCATGGGCATCTTCGAGCGCCCCGCCCCCGCCTTCCTCGACGCCCTCGACGCGGAATTCGGGATCACCTCACCGCGCCACCACGGCTACGACGTCGTCCGCTCCATCCAGGCCCTGCGCGACGGCGACGCCAAGGTCTTCTTCGCCATGGGCGGCAACTTCGTCGCCGCCACCCCCGACACCGACGTCACCGAGGCCGCGATGCGCCGCGCCCGCCTCACCGTCCACGTCTCCACCAAACTCAACCGCTCGCACGCCGTCACCGGCACCCGCGCACTGATCCTGCCGACACTGGGCCGTACCGACAAGGACGTCCAGGCGAGCGGCAAGCAGTTCGTCACCGTCGAGGACTCCATGGGCATGGTCCACGCCTCACGCGGCAACCTCACCCCCGCCGGCCCCCACCTGCTCTCCGAACCCGCCATCGTCGCCCGCCTCGCACGCGCCGTCCTCGGCCCCGGATCACGCACCCCCTGGGAAGAGTTCGAGAAGGACTACTCGACGATCCGCGACCGCATCTCCCGCGTCGTCCCCGGCTTCGAGGACTTCAACGCCCGCGTCGCGCGCCCCGGCGGCTTCACCCTCCCGCACGCCCCCCGCGACGAACGCCGCTTCCCCACCACGACCGGCAAGGCCAACTTCACCGCCGCCCCCGTCGAGTACCCCGAACTCCCCGAAGGCAGGCTGCTGTTGCAGACCCTGCGCTCCCACGACCAGTACAACACCACCATCTACGGCCTCGACGACCGCTACCGCGGCATCAAGGGCGGCCGCCGCGTCGTCCTGGTCAACCCCGACGACGCCCACACCCTCGGCCTGGCCGACGGCGCGTACACCGACCTCGTCAGCGAGTGGAAGGACGGCGTGGAGCGCCGGGCCCCCGGCTTCCGCGTCGTGCACTACCCCACCGCCCGGGGCTGCGCCGCCGCCTACTACCCCGAGACCAACGTGCTGGTCCCCCTCGGCTCGACCGCCGACACCAGCAACACCCCGGCCAGCAAGTCCGTCGTCGTCCGCTTCGAGAACACCACCGCATGACCGGACCGAGTGACCGACCACACAGTCCCTAAGCGTCCGCTCAGTCGTCTGATAAGAACGGTGCACACAGCAATGAAACAGTGAACCATCGCAGACGATCGGAGCCGGACCCATGGGCGAGCACACCGCACCCAAGTTCCCCCAGGAGATCATCGACGAGTACGCCGCCCTCGGCGTCGACCTGCCCGCGCTCTTCTCCGCCGGCCACCTCGGCGAACGCATGGGCGTCACCATCGTCGAAGCCTCCGCGGACCGCGTCGTGGGCACCATGCCCGTCGAGGGCAACACCCAGCCCTACGGACTGCTGCACGGCGGCGCCTCCGCCGTACTCGCCGAGACCCTCGGCTCCGTCGGCTCCATGCTCCACGGCGGCGCCGGCAAGCTCGCCGTCGGCGTCGACCTGAACTGCACCCACCACCGCGGCGTGCGCAGCGGACTCGTCACCGGCGTCGCCACCCCCGTACACCGCGGCCGCTCCACCGCCACCTACGAGATCGTCATCACCGACGAACAGGACAAGCGGGTCTGCACCGCACGCCTGACCTGCCTGCTCCGCGAAGCCCCCCGCCCCGAAGCCGCCTGACGGGCCGGAACACACCGCACAGCACACCACGACACCACTGCCCGGCCGGAACACAATCCGGCCGGGCAGTGCCATACCCGCCCACAACCACCGCCGCACCAAGCGCAGTTGGCGACCGAATGCGCCAACACCCTTGACCGGAACCCACGTTGTGTGGCCCACTCGGCCCCCCACATACACCACACCGCGTCGATCACATCACCGCCGATGTGACAGTGCGTAATCGCCGCCCGGTCCGCGGACACCCCGACGCGACCCCACCCACCCGGCCGCACAGCCGCCGGGCACCTCGCCATGCCCTCGCGCACCACACCCCGCCCCACCTCGCGCGACAGCAGCATGATCGGCTCAAGCCCCTTAGCAGAGCTGCGCGTTCTCAACATGCGGTCACTTCACCGTCCGGTAAAAAGCCGTACATGTCCGCACAGCCACCTCAAGCCTTCCTCAACGGCATAACAAGACAGTCACATCCTGCGGCGGACCCATCCCGGACCCCCACACCTGCGCCTAGAGTCACCGCCAGTCACCGCGCCGCCGGGCACGTCTGCAACACGCCCCTCTACCACCCAGTACGGCCCGGCGAACGTCACGGCACCTCAAGCAGAGGAGGCCGCGCCAGGGAAAGGACCTTTCGTGCGACACCGTTCTTTGCTCATACTCACCACCGTGCTCACGACCGGAGCACTCACCCTCACCGCCTGCGGGTCGCGCGACGACAGCAAGAAGAGCAGCGACGGCGGCGGCACCCAGACCGTCGTCATCGGCGTCGACGCGCCGATCACCGGTGACCTGTCCGCCCTCGGCCTCGGCATCAAGAACTCCGCCGACCTCGCCGCCAAGACGGCCAACAAGGAAAACACCGTCCCGGGCATCAAGTTCGAGGTCAAGCCGCTCGACGACCAGGCCCAGCCCTCCGTCGGCCAGCAGAACGCCCAGAAGTTCATCGACGACGAAACCGTCGTCGGCGTCGTCGGCCCGCTGAACTCCGGCGTCTCCCAGTCGATGCAGAAGCCGCTCAACGACGCCAACCTCACCCAGGTCTCCCCCGCCAACACCGGCACGGAGCTCACCCAGGGCGAGAACTGGAAGACCGGCGACAAGAAGCGCCCCTACAAGACCTACTTCCGCACCGCCACCACGGACCAGATCCAGGGCGCCTTCGCAGCGAAGTACCTCTTCAACAACGCGAAGGTCAAGCAGGTCTACCTCATCGACGACCAGAAGCCCTACGGCGCCGGTCTCGCCGCATCCTTCAAGAACACCTTCACCACCCTCGGCGGCAAGATCGTCGGCTCCGACCACGTGAACCCCGACGACCGCGACTTCAACGCCGTCGTCACCAAGGTCAAGAAGTCCGGCGCCAAGGCCGTCTACTACGGCGGCGAGTACCCCGCCGGCGCACCCCTGAGCCAGCAGCTCAAGGACAGCGTCCAGATCCCCCTCATGGGCGGCGACGGCATGTACAGCGCCGACTTCATCAAGCTCAACAAGAAGGCCCAGGGCGACATCGCCACCTCCGTCGGCAAGCCCGTCGAGGAGCTCGACTCCGCCAAGAAGTTCATCGCGGACTACAAGACCGCCGGATACAAGGACGCCTACGAGGCCTACGGCGGCGGCACCTACGACGCCACCTGGTCGATCATCGAAGCCGTCAAGATCGCCGTCGCCGACAACGGCGGCAAGCTCCCCACCGGCGACGACACCCGCACCAAGGTCCTCGCGGCCATGGCCAAGGTCAAGTTCGACGGCGTCACCGGCCCCGTCTCCTTCGACGAGTACGGCGACACCACCAACACCATGATGACCGCCTACCAGGTCGACGGCGGCAAGTGGACCTCCAAGCTCAGCGAGGCCTACAAGCCGTAACAAGCTCCCCGGGCCACGCCTGACCCACACCAGACCGCGCGGGAGCGCTACCAGCGCCCCCGCGCGGTGCCATATCCGAACCACTCCACGGAGGCCCTGCGGTGAACGAACTGCCGCAACAGCTGGCCAATGGACTCATCCTCGGCGCGATGTACGGTCTCATCGCGATCGGCTACACGATGGTCTACGGAATCATCCAGCTCATCAACTTCGCCCACGGCGAGATCTTCATGATCGGAGGCTTCGGAGCTCTCACCGTGTACCTCTGGATGCCGGCCGGCGTCTCCCTCCTCGCGATCATCCCCCTCATGATCATCGGCGGCGTCATATGCTCCGTCGCCGTCAGCACAGCCGCCGAACGCTTCGCCTACCGGCCCCTGCGCACCGCCCCACGACTGGCCCCGCTCATCACAGCGATCGGACTCTCCCTCGCACTCCAGCAGGCCATCTGGAAGTGGTACCCGGACGCCAAGAAGGACCATCCCTTCCCCCAGTTCAAGGGCGAAGCGATCGACATCTTCGGCGCCCACATCCAGCGCGGTGACCTCTTCGTCCTCATCACGGCACCCATCTGCATGCTCGCCCTCGGCCTCTTCGTCTCCAAGACCCGCTCCGGCCGCGGCATGCAGGCCACCAGCCAGGACCCCGACACCGCCAAGCTCATGGGCATCAACACCGACCGCATCATCGTCATGGCCTTCGCCATCGGTGCCGCGTTCGCCGCCGTCGCCGCCGTCGCCTACGGGCTCAAGAACGGCCAGATCGGCTTCAGAATGGGCTTCATCATGGGCCTCAAGGCCTTCACGGCAGCCGTACTCGGCGGCATCGGCAACATCTACGGAGCCATGCTCGGCGGCGTCGTACTCGGCATCGCCGAATCCCTCGCCACCGGTTACATGAGCAACGTCCCCGGCATGGAACTCTTCGGCGGCGGCGCCTGGAAGGACGTATGGGCCTTCGTCCTCCTCATCATCGTCCTGCTGCTCCGCCCCCAGGGCCTGCTCGGCGAACGCGTAGCGGATCGGGCGTGATACGGATGACCACCAACCACACCACCGCCCCCGGCCCCGCCTTCCTGCCGATCCCCGCCGCCGCGGCCCGCATCGGCACCGTTGTCGGCGCCACCATCGCCCTCGCCGGCACCTTCCTCGCCTGGACCTGGACCGACGAATTCCCCGGCGACCTCACCGTCACCGGCTACCCCGGCGGCCTCCAGGTCCTCACCCTCATCAGCGCCGCACTCACCCTGCTCCTCGCGCTGTCCGGGTACGGCATCCGGGGCCTGTGCTGGCTCACCCCCGGCGGCACCAACAGCCCCGTCCGCCTCCTCGCCCTGGGCACCCTCGGCACCACCGGCTACACCATGGGCGCCATCGCCTACGACCTCGGCGGCGTCGTCAACTTCGAACCCGGCGCCTGGGTCAGCGGCATCGGCGCACTCATCGCCGCCATCACCGCACTCGGCCTCCCCGGCGACCAGCCGATCACCGACACCGGGGCCACCGCCTGGCAGCGCTTCCGCAACAGCCTCGGCGCACCCCAGGCCCCCCGCCCCAAGGCCCTCCCCTCCTGGGCCGAGATCCTCATCATCGTCGCCGCGTTCGGCATCGGCCTCTACGTCTTCGCCTACGGCATCGACACCGACTACACCGAACTCTTCATCGGCTTCCTCATCACCGTCGGCTTCGCCTTCGCCGCACTTCACCGGGCCGGGCTCGTCTCCCGCCTCACCACGCTGACCACGAAGCACCGCAACATCACACTCGCCGCCGCCCTCGTCGCAGCCGTCTGCTTCCCCTTCACCCAGCAGAAAGAGGAATACGCGCTCGTCGGCGCCAACATCCTCATCTTCGGCACCGTCGCACTCGGCCTCAACGTCGTCGTCGGCCTCGCCGGCCTCCTCGACCTCGGATACGTCGCCTTCCTCGGCGTCGGCGCCTACGCCGCCGCCCTGGTCTCCGGCTCCACCATGTCGGCCATCGGCGTCGAATTCCCCTTCTGGGCCGCCGTCCTCACCGGCGCCGGAGCATCACTCGTCTTCGGCGTACTCATCGGCGCACCCACCCTGCGGCTACGCGGCGACTACCTCGCCATCGTCACCCTCGGCTTCGGTGAAATCTTCCGCCTCACCGTGAACAACCTCAACGGCAACAGCGGACCCGACCTCACCAACGGCTCCCAGGGCATCCCCAGCATCCCCGACCTCAACTTCTTCGGATTCGACTTCGGCCTCAAGCACAACATCCTCGGCTTCGACCTCGGCAGGTCCGCCAACTACTACCTGCTGATGCTCGTCTTCACCGCCGTCGTCGTGCTCGTCTTCCGCCGCTCCGGAGAATCCCGCATCGGCCGCGCCTGGGTCGCCATCCGCGAAGACGAAACCGCAGCCACCGCCATGGGCATCAACGCCTTCCGGCTCAAGCTGCTCGCCTTCGCTCTCGGCGCCACCCTCGCCGGACTCGCCGGAACCGTCCAGGCCCACGTCAACTACACCGTGACGCCCGAGCAGTACCAGTTCGCCGGCTCCGTACCCCCCAACTCCGCCTTCCTCCTCGCCGCCGTCATCCTCGGCGGCATGGGAACCCTCAGCGGACCCCTCGTCGGCGCAGCACTGCTCTACCTCATCCCGGCCAAACTCCAGTTCATGCAGGACTACCAGCTCTTCCTCTTCGGCATCGCACTCATCCTCCTGATGCGCCTGCGCCCCGAAGGACTGGTCGCCGACCGCCGGAAGCAGCTCGAGTTCCACGAGAACGACCAGCCCGACGTACCCGAACCGCGACAGTCCGAAGAGACCGCCGCCGGCATCGCCAAGGCGGGGGCGTGACCACCATGACCACCACGAAGACCGCCACCACCGTCCTCGACGCCAACGGCGTCACCATGCGATTCGGCGGCCTCACCGCCGTACGCAACGTCGACCTCACCGTCAACGCGGGCGAGATCGTCGGCCTCATCGGCCCCAACGGTGCCGGCAAGACCACCTTCTTCAACTGCCTCACCGGCCTCTACGTCCCCACCGAGGGCAAGGTCAGCTACAAGGGCACCGTCCTGCCGCCCAAGCCCCACCTCGTCACCCAGGCAGGCATCGCCCGCACCTTCCAGAACATCCGGCTCTTCGCCAACATGACCGTCCTGGAGAACGTCCTCGTCGGACGCCACACCAGGACCAAGGAAGGCCTCTGGTCCGCCCTCATGCGCCTCCCCGGCTTCACCAAAGCCGAGAACGCCAGCCGCGAACGCGCCATGGAACTCCTGGAGTTCATCGGCCTCGCCGACAAGGCCGACCACCTCGCGCGCAACCTCCCCTACGGAGACCAGCGCAAGCTGGAAATCGCCCGCGCCCTCGCCAGCGACCCCGGACTCCTCCTCCTCGACGAGCCCACCGCCGGCATGAACCCGCAGGAAACCCGCGTCACCGAAGAGCTCATCTTCGCCATCCGCGACCAGGGCATCGCCGTACTCGTCATCGAGCACGACATGCGGTTCATCTTCAACCTCTGCGACCGCGTCGCCTGCCTCGTCCAGGGCGAAAAGCTCGTCGAAGGCTCTCCGGCCGAAGTCCAGAGCGACGAACGCGTCGTCGCCGCCTACCTCGGCACCCCCTTCGAAGGCGCCCCCGGCGCCGAAGAAGCCGCCGAGGTCGAAGCCGCCGAAGCCGACGCTGCAGCCAGCGCCGAAGCCGACGAAGCCGACGCCGACAGAGCAGCCACCACCAGCACCAGCACCAGCACCGAGGAGGAGGACACCCGATGACCGCACTTCTGGAGGTCGAGGACCTCCGCGTCGCCTACGGCAAGATCGAAGCCGTCAAGGGCATCTCCTTCACCGTCGAAGCCGGCCAGGTCGTCACCCTCATCGGCACCAACGGCGCCGGCAAGACCACCACCCTGCGCACCCTCTCCGGCCTGCTCAAACCGGCCGGCGGCCGCATCGTCTTCGACGGCAAACCGCTCAGCGACGTACCCGCACACAAGGTCGTCTCCCTGGGCCTGGCCCACTCCCCCGAGGGACGCCACATCTTCCCCCGGCTCACCATCACCGAGAACCTCCAGCTCGGCGCCTACCTCCGCAACGACAAGGCAGGCATCGAGAAGGACATCCAGCGCGCCTACGACCTCTTCCCCATCCTCGGGGAACGCCGGAAGCAGGCCGCCGGAACCCTCTCGGGCGGCGAACAGCAGATGCTCGCCATGGGCAGGGCCCTCATGTGCCAGCCCAAACTCCTGATGCTCGACGAACCCTCCATGGGCCTCTCCCCGATCATGATGCAGAAGATCATGGAGACCATCGTCGAACTCAAGGCCCAAGGCACCACCATCCTGCTCGTCGAGCAGAACGCCCAGGCGGCCCTCTCCCTCGCGGACCACGGCCACGTCATGGAGGTCGGCAAGATCGTCCTCTCCGGCACCGGCGCGGACCTCCTCCACGACGAGTCCGTCCGCAAGGCCTACCTCGGCGAGGACTGACGCCCACGAGAAAGGCCCGCGCTCCGGACATCCGGGACGCGGGCCTTCTTCGTGCGCCCCTACGACCTACTCGGCCGCCTTCTTCTTCTCCTCGGCATCCTCGATCAACGCCTCCGCCAGCTGCTGCATCGACAGCCGCCGGTCCATCGACGTCTTCTGGATCCACCGGAACGCGGCCGGCTCGGAGAGCCCGTAATCCGTCTGCAGAATGCTCTTCGCCCGGTCCACCAGCTTCCGCGTCTCCAGCCGCTGCGCGAGGTCCGCGACCTCGCTCTCCAGCGCCTTCAGCTCCGCGAACCGCGACACCGCCATCTCGATGGCAGGCACCACGTCGCTCTTGCTGAACGGCTTCACCAGATACGCCATCGCCCCGGCGTCCCGGGCCCGCTCGACGAGATCGCGCTGCGAGAACGCGGTGAGCATCAGGACCGGCGCGATGGACTCCTCGGCGATCTTCTCCGCAGCGGAGATCCCGTCGAGAACCGGCATCTTCACATCGAGGATCACCAGATCCGGCCGGTGCTCCCGAGCCAGCTCGACGGCCCGCTGCCCGTCCCCGGCCTCGCCGACGACCGCGTAGCCCTCTTCCTCCAGCATCTCTTTGAGGTCGAGACGGATGAGCGCCTCGTCCTCGGCGATGACGACGCGGGTCGTCAGCGGCGGAACGTGCGACTTGTCGTCGTCGGCGGGCTGGGGCGACTCGGGGGCGGTCACGGGGGACTCCTCGTTCCAAGGGCAGGTACAGCTTCCATGAGCCTACCTAGCAGCGGAGCGGACATGTCACCCGGTACACTTTCCGGCAGCAACCTTGCCGGGTTGGTGGAATGGCATACACGGATGTCTCAAACACATCTGCCCGAAAGGGCTTGCGGGTTCGAATCCCGCACTCGGCACATGCAAGGCAAAGCGGATGTTCACGTTCTCGTGAACATCCGCTTTTTGCTGCACGCAGTAGCGCGCAGTCACTCATGGTGTTCGCATGAACTTTCACGGCCCCGAGTTACGGCAGAAAGCACTGACCCTCCTTCGCGGCGGAGCGAAGAACGCGGACGTGGCACGGAGGCTGAACGTCCCCGCAGGCACGATCAGCTACTGGAAACACATGGACCGCGCCAAACGCGGTGAGTGCCCGGGGGCCCATCTTTCGTACTGCCCCCGGTGCGAAGGCGAGCTGGACCGGTCGGCGTACGCCTACCTGCTGGGCCTCTACCTCGGCGACGGGCACGTAGTCCAGAACCAAGCGATGCACACGCCCAGCCTGTCAATCGCCTGTGCAGATTCCTGGCCTGGCCTGATGGAACTGTGCGAGAGCGCTATGCGCGCCGTCTTCCCCGAGAACTCCGTATGCAGAGTCCGCAGGAAAGGGTGCCACCAAGTGAAGATGTACTCGAAGCACCTCTGGTGCCTCTTCCCTCAGCACGGACCCGGAAAGAAGCACGAGCGCCGGATCATCCTCAAAGCCTGGCAACGGGAGATCGTGGACGCACACCCCTGGGAGTTCGTCCGCGGCCTGATCCACTCCGACGGATGTCGCATCACCAATTGGACCACTCGCCTCGTCGGCGGGGAGCGGAAGCGCTACGAGTACCCGCGCTATTTCTTCGCCAACAAGTCCGACGACATCCGCAAGCTCCTCTCCGACACCCTCGACAGGGTCGGAGTCGAGTGGACGACCCTCGCGCGCGGCAGCGACCCGTTCAACATCTCCGTCGCCCGACGGGCGTCCGTCGCGCTGATGGACGCCCACGTCGGGCCGAAGTACTGACGACCGGCCTACTTCGGGCTGTCGTCCTCGCCGATGTGGTGCACCCGCACCAGGTTCGTCGAGCCGGGGACGCCCGGCGGGGAGCCGGCCGTGATGACCACGACGTCGCCCTTCTCGCAGCGGCCGATCTTCAGCAACTCCTCGTCGACCTGGGCGACCATCGCGTCCGTCGAGTCCACGTGCGGGCCGAGGAAGGTCTCGACGCCCCAGGTCAGGTTCAGCTGGGAGCGGGTGGCCGGGTCGGGGGTGAAGGCCAGGAGCGGGATGGGTGAGCGGTAGCGGGAGAGGCGGCGGACCGTGTCGCCGCTCTGGGTGAAGGCGACCAGGAACTTCGCGCCCAGGAAGTCGCCCATCTCGGCCGCCGCGCGGGCCACCGCGCCGCCCTGGGTGCGGGGCTTGTTGCGGTCGGTCAGGGGCGGGAGGCCCTTGGTGAGGATGTCCTCCTCGGCGGCTTCGACGATGCGGGACATCGTGCGGACCGTCTCGACGGGGTACTTGCCCACGCTGGTCTCGCCGGAGAGCATCACCGCGTCCGTGCCGTCGATGACGGCGTTGGCCACGTCGGAGGCCTCGGCGCGGGTGGGGCGGGAGTTGTCGATCATCGAGTCGAGCATCTGGGTCGCGACGATGACCGGCTTGGCGTTGCGCTTGGCGAGCTTGATCGCGCGCTTCTGGACGATCGGCACCTGTTCCAGAGGCATTTCGACGCCGAGGTCGCCGCGGGCGACCATGATGCCGTCGAAGGCGGCGACGATGCCGTCGATGTTCTCGACGGCCTGGGGCTTCTCCACCTTGGCGATGACGGGGAGGCGGCGGCCCTCCTCGTCCATGATGCGGTGGACGTCCTCGATGTCGCGTCCGCTGCGGACGAAGGAGAGGGCGATGATGTCGGCACCGGTGCGCAGTGCCCAGCGGAGGTCTTCGATGTCCTTCTCGGAGAGTGCGGGGACGGAGACGGCGACGCCGGGGAGGTTGAGGCCCTTGTGGTCGGAGACCATGCCGCCTTCGATGACGGTGGTGTGGACGCGGGGGCCGTCGACTTCGGTGACTTCGAGGGTGACGCGGCCGTCGTCGACGAGGATGCGTTCGCCGGGGGTGACGTCGGCGGCGAGGCCGTCGTAGGTGGTGCCGCAGGTGTGGCGGTCGCCTTCGACGGGTTCGACGGTGATGGTGAAGCTGTCGCCGCGTTCAAGGAGTACGGGGCCTTCGAGGAAGCGTCCCAGGCGGATCTTCGGGCCTTGAAGGTCGGCGAGGATGCCGACGCTGCGTCCGGTCTCGTCGGAGGCCTTGCGTACGTGGTGGTAGCGCTCTTCGTGTTCGGCGTAGGTGCCGTGGCTGAGGTTGAGGCGGGCGATGTCCATTCCCGCTTCGACCAATGCCTTGATCTGTTCGTATGTGTCGACGGCGGGGCCCAGGGTACAGACGATTTTTGCTCGGCGCATGGTTCGACCCTAGACCTTACCTACGGGTAGCTATTCAGGGTGTCGTGACTGCTCAACGACCTTTGGATGAAGGGTTATTGACAAGTGTTGAATTGTGCGGCGGGGTGCTCGGATGAGCATTTCTTTTCACAGTTTCGGCGGTGACATGATGAAGCGGGCGTTGACCTGGGCGTAGACCGTCTGGCGTTGTGGTTCGAGGTCGAGGACGGGGGCCGCTTCGGATGCCGCTCCGCCGTGGCCGGCTCTGCCGCGTGGGGCTGCGGGTGAGGGCAGGGCGGCCGGGGCGGTGTTCTCCGCGCCGAGGTCGGCGAGTTCGACGAGTGCGGTGAGGTGGGCGCCGAGGGCGTCGGCGTATTCGCGGGCTCGTTGGACGGCTTCGTGGACGGCTTGGCGGCGGGCGGTGGCGTGGGCTGGTGAGTCGGGGCGCAGTCCCCACCAGGGGCCGTTGACGCGGGTCATGTCGAGGTCGGCGATTTTGGTGGTGAATTCGCCCAGTGCGGTGAAGTCGTTGAGGACTGCGGTGATGTGGACGCGGCCGTGGTAGGCGTGGATTTGTTCGTTGCGGCCCTTCTGGGTGAGTTCGGGCGTGATGGAGAATGCGCCGGTTTCGAGTTTCTCCATGGCTTGTCCGTAGGAGCGTGCGAGTTCGAGTACGTGGTTGTTTCGGTGGGTGAGGTCTTCGAGGGCGTTGCGGCGGTCCTTGCCGCGGGCGGTGACGGTGATGGTGAGGCGGGCGGTTTCGGGGTCGACCTGTAGGCGGGCTTCGCCTCGGACGGCGACGCGGGGGTGTTCGGGGGTGCCGTAGGACGGTGGGGTGTCGGTCATGGGTCCACTGTTGCATCCGGGTCGGACAACGGTCCGACGACGGGCGGTCATCAGATCGAAACCCGCGAGGGGTGTTGCGTGGTGTGGCTCCTGGGTCAGAATCTACGCGCGTTGTGCGCGGTGGTCCTTGTTGTCGGGGAGCCGTGTCGTGCGTGAACCGAGCTGTGTGAGAACTGAGATGTGGGAGACGAAATGCCGCTGAACCGTAGGACGTTCCTGGGCACATCGGCGGCTGCCGGTGCGGGTGTGGCGATCGCGGGGGCCTCCGCGGTGCCTGCTTCGGCGCACGGTCAGGGCCATGGGGGCGGGCACGGGCGTCCGCCGAAGCGGTACTCGTTCACGGTGATGGGCACCACCGATCTGCACGGGAACGTCTTCAACTGGGACTACTTCACGGACAAGGAGTTCGACGACAAGGCGCACAACGACGTGGGTCTGGCGAAGATCTCGACGCTGGTGGATCAGGTGCGCCGGGAGAAGGGTCGTCGCAATACGTTGATGATCGATGCGGGTGACACGATCCAGGGCACCCAGTTGTCGTACTACTACGCGAAGATCGATCCGATCACGGCGAAGCGTGGTCCGGTGCATCCGATGGCTCAGGCGATGAACGCGATCGGGTATGACGCCGCGGCGCTCGGCAACCACGAGTTCAACTACGGCATTCCGGTGCTGCGGAAGTTCGAGGAGCAGTGTGATTTCCCGCTGCTGGGTGCGAACGCGTTGGATGCGAAGACGTTGCGGCCGGCGTTCGCTCCGTATGTCATCAAGCGGATGCGTACTCCGCACGGTCCGGATGTGAAGGTTGCGATCCTGGGTCTGACGAATCCGGGGATCGCTATCTGGGACAAGGCGAATGTGAGCGGGAAGATGGTTTTCCCGGGGCTGGAGGAGCAGGCGGCGAAGTTTGTGCCGCGGCTTCGTTCGATGGGTGCGGATGTGGTGATCGTCTCGGCGCACTCGGGTAGCAGTGGGACGTCGTCGTACGGTGATCAGATCCCGTATGTGGAGAACGCTGCCGGTCTGGTGGCCGAGCAGGTTCCGGGGATCGATGCGATTCTCGTCGGGCATGCGCATCTGGAGATTCCCGAGTATTTCGTGGAGAACAAGCAGACCGGCAAGAAGGTGGTGCTCTCGGAGCCGTTGAAGTGGGGGCAGCGGTTGACGCTGTTCGACTTCGATCTGGTGTGGGAGAAGGGTCGTTGGGTGGTGGAGAAGGCGGGTTCGCAGGTGCTGAACTCCAACGCCGTGGCGGAGGATCCGAAGATCACGGGGCTGTTGGCGGATGAGCACAAGAAGGTTGTGGCGTACGTCAATCAGGTGATCGGTACGTCGACGGCGGCGATGACGACGGCGGAGGCTGCCTGGAAGGACGAGCCGATCATCGATCTGATCAATGTGGTTCAGGCGGAGACGGTGAAGGCTGCGTTGGCGGGTGGTGCGTATGCGGCGCTTCCGGTGCTGTCGCAGGCGTCGTGTTTCTCGCGTACGGCGCAGATTCCGGCCGGGAATGTGACGATCAAGGATGCGGCGGGTCTGTATCCGTTCGAGAACACGCTTGAGGCACGGTTGCTGACCGGTGCTCAGCTGAAGGATTATCTGGAGTTCTCGGCGCGGTATTACGTGCAGACCGCGGCGGGTGCGCCGGTGGACACGGCGAAGTTGACGAATGCGGACAACACTCCGGATTACAACTATGACGCGGTTTCGGGTCTGACGTACGAGATCGATATCGCGAAGCCGAATGGTTCGCGGATCGTGAATCTTTCGTTCGAGGGTAAGCCGATCGATCCGGCGGCTGAGTTCGTGCTGGCGGTGAACAATTATCGGGCCAGTGGTGGCGGTAACTTCCCGCATGTTGCGGGTGCCAAGCAGTTGTGGGCGAATTCGGAGGAGATCCGGAACACGATCATTTCCTGGGTCCAGGCGAAGGGTTCCGTGGATGGTGCGCAGTTCGCTTCGGTGGACTGGCGGCTGACGCGTGAGGGTACGCCGGTGTTCTAGCCGGTTGGTTTCGGTGGGCGGCCGTCTTCTCTTTCGGGAGGGGGCGGCCGCCTTGTGTGTGGGTGTGTCAGATGTTCCGGGCGAGGGGGATGAGGTCGGGGGTCCGGGTGGGGAGGTGTGGGCCCTGGGGGGTGAGGCCGAAGGTGGTGAAGGCGGTGCGTTCGGGGAGGGGGTAGGGGTTGGTGCCGGTGAGGTCGTTGAGGATGGTGGCGCTGCGCCAGGCTGCGAGTCCGAGGTCGGGGGCGCCGACGCCGTGGGTGTGTCGTTCGGCGTTCTGTACGTAGACGTTTCCGGTGACGGTGGGGTCGAGGACGAGGCGGAACCGGTCGTCGATGCGGGGGCGTTCGGAGGCGTCGCGGCGCATGTAGGGGTCGAGGCCGGTGAGGATGCGGTCGAGGGAGCGTTCGCGGTAGCCGGTGGCGAGGACGACGGCGTCGGTGGTGAGGCGGGAGCGGGTGTTCTGCTGGGTGTGTTCGAGGTGGAGTTCGATGCGGGTGTTGGCGACGCGTCCTGCGGTGCGTACGGAGACGCCGGGGGTGAGGGTGGTGTCGGGCCAGCCGCCGTGGAGGGTGCGGCGGTAGAGCTCGTCGTGGATGGCGGCGATGGTGTCGGCGTCGATGCCTTTGTGGAGTTGCCATTGGTGGGGGACGAGTTCGTCGCGTACGGCTTCGGGGAGGGCGTGGAAGTAGCGGCTGTAGTCGGGGGTGAAGTGTTCGAGGCCGAGTTTTGAGTACTCCATGGGTGCGAATGCCTGGGTTCGGGCGAGCCAGTGGAGGTTTTCGTGGCCTTGGGGGCGGGCGCGGAGGAGGTCGAGGAAGATCTCGGCGCCGGACTGTCCGGAGCCGATGACGGTGATGTGGGGGGCTTGGAGGAGTTCTTGGCGGTGGTGGAGGTAGTCGGCGGAGTGGATGACGGGGACGTTCTCGGCTTCGGTGAGGGGTTTGAAGAATTCGGGGATGTGGGGCTCGGTGCCGATGCCGAGGGCGATGTTGCGGGTGTGGGCGCGGCCGAGTGCTTCTGCTTCGCCGTCGCTGTCGAGTTGGGTGAAGTCGATTTCGAAGAGTTCGCGTTGGTTGTTCCAGCGGACGGCGTCGACCTGGTGGCTGAAGTGGAGGCCGGGGAGTTGGTCGGTGACCCAGCGGCAGTAGGCGTCGTATTCGGCGCGTTGGATGTGGAAGCGCTCGGCGAAGTAGAAGGGGAAGAGGCGGTCGCGGCTGCGTAGGTAGTTGAGGAAGGTCCAGGGGCTGGCGGGGTCGGCGAGGGTGACGAGGTCGGCGAGGAAGGGGACTTGGAGGCTGGCTCCGTCGATGAGGAGGCCGGGGTGCCAGTGGAAGGCGGGGCGTTGTTCGTAGAAGGCGGCGTTGAGGGGTTGGGGGTTGGCGGGTACGCCGTGGGCTAGGGCGGCGAGGGAGAGGTTGAAGGGGCCGATGCCGATGCCGATGAGGTCGTGTGGCTGGTCGGTGTCGGGGGCGGGGAGGTCGGTCATCGGGGGGTGTTGCCTTCCGCGAGATCGTTGGTGAGTCGGGTGACGAGGTCGAGGAGTGTGCGCAGGTGTTGGGGGGTGGTGTGGGGGTTGAGGAGGGTGGCTTTGAGCCAGAGGCGGTTGTCGGTGTGGGCGCGGCCGAGTACGGCTTGGCCGCGGGTGAGGAGGGTGCGGCGGATGGTGGCGACGGTGTTGTCGTCGGTGTCGGTGGGGCGGAAGAGGACGGTGCTGATGGTGGGGCGGTCGTAGAGGTCGAGGGTGGGGTCTTCGGTGATGAGGTCGGCTAGGTGGTGGGCGGTGGCGAGGGTGCGGTCGACGAGGTCGGCGAGTCCGGTGCGGCCGAGGGCTTGGAGGGTGACGGCGATCTTGAGGGCGTCGGGGCGTCGGGTGGTACGCAGGGAGCGGCCGAGGAGGTCGGGGAGGCCGGCTTCGGTGTCGTCGTCGGCGTTGAGGTAGGGGGCTTGGTGGTGGAGGGGGTCGAGGTGGTGTCGGTGAGGGACGGCGAGGATGCCTGCGGGTGCGGGTTGCCAGCCGAGTTTGTGCAGGTCGAGGGTGACGCTGTGGGCGCGGTCGAGGCCGTGGATCTTGTTGCGGTGGGTGGGGCTGAAGAGGAGGGGGCCGCCGTAGGCGGCGTCGATGTGGAGTTCGGCGCCGTGGGTGGTGCAGAGGTCTGCGATGGCGGTGAGTGGGTCGATGCGGCCGGTGTCGGTGGTGCCGGCGGTGGCGGTGACGAGGAGTGGCCGCTGGTTCGTGGTGAGGGCTTTGTGCAGTGCGGCGAGGTCCATGGTGCCGGTGGGGGCGGGGATGACGATGGGTTCGGGGAGTCCGAGGAGCCAGGCGGCGCGGGTGATGCTGTGGTGGGCGTTGGCTGCGCAGATGGTCTGTACGGGGCCGTTGCGTTCGCGGGCGAGGAGGAGTGCGAGTTGGTTGGATTCGGTGCCGCCGGTGGTGATGAGGGCGTCGGGGGTGGGTTGGTGGGGGTAGATCTCGGCGGCGAGGGCGGCGGTGGTGTCGGCTTCGAGGGCGGAGGCGGCGGGGGCCTGGTCCCAGGAGTCCATGGAGGGGTTGAGGGCGGAGGCGGCGAGGTCGGCCGCGGCGGCGAGGGCGAGGGGTGGGGTGTGGAGGTGGGCGGTGCAGAGGGGGTCTGCGGGGTCTGCGGCGCCTTCGGTGAGGGCGGTGACGAGGGTGCGCAGGGCGTGGTGGGGGCCGGTGCCGTGGTCGGGGATGAGGGGGTGGGTGGCGGTGCGCATCCGTGGGGTGACGGCGTCGGGGCCGCCTGCGGGGAGGGGGCCGTCGCGTCGGTGGGCTCCGTCGTGGAGTGCGGTGAGGACGGTGTGGATGAGGGGGCGCAGGGCGGCGGGGCCGGTGGTGGTTCCGGCGAGGGGTGGGGGTGGGGTGGGCATGGTGGTGGGGGCCCTTCGGACGCACGTGAGCAGGCATGGGTGGACATGCCAGCTTGTCCGGGTTTCCGGTGGCGCGGCCGTGGAGCGGGGGGATGTGAACTCGAAAGGGGTATGGGTGGCGGGACGGGGGGTGTTGTGGGGTGTTCCGGTGGTATGGGTGTGGCCCTGGATACGGGTGTGCCCGGCGTCCCCCTGGGGTGGGGGCGCCGGGCACGGGTGGTGCGGGCGGTGCGTGCGTGGGCCTGCGGGCCTCTGGTCCAGCAGCCCCGCAGGCCCGTAGGCCCGTAGGCCCGTAGGCCCGTAGGCCCGTAGGCCCGTAGGCCATTGGCTCAGTGGATCAGTGGGCGTTGCGTACGTTGATGGCGCGGCGCAGGTCGTCGATCTGGTCGGTGAGCTTGCGGTTCAGGGCGGGGATGAGGGCCTGGTCGGTGAGGGCCTGTTCGCCGAGGTGGAGGTTCTCTGCGTCGACGGCGTACGCGGGGAAGGCGTAGCGTCCTGCGGCTTCCGCGATGGCGGGGCCCCGGCGGGCGGCGAGGGCGGTTGCCTCGGGGTAGTAGCGGGGCACGTATTCGCGTACGAGGTCGGCCTGTTCGGGCTGCCAGAAGCCTTGGGCGACGGCGGTGAAGAGGTAGTTGGAGAGGCTGTCGTCGTTGAACAGGGCGTGCCAGGCGGTGGCCTTGGCTTCGGGGGTGGGGAGGGCGGCGCGGCAGCGGGCGGCGCCTTCCTGTCCGGTGGCGCTGGGGTCCTGTTCGAGTTCGGCGGCGATGGTGGCTTCGTCGATGGCGCCGAGGACGGCGAGGCGGGTGAGGATGCGCCAGCGCAGTTCGGGGTCGAGTTCGGGTCCGCCGGGGACGGTGCCGTTGGTGAGCCAGTCGTGGATGGTGTCGGGCTGGGTGGCGGCGTCGATGAGGTGGCGTACGGCGATGAGGCGGAGGCCGGGGTTGTGGCCGTCCTCGGTGCGGCGGATGAGGTCGCGGCACAGGGCGGTGAGGATGGCGAGGGCGGCGGGGCGCTTCTCGGGGGCGATGTAGCGGCCGGCGACGTGGGTGGCGGCGAAGGCGAGTACTCCTTGGGCGAGGGCCAGGTCGGTCTCGTGGGGGAGGTGGGTGCGGGCCGCTTCGAGGTAGGTGGTGGGGGCGAGTTCGCCGTCGCGGACCATGTCGCGGGCGGTGTTCCAGATGACGGCGCGGGTCAGGGCGTCGGGGACGCGGGAGAGGCCGTTGAGGACGGTTTCCCAGGATCGGTCGTCGAGGCGGACCTTGGCGTAGCTGAGGTCGCCGTCGTTGAGGACGAGGAGTGCGGGGCGGTTGCCGGGGCGGGTGTGGGGTGTGCCGTCGAGGGGGACGTCGATCTCGAACCGGTCGCGCAGGACGAGGCTTTCGGTGCCGGTGTGGGTGTCCGGGGCGTGGTCGTAGGCGCCGACGGCGATGCGGTGGGGGCGGCTGCCGTTGTGGTCGATGCCGAGGGTCCAGTTGCCGTCGGACTCGGCGACGCGGGGGGTGAGTGTGTCGACTCCGGTGGTGCGCAGCCAGGTGTCGGCCCAGGCGTGGACGTCGCGGTCGGTGGCCGATGCGAGGTTGTCGATGAAGTCGGCGAGGGTGGCGTTGGCGAACTTGTGGCGGGCGAAGTGGGCGTTGATGCCGGCCAGGAAGTCCTTCTCGCCGAGCCAGGCGACGAGTTGGCGCAGGGCGGATGCGCCCTTGGCGTAGGAGATGCCGTCGAAGTTGAGCATGGCGGACGCGGTGTCGGGGACGGCGGCCGGGTCGGGGGCGACGGGGTGGGTGGAGGGGCGTTGGTCTGCGTCGTAGCCCCAGCCCTTGCGGGCGACGCCGAAGTCGACCCAGGTGTCGGTGAAGCGGGTGGCTTCGGCGAGGGTCTGGTAGCCCATGTACTCGGCGAAGGACTCGTTGAGCCAGATGTCGTCCCACCAGGCGAGGGTGACGAGGTCGCCGAACCACATGTGGGCCATTTCGTGGGCGATGACCATGCCGCGGGTCTGGCGTTCGGTGTCGGTGACGGCGGAGCGGTAGATGAATTCGTCGCGGAAGGTGACGAGTCCGGGGTTCTCCATGGCGCCGGCGTTGAATTCGGGGACGAATGCCTGGTCGTAGGAGTCGAAGGGGTAGGGCTCGTCGAACTTCTCGTGGAAGCGGTCGAAACAGGCCCGGGTGATGTCGAGGATCTCGTCGGCGTCCGTGTCGAGGTACGGGGCCAGGGAGCGGCGGCAGTGGATGCCGAAGGGCAGTCCGGCGTGTTCGGTGGTCACGGAGTGCCAGGGGCCGGCGGCGACGGCGACGAGGTAGGTGGAGATGAGCGGGGTGGCGGCCAGGGCCCAGTGGCCGTCTCCGCGGTGTTCGGCGACGGCGTTGCCGAGGACGGTCCAGCCTTCGGGGGCGGTGACGGTGAGTTCGAAGACGGACTTGAGGTCGGGCTGGTCGAACGCGGCGAAGACGCGCTGGACGTCTTCCATGAAGAGCTGGGTGTAGACGTAGGTCTCGCCGTCGGTGGGGTCGGTGAAGCGGTGCATGCCTTCGCCGGTGCGGGAGTAGCGCATGGCGGCGTCGATGTGCAGTTCGTGGGTGCCGGGGGTGAGGGCGGTGAGGGGGAAGCGGTTCTCGACGAGGTCGGCGGGGTCGAGGGGCTGTCCGTCGAGGCTGATGGAGCGCAGGGTGGCCGGCTTGACTTCGACGAAGGTGTCTCCGGCCGCGGTTGCGGTGAACTGGATGACGGTGCGGGAGTCGAAGGTCTCCTCCCCCGCGGTCAGATCGAGGTCGATCTTGTACCGGTGTACGTCGAGGAACTGGGCTCGGGTCTGCGCTTCGTCGCGCGTCAGTACGGACATGTGTCCATGCTGCCGTACGCGGTGGGCGGACCGCAGGCGGGTTCTCCCACGGCTGAGCGGCTCTGCTCCGGGGGTGGTGGTCAGTCGTGGTCGCCGCGGAAGTTCCGGTACTCGTCGTTCATGAGGTCCCAGAAGGACCGGTACCGGACGGCTCCGGGCAGCCAGTGGGCGAGGTACCAGGCTTCCCATTCGCCGTCGGGGGTGATGATGTGCGGGTTGAGCAGGTAGACGTCCAGTGCCTCGGGGGTGTGGCTGATCTCGAGCATGTCGGTCAGGTACTCGGTCCGGACGACGCAGGGGACCTGGTCGTCTCCGTAGACGAAGTAGTCCTCGTCGGGAATGTCGACATGCTCCTGGCCGCCGGTCGAGAGGTCGATCAGCTCCGGGTCGAGGTCCTTGAGCCAGCCGGTCTCCCGGACGGGCAGGAGTCGTCGGATGGAGGTCGTCGTGTCGAGCCATCCGTCGCTGGTCTGCAGGAACTCCCGGTAGCTCGGCGGGAGTACGGCGCCCAGGCGCGCTTCGAGCGCTGCCAGCTCCTCCGGTGTCGCACCCGCCGATCCCAGCCAGCGGGCGGCCCGTACTTCGTCCGGAAAGGGTTGGTGTCTCTCCTGCTCGTGCAGGACGGGGTCGAGCCATTCCTCGCTCCAGCGCCGGAGCAGATCGCGCCACGGGTGAGTGTCGGAACGGGACTCGGGTGCGGGGGCGTCGTTTTGTCTGTCCGGCATGGCTGAACGGTACGCGGGGCCACCGACAGCGGTTCTGGCAGAATGCGCGGCTGATGAGCGAGATCACGGACTGTGTCCTGTGCGGCGGAACGGTCGCTCCCGATGGCTACTGCTGGGACTGCGGTGCCGCCCAGCCGTCGTTCCGTTCGCGGGTGGAGATCAGTACGGGCAGTGGTGCGGCGGGCGTCAGTGACCGGGGCAGGCACCGGGGTGTCAACGCGGACGCGATGGCGCTGACCACGGTCGGCGGTTGGACGGCCGCTGTCGTGTGCGACGGGGTGTCGATGTCGCCGCGGTCGGAGCGGGCGGCCCGGGTCGCGGCCGAGGTCGGGCTGAACGTGCTGGTGGCGCGGTTGCGGGAGGGTGTGCTGCCGGAGAGTGCGCTCGGCGATGCGGCTGTGCGTGCGGGGCGCGCCGTTGTCGGGCTGGCGGCGTCGGTGGATGCCGCGCCGGCCTGTACGTTCGTCGCCGGCATCGCGGGTCCGGAGGGTGTCTGGTGTGTCTGGATCGGTGACAGCCGTGCCTATTGGCTGCCCGACGAGGGGCCGGGGATGGCGTTGACCGAGGACGACACGGGTGAGTACGAGGCGCTCTCCGCGTGGCTGGGGGCCGATGCGGGTGATCCGGCTCCGCGTGTGCGGAGTTACCGGCCCTCGGTGCCCGGCCGGCTGCTGCTGTGCACCGATGGGCTGTGGCGTTATCTGCCCGGTGCCGCCGCGTTGCGGGGTGTGCTCGACCGGTGTCCGGCCGGTGGTGGTGTTCCGGAGGAGGCGCGGTCGCTGGTGGGGTACGCGCTGGAGGCGGGCGGGCACGACAACGTGACGGTGGTGGTCGTTCCTGTCGAGCCCGGCCGGCCGGGTGTGCCGGTGGCCGGGGCCGTGGAGGGTCCGTAGCGGGGCCGTGCAACCGTACGGGCGGCTGTCGCGTCCCGCGTTGGGACGGGCGGTCGAGCCCGGTGCCGGCGGGAGCGTCGGAGCGGTGGCGGATGGCGGATGGGGCGGGCAGTGTCCGAAGCGGTGCAGGGGGCGGACGGGCAGGGTGCCGGGGGTTCCGGCGGTGGGCGGCGGTGGGTTGTGGGGGTGGCGCCGTGGGGGGTGGTCGCGGGTGCGGTCGCCTGGTGTCTCGCGGGGAGCTGGCGGGCCGCGCACACGCAGAACTATCCCTGGAACGTCTGGATCCCGGTCGGCTACGGGGCGGTCAAGGGGGTGTTCCTGGGGCTGTTGGCCGGTTGGTGCGCCGTGGTGGTGCTACGGGTCGTCCCGGTGGACCGGTGGCGGGCGGGCGGCGGCAGGGCGATGGGGCGGTACGCGGGGCTGGTCTTCGCCGGAGGGCTGCTCGGCGGTCTGGTGCCCGGGACCGTCCGGGATTTCCTGGGTGAGCCGCAGCCGCGGACCATGTACTACTTCGACGGGCCGAGGCCGGAATCGGAGTGGTACTGGAGGCCGTTGCTGTCCGAGTGGCTGACGTACACGGTGCTTCCGGCGCTCGGTTGTGCGGTGCTGCTGGCCGTGGGTGCTCTGGTGTCGGCCCGGTGCTCGTACCGTGAGCGGTTCGGCTGGGCGGTGCCGGCCCTGGTGGGGGTGGGTCTGCTGTTCCTGCCCGACTGGGCGGCTTCCGGGGCGCCCGAACCCGTGGGCAACGGTGATCATGTCAACGAGTCGGCGGGGGCCGGGCTCGTCGTGCTGGCCACGGGGCTCGGGCTGCTGGTGAGTGCCTGGGTGGTGCGGTCGTGGCGCAGGTCGCGTCGGCCGGTGGGTCCTTCGTTCCCGGCGCTCACGCCTCCGCGTTCGTCGCAGATTCCTCCGCGATCGTCGCCGATTCCTCCGCGATCCGCTCGTGATGGCGGATGACCTCCGCCACGATGAAGTTCAGCAGCTTCTCGGCGAAGGCCGGATCCAGGTGTGCGCTCTCGGCGAGCTGCCTCAGCCGTTCGATCTGCCTGCTCTCTCTGGCCGGGTCGGCCGGGGGGAGCTGATGGGCGGCCTTGAGATGGCCGACCTGCTGGGTGCACTTGAAGCGCTCGGCAAGCATGTGGACAACTGCGGCGTCAATGTTGTCGATGCTCTCGCGCAGCCGGTTCAGTTCCGCGCTCACGGACTCGTCGATGTCCCTGGTGGTCATGGTCAGCGAGCTTAGACGGCCGGGCCCAGCGGGGTGATCGTCGGTGGGTGCTCCGGGTCCGGAACCTGGTCGCTCCAGCCGCCGGGCACGTTGAGTCCCTGCTGCTCGCGGAAGCGGACCGGGGCGGCGCCGACCCGGCGGGCGAAGAGGCGGGAGAAGTACGCCGGGTCGTCGTAGCCGACGCGTCGGGCGACGGCGGCGACCGGCAGGTCAGTGGCGGCGAGGAGCTCCTTGGCGCGGCCGAGCCGAATGCCGAGGAGGTAGTCCTTGGGGCTGCACCCGGCGCCCCGGCGTACCGCCGTGCGCAGTTCGGCGGGGGTCATGCCGTGCCGGGCCGCGTGCTCGGCGACGGACAGTGGCTGGAAGGCGTCGCGGGCGAGGGCCTGGAGCACGGGGTCGCCGTCGGGGCTGACATCGGCGCGGGCCCGGCGCAGGGCGACGAGGAGTTCGTGGACGGCGGCGCCGGTCTCGACCTCCAGGAGCGGGTTGCCGCGCCGGGCCGCGCGTACGATCCGTCCGATCGCGGCGCGGGGGCCCGCCGTGTCGGCGAGCGGGACGAGCGGGCGGTCGGGCTCGATGTAGCCGAGTTCGGTGTAGGTGGTGGTGGCGGGGCCGGTGAAGTCGACGAAGCTCTCGTCCCAGCCGGTGCCCGGGTCGGCGCCGTAGTGGTGCGGGGTGCCGGGGGTCAGCCAGATCAGGCAGGGTGCGGTGACGGGCACCCGGCGGCCGTCGGGTCCGGTGAACCAGCCGCTGCCGGAGTTGATGACGACGGCCACGTGGTGGTCGAGGGTGCGTGGGCCGACGGTCGGCAGTGCGCCGTGCTGGAGTCCCACGCCCAGGCAGACCAGGCCCAGCCGGTGGTGGAGCGGGCTGGGGGTGAAGAAACGCATCCAGGTGTGGTACATCGGCTTCCCTTCCTCCCCTTTCATTGCGCCGGCCCTATTCATCGCGCTGGTCCGATTTCTTTCGCTGGTCCAAACATTCACTGGTCCGAACAATTGTGTCCAAACAGCAGTGATCTTTGTCCATGGACGGGCCGGACGCCAGGGGGTGAAGGTGGTGGCAACATTCCTCCCGGGTTCGCCCGCTCCGTGGTGCGTGCCGTCGTACGGGCCCGGACCGTGCGGTTCCGGGGGCCGCACGCACAGAGAGTACGAGCACGATGGCTGACTTCACCGTGGGGGACGACCACTTCCGGCTCGACGGGAAGCCCGTACGGCTGCTGTCGGGGGCCCTGCACTACTTCCGGGTGCACGAGGCGCAGTGGGATCACCGGCTGTCGATGCTGCGTGCCATGGGGCTCAACTGTGTCGAGACGTACGTGCCGTGGAATCTGCACGAGCCGCAGCCCGGCCGGTTCCGGGACGTGGCGGCGCTCGGCCGGTTCCTGGACGCGGCGCAGCGGGCCGGGCTGTGGGCGATCGTCCGGCCGGGTCCGTACATCTGTGCCGAGTGGGAGAACGGTGGTCTGCCGGTCTGGGTGACGGGGCGGTTCGGCCGGCGGGTGCGGTCGCGTGACGAGGAGTATCTGGGTGCCGTGGAGCGGTGGTTCACGGCGCTGCTGCCGCAGGTGGTGCAGCGGCAGATCGGGCGCGGCGGGCCGGTGATCATGGTCCAGGCGGAGAACGAGTACGGGAGTTTCGGCTCCGATCAGGTCTACCTCCAGCGGGTGGCCGGGATGTTGCGTGAGCGCGGGGTGACCGTGCCGCTGTTCACGTCCGACGGGCCGGAGGACCACATGCTGACGGGCGGCTCGGTGCCGGGGCTGCTGGCCACGGCGAACTTCGGCTCGGGTGCGCGCAAGGCGTTCGAGGTGCTGCGCCGCCATCAGCCGAAGGGGCCGCTGATGTGCATGGAGTTCTGGTGCGGGTGGTTCGAGCACTGGGGTGCGGAGCCGATCGTGCGGAAGCCGGCGCAGGCGACCGAGGCGCTGCGGGAGATCCTGGAGTGCGGGGCGTCGGTGAACATCTACATGGCGCACGGGGGGACGAATTTCGCCGGGTGGGCGGGGGCGAACCGGTCCGGTCCGGTCCAGGACGAGGACTTCCTGCCGACGGTGACGTCGTACGACTACGACGCGCCGATCGACGAGTACGGCCGTCCCACGGAGAAGTTCTGGCTGTTCCGTGAGGTGCTCGCCGAGTACGCGGAGGGGCCGCTTCCGGAGCTTCCGCCCGAGCCGGCCGGGCTTGCGGCTCCGGTGCGGGCCGGGCTGACGGAGTGGGCGCCGCTGGATGCGGTGCTGGACGCGCTGGGTGACGAGGAGGCGGCGCCGTCCGGTGTTCCGCCGACCTTCGAGGAGCTGGGGGTCGACCGGGGTCTGGTGCGCTACCGGGTGGGTGTGCCGGGTCCGCGTCAGCCCTATGAGCTGAGTGCGGCGGGGCTCCGGGACCGGGCCGTGGTGTATGTGGACGGGATCCGGGCGGGTGTGCTGACCGAGGAGAACTGCACGCTGGAGGAGCCGGTGGCCGGGCCGGCGGAGGTCGAGCTGTGGGTGGAGTCGCTGGGCCGGGTCAATTACGGGCCGCGGCTCGGTGAGTCCAAGGGGATCACGGGCGGGGTGCGGCACGAGCGGCAGTATCTGCACGGGGTGCGGGCGCGGGCGCTGCGGCTGGAGGCGTTCGAGGAGCCGGACGCGTTGGCCGGGGTGGTGTTCGGCGGTGCGGAGGGGGCCGGGTCGACCGGGCTGTTCCGGGGGACCTTCGAGGTCTCCGGGGTGGCCGGTGCCGGGCATGCGGGGCTCGAACTGCCGGACTGGACGCGTGGGTTCGTCTGGGTGAACGGCTTCTGCCTGGGGCGCTACTGGTCGCTCGGCGCGCAGCGGACGCTGTACGTGCCGGGGCCGGTGCTGCGGGAGGGTGTCAACGAGGTGTGGGTGCTGGAGCTGGAGGGTGCGGGCGCGCCGTACGCGGAGCTGGGTCCGGGGGTGCCCGTCCGGACGGGCACCCCCGGGGATGTTCAGGTGTGATTCAGGTACCGGCCGGGGCCGGGTCGGAGCGTTGTCGCTGTGATTCGGGTACCGGCCGGGGCCGGGTCGGAGCGTTGTCGCTGTGATTCGGGTACCGGCCGGGGCCGGGGTCAGAGCGTGGCTGCCGCGGACGCGATGTTGGCGGCGAACGTCGAGACCTCGCTGTACACGCCGGGGTAGCCGGGTTCGGCGCAGCCCTGGCCCCAGCTGACGATGCCCACCTGGATCCAGGCTCCGGCGTTGTCCTTGCGGAACATGGGGCCACCGGAGTCGCCCTGGCAGGTGTCGACGCCGCCGGTGTCGATCAGCCCGGCGCAGATCTCGTCGCCGGGGATGAGGTCGCTGCCGTAGGCGCCCTGGCAGTCGGCGTCGGAGACGAAGGGCACGGTGGCCTTGAGCAGGTAGCGCTGCTGGGCGCCGCCCTCGGTGGCCGCGCCCCAGCCGGCGATGTTGAAGGTGCCGTTGTTGTACGCGGTGGTGGTGGCGATCTTCAGGGTCGGCAGGTCGATGGGCTTGGCGAGCTTGATGAGCGCCCAGTCCTTGCCCGCGCCGTTGTAGCCGGGGGCCTGGAGGACCTTGGTGGACTTGACCTTGATCGCGCTGGAGGACTGGAGGTCGACGACGCCCGCGGTGGCGGTGATGGAGGTGTTGTTGCCCGTGCCGTTCACGCAGTGCGCGGCGGTGAGGACGATGTCCTTGGCGTAGAGGGCGCCGCCGCAGCCCATCGACAGCCGGACCATGAACGGGAATTCGCCCTGGGCGGCACGGGTTCCGCCGACGACCGGCTGGGGGGCCGCGGAGGCTCCGGCGGGCTGGAGGCTGACGGCCGCGAGGACGACGGCGGCTATGACGGAACATCTCTTCACGGCACGCAGAAGCTGCTTCAAGAGACTGCCTTCTTTCGTGGGGGGTGCTTGTGGGGGGTACTTGTGGGGAGTGCCTGCGCCCGCGCCGGGTGGTGACCACGCGGGCGGCACAGCACCGCACCGCCTCGATGGTCATGACCCCGACAAAGGCACGGTTCGGATTATCGGGAAATGATCACGGCGCCCACAAGGATCACTTTCCGGCCAAGATCGCCTTCAGCGTTCCGGCTACAGTGAAATCCGGTCGGGCCTACGCGGACAGGGGGTGGGACGTGGCGGACGACGGGCGGAGCACCGGCGGTCCGGTGGTCCACGGTTTCCCGCATCTCGAAACGGTCCGGTCCGCGATCACGGCGCTGTACCGGCGGCTGTCGTACGACGGTGTCCGCGGCTACGCCACGAGCCTCGCCCCTGTCGACGCCGCCTTCGACGACCAGGACGACCTATACCTCGGCACCCAGCGGGTGGCGCGTGCGGTGGTCCAGCACCTGCATCTGCCGGACGCCCGCATGATCGTCGGCTTCCGCGCGATGGAGCACGCCGCCGAGGTCGAACTGGCCGCCGGGCCCGAGTACTTCGTCGAACTCAACGACCGCTTCCGCACCCACCGCAGGGACATCGGCGCCGCTCTCTCGCACGAGGTCACCCATGTGCTGCTGCACCGCCTGGGCCTGGAGTTCCCCGGTACGCGCGACAACGAGATCCTCACCGACACCGTGACCACGTACCTCGGCGCGGGGTGGCTGCTGCTCGACGCCTTCCGTGAGGACGAGGTCTCCAGCCAGAAGCTCGGCTACCTCACCCCGGAGGAGTTCGGATACGTCCTCGCCAAGCGGGCGCTGGCCTTCGACGAGGACCCGTCACCGTGGTTCACCAGCCCGCAGGCCTACGAGGCGTACACCAAGGGGCGCGCACAGGCCCTCCAGGACATCCGGCAGCCACCGCTCACGGCGGCGGGCTGGGCGGGCCGCCGCCGCTACGCGAAGGACCGGCGGCGCGCACAGGACCATCCGGGCGCCCCCGCCGCCCCCGGTGTTCCGTACGCCTTCGAGGGCGCCCCGGACGGGCTGCGGGTGTCCTTCCCCTGCCCGGCCTGCCACCAGCGCATCCGCGTTCCGGTACGAGGCCGGGTGCGGGCCCGGTGCGGGCTGTGCCGGACCGTCCTGGACTGCAGCACCTGAACCGTGGAGCGGCGGCGGCCCCGTGGCCCCGCTTCTCCCCCGCACGGCCCGTCCGGCGGCCCCGCTCGGCGTGCCGGAGGGGCCGGAGGGGCCCTACTTCGCCCCGTACACCGGCTGCGCCGGCTCCGCCCGGGCGAGCAGTTTCCGTACCGTCTCCCCCGCCTCCGCCGGCTCCCGCCGTGCGCCCCGGTCCGCGGTGGGGCCGGGCCGCCAGCCCTCCATGACCGTGATCCGGCCGGCCTCCACCTCGAAGACCCGCCCGCTCACCCCGTCGCTCGCGGCCGAGCCGAGCCACACCACCAGCGGGGACACGTTCTCCGGGGCCATCGCGTCGAACCCGCCCTCCTCCGGCGCCGCCATCGCCTGCGCGAAGGTCTGCTCGGTCATCCGGGTCCGGGCCGCCGGGGCGATCGCGTTGACCTGGACCCCGTACCGGGCCGTCTCCTCCGCGGCGACCAGGGTCAGGCCGACGATCCCGGCCTTCGCGGCGGAGTAGTTGCCCTGGCCGACGCTGCCGAGCAGCCCCGCGCCGGAACTGGTGTTGATCACCCGGGCGACCGGCGTGCGGCCCGCCTTCGCCTCGGCCCGCCAGTGTGCGCAGGCGTGCTTCAACGGCAGGAAGTGGCCCTTGAGATGGACCCGCATCACGGCGTCCCAGTCGTCCTCGTCCAGATTCACCAGCATCCGGTCGCGCAGGAACCCCGCGTTGTTGACCAGGGTGTCCAGCCGCCCGAAGCCCTCCAGCGCCGCCGCGACCAGTGAGGCGGCCCCGTCGGTCGTGGCGATGTCGCCCCCGTGGGCGACCGCCTCTCCGCCCGCCGCGACGATCTCGTCGACCACCTGCTGTGCCGGGCCCGGGGAGCCGCCGTCGCCGCCGGGGCCGACGCCCAGATCGTTGACGACCACCTTCGCGCCCTCGGCGGCGAAGGCGAGCGCATGGGCCCGGCCGAGCCCGCGCCCCGCACCCGTCACGATCACCACGCGGCCGTCGCACAGACCAGTCATCACTCGCCTCCTTGTTGGCGATGCGGGGGCAGGCTGCTACCTTCCACACCTAACAAATGTTTGGTGGAAAGGTAGCTGATTCGCTCATGGGTGTCTCCACCGCAAGTCCCGGCAAGGGCATCCGGCTCGTCACCGTCGACCATCCGCCCGTCAACGCGCTGCCCGTGCAGGGCTGGTACGACCTTGCCGACGCACTGCGCGCGGCGGGCCGTGACCCCGAGGTCCGCTGCGTCGTGCTGGCCGCCGCCGGACGGGGATTCAACGCGGGCGTCGACATCAAGGAGATGCAGCGCGACACCGGGCACGAGGCCCTGATCGGCGCCAACCGGGGCTGCTACGAGGCGTTCGCCGCCGTCTACGAGTGCGAGGTCCCGGTCGTCGCCGCGGTGAACGGCTTCTGCCTCGGCGGCGGCATCGGCCTCGTCGGCAACGCGGACGCGATCGTGGCGAGCGACGACGCCACGTTCGGCCTGCCCGAGCTGGACCGGGGCGCGCTCGGCGCGGCGACCCATCTGGCCCGGCTGGTGCCCCAGCACCTGATGCGCGCGCTCTACTACACCTCGCGCACCGCGACCGCCGCCGAACTGCACGCCCACGGCTCGGTCTGGAAGGTCGTGCCGCGCGAGGAACTCCTCGGTGCGGCACTGGAGCTGGCGGGCGAGATAGCCGCCAAGGACGGGTATCTGATCCGGCTGGCCAAGGCCGCCATCAACGGCATCGACCCGGTGGACGTACGCCGCAGCTACCGCTTCGAGCAGGGCTTCACCTTCGAGGCCAATCTCAGCGGGGTCGCCGACCGCGTCCGCGAATCGTTCGGCAAGGAGGCATGAGGCATGACCACGACCGACAAGACCATGACGGCCGACGACGTGGTCTCCCGGCTCAGCAGCGGGATGACGATCGGCATCGGCGGCTGGGGCTCGCGCCGCAAACCCATGGCGCTGGTGCGGGCGCTGCTCCGCTCCGGGATCACCGACCTCACCGTGGTCTCGTACGGCGGCCCCGACGTGGGGCTGCTCGCCGCCGCCGGCCGGATCCGGAAACTGGTCGCGGCCTTCGTCACGCTCGACTCGGTCCCGCTCGAACCCCATTTCAGGGCGGCCCGCCAGCGCGGCGCGTTCGAACTGATGGAGATCGACGAGGCCATGTTCATGTGGGGGCTGCACGCCGCCGCGAACCGGCTGCCGTTCCTCCCCGTGCGTGCCGGTATCGGCTCCGACGTGATGCGGGTCAACCCGGGCCTGCGCACGGTGACTTCGCCGTACGAGGACGGTGAGGAGTTCGTCGCGATGCCCGCGCTGCGGATGGACGCCGCGCTGGTCCACCTGAACCGCGCGGACCGGTTCGGCAACGGCCAGTACCTCGGCCCCGACCCGTACTTCGACGACCTGTTCTGCGAGGCCGCGGACGCCGCGTACATGTCCTGCGAACGCCTCGTGGACACGGCCGAGCTGACCGGCAACGCCGCCCCGCAGACCCTCCTCGTCAAGCGGCACTCCGTCACCGGCGTCGTCGAGACCCCGAACGGCGCGCACTTCACCTCCTGCGTGCCCGACCATCCACGCGACGAGGCGTTCCAGAAGGCGTACGCGACCGCCGCCGCCGACCCCGACGCCTGGGCGGCGTTCAGCGAGCGCTTCCTGCCCGCCGGGGGCGACGAGAAGAGCTACCAGTCGGCCGTCCGGACCTGGCACGAGGAGCAGAAATGACCACGGAGAACGCGACCGCGGACCCGACCGCGGCCACCCGCGCCGAGTACTGCGTGATCGCCTGCGCCGATGCCTGGCGCGACAACGGCGAGCTGCTCGCCAGCCCCATGGGCCTCGTCCCGTCCGTCGGCGCCCGGCTCGCCAGACGCACCTTCTCGCCCGATCTGCTGCTGACCGACGGCGAGGCGCTGCTCCTCGCCCCGGACGGTACGACGGAGGGCTGGCTGCCCTACCGCCAGCACCTCGCCATGGTCACCGGCGGCAGGCGCCACGTGATGATGGGGGCGAGCCAGATCGACCGGTTCGGCAACCAGAACATCTCCTGCATCGGCGACTGGGAACAGCCCTCCCGCCAGCTGCTCGGCGTGCGCGGCGCACCGGTCAACACCCTGAACAACCCGGTCAGTTACTGGATTCCCAAGCACTCCACCCGGGTCTTCGTCGAGCGCGTCGACATGATCTGCGGGGTCGGCTACGACAGTGCCGCCGCGGCCGGTCCGTCGGCGAGCCGCTACCACCGCATCCCGCGCGTGGTGAGCGATCTCGGCGTCTTCGACTTCGCGACCCCGGACCGCTCGATGCGGCTGGCCTCGCTGCACCCCGGCGTCACCGTCGACCAGGTCCGCGAGGCCACCGGTTTCGCGCTCACGATCGCGGACGACGTCCCGTACACCCGGGAGCCGAGCGCCGCGGAGCTGTCCCTGATCCGCGAGGTCATCGACCCGCACGGCACCCGGAACCGTGAGGTCAGGGTCTGATGCGGACGGCGCTCACGGAGCTGGTCGGCGTCCGTCACCCCATCGTCCAGACCGGCATGGGCTGGGTCGCGGGCCCCCGCCTGGTCTCCGCCACGGCCCGCGCCGGCGCCCTCGGCGTCCTGGCCTCCGCGACGATGACCGCCGAGCAGCTGCGGGCGGCGGTGCGGGAGGTCAAGTCCCGTACCGACGAGCCGTTCGGCGTCAATCTGCGCGCCGACGCGGGCGACGCGCGCGAGCGGGTACGGATCATCATCGAGGAGGGCGTGAAGGTGGCGTCCTTCGCGCTGGCCCCCTCGAAGGAACTGATCGCCGAACTGAAGGACGCGGGAGTGGTCGTGATCCCGTCGATCGGCGCCCGGCGCCATGCCGAGAAGGTCGCGGCGTGGGGCGCGGACGCGGTGATCGTGCAGGGCGGCGAGGGCGGCGGGCACACCGGTGAGGTGGCGACCACGGTGCTGCTGCCCCAGGTCGTGGACGCGGTGGACATCCCGGTGATCGCGGCGGGCGGTTTCCGCGACGGCCGGGGCCTGGTCGCGGCGCTGGCGTACGGGGCGGCGGGCATCGCGATGGGTACGCGGTTCCTGCTGACCTCGGACTCGACCGTGCCGGACGCGGTGAAGGCCCGGTACCTGGCGGCGGGCGTCAAGGACATCACGGTCACCAGGGCGGTGGACGGGCTCCCGCACCGGATGCTGCGTACGGAGATGGTCGCGGCGCTGGAGCACGCGGGCCGGGTCCGGGCCCTGGCCCAGGCGGTGCGCCGGGCGTCGGGTTTCCGGCGGATCTCCGGGCTGAGCTGGTCCCGGATGGTGCGCGACGGTCTCGCGATGAAGCACGGCAAGGACCTGTCGTGGAGCCAGGTCCTGCTGGCGGCCAACACGCCGATGCTGCTGAAGGCGTCCATGGTCGACGGCCGGACGGACCTGGGGGTGATGGCCTCGGGCCAGGTGGCGGGCCTGATCGAGGATCTGCCCAGCTGCGCGGAGCTGGTGGAACGGGTGATGGCCGAGGCCCACGAGGCGCTGGGCGCGGTGGTACGCGCGGAACGTTCCGAGAACTCGGACGCATAGGCGGCGCACGGAGGAATCCGCACGCGGCAGTCCGCGCGGAACGTTCCGAAGCCGCGGACGCGTAGGCGGCGCCCGGAGAGATCCGGGCGCCGCCCTGTCCGCTGTGTGTCCCTGCGGCTACGCGGCCCTGCGGCCGCGTCCCGCCGCCGCGCCGCCGCGTCCGGCCCCGGAGCGCCCGGCACCCGTGCCGCGCGGCTCACCGTTGCCACGGCCGCCGCCCGAGCCCGCGCCGCGCGCGGAGCCGCCCGTGCCGGCGGTGCGGGAGGCGCCGCCCGTGGAGCGGGCCTCGCCGCCGCCCTGTCCGGCACCACCGCGCCGGCCCCGGCCGCGGCTGCCCGAGCGGAAGCCGGTGCCGCCCGCCGAGGTCCCGCCCGAGCGCGTGCGCTGCTTCGGCGGGGTCGGCTGTGGGGCCTCTATGACGATCGCGATGCCCGAGGGTTCACGGGCCCCGGTGATCCGGGTGAGCTCCTCGTCGCTGGACTTGATCCGGGTGGTCTTCGGGGCGATGCCCGCGTCGGCCATCAGCCGGGTCATGTCCCGCTTCTCCTCCGGCAGCACCAGGGTGACGACGCTGCCGGACTCCCCGGCGCGCGCCGTGCGCCCGCCGCGGTGCAGGTAGTCCTTGTGGTCGGTCGGCGGGTCCACGTTCACGACCAGGTCGAGGTCGTCGACATGGATGCCGCGGGCCGCCACGTTCGTCGCGACGAGCGCGGTGACCTGGCCGTTCTTGAACTGGTCCAGGGTCCGGTTGCGCTGCGGCTGCGAGCGCCCGCCGTGCAGGGCGGCGGCCCGTACGCCACTGGCGAGCAGCCGCTTGGCGAACCGGTCGGCGGCGCGCTTGGTGTCCACGAACATGATCACGCGGCCCTCACGGGCGGCGATCTTCGTGGCGACGGCCTTCTTGTCGGTCTCGTCGATCACATGGAGCACGTGGTGCTCCATGGTGGTGACGGCGCCGGCGGACGGGTCGACGGAGTGCACGACCGGGTCGGTCAGGAACATCTTGACCAGCCGGTCGATGTTCTTGTCGAGCGTCGCGGAGAACAGCATCCGCTGACCGTCCGGCTCGACCTGCTTGAGCAGGGCGACGACCTGCGGCATGAAGCCCATGTCGGCCATCTGGTCGGCCTCGTCGAGGACGGTGATGGCGACCTGGTCGAGGCGGCAGTCGCCGCGCTCGATGAGGTCCTTCAGCCGTCCGGGCGTGGCGACGAGCACCTCGGCGCCGCGGCGCAACGTGCCGGACTGCTTGGTGATCGACATGCCGCCGACGACGGTGGCCAGGCGCAGGTTCACGGACGTCGCGTACGGCGTCAGCGCGTCGGTGACCTGCTGGGCGAGCTCGCGGGTCGGGACGAGGACGAGCGCCAGCGGTGCCTTCGGCTCGGCGCGCCGGCCGGCGGTGCGGGCCAGCAGGGCGAGGCCGAAGGCGAGGGTCTTGCCGGAGCCGGTGCGGCCGCGGCCGAGGATGTCCCGGCCGGCGAGCGAGTTCGGCAGGGTGGCGCCCTGGATCGGGAACGGTTCGGTGACGCCCTGCGCGGCAAGGGTCTTCAGCAGGGCTGCGGGCATGTCCAGCTCGGCGAACGCCGCTACGGCGGGCAGTGCGGGGGTCATGGTTTCGGGCAGGGCGAATTCGCCCTGCGGCGGCGTGGCCCTGCGACGGGGCGACGCCTTGCCGGATCCCTTGCCGGAACCCTTAGCGGTTGCCTGTGCCGGGGCCGTGCCGCGCCCCCTCGACGGGCGGTTGCGGGCGGGTCGGTCCTGGCGTTCGGAGCGGGTCATACGGAATTGCCCTCCTGGGGGATTCCTGAGGAGTCCTGGGGATTCCTGAGAACTGCGTGGGACTGCGGGGAACTGCATGGGGCTGCCGGGACGGGCGCCGTGGGCGGGCGCGCCTGTTCCGACATGTCCCGGGGACAGCACAAACCGGGACCCGCACCTTCACGGTGCGGGCCCCGGCTGCGAGGTACGCGTCCGGCGATTAGGCCGGGACGATGTTCTCCGCCTGCGGGCCCTTCTGGCCCTGCGTGACGTCGAAGGAGACCTTCTGGCCCTCCTGGAGCTCACGGAAGCCCGAGGTGGCGATGTTGGAGTAGTGGGCGAAGACGTCGGCGCCGCCGCCGTCCTGCTCGATGAAGCCGAAGCCCTTTTCCGAGTTGAACCACTTCACGGTTCCAGTAGCCATGTCATTCTCCTAAAAGAGGTGCAGTGCCGGAAATCCGCACTTTACGAATTTCAAGTCGCCGCATTGAGCCCCATCCGGAGAAAGCCGGAAAACAATAATGCGCCTGAGGAAGCATTCCCGTCAGGCGCACATAAAGTTCATGGGTACCAAAACTGCAACTCGGCAACCGTAGCACGTTCCGCCGGTCCGCGGTGGAAACACGCCGCGCGGCCGGTCGGTGTGTTCTGGTCCGGGCCCTTGCGGTATCTGGCCGGGAGGGGTACGAAAGGCCGCCGGAATCCTTGTCGCGCCGGGTGTCGGGGCGGTCCGGCGGCCGTGTTCGGGGCGGGTCGGCGCTCAGAGCCGTTCGATGATCGTCACGTTCGCCTGGCCGCCGCCCTCGCACATGGTCTGGAGCCCGTAGCGGCCGCCGGTGCGCTCCAGTTCGTGCAGCAGTGTCGTCATCAATTTCGCACCGGTTGCGCCGAGCGGGTGACCGAGGGCGATCCCGCCGCCGTTGACGTTGACCCGGTCGGGGTCGGCCCCGGTCTCCTTCAGCCAGGCCAGGACGACGGGGGCGAATGCCTCGTTGATCTCGACCAGGTCGATGTCGTCGATGGTCATTCCGGCCTTCTTGAGCGCGTACGCGGTGGCCGGGATCGGTGCCGACAGCATGCGGATCGGGTCCTCGCCGCGTACCGAGAGGTGGTGGACGCGGGCGCGCGGGGTGAGGCCGTGCTCGGCCACGGCCCGCTCGGAGGCGATGAGCAGGGCGGCGGCGCCGTCGGAGATCTGGGAGGAGCACGCGGCGGTGATCGTGCCGCCGTCCAGGACCGGCTTCAGCGCCGCCATCTTCTCCAGGGTGGTGTCGCGGCGCGTCCCCTCGTCGGTGGTGACGCCCGCGAGGGCGACGGTCTCGCGGGCGAAGCGGCCCTCGTCGATGGCGCGGATCGCGTGCCGGTGGGAGCGGAGGGCGAACTCCTCCATGTCCTGGCGGCCGATGTCCCACTTCTCGGCGATCAACTGGGCGCCGTGGAACTGGTTGACCGGTGCGTCGCCGTACCGGGCGCGCCAGCCCTCGCTGCCCGCGTACGGACCCTCGGTCAGCCCGAGGGGTTCGGCGGCCTGGCGGGAGGCGAAGGCGATGGGGATCTGCGTCATGGACTGGGTGCCGCCAGCGACGACCAGGTCCTGGGTGCCGGAGAGGACGCCCTGGGCGGCGAAGTGCAGGGCCTGCTGGGAGGAGCCGCACTGGCGGTCGACGGTCACGCCGGGGACCTCCTCGGGCAGTCCGGCCGCCAGCCAGCAGGTGCGGGCGATGTCGCCGGCCTGCGGTCCGACGGTGTCGAGGCAGCCGAAGACCACGTCCTCCACGGCCGCCGGGTCGATCCCGGTCCGTTCGACGAGGGCCTTCAGGACATGGGCGCCGAGGTCGGCGGGGTGGACGGCGCCGAGGCCGCCCCCGCGCCGGCCGACCGGGGTGCGTACCGCTTCGACTATGTATGCCTCGGCCATGACTGCTGCTCCTTGGTGAGCGCGGGTGGGGTCAGGTGTCGAGGGCGATGCCGTCCAGGACCATCGAGAGGTACTGGCGGGCGATCTCCTCGGGGCTGTGCAGTCCGCCCGGCCGGTACCAGGACGCCGCGACCCAGACCGTGTCGCGGACGAAGCGGTAGGTGAGGCGGATGTCCAGGTCGGCGCGGAAGCTGTGGTCGGCGACGCCGCGTTCCAGCGTGCCGAGCCAGGCCTTCTCGAACTTCTGCTGGGAGTCGGCGAGGTACTGGAAGCGCGGCTGGGTGGCCAGATGCCTGGCTTCCTTCTGGTAGATGGCGACCGCGGCACGGTGCCGGTCGATCTCCCGGAAGGACTCGGTGACGAGCGCCTCGATGGTCTGCCTGGGGGCCAGCCGGGCGGCGAGCACCGTGTCGTACCCCTCCCAGAGTTCACCGAGGAAGGTCGAGAGGATCTCGTCGAGCATCGATTCCTTGGAATCGAAGTGGTAGTAGAGGCTGCCCGCGAGCATCCCGGCCGCGTCCGCGATCTTGCGGACGGTGGTGGCGTTGTATCCCTGGGCGGCGAAGACCTCGGCGGCGGTGGCGAGCAGTTCGCGGCGCCGCTCGGGCGAGGGGGTCACCTGGGGCTTCTTCTTGGTAGGCACCCGACCATTCTCCGCCCGGCCGCCGGACACCCGGCCGCCCGACGTCCGGCCGCCGCACGCTCAGGCACGCTGACTGCTGACGGAGACGACCTCGCCGGTCAGGTACGAGGAGTAGTCGCTGGCGAGGAAGACGATGACGTTGGCGACCTCCCACGGCTCGGCGTACCGGCCGAAGGCCTCCTTCGCGGTCAGTTCGTCCAGGAGTTCGGCGGAGGTGACCTTCACCAGGTGCGGGTGCATGGCGAGGCTGGGCGCGACGGCGTTGACGCGTACGCCGTACTCGGCGGCCTCGATCGCGGCGCACCGGGTGAGCGCCATGACGCCGGCCTTGGCGGCGGCGTAGTGGGCCTGGCCGCTCTGGGCGCGCCAGCCGACGACGGAGGCGTTGTTGACGACGATGCCGCCGCGGCCCGCCGCCTTGAGGGAGCGCAGGGCGGCCCGGGTGCAGCGGAAGGTGCCGTTCAGGGTGACGTCGAGGACCTTGGTCCACTGCTCGTCGGTCATCTCGGTGAGTTCGGCGGTGCCGCCGAGGCCGGCGTTGTTGACGACGATGTCGAGGCCGCCGTGGGCCCGTTCGGCGAGTTCGAACAGGGCCCGGACCTGGGTCTCGTCGGTGACGTCGCAGGGCAGTGCGGCGACACGGTCCGCGCCGAACTCCTCGGCGAACGCCTGCTCGGTCTCCTTCAGCCGGCGGGCGTGCGCGTCGCCGATGACGATGCGGGCGCCCTCCTCCAGGAATCGGCGGGCGGTGGCGCCGCCGATGCCGGCGCCCGCGGCCGCGGTGATGACGGCTGTGCGGCCGGCCAGCAGCCCGTGCCCGGATACGTACTGCGGTGCGCTCACGCCCGTACCTCCTCGGTCCCGGCCCTTCGGATCCTCGACGGTGCTCGTGCCCGTACGTTAACCTACCAAACACTTGTTAGGGAAGGATGAGCCGATGCCCTCTGCCCACGACCCCTCCGCCGCCGGCCACCGGGACGGCCCGGTCCTCTACGAGCGCCGCGGCCCGGTCGCGTACCTCACGCTGAACCGCCCGCGCTACCGCAACGCCCAGAACTCGGCCATGACCTACGCCCTGGACGACGCGTTCTACCGGGCCGCCGAGGACTCCGAGGTCAAGGTGGCCGTGCTGGCGGGCGCCGGGGAGCACTTCTCCGCGGGCCATGACATCGGCACGCCGGAGCGCGACGCGCATCTGCCCTTCGAGCGCCGGGCGGGCCTGTGGTGGGACCACTCCGACAAGGCCGGTGCGGAGAGCCGCTTCGCCCGCGAGTCGGAGGTCTATCTGGGCATGTGCAGGCGGTGGCGCGAGCTGCCGAAGCCGGTCATCGCATCCGTCCAGGGCGCCTGCGTGGCCGGCGGGCTGATGCTCGCCTGGATCTGCGACCTGATCGTGGCGAGCGAGGACGCCTTCTTCGCCGATCCGGTGGTGCGGATGGGCATCCCAGGCGTCGAGTACTTCGCCCACCCGTGGATGATGCCGCCCCGGATCGCGAAGGAGTTCCTCTACACCGGCGACCGGATGAGCGCCCGCCGGGCGTACGAGGTCGGCATGGTGAACAAGGTGGTGGAGCGGGAGGAACTCGCCGACCGCACCGATGAGCTGGCGCTGCGGATCGCCGCGATGCCCCGGCTCGGGCTGGCCCTCACCAAGCGCGCGGTCAACCAGGCCGAGGACCTCCAGGGGATGCACACCGGGATGGACTCCGTCTTCGGGCTGCACCACCTCGCCCACGCGCACAACGCGGAGACGGCTGCCGACTCGCTCGGCGGCATGGACATCGCCTCGATGAAGAAGGCGGACGGCTGATGGATCTGTCGGGCACCGAGCAGGAGGCGGCGTTCCGGGACGAGGCGCGCCAATGGCTGCGGGCCAACGTGCCCGCCGTGCCGCTGCCGTCGCTGGAGACCGCCGAGGGCTTCGCCGCGCACCGGGAGTGGGAGGCGCGGCTGTACGCGGACCGCTGGTCGGTGGTGTCCTGGCCGGCCGAGTACGGCGGCCGGGGCGTCGACATCTTCCGGTGGCTGGTCTTCGAGGAGGAGTACTACGCGGCGGGCGGCCCCGGCCGGGTCTCGCAGAACGGCATCAACCTCCTCGCCCCGACGCTCTTCGACCACGCCACTCAGGAGCAGCGGGCCCGGGTCCTGCCGTCGATGGCGAGCGGCGAGGTGATCTGGGCGCAGGCCTGGTCCGAGCCGGAGTCGGGCTCGGACCTGGCGTCGCTGCGTTCGCGGGCGGTGCGCACCGACGGCGGCTGGCTGCTCTCGGGGCAGAAGACCTGGTCCTCGCGGGCCGCGTTCGCGGACCGGGCGTTCGGCATCTTCCGCAGCGATCCGGGCGCGGCGAAACCGCACCACGGGCTGACGTATCTGATGTTCGACCTGTCGGCGCCCGGGGTCTCGGTCCGGCCGATCGGGCGGCTCGACGGCAAGCCGGCCTTCGCCGAACTGTTCCTGGACGAGGTGTTCGTACCGGACGAGGACGTCATCGGGGAGCCTGGCCAGGGCTGGCGTATCGCCATGTCGACAACGGGCAACGAGCGGGGGCTGACGCTCCGCTCCCCCGGCCGTTTCCTGGCCGCCGCCGACCGGCTGGCCACGCTGTGGCGCACCCATGGCGACCCCTCGGACACGGCGATGCGGGACCGGGTGGCGGACGCGGTGATCGGGGCGCGCGCGTATCGGCTCTTCACCGCCGCCAACGCGTCCCGCTTCGCCGCCGGGGCGACCATCGGCGCGGAGTCCAGCCTGAACAAGGTGTTCTGGTCCGAGTACGACATCGCGCTGCACGAGAGCGCACTCGACCTGCTGGGTCCGGATGCGGAACTCGCCGAATCCGAGTGGTCCGAGGGGTATGTCTTCTCCCTCGCGGGCCCCATCTACGCCGGCACGAACGAGATCCAGCGCGACATCATCGCCGAGCGGCTGCTCGGCCTGCCGAAGGGACGGCGCTGATGCGTTTCCTCCTGGACGACGAGCAGCGGGAGTTCGCCCGCTCGCTGGACGCGATGCTGACCGCCGCGGACACCCCTTCGGTGGTACGGGCCTGGGCCGCCGGGGACCACGGACCGGGCAAGGAGCTGTGGGCCCGGCTGGCGGGGGCGGGGGTCTTCGCGCTCGCGGTGCCGCAGGCGTACGAGGGTGTCGGCCCGCTGCCGGTCGAACTCGCGGTCGCCTTCACCGAGCTGGGGCGGCACGCGGTGCCGGGGCCGGTGGTGGAGACGGTCGCGGCGTCGGTGCTGCTGGCGGACGTGGGCGGCCCGGCGGCCAAGGAGTGGCTGCCCCGGCTGGCGTCGGGCGCGGCGTCGGCGACGCTCCGGATGGACGGGCACGGGCCGTACGCGCTGGACGCGGACGCGGTGGACGCGGTGTTCACGGTGACCGGTGACGAGTTGCGGCTGGCGCCGGGGCCCGGGGTGCTCAGCGTGTCGTCCGACCCCGCGCGGCGGCTGTGGCGCCCCGCGCCGGGCGGGGAACTGCTCGCCTCGGGGGCCCGGGTGGCCGGGGCGGCGGCGCGGGCGGCCGGGTGGGCGGCGTTCGCGACGGCGGCGCAGTCGCTCGGCACGGGCGAGACCCTGCTGCGGACCACGGTCGAGTACGTGAAGCAGCGCACCCAGTTCGGTGCCGCCATCGGCTCCTTCCAGGCGGTGAAGCACCGGCTGGCGGACACGTTGATCGGGCTGGAGTTCGCCCGTCCGCTGCTGTACGGAGCGGCGCTCGCGCTCGCCGGGGACGCGCCGGACGCCGGTGCGCAGGTGGCGGCGGCCAAGGTGACGGCGGGCGAGGCGGGGTACGCGGCGGCCGGGGCGGCGCTGCAGCTGCACGGTGCGGTGGGGTACACGCAGGAGCTGGACCTGGCGCTGTGGCTGCGGAAGGCACGCCCGCTGCGGGACGCGTGGGGGAAGCCGGGGGCGTGCCGGGCGCGGGTGCTCGCCGACGGGCCGGCCGCGCCCGCCGCCCGGCGCCCCGGGCTCTCAGGTGGTCGTGCTCAGTGAGTCGGCATCGTTGCCCCTTCGGAAGGTGCGCAGCGGGTGACCGGGGCGCCAGGTCCGGATGATCACGGTGTCGCCGCCTTCGAGCCCGGTGTGCACCACCTCGGTCGGCTCCACGCGGAAGAGGTGGAAGGGTTCCGGCGGCTTCGCCTCCTCGATGAAGCGTGCCAGCACCGCGGGGTCGGTCACCTCCACCGCGCGGCCGGAGATCCGGGCGTCCCCGTCGGCCATCTCGGCGTCCGGGCCGGGGTTGGCTTGCACCGCGAACCGCGGATCGCGCAGCAGGTCCAGCGCCTTGCGCGAGTTCGGCATCATGCCGAGCCACACCTCGCCGAAGCGGAAGTCCACCTCCAGGCCGGTCACGCGCGGCGATCCGTCCTTGCGCAGGGTCGCCAGGACGTGGTGCTTGTAGAGCTGGAAGCGGGCCCGGACGGTTTCGGCGAAGTCCGGCTCGGCCGAGCGGAACTCTTCCCAGGAACTCGATGTCATGCGCCCATGGAATCCTGGATACCCGACACCTTCCGTCCTGATTTCCCGGCCCGCGCCGACCGTCCGCCCTTCGGCCCATCCGTACCGCCCGCCTCACCCGTACCGCCGGTCTCATCGCTCCGAGAGGGTGACCAGCAGCGCCCACCCGTGGGTCCACAGCACCCCCGCCGATTCGTCCCGCGTCAACAGCGCGTCGTAGCGGTCGAGTTCGAGCTCCGTGCCGTCGAGCACCGCGCCGTCCTCCAGCGCGATGGCAAGCACCGCCCCGCCCGGGGGCGCCGCCAGCCGCACGGTGCCGCGCACCACCGCGACCGCCGCGCTCGTCCGCCCCCTGCGGCACATCACATTGAGGTTGACGACCGGGCCGCCGAGCAGTGCGCCGTCGGTCGCGAGGTCACCGGGGAAGTCGTGCGGCCAGTACGGCTCGTCGACGATGTGGTGCTCACCGTCCACCATGAGGTCCATGCCTGCGCCCTCGACCACGGTCAGGGTGCGGTCGACGCCGGGGAACGTGGAGAACGGCCCGTCCTCGGTCACCTCGGCGAGGCTGACCCGCCAGTCGAAGGCGTCCATCGGCGCGCCCTCGGGGTGTGCCGCGATCTCCCGGGTGACTCCCCCGCCGTTCTTCCAGGGGGTGGCCGTACGGTCGGCCGCCCGCAGGACCCGGGCGGTCACTTGACGATGCCCTGAGTCCGGGCCGTGGCGAGCCACTGCGGAAATTCGGCGACGAGCCGGTCGTACAGCTCGGCGTCCGGGACCTTGCGCGGGTCGGGTCCGGCGTGGAAGAAGCCCGCGTTGTCTATCGGGCGCTTGGCGGGTACGGCCAGTTCATCGAGCTTGCGCAGGAAGTCGAACTGATTGCTCCGCTTGTCGCCGAAGCCGATGAACTGCCAGAACAGGGGCAGTTTCGCCGCCTTGCAGAGATAGCGCTCCGCCGCGTGCTTGCTGATCGGGCCGCCGTCGGTCTGGAAGACGACGAGGGCGGGCGCGGTGGAGCCGCTGTCGAGGTGGTGGTCGATGACGGCGTCCATGGCCAGGTGGTAGCTGGTCCTGCCCATGTGCCCGAGACCTGCCACGATCGCGTCGACCCGGCCGCGGTGGTTGTCCAGGGCGATGTCGGTGACGGCGTCGACCTCCGTTGAGAACAGGACGAGGGGGACCCGGCCGTCGTCGTCCAGATGGGCCGAGAGCCCCAGCACCCGGTCGGCCAGGGCCTGGACGCTGCCGTCCTTGTAGTACTCCCGCATGGAGCCGGAGTAGTCGAGCACCAGATAGACCGCGGCGCGCTCGCCGCTCATGCGGTGCTTGGTCAGCGACACCGAGGCGCTCTTGTAGAGGCTGACCAGCGCGGGGGCGCTCTCCTCGATCTTGCGGAGGCTGATGGCCGGGCCTGTTGCGGCGGCGGGTGAGCCGGCCATGCGGTTTCTCCGATCCTCGACGTCCGGGGAGGTCGAGTGTAGGACCGACCGGCAATTGGGGGGTGGGAGAAGGAGCGGGGCTGGGTGCGTGCAGCTGCAGGGCGGAGGAATGAGGGAGATGGGGTCTCCCCTGCTCGAACACAGCTGAGAGCTTGGGGAAGGAGCCATGGTGATTGACGACAACGCCGCAGATGCGCGTGCCCAGCCCCGCGACGCCCCCCCAATTGCCGGTCGGTCTGGGCCACCCGGGCATGCCCCGGCCGGGCGGTGTTCGCTATGTTGATCTGCCGCCGTCCCCACCGGCCGCTCGTGTCCGCTCACCCGTGAAGGAGCCTGCCGTGGAGGCCGCGGTCACCACCTGTTATCGCCATCCGTCGTACGAGACGTATGTCAGCTGTACCCGCTGCGAACGGTTCATCTGCCCCGACTGCATGCGTGAGGCCGCGGTCGGCCACCACTGCGTGGACTGCGTGAAGGAGGGGCAGCGTTCGATCCGGCAGGCGCGCACCGTGTTCGGCGGCGCGGTGCCGAGGAGCGCGGTGCCGATCGTCACGTATGTGCTGATCGGGCTCAACATCGCGGCGTACCTGGGCGAGCTGGTCAGTCCGGGGATCGTCGACCGGTTCGCGATGCTCGGTGCGGGGCTGAACGGCCCGGACGGCGAGCATTACGTCTACGAGGGCGGGGACTTCCCCGGCTTCGATGTGGTCGGGGTGGTCGGCGGTGAGTGGTACCGGCTGATGACCGGGGCCTTCCTGCATCTGCCGCCGGGCGGGTCGTCCTTCGGTTCGCTGCCGTTCGGGGTGCTGCACATCCTGTTCAACATGTACGCGCTGTGGAACCTGGGCCGGGTGGTGGAGGAGCAGCTGGGCCGGGCCCGTTACCTCGCGCTGTACCTGCTGTCCGCGCTGGGCGGTTCGGTCCTGGTCTATCTGATCGCGCCGCTCGACGGCACGGTGGGCGCCTCGGGTGCGATCTTCGGGCTCGGGGCGGCGTTCTATGTCATCAACCGCCGGCTGGGCCGTGACATGCGGGCGGTGAACCGGTTCATGGCCGGTTTCCTGATCTGGATGGTGATCTCGGCCGGATTCGCCTCGTGGCAGGGCCACCTGGGCGGGCTCCTGACGGGCGGCATCGTCACTGTGGCGTACGCCTATGCCCCGGCGAAGCGCCGTACGGTGGTCCAGGCCGCCGCGTGTGTGGTGCTGTTCGCCGTGCTGGTGCTGCTGGTGGTGCTGAAGACCTCCGCGCTGACGGGCTGAGCCGGGGGCCGGTGCGACCGGCCCCCGGACGCACCGCGGCGCCTGCCGAATCGTCCGGTCGGGGACGGGCAGGCGCCGCGTTCAGTTCCGCACGCCGTTGTGCGGGACGTCCGTGTGTGCCGTGATCAGACCGTCAGTGCACGGTCCGTCGGGCGGATCGGGGCCGGCAGGGCGCTGGCTCCGGTCAGGAAGCGGTCCACCCCGCGGGCCGCGGAGCGGCCCTCGGCGATGGCCCACACGATGAGGGACTGGCCGCGGCCGGCGTCACCGGCGACGAAGACTCCGTCGACGTTGGTGGCGTACTCCCCGTCGCGCGCGACATTGCCGCGCTCGTCGAGCTCCAGACCGAACTGCTGGACCAGACCGTTGGCCTGGTCGGTGCCGGTGAAGCCCATCGCGAGGGTGACCAGCTGCGCGGGGATGGACCGCTCGGTGCCGGGCTTCTGCTCAAGCTTGCCGTCCTTGAACTCCACCTCGACCAGGTGCAGCGCCTGGACGTTGCCGTCCTCATCGCCCTCGAAGTGGGTGGTGGAGACGGAGTAGACCCGCTCGCCGCCCTCCTCGTGCGCGGAGGTGACCTTGTAGAGCATCGGGAAGGTCGGCCAGGGCTGGTTGGCGTTCCGGTCCTCGCCCGGCCGGGGCATGATCTCCAGCTGGGTGACGGAGAGCGCGCCCTGGCGGTGGGCGGTGCCGACGCAGTCGGCGCCGGTGTCGCCACCGCCGATCACGACGACGTGCTTGCCCTCGGCGGTGATCGGGGAGACCGTCAGGTCGCCCTCCTGCACCTTGTTGGCCAGCGGCAGGTACTCCATGGCGAAGTGCACGCCGTTCAGCTCACGGCCCGGGACGGGCAGGTCGCGCGAGACGGTGGCGCCTGCGGCGATGACGACCGCGTCGTACCGGCGGCGGAGCTTGGCGGCGTCGATGTCCCGGCCGATCTCCGTCTCGGTGCGGAACTTGGTGCCTTCCGCACGCATCTGCTCGATGCGGCGGTTGATGTGCGACTTCTCCATCTTGAACTCGGGGATGCCGTACCGGAGAAGACCTCCGATGCGGTCCGCGCGCTCGTAGACGGCGACGGTGTGGCCGGCCCGGGTCAGCTGCTGGGCGGCGGCGAGTCCCGCCGGGCCCGAGCCGATGACCGCGACGGTCTTGCCGGAGAGCCGCTCGGGCGGCTGCGGGGTGACGTCACCGTTGCCCCACGCCTTGTCGATGATGGAGACCTCGACGTTCTTGATGGTGACGGCCGGCTGGTTGATGCCGAGCACGCACGCCGACTCGCACGGGGCCGGGCAGAGCCGCCCGGTGAACTCCGGGAAGTTGTTCGTGGCGTGCAGGCGCTCGGACGCGGCCGACCAGTCCTCGCGGTAGGCGTAGTCGTTCCACTCGGGGATGAGGTTTCCGAGCGGGCAGCCGTTGTGGCAGAACGGGATGCCGCAGTCCATGCAGCGGCCGGCCTGCTTGCTGATGACCGGGAGCAGCGAGCCCGGAACGTAGACCTCGTTCCAGTCCTTGACGCGCTCGCCCACGGGGCGGGTCTCGGCGACCTCGCGCCCGGTGGTCAGGAAGCCCTTGGGGTCAGCCATTGGTCGCCGCCTCCATCATCTTCTCGGTGGTCTCCTGCTCGGAGAGACCGGCGAGCTCAGCGGCGTCCTTGGCGGCGAGCACTGCCTTGTAGGTGGACGGGATGATCTTGCTGAAGCGGGTCACGGCGGTGTCCCACTCGGCAAGCAGCTTCTCGGCGACCGTGGATCCGGTCTCCTCCTGGTGGCGGCGCACCACGTCGTGCAGCCACTGCTTGTCGGTGTCGGAGGGGACCTCGATGGCACCGAGGTTGCCGACGTTGACGTTGTCGCGGTTCAGGTCGATGACGTAGGCGACACCGCCCGACATGCCCGCGGCGAAGTTGCGTCCGGTCTCGCCGAGGACGACGGCGTGGCCGCCGGTCATGTACTCGCAGCCGTGGTCGCCCACGCCCTCCGAGACGACGGTGGCGCCGGAGTTTCGGACGCAGAACCGCTCGCCGGTGCGGCCGCGCAGGAACAGTTCGCCGCCGGTGGCGCCGTAGGCGATGGTGTTGCCCGCGATGGTGGAGTACTCGGCGAGGTGGTCGGCGCCGCGGTCGGGGCGGACGACGATCCGGCCGCCGGAGAGGCCCTTGCCGACGTAGTCGTTGGCGTCGCCCTCCAGGCGCAGCGTGACCCCGCTCGGTACGAACGCGCCGAAGGACTGGCCCGCGGAGCCGGTGAAGGTGATGTCGATGGTGTCCTGCGGCAGACCGGCGCCGCCGAACTTCTTCGTCACCTCGTGGCCGAGCATGGTACCGACGGTCCGGTTGATGTTGCGGATCGCGATCTGGGCCCGGACCGGCTGGGCGGTCTCGGCGCTGTCCGTGTTCAGGGCGTCGGCGGCGAGCCTGATCAGCTCGTTGTCGAGCGCCTTGGCGAGGCCGTGGTCCTGCTCGATCCGCGCGTGGCGGACCGCGCCCTCGGGCAGCTCGGGGACGTGGAACAGCGGCTTCAGGTCGAGGCCCTGCGCCTTCCAGTGCGTGATCGCACGGTCGGTGTCGAGCAGCTCGGCGTGGCCGACGGCCTCCTCGATCGTACGGAAGCCGAGCTCGGCGAGGATCTCGCGGACTTCCTGGGCGATGAACTCGAAGAAGTTGACGACGTACTCGGCCTTGCCGGAGAACCGCTCGCGCAGGACGGGGTTCTGGGTGGCGATGCCGACCGGGCAGGTGTCCAGGTGGCAGACGCGCATCATGACGCAGCCGGAGACGACGAGCGGCGCGGTCGCGAAACCGAACTCCTCGGCGCCCAGCAGTGCGGCGATGACCACGTCGCGGCCGGTCTTCAGCTGGCCGTCGGTCTGCACGACGATGCGGTCGCGCAGGCCGTTGAGCAGCAGCGTCTGCTGGGTCTCGGCGAGGCCGAGCTCCCAGGGGCCGCCCGCGTGCTTCAGGGAGGTGAGCGGGGAGGCGCCCGTTCCGCCGTCGTGGCCGGAGATCAGGACGACGTCCGCGTGCGCCTTGGAGACACCGGCGGCGACCGTGCCGACGCCGACCTCGGAGACCAGCTTCACGTGGATGCGGGCCGCCGGGTTGGCGTTCTTGAGGTCGTGGATCAGCTGGGCCAGATCCTCGATGGAGTAGATGTCGTGGTGCGGCGGCGGCGAGATCAGGCCGACACCCGGGGTGGAGTGCCGGGTCTTGGCGACCCACGGGTAGACCTTGTGGCCGGGCAGCTGACCGCCCTCGCCGGGCTTGGCGCCCTGCGCCATCTTGATCTGGATGTCGTCCGCGTTGACCAGGTACTCGCTGGTCACGCCGAAGCGGCCGGAGGCAACCTGCTTGATGGACGAGCGGCGCGCCGGGTCGTGGAGCCGGTCGGCGTCCTCGCCGCCCTCACCGGTGTTGGACTTGCCGCCCAGCTGGTTCATGGCGATGGCGAGGGTCTCGTGCGCCTCGCGGGAGATCGAGCCGTACGACATGGCGCCGGTGGAGAAGCGCTTGACGATGTCGGCGACGGACTCGACCTCGTCGACGGAGATCGCCTCGCGGTCCGACTTGCCGTTCTTGTTTGTCTTCAGGGCGAACAGGCCGCGGAGCGTCATCAGCCGCTCGGACTGCTCGTTCACCCGGTCGGTGTACTTCTTGAAGATGTCGTAGCGCTTGTTGCGGGTGGCGTGCTGGAGGCGGAAGACCGTCTCCGGGTCGAACAGGTGCGGCTCGCCCTCGCGGCGCCACTGGTACTCGCCACCGATCTCCAGCGCGCGGTGCGAGGCGGAGATGCCGGAGGCGGGGTAACCCTTGGCGTGCCGGGCGGCGACCTCCTTGGCGACGACTTCGAGGCCGGCGCCGCCGATCTTGGTGGCGGTGCCGTTGAAGTACTTCGCGACGAAGTCCTCGTCCAGGCCGACGGCCTCGAAGACCTGGGCGCCCCGGTAGGAGGCGACCGTCGAGATGCCCATCTTGGACATGACCTTCAGGACGCCCTTGCCGAGCGCATGGATCAGGTTCCGGATGGCCTTCTCGGGCTCGATGCCCTCGATGAACGTGCCGGCGCGGACCAGGTCCTCGACGGACTCCATTGCCAGGTACGGGTTGACCGCGGCGGCGCCGTAGCCGATGAGCAGCGCGACGTGGTGGACCTCGCGGACGTCCCCGGCCTCGACCAGCAGCCCCACCTGGGTGCGCTGCTTGGTGCGGATGAGGTGGTGGTGGACGGACGAGGTGAGCAGCAGCGACGGGATCGGCGCGTGCTCGGCGTCGGAGTGCCGGTCGGAGAGGACGACCAGACGGGCGCCGTCCTCGATGGCCGCGTCGACCTCGGTGCAGATCTCCTCGATCCGCGCGGCCAGCGACTCGCCGGCGCCGCCGACCCGGTAGAGGCCGGAGAGCGTGGCGGCCTTCATGCCCGGCATGTCGCCGTCGGCATTGATGTGTATCAGCTTGGCCAGCTCATCGTTGTCGATCACCGGGAACGGCAGCGTGACGCTGCGGCAGGACGCGGCGGTCGGCTCCAGCAGGTTGCCCGAGGGGCCCAGCGTGGAGCGCAGCGAGGTGACGAGCTCCTCGCGGATGGCGTCCAGCGGCGGGTTGGTGACCTGCGCGAACAGCTGGGTGAAGTAGTCGAAGAGCAGCCGGGGGCGCTCGGACAGCGCGGCGATCGGCGAGTCCGTGCCCATGGAGCCGAGCGGCTCGCCGCCGGTGCGGGCCATCGGCGCGAGGATGACGCGGAGCTCTTCCTCGGTGTAGCCGAAGGTCTGCTGGCGGCGGGTGACGGAGGCGTGCGTGTGCACGATGTGCTCCCGCTCGGGGAGGTCCTCCAGCTCGATCTCGCCGGTCTCCAGCCAGTCGCCGTACGGCTGCTCGGCGGCGAGGGCGGCCTTGATCTCGTCGTCCTCGATGATCCGGCCCTCGGCCGTGTCGACGAGGAACATCTTCCCGGGCTGGAGGCGGCCCTTGCGGACGACCTTCGCGGGGTCGATGTCCAGGACACCGACCTCGGAGGAGAGCACGACGAGGCCGTCGTCGGTGACCCAGTAGCGGCCGGGGCGCAGACCGTTGCGGTCCAGGACCGCGCCGACCTGGGTGCCGTCGGTGAAGGTGACGCAGGCCGGGCCGTCCCAGGGCTCCATCATCGTGGAGTGGTACTGGTAGAAGGCGCGCCGGGCCGGGTCCATGAAGTCGTGGTTCTCCCACGCCTCGGGGACCATCATCAGCACCGAGTGCGGCAGCGAGCGGCCGCCGAGGTGGAGCAGCTCCAGGACCTCGTCGAAGGAGGCGGAGTCGGAGGCGTCGGGGGTGCAGACGGGGAAGATCCGGTCGAGCTGTGCCTCGCCGCCGTGTCCATTGTCGGCAGAGCCGAACAGGCTGGAGGCGAGCTGGGACTCGCGGGCCTTCATCCAGTTGCGGTTGCCCTTGACCGTGTTGATCTCGCCGTTGTGCGCGACGAAGCGGTACGGGTGGGCGAGCGGCCAGCTCGGGAAGGTGTTGGTGGAGAACCGCGAGTGGACCAGGGCAACCGCAGTGGCGAAGCGGCGGTCGGAGAGGTCCGGGAAGAACGGCTCCAGCTGCCCGGTGGTGAGCATGCCCTTGTAGACGATCGTGCGGGCGGAGAGCGAGGGGAAGTAGACCCCGGCCTCCCGCTCGGCGCGCTTGCGCAGCACGAAGGCCTTGCGGTCGAGGGCGATGCCGGTGCTCTCACCGTCCGCGACGAAGAGCTGACGGAACTCGGGCATGGTGGCGCGGGCGCCGTTGCCGAGGATGTCGGGGGCGACGGGGACCTGGCGCCAGCCGAGGACCTTGAGGCCCTCCTCGGCTGCGATCTTCTCCAGCTTGCGGACGGCCTCGGTGGAGTCGTCGGCGGGCAGGAAGGCGATTCCGACGGCGTAGGCACCGGCCTCGGGGAGATCGAAGGCGGTCTCTTCGCGCAGGAAGGCGTCCGGCACCTGGAGGAGGATCCCGGCGCCGTCGCCGGAGTCGGGCTCGGATCCGGTGGCGCCGCGGTGTTCGAGATTGCGCAGCACGGTCAGCGCCTGCTCGACCAGCTCATGGCTGGCCACACCGGTCAGAGTGGCCACGAACCCGACACCGCAGGCGTCGTGCTCGTTACGGGGGTCGTACATCCCCTGCTGGGCGGGGCGACCGTCCATGGGCGCCCAGGCGTCGATGCGCATTGGCTCTCCCGTCGTCGTCGTGGCATATGCAGTGCCGAGGGACGACGTTGGCCCTCTGCGAAATTTCGTGCAGATTACATAATGGGGCGCTTCTCAAGAAGCGGATACTTCGTTCCAACATACGGACACCGCCCGAGACGGTGGGGGTGGGTCGCAGTGGAAGATCGGCGCCCGGGGGACCGCAGAGAGCAGGCGTCGTTGCCTGCGGTGTCTACGGGTCATGCCCGGCGGCAATGGAAATGAAACCGCCGAGTAACGGCTACTTATGTGTAGCCCTGCATAGGGACTCACTTTAAGCCCGTGGTAGCGGCTCCGCCCAGAGGCGGTCACCAAGACGTACGTCACACGGGTGGCGGACACGTCACGGGCACCCACCCCCACCTGCGGAGATGGATGCCCGGACCATCGAACCTGCGGACCCCTCGGACGGGATCAGCCCCCGACGGCCACCCCGAAGAGCGTGCCCAGACCGTAGGTGATGGCCGCCGCGGCCCCGCCCAGCACCAGCTGGCGCAGCCCGCTGTACAGCCAGCTGCGCGCAGTCACCCTGGCCACCACCGCGCCGCAGGCGAACAGCCCGACCAGCGCGAGCAGCACGGCCGGCCACAGCGCGCTCGCGCCGAGCAGGTACGGCAGTACGGGCAGCAGGGCGCCCAGCGCGAAGGCGCCGAACGACGACACCGCGGCGACGAGCGGCGAGGGCAGATCGCCCGGGTCGATGCCCAGCTCCTCGCGGGCATGTATCTCCAGGGCCTGCTCCGGGTCGCGCGACAGCTGCCGCGCGACCTCGCGGGCGAGCGCGGGCTCGACGCCACGGGACTGGTAGAGCTCGGCGAGCTCCCGCTCCTCGTCCTTGGGGTGCTTGCGCAACTCCCGCCGCTCGACGTCGAGTTCGGCCTCGACGAGCTCGCGCTGCGAGGCCACGGAGGTGTACTCGCCGGCCGCCATGGAGAACGCGCCGGCGGCCAGGCCCGCCAGGCCGGTGATCACGATCGTCTGCTGGGAGACGGCACCACCCGCGACGCCGGTCATCAGCGCGAGGTTGGAGACCAGCCCGTCCATGGCACCGAACACCGCCGGACGCAGCCAGCCGCCGTTCACATCACGGTGGGTGTGGTTGTCCCGGTGCGCCTCGTGCAGTACGGCGTCGGTCTCGATGATGGACACAGCTCTCCCCTTCTCCGGCAGCGGGTCTTCCTCGCTCCGCCCCCGCTCAACACCATCGAAAGTACGCACGAAAAACGGCTCCCGCCAGCAAGGCAGGCCGTACTTACCACGCTCCGTGAGCAGGTAAGTACGGCCTGGCTTAGTGGTTCTGACTCTTCATCCGACTGGCCCTTTTGTTGCGATTGTCGGCCTCTGTCGGGGCTCCGCGTGGCAGATATCGAGCAGGACGAGAACTGGCTCGGTGCGAGCGGAGGGTCGACGCGATGGAGTTGATCGCAGGAAATCCGGCGGAGCCGCGGACCGGCGGCACGGAAGCGGCGGTGCCGGACGGCGCGGGGCCGGGCGCGGTGGCTCGGGGCGGCCTGGCCGACCGGGCCCGCGGCTCGCTGCTCGGTCTCGCGGTCGGGGACGCGCTGGGCGCACCGGCGGAGAACCTGCGGCCCTCGGAGATCCGTCGCCGCTGGGGCCGGATCGAGGGCTTCGTGAGCGACGACCCCGCGGGCACCGACGACACCGAGTACGCGATCTTCTCCGGGCTGCTGCTCGCCCGGCACGGTTCCGCGTTGACCGTCACCCATGTGGAGCGGGCCTGGCACCTGTGGATCGCCGATCTCGACGAGGGGCCGTTCCGCGGTGCCGGGTTCAGCGAGCGCGGAACGCTGGAGAATCTGCGCCGGGGGCTCGCCGCCCCGATCTCCGCCCAGCACCGGCACGCCTGGAGCGACGGCCTGGCGATGAGAGCGGCACCGTTCGGTGTCTTCGCCGCCGGCCAGCCGGCCGAGGCGGCCCGGCTGGTCGCGGTGGACGGGCGGGTCAGCCATGACGGGGAGGGCATCTACGGCGGCCAGGCGGTGGCGGCCGGGGTGGCCGCCGCGATGACGGGTTCCGGGGTCACCTCGGTGATCGCCGCCGCCCTGTCGGTCGTCCCCATGGACTCCTGGACGGCGCGTTCGCTGCGGCGCGCGGTGGCGGCCGCGCAGCGCGGCTACCCCGACCGGCTCACCATGGAGCGCGCGGTGCGCTCCGCGGTGGTGGTCGGCGGCTACCCGTGGACGGACCTGGCGCCCGAGGCGGTGGGCCTGGCCTTCGGGGCGTTCGCGGCGGCGCGCGGCGACTTCCGTACGGCGGTGCTGACGGCGGTCAACATGGGCCGCGACGCGGACACCACGGCCGCGGTGGCGGGGGCCCTGGCCGGCGCCCTGAACGGGGCGTCCGCGATTCCGCGGCGCTGGGGGGACGCGATCGGCCCGGTCCGGGGCAGCTGCCTGCCGACGATGCGGGGTCACCACGTCCTGGAGATCGCGGAGTTGCTCACTCCGGACGAGGCGGACGAGGTTCGCGGGGGGAGCGGGACGGGCGGGGCGAGCGACGGCGGCACCGACGACGAGGGCCCGGACCGTGCCCATGCCCGTGCGCGTACGGGCACCGGCGAACCCCAGGAGAATCCGCGTACGGCGGCCGGCGCACCGCCCCCGCACGACACCCCCCGCACCTCCACCGCTCCTGTCTCCCCTTCCTCCGCCTCCCCCGCGACCCGCACCCGCACCCGCACCCGTCCCGCGATCGCCCACCGGGCCCGGATCGAGGGACTGTTGCTCGGGCTGGCCTCCGGGGACGCCGCCGGATGGCCCGCCGCCCGGCACCGGGCCGCCAGAATGCCCGAGTGGACCCGGCGGCTCACCCGGGAGCTCGACACCTTCGCCGAGCAGAACGCCACCACCACGCTGCCCGTCCCCATCGCGCTCAACCAGCCGCCCGAACCGCTGCGACTGGGGCCCTCCGACGACGCCGAATGGGCGGCCTTCGCCGCCGGGACCCTGCTCACATCGGCGGCCGGTCCACTGCACGGGCTCACCCCCGAACGCCGGATGCGGGCCGCCATCGATGTCGCATGGAACGCCCTGGCCGCCGAGGTCGCCGCAGCCGCCGCCCGTGCCCCCGAGGTCGAATCCGCAGTGCTCCCGCTGCGCGCCCGGATCTCGGTACGGGCCGGGCTCGGCAATCTCGCCGCCGGGCTGCGCCCGCCCGCCACCGGCCACGACAACCCGCACTACTTCGACGACGCGGCCTGCGTACGGGCCGCCGTGCTCGCCGTCGCCCACCCCGCGGACCCCAGGGCCGCCGCCGACCTCGCCGAGTTCGACGCCCGCTACACCCAGGACGGCGACGGGGTGCACGGTGCCCGCGCGATGGCCGCGGCGATCGCCGAGGCGCTGGGCGGGGCGGACGTGGACACCGCGGTGAACGCCGCGCTCGCCCAGCTCCCCGAAGGCACCGAGATCGCCCGCAACGCCGCCCACGCCGTCCGGATCGCCCGCGACTTCGTCGGCGAGGCGGCGGGCGCCTTCGCCCTGGTCCCGGTGCTGGAGCATCAGATCGTCGACCACGTCTACAGCTACGGGATCGCCGCCGCCGAGACGGTCCCGGTCACGCTCGCCCTGGCCACCGCCGCCCGCGGCCAGATCGCCCAGGCCGTTCCCGCCGCCGCCTGCCTGTCCCGGGTGGCCGACTCGGCGCCCGCCCTGGCCGGCGCGCTGACCGGTGCGCTCGGCGGGATCGGTGCCGTCCCGGACGGCTGGCGGGAGGCCTGCCGCACCCTCGCGGGCTGTGCGCTGCCCCGTCTCGCGGGGACCGATCTCATCGAACTCGCCGGGCTGCTGGCAGACGCGGAACCGAAGCCCCCGGGTGGACAATTCGGACATGACATCCACGACGCCCACGCTGTCCGAGGCCGGACCCACGACACTCACACTCGATGAACGGATCGCCGGCGCTCTCGTCGGCGCCGCCGTCGGCGACGCGCTCGGCGGTCCGGTGGAGGGCCGGTCCCCCGAGCAGATCGTGGCCCGCCACAGCGGGCGGATCGACGGCGTCGTGGGCCCGTGGGACGGCGAGAACTGGCGCACCGCGCGCCCCATCGCCCCGTACCACAAGGGCGACGGGCACGTCACCGACGACACCTTGATGACCCATGCGCTGGTACGGGTCTACGGCGCCGTGCGCGACCATCTCGATGCCTACGCGGTCGCCGGTCACCTCGTGCCCGAGCTGATCTCCAGCCCTCGCTGGATCCCGGAGCTGGAGGCCGAGGCGCTGCCGCTCCAGCGGATCTTCCTCGCCGAGAAGTGGATCGTCGCCCGGCTGCACTACGGCCATGTCGATCCGCGCGAGGCGGGCAACGGCAACATCGTCAACTGCGGTGCGGCGATGTACATGGCCCCGGTCGGCCTGGTCAACGCCGCCCACCCGGAGGCCGCGTACGCCGAGGCGCTGGATGTCGCCGGCGCCCACCAGTCGAGCTACGGAAGGGAGGCGGCCGGGGTCTTCGCCGCGGCCGTCGCCGCCGCCTGCACCCCGGGCGCGACCCCCACGAGCGTCGTCGACACCTGCCTCGCGCTCGCCAAGGACGGCACCCGCTCGGCGATCGAGGCGGTGTGCGAAGCGGCCGCCGGACACAGCGACTTCGAGTCGGCGCTGACCCCGCTGCGTACCGCCGTCGCCCCCTTCGACACGGTCGGCCCCGACTACCGCGCCCCGTCCCTCGGCGCCCGCCGCCCGTCCCGGCTGCACGCCATCGAGGAGCTGCCGGTCGCGCTCGGAATGCTGCTCGTCGCGGACGGTGACTACCGGCACACGGTCCTCGGCTCGGTCAACTACGGCCGGGACTGCGACTCGATCGCCACGATGGGCGGCGCCGTCGCCGGGGCGCTCCACGGCGAGCGGGCGATCCCCGCCGACTGGGTGAAAACGGTCGCCGGGGCCAGCCGCCTCGATCTGCACGCCCCCGCCCGGACCCTGGCGGACGTCGCCCGGGAGGTGTTCGTACGGGACACCGCCCGGCGTCGCGCGCACGAGTCGGCGTTCGCCGCGCTGGCGGGCACGCCATGACCGTACGGGTGACATGGGTGCAGCCCGAGGACCTCGTCGGGCACGAACTGCGCCAGGCGGCCGAGGACGGGCGGGACGCGCGGGACATCGCACGCCGGTGGTACGAGGCGGGCGGTGCCCCGGCCCCGGAGCGCGCGGGCGCCTCCACCCCGCCGGCGCCGGAGCTGCGCGTGCTCGCCGAGCGGCTGCTCGATGAACTCGCCCTGCTGGAATCGCCGTTGGAGATCGAAGAGCCGACGGACCTGGCCACGATCCGGGCCGCGTGCCCCGACTGGCCGGCGCCCCGCACCGACGCTCCGCCGGTGAGCCGGGACCGGCTGCACGCCGCCTGGCTGGGCCGGGCGGCCGGCTGCCTGCTCGGCAAGCCCGTCGAGAAGCTGCCGCTGAACGGCATCCGCGCCCTGGCCCGCGCCACCGGCAACTGGCCGCTCACCACCTGGTTCACCGCCCGGAACCTGCCCGCCCCGCTGGCCGCCACCTACCCCTGGAACCGTCGCTCCGCACCCAATTCGCTGGCCGAGAACATCGACGGCATGCCCGAGGACGACGACCTCAACTACCCCTTGCTCACGGTGCTGTTGCTCCAGCGGTACGGACCGTCCTTCACCACCGGGGACCTCGCGAGGCTCTGGCTGGACGAGCTCCCGGCCGGCCGGACGTTCACCGCCGAGCGGGTCGCGTACCGCAATCTGCTGGACGGCATCGAACCCCCGCACACCGCCGGGTACCGCAATCCGTTCCGGGAGTGGATCGGCGCACAGATCCGGGCCGATGTGCACGGCTGGACCCATCCGGGCGACCCGGCGGCCGCGGCGGAGCAGGCCCATCGGGACGCCGTGCTCAGCCACACCGCCAACGGGGTGTACGGGGCGATGTTCACCGCCGCGGCGCTCGCCGAGGCGGCCGGGGGCGGGAGCGACGTGCACGGGTGCCTGGCCGCCGGGCTGCGCGTCGTACCGCCGCGTTCGCGGCTCGCGCAGGCGGTGCGCTTCGGTGTCGCGGCGGCCCGCGGGAGCACCTGCTTCGACACGGTGGCCGACCGGCTGCACGCCGAGTACGGCAGGTACCACTGGGTCCATGTGCTGCCCAACGCCGCGCTGCTCGCCGCCGCGCTCACCCATGCCGACGGCGACTTCTCGCTCTCCATCTGCCGGGCCGTGTCGGGCGGCTGGGACACCGACTCCAACGGTGCGACCGCCGGTTCGCTCGCCGGGCTGCTGGCCGGGGCCCCTTCGCTGCTGCCCGACCGCTGGACCACCCCGCTGAAGAACCGGCTCGCCTCGTCCGTCCCCGGCTTCGACGCCGTCGGCTTCGACGAACTCGCCGAACAGACCCACCGGCTCACCCACAAGGAGGCACTGTGCCCATGACCGGCATCGCGGTGCTAGGCAGCACCAATATGGACCTCGTCGCATACGTCGAACGGGCCCCGGAGCGCGGCGAGACCGTCACCGGACGGGAGTTCCGCACCGTCCCGGGCGGCAAGGGCGCCAACCAGGCCGTCGCCGCCGCCCGCGCGGGCGGCGAGGTGATGATGATCGGCGCGGTGGGCGACGACGAGTACGGCGCCGTGCTCCGGGCCGGCCTGGAGCACGCGGGCATCGACACCGATCTGCTGCACACCGCCGAGGGCCCCAGCGGCACCGCGCACATCGTCGTGGACGACACGGGCGCCAACTCCATCGTGGTGATCCCCGGCGCCAACGGCACCGTCACCGCCATCGGCCCCGGCGAGATGGCCGCCATCGCCGAAGCCGATCTGCTGCTGCTCCAGCTGGAGCTGCCGCTGTCCGCGGTGATCGAGGGCGCCCGGGCGGCCCACGCCCAGGGCGTCCGGACCATCCTCACCCCCTCCCCCGTACAGCCGCTGCCGTCCGAACTCCTCGACTGCGTCGACCTGTTGATCCCCAATGAGCACGAGGCGGCCGAGCTCTCCGGCTTCACCGACCCCCATGCGGCGGCGCGGCACCTGCTCAGCCAGGTGCCCGCGGTCATCATCACGCTGGGCTCGAAGGGCTGCTTGTACGCGGCCCGGGGCGGCGAACCCGTCGTCCTCCCCGCGCCCGAGGTCACCGCCGTCGACACCACGGGGGCCGGCGACACCTTCGTCGGCACGCTCGCCGTCGCGCTCGGCGAGCGGCGGCCCGTGCCCCAGGCGCTGGCCTGGGCGTCGGCGGCAGCCGCGCTCTGCGTACAGCGGCCGGGCGCCTCGACCTCCATGCCGTACCGCACCGAGATCGACGCCGCGTGAACGCGCCGGCGCAGGCCCCCCTGACCGGGCTGCGGGTCGTCGACCTCGCCACGCTCTTCGCCGGTCCGCTCTCCGCCACCATGCTCGGCGACTTCGGCGCCGAGGTGATCAAGGTCGAGCATCCGCGCAGGCCCGATCCCTCGCGCGGGCACGGCCCCACGAAGGACGGCGTCGGCCTGTGGTGGAAGCTGCTCGGCCGCAACAAGCGCAATCTGACCCTCGACCTGTCCACTCCCGGCGGCCGCGACATCCTGCTCCGGCTGGCCGCCGAGACCGACGTGATCATCGAGAACTTCCGGCCGGGGACGCTGGAGCGCTGGGGCCTGGGCTGGGCGGAGCTGCACGCGGTCAACCCGCGGCTGGTCCTGGTCAGGGTCACCGGGTTCGGACAGTTCGGCCCGTACGCGCACCGCCCCGGCTTCGGCACCCTGGCCGAGGCGATGAGCGGGTTCGCCGCGATCACCGGGGAGCCGGACGGGCCGCCCACGCTGCCGCCGTTCGGGCTCGCCGACTCGATCGCGGCGCTGGCCACCGCGTACGCCGTGATGGCCGCGCTCGCCGGACGGGAGCGCACCGGCCAGGGGCAGATCGTCGACATGGCGATCATCGAGCCGATCCTGACCGTGCTCGGCCCGCAGCCCATCTGGTACGACCAGCTCGGCTACGTACAGCCGCGCACCGGCAACCGCTCCCGCAACAACGCCCCGCGCAACACCTACCGCACCTCGGACGGGCACTGGGTCGCGGTCTCCACCTCCGCGCAGTCGATCGCCGAACGGGTGATGCGCCTGGTCGGCCGGGCCGAACTGATCGACGAGCCCTGGTTCGCCACCGGCACCACCCGCGCCGAGCACGCCGACGAGCTCGACGAGGCGGTCGGCAACTGGATCGCCCGGCACACCCGTCAGGAGGCGGTATCGGCCTTCGAGAAGGCGGAGGCGGCCATCGCGCCGATCCACGACGTCCAGGACGTGATGGAGGACCCGCAGTACCGGGCCCTGGACTCCGTCACCGAGGTCGACGACCCGGAGCTGGGCCCGCTGCGCATGCAGAACGTGCTGTTCCGGCTCTCCGCGACACCGGGCGCGATCCGCTGGGCGGGCCGGCCGCACGGCGCGGACACCGAGGAGATCCTCACCGCACTGGGCCTGTCGGGCCCGGAGATCGCGGCGCTGCGGGCGGAGCGCGTCCTGTGACGGCGGCGGTCCCGCTCACCTGGCTGTACGTCCCCGGGGACCGGCCGGAGGTGGTGCGCAAGGCGCGGGATTCGGGCGCGGACGTGGTGATCGTGGATCTGGAGGACGCGGTCGCGCCGGACCGCAAGGAGTACGCGCTGTCGGCCACCATCGAGCTGCTCTCCGAAACGGCCGGGGACACCGCCGTGCCGGTCCACGTCCGGGTCCACACCGAGGCGGACGTGCTCGCCCTGGCCGGGCTGCCGGGGCTCGCCGAGCTCCGGCTGCCCAAGATCACGCATGCGGCGTCCGTCCATCACATCGCGGCCGTGGCGCCGGGGGTCGCGCTCTGTCCGCTGCTGGAGTCGGCGCTCGGCATCGAGCACGCGTACTCGGTGGCCGCCTCCCACCCCCAGGTACGTTCCATCGCCCTCGGCGAGGCGGACCTGCGCGCCGATCTGGGGGTTCGGGACGACGCCGGGCTCGACTGGTCGCGCAGCCGGGTGGTGGTCGCCGCCCGCGCGGCCGGGCTCGCCCCGCCCGCCCAGTCGGTGTTCCCGGACGTCCGGGACCTGGACGGTCTGTGGGCGTCCTGCGCGCACGGCCGGGCGCTGGGCTTTCTGGGCCGGGCGGCGATCCATCCCCGCCAGCTCGCGGTGATCGAGCGGGCGTTCCGCCCGACGCCGCAGGAGATCGAGGCGGCGACGGAGATCGTGGCGGCGGCCGTGGCGGACGAGGGCGCGCTCGCGCTGCCGGACGGCCGGTTCGTCGACGCGGCGGTGGTGGCCTCGGCCCGCCGGACGCTGGCGCTGGCCGACGGGTGAGACCACATGCGTGGGGCCCCGGACCGCGATCGGTCCGGGGCCCCACGAACGGGTTCACACGGCTCAGCCGTTCTTGGCCGCTTCCGCGGTGTCGTTCTTCTCCAGAGCCGTGACGGCGGCCTCGGCCGTCTTGGAGTCCACGTCGCTCTTGACTGTCGCGTCGCTCTTGGCTGCCGCGTCGTCCTTGGAATCCTCGGCGCTCTCGGAATGCGCGTCGGCCTCGGCGGTCTCGACGCCCTCGGCGTCACCGGTCTTCGCCGCCTCCGCAGCTTCCGCGGCCTCGGCCGCCTCCTCCGCGGCACCCGGCTCCACGATCTCCTCGCGCCCCGGCCGCAGCTTCGCCGAGATCACGAAGTACACCACGGCCAGCACGAAGACGATCAGCGCGGTCCACACGTTCAGGCGCAGGCCCAGGATGTGGTGGGCCTCGTCGACCCGCATGTACTCGATCCAGGCCCGCCCCGCGCAGTACGCGGCGACGTACAGGGCGAACACCCGGCCGTGTCCGAGCTTGAAGCGGCGGTCCGCCCAGATCACCAGCAGGGCGGCACCGACGCACCACAGCGACTCGTAGAGGAACGTCGGGTGGTAGGTGCCGGCGACCCGGTTGGGGCCCTCACTGATCTTCAGCGCCCACGGCAGATCGGTCGCCTTGCCGTACAGTTCCTGGTTGAACCAGTTGCCCCAGCGGCCACAGGCCTGGGCCAGGGCGAGGCCGGGGGCGAGCGCGTCGGCCCAGGCGGGCAGCGGGATCCCGCGGCGACGGCAGCCGATCCAGGCGCCCACGGCACCGAGCGCGACCGCGCCCCAGATGCCGAGGCCGCCCTGCCAGATCTTGAAGGCGTCGACCCAGTTCTCACCCTCGCTGAAGTACAGCTGGTAGTCGGTGATGACGTGGTAGAGCCGTCCGCCGACCAGGCCGAAGGGCACGGCCCAGACGGCGATGTCGGCAACGGTGCCGGATCTGCCTCCCCGGGCGACCCAGCGCTTGTTGCCGAACCAGACGGCGACGAAGACACCGATGATGATGCAGAACGCGTAGCCGCGGAGCGGGATCGGGCCGAGATTGATCACGCCGGTCGACGGGCTGGGAATATAGGCAAGGTCCATGGCAAGGTCGACGCTACCTTGCCGGGTGGGGCGTTCGGCAACCCACCCGACAACTTCTGGGTAACGGGCAGGTCATCGATTCCCCTTGCCGGACCCCGCCCGGGGAGCGGTCAGGAACCCGACGGGGCGGGGGTGGCGGCGGCCGGCCCCGAGGGAGTGGGGGTGGCCTTGGCCGGCCCCGAGGGAGTGGGGGTGGCCTTGGCCGGCCCCGAGGGAACAGGGGTGACCTTGGCCGGCCCCGAGGGAGCAGGGGTGACAGCGGCCGGCTTCTTGCCCTTGTTGGCCTCGGCCACCCACTTCTTCAGGTTCTCCACGGTGATCGGCTCGTTCCCCTTCTTCGGGAAGATCGATTCCCCGTTGAGCAGCGCGGTCGGTGTGCCCTCGAATCCGCCGTTCTGGAACGCCGTGTTGGACTTCTTGACCCAGCTGTCGTGCGTGCCGTCGTTCACACAGCTGCGGAAATCGGGGGTGTCGAGCCCGGGGACCTTCCCCGAGAGCTCGATCAGCTTGTCGTTGTCGCTGAAGCCGTCGACGGTCTCCTGCGGCTGGTTGCGGTAGAGCACGTCGTGGTAGGCGGGGAACTTGCCCACGTCCTGTGCGCAGGCCGCCGCGTTGGCCGCCCGCAGCGAGCCGCTGCCGCCGAGATTGCCGTCGATGATCGTGGCCAGGTGGTACTCGATCTTGAGCTGTCCGCTGTTCTCCAGCTGGTGGATCGTGTCGCGGAAGGCGTTCTCGAACTGGGCGCAGACCGGGCAGCGGAAATCCTCCCAGACGGTGAGCGTGGACGGGGCTCCGTCCGCGCCGACCTGGATGGCCAGGCTGTCCTTCCCGGTCGCGCCGGACGGTGCGACCACGGGGCCCGAAGCCTCGCCCTTGCCGCTCTTGCCGCCCGAATTCGCGGCGATCACGCCGACGACGGCGGCCAGCGCCAGCACGCCCACCACCGCGCTGGTGACGATCAGCGTGCGCCTGCGGCGCTCGCTCACCCGCTGGCGCTCACGCTGCTGTACGAGCCGGTCTCGCGCGGCCCTTTTTCCCTTTTCGTTCTTCTCGCTCACACCCGCAGCAACGAACCGGGGAGGCACGTGCGTGCCTCCCCGGTCCAGGTCCACCCGTTCGGGTTACACCCGTTTCACCGCTTTCGAACGCCTTCGGCGAGTTCGCCCGCCAGGGAGCGGACGGCGGCCAGGCCGGCCGCCTCGTCGGGGGCGTCCAGGACGGCCTTGACGAAGGCCGAGCCGACGATCACCCCGTCGGCGAAGCCCGCGACCTCGGCGGCCTGCTCGGCGTTGGAGACGCCCAGGCCGACGCAGACCGGCAGCCGAGTGGTGGCGCGGGTGCGCAGGACCAGCTCCTGGGCCTGCTCGCCGACCGAGGCGCGGGTCCCGGTGACGCCCATCAGCGAGGCCGCATAGACGAAACCGGAGCCGGCCGCGGTGATGGTGGCGAGGCGCTCGTCCTTGCTGCTCGGCGCGACGACGAAGACGGTCGCCAGACCGTGCTTGTCGGCGTGCTCGCGCCACAGCTCGGACTCCTGGACCGGCAGGTCGGGCAGGATGCACCCGGCGCCGCCCGCCTCGGCGAGCTCGGCGGTGAAGCGCTCGACGCCGTACCGGTCGATCGGGTTCCAGTACGTCATGACGAGGATCGGGACGCCGGTCGCCTCGTGCGCCTCGCGGACGGTGCGCATCACGTCGGCGATCTTCACCCCGCCGCGCAGAGCGATGTCGTCGGCGGTCTGGATGACCGGTCCGTCGAGCACCGGGTCGCTGTGCGGCAGCCCCACCTCGACGATGTCGGCGCCGCCCGCCACGACCGCCTTCACGGCCTCGATCCCGCCGTCGACGGTCGGGAACCCGGCCGGGAGGTACGCGATGAGGGCGGCCCGGTTCTCCGCCTTCGCCTGTGCGAGGGCGGAACTCAGCAGCTCCACGTTGCCGCTCACTTGGTGACCTCCTCTTCCCCGTCGGCCACATCGGCCTCGACGACACCGTCGGCTCCGTCGTACAGCCCGAAGTAGCGGGCTGCCGTGTCCATGTCCTTGTCGCCGCGGCCGGACAGGTTGACCACGAGCAGCCCGTCCTTGCCGAGCTCCTTGCCGACCTCCAGGGCACCGGCCAGCGCGTGGGCGCTCTCGATGGCCGGGATGATCCCTTCGGTGCGGGACAGCAGGCGCAGCGACTGCATGGCCGCGTCGTCGGTGACCGCGCGGTACTCGCCGCGGCCGATGTCCTTGAGGTACGAGTGCTCCGGGCCGATGCCCGGGTAGTCCAGACCGGCCGAGATGGAGTACGGCTCGGTGATCTGGCCCTCGTCGTCCTGGAGGACGTAGCTGCGCGAGCCGTGCAGGATGCCGGGCTCGCCCGCGGTCAGGGTCGCCGCGTGCTCGCCGGTCTCCACACCGTGTCCGGCGGGCTCGCAGCCGATGAGCCGGACGTGCGCGTCCGGGATGAAGGCGTGGAAGAGCCCGATGGCGTTGGAGCCGCCGCCGACGCAGGCGATGGCGGCGTCCGGCAGCCGGCCGGTGCGCTCCAGGATCTGGCGGCGGGCCTCGACGCCGATGACCCGGTGGAAGTCGCGGACCATGGCCGGGAAGGGGTGCGGTCCCGCGACGGTGCCGAAGAGGTAGTGCGTGCGGTCCACATTGGCGACCCAGTCGCGGAACGCCTCGTTGATGGCGTCCTTCAGGGTCCTGGAGCCGGACTTCACGGCGATGACCTCGGCGCCGAGCATCCGCATCCGCGCCACGTTCAGCGCCTGCCGCTCGGTGTCGATCTCGCCCATGTAGATGGTGCATTCGAGGCCGAAGAGCGCGCAGGCGGTCGCGGTGGCGACGCCGTGCTGGCCGGCGCCGGTCTCGGCGATGACCCGGGTCTTGCCCATGCGCCTGGTGAGCAGCGCCTGGCCCAGCACATTGTTGATCTTGTGCGAGCCGGTGTGGTTGAGGTCCTCGCGCTTGAGGAAGATCCGGGCGCCGCCCGCGTGCTCCGCGAAGCGCGGGACCTCGGTCAGCGCGCTGGGCCGGCCGGTGTAGTTGACCATGAGCTCGTTGAGCTCGGCGGCGAAGGCCGGGTCGTGCTTGGCCTTGTCGTACTCGACGGCGACCTCGTCCACGGCGGCGACGAGCGCCTCCGGGATGAACTTGCCGCCGAACGCACCGAAATACCCCTCGGCGCTGGGGATCAGACCCTCCGGGTCCGGAATGAAGAAGTCAGATGACATCCGACGTGCTCCTCGACATCGCAATGGGTGGATTCACCGTATGCGCCATGAGCGGAGCGCCACCGCGACCGGCGATCGGTCGGGCGGTGCGGTCGTACGTACGACGGGAGTGGTGCGGGTACGTCGGCCGGGGCTCGCTACAGCGCGGTCCCCGTGCGCCATCGCATGCCGTTGACCTGGCCGGGCTCGTCGCCGATCACGTACCGCACCCGCCGGCCGTGCACCCGGCGCGCGGGGGCGCGGCAGCCGCGGGGGCGGCAGCCGCGCGCCAGCGGCGCGTGCGGAACCCGGGCCGTGGCTCCGGTGGGGCGCAGACCCCGCCGGCGACGGGACGCGGGACGTTCGGCGGACACGGGTCGGGTCAGCTCCGTCCGTGCCGAAGGGCGGGGTGGGCGCCGGCGGCGACCAGGTCGGCGACGGCGGCCCGCGGGTCGCGGCCGGTGACCAGCGACTCGCCCACGAGCACCGCGTCGGCGCCCGCGTTGGCGTACGCGATCAGGTCGTGCGGGCCCCGGACGCCGGACTCGGCGACCTTGACGATGTGGTTCGGGATCTCGGGGGCGACGCGCTCGAAGGTGGAGCGGTCGACCTTGAGGTCCTTCAGGTTTCGCGCGTTGACACCGATGATCTTCGCGCCGGCGTCCACGGCACGCTCCGCCTCCTCCTCGTCGTGCACCTCGACCAGCGGCGTCAGGCCGATGGACTCGGCGCGCTCGATCAGGGAGACCAGGGCCTCCTGGTCGAGGGCTGCGACGATCAGCAGGGCGAGGTCGGCGCCGTAGGCGCGGGCCTCCCAGAGCTGGTAGGAGGTGACGATGAAGTCCTTGCGCAGGACCGGGATGTCGACCTTGGCGCGGACGGCCTCCAGGTCGGCGAGCGAACCGCCGAAGCGGCGCTCCTCGGTGAGGACCGAGATGACGGACGCGCCGCCCGCCTCGTAGTCCGCGGCGAGCGCGGCCGGGTCGGCGATCGCGGCCAGGGCCCCCTTGGAGGGGCTGGAACGCTTGACCTCGCAGATGACGGTGACGCCCTCGCCGCGCAGGGCGGCGACTCCGTCCTTGGCCCCTGGAGCGCGCGCGGCGCGTTCCTTCAGCTCGTCGAGGCTGACACGCGCCTGCCGCTCCGCGAGGTCGGCGCGTACGCCGTCGATGATCTCGTCGAGCACACTCACGCGAGCGGCCCCCTTCCGGGACGGTGATGAGGGAAACAGCAGAACAGGATCAGCCATATCAATGCTATCCGCAGGAGGGCTTTCGGCCCGAATCGGCCGGTGGATGTCCCACTACCTGGGCACTCAGGGCGCCAGAGCCGAACCGAACGGCAGGTTCCGTACCACCGAGAAGACCAGCAGTACGGCCCCGATCCCCCACCAGACGACGGGCTTCGCCGCGATGCTCATGGGCCGGCCCCGCCAGGCGCGGACCACCCAGAGGGCCCAGAGGACGGCGAAGGCCGCGTAGCCGGCCACCGCGAGCGCGTTGGAGCCGAGGGCGGCGGCGATGTCGCCGTGCGCGACGGCGTGGGCGCTGCGCAGTCCGCCGCAGCCGGGACAGTAGAGCCCGGTGAAGCGGAGCAGCGGGCAGACCGGGTAGTGGCCGGGCTGGTTGGGGTCGACGGCACCCACGTAGCCGAACGCCCCGACGACGACGGCCATCACACCCGCCGGTACGGCCAGCCGCCGGACGCGCGAGGCGGGCACGGGGGCCGGTGGGAGGACCGGCGGGAACGGGTGGCCGGGAGCGGGCCCGGGGGCCGGGGCCGGCACTGCGGCGGGGGTAGGCGATGCGTCCACCCGGTGATTGTCCCCGTTGACGCGGAAAGGCGCAGCCCGGACCGGGCTGCGCCTCGTGTGCGTACGGCTGCCGCGTGGTGTCAGGAGACCTGGGCCTGTGCGGCGCGGGCCCGTGCCTGGGCCATCTCCGCGGACTCCTTCGGCATGCCGAGGCCCGCTGCCTTCATCGCGAGACCGACGACGCCGCCGAGGAGGACGATGGCGATGCCGGCCCAGAAGCCGACGACGTTGGCCGCGACCATGAAGACGCCTGCGACGCAGAAGCCGATGAAGGAGATGATGACACCGGTCCAGGCGGCCGGGGTGTGTCCGTGGCTGCTGCCCGCCATGAGTTGCTCCTTGTTGGTGATGCGCTGTTGGTATCGCTGTACGCAAAGCTGGTGGCGCTGTTGGTGCCGCTGTGCTGAAAGCTCGACTTCATTGTCCCGTACGTACGGGTAGGACGTGAGTTGGGGGTCACGTCTCGCGCGTCGGGTCCTCGCCGCGGTCCAGGGCCTTCCAGAGGTCCTCGGGCCGGTCCGGGTCGGGGGCGGTGCGGGCGGCCTTGCGGGGGCGGGGGGTGCCGTCCCGCTCGTACCGTCCCGACATGGTGGGCCAGAGCTTTCCGTAGCGCAGGGCGAGCAGCCCGGCGAGCAGGATCAGCAGGCCGCCGGCGGCGGTGACGTAGGGCCACGCGGTGTGGGTGAGCGCGTCGATGGTCGCCGAGGTGTCGCCGGTCGACTGCGCCGCCTTCTCGTCGAGCGCCGCGCTGTCCGAGGCGCCGAGGCAGGCGCTCAGTCCGGCACCGAGGCCGCTGAGGGCGAGGAGTCCGGCGACGAGCAGCCGGCCGGCCCGGCGGACCGCGAAGACGGCGACGAGGGCGGCCAGACCGACGATGGCGAGGGCCGCCGGGAGGCCGGTGACGTCCTGGCCGTCGGCGGTCAGGGGCAGTGCGCCGCCGCCGACGGACGCCTCGCCCTCGGCCCAGGTCTGGCTGGAGGCGAGCAGGACGACGGCGGCGCCCACCGCCCCGAGGAGCAGGCCGGCGGCCAGGCTGCGGCGGCTTCCCGCGCCGCCGGACGCGGTCGCGGCTCGGGCACGGGGCTGGGGTACGGGGACAGCACTCACATACCCCACTATCCCCTACCGCCTCAGAGCGTGTGGAGCCGGTTGGCCGTATGCACCGCGCGGAGCACCGCCGCGGCCTTGTTGCGGCATTCGGTGTCCTCGGCGACCGGGTCGGAGTCGGCGACGACGCCCGCTCCGGCCTGGACGTACGCGGTGCCGTCGCGGAGCAGGGCGGTGCGGATGGCGATGGCGGTGTCGGAGTCCCCGGCGAAGTCGAGGTAGCCGACGCAGCCTCCGTACAGTCCGCGGCGGGTCGGTTCGAGCTCCTCGATGATCTGCATCGCGCGGGGCTTGGGGGCGCCGGAGAGGGTGCCCGCGGGGAAGCAGGCGGTGAGGACGTCGAAGGCGGTGCGGCCCTCGGCGACGCGGCCGGTGACGGTGGAGACGATGTGCATCACGTGCGAGTACCGCTCGATCGACATGAAGTCGACGACCTCGACGGTGCCCGGTGCGCAGACCCGCCCCAGGTCGTTGCGGCCGAGGTCGACCAGCATCAGGTGCTCGGCACGTTCCTTCGGGTCGGCGAGGAGCTCCTCGGCAAGCGCCTGGTCCTCCTGCGGGGTGGCGCCGCGGTGCCTGGTGCCGGCGATCGGGTGGACCATCGCGCGTCCGTCCTCGACCTTGACCAGGGCTTCCGGGCTGGAGCCGGCGACGTCGAAGCCGTCGAACCGGAAGAGGTACATGTACGGCGAGGGGTTGGTGGCGCGCAGCACCCGGTAGACGTCCAACGCGCTTGCCGTGCACGGGGTTTCGAAGCGCTGGGAGGGAACGACCTGGAAGGCCTCGCCGGCCCTGATGCGTTCCTTCACGTCCTCGACGGCGTCCTGGTACGCCTCGCCGCCCCACAGTGCGGTGTACGGGGGCAGCTCGGACGGCGGGAGGGCGGCGGGGACGTTCTCGACGGGGCGGGAGAGGTCCCGTTCCATGGCGTCCAGGCGCGCGACGGCGTCCGCGTACGCCTCGTCGACGCCGGTCGTCAGGTCGTTGTGGTTGATCGCGTTGGCGATCAGCAGGACGCTGCCGTCCCAGTGGTCGAGCACCGCCAGGTCGGAGGTGAGCAGCATCGTCAGTTCGGGGACGTGCAGGTCGTCCTCGGCACTGTCGCCGATCTTCTCCAGGCGGCGCACGATGTCGTAGCCGAGGTAGCCGACCATGCCGCCGGTGAACGGGGGCAGTGCGTCGTCGACGACCACGTCGTGCGGGGTGTGCAGGGTCTCGATGGTGGCGCGCAGGGCCTGAAGCGGGTCGCCGTCGACGGGGACGCCGACGGGCGGGACGCCCAGCCAGTGGGCCTGTCCGTCGCGTGCGGTGAGGGTGGCGGCGCTGCGTACCCCGATGAAGGAGTAGCGCGACCAGGTGCGGCCGTTCTCCGCGGACTCCAGGAGGAAGGTGCCGGTGCGCTCGCCCGCGAGTTTGCGGTAGAGCCCGACCGGGGTGTCGCCGTCCGCGAGGAGCCTGCGGCTGACGGGGATGACGCGCCGGTCGACGGCGAGTTTGCGGAAGGTGTCGAGATCCATGGCGGCTGGCCCTTTACTGCGCGAGCGGGAGGACGTCGGCGTCGAAGCAGGTGCGGTCGCCGGTGTGGCAGGCGGCACCCGTCTGGTCGACCTTGACGAGGACGGTGTCGGCGTCGCAGTCCAGGGCGACGGACTTGACCCGCTGGATGTGGCCCGAGGTGTCGCCCTTGACCCAGTACTCCTGGCGGCTGCGGGACCAGTAGGTGCAGCGGCCGGTGGTGAGGGTGCGGTGCAGGGCCTCGTCGTCCATCCAGCCGAGCATCAGCACCTCGCCGGTGTCGTACTGCTGGGCGACGGCCGGGACGAGTCCGTCGGCACCCCGCTTGAGCCGGGCCGCGATGGCCGGGTCGAGGTTGCTGGACGGCGGCGGGGTGCTGGGCGTGGGCGCGCTGGTCATGCGCCCATTGTGCCGTGGCCCCGGCAGCGTTCCGGTGCGGCGTCCACTGGGCGGACCGGGCGCGTCGGCCGTACGCTGGCGACCATGTCGACCCATGCGAAGCGTGAACGACTTCTGCTCGCCGACCTGTTGGAGGCGGCGGGACCGGAGGCCCCGACCCTGTGCCACGGCTGGACGACCCGGGACCTGGCCGCCCATGTGGTGGTCCGGGAGCGCCGGCCGGACGCGGCGGGCGGGATCCTGCTGGGCGCGTTGCGGAACCGGCTCGAACGGGTGCAGGCCGAGTTCGCCGCGAAGCCGTACGAGGAGCTGATCCAGCTGATCCGTACGGGGCCGCCGCGATTCTCCCCGTACGCCGTGAAGCAGGTGGACGAGGCCGCCAACACCGTCGAGTTCTACATCCACGCGGAGGACGTCCGCCGGGCCCAGCCCGACTGGTCGCGGCGGGAGCTGGACCCGGTGTTCGCCGATGTGCTGTGGGCGCGCGCCGAGCGGACGGCCCGGATCCTGGGCCGCAGGTCCCCGGTGGGTCTGGTGCTGCGCCGCCCGGACGGCCAGACGGCGGTGGCGCACAAGGGGACCCCGGTGGTGACGGTGACCGGCGAGCCGGGCGAGCTGCTGCTCTTCGCGTTCGGGCGGCAGGACGCGGCCGTGGTGGGCCTGGAGGGCGACAAGGAGGCGGTGGACCGGCTGCACACGGCGGAGCTGGGGATGTAGGGCGTACGGGGGCGGGCTCAGCCCGGGAGTTCCGCGCGGCGCAGCCGGGTGAAGGCCAGGCCCGTCAGCGCTCCGGCGGCGCACAGCGAGGCGCTGGCGGCGAAGACCGGGCCGGTCCCCCAGATCGCGACGGCGGCACCCGTGACCGGGTAGCTGAGCGGGGCGATCGCGTGGGTGAACAGGGTCGAGACCGAGGTGACCCGGCCGAGGTAGGCGGGTTCGGTGACGGTCTGGATCAGGGCCCCGCACAGGGAGCCGCCGAGGCCCGCGAAGAGCCCGACACAGGCCGCCGCGGTGGCGGCGAGGGCCACCGAGGGCAGCTGGGCCAGGGAGCCGATGGCGACCGCGCCGACCAGCACGGCCAGGCACATCACCAGTCCGGCGCGCGGCACCCGGCCGCGCACGGCGAGCAGCAGTGCCGTCGCGCCGGCGCCGATCCCGAAGGCGGCGATGATCCAGCCCATGCCGGACGCCCCCCAGTGGCGCTCCTCGGCGAGCAGGATCAGGCCGAGGTTGAGCGGCCCGACGAAGCCCAGTTCGCTGACGGCGACGACGATCATCAGCGGTCCGAGCAGCGGGTGGCGGCGGATGTGGCGCAGCCCGTCGGCCAGGTCGTGCCAGGCGGTGCCGGACGGTTCGGCGCCCTTCCGGTCGGGCAGCGGGCGGATCCGCAGGGACAGCAGCAGCGGCAGCGACACGGCGAAGAGCACCCCGGCGGCGGCGAACGCGAGCGTCGGTCCGCCGAGGGCCACCGCGACGCCGCCGAGCGGGGCGCCGACGACATTGGCGAGGCGTGTGGCGAGCCCGCGCATTCCCTGGACGCGGGCCAGCTGTCCGGGGGCGGTGACCCGGGGCGGCAGCGCGCCGACGGCGGGCAGGAAGAGGGCGTCGACCACGCCGAACACGAGCGCGACGGCGATCAGCATCCACAGCGCGGGCGAGGTGAGCAGCAGCGCGCCGGCCAGGCCGAGGACGACCAGGCAGCGGGCGGCGTCGCTGCCTATGACCACGCGGCGCGGGCCGATCCGGTCGGCGAGCACTCCCCCGCCGAGCATCAGCACGGCCCGGGGTATGGAGCCGACGGCGAGAACGACCCCGGTCTGGGTGTCGCCGCCGGTGCGGGCGGCGGCCCAGGCGAGCGCCATGTAGTAGACGCTGTCGCCGATCATCGAGGCGGTGTAGGCGCCGAGCCAGCGCAGGACGTTGGCATCGCGGTGGGCGGGGCGTTCGGCGGCTTGCGGGGGCGCGACTGTGACGGTCATGGCTCGTCCTCCTCGGGTGGCCGGTTCAGGTCCGGAACGGGAATCCGTACACGTGCAGGGCTACTTGTTCGCGGCCCTCCGAACCACCGGCCTCCTCACGGGCGCGGCTGGCCTCCTGGTATCGGTCGATCAGCTCGTGCATCTCGCGGGAGAGCGCGGCGAGCTCCTCGGCGGTGAGCCGGGGCAGGTACTCGGAGGAAAAGGAGGCACTGCGCCACTCGGGGGCCCAGGACTGGGCCGAGTCGAGGTGGCGGCGGTAGAGCTCGACGTGCTGGTCGAAGGAGAGCCGGCCGACGGCGGCGTGCGTGGCGACCAGCTCGGGGGCGTCACTGAAGTCCTCGTCGTGGAAGCTCAGCCCGTCCGAGGCGAGTTGCCACCAGCGTTCACGGCCGTCCTTCCCCTGCTGCTCGGCCTCCTCGATCAGGCCGTGGTCGGCGAGCTTGCGCAGGTGGTAGCTGACGAGCGAGACCGCCTCGTCGACCTGGTCGGCCAGTTGGGACGCGGTGGCCTTGCGGGCGATGTAGAGCGCCCGGTAGAGCCGCATCCGCAGGGGGTGACCGAACGCCTTCAGGGTCTCCAGGTCCGAGATCCGGCGTGATTCCTTGCTTGCCATGCCCCGACCGTAGATGGAAAAGAAAACTTGCGCAATATTAATTGCGCAATAAAAGCTGCGGAATCGTGGACGGTGGAAGAGCCAGACGCCGGGCGGGGCCGGTTCCTCGGCTCCGCCCGGCGTCGGGCTCGGTGAGTGCTGCGGGTCAGCGGACCGGGTGCCCGGCCTCCCTGAGCGCGTCCTTGACCTCGGAGATCCGCAGATCGCCGAAGTGGAAGACGGAGGCGGCGAGCACCGCGTCGGCGCCCGCCTCGATGGCGGGTGCGAAGTCCGCGAGCCGGCCGGCACCGCCGGAGGCGATGACGGGGACGGTCACGTGCTTCCGTACCGCCGTGATCATCTCGGTGTCGTAGCCGTCCTTGGTGCCGTCCGCGTCCATCGAGTTGAGCAGGATCTCGCCCGCGCCCAGCTCGGCGGCGCGGTGCGCCCATTCGACGGCGTCGATGCCGGTGCCCTTGCGGCCGCCGTGCGTGGTGACCTCGAAGGTGCCGGCGGGGGTGCGCCGGGCGTCCACGGAGAGCACCAGGACCTGGCGGCCGAAGCGCTCGGCGATCTCCCGGATGAGGTCGGGGCGGGCGATGGCGGCGGTGTTGACGCCGACCTTGTCCGCACCGGCCCGCAGCAGCTTGTCGACGTCGTCGGCGGTGCGGACGCCGCCGCCGACCGTGAGCGGGATGAAGACCTGCTCGGCGGTGCGGCGCACCACGTCGTAGGTGGTCTCCCGGTCGCCGCTGGAGGCGGTGATGTCCAGGAAGGTCAGCTCGTCGGCGCCCTCGGCGTCGTACAGCTTCGCCATCTCGACGGGGTCGCCCGCGTCGCGCAGGTTCTGAAAGTTGACGCCCTTGACGACCCGGCCGTTGTCGACGTCCAGGCAGGGGATGACGCGTACCGCGAGGCTCATCGCGCACCTGCCCGGTAGGCCTCGACCTCGACCTCGACGACCAGGCTCGGGTCCACGAAACCGGACACGATGAGCATCGAGGCGGCGGGGCGCACGTCGTCGAAGAGCTCCTTGTGGGCGCGGCCGACCTCGTCCACGTCCCGGGCGTGCGTGATGTACATCCGGGTGCGGACGACGTCCTCGCGGCCCAGGCCGAACTGCTTCAGCGCGTCGAAGGCGACCCTGAAGGCGGTGACGGCCTGCTCGTACGGGCCGCCCGCGGAGATCTGGCCGTTCTCCACCGAGGTGCAGCCGGCGACCAGGACGAGGCCGTTCGGCAGCTCCACCGCGCGGGAGTAACCGAACTTGTCCTCCCACGGGCCGCCGGAGGAGACGCGGTTGACGGTGTCGCTCATCCGGAGACCACCTGCAGCGCTTCTTCGAGGGTGAACGCCTTCGCGTACAGCGCCTTGCCGACGATCGCGCCCTCGACGCCGTCCGGGACGAGCGAGGCGATGGCCCGCAGGTCGTCCAGCGAGGAGACGCCGCCGGAGGCGACGACGGGCTTGTCGGTGGCGGCGCAGACGTTCTTCAGGAGCTCCAGGTTGGGGCCCTGGAGCGTGCCGTCCTTGGCGATGTCGGTGACGACGTAGCGGGCGCAGCCCTCGGAGTCGAGGCGGGCGAGCGTCTCGTAGAGGTCGCCGCCGTCGCGGGTCCAGCCGCGGCCGCGCAGCGTGGTGCCGCGGACGTCGAGGCCGACGGCGATCTGGTCGCCGTGCTCGGCGATGACCTTGGCGACCCATTCCGGGGTCTCCAGGGCGGCGGTGCCGAGGTTGACCCGGCGGCAGCCGGTGGCGAGGGCGGCGGCGAGCGAGGCGTCGTCGCGGATGCCGCCGGAGAGCTCGACCTTGATGTCCATGGCACCGGCCACCTCGGCGATCAGCGCCCGGTTGTCCCCGGTGCCGAACGCGGCGTCCAGGTCGACCAGGTGCAGCCACTCGGCCCCGGCGCGCTGCCAGGCGAGGGCGGCCTCCAGCGGGGAACCGTAGGAGGTCTCGGAGCCGGACTCGCCATGGACGAGGCGGACGGCCTGGCCGTCGCGGACATCGACGGCGGGGAGCAGTTCAAGCTTCGGCATCAGAGTGTCTCGATCCAGTTGGTCAGCAGCTGGGCGCCGGCATCGCCGGACTTCTCGGGGTGGAACTGGGTGGCCCACAGGGCGCCGTTCTCCACGGCGGCGACGAACGGCTCGCCGTGGGTGGCCCAGGTGACCCGGGGGGCGCGGATCTTGGGGTTGGTGACTTCCAGGCTCCAGTCGTGCACCGCGTAGGAGTGCACGAAGTAGAACCGGGCCTCGGCGTCGAGACCGGCGAAGAGCTGGGAGTCCTCGGGGGCCCGCACGGTGTTCCAGCCCATGTGCGGGACGACGGGGGCCTTCAGCGGGGCGACGGTGCCGGGCCATTCGTCCAGGCCCTCCGTCTCCACACCGTGCTCGATGCCGCGCTCGAAGAGGATCTGCATTCCGACGCAGATGCCCATGACGGGGCGGCCGCCGGAGAGCCTGCGGCCGATGATCCATTCACCGCGGGCCTTCTTCAGCCCCTCCATGCAGGCGGAGAACGCGCCGACGCCGGGCACCAGCAGCCCGTCGGCGTTCATCGCCTTGTCGAAGTCGCGGGTGATCTCGACGTCCGCGCCGACATGGGCCAGGGCCCGCTCGGCGGAACGGACGTTGCCGAAGCCGTAGTCGAAGACGACGACCTTCTTGTTGTCGCTCACAGCTCGTTCCCTCAGTCCCAGAGTCCCTGGATCCGCAGAATGCCTGCCACCAGGCACATCACGGAGGCGAGCGAGAGCAGGACGATGACGCCCTTGGGCATGCCCTGCTTCGCGAAGGAGTAGACGCCGCCGGCCAGGAAGAGGCCGACGACGATCAGGATGGTGTTGAGGCCGGTCACAGCGCGCCCTTCGTGGAGGGGAGTATCCCGGCGGCGCGCGGGTCGTGTTCGCTGGCGTAGCGCAGGGCGCGGGCGAGCGCCTTGAACTGGCACTCGACGATGTGGTGGGCGTTGCGCCCGTACGGCACGTGGACGTGCAGGGCGATCTGCGCCTGCGCGACGAAGGACTCCAGGATGTGCCGGGTCATCGTCGTGTCGTACTCGCCGATCATCGGCGCCATGTTCTCCGGCTCGGTGTGCACCAGGTAGGGGCGGCCGGACAGGTCGACGGTGACCTGGGCGAGCGACTCGTCCAGCGGGACGGTGCAGTTGCCGAAGCGGTAGATGCCGACCTTGTCGCCGAGCGCCTGCTTGAACGCGGCGCCGAGGGCGAGGGCGGTGTCCTCGATGGTGTGGTGCGAGTCGATGTGCAGGTCGCCGTCGGTCTTGACCGTGAGGTCGAAGAGGCCGTGCCTGCCGAGCTGGTCGAGCATGTGGTCGTAGAAACCGACCCCGGTCGACACATCGACCTTGCCGGTGCCGTCGAGGTCGATCTCGACGAGTACCGAGGTTTCCTTGGTGGTGCGTTCGACTCTTCCTACGCGGGCCGCGCGAGTCATGCGTCGTGCTCCTTCTTCAGTTCGCGTACCGCATCGAGGAACGCGTCGTTCTCTGCCGGGGTGCCAGCGGAGACCCGCAGCCATCCCGGTACGCCGTTGTCCCGGACCAGGACGCCCCGGTCGAGGATCCGCTGCCAGGCGGTGTGGCTGTCGGCGAAGCGGCCGAACTGGACGAAGTTGGCGTCCGAGTCGGTGACGTCGTAGCCGAGGGCGCGCAGCTCGGTGACGATCCGGTCGCGTTCGTCCTTGAGCTGCGCGACGTATCCGAGCAGCGTATCGGTGTGCTCCAGGGCGGCGAGCGCGGTGGCCTGGGTGACGGAGGACAGGTGGTACGGCAGCCGCACCAGCTGGACCGCGTCGACCACGGCCGGGTCGGCGGCGAGGTAGCCCAGGCGCAGCCCGGCGGCACCGAACGCCTTCGACATGGTGCGCGAGAGGACCATGTTCGGCCGGCCCTCGATCAGCGGGAGCAGCGAGGCATGGTGGCTGAACTCGCCGTACGCCTCGTCGACCACGACCATCGACGGCCCGGCCGCCTGGGCGGCGTCGTACAGCGCGAGCACGGTCTCCGCGTCGACGGCGGTGCCGGTGGGGTTGTTGGGCGAGGTGATGAAGACGACGTCGGGGCGGTGCTCGGCGATGGCCTCGCGGGCGGCCTCGACGTCGATGGTGAAGTCCTCGTTGCGCGGTCCGGAGATCCAGCCGGTGCCGGTGCCGCGGGCGATGAGGGCGTGCATGGAGTACGAGGGCTCGAAGCCGATCGCGGTGCGGCCGGGGCCGCCGAAGGTCTGGAGGAGCTGCTGGAGCACCTCGTTGGAGCCGTTGGCCGCCCAGACGTTGGCGAGGGAGACCTCGTGCCCGGCGGTGCGGGTGAGGTAGCGGGCCAGTTCGGTACGGAGCTCGACGGCGTCCCGGTCGGGGTAGCGGTTGAGGTCGCGGGCGGCCTCGCGGACCCGCTCGGCGATCCGGTCGACGAGCGCCTCGGGCAGCGGGTAGGGGTTCTCGTTGGTGTTCAGCCGCACGGGCACGTCGAGCTGCGGCGCCCCGTAGGGGGACTTGCCGCGCAGTTCGTCCCGGATCGGGAGGTCGTCGATGCGGGTGCGGGGGGTGTTGCCGTTCGTCACTGCTGCGGGACCTTCCAGCCGAACCTGGCCTTGAGCGCGGCGCCGTGGGCGGGGAGGTCCTCCGCCTCGGCGAGGGTCACGACGTGGTGGGTGACCTCGGCGAGCGCGTCGCGCGTGTAGTCGACGATGTGGATGCCGCGCAGGAAGGACTGCACGGAGAGGCCCGAGGAGTGGCAGGCGCAGCCGCCGGTGGGCAGGACGTGGTTGGAGCCGGCGCAGTAGTCGCCGAGCGAGACCGGGGACCAGGGACCGACGAAGATCGCGCCGGCGTTGCGGACCCGGTCGGCGAGTGCGGCGGCGTCTGCGGTCTGGATCTCCAGGTGCTCGGCGGCGTACGCGTCGACGACCTTGAGGCCGTCCTCCAGGTCGTTGACCAGGACGATCGCGGACTGGCGGCCGGCCAGCGCGGGCTCGATCCGGTCGGTGACGTGCTTGGTCGCGGCGATCTGGGGCTTCAGCTCGGCCTCGGTGGCCGCGGCCAGCTCCTCGGAGTCGGTGACCAGGACGGCGGCGGCCATCGGGTCGTGCTCGGCCTGGCTGATCAGGTCGGCGGCGACGTGCACCGGGTCTGCGGTGGAGTCGGCGAGGATCGCGATCTCGGTGGGGCCCGCCTCCGCGTCGATGCCGATGCGGCCCTTGAGGAGGCGCTTGGCGGCGGCGACGTAGATGTTGCCGGGGCCGGTGACGAGGTTCACCGGAAGACATTCGGCCGTTCCGTACGCGAACATCGCGATGGCCTGGGCGCCGCCCGCCGCGTACACCTCGTCGATGCCGAGCAGGGCGCAGGCGGCGAGGATCGTGGGGTGCGGCAGGCCGTCGAAGTCCTTCTGCGGCGGGGAGGCGACGGCGATGCCCTCGACGCCCGCCTCCTGGGCCGGTACGACGTTCATGACCACGGACGACGGGTACACGGAGCGGCCGCCCGGCACGTACAGCCCGACGCGCTCGACCGGCACCCACTTCTCGGTGACGGTGCCGCCGGGGACGACCTGGGTGGTGTGCGTGGTGCGGCGCTGCTCGCGGTGGACGAGGCGGGCGCGGCGGATCGACTCCTCCAGGGCGGCCCGCACGGCCGGGTCGAGCCGCTCGACGGCCGAGGCGATCGCCTCGGCCGGGACCCGGATCGAGTCGAGCCGTACGCCGTCGAATTTCTCCCCCCACTCGATCACTGCCGCGGAGCCACGATGGCGTACGTCCTCGCAGATGGGCCGCACCGTCTCCAGGGCGGCTTCCACGTCGAACTCGGCACGGGGCAGCAGGTCGCGCAGGGCTCCACCCTCGGGGAGGGCATCGCCGCGCAGATCGATTCGAGAGATCACACCGCAATTCTCGCAGACCGGCTCCGGCGTCCGGTCGCCCGTATCACTGGCTGATACATGTCCCGGACGTCACTGCTGACAAAAAGCGTTCACGTCGTCACCCAGAGGGAAGAACAGCTCCGAGCGGAAGGGGCACCCGTGACCGAACCGCACGACGGCGATTTTCCGGACGGTCTGAGCGCGGCCGAGCTGGGCATGTGGCAGGCCTTCCGGAACGGCAGCACCTACGATCTGCGCGCCCGCGATCCCGCGCGCGACGATCCGTTCGCACCGCGTGTCTGGGGACCGGAGCGCAGTGTGGACGGGCGCGTCGTCGCCCGGCTGCTGCTGTCCGGGCCGCCGCCACGGCCGGGACGGGTGGCCGCGCTGAAGCTCCGGGGCGTCCGGATCACCGGCACACTCGATCTCGCGGGCGGGCGCGTCGCGCCGTACGTCGAGATGACCGGCTGTCGCTTCGAGAACGAGGTGGTGCTGCCGGAGTGCCACTTCACGACGTTGCGGATCGTCGGCTGCGCGATGCCGCGGCTGGAGGCGGCCCGGCTGCGCACCGAGGGCGATCTGCATCTGCCGCGCTGCCGGATCCCGCGCGGGATCCGGCTCACCGACGCCCAGATCGGCACCGATCTGCTGATCAACCAGATCGAGATCGGCCCGGACCGGGGCGGGCGGGCGCTGGCCGGTGACGGGCTGGCGGTCGCCCAGGACCTCCAGGCGGAGCTGATCGAGGCGCGCGGCGAGCTGAGTCTGCGCGGGGCGAAGGTCGGCGGTTCGCTGAGCCTGCGCGGCAGCCGGCTGCGCGGCAGGGAGGGGCGGCGCGCGCTGAACGCGCCTCAGCTGACCGTGGAGCGGACGCTGTACATGAGCGAGGCGTGGGTGAGCGTCGACACCGGCATCCAGGGCACCACTCCCCCGTACGGCATCGTCATGGCGTCGACGCCGGCGAACGGCACCCGTGCGCAGGGCTTCGAGTGCCGCGGCGGGGTGCGCCTGGACGACGGGCGGTTCGGTGACGCGGTCGATCTGCACAAGGCGCGGTTCGTGCTGGCCCGGCACGAGGAGCTGTCGCTGCGCCGGATCGTCACCCCGGAGCTGCGGTTCAACGCGGAACGGCCGGAGGAGGGCCGGGTCGTGCTGAACGGCGCGAAGGTCGTCACGCTGATCGACGTGTCGACCAGCTGGCCGGGTCCCGGCGGGCTGGCGATGGGCGGTTTCGTGTACGAGAACCTCGTCCCGTACGGGCACTTCCCGCTCTCCCGGCGCCTGGAGTGGGTGGCGGCGGCGACCCCGGAGTACGTCCCCGAGCCGTACGAGCGGCTCGCGACGGTGCTGCGCAACTGCGGGGAGGACGCGGACGCCCGGGAGGTGCTGCTGGCCAAGCAGCGGCGGCGGCGCGAGACGCTGCCGCTCGCCGGGAAGCTCTGGGGCTACCTCCAGGACTGGACGGTGGCGTACGGCTACCGGCCGGGGCGGGCCGCGCTGTGGATGGCGTTGCTGTGGGCGGCGGGGGCGATGGCCTTCTCCCGGCACGTCCCGGCGGCGATCAAGCAGGACGAGCATCCGCAGTGGAACCCGGCGCTGTACGCGCTGGATCTGCTGATCCCGGTGATCAATCTGGGCCAGGACGGCTACTGGCGGATGGAGGACGGCTGGCAGTGGGCGGCGGCCGTGCTCGTACTGCTGGGCTGGATACTGGCCACGACCGTGGCGGCGGGCGCCTCACGGCTGCTGCGGCGGGGCTGACGGGATCCGGCCACCACCGGCCGGACGACGGGCCGCCCGGCCGCTCGCGGCCCGTCGTGCCGAGCGGCCGTCCGGCGCCTGCGGACCGCGGTCGAACGGGCGCCCGAGCTGCGTCCGAAGTACCGCACACCATTGGCCGGACCAGCGGGAACAAGCCAGATTCCGGACTTTCCTTTACTTCTTCTTGACTCGGTCCGGTACAACCCATTCACTCGGCACCAAAGCTTCACAGCGAGCCTCTGGCGCCGCCCCGACCAGGGCTTTTCAATGGTCTGCACCATGCCAATCCTTCGTGCTCTGCTCCGCGCCGCGCGCGCGGTCCGGCTCCCTTCGCAGGGGCCCGCCGGACTGCCCGCGGACGACGAGGTGCTGCTCGACGCCCCCGACGAGCGGCTCTCCCCGGCACTCGTCGCCGCCGCCCTCGGGGAGTACGGACCGGCCGCGAAGCTCCTCGCCACCACCCGGGACGGCGCCGAGTGGGAGAACCGCGACCGCTACCTCGGCCGGCTCGTCACCTTCGCCCGCAACCGCGACGGCTGGCTGACCGACTGGCTCGCCGCCTCCCCGCACGACCCGGACGCGCTGCTCGTCAAGGCCGAGCTGGCGGTCCGCCGGGCCTGGGAGTCGCCCGCCCGCGCCGAGCAGCTGCGCGAGGTGGGGCCGCTGATCTCGGCGGCGGCCGAGAGCGATCCGCGCGACCCGGTGCCCTGGCGCCTGGCGCTCGACCACGCCCGCGGCACCCACGCCACGCACACCATGTTCGAGGCGCTGTGGGGGCAGGCGATCCGGCGCTCCTCGCACCACTACGGCTGCCATGTCGCGGCGCTGCGGTACCTCTCCGCGGCCTGGTACGGCTCGCACCGCGAGTGCTTCGACTTCGCCGAGCGGGCCGCCGAGGACTCGCTGCCCAGTTCGCTGGTGCAGGCGCTGCCGCTGCGGGCCGCCTTCGCCCTGCTGATCGAGGGGCCCGGCGCCCGGACCACCTCGGTGCAGGAGGAGCGGATCGACGCGGCGGCCGATCTGGCCATCGAGCTGTCCGCCTCGTTCGAGCCGGGCGACCCGTGGCCCGCCGAGGTCCGCAACCTGCTGGCGTTCGTGCTGGTCGGCCGGGGGCGCTGGGACGAGGCCCTGGAACAGTTCCGGCAGATCGGACCCCATGCGGCGTCGTTCCCGTGGTCGTCGGTCTCCGACGATCCGCTCGGCCGGTTCCTGGAGGCGCGGGACGAGACACGGCTCCGGGCGGCCTGCGCGGCAGCGATCCCGGGACGGGCCGACCGGGGCCGGGCCCGCGGCCATTACGCTTGACCGTTGTGACCACCGCTCGCCTGCCTCTGTTCCCGCTGAACGCGGTGCTGTTCCCCGGCCTCGTGCTGCCGCTGAACGTCTTCGAGGAGCGTTATCGCGCCATGATGCGCGAGCTCCTGAAGACCGACGAGGACGAACCCCGCCGGTTCGCCGTGGTAGCGATCCGCGACGGCCGCGAGACCGCCCCGACGGGCGCCGGAATGCCGGACGCGGTGAACGTCCCCGCCGAGCGCGGCCCCGCGGACGGCTTCGGCCCCGACCCGGTCCAGACCTTCCACCGGGTCGGCTGCATCGCCGACGCGGCGAAGATCCGGGAACGGCCGGACGGCAGCTTCGAGGTCCTGGCCACCGGCACCACCCGGGTCAAGCTGCTCTCCGTGGAGGCGAGCGGCCCCTTCCTGACGGCCGAGCTCGAAGAGCTGGACGAGGAGACCGGCGAGGAGGCGGGGGCGCTCGCCGAGGGCGTACTGAGGGCCTTCCGCAGCTACCAGAAGCGGCTGGCCGGGGCGAGCGAACGGTCGCTGACGACCGGCGCGGACCTGCCCGACGACCCCTCCGTCGTCTCGTACCTGGTCGCGGCGGCGGCCGTACTGGACGTCCCGACCAGGCAACGGCTGCTCCAGGCGCCCGACACCGCGACCCGGCTGCGCGAGGAGCTGACGCTGCTCCGCTCCGAGACCGCCGTCATCCGCCATCTCCCGTCCCTGCCCGCAGTGGATCTGACCCGCGCCCCGACCCACCCCAACTGATCCGAAGACCGACCGATCGACCGAGGACCGCTCCCCGTGGCGAAGAAGCCCAAGAAGCAGCAACAGTCCGGCGGCACCCCGGCAACGGTCGCCCTGACCGCGTCCGGCACGGCGTTCACCATCCACTCCTACGACCACGACCCGGCCTCGGCCTCCTACGGCGAGGAGGCGGCCGAGGCACTGGGCGTCTCCCCCGACCGGGTCTTCAAGACCCTGGTCGCGGACGTCGACGGCACGCTGACCGTGGCGGTCGTCCCGGTGGCCGGCTCACTGGACCTCAAGGCCCTGGCCGCCTCGGTGGGCGGCAAGCGGGCCACCATGGCCGACCCGGCGGCCGCCGAACGCACCACCGGCTACGTGAGGGGCGGCATCTCCCCGCTGGGCCAGCGGAAGCGGCTGCGTACGGTACTGGACGCGTCGGCACGGTCCCACGAGACGATCTGCGTCTCGGCGGGCCGCCGGGGCCTGGAGGTCGAACTCTCCCCGACGGATCTGGCGTCACTGACGGGGGCGGTGTTCGCGGAGATCGGCCGGGACGACTGACCCCGTTCCGGCCCGTCCGGCACCGCTCGCCCCGTCCGCGCCTGTTTCAGCCACCCGCGCCCATATCAGCCCACCCGAGCCCATTCCAGCCCGTCCGGCGGTCGAGGACCGGGGTCCGGGGCAGAGCCCCGGTTCCGGGAAGGGGCGGGTAGGGGACGAGCCCCGCGCAGCGGCCCACCCACCCGCACCCGCACACCTACGACTGCGCCGACGCCTCCGGGGAACCCGGCGCACCCGGAGCGCCCGGAGCGCCCGGAGCGCCCGGAGAACCCGGAAACACCCCCCACTCCGGCTCCGGATCCCGCGGCCCGAACATCGCGGTCAACCCGAGATGCACCGCCATCGCCCCCAGCGGCCACGCCAGCAGCGCCCCCTTCGCCCGCAGCTGGAGCGGCGCGTCGAAGACCACGCCCTTGCCGACCGCCCGCGCGTGCGCGACCACGTCCTGCGTCGGCCCGAGCCACACCCCCAGCCGCCAGGCCAGCAGCGAACCGAGCAGCCCGCCCAGCGCGAGCCCCACCACCAGGGCGATCCCGCCGCGCCGCTGGAACCAGAAGACCAGCGCCGCGGAGACCGCCCCGAAGGCCAGGGCCAGCAGCACGAACGTACCGTCGGCGCCGATCGCCTCCTCGCCCTCGCTGTCGCTCAGGAAGACGGCGGTGCTGTCGGAGATCAGCGGAACCCTCGGCGCCAGCCACAGCCAGAGGAGCCCGAGCGCGACGCCCGAGACGGTCACCAGAGCGGCGACGACCGCGGCCCTGCGCAGTTCCGGCGCGAGAGCCTTCTCCTCGGGCGCTCCCGGCAGCCCTCCCGGCTGGTGCGCACCGATCAGGTGCGAGCCCCCCGGGCCACCCCAGTTCGGCGGGGTCTGCCAGGGATCGTTGGACGAGGGCTGGTGAGGCGGCGTCAGAGGTGCGGTCACCGTGCCATCGTGCCAGGCGCCCCCGCGCCGCGCCTCACCGGACCGCTGCCCTGCGGTACGCCCACGTCGCCACGGCCAGCGAGAGCACGCCGACCACGGCACAGACGGCGAGGTCCAGCACGACTACCGCCCAGTCCGGGTGGGCGTCGAAGGACCGGGCCAGCGCCTCGACGCCATAGGTCGAGGGCAGCAGATCGCGCGCCCAGCCGACCGGCGTCGGCAGCCGGTCCGCGGGGAGCACACCGAGCAGCAGCGCCGCCGACATGCCCAGCTGGCCGAGGAGCGTGGCCAGCTCCTGCCGGGGCGCGAGCAGCCCCAGTGCCGCGCCCAGCCCGGAGAGCGCCGCCCCGGAGAGCGGGATGACCGCGACGAGCACCCACAGATGCGTCAGCGGCAGCCCGAACATCACGCTGCCGGCCACCGCCGTGACGATCGTGCCGGGCACGGTGAAGGAGGCGTACGCCCCGGCCGCACCGAGCACCACCGAGGCGGGCGGCACCGGCAGGGTCGCGTAGTGGTCGAGCCCGCCGCCGGCCCGCAGCTGCCCGAAGTACTGGGCGAGGAGATTGAGCGCGACGAAGGCCACGACGAGGACGCTGGAGCCGGCGACGACGGCCCGCGCCTCGGAGCCGCCGTCGACCACCCCGCGCATCAGCACCATGATCCCGACCGACTGGAAGGTCGCGACGAAGAGCAGCGGGATACGGGCGACCCTGGCCCTGGACAGCTGGGCGCGGTAGACCGCCGCGAGCGAGGGGAACAGCCGGGCGCTCGGGGCGAGCGGCGCGGGCGCCGCCCCCTCGCCGTCGAAGCCGTCGAGGCCGTCGCCAGGACCGTCCTCCGTGGCCGGGACGGGTCCGGTCACCGCGTGCGCGGGAACGATGCTCGTCACCTGGCGCTGCTCCTGTTCGTTCCCTGCCCGGCCACGCACCCGCACCCGGTCGTCCCACTGACCCCGGCCACCCCGTCGGCCCCCGTCATGACTTCACCAACCCCTTGGTCGCGTCCCCGCCGAGCGCGAGATAGACGTCCTCCAGGCTGGGCGTCGCCAGCGTGAAGTCGTCGAGTGCGGCGAAGGCCGCGCCGCCGGTCACCGCGGCGACCGCCGCCCGCGCCTCGTCGGGACCGAGCCGCAGCACCCAGCGCCGCCCGGACTCCTGGGCCGAGCAGCGCAGCGCGGCCACCTCGGGCACGTCCAGGGGCGCCCGCTCGCGCCACACCAGCTCGACCCGGACCTCGCCCGCGACGCGTTCCTTGAGCCCGGTCGGCGTGTCGCAGGCTATGACCTTGCCGTGTTCGATCACGGCGACCCGGTCGAGGACGGTCTCGGCCTCGATGACGTTGTGGGTGACGAGCAGCACCGTCGTACCGCGCTCGGCCCGGCGCCGGTCCACGGCGGCCCAGACGGCGCGCCTGGCGACGGGGTCCATGCCGGTCGTCGGCTCGTCCAGCAGCAGCACCGGCCGCTCGCCGACCAGCGCGGCGGCGAAGCAGGCGAGCCGCCGCTGCCCGCCGGAGAGCTTCTTCAGGGGGCGTCCCGCGATCTCGGTGAGGCCGAGTTCACCGAGTACGGCGTCACGTTCGGCGCGGGCGTCGGCCGCGGCGAGGCCGCGCAGCCGCCCGGTGGTCTCGGCGGCGAGCGAGACGGTCAGCTCGTCGAGAGCGGTGGACTCCTGCCCGAGGTAGCCGATCAGCCGGGAGGCGCGCTCCGGGTGGCGTACGAGGTCGTGGCCCAGCACGGTGACACTGCCGGAGTCGGGGCGCATCAGCCCGGTGAGCTGCCGTACCAGGGTGGATTTCCCGGCGCCGTTGGGGCCGAGGAGGCCGAAGATCTCGCCGCGCCGCACGTCCAGGCTGATCCCGTCGGTGGCACGCACCTCGGGTGTGGCGGGGGTGCCGCGGCGGCCGCGGGCTGCGGGATAGGTCTTGACCAGATCACGCACCGCGCACACGGTCCCGGTCGCCGGCTGCGCCTGTGCTGTGCCCGTACTCACGAGGTACGAGGGTACGGGGTCGGATGCCCCGGATTGCGCCCGGGGCCACGCCGGCCGGGCTCCGGCGCGGCGACCGGTGGCCGGGTCGCCCGCCCGTGACCCCGCTCCGCCGTCAGTCGGCGGACGGGCTCGTCCGCTCCGCCGCGGGGGTGTGCTCGGCCGCCGCCCGTACGTCGATCTCCCGCCAGAATCCCGCCCGGATCGCGTAGCGGTCGTGCTCGTCGATCTGGTCGTCCTTGTGGGCGAGCAGGCCGAACCGGGCGGCGTAGCGCAGCAGCTCGCCGTCGATGCGGTGCGGGATGCGCGGGTACATGGTCGACAGCTTCTGCAGATGGACGGTCTCCGGGAGTCGCTCCATCCAGCGACGGGCGAAGACCTGGCCCACCTCGAACGGGTCACCGCCGACGGTGGTGATGTCCTCCTCGCGGTCCGCCCAGCGCTGCTCGGCGCTGGTGAGCTGGGCCAGTGTCGGCAGCGAGGCGGTCTCGGCGGGCTCGCCCAGCGGTCCGCCGCGCTCCGCCCAGCTCTTGTCGGAGGACCAGCGCAGGGTCGCGCCGGCGGGCGACGGCTGCGGGAGGTGCCGGTCGGGCTGGGCACCGGGGCCGCGCAGGCTGCCTGCCAGGTCCTTGGGGGTGGGGACGCCCCGGCCGCCGGGCACGGGGCGGTCGGTGGCGGTGCTCTCCTCGGGCGGTGCCGCGGCGGCCGCCGCCTGGGCCTCCGAGGCTCGCTCGGCGGAGGCGGCGAGGGCGGCCTCGGGAAGCGGCGCGGAGAGGATCGCGGCGATCTCCGGGCGGGGCACGGGGGGCGGGGCGCAGACGCCGCCGGTCTCCTTGGCACGTACCGCCTGGGTGATCCAGGCCCGGTCGAGCACCCTTCGCTCGTCGGCCTCGGCGACCAGATCCTCGGACTGGTTGTAGTCGCCGTCGGCGGCCTGGACGGCCCACAGGTGGACGGCGACGCCGTGTTCCTTGGCGGACATCAGACCGGGCAGCAGATCGCCGTCGCCGGTCACCAGCACCACGTCGGAGCAGGCCCGGTTCCTGGCCAGCTCGGTGAGCTCGGCGTGCATCGCGGCGTCGACGCCCTTCTGGGCCCAGCGTCCGTCGCTGCGGGTCAGGGCACCGAGCCGGACGGTGACCCGGGGCATCACGCGCAGCCTGCGGTGCTCGGGCTGCGGCACCCGGTCGGGGGCGCCGTCGAACCAGTAGATCCGCAGCAGCGGCTGCTCCGTATCGGCCTCGGCCCGCTCGCGCAGGCCCCGGATGAGGGCCGCGTGGTCGACCGTGATGCGGGAACGGGCCGGTTCTCCTGCCAGCAGGCTCGCGGCTGCGCCCAGCAAGTAGCCGGCGTCCACCAGGACGACGCAACGGTCCACGCGATCCACCCTCTTCCAGAAGTTCGGGTGCGGTCTTTGCCAAGGGTTTCCTTCGAGTCTGCCCGACCGCGCAGGGGTTGACGGCCGGAACTCGATCATCGGCGTGGCGGATCCGGGAAACCACGTGCCCCGCACCCCACTACGCACGGTAATGATCCAAAATGCACGGGTTGCCCCGGCATGTGAATCTGAACGCGGTCCTGGCCCCGAGAGTCCCCATAGGAGGAACACCATGGCCAAGAACAAGAACCGCAAGCAGGGCAGCCAGCAGAACCGCGCGTCCGGCACGGAGCGCGGCGCGGAAGAGGCGAAGACGACCGCGTACGAGTCTCAGATACAGCCTCAGTCGCAGGCCCAGGGCAGCCCTTCTGATGTTGCCCGTAAGCACCAGCGGCGCTTCGGCCACAACTGACCGGAGACTTCTCCGGTCCGGCCGTCGGCCGGGTGACCGAGAGGGGCGCTCCCGCTTTCGCGGGGCGCCCCTCTCGTACGTTTGCGCGGGAGAGCCGGCTCAGCCGGCCAGGCAGGACGGGCCGAGCAGCACCTTCAGGTCACCGAAGAGCGCCGGGTCGGGCTTGACCCGGTGCCGGTCGAGCCGGAGCACCGTGGTCTTGCGGGGGCCCTGGAGCTTGATCCGCACCTCGGTGTCGCCCCGGTGGCTGCTGAGGACCTCGCCGAGGCGGCTGACCATGGGCGGGGTGATCTTGACGGTGGGGATGGTGAGGACCACGGGGGCGTTGGTGCCGGCCGACGAGATGTCGGGGACCTGCATCTCCATGGCGACCAGCCGGGGCACGTCCTCCCGCTTGTCGAGGCGCCCCTTGACGAAGACGACGGTGTCCTCGACGAGCTGGGTGGAGACCAGCTGGTAGGTGGCCGGGAAGAACATGCACTCGATGGAACCGGCCAGGTCCTCGACGGTGGCGATGGCCCAGGCGTTGCCCTGCTTGGTCATCTTGCGCTGGAGGCCGGAGATGATGCCGCCGACGGTGACGATGGCGCCGTCGGCGTGCTCGCCGCCGGTCAGCTGGGAGATCGAGGAGTCGGCCTTGTCGGACAGCACGTGTTCCAGGCCGAAGAGCGGGTGGTCGGAGACGTACAGGCCGAGCATCTCGCGCTCCTGGGCCAGCAGGTAGGACTTCTCCCACTCGATGTCGGAGAACTCCACGTCGAGCCCGAAGCCCGGCTCGTCGCTCTCCTCCTCGCCCATGCCGCCGAAGAGGTCGAACTGGCCCTCGGCCTCCTTGCGCTTGACCTGCACCACGTTGTCGATCATCGGTTCGTGGTGGGCGACCAGGCCCTTGCGGGTGTGGCCCATCTCGTCGAAGGCGCCGGCCTTGATCAGCGATTCGACGGTGCGCTTGTTGCAGACGACCGCTTCGACCTTGTCGAGGAAGTCGGGGAACGAGCTGTACTTCCCCTTCGCCTTGCGGCACCGGATGATCGAGTCGACGACGTTCTGGCCGACGTTGCGCACGGCGGTGAGGCCGAAGAGGATCACGTCGTCGCCCTGGGCGGCGAAGTTCGACAGGGACTCGTTCACATTGGGCGGCAGCACCTTGATGCCCATGCGGCGGCACTCGTTGAGGTAGACGGCCGACTTGTCCTTGTCGTCCTTGACCGAGGTCAGCAGCGCCGCCATGTACTCGGCGGGGTAGTTCGCCTTGAGGTACGCGGTCCAGTAGGTGACCAGGCCGTACGCGGAGGAGTGCGCCTTGTTGAACGCGTATCCGGCGAAGGGGACCAGCACGTCCCACAGGGCCTTGATCGCGGCGTCGGAGAAGCCCTTCTCCTTGGCCCCCGCCTCGAAGAGGACGAAGTTCTTCGCCAGCTCCTCGGGCTTCTTCTTGCCCATCACGCGGCGCAGGATGTCGGCCTCGCCGAGCGAGTAGCCGGCGACGATCTGGGCGGCCTTCTGCACCTGCTCCTGGTACACGATCAGGCCGTAGGTGAGGCCGAGGACCTCCTTGAGGGGCTCCTCCAGCTCCGGGTGGATCGGGGTGATCTCCTGGCGGCCGTTCTTGCGCTCGGCGTAGTTCGTGTGCGAGTTCATTCCCATCGGGCCCGGCCGGTACAGGGCCGAGACGGCGGAAATGTCCTCGAAGTTGTCGGGCTGCATCTGGCGCAGCAGGGAGCGCATCGGGCCGCCGTCGAACTGGAACACGCCGAGCGTGTCACCGCGGCAGAGCATCTCGTACGTCTTGGGGTCGTCCAGCGGGAGGCCGAGCAGGTCCAGCTTGACGCCCTTGTTGGACTCCACCATCTTCACGGCGTCGTCCATGATGGTGAGGTTTCGCAGGCCGAGGAAGTCCATCTTCAGCAGGCCGAGCGACTCGCACTGCGGGTAGTCCCACTGCGTGATGGTGACGCCGTCGGTGTGCCGCACCCAGATCGGGGCGTGGTCGACGATCGGCTCGCTGGACATGATGACGCCGGCGGCGTGCACGCCCATCTGCCGGACCAGGCCCTCGACGCCCTTCGCGGTGTCGATGACCTTCTTGACGTCCGGCTCGTTCTCGTACATCCCCCGGATCTCGCCCGCCTCGCTGTAGCGCGGGTGCTTGGGGTCGGTGATGCCGTTGAGGTCGATGCCCTTGCCGAGGACGTCGGCGGGCATGGCCTTGGTGAGCCGGTCGCCCATCGCGTACGGGTAGCCGAGGACCCGGGCGGAGTCCTTGATGGCGTTCTTCGCCTTGATCTTTCCGTACGTGCCGATCATGGCGACCTTGTCGGCGCCGTACTTCTCCGTCACGTACCTGATCACTTCGACGCGCCGGCGCTCGTCGAAGTCGATGTCGACATCGGGCATGGAGACGCGCTCGGGGTTGAGGAACCGCTCGAAGATCAGCCCGTGCTCGATCGGGTCGAGGTCGGTGATGCCCATCGCGTACGCCACGATCGAACCGGCGGCGGAGCCTCGGCCGGGGCCGACCGCGATGCCGTTGTTCTTCGCCCACATGATGAAGTCGGCGACGACCAGGAAGTACCCCGGGAACCCCATCTGGATGATGATGTCCATCTCGTACTCGACCTGCTTCTGCCGGTCCTCGGGGACACCGCCCGGGAAGCGCCGGTTCATCCCGACGCGGACCTCTTCCTGGAACCAGGTGATCTCCGTGTAGCCGTCCGGGATGTCGAACTTCGGCATCAGGTCGCGCTTCTCGAACATGCCGGTGGTGTCGATCTGCTCCGCGACCAGCAGGGTGTTGGCGCAGCCCTCCTGCCAGGCGTCGGAGGAGTCGACGCCGTACATCTCGTCGGTCGTCTTGAGGTAGTAGCCGGTGCCGTCGAAGCGGAAGCGGTCCGGGTCGGAGAGGTTCTTGCCGGTCTGGATGCAGAGCAGGGCGTCGTGCGCGGTGGCCTCGTGCGCGTAGGTGTAGTGCGAGTCGTTGGTCACCAGCGGCGGGATGTTCAGCTTCTTGCCGATTTCGAGGAGCCCGTCACGGACCCGGCGCTCGATCTCGATGCCGTGGTCCATCAGCTCCAGGAAGTACTTGCCCTCGCCGAAGATGTCCTTGTAGTCGGAGGCGGCCTGGACCGCCTCGTCGAACTGGCCGAGCCGCAGCCGGGTCTGCACCTCGCCCGAGGGGCAGCCGGTGGACGCGATCAGGCCCTCGGACCACTGGGCGATGGTCTCCTTGTCCATGCGCGGCCACTTCTGCAGCCAGCCCTCGGCGTACGCGTCCGAGGACAGCTTGAAGAGGTTGTGCAGCCCGGTGCTGTTCGCCGCCCAGATCGTCTTGTGGGTGTAACCGCCCGAACCCGAGACGTCGTCGCGCTTCTGGTGCGGCTGGCCCCACTGGATCTTCCGCTTGTGCTTGCGCGACTCCGGGGCGACGTACGCCTCGATGCCGATGATCGGGGTGACGCCCGCCTTCTTCGCCGAGTGGAAGAAGTCGTAGGCCCCGTGCAGGTTGCCGTGGTCGGTCATCGCGATGTGCGACATGCCCATTTCGTTGCAGGCAGCGAACATGTCCTTGAGCCGCGCGGCACCGTCCAGCAGCGAGTACTGGGTGTGGACGTGAAGGTGCGTGAAGGGCGGCTTGGTCACGGCGCTGTGCCTCCGGGAAACGGCTTTGGCGGGCTGGGGGGACAGCGTGGAAGTCTACGTCTTCGAGGGCACGGACGACGGGCACTCCCGGGTACGGTCGCGCGTTGTAGCACTGAGACGCCCGTCCCATTTGTCATGCACGTCTGTCATGCACGTCAGGTACCAGGAGGCACCCAGAGATGTCGGAAGCGCAGACCGGCGCAGCAGAGCGCGGGGAGCAGATTCTTGAGGTCTTCGACACCGCGTTCGGGCAGCTGCTGGCTGCCGATCCGGCTGCCTTCCGGGTCAAGTTCCGCAAGATGGCGGGCTCGGCCTTCGCCTTCTACCGGGGCACGGCGTGCCTGTTCTACAACGACCTGGAGCGGGAGCGGCACGGCGGCCCGTACCTGGACGAGCGGACCGGCCGGGTGTGGATCCACGGCGATCTGCACGCGGAGAACTTCGGCACGTACATGGACGCCAACGGCCGGCTGATCTTCAACGTGAACGACTTCGACGAGGCGTACGTCGGCCCGTTCACCTGGGACCTCAAGCGGTTCGCCGCCTCCGTCGCCCTGATCGGGTACGCGAAGGCGCTGAGCGACGAGCAGATCAGCGAGCTGGTCCGGGTCTACGCGGCGGCCTACCGCGAGCGGGTCCACGCGCTGGCGACGGGCGTCAAAAATGAAGAGGTGCCGCCCTTCACGCTGGACACGGCCGAGGGCCCGCTGCTGGGCGCGCTGCGCGACGCCCGGTCGCTGACCCGGTTCTCGCTGCTGGACTCGATGACGGAGATCCGGGACTTCGAGCGCCGGTTCGCTCCGGGCGGCGGCTCGATCGACCTGGACGCGGCGACACGCTACAAGGTGCTGGCGGCCTTCGACGGCTATCTGGAGACGCTGCCGGAGTCGAGCCTGACCCGCCCCGACTCGTACCGGGTGAAGGATGTCGTCGGCCGTCGCGGCATCGGGATCGGTTCGGCCGGGCTCCCCTCGTACAACATCCTTCTGGAGGGCAACAGCGACGCCCTGGAGAACGATGTGGTGATCTACCTCAAGCAGGCGCAGACCCCCGCGGTCTCCCGGCACATCACCGACGCGGCGGTGCGCGAGTACTTCCAGCACGAGGGCCACCGCACCGTGATCTCGCAGCGCGCCCTGCAGGCTCACGCCGACCCGTGGCTCGGCTGGACCGAGCTGGACGGGGCGGGGCAGCTGGTCGCCGAGGTGTCTCCGTACGCGGTCGATCTGGACTGGTCCGACATCGACGAGCCGGAGGAGATCGCGGCGGTCGTCGCGGATCTCGGCCGGGCGACGGCGACGATGCACTCCGCGGCCGATGACGAGAGCGGTCACTCGCTGGTGCCGTTCTCCACCGAGCGGGCGATCGACGCGGCGATCGCGGCCGACGAGGAGGGCTTCGCCGAACTGCTGGTGGACTTCGCCCACAGCTACGGCGCCAGGGCCCGCGCCGACCATCAGATCTTCGTGGACCTCTTCCGCAACGGCCGCATTCCGGGGCTCTGATCCCATCAGCCCCATCCCTTTAGGGCTCACTTACAGGTTCGCATGCGACACTCCTCGGCGATGGACATATCCGGGAAGCAGATCAGAGTCGTTCGCGCGGCGCTTTTCACAGCGCTCGTCGTGATGCTCTCCGCTGCGTCCCATGTGCTGCTCTCCCGGGTCCCGCTGCCACTGACCGCCGTCGCCCTGCTGGCCGGCGTGGTGTTCGCCGTGGCGTACGCGCTGGCCGGCCGGGAGCGCGGCTTCGGGGCGATCGCCGGGCTGCTGGTCCCGCTGGAGCTGGCCGCCGACACCGTCTTCACCACCGGTCAGCATGTCTGTTACGGCGCGGCCGGCGGCCCGATCGCGGGGCCGCTGCGTTCGGTCGGCGTCGACGTGCTGTGCGGCGGCATGGTCGGCGCCGGTGCGGCGCCGACCGGTGCCGAGGCCGCCCCGTTCGCCTCGGTGACCGATGCCGGGCACACGACGGCCGCGCTGCTGGCCTCGCCCGGCCCCGCGGTGCCGTGGCTGCTGCTCGCCGCCCATGTCTCGGTCGGCCTGCTCGCCGCGGCCTGGCTCCGGCGGGGCGAGTCCGCGCTGGCCGGTCTGCTGGAGGCGGCCGCCGTCCTGGCGTTCCGGCCGCTGCTGATCGCGGTCGCCGTGGTCGGAACGGCCCGCCGCCCGGCCCGGCGCCGGATGCGGCCCGCCGGACGTGGTCCGCACCCGCTCGTACACGCCCGTCTGCTCGTGCACTCCGTGGGACGGAGGGGACCGCCGCGCTCGGCCTTCACCATCGCCTGAGCACGCAATCCCCTACGACACGCCCCTCACACCATGGAGATACGGACATGAGCAACCGCAACACCCAGGCCAACAAGGCGGCGGCCCGCGAGCGTCTGCGCGCCGAGCGCGAGCGCCAGGCCAAGAAGGACAAGACCCGCCGGCAGATCATCGTCGGCGTCTCGATCGTCGGCGTCCTGGCCGTCGTGGGTGCTGCCGCCTGGGGCGTCATGCAGCTGAACAAGCCGTCCCACTGGGCGGCGGCCAAGGACGCGAAGAATGTGACCGCGCCCAAGAACACCTCGGGCAAGGACGGCACCACCGTCGTCATCGGCAAGTCCACCGCCAAGAAGACCCTGGAGCTGTACGAGGACTCGCGCTGCCCGATCTGCGGAACGTTCGAGCAGTCCGTCGGCGAGACGGTGCGCAAGGACGTCGATGCCGGGAAGTACAAGATCAAGTACATCGGTGCCACGTTCATCGACGACATGTCCGACGGCGAGGGCTCGAAGAACGCGCTGAGCGCGCTCGGTGCGGCGCTCAACGTCAGCCCGGATGCCTTCCTCGACTACAAGGCCGCGCTCTACTCCGCGAAGTACCACCCGGAGGAGACCGACGACAAGTTCAAGGACGACTCCTACCTGATCAAGGTCGCCGACACGGTGGACGCGCTGAAGGGCAATGCCGCCTTCCAGAAGGACGTCAAGGACGGCACCTTCGACAGCTGGGCGATGAAGATGTCGGCGGCGTTCGACGACAGCGGCGTGCGGGGCACCCCGACGCTGAAGATGGACGGCAAGGCACTCACCGACGGCCAGAGCGAGAACGCCCCGATGACGGTGGAGGCCTTCAACACCGCGATCACGGCCGCACTGAAGGGCTGACCGGCCGGCGACATCCCGGCAGCGGCCCCCGACGGGCAGGCGAACTTCCTGAATTCGCCTGCCCGTTCACCTTACCGGTCAGTAGGGTTCTGCCCCGTGACCAGTCGACGCGATTCCTCGCCGCTCTCCACCCCCAGCCGCCGCACGGTCGTCAAGGCCGCTGCCGCCACCGCCGTCGCGGCCCCCGTGCTGGGCTCCGCCACCGCCGCCCGCGCCGCCGACGGCCCGGCCTTCCTGCACGGCGTCGCCTCCGGCGATCCCCTGCCCGACGGCATCCTGCTCTGGACCCGTGTCACCCCGACCCCGGACGCGGTGCCCGGTTCGGGCCGCGGCGCCGATACGGCGGTGCACTGGGAGGTCGCCGAGGACAAGGACTTCGCCCAGGTCGTCGCCCGGGGCACGACCGTCGCGAAGGCCGCGTCCGACCACACGGTCAAGGCCGATGTGCGGGGCCTGGCACCCGCCACCGCGTACTGGTTCCGCTTCTCGGCGGGCGAGGGCACGCAGACGCTCTCCCCGGCCGGCCGTACCCGGACGGCGCCGACGGCCGGTGCCGCCACGCCCGGTGTGCGCTTCGGCGTGGTGTCGTGCGCCAACTGGGAGGCCGGGTACTTCTCCCCGTACCGCCACCTCGCCGCCCGCGCCGACCTCGACGCGGTGCTCCACCTCGGCGACTACATCTACGAGTACGCGTCGGGAAGCTACCCGGACGAGAAGTACGTCGTACGGCAGCACCGGCCGGTCCACGAGATCCTCACCCTCGCCGACTACCGCACCCGGCACGCCACGTACAAGACGGACCCCGACCTCCAGACGCTGCACGCCACGCACCCGGTGATCGCGATCTGGGACGACCACGAGTTCGCCAACGACACCTGGTCGGGCGGGGCCGAGAACCACACGCCGGGCACCGAGGGCACCTGGGCGGACCGGGTCGCGGGCGCCAAGCAGGCGTACTTCGAGTGGATGCCGGTCCGCGCCTCCACCGAGGGCACCGTCTACCGGCGGCTGCGCTTCGGCAACCTGGCCGACCTCCACCTCCTCGACCTGCGCAGCTTCCGCTCCCAGCAGGCGGGGATCGGCAGCGGCGCGGTCGACGACCCGGAGCGCAGCATCACCGGGCGGGCGCAGCTGGACTGGCTGAAGTCGGGGCTGGCCGGCTCGGACGCCACCTGGAAGCTGGTCGGCACGTCGGTGATGATCTCGCCGGTCGCGTTCGGCTCCGTACCGGCCCATCTGCTGGCGCCGCTGGCCGAGTTGCTGGGGCTGCCCAAGGAGGGCCTGGCCGTCAACGTCGACCAGTGGGACGGCTACACGGACGACCGCAAGGAGCTGATCACGCACCTGCGGGACCGGTCGATCACCAACACGGTCTTCCTGACCGGTGACATCCACATGGCCTGGGCCAACGACGTACCGGTGAAGGCGGCGACGTATCCGCTCTCCGACTCGGCCGCCACCGAGTTCGTGGTGACGTCGGTGACCTCGGACAACATCGACGACATCCTGCACGTGGCACCGCAGACGGTCTCGCTGGTCGCGGCCGCCGCGGTGAAGGCCGCCAACCGTCATGTGAAGTGGGTGGACATGGACTCGCACGGCTACGGCGTCCTGGACGTGACCGCCGAGCGCTCGCAGATGGACTACTACGCCGTCTCCGACCGGACGAAGCGGGACGCGGCGTCGGCCTGGACGCGTTCGTACCGGACGCTCAGCGGGACGCAGAAGGTCGAGCGGGTGGACAGCCCGGTACGCTAAGGGGCTATTTTCGGCCACCTCCGCATATGTTGACGGCGCATTGCGTCGCTACGGCGGGTGGTGTGTCCCGAGGATCGAATGGGGACACACCACCCGCCGGGGTAACGCCTACGGTTACTTCACCGTCTCAAACTCTGGAACGCGAAGAAAGATTCATTCCGGTTTCGACCCTTTTGCGAATGCTTGATTGGGCTTGATCGTTCCTCCTCGGAGGCTGACATGCGCACGTAATCTCCCGGCGGCGGGTGAGGAAATACCTCTCCCACACATCCGCGAGGAGTCCACGTGCGCGCTCTTGTCCGTATATCGCCGCGTATGCGAAACCGTGCGATCGGCACCGCCGTCCTGGCCGGAACCCTGGCCCTGGCACCGCTCTCCGCTCCTTCCGGCTCCGCCGCCTCGGCCACCTCCAAGACCTCCGCCTCCGCCGCCCAGAAGTGCGCGGACGACGCCGGAGCGAGCGCCACGGCGCGCGAGGCCCGCCCCTCGGGCACCGCGCACGCCGCGGACCCCAATGAACTCTCCGCGGCCCAGGCCAAGGCCATGGACGCGCAGTTGAAGCAGAGACTCGCGGACCGCCGGGTCAGCGGCTCCTCGCTCGCCGCGGGCGCAACGATCCCGGTGTACTTCCACGTCGTGCACTCCGGGACGACCGGCAAGCTCAGCGCCGCCGCGATCAGCAGCCAGATGAACGTCCTGAACGCCGCCTACAGCGGGCAGGGTTCGGGCAACACGAACACCGGCTTCCAGTTCACGCTGGCCGGCACGGACTACACGGACAACAGCTCCTGGTACGACGGCGTCTCCCCCGGCTCCGCCGCCGAGAAGGCCATGAAGTCCTCGCTGCGCAAGGGCGGCGCGAACGCCCTCAACATCTACACCGCCAACCTCGGCGGCGGCCTGCTGGGCTGGGCCACCTTCCCCAGCTCGTACAAGTCCAACCCCTCGGACGACGGCGTCGTCATGCTCGACGCCTCGCTGCCCGGCGGCTCCGCCACCAACTACAACGAGGGCGACACCGCCACCCACGAGGTCGGCCACTGGATGGGGCTTTACCACACCTTCCAGGGCGGCTGTAACGGCAACGGCGACTACGTCTCCGACACTCCGGCCGAGAAGACCCCCGCGTACGAGTGCCCGACCGGGCGTGACTCCTGCACCAACAAGACCGGGGTCGACCCGATCCACAACTTCATGGACTACACCTACGACTCGTGCATGACCCAGTTCACCGCGGGCCAGGTCCAGCGGATGAGCGACAGCTGGACCGCGTACCGGGGCTGATCCGGCCCGGGGCCCCGCGGTGCGGGGCCCCTCACCGCGTCACAGCGTGGCGAGGAAGCCGAGCGAGACCTTCCAGGCCAGCTCGGCCGACGCCTGGTCGAAGTCGGGCAGTTCGGCATCCGTGAAGAGATGGCCCGCGCCCGGATAGCGGTAGACCTCGACGTCGGCGCCGGTCCGCCGCATCTGCAGGTACCAGGAGTTCAGCCAGTCGTGCGTCTCGAAGGGGTCCGGGTCGGCGACGTGCAGCTGTACCGGCAGCTCGTCCACGGACGCGTTCTCGGCGATGTCCGACGTGCCGTGGAACATCAGCAGACCGCGGGCCTTCTCGTCGCCGAGCGCCAGGGTCTGCGCGGTGGAGGCGCCGAACGAGAAACCCGCGTACACCAGACCCCGGTCGGAGTAGGGGGCGGCGGCCAGCACGGCCCGCCTGAGCAGTTCGTCCTTGCCCACCTCTTCCTTGAAGGCCAGGCCCTCCTCGACGGTTTCGAACGTGCGCCCCTCGAAGAGGTCGGGCACATGCACCTCGTGCCCGGCGGCGCGAAGCCGGCCGGCCGCCGCGTGCACCGCGGGGCGCAGACCGTACGTCGAGTGGAAAAGCATGATGTTCATGAGTCCCATGGTGCCAGCTACGGTCGGGGGCATGGAGAACCTGCTGCGCCCACTGATCGTCGTCGGCGGCTCGGTCGTGATCACACTGCTGGTCGGCTGGCTGGTCGATCTGCTGCTCAGACGGGCCGACGGCCGGCACCACGACACCCCGCTGTGGGGGCTGTTGCGGCACTGCCGAATACCGCTCCAGCTGACGCTGGGCACGGCGCTGCTGCTGGGCTCGTACACCCACAGCCGGCTCGAAGCGGTCACCGCCCACCGGACCGGGATCGGCCAGACCCTGTCGCTGGTACTGATCGGGGCCTCGGCCTGGCTGGTGGTGCGGATCGCGACGGCCGTCGTCGACTCCCTCTACGCGAGATACGCCGCGAGCACCCCCGATCCGGCGCGCGTCCGGCGGGTCCGTACCCAGGTGACGCTGATCCAGCGGGTGCTCACCGCGATCGTGGCGACGGTCGCCGTCGGCGCGATGCTGCTGACGTTCCCGGGGATGCGCACGTTCGGCACCTCGATGCTGGCCTCGGCCGGTGTGCTCGGCATCGTGGCGGGCGTGGCCGCCCAGTCGACGCTCGGCAATCTCTTCGCAGGGCTGCAGATCGCCTTCGGCGACATGGTGCGCATCGGTGACACCGTGGTGGTGGACGGTGAGTGGGGCACGATCGAGGAGATCACGCTGACCTTCCTCGCGGTGCGGACCTGGGACGAACGGCGGATCACGATGCCGGTCTCGTACTTCACCAGCAAGCCGTTCGAGAACTGGTCGCGCGGCGGCGCGCAGATGACCGGCTCGGTCTTCCTCCACCTGGACCACTCGGCCCCGGTCGAGGCGATGCGCGAGCAACTGCGGGACATCCTGGGCGAGTGCGCCGCGTGGGACGGCCGTGACTGGTCCCTGGCCGTCACCGACACCACGCCGTCGACGATCCTGGTCCGCGCGGTGGTCACGGCGAAGGACGCGGGCGACATCTGGACGGTGCGCTGTGCCGTACGGGAACAGCTCATCGGCTGGCTGCGCGACCACCACCCGTACGCGCTGCCGAAGGTCGCGACGGCGGCCGCGGCGCTGCCGCCGGAGAGCGAGTGGCCGCATCCGTCCAGCTCCGTGCACGAGAAGCCGTCGGACCGGGACAGGTCCCCGCGCACGGGACGCGGCTGACCGGGGCCGGGGCCGGTCACCGCCTCACCGCCTCACCGCCTCACCGCCTCACCGCAGGCTGCGGACGTCCAACTGCCGCAGCACCCGGTCGACGATCTCCGGGTCCGCCCCGGTCTCGTTGCGGGCCGACAGCACCGCGTGGCGGGCGGCCGACATCATCTCGCGCTGGACGCGGCTGACCGCCTTGAAGCGCTCGGCCCGCTTCGCGTACGCCTCGCGGCGCTCGTCGTCGACCATGTCGGGACTGATCCGCGCCCCCACGTCGTACGCCAGCCGCTGGAGCCGCTCGGTGACCTCGTCCGGGAACTCCTCGACCTCCTGGATCTCCTTGAGGCGCTGCTTCGCGGCCTTGGCGGCGCGGATCGCGAGGTCCTTCTCCAGCGCCTCCTCGGCGTCCGTGTCCGCCTTGACCCGGAGCTTGCGGACCAGCCACGGCAGGGTGAGCCCCTGCACGACGAGCGTGGCCATGATCACCGCGAAGGCGATGAAGACGATCTCGTCGCGGCCCGGGAACGGCTTCCCGTCGTCCGTCTTCAGCGGGATCGCCAGCGCCAGCGCGACCGACGCCACTCCGCGCATCCCGGCCCACCACATGACGACGGTCTCCCGCCAGCTGGTGGGGATCTCCTCGCTGACGTCGCGCCGGGTGTGCAGCCGCTTGGCCAGCCAGGTGGCGGGCAGCAGATACAGCAGCCGTACGCCGACGACCACCACGACCACGGCGAGTCCCCAGCCCAGCAGCTTGAGTTCGCGCCCGTCCGCCGTGCCGAAGACGTTGTGCAGTTCGAGCCCGATCAGCCCGAAGGCGACCCCGGTGACGAGCGTGTCGACGATCTCCCAGAAGCTGCGGCCGGTGAGCCGGCCGAGGACGTCGTCGGCGTCGGCGGTGTGCTCGGCGAGGAAGAGCGCGGTGGTGAGGACGGCGAGGACGCCCGAGCCCATCAGCTCCTCCGCGAGCACGTAACTCACGAACGGCACCAGCAGGGTGAGGCCGACCTGGAGCGTGGCGTCGCCGAGCAGGCCCATGAGCTTGATGGTGAGCCAGCCGAGCACCAGGCCCACCACCACGGCCACCACAGCGGAGAGGATCAGCAGCCCGAAGGCCTCCGGCAGCGAGAAGCTCCCGCTCACCGCGGCGGCGATCGCCACGTGGTAGAGCACGATCGCGGTCACGTCGTTGAACAGCCCCTCGCCCTCCAGGATGGAGACGAGCCTGCGCGGCAGCCCGACCGAACCGGCGACGGCGGTCGCCGCGACCGGGTCGGGCGGGGCGACGAGCGCCCCGAGCGCCACGGCCGCGGCGATGGGCAGCCCGGGGACGATCGCGTTGGCGACCGCGGCGACGGCGGCCGTCGTGACGAAGACCAGCGCCACCGCCAGCAGAAAGATCGGTCGTTTGTTGGCGGCGAACTGCCGCCAGGAGGTTCGCTGCACGGAGGCGTAGAGAAGTGGCGGCAGCAACGCCGGAAGGATGATCTCGGGCGGGATGTCCACATTCGGTACGAAGCTGAGGAAGGCCATGCCGACCCCGGCGAGCGTCATCAGGACCGGCGCGGGCAGCCCGAGACGCTCGCCCAGCGGCACCGTGACCACAGCCCCGAGCAACAGCAGGAGGAGCAGTGCCATTTGGTCCACGGGATGCCTTCCGGAGCACGGGGTGCCGACCTCCGCGATCGGCGGATCCGACCTCTGTGATCGGCGGATCCGGGGTCAAAGCCTGTCACGCAAGGCCAGCAATCCAGACAACACCCCCTGATTCCTACTCCTGCGACCGACATTCCTCCGATGTATCCACGGTGTATCTGCGGTCGAACCCCTTCCCCTGCCTCCTCGGGGCGGGCAGTATGCGGCGTGCGTGATTCAAGGACAGGAACTCCCACCACGTACATGACTGGCAGGAGAGGCCACGTGACCGCGTTCTCCCGAAGGCATTTCGTCTCCACCGCCACTGCCGGAACATCCGCGCTCTGGCTGGCCGGCTCCCGTACCGCATGGGCGGCGGCCGGCCCCGTACCGACGGAGCACCGATCCATCGACATCCACGAGAAGACCGTCCGCGACGCCGCCATGACCTGGCGCACCCTCCCCACCGGCTGGCAGGAGGCGCCGTTCCTCGCCAACGGACACCTCGGCGCCCAGCTGTACGCCGGAACGACCGCGAACACGCTGAAGCTGATGACCAGTCACAGCCAGGTGCAGGACCAGCGCGGCCAGTGGCGCGGCGGCATCGGCTACTCCCGCCTCCCCATCGGGTACTTCACCCTGACCCTCGCCGGGGAGATCACCGCCGTCGACTGGACCCTGGACCTGTACGACGCCGAGCTGCGCGGCACCGTCACCACCACCCGGGGCTCGCTGGCCTTCTCCGCCCTGGTCCAGAACGACACCGGCGCGCTGCTGGTCTCCACCCGCCCCACCCCCGGCGAGGAGTCCGCGGCCTGGACCTTCCACTGGCTGCGGGCCGCCACCACCCGTACCAGCGGCAGGCCCGAGGACTACACGCCCAATCCGGAGCCCCGGACCGGTGACGGCTTCGCCGAGCAGCCGCTGCTGGCCGGCGGCGGCTGGACCACGGCCTGGCGCGAACGGCGCGAGGGCACCGGCCGGCTGCTCGCCGCCCACCTCGTGTACCGCTTCCCCGGCCAGGTGTCCGAGGCGACGGCCGAGGCGCTGCGGGCCGTGGACCGCACCCTGGCCGCCGAGCCGGACCGGCTGGTGGACCGTCACCGCCGCTGGTGGCACGCGTACTACCGGCGCAGCTTCCTCTCCGTACCGGACAAGCGGCTACAGAGCTTCTACCTCGTCCAGCTCTACAAGCTCGCCGCGTCGACCAGGGCCGACGGCCCGACGATCTCCGAATGGGGCCCGTGGTTCCCCGAGGTCGGCAACAACTGGACGGCGGTCTGGTGGAACCTCAACGTCCAGATCGGCATGGCCCCCGTCCACGGCTCCAACCACCCCGAACTCGACTCGGTGACGGGCGCGTTCCGCCGCTTCGAGCACAACCTCCCCGCCTCGGTCCCGGCCGATTACCGCGACGGCGAGAGCTACGCCCTGGGCCACCCCTCCGATTGGCAGCTGCGCGCGGGCGACACCTATGACGTCGGCGCCCCCGGCTCGTCCCATGTCTCCGACAACTTCGGCAACCTCACCTGGGCCCTGCACAACGTCTGGCAGTCCTACCGGCACTCGATGGACCTGTCGGTGCTGCGCGACGTGGTGCACCCGATCCTCGCGAAGGCCGTCAACTTCTACGCGCGCTTCCTCCACGAGGGCCCGGACGGCCTGCTGCACCTCCCGGAGACCCGCTCCCCCGAGTATGCGAACGCCGTGGACTGCACCTACGACCTCTCGCTGATCCGCTGGGGAGTGCGTACCCTGATCGCGTCGGCGGAGCTGCTGCGCAACGGCGATCCCAGGCTGAAGCGCTGGCAGGACATCGAGCGGCGCCTGGCCCCGTACGCCGAGGACCCGGCGGCCGGCGTCATGATCGGCAAGGACGTCCCGCTGGCCGGCTCGCACCGGCACCACTCGCACCTGCTGTGGCTGTACCCGCTGCGCGAACGGAACTGGGACCGGTCCCGGGACCGCGAGGTGATGCGGCGCTCCATGGACCACTGGGTCTCCATGCAGGAGCTGTGGCACGGCTACAGCTACGCCACCGCCTCGTCCATGTACTCGGTGATGGACGAGCCGGAGAAGGCCCTCGACTTCCTGACCTTCTTCACCGATCTGAACGTGGTCGCGGACTGCACGATGACGGTCAACACGATGTACCGGGAGGGCAGGAACCTCGCCCTGGAGAGCCCGCTGTCCGCCGCCCAGTCGATGCTCGACATGGTGGTGCAGGGGCACGAGGGGGTGGTGAAGGTCTTCCCGTCCGTCTCGGAGCGCTGGGCGGACGCCTCGATCGCGTCCCTGCGGACCCAGGGCGCCTTCCTGGTGGACGCGGACCGCTCGGGCGGTGCCACGCGCTGGGTACGGGTGCACAGCGAGGCGGGCGCGCCGCTGACCCTGGAGCACTCGGTCAGGGGCCGGATCGAGGTACGGGACGCGCACGGGCGCCCGCTGCACTGGCGGGAGACCGGACCGGGCCGGATCACGCTCGCCCTGCCCCGCGGCGCCACGGCGGTGATCACTCCGCAGGGCGCTCCCCGCCCGCACGCGGCCCCGCGCGATGTGCCGTCGAACGGCGCCTGGACCCGGTGGGGGATGCCGGAGTAAGGCCGGCTTCCCCGGCGCCTCAGTCCCGCAGGGTGCGGCGCATCGCCCGATGGGGGATGCCCGCGTCCGGGAACTCGGGGCCGTACGCCTCATAGCCGAGGCGTTCGTAGAAGCCGAGCGCATGGGTCTGGGCGTGCAGGTCGACGGCGGCCAGACCGAGCTCACGGGCCGCGTCCTCGATGGCCCGGACCAGTGCGGCACCGACCCCGAGGCCGCGTGCCGCCCTGGTCACCGCGAGCCTGCCGAGCGAGCCGACGGCCGGGTCGCCGCCGGTCTTCGCGGCGGCAGCCGGGCCGTGCAGCAGCCGCCCGGTGCCCAGCGCCGAGCCGTCCGCCGCGAGGGCGATCACATGCAGGGCGACCGCGTCGTACTCGTCGTACTCGATCTCCTCGGGCACGTCCTGCTCGCCGACGAAGACGTCCTTGCGGACCAGGAAACAGGCCGCGAGGTCCTGCTCACCGACGGCGCTACGCGTGGTGTACAGGGCGGGCGTGCCGGTCATTCGCTCTCCGCCGCGATCTTGTCCAGGGCCTGCTGGAGGTCGTCCGGGTAGCTGCTGGTGAACTCCACCCAGCTGCCGTCGGACGGGTGCTCGAAGCCGAGCCGGACGGCGTGCAGCCACTGCCGGGTCAGGCCCAGGCGCTTGGCCATCGTCGGGTCGGCGCCGTAGGTGAGGTCACCGACGCAGGGGTGGCGGTGGGCGGACATGTGCACCCGGATCTGGTGCGTACGGCCCGTCTCCAGCTTGATGTCCAGGAGGCTGGCGGAGCGGTAGGCCTCGATGAGGTCGTAGTGCGTCACGGAGGGCTTGCCCTCGGCGGTGACGGCCCACTTGTAGTCGTGGTTGGGGTGGCGCCCGATGGGGGCGTCGATGGTGCCGCTCATCGGGTCCGGGTGGCCCTGCACCAGCGCGTTGTACTTCTTCTCCACGACCCGGTCGCGGAACTGCGCCTTCAGCAGGGTGTAGGCCCGCTCGGACTTGGCGACGACCATCAGGCCGGAGGTGCCGACGTCGAGGCGGTGGACGATGCCCTGGCGCTCGGCGGCGCCGGACGTCGAGATCCGGTACCCGGCCGCGGCCAGACCGCCGATGACGGTCGTGCCGGTCCAGCCGGGGCTGGGGTGGGCGGCGACGCCGACCGGCTTCACGATCACGACGATGTCGTCGTCGTCGTGCACGATCTCCATGCCCTCGACGGGCTCGGCGACGATCTGCACCGGAGCGGGAGCCTGCGGCATCTCCACTTCCAGCCAGGCGCCGCCCTGGACCCGCTCGGACTTCCCGACCACCGAGCCGTCCACCTGCACCTTCCCGGCGGCCGCCAGCTCGGCGGCCTTGGTGCGGGAGAAACCGAACATCCGGGAGATGGCGGCGTCGACACGCTCGCCCTCCAGACCGTCGGGTACGGGCAGGGTGCGGACCTCGGGATACGTACTCACCTGTCGAGTATGCCTTGCGCCCGTCAGTCCTTGTGCACGGTGCCGTCGGGGTCCAGGCCCTTGAAGGAAAGGATCACGATCAGGATGCCGCCGCAGACGATCGCGGAGTCGGCGAGGTTGAAAACGGCGAAGTGGGCGGGGGCGATGAAGTCGACCACCGCGCCCTCGAAGACGCCGGGGGCGCGGAAGATGCGGTCGGTGAGGTTGCCGAGCGCACCGCCGAGCAGCAGGCCGAGCGCGATGGCCCACGGCAGACTGTAGAGCTTGCGCGCGAGCCGGGCGATCACCACGATGACGGTCGCCGCGATGAACGTGAAGATGATGGTGAACGCCTCACCGATACCGAACGCGGCACCGGCGTTGCGGATCGCGCTGAGCTGCAGCCAGTCCCCGATGAGCTCGATCGGTTCGTGGTGCTCCAGCTTCGCGACCACGATCATCTTGCTGATCAGGTCGATGAGGTAGGCGAACACGGCCACGACGAAGAGCACCGCGACCTTCCGCCTGCCCCTGTTCGGGGCGGTCTCCCCGCCCCGGTCGTCGGCCCGGTCCGCGGTCTCGTCCCCTTCGGCCCCCTCAGCATCGGGGATGTCCGGCGTACCGATGATGCGCTCCGCCTCTGCCACGTGAATCCCTCAACCTAGGTTCCTGACTGAGGACGAGGGTACGACACACCGCCGGGGATCAGCCTCGTCGCTCCTGCTTCTGTTTGTCCTCGACACAGAGCGTGGCGCGCGGGAACGCCTGCATCCGCGCCTTGCCGATCGGATTGCCGCAGATCTCGCACAGTCCGTACGTCCCGGCGTCGAGCCTGGCCAGCGCCCGCTCGGTCTGGTCCAGCATCTCCTGGGCGTTGGCGGCGAGCGACATCTCGTGCTCGCGGGTGATGTTCTTGGTGCCCGTGTCCGCCTCGTCGTCACCCGCGCCGTCGCCGGAGTCGCGCATCAGCCCGGCGAGCGCGGCGCTCGCGGCCTCCAGCTCGCTGCGCAGCCGCATGGTCTCGCTGCTCAGCTCGGCCCGCGCGTCGGCGACCTCCTCCGGCGTCCAGGGGTCCTCGCCCGGACGGACCGCCAGCTCGCCGGGGGCCGTCGTGACTCCCCCGCCGGCCGAGGGCAGGGGCGCCGCGCCCGTGCCGGCCGTGCGGGTCCGGGCCGCGCTCTTCTTGGCTACCACCGTGTGGGCTCCTGTCTTCCCGGCGGCCTCGGCCGCCACCTCGGCCGCGGACGCGGCCTTCTTCGAAGCCTTCCTGGCTGCGCTCTTCCTCGCAGGTGCCTTCTTGGCGGCGGGCTCCTTCGCCGCGGTCTTCTTCGCGGCGGCCTTCTTCACCGCGGTCCCGGCCGCACCGGCCTCCGGGACGGTCTCCATTCCCGCGTCGCCACCCGTCTCTCCGGCTGCCGCGCCCGTGGATCCGGCTGATGCCGTCTTCTTTGCGGCGGTCTTCTTCGCCACCATGGCCGCGGCCCCTTCACATATTGTGATCTTGCACGCGAATCGTGCTGGGACGATAAATCGACCCCAGCACCGCGGCAACGGGGCACGCCGCCGAATCGCTCCTTCCCGCGTCCGGTTCCGGACCTGCCTGCATCCGTTGTGCCCAGCTCACGGCCGGGTAATCCGCCTCCGGGCCGCCCGCCCGGAGGCCGTAAGCCTCCGTCTGGCCATTCGGGTCACGCCCCGCCCTCCGCGTTAAACCGGTCGGCCGTCCCCCGTACGGGCCCGTACACTGGCCTCAGCGAGAGGCGTGGATGGGACGAGTAGCGTCGTACGCAGCCAGGAGCGACCCGGGGACGGTGGAAGCCCGGGGGCGAGCGCGTCGTGAAGATCACCCGGAGCTGCCGGAAGAACGCCGCAGGGCAAGTAGAACCGGCATCGCGCCCCAATGAGGGGGCCACGGGCGCACGCCCGGGGTCAAGGAGGGTGGTACCGCGGGAGCCGATGAGGCCCTCGTCCCTCCGACGGAAGTGGAAAACGTCCGCCGGAGGAAGTCCGCCCATGACATCGCCGCAGTACCACCAGGTACCCGCCCAGGTCGACCTGCCCGCGCTGGAGCACGCCGTGCTCGATTTCTGGCGCGACAGCAAGGTCTTCGCCAAGAGCCTCGAACAGTCCGAGGGACGCCCCGAGTGGGTCTTCTACGAGGGCCCGCCGACCGCCAACGGCATGCCCGGCGCCCACCACATCGAGGCCCGCGTCTTCAAGGACGTCTTCCCCCGCTTCCGGACCATGCAGGGCTACCACGTCGGCCGCAAGGCCGGCTGGGACTGCCACGGACTGCCGGTCGAGCTCGCGGTCGAGAAGGAGCTGGGCTTCAACGGCAAGAAGGACATCGAGGCGTACGGCATCGCCGAGTTCAACGCCAAGTGCCGTGAGTCCGTGACCCGCCACACGGACGCGTTCACCGAGCTCACGACCCGCATGGGCTACTGGGTCGACCTCGACGACGCGTACCGCACGATGGACCCCGAGTACGTCGAGTCGGTGTGGTGGTCGCTGAAGGAGATCTTCAACAAGGGCCTCCTGGTCCAGGACCACCGCGTCGCCCCCTGGTGCCCCCGCTGCGGCACCGGCCTCTCCGACCACGAGCTGGCGCAGGGGTACGAGACGGTCGTCGACCCCTCGGTCTTCGTCCGCTTCCCCCTCACCTCCGGCCCGCTGGCCGGCGAAGCCTCCCTCCTCGTCTGGACGACCACCCCCTGGACCCTGGTCTCCAACACCGCCGTCGCCGCGCACCCCGACGTCACCTATGTCGTCGCGACCGATGGCGAGGAGAAGCTCGTCGTCGCGCAGCCGCTCGTCGAGAAGGCGCTGGGCGAGGGCTGGGAGACCACCGGCGAGAGCTTCACCGGCCGCGAGATGGAGCGCTGGACCTACGAGCGCCCGTTCACCCTCGTCGACTTCCCCGCCGAGGCGCACTACGTCGTCAACGCCGAGTACGTGACGACCGAGGACGGTACGGGTCTGGTCCACCAGTCCCCCGCGTTCGGCGCCGACGACCTCCTGGTCTGCAAGGCGTACGGCCTGCCGGTCGTGAACCCGGTCCGCCCCGACGGCACCTTCGAGGAGGACCTGCCGCTGGTCGGCGGGGTCTTCTTCAAGAAGGCCGACGAGGCGCTCACCGAGGACCTGGCCGCCCGCGGCAAGCTCTTCCGGCACGTCCCGTACGAGCACAGCTACCCGCACTGCTGGCGCTGCCACACCGCGCTGCTCTACTACGCGCAGCCGTCCTGGTACATCCGCACGACCGCCATCAAGGACCGGCTGCTCCAGGAGAACGAGAAGACCAACTGGTTCCCGGACTCCGTCAAGAACGGCCGCTTCGGCGACTGGCTGAACAACAACGTCGACTGGGCGCTGTCCCGCAACCGCTACTGGGGCACCCCGCTGCCGATCTGGCGCTGCGAGGACGGCCACCTCACCTGCGTGGGCTCCCGCACCGAGCTCGGCGAGCTCGTCGGCACCGACCTCTCGGGTCTCGACCCGCACCGCCCGTTCATCGACGAGGTCACGTTCACCTGCTCGCACGAGAACTGCCAGCTGGAGGCGTACCGCGTCCCGGAGGTCATCGACGCCTGGTACGACTCGGGTTCGATGCCGTTCGCGCAGTGGGGCTACCCGTACAAGAACAAGGAGCTCTTCGAGAGCCGCTACCCGGCGCAGTTCATCTCCGAGGCCATCGACCAGACCCGCGGCTGGTTCTACACGCTGATGGCGGTCGGCACCCTGGTCTTCGACAAGTCGTCGTACGAGAACGTGGTCTGCCTGGGCCACATCCTCGCCGAGGACGGCCGCAAGATGTCCAAGCACCTGGGCAACATCCTTCAGCCCATCCCCCTCATGGACCAGCACGGCGCGGACGCGGTCCGCTGGTTCATGGCGGCGGGCGGCTCCCCGTGGGCGGCGCGCCGCGTCGGCCACAACACGATCCAGGAGGTCGTCCGCAAGACGCTCCTCACGTACTGGAACACGGTCGCCTTCCAGGCCCTGTACGCCCGTACGTCGAACTGGGCGCCGTCCGCGGCCGACCCGGCCCCGGCGGACCGCACGGTCCTGGACCGCTGGCTGCTGAGCGAGCTGAACGCACTGGTGGACCAGGTCACGCAGGCCCTGGAGAGTTACGACACCCAGCGCGCCGGCAAGCTGCTGTCCTCCTTCGTCGACGACCTGTCCAACTGGTACGTACGCCGCTCGCGCCGCCGCTTCTGGCAGGGCGACAAGGCGGCGCTTCGCACCCTGCACGAGGTCGTCGAGACGGTGACCCGGCTGATGGCCCCGCTCACCCCGTTCATCACCGAGCGGGTCTGGCAGGACCTGGTCGTCCCGGTCACGCCGGACGCCCCCGAGTCGGTCCACCTCTCCACCTGGCCGAAGGCCGACTTGGCGGCGATCGACCCCGCCCTCTCCACGCAGATGGCGCTGGTCCGCCGCCTGGTCGAGCTGGGCCGGGCCACCCGCGCCGAGTCGGGCGTCAAGACCCGCCAGCCGCTGTCCCGCGCCCTGGTCGCGGCGACCGGCTTCGAGTCGCTCTCCCCCGAACTGCACGCCCAGATCACCGAGGAGCTGAACGTCTCCTCGCTGGCCTCGCTCTCGGAGGTCGGCGGCTCACTGGTCGACACGACCGCGAAGGCCAACTTCCGGGCGCTCGGCAAGCGGTTCGGCAAGGGCGTCCAGGCGGTGGCCAAGGCGGTCGCGAACGCCGACGCGGCAGCCCTCTCGCTGGCCCTGCGCGAGGGCACGGCGTCGGTCGAGGTGGACGGCGAGACGGTCACCCTCTCCCCCGACGAGGTGATCATCACCGAGACCCCGCGCGAGGGCTGGTCGGTGGCGTCCGACTCGGGCGCGACGGTCGCCCTGGACCTGGAGATCACCCCGGAGCTGCGGCGCGCGGGCCTCGCCCGTGACGCGATCCGCCTCGTCCAGGAGGCCCGCAAGAACAGCGGCCTGGACGTCGCCGACCGCATCGCCGTCCGCTGGACATCGGCGGCCCCCGCCACGGTGGAGGCCCTGACCGAACACGCGACCCTGATCGCGGACGAGGTCCTGGCCCTGGACTACGCCCAGGGCGAGGCGGACCCGACGTACGGCGAACCGTTCGAGGACGAGGGCCTGTCCCTGACGTTCCGCCTCCGCAAGACGGAGCAGTAACCCACGAGAAGCAGGAGGGCCCGGCCGGACTGGTGTCCGGCCGGGCCCTCCTACTGTCACCTCAACTTCCCAGCACCGCTTTCAGCCCGCCCCGGCGCCGCTTTCAACCCCTCCCCGTGTCACTCTTCAGCCCGCCCAGGCGCTGCTTTTCAGCCCCTCCGGCGATTGAGGAGCGGGGTCTGGGGCAGAGCCCCAGGTTCGGGAAGGGGCGGGTAGGGGAACAGCCCGGCACAGCGCCCCCCACGCCCCACCCGCAGCCCCGCACCCGCACAGCAAAAGGGCCGGGCCCCGGGGAAATCCCCGGGGCCCGGCCCTCAGCCTGCCGACGGCTACGCGCTCATCGCGCGCACCCGGCTCAGTTGTCGTCCTCGTCGATCAGGAACCCACGCATCGGCGAAGGAGCCTGCTGCATCGGCTGCGGCGCCTGCGGCCGCACCGGCGCCATCGGCTGGGTCATCGCCGGCGACATCTGCTGCTGGCCGCCGTACGAGGGCCCACCGCCCATGGACGGATTGCCGCCCATCGGCTGGTTGCCGTGGTTGCCGCCCATGGCGTGGCCCATGGCACCCGCACCGGCCGGAGCCAGCGAGGGCGACGGCGGCAGCGAAGCGGTCGCCGGGGTCCGCGGCGGAGCCAGCGAGTCGTCCGCCTGGGTCTCCAGCTGCCGCAGCTGGCTCTCCAGGTAGGACTTCAGACGGGTCCGGTACTCACGCTCGAAGCCACGCAGATCCTCGACCTTGCGCTCCAGCGTCGCGCGGGCCGACTCCAGCGAGCCCATCGCCACGCGGTGCTTCTCCTGAGCGTCCCGCTCCAGGGCGTCCGCCTTGGCACGCGCGTCCCGCTCCAGACCCTCGGCGCGGCTGCGCGCCTCGCCGACGATCTTGTTGGCCTCGGAACGGGCCTCCGCGATCGCCTGGTCGGCGGTCTGCTGCGCGAGCGAGAGGACACGGGCGGCACTGTCGCCACCGGGGCCCTGACCGGGCTGCTGCATCTGCGGCGGCTGCATCTGCTGCATCTGCTGCTGCGGAGCGTGACCGCCCATGGGGCCGCCCATCGGGCCACCCATGGGACCGCCCTGCATCGGGCCGGGGCCGTGCGGGCCCTGCGGACCGGGGCCGTGCTGGCCCTGGGGACCAGGACCGTGGCCACTGGGACCGGCGGGCAGCTGCGGAGCACCACCGGGCAGCTGGGGGGGACCCATCTGCGGGGGCTGCTGCTGGACCGGCGGACCCGATATGGCGGCGGGCACAGGTGCCCCGGGCCTGTCCTGCGGCTCCGGCTTGCGCATGCCCTGCTGCTGGTTCTGCGCGGCGGCACGCGTGGCAGCGGCCAGCTTCGCGCGCAGGTCCTCGTTCTCACGGAGCAGGCGGGTCAGCTCGGACTCGACCTCGTCGAGGAAGGCATCGACCTCGTCCTCGTCATAGCCTTCTCGGAGGCGGACGGTCGTGAACTGCTTGTTCCGCACGTCCTCAGGAGTCAGCGGCATCTCTTCTTCACCTCTACGTAGTCGTCGGCAGTCGGCAAGACCGTATCGCTCACAGCCTGATCACGACGTTGATCAGGATGTAGACGATGATCATCAGAACGAAGAAGGACAGGTCGAGTGCCACGCTCCCGAGACGCAGCGGCGGGATGAACCGCCGCAGAAGCTTGAGCGGTGGATCGGTGACAGTGTAGGTGGCCTCAAGTATGACCACCATCGGCTTGCCGGGCTGCCATGAACGCGCGAACTGGAAGACGTAGTCCATGACCAGCCGGAAGATCAGCACGATGAGGAAACACATCAGCGCGATATAGACAACCTGCAGTGCGACGCCCATTTCGCGCTTCCCTCTCCCCTGGCTCTCGTAGCTCCGGCCTCGCGGCCGGGTTGTTCCCGGTGTCGTGTTCTCAGCTCTGGTTGAAGAATCCGCCCTCAGCGATACGGGCCTTGTCCTCCGCCGTGACATCGACGTTAGCAGGCGACAACAGGAACACCTTCTGCGTCACGCGCTCAATGCTGCCATGGAGACCGAAGACGAGTCCTGCGGCAAAGTCGACAAGTCGCTTTGCGTCCGTATCGTCCATCTCCGTGAGATTCATGATCACCGGAGTGCCCTCACGGAAGTGTTCCCCGATGGTACGGGCCTCGTTGTAGGTCCTGGGGTGCAGCGTGGTGATGCGGTAGGGCTCCCGCTCGGACACGACCTTGGGCATGATCACCGGTGCGTTCTTCTCCATGTTCGGGCGTTCAGGTGTGATGGATGCCACGGGTGCGATCCGGGCGGGTCGCTCTCTCTCCGCCGGGATCTGAACCGGCTCCCGCTGCGCGGGAGGCTGCACCGCTCGCACCGGTTCGTCCCGTTCCCGATCCCGCTCCACCTGATGCGCGGGCTGGTGCCGCCGCCGGTCTCGCTCGGGCTCCGGCTCGGGTTCGAATTCGTCGTCGGGGTCGAACCCCGGACCGTCGTACCCATCGTCCTCCACGAGGCCGAGGTAGACCGCCATCTTGCGCATCGCGCCGGCCATGCTCTGAGTCCTCCGCTCTGTGGTGGATCGGCATCTGTCACCAAGTGCCCCGCGATCCACTGAGGCCTGCCCGCCATAGGCGGGAATGACCATATTTTCTGCTGTGGTCCGACCTGCTTGGCGACGTTACCCGAGCCCGGGTCGGACTCCGAGTACCGCCGTACCGACGCGCACATGTGTCGCTCCGGCCGCAACCGCGTCCTCGAGGTCCGCGCTCATCCCTGCAGAGACCATGTTCGCAGCCGGATGGTTCCCGCGCAGGCGGGATGAGAATTCCATCAGCCGGTCGAAGGCGGCCCGTTGGCGTCCCGCGTACGGTCCGGCGAGCGGCGCGACGGTCATCAGACCACCGAGCCGCAGCCCCGGTGCGGATTCGACCGCGGCGGCCAACTCCTCGATCCCGTCCGGCGCGACGCCGCCCCGGTCGCCCCGCTCGCCGCTCTCCGCGTCGAGCGCCACCTGGATGAGGCAGCCGAGTTCGCGCCCTTCGCGCTCGGCGGCCGCCGAGAGGGCCGTGACCAGTCTGACCCGGTCCACCGACTGCACGACATCGACATAACTCGCCACAGAACGAACCTTATTCGTCTGCAATTGACCGACAAAGTGCCATGTGAGCGACAGATCCGCACATTCGGCTACTTTGGGTGCCGCGTCCTGGTCACGATTCTCCGCGACATGACGTACACCCAGTTCGTGCAGAATCCGCACATCGCTCGCGGGGTAGGTCTTGGTGACCACGATGAGGGTCACTTCCTCCCGCTCGCGACCGGCGGCGGAGCAGGCGGAAACGATGCGTTCCTCCACCCGCGCCAGGTTATCGGCGAGTTGAGCCTTACGGTCCGTCATGCCCTATCAGTCCAACCAGACATATCCGGCGAGCCGCCCGGTGGTGCGGTCGCGGCGGTACGAGAAGTGATCGCCCGATTCGAGGGTGCAGACCGGCGAGGCCTGCCGGTCCTCGATGCCGAGTGCTTCGAGCTGGGCATGGACCCCGGCGGTGACGTCCACGGCCGGAGTGCCCCAGCTGGTCTCGGACCAGGCGGCCGGGACGCTCTTCGCGACCTCGGCGCGCATCTCGGCCGGGACTTCGTAGCACCGTCCGCAGACCGCGGGCCCGGTGCGGGCGACGATCCGGGAAGGGGCGGCGCCAAGCCCGGTCATGGCCTCGACCACGGCGGGGACGACCCCGGCGACCAGGCCGGGACGGCCCGCGTGCGCCGCAGCCGCGATCCCGGCGACCGGGTCGGCGAGCAGTACGGGGGTGCAGTCGGCGGTGAGCACGGCGAGGGGGAGCCCGCGCCGGGCGGTCACCACCGCGTCCACCGCGGGGATCTGCGAAGCATCCCCCCACGGCCCTTCGACGACCGCGACGTCCCGCCCGTGCACCTGGTTCATCCACACGACCCGCGCCGGGTCCAGGCCGAGGGCCCGGGCGGCGCGTTCGCGATTGGCCAGAACGGCGGCGGGGTCGTCTCCGACCGCGCCGCCGAGGTTGAGCTCCTCGTACGGAGCGGCGCTCACTCCGCCCCACCTGTCGGTGAAGGCGAAGTGCGCGCCGCCCGTCGAGGACAGTGCGTGGTGCTGAGCTATCACTTCAAGAAGTCCGGGACATCCAGCTCTTCGGCCTGCGAGTCCTGGTACGCGGGACGGGCCGGCGGGACGTGCGGCGGCGCGACCGGGGGCAGGTGGCTCTCGCTCACCACCGGTACGGGCTCCGCCTGGACCGGCGGCTCCTCGCGGATGGGCACGGAGCCCAGCCCACCGGCCTGACGCACCGGCTCCGGAGTCCGGACCGGCGCGGCGGGCTCGTCGCGCTTGGCCGAGTTGGCGCCCAGCACGTTCTCGCGACGGGCCGGCGGCTGTCCGCCGTCGAAGCCCGCGGCGATCACGGTGACCCGCACCTCGTCGCCCAGCGCGTCGTCGATGACCGCGCCGAAGATGATGTTCGCCTCGGGGTGCGCCGCCTCGCTCACCAGCTGGGCGGCCTCGTTGATCTCGAAGAGACCGAGGTCGCTGCCGCCGGAGATGGAGAGCAGGACACCGCGGGCGCCGTCGATGGACGCCTCCAGGAGCGGCGAGGAGATCGCCATCTCCGCGGCGGCCACCGCGCGGTCGTCGCCACGGGCCGATCCGATGCCCATGAGTGCCGATCCGGCCTCGGACATGACCGACTTGACGTCGGCGAAGTCGAGGTTGATCAGACCCGGGGTGGTGATGAGGTCGGTGATGCCCTGGACACCCGACAGCAGCACCTGGTCGGCCGACTTGAACGCGTCGAGCACGCTGACCTGGCGGTCCGAGATCGACAGCAGTCGGTCGTTGGGAATGACGATGAGGGTGTCGACCTCTTCGCGGAGTTCGGCGATGCCGTCCTCCGCCTGGTTCGCACGTCGCCGGCCCTCGAAGGTGAACGGGCGGGTGACCACGCCGATCGTCAGGGCGCCGAGCGAGCGCGCGATGTTGGCGACGACGGGTGCGCCGCCGGTGCCGGTGCCGCCGCCTTCTCCGGCGGTGACGAAGACCATGTCGGCCCCCTTGAGGACCTCCTCGATCTCCTCACGGTGGTCCTCTGCCGCCTTGCGACCGACTGCCGGGTTGGCGCCGGCGCCAAGGCCGCGGGTGAGTTCACGACCGACGTCGAGCTTGACGTCGGCGTCGCTCATCAACAGGGCTTGCGCATCAGTGTTGATCGCGATGAACTCGACGCCCTTGAGACCGACCTCGATCATTCGGTTGATGGCATTGACACCACCGCCGCCGACACCGATGACCTTGATGACTGCGAGGTAGTTCTGCGGTGCTGCCACGTCGAAGGCCTCTCGCCTCGAGTTACGTGTCGTCGCTTCGCGGTAGTCCCGCCGCGACGACGGATGCCGATTGGGTCGGTCCGAAACGCCGACCCAAACCCTAACGTTGAAGTTTAGGGTTACCAGTGTGTCTGTTTCATGGACTCTTCCGAACAGGACACTAAGTCGACAAGTGGCGCACGTTCAACGAACACGCCGAACCTCCCGTTTTTCTTTTCACCCTATGTGATCACCCGTAGCGCTGACCAACCAGGGTGCTGGCCAGGCCAAATGTGCGTCAACTGCCCGACACGGAAGGGGCGGTGGGTGCACTCACGTCGAAGTGTCCCGCTTTGGGAGCGGCTTTCATGAGAGCGGTGAGAACTCTCGCCTTCACCGGACCCGCTTCGCCGCTGCCCCAGATCACCGTTCGCCCCCGGGTGAGCCGCAGGGAGATCGAGTCGTACGAGGTGACCCGCACGACCTCGGTGTCCTTGGCGACGCCGCCCGGGAGTTCGCCCGCGACCCGGACCGCTTCCCGCACCAACCGGTCACTGCCGAAACGGCGCAGACTCGCGGACTGATCAGGTTTCAGTTCCAGCAGAGGTACGCGTCCGGGCGATTTGTCCACCGTTGCGAAATGCACGCCTTTCGCGTCCACTTCAATGAACTTCGCGCCCTTTTTGACCAACAGGACCGGCTGTCGTTCTGTCACCTTAAGTCCGATTCCGTGCGGCCATGACCGTACGACATCCACGGAGTCGATACGAGGCAACTTCTGGCGCAATCGATCGGCGATGGCGTCGGTGTCGACGGAGATCAGCGGGGCGCCGATCGGGACCGCCGCGACGGCCTCCACCTCGGCCGGCGTCAGTACGTCGACACCGGTGGTCCTGACCTGTTCGGCCCGGAGCCAGGAGGAGCCGTAGAGCGCCCAGACGACGCCGGAGGCGAGCAGCAGCACGAGGACGCCGGAAACGATCAGCGTTCTGCGGCTGGGCAGTCGGCGCCCTTCGGGGCGCGGACGCGGCGGGCGGGCCGGGGAGCCCTCCTGCTGCGTTGCTCCGCGCTGGGCGGTCGTCGGTCCGGCCACGCTCGCTCCTTATGCCGGGTCCGGGGGCGCCGCCCCCGGACCCGTCCGCCTCACGCGCCTCGGCGTGCGGCAATCGCCTCGTACACCATGCCGACGAGCAGGTCGTCGGCGTCCCGGCGGCCGAACTCGGCGGCGGCGCGGGACATCTCGTACAGCCGGTGCGGATCCGCGAGCACCGGGAGGACGTTGCCCTGCACCCACTCGGGGGTGAGCGCCGCGTCGTCCACCAGCAGACCGCCGCCGGCGTTGACCACCGGTTGGGCGTTGAGCCGCTGTTCGCCGTTGCCGATGGGCAACGGGACGTAGGCGGCGGGGAGCCCGACGGCGGAGAGTTCGGCGACGGTCATCGCGCCGGCGCGGCAGAGCATCATGTCGGCCGCGGCGTACGCGAGATCCATCCGGTCCACGTACGGTACCGGGATATAGGGCGGCATCCCGGGCATGTTGTCGACGCGCGGCAATTCGTTCTTCGGTCCGACCACGTGCAGGATCTGGATACCGGAGCGCTGCAGCAGCGGGGCGACCCGCTGGACCACCTCGTTGAGGTGGCGGGCGCCCTGCGAGCCGCCGGAGACCAGCAGCGTCGGCAGGTTGGGGTCGAGGCCGAACGCGGCACGCGCCTCGGGGCGGACCCGGGCCCGGTCCAGGGTGGCGATGGTGCGGCGCAGCGGGATGCCGATGTAGCGGGCACCGCGCAGCTTGCTGTCGGGGGTGGAGACGGCGACGCCGTGGGCGTACCGCGAACCGATCTTGTTGGCCAGGCCGGGACGGGCGTTGGCCTCGTGGACGACGATCGGCACCCCGGCCCGCTTGGCGGCGAGGTAGCCGGGCAGGGCGACGTAGCCGCCGAAGCCGACGACGCAGTCCGCCTTGGTGCGTTCCAGGATCTGCTCGGCGGCCTTGATGGTGCCGCGCAGCCGTCCCGGGACGGTGATCAGTTCCGGGGTGGGCTTGCGCGGCAGCGGCACGGCCGGGATCAGGGCGAGTTCGTACCCCCGCTCGGGTACGAGCCTGGTCTCGAGTCCGCGCTCCGTGCCGAGGGCAGTGATTCCCACGGTCGGGTCCTGCCTGCGCAGGGCGTCCGCGAGGGCAAGCGCGGGCTCGATGTGGCCGGCGGTCCCCCCGCCGGCGAGTACGACATGCACCGAAATTCACCGCTCTCCGGACGGACGCTTCTTGACGCGCCGTCTCATCGTCTTCCATCTCACCCCGGGCCTCCGCATGGCCAGGGCCGCCTTCGCTGCGGGATCCTCTCGCGCGAACGCGATCAGCAGCCCGACGGCGAACATGGTCGGCAGCAGGGCCGATCCTCCGTAAGAAAACAGCGGGAGCGGGACTCCGGCGATCGGCAGCAGGCCGAGCACCGCACCGATGTTGATCACGGCCTGCACCGTGATCCAGGTGGTCACACCTCCCGCGGCGTACCTCACGAAGGGGTCCTCCGTGCGTCCGGCCACGCGGATACCCGCATAGCCTAGAGCCGCGAAGAGGGCGAGTACCGACAGCGTCCCCGCCAACCCCAGTTCCTCCCCGGTGATGGCGAAGATGAAGTCGGTGTGCGGTTCAGGTAGTTGGCCCCATTTTTCCACACTCGCACCCAGCCCGGAACCGAACCATCCGCCGGACGCCAGAGCATAGATGCCGTGCACCGCCTGCCAGCAGGAGTCCCCCGGTCCGGGCTCGCTGGCGCCGATGCAGGCGAGCCTGGACATCCGGTTCGGACTGGTCTTGATCAGCACGAAGGCGATCAGTGCGGCGAAGCCGAGCACCCCGCCGAAGAGCCGGGTGGGTGCCCCGGCCAGCCAGAGCAGTCCGAACAGGATCGCGGTGAGAATGATCGCAGTTCCCATGTCGCCGCCGAGCATGATCAGCCCGAGGAGCATGAAGGCGACCGGGACGAGCGGGACGAGCAGGTGCTTCCACTGGGTCAGCAGCCGTTTGTCCTGTTTGCGGGCGAGCAGGTCCGCGCCCCACAGGACCAGGGCGAGCTTGCCGAACTCACTGGGCTGGAGCTGGAAGGGGCCGCCCAGGTAGAGCCAGTTCTGGTTGCCGTTGACCGACATCCCTATCCCCGGCACCTGGACCAGCACCATCAGGAAGACGGTGCCCATGAGCAGCGGGTAGGCGAACGCCCGGTGCAGTTTGGCGGGCATCCGGGCGGCGAGCGCCATCAGTGCGGCGCCGATGACGGCGGCCAGGAACTGTTTGCGGAAGAAGTAGGTGCCCGGTTTGTCGAGTTCCAGCGCCTTGATCATCGACGCGGAGTAGACCATCACCAGGCCGAGCACGGTGATCAGCAGGCCGGCGCCCAGGATCAGGTAGTACGCGGTCAGCGGGCGGTCCCAGGCCCGGCGCACCCGCTCGTACATCCCCCGCAGGCCCCCTCGGGGGGAACGGGGCGCGCGGGAGCCGCCGGTGCGCCCCTTGGTGCGGGGCGCCGAGGGGCGCCGGGAGCCTACGGCCGACCGGACCCTGAGGACGGGGCCGAACGGCGCCGTGGCGCCCGCACCCGCTCCCGCGAGCAGGGGTGGGGCGACTGCCCGACTGATCGCCGCGGTGGCCCGTGAGCGGCCCCCACGGGGCCGCGCGGAGCTTTCTTCGGCCGGCATCGTCGCTGTCCCCTCCACTGCTCGTGCGCGGAGGCCGGGCCCGTCAGGCGCTCTCGGCAGCGAGTGCGCGGACGGCGTCCGCGAACGCCTCGCCCCGCTTGTTGTAATTGACGAACATGTCCATCGAGGCACAGGCCGGGGCCATCAGTACGGTGTCTCCCGGCCGGGCGAGCCGTGCCGCCTCGCGGACCGCCTCGGACATCGCCCCAGTGTCGGTCCGGTCGAGGTCGACCACCGGGACCTCGGGGGCGTGTCGCGTGAGGGCTTCCCGGATCAGTTCCCGGTCCCGGCCGATCAGTACGACGCCCCGCAGCCGCCCGGCGGCGCCGGTCACCAGCTCGTCGAAGGTGGCCCCCTTGGCCAGGCCCCCGGCGATCCAGACGATCGGGTCGTAGGCCGCCAGGGATGCTTCGGCGGCATGGGTGTTGGTGGCCTTGGAGTCGTCGACGTACGCGACCTGCGCGACGTTCGCGACGTGCTCGATGCGGTGCGGGTCGGGGCGGAAGGCCCGCAGTCCGTCGCGTACGGCCGCGGGCTCGACGCCGAAGGCGCGGGCCAGGGCCGCGGCCGCGAGGGCGTTGGCGACGTTGTGCGGGGCGGGCGGGTCGATGTCCTTGACCTCGGCGAGCTCCTGGGCCTGCTTCTGCCGGTTCGCCACGAAGGCGCGGTCGACGAGGATGCCGTCGACGACGCCCAGTTGGGACGGGCCCGGGGTGTTCAGGGTGAAGCCGATGGCCCGGCAGCCCTCCTCCACGTCGGCCTCGCGGACCAGGTCCTCGGTCGCCGGGTCGGCCGCGTTGTAGACGCAGGCGACACGGTTGCCCTCGTAGATCCGGCCCTTGTCCGCGACGTACGCGGCCATGGAGCCGTGCCAGTCGAGGTGGTCCGGGGCCAGGTTGAGGACGGCGGCGGAATGGGCGCGCAGCGAGGGCGACCAGTGCAACTGGTAGCTGGACAGCTCGACGGCGAGTACGTCGTACTCCTCGTCGCCGAGGACGGCGTCCAGGAGGGAGACGCCGATGTTGCCGACGGCCGCGGTGCGCAGCCCGGCCGCCTCCAGGATCGAGGCGAGCATCCTCACGGTCGTGGTCTTGCCGTTGGTGCCGGTGACCGCGAGCCAGGGGGCGGCGCCGGGGCCCCGCAGCCGCCAGGCGAGTTCGACGTCGCCCCAGACGGGGACGCCCGCCTCGGCGGCTGCGGTGAAGAGCGGCTTGTCGGGCTTCCAGCCCGGGGTGGTGACGATGAGCTCGGTGGACTCGGGCAGGGTCGCCCCGTCGCCGAGGCGCACGGTGATGCCCTGCGCCTCCAGCTCCGCGGCCTGCGTGCGGGAACGCTCGTCGTCCCCGTCGTTGACCACGGTGACGACGGCCCCGAGGCCGTGCAGCACCTTGGCCGCCGGGATTCCGGAGACTCCGAGTCCCGCGACGGTGACGTGCTTGCCCTGCCAGTCCTGGTCGCTCACTTGTCGGCTGCCCATCCCGCGTAGAAGAGTCCGAGTCCGACGATCACGCACATGCCCTGGATGATCCAGAAGCGGACCACGACAAGGACTTCGGACCACCCCTTGAGTTCGAAGTGGTGCTGGAGCGGCGCCATTCGGAAGACCCGCTTGCCGGTCATCTTGAAGGAACCGACCTGGATGACCACGGACATGGTGATCATCACGAAGAGGCCGCCGAGGATGGCCATCAGGAACTCGGTGCGGGAGCAGATCGCCAGACCGGCGAGGGCGCCGCCGAGGGCGAGCGAGCCGGTGTCGCCCATGAAGATCTTGGCGGGCGAGGTGTTCCACCACAGGAAGCCGAAGCAGGCGCCCATCAACGCAGAGGCGACGACCGCGAGGTCCAGTGGGTCACGTACCTGGAAACAGGCGTTGGGATTGGTCAGGGTTTCCGCGTTGACGCAGGACTCCTGGAACTGCCACAGCCCGATGAAGGTGTACGCGCCGAAGACCATCACCGACGCGCCGGTGGCCAGTCCGTCCAGACCGTCCGTCAGATTCACACCGTTGGACATGGCGAGGATCATGAACAAGGCCCAGACGACGAACAGCACCGGGCCGATCGACCAGCCGAAGTCCGCGACGAACGACAGCTTGGTGGAAGCCGGGGTGTTGCCCTGCTTGTCCGCGAACTGGAGCGAGAGCACCGCGAAGGCGATGCCCACGATCAGCTGGCCCGCCATCTTCGCCTTGGCCCGCAGCCCCAGCGAACGCTGCTTGACGATCTTGATGTAGTCGTCGAGGAAGCCGACGAGGCCCATGCCCGTCATCAGGAAGAGCACCAGCACGCCGGAGAATCGCATCTCCTCGCCGGTGATCAGCTTCGCCGCGATGTACGCGATGATCGTCGCCAGGATGAAGGCAATGCCGCCCATGGTGGGCGTGCCCTTCTTGGACCCGTGGGTACGCGGGCCGTCGTCCCGGATGAACTGCCCGTATCCCTTGCGGGCGAGCAGCTTGATCAGCAGCGGAGTCCCGACCAGGGTCAGGAAGAGCCCGATGGCCCCCGCGAAGAGGATCTGCCTCATCGGCCGGCGACCTCGCCCTCGGACGCGTTCTCCAGCAGTGCCATGGCGACCTGCTCCAGGCCGACCGACCGGGACGCCTTCACCAGCACGACGTCTCCCGGGCGCAGTTCACTGCGCAACAGGTCGACCGCGGCCTGTGCGTCGGACACGTGCACCGACTCCTCACCCCACGAACCCTCGTTGTATGCGCCCAGTTGCAGCCAGGAGGCTTCTCTGCCCCCGACCGCGACGAGCTTGCTGACGTTGAGCCGGACGGCGAGCCGTCCGACCGCGTCGTGCTCGGCGAGCGAGGCGTCGCCGAGCTCGGCCATCTGGCCGAGCACCGCCCACGTACGCCGGCCCTTCCCCATGGCGGCCAGCGCGCGCAGCGCGGCTTTCATGGATTCGGGGTTCGCGTTGTAGGCGTCATTGACGAACGTCACGCCGTCCGGACGCTCGGTGACCTCCATGCGCCAGCGGGAGAGGGTGCCCGCCTCGGAGAGCCCTTCGGCGATCTCGTCTGCGGACAGGCCCAACTCATGGGCGACGGCGGCCGCGGCGAGCGCGTTCGACACGTGGTGCTCACCGTACAGGCGCATGGTCACGTCGCTGCACCCGGTGGGTGTGTGGAGCCGGAAAGCGGGGCGTCCGTCGTCGGTGAGACGGACGTTCTCGCCCCGTACGTCCGCATCCGCGGCTTCGCCGAAGAACAGCACCCGGGCCTTCGTGCGGGAGGACATGGCGCGTACGAGCGGGTCGTCGGCGTTGAGTACGGCGGTGCCGTCCTCGGGCAGCGACTCGACCATCTCGCCCTTGGCCTGGGCGATCTGCTCGCGGCCGCCGAACTCGCCGATGTGGGCGGTGCCCACGTTGAGGACGAGGCCGACACGGGGCGGGACGAGGCCGGTGAGGTAGCGGATGTCCCCGATGTAGCGTGCGCCCATTTCGAGGACGAGATGGCGGGTGTCCTCGGTGGCGCGCAGCGCGGTGAGCGGCAGGCCGATCTCGTTGTTCAGGTTGCCCGCCGGGTAGACGGTGGGCCCCTTGCGTTCGAGCAGCTGGGCGATGAGGTCCTTGGTGGAGGTCTTGCCGGCCGAGCCGGTGAGGGCGACGACGGTGGTGCCGAGGCGGCCCACGACGGTTCGGGCGAGCGCGCCGAGCGCGGCCACGACGTCGTCGACGACGATCGCCGGAACACCGACGGGGCGGGCGGCCAGCACGGCTGCCGCGCCCGCCTCGACGGCGCGCTGCGCATAGTCGTGGCCGTCGACCCGCTCACCGGCGAAGGCGGCGAACAGGCTGCCTTGCTCCACCTCTCGGGAGTCGATGACGACCGGCCCGCTGACTGTTGCTGCCGGATCGGGTATGTCGTGCGACTGCCCGCCGACGATTTCGGCGATCTCGGCGAGGGAAAGGGTGATCACTTGGTCATCCCTGACTGTTGTTCTCGTGGGTGTGGGCGCGGTGGCCGGCGCTCTCGGTGCGCTCGTGCCCCAGGGACCGCTCGATGGCCGCGCGCAGGACCACGCGGTCGTCGAAGGGGCGTACCACGCCATGGATGTCCTGGCCCTGCTCGTGGCCCTTGCCGGCGATCAGCACGGTGTCACCGGGCTGGGCGCGGGCCACCGCGGCGGCGATGGCGGCGGCCCGGTCGGCGTCGACCAGGACGTCGCCCCGCTCGTGGACGGGCACCTCGGCGGCGCCCGCGAGCATGGCGGCGAGGATTCCGAGGGGGTCCTCGGAACGGGGGTTGTCGGAGGTCAGTACGGCGGTGTCGGCGAGGCGGGCGGCCGCCGCGCCCATCGGGCCGCGTTTGGTCGTGTCGCGGTCGCCGCCGCAGCCGAGGACGATGTGCAGCCTGCCCTCGGTGACCGTCCGCAGGGAACGCAGCACGGATTCGACGGCGTCGGTCTTGTGCGCGTAGTCGACGACCGCGAGGTACGGCTGTCCGGCGTCGACGCGCTCCAGCCGGCCGGGGACGCCGGGGACCCCCGCGACGCCGTCGGCCGCGACCTGCGGGTCGATGCCCGCGACGGCGAGCGTGACGATCGCGGCCAGGGTGTTGGCGACGTTGAACGGGCCGGGCAGCGGGGCGCGGGCGGCGATCCGCTCGTCCTTGGGGCCGACGACGGTGAACGTGGAGCCGAGCGGCCCGAGTTCGACGTCCTCGGCGCGCCAGTCGGCGTCCGGGTGGCCCTCGGCGGAGAAGGTGACGACCGGGACGGACGCCTCCGTGATCAGCCTGCGGCCGTACTCGTCGTCGAAGTTGACGACGCCCTGCCGGCTGCGGCCGGGGGTGAAGAGCTGCGCCTTGGCCTGGAAGTAGTCCTCCATCCCGGAGTGGAACTCCATGTGTTCCGGGCTGAGGTTGTTGAAGACCGCGACGTCGAAGACGCAGCCGTCGACCCGGCCGAGCACCAGGGCGTGGCTGGAGACCTCCATGGTCACCGAGTCGACGCCGCGCTCGCGCATGACGGCGAACAGGGCCTGCAGATCGGTGGCTTCGGGGGTGGTGCGCTCGGACTTGATGCGCTCGTCGCCGATCCGCATCTCCACCGTGCCGATGAGCCCGGTGGCCCGCCCGGCGCCGCGGAAGCCGCCCTCGACGAGGTAGGCGGTGGTGGTCTTGCCGGACGTTCCGGTGATGCCGATCTGGAGGAGACCGGTGCCGGGCCGTCCGTAGATCTCCGCGGCGAGCTCGCCCATCCGGCCGCGCGGGTCCTCGGTGACCAGCACCGGAAGTCCGGTGGCGGCGGCGCGCTCGGCGCCCGCCGGGTCGGTGAGGATCGCCGCCGCGCCGAGACCGGCCGCCTGGGCGGCGAAGTCCGCGCCGTGGAAGCGGGCGCCCGGCAGGGCCGCGTAGACGTCGCCGGGACGTACCGCCCGGGAGTCGTGGGTGATGCCGGTGACCTCGCCGGTTCCCGGCGGCTCGGCGCCCAGGCGGGCTGCCAGTTCGCCGAGCGGGGTCGGCCCGATCCGGTCCGGACGGGGCGCTCCCGGGTAGTTCACAGGGGCGGCCTTCTGGGTGGTTTGGGACTGATCAGCGTGGGGCACGGCGGTGAGCGTACCGGGCGAACCCGGCCTCTCGCGAAGTGAGGGGCCGGGGTTCTGGTGGTTCCCGTTCCGGTTCCCGGGATCGGGCGTGATGGTTGTCACTGGATGGTTTCCCCGAGTTCACTCGCCGGGATCGAAGGACACCGGCAGCCGGGCTGGCTTGCTGCCGGACGGTGGGGTCTGGAGGGTCTTGAGTGCGAACTCCATGACCTGCTTGTAGATCGGACCGCAGATCTGGCCGCCGAAGTAGCTGCCCTTGGTCGGGTTCTGGATCGCGCAGTAGACGGTGATCTGCGGGTTGTCGGCGGGCGCGAAGCCCGCGAAGGACGCGGTGTAGCCGTGGTAGCCGCCGCGCACCGGATCGACCCGGTTGGCCGTACCGGTCTTGCCCGCCACCCGGTAGCCCGGGATCTTGGCCTTCGTGCCGGTGCCCTCCTCGTCGCCGACCACCGACTCCAGCATGGTGGCGAGCGTCTTGGCGGTCTTCGCGCTGACCACCCTGGTCCGCTCGGGCGGGGCGGCGGCCTGGAAGCGGCCGTCGGCGTCCTTGGTGCCGCGTACCAGGGTGGGTGCGACACGGACCCCGCCGTTGGCGATCGTCGAGTAGATGGAGGCGGCCTGCATGGCGTTGAGCGAGAGGCCCTGGCCGAACGGGATCGTGTACTGCTGCGAGGTCGACCAGTTCTCGGGCTTGGCGAGGATGCCGGGGGTCTCGCCCGGGTAGTCGAGACCGGTCGGTGAGCCGATCCCGAACTTGCGCAGGTAGGAGTAGAGGACCTTGTTGGCCTCGGCCTGCGTCTTCCCCAGCTCGCCGGTGGCCAGGATGGTGCCGATGTTGCTGGACTTGGCGAGTACGCCGTTGAGCGTCAGGTACCAGGTGGGGTGGTCGATGTCGTCCTTGAAGAGCCGGTCGCCGCGGTGCAGCCGGTTGGGGACGGTGACGTGGGTGCCGGGGGTGGCGGCGCCCTCCTCCAGCACGGCGGCCATGGACATGACCTTGCTGGTGGAGCCGGGCTCGTAGACGTCCTGGAGGGCCGCGTTGCCCAGCGTCGCCGCGTCGGCCTGCGAGAGGTCGTTCGGGTCGAAGCCGGGGGCGTTGGCCATGGCGAGGACCTCGCCGGTCCTGGTGTTCTGGACGACCACGTAGCCGCGGTCTGCCTTGGACTTCTTCACCTGGTCGGTGATGGCCTGCTGGGCGGCCCACTGGATGTCCCGGTCGATGGTCAGCTCGATGTCGGCACCGGGGACGGCGGGGACCTCCTCGGTTCCCGCGGTGGGCACCCGACGGCCGCCTGCCTGGGCGTACCTGATCTTGCCGTCCTCGCCCGCGAGCTCCTTCTCCAGCTGCGATTCGAGGCCGCCCGCGCCCTTGCCGTCGGCGTTGACGTAGCCCAGTATCCCGGCGGCGAGACCCCCGTTGGGGTAGACCCGCTTGGTGGTCGCCTCCTGGAAGACGCCGGCCAGCACATTGGCTCCGGCGCCGCCGTTCGCCCGGTCCTTGCCCGCCTTCTCCGCGAAGACGGACTTGAGGTCCTTGATCTGGTTCCAGACCTGCGGGGTCTGCCTGCGGGCCAGGACGACGTAGCGGCCCTTCTGGGACAGCTTCCGGGTCAGCTCGGTGGCATCGGTGCCGAGGATCGGGGCGAGGAGCGCCGCCGCCTGCTGGGGCGCGTCGGGGGCCTTGCTGAACTCGGGCGTGAACATCGAGGGGTCGGCGGTGATGTTGTACGCGTCGACGCTGGTGGCCAGGGCGATCCCGCTGCGGTCGGTGATCTCGCCGCGCTCGGCGGAGATCGTGTAGCTCAGGTAGCGGTTCTCCTTGGCCTTGGCCGAGTAGGCGGCGGCGTCGACGGCCTGGACCTGGAGCAGCCGGACGACGAACGCCAGCATGACGAGCGTCAGGGCGAGGCTGACCAGGCGGAGCCGGGGGCGTGGACTGCCGAGCCGCAGGGGGGTCGTGCTCCGGCTGCGGGGCGCGCGGGGGCGTGGTGCCGGGGAGGAGCGGCGGGAGCGCCCCTGGCCGCCTGCGGCGCTGCGCGGGCGTGCGGGGCCGGGGACCCGGCGGCGCGGTGGTTCCTTGGGCGGCACTGCGTCACCTGCCGGGGCTCGTCGGGGGCTGGTCTGCCGGGGTAAGCGCCCCGGCGGGCGGGGTCGCGGAGGTGCTGGACCGTGCGGCGGCGCCCGAAGGCGTGGCCGATGCCGGCGCAGCGGGCGGGGCCGGGGCGGTGGACCGGGGCCGGGTGCCCGCGGTCGCGGGGGGTGCCGCCGGCGCACTGCTCTTCGGGGCCGGCGGCGGGGCGGGCTCGGCGGTGGTCTCGGCGGGTACGCCGCGGACCGTGCCGTCCGGATTCAGGAAGGCGGGGCTGCCGCCGGGCACCATGCCCAGCTCGCGGGCGCGCCGCTCCAGGGCGTCCGGCTTGGAGTAGTTGTCGACGTCGTGCTGGAGCGCCTGTTCCTCGTCGGTGAGCTCCGTGGTCCGCTTCTTCAGCTCGCTCAGCCGGAACGACCCTTCGTTGAGGGCCGAGTTGAGCACCAGGAGCGTGATCAGGCCGCCGCCGAGCAGCACCACGACCAGCAGCACGAAGGGCGTACGGGCCGCGTTGCTGGGCCCGGACGGCATCAGCCGGACGAGCCGCGCGGCACGCCCTTTCAACTGCCCGGACGGTCCGCTCACCGCGCCGCCGCCCCGCACGTCACCGGTTTCCGGGTTCCCGGACGCCGGGCTCTCATCGTTCCTCCTCGCGGATCCGCTGGGCGCCGCGCAGCCGGGCGGGGGCGGCCCGCCGGTTCTCGGCGACCTCCTCCTCGGTGGGCAGCTCCGCACCGCGGGTCAGCAGCTTCAGCCGGGGCTGGTAGCGCTCGGGGACGACCGGCAGGCCGGGCGGCGCCGTGGTGGCGGCGCCGGCCGCGAACACCTGCTTGACCAGCCGGTCCTCCAGCGAGTGGTACGAGAGGACGGCGATCCGGCCGCCGACGGCAAGGCTCTGGACGGCCGCCGGAATGGCCCGCTCCAGGACGCTGAGCTCGCCGTTGACCTCGATGCGCAGCGCCTGGAAGGTCCGCTTGGCGGGGTTGCCGCCGGTGCGCTTGGCCGCCTGGGGCAGCGAGTCACGGATCAGCTCGACGAGCCGGGCGCTGTTGCTGAACGGCTCCTTCTCGCGCTCGCGCACGATCGCGGAGACGATCCGCTTGGCCTGCTTCTCCTCGCCGTACGCGCGCAGGATCCGTACGAGCTCACCCGGCGGGTAGGTGTTGAGCACCTCGGCCGCGCCGATGCCGGTCGTCTGGTCCATCCGCATGTCGAGCGGGGCGTCCTGGGCGTACGCGAATCCGCGGTCGGCCTCGTCCAGCTGCATGGAGGAGACGCCGAGGTCGAACAGGACGCCCTGGACCTTGGGGATGCCGAGCCTGTCGAGCACCTCGGGCAGTTCGTCGTACACGGCGTGCACCAGGGTGGCCCGGTCGCCGTACGGGGCGAGCCGCTCACCGGAGAGCCGCAGCGCCTCCTTGTCCCGGTCCAGCCCGATCAGCCGTACGGAGGGGAAGGAGGCGAGCAGCGCCTCGCTGTGTCCGCCGAGGCCGAGCGTGCAGTCGACGACCACGGGCGCCTGCGGGCCCGGCGCCTCCAGAGCCGGGGCCAACAGGTCCAGGCATCGCTGGAGCATCACCGGGACGTGTCGGGTCTGGCTCATGCGCCCTCTCAGGCTCAGGTCCCGTGTGGCCGCACGTACGGCCTGGTCCCCGCCCGCTCAGAAGGGGAGGCGGGCCGGCGCCGGGGAAGGGGCGTCGGCCGACCGCGAGCGGGAGAGGGCCGGGCCCGTACGTACGCCGCACACACAGGGGAAATCTACGGAATGTGCAGGGTGTCGGTAACTTCCCGTCACTTTAGTCCACCCTGCCATTCGATCGATTCCCGATCAATCAACCCGGCAGCGCGTCGCCGGACCCCCTGTTCACCCGCTCGACGCAACGACTGTGAAGCTTGTGGGTTACCTCACAACAAGCCTCGTTGACGTTCTTTGTCCCTTCTCACAGCACGACGGGAACAGGTGCGGGAGCTAACGTCATAGCCATGTCGACTTCCGCGCACTCCCCCGTCAGGCCCTCCGCGACCGATGCCGACCAGGCCCGTTCCGGAGGCACGGTCACCGATCGCCTCGTCGAGGCGAACGTCCGGTACGCCGCCGGCTTCGAAGACCCGGGCATGGACGCCAAGCCGGTGCTGCGCGTCGCCGTGGTCGCCTGCATGGACGCCCGGCTCGACCTGCACGACGCACTCGGCCTGGCGCTCGGCGACTGCCACACCATCCGCAACGCGGGCGGCGTGGTCACCGACGACGTGATCCGTTCGCTGACCATCAGCCAGCGGGCCCTCGGCACGCGCAGCGTCATACTGATCCACCACACCAACTGCGGCCTGGAGTCGATCACCGAGGAATTCCGCCAGGAGCTGGAGGTGGAGGTCGGCCAGCGTCCGGTCTGGGCGGTCGAGGCGTACAAGGACGCCGACCAGGACGTACGGCAGTCGATGCAGCGCGTGCGCACCTCGCCGTTCCTGCTGCACACCGACGACGTCCGCGGCTTCGTCTTCGATGTGACCACCGGCCTGCTGCGGGAGATCCTTCCCGCCTCCTGACGTCCCGGACACCCCTCCCAGGAACCGAAAATCCCATCGAAACCGGCATTTCGCCCCCAGTTGTCCACAGGCGAGTGACACGAAGCGGTAACGGCAACAAGAATGCGCGTGTGACATCCCGCCGGACGTGTCCGAGGGGATGTCCCTGTTTCGGGGTGGGCCGGACCGCTGCGTGCGCGTCGGCCCGTGAATGGGGTACCCCACGGCTCCTGGTGAGCGTGGGGCAGGGCCGAGGAGGGCCGGGTGACGACCTATGACGATCGAGCGAGCCTCACAGATCTGACCACGACCGCGGAGCGGGTGCGCAGGTCGGTGGAGAGTGTGATCGAGGGCAAGCCTGAGGTCGTACGGCTTTCGCTGACCGTACTGCTGGCGGAGGGGCATCTCCTCATCGAGGACGTCCCCGGGGTCGGCAAGACGATGCTGGCCAAGGCGCTGGCACGGTCCATCGACTGCTCGGTGCGGCGCATTCAGTTCACACCGGACCTGCTGCCCTCGGACATCACCGGTGTGTCCATCTTCGACCAGCAGCGGCGTGACTTCGAATTCAAGCCGGGTGCGATCTTCGCCCAGATCGTGATCGGCGACGAGATCAACCGCGCCTCGCCGAAGACCCAGTCGGCGCTGCTGGAATCCATGGAGGAGCGCCAGGTCACCATCGACGGGCACAGCTACGAGCTGCCCGACCCGTTCATGGTGGTGGCCACGCAGAACCCGGTGGAGATGGAAGGCACCTATCCGCTGCCCGAGGCCCAGCGCGACAGGTTCATGGCGCGGGTCTCGATCGGCTATCCGAGTGCGGACGCCGAGCTGCGGATGCTCGACGTGCACGGCGGCCTCCCGCCGCTCGACGATCTTCAGCCGGTGGCGCACGCCCACGACATCGTGAAGCTGATCGACGCGGTACGGACGGTCCATGTGGCCGACGCCGTGCGGCGGTACGCGGTGGAGCTCGTCGCGGCCACCCGGAGCCATCCCGATCTGCGGCTCGGCGCCTCGCCGCGGGCCACACTGCACCTGCTGCGCGCGGCGAAGGCCTCCGCGGCGCTGAGCGGCCGGGACTACTGCCTGCCGGACGACGTGCAGGCGCTGGCGGTCGCGGTGCTCGCGCACCGGCTGCTGCCGACGGCACAGGCCCAGCTCAACCGCCGTACCGCCGAGCAGGTCGTGCTGGAGATCCTCCAGCAGACACCCGTTCCGACCGCGGGCGGCGCCACCCAGGTGCAGCCGCAGCATCATCCGGGCCGGGCGGCGTACGGCCGGCAGCAGCCCGGCGCACGGCGGTTGTGATGGCCGCCGGGGGGCCGGCCGCGACGGACGACGGCGGGGAGAAGGGCGGTCTGCGGGCGGCTCTGAGCGGGCTGACCACGCGTGGGCGGTCCTTCCTGGCGGCCGGTATCGCCGCGGCGGTCTGCGCCTATGTGCTCGGGCAGGCGGATCTGCTGCGGGTCGGGCTGCTGCTCGCCGCGCTGCCACTGGTCTGTGTGGTGGTGCTCGTCCGCACCCGCTACCGGGTCGCGGGCACCCGGCGGCTCTCGCCGTCCCGGGTCCCGGCGGGCTCGGAGGCGCGGGTCCACCTGCGGATGGAGAACGTGTCGCGGATGCCCACCGGGCTGCTGATGCTTCAGGACCGGGTGCCCTACGTGCTCGGGCCGCGGCCCCGGTTCGTATTGGACCGGGTGGAGGCGGGCGGCCGCCGCGAGGTGTCCTACCGGGTGCGGTCGGATCTGCGCGGGCGCTACCCGCTCGGGCCGCTGCAGCTGCGGCTGAGCGACCCCTTCGGGATGTGCGAGCTGACCCGTTCGTTCAGCGCGTACGACACCCTCGTCGTCATTCCACGGACCGAGCCGCTGCCACCGGTGCGGCTGGCCGGCGAGGCCGCGGGGTACGGCGAGGGGCGGCAGCGGTCGCTGGCGCTGGCCGGTGACGACGACGTGATTCCGCGCGGCTACCGGCACGGCGACGATCTGCGCCGGGTCCACTGGCGCTCGACCGCGCGCTACGGCGAGCTGATGGTGCGCCGCGAGGAGCAGCCGCAGCGGGCCAGGTGCACAGTGCTGCTGGACACCCGGCGGATCGCCTACCAGGGGGCGGGGCCCGACTCCGCCTTCGAGTGGGCGGTGTCCGGGGCCGCGTCCGCGCTGGTGCACATGCTGGAGCGCGGCTTCGCCGTCCGGCTGCTGACCGATGACGGGAACGCGGTGCCGGGCGAGGGCATGGGCGGTTTCGCCGGATCGACGCAGGAGTCCGCCGACTCGGCGGGTCTGATGATGGACACCCTGGCGGTGGTCGACCACTCCGACGGCAGCGGTCTGTCGCGCGCGTACGACGTGATGCGCGGCGGCAACGAGGGGCTGCTGATCGCGTTCTTCGGCGATCTGGACGAGGAGCAGGCGGCGGTGGCCGCACGGATGCGGCAGCGCAGCGGCGGCGCCGTCGCGTTCGTGCTGGACAGCACGGACTGGGTACAGGGCGATGTCCCGCCCACCGGGGCGGAAGCGGCGTCCGAGCGGCGGCTGCGGCTGCTGCGGGAGTCGGGGTGGACGGCCGTGGCGGTTTCGCCCGGGAACGGGCTCGCCCGGTACTGGCAGCAGGCGGGGCACCAGGGTGTGGCGGTGCAGTCCGCCGCCGGCGGCACGACGGGTTTCTCCGGGGGATGGTCATGAGCGGTCGTGGTCGGCTGGCGCTGTGCGCCTTTGCGGCGACGCTGATGGCGGCGGCCTCGATGCTGCCGCTGGTGGAGCCGGCCGGGTGGATCCTGCAGGCGGCGTTCCTGCTGGCGGTCCAGAGCGGGATGGGGGCGCTGGTCCGCCGGGCGCCCGCGCCCCGCGTGCTGGTCGTCGGGGCGCAGGTGCTGGTCACGCTGGTCCTGCTGACGGTGGTGTTCGCCAGGCAGCAGGCGATGGCCGGTCTGCTGCCCGGCCCGGAGGCCGTCCAGCGGCTCGCGCATCTGCTGACGTCGGGCGCCGAGGACGTCAGCAGGTATGCCGCCCCCGCTCCCGTGACGGACGGCATCCGGCTGATACTGATCGGCGGTGTGCTGCTGGTCGGCCTGGCGGTGGATGCCCTCGCGGTGACGTTCCGCAGCGCTGCCCCGGCCGGCCTGCCGCTCCTCGCGCTGTACTCGGTGGCCGCAGGGCTGTCCGGGGGCGGGGCCGACTGGCTCTGGTTCCTGCTGGCGGCCGGTGGCTATCTGCTGCTCCTGCTGGCCGAGGGCCGGGACCGGCTCTCCCAGTGGGGGCGGGTCTTCACCGGCGCGGCCAGCAGGTCCCCGGGAGGTCCGGCGGTGGGTGCGGCGCTCTCGGGCAGCCGGCCGACGGCCCCGGTCCGTACCGGTCGGCGCATCGGCGCGCTGGCGCTGGGCGTCTCGCTGATCGTCCCGGCGGCACTGCCCGCGCTCGAGGGCGGAATGCTGTTCGGCGCGGGCGGCGACGGGGGCGGCAAGGGTGGCGGCGGCACGATCTCCGCGGTGAACCCGCTGGTCTCGTTGCAGGACAACCTGAACCAGCCGGAGGACCGGCAGGTGATGTCCTACCGCACCAATTCCGGTGCCCCGCAGGACTTCTATCTGCGGATTCTGGCCCTGGACCAGTTCAACGGGAGCGAGTGGCGGCCCTCCACGCGCCAGCTGAAGGACGTGCCCGAGCGGCTCCCGCAGCCGGAGGGCCTCGGCCCGGACGTGGCGGTCACCGAGATCACGTCGAACATCTCCGCGTCCCGTTCGTACCAGCAGACCTATCTGCCGCTCCCCTACCCGGCGACCGAGGTCAGGATCAACGGCCGCTGGCGGTACGAACCGGTGGGGCGGACCCTCGTGGGCGACCGCGGTGAGACGACCCGCGGTGCGCAGTACCGGGTCTCCAGCCTGATGGTCGAACCGACCGCCGAGCAGCTCGCCGGGGCGGGCCCCGCGCCGGCCGCTCTGCGGCGCGAGTACACCCGCGTTCCCGACTCGCTGCCGAAGGTGGTCGAGGAGACCGCGGACCGGGTGACCAAGGGCGCCGCCAACGATTACGAGCGGGCGGTGAAACTGCAGAACTACTTCGCCTCGGAGGGCGGCTTCAGCTACGACACCTCGGTGAACTCTGGCACCGGAAGCGCGGCGATCAGCCGGTTCCTGAAGGACAAGCAGGGCTTCTGCGTCCACTTCTCCTTCGCGATGGCCGCGATGGCCCGGACGCTGGGCATTCCGGCCCGGGTCGCGGTGGGATTCACCCCCGGCACCGAGCAGTCGGACGGTTCGGTCACGGTGGGGCTGCGCGACGCGCATGCCTGGCCCGAGCTGTACTTCCAAGGTGTCGGGTGGACCCGTTTCGAGCCGACGCCGACGCGGGGCACCACGCCGCCGTACACCCAGCCGGATGCCCCCGTGGGCGACACGGACACCCCGGCCCAGCCCGAGAAGGGCCCCTCGGCGGCTCCCTCGATCGCGCCGTCCGTCCCGGACAACTGCCCGGCGCAGATGCGCAAGCAGGGCGAGTGCGGCAGCCCGGCGGCACAGGGCGTGAAGCCTCCGACGGACTCCGGGACACCGGCGAGCACCGTCGCCGGTGTGGTCCTGCTCGCCGTGGTGATCCTCGCACTGCCCCTGCTGCCACTGTTCTGGCGGCTGCGGGCACGCAGGCGGAGGCTGGGTCTCTCTGCCGGGCGTACGCCGGTGCGCGGCCGGTCCGCGGTGTCACCGACGGGGCAGGGCGTCACGGGCCGGGGCACCGAGCCGCACCTGCCGTCGCACGCGACGGCAGGAACGCTCGCGGCCTGGCAGGAGATCACCGACACCGCCTGGGACCACGGCATCGAGCCGGACGACTCCCGGACCCCGCGCAAGGCGGCGGACCGGGTGGTGCGGCTGGGCCGGCTCGAACCCGATGCGGCGGAGGCGGTGCACCGGGTGGCCGGGGCGGTGGAACAGGTGCTGTACGCCCCGGAGCCCCGGGCGAGCACCGGTCTTGCCGAGGACGTGGAGACGGTACGGGCCGGTCTGCGGGCAGCTGCCGACCGCTTCACCCGGATCCGGGCGATCATGGCACCGCGCTCGGCCATTCGGGTGGTCTGGGCGGCATCGGAGCGCTGGGTGGCCTTCACCGGCAGGTGCGCTGCACTGCTCGACCGCAGCCGGTGGGCCGGGTGGCTGCGACGCCCGTCACGCCAGCAGGGGTGACCGGGGCGACCGGGGGCGTGGCCGCGACGTGACGGTCAGCGGCCCGCCACCGGTCCCCGCCTCGGGGCGGCTCCATCAGCCTTGCCCCGACCGACGGTTCCATCAGCCGTGCCCGGACCGTCCGACGGCCCTCGCCCGGCTCCCGGGCACGCCCGGGACTCCCCGGGCACGCCCGCTCGAAGCCACGCCTGCGGACCGGCCGGCCCGATGTCCGTCAGCAGTCACCGGCCCGGGGCATACGCGACGGCCCGGTGCACACATGACGGTCCCGGGCACACGTGAGGGGCGGCCGCGTCTTCGCGGCCGCCCCTCACCCAAGTGTGTCCGAGGGCCTACTGGCCCTGCTCGTCGCGGCGGCGCTGCCACCGCTGCTCGATGCGGTTCATCACGGTCCGGCGCTGCCTGCTGGGCCGGCTGCGCTCGCCACCGCCTCCGGCTGCCGGGTGCTCGCCCGGCTTGGGTGCCTTGCGCCAACCAGTGACCGCAAGGACCGCGCAGCCCAGCATGACGAGAAAACCCACCACGCTGATCCAGATGAGCTGGGCGACCATTCCGGCCATGAGGAGCGCGATACCCACCAGGAAGCCTGCGACCGCCTGGTAGACCCGTCGCCGGGTGTACGTACGCAGCCCGCTTCCCTCGAGCGCTGTCGCGAACTTGGGATCTTCGGCGTACAGCGCTCGCTCCATTTGCTCGAGCATTCGCTGCTCGTGCTCCGAGAGCGGCACGGAGTCCTCCTCGTCGTCGGCCGCGGGGGGCGGCCGGTATGCGGCCCTTCCAGGATAGGCAGGGAATCGCCCCCGTGAAACCCGCCTTCTTGCCCATCAGCCAGTCCGGGCCGCCACGACGGCTCAGCTGCTGAGGCGTTGATTCCCCAACCTCCGATCCGTCATGCCGGATGGTGTCCCCCGATCATACGGGGCGAAGCCCCCGATCGGGGGGCCCGGTGCGTACTCCGTCTGCCGCTGCGTCGCTGATCAGCCGCGCTACGGCCGAGCTACCACCGGACCGGGCCGGACCGGACCGCGCTCAGGCGCGCTTCGTGCCCAGAACGTGCAGCTGCGTCGCGACGGAGTGGAAGGCGGGCAGCTCGGCCGCGGCGGACTCCAGCTTGAGCAGGGCCTCCACGGCACCGGGCTCCGTGTCCACCAGGACGCCCGGCACGAGGTCCGCGAAGATCCGTACGCCGTGGACCGCGCCGACCTCGACGTCGGCGCCGGAGACCAGCTCGGTGAGCTGCTCCGCGGTGTAGCGCCGGGGCACCGGGTCGCCTTCGCCCCAGCGGCCCGCCGGGTCACCGAGCGCCTGCCGGGCCTCGGTGAAGTGGCCGGCGAGCGCCCGGGCCAGGACGGCACCGCCGAGCCCGGCGGCGAGCAGGCTGAGCGCACCGGACGGCCGGAGCGCCGCCACGGCATTGCGTACGCCCTCGGCCGGGTCGTCCACGTACTCCAGGACGCCGTGGCACAGCACCGCGTCGTACCCACCGCGCTCGACCACCTCGAACAGGCCGTGGATGTCGCCCTGGACCCCGCGGACCCGGTCGGCGACCCCGGCCTCGGCCGCGCGGCGCTCCAGCGCGAAGAGCGCGTTGGGGCTGGGGTCGACGACCGTGACGCGGTGGCCGAGACGGGCGACCGGCACCGCGAAGTTGCCGGTGCCGCCGCCGGTGTCCAGGACATCCAGGGCGTCCCTGCCGGTCGCCTTCACCCGGTGGTCGAGGGCGTCCTTGAGGACCTCCCAGACCACGGCGGTACGGAGGGAGGCGCGGGGGCGCAGCTGGTCCGACACGGCAGATGACTCCTCGGCACGGTGCCGCCTGGGACGGCGGAGCGTGAACAGTGCAGGTGGTACGAGCAATGCCCACCCTATTGCCTCACGCCGCCGCTGCCGTCATCCCGCGTCGGGCCGCTCCCTCCTGGCCTGCGGGAGCACCGGCTGGAGCACCAGCAGCCGCTCGACCAGACGCAGGAACATCGCCGCGTCACGGAGCAGGTCGTCCGCGTCCCGCCGGGTCGCGGCGCCGGGTATGCCGGCTTCCGCGCGGGCCCGGCGGCGGGCACCGGAGGCGAACAGCGCGCTCCACTCGGTCAGCTCGGGGGCTATTTCGGGCAGGAGCTCCCAGGCGCTGCGGATGCGCTCCCGGCGCCGCCCGGACGTCTCCGGACGGGCCCGCGCCGCGAGCACCGCGGCCGCGGTGCGCAGCGCTGCGAGGTGGGCGGTGGCATACCGCTCGTTCGGCACATCGAGAACGGCGGCCTCGTCGAGGCCGGTGCGGGCCTTGGCGAGCAGATCGAGGGCGGCGGGCGGCGCCGTGGTGCGGCGCAGAACGGGGTGGACATCGCTTGCCGGGCCGGTCAGTGAGGGGGCAGGGCCGTCTGCGCGGCGCCGGGGTGCGGCTGCTGCGGACGAGTGGGCCATGACGAAACCTCCTGTCTCGTGTAACGGCTCCGTGGCCGTATGTATCCATCGTGAGGGGCACCACTGACAATCGACCTCGACCCCGCTCTGACCTGCTCTTTTGCTTCGTTCGCAAGTTCGGGCTACCTTTTTGAACTGACCGGTCAGTTCAAAACAGGGGGAGGGTCTGTGGACAGCCCGCACGGGGCATCCGTCACCGCCGAGGATTTCGGCCTCAAGGGGCCGCGCGGCTGGGCCTTCCGAGGCATCGGGATCGATGCCGGGCCCGGCTCGCTGGTGGCCATCGAGGGCCCCTCCGGCTCGGGCCGCACCTGCCTGCTGCTCGCTCTCACCGGCCGGATGCGCCCCACCGAGGGCCACGCGAAGATCGGCGGGCTGCGCCTGCCGCGCAAGATGGCCGCCGTACGCCGCATCGCCGCGCTGGGCCCCGTCCCCGGGGTCAGCGAGCTCGACCCGGCCTTCACCGTCGCCGAGCACCTGCGCGAACGGGCCCTGCTGCAGCGCCGCTTCGACGGTTCGCTGCGCACCCTGCTGCGCCCGCGTGCCGAGCGGATCGCCACGGCCCAGGGACGGATCGACGCGGCGCTGGACGCCGCCGGACTCGACCCGGCCACCCTGCCCAAGGCCGAGCGGACCTCCGTACGGGATCTGGAGCGGCTGGAGGCGCTGCGGCTCTCCATCGCACTCGCACTGATCGGCGGCCCCCGGCTGCTGGCGGTGGACGACACCGATCTCAAGCTCTCCGACGCCGAACGCACCGAGGCCTGGGAGCTGCTGCAGTCCGTCGCGGACAGCGGCACTACCGTGCTCGCCGTCTGCAGCCAGGCCCCCGAGAACGCGATCACCCTGCGCACGGACGCCGCTGCCGAAGGAAGGACGGCCGGGGAGGACGCGGCCGAAGAGAACCCGACCGGGGAGAACACGACCGAGGAAGGAACGGCCGATGCGTTCGCCGAGACTGGCCGCGCTTGAGCTCAGGCGCTTCGGCAGGGGGAAGCTGCCGCGCGCCGCGCTCGTCGCACTGCTGCTCCTGCCGCTGCTCTACGGCGCGCTGTACCTGTGGTCCTTCTGGGACCCGTACGGCCGCCTCGACAAGATCCCCGTCGCACTGGTCAACAACGACAAGGGCGCCACCGTCGCCGGCGAGCGCATCACGGCCGGCGACGAGATCACCGGCAAGCTCCTCGACTCCAAGGTCTTCGACTGGCACGAGGTGAGCTCCGCCGAGGCCGGCAAGGGCGTGGAGGACGGGACGTACTACCTCTCGCTCACCATGCCGTCGGACTTCAGCAAGCAGATCGCGTCCAGTTCGGGCGACTCCCCCGAGACCGGCGCCCTCCAGGTGCGGACCAACGACGCCAACAACTACATCGTCGGGCAGATCTCCCGGACGGTCTTCTCCGAGGTGCGCACCGCCGCGTCGACCAACGCCTCGCGCAGCTTCTACGACCGGATCTTCATCAACTTCTCCGACCTCCACGATGCGACGGCGAAGGCCGCCAAGGGGGCCGACGACCTCAAGGGCGGCATCGGCAAGGCCAAGAAGGGATCGCAGGACCTCGCGGACGGGTTGAAGGACGCCAAGGCCGGCAGCGGGCGGCTGGCCGGAGGGATCGTCAAGCTGAACAAGGGCGCGGGCGATCTGGAGACCGGCTCCCGGCAGGTGGCCGACGGCACCCAGCAGCTCGCCGACAAGGTGAACGGGGTGGCGGCCGACGTCCGCCCGTTCCTGAAGGACAACGGCAAGTCGATCGGCGACACCGCCCGGCTGGTCTCCGACACCTCGAAGACCGTGCGGCACAACCTCGATCTGCTCGTCGAGGCGGCGCCCACCGCGGCCACCGACGCCCACACGGCCTCCGACGACCTGGCCGGGATCCACCGCACCAGTTGCGTGGACCAGCAGCCCGCCGACCCCGATCTCTGCCCGCCGCTGAAGCGCGCCATGACCGCGGCGGCCGATGTCGCGAAGGTCGCCGACGACGTGAACGTACTGGTCACGAACCAGAACGGGGACCTGAAGAAGCTGAGCAACCAGCTGACCACCCTCCAGCGGCAGGCCGACGACCTGGCCGAGCGCGCGCCGCACCTGGGCGAGGACCTGGAGTCCGCGGTCAAGAAGATCAACACGCTCAACTCCGGCGCCCACAAGGTCGCCAAGGGCGCCGACGACCTGCACACCGGCCTGACCACTGCCAGGACCGGCTCCGCCGACCTGGACTCCGGCGTGAGCGACCTCAAGAAGGGCGCGACGAACCTGGACAGCGGGCTGATCCGGCTCGGCGACGGCTCGACCACCCTGGCCGAGGGACTCAACGACGGCGTCGGCATGATCCCCGACTACGACAAGAAGGACCGCGACGCCCGTACCGGGGTCATGGCCGACCCGGTGCAGCTGGCCTCCCAGTCGCTGCACGCGGCCCCCAACTACGGCACCGGCTTCGCGCCGTACTTCATCCCGCTCTCCCTCTGGGTCGGCGCGATGGTGGCCTACATGCTGATCCAGCCGCTCAACCGGCGCGCGCTCGCCGCCGGGGCCTCCGCCTGGCGGATCGCGTTCGCGGGCTGGCTGCCGGTGGCCGCGATCGGTCTGCTCCAGGTGGCGGCGCTGATGTCGGTACTGCACTGGGGGCTCGGTCTGCAGATGGCCCGCGCCGCCGGAACGGTCGGCTTCCTGGCACTGGTGACCTGCTGCTTCGCGGCCATCGTGCAGTGGCTGAACGCCCGGTTCGGAGCCGCGGGACGGATCCTCGTACTGGCGGTGCTGATGCTCCAGCTGACCTCGGCCGGGGGAACGTATCCCGTCCAGACCAGCCCCGGGTTCTTCAACGCGATCCACCCCTATCTGCCGATGAGTTACATCGTCGAGGGGCTGCGCCGGCTGATCACGGGTGGCGACCTGGGCCCGGTCTGGCAGGGCAGCGCGGTGCTGCTGGCCTTCACTGCGGGGGCGCTCGCCCTGACCGCGGTGGCCGCGCGCCGCAAGCAGGTGTGGACCCTGGACCGGCTCCACCCGGAACTGAGCCTGTGAGCACGCCGGAACCTGTGAGAATCGGGGGCATGGAAAGCAGCAGCACCACGCGGCGCCGGGCCACCCGGCAGAAGCTGTACGAAGCGGCCGTGACGCTCATCGCCGAGAAGGGCTTCTCGGCGACCACGGTCGACGAGATCGCCGAGCGCGCCGGGGTCGCCAAGGGCACGGTCTACTACAACTTCAAGAGCAAGACCGAGCTCTTCGAGGAGCTGCTGCGTCACGGCGTGGGGCTGCTGACGGCCTCGCTGCGCTCCGCGGCCGAGGAGACCGGGGAGCGAGGCGGCACCCGGGTCGAGGCCCTGGACGCGATGATCCGGGCCGGCCTGGTCTTCATCGACCGCTATCCCGCCTTCACCCAGCTGTACGTCGCGGAGCTGTGGCGCACCAACCGGGCCTGGCAGGGCACCCTCCTGGTGGTGCGTCAGGAGGCCGTCGCGGTGGTCGAGCAGGTGCTGCGCGAGGGTGTGGGCAACGGTGAGCTGAGCGAGGAGATCGACATCCCGCTGACGGCTGCCGCGCTGGTCGGCATGGTGCTGGTGGCGGCCCTGGACTGGCAGGCGTTCCAGCCTGAGCGTTCGATCGACGATGTGCACTCGGCGCTGTCGTTGCTCCTGCACGGGCGGGTCAGCGGACGCTGACCGTCCGGGGCCAGGGCCCTGCCGCACAGAGAAGAACGCCGGTCCGGCGAGGCTCGATCCCCCCGAGCCTGCGCCGGACCGGCGTCTTCCGTGCTGCCGGAGAGCCTTCCCCCGTGACCTCGTTCTCCCCCGTGGTCCACAAGCTCTCCGTGGTACTCCCCCGACCGGAGGGAGCGCCGCGACCGTTCCGCCGCCCCGTGCCGGCGGTGCGGAGCCGCGCCCTCTCCGTGGGCTCCACTCTCCCGTCCGCGCAGGTGGGAACCCATCCGCACACCTACTCATCTCCTCGTCTAGGTACGGATACTCAGGGCTGCGCTCCGAACCCCTCCCCCGGCGTTACGCCATCTGGTTACGATCGCGTCCGTGTCCGTACTTCCTCTGGTATTCACAAGCGGCTGGGCGAGCGGGATCAACGCCTATGCGGTGGCCCTGCTGCTCGGCCTGTTCGGCGTCACCGGTCTGAGCGACGAGGTGCCCGCGTCGCTGCAACGCACCGATGTCCTCGTGGTGGCCGGTGTGCTCTTCCTGTGCGAGGTGGTCGCGGACAAGATCCCGTACGTGGACTCGGTCTGGGACTCGGTGCACACCGTCATCAGGCCCCTCGCCGGTGCCGTCGTGGCCGCGCTGCTGGCCGGCGAGAGCGGTTCGCTGCCGGAGCTCGCGGCGGCGGCGATCGGCGGTTCCACCGCGCTGATGAGCCATCTGGTGAAGGCGGGCACCAGGATGGCGGTCAACTCCTCCCCCGAGCCGTTCAGCAATATCGCCGTGAGCATCGCCGAGGACCTGGGCGTCGCCGGGATCGTCACCTTCGCGATCTTCCATCCGGTGGCGGCCGCGGTCGTCGCGGGGACGCTGTTGCTGCTGGGCATCGTCATAGTGGCCTTCCTGGCCTCCAGAATCCGCCGGTTCATGCGCCGCAGAGCCCAGCGGCGGGAGGAGAAACGCCTGGCCGGAGCGGGTTCGCCCCGGCCACCGGGGTGACTGTCGGCGGTGGCCGTTAAGGTCACTGACATGGCACGTATTGCGGTGATCGGCGCCGGGATGGGCGCGATGGCGGCGGCCGCCCGGCTCGCCGTGGCAGGCCACCGGGTGACGGTGCACGAGCGGTCGGAGACCTTCGGCGGCTCGGTCGGCCGGTATGCCCATGAGGGCTTCGTCTTCGACACCGGTCCGGCGCTGCTGCATCTGCCCGCCGTCTACCGCGACTTGTTCGTGAAGACCGGCAAGGAGCCGCTGGAGCGGTGCGTCACCATGACCCAGGTCGATCCGGCGAGCCGCCATCTGTTCGCCGACGGCACCGCCGTCTCGCTGCCGAACGCCTCACGGGCCGGGGTCGTCTCCGCGCTGGACGGCGCGCTCGGCGGCGGTGCGGGCGCGGCCTGGGGCGGGTTCCTGGACCGGGCGCGCGATGCCTGGGACCGGTCCCGGCGTCCGCTCCTGGAGGAACCCCTGCGCTCCGACTGGCAGGTGCTCGGCCGCGATCCGTATCCGGCGCTCCGGCAGCGCCGCCTGCTGCGCTCCGCCCGGCAGGCGGGCACGGTCGCGGAGATCGGCGCGTGGGAGCTGGCGGACCCCCGGCTGGCCGCGCTCCTCGACGGGTACGCCCTGTCGTACGGGCTCGACCCGCTGCGCGCACCGGCGGCGGCCGCCCTGCTGCCGTACATGGAGGAGACGTTCGGCAGCTGGTACGTCTCCGGCGGGATACGGGCCCTGGCGCGGGCCGTGTACGAGCGGTGCCTGGCCCGGAAGGTGGAGTTCGTCTTCGGCGCCGAGGTGGCCCGGGTCGTCGAGAAGGACGGCCGGGCGGCGGGCGTGGAGCTCGTGGACGGGACGGTCGCGGAGGCCGGTCATGTGGTGCTGGGGGCCCGGCCGTGGGCGGGGCTGGTGCCCGGTCAGGAGCTTCGGCAGGACGGTGACGTGACGGTGCGGCCGGGGCCGGAGCAGGGGGCGGTGCCGGGCCGGTTCATGGTTCTGCTCTCGTTGCGCGGCGCCCGGCCCGCGGATGCCGTGCACCGGACGGTGGTGCACGCGGCGGACGGTACGGCGGAGCGCGAGGCGGTGTTCGGCGGCCGGCTCGCCGAGCGTCCCACGGTGACGGTGCTGCGCCCTGACGACCCGTCGACCCGCCCCGACGACGGCCACGAGGCGGTGACGCTGATGGCGACGGTGGCCCCGCACGGCGCGGTGGAATGGACGGACCCGGCGGTGCGCGAGCGGTACGCCGATTCGCTGATCGAGGCGGCGTCCGCGGCCGTGCCCGGGATACGGGAGCGGCTGCTGCGGGCCGAGGTGCGGACGCCGGCCGAGACGGCTGCCGACACCGGCGCCGAGGGCGGTTCGGTGCCCGCGCCCGCGCTGGCCGGGGCGGGCGGCGCGTATCTGCACCCGGGCAATCGCACCCGGCTGCCGGGGCTCTACGCCGCGGGCGGCTGGTCGCACCCGGGCGGCGGGCTCGCGCACGCGGGCATGTCCGGAGCGCTGGTCGCCGGGCTGATCGTGGAGGGCGACGGCTTCCGCGGCTCGCAATGACCCGGAAGGCCGACGGCCGGGCCCGGCCGCGATCCGGCGGCCCCGGGCGGCCGGCCCGCCGTCAGTAGCGGTACTGCTGCTCGTCGTAGCCGTTGCCGTTGTTGTAGCCGTTCGGGTACGGAGCGGGCGGCGCGGGCGGCTCCGGCGGTGCGACCGGGTACTGCTCGCCCTCGCGCTGCTGCGGCACCCAGACACCACCCGGCGGAGTATCGGGGCCGTACTGCTGGGCGTACGGGTCGGCGGTGTACTCCTGCCGGCCACCGAAGCTGTCGTAGTTGTTGCCGCCGTCGTAGTTGTTGCCGCTGCCGTTGCCGTGGCTGTCGTACGCGTCGTACTGCGGGGAGCCGCCGGTGGTGCCGGTCCCGATGTACGGGTCGGAGTAGGCGGCGTACTGCTGCCGGTCGGTGCCGTAGTCGTACTGACCGGCGAGCGGGTCCTGCCCGGTGTAGGCGTCCTGGCCCGCGTAGCTGTCCTGGCCGGCGTAGGTGCCCTGGCCCGGCGCACCGTACGCGGCGGAGTCGGCGTACGGGTCGTAGGCGGCGTACTGGGGCTGGGGCTGCTCCTGCCGGCTCTGCTCCTGCTGGGACCGGTGGTGGTCGGAGTAGATGCCGTACTGCCCGGTGTCGTCCGGCATCGGCTCGGGCTCGTAGACCGCGGCGGCCGGAGGCCCGGGGGGCGGAGTTCCGGGGGCCGAGGGCTGCGGGGCCCCCTCGTCGTACGCCATCTCCAGGTCCGACACCTGGAGGGTGGGCCCACGGCCCTCCCGGTCGCCGCCGCCGCGGCGACGACGGCTCTCGCCGGGGCTGCCCCCTATGGCCCAGCCGGTGGAGAAGCCGCGCCGGAAGGAGAGCGTGACGTACGTCTGGCCGGTCGCGAAGGCGATCGTGCCGAGGACGATGACGAACACCGACGGCATCAGCACGCCGACGACCACGATGCCGAAGCCCGCGAAGGCGAGCAGCCGCCATCGAAGGCGCGCCTTGTACTGCAGGAGCACCTCGCCGAGCAGCCACAGCGCGACGATTCCGAACGCGATGTAGAGGACCGTCCAGCCCATGCCCGCCCCCTCCTACGGCCACCGCCCGGGTCGCGGCGGGTACGGCCGGTCACGACTGCTTGTGCAGTCCGAGATTCTCGTAGATTTCGAGCGTCGCAGTCGAGTTGTTGAGCGTGATGAAGTGCAGTCCGGGCACACCCTCGGATCGCAGCCTCGCGCAGAACTGCGTTGCGAAGTCGATGCCAATGGAGCGTACAGCGGCGGGATCGTCCTTGGCGGCGAGGATGCGTTCTTTCAGGGACGAGGGGAAAGACGCGTTGCTGAGCTGCGCGAATCTGTCCAGCTGCTTGACGCTGGTCAGCGGCATGACTTCGGGAATGATCGGGGTTTCGCAACCCGCAGCGACCACTCGGTCACGCATACGCAAATAGTCCTCCGGATTGAAGAACATCTGAGTGATCGCATAGTCGGCACCGGCGCGGCACTTGTCCACGAAATGCCGGATGTCGGTGTCCCAGTCGGTCGATCGCGGGTGCATCTCGGGAAATGCCGCGACGCCGACGCAGAAATCGCCGGATTCCTTGATGAGCCGGACGAGATCGGCCGCGTACCGCACACCCTGCGGGTGCTTGATCCATTCGCCCATCGGGTCGCCCGGCGGGTCTCCGCGCACGGCGAGGATGTTCCGGATCCCGGCGTCCGCGTACTGCCCGATCATGTTGCGCAGCTCGGCGACGGAGTGGTTGACCGCCGTGAGGTGGGCGACCGGGGTGAGGGTGGAATCGGCCGCGATCTGCTCGGTGGCCTTCACCGTCCCGGCCCGGGTGGAACCACCGGCCCCGTAGGTCACGGAGACGAAACTCGGCCGCACCGCCTCGACCCGGCGCAGCGCGTTCCAGAGGTTCCGCTCACCCTTCTCGGTCTTGGGCGCCCAGAACTCGAACGAGTACGAGGTCTTGCCGGTCGCGAGAAGCTCACGCACCGTGCGCGCGTGATCTGTCCTGGTGGATGGTGTGCCAAGGGCCATACCGGCAGGTTAACCAGAGCGTGGCGCCCGATGGACCGGACCAGTGCGAATTGCCCGAATTGACTGGTTGTTTGTCCATCCCTCGGACAGTCGGCCGGATATCGCCTCCGCGACGCTCGGACATCACCCCCGCGTCGCCCGGAAACCGCGTCCGGCAGGTCCGCCGGATCACTCCGCGACGCGCGCCCGGACCCTCCTGGCCAGGTCGGCGGTGGCGGCGGCCGGGTCGGCGGCCTCGGTGATCGCCCGGACGACGACGACCCGGCGGGCCCCGGCGTCCAGCACCTCGTCGAGATTACCGGCGTCGATCCCGCCGATGGCGAACCAGGGGCGCGGCTGGTCGAGCGAGGCGGCGTACCGCACCAGGTCCAGGCCGGGGGCGTGGCGTCCGGGCTTGGTCGGGGTGGGCCAGCACGGACCGGTGCAGAAGTAGTCCACGCCGGGCTCGGCGACGGCCGCGTCGACCTCGGACCGGGCATGTGTGGAGCGGCCGATCACCACGTCCTCGCCGATGATGGCGCGGGCGGCGGGCACCGGCAGGTCCCCCTGGCCGAGGTGCAGCACATCGGTGCCGATGGCATGGGCGACGTCGGCCCGGTCGTTCACCGCGAGGAGCTTGCCGTGGCGCCGGCACGCGTCGGCGAGGACGGCCAGATGGTCGAGCTCCTCGGCCGCCTCCATGCCCTTGTCGCGGAGCTGGACGATGTCCACTCCCGCGGCGAGGACGGCGTCGAGGAACGCGGGGAGGTCGCCCTGACGCCTGCGTGCGTCCGTGCACAGATAGAGCCGGGCGTCGGACAGCAGCGCGCGAGGCGTGGACATGGTGCGGTTCCCCCCTGGGAGAGCGTGGTGGAGCGGCTGCCGCCGGACGGTGCGGGGCGCGGGCCGCGCGGTGTCGCGCGGCCCGCCCCTCGCATACGGCCGGTCGTCAGACGGCGAGCGCCTGGGCGCGGCGCTTCACCTCCGTGCCGCGATTCTCGCTCAGTGCCTGGGCGGGGGTGCCCGGCAGGGTCGGGTCGGGGGTGAAGAGCCACTCCAGCATCTCTTCGTCGTTGTAGCCGTCGTCCTTCAGGAGCGTCAGGGTGCCGGAGAGGCCCTTGACCACCTTGTCGCCGTCGATGAAGGCGGCAGGCACCTGGAGCGTCCGGTTCTCACCACGTCGTACGGCGATCAGCTGGCCCTCCTTGACCAGCTGCCGCACGCGCGTCACCTCGACACCGAGCATTTCGGCGATGTCGGGCAGGTGCAGCCAGTCGGGGACGAGAGCATCGATCTTTGCGTCAATCTCGGTCACGAGGACAAGCCTGCCATCCCGCGCTGACAGCCGATACCCGGACTCAGCCCTTCAGGGCCTCGCGGACCACGTCGGCGAGGCGGCAGTGGCTCTGCCGGTCGCCCGTGACCCAGCCGTGCGCGGTCGTCAGGGAGCGCGAATAGCAGGCTCCGGTGTCCGTGGTGCCCCGGTACGTCTCGGACGAGGCGCCGTCGGCGGCCCTGACCGTGCCGTTCTCACGGGCGAGGCTGCCGGTCGAGTCCACGGTGTCGTCCGTGACCGCGTCCGTGCGCCACGCGTGCGCGGAGCCCTTCCGGGACGTGTCGACGAGCACGCGGCGCTGAGTGACGGAGGCCCGCATGTCGTAGTTGTTGTAGTCGCCGTACAGCGGGATGTCCAGGTCCACATCGATGGGGTAGGACCAGGTATTCCGCTGCGCCTCGGTGCGGCCGCCGATCCTGGTGGTCACGGTGGTGGTGCCGTGGTCACGCTGGCGCATCGTCTGGTGGCTGCCCGTGCGGGAAACATTGTCCGTGTTGGTGTACGCGAACTTCTGCTCGACGGTGGTGGTGACCCGGCCCTTCGAGGTCTCGACATAGCCCGAGATCTTCCAGGAGCGGCCGGTCGACACGGAGACGTCCGTGGAACCGTCCTTGCCCGGGGTCTGGACGGTCTTCACGACCGGGGTGTGACCGAGGGTGTTGGTGGTCACCTCGCCGCGCGTGCGGGACGCGTGCGCGTCCGTGTCGAGGAAGAGCGAACCGTCGACGGTCCAGCCATCGGCCGCACCGTACGGGGTGATGCTGATGGCGTGCGGCTTGCCGTCGGCCAGCAGACCCGCGAAGGGGGTGAGGTCGATGTCGTACGCCTCGGTCTTGAACTGGTCGATGGCCGGAATCGGGCGCCACAGGGTCGGCACGATGCCGCCGGAGTACACCACGGGGTACGGCTGGGCGAGGCCGGCGGGCTGTCCGTCCACCGCGACCTGCACCTCACGGTAGGGGCCGCCGCCGCAGAGGTAGTCGGGGGCGGTTTCCGCCAGGTCGCTGGGGACCGCGTCGAACCACTGCTCGTCGCAGCCGCCACCGCGTGCGTAGACCTCCAGGCGGGCCTTGGTCAGGTTGCGCGGGAAGGTGACCTCGGTGCGGGTGGAGCCGCCCTTGCCGACGTTCATCCAGGGGGCGCTGTCGGAGCCGGTGTTGCCGAGCGGGACGACGCGGTCGGCCGTGGTGGCCGCCGGGTGACGCTTGTCGGCCTGGTAGTACGTGATCTTCAGCTTGATCCTGTACACCCCGGTGTAGGTGTCGTTGACAACGTTGCCCAGTTCGAGCTGGAGCTTCTGCGGGTCCTTGAGGAGCGGTGCGAAGTCGGTGATGTCCTTGGCGACGTGCCAGCTGATGCCGTCGTCGTCGGGCTCGGCGGTGCTGGTACGGAAGACCTCCGCGCCACCGATGAAGACCGCTGCGAGGCGGTCGTACTGACGCCCCTTCACACTGCCCGACCAGTCGAGGACGACCTTGTTCCACGGCCCCTCGCACTGCTTGGGCGGGGTGAGCGTGGTGGTGTACGGCGGTCCGCCGAGGGTGTAGCCGAAGTCGTGGTCGACAGCCGTCACCGAGCAGCTCTTGGTGTCCGGACGGGAGACCGGCGGCAGCGCGTCGATCGGGTCCTGGTAGTCGACGGCCGGGTTGGAGTCGGGCTTGGGCGTGGCGCCCGCGTAGGCCGGGGCGGCAAGTGCGCCGCCGACGAGGGCAATCAACGCCGAAGCCATGGAGACTCCACGCAGCGCGCGGGCCCATCTGTGCCGAAACATGTGCATCCTTCGAGGAGTATGAAATGAGCACTCTAAAAGATGCACAGTGCACTAATTTTTGCCTTCCTCCAAGGGGTCGTCCAGATAACGGACGCCAACGTTCGTTGTCCGTACTCCTACTGACGGATCGCCGACTTCAGCGGTACGGACGGGTCACCGGCCCTCTCCGGATCGAGCCGCGCCCCCGCCTCGATGAGCTTGCGGCCCTGTGCCAGATCGCGCGGCCGGCCGACGGCGAGAACCGCGACCAGGACGCCGTCGCGCAGCCAGCACACCGACCAGGCGGGCCCGGCCGGATCGCCGCGCCACAGCAGGGTGTCGGCGCTCCCGTGGTGGCCCGCGTACTGCACGAACCGGTCGAACTGCTCGGACCAGAAGTACGGCACGGGGTCGTACGTCACCGGCTCCGGGGCGCCGCCGGCCGCCGCGCCGATGATGTTGGCGGCGGCGGTGCGCGGGCCCTGGAGCGCGTTGTCCCAGTGGTGGACGAGCAGACGTTCGCCGTAACGGGCGGAGGGGAACGAGGCGCAGTCGCCGACCGCGTACACATCGGGCGCCGAGGTGCGCAGCGCCCCGTCGGCGGTCACCGATCCGTCGGGGCCGAGCGCGATGCCGGAGCCGGCCAGCCAGCCGGTGGTGGGCCGGGCGCCGATTCCGACGACGACCGCTCCGGCCGGGACGGTGCGGCCGTCCGCGAGGACCACCCGGCCCGGCTCGACGCTCTCGACCCGGGCCCCGGTGAGGAGTTCGGCACCGATCTCCGCGTACCAGGCGGCCATCGGGGCGGCGACCTCCGCGGGCATCGCGCCCGCCAGGGGCCGGTCGGCGGCCTCGACGACGGTGACGGCGCAGCCGGCGGCGCGGGCCGCGGTGGCGAACTCGGCGCCGATCCAGCCCGCGCCGACGACCACGACGTCGTGCTGCTGGTCGAGGACCGGCCGCAGCCGTGCCGCGTCGTCGAGGGTGCGCAGCAGGTGGACGCCGGGAACGCCCTCGGTGCCGGGCAGGACGACCGGTTCGGCGCCGGTCGCGATGACCAGGCTGTCGTAGGGAACGGGCCCTGCCGGGGTGTCCAGTTCGTGCGCGCCGGGCCGTACTCCGGTGACTTCGCGGCCCAGTTGCAGATCGATGTCCAGCGCCTCGAAGTCGATGTCGAAGGCGGAGTCCTCGGCTTTGCCGAGCAGCACCGCCTTGGACAGCGGGGGCCGGTCGTAGGGCTGGTGCGGTTCGGCGCCGATCAGGGTGACGGGGCCGGTGAAGCCCTGTTCCCGCAGGGCCACCGCGGTCTGCACCCCGGCCATGCCCGCACCGACGACGACCACGCGGTGTCCTGCCCGCCGGTCCGGCTGCTCTGACTGCTGCTGATCGCTCACACGTACACCATAATCACCTGACGGATCGTCAGGAAAGGGCGAGTTCCTCGACCGTGCTCGTCCCGCTGCCCTCCTGCGACTCCCACGCCCACCGCTCGTCCAGCCGGACCCGGCCGTCCGGGAGGTCGACGACGGTGGAGACGCAGTGGCCGCAGGAGGTCGTCCCGTCCTGCTTCAGCTGGACGTAGCGGAAGTCGAGGGTGTCACCGTCCCGGGTGCCGACGAGATGGCCGCGCACCACGTCGCCGCCCGCGTACTCGGCCCAGATCCGGCCGTCGTCCTCGTGGTACGTGAAGCGGGTACGGGTGCCGACCTGGCCGGGCGCCTGGTCGGCGACCGGGGCGAGGACGAGTCCGTCGAGCGAACGGGCCACGGTGACCGCTCCTTCACTGGTCCTGCGGGACTGGGTTTAGGGTGGCCAACGTAAAGCACTCGCGGGAGCCCGGACGCACCGGGCTGAGAGGGAGGCTGGGCGGCCTCCGACCGTACGAACCTGATCCGGGTCATGCCGGCGAAGGGAGGGGCTGGAAGCCCATGCGTTCTGCTCGGAACGGAAACGGATCCGATGTCCTGGTCATCGGGGGCGGGATCATCGGCCTGGTGACGGCCTGGCGGGCCGCTCAGCGCGGACTGCGCACGGCACTCGCCGACCCCGAACCGGGTGGCGGTGCCGCCCGGGTGGCGGCCGGCATGCTGGCCGCCGTCACCGAACTCCACTACGGCGAACAGCTGCTGCTGGGCCTCAACGTCGCCTCGGCGGCCCGCTATCCGGCCTTCGTGGCCGAGCTGGAGGCGGCGAGCGGGCGGAAGACGGGCTTTCGCGCCTGCGGCACCCTGGCCGTCGCGCTGGACTCCGACGACCGCGCCCATCTGCGGGAGCTGCACGCCCTCCAGCAGCGGTCGGGCCTCGAATCGGAGTGGCTCACCGGCCGTGAGTGCCGCCGGCTGGAGCCGATGCTCGCGCCGGGCGTCCGGGGCGGTCTTCGGGTCGACGGCGACCACCAGATCGATCCCCGCCGGCTGGCCGCCGCCCTGCTGACCGCCTGCGAACGGGCCGGGGTCGTCTTCCACCGCGGCCGGGTGGAGCGCCTGAGCGTGGTGGGCGGCCGGGCCGCCGGAGCGGTGCTCAACGGCGGTACGGAGCTGGCGGCCGACCAGGTCGTGCTCGCCGCGGGCAGCCTCAGCGGGCGGCTGCCGGGGCTGCCGGACGAGGTGGTGCCACCGGTCCGGCCGGTGAAGGGCCAGGTGGTGCGGCTGACCGTGCCCGCCGGGTACGCGCCGTTCCTGAGCCGCACGGTCCGGGCCGTGGTCCGGGGCGGCCACCTCTATCTCGTACCGCGCGAGAACGGCGAGCTGGTCGTCGGCGCCACCAGCGAGGAAATGGGCTGGGACACCACCGTCACCGCGGGCGGCGTCTACGAGCTGCTGCGCGACGCCCACGAACTGGTCCCCGGCATCACCGAGCTGCCGCTCACCGAGACCCTGGCCGGTCTTCGCCCCGCCTCCCCCGACAACGCCCCGCTCCTCGGCCCCACCGCCCTGCCCGGCCTCCACCTCGCCACCGGCCACCACCGCAACGGGGTGCTGCTCACCCCCATCACCGGTGACGTCATGGCGGAGTTCCTCACCGGCGGCGAGCCGCCCGAGCAGGCCCGCCCCTTCACCCCGCACCGTTTCTCCTCCGCCGCCGCCTCCGTACGTCAGGAGCAGCCCGCATGACCGAGCCCGCACCGCTCTCCGGGGCGACCCTCCTCTCCGTCTCCGTGAACGGCGAGGTCCGACGCCTCGCCGGAGGCACCACCCTGGCGGCGCTCGTCGCCACGCTCACCACCACGCACTCCGGTGTCGCGGCCGCCGTCAACGAGACCGTCGTACCGCGCGGCCAGTGGTCCGCCACCGCACTCCTCGACGGTGACCGCGTCGAGGTCCTGACCGCGGTCCAGGGAGGCTGATCATGTCGGACGACCTCTTCACCCTCGGCGACACCACGTTCGGCTCCCGGCTGATCATGGGGACCGGCGGAGCGCCGAGCCTCGACGTGCTGGAGCGCTCCCTGACCGCCTCCGGCACCGAGCTGACCACCGTCGCGATGCGCCGCCTCGATCCGACCGTGCAGGGTTCGGTGCTCTCCGTCCTGGAACGGCTCTCCATCCGCGTGCTGCCCAACACGGCGGGCTGCTTCACCGCGGGCGAGGCCGTGCTGACCGCCCGGCTGGCCCGCGAGGCGCTCGGCACCGACTGGATCAAGCTGGAGGTGGTGGCCGACGAGCGGACCCTGCTGCCCGATCCGATCGAGCTGCTGGACGCCGCGGAGATCCTGGTGGACGACGGCTTCACCGTGCTGCCGTACACCAATGACGACCCGGTTCTGGCGCGCCGGCTCCAGGACGTGGGGTGCGCCGCGGTGATGCCGCTCGGCTCCCCCATCGGCTCCGGGCTCGGCATCCGCAACCCGCACAACTTCCGGCTGATCGTCGAGCAGGCCCGGGTGCCGGTGATCCTCGACGCGGGCGCCGGGACGGCCTCCGACGCCGCGCTCGCGATGGAGCTGGGGTGCGCCGCGGTGATGCTGGCGTCCGCGGTGACCCGGGCCCAGGAGCCCGAGTTGATGGCCGCGGCGATGCGTCACGCGGTGGAGGGCGGGCGGCTGGCGTACCGGGCCGGCCGGATTCCGCGCCGCCACTTCGCGGAGGCGTCGTCGCCGGTGGAGGGGCGGGCGGTGCTGGACCCGGAGCGGCCGGCCTTCTGAGCCGCCGGCACGGAGGTGGAGCGCATGTCCCTGTCACGGCTCGGCTGCAGTACGGCCCCGGGTCTGCCCCGGCCGGTGGGCCGTGTCCGTGGCGGCTCGTAGACTCGCCTGCGTGGATACGACCCTCCAGGACCCTCTCGTCGGGCAGCTGCTCGACGGCCGCTACCGCGTCGATGCCCGCATCGCCGTGGGCGGCATGGCCACGGTCTACCGGGCCGTGGACACCCGGCTCGACCGGGTGCTCGCCCTCAAGGTGATGCACCCGGCGCTGGCCACCGACGCCTCGTTCGTCGAGCGCTTCATACGCGAGGCCAAGTCGGTGGCCCGGCTCGCGCACCCCAATGTGGTCGCGGTCTTCGACCAGGGCGCCCAGGGGCAGTACGTCTACCTCGCGATGGAGTACGTCGCGGGCTGCACCCTGCGCGACGTGCTGCGCGATCGCGGCGCCCTGCAGCCGAGGGCCGCCCTGGACATCCTGGAGCCGGTCCTCGCCGCGCTCGGCGCCGCGCACCGGGCGGGCTTCGTGCACCGCGACATGAAGCCGGAGAACGTCCTGATAGGGGACGACGGCCGGGTCAAGGTCGCCGACTTCGGGCTCGTACGCGCGGTGGGCGCCGTCACCAACACCACCGGGTCCGTCCTGGGCACGGTCTCCTATCTCGCCCCCGAGCAGATAGAGAACGGCACCGCGGACACCCGGACCGATGTGTACGCCTGCGGTGTCGTCCTGTACGAGATGCTGACCGGCTCCAAGCCGCACGGCGGCGACACCCCCGCCCAGGTCCTCTACCAGCACCTCAACGAGGCCGTGCCGCCGCCGTCGGCCGCCGTCCCGGGGCTCCCGGCCGAGCTCGACGGCCTGGTGGCGAGCGCCACCGCCCGCGATCCCGAGGCCCGCCCGTTCGACGCGGTGGCGCTGCTCGCCGAGACCCGTGCGGCCCGCTCCGGCCTCACCGACGCCCAGCTGGACGCCGTACCGCCGCAGGCCACCGCCGAGACGCACGACGCCGCCGAGGACCGCACCAGCGTGATCCCGCGGCTGCTCCCGGCCGGCCAGGGCGTCTCGCACCACACCAGCCGGCTGGAGATGCCCCCGCCGGTGCCGCCTCGGGCCACGCCGGAGGACCGGCGCCGCCGCGGACCGAGGCGCTCGGTCATCGCCGTGGTGGTCGCCGTGCTGCTGGCGCTGGGGATCGGTACCGGTGTCTGGTACATCAACTCCGGGCAGTTCACCCGGGTCCCCTCGCTGCTCGGCCAGACCGAGAAGGACGCCCGGCAGCGGCTCACGAAGGCCGGTCTGGAGCTCAAGGGCGTCGACCGGGCCTACAGCGACACCGTGGAGCGCGGCAAGGTCATCAGCAGCGACCCGGGGTCCGGCGACCGCGTCAGGGGCAACGACGCGGTGAAGCTCGTCGTCTCGCGCGGCCCCGAGATCGTGAAGGTGCCCGACCTCCGGGATCTCTCGATCGCCGACGCCAGGCGTGAGCTGAAGAAGGCCGGTCTGGTGCCGGGCATGATCACCAAGGAGTTCAGCGAGGAGACGGTCCGGGGCGACGTGATCCGCACGGACCCGGTGGCCGGCACCGAGCGCCACCCGGACTCGGCGGTCGCCCTCCACGTCAGCAAGGGCGCTCCGGTGGACGTCCCCGACGTCAGCGGACTGTCCGTCGAGGACGCCACCGCAGCGCTGGCGGACGAGGGGCTGAAGGCCAAGGTGCTGCCCGACCGGGTCAATTCCCCCGAGGTCGCGGGCGACATCGCCCGGCAGTCGCCGGGCGCGGGCTCCGAGGCCGCCGAGGGCGACACCATCACGCTCACGGTCTCCAGCGGGCCGCGGATGATCGACGTCCCGGACGTCACAGGCAAGGACGTCGACGAGGCCACCGGCGAGCTGGAGGCCGCAGGCTTCGAGGTGAAGGTCGACCGCCCGTTCCTGTCCTTCAGCGACACCATCGCGAGCCAGTCCGTCGACGGCGGGGATCAGGCCCCCGAGGGCAGCACCATCACCATCAAGACCAAGGGACTCTAGATCCATATGCGCAACCCAGTCGGCGGCCACGTCCCGGTGGCCGGCGGCCTCGCCAAGGCCGGCCTCCCCTACGCCCGCGAGATGGGGGCGGAGGCCGTCCAGGTCTTCGTCGCCAACCCGCGCGGCTGGGCGACACCCGTCGGCAACCCGGCCCAGGACGAGCAGTTCCGCGCCGAGTGCGCCGACGCGTCCATACCTGCGTACGTCCACGCCCCGTATCTGATCAACTTCGGGTCGCACACCGAGGCGACCGTGGAGAAGTCCGTGGAGTCGCTGCGCCACTCGCTGCGCCGGGCCCGCGAGATCGGCGCCCTGGGCGTCGTGGTGCACACCGGATCGGCGACCGGCGGCCGGCCGCGCGAGCAGGCCCTCGCGCAGGTACGCACGCACATGCGGCCGCTCCTGGACGAGCTGACCCACGACGACGACCCGTATCTGCTGCTGGAGTCGACCGCCGGGCAGGGGTTCTCGCTCTGCTCGCGGACCTGGGACTTCGGCCCGTACTTCGACGCGCTCGACGCCCACCCCAAGCTCGGCATCTGCCTGGACACCTGCCACATCTACGCGGCGGGCCACGACCTGACCGGCCCGGAGGGCATGCGGCAGACCCTGGACCTGCTGGTGGCGACGGTCGGCGAGGGCCGGCTGAAACTGATCCACGCCAATGACTCCAAGGACGTGGTGGGCGCCCACAAGGACCGGCACGAGAACATCGGCTCCGGGCACATCGGCGAGGAGCCGTTCCGTGAGCTGTTCTCGCATCCGGCGACCGAGGGCGTACCGCTGATCATCGAAACGCCGGGCGGCAAGGAAGGCCACGCGGCGGACGTGGCGCGGCTGAAGGGGCTGCGCGACAGCTGATTCCCCATGTGATTCCCCATTGAGGAATACCCCATGGGGGTATACGGTTCCTGCTGTCGGCAGGAACCGCTACTCGGCTTTGGGGGATCGCCATGCAGCACGACACACGCCACGGCCAACACGGCCAACACGGCCGGCACGGCCACGACGCGGACCACGCCGCTCATGTGGACCACTCGACCCAGCCGGACCACGCAGGCCACTCAGTCCACACAGACCACTCAGATCACGCCGGCCACTCCACCCACAGCGTCGGCAAGGTCGGCTGGGCCATGGCCGCACGGGCCACGCTGCACTGCCTCACCGGCTGCGCCATCGGCGAGATCCTCGGCATGGTGATCGGCACGGCGCTCGGCTGGGGCAACATGGCGACGATGGCGCTCGCGATCGTCCTGGCCTTCTTCTTCGGCTACACGCTGACCCTGCGCTCCATCCTGAAGGCGGGCGTCGACTTCGGCACCGCCCTGCGGGTCGCCTTCGCCGCCGACACCCTGTCCATCGCGGTGATGGAGCTCATCGACAACGGGGTGATCGCGCTGTGGCCGGGCGCCATGGACGCCACGCTCGCCGACACGCTGTTCTGGGGCGCGCTCGCGATCTCGCTCGCCGTCGCCTTCGTCGCCACCACACCGGTCAACAAGTGGATGATCGGCCGGGGCAAGGGGCACGCGGTGGTGCACCAGTACCACCACTGAGGAACCGGGCGGCGGGCCACCGGCCCGGCCCGGGAGCCGTCAGGTCAGAGCTCGGGGCCGTCCCCGGGCTCTTCCTGGTAGGAGTACCGCTGCTCGCTCCACGGGTCACCGATGTTGTGGTAGCCGCGCTCCTCCCAGAAGCCGCGGCGGTCGGCCGTCATGTACTCGACGCCCCGGACCCACTTGGGCCCCTTCCAGGCATAGAGATGCGGCACGACGAGGCGGAGCGGGAATCCGTGCTCGGCGGTGAGCAGTTCCCCGCCCTTGTGGGTGGCGAAAAGCGTTCGGTCCGAAGCGAAGTCGGAGAGCCTCAGATTCGAGCTGAATCCGTACTCGGCCCAGACCATCACGTGCGTGACGTTCGGTGCGGGCGGCGCGAGTTCGAGGACCGTGCGGGCGAGCACTCCGCCCCATTCGGCACCGATCATGCTGAATTTCGTGACGCAGTGCAGGTCGGCGACGACCGAGGTGAACGGCAGTACCGAGAATTCCTGGTGGTTCCAGCAGTGCTTCTCACCGTCCGCGGTGGCCCCGAAAACCCGGAACTCCCAGCGGTCCGGCTTGAACTTGGGCACGGGCCCATAGTGGGTAACCGGCCAACCGCGCTGGAGTCGCTGGCCCGGCGGAAGCTCGGACTGCTCTGACGCGCGGTGTTCCCGGCTTTCCGGCTGACCCATGCCTCCATGGTGACAGACAGGTAGGGGTGGTCCTGACCAGGACCGGGGGCGATTCGGACAACTCACAGTAAGCCTGTACTTACTGGACGACCATCGGGTGCGATGCGAAGATGCGGCCAACTTGCCAGTTCACCGGTTGGAAGGAGCCTCTGCGATGCAGGGCGACCCCGAGGTCCTTGAGTTCCTGAACGAGCAGCTGACCGCAGAGTTGACTGCCATCAACCAGTACTTCCTGCACGCGAAGATGCAGGACAACTTCGGCTGGACGAAACTCGCGAAGTACACCCGCTCCGAGTCGTTCGACGAGATGAAGCACGCCGAGATCCTCACGGACCGCATCCTCTTCCTCGACGGACTGCCCAACTACCAGCGGCTGTTCCATGTGCGGGTGGGCCAGACCGTCACCGAGATGTTCCAGGCGGACCGCCAGGTCGAGGTGGAGGCGATCGACCGCCTCAAGCGCGGGATCGAGCTGATGCGGGGCAAGGGCGACATCACGTCGGCGAACATCTTCGAGTCGATCCTGGCGGACGAGGAGCACCACATCGACTACCTCGACACCCAGCTGGAACTGGTCGAGAAGCTCGGTGAGCCGCTCTACATCGCCCAGCAGATCGAGCAGCCGGACAGCTGAGGGATGCGCCGGGCCGGCTCAGGCCGCGTCGGGAAGCAGAACTCCCGGCGCGATCCCCGGCGCGATGCCGGGGGCGATACCCGGTTCGGCGCCAGGTCCGGATCCGGAACCCGTGGCGGTTTCTTCGGCGGCGCCGGGCATCCGCTTCTGGTCGAGCAGTTCGCGACGCGGGCAGGCTCCGCGGCCGAGCATCGCCTGGATGGCCCGGACGCAACCGCCGCAGTCCGTGCCCGCCTTGCAGGCGGAGGCTATCTGCCGCGGCGTGCACGCCCCGGCGTCCGCATGCTCCTTGACCTGCTTCTCCGTGATGCCGAAGCAAGAGCAGACGTACACGCGGTTCACCTCCCGGCGGGATCGGTCGTTCACTGCCACCCCGTTTATCGGTGAGGCTAACCTAACCTTACCCGGCACCCGGAGGCGTTAAAAGCCTCCGGACGCCCTGTGGGGCACGGATCACATCGATCCGTGCCCCACAGTCGTACGCGCGCCACCTGCGGTGATGCCTACTGGTCCCGGTACATCTCGGCGACCAGGAACGCCAGGTCCAGCGACTGGCTGCGGTTGAGCCGCGGGTCACAGGCCGTCTCGTAGCGCTGGTGCAGGTCGTCCACGAAGATCTCGTGTCCGCCGCCGACGCACTCGGTGACGTCGTCACCGGTGAGCTCGACGTGGATGCCGCCCGGGTGCGTACCGAGGCCCTTGTGCACCTCGAAGAAGCCCTTGACCTCGTCCAGGACGTCGTCGAAGCGACGGGTCTTGTGGCCGGAGGCGGCCTCGAAGGTGTTGCCGTGCATCGGGTCGGTGACCCACGCCACGGTGGCGCCGGAGGCGGTGACCTTCTCGACCAGGGCCGGGAGCTTGTCACGGACCTTGTCGGCGCCCATACGGACGATGAAGGTCAGCCGACCGGGCTCGCGCTCGGGGTCGAGGCGGTCGATGTAGCCGAGCGCCTCGTCGACCGTGGTGGTCGGGCCGAGCTTGATGCCGATGGGGTTACGGATCCGCGACGCGAACTCGATGTGCGCACCGTCCATCTGGCGGGTGCGCTCACCGATCCAGACCATGTGGCCGGAGGTGTCGTAGAGCTCGCCGGTGCGCGAGTCGGTGCGGGTCAGCGCCGACTCGTAGTCCAGCAGCAGGCCCTCGTGCGAGGCGTAGAACTCGACCGCCTTGAACTCGGCCGGGTCCGTGCCGCACGCCTTCATGAAGTTCAGCGCGTTGTCGATCTCGCGGGCGAGCGCCTCGTAGCGCTGGCCGGACGGGGACGACTTCACGAAGTCCTGGTTCCAGGCGTGCACCTGGCGCAGGTCGGCGTAACCGCCGGTGGTGAAGGCGCGGACCAGGTTCAGAGTGGAAGCGGATGCGTGGTACATCTGCTTCAGCCGCTCGGGGTCCGGGACGCGGTCCTTCTCGGTGAAGGCGAAGCCGTTGACGGAGTCGCCGCGGTAGGTCGGCAGGGTGACGCCGTCGCGGGTCTCGGTCGGCTTGGAGCGCGGCTTGGAGTACTGCCCGGCGATCCGGCCCACCTTGACGACGGGCACGGAGGCCGCGTACGTCAGGACGGCACTCATCTGGAGCAGCGTCTTCAGCTTGGCCCGGATGTGGTCGGCCGACACTGCGTCGAAGGCTTCGGCGCAGTCACCACCCTGCAACAGGAACGCCTCGCCCTTGGCGACGGCTCCCATGCGGGCGCGCAGCTGGTCGCACTCACCCGCGAACACGAGGGGCGGATACGACTCGAGGTCCGCGAGTACATCGCGCAGAGCCTCGGCATCGGGGTACTCGGGCTGCTGCGCCGCGGGAAGGTCTCGCCAGGTGTTGCCACCGGCGACGGAGGTATTGGCGTTCACGGTCACAACCCCAACATTACGGGGTTCGGCGGTGGGTCCGGCCACAAGCTCAATAGTTGAGACACGCGCTCGGACGAGACCGGCGTCCGCTATGGTTCGGAACATGTTCGCGCTGACAAACCAGAACTGGTGGTGGACCGCTCATCCGGCGGCCCACTGACAATCGCGCGCGACAGACCACGCGAAGGCCGCCCGAGGGGCGGCCTTTTCCGCGTTTTCGGGAGCCGTTCCTCCATCCGGAAGGAACAACCCCATGCCTCACCGCACCGATGTCGTCATCGACAGGCTCCTGGGCGACGACTGCCCGCCGTTCGCGCTGCTGCGCAGGCGCACCCCCGGCCGCGACCAGGACACCGTCGAGGTGCTGATCGGCCGGGTCCGCGAAGCGGACCGGCTCGCCGACCTCCCCGTCGGTGAGCTGCCCTCGCTCGCCCTGGTGCCGTTCCGGCAGATCGCCGAGCGCGGCTTCGACGTGCGCGACGACGGGACCCCGCTGTCCGTGCTGGTCGCAAAGGAGTCGTACGAGCTGCCGCTCACCGAGGTGCTGGACCGGCTGCCGGTCCGGGAGGTGCGGGTCCAGGGCGGCGCCTTCGACGTCGGGGACGAGGAGTACGCCGGGATCGTGCGGAGGGTCATCGAGGACGAGATCGGGCAGGGCGAGGGCGCGAACTTCGTCATCCGGCGGACCTTCCGGGGCGAGATCCCCGGCTTCGGGCGGGCCGACGCACTGGCCCTCTTCCGGCGGCTGCTGGCCGGTGAGCGCGGCGCGTACTGGACCTTCGTCGTGCACACCGGGGCCAGGACGCTGGTCGGCGCCAGTCCGGAGGTGCATGTGCGGATGTCGGGCGGGACGGTCGTGATGAACCCGATCAGCGGTACGTACCGCTACCCCGCCGAGGGCCCGACGGCGGAGAGTCTGCTGGCCTTCCTCGCCGACCGCAAGGAGACCGAGGAACTCTCCATGGTGGTCGACGAGGAGCTCAAGATGATGTGCACCGTCGGCGACATGGGCGGGGTGGTGGTCGGGCCGCGGCTCAAGGAGATGGCCCATCTCGCCCATACGGAGTACGAGCTGCGCGGGCGTTCCTCGCTGGACGTGCGGGAGGTGCTGAAGGAGACCATGTTCGCGGCGACGGTCACCGGCTCCCCGGTGCAGAACGCCTGCCGGGTCATCGAGCGGTACGAGCCCGGCGGGCGCGGCTACTACGCGGGGGCCCTGGCGCTGCTGCGGCAGGAGCCGGGCGGGGCGCAGACCCTGGACTCGCCGATCCTGATCCGTACCGCCGACATCTCGGCCGGCGGCGAGCTGCGGGTACCGGTCGGGGCGACGCTCGTGCGTCACTCCGATCCGGAAGGCGAGGTCGCCGAGACCCATGCGAAGGCGGCCGGGGTGCTCTCCGCGCTCGGGGTGCGGCCCGGCCGGCCGGTGGACGAGGCGGCCCGGCCGCGGCTGGCGGGCGACCCGCGGGTGCGGGCGGCGCTGGACGCCCGGCGGGACGGTCTCGCGCCGTTCTGGCTGCGGATGCAGGAGCGTACCCACGAGCTCTCGGGCCGGACGCTGGTGGTCGACGGGGAGGACACCTTCACCGCGATGCTGGCGCATCTGCTGCGCTCCTCGGGTCTGGATGTGTCGGTGCACCGCTACGACGAGCCGGGGCTGCGCGAGCTGGTGCGGGCGCACACCGGTCCGGTCGTGCTGGGGCCCGGGCCGGGGAATCCGGGCGACACCGCCGATCCGAAGATGCGGCTGATGCGCGGGCTGGCCGCGGAGCTGGTCCGGGATCACCGGTACGGCCTGCTGGGGGTCTGCCTCGGCCATGAGCTGATCGCGGCGGAGCTGGGGCTGGACATCGTCCGCAAGGCCGTGCCCTACCAGGGTGCGCAGACCCGGATCGAGCTGTTCGGGCGGCCGGAGACGGTCGGGTTCTACAACAGCTTCACCGCGCGCTGCGACGGGCCGGTGGCCGACGAGCTCGCGGCGCACGGTGTCGAGGTGAGCGTGGACGCGGCCACCGGTGAGCTGCACGCGCTGCGCGGTCCGGGCTTCGCCTCGGTGCAGTTCCACCCGGAGTCGGTGCTGACGCTGCGCGGTGCGGCAATCGTGGCGGAGCTGCTGGCGGGGCTGCCGGTGGCCGGCTGAAGGAAGGGTGGACGGGACCCCGGGCGGGCCGGGGTCTCAGCTCGCCGGGAGCGCGGGGACGAGGACGTTGTCGCTGCGGCGGCCGGCCAGGTAGTCGGCCACGTTCTGCACGGTGGTGTCGATGATCTGGCCCACCGCGTCCTGGGTGTAGTACGCCTGGTGCGAGGTGACGATGACGTTCGGGAAGGTGACGAGCCGGGCCAGGGTGTCGTCGTCGACGCCCTCCAGCGACTTGTCGAGGAAGAAGAGCCCGGCCTCCGCCTCGTACACGTCGAGTCCGACGCCCAGGAAGCGGCCCGCGCGCAACTCGGTGACCAGTGCCTTGGTGTCGATGAGTCCGCCGCGACTGGAGTTGATGAGGATCGCGTCGTCCTTCATCCGGGCCAGTGCGTCCGCGCCGATGATGTGGTGGGTCGCCGGCAGCAGCGGGACGTGCAGGCTGATCAGGTCGGACTCGGCGAGCAGCCGTTCCTTTTCCACGTACTTCATGCCGAGGGCGACGCAGGCGGGGTTCTCGGCGACGTCCCAGCCGAGCAGCTGCATGCCGAAGCCGTGAGCGATCCGGGTGAAGGCCTCGCCGATCTTGCCGGTGCCGATCACGCCCGCCGTGCGGCCGCGCATGTCCCGGCCGAGGAGCCCGTCGAGCCGGAAGTCGAAGTCGCGGGTGCGGCTCGCGGCCCGGATGATCCGGCGGTTGACGGCCATCGCGAGGGTCCAGGCGAATTCGGCGACCGAGTAAGGCGAGTAGTAGGAGACCCGGGCGACCCGCAGGGCGAGGCGTTCGGCGACGTCCAGGTCGATGTTGTTGAAGCCGGTGGAGCGCTGGGCGATCATCTGCGTGCCGCCCGCCGCGAGGGTCTGCAGGACGCCTGCGCCCAGGTCGGCGTTGACGCTGGTGGAGATGATCTCGTAGCCCGCCGCGATGGGGGCGGTGTCCTTGTTCAGGAACACGTCCAGGCAGCGGACCTCGTGCTGTCCGGCGAAGGCCTTCTCGATCAGCGGCTTCTCGTCGGACTGCACACCGAAGGCCAGGATTTCCACGACTTCTCCCGTTCCTCGCGCGGATCGGCAGATCCGGGACATGGGCAGATCAGGGGCATGGGCCGGTCATCGCGAATATACGGCCCGTGCCCCTGCTCCGCCGCCCGGCCGGGGCCGCCGGCTCAGACGTCGTCGAGACCGCGCTCGATCGCGTACCGCACCAGCTCCACCCGGTTGTGCAGCTGGAGCTTGCCCAGGGTGTTCTGCACATGGTTCTGCACGGTGCGGTGCGAGATGACCAGCCGCTCGGCGATCTGCTTGTAGGAGAGGCCCTTGGCGACCAGCCGCAGCACCTCGGTCTCGCGCTCGGTGAGCTGCGGGGCCTTGGGCTCGTCGGACGCGGCGGGTGCGGGGTCGGAGGCGAGCCTGCGGTACTCGCCGAGGACCAGTCCGGCCAGGCCCGGGGTGAAGACGGGGTCGCCGACGGCGGTGGACCGCACGGCCTCGGTCAGCTCCTGCGTACTGGCCGACTTGAGCAGATAGCCGGTGGCGCCGGACTTGACCGCCTCCAGCACGTCGGCGTGCTCGCCGCTCGCGGAGAGCACCAGCACCCGCAGTCCCGGGTGGGAACCGACGAGTTCCTTGCAGACCTGGACGCCGGGCATGCCGGGCAGATTGAGGTCGAGCACCAGGACGTCGGGGGTGGCGGCCTTCGCCCGGCGGACGGCCTGCGGTCCGTCACCCGCCGTCGCCACCACGTCGAAGCCCGACTCGGAAAGGTCGCGGGCGACGGCGTCGCGCCACATCGGGTGGTCGTCGACCACCATCACCCTGATGGCCCGCTCCTCGGCAGCCTGGGTGTTCTCCGTGCTCATCTCGCTGATCCCGCCTTCCCCCGTGAAACCTTCGGAACCTTCAACTCGACCTCGGTGCCCTGGCCGGGCACCGAGATCAACTCCGCCGTGCCGCCCAGGTCGCGCAGTCTCCCCCGGATCGACAGGGCCACCCCCATCCGCCCCTCTCCCTCGGCCTGGGCGAGCCGCCCCTCCGGGATTCCCGGGCCGTCGTCCCGGACCGTCACGATCACCTCGTCCGGCCAGTCCTCGACGAGGATCCACGCCTGGGCATTCTCCCCCGCGTGGACCCTGACATTGTCCAGGGCGGCACTGACGGCGGCGGCCAGCTCCGTCGCGACCGCGGGGGCGAGCAGTACCGGAGCGCCCGGCTCCGCGAAGCTGACCCGGGAGCCGGCGTGCGGGGCGAGCAGGGAGCGCAGATCGCAGTCGGCCCGGTCGGACGGTTCGTCGTCGACCTCGACGCTGCGGACCACGGCGCCCTCGGCGGCGTCCTCGGAGACCCGGGTGGTGGGCACCAGACCGCTGGATACCAGGGTGCGCAGGGCGACCTCCTGTTCCCCGGCCATCCGGCCCAACTCGGCCGCCTCCCCGCCGAGCGCGGTGCCGCGGCGCTGCACCATCGCGAGGACCTGGAGCACGCTGTCGTGGATGTCCCGGGCCAGCCGTTCCCGCTCGCGGGTGGCGGCCTCGATCTCCAGGGCGCGGGCCAGGGTCCGCTCACTGGCCCTGGCGACCTCGATGACGTACCCGATGGCGATGGAGGCGACCCAGACCAGCAGCACGTTGTGGAAGGTGTCCCGGCTGGGATGGCCGCGCTCGACGATGTTGGCGACGGCGACGAAGCTGGACGCGAAGGCCGCCCACCGCCAGCCGCCCTTGATCGCGAAGGCCAGTACGGAGCCCGCCGTCCAGATGGACGGCAGCGTCGGGCCGTCCACCCGCTGGGCCTCGAAGTCGGCGAGCGGGGTGAGGAGTATGCCGGTGAGCGCGATGGTCAGATCGGCGCCGAGGAAGCGTTTGGTGCAGGCGGTGGCGCCCGCGACCTTCGGGAGGGTGGCGAGCGTCCAGACCACCATCACCACCAGGAAGGCGATGGCCACCCACGGCCGGTCGTACTTCTCCCGGCCGAAGACGGCGAGCAGGACCGCGTACAGCATCGTGAGAACGCGGTACGCCCTCAGCGCGCTCCACAGCGGCTGCTCGACCGACATCCGTACGACGCGTTCGCGCCTGGCCACTTCCCCCACCCCCTGGACGGAACGGGCGCGTTCAAGCGCCGTACCGTCGCGTCACGCTTGCGTTCCGGACCCGGTGTCCTTGTGCTTCTCGGCCTCGGCGCGGCGCTTCGCCTCGTCCGCGATCTGCCGCTTGGCCGCCGTCGCGTAGATGTCGACGTACTCCTGGCCGGACAGCTTCATGATCTCGTACATCACCTCGTCGGTGACCGAGCGCAGGATGAAGCGGTCCCCGTCCATGCCGTGGTAGCGGCTGAAGTCGAGCGGCTTGCCGATCCTGATCCCCGGGCGCATCAGCTTGGGGATCACCTGGCCGGGCGGCTGGATCTTCTCCGTGTCGATCATCGCGACGGGGATGACGGGCGCCCCGGTGGCAAGCGCCACCCTGGCGAGCCCGCCGGGCTTGCCGCGGTAGAGACGGCCGTCGGGCGAGCGGGTGCCCTCCGGGTAGATGCCGAAGAGGCCGCCGCTCTCGATGACCTCGATGCCCGCCTTGATGGCCGCCTCACCGGCGCCGCGGGCGCCCGAGCGGTCCACCGGGAGCTGGCCGACGCCCTTGAAGAAGGCCGCGGTCAGCTTGCCCTTCACGCCGGGTGCGGTGAAGTACTCGGACTTGGCGATGAAGGTGACCTTGCGGTCCAGGACGGCAGGCAGGAAGAAGGAGTCGGAGAACGACAGATGGTTGCTCGCGAGGATCGCCGGCCCCTGCGCGGGGATGTTCTCCAGGCCCTCCACCCATGGCCTGAAGGCGAGCTTCAATGAGCCGCCGATGGAGAACTTCATTGCGCCGTAGATCAACTCGGGTGCCTCCTGTGTGCTGTCGGACAGACCTTAACCCGTGGGGCGCCCGCGCTCCCGCCCGGCACGGAGCGACTGCGGCGGCCGGAGCCGGTGACGGCCCTGGTCGGTGTCAGTCCGGTCGCGTACGGTGAAGTAATCCTCTGCACTCCCCCCTTTCGCTCCCCTGCGAGCCTCACGAACAGGAGACCCTGGTGCCGGTCCTTCCTGGAGCCGAGCCGTTCCGCCACGAGGGCGGAGAGGTCGGCGTCCTCCTCTGTCACGGATTCACCGGTTCCCCGCAGTCGATGCGCCCCTGGGCCGACCATCTGGCGGAGCGCGGGCTCACCGTCTCGCTGCCCCTGCTGCCGGGGCACGGCACCCGCTGGGAGGACCTGCAGCTCACCGGCTGGCAGGACTGGTACGCGGAGGTGGACCGGGAGTTGCGCGCCCTGCTGGAGCGTTGCAGCCAGGTCTTCGTCTTCGGGCTGTCCATGGGCGGTGCGCTGACGCTGCGGCTGGCGGCGAAGCACGGAGACGCGATCAGCGGTCTGGTGCTGGTCAACCCGGCCAACAAGGTGCACGGCCTGTCGGCGTACGCGCTGCCGGTCGCCCGCCATCTGGTGCGGACGACGAAAGGGCTGGCGAGCGACATCGCCCTGGCGGGCTCCGACGAGGTGGGGTACGACCGGGTGCCGCTGCACGCGGCGCATTCGCTGCGGAATTTCTTCCGCCTGGTGGATGCCGAACTGCCCCAGGTCACCCAGCCGATCGTGCTGCTGCACAGCCCGCAGGACCATGTGGTGCCGCCCGCCGACTCGGCCCGCATCCTCAGCCGGGTGTCGTCGACGGACGTCGAGGAGATCCTGCTGGAACAGAGCTACCACGTGGCGACGTTGGACCACGATGCGGAGCGGATCTTCGACGAGAGCTACCGGTTCATCGGCCGCCTCGCCCCGAGCGTCGGAAAGAAGGGGAGCACGTCAGGTGGCTGAGCACGACGCGGAGCGCGCGGGCAGCGAGGAGGAGCACGAGCCCCTTCCCGCGGAGGGAGCGGCCGTGCCCGACGACGGCACGGGCCCGCAGGACGCCGCCGCCCAGCAGGCGGCACCGGGCAGTGACGGCAGCCGGCCCGAACCGCCGGCCGACGAGGACGCGGTGTGGAAGGCGATCGTCGCGGGGTACGGCGAGGAGCCGCCGGACCCGCCGGGCGCCAGGCCGTTCAGGTCGATCGAGGATCTCGCGCTGCCGGAGGACGACGACGACCGGCCCGGCGTCCTGGATCCGGACAAGGGGCTCGGCAAGAAGTCCGTGAAGCCGCCGGAGAAGCCGCTCGGCAGCTCGGTCGTGTTCGCCCCCGGAGTGGTGGGCCCGCGCGACTACGAGGTCGCGGAGCCCAAGGACGACGACCTCGACGAGAGCGACGAGGGGCACTTCGTCCCCCCGGAGCCGCCGCCGCTGCCGGAGGCCGATGTCACGGCGAAGTTCGCCTGGCTCGCGGTCGTCGGCGGTCCGGTGCTGATGCTGATCGCGGTGCTGCTGCGGTGGGACATGACCTGGTGGCTGACGACGGTCTGCGTCGGCGGTTTCCTGGGCGGTTTCGTCACGCTGGTGGCTCGGATGAACGATGACGACGAGGACGGCGACGACCCCGGGCGCGGGGCGGTGGTCTGAGCCGGGGGCTTCGTTCCGGCCGGGGCGGCGCTCCGGCCGGGCGGCGCTCCGGCCGGGCGGCGCTCCGGCCGGGCGGCGCTCCGGCCGGGCGGCGCTCCGGCCGGGCGGCGTCGCGGGAAGTGCTCAGGGCAGGATCGCGGGCACCCGTAGCGCCGCCAGCACCGGCAGATGGTCGGTGGCCGCCCGCAGGTCCGCGTCGGTGACCCCGGGCAGCCCGGCGGGAACACCGCAGCCGAGCACCTCGATCCCGTCCGTCGCGAAGACCGCGTCGATGCGCCGTCGCGGGTGGTCCGGCGAGTAGGTGTGCTCCCCGCCCCACGGGCGGACCGCCCAGCAGTCCTGGAGCCGCCCGGCCAGCCGCTGGAAGGCGCTCCCGGTCGGTACGTCGTTGAGGTCGCCGGCCGCGATGGCGTGCTCGACGCCCATCTCGTCCAGCCGTTCCAGCAGCATCTCGGTCTGGTCCAGGCGTTCGTCCCGTTGCAGGCTCAGATGAAAGCTCAGCAGACCGATCCGGGTGCCCGCGATCCGTACCACCGATGTGGCGAAGCCCCTGCGGTGCAGTCCGGGGGTGAGCGGCAGCAGCACGTCCTGCGTCCGCTCCACGGTGGCCCGCAGCGAGCAGAGCAGCAGCGGCCCGGCCGCCGTGGCGCCGCCGCTGAGCACCACCAGGTCGGTGCGGGCCGCGAGCCAGGCGGCGCGCTTGCGCCAGCGGAAGAAGCGCGGGGCCTCCTGGATGAGGACCAGGTCGGGGGCGCAGGCGGTGATGACGCGGGCCAGCGCCTCGCAGTCGTCGCGCATCGACCGGATGTTGTAGCTGAGCACTCTGATGACGGCCGAACCATCCGGCTCGGTACGGGAGTCGGGCAGTGGCGTCGGAACCATGCCCCTCACGATACGACGGACGCCCGCCGCTGCCACAGGGGCGCGACGGGCGTCCGGGTCGGTCCGGTCGTGATCGGCTCAGCCCTGGCGGGCGAGGTCCGCCGCGCCCACCAGCCCTGCCTCGCCGCCCAGTTGGGCCGCGAGCACCTGGGCGTGCGGGCGCCATTCACCGCCGATCAGCCAGCGCCGGAACGACTTGCGGATCGGATCGAGCACCAGCTCGCCCTCGTCCGACACACCGCCGCCGACGATGAACGCGGACGGGTCGAAGAGCGAGGCGAGGTCGGCGAGCCCGGCGCCGGCCCAGCGGGCCAGTTCACGGAACGAGTCGATCGCCACCGGGTCGCCCTGCCGGGCGGCCTGGCTGATGTGCTTGCCCTCGATGCCGTCCACCGTGCCGTCGCCGAGCGACAGCAGGACCGTGGCGTTCTCCGGGGTGGCGTTGGCGCGCTGCTTGGCGTACCGGACGAGTGCGCGTCCGGACGCGTACTGCTCCCAGCAGCCCTGGCTGCCGCAGCCGCAGAGCAGCCCGTCCGGGACGACCCGGATGTGGCCGAACTCGGCGGCCACGCCGAAGCGTCCGCGGCGCAGCTTGTTGCCGATGATGATGCCGCCGCCGAGGCCGGTGCCGAGCGTGATGCAGATGACGTCGTCGTGGCCCTGGCCGGCGCCGAAGCGGTATTCGCCCCAGGCGGCGGCGTTGGCGTCGTTCTCGACCACGACGGGAAGGCCGACGCGCTGTTCGACCTTGTCCTTCAGCGGCTCGTGCCGCCAGTTGATGTTCGGTGCGAACAGCACGGTGGCGCGCTTGTCGTCGACGTATCCGGCGGCACCGATGCCGACGGCCTCGATCTGGTGGCCCTCGCTCGCCCCGGACACGGCCGTGGCGATCGCGTCCACGATGCCTTCGGCCGTCGGCGGGGTCGGCACCTTGTGCGTCGAGAGGATGCGGCCCTCTTCGTCGACCACTCCAGCCGCGATCTTCGTGCCGCCGATATCGACGCCGATGGTGAGTCCCATGAATCCCTCAGTTCCGGTCGAGCCCCGCTGGGGCCAACCGTACCCGAGCCGGGGGCCCGGCCCTTCGGTGCCGGTCAGTCCAGGTCGATGTGTTCGCCCGCGGCGGGGCCCTCGTCGCGGGGGTCGGAGGGGTCGTCGGCCTTCTTCCCGGTGCCGGCCGGGTCGCCGGCGTCCTGGGTCCAGCGGCGTTCCTGGCCCTCGACGGCGGAGCGGTAGGCGGCGAGGAGTTCGCTGCCGGCCGCGGCGATGTGGTCGAAGACGTCCGGGTTGCGCTCGATGACGGGCTCGACCGCGGACTTCGCCTGCTTGATGATCTGCTGCACGGTGCCCTGGGCCGCCGCGCCGAACAGCGGCGACTGGAGGGACGAGAACTTGTCGGCCACGGCGTCGACCAGCTTGCGCAGTTCCTCGGCGGCGGAGCCGGGCGGCGGGCCGTACTGGGCCCGGCGGCGGGCCTTCTCCGCTTCGAGGTCCTCGGCGCAGGCCTTCGCCCACGCGTCGTCGTCGACGGGACGATCGGTGGCATCGCTCATGGCGGACTCCTGCGACGTGGTGTGCCGGCGGCCCGGCATACGGGGCACGTACTACCGACGTTACCCGAAGCGTGACGCGCCGTTCAGCCCGTCCTCGGCCACAGCCCGGGGTCCGGCGTGAACCGGACCCGGAGCACCCCGTCGGTGAGGGCGGCGCCGGAGACGGTGCAGCGGCGCAGTCCGGACTCCAGCGGGACGATCCGGTGGAACGGGCCGACGGTGAGCAGCAGTTCGTCACCGCGGCGGACCAGCTGGAGGTCCTTCTTGGCGGCGCCGGGCAGCGGCAGGCACCAGACGAGGACCGGGTCGCCGTCGCCGGCGGGCGGGCCGGTGGTCACGATCCGGGCGCCGGGCAGCAGCCCGTCGAGGCCGTCCGGGGTGTCGGGGCTCTCTATCCACCAGGGGTCGTCGGCCCGGCCGGGGCCCCGCCCGTCCAGCCCTCCGGCGAGTCCGGCGTCCCCGGCGGGGCCGTCGGCCGCGGTGTCGAGGCGGGCGAGGTCGTCGAGGCCACGCGGGTCGCGGCCGAGGTGGGGCACCTGGCAGAGCTCGGTGCCGGGCGCCCACTCCTCGTACCAGTGGTCGACGGTCTTCTCCTGCTGTGCGGCGAGCCCGGCGAACCAGGGGTCGCCGGAGTGCCGGGGCAGGACCCGGTTCACCGCGAGGGTGTCGACCCGCAGCCCGTGCAGGGCGAGGCCGGTGCGGGCGGTACGCAGGGCGTCCTCGGCGGCGGGGCCGGGCTCCGCGACCAGCCGGAGCGTGGTGTCGCGGTCCTCGATCAGGGCCTGGACGGCGGCCAGCTCGGCGTCCCTGCGGGCGGCCGCCTCGTACAGCCACTGGGCGGGCATGGGCACCCCGGCGAGCTGGGCGAGCATCGGGCGCAGGGCGCGGGCGGCCTGGCGTTCCGGGGGGAGCAGCCGGCGCAGATAGCGGCGCAGCTGCTCGGGGAGGGCGAGCAGGGCGAGTGCCTCGCACAGCGGTGGCAGGTCGACGACGAGGAGGTCGTGGCCGGCTCGCGACCAGTCGCCCCGGGCGGCGCGGCGCAGCGTGTGCAGGAGGGCGAGCTGGCTGCTGCCGGGGAGTTCGGTCAGCTCCTCGCCGTCCAGCCGGTTCCCGCCGAGCAGGTCGAGTACGGCGGAGGCCTGGTCCTGGAGGGCGAGGAGTTCGCCGCGGAAGTGTTCGCCGGAGTCGATGCGGGCGGACCACAGCCCGTCGGTGACCTCGGTGGGTTCGGTGTCCCCGGGGAAGCCGGGTATGCCGTCGGCGGTCAGCAGCAGGGTGCGCCGGCCGCGGCGGGCGGCGGCCAGCGCGGTCGCCGCCGCGACGGTGGTACGGCCGGCGCCGCCGGGGCCGGTGACGAGGACCGTACGCATCCGGGTCAGACCTTCGGGACGGACTCGACGCGCTTCTTCAGTCCGGCCAGGGCCCGGTCGATGATGACCTTCTCGGCCTTGCGCTTGATCATGCCGAGCATCGGGATCTTGACGTCGACGGTCAGCCGGTAGGTGACCTCGGTGCGGTCGCCGTCGCCGAGCGGGGCCAGTGCGTAGGAGCCGTCGATGGCGCGCAGCATCTGGGACTTGACGAGGGTCCAGCTGACTTCGTAGTCGCCGATCCAGGTGTAGGCGAGGGTGTGGTCGTCCTTGATCGCTCCGGCGTCGAGGACCAGCCGGACCTTCTCGGCGCGGCCCCGGTCGTCCTCGGCGAGGACCTCGGCCTCCTTGACCTCTCCGGTCCACTCCGGATAGCGGGCGAAGTCGGCGATCACTCCCATGACGTCGGCCGGTGCCGCCTCGATCGTGATGCTCGAGCTGGTGTGTTCAGCCATCGCCGTGGCTCCTCCAGTGCGGTGTACCGGTGCGTCGGCAGATGCCTGCCGTCAGAAGGCTATCGCGTGTGCGCGGCGCCTCGTTCCAGGGTCCGGTGCCGGTGTGGTCACCATTCCAGGGCCCAGGGCCTGCCGGTGGACGCGAAGTGGCCGACGTTCACACATTCGGTGGCGCCGATCCGCATGCGGCGGGCCAGCGGCTGGTGGACGTGGCCGAACAGGGCGTACCGGGGGCGGGTCCGGCGGATGGCGTCCAGCAGGGCCCGGCTGCCGCGCTCGAAGCGGCGCGCCACCGTGTCGTAGGTCAGCTCGGGCACATCGGGCGGGATGTGGGTGCAGAGCACGTCGACCGGGCCGATCGCCTCGATCTTCGCCGCGTACTCCTCGTCGCCGATCTCGTACGGGGTGTTCATCGGGGTCTTCAGCCCGCCGCCGACGAAACCGAAGACGCGGCCGCCGATCTCGGCCCGTTCGCCGTCGAGGACGGTGGTGCCGGGGTGTGCGTACTCGGACCACAGGCCGGGGATGTCGACGTTGCCGTAGGTGGCGTACGTCGGCGCGGGGAAGGCCGCGAAGAGCTCGGCGTACTGCTTGCGCACCGCCGAGACGATCGCGGCGTTGCGGTCCCGGCCCTTCCACAGCTCCCGGCCGAACTCCCGGGCCTCCTCGAAGCGGCGCGCGGTGCGCAGCGCGACGATCCGGTCGGCGTTCTCCACGCCGAAGAGATCGGGGAAGATGCCGCGCGAGTGGTCGGCGTAGTCGAGGAAGAGCACCAGGTCACCGAGGCAGACCAGCGCGTCGGCGCCGTCCCCGGCTCGGGCCAGCGCCTCGGCGTTGCCGTGCACGTCGCTGACCACATGGATACGGGTGCGCTGTCGGGTCGATGCGCCTGGGCTGTCCGGTCCGGCTCGCATGACGATCACCCTAGGGGCTGTCCGTCGAGTCAGGAACGGGGCCGCGACGCCCTGACCGTCCCTGACCCGACGGACAGCCCCAGGACTCCACCGGTCACCTGGGCAGAGGCCGCCGGACCTGCGAATACCGTCGCCCGGTCACACGGGTGGACTACTGTGCGGCCAAGGATCAACGTTATGTGTGACGCATAAGACATCTGGCCGGAACCCCCTATCGGGAACCCAGTACTGGTGGGTAACGTCCGGGCAGTCCAGTCGTGCTCACCCCACTGAGCACCCGCCAGTCTTGGACCGCAGCCGGTGCGTCACACAGAGCCGTGGCACCGGAGCCCGATGAGGAGCAGCAGTCTTGCGCGAGTTCAGCCTTCCGGCCCTGTACGAGGTCCCCTCGGACGGCAACCTGACGGATCTCATCCGCCGCAATGCCGCTCAGCATCCCGATGTCGCGGTGATGAGCCGCAAGGTGGGGGGCGTGTGGACCGATGTCGACGCCGCCCAGTTCCTGGCCGAGGTCAGGGGCGTCGCCAAGGGCCTGATCGCCGCGGGCGTCGAAGCCGGTGACCGGGTGGCTCTGCTCTCGCGCACCCGCTACGAGTGGGTCCTGCTCGACTTCGCGATCTGGAGCGCGGGCGCGGTCACCGTCCCGGTGTACGAGACCAGCTCGCCCGAGCAGATCCAGTGGATCCTCGGTGACTCCGGTACCGCCCTGTGCCTGGTGGAGTCCGCCGCGCACCAGGCCTCCGTGGTCTCCGTCCAGGCGGACCTGCCGGCCCTGAAGGGCATCTGGCAGATCGAGGACGACGCGATCCGCGGGCTGACGGCGATCGGCGAGGACGTCTCGGACGAGACGCTGGACCTGCGGATGACGAGCGCCAAGGCGGACGACCCGGCCACCATCGTCTACACCTCGGGCACCACCGGCCGCCCCAAGGGCTGTGTGCTCACGCACCGCAGCTTCTTCGCCGAGTGCGGCAACGTGGTGGAGCGGCTCAAGCCCCTCTTCCGTACCGGCGACTGCTCCGTACTGCTCTTCCTGCCCGCCGCGCACGTCTTCGGACGGCTGGTCGAGGTGGCCTCGGTGATGGCCCCGATCAAGCTCGGCTGCGTACCGGACATCAAGCACCTCACCGATGAACTTGCCTCGTTCCGGCCGACGTTGATCCTCGGCGTGCCGCGAGTCTTCGAGAAGGTGTACAACGCGGCGCGTGCCAAGGCGCAGGCCGACGGCAAGGGAAAGATCTTCGACAAGGCCGCGAACACGGCGATCGCCTACAGCCGCGTGCTGAGTACGCCGCAGGGCCCGCCGCTGGGCCTGAAGCTGAAGCACAAGCTCTTCGACCGGCTGGTCTACAGCAAGCTGCGCGCGGTGCTCGGCGGGCGCGGTGAGTACGCGATCTCCGGCGGCGCGCCGCTGGGCGAGCGGCTCGGCCACTTCTACCGCGGGATCGGCTTCACCGTCCTGGAGGGCTACGGCCTGACCGAGACGTGCGCGGCCACCGCCTTCAACCCGTGGGACCGGCAGAAGATCGGTACGGTCGGCCAGCCGCTGCCCGGTTCGGTGGTGCGGATCGCCGACGACGGCGAGGTGCTGCTGCACGGCGAACACCTGTTCACCGGTTACTGGAACAACGAGTCGGCGACGGCCGAAGCACTGGCCGACGGCTGGTTCCACACCGGCGACATCGGCACGCTGGACGAGGACGGCTATCTCGCGATCACCGGCCGCAAGAAGGAGATCATCGTCACGGCGGGCGGCAAGAACGTCGCTCCCGCGGTGATCGAGGACCGGATCCGCGGGCACGCCCTGGTCGCCGAGTGCATGGTGGTCGGCGACGGACGGCCGTTCGTGGGCGCGCTGGTCACCCTGGACGAGGAGTTCCTGGGCCGCTGGGCCGAGGAGCACGGCAAGCCGGCCGGCTCGACGGCCGTGTCGCTGCGCGAGGACCCGGAGCTGCTGGCCGAGGTGCAGCGGGCGGTGGACGACGGGAACGCGGCCGTGTCCAAGGCGGAGTCGGTGCGCAAATTCCGCATCCTGGACTCGCAGTTCACCGAGGAGGCAGGCCACATCACGCCGTCGCTGAAGCTGAAGCGGAACGTGGTGGCGAAGGAATTCGCGGACGAGATCGAGTCGATCTACCGAGGCTGACCTCCCCGGACGTGCGCGCGTACACGCGAGAGGGCCCGCACGGCCTCTTGGGTTCCAGTGGTCGTTGCAACACCGTCTGGTTTTAAGTGGTGAGTAGATCACGTAGACGCTCGGCCGGGGTATCCCAGTCGAGCGTCTTGCGTGGGCGGCCGTTGAGTTCCTGGGCGACGTGTTCGAGGTCTTCGGGGCTGTGGAGGCTCAGGTCGGTGCCTCTGGGGAAGTACTGCCGCAAAAGGCCGTTGGTGTTCTCGTTGGAGCCGCGTTGCCAGGGCGAGGCGGGATCGCAGAAGTAGACCGGCATGCCGGTGAACATGGTGAACTGCTTGTGGCGTGCCATCTCGCTGCCCTGGTCCCAGGTGAGGGAGCCGCGCAGGTGCGCGGGCAGGGTCTCGATGGTGCGGACCAGGCCGTCGCGGACGGTTTCGGCGTCGTGGGCTCCGCCGGGCAGGTGGACCAGCATGGTGTAGCGGGTGGTCCGCTCCACCAGGGTGGCGATTGCGGAGCGGCTGTTCGCGCCGATGATCAGGTCGCCTTCCCAGTGCCCGGGAACGGCCCGGTCCTCGACGTCGGCGGGGCGGTCACTGATCATGATCATCGGGTCGGTGAACCGTGGCGTGCGTGTGGCTGGGTCGCGGTGTGGTTTGCGGCGGGTGCGGCCGGTGCGGATCGCTGCCTGCACTTCTCGTTTCAGGCCGCCGCGCGCCTGGAAATACAGTGCCTGGTAGATCGTTTCCACGCTCACCCGCATGCTCCGGTCGTCGGGATGCTCCTTGAACAAAGCGTGGCAGATCTGTTCCGGCGACCACCGTCTGCGCAAGCCGTCCTGGACGAAGTAGCGCAACAGGCCCTCGCGCAGCAGCTTGCGGCCTTTGGGCCGGGGCCCGCGCGCTGCAGCTGCCCGGTGGGCCGCACAGGGCTGGTAGCCCTCGGGGCTGGAGTGGGTGTCGATCTCCCGCATGATCGTGCTGGCCGGCCGGCCCAGGGCGCGGCCAATCGCCCGCAACGACTGGCCCGCCGCCCGAAGATCGCGGATCTGCTCGCGCTCGGCCAGCGTCAGGAACCTCGGATGCAGCTGCTTCTCCAGGGCCGCCAGACCCACCGATGATGTGGTCACACCGCACATCGTGACGGACCCCGCCGCGTAATCGACACGGCGGCCATCGGCGTAGGTCCGCGCCGCGCGACTCTTCTTGACGCCCTGGTCCCAGTCCCTGGCCGTGCGCTCGTTCACCCCGACACGCCTGGCCGCCACGGACTGCGCAACACCCTCGGCCCGCAACTGCTCGTACTCATCCCGCCGCAAATGCCGCCGCGGCAAACGCACCGACCCACGTCCGGCTTTCCGCGCCCAGCCGAATGCCGTGTTCCGGTTCACGCCCAGCTCACGCGCCACCACCGTCACGTTCCCCACGACATCCAGCCGCGCAAGGAAACGCTCCCTCAGCCCCGCAAGATCAACCCGCTCAACGCCCACGGTCCTCGCAACTCCCACAGATCGCGGGTGTTGCGAGGACCGTTAGAACCCAAGCATGTGCGGGCCCTCTCGCGTACGTGACTCAGAGCAGCCTCTCGCCCACGCGGCTCAGAGCAGCGCCCGCAGCCGCTCGGCGAGCAGGTCCCAGCGCCACTTCTCCTCGACCCAGGCCCGGCCCCGCTCCCCCATCCGCCGCCGCAGCTCCGGGTCGCGCAGCAGCGTGACGATCCGGTCGGCCGCCTCCTCGGGGGAGCCGCCGCGCACCACCCACCCGGTCTCGCCGTCGAGCACCGCGTCGGGCGCGCCGCCCGAGTCGCCCGCCACCACCGGCAGACCGGTCGCGGACGCCTCCAGGAAGACGATGCCGAGGCCCTCCACGTCGAGGCCGCCGCGGCGGGTACGGCACGGCATGGCGAAGACGTCGCCCGCGCCGTAGTGGGCGGGCAGCTCCTCCCACGGCACCGGTCCGGTGAACCGCACGGAATCACCGACCCCGGTCTCCTCGGCCAGCCGCTCCAGCTCCTTGGTGTACGGTCCGCCGCCGACGATCAGGAGCACCGCGTCCGGGACCTGCGCCAGGATCGCGGGCATCGCGAGGATCAGCGTGTCCTGGCCCTTGCGCGGCACGAGCCGGGACACGCAGACGACGACCGGCCGGTCCGAGAGCCCGAGCCCGGCCCTCGTCCGGTCCCCGCCCGAGTCGGGGTGGAAGGTCTTCTCGTCGACGCCGGGCGGCAGTTGGACCATCCGCGCCGCGGCCCGGGAGGTGAGCGCGGGGGCGATTCGGGAGCGGGTGTACTCCCCCAGGTACGTGATCGTGTCCGTGCCCTCGCCGATCCGTCGCAGCAGCTGCCGGGCCGCGGGCAGCTGCGCCCAGCCCGCCTCGTGCCCGTGCGTGGTGGCGACCAGGCGGCGGGCGCCCGCCTTGCGCAGCGCCGGTGCCATCAGCCCGAGCGGGGCCGCGGCGCCGAACCAGACGGAGGTGCAGCCGTGCTCGCGCAGCAGCCGCACCGCGCGCCGGGTGACCCGCGGGGTCGGCAGCAGCATCGTCGTCGGGTCGCGCACGACGGTGAACGGCTGCTCGGCGTCGAAAGCGGCGGTGGCCGCGCGGCCCTCGGGGCTCCGCTTCCAGGTGGAGGCGTACACGACGACCTGTTCGGGGTCCAGGCGCAGCGCCATGTTGTGCAGGAATGCCTGGATGCCACCGGGGCGGGGCGGGAAGTCGTTGGTCACGATCAGGGTCTTGTCCATCCCGGCCGACAGTACCGGGCTGTCCGGCCCCGATGGCTCCCGCACCGTCCGGACGGGCATCATGGCTCCTCGTACCCGCGGAGTACCCACCGAGTACCGGCCGGGCAACCACCGGGCGACGACCGACGAATGACGGATGACGAACACGGATGAGGCGTTCATGAGGGGATCGGCCGGCGCACGGCTCGCCGCCGCGGCGGTGTGGGCCCTGACCAGGGTCGCGCTGCTGTGCTTCGTCACCAAGGTGATCACGCTGCCCGGACCGGACGTGACCAGTGATGTCTCGGTGATCTACCACGGCTGGTCCGAGGTCCTGAAGACCGGTACGTATCCGGAGTCCGACGTCACCTGGCAGTACCCGCCGCTGGCCGCGCTCGCCGTCCTCTCCCCCGCGCTGCTGCCGTTCCTGGACTATGCCTCGGCCTTCTTCGTCCTCGCGTTCGTGTGCGACGCGCTGGTGCTGGGGCTGCTGCTGTACGCGGGCCGGGGCGGCGGCCGGTCGGTGGCGGGCGCCTGGGTGTGGGTGGCCGGGGTGCCGCTGCTCGGCACGACCGCGTACGCCCGTTACGACGTGATGGTCACGGCGGTCGCGGTGGCGGCGCTGCTCGCGGGGGTGCGGCATCCGCGGGTGATGGGTGTGCTGGCCGCCGTCGGTGCGCTGCTGAAGGTGTGGCCGGCGCTGATCCTGGCCGGTACGGCGCGCGGCCGGCATACGCGGCTGGCGTGGACGGCCGCGGCGGGGACGGCGGCCGGGCTGCTGGTGGTGTGCACCGTGGCGATGCCCGGTGCGCTGGCCTTCCTCGGCTTCCAGCGCGACCGGGGCACCGAGGTCGAGTCGCTGGGGGCGCTGGTCTTCCATGTGGCGCGGCAGTTCGGCTGGGAGGGCCGGGTGGAGTACCACTACGGCTCGATGGAGTTCCTGGGCCCGCACGTACCGCTGGTGAGCACGCTCGCCCTCGGTCTGTCCGTCCTGGCGTTCGGCTGGCTGCTGGTGTGGCGGCTGCGGGCCCGTGAGTTCGGTGCGAGCACCCCGGCGGACGCGGCGTTCGTGGCGGTGCTGCTGTTCACGACGACGAGCCGGGTGATCAGCCCCCAGTACATGCTCTGGCTGGTCGGTCTGGCGGCGGTCTGCCTGGTGTTCCGCGACAGCCGGATGGTGCTGCCGGCCGGTCTGGTGCTGCTGGCGACGGGCGTCACCCAGTGGGAGTTCCCGCTCGGGTTCACGCACGTGGTGACCAGCGACGCGACGGGCGTGACGCTGATGTTCGTGCGCAACGGCCTGCTGGTCGCGGCGACGCTGATCGCCTGTGGCCGGCTGTGGCGGCGGACGGTCACCGGGGCGGCGCGCGACGGCGGGTCCGCCGCCCGGTCCGGCCTCGGCCGTGAGACGGAGCCGGTCGGCTCCTGAGCCGTGCGCAGGGCTCAGCCGAGTGCGGAGCGCAGATACTCCCGCCAGAGCACGGTGAAGTCCTGCGGAGTCGTGTCGAGCACCTCGTGCATGGCCTGCTCCACCGCCCCGTCACGTCCCGAGTGCCCTCCGACGGCCCGGTAGAAGGCGAGCAGCTTCTGCTCGCCCCAGCGGTCGGCGATCAGCTCGCAGGCCGCCCAGCCGCCCTCGTACGCCCTCGCCAGGCGCGCGGCGTCGCCCGCGAAGCCGAAGTCCTCGTCGGTGGGGAGGGCGGCCGGCGTTTCGCCGCGCGCGACGGCGTCCTCGAGTTCGGGCGCGATCCGGGCGGCGGTGCGGTCCTCGGCGCGGTAGGCCGCCCAGTCAGCGAAGCCCTCGGAGAGCCAGGTCGGGGTCGCGGCGGAGGTGTGGGCGCGGGTCGCGACATGGGTGGTCTCGTGGGTGAGGACGACCCGCTGTCCGAAGGCGCCCAGCGTGCCGTACGCCTGCGGGTTGACGATCACCCGGTCCGCGGGCGTCCGGCCCGCGCCGCCGGTCCGCCCGGTGGTGACGGCGGCGATCCCCCGGTAGTCCGCCGCCGACCCCAGCAGTTCCGCCATGTCGTCCACCGTGCGCGGCACGAGCACCACCACGCGGCCCGCCCAGCGCTCCGGCCAGGCGTCGGACACGGCGGGCACCGCGCGGTCGGCGGTCCTGGCGACGGCGCGCAGCTCCTGATCGGTGCGGCCCACCCCGAGGACGAGGCTGTGCTTCCCGCGCACCACCCGTACGTCGCCCTGCTGCCAGAGCTGGCGGGCGCCGTCCCCGCCGGCCCGGTCCCCGACGACGTACCAGCGGCCGGCCGCCCGGTCCCGTCTCAGGTCGAGCACCCGGTCCGCGGTGACCGGCGCCGCGTCGTAGCCCTCGATCCTGTAGCGCAGCTCGACGTCGGCGGTGGCCCGGTCGGTGCCCTCGGCGGTCACGTCGCGCAGCCGGTACGTCCAGGAGGCGAGCGGTACGTCGGCGAGGTTGCCGAGCTCCCGGCGCTGGGCCGCGCGCAGCGCGGTGGCCCCGGGATCCGTGGTGGCGAGGTAGGCGTCCGTGTCGTGGTCCAGCACGGCGGCGGCCCGGCGGTCCAGCGTGGCGCGGACGGCCCGGGTGGTGGATCCGGGGGCGGCGCCGTCGTCGGGGGCCGCGCAGCCGGAGACGAGCAGCAGTCCCGCGAGCAGTGCTCCCGCCGCCCGTCGCCCGCCGTTCCGTCCCCGCCGCTGCATCACCCGATCGAGGGTACGGTCAGACGCGGGTCACCGACGAGACGGGCATCATGCCGACGGGGTCGTAGCGCACCGGGGCCCCGGGGTACGGGGCGTGGATCACCTGGCCGTTGCCGACGTACATCGCGACGTGGCTCGCGTCCGCGCGGTAGACGACCAGGTCGCCGGGGCGGGCCTCGGAGAGCGGCACCATGTGTCCCGCGTACCGCTGGGCCTGCGAGGTGCGCGGAAGGCTGACCCCGGCCTGGGCGTACGCCCACTGCATCAGCCCGGAGCAGTCGAATCCGGCCGGTCCGTTGGCCCCCCAGATGTACGGGCGGCCCAGCGCCTGCCGGACCGCCGCGACGGCGGCCGCCGCACGTGCGGAGCCGGCCGACAGACCGGCCATGGCCGGGAGCCCGCCGTCGCGGCCGGAGCGCGAGGCCCGCTCGAACTCCGCCCGGTCGGCGCCGGGCAGCGTCTCCAGCAGCTTCCTGGCCTCGGCGAGCTTGCGTTCGACGGTCCGTTTGTGGCGGGTGGCGGCCGCCCGGTTGAGCTCCAGCTCGGCCAGCGCGCGGTCCGCCTCCGCCCGGGTCTGCTCCAGCCCCTGCTGGGCCTTCTGGAGTTCCCGCAGCTCGGCGGCCTGGACCTCGTTCAGGCGCTCCAGCACGGCCGCCCGGTCCAGGTAGCTGTCCGGGTCGGAGGAGAGCAGCAGGGCGAGCGAGGGGTCGATGCCACCGGAGCGGTACTGCGCGCTCGCCGCCGAACCGAGCACCGTACGCATCCGGTTGACCTGCTCCTGGCCACGGGCCGCCCGGTCCTGGGCCCGGTCGACCTCGCCGCGCAGCCGGCCGGCGTTCTCACCGGCCTCGTTGTACTGCTCGGTGGCCCGCTCGGCCTCGGTGTACAGCCGGTCGATGCGGGCCTTCGCGGTCCGGGGGGAGTCCTGCGGGTCGGCGTTCGCGGTGGCCGCGCCGAGGCCGGCGGCCGCGGTCGCCGCCGCGGCGGACAGAACGGTGGCCCGGACGCTCAGGTTGAGGCCGGACTGTGTGGAACGGCGATGGGACACCACAGGACGCCGCACTCCTTCCGCTGTACGCAGACGCGCGCAGCCCCTGCCGCCCGGGGCGGGCGGACCGACGACCGGGAGCCGCACAGCAGGCAGACAGTAGTCGGACGATCACGGAGCGACGAACGGCCGCGCCGCGAGGAAGAGTGCCAGAAACGACGGCGCCCCGCCGGTGACCTGTGGTCTCCGGCGGGGCGGACTGTCCGTGCGGGCGCGGGAATTCGCCCGTTCGGGCGTCGTCAGCCGACGCGCACGCCGAACTGGAAGCTGCCGATGGTGTCCATCGACTCGTAACGGACGAACGTGCCCGGGTACGGGGCGTGCAGGACGGTGTTGTTGCCCGCGTAGAGGCCCACGTGCGCGGTGTTGTTGAAGAAGACCAGGTCGCCCGGCTTCAGCGCGCTGCGCCCGACGTGGACGCCGTCGTTGACCTGGGTGTAAGTGACCCGGGAGATCTGGACGTTGGCCTGGGCGTAGGCCCACTGGGTCAGCCCGGAGCAGTCGAAGGAGCCGGGGCCGGTGCCGCCGCGGCCGTACGGCTTGCCCACCTGGGTCTTGGCGGCGTTCAGAGCGGCGGCGCCCCAGGCGGAGGCGGGGAGCTCGTTGCCCAGTTCGACCCGGTCGCCCGCGGAGCGGCTGGCGCGCTGCTGGTCCTCGCGCATCTTCGCGCGTTCGGCTGCGGTCATCGAGTTGAGCAGCTGCTGCGCCTTGGCCAGCTTGGTCTGGAGGTCCTTCTTCTTCTCGCCGAGCGTCTTGCGTACGTCCGCGAGGTCACCGAGCTTGTCCTGGGCCTCTTTGCGCTGCTGCGCGAGGACCCGCTGCTTCTCCTGGATCTTGCCCAGGGTCTCGGTCTGCTTGGCCGTCAACTGGTCGAGGGCCGAGGCCTCGTCGAGGAAGGTGTCCGGGTTGGACGAGAGGAAGAGCTGCACCGACGGGTCGATGCCACCGGAGCGGTACTGGGCCGCCGCGAGCGAACCGAGGCCGTTGCGCAGGTTGTTGACCTCCTGCTGGCCGCGGGCCACCTTGTCCTGCAGCGCGGCGACTTCCTTCTCCAGCTTCTGCTGCTTCTCCTTGGCGCCGTAGTACTTCTCGTTGGCGTCGCCGGCCGCGTGGCTGAGCTTCTCGACCTCTTCCCGGACTTCGCCCTTGGAGGGCTTCGGGTCGGCGTGGGCCGCCTGGGAGGTCAGGGCCACGGCCGCGGCGGCGGTCGCGGTGAGCACGGTCACACGGGCGCGGCTCGGCTGCTTGGGACGACGGTGGGACGCCACGGAGGCGAGCTCCTTCTTCCTCGAGCCGCCTACCGGGCTGTGGGGGATCTGAATCCCCGGCTCCGTGCATGTCACGGACTCGGCGGTGCCCTCGCCGTCACCCCGGATGGGTGATCAACCGTGCGAAGGTTCGAAGCCTGACCCTAGTGACCAACTTGTGATCAGTTCAAATCCTCACCCGAAAAATCTGTCACGGAGCGCACTTCTTTACCCACGACGCACGGGGTGTAGCGAGGAACTGACGGTCCGTTCCCCGATTTCCACCGAGACCCGGCAAGTGTCACTAGACGCGCGAAAGGCGCTTCAGGAGCAAGACGGACGCAACGGGCCTGGCGCCCGCCTTCGCCACTCCGTCGGCGACTTCGCGGTCGGTGGAGACCACCACGACCGGCCTGCCCGGAGGTTCGGCGCGCGCCAGCTGGCGGATGAGCTCGTCGGCGGTCACCCCGGGCTTGCTGAAGAGCACCCTGACCCCGCGCGGCGGCGCCAGCAGCACCGGGGCCGCCAGCTCGGCCCCGTCGAAGACACAGGTCATCTCCGCGCCGGTCTGCGCGGCGAGCACCGAGAGCCCGCCCAGCAGCCGCAACCGCTGCTTCTCCAGCGGCAGCTGGGGATAGCCGGTCTTGGTGACGTTGTAACCGTCGACGATCAGATGCGCCTGCGGTAGCGCGAGCAGCTGGTCGAGCAGGGCCGGGTCGGTCTCCGAAAGGGCCCTCGCGGCAATGTCCTTGGGCGACAGCCGGCCCGGCTCGACCGCATCCACGCCGTCCGCGGGACGCATCGAGGAGGGCGGCAGGGCCAGTTCACGGCGGAGTCCGCTCGCCGCGTCGAGCATCGTGTCGAGCAGCAGCCGCAGCCGCATGTCCTCGACCGAGCGGCCTTCCCTGGCGGCCCGGCGGCCCGCCTCCACGGACGCCTCGGCCTCACCGAGCCTCGCCTTGAGCCGCCGGCTCTCGCTCTCGGCCACCGAGACCTGGGCGGCCGCCTCGGACCGTACGGCCTCGATCTCGGCCCGGCTGCGGCGCAACGCGGCCTCGCCGCGCTTGACCTCGTTGACGGCGCTGCGCAGCTTGCGCTGGAGGGATTCGGCCTCCTTGCGGGCCGCGTCCAGCTCGACGCGCAGCCGCTCCGTCTCGCTCTTCGTCTGGGAGCGGGCCTCGACGAGCTCCTCGCGCAACCGCTCCAGTTCGCGCCGGCTCTCCTCGTCGGCGCGCTCGGCATCCGCGCGCTGGACCTCCTCGCCGGCGGCGGCGACCAGCTTGACCCAGCCCGCCGGGCGCAGCACATAGGCCGCCGCGGCCACGTCGACCGGGTCGGCGGCGGCGGGCGGCGCCCCCGCCTCCAGGGCGGCGGCCAACTCCGGCTGCCCCTCCCTGAGCCGATCACCGATCCGCTGCCGGAACAGCGCGTCGCCCTCCAGGGCGGCCGCCATCGCGTTCCCGGCGAACTTGGCCCGCCGGGTCGGGGTGAAACGGGCGTACTGCCGCAGCTGGGCCGGGAGTTCGGTGACCGTCAGGCCGCCGAACGCGTCCGAGACCAGCGCGACGACCCGCCGCCGTACGCCTTCGGGCAGCGGGCGGTCGAGCGCCTCGACGGCGCCGTCGGCCGCCTCGGCCGACTCGGCGCCGCTAGCGGGCTGCTCCACCATCCGTCACCCCAAATGTCTATGGGCGCGGCTCCGTCAGGAGTCGGCACCCGGCCTGTCCACCAGTTCGATCTGATCCACTGCGTTGCACCAGCGGCAGCGCACCGACTCGATGGTCTCACTGACCACCTCGCGTTCCTCGACGCTGGACTCACCGGCCAGGTCGAGATGGACATATTCGACGACCTTCGAGGAGCGCGTCACGTCGAAGCGCGTGAGATTTCCGCAGAGCGTGCAGCGCCAGCGAGTCCCGTCGGTCATCTGGGGAACCGTCGTCATCGTTGCGTCCTCTTTCGTCGAGCCTCTTGCTGCCTTGCTTCAAGGATCTCGCGGTGCGCCGTCGAACTGCGGATGTCCTGCCGTAACCCTACGGCCTCGCCATGTCCCCCCGACACGGCGAGGCGGTCTGTCCCGTTCCCTCCGCTTGCGTCATGCTCTGTTCATGATCGATCGGCGAGCTGTGACCGGAAGGCTGACCGGTGGGCTGCTACGGACGGTCACCTCGGGCGGGCCAGTGGTGACCCATGCCCTGATCGCGGCCTGCGTCCTGGTCTTCTTGATCAGCCCGCTGTCCGGCTTCAACCCGGTCCCCGGCACCGCCGACGCCCTGCTCGCCGCCCAGGCCGGGTACTTCGAACGCTGGGGCGTGATCCCCAGCGAGCTGTGGGACGGCTCCGCACACGCCCTGCTCACCCCGCTCACCGCCCTCTTCGTGCACGGCAGCTGGCTGCATCTGCTCGGCAACGTGCTCTTCCTGTACGTGTTCGGGGCGATGACCGAGGAACGCATGGGCCGGCTCGGGTTCACCTCCTTCTACGTGATCTCCGGCTACCTGGCCCTGGTCGCCTACGCGGCCGCGCACGCCACGTCCGACCAGACGCTGGTGGGCGCCTCGGGGGCGATCTCGGCGGTGCTCGGGGCGTTCCTGTACCTGTTCCCCAGGGCCCGGGTCACCAGCCTGTTCCCGTTCCTCTTCTTCCTGCCGCTGCGCTTCCCCGCCTGGATCGTGCTGGTCTTCTGGTTCGCCCTCCAGTGGCTGGCCGTCCAGGGCGCGGGCAGCGGGGGGCCGGGCGTGGCCTATCTGGCCCATGTGGTGGGCTTCGCCCTCGGCTTCCTCTACGCCTGGGGGCGTTACCGGCGTACGGATAGAGTGAAGGGACCAGCCACGGCCACCGAGGGAGAAAGCCAGCCGTGATCACCGCGATCGTGCTCATCAAAACCAGCGTGGACCGGATTCCCGAGATCGCCGAGGCCATCGCCGCGCTGGACAGTGTCAGCGAGGTCTTCTCGGTCACCGGTACGTACGACCTGATCGCCATGGTCCGGGTGCCCAAGCACGACGATCTCGCCGATGTCATCCCCGGCCGGATCAGCAAGATCCCCGGCGTCGAGGCCACCGACACCCATGTGGCGTTCCGTACCTACTCGCAGCACGACCTGGAGGCCGCCTTCGCCATCGGCCTCGACGCGTAGACACGCACCTCACCACCCCGCAGCACTTCGGCGGGGGACGGGCCCACAGGCTGCCCGTCCCCCGCCGAAGTGCTGTGTGCCTCAGAGCTGCGCCGCACCCCGGTCCGGGACGCAGCGGCCGTCCTCGGTGCGGTACTTCCACTGCGCGCCCTTGAGCACCAGCTCCTTGACCGCGCGGACGAACCGCTCGATGTGCTCGTCCGGCGTACCGGCGCCGAAGCTCACCCGGATCGCGTTCAATGAGCGCTCGCCCGGCTCGGCCTCCGGCGCACCGCACTCGCCGACCTCCTGCGGGTCGCTGCCCAGCAGGGTGCGGACCAGCGGGTGGGCGCAGAACAGGCCGTCGCGGACGCCGATGCCGTACTCGGCGGAGAGCGCGGCGGCGAAGTGCGAGCTGTTCCAGCCCTCCACCACGAAGGAGATGACGCCTACCCGCGGGGCGTCATCGCCGAACAGCGAGAGCACCTTGACCTCGGGGACCTCGGCGAGGCCGGTGCGGACCGCATCGACGAGGTACTGCTCCCGGGCGACCAGGTTGTCGAAGCCCGCCTCGGTGAGCGCCTTGCAGGCGGAGGCGATGGAGTACACGCCGATGACGTTGGGGGAACCGGCCTCGTGGCGGGCGGCGGTGGAGTGCCACTCGACATCCACTCCGCCGTCGGTGCGACGGGCGACCTTGCGCGAGGCGCCGCCGCCCGCGAGGTAGGGCTCGGCCTCCTGCAGCCAGTCGGCCCGGCCGGCGAGGACGCCCGAGCCGAAGGGCGCGTACAGCTTGTGCCCGGAGAAGGCGACCCAGTCCACGTCCAGCTCGGCGATGTCGACGGGGTGGTGCGGGGCGAGCTGAGCGGCGTCCAGGACGATCCGGGCGCCGTGCGCGTGGGCGGCGGCGGCCAGCTCCTTCACCGGCCACAGCTCGCCGGTGACGTTGGAGGCGCCGGTGACGCAGACCAGCGCGGGACCGTAGGGCTCGCGGTCGGCGAGCGCCCGCTCCAGCGTCTCGACCGCCTGGGCCGGGGTGCGCGGGGCGTTCAGGTACGTCACCCGGGCGTCACGCCACGGCAGCAGCGAGGCGTGGTGCTCGGTCTCGTAGACGAAGACCTGGCAGTCGGCCGGGACGACCGCGGCCAGCAGGTTCAGCGAGTCGGTGGTCGAACGGGTGAAGATCACCTGGTCACCGGCGCGGCAGCCGAGGAACTCCGCGACGGTCGCGCGGCTGTTCTCGAAGAGGTCGGTGGAGAGCTGCGAGAGGTAGCCGGCCCCGCGGTGGACGCTGCCGTAGTACGGGGCGTACGCGGCGACGTCGTCCCAGACCCGCTGGAGCGCGGGGGCGCTGGCGGCGTAGTCGAGCGCGGCGTAGGTGACCTCGCCACCCGTGACCAGCGGAACCGTCACATCCTTGCCCAGAACCGGCAGAGGGGCACAAAGCGACTGGTCGGCGGCAGCGGTGAAGACAGACATGGCGAACTCCCGTAAGAGGCAGGCGAATCGCATGCGCCGGCGGATACGCGGCAGCGCAGCGGAAAAGATGAAGAGGGGTGTGCGGAGGAGGGCCGACGGCCCTATCGCATTCGCGTGCTCACAAGAGGCTCCCTAGGGACCAGGACCCCGGGGGTTGGCATTCACAGATGCCGAGGGGCCCGCGCTTGCCGCAGACCTCGCTGCCTACGGCCTGGTCTTCACCCGGGGCACCCCGCCACGGACGGAGGGTTGCCGGACAGCGGGCCGGGGCCGTAGTCGCTGTCACTCATGACCTGACCTGCATCTTGCCATACGTGCGAAGACGCGCAAGGCGCAGTCCAGGATCCGGACTGCGCCTCGCACCACATCTGCGCCCGTTTCAGGCGTTGCTGGCCGCCACCCAGCGCTCCAGCGCACGCGCCGCCGCCCCGGAGTCGATGGACTCGGCGGCCTTCGCGATCCCGGCCGCGAGCTGCTCGTTCAGCGTGCCGTCCGTCGGGTCGAGAGCCGTCAGCGCCGCCGCCGAGTTGAGCAGCACGGCATCCCGCGCCGGCCCCCGCTCGCCGGACAGCACCCGCCGGGCGACGTCGGCGTTGTACGAGGCGTCCGCACCGCGCAGGGCCTCGACGGGCACCAGTTCCAGACCGACGTCGCGCGGGTCGAAGACCTCCTCGCGCACCTCTCCGTCCCGGACCACCCAGACCCGGGAGGTCGCGGTCGTGGTCAGCTCGTCCAGGCCGTCGTCACCGCGGAAGACCAGCGCCGAATTGCCGCGCTCGGCAAGGACACCGGCGACGATGGGCGCCATCTTCAGGTCGGCGACACCGACGGCCTGGGAACGCACCCGGGCCGGGTTGGTGAGCGGCCCGAGGATGTTGAACGTGGTCGGCGTGCCGAGCTCCTTGCGGGCCCTTGCGACGTACCGCAGGGCGGGGTGGAACTTCACCGCGAAACAGAAGGTGATGCCGGCCTCCTCGGCGACCTCGACCACCCGCTGCGCGGAGAGGTCCAGATTGACGCCGAGCTTCTCCAGCACGTCGGAGGAACCGCTCGCCGACGAGGAGGCGCGGTTGCCGTGCTTGACGACCTTGGCGCCGGTACCGGCGATGACGACCGCCGACATGGTGGAGATGTTGACCGTCTTGGCGAGGTCTCCGCCGGTGCCGACGATGTCGACCGTACGGCCGGGTACGTGGATGGTGTTGGCGTGCTCGTACATCGTCCGGACCAGGCCGGAGACCTCGTCGATGGTCTCGCCCTTGGCGCGCAGGGCCACCGCGAATCCGGCGATCTGCACATCGCTCGCCTCGCCGCTCATGATGCGGTCCATCGCCCACGCGGTGTCGTCGGCGGTGAGGTCCTCGCCGCGCAGCAGGGGGTTCAGCACGCCGGGCCAGGTACGGTCCGCCACGCTGTCGCCGCCGATCGGGGTCACAACGTTCATGGTCCGCTCCTGGGGTCCACAGCCGGTAAAAGGGATCACCTCCACCCTATCGAGCGCCGGGGGCAGCAAAGAGCCCCGTCCATCGAATGGACGGGGCTCTCGCTGTGGCGATCAGTTCAGGCGATCAGTGGTGACCGTGGCCGCTGGTGATCTCCTTGTACTCCTCGGCGGTGGGCTTGGCGATCTGGTTGTTCTCGCCGTAGTAGCCCTTGCTGAGCCGGACCCGCAGCTTCTGCAGCGCAGACACCTTGCGCTCGACACCGTTCTCGTCGACCGTCGGGCCGATCTCGACCGGCTTGTACTGCTCGTGCGCGGTGAGCGTGTGCAGCTTCTCGGGGCCGAGCGGCTCGTGGATCTCGACGAACTCGCCGTGCGGCAGGCGCTTGATGATGCCGGACTCGCGTCCGTGCAGCACCTTCTCCTTGTCGCGGCGCTGGAGGCCGAGGCAGATCCGCCGGGTGGCGATGAACGCGATGACCGGGCCGACGAAGATGAAGATCCGTACGAACCAGGAGATGGCGTTCAGCGACAGGTGGAAGTGCGTGGCCCACAGGTCGTTGGCACCGCCGATGAAGACGACGACGTACTCGGTGATCCAGGCGACGCCGAAGGCCGTCCGGGTCGGGGCGTTGCGCGGGCGGTCCAGGATGTGGTGCTCGCGCTTGTCCCCGGTGACCCAGGACTCGACGAACGGGTAGACCGCGATGATCCCGAGCACCAGTCCGAAGGCCATCAGCGGGATGAACACACCCAGGACGAGCGTGTGACCCCAGAGGTTGATCTCCCAGCCCGGCATCACTCGGATCAGACCCTCGGCGAAGCCCATGTACCAGTCGGGCTGGGCGCCGGTGGACACCTGGTCCGGGCGGTACGGACCGATGGCCCAGATCGGGTTGATCGAGGCGATCGCCGCGATGATGGCGATGATGCCGAAGACCAGGAAGAAGAAGCCACCGGCCTTCGCCATGTACACCGGCAGCAGCGGCATGCCGACGACGTTCTTGTTGGTCCGGCCGGGACCCGCGAACTGCGTGTGCTTGTGGTAGAAGACCAGGATCAGGTGCGCCACCAGCAGACCGAGCATGATGCCCGGCAGCAGCAGGATGTGGATCGAGTAGAACCGGCTGACGAAGTCGTGACCGGGGAACTCTCCGCCGAACAGGAACATCGAGATGTACGTGCCGACGACCGGCATCGACAGGATCGCGCCCTGGGTGAAGCGGACACCCGTACCGGACAGCAGGTCGTCCGGGAGCGAGTAGCCGGTGAAGCCGGTGAACATGCCCAGCACGAACAGCAGGAAGCCGAACAGCCAGTTGATCTCACGCGGCTTGCGGAACGCACCCGTGAAGAAGACGCGCATCATGTGCACGAACATGCCGGCCAGGAAGATCAGCGCGGCCCAGTGGTGGATCTGGCGGACCAGCAGACCACCGCGGACGTCGAAGCTGATGTCCAGCGTCGAGGCGTAGGCCGCGGACATCCGGATGCCCTGCATCGGCTCGTACGAGCCGTGGTACACGACCTCGCTCATGCTCGGGTCGAAGAACAGCGTCAGATACACACCCGTGAGGATGATGATGATGAAGCTGTAGAGGGCGATCTCACCGAGCATGAAGGACCAGTGGTCCGGGAAGATCTTGCGCATGTTGGCCTTGGCCAGGGAGTAGATCCCGAGCCGGCCGTCCGCCCAGTCGGCCACCCGCTCACCGGCGGGCGCCTTGCGCTGTGTGTCGGTCGCAGTACTCATCCGCGCTCCCAGAATGCAGGACCGACGGGCTCTTCGAAGTCACCGAGCGCCTCGAGGTTGCCCTCGCTGTTCACACCGATCCGCAGCTGCGGAAGGGCGTGACCGGCCGGACCGAAGATGACGCGGGCGCCGTCGGAGAGGTCGAAGGTGGACTGGTGGCACGGGCAGAGCACGTGGTGCGTCTGCTGCTCGTACAGGCTGATCGGGCAGCCGACGTGGGTGCAGATCTTGGAGAAGGCCACGATTCCCTCGTGGGCCCACTCGCGCTCGCGCTTGTCCTTGATGTTCTCCGGCTGGATACGGACGATCATCAGCGCGGCCTTGGCGATCTGGTTCTGGAAGTCGTGAGCGCTCTCCTCCAGGCCCTCGGGCATGGCGAAGGTCAGCGAACCGACGGCGACGTCCTCGGGACGCAGCGGCTCCATCGTGTTCATGTTGATGAGCTGCTTGCCCTTGGCCCACAGGGTGTTGCGGAGCTTCTTCTCCGGCAGCGGACCGAGGTCGCGAAGCAGCATCACACCGGAGAGCGGCACCAGGGCCAGCGCGCCGAACATGGTGTTGCGGATCAGCTTGCGCCGTCCGAACGCGGACTCCTCGGCACCCGCCGCGAAGTCCGCCAGGACCTTCGCCTTGACCTCGGGCTCGGCCTCGATGGCGTGCCGGTCGTCGGCGACCTCCACGTCGGACATCAGCGTGCGCGCCCAGTGGACGGCGCCCGCACCGATCGCGAAGAGTGCCACGCCCAGGGTCAGACCCAGGGAGAAGTTGAGCGCGCTCACATGGCCGAAGGGCCAGATGTACACGATCTTGTCGACCGGGAAGATGACGTACGAGGCGATGAAGCCGATCGTCGCCAGCATGGACAGCGTGAACATGAACGCGACGGCGCGCTCGGACCGCTTCGCGGCCCGTTCGTCGATGTCCTGGATGCGCGGCTTGTGGGCCGGCAGCCCCGGGTCGGCGAACGGGTCGTCCGCGACCTCTACCGCGCCGTGCGCGGTGCCCTGCTCAGCGGGCAGGTTCTCGTCTGGAATCTCTTGGCTACTCATGACTTCTTGGCCTTAGCGGTGTGGGCCGCGACCCAAATGGCAACTGCGATCAGTGCGCCGAGCCCGAAGACCCAGGCGAACAGACCCTCGCTGACCGGCCCGAGGCCGCCCAGCTTCAGACCACCCGGGTTCGCCGTCTGGTCGCCGTTCACGGTCTGGACGTACGCGATGATGTCCCGCTTCTGCTGCTCGGGCATCGTCGTGTCCGGGAAGGACGGCATGCTCTGCGGGCCGGTCTGCATGGCCTCGTAGAGGTGCTTCGGGTCCACGCCCTCAAGGCTGGGCGCGTACTTGCCGTTCGACAGCGCGCCGCCCTCACCGGTGAAGTTGTGGCACTGCGCGCAGTTGGTACGGAACAGTTCGCCACCCTTGGCGATGTCCGCACCCGCAGGGTCGACCTGCTTCTTGGTCGGAACGACCGGACCGGCGCCGAGCGACGCGACGTACGCCGCGAGCTGGTCGATCTGCGCCTGGTTGTAGATGACCTTCTTCTTCGGTACCTGGGCGCCGGGCTGCTGCGCCGGCATACGGCCCGTACCGACCTGGAAGTCAACGGCGGCGGAGCCCACGCCGACCAGGCTCGGCCCGTCGGTGGTGCCCTGACCGCCGGTTCCGTGGCAGCTGGCGCAACCGACGGCGTACAGCTTCTTGCCCTCGTCGATGGCGAGGGACTGGGCGGTTTCGTCGGCCTGCGCCTTACTCGCGGGCGCAAACGCGGCGTACAGCCCCCCAGTGGCCGCCAGCGCGAGGAGGAGTACGACGACCGCCGCCAACGGATGGCGTCGTCGTGCGGAGAGCTTTTTCACGGATTACCCCGGTGTCAGGATCTTCTGCGTCGATGCTGGATGTGGTTCGGGTTCGAACCCGGTTACTTGATCATGTAGATCGTGGCGAAGAGGCCGATCCATACGACATCGACGAAGTGCCAGTAATAGGACACGACGATGGCGGCGGTCGCCTGTTCGTGGGTGAACCTCTTGGCTGCGTATGTCCTGCCCAGAACGAGCAGGAAGGCGATGAGACCGCCTGTCACATGCAGACCGTGGAAGCCGGTGGTCAGGTAGAACACCGAGCCGTACGGGTCGGAGGACAGCGAGAGGCCGTCCTTCTTCACCAGCTCGGTGTACTCGAAGACCTGGCCTCCGATGAAGATCGCACCCATCACGAAAGTGATCACGAACCACGCACGGAGCTTCTTCACATCGCCCCGCTCCGCGGCGAAGACGCCGAGCTGGCAGGTGAGTGAGGAGAGCACCAGGATCGTGGTGTTCGTCGCCGAGAACGGGAAGTTCAGGGCCGAAGCCATTTCCTTCCAGTGCTCCGGTCCCGTCACCGATCGCAGGGTGAAGTACATCGCGAAGAGGGCCGCGAAGAACATCAGCTCGGAACTCAACCAGATGATGGTTCCGACGCTGGTGAGGTTCGGTCGATTGACCGACGGGTGCGCGTGCCCGGTTTCTACTGTCGTTGCTGTCGCCACGACCGACATTATGTCGGTCGCTTATCCCGCCCTCACCCCGGGGGGTGCCGTTCGGTGTGTCAGCCGGGTGTGTCCTCCCCGAACGGCCCATGGAACAGCGGTCCGAAGCGGTGCTGACAGGCCGTCGGGCGGAGTACGATCCGCGCATCGGTTCATGCCCGGAAAGCCCCGAAGACACAGATGTCACGGAGGAACAATGCAGCCGACCGCCACGGTCCTGGTCTACAGCGACGACGCCAACACCCGTGAGCAGGTGAGGCTGGCAGCCGGGCGCAGGCCCGCGGCTGACGTGCCACCGGTGGAATTCCTCGAATGCGCCACCATGCCCGCCGTGCTGGAGGCACTGGACCGCGGCGGCATCGACGTCTGCGTGCTGGACGGCGAGACGGCGCCCGCGGGCGGCATGGGCGTCTGCCGGCAGATCAAGGACGAGATCTTCCGGTGCCCGCCGGTCCTGCTGCTGATCGGGCGCCCGCAGGACGCCTGGCTGGCCACCTGGAGCCGTGCGGACGCCGCGGTGACCCTTCCGGTCGAACCGGTCGAGTTCGCGGACGCCCTGGCGTCCCTGCTGCGCAGCAGGGACTGCGTGGACGCCTGATGCCCGCCGCGGCCCCGTCCGCGGCACCACTGAGGGGCAGTGCACTCCCCGGGCCGGTCAGACCTCGGGGCGCAGTCGCGCCGCCTGGATCGTGTCGTCGCGTTCCGGGGTGGTGTCCTTCTGCAGGGCGCTGCCCTTCAGCCATTTGGCCCAGGACAGGTTCCAGTCGCCGAAGCCGTTGTCGAACGGCGTCATCATCTCGCCCTGGCTGCCCACGACCGTGACGATGTCACCCGTGCGCACGGTGTTGTAGAACCACTCGGCCTGGCTGGTGCTCATGCCCGTACAGCCGTGGCTGACGTTCTCGTACCCCTGCGAGCCGGTGGACCAGGGGGCCGCGTGCACGTACTCGCCGCTCCAGGTGACCCGGGTCGCGTAGTAGACCTGCAGGTCGTACGAGTCGGAGGAGCCCTCGGCGATGCCGATCGTCTCCCCGCGCATACGTACGCGGTACTCCTTGCCCAGCACGACCTTGACGCCGTTTCGGGTGGAGAAGCCGGGCTTGCCGGTCGTCACCGGAATGGTGTTGATCACTTTCCCGTTGCGCTTGACCGTCATCGAGTGCGCCGCGGCGTTCGTGATGGCCTCGACGCGGTCGCCCGTGGTGAGCCTCAGCGCCTTCGTGGGGGCGCCGTAAAGGGCGTCGGTGACCTTGACGCCGGCCAGGCCGCTGGTGACGTCGATGGTGGCCCTGGCGGGCCAGTAGTCCTTGGGGCGGTAGTGCAGGGTCTTGTCGTCGACCCAGTACCAGGAGCCGGTCACGGCGGGCGTCGAGCGGACCCGCAGGGCGCGCTCGACGTTGGCCCTGGACGCCTTGTCCTTGACCGGAGCGCTGAGTTCCGCCGTGATGGGCTGTCCCACGCCGTAGGTGCCCGCCTGAGGGCCGAAGCTGACCTTCAGCAACTTCTTGGCGGAGGTGGTCCCGAAAGAGAGCGTACGGCTGCCCGGAGCGCCGTCGTCGTCCTCCACACCGACCCTGACGGTGTACCGGGTGCCGGCGGCGAGCGGGACGGTGGAGTGCCACCGCTTCCCGTCGGCGTCGAGTTCGCCCGCCAGATGGCGGCCGGTCGTGTCGACGGCCGACACGTCCGTGATCCGGCCGTCGTCGCCGTTGACGGTGACTTCCAGCGGCTTGCCGGGGTCGACCTTCTCGTCGCCGTCCGTGGCGTTGGCGGAGATCTCGTCCACCGCGTCGTACGGCTTCTCCGCGAGCGGATGGCCTCCGGACCCGCCACAGGCGGTCACACCTGCGACCAGGGTCACGACCAGCAGAGTGCAGCTCACTACGGGGCGGATGCGCGGCGTGTGGTTCATGAACCCAAGCTATGGAGATTCACCCGAATCAGCGCGCGGTGTGACTGCGAACGGGGGACCCGCACTCCTCTCGGTGGAGAAGCGCGGGCCCCCCGTTCAGGTGGAGCGGTGGAGCTGTGTCACTGGGTGCGGTTCTCACCGCGGTAGTACTCGAAGACCCAGCCGAACAGACCGATCAGGATCATCGGGGTCGAGAAGTAGAGCAGCCACCAGCCGAAGATGACTCCCATGAAGGCGAGCGCACCGCCGACCGCCAGCGAGAGCGGCTGCCAGCTGTGCGGGGAGAAGAACCCCACCTCGCCGGCCTCGTCCGCGACATCGGCTTCCTTGTTGTCCTGCGCCATGGCGTCGACCCGCCGGGCCGTGAAGGCCAGGTAGAAGCCGATCATCATGCTCAGCCCGAAGGCCAGGACGAGCGCGGTGGTACCGGCCGGCTCCTTCGACCACACGCCGTACGTGATGGCGATGACGAGGATGAAGACGCTCAGCCAGATGAACATCTTGCCCTGGATCTTCACTTGCCGGCCTCCTTGCCACCAGCGAGGGCCTTGTCATCCTCGGAGTGGTGCTCCAGCTGCTCGAGCGCCGAGATCTCCGGGTGATGCAGGTCGAACGCCGGGGATTCGGAACGGATCCGCGGCAGGGTGAGGAAGTTGTGCCGCGGCGGCGGGCAGGAGGTCGCCCACTCCAGCGAGCGGCCGTAGCCCCACGGGTCGTCGACCTCGACCTTCTTGCCGTACTTGGCGGTCTTCCACACGTTGTAGAAGAACGGCAGCATCGACAGGCCGAGCAGGAACGAGGAGATCGTCGAGATCGTGTTCAGCGCGGTGAAGCCGTCCGCGGCGAGGTAGTCCGCGTAACGACGCGGCATGCCCTCGGCACCCAGCCAGTGCTGCACCAGGAACGTGCCGTGGAAGCCCACGAACAGCGTCCAGAACGTGATCTTTCCGAGCCGCTCGTCCAGCATCTTGCCGGTGAACTTCGGCCACCAGAAGTGGAATCCGGAGAACATCGCGAAGACCACGGTGCCGAAGATGACGTAGTGGAAGTGCGCGACGACGAAGTACGAGTCCGAGACGTGGAAGTCCATCGGGGGCGATGCCAGGATCACGCCGGTCAGACCACCGAAGGTGAAGGTGATCAGGAAGCCGACGGCCCAGAGCATCGGTGTCTCGAAGGACAACGATCCCTTCCACATCGTGCCGATCCAGTTGAAGAACTTCACACCGGTCGGTACCGCGATGAGGAATGTCATGAACGAGAAGAACGGCAACAGCACGCCGCCCGTCACGTACATGTGGTGCGCCCACACCGTCACGGAAAGACCCGCGATGGCGATCGTCGCGCTGATCAGGCCGATGTAGCCGAACATCGGCTTCCGGCTGAAGACCGGAATCACTTCGGAAATGATTCCGAAGAATGGCAGGGCAATGATGTACACCTCTGGATGGCCGAAGAACCAGAAGAGGTGTTGCCAGAGCAATGCGCCGCCATTGGCCGCGTCGAAGACATGCGCACCGAATTTACGGTCCGCCTCCAGCGCGAAGAGCGCGGCGGCGAGCACCGGGAAGGCCAGCAGGACCAGCACACCGGTCAGCAGGACGTTCCAGACGAAGATCGGCATGCGGAACATCGTCATGCCGGGGGCACGCATGCAGATGATCGTGGTGATGAAGTTGACCGAACCGAGGATCGTGCCGAAGCCGGAGAAGGCCAGCCCCATGATCCACATGTCGGCGCCGACACCCGGCGACCGGACCGCGTCCGAGAGCGGGGAGTAGGCGAACCAGCCGAAGTCCGCCGCACCCTGCGGGGTGAGGAAGCCGGCCACCGCGATGAGCGAACCGAAGAGGTACAGCCAGTACGCGAACATGTTCAGCCGCGGGAACGCCACGTCGGGCGCACCGATCTGCAGCGGCATGATCCAGTTCGCGAATCCGGCGAACAGCGGCGTCGCGAACATCAGCAGCATGATCGTGCCGTGCATCGTGAACGCCTGGTTGAACTGCTCGTTCGACATGATCTGCGTGCCGGGACGGGCCAGTTCGGCGCGCATGAAGAGCGCCATCAGACCGCCGATGCAGAAGAACGCGAACGATGTGACCAGGTACATCGTGCCGATCGTCTTGTGGTCAGTGGTGGTCAGCCACTTGATGACGACGTTTCCCGGCTGCTTGCGCCGGACCGGCAGCTCGTCCTCGTACGAGTCGTCTGCTGCCGCGGCACCCTGAGGTTCGTTGAGGATGCTCACAGTTTGTTCGTCTCCGCATTCCTGGCCGGGTCAGTCTGCTCGATGCCGGCCGGCACGTAGCCCGTCTGGCCCTTCTTCGCCAGCTCCTCGAGGTGCGCCTGGTAGCGCTCCGGGGAGACGACCTTGACGTTGAAGAGCATCCGGGAGTGGTCGACGCCGCAGAGCTCGGCGCACTTGCCCATGAAGGTGCCCTCCTGGTTGGGAGTCACCTCGAAGGCGTTGGTGTGGCCCGGAATGACGTCCTGCTTCATGAGGAACGGCACCACCCAGAAGGAGTGGATGACGTCACGCGAAGTCAGAACGAAACGGACCTTCTCGCCCTTCGGCAGCCACAGGGTCGGACCCGGGTTGCCGTTCTGCGGGTTCCGGGTTCCCGGGACGCCGAAGTCGTAGACACCTTCCGCACCCTTGGGGAAGTCCTCCCGGAAACGGTTGGGGATGGCGTCGAGCTCCTTGGGGATCTCGTTGCCCGTGGCGGTCGAGCCGTCCACGTTCTCGATGTAGTTGAAGCCCCAGCTCCACTGGTAGCCGACCACGTTGATGGTGTGGGCGGGCTTCGGGGAGAGGGTGAGGAGCTTCGATTCATCGCGCGCGGTGAAGTAGAACAACACCGAGACGATGATCAGAGGAACCACGGTGTACAGCGCCTCGATGGGCATGTTGTACCTGGTCTGCGGAGGAACCTCGACCTTGGTGCGGCTGCGCCGGTGGAAGATGACGCTCCACAGGATCAGGCCCCAGACCAGCACGCCCGTGGCGAGCGCTGCCGCCCACGAGCCCTGCCAGAGGGAAAGGATCCGTGGTGCCTCTTCTGTTACCGGCGTAGGCATACCAAGGCGGGGGAAGTCCTTGTATGTGCAACCGGTTGCGGTCGCCAGGATCAGGCCCGCAGTCAGCACCTGCGGCAGCTTCCGCCGCATCGGGCGCCGCGACGAGCGGTCGGAGCCGTTGGGACTCACGTAGCGCCTTCCCGAGAGTCTCGCCCGCGCGGTCGGCGCGGCCGTCTTTCTGGTCGGTCGCCGCCCTGACGCGGGCAGGGGTTTGGATGTTTATGCGGACCAAACCCTACTGGACGCTATTTGGGGTCGCGCGGGGAGGGTGCCCAACGCGCCGTCCGACTCCCCGAAGGGGTGGAATACGGGCCTCCGACCGCCATCTGACGCCCCCTCTCCTGGCCCCGCGGCGGGCCCGTCCCCGGCCCGGCGCCCACCTCGGGCTAGCGTGGCCGCGTGCCCTACTTCGACACCGCATCCGCCGCCCCCCTGCACCCCGTCGCACGCCAGGCGCTGCTTGCCGCGCTGGACGAGGGCTGGGCCGATCCCGCCAGGCTCTACCGGGAGGGGCGGCGGGCCCGGCTGCTGCTGGACGCCGCCCGGGAGGCCGCCGCCGAGGCCGTCGGGTGCCGCCCGGACGAGCTCACATTCACTCCTTCGGGGACCCTGGCGGTTCACTCGGGAATTTCCGGAGCCCTCGCGGGGCGTCGGCGTGTCGGCCGCCATCTGGTCGTCTCCTCGGTCGAACATTCGTCGGTGCTCCATTCGGCCGCCGCCCATGAGGCGCAGGGCGGGGCGGTCTCCGAGGTCCCGGTGGACCGGTCGGGGGCGGTGAGCGCGGCGGCGTACGGGCGGGCGCTGCGCGAGGACACCGCGCTGGCCTGTCTGCAGTCCGCCAATCACGAGGTCGGCACCGAGCAGCCGGTGGCCGCGGTCGCGGAGGCCTGCCGGGCGGCCGGGGTGCCGCTGCTGGTGGACGCCGCGCAGTCGCTGGGCCGGGAGCCGGTGCCGGCGGGCTGGTCGCTGCTGACGGGCAGTGCCCACAAGTGGGGCGGACCGTCCGGCGTCGGGCTGCTGGCGGTGCGCAAGGGGGTACGGTTCGCCGCCCAAGGTCCGGCCGACGAGCGGGAGTCGGGGCGGGCGGCGGGGTTCGAGAACCTTCCGGCGATCGTCGCCGCGGCGGCGTCGCTGCGGGCGGTGCGGGCCGAGGCCGCCGCCGAGTCCGTGCGGCTGCGGGCCCTGGTGGACCGGATCAGGGCCGCGGTGCCGGAGCTGGTGCCCGATGTGGAGGTGGTCGGCGATCCGGTGCGGCGGCTGCCGCATCTGGTCACCTTCTCCTGTCTCTATGTCGACGGGGAGACGCTGCTGCATGAGCTGGACCGGGCGGGTTTCTCCGTATCGTCCGGTTCGTCCTGCACCAGCAGCACGCTGACCCCGAGCCACGTGCTCAGGGCCATGGGAGTGCTGTCGGAGGGGAACGTACGGGTGTCGCTGCCGAGCGGCACCACCGCGCAGGACGTCGACCGCTTCCTGGACGTGCTGCCCCGGGTGGTGGCGGAGGTACGGGAGAGGCTGGGCGCGCCCGTCGCGGCACCCCCGAAGGCCGCCCCGGCCGGGTCCCTGGTGGTCGACGCGCTCGGGAAGCGGTGCCCGATCCCGGTGATCGAACTCGCGAAGGTGATCGGGGACGTACCGGTGGGCGGGACGGTGACCGTGCTCTCCGACGACGAGGCGGCCCGGCTGGACATCCCGGCCTGGTGCGCGATGCGCGAGCAGGAGTACGTGGGCGAGGAGCCGGCGGACCGCGGCTCGGCCTATGTGGTCCGCCGACTGTCCTGACTACGCGAGGTGGGTGCGGACCTCGGCGGCGGCCTCATGGCCGTACGCCTTGGTGAAGCGGTCCATGAAGTGGGCGCGGCGCAGGGTGTACTCCTGGGTGCCGACCGTCTCGATGACCAGGGTGGCGAGCATGCAGCCGACCTGGGCCGCGCGCTCCAGGCCGACGCCCCAGGCGAGGCCGGAGAGGAAACCGGCCCGGAAGGCGTCGCCGACGCCGGTCGGGTCGGCCTTGATCTCCTCCTCCGGGCAGCCGACCTCGATCGGCTCCTGGCCGGCGCGCTCGATGCGGACGCCGCGGGCGCCGAGGGTGGTGACCCGGTGGCCGACCTTGGACAGGATCTCCTCGTCGGTCCAGCCGGTCTTGGACTCGATGAGCCCCTTCTCGTACTCGTTGGAGAAGAGGTACGTGGCGCCCTCCAGGAGGATCCGGATCTCGTCGCCGTCCATCCGGGCGATCTGCTGCGAGAAGTCCGCGGCGAACGGGATGCCCCGGGAGCGGCACTCCTCGGTGTGGCGGAGCATCCCCTCGGGGTCGTCGGCGCCGATCGAGACCAGGTCGAGGCCGCCGACCCGGTCGGCGACGGCCTTCAGCTCGATGAGGCGGGCCTCGCTCATCGCACCGGTGTAGAAGGAACCGATCTGGTTGTGGTCGGCATCCGTGGTGCAGACGAAGCGGGCGGTGTGCAGGACCTCGGAGATCCGGACCGATCCGGTGTCGACGCCGTGGCGGTCGAGCCAGGCGCGGTACTCGTCGAAGTCGGAGCCGGCGGCCCCGACCAGGATCGGCTCCGTGCCCAGCAGGCCCATGCCGAAGCAGATGTTGGCGGCGACACCGCCCCGGCGCACGTCGAGGTTGTCGACCAGGAAGGAGAGCGAGACCGTGTGCAGCTGATCCGCGACCAGCTGGTCGGCGAAACGGCCGGGGAAGGTCATGAGGTGATCGGTGGCGATGGAGCCGGTGACTGCGATTCGCACGGGGAGACTGCTCCTGCGGAGATCGGGGGGAACGGGTGAGCGTGTTCCCGGGGCGGCGTGACACTTCACGCTACCGGTTCCACGGAGCACCACGAAGGGGGGAAAACTACCCGATAGTAGGGCTTTCTTCCTGAGGCCGGTGGTGCCTACGGTGCGGATATGTCGAACCACATCGCCACGCGCGACTCCGAGATGAGCCTGGCCGAGCTGCGCGGTGACTGCGCGCGAATGGCTCCGCACTGGGTGGCCCAGCCGAAGTCTGCCCCCGTTCCGGTCGCGCCGTCCCGGATTCACGGGGTCACCGTGCCCACCGCCTCCGCCCGGCTGGTCGACGCCATGTCCGACTACGGCGACTGAGAGGCGGCCGAGACCCGCACCGTTCGCGCCTGAGCCCCGCGAGGGAACCGTGCGCGCCGCTGCCCCGTCCCACCGTTGTCCCCGTCCGGGGACGGACGACAGGCCGGGCGACGGCATGTGACGCCCATGCAGGCGAAGGAGCGATCCGGTGAGCACCGAGCGACCCGACAACGACGTGACCGGCCCCCGGCGGCGTTCGCCGCTCGCCGTGGCCTCGGTGGCGGCAGCCGTGCTGCTGGCCGGTGGCGGCGGTGCGTACTGGGCCGCGACCGCGGCCGACGGCGACGGCAGGTCCGGCGGCAGCGCGGACGACGGCGGGCGGCGCACCCCTCCCCCGCTGGCCCTGGACCGGCACTCGGGCGCCCCGGCGGCGTCCGAGGCGCCCTCGCAGGGCATCGCGCCGGGCGAGCCCGACCCGAGCGGCGGCCGGGTGGTCTACCGCGCGTCCGGCAAGCTGCCCGAGGGGCCGCGCACGGCCGCGGTGCGGCACGCGGTGGGGACCGTCTCGGCGGCCGAGGTGGCCCGGCTGGCGAAGGCGCTGAAGCTGGCGGGCACACCGCAGGCCGAGGGCACATACTGGAAGGTGGGGTCCGAAGGGGACGGCTCCGGCCCGGTCCTGCGGGTGAACAAGCAGGCCCCGGGCACCTGGAGCTTCACCCGGTACGGCTCCGGCGGTACGGACAACTGCCAGAAGGGGGCGGTCTGTTCGGGCGGGAACCCGGCCCCGGGCGGCAGTGGCTCCCCGGTGAGCGAGAGTGCCGCCAGGGCCGCCGCGGCACCGGTCCTGAAGGCGGCGGGGCAGGGCGGCGCGACGCTCGATTCCGGTCAACTCATGGGCTCTGTACGGGTGGTGAACGCCGACCCGAAGGTGGACGGCCTTCCCACGTACGGCTGGTCGACCGGGGTCCAGGTGGGTCCGGACGGTGAAGTGGTCGGCGGCAGCGGGCAGTTGAAGGGCCTGGAGAAGGGCGACAGCTATCCGGTGATCGGCGCGGCCCAGGCGCTGGAGCAGCTGAACGGGCCGGCGTCCCGCAAGGAGGGCAAGGAGGCCCGCGCGGACATCGGCGGATGCGCCACCCCCGTACCGCTGGACGAGGGCCTGAAGTCGCCGAAGGCCCGCTGCGGGGCGCGCACCGGGGCGGAGCGGCCGACGACGACCGTGACGGTCGACAAGGCGGTGTTCGGCCTGGCGGCGCAGTACGTGGCGGGCAAGCAGACGCTCGTACCGTCCTGGCTCTTCTCGGTGCGGCCCGCCGCGGGCGGCCTGGGAACCACGGTGACGCAGGTCGCCGTGGCCCCCTCGTACCTGGCGAAGGACGCGCCGGCGACGACCGCCCCCACGTCGGCTCCGACGCCCCCGGGGAACGCGGAGAAGCCCCAGCGGCAACTGCTGTCGTACAGCGCCGACGGACGGACCCTGTCGGTGACGTTCTGGGGCGGGGTGTGCAGCACGTACACCGCGAGCGCGACCGAGAGCCCGGACCGGGTGACCGTGAAGGTGACGGAGGCGAAGCAGCCCGGGAAGAAGGTCTGCATCATGATCGCCAAGGAGCTGACCCGGACGGTGACGCTCGACGCGCCGCTCGGCGACCGGACCGTGGTCGACGCGATGTCGGGCGGCGACGTGCCCCGCGCCTGAGCGCCGGGCCCCGGGTACGGCTCGGGTACGACGACGGCGGCGGTCCCGGATTCCGGGGCCGCCGCCGTTGTGCCGTTCCGCGTCGCGCTCAGGCGTACGTGCCGCCTTCAGGGCTCAGCTGAAGGAGTCGCCGCAGGCGCAGGAGCCCGTGGCGTTCGGGTTGTCGATCGTGAAGCCCTGCTTCTCGATGGTGTCGACGAAGTCGATGGAGGCGCCACCCAGGTACGGAGCACTCATCCGGTCGGTGACGACCTTGACGCCGTCGAAGTCCTTCACGACATCGCCGTCGAGCGAACGCTCGTCGAAGAAGAGCTGGTAGCGCAGGCCCGAGCAGCCGCCGGGCTGGACGGCGACGCGCAGCGCCAGGTCGTCACGGCCTTCCTGCTCCAGCAGGCCCTTGACCTTGGCTGCGGCGGCGTCGGACAGGAGGATGCCGTCGCTCACGGTGGTGGTCTCGTCCGATACGGACATCTGCTTCTCTCCCGGGTTGTACGGAGACTGCTTGCCGACGTTGCAACCGACGGGACCGCGGATTCATTCCGGGCCGAGCGCTTGCCTGTTCCATTCATGCTCGCACACCGGTCGGCCGGGGGGATGCGTCACATCGACACTATGGACATCGTCAAAGTGACGTGAACCGGATATGATAGATAGCGTCAATTAGACGAAAAGGCTTCGCGGAAGCTTTTCGCAGAGGCTTTCAGCAGAGAAGAAAGGGTGCGTGACGTGACCACGGCCCACCCCGTCCAGGATCTCGACGTCCAGCCGACGCCCCTCGCCCTGCTCCTGCTCGGCCGTGAGGCCGACCCGAGGAGCGAGCGCGGTGTCGAGTGCCCCGGCGACCTGCCCTCCCCGTCCGACCCGGACCTGGTGGAGCGTGCCCGCGCGGCCAAGGAGAAGCTCGGGGACAAGGTGTTCGTCCTCGGCCACCACTACCAGCGCGACGAGGTCATCCAGTTCGCGGACGTCACGGGCGACTCGTTCAAGCTCGCCCGGGACGCGGCCGCGCGGCCGGAGGCCGAGTACATCGTCTTCTGCGGCGTGCACTTCATGGCCGAGTCCGCGGACATCCTGACCACCGACGACCAGAAGGTCGTGCTGCCGGACCTGGCGGCGGGCTGCTCCATGGCCGACATGGCCACCGCCGAGCAGGTCGCCGAGTGCTGGGACGTGCTGACCGAGGCCGGGGTCGCCGAGCAGGTCGTGCCCGTCTCGTACATGAACTCCTCCGCCGACATCAAGGCGTTCACCGGCAGGCACGGCGGCACCATCTGTACCTCCTCCAACGCCAAGCGGGCGCTGGAGTGGGCCTTCGAACAGGGTGAGAAGATCCTCTTCCTGCCCGACCAGCACCTGGGCCGGAACACCGCTGTCCGGGACATGGGGATGTCGCTGGAGGACTGCGTCCTCTACAACCCGCACAAGCCCAACGGCGGCCTGACCGCCGAGGAGCTGCGGAACGCGAAGATGATCCTGTGGCGCGGGCACTGCTCGGTGCACGGCCGCTTCTCGGTCGAGTCCGTCAACGACGTCCGCGAGCGGATACCGGGCGTCAACGTCCTGGTGCACCCCGAGTGCAAGCACGAGGTCGTGGCGGCGGCGGACCACGTCGGCTCGACGGAGTACATCATCAAGGCCCTGGAGGCGGCCCCGGCCGGCTCGAAGTGGGCGATCGGCACCGAACTGAACCTGGTGCGCCGGCTGGCCAACCGGTTCGCGGCCGAGGACAAGGAGATCGTCTTCCTCGACAAGACGGTCTGCTTCTGCTCGACGATGAACCGGATCGACCTGCCGCACCTGGTGTGGGCGCTGGAATCACTGGCCGAGGGCAAGCTGATCAACCGGATCGAGGTCGACCCGGAGACGGAGAAGTACGCCAAGCTCGCGCTGGAGCGGATGCTGGCGCTGCCGTAGGCGTACGGCTCACACGGCACGCAGGAAGGCCCCGGCACCGGAAATCGGTGCCGGGGCCTTCCGTATGCCGGGTCAGGCCTTCGCGGGCTCCGGCTCCTCGGAGGCGGTCTCCTCCGAGAGGGCCTGGGCGGACACGCCCGCCTTCTTCGCCCGCTTGAGCGCCTTCTTCTTCGCGCGGCGCTCCTTGCGGAGCTCCACCATCGCGTAGAGCGTCGGCACCAGGAGCAGCGTGAGCAGCGTCGAGGTGACCAGGCCGCCGATCACGACCACCGCGAGCGGCTGCGAGATGAAGCCGCCCTCGCCGGTGACGCCGAGTGCCATCGGGAGCAGGGCGAAGATCGTCGCGAGTGCGGTCATCAGGATCGGGCGGAGACGGTGGCGACCGCCCTCGACGACCGCTTCGACGACGCCCATGCCCTGGGTCCGGTACTGGTTGATCAGGTCGATCAGCACGATCGCGTTGGTCACCACGATGCCGATCAGCATCAGCATGCCGATCATCGCCGGGACGCCCATCGGGGTGCCGGTGATCACGAGCAGGCCGAGCGCGCCGGTCGCCGCGAATGGGATGGAGACCAGCAGGATCAGCGGCTGGATCAGGGACTTGAACGTCGCCACCAGCAGCATGAAGACGATCGCGATCGCGGCCAGCATGGCCAGGCCGAGCTTCAGGAACGCGTCGTTCTGGTCCTCGGAGACACCGCCGATGGTGGCGGTGGCGCCGTCCGGGAGCTTCAGCGCGTTGATCTTCGTCTGGAGCGAGGTGCTGACCGCACCGGTGTTGTCACCGGTGGGCTTGGCGGTGATCGTCGCGGCGCGCTGGCCGTCGATCCGGGTCATGGAGACCGGGCCGGGGACCAGTTCGACGTCGGCGATCTGTCCGAGCTTCACCGGGCCGAGGGGCAGGTTCTTCAGCTCGGCCATGGTGGTGGCCGGGTGGGCGGACTTGATGACGACGTCCCGCTCGGTGTCGTCCATGATCGCCTTGCCGGACGGGGTGCCGCGCACCGCTCCGGCGACGGCCGCGCCGAGCGTGGCCTGGCTGAAGCCGGCCTCGGCGGCCTTGGGCTTGGCCTTGACCGAGATCCGCGGGACGCTCTGCGCGAGGTCGCTCTGGACGTCGGTGACGTCCTTCAGCTTCGCCACCTCGTCCCGGACCTGCTCGGACGCCTTCCTGAGCACGTCCGCGTCGGCGGCCTTGACCACGACGCTGAGGTCCTGGCTGCCGAAGCCGTCGCCCGCGGAGATGGTGGTGTCACCGATGCCGTCGAGCTTGCCGAGCGCGGTGTCGATGCGCTTCTGCGTGGCGTCGAAGTCGCCCGAGTCCTTCAGGGTGACCTGGTACGAGGCCTGGTTGGCGCCGGTTCCGCCGCCGAAGGCCGCCATGAAGCCGGAGGAGCCGACGGTGACCTGGTAGTCCTTGACGCCCTTGTCGTCGGTGAGGACCTTCTCGACCTTCTCGGCCGCCTTGTCGGCGGCCGCCAGGCTGGTGCCGGGGGCCAGCTCCTGCTTGATGGAGAGGACCTCCTGCTCGCCCTGGTCGAAGAAGTTGGTCTTCAGCAGCGGGGCCATGCCGAAGGTGCCGATGAAGACGACGATCGCGATGACGATGCTGGTGATGCGGCGCCGGGTGGCGAAGCGCAGCACCGGGATGTACAGCCGCTGGAGCCGGCTGCGGGCCTCCTTCTCCTCGGCCTTGCGGCGGGCCTCGTCCGGGTTCTCCGTGGCGCCCTTCGGGGCGCGCAGGAACCAGTAGGACAGGACGGGGACGACGGTCAGCGAGACCAGCAGCGATGCCAGCAGGGCCGCGGTGACGGTCAGCGAGAAGGAGCCGAAGAGCTCGCCGACCATGCCGCCGACGAGACCGATCGGCAGGAAGACGGCGACCGTGGTGAGGGTCGAGGAGGTGACCGCGCCGGCCACTTCCTTCACCGCGGCGATGATCGCCGACTGGCGCTCCTCGCCGTAGCCGAGGTGCCGCTTGATGTTCTCCAGGACCACGATCGAGTCGTCGACGACGCGGCCGATCGCGATGGTCAGCGCGCCCAGCGTGAGCATGTTGAGCGAGAGGTCACGGGTCCAGAGCACGATCAGCGCGAGGACCACGGAGAGCGGGATGGAGACCGCGGTGACCAGGGTCGAACGCAGCGAGGCGAGGAAGACCAGGATCACGATGACGGCGAAGAGCAGACCGAGCGCACCCTCGGTGGTCAGACCGGAGATCGCCTTGGAGACGGCGGGGCCCTGGTCGGAGACGACGGTCAGTTCGGCGCCGGCTCCGAGGTCCTTGCGGAGGTCGGGGAGCTTGTCCTTGACCGCGTCCGAGATGGCGACGGCGCTGCCGTCCTTGTCCATGGTGGCCATCACGGCGAGGCTCGGCTTGCCGTTGGTGCGGGTGATGGAGACCGCGGTGGACGGCTCCTGCTTCACCGTGGCGACGTCACCGACCCGGACCGGCTCGCCGGGCTTGCCCGTGGCCGGGTCCTGACCGGCGACCCGCAGGTCCTCGATCTGCTTCAGGGAGGTGAAGGCGCCGCCGACCTGGACGGTGCGGCTCTTGCCCGACTCGGAGAAGGAACCGGCGGGGACGGTCGCGCCGCCCGCCTGGAGCGCCTGGGAGAGCGTCATGGCGTTCAGCCCGGCGGCGGCGAGCTTCTTGTCGTCGGGGGTGATGGAGACCTGGAGGTCCTGCACCCCGTCGACGGTGACCTGGCCGACGCCGCTGATGTCCTCCAGGGCGGGGACGACCGTGCGGTCCAGCTGGTCGGCGAGCGCCTGCTGGTCCTTGTCGGAGGTGACGGCGAGGACGACGGCCGGGATGTCGTCCGTCGAGCCGGCGATGACCTGCGGGTCGACGTCGTCGGGAAGCTGGGCGCGGGCGCGGTTCACCGCCTGCTGGATGTCGGCGACGAGCTGCTTGGTGCCCTCGCTGCCGAAGTCGAAGGACGCCATGATGACGGCGCTGCCCTCGCTGGCGGTCGAGGTGATCCCGGTGACGCCGTCGACGGCCTTGACCGAGTTCTCCAGCGGCTCGACGACCTGCTTCTCGACCACATCGGGGGACGCACCCTGGTAGGGGGCGATGACCGACACCATCGGGAGTTCGATGGTGGGCAGCAGCTGCTGCTTGAGCTGCGGGATCGCGATCGCTCCGAATACGAGCGCGACGATCGAGATCAAACCGATCAGGGCCCGTTGCGCGAGGCTGAATCTGGACAGCCAGGACATGGGTGAGGTCTCTCTTCTGTGGCTTACGCGGCAGGTGGGCGGGCGGCTGGGGGACAGACCCGGCCCAGACCGACCGGCACATCGGGGACGCCGCCCCCATGTGCCGGTCGGTCTTACACGATCGCCCACCGGCAGGGGTGAAAGCGTCGGCCCCCGGGTTGCTTTCTTATGCCGCGCATACCGCAGGTGGAGTACGCCGAACCTCCACCCCTCACTCCGCCCTGGGGCGCACCAGACCTGATTCGTAGGCAATTACCACCAATTGGGCCCTGTCCCTGGCGCCCAGCTTCGCCATCGCCCGGTTCACATGGGTCTTGACGGTGAGCGGGCTGACGACGAGCCGCTCGGCGATCTCGTCGTTGGAGTGGCCGCCCGCGACCTGGACGAGCACTTCGCGCTCGCGGCCGGTGAGCGCGGTGAGCCGCTCGGAGTACTCCGCGGCGCTCGGCCCGTCGCCCTGCGAACTGCCGCCCTGGGCGAGGAAGGTGGCGATCAGGCCCTTGGTCGCGGCGGGCGAGAGCAGCGCCTCGCCGCCCGCGGCGATACGGATCGCGTTGAGCAGTTCCTCCGGTTCCGCCCCTTTGCCGAGGAAGCCGGACGCCCCGGCCCGCAGCGACTGCACCACGTACTCGTCCACCTCGAAGGTGGTGAGCATGACCACCCGTACGCCGGACAGCTCCGGATCGGCGCTGATCATCCGGGTCGCGGTGAGTCCGTCCGTACCCGGCATCCGGATGTCCATCAGCACCACGTCGGCGCCGGTCGAGCGAGCCAGCTCCACGGCCTGTGCGCCGTCCGCCGCCTCGCCGACCACCTCCATGTCGGCCTCCGAGTCGACCAGCACCCGGAACGCGCTGCGCAGCAGCGCCTGGTCGTCGACGAGCAGCACCTTGATGGGCGGTGCCATGTGGTCTCCCCCCGCCGACGTGCCGTTCTCCCCCGGTGTCATGCGCTCTCCCCCGTCCGGCCCGCCGCGCCCGGTCACCCGGACTCCGCCGTGCGGGCCTCGACGGGCAGGATCGCATGGACCCGGAATCCGCCGCCGTAGCGGGGCCCGGCGGTGAGGGTGCCGCCGAGCGCGGTGACGCGTTCGCGCATGCCGAGCAGGCCGTGCCCGCCGCCGTCTCCGTGCCCACCGCCGTCTCCGTGGCAGCCGCCCCCGCCGGAGCCGTTGTCGATCACGGTGACCTCGGCCGTGTTCCCGACCCGTACGACGCTCACCTCGGCCCTGGCCCCGGGGCCCGCGTGCTTGCGGACATTGGTCAGCGCCTCCTGGATGACCCGGTACGCGGCCAGGTCGACGGCCGCGGGCAGCGGGGGCCGCCGGTCTGTGCAGGCCACCTCGACGGGAAGCCCGGCCCGGCGGACGGTCTCGACCAGTTCGTCGAGGACGGCGAGCCCCGGGGCGGGTTCGGTCGGTGCCTCCGGGTCGCCGGACTGGCGCAGCAGCCCGACGGTGGCCCGCAGTTCGTCGAGCGCGGAGCGGCTGGCCTCCCGGACGTGGGCGAGCGCCTCCTTGGCCTGGTCGGGGCGCTTGTCCATGACGTGGGCGGCCACCCCGGCCTGGACGTTGACCAGGGCGATGTGGTGGGCGACGACGTCGTGGAGATCGCGGGCGATGCGCAGCCGCTCCTCGGCGACCCGTCGCCGGGCCTCCTCGTCGCGGGTGCGTTCGGCCCGTTCGGCCCGCTCCCTGATCGCGTCGATGAAGGCGCGCCTGGAGCGGACTGCGTCGCCCGCCGCACAGGCCATGCCGGTCCAGGCGATGATGCCGAAGTTCTCCTGGCTGTACCAGGGCGCCGCACCGAAGCACATCGCCGCGGCCGTCAGCACGGCCACCGTCAGCAGCCCGACGCGCCAGGTGGTGGGCCGGTCGGTACGGGCGGCGACGGTACACAGCGCGATGACGGTTGCCATGACCACCGGCGCGGGCGGGTCGGACTTCACCAGCTCGACGACGGTCAGCCCGGCGGTGACCGCGAGCACCGCCATGGGACTGCGCCGCCGCCAGATGAGTGCCACGGCACCGGCCACCATCAGCAGCACGGCGCTCACCTCGGGCGGGCGGGTTCCGAAGGAGGGCACCTCCCCGGGGCGCGGGTGGACGAACGACCCGATGATCATCGCCACCAGCACGGCCAGGGCCAGGGCGGCGTCCAGCGCGAGGGGATGGTCGCGCAGCCAGTGCCGGACGCGCAGGACCCCGGTTCCGAGGGTGGTCACGTCAAGCTACGTTACGGCGTGTCGCGCGGGAACCGGACCGGTCCCGCGCGAAAGGTCCGGATGCGGAGGACCCGGATGCGGAGGACCAGGACGCGACCGGATGCGAAAGGTCCGGACACGCCCGTGCCCCGGGTCCGGCGGACCGGACCCGGGGCACGCGGGTTCATGCGGGTGCTGGAGAGGCGTGGACGGCGTCAGCCGGGAATCAGCCCTTCGTCCCGGAGCATGGCGCGCACCTCTTCGAGGGTCGCGTCGGGCGACGGGAGGATCAGCTCGGACGGCTCCAGGGAGTCGTCCGGCAGCGCTGTACCGAGCTCACGCACCCTCGCCAGGAGCGCGTGGAGAGTGGCGCGGAATCCCGCTCCGTCACCGCTCTCGACCTCGGCGAGCAGTTCGTCGTCGAGCCCGTTGAGCTCAGCGAGATGACTGTCGGCCAGTGCGACCTGGCCCTCCCCCATGATCCGTACGATCATGACGCCGCCTCAACTCTTGTCGAACCTGTGCGGGGACTGCGACGACTGCTGCTGGGCGGCGTCCTGCGGGCCGCCCTCGATCGCCTGCTGCTGGGTGGAGCCGCCGGCCAGCTCGGCCTTCATGCGCTGGAGCTCCAGCTCCACATCCGTACCACCGGAGATCCGGTCCAGCTCGGCGGCGATGTCGTCCTTCGCCGTGCCGGTCGGGTCGTCCAGGGCGCCGGAGGCGAGCAGCTCGTCGATCGCGCCGGCGCGGGCCTGCATCTGCTGGGTCTTGTCCTCCGCCCGCTGGATCGCGAGGCCGACGTCGCCCATCTCCTCGGAGATCCCGGAGAAGGCCTCGCCGATCCTGGTCTGCGCCTGGGCGGCGGTGTAGGTGGCCTTGATGGTCTCCTTCTTGGTGCGGAAGGCATCGACCTTGGCCTGCAGCCGCTGCGCCGCGAGGGTGAGCTTCTCCTCCTCGCCCTGCAGCGTGGTGTGCTGCGTCTCCAGGTCGGTGACCTGCTGCTGGAGTGCGGCGCGCCGGGACAGCGCCTCGCGGGCCAGGTCCTCGCGGCCGAGCGCGAGCGCCTTGCGGCCCTGGTCCTCCAGCTTGGACGACTGTCCCTGCAGCTGGTTCAGCTGCAGCTCCAGCCGCTTGCGCGAGGTCGCCACGTCGGCGACACCGCGACGTACCTTCTGAAGCAGTTCGAGCTGCTTCTGGTACGAGTAATCGAGGGTCTCGCGCGGATCCTCGGCCCGGTCAAGGGCCTTGTTTGCCTTCGCGCGGAAGATCATCCCCATACGCTTCATGACACCGCTCATGGGCTTCGCGCGCCCCCTTCTGACGGACTGAGCTCCAGCACTCCAACAGAACCCACAGTACGGGCCCTGCCTCTATTACCGCACTGTTCGAGCAAGGATGGGCTCCTACCCAAGGACGACTGCACCGGGTCACGACTCCGGCCCGAGGAGTAGGCGGAGGTCAGGGAGACCCGGTCCCGTCACCCGTGCATGAGACACCGGTACACCTGCGAGGACGCAGGCCGTTGCCGGATCGTTCCCGACCGGCCTGGGGTCATGGGAAACGAACCCGTACCCTTGGGCCTTGTGTTCCGTAGCCGTTCGAAGGAAGAGAAGGCGCCCACCGGCAAGGTGACGGCGGACCTCTCCAAGCAGCCCCGCGACCCGCAGGCCCCCAAAGGTCGCCCCACCCCCAAGCGCAGCGATGCCCAGTCGCAGCGCCGTCGCGCCTCCAGTGGCGCGCCTCTCGACCGCAAGGAGGCCATGAAGCGGCAGCGCGAAGCGCGCCGTGTGGACATGGCCAAGCAGCGCGAGGCGCTCGCCAGTGGCGACGAGCGCTATCTGCCGGCTCGCGACAAGGGCCCGGTGCGGCGCTTCGTCCGCGACTACGTGGACTCGCGTTTCTGCATCGCGGAGTTCTTCCTGCCGCTCGCCGTGATCATCCTGATCCTCAGCGTGATCCAGGTGCAGAACATCCAGACCATCTCGCTGCTGCTCTGGCTCATCGTGATCGTGCTGATCGTGATCGACTCGATCGGCCTCTCGTTCCGCCTGAAGAAGCAGCTGAACCAGCGCTTCCCCGATACGCCCAAGCGTGGCGCGGTCGCCTACGGCCTGATGCGCACGCTTCAGATGCGACGCCTCCGGCTGCCCAAGCCGCAGGTCAAGCGGGGAGAGCGGCCCTGAACACGCACGTCTCCGGCTCGGCCGGCGGTCCGTCCGTCGACCGGCCGGACGATGTCGTTCCCGTCACCGGGTTCTCCGGAGCCTCCTCTGTGTGGCTGAAGGGGCTCGGCGGGCTGCGCAACACCGTCCGCCAGGAGCTCGTGGCCCGGCAGCTCGACGAACAGATCGCGGCACGCTTCCCGGTCGGGCAGCGGCTGCGCGTGCTGGACGTCGGCATGGGCCAGGGCACCCAGGCGCTGCGCCTGGCGCGGGCCGGTCATACGGTGACCGGCCTGGAGTCGGACGCGGAGATGCTGCGGGTGGCCAGGGAGGCGCTCGGCAGCGAACCCGCGGGCATCCGCGAGCGGGTCCGGCTGATCGAGGGCAACGGCCTGGACACCGGGGTGCACTTCCTGCCCGGCAGTTTCGACGTGGTGCTCTGCCACGGCGTGCTGATGTATGTCCGGGATCCGGACGCGATGCTGGCGGGCCTGGCCCGGATGCTCGCCCCGGGCGGGCTGCTGTCGCTGCTCGTGCGGAACGCGGACGCCCTGGCGATGCGCCCCGGGACCGCCGGGGACTGGGACGCGGCACTGGCCGCCTTCGACACGGACACGTACACCAACCGGCTGGGCCTCACGGTACGGGCCGACCGGCTGGACGCCCTGACGTCCACCCTCGCCGGGATCGCTGCGCCCCTGCACGCCTGGTACGGGGTGCGCGTCTTCACGGACAACGTGAGCAACGACGTGGAACTGCCGGCCGCTGCCGAGCTGGAGCAGGTGCTCGCCGCGGAGGACCGGGCCGGGCGGACGGATCCGTACCGCCGGGTGGCCGCGCTGCTGCACCTGTGCGGCGTCCGGGGCTGAGCGGTCACGGGAGCGGGTCGCCGGGGCTGCCCGGCGACGTGCCCCGACCGGCCGAACCCAAGAGGCCCCCGATAGGGCCAAAAGCGACAATCGGGGCATGGATATATTCCACTCCCGCGCCCGCGTTCGCCGGCTGCTGCTGCCCCTGGCCGCCGGGGTCTGTGCGATCGCCCTGGTGAGCGGCTGCTCGGACGCCGCCTCCGAGTCACCAAGGACCGAACCGAGCAATCCGGCCTCCGCCACCCAGACCGCAAGCGATCTACAGAGCGACTACCAGGCCGTGATCAAGAACGTGCTGCCGTCGGTGGTGCAGATCCAGGCCGCCGAGAGCCTGGGCTCCGGCATCGTCTACGACACCAAGGGCCATATCGTCACCAATGCCCATGTGGTCGGCAACGACAAGACGTTCAAGGTCACCGTCGCGACCGGCGAGAAGGAGCAGAAGGCCATGCTGGTGGCCTCCTACCCGGAGCAGGATCTGGCCGTCATCAAGCTCGACAGCGTGCCGAACGGGCTGAAGCCCGCGAAGTTCGGCAACTCGGAGAAGGTCGAGGTGGGGCAGATCGTACTGGCGATGGGCTCGCCGCTCGGTCTGTCCTCCAGCGTCACCCAGGGCATCGTCTCGGCGCTCGGCCGGACCGTCAGCGAGAGCCGCACGGGCGGCGGCACCGGTGCGACGATCGCGAACATGGTGCAGACCTCGGCCGCGATCAACCCGGGCAACAGCGGGGGTGCGCTGGTCAACCTGAACAGCGAGGTGATCGGCATCCCGACCCTGGCGGCGACCGACCCGGAGCTGGGCGGCAGCGCGGCGCCGGGGATCGGGTTCGCGATCCCGGTGTCGATGGTGAAGACGGTCGCCGATCAGATCATCAAGAACGGCAAGGTCACCGACTCGGGCCGGGCGGCCCTGAACATCACCGGCCGTACGGTCGTCGACGACAACTACAACCCGGCCGGTGTGGCGCTGGTGAGCGTGACGAAGGACGGCGCCGCGGACAAGGCCGGGCTGCGGCCCGGCGACATCATCACCAGGATCGACGACCAGCCGGTCACGACGATCACCACCTTGTCGGAGGCGCTGGCCTCGGACAAGCCGGGCCAGAAGGTCACGGTGACCTATCTGCGCGACGGGGCGGAGAAGACGGCGCAGGTCACCCTGGGCGAGATCTAGAGCTCCCGCGCGCGAGGAGTGCCCGAGATCGCCTCTCCTCGCGCGCGGAGGCGGCTCAGCCCTGGTCCGCCTGGAGGCTCATGGGGCCGTAGATCTTCGTCGAGTCGTCGAAGAGCGTCACCTGGTCCGCCCCGCCGTCGAGGAGTTCCTTCCAGTACTCACCGATCCAGGATTCCGCGTCGCCCTGGGTGGTGAATTCCTCCGGCTGCAGGGCCGGCTCCGTCTCCGTACCGTCGGACTTCTCGAACCGCCACGTCCACGCCATGTCCGCCTCCTGGGTCGCTTTGCTGCCCCGCAGCCTAGTGCCTGCGTCCGGTGCGGGGACCGGCTCCGCACCTGTCCGGACACACCCAGGTCGCGCACCGGTCGCACGGACACGGGAGGATCGAAGGCGTGGAACTGACTCTGCTCGGCACCGGAGCCCCCGACGGGCTGCCGCAGCCCGAATGTCCCTGCGCCGCCTGCGCCGTCGCCCACGGGGCACGCTCGCGGGCCGCGACCGCACTGCTGGTCGACGACGCGCTGCTGCTCGACCTCACTCCGGGGGCCGTGTTCGCCGCGGCCCGTGCGGGGCACTCGCTCACCGGGGTGCGGCAGGTGCTGCTCACCCATCCGCACGACGGACCCGCCGTGGAACTGCCCGCGGGACTGCCCCCGGCGGGGCGGGTGCCGGACGGGCGGGAGCTGACGCTGATCAGCGGGCACCGGGTGCGGGCGGTGCCGATGGACGCGCCGGGGACCGGGTACGAGGTCACCGGGCCGGCGGGAACCCGGCTGCTGTACATGCCGCCGGGGGCCGCGCCCGCCGGCCTCACGGACCGGTTCGCGGAGCCGTACGACATGGTGGTCGGCGATGTGGTGGGGCGGCCGGACGCGGTGGCGCGGCTGCGGGCCGTGGCGGCGATCGGCCCGGCCACCGAGATCGTGGCCGTCCATCTGGACCATTCCGCGCCGCCCGGTGCCGAGCTGGACCGGCGGCTCGCGGCGGCCGGCGCGCGGGCGGTGCCGGACGGGACGACGCTGCTGGTGGGCGAGTACCGCACGGCCCCGGCGGTGCCCCGGCGCACGCTGGTGACGGGCGGGGCCAGGTCGGGAAAGTCGGTGGAGGCCGAGCGGCGCCTGGAGACGTTCCCCGAGGTGGTGTACGTGGCGACCGGCGGCGGTCGCGAAGGCGACGCGGAGTGGGCGGCCCGGATCGGTCTGCACCGGGAACGCCGGCCGGCCGCCTGGCGCACCGAGGAGACCTGTGAGCTGGTGGGTCTGCTGGAGTCGGACGGGCCGCCGCTGCTGATCGACTGCCTGTCGCTGTGGCTGACCGACGCGATGGACCGGGTGGACGCCTGGGACGACGCGGCGTGGGCGGAGCACGGTGAGGGCGCCCTGCGGGAGCGGACCGCCGAGCTGGTCGCGGCGGTACGGGGAACGCGTCGCACGGTCGTCGCCGTCACCAACGAGACCGGCTCGGGCGTGGTGCCCGCGACGGCCGCCGGGCGGCGCTTCCGGGACGAGCTGGGCCGGCTGAACGCCGCGTTCGCCGACGAGTGCGAGCAGGTGCTGCTGGTGGTGGCCGGTCAGGCGCTGGTCCTGCGGGGCTGACCGGGGCGCCCGCGCCCGCGGTCCGGGGGAAGTGCGTCGCACCGACCGGGCGCCGGAAATGCGCCGGGTACTGTTCCGCAGTGAGCCCGCCGCCGGGCTCACCGGCCCACTCGACGCATCGACCCGCGAGGCAGATCCCCGTGAATCTGGACGACTTCTCCGACCTGATCGAACGCCCCGACGGCGGCGTACGGCGCGATGCCGAGGAACGCCGGGAACGCATGGCCGTTCCCGTCGGCGCCCTCGGCCGATTGGACGAGCTGGGCGAATGGCTCTCGGCCGCGCAGCAATCCGTACCGGTCAAGGCGATCGAGCAGCCGCGCGTGGTGCTCTTCGCCGGCGATCACGGGGTCGCCGGACTGGGTGTCTCCGGGCGCGCGGCCGGAACCGCGCACGAGCTGGTGCGGGCCACGCTGGACGGCGCGACGCCGCTCGCGGTGCTGGCCCGGCAGTTCTCCGTACCGGTACGGATCGTCGACGCCGGCCTGGACTGCGATCCGGAGCTGCTGCCCGAGTCGGTGGTACGTCATCGGGTGCGGCGCGGCAGCGGCCGGATCGACATCGAGGACGCGCTGACGGCCGAGGAGGCCGAGCAGGCGGTACGGCTCGGCATGGCGATCGCCGACGAGGAGGCCGACTCGGGCACCGATCTGGTGGTGCTCGGCGACCTGAGCGTGGGCGGGACGACGGCCGCGGCCACGCTGGTCGCGGCGCTGTGCGGTACGGACGCCTCGGTGGTGACCGGGCGCGGCGGCACGGGCATCGACGATCTGGCGTGGATGCGCAAGTGTGCGGCGATCCGGGACTCGCTTCGGCGGGCCCGGCCGGTCCTCGGTGACCAGATGGAGCTGCTGGCCACGGTGGGCGGCGCGGATCTGGCGGCGATGACCGGGTTCCTGCTGCAGTGCGCGGTGCGCAGGCTGCCGGTGATCCTGGACGGCGTGGTCTCCGCGGCCTGTGCGCTGGTGGGGCAGCGGGCCGCCTTCCGGGCGCCGGACTGGTGGCTGGCGGGTCAGGCGAGCGGCGAGCCGGCGCAGGCCAAGGCCCTGGACCGGATGGCGCTCAACCCCTTGCTGGACCACGGCGTCATCGTGGGGGAAGGGAGCGGGGCATTGCTCGCACTCCCGCTGGTCCGGGCGGCGGCCGCACTCGCGGCCGAACTGCCCGAACGCGAACCTGTCGCCGAGGAGGAGAAGGACGGCGCCGAAGAGGGAGCCGGGGCGGGCGCCGCCGCGTACGGCGACGCGACCTGAGACCGGCCGGTCCCGGGCTCACGGACCGGCGGTGCTGCGGCCGTCGAACACCGGCCGCAGCGCAGTCCCTCATGCAGTGCGATGCACCATATGATCGCTTTTCATGGGAGAGGTCCGATTGGCCACCGACGATTGCGGGCGGGGCACCGTCCGGGCACCGAGCACCGTCCGGTCGCGGCGCAGCGCGGCGTTCGCCATCTGGTACCTGCGCGTCGTGTCGTTCATCAATTTCCTGAGCGCCGTCTGGGTCACTCTCGGCAACGATCTGCGCCGCCACAACACGGCGAACTACTTCACCCCCTACCTGCTCACCGCGGGCTTCTCCTCCGGGGTCGTCGCCCTCTTCCTGGCGATCACCATGCGCCGCCGCAAGCGGGCCGCCTGGATCGTGAACATGGTGGTGAGCGGCGTACTGCTGCTCCTCTTCGCCCTGCTGATCGCGTCCCCCGAGCTCCGGCGGTATCCGCAGAACTGGATCTCGCTGGCGCTGACCGCCGCCTTCGTCCTGGCGCTGGTGCTCGGCCGGCGCGAGTTCTACGCGAAGGGCGACCGGTCCAACCCGAAGCTGGCGGCCGTCGTCGCGGTCGGCGGGCTGCTGGTCACCTCGCTGATCGCCGCGGGCCTGGTCACCCTGACCAACACCGCGACCGACGAATACCGCGCGACCTTCCTGGACCGCTGGCGCTACGGGGCGCTGAGGCTGGTCTCGGTCGCCGACAACGACGCCGCCTTCCCCGGGATCACCACCCCCGGCTGGGTCGACGTCTCCATCAACGTGCTCTCCACGCTGCTGCTGATCGCCGTCGTGTACGCGGCGTTCCGGTCCCGCCGGGCCGTCGACCCGATCACCCCCGAGGACGAGGCCCGGCTCCGGGCGCTGCTGGAGAAGCACGGCGACCGCGACTCGCTCGGCTACTTCTCGCTGCGCCGGGAGAAGAGCGTCATCTGGTCCCCGACCGGGAAGGCCGCCGTCGCCTACCGGGTGGTGGGCGGGGTCTCGCTCGCCTCCGGTGACCCCATCGGCGACCCGGAGGCCTGGCCGGGGGCGATCGGGCCATGGCTGGCCGAGGCCCGCGAGCACGGCTGGATCCCGGCGGTGATGGGAGCGAGCGAGGAGGGCGGCACCGTCTACTCGCGGCACGGCCTGGACGCCCTGGAGCTGGGCGACGAAGCGATCGTGGAGACTGCCGAGTTCACCCTCGAAGGGCGGGCGATGCGGACCGTCCGCCAGGCGTACAACCGGATCGGGCGCGCCGGGTACGAGGTGACCGTCCGCCGCCACGCGGACATCCCCGAGGCCGAGATGGCCGAACTGGTGCGGCGCGCCGACGACTGGCGCGACGGGGCGACCGAGCGCGGCTTCTCGATGGCGCTCGGCCGGCTCGGCGATCCGGCCGACGGCCGGTGCGTGATGCTCGAATGCCGCAACGCCCCCACCGAGGAGGGCGTGCCGGGCGAGTTGCGTGCCGTACTGAGCTTCGTGCCCTGGGGGCCGAACGGCCTCTCGCTGGACCTGATGCGCCGTGACCGGGACGCCGAGAACGGGCTGATGGAGTTCATGGTCATCGAACTCCTCCAGCGCGCCCAGGAGATCGGGATCACGCAGGTCTCACTGAACTTCGCGATGTTCAGGTCCGTCTTCGAGCGCGGTTCGCGGCTCGGCGCCGGACCGGTGCTCAGGCTCTGGCGCTCGATGCTCAGCTTCTTCTCGCGCTGGTGGCAGATCGAGTCGCTGTACCGCGCCAACGCCAAGTACCGGCCGATCTGGGAGCCACGCTTCATGCTGTTCGAGAAGAGTTCGGACCTGCTGCGCATCGGCGTCGCGGCGGGCCGTGCCGAAGGCTTCCTGGAGGCGCCCGGCCTGCCCAAGTGGCTGCACCGCTCGCAGCTGGGGAACGACGGATGAAACCCGTGCGCGCGCTGCGCCGGGCAGCCCGCCGCGAGTGGGGTCCGCTGCTGACGACCGTACGCGCGGCGCTCACGGCCGGCCGGCTGCGGGCGGTCGGGATGACGGTTGCCGCGGTCTGTCTGACGGCGCTGCTCCATGCGCTGCAGAACCGGTCGTGGGGGTTCGGGGTGGTGCACTCCCTCGGGGCGGTGCGGGCCGAGGACCCGTTGTGGGCGTCCCTGCTGCGTACGCCGTTGTCGCTGTTCGTACCGGCACTGGATCTGCCGGTCTGGGGGGCGCTGGTGCAGATCCTGCTGGTGTTCGGCGCCACCGAGATCTGCCTGGGCCGGTGGCGCACGCTGCTGATCGCGTACGTGGCGACGCTGACCGGGACGCTGTACGCGCGGATCGGCGTCGCCCTCGGCCCGGACGGGCTGTTCGGGCTGCCGGCCTCGGACGCCCAGGTCGTCGACACCGGTCCGTCGGCGGCGGTCGTGGGCCTCGCCGTCTATCTCTGCTACGTCCACCGGGCCCGCTTCACCGGGGCGCTGGTGATCGCGGTGATGGTGGCCGAGGTGCTGCTGAAGAACAATCTGGCGGGCAAGGAGCACCTGGTGGCGATCGCCGCGGTCCTTCTGATGTGCGTCCGTGCGGCCCGCCGCGACCTGCCCCGGGATCAGGGCTTGCGTCCGGGGAGCGGCACCCGGTCCGGTGCGCCGCCGATCAGATCCTCGAACCTGCGCCGCGGCCCCGCCCAGCGCACGTCGTGATGGTAGGCGCGGAGCATCGAGCGGGCGCGGGCCCGGTGGCGGTTTCGGTAGAAGCGCCTGGCCCACATCGAGGTCGGCCGGGCCAGCCGGATCGCGCCGATCAGCGCGACGAACGGGACGAGCGTGCCGACGACCGCGAGCCGCGCCTTGCCCTTGAAGAGGGCGATCAGCACGAAGCAGAAGTTGACGATCAGGGTCAGGACGACGCCGAGCCGGTCCTGCTGCTCGTCGCTGCTCAGCTCGTTCACGCCGAGCGGTGAGAACCCGCCCAGCACCAGCAGCACCAGCGCCGCGGTGAGGACCACCACCTCCACGCTCCGGCGGCCCTCCTCGGTCCAGTACACGTCGTCGAGGTAGAGGATCAGCGCGAACTCGTCCAGCACCAGCCCCGCGCCCGCGCCGAAGACCACGGCGCAGATCCCCGCGGTGACGCCCTCCCGCCCGCTGGCGACCGCGCCGAAGCCGCCGACGACGCTCAGCACCACCCCGGGGACCACGTGGTGGATGTGCATCCCGCCGGGAGTGACATTGCGGAACGGGCCCTTCCCCGCCCGGATCATCCGGGTGATGAACCGGGTGATCGCGAAGGTGAGCACGAAGGAGGCCAGGGCGAGGAGCAGCGGCAGCTTCCCCGGCTCGACGATGTTCTGCTCGAACCAGTGACCCATGCCACCCACTCCCGATAAGACGCTTCTGTCATGGTCTGTCGTGTTACGGGCAATCTATCGGCCGGGCGCACCGATTAGCCTGCGCGCCGTGACCTCCCTGAACAGCCACGGCATCCGCTTCGCCTTCGGCACCCTGACCGTGCTCCCCGTCCGCGTCACCCGCTGGGACCGGGAGGCCGCCCGCGCCGGGATGCTGTGCGCGCCGCTGGCCGGCCTCGTCGTGGGGATGCTGGCGGCGGCGGCCGGCGGCCTGTTGCTGCTGCTCGGCTCGGGACCGCTGCTCGCCGCGGTCGCCTCGGCCGCCGTTCCCGCCGCGCTGACCCGGGGTCTGCATCTGGACGGTCTCGCGGACACCGCCGACGGCCTGGGCAGCGGCAGGCCCGCCGACGACGCCCTGCGGATCATGAAGCAGTCGGACATCGGTCCGTTCGGTGTGATCACCCTGCTGTTCGTGCTGCTGGCCCAGGTCGCGGCGCTGTACGAGCTGTACGGGCGGGGCTGGGTGTACGGCGCGGTGGCGGCGGCCGTCGCCGCGGTCACCGCCCGGCTCGCGCTCACCCTGGCCTCCCGCCGGGGCGTGCCGCCTGCCCGCCCGGAGGGGCTGGGTGCGGCGGTGGCGGGCACGGTCACGGGGCGGGGCGCGGTGGCGGTCGGGGCCGTGGTGGTCGCGGGCTGCGCGGGCGCCGGTGCGCTGCTCGGCGGGTACGGGGCGCTGCACCACGCGCTCGCCGCGGTGGCGGCGCTCGGTGTCGCCCAGCTCCTGCTGCGGCACTGCGTGCGGCGCTTCGGCGGGGTGACCGGCGACGTGTTCGGCGCGCTGGCGGAGACGGCGGCGACGGCGGCCCTGGTGGTCCTGACCTTCGGTTAGCCGTTCTGCGCGCGGCCCTTCGGGCACTCCTGGCGCCACACGCCGAGTTCGTACTTCTTCAGCAGCGAGCTGAGCCCCAGCCGCCGAGAATCGGCGCAGAACCGGGTGAGGGGCAGCTCGTACTCGACGTGGAGGACGGCCTTGCCCGCCTTCACGAACGGGGTGAGCTTCCCGCACTCCTCGTACTGCGCGCACTGCTCGTTGACCGCGAAGTCGAAGTCCGGCTCCAGTTCCGGGATCTGCCCGAGGTCGTTCTTCAGGCCGACGGCGAGCCCGTGGCGGTGGGCGATCCGGGCGATCAGCCGGTTGTAGCGCAACTGGTCGGCGGCGGTCAGCGGGAAGCCGGTGCGGTTGCGGTAGCCGTCCATGTTGTCGGGCTCCACCGCGTCGAACCCCTTCTCGGCGCACATCTGGATCCGCCGCTCCATCAGCGGCTCCAAGATGTCCGTGCGGCGGATGTCGAGCCAGTGCTCCCCCTCCCAGCCGTTGCCCCTGCCGCGTACCGAGGCGGGGAACTTCCCGGCGTCCGGACGGAAGTCCTCCCAGGCGCCGGTGGAGAGATAGCAGATCACCTTGCGGCCCCGGCGGTGCAGATCGGCCACCGCCGATGCCTTGTGGTCGAAGCCGTCGATGTCGTACACCGGGACGTCCACCGTCGGATCCAGCCGTCCGGAGAGCTGCCACTGCCAGCCGGTGCCGGGCTCCGGCCGCCAGAGGTCCTTCCCGGCGGGTCCGGGCGCCGAAGTGCAGCCGGCCAGCAGGGCCAGCAGAATCAGTACGGCGACGGGCAGCGCCCGGCTCCCTCCCGTCACGCGTGCGACCCCACGGGCGCGCATGGTTCTCCTCCCGCGGGTCCGGCACCTCCAACGACCCTATGTCCAACGCCGTTTCCGGCCGCACGGACCCCGGCCCGGACGCCCGGGACCGGAGCCGTGGCTCCACAACGAGCCATCCACGGCCCGCCGCCGTGTTCCGGCACCAAGGGCGCGCGTAGGCTCATTCCCGGCACATTGCGGCGGCGTCTACGATGCGCCGGGCACGGTCGGCCCACCCCTCGACCGACAACGAACTCAACGGAAGCGAGATTTCACCACCGTGACTGCTCTCACTCTCAGCACTGCCGGTGCGGCGACGCTGCGCGCCGACGCACTCGTCGTCGGCATCGCCAAGGGAGCCAAGGGGCCGGTCCTCGCGCCGGGCTCCGAGGCCGTGGACAAGGCGTTCGACGGAAAGCTCGCCACCGTCCTTGAGGCCCTGGGCGCCGCAGGTGCCGAGGGCGAGGTGACCAAGCTCCCCGCGCCCGACGGCCTCAAGGTCCCGGTCGTCATCGCGGTCGGGCTCGGCTCCGTCCCGAAGAAGGACGAGGCGTACGACGGCGAGGCGCTGCGCCGCGCCGCCGGCTCGGCCGCCCGTGCCCTGTCCGGCTCGAAGAAGGCCGGCTTCGCGCTGCCCGTCGAGTCCGCCGAGGACGCCGGGGCGATCGCCGAGGGCGCGCTCCTGGGCGCGTACGCCTTCACCGCGTACCAGGGCGGCGAGAACAAGCTCGCCCCCAAGGGCAAGAAGAACGGCAACGGCGCGAAGCTGCCGCTCGGCGAGGTCGCCCTGCTCGGCACCAAGCCGCGCGACAAGGCGTTCAAGGCTGCCGCCGAGCGCGCCGTCGCGGTGGCCGAGGAGATCAACCGCTCCCGCGACCTGATCAACACCCCGCCGAACGACCTGTACCCCGAGTCCTTCGCCGCCGTGGCCACCGCCGCGGGCAAGGAGCACGGCATCAAGGTGCAGGTCCTCGACGAGAAGGCGCTCGTCAAGGGCGGCTTCGGCGGTCTGCTGGGCGTCGGCCAGGGCTCGACCCACGGCCCGCGCCTGGTGAAGCTCGCCTACACGCACCCGAAGGCGGAGAAGACCCTGGCCCTGGTCGGCAAGGGCATCACCTACGACTCGGGCGGCATCTCGCTGAAGCCGGCCGGCCACAACGAGACGATGAAGTGCGACATGAGCGGCGCCGCCGCCGTGTTCGCGGCCGTCGTCGCGGCCTCCCGCCTCGGCCTCCAGGTCAACGTGACCGGCTGGCTGGCGCTCGCCGAGAACATGCCGTCGGGCAACGCCACCCGCCCCGGTGACGTGCTGCGCATGTACAGCGGCAAGACCGTCGAGGTCCTCAACACGGACGCCGAGGGCCGGCTCGTCCTCGCCGACGCTCTGACCCGCGCCTCCGAGGAGAACCCGGACGCGATCGTCGACGTGGCGACCCTGACCGGCGCGATGGTGCTGGCGCTGGGCAACCGCACCTTCGGCATCATGGCGAACGACGACGCCTTCCGTACCTCCATCCACGAGATCGCCGAGGAGGTCGGCGAGGCCTCCTGGCCGATGCCGCTCCCCGCCGACCTGCGCAAGGGCATGGACTCCCCGACCGCCGACATCGCCAACATGGGCGAGCGGATGGGCGGCGGCCTGGTGGCCGGTCTGTTCCTGCAGGAGTTCGTGGGCGAGGGCATCGCCTGGGCGCACCTGGACATCGCAGGTCCGGCCTTCCACGAGGGCGCGCCGTACGGCTACACCCCCAAGGGCGGCACCGGTTCCGCGGTCCGCACGCTGGTCAGGCTGGCCGAGCGCACCGCCGCCGGCGACCTCGGCTGAGACCGCTGCTGTGACGTACGGCCCCGGGCATAGGCCCGGGGCCGTACGTGTTACGCCGATGGCATCGCCGCACGGATCCGGCCGGTTTCGCTCTCGACGAAATCAGTAGGGGTCTACGCAGCGGTAACCCCCTGAGACGGATGATCATCCGGCTCAGACCCGGGCCCCGCGTCCCGCTCACCGTCAACAAGTGCGAAGATGGGTTCTCGGCAGGACAGGGCCCCCACCACAGGGCCGAATGACAAAGCGGCCGCACACCAGCCGACCGGCCGGTCACACCCCAGCGAAGGGGCCCGGCGTACGGCGCACATGCATGGAGGACGTGACGTGGCGAACGACGCCAGCACCGTTTTCGACCTAGTGATCCTCGGCGGTGGTAGCGGCGGTTACGCCGCGGCCCTGCGCGGAGCGCAGCTGGGCCTGGACGTCGCTCTGATCGAGAAGGGCAAGGTCGGCGGCACCTGCCTGCACAACGGCTGTATCCCCACGAAGGCTCTGCTGCACGCCGGCGAGATCGCCGACCAGGCGCGCGAGTCCGAGCAGTTCGGTGTCAAGGCCACCTTCGAGGGCATCGACATCGACGCCGTCCACAAGTACAAGGACGACGTGATCTCGGGCCTGTACAAGGGTCTGCAGGGTCTCATCGCCTCGCGCAAGGTCACCTACATCGAGGGTGAGGGACGGCTCTCCTCCCCCACCTCGGTGGATGTGAACGGCCAGCGCGTCCAGGGCCGCCACGTGCTGCTCGCGACCGGCTCCGTGCCGAAGTCGCTGCCGGGCCTGGAGATCGACGGCAACCGCATCATCTCGTCGGACCACGCGCTCAAGCTGGACCGCGTCCCGAAGTCCGCGATCGTGCTGGGCGGCGGCGTCATCGGCGTCGAGTTCGCCTCGGCGTGGACGTCCTTCGGCACCGACGTGACGATCATCGAGGGCCTGAAGCACCTCGTCCCGGTCGAGGACGAGAACAGCTCGAAGCTTCTTGAGCGCGCCTTCCGCAAGCGCGGCATCAAGTTCAACCTCGGTACGTTCTTCCAGAGCGCCGAGTACACGCAGGACGGTGTCCGCGTGACCCTCGCCGACGGCAAGACCTTCGACGCCGAGGTGCTGCTGGTCGCCATCGGCCGCGGCCCGGTCTCGCAGGGCCTGGGCTACGAGGAGGCCGGCGTCGCGATGGACCGCGGTTACGTCCTCGTCGACGAGTACATGCAGACCAACGTGCCCACCATCTCGGCCGTGGGCGACCTGGCCCCGACGCTCCAACTCGCGCACGTCGGCTTCGCCGAGGGCATCCTGGTGGCGGAGCGGCTGGCCGGTCTGAAGACCGTTCCGATCGACTACGACGGTGTCCCGCGGGTGACGTACTGCCACCCCGAGGTCGCCTCCGTCGGCATCACCGAGGCCAAGGCCAAGGAGCTCTACGGCGCGGACAAGGTCGTCGCCCTGAAGTACAACCTCGCGGGCAACGGCAAGAGCAAGATCCTCAAGACCGCGGGCGAGATCAAGCTCGTCCAGGTCAAGGACGGTGCCGTGGTCGGCGTCCACATGGTCGGTGACCGTATGGGCGAGCAGGTCGGCGAAGCCCAGCTGATCTACAACTGGGAGGCGCTGCCCGCCGAGGTCGCGCAGCTCATCCACGCCCACCCGACGCAGAACGAGGCCATGGGCGAAGCCCACCTGGCCCTCGCCGGCAAGCCGCTGCACTCCCACGACTGATCCGGTCGACCGGGCGCGACGACCGACCTACTTCCGCACTTTCGTAAGGAGCAACTGAAACCATGTCGGTTTCCGTAACCCTTCCGGCGCTCGGCGAGAGCGTCACCGAGGGCACTGTCACCCGCTGGCTGAAGGCCGAGGGCGAGCGCGTCGAGGCCGACGAGCCGTTGCTCGAGGTTTCGACCGACAAGGTCGACACCGAGATCCCGGCCCCCGCGGCCGGCATCCTGGCCGCCATCAAGGTCGCCGAGGACGAGACCGTCGAGGTCGGCGCCGAGCTGGCCGTCATCGACGACGGCACGGGTGCGCCCGTGGCCGCCGCGGCTCCGGCCGCCGAGCCCGCGGCCGCCCCGGCGCCGGTCGCCGAGGCCCCCGCCGCCGCTCCGGCCCCCGCGGCCGAGGCTCCGGCCGCCGCCGCACCGGCCGGTGGCGCCGCCGGTACCGACGTCACCCTCCCGGCGCTCGGCGAGAGCGTCACCGAGGGCACCGTCACCCGCTGGCTGAAGGAGGTCGGCGAGGAGGTCACGGAGGACGAGCCCCTCCTGGAGGTCTCCACGGACAAGGTCGACACCGAGATCCCGGCCCCGGTTTCCGGTGTGCTGCTGGAGATCGTCGTCGCCGAGGACGAGACCGCCGAGGTCGGCGCCAAGCTCGCCGTCATCGGTGCCGCGGGCGCTGCCCCGGCCGCCGCTCCGGCTCCGGCCGCGCCGGCCCCCGTGGCCGCCCCGGCCCCGGCTCCGGCCGCTGCCGCCCCGGCTCCGGCCGCCCCCGCTCCGGCTCCGGCCCCGGTGGCGCCCGCCGCCCCGGCGCCCGTGGCCGCCGCCCCGGTCGCCGCCCCGGCGCCCGTGGCCGCCGCTCCGGTCGCCGCTCCGGCTCCGGTCACCCCGGCCGCTCCGGCCGCGACCTCCGCTGACGACGGCGCGTACGTCACGCCGCTGGTCCGCAAGCTCGCCGCCGAGAACGGCGTCGACCTGGGCTCGGTCAAGGGCACCGGCGTCGGTGGCCGCATCCGCAAGCAGGACGTCGTCGCCGCCGCGGAGGCCGCCAGGGCCGCCGCAGCCGCCCCGGCTCCGGCCGCCGCCGTTGCTCCGGCCGCCTCGAAGGCGCCGAAGCTGGAGGCGTCCCCGCTGCGCGGTCAGACGGTCAAGATGACCCGCATGCGCAAGGTCATCGGCGACAACATGATGAAGGCCCTGCACTCGCAGGCCCAGCTGACCTCGGTCGTCGAGGTCGACGTCACCAAGCTGATGAAGCTGCGCAACAAGGCGAAGGACGCGTTCGCCGCCCGCGAGGGCGTCAAGCTGTCCCCGATGCCGTTCTACGTCAAGGCGGCGGCCCAGGCGCTGAAGGCCCACCCGGTCATCAACGCCCGGATCAACGAGGACGAGGGCACCATCACGTACTTCGACTCGGAGAACATCGGCATCGCCGTGGACGCCGAGAAGGGTCTGATGACCCCGGTCATCAAGGGTGCGGGCGACCTGAACATCGCCGGTATCTCGAAGAAGACCGCCGAGCTGGCCGGCAAGGCCCGCGGCGGCGGCCTGACGCCGGACGACATGTCCGGTGCCACCTTCACCATCAGCAACACCGGCTCGCGCGGTGCGCTGTTCGACACCGTCATCGTGCCGCCGAACCAGGCAGCCATCCTGGGCATCGGTGCCACGGTCAAGCGTCCGGCGGTCATCGAGACCGAGGAGGGCACCGTCATCGGTGTCCGCGACATGACGTACCTGTCGCTCTCCTACGACCACCGTCTGGTGGACGGCGCGGACGCCGCCCGTTACCTGACCTCGGTCAAGGCGATCCTGGAGGCCGGTGAGTTCGAGGTCGAGCTCGGCCTCTGAGCCCTCCGGCTGTAACCAGCCTCACCAGCGGCGCCCCCGTCCGGAACACTTCCGGGCGGGGGCGCCGCCGTATTGTCTAGACACCACCGGTCACCCCGGCAATCGTGGATGGTGCGGACAGCACCGGTTTGCCTCGAAGGAGCCCCTCATGACCCCGCCCGTCGTCCACTCGCTGCGCGAACAGATCCGCGAGCACATCGTGGACGGGATCGTCAGCGGGCGCTGGAAGCCCGGTGAGCGGATCGTGGAGCGCCGGATCGCCACCGAGCTTGAGGTCAGCCAGACGCCCGTGCGCGAGGCGCTGCGGGAGCTGGAGACGCTCCGGCTGATCGAGTCGGCGCCCAACAAGGGCGTACGGGTCCGCAATCTGACCGCCGCCGACCTGGAGGAGAGCTATCCGGTACGGGCCGGCCTGGAGCAGATCGCGGCGGAGCTGGCGGCGCCGGCCCTCGGCGAGGACTGCTCGCGCCTCACGCCGTACGTGACGGCGCTCTACGAGGCGGACCGGCTGGCCGACGGCGAGGCGCAGGTACGGCACACCGTGGGCTTCCACCGCGAGATGGTGCGGGCCGCCGGGAACGCGGTGCTGCTGCACACCTGGGAGGGGCTGGGCATCGAGGTGTTCACCGCCCTGTCGATCCGGTGGCTGGGCACGGTGCAGAAGTCGTACGCGGAGGAGCACGAGGCGCTCATCGAGGCGTTCCTGCGCAAGGACCCGGACATCGGGGTGCTGGCCAAGGCCCACGTACTCGGCTGCGCGCCGCGCGCCTGAGGGCCCTTGAGGTCCCCTGAAGGCCCCCGAGGGTCGTACGCATCTGTCGCAGAGGGCGCTCGCCTGTGCAGGCGAGCGCCCTTTTTGCGCGCTAAATCCCGTCACTCCGTGCCCCCTTTCGCGGCACCGCATGCCAATTTCTTCATATCGAGAAGTTTTGCGCTTCACCCTTTGATCGATCATCGATCGGCGACTTACAGTTCACTTCGCGGGCCCACCGGCCCCATCGCCCTGTCCTGCCAGTCAGGGCCTTCTCCACCCCCCTCCACTCCGGAAGGCGGCGATCATGACCGACCCCGTAGGAAAGCTTCCGAGCGAGCTCGACCAGCTCCCGGACCGTGACCCCGAGGAGACCGCCGAATGGGCGGCCTCCCTGGATGCCGTCACCAAGGCCGCGGGCCCGCACCGGGCCGCGTACCTGATGCGTCGCTCGCTCGAACACGCCGAGGGCGCCGGTCTCGCGCTGCCCAAGCTGCTGGAGACCGATTACGTCAACTCCATCCCGACCGCCGCCGAGCCCGCGTTCGACGGCGACCTGGAGATGGAGTCCAGGATCACCGCCTGGAACCGCTGGAACGCCGCCGCGATGGTCACCCGCGGCTCCCGCTTCGGTGTCGGCGGTCACATCGCCACCTTCGCCTCGGCGGCCTGGCTGTACGAGACCGGCTTCAACCACTTCTTCCGCGGCAAGGAGGGGGACGGCTCCGGCGACCAGCTCTACATCCAGGGCCACGCCTCCCCCGGCATCTACGCCCGCGCCTTCCTCGACGGGCGACTCAGCGAGCAGCAGCTCGACAACTTCCGCCAGGAGGCGGGCGGCGACGGTCTGCCGTCCTACCCGCACCCGCGGCGGCTGCCCTGGCTGTGGGAGTTCCCCACCGTGTCGATGGGCCTCGGCCCGCTCTCGGCGATCTACCAGGCGCGCTTCAACCGCTACCTCGCCAACCGCAACATCAAGGACACGTCGAACTCGCACGTCTGGGCCTTCCTGGGCGACGGCGAGATGGACGAGCCCGAGTCGACCGCCGCCCTCGCGCTGGCGGCCCGTGAGGGTCTCGACAACCTGACCTTCGTCATCAACTGCAACCTGCAGCGCCTCGACGGCCCGGTCCGCGCCAACTTCCGGGTGGTCCAGGAGCTGGAGGGCGCGTTCCGCGGCGCCGGCTGGAACGTCGTCAAGACGCTCTGGGGCAACGCCTGGGACGAGCTGTTCCAGCTGGACACCACCGGTGCGCTGGTCCGCCGGCTCCGCGAGGTCCCGGACGCGCAGTTCCAGACGTACGCGACCCGCGACGTCTCGTACATCCGCGAGCACTTCTTCGGCGCCGAGCCCGCGCTCGCCGAGCTGGCGAAGCTGCTCACCGACGCGAAGATCGCCGAGTGCTTCTACACCTCGCGCGGCGGCCACGAGGCCCGCAAGGTGTACGCGGCGTACAAGGCGGCCGTCGAGCACAAGGGCGCGCCGACCGTGATCCTCGCCCAGACGGTGAAGGGCTTCACGCTCGGCAAGGGCTTCGAGTCCAAGAACGCCAACCACCAGATGAAGAAGCTGTCCGTCGACGAGTTCAAGGACATGCGCGAGCTGCTCGGACTCCCGATCCCGGACAGCGCCTTCGCCGACGGCCTGGTGCCCTACGGCCACCCGGGCGCCGACTCCCCCGAGGTCCGTTACCTCCAGGAGCGCCGCGCCGCCCTCGGCGGTCCCGCCCCGGCCCGCCGGGTGCACGCCGCGGCGCTGCCGCAGCCCGAGGAGCGGGCGTTCGCCGCGCTCAAGAAGGGCTCCGGCAAGCAGGAGATGGCCACGACCATGGCCTTCGTCCGCCTGGTCAAGGACCTGATGCGGGACAAGGAGACCGGCAGGCGCTGGGTTCCGATCGTCCCGGACGAGGCCCGTACCTTCGGCATGGAGTCGCTGTTCCCGTCGGCCGGCATCTACTCTCCGCTGGGCCAGACGTACGAGCCGGTCGACCGCGACCAGCTGATGTACTACAAGGAGGCCAAGGACGGCCAGATCCTCAACGAGGGGATCACCGAGGCCGGGGCCATGGCCGACTTCATCGCCGCGTCGACGTCGTACGCGACGCACGGCGAGACGATGATCCCCTTCTACATCTTCTACTCGATGTTCGGCTGGCAGCGGACCGGCGACCAGATGTGGCAGCTCGCCGACCAGCTCGGCAAGGGCTTCATCGTCGGCGCCACGGCGGGCCGTACGACGCTGACCGGTGAGGGCCTCCAGCACGCGGACGGCCACTCGCAGCTGATCGCCGCCACGAACCCCGCGTCGCTCAACTACGACCCGGCGTTCGCGTACGAGATCGCGGTGATCGTCAAGGACGGTCTGCGGCGGATGTACGGCCCCGAGGCCGAGAACGTCTTCTACTACCTGACGGTCTACAACGAGCCGAAGCCGCAGCCCGCGATGCCGGAAGGTGTCGAGGAGGGCATCGTCAAGGGCCTGTACCGCTTCAAGGAGGGCACGCCCGCCTCGGCGGACGCCCCTCGGGCCCAGCTGCTGGCCTCCGGTACGGCGATCCACTGGGCACTCGAGGCGCAGGAGCTGCTGGCCGCGGAGTGGGGTGTCACGGCCGACGTCTGGTCCGCCACCTCCTGGGGCGAGCTGCGCCGCGAGGCGCTGGAGTGCGACGAGGCGCTGCTCCGCGGTGAGCAGCGGGTGCCGTACGTGACCCAGGCGCTGGAGGGCGCGCCGGGTCCGGTCCTCGCGGTCAGCGACTGGATGCGTCAGGTCCCGGACCAGATCAGCCAGTGGGTGGAACAGGACTGGTCCTCGCTCGGCACGGACGGCTTCGGCCTCTCCGACACCCGCGACGCCGCCCGCCGTCACTTCGGTGTCGACGCGCAGTCGATCGTGGTCGCGGCGCTGGCCCAGCTGGCCCGCCGCGGCGAGGTGCCCGCGTCCGCGGTCAAGGAGGCCCGGGAGCGGTACGGGCTGTGATGCCTGGGCGGCCGGGTACGCCCGGCCGCCGCTTCGCCCCCGGTCGCCGGGCGGTCCCCTGGAGCGGGCCGTCCGGTGACCGGGGGCGCGCGCGTTCTGCGGTCACAATGGTCTGATGCGTGCTGCCCGTCTGATCAGAATGGTGCTGCTCCTGCAGTCCCGCCCGGCCATGACCGCCGCCGAGCTCGCCCGCGAACTGGAGGTGTCGGAGCGGACCGTGACCCGGGACGCCCAGGCGCTCTCGGAGGCGGGTGTCCCGGTGTACGCGGACCGGGGCCGGGCCGGGGGCTACCGCCTGGTCGGCGGCTACCGCACGCGCCTGACCGGCCTGGCCCGTGACGAGGCGGAGGCGCTCTTCCTCTCCGGGCTGCCGTCCGCGCTGCGCGAGATGGGGCTGGAGGACGCCGCGTCCGCCGCCCGGCTCAAGGTGTCGGCGGCCCTGCTGCCCTCGCTGCGGGACGCCTCCGAGAGCGCCGCCCGGCGCTTCCACCTGGATGCTCCGGGCTGGTACCAGGAGCCGGTCACGCCCGAACTGCTGCCGGCCGTCGCCGAGGCCGTCTGGGACGACCGGATCGTCCGTGCCAGCTACCGCCGGGGCGGTGCGGACGACGAGGTGGAGCGGGAGCTGGCACCGTACGGGCTCGTCCTGAAGGCCGGGGTCTGGTACGTCTGCGCCCGGGTGGGGGACGACTTCCGGGTGTACCGGATCGACCGGTTCTCGGCCGTGGCGGTGTCGGACGAGCGGTTCGAGCGCGACGGGCGGTTCGATCTGGCGGGCTTCTGGGAGGAGCGGGCCGCGCAGTTCGCCCGGTCGCTGCTGCGGGCCGAGGTGAGGGTGCGGGTGTCGCCCGAGGGTGTACGCCGACTGCCGTACGCCATGGACCGTTCGGCGGTCCAGGACGCTCTGGACGCGGCCGGGCCGCCGGATGCCGAGGGGTGGCTCGCGCTCACCCTGCGGGTCGAGTCGATGGAGGTCGCCTACGGCCAACTGCTGTCTCTGGGGCCGGAGTCGGAGGTGCTGGAGCCGGCCGCCCTGCGGGAGCGTTTCACCGCGGCCGCCGAACGTCTGCGCGAGCTCTATCGCTGAGGGGCATCTCTCGCCGCGTCCGCGTGCGTGGGCCGCTGCCAGGGCCGATGCTTGACCCGTGATGGACGAGACGGAGTTCTGGGAGCTCATCGACGGCACCCGCACGGCCGCCGGGGGCGATCCCGAGGATCAGGCCGACCTGCTGGTCGAACGGCTGGTGCGGCTCGATCCGGATGCGGTGTTGGACTTCGCCCGGCACTTCGAGGCCCGTTTCAACCGCGCCTACCGCTGGGACCTGTGGGGCGCCGCCGCCGTGCTGCTCGGCGGCGCGAGCGACGACGCCTTCGACTTCTTCCGCTGCTGGCTGATCGGCCAGGGCCGGGAGGTCTTCGAGGGGGCTCTGCACGACCCGGACGGCCTCGCCGTTCTCCTCGACGACTTCGACGAGGAGATCGACGGGGACGCCGAGGATCTCGGCTACGCCGCCGACGAGGCGTACGAACAGCTCACCGGCGTGGTCGCCCCGGACCTCGGCCTGCCGCCCCAGGCCGCCGAGCCCGAGGGGACCCCCGTGAGCTTCGAGGACGACGCGGTCCTGGCGGAGCGCTTCCCCTCGCTCTGGGAGCGGTTCGGGCCCGGCTGAGGGGCTCCGGGGGCTGCCCCGTAGCCTCTGGCGGGCGTGCGCCTCAGAAGTGGGTGCCGCCGTCGATACGGATCTCCGTACCGGTGATGAAGGCCCCGTCCCGGGAGCCGAGCATCGCGACGACGCCGGCGACGGTGTCCGGGCTGGCGAAGCCCGCGCCGAGCGCCGGGGCCAGCTTCATGAAGAGCGACATGTCGGCGTCGGCGGGCAGACCCGGGCCGTTGCCGCTGGTCATGTCGGAGGAGATCGAGCCGGGCGCGACGGCGACGAACCGCAGCCCCTGCTTGCTGTACTCGCTCGCCAGCGCGTGCGTCATCGACTGGATGCCGCCCTTGCTCGCCGCGTACGCCGACATGTAGGGGTGCGCGAAGCTCGCCGAGGTGGAGGAGAAGTTCACGACGGCCGGCTCGTCGCCCGCCAGCAGGGCCGGGAGCGCCTCGCGGATCATCAGGAACGTACCCGTGAGGTTGACGGCGAGGATCTTGTTGAAGAACTCCAGCGTCGTCTTGTGGGTGTGCTCGGAGCGCAGGATGCCGGCCGCGTTGACCAGCACGTCGAGCCCGCCGAGGGTCTCCACGGCGGAGGCGACGCCCGCCTGGACCGCGGCCTCGTCCGAGATGTCCAGGGCGAGGGTGGTGAGGCGCTCGGCGCCGCCGTTCGCCACGGCAGTCTCGTACGTGGCCTTCAGCCCGGCCTCGTTGACGTCGGCCGCGACGACGTGGCCGCCCTCGGCGAGGACGCGGTGGACGGTGGCCTGTCCGATGCCGGAGCCGCCCCCGGTGATGAGTACGCGGCGGCCTTCGTAGCGGTTCATGTCTGTCTCTCTTCCGATCCCGGTGACTGCTGTCACGAAGCGGCTCGGCGGCGCCCCGATGACGTCCCGATCTATGTCCACCGTACGCCCGAGTGGCACGTTTTGCCACAATGGCATTTCGCGCACACTTCTGCCTGCCCGGGGTAATCTCCCGGGAATGAGCACCGAGCCGAGTCAGCCCTCCCTCACCGAGCGCCGGAAGGCCGCGACCCAGCTGGAGATCGCGCGTGCCGCGGCCGCGCTCTTCGCCGAGCACGGGCCCGACGGCACCACGGCGGAGGACATCGCCGGCCGGGCGGGGGTGGCACTGCGCACCTTCTACCGCTACTTCCGCTCCAAGCAGGACGCGGTGGGCCCGCTGCTCTCCGGCGGCGGCGATCGCTGGCGGGCGCTGCTGGCGGCGGCCGAGCCCGGGGAGCCGCTCGCCGGGACCCTGGAGCGGGCGGTCACCGAGGCGCTCCGGCCGCCGGGCGCGGACGGCGCCGAGCAGCTGGGCGTGACGCGCGGGCTGCTGCGGGCGGCGGCGCAGGACCCGGCGCTGCGGGCCGTCTGGTACCGGGTCAATCAGGATTCGGAGGAGCGGCTGCTGCCGGTGCTGGCCCGGCTGGCGGGCGACGGGGCGGACCCGCTGGAGGTCCGGCTCGCCGCGGCCGCCGCGACGGACGCGGTACGGGTCGCGCTGGAGGCCTGGGCGGAGACGGACGCCCCGACGGCCGGGCCCGGCTCACCCGCCGAGCTGGCGGTGCGCTGCCTGCACGAACTCATGGGCGGCATGCGGCTGTTCAAGCCGTAGAAGACGTACTCACGGGGCGAGCGGGCAGCCCATCAGCACGTCGTCCACGTAACGCCCGTCCAGGAAGAACTCGCCGGGCAGCACCCCTTCGACGACGAACCCCTCCGACTCGTACAGGGCGCGCGCGGGTGTGTTGTGTCCGAGCACCCGCAGGGTCATCCGGTTCGCTCCTTCGCGGCGCGCCGCCGCGAAGGCGGCCCGCAGCAGGGTCCTGGCTACACCGCGGCCGCGCGCCCAGTCGGCCACGGCGAGGCCCTGTATCTGCCGGACATGGGAGTTGCAGGCCAGCGGGGTCGGCAGGACCAGCCTGAGGTAGCCGGCCGTGCGCCGCTCGCCGTCGGCGTCCGCCGCCTCGGCCACCAGGAAGCCCTCGGGCCGGTGGCGCTCGTCGAAGAACGGCTCGTACGGCGGCTGCGGCCTGGGCATCACGGCGTGCAGCGTCGACCAGGTGGCGCGGTCGAGCTCACCGAGTGCGGCCTCGTCGGAGAGGACGGCCGGGCGGACGAGGACCGGATGGGTGTGGGTCTCGGGCATGCGCGCCACTGTGCCACGGCGCCCCGGGCCCGGTCAGCCCGGTTTCGCCACCCGGCCGGCCCGGTTCCGCCGCCCGGTACGCCCCGATGACACGAGGGACCAACGGCCCCGGCAGGTGGGCCCCACGGGGCCGCTGGGGCAGGATGGACCCATGCCGCACTCCCGAATCGCTGTCACCGGAGCATCAGGACTCATCGGAGCGGCGCTGGTGCGCTCGCTGCGGGCCGACGGGCACGAGGTGGTGCGCCTGGTGCGGCACCCCGCGCGGGCCGGCGACGAGGTGGAGTGGGATCCGAAGCGGGGATACGTCGACGTGGCGGGCCTGGTGGGCTGCGACGCCGTCGTCCACCTCGCCGGGGCCGGGGTCGGCGACCACCGCTGGACCGCCACGTACAAGCGGGAGATCCGGGACAGCCGGGTGCTGGGCACAGCGGCGATCGCGGAGGCGGTCGCCTCGCTGGACGTGCCGCCGAAGGTTCTGCTGTCCGGGTCCGCGATCGGCTACTACGGCGACACCGGGGACCGCGCCGTCGACGAGAGCGCCCCGGCCGGCGAGGGATTCCTGCCGTCCGTCTGCGTGGAGTGGGAGGCGGCCACGGCCCCCGCCGAGGAGGCGGGGGTACGGACGGTGCACGCGCGCACCGGTCTGGTCGTCGGCCGCGAGGGCGGCGCCTGGGGCCGGCTCTTCCCGCTGTTCCGGGCGGGGCTCGGCGGCCGGCTGGGCGACGGGCGCCAGTACTGGAGCTTCATCGCACTGCACGACGAGGTCGCGGCGCTGCGCCACATCCTGGACACGGAGTCGCTCTCGGGCCCGGTGAATCTGACCGGCCCCGACCCCGTCACCAACCGCGAGGTGACGGCCGCGATGGGGCGGGTGCTGCACCGCCCCACGCTCTTCACCGCACCGGCACCGGCGTTGCGGATCGCCCTGGGGGACTTCGCCGAGGACGTGCTGGCCAGCCAGCGGGTGCTGCCGGGTCAACTGCTGGACTCGGGCTTCGTGTTCGCCTTCCCGGGAATCGATGCGGCGATCCGCGCGGCACTGCGCTGAGCCCGGACGCCCCCTTCACGCAATCGGACGGGCGTGCGACCCCGTGCAACGGTGCCCCGGGTGCGCGCGACTGCGCCTTTGTCGGCCGCCTTCCTACCCTCCTTGCGAACTCGGGCATTCCGGGGGCCTGTTGGGGGCAAGAGCCTCCCACCAGTTGCGCCGACTCGGGGAGGGGCACGTGCTCAGCACGGCACACCACGCGGACGTCGTCATCATCGGGGCCGGGATCGCCGGCCTGTCAGCCGCCCACCGACTGACCAGTGCAGGGGTAAGCGTCAGCGTCCTGGAGGCCGGCCCCCGGGTCGGCGGCCGGATGACCACCACCGACCTGGACGGCTTCCGGCTCGACCATCTCGGCCCACTGCTGAGCACCTCCTACCCGGCCCTTCGCACGACGCCCGGCCTCGAAGGACTGGTGCTGCGCAACTTCGCCCCGGGCGTCCTCGTCCACAGCGAGGGCCGTCAGTACCGGACCGGCGATGTGCGGGGCGCGCGGGGCGCATTCAAGGCAGCGCGCGCCCTGGCAAGCGCCCCCCGGCCACCGATGGGCGGGCCGATCGACCAGGCCCGGCTGGGCGCCGCCCTGACCCGGCTCGCCGCCACCCCGTCCGCCCGCATCCTGGCCCGGCCCGAACAGACCGCGCTCGCCGCCCTGTCCCACCGCGGCCTGCCCGCACGCACGGTCAACGGCTTCCTCCGCCCGCTGCTCTCCGCGCTGCTCAGCGACCCGGAGCTCGGCACGTCCAGCCGGTGCGCCGATCTGGCCCTGCGCGGCTACGCGAGCGGCAGGCTGTGCGTGCCCGAGGGCGGCGCGGCGACGCTGCCCGAACTCCTCGCGGCGGCGCTGCCGCCAGGCACCGTACGCACCGGGGTGCATGTCACGGCCGCCGACATCACCTCGGTCCGCACCAAGGAGCACGGCGAACTGGGCTGCCGTTCCCTGCTGCTGGCGACCGGTGCGGGCGCCGCCGCCGAGCTGCTGCCGGGTCTTCGGGTGCCGCCCTTCCATCCCGTGACGGTCCTTCACCACACCGCCCCCGCTCCCCCGCCGACCGGCGCCGCGCTGCTGCTGGACGCCGACCGCTCGGGCCCGGTCGCGCACACCGCGGTGATGAGCGCGGTCGACCCCTCGCGCGCCCCGCGCGGCCGTACGCTGATCAGCTCGACGGTGCTCGGCACCCCGCCGCCCGACCTGGACCGCGCGGTCCGCTCCCATCTCGCCGCGCTGTACGGCACTCCCACCGACGACTGGGAGCTGCTGGCCGCCCACCACGATCCGGAGGCGGTCCCCGCGATGCCCGCCCCGCACGATCCGCGCCGCCCGGTGCGGCTGCTGGCCGGCCTGTACGTGTGCGGCGACCACCGCGACACGAGCACGGTCCAGGGGGCCCTGTTCTCGGGCCACCGTGCGGCCGAGGCGATCCTCACCGACCTGGGTGTACGGCCGGGGAGCGGGACGGCGCTGCCCGAGGCCGCGTAGGCCCCGGCCGTAGTCCCCCGGGCCCCGTCCGACGGCATCGGTCCGGCGCGCGCCGGAGTGCGCCGGTGGCCGCCCCGGGCTCAGCCGAGCGCGGCGACCCGGTCGCGGTAGCCGCGTACCGCGGCGGCGTCCCGGTACGGCTCCAGGCGCCGTTCGAAGTCCCGCACGTACTCCGTCGCCCGCACCGACCGCATCTCCGTGGCCTGCTGGGCGGCCTCGGCACCGAGCGCGCACGCCTGGTCGAGCTCGCCGAGCCCGAGCCGGGCGGAGGCCAGCACCACCCGGCAGAACAATCGGCTGCGGGCGTACGCCGGGGAGCGCAGCTGGAGGGAGCGCTCCGCGTGCTGCGCCGCGGCCCGGTACTGCTGGAGGTCCCGGTGGCAGTGCCCGAACTCGTCGGCGAGCTGGGCCTCGTCGAAGTACCGCGCCCAGTGCGGTACCTCGTCGCCCGACCGGGCGATCTCCAGCGCGTGTTCCGCCCGTGCCAGCGAGGCGGTGCAGGGCCTGGCCTCGCCGAGCACCCCGTGGCCGCGCGCCTCGACGGCGTGCAGCAGGGCCTGGACGACGGGCGGCGCCGAGGAGCCGATGCCCTGCTGGGCCACCCGGGCCAGCTGCACGGCCTCCCTGCCGTGGCCGAGGTAGACCGCCTGCCGGCTCATGGTGATCAGCACGTAGCTGCCGTACGCGCGGTCCCCGGCGGCCTGGGCCAGCCGCAGCGCCTGGACGAAGTACCGCTGGGCCAGGCCGTGGGCCGCGATGTCGTACGAGGTCCAGCCCGCCAGCCGGGTCAGATCGGCGGCGGCGGCGAAGAGCCGGCGCCCGGTGGCCTCCCCGTACGTGCCGCGGAGCATGGGCTCCGTCTCGTGCTCCAGGTACCGGACGAGGGCCTGGCGGGCGTGGCCACCGCCGTAGGTGTTGTCGAGGGCGCGGAAGAGCTCGCCGACCGAGCGCAGGGCGGCGACGTCGCCGCCGCTGACCCGCTGGCCGGGGACGCGTTCGGACTGCCGTTGCCGCGGGACGCCGGGGGCGCCCGGCAGCCCCGCGCCCAGCGGGGCCGGAACCGTCGGAGCGGTGGGGGATCCCGGTGGGGCGCCTGGACCGGAGGGCCGGGAGGGGACGGGTCCGCGGGCGCCGCCCCGGCCACCGGCGCCGTGCGCCGGGCTCCCGCCGTGCGCCCCGTACGGGCCGCCGCGCGCCGCGCCGGGACCACCGGGCCGCACGGGGACCCCGGTCTCGGCGGCCCCCGCGGGCCTCGTGATCCCATCGGCCCCGTGGTCCCCGCCGGTCCCGCCGTGCGTCTGGGGCGCGGGCTCGCTCCCCCGCCCCACCCACTCGTCGGCCCGTCCGATCAGCCAGTCCCGGCTGGGGACGACGAGCCCGGCCGGGGTGAAGGCGATCTTGCGCAGCTCCGCATGGCTGCCCGAGTCCTTCCGCCACAGCCCGCTGACGATGTCGACCGCCTCCGCGGGCGTGGCCGCGAACTCCAGGCCCGCGTAGACCGGGGCGCAGGCGTCGAGGCCCAGGTCCTGTGCGGAGAGACGGCGCCCGAGCCGCCGGGTGAAGACCTCGGCGATCAGCGCGGGGGTGGTCCCGCGGGGCTGCTGGCCGCGCAGCCAGCGGGTCACGGAGGTCTTGTCGTACCGCAGGTCGAGGCCGTGCTCCAGGCCGAGTTGGTCCACCCTGCGGGCGAGGCCGGCGTTGGAGAAGCCGGCCTCCGTGATGAGCGAGGCGAGTCGGCGGTTGGGGGTGCGCTGCGGAGGTCGTTCCGACATCAGCTGTACGGTCTCCTGCCTTCGGGGCCGGGCGGGCAGCCCTTATGGAACGGCGCGAATTTAGCGGCCTCCGCAGCGGCCACAGCCACCTTCGCTTCACTTTCATCCGATCGTGTGAGGATTGATGTCGGCGCTGACGGGAAGACCTGCCGGGCCATCGCCCGAGTGCCGGTCGTACAGTGGCGCCGGGGGCGTGATTTCAGTGCATGGTGACGCGGCTCCGGGCACCCCCGGACGCACGGCACCACAAGTAGGGAGGCATCTGTCGTGGCTGAGCTTCGGTTCGTCCGGCTGGGATTCGGCGAGGAAGCCGTCGACTACCAGGAGGCCTGGCAGAAGCAGCGCGAGGTGCACGCGGCCAGATTCGAGGACACCGTCCCCGACACCTGCCTGCTGCTGGAGCACCCGCCCGTCTACACGGCCGGACGGCGCACGACCGACAGCGAGCGCCCACTGGACGGCACCCCCGTCATCGACGTGGACCGCGGCGGCAAGATCACCTGGCACGGTCCCGGTCAGCTGGTCGGCTACCCGATCCAGAAGCTGCCCCGCCCGGTGGACGTCGTCGCGCACGTCCGGCGGCTGGAGGACGCGCTGATCCGTACCGCCGCCGAGTTCGGCGTGGAGACCACCCGGGTCGAGGGCCGCAGCGGCGTCTGGGTGCTCGGCGACCCGGTCGAGGACCGCCCGGCGATCGGTGGACTCTCGCTCGACTTCGACCCGCGGCTGCACGACGAGGAGTTCGACGCCCGGCTGAACGGCCCCGAGTACGCCCCGTCCAACGCCGGCCAGCGCCGCGAGGACCGCAAGCTGGCGGCGATCGGCATCCGGGTGGCCAAGGGCGTCACCATGCACGGCTTCTCCTTCAACGTGAACCCGGACAACACCTGGTTCGACCGGATCGTGCCGTGCGGCATCCGGGACGCGGGCGTCACCTCACTGGCGTACGAGCTGGGCCGCGACATCACCATCGCGGACGTGCTCCCGGTCGTGGAGAAGCACCTGAGGGACGTCCTGGAGAACGCCGAGCTCGCCCCGCGCGCAGTCGAGCGCCCGACCGATGCCGTGGCCACGGCGTGACGTACGGATCACCCTCCGGGGAATAGGCCCTGCCGGCCACAGGTTGGCCACACGTAAAGCCGTTTGAACCACGGGCGTACCCTGGTGTTCGCCGAAGAATCCAATGCAGTGAAAGCAAAGGGGAGTGCCGGAGTGTCCGCTGTCGCACCCGACGGGCGCAAGATGCTGCGCCTTGAGGTCCGGAACAGCCAGACCCCCATCGAGCGCAAGCCCGAGTGGATCAAAACCCGGGCGAAGATGGGCCCCGAATACAACCAGCTGCAGAAACTCGTGAAGAGCGAGGGTCTGCACACGGTGTGCCAGGAGGCCGGCTGCCCCAACATCTTCGAGTGCTGGGAGGATCGCGAGGCCACCTTCCTCATCGGAGGTGACCAATGCACCCGGCGCTGTGACTTCTGCCAGATCGACACGGGCAAGCCGCAGGCGCTGGACCGGGACGAGCCCCGCCGCGTCGGCGAGTCCGTCGTCACGATGGACCTGAACTACGCCACCATCACCGGCGTCGCCCGCGACGACCTGGAGGACGGCGGTGCCTGGCTGTACGCGGAGACCGTGCGCCAGATCCACGCGCTGACCGCGGAGCGGGAGGCCGGCCGTACCAAGGTCGAGCTGCTGATCCCCGACTTCAACGCGGAGCCCGAGCAGCTCGCCGAGGTCTTCTCCTCGCGCCCCGAGGTGCTCGCGCACAACGTCGAGACGGTGCCGCGGATCTTCAAGCGGATCCGCCCCGGCTTCCGTTACGAGCGCTCCCTGGAGGTCATCACGCGGGCCCGTGAGGCCGGTCTGGTGACCAAGTCCAACCTGATCCTCGGCATGGGCGAGACCCGCGAGGAGGTCAGCGAGGCGCTCCAGGACCTGTACGACGCGGGTTGCGAGCTCATCACGATCACGCAGTACCTGCGGCCGTCCGTGCGCCACCACCCGGTCGAGCGCTGGGTGAAGCCGCAGGAGTTCGTGGAGCTGAAGGAGGAGGCCGACGAGATCGGCTACTCCGGCGTGATGTCCGGGCCGCTGGTCCGTTCCTCGTACCGCGCGGGCCGTCTTTTCCAGCAGGCGATCGAGCGTCGCGGCGCGACCGCCGCGGCGCCCGCCGTGTGAATCCGAGCACAAGAAGCTACCGAGTGGTAATCGCTGTTTCGAGGCGGCCCGTACGCTCCCCGCAGGCCGGGGGCGCGTATGGGCCGCTTCGGCGTGCGCGGCACCCGTATCAAGGTTTCATTGGTGTTTGACCGACTGGTCATGCGCTGGTAACACCGAGCAGTGACGCTGGGTGCACACGACGCGGTGGCCGGCAGCAGCCGTCCGGGCCGCTGCCGCCCCCACGCCCCGCACCCCAGCGCCCGCCACTCACTTCGCGCAACGCAGTCCCGGGCAGTTCGGCCCGGGCAGCTGAGGTCACACGACTCAGTCCGCACATCCGCTCCGAGGAGATCTCCACGATGCAGGCCGTGCCGGTACGCGCCACCGCCATCCCTTCCGTCACCGATGCCCTCCGTGCCGTCGAGTCGCTGTTCCTGGGCGGCGGCCAGCGCACCGCCCGCCGCAACGCCTGGACCGCCGTCCTGGAGGACCGGCGCCGGGCCAAGGACCGGGTCGAGGCCGAGTACGTACTGGAGGCCGCGGCCGACCACCGTTCCTAGGCCACGTAAACTTCTGTACATGGCGAGGAAGGCAAACACTGAAGGCGCGGACAGCGCCGAGAACGCGGGGCGGCTCAAGCAGATCGCCCTGACCTACAAGATGGCCAGGCGGTCCGACCCGAAGGTCGGTCTTGTCGTCGCGGGCGTGGGAATTGTCACCTTCGGTGTCCTCCTCGGGGTCGGCTTCCTGATCGGCCACCCGATCTATCTGGGCATCCTGGGCTTCGTGCTGGCCCTCCTCGCGATGGCGATCGTCTTCGGACGGCGTGCCGAGCGTGCCGCCTTCGGGCAGATGGAGGGGCAGCCGGGCGCCGCGGCGGCGGTGCTGGACCGCGTGGGCCGCGGCTGGACGACGACACCCGCGGTCGCGATGAACCGCAGCCAGGACGTCGTGCACCGCGCCGTGGGCAAGGCGGGCATCGTGCTGGTCGGCGAGGGCAACCCGAACCGCGTGAAGCTGCTGCTCGCGGCCGAGAAGAAGAAGATGGCGCGCATCCTGGTCGACGTACCGGTGCACGACATCATCGTCGGCAACGACGAGGGCCAGGTGCCCCTGAAGAAGGTGCGCACCAAGATGCTCAAGATGCCGCGCGTGCTCACCGGCCCGCAGGTGACGGCCGCGAACGACCGGCTGCGCGCGATGGGCGACCTGATGAGCAACATGCCGCTGCCCAAGGGCCCGATGCCGAAGGGCATGCGGATGCCGCGCGGCGGAAAGATGCGCTGACGCCTGAACCGGACACCGGAGACACGGAGTGTCGCCGGACGGGATACGAAGAGGCGGGGCGCGAACCGGATCGGTTCGCGCCCCGCCTCTCTGTCTGCCTGTCTGTCGAGAGGCCCTAGATACGGACCTGGACGGCGCGGGCCAGCCGGTCGTGCAGGCCGCGGCCGTCGCGGTCCCAGACCAGGGCCGGGATCGCCAGGCACAGCAGCACGCTGCGGACGACCACCCGCCCGAGGGTGAGCCGGCCACCGTTCTCGGAGACGACCCTGATGCCCAGGAGGCGCTTGCCCGGCGTACAGCCGATGGTCCCGACGGTGAGCACGCTCAGCACCAGGAAGATGCCCAGTGCCCAGTTTCCGGCCGCCTGCTGGTCACCGCGGGCGAACAGCCCGTATGCGATCAGCAGGCACAGGGCCCAGTCGATGAGGACCGCGCCGAACCGCCGGCCGAGCGGCGCCACGGAACCCGGCCCGTGTTCGGGCAGGCCGAGTCGCTTGCCCCGGTGGCCGAAGTCGGCCCCCATCTCCTCGGCGGCCGCGCGCGGCCCGGAGAGCCACGATCCGATTGCTTGCCTGTTGTCCACCCGAACACGGTACTGCGCCGTCCCCGGCGGGACGCCGGGCGGGGGCCCGGTACAGCCCCCCGAAGCGGCCGGAACACGGGTCCGTAACCGGTCACGAGGTGCCGGTCACACTCGGCTCGGTTAACTTCAGCGAAACAAATGGGTCATGCTTGAGAAATCCGGTCTGCCTATGGTCGGGTCCAGCGTGTGCCACCGCACTGGCCGCACCACGAGCTACAACCCCGTCCCTCCCGGGCCGGGAGTAGGAGGAGTTGGATGTTCCAGAACGCCGACGACGCGAAGAAGTACATCGCCGACAATGACGTCAAGTTCATCGATGTCCGGTTCTGTGACCTGCCCGGTGTGATGCAGCACGTCACCGTCCCGGCGGCGACCTTCGACCCGGCCGACGAGCTTGCCTTCGACGGCTCGTCGATCCGCGGCTTCCAGGCCATCCACGAGTCCGACATGGCGCTGCGCGCGGACCTGTCGACCGCCCGTCTCGACCCCTTCCGCCGCGACAAGACCGTCAACATCAACTTCTTCATCCACGACCCGATCACCGGCGAGCAGTACAGCCGTGACCCGCGGAACGTGGCCAAGAAGGCCGAGGCGTACCTCGCCTCCACCGGCATCGCCGACACCGCGTACTTCGGCCCCGAGGCCGAGTTCTACGTCTTCGACAACGTCCGTTTCCAGACGTCGGCGAACGAGAGCTTCTACCACATCGACTCCGAGGCCGGCGCCTGGAACACCGGTGCGGTCGAGAACAACCGCGGCTACAAGGTCCGCTACAAGGGCGGTTACTTCCCGGTCCCGCCGGTCGACCACTTCGCCGACCTGCGTGCCGAGATGTCCCTGGAGCTGGAGAACAGCGGCCTCCAGATCGAGCGCCAGCACCACGAGGTCGGCACCGCCGGCCAGGCCGAGATCAACTACAAGTTCAACACGCTGCTCGCCGCGGCCGACGACCTGATGCTCTTCAAGTACATCGTGAAGAACGTCGCCTGGCGCAACGGCAAGACCGCGACGTTCATGCCGAAGCCGATCTTCGGCGACAACGGCTCGGGCATGCACGTCCACCAGTCCCTGTGGGCCGGTGGCGACCCGCTGTTCTACGACGAGCAGGGTTACGCGGGCCTCTCGGACATGGCCCGCTACTACATCGGCGGCATCCTCAAGCACGCCCCGTCGCTGCTGGCGTTCACCAACCCGACGGTGAACTCCTACCACCGCCTGGTCCCCGGCTTCGAGGCCCCGGTCAACATGGTGTACTCGCAGCGCAACCGCTCGGCCGCGATGCGCATCCCGATCACGGGCTCCAACCCGAAGGCCAAGCGCGTCGAGTTCCGCGCCCCGGACCCGTCGTCCAACCCGTACCTGGCCTTCTCCGCGCTGCTGATGGCGGGCCTCGACGGCATCAAGAACAAGATCGAGCCCGCCGAGCCGATCGACAAGGACCTCTACGAGCTGGCTCCCGAGGAGCACGCCAACGTCCAGCAGGTCCCGACCTCCCTCCCGGCCGTCCTGGACGCGCTGGAGGCGGACAACGAGTACCTCCAGGCCGGCGGCGTCTTCACGTCCGACCTGATCGAGACCTGGATCGACTACAAGCGCACCAACGAGATCGCCCCGATCCAGCTGCGCCCGCACCCCCACGAGTTCGAGCTGTACTTTGATCTGTAAAGATCAATCAGCTTCTGAGCTGTAGGTTCGCACTGCGGACCCCTCGCCAGTCCGCGAGGGGTCCGCAGCTTTTTTGATCTTGCCTGCCATGACCGCCTCGACGGCACTCCGCGTGGACTCATCCGAGTCCGGCCACAGGTGACCGTATGTATCCAGCGTCGTCTTCGCGGACGAATGCCGGAGCCGGTGCTGCACCACCTTCACATCGGCACCCGACGCGATCAGCAACGAGGCGTAGTAGTGCCGCAGGTCGTGGAATCGGAAGTCGGCAGGGAGTCCCGGCACGTCGCCGCGGACCGCTCGTATCCGCCGTTCGATTGCCCACGTGCTCACCTGCTCGCCGGCGTCGTGGGCCAGCACGGTGACCGGGCCGTCAGCAGCAGGGCGCGGCAGTGCGTCCACGAGCGCATCGGGAATGGGGATGAACTCCTGGCTCATCTCCGTCTTCAGCGGCTCGGCCGGGTACTGCACCGCAGGACGGATCTCCCGAACGTCGAACTCGACGTCGGTACGCCGGAGCCCGCAGACCTCTCCCACGCGCAGGCCGGCGAACGCGCCGAGGAGAACGGCCAGCTGGTACTTCTCGCCAAACGCCTCATACAGCTGCCATACCTGCTCGGTGGTCGCGACGTAGGGCCGCGGCTTCCCTCCACCAGGGCTGGTGCGCCGCGAGCACGGGTTCGACGACACGATGCCGTCGTGTACGGCGTCCGTCATCACCTGGGACAGCCGGTTGTGCAGGGCGAAGATGTACGACGGCTTGCGCCCCTCCTTCGCCAGACGGGCCAGCCATGACTTCACCATGCTGGGCTTGATGCTGCCGACTGGCAGGGGCCCGAACTCCTTGCGGATGCGGGCCAGGTGCACTTTCGCCTGTCGAACCGTCGACGTGCGCTTTGCCGCATAGCCAGCGAGCCACCGGTCACACCACTCATCAACCGTGACCTTCCGCGCCTTGGGGTCGACATATTGCCCGGTGACCAGGCTCGCCGTCTCCTCGTCGAGCCAGCGCTGCGCGTCGACTTTCCTGGCGAAGTGGCGGGCATGCTCACGGCCAGCGGCATCCCGATACCGCGCCCGATACTTGCCGTTCGGGCGCTTCTTGATGCTCGCCATTACTGCTCCATCCGCGGCAGAGACGCCGCATGCTCCAGCATCCCCAACTCGGCCATCTGGTCCAGCCACCGGGCAGGCAGGGCCGGAACCCCTACCCGCGCAGCGAGCATGCCGTCGAGGACATCCGCCAGGAGCCGGAGGGCCCGGATCTGCTTCTCCCGAGCCGCTGAAGTACCTTCCGGGCGGCCGACGCGTTCGGCGACACGGAGGTCAGAGTCAGCTTGGTGCACCGTTGCTTGGGCAACGTTGAGTCGACCGTAGAGGCGTAGCGGAGCCGAGTGCTGAAGCCAGAAAGCCGAGTCCCCCACCGTCTGCCGCTCGGCGTTGACTGCCTGCTCCTCGCCAATGATCCACTTGCGAGCGAGGTCAGGATGGATTGCCTCACCCGGAATGACCTCGACCCGGTCAGCCTCTCCAAGGGGGAGCATCAACGCCAGGGGCGGCACGTCGAGCACGCGCGCGAGGGCCAACCACTCGACCACTGTTACGTTCTGCCGCTTGCCGCTCTCCAGCCCGCTGACCGTAAAGCGGTTCCAGGGGATACCTAGATCTGTCAGCCTCTCGCCGAGCTCCTGCTTGGTCAGGCCCTTGCTCACCCGGAAGTCTTTCACCTTGCTCGCGATGGTCTCGGTAGGCCCGTCAGTCATCGACATCTCCTTTGCGTGAGTTGACCTCACATTAACGAGAGCTTGCGTCACCCGCAATGACAGTGCATCATCGCACTCGACGAGCAATAAACGCTCGTTGACGTGAACTCAACTCACACATTGGGGAGCTAATGTCACATCAGGCACTTCCCGCTGGACGTCGCCCTCTCGCGACCGTGCCGGAACTCGCCGAGCACTACGGAGTTCCACAAGCCACCGTCCGCCGTTGGCACCACACCCAGACGGGCGTTGGTCCCCTGATGTTCCGGGTCGGCAAGTACCTGCGCGCCCGCTGGGACGACATCGACGCCCATGACGCCAGCCAGGCCGGAGGGCGGAAAGCCGCATGACCGAGAACACAGAAACGCCCCGGCGGGTATCCGGGGCGTTTCAGGGAACTCGCGCGGTGGGCGCATGGCCCATCGTCGCACAGGTCCAGCGGCGCCGTGAAGCGGCCCACCGTTCCGAGCCGCTGGAGTGCGGGCACCGCGACCCGCTCGACTGCCAGCGCGAAGCCCTTGAGCCTTCGCCCGAACTGGTCGAGCTGGTCGAGCACATTCAGGCAGACGACATCGTGGGCCTGTGGGCCGAAGCGAAGTCGCTGTTCTTCGCCGGGACATTCCCGCCCTACGCCTCCCCGGCCTGGCGGGAGCTCCACCCGGACGACCCCCGCCGGCTGGCCGGGGCGCTCGACGCTGCCGAGTCGTGGCGGAAGTACGGCGACGACGTCACCCAGTGGCTGCACGACGCCTTCACGGCCAGGCCGCCGCTGTCGTCCGGCCGCAGCCTCGCCGAGCTCGACCGCGCTGCCGAGCCGAAGCCGCCGCACCAGTTGCGGGCCACGCCCGGCTGGCCGCCCATCGCGGTGCCTGGCAAGCCCGGACAGTGGCTCGCCTACGAACACGAGAGGGGGTTGGCTGCGTGACCTACCCCGACATGTGGGCCGAGGACGAGCAAGGATACGAGCCTGTCCCGACCCACAGTGACGAGCCCGCGCGGCTGACTGTCGCCCCCGCCCCTGCCACACCGGTACCGACGTGGCGACCGCGGGATCTGCAGGAAGTCCTCGATGGGACGTACAAGGCGCCGCAGCCCACCGTAGGGCGGCGCGATGACGGGGTGCCGCTTTTCTACGCGGGGCGCATGCACTCCGTCGTCGGCGAGTCCGAGGGTGGCAAGACGTGGTTCGCCCTGCTCGCCGTCGCGCACGAACTGGCGCAGGGGAACAGCGTCGTCTTCATCGACTTCGAGGACGACGCCCCGGGAGTCGTCGGCCGGCTGCTCGCCCTCGGCGCCAACGCGCAGGACATCAGCGACCGGTTCGCCTACATCCGGCCCGAGGAGCCCCTCACGATCGGACTCAACCGGCTAGAGATCGGCCAGGCACTCAACGACCTGCGGCCCACCTTCGTACCCATCGACGGTGTCACCGAAGGCATGGCCATGCACGGCCTCGAACTCAAGGACAACACCGACGTCGCCAAGTTCGGCCGCATGCTGCTGCGTCCCATCGCCGAGATGGGCGCCGCGGTGGCCACCCTCGACCATGTCGTCAAGGACAAGGAAGGCCGCGGCCGGTACGCCATCGGAGGAGTCCACAAGCTGAACGGGCTCAACGGGGCCATGTACGTGCTGGAGAACCGGACGCCGTTCGGCGTCGGCGTCACCGGTAAATCCACGGTCCGCATCGCCAAGGACCGGCCAGGGCAGCTCAGGAAGCATGCCCTGCCGCACCAGAGCGGCCTCCACTGGTTCGCCGACTTCGTCCTGAAGTCCCATGACGCCACCTTCACCGAAGCCTCGCTGTACGCGCCCATCGAGCACGAGGGCCCGTTCCGTCCGACTGAGGTGATGAAGAAGGTGGCCGACGCCATCACCCACGCCAGGGAGCCCATGAACGTGCGGGCCATCGAAGCGCGGGTCGGCGGCAAGAAGGACGTCCTGGCCGCAGCCATCGCCCGCCTTGTCGACGAAGGCTTCGTGGACGTCGCGCCAGGCCCGAACCGCTCCAAGCTCCACACCCTCGTGAAGCCGTTCGAGGAGGTGGCCTAGCCACAATACCGGTGATTTAGGTGCTCTTCTGGCGTCTGCTGGCGGGTTTGGTGGGCGGGATGAGTGTGATTGCTGCTGCGGGTGGTCGGGGTGGGTTGCGGTGGTGGGTGTGTTTGAGGTGCCAGTTGGCCATCTTGCGTTTGATGACACGGGGGTTGGAGCGTTGCCTGCGGGGTGGCAGGAGTCGTTCCAGCAGCTCACGGATGGCGTGGGTCAGGGCTCGACTGAGTCGTGAGGGGGGAAAGTGCCGCCTGGTCGGTGACGTGGCGGCGAGCGATGCGAAGGGTGCGGGTGAAGGACAGTCTGTCGGGGTCGAGGCCGGCCTGGTGAGCGGTGTGGTGCATGACGTCCCGGAGTGCGTGGTGGACAAGAAGGAAACCGTAGATTTCCTGCTCGACGCCATCGGGGTACTGGGAGCGGAGGACGAGGCGGTGTCCGCCCTGATGGGTCTTGATCTCGTCCAGGGTGTTCTCGATCTCCCAGCGTTGATGGTAGAGGCCCGCCAGGTCGGCCGCAGGGGCCTCCTGCGGGTTGCAGATGGTCGTGATCAGCCGGTAGACCGTGTCGGCGTCCTCGCGGCCGAGGGTGTACTCGATGACGCGGACCCGGACCGGGTCCCGGTGCTTGCGGTCGCCTGCCGCAACGATCTCGGACAGGTAGGAGCCGTCGTCGAAGGCTTCGAGGACCGGGAGCACGATGTTCTTCCGGACGCGCCACAACAGGTCCGCGCCCGTGTCCGAGGCGGCCCGCCACAGCTCGAAGCCGGTGATGCCGCGGTCGGCCATCAGCAGCATTCCCGGCTCGAGCCGGCCCAGCAGGCCGGGAATCAACTGCTGTTCATGAACCGACAGCGGGCCGGTCGCCGCGGCGAACACCGCGTGTGTCCCGCACTCCACCAGCGCAGCGACCCTCACCTGCGGGTAGGCACTGCGCTGCTGTCCCCGGCCCGAGCCGGGCCGGCCGAAGAAATCGCTGTTCGCCCCGGTGTCCGGCACATCGAAGACCGTGCCGTCCACCGCAACCAGACGCCACTGCCGATACCAGGCACCAGTAGTGTCCGGGGCGGCCACCGGCCGGCACACTCGCGCGAACAGCACCTTCAACGGCTCCGGCCCCAATCGCCGGCGGGCCCGGCCGATCGCCGCTGTCGTGGGCACCTGCCACGGTTTCTCCCACCGCCGCACCCGCTCCAGCCCCTGCGTCAGCAGTCGGGCCACCTCCTCATAGCCCTGCCCGGAGAACAGACACATCGCGAGCACGAAATAGACCACCACCCGGGCCGGCAACAGCCGCGACCGCTGTTCCAGACGCCCACACCCAACAACCACCTCATCCACCAACTCGGGCGGAAACACCCGCGTCAGCACACCCAGAGCGATCCGGTCCGACAACCGCTCACCCGACGACTTCACCTGTCCAGGCCTTGGCACACCACACCCAACGACCCACCACCAACAAAGTCACCGGTATTGGGCCTAGCCAGTGTCCCCGTGTCCCCCGGGTGTCCCCCAGTGTCCCCCGAGGGACGCCGTCCCCCCGGTGTCCCCGTGTCCCCCGTCCCCCTATAGGGGGGACACGTGGACGGGGGACACCGACCGGGTCGCCAGCCAGCAGGCCGGTGTCCCCGCAGGGGGACAAAGACGCAGCAAGAAAGAGACCCCCGCCCATTCCTCACCTAGCCAGCCATCGGTAACCGCAAGCAGCGATAAGGAGCACCCGTGAACGTCGATGACATCGTGCGGCACCGCATAGCCGAGGAGCGCCGCAAGGACGAGCAGAAGAAGCGCCGGCGCGCAGAGCTGGCCGAGCGGCGCCGGTACGGGCTCCAGGCCAGGCATGCGGCGAAGATGCGCCGCTGGGACAAGGGGGTCTCATGAGGAAGCGCACGTACTGCGCCAGCTGCGCCCGACCGCTCCGGCGCGGCACCTACGCCCGGTGCCCGCTCGACTGCGGCGCCGCCCTCTGCCGCAAAGGGCCCTGCGGCAACCAGCACGTCCCGAACAACTGCCCCGTCGACCAGGCTCGCCGAGGCCTTCAGGAGGTAACGATGCCTGAGTCACCACCGACCGACACCGACGTGCTGAACGTCGTCGACGCCATCAAGCTGCTGGTCGCGGATGCTGCGATCGAGGATGCGCTCGCACCCCGGCCGGCCGTGCCCGAGGTCGCGGTCAGGCCCGACAAGGCCCGTGCCGCCGACATCCTGCGCGACTTCTACCGGCTCGGCTTCTTCGACACAGAGAGGGGCGAGTGACCATGGCTGTCCGTACCGTCACTGTCCGCCTGCGCGCCGACATCTCCCAGTACACCCGCGGTATGCGGCAGGCCAGCGACACTACGTCGCGCCTAGCCAACGGTGGTGCGGCAGTTGGCGCAGCCATGCTCGCAGGATTCGCGGTGGCTGCGGCTTCCGCTGCCAAGTTCGACAAGGCGCTCTCCAACGTCCGGGCCGTCACCGGGGCGTCCACGGCGGACATGGCGAAGCTCCGCGCGGCCGCACTGGAGGCGGGCAAGACCACGTCGTTCACGGCCACGGAGGCGGCGACCGCGGAGGCCGAGCTGGCCCGCGCAGGCGTGTCCACGGCCAACATCATCGGCGGTGCGCTGAAGGGTTCGCTCGCCCTGGCCGCGTCCGGGCAGGTGGATCTCACCGAGGCCGCCGTTGTGTCCGCGCAGGCCATGAACACCTTCGGTCTGAAGGGCAAAGACGTCACCCATATCGCCGACCTCCTGGCGGCAGGCGCGAACAAGTCCGCTGCTGACGTGCACGGGCTGGCGATGTCTCTGCGGATGGGTGGCCTGCTCGCGCATCAGACCGGGCTCAGCATCGAGGACACCGTGGGCGTGCTGTCGGCGTTCGCCGACCATGCCCTGATCGGCTCGGACGCTGGTACGTCCCTGAAGGTCATGCTGCAGCGGCTGGTTCCCCAGTCGAAGGAAGCCGCCGCGATGATGGACAAGATCGGCTTCTCTGCCTACGACTCCAGCGGGAAGTTCGTCGGACTGACGGAGATGTCCGAGCGGATGAAGACGTCGTTCTCGAAGCTGACGCCCGAGGCCAGGAACGCGGCGATGGCCACGATCTTCGGCGCTGACGCCGTCCGGTCCGCGACGATCCTGTACGAGCTCGGCTCCGAAGGCATCGACAAGTACGTCAAGAGCGTCGATGACAGCGGCGCCGCCCAGCGCATGGCCGCTATCCAGACCGACAACCTCATGGGCGACCTGGAGCGCCTGCGCGGCGCCCTGGAAGTCGCCCTCATCGAGGGCGGGTCCGCGGCGAACGGCGCCCTGCGGGACATGACCCAGTGGATCACCGCCCTCGTCAACGCGTACAACGACCTGCCGCCCGGCCTGCAGCACGCCGTGACCGGATTCATGGGTATCGGCGGCGCGATCGCTCTGGCAGTCGGCGGCTTCCTGCTCCTGCTCCCGCGCATTGCCGCGACCCGGGCAGCTCTCGCCTCCATGGGTGTGACGGCTGCGACCGCCCGGTCAGCCATGCTGCGCATGGGGCAGATCGGCCTCGTCTTTGCGGCACTGTCGACCCTCTCGATCGGGCTCACCAGCGTCATGAAGCGTTTCCAGGAAGCGCCGCCGTCGGTCGCGAAACTGACCAGCGCGCTCATCGACTTCGCGAACAAGGGCCTCGTGGCCGGTGAACTCGCGCGGGTGGCCGGTAAGGACTTGGACGGCTTCGGCGAGGCAATCGCGCGTATCGCCCACCCGGGAGTCGGGGCGCGGATTCTCGACTCCGCTGTGGCCATCACGAACTTGGGCATGAACTCCTCGACTGCATTGTCTGAGGCTCGGGACAAGGTCAGCGGGTTCGATGACTCGCTGGCCAGCCTCGTTGAGGGCGGCAACACTGCTCTCGCGGCGAAGGCTTTCAAGCAGCTTGCCGTTGAAGCGGAGGCCCAGGGCACATCCACCGACAAGCTGCGCACGCTCCTCCCGAAGTACGGGGAAGCCCTGGCTGGGGTGGACGCCCAGCAGAAGCTCGCCGCCACCGGCCAGAGCAAGCTCGGCTCTGAGGCCGGCATGACCACGGATGAGCTGAACGACCAGAGGAGCGTCGCCGAGAAGCTGGCCGACGCTCTGAAGACGCTGAACGGCATCAACATCAGTACGGCCGAGCAGGAGATCAGCTTCCGGAAGTCTCTGGCCGACCTCACTGGCGCGGTGAAGGACAACGGCCACAGCCTTGACGTCACCTCGGAGAAGGGCCGCAACGTCAAGGGCGCCTTCCTCGATGCGGCGAAAGCGGCGATGGAGCACGCTGAGGCCGTTGCCGAACAGAAGAACAGCGTTGAGGCGGGCAACGCCGTCCTGGTCAAGGACATCGAAACCCTCAAGGCCACGATGCGCGCGGCCGGGTTCTCGAAGGACGCAATCGACAAGCTGACCGCCGCATACGCGCAGCTGCCCGCCACGGCCACCACGAAGGTCACGGCCGACACGAAGAAGGCCGTCAGCGACCTTCAGGCCGTGCAGAACAAGGTCCGCACCACCAAGGGCAAGTCGTTCACCATGACGGCCCTGACCTCCACCGCCGAGAAGTCCCTGAAGGACCTCGGCTTCAAGGTCACCCACATGAAGAACGGGTCGGTGAAGATCTCGGTCCCGACCGGATCGCCGATCGCCCAGGTCGGCGCGATCCAGCGGGCCATCAACGGCATCCAGGGCAAGCCGGTCGGCATCGGGGTGTACCTCAAGGCGACCGGCAGCGACCGGGATGCCAACGGTGTGCCCGACATGATCCAGTCTCGGCGGAATGGCGGCATCATCCACCGGTACGCATCCGGCGGCGCCGTGCTGCAGATGTACCCGTTCGGCGGGCCGATCTCCGGCCCCGGCACCGGCACGTCGGACAGCATCCCGGCGCTGGTCAGCAACGGCGAGTACATCGTCAAGGCGGACGCGGTACGAAAGTACGGCGTCAGCATGCTGGACCGGCTCAACGCGAAGCGGTACGCCTCCGGCGGTCTCGCCGGATTCACGTACACCCCGACCGGGGCGTCTGTTCTCGGTGGCCCGACGGATGCCAAGGAGCGGTACGACAAGCAGGTCCAGGCCCTCAAGGACGCCTGGAACGACCTGACCAAGGCACTGGCCGACGCGAAGAAGAAGGCCGACTCCCTCAAGGACGCCGAGAAGAACCTGGCCAAGGTCCGCAAGGGCAAGCACACCGCGAAGCAGCTGGACGCGGCCGAGGACCGGGTGGCCAAGGCCAGGGCGGCGAAGAAGAAGGCCGACGCCAAGGTCAGGGAAGAGCGGCAGGACGTCTACGACGCCGACAAGGCGCTCGGCGTGAAGAAGGGCGCCAAGGCCCCCAAGGGCTTTGACCTCAAGGCGTACCAGCTGCAGCTCTCGAAGTCCCTGGCGGCCACGGAGAAGTGGCGCAGCAGTCTCGCGAAGATCGGGAAGCGGGGAGGTGAGGAAGTCCGCGCCCTGCTGGAAGGCATGGGCGAGGAAGGCTATGCGCTCGTCAACGCACTGGCCGGCGCCTCCGACAAGCAGTTCAAGGACATCGTGTCCAGGCTGCAGAAGACCGGCGAGGCCGCCAAGGCGACCCTGGCCGACTTCACCCAGCAGCTCAACGCCGCAAACAAGACCAACCAGCAGTTCGCCACCGACCTGCAGACCCTCGCGGCCCGCGGGTACGGGGACCTGGCGCAGGCCCTGGCGGCGCAGGGCGATGTGAACGCCCAGGCGCTCGCGCATGCTGCGGCAACCGGGAAGGCTGCGGACGTCGCGAAGGCCAACGCCTCGGTGAGCAAGGCGAACAGCACGCTGTCGGGCGAGGACCTGTCCAACGCCCTGGTTCTGCTGACCACGCTGCGAGGCGGCTCGGGGCGCGGGTACGCCGACCTGATCGCCGCCGGGCTCGACACGGCCACGATCCGGGCCCTGGTCCCGAAGATGCTCGGCCAGATCAACAGCCTGCCCGAGGCCAACAAGGGCGCGTTCCTGAAGCAGTTCGCCGCCCAGACCGGGATCACGGCGATGGCCCGCGGTGGCATCCTCCGCTCGCCCACCGTCCTGGCCGGCGAGGCGGGGGTGCCCGAGTCGTACATCCCGATCAACGGGTCTGCGCGGTCCAGGGCGCTGCTGGCGACGACAGCGCGGATGCTCGGCTACGACGCCCGCCCGGCCGGCCGGTTCGGCGCGGCCGGTAGCGGTGCGCCGGTGGTGCAGCAGATCACCAACCGGACCGAGGTCACGCTGAACGGGGCCAAGCAGAGCAGCGCCGAGCAGGCGCACGACATTGCCCGCCATCTCAACTTCGTTGGATAGGAGCCCCATGCCCTACTGGATCCCCCTGCAGCAGGCCAAGGCCGAGGCGCTCGCAGCCGCGGCTGAGGCCGCCGCCAGCACGGCCGCCGTGCCCACCGCTCCACCCGTACCCGACGGGTACTACGCCCGCACCAACGTGCCCGAGACCGAGGTCGACGAATGCCTCGCCACTCTCGGCATCCACCGCAACGCCCGCCAGCTCTAACTCACCAAGGAGACACCCATGCAGCAGCTCGAAAACCTCAAGACCCACGGCGCCACCGGGCTCATCGAAGCGGCCCGCCGCGGCGACATCACCCTGCCCCAGCAAATGACCGACGACTACACCGGCCTTGAGCAGCTGGCGGACGAGCACGCCGACCGGTGGGGGCGGGTCGACGACCCCAAGGTGAACAAGGCGGCTGACGAGCTGGCTGGCCGCATCGGTGCGGCAATGGCCTACGGCAACGCGACGGCGCTCATCATCGAGCACGTGCAGCCGGCCCTCGCCAAGTTCCTCGACGACCTGCGCGCCGACCTCAAGGCCGCCGGCCGACACGCCACACAGGCAGGCGCCACCCTCGACATGCTCGAAGAGCCGGAAGAAGTTCGGGTCGCGATCCTTCGGCTCAACGTGGCGTTCCCCAAGTACGCGGCAATCCGTACCTGCTGGGAGTCCCTTCGGCGCGGGGCTGGCACGAGCGACCCGCTCGGCCTCGTCAGCCCGCTCGCAGAGGTCGCCAACCTGCCTGACCTCGTCCCTGACTGGCAGTCCGCGTACTACGGCCGCGCACCGTGGCCGTGGCACTCCACCGCCTTTCACATCCGCATGGGCTGGCTGCTCGCTAACGGCGCCCAGGTCTGGGTGCCCACCGCGGCCGAGCAGGACGCGGCATGGAAGCGCTACGCCCCCCAGGTGAAGGCTGCGGCCTGACCCACTGACTGGCAGCCGGCGCGGGTTCTCCTGTGTGCCGCGCCGGCTGCCGCCCGACGTCACGCTTAGCGATCAACCCCGGGGAGGGACCCCCAGGAAGATCACGACGGGGACCGCCGGGGAGGGGGCTGGAACCCCGAGCATTGCTCAAGATCCGTTTTTGCCCACAGAGAGTGAGATCGAAATGGACGTACCGGAGGCCCCGTCGGGGCTCGGCGAGGCCGGCCGAGCTCTGTGGGTAGAGATCCTGTCGGAGTACGAGCTGGCCCCGGATGAGCGCATGCTTCTGGTCCAGGCGTGCCGGACCGTGGATGAGCTGGAGATGCTTGCCGATGCGCTCGTCGACGGCGCGGTCGTCGTGCATGGCAGCACGGGCCAGCCGAAGGCGTCAGGCCTGTTCGCCGAAGCTCGCGCGCATCGTGTGGTTCTGGCAAAGCTGTTGGAGCAGCTCGCACTGCCCGCGGACGGCGACGAAGAGGGGAAGTCGCCGGCGCAGCTGAGGGCGCAGAAGGCCGCTCAGGCGCGTTGGGCGCTGCAGAGGGCCCGCAGTGGCACGGCGTAGGCGCCAGGCGCCCGTAGAGGACGCTGGGACGCCCGAGTGGCTGTGGGAGTTCGACGGCAGGCTGTGGGGCTGGCACGCGAAGGATCTGCGGTCCTGTCAGGGGCAGATCGAGGGCCACCATGCGGCCCGGTCGCGCTGGCACGCGGCCCGCCGTGAGTGGCTGGAGGAGCGCGGCCTGGTGACTCGGGACTCGGTGCCGTGGTCGGATTTCAAGCGGATCGAGCGGGAGGAGCCGCACCGTGTCTTGCGCCGCGCCGAGCCACCTGCGGCATGATGGAGCCGTCCGGACATGCAGAAGCCCCCGCCGCAATTCTCCTGCGGCGGGGGCTTCCTGCTGGTCACCTCGTTGATGTTATCCACGAGGTTGGGCTACACCTGGTGCGTCTTGGCCCAATCGACGAGCGAAGACCAGGCGGCCGGCTGGAGCGGGATTCGTGCACCCATGGGGCGCTTGGAGTCCCGGACCAGTACACCGTTCACCGGGCGGGCCCACTCGACGCACGAACCGGAGTCCGTGTACGTCGACTTCACCCAGACCAGAGCATCTTCTCTACCTTCGTGCACAGCGTTCTCCTCGCCGTGTCGATCAACTCAAGTGACGCTGCTGGCGGCAGTGCACTTGCTTGCAGGTGATCGTATGCGGCCGAGTAGGCGGCGATGTCCTCCGGACGAGTGCTGATCATTGAGCCGGTCAGCTGCTCAGTGAAGACAACGCGCTGCGGGCCGACCTTGTACGCGGTGAACGCCCCTGACAGGCCGGGGTGCCCGGGGCAGTCGATCGGTAGCACCTGCAGCGTCACGGACGGCCGCAGCGATACGAGCGTGAGCAGGTGCTCCAGCTGCTCAAGAAGCACGGCCGGCCCGCCTACGGGGCGCCGCAGCACCTGCTCGTCGACGATGAACCAGGCCCGCCGGTCGCCGCCGTAGCCGAGCGCATCGATGCGCGTGCTGCGGCGCTCGGCCCGTTCGGCGACGTCCTCTATGGGAAGGGACGGTGCGGCCGTCGTGATGGCGCTGGCCGCGTACTGGTAGCTCTGCAGCATGCCGGGCACGAGCGTCGGATGCCATGCCTGGATCTGGTCTGCCGCGGCCTCAAGGCGGATCAGCCGCTCGATGTGGTCGGCCTGCGAATCCTCCGAACCGGCCCGCCACAGGCCGGCCTTCGATGGGTCGCGGGTGCCGCGGACGATGTCCGCAGCTTCCTTGCGGTTGGGCTTCACCGGTTCTCCTCCGGTCGTGCCTTCTTGGTCCGTCAAAGCTACTCCTCGTGTGTGGTGCGTCACACCGCTTGATCGGGTTCACCTGTTCGTTCACCTGGGTGGCGAGTGAACTTTCGGCGTGCTACGCGCGCACGTGCGCGCACGAGTCGGACGTTCACTCATCGGCAGCGAGACCCTTGGTGTCAGCGCGAGGTGTCAGCCCGAGGTGTCACCTCGCGCGCGCACGCGCATTGACCTAAGGAAACGGCCCCAATTCGGGGCCGCTGACACCCCGCTGACACCCGTTCTGACTGTCAGCGGGGTGGACTTGGGGTGTCAGCCGGTGTCACCGCAGGTCAGAGGGGGTGTCAGCGCTGACACCCCCTGAATTGAGCGGGGTGCTCAACTGCTGCTCAGCGCTGCTCCGTCGCAGGTCAGAGCCGCTCGGGGTACTGCTCGCGGGGTGCTCGGGATTTTGGCGAGCAGTTGACCGAGCACCTCGTCGAGCGGCTGTGACCTGCGGTCGAGCAGCACCGAGCACCCCGCGAGCAGTAGCCGATATCAGGACAAGCCGGGTGGTGGGTGCCCGGCGAACACCCGGCGGGCACCCGGCGCGGACCCGGCGGGCACCCGGCGGGCACCCGGCGGGCACCCGGCGGCTGGCCGCGGGGGGCGACTTCTCCGCCGGGTCTCTGCCGGGCCTGTGCCGGGCCTGTGCCGGGCCTGTGCCGGGCTGGACGAGCCGTCGGCCTGTTGCTATACGCGCGCGAGCGCGCCGGGGCGCGTTGAGCATCCGATGGCTCAGCTCGAACGGCTTGAGCCGAGCCGTTGAGCCATCGCTCCCGGCCCGTCTATCCACCCGTCTACAGGCCGACTTCGACCCGTCTATGACCCGCCTAGGGTCGCGGGCGAGCCGGAACCGTAGACGGGCCAAAGACGGGGCATAGACGGGGTCCAGGCGGCCCATAGGCGGGCTAGGCGGGTCACGGGTCTGACCTGCGGGGTCACGCCAGGGTCACACCCCGGGTCACAGCCGTGACGCCCTGCCTGCTGTGCCCGGTAGGAGGCGGGCACAGACGACAGGGCGCTTGGGTCAGGCAGACAGGAAGCGCAGGGCAACGGCGCCCAGTTGTTCCTGCAGAGAGTCGATGCGGGCCTGCATCAGCGCCATGTCCGCAGCCATCTGCGCCACCACCGGATCGGCAGCAGGGGCCGGCTGAGGATGCGGGCTCGGCGTGGGCGCCGCAGGTACCGCCTTCGGCGCCGCCGATACCGGCTCGCCCTTCTGCTGCAGGAGGCGCGCGAACCGTTCAGCCACCGCCTGCCTCGCACCCTCGTAGGCGTCGTCCAGGACGCGCTGGATGTGGTTGCGGGGCACGATCGTGCGGTCGGAGTGCCAGCCGGCCACCGTGCGCACCGCAATGTCGAGGTGCTCGGCGAAGGCGTCGTTCGTCATGCGGAACGCGCGCTGCAGGGTGATGGCAGTCTCCGCGGTCCACGTGTCGATGAAGGGCCGTTCGGTAACGGACATCAGACATTCCCCTTCGCGGCGATGTACGGGTAGGCGCGGTCGATGGCTCGGTAGCTCGCCCGGATGTAGTCCCCGATCGACGGGTCATCCAGAAGTTCGGCGTGGGTCTCGGCATCCTGCTGGATGGTGAACGGGCTTTCCATCGCCAGGGACAGTTCGACGCTCTGGCGGATGTACGCCACATCCCAGGTGTCGGGGTTCTCGCCGCTGGCACCGCAGGCAAGGTCGAGCGCGGTGGCGAGCATGTCCCGGGTCATGGCGACCTTCAGAGTGACGACCGCTCGGACGTCTTCCCCGGGAAGGATGTCGTCAGGGTCGGCCACGCCGAAGACGTAGTCGGTCGGCGTGGCCGGCGGGAGGTGCACCGACCGGCCGTCAGACAGGGTATGAATGCTCATGGTTCTGCCCTTCCAGGTGTGGGCCACTGGCGGGCCCCGGGGTGCGATCCCGGGGCCCGCGTGGCGTTACCGGTGGAGTGCTTCCCGACCGTGCGGGAAGCGAGTTGTACGACCCCCGGAACCCGTGTGGGTAAAGGGCTCCGGAGCGGTGGGGGACTTGCGATGCGACCTGCGGTGAAGCCCCCGACCTTTTGGGATTTCGCCTGCGGTTTCGGGGCCGCGAGCGGGTGGGGGTCGATGGGATTCGACCTGCCCTTTCGCACCCCCGAAACCGGGGGAGCACTTGGTTTGCGACCAGCCAACTTTTCTGCGAATCGCAGGCCGAGCACTTGTTGAACAACCTGCGGCGATGCGGTCCTTCACTTGGATCGCACGCTGCGGTCTTACGACCCCTGCGGGACGATCCCGAGCGCCCTGTCGAGCAGGCAGCTGAACAGCTGCTGCCCGTGCCGGTCACCGGTCGCGCGGGCCGCTATCAGCCGATCGGCAACCTGTCCGACGGGCGGCATGCGGCGGGGCGTCATCGAGCGGAGCGCGGCGTCCTCTGTCGGCCGGCGAACCAGTGCGGTACTCACGGCCCCTCCGCACGGATCGCTTCGAGCTGGCCGACCATCGTCAGGATGTGATCGGCGTGGGACCGGAGAGCCGCGGCAATTCGACGCGACCCGGTCGGCCCGACCTCGAGGTGCCCGTCGTCCGTCTCGACGGACAGGAACACCTGCGTGCGGTCGCTGCACGGCCACTGCACCAGGCCGACCTCGACCATGCTCACCGGCCCGTGCTCGGGGGTGTCGGCCAGGGCCCACACGGGCTCGCTGCGATGCGTGATCTCCGCCTGCGCCGGCGGGTACCGGTAGCCGTGCTGGACCGTGCACCACGAGGGGCACAGGATCCGGACGTCACCGGCATCGGACGTCGTGACGGTGAACGTGCCGTCGGAGTTCCGGACCGGCAGCGGGGCCACGATCGGGCGGTCCTCGCTCATCGGCCGGCCCGGTTCGCCATGGCGCGGATCTCCTCGGCGAACTCCACCATCTTGTCGGCGAACTCCAGGGCCTGCGCCGGGGTCATACTGAAGCTGTCGGCCTCGTCGTCGATAACGACCAGCGGCTGACGGTGCGACTCCGCCGTACCGAACGAGTCCGCGTTCAGCCGGGCGTGCAGCAGGGGCTGCGGGTCCTCAGCGACGCGCGGGGCCCACACAGTCGCCGAATCGCTGGAGTGGTAGACGTCCTCCAGGTTCAGCTCGGGGTCGAGGTGGTCGCGGGTGCACCACTCGTAGCACTCGACGTGGACGACGCCGTTGCTCACGGCGGCCGGGCGCAACGGGCGTGACAGCTTCGCGCGCTTCGCATAGGTCTGCTCGGCGGGGCTGATGCGGGCGAGGAGGTCCCTGACGATCGGCTCGCGGTCCGCCTGCGGCAGGTTCCGTTCGAGCTGGATTTCGGCGTCACCGACACGGCCGGTGAAGTAGCCGACGATGCCGTCTGCGGCGAGTTCCCCCTGCTGGACCTCGACGATACGCACGCCGAGGGTGGCCAGCAGTTCGTTGATCGGGGTGGTGGCGACGGCGCCGAGGGTCATCGACCGCCAGGCGTCGGCCGACTGCTCGGCGACCCGCTGCGCGACGATGCCGCCGGACGGCTTGAAGGAGGCAGGTACCGTGTTCTGCATGGTTCTCTCCTCTTGCGTAGGAGTGCGGACCTAGGCCCCGTCCCGGTTCTGCTGCCAGGCTCCACCGGGCGGGGCTGCGTGCTCTCAACGTAGAGGGCTCTACTACTCGACGTCAAGCGCTCTACCGGATACGCTTTTGGAAGGCAGAGCGCTACACACGAGAGGAGCCCACTAGATGGCAAAGACCGGATATGCGGAGATCGCCGCTCATTACCGGAGACTCATCGACGAAGGCACGCTGAAGGCCGGCGACCCCATGCCGCCCATGAGTCAGGTTCAGAAGGACTTCGGTGTCACCATCACCACCGCGAACCGGGCGTACAGGCTGCTGAAGACGGAGGGGCTCACCGAGGCCAAACCGGGGGTGGGGACCGTAGTCGCCGAACGTTCGCGTGTCGCCTCAACCGGGGCAGCCCGCCTCCAGCGTCTGGAGCGCACGGGGAAGCCCTATGCCCCGGGCGAGACAGCCACGGACCACCAGGCCGCGTTGCGCTCCTGCGCCGATCCCGAGATCGCCGAACTGCTCGGCGTCGAACTGCACGACGAGATCGTGCTGCGCTCCCGGGTCTTCCTGCGTGAAGGGCAGCCGGCCGTGGTGGCTCTCTCCTGCATCCACCCCCGGGCGCTGGGGCCGGTCCCGGAACTGCTCGGCGGTCCACTTGATCGATTCTGGCAGGAGCTCTACACAGAGCGGACCGGGCGCGTCATCACCCGTTCGCCGGAACGGCGAGGCGCTCGGCTCGCCTCCAACAGCGAGCTCGGCGCCCTGTCTGTTGCCGCGCCTGCGGGTGCCGCTGTCCCAGTGCTCGTACTCCGGAACGTGTTCCACGACGAAGATGGACCGATCGAAGTATGGGAAGACGTCTATGCGCCCGGTCTGTGGCAGGTGGCCAGCGGACCCGGCACGGCTTGAGAATTCCGCTCGCCGCAAGAAGCCCCACCCATGGATTGGGCGGGGCTTCTTCGTCTCGCGGCGCCGCTACACGCAGCGACGATCTGCAGTCCGCAGGGAGTCCGCAGAATGACGAATCATGATGAGCTACAACAGCACACGACGAAACTTAAAATGCGCAGGTCAAGGCGCTGCTGCCGCGCTGATCGAGGTGGGGAGGAAGCCGCACGAGTTCGAGCTGTACTTCGACCTCTAAAGAGCGGAACCCGGCACGCCGGCCGGGGGTACCGGCCCGGCCCGCTCCGGACCGGACGCACCACATACGTGCATGAGCCCTCATCGAGAAGCCGATGAGGGCTCATGACGTTCGAGGTCGAGGAATCACAGAGGCGTCACCGGTTGCTCGCCGGTTGCAGTGCCGGGCTGCATGGTCCCCGTCGTAGTGCCCGGAGTGGTCGTCCCACCACCAGTGCCCGGAGTGGTCGTCCCACCACCGGTACCCGGAGTGGTCGTCCCACCACCAGTGCCCGGAGTGGTCGTCCCACCACCAGTGCCCGGAGTGGTCGTCCCACCACCAGTGCCCGGAGTGGTCGTCCCACCACCAGTGCCCGGAGTGGTCGTCCCACCACCAGTGCCCGGAGTGGTCGTCCCACCACCAGTGCCCGGAGTGGTCGTCCCACCACCAGTGCCCGGAGTGGTCGTCCCACCACCGGTACCCGGAGTGGTCGTCCCACCACCGGTACCCGGAGTGGTCGTCCCACCACCGGTACCCGGGGTAGTCGTCCCACCACCGGTACCCGGAGTGGTCGTCCCACCACCAGTGCCCGGAGTGGTCGTCCCACCACCGGTACCCGGAGTGGTCGTCCCACCACCAGTGCCCGGGGTAGTCGTCCCACCGCCGACCGTGTTGCCGCCGCCGACCGTGTTACCGCTCCCCGCGATGACGGAGCCACCGATGGTGGAACCAATGATCTGGTTCAGGTTGTTGACTGTCTGATTGGTGACCTGGTTTATCACCGTCTGCGACAAACCAAGACTTCTGCCGGTGGCCTGCGCCGCCGCGACACCCTGTGCCGCCGCCGCCTGTGGGGAAGCGCCCCTGCTTCTCGCCGCCTGTGCCGCATTCGCTCCGGCAGCCGCAGCAGCGGCTGCACCCGCTCCGGCCGATGCCGCTGATTCCCCACCGGTGCAGGCCACAGGGCCTATGGAGAAGCTGCCCGTGCCCGTTACGGCCGTCGGTCCTATACGACCGTCAGCAGAGGGGCGCAGCACCATCCCCCCGGGGGATACGACGAACATCCCGTTGGGATTGAAGTTCTCTCCCGTCAAGGTGCCTGCGGCTACCCGACACGTCTGAGTCGGGGCGGCGGAAGCAGGAGCGACAGCGGTCACAGCCAGCCCCCCGACAAGCGCCACTGTCGCGGCGGAACTCAGGACGACTTTTCCTCTCACGGTTTTCCCCTTTCCGGCACTGTGCATTCTTGCTGTCCGGTCACGTGTCATCGTGAGCAGCGGGCCATAGCCGTGGTGCGACTCCGGCGTGACGCTGACGTGACGCCGGCGCAATGACGGGACCGGCAGCAGCAACTCCAGGCGGAATCCTGGAATCCCTCCTCCTCAAGCTTGCGCGTTCTTCCTGAGGATGTCGCACCGAAAGATTTCCCGGATTCAACCAGTCCCGATCGGAGAGTTGAGGCCGGTGTCGTACGAAATGGACCGGCAAGAGAACGGGTCGAACGATACGATGGTTGTCAACGCCCAGTTCTGGTCGCGTTTCCACGAGCAGTTCTGGTCGTACGAGAATCCGTCCCCGTCGAGCCATGGTGCCGAGGCCGCAGAAGCCCCAGCACGCCGATGGGGAACTCCAGTTCACCCCGAGCCTTTGAGCTGATGGACATGAAGAAGAGAACTTTGCGGAACATCAGCGTCGCAGCGGCGGCTACCTTCTTGACGGCCGGGATCTTGGGCACATCAGCGAGCAGCTCCCTTGCCTCGCAGCAGAATTACCAGGCCGCACCTTCGGTACTCAAGTGCTACACGCTCATCGACAATCCGGACGAGGTCGTCTGCTACCGGATTTCGCAGCGGGCTCTGAATACGGGAAGCGAGATCGTGTTCTTCCCGTTCCTCATCCAGGTGCCCACGCCTTCGAATCCCCCGGCCCCGCTCGTCGTGAGTGTTCTGCCGCCGGATCTGACTCCAGGGGATTCCTTCAACGGTTCATGACAGTCGCGCGCGCTTTCGCGGTGCGGTCAGTGCCGCAGAGCCTGTCCCACCTCGGCCTTGACCTCTCCTGACAGCTTGCGGTTGCTGCGGGCCGTGGCGTCCTTGGACGCCTTGGCGCCGACGTCGTCGACCGTCACCACGACCGTGTCGAGCAGATTGCCGCTCCCGTCACGGAAGTTGACCTGCACCGCGTACGACTTCTTCGAGTCGGCGCTGTTCTTCACGGTGACCTTCACGGTGGCGCGGCCGTCGCCGTCGGTGCTCGGCCTGCCCAGCTCGACGTCGCTCCTGGCGTTCACGCCGCTCTTGAAGTTGTGCAGCTTCTCGCCGGCGGCGGCCGTCGCCGAGGCCACCACGTCGGCGCCCCGGGATGCAGCGGACGCCGCGGCGGACGCGGCCTCGGACGCCGTGCTGGACGCGCTGCCGCCACCGCCGGAGCAGGCTGCGGCGGTCGACATCACGGCCGTCGTCAGCAGTAGGGCCCACAGGCCTCGCGCGGCTTTCCTCGTCATCGTGCCTCCCAGCACTCGCCACTCCCCCCTTCGCCCATCGCCTCAGTCAAAGGCGCGGCGGCGCGGGCCGCATGCGGTGTACGCCGGACGGGTGAGCCGAGGGGCGGTGTCGATTCGCGGTGCGGTACGGGGCGGACGAGGCTGGGGGCATGAGCGATCACCGGAGGCCGGGCGGCGTCCCTGGGGGGATGCGGCGTCGGCGGAGGTGGCCCTGGGTACTGCTCGTGAGCGTGCTCGTGCCGGCCGGTGCCGGCGCCGTGGCCGTCGAAGTGGCCGCCGCTGCGCTGTCGAGGGAGGGGGCGAAGCCGCTTCGGATCACGTACGAGGTCACCGGCACCGCCAAGGACGTCACCGTCACCTATCCCACCTGGCGCGACGGCGACCTCTCGACCGCGCGGCTGACCCTGCGGACGCTGCCGTGGGCCGGGGAGACGCGGACCAGGGGCTTCATGAGCGGCGGCTCCTTCGCCGTCACCCTCGGGGCAACGGGCGGCGAGGTCGCCTGTGCGGTGACGGTGGACAACGGGACCGTCCGGACGGCCACCGCCTCCGGAGCCTTCGCCACGGCTACCTGCGGCGGGTTCTGAGCCCCGCCCATTGCTGCCCCTGTACGTGGCCGTGTCCCCGGGCCGCGGAGGGCTCGGGGACACGGTCGTCGGGTGCGCCGGACGTCAGCGGCCGTAGCGGATCAGGGCGCGGACCATGCGGCAGGTGGTGTCGGACGGCGGGTGGATGCCGATGCGCTCGGCAGTCGTACGTATCTTGGCGTTGGTCGCGGTCGACGGGTAGTAGACGCCCGTGTCGAGCAGGGCGATCGCCAGGCGCATGGCCTTCAGGCGACGGTTGTGGGTGACGTACCACTCGCGGGGCCGGCCCGCGGGGAGCGGCTTCTTCAGCAGGGGCTTGTCGAGCGGCTTGGTCGTGACTGCGGCAACGGCCATGGGCAACCTCCTGGCTTGGTCGTGGAACCCTCACCAACTGCCTTTATTTTACTGCCCGGCACTGACAATCGGCGCTGGCCAGAAGGGCTTTCGGGCCGTCCCTCGCGTACCTTTGGCCCCATGGAGATCTGGATCAATCCCGCCTGTTCGAAGTGCCGCAGCGCGGTACAGCTGCTCGACGCGGAGGGTGCCGAGTACACCGTCCGCCGCTACCTGGAGGATGTGCCCTCGCCGGACGAGATCCGGGCCGTGCTCGACCGGCTCGGGCTGGAGCCGTGGGACATCACACGGACGCAGGAGGCCGACGCGAAGGAGCTGGGGCTCAAGGAGTGGCCGCGCGAGGCCGGTTCGCGTGAGCGGTGGATCTCGGCCCTCGCCGAGCACCCGAAGCTCATCCAGCGGCCGATCATCACCGCGGACGACGGGACCGCCGTCGTGGGGCGCACGGACGAGGCGGTACGCGACGCGCTCGGACGCTGAGCATCCGTCGCGCGGTCCGCGCGACGGCCGTCACGACGGCCTGTCACGACGCCTGTCACCCGATGAAGTCCGCGATCCTGCGGTTCAGTTCGACGGCCGTCGGCCCGTGCAGCGGCAGTGTGTGGTGCGTCGCTCCGGGGATCGTCGCCGTCGTCACCCTCGGGAGCAGCCGGGCCGCCTCGGCGGCGACGCGGGCCGGGTCATGGGCCCGGCCGCGCCCGGCGAGCAGGACCAGGGCCGGTACGTCCAGCCCGCGCAGCGCCCCGGGAGCGGGGCGGGGACCGGTGACCGGGCGGGCTGACGGGAAGCCGGCCGCCGCGTCGCGCAGCCGCAGCCAGGCCGGGTCGAGCGCGGCGCCGCCCGTCTCCCACTCCAGGAAGGCCCTCGTCCGCTTGACGCTCGGCCGGATCAGCATCGGCAGGGCGTGCAGGAGGTAGCCGGGCCGGAAGCCGGCGAAGCACTGCGTCGGGTCCACCAGGACCAGCTTCCGGACGCGGTGGGGTGCGTGCAGGGCGTGGTGGAGAGCGATCCAGGCCCCGTAGGAATGCCCGCCCAGCGCGGTGCGGTCGGCGCCCAGCCCGTCCAGTACACCGTCCAGCCATGCCGTCAGGTCCGCCACCGTACGGATCGGGCGCTCCCCCACGACGCTGCGGCCCGGCTCACCGATCAGGTCGACGGCGTGGACTCGGTGTGCCCGGCCCAGGTGGGCCGCCTGGGCGTACCAGACGGTGGAGGTGGAGCCGCCGCCGGCCAGCAGCACGAGGGGCGGGGCGTCCCCGGGGCCGCAGCTGTTGACGTGGGTGGTGCCGTACGGGGTGGTGACCTGGGAGTACGTCGTCCCGGCGGGCCAGTTGGCCGCCAGGACCTCGTCGTACGCCTCGTGGAACGACGTGGGTGCCGACGTGGATGTCATGGGTGCCTCCCCGGTCGTGGCTGTTCCTGCCAACTCCCGGATATTATCTCGCTCAGCGAGATAATGGGCTCGGTGGGACGGAAGGAGCTTCGATGAGCGAGCGGGGTCCGGAACCGGGACCGGAGCTGGAGATCGTGCATCTGCTGCGCAAGGTGACCGTCGAATTCGGGCTGCGCCAGGCCGAGTTCGCGGCTCTTCACCACATGCACAGCACCGATGTCCGCGCCTTGATCTGTCTGCTGGACGCGGAGCGGGCGGGTACGGACGCCACCGCCGGGTGGCTCGGCGCGCAGCTCGGACTCAACTCCGCGGGCACCACCGCCGTCATCGACCGGCTGGAACGGCTCGGCCACCTCACCCGCACCCGCGACCCGCGCGACCGGCGACGGGTGCTGCTGGCGGTCGACGAGCGGGCGGTGGAACTGGGATGGGCGTTCTTCGGGCCCCTGATCGAGACCACGGTGGCGGTGCTGCGCGACTTCGACGAGACGGAGACGGCCGCCGTCCGGCGTTTCCTGTACGCCGCGCACGAGGCGGTCACTTCGGTACCTTGACCATCGGAGCGCCTCGCGCACCGGTCCGGCTCGAACCCCGACCGCCCGACGAAGCGGAGACGCCCGCATGCCCCACCCCGGCCTCACCTCGTCCCCCGTGGCCTTCCTCGGGGACTTCCTCGTCACCGGCGCGGTGGGCGGCGCCGATGCGAGTTCCACGCCCGACGAGGTCACGGCACTGCTCGGCGACGAGTTCGCGGAGAGCGGCGACACGAAGCAACGGCTGCGCAGCTACAGGATCGTCGAGTTCGCCTGGCAGCGGGCCGCGCCCGAGGACCCCTGGGACGGCCTGTACGTCATGGCGCAGGCCCATAGGCTCGAAGTTCCCGTGCTGGTCGATGACTTGGCGGACCATCTGCGGCAGGCGGGCTTCCCGGTCGTCGAGGTGGCGCCCGACGGGCTCGGGTGCCGCCGCTTCGTACGGGAGGACAGCCGCACGGGCCTGCTGGCCGACGAGAACACCGGGGCCGTCCTCAAGGTCTCGGCGCCGACGTGGTTCGGGACCGGCCCCAGGCACGCGGAGCCCGCCTGGTCGCGGGAGGCCGGGAAGAGCTGGGTGAACCACCTGGTGGCGCTGGACCCCGGCGAGCGGGAGCAGTGGGCCGTTCGCCGGCAGCCCGAATCCGGGGCGGAACGGGCCCGCTGGTGGTGGTTCCTGCTGGTCGCCTGTCGGCAGCGCGTTCCCGAGGGGCCGGACGTGACGCGGGCCCCGTGGACGGAGCTCGCGCTCTGGCTGGTCACGAAGTGCCGCGCGGCCGGGGTCCTCGACCGTACGGAGGCAGCGTTGCAGATCGCCGGCCACTCGCTGCTCCCGCCGGACGAGACCGTCCGAATGTGTCTGGACGCCATCCCGGTGTCCCGGGCCGAGGTGGCGACCCGGGACACCACTCCGTACGCCCCCGAGCATCTCGTGGCGATCAACCGGTCCCGGCAGGCGAAGGCGCTCGCGATGGCCGCGGGTGCTCAACTTCGCAGAGGTGTACGGGATTCGGGCCTGAGGGCGGAGACCGAGGCCTGGCTGGAGCTCCGCCGGACGCTGATGTGACCGGCGCGGCGGCGGAGCCGTCGCCGTGCTACGCCAGTTGCTTCTCCGCCTCCGCCAGCAGCTCCGTCAGGCGCAGCCCGAACCGTACGTCGCACGGGTGCGGATCGCCCGTACGCACCGATTGGATCAGCGCGTCGACCGCCGACCGGAACGAGCCGATCGCGTCGCCCCCGTGCGGCATGCCCGCCGTCCCCTGTTCGCCCCTGAGCTCGATCTCCGTGGCGACCGCGCCCAGGGGTGCTCCCAGTGCGAGCGTCACCGTGCTGGAGGCGCCGGAGGTGTGGCGGAGGACGAGGTGGGTGGTGTCGGCCGGGCCGCGGGCCGCCGTCATCCCGGTCACATCGCCCAGCACCGGGATCAGGACCGACAGGGCGTGCGGGCCGACGTCCCACAGGCCGCCCTTGTCACGGCGCCACTGCGAGGCGGCGTACTCGCTGGTCGAGCCGGGGGCGAACAGCGCGCCGATCCACTCGGCACGGGCGGTGAACCAGCCGTCCAGGGCGGCCTGCTCGGCGATCCAGGCGGAGGTGTCGGCCGCGAACCGCAGGGTGCAGAAGACGACGGAGGCGACCCCGGTCTGCTCGGCCGCCCGGACGACCTCGCGGGCTCCCGCGACGGTGGTCGCGACCGGTTTGTCCAGCAGCAGATGACGGCCGGTGGCCGCGGCGCGGGCGGCGAGCGGGGCCTGGACGTCCGGCGGCAGGGCGAACGCGACGGCGTCACTGGCGGCGAAGAGCTCGTCGATGCCCGTCTCGCCGGTGTACGCCTCGGTGCCGTGCGCGGCGGCCAGCTCCTGCGCGGCCTCGGGGCGGCGGCCCCACACACCGCTCAGTACGACGCCGGGGTGGGCGGCGAGGGCGGGGGCCTGGGTGTTCCGGGCCCAGGGGCCGGTGCCGACGAGGCCAATGCGCAGAGGGGTCGCGGGAAGTGTCGTCATGGGGCCAGTCTGCCGGTTTCGCCGGAGCGATCCGGTATTGAGTTGGCGGAGGGTGAGCTTCATGGATACGTTTGCGGCGCCGGCCGCGGGACTCCGGCTGCGACTTCCGGGACTTGCCTGTAAAGCAATAATTTCGCTGTTCGCGCCCCCATTCCCCGGCCGGCGCTCCGCCCCCGCGTGCGGCGGAGCGCGACACCACGGGGGAAACCATGACCACCAGCACCGGGAGCGACACCGGCCTCGTCGCGGCCGAGGACGTACTCCTCTTCGTCAACGCGGCGATCACCGCGACCGGGCAGCGCGAGTTCCGCTCGACCGCGTACCAGCAGCAGCTCTCGCTGGACTTCCTCCATGAGTACGTACGGGTCAACTACCGCCGGGTGTACGCCGCCTCGCTGGCCCTCGACATCAACGACCACAACGCCGCGCGCATCGTCCGCGGCCTGCTGGAGCACGCGGCCGACGCGAGCGCCGAGGAGAAGCGCACCGAGGGCCGGCTGATCGCCGCCCGGCTGGCGAAGCTGCCGCCGCAGCGGGTGTACCGGCTGTTCCGGGAGCTGCGCGCGGCCAAGGTGAACAACCGGCGCACCCGCGCGATCATGCGGGACTGGCTGGCCGCCCGGCCCGACCCGGCGCACGACGCGGTGAAGTACCGCTCCGGGCTGAAGACCGCCGCCCGCCATGCCCACCTCGGGTTCGAGGGATCCGCCGATCCGGACGGGTCCGGTGAGATCGGGGACTTCCTGTTCCGGCCCCGGCACCGGCCGGGCTACCGGCACCGGTTGCTCGACGCCTGGCGGCGCGCCCACTACGCGCAGGGGGCCGTCGAGGAGCTGCCGTTCACCGTCGCCGAGGGCCTCGCCGCCCGGCACGGGGTGAAGCGCGAGGTGTTCCTGGAGCGGATGGCGCCGCGGATGACCCGGCTGGAGCGGCTGCGGACCCTGGACCGGCGCACCGGCGGCGGCGACGCGCCGCTGCCCGCGGACGTGGACCTGACCGTCATGCCGCTGACCCGGCTCGCCCTGTACGTCCTGTCGCTCGGCTTCGAGGCGCGCAGTGCGCACCGCGCGGAGCTGACCCGTGCGCTGCGCACGGCGGCCCGTCGCGCGGCGGGCCCGCACGCCGGGAGCTGGGGCCGCGTCGCCGCCGTACTGGACGACAGCTACTCGTCGTCCGGGTCGGGCGAGAAGCGGCGCCGCCCGCTCGCCGTGGCGCTGGCCTGCCACTTCCTGCTGGAGGCGCTGGCCGGGCCGGGCGCGTACACCCCGCTGTGGACTTCGGGCCGTACCGATCCGCTGCTGGTCAGGCCCTGGGGGCCGACCCCGCTCGGCTTCCGCGTGCTGGACGCGCTGGAGCTCGGCCCGGACCGGCTGGTCATCGTCTCGGACGGCTGGGACAACGCACCGCCCGGACTCGCGGGCGAGGTGCTCCGGGTCTGGCGGACCGGGCTCGATCCGGACCGGCGTACCGCGGTGGTCCATGTGAACCCCGTATACGACGCGGACGCCTTCGACGTGCGGCGCCTTTCGCCGAGCGTGCCCACCGCGGGGGTCCGGGACGCGGAGGACCTGCCGGCGCTGGTGGAGCTCGCGGGCTTCGCCGAGGGGCGTACGGGAGCGGCGGCGCTGTACGCCTATCTGGACCGGCGGGTGGCACGGTTCGTAGGGGACGACGGGGCGGGAGCGACATCGTGAACAGGCTGGAACTGACCGGGCTCACCACCCGCCCCGCCCAGGTGTGGGGCGGCATCCGGCTGGTGCCGCTGGTGCGCGAGCGGCCCGTGGAGGGGCTGCGGCTGCACGAGGAGCTCTACACGGACTACGGGAACGGCACCGTGGACATCGGTCCGCGCACGCACTACGCCTCGGTCATCCCGCACGGCTTCGTCGCCGACTGGTCCGGCGAGGGCGAGCAGTCCGCCGCGTACGGTACGCACCTCGGCGCCGCGCCGGGCGCCGCGGGTCCTCCGGCCGGGGGCCGTCAGGCGCCCCGGACCGCGCGGCTGCAGCGCCACCGCCACCACCGGATGGCGAAGCGCCGGCCGGGCGACCGGCTGCGCTTCCTGCCGCTGCACCTCGCGCTGGAGGGCTATCTCTCGCTGCACTTCGGCGGCCCGGCCATCGCCTGGGAGGAGTGGTCGCGGCAGGCGCTGCGCGACGGGCTCTCGCCGCGCGCCGAGGACGCGTACATGGGGTGGTCGGTGCGCGGGCTCGGCGCGGCGCTGCGGGTCTTCGAGATCCATCCCGGCCAGTGCGGGGTGATGGTGTACGCGGCCGACGCGCTCGCCGCCGCGTTCGTCGTGCCGCACCCGGACGACTACCGGCTGCTGCACCCGTCGCTGGTCGAGGACCTGTACGGCGAGCTGATCCACCAGTACGCGCTGTACGGCGCCCCCGTGCCGGAGTTCACGGCGCGGATACCCGACGGTCCGCAGTTGCGTACGCTCGCCGGTCTGCGGGCGGCCGCGCATGCCCAGGAGCGCGAGTGGGCCGAGGCGCACGACACCCTGTTCGCGGGTGAGCTGCTGGACGGTTCGTACACCTTCGACCGGGTGTACCGGATGGGTTCGTTCACACTGTGGCGGTTCCTGCCGCCCTTCCGGCCGGGCGGGGCCGGGCAGCACATCGGTGAGACGATCACCGATCACAAGGGGCAGGTCGCGTACCTGAAGACGTTCCGGCTGTCCGAGGCGCAGATCAGGCGCGGCCATCTGCTGCACCGGCTCGCCGACGCGGACTGGCGGCTCGCGGGTGCGGCGAAGGCGCTGGGGACCACCGAGGAGGAAGTGGTGCGGCGGATCCGCGCGGCCGGCTTCGAGTCGCTGCTCAGGGCCCGCGCCTGAGACCGGCCGCACGCGCGAAACCTCGGTAACACGGGGTTCACATCCGGGCAACGGACGGGAAATCGCGTCTTGCGAAGCTGCGCTGCATAGACCGGACCGCAGCACCGCAGCACCCGCAAAGGATGGCTTCCGTGACGTTCAAGGCTGAGTACATCTGGATCGACGGCACCGAGCCGACCGCCAAGCTCCGCTCCAAGACGAAGATCATGGCCGGGGCCCCCTCGCAGGACGTGGCGGAGCTGCCGATCTGGGGCTTCGACGGTTCGAGCACCAGCCAGGCCGAGGGCCACGCCTCCGACCGGGTGCTGAAGCCGGTCTTCTCCTGCCCGGACCCGATCCGCGGCGGCGACGACATCCTGGTGCTGTGCGAGGTCTTCGACATCGACATGACGCCGCACGCGTCCAACACCCGTGCCGCGCTGCGCCCGGTGGCCGAGCGGTTCGAGGGCCAGCAGCCGATCTTCGGCATCGAGCAGGAGTACACCTTCTTCGACGGCCACCGGCCGCTGGGCTTCCCCGAGGCCGGCTTCCCGGCCGCGCAGGGCGGCTACTACTGCGGGGTCGGCGCCGACGAGATCTTCGGCCGCGAGATCGTCGAGAAGCACCTCGACAACTGCCTGAAGGCGGGGCTCGGCATCTCCGGCATCAACGCCGAGGTCATGCCCGGCCAGTGGGAGTTCCAGGTCGGCCCGCTGTCCCCGCTGGAGGTCTCCGACCAGCTGTGGGTCGCCCGCTGGCTGCTGTACCGCACCGCCGAGGACTTCAACGTCTCCGCGACGCTCGACCCGAAGCCGGTCAAGGGCGACTGGAACGGCGCGGGCGCGCACACCAACTTCTCCACCAAGGCGATGCGCGAGGGATCCGAGGGCTATGCCGCGATCATCACCGCGTGCGAGTCGCTGGGCGAGGGCTCCAAGCCGATGGACCACGTCAAGAACTACGGCGCGGGCATCGACGACCGGCTGACCGGTCTGCACGAGACCGCCCCGTGGAACGAGTACAGCTACGGCGTCTCCGACCGCGGCGCCTCGGTCCGCATCCCGTGGCAGGTCGAGCAGGACCGCAAGGGCTACATCGAGGACCGCCGCCCGAACGCCAACGTCGACCCGTATGTCGTCACCCGCCTGATCGTCGACACCTGCTGCACCGCGCTGGAGAAGGCCGACCAGGTCTGATCCACGGCCCAGGGGGCGCCCACCCGGCCTGGTGGGCGCCCCCTTCGCCGCCCCGGTCCGTTGTCAGTGGCCCGTGTCAGGGTTGGCTCATGCTCGACATCAAGGTGGAGACCGAGAACTCCGAGACGCACACCCACATTTCGGACCGGGCGCTGAGCGACCTGGTGCACCGGATCGGCATGAAGGGTGACCGCTTCCTGGTCGTGCAGCGCGTGCCCGACCTCCCCGGGACCTTCGTGCAGGTCTGGTTCGACCACGGTGACGGGTACCAGCTGGAGCGCCGCTCCGGTGGTGCCGCCACGCATTTCCGGACGATGGTCGACGCGCCGGAGCGGGTCGCCGAGCTGATGACCCGCTGGGCGCGCCAGGAGCCGGAGTGGGACGCGGGTGTGGAGTGGGAACGCGCCGACGTGCCGGAGGAGGAGCCGGTGCCGGAGCTGCCGGCGGAGATCCGGGAGACGCTGGAGGAGCGGATACGGGTGCTGCTCCGCTGCGGGTACGGGACGGTCCAGGAACTCACCGAAACGGCCGAGGATTACCTGGTGAAGGACGGCGTGCGCCCGGTGACCCGTGCGCAGGCGCGGCAGCTGGCGGAGCGGCTGTGGCTGGAGCGGGTGGAGGAGCAGCGCCAGTGGTCGGACGTGACCGACGCGGACCGGCTGACTCGGGCGTTCGCCCGGCTGGACCGGGACGGAATCACGGCGAGGGAGCATTTCACCTGCTGCCGGTCGTGCGGTATGTCCGAGATCTGGGGCGCCGGGCAGGAGGATGCGCGCGGCTTCGTCTTCTTCCACATGCAGTGCACCGAGAGCGCCGTGTCGGGGCACGGCCTCTCGCTGTACTACGGCGGGTTCGACGAGGAGTCGGACACCACCACCGCCGTGGGCCGGGAGGTCGTGGAGGCGCTCGGCGATGCGGGGCTGACGGTGGAATGGGACGGTTCGCCGGACAAGGCGATCGAGCTGACCGGCCTGGACTGGCGCAAGCGGCTGGTGGGTTGAGAGGGGTGCGGGGGTGAGGAACGTAACGCAAAGGGTCCGTATCGACGGGTGGGAGAGGTCTGCTGCGGCGTCCGGTTCTCTGGTTCAATGGGGGCATGGCCAGCTTCCAGCACACCTCGACAGGTCGCAGCGACCTCGAACCGTTCTGGCCTTCCCGTCAGCACCATGACTTCGACCGGGTGTGTTGTCGCGCGTTGAACGCGCAGGCCCTCTAAAGCCGATCACCCCGGCCTTCGGCCCGCGCGCAAGCAAGTCCGTCCACCGACGACTCCTTCGCGCGAAAGAGCTGACCCTCATGGCGAACACCCGTACCTTCTCCGCCTCGGCCCCTGCCACCTCAGCGCCCTCGGCGACCGCTGCGGCCACCACCTCCGCCCGCCCCCTCTCCCCCAACCGCCACCGGCTGCGTGCCGTCGACCCCGACGAGGTCGTCCAGCTGGCCGATGTGGCCGAGTTCCTGCCGCCGGGTGCCACCTGGCTGCCCGCACCCCAGCACACCGTTCCGGCGCTGCCGGGCCGGCCGCCGATGGTCGGCTACCTGGTGCTCGTACCGGCCGACCAGCAGCCCGCCGTCGCCGCGGCCACCGCCGCGGCCGCCCAGTTCGTGGTGCCGTCACCGGTGCCGGACACGGCCGCGGGTCCGGTGCTCATCGACCCCGTACAGCGCACCGCCGCGGTGGACGGGATCACGCTCGACCTCACCTACCTGGAGTTCGAGCTGCTCGCCCACCTGGTCGCGCACCCGCACCGGGTGCACACCCGCGACCAGTTGGTGACCACGGTCTGGGGCTACGGGCACGTGGGCGACGGGCGCACCGTCGATGTCCACATCGCCCGGCTGCGCCGCAAGCTGGGCGCCGAGCACCGCCGTTCGATCCAGACGGTGCGACGCGTCGGGTACAAGTACACGCCCTGACGCGTCGAAGTCATGAGGAACGGCCCTGGTCCGGTGTACGTACCGGACCAGGGCCGTTCCATGTACCGGGCCGGGCCGGCCGGGTCAGCCGCGCCACCCGTTCCCCGCCGGCTCCCGCTCCCGCCCCGGCTCCGGCTCCTCGTGTTCCAGGCTCGGCAGGCGGGTCAGGGCGCGCGGGGTGCGCCAGTTCCGCTCGCCCAGCAGCGCCATCACGGAGGGCAGCAGGACCATCCGTACGACCGTGGCGTCCAGCAGCACCGCGACGGCGAGGCCGACGCCCATCTGCTGCATGTCCTGCATGGACAGCGTCCCGAAGACCGCGAAGACCGCGACCATGATCGCGGCGGCACCGGTCACCGCGCCGGCCGTGCGGCGGACGCCCTCGTCGATCGCGGCCCGGGTGGTCAGCCCCCGGTCGCGGGCCTCGCGGATCCGCGAGACCACGAACACGTGGTAGTCCATGGAGAGTCCGAACAGGACGACCAGGACGAAGAGCGGCATCCATGCCTCGATCGCGCCGACCCCCTCCGAGCCGATCAGCGAAGCCCCCCAGCCGTGCTGGAAGACGGCGACCATCACCCCGTAGGCGGCGGCCACGGAGAGCAGGTTGAGCACGATCGACGTCACGGCGATGACGTACGAGCGGAAGCAGAACAGCATCAGCAGGAAGGTCACCGCCGTGATGAAGGCGAAGACCGGCACGATGCCGCGCTTGAGCTGTTCGTTGAAGTCGACGGAGCCGGCGGTCTCCCCGGTCACGTACACCTGGGCGCCGGTGGCGTCGAACGCGGCGGGCAGCCGCTCCTCGCGGAGTTCGCGGAGCGAGGCCCGGCCGTGCGGGAGCGGTACCTCGATCTCCGCGACGTTCTGCGCGTCGTGGACGGTCACCTTCTCGAAGCCGTCGAACGCCTTGCGCAGCGCGGGGGCCTCGATGTCGTCGGCCTTGACCACCACGCGGGCCGGGTCGGGGCCGCCCGGGAAGGTCTCGCTGATCTGCCGGTAGGCGACCGAGAGCTGTGACTGCGAGCCGAACTGCTTCTCCAGGCCGAGCTGTTCGGTCTTCATGCCGATGGCGGGCGCGGCCAGCGCGAGCAGTACGACGACCGAGGCGATCGCGAAGGTCCTCGGCCTGGACAGCACCGGCCTCAGCACCGTCCCGGCGATCCCGCCGGTGCGTGCGCGGCGGCCCCCTCGTCGGCCGAGAAAGGGCACCCGTCCCGCTTCGACCCGGTCGCCCAGCCAGGACAGCAGCGCGGGCAGCACGGTCACCGAGCCCAGCATGGCGACGAGGACCACGATGATGGTGGCGAGCGCGAAGCCCTTGAACAGCATCAGCCCGGACAGGAACATGCCGGCCATCGCGACCATCACGGTGAGCCCGGAGACCAGCACCGCCCGGCCGCTGGTCGCCGCCGCGATCCGCAGCGCCGTCTCCGCGTCGCGTCCCGCCGCCCGCTCGTCGCGCTCGCGCCGCAGGTAGAACAGGCAGTAGTCGACGCCGACGGCGAAGCCCATCAGGAACATCACCGAGTACGTGGTCTGGAACAGGTGGAGCTGGTGGCTGGCGAGCGACAGCAGACCGAAGGCGGCCAGGCACGCGGTGAGCGCCAGGCCGACCGGGAGGAGCGCCGCGACGACGGCGCCGAAGGCGACCAGCAGAATGCCCAGGGCCAGGGGTACGGCGGTGAATTCGGCCTTCTTGAAGTCCTCGGAGAGCAGGTCGCCGAGCCATTTCCCGGCGCTGGCCTCGCCGAACTGGTGGATGGCGACGTCGGGGTGGCCGTCCCGGACTCCGTCCACCGCGTCGAGCACGGGCTGCACCCGGTCCGGCGCCGTCGCCGCGTCCCCCTTCAGGTCGAAGGTGATCAGCGCGTCCTTGCCGTCCTCGGAGGGGACCGGCGCCGCCAGGTCCGCCACCTCGCCGGTCCTGCCGAGGGCCGCGGAGAGCTCGCGGGCGGCGCCCTTCCAGTCACCGGCCTTCGCGGCGGACACCATGACCAGCTCGCCGGCGGGCTGCCCGAGACCGGCGTCGTCGAGGATCTGCTCGGCCCGTGCCGAATCACCCGCACCGTTCTCCGAGTCGGACATCTCCACCATCCCGGACGCCCCGCCGATGCCCGTGGCGAGCACGACGAAGAGCAGCCAGCCGAGAATGGCGGTCTTGCGGTGGTGCGCGCTCCACACACCGATGCGTGCCGCAAGGTTGCGCCTCATGGCGTGTTCGCCCCCAGAAGTCAGTTGTAGCCGGAGTGCGGCGGCGCCGGACGCGGCGCCGCCGTTGGATGCCGATGAATCTAGGAACGCGGAGCCGCCCGCCCCAGCCGCCGAAGCCCCCTCCCCCGGAGCCTTAGGGCGAGGTCGGCGGGGTGGTGCTGGGTACACCCCCGCCCGGGTGGCGAAACGGCTGACGCCCGGGGCCGCCACCGGGTGAGACTGTCTGCGGAGCGGGTCCGGCAGAAGGGCCCGACGAGGGGAGACGGACCGGGATGAACGTGATGCAGGGACGGATAAGGGCCGCGATGCTGGCCGCCGGGCGCGGACTCGTGCTGTCGGTCGCGAGCCTGGTCACTTCGATCACGCTCTTCGTCCTGGCCGTGGTCTCGATCGTCTTCATCGTGCTGGGCGTCGGACTGTTCACCACCCCCTACGTGCTGGATCTGGTCCGCGAGCACGCCAACCGGCGCCGGCTGCTCGCGGCCACCTGGTACGACATCCGCATACCGGTCCCGTACCGCCCCTTCCCGAAGGATCTGCGTACCGGGTTCACCGGACGGGTGGAGCGGACCACGCTGATGCTGAAGGACCCGGCGACCTGGCGCGACATCCGGTGGCTGCTGGTCGACATGACGGCCGGCTATGTCGTGGCGACTCTGGCGGCCGGGCTGCTCATCTACCCGGTGGAGGGTGTCGTGCTGGCGGCCGGGCTGTGGCGGGTCTTCACCGACGACCGCTACTGGTACGGCTTCGTCCCGGTCAGCAGCCAGGCGACGGGGCTGGCCGCCGCGGCGCTCGGTGCGGCGCTGTTCGCGACCGGGGTACTGGTCAGCGAGCGGCTGCTGCGGCTGCACTTCGTGATCGCCCGCGCGATGCTGGCCCCCACCCCGGAGGAGGACCTGGCCCGGCGCATCGACCGGCTGACCGAGACCCGGCACGAGGCGGTGGACACCGCGGCCTCGGAACTGCGGCGCATCGAGCGGGATCTGCACGACGGCGCGCAGGCCCGGCTGGTCGCGATGGGCATGAGTCTGGGCACCGTGGAGGCGCTGATCGAGAAGGACCCGGCGCAGGCGAAGAAGGTCCTGGCCATGGCCCGGGAGTCGTCGGCCGAGGCGCTCACGGAGCTGCGCGATCTGGTCCGGGGCATCCACCCGCCGGTCCTCGCCGAGCGCGGACTCGGGGACGCGGTAAGGGCGTTGGCGCTGCGACTGCCGTTCGAGTCGGAGGTCGGGGCGGAGCTGGGCGGCCGGATGGACGCCGCGGTCGAGTCGGCGGCGTACTTCGCGGTGAGCGAGACGCTGACCAACGCCGCCAAGCACTCTGGGGCGGACCGCGTCTGGGTGGACATCCACCACGAGGACGCCATGCTGCGGATCTCCGTCACCGACAACGGCCGGGGCGGTGCGACGGTCGGCGGCGGATCCGGACTGAGCGGAATCGAACGCCGGCTCGGTACATTCGACGGCATCATGGCCGTCAGCAGCCCCGCGGGCGGTCCCACCATGGTGACCATGGAGATCCCTTGCGAGTTGTCCTAGCCGAAGATCTCTTCCTGCTGCGCGACGGCCTGGTCCGCCTGCTGGAGGCGTACGACTTCGAGATCGCGGCAGCCGTCGAGAGCGGGCCCGAACTGACCCGCGCCTTCGCCGAGTCGGAGCCGGACGTCGCGATCGTCGATGTCCGGCTTCCGCCGTCCCACACGGACGAGGGCCTGCAGTGCGCGCTGGCGGCCCGGCGGGCGAAGCCGGGGCTGCCGGTGCTCGTGCTCTCCCAGCACGTGGAGCAGTTGTACGCGCGCGAGCTGCTGGCGGACGGCAACGGCGGCATCGGCTATCTGCTCAAGGACCGGGTCTTCGACGCCGAGCAGTTCGTCGACGCGGTGCGCAGGGTGGCGGCGGGCGGCACCGCGATGGACCCGCAGGTGATCTCGCAGTTGCTGTCGCGGCGCTCGCAGGACAGGCCGATGGGCATGCTCACCCCGCGCGAGCTGGAGGTCATGGAGCTGATGGCGCAGGGCCGTTCGAACGCGGCGATCGCCTCGCAGATGGTGATCACGGAGCGGGCGGTGGCCAAGCACACCTCGAACATCTTCGGGAAGCTCTCCCTGCCGCCGTCCGACGACGACAACCGCCGCGTCCTCGCGGTGCTCGCCTATCTCGACCGGGGCTGAACGACGGACGGCCGTGCGACCCCCGGCCAGGGGGTCGCACGGCCACCGGGTCACGGCGTGGTGCTCAGGTGCAGCGTCGTCGCCCCGAGGTGCGGTGTCGCCCGGGATTCCAGCACCTTCACCCGTACCGAGGTGGCGGTGACGGGCGTGGCCAGGGACAGGATGCGCCGGTGGCCGATGGTCGTACCCTCGGCGATCCGCTGCCAGCTCCCGCCGACGCGGGCCTCGACGGCGAACTTCTCCACCCGCTGCCCGTGCCGGATGTCCTCGCGCACGGCGATCCGGTCGAAGGTGTACGGGGCGGGGCCCTGCCTGCGTACGTCGGTGCCGTAGATACGGCGTACGTCGGAGCCGAAGGCGGTCAGTGCGGCGACGTCGGCGTCTTCGATCCGGCCGTCCTTGTCCGGCGGGACGTTGAGCAGCAGGGAGGCGTTGCGGCCGACGCTCTTCTCGTACAGGTTCATCAGCTGGGCGGGCGTCTTGGGCTTCTGGTCCGGGTGGTGGAACCAGCCGGGCCTGATCGAGACGTCCGCCTCGGCCGGGTACCACTGGAGGTAGTTGACGGACGGGTCGAGGAGCTTGGCGCGGGAGCCGATGTCGGGGTCGGTCGAGTCGTTGGGGAGGCTGCCGAGCCCGGTCCACGGGTCGGTGGTGTGCGGGGTGACGCTCCACTCGGTCTCGCGGGCGACGCCGCTCTCGTTGCCGACCCAGCGCACGCCCTGCGGGCCCTGGAAGACGACGGTGTTCGGCGAGAGGGCCTTCACCATGTCGAACCACTGCTTGACGTCGTACTTCTGGGTGATGCCGGAGCCGGACCAGGGGTTGGCGCCGTCGAGCCAGAGTTCCTCGATCGGCCCGTACTGGGTGAACAGTTCGTAGAGCTGGTTGAGGTAGTAGGTGTCGTAGTCGTCGGCCTTCACCCGGAAGGTGGGCAGCTTGCCGCTCCGGACGGCTGCGGCCCGGTCGTCGCCGGGTACGAGGGTGGGGATCGTGCGCTCGGTGACCGGGCTGCCGTTGCCGAAGCGGCCCTCACCGGCCGGGGCGCGGTCGCCGTCCTCCAGGGCCATGCGCTCGGGGAGGCTGAGCGGCTTGCCCTCGGCCTGCTTCTCGCGGATCGTGTCGACCCACTGCGCGTGCCAGGCATGCGGGAGTTCGGCGCCGTCGGAGGGCGAGAGGTAGAGCCCGACCTTGAGGCCCGCCTTGCGGGCGGCCTTCACATAGGCGGCCACGACGTCGGGGCTGCCGGGGCTGAGCGCCACCGAGTGGTCGGTGTACCGGCTGGGGTAGAGCACGAAGCCGTCGTGGTGCTTGGCGGTGAGCATGACCTGTTCGACACCGGCGGCCTTGTAGGCGCGCATCCACTGGTCGGCGTCGATGGCCTTGGGTGCGAAGAGCTTCTCGTCCTCGGTGCCCGAGCCCCATTCGCGGTCGGTGAAGGTGTTCATCCCGAAGTGCGTGAAGGCGGTCACCTCGCGCTGCTGCCAGGCGAGTTGGCCGGGGGTGGGGACGATGTTCGCGGCCTTCTCGATGATCCGGTCCGGGCTGTCGCAGGACTCCACCGTCATCTGCGAGGCGGGCTTCACCGGCGCGCTGCACGGGGTGCCCGGTGGCGCCTGCCGCTGGTGCGCGGGCTGCTGCGCGGTCGCCTGTACGGGGACGAGCGCGGCGGCCACCGCCAGTGCGAGCGCACTGAGCACACGGGTGCGTCGTGCCATGGTTCCCTCCCATTCCCGACCAGTATTGATCGGATCTCTTGGGTACCGACGTGGGCATGCTGCCGCACACAGGGACCCACGGGAAGGGTGCGTACGAGATACGTCCTATCTCTCGCTAGCAAAGTCCAAGCCCGCCGCCGCAGCCGCCCGAGCCTGCCTCAGTCGTTGAACCAGCCCGGCACATCGAGCCGGAACGCGCCCTCGGGCACCATCGCGCGCAGGTCCGCCTCCATCGCGCGCACCCGGTCCGCGCCGAGCGCCTCGACCCAGCGGGCGCGCAGCCGGTCGAAGCCCTCGGCCGACCTGACCAGGACGTCCACGCCCCGCGCGGTCAGCCGGACCAGCTTGCGGCGGCCGTCGCGGGGGTCGTCGACGCGCTCCACGTATCCGAGCCCTTCCAGCTTCTCCACGGTCTTGCCGGCGGCCTGCTTGGAGACCCCGAGCCGGCGGCCGATCTCGCTGGCGGTCGCCCCGTCGCGGCCGACGGCCTGGAGCGCGTAGCCGTACGCGGGGCGGACGTCGGCGTGCCCCTGTTCGGCCAGCTCACGGTGCAACTCGTCGATGATCGACCGGAATCCGGCGAACAGCAGCATGGGCAGCTCGAAGCCCGCCGCATCCCGCCCGGACGCCTCCGCCCGTCGCTCAGCCATTGTGAAACTCGACAACCTGGTTTACCTTTTCGTCAATCACGTTGTCGATTTTAGCCCGAGCGGCCACCAGGAGAGATCAGCCATGCCCGTATCCGCGTTCCCCGACCACACCCTCGAATCCGCCCCGGCCGCCGCCCGCCGCACCATGGCGGCTGTGACGGCGAAGCAGGGCCATCTGCCCTCCGCCGTCGCCCGGCTCGCCACCTCGCCGGAGCTGCTCGACAGCTTCCTGAAGGCGAGCGCCGTCTTCGAGTCCACCACCCTCGACCCGCTCTCCCGCGAGGTCCTGATCATGACGATGGCGACCGGCAACGACTGCCACGTCTGCGTGGCGATGCACACCGCGAAGCTCACCGCACTCGGCGCGGACCCCGGGGTGATCGCGGCCCTGCGTGAGCGGCGGGTGCTTCCGGACGAACGGCTGGAGGCGGTACGGGAGTTCACCCTCGCCGTGATCGCGACGGCCGGCGCCGTGGACGACGCGACGCTCCAGGCGTTCCTGGCACACGGATACACCGCCCGCAACGCGCTGGAGGTCGTCCTCGGCATCGGTACGTACACGATGTCGACGCTGGCCAACCGGATGACCGGGGCGCCGGTCGATCCCCAGCTCGCCGCCTTCGCCTGACCCCCGCCGTCCGGCAGCCGCATGCCCGGCCGCCGCCCCGGCATGCGACCGAACAGCTGGTTCGCCACAAATCGCCGTACGCCCCGTTGCCCCGCCCCCGCACCCGTCATTAACGTGCGCACCGCACGCACCTGTTGTCGCATGCACCACCATGAACAACACCGAGGAGTGCGGATCATGACGGAGACCTCCCTGCCCTTCAGCTCCTCCCGGCCGACCAGACGTACGGTGCTGGGCACCGCCGGAGCCATCGGCGCCGCCGCCGCGTTCGAGGCCGCCGTCCCCGCGCACGCCACCGCTTCTGCGGCCGCTCCTGCCGCTCCGGCCCGCGACCTCGCGCCCGCGCACGAGGCGCTCGGCCGTCTGCTGCCGGACCACGCCGGGCAGTTCCGGCTCGGCGCCCTTCCCCGGAGCGAAGGTGCCCCCGACCGCTTCCGGGTCACCGGCACCACCGGTCGGATCGAGATCGCCGCCACCACCGCGGCCGCCGCGCTGACGGGGGCGCACTGGTACCTCAAGTACACCTGCGACGCCGTGATCTCGTGGTCCGGCAGCCGTACCGCACTGCCCCGCCGGCTGCCCGCTCCCCGTACCCCCGTCGAGCGCTCCGCGACCGTCCCCCACCGGTTCGCCCTCAACGACACCCACGACGGCTACACCGCCCCGTACGCCGACTGGCCGCGCTGGGAGCGGATGCTCGACGTCCTGGCCCTGCACGGCTGCAACGAGGTCCTGGTCACCGCCGGTCAGGAGGCCGTCTACCACCGGCTGCTCCAGGACTTCGGCTACAGCGACACCGAGGCCCGCACCTGGCTGCCCGCGCCGTCCCACCAGCCGTGGTGGCTGCTCCAGAACATGAGCGGATACGGCGGCCCGCTCGGCCCCGAACTGATCGCCCGCCGCGCCGAGCTGGGCCGGTGCATCGCCGACCGGATGCGGGAACTGGGCATGGCGCCGGTGTTCCCCGGCTACTTCGGTACCGTCCCGGACGGCTTCGCGGACCGCAATCCGGGGGCCCGCACCGTCCCGCAGGGCACCTGGAACGGGCTGCGCCGGCCCGACTGGCTCGATCCCCGCACCCCCGTCTTCGCCGAGGTGGCCGCCGCCTTCTACCGGCACCAGGAGCAACTGTTCGGCCCCGCCGGCCACTTCAAGATGGATCTGCTGCACGAGGGCGGCAACGCCGGTGACGTCCCGGTGCCGGACGCCGCCCGCGCCGTCGAGTCGGCCCTGCGGACCGCGCACCCCGGCGCGACCTGGGTGATCCTCGGCTGGCAGGCCAATCCCCGGCCCGCGATGCTGGAGGCGATCGACACCGGCCGGCTGCTGATCGTCGACGGCCTCTCCGATCTCGACACCGTCACCGACCGGGAGAAGGACTGGGGCGGAGCCCCGTACGCCTTCGGCACCATCCCGAACTTCGGCGGCCGTACGACGATCGGCGCCAACACCGACCGCTGGACGGAGAAGTTCACGGCCTGGCGCGACAAGCCGGGCAGCGCGCTGACCGGCACGGCGTACATGCCGGAGGCGGCCGAGCGCGATCCGGCGGCGTTCGAGCTGTTCAGCGAGCTGGCCTGGCGCAGCGAGAAGGTGGACCGGGAGGCGTGGTTCCGGGCGTACCCGAGGTTCCGCTACGGCGGCCGCGACCGCTCGGCGGAGGCGGCGTTCGCCGCGCTGGCCGCCACGGCGTACCGGCTGACCAGCACCGATGGCCGCCCCGTCGACTCGCTCTTCTCCCGCAGGCCGAGCATCACCGCCTCCGTCAACACCGCCTTCGACCCGGCCGGTTTCGACCGGGCGTTCGCGGCGCTCCTCGGCGTACGCCCGTCGCTGCGCGACTCGGACACCTACCGCTACGACCTCACCGATCTGGCCCGGCAGGCGCTCGCCGACCGCTCCCGGACCCTGCTGCCGCAGCTGCGGGCCGCCCAGGCCGACAAGGACGTGGCCCGGTTCCGGGTGCTCGCCGCGCTCTGGCTGAAGCTGATGCGGCTGACGGACACGGTGTCGGGCTGCCACCGGGCCTTCCTGCTGGGGCCGTGGCTGGAGGACGCCAAACGGCTGGCGACGAGCCCGGCGGAGGCGGTGCGGCTGGAGTGGACGGCCCGCACCCTGATCACCACCTGGGCGGACCGGACGGCCGCCGACAACCTCAGCAACTACGCCAACCGGGACTGGCACGGGCTGATGGGCGAGGTCCATCTCCCGCAGTGGCAGGCGTACTTGGACGAGCTGACCGACGCGCTCACAGAGGGCCGGGCGGCGAAGGCCTTCGACTGGTACCCGGGCGAGGAGGAGTGGACCCGGCGGACCGACGTCCATCCGGTACGGGCGACGGGCGATGCCCACCGCACGGCGCGGCGGGTCTTCGAGACCCTGTCCACCGCCCCGTACCAGGGCACCGTCACGGTCTGGGCCGATCCGGTGACGTTCGCCCCTGGCAGCACCGGGACGGTGACGGCCGCTTTCCGCAATCTGAACGGCCTGCGGTCCACCGGCCGGGTCGACTTCGCGCTCACCGGCCTGGACGCCACCGCGACGGGCGGCACCTCCCTCGACGAGGTCGCGGCGGGCGGCTCGGGTTCGGTGGACTGGCGGGTCACCGCCCCGTCCGAGCCGCTGACCGCGCCGCTGGTGCCGATGCCGTACGAGCTGGGCACCGCGTACGGGCCGCGCGGCGAGGACCGGGTGACCGATCTGCGGCGTGGCGCGGTGTACCTGGCGGCGCCGCTGGAGCCGGGCTGGCGCACGTACACGTCGAACGCGGCGGTCTTCGGGGAGCTGGACGGGCGGTTCGCGATCAACGGGGCGGGCCAGGACCTGTGGAAGGGCACCAGCCAGTTCGGCACCGCGTACCGGGAGGGGGCGTGGTCCGACGGGGCGGAGGTGACCGTGCGGGTCGACGTGCAGGAGAACACCGGGGGCTGGGCGCGTTCGGGGCTCGTGGTGTGCAACAGCCTCGCGGCGCCGGGCTCCGCGGGGTTCCTGAATCTGGCGGTGACGCCGTCCAACGGTGTGGTCCTCTCGTACGACACGAACGGCGACGGGACCCTGGACACGTACCGGCGGATCACCGGGATCAAGGCCCCGGTACTGCTCCGGCTGGCCCGGGCCGGGGACGGATGCACGGGCTCCTGTTCCACCGACGGCGGGGCGAGCTGGCGGACGGTGGGCACGGTCGCCGTGCCGGGGACGGCGGCGGTCCAGGACGTGGGGATCTTCATGACCGCGACGAACGGCGGGAGCGGGCTGCGCGGCACGGTCGGGTTCAGCGAGTGGCAACTGCGGTGAGGTGGAGGCCCGTTGAGCCGTGCGCGGACGGGCCGGAGTGACCGTCACACGATTCGCCCGGCAACCGCGCCGAGGACAACCGACTGCCGCGCCGCACCCGCGCCGTCCGGGCGCACCTGAGTGGCGCGGCGCGTCGGCTACGAGTACGTCCCCGTGCGGCTTGTCACCGTACGCAGCCGGCCAGGCACGCGGGAAACACGGCCGTCCATGGGCAAGTCCTGACCATGGCCGGGGCGCAGGCAGACGCCCTCGGAGAGCATCCGCCGACTGCCGTCAGCCGAGCCCGGTCACGCCGACGTCACGCCGCGGTGATGCCCGGCACATGACGATGGCTGGTGCAGGCAAGCTCAAACCCGCTTCCACACGCAAGGAATCCACCATGATGAGAAGCATTCGCCAAGGAATTCCCCGCCTGATCGGCGTGTCGAGCTTGGTCGCGGCGATGGCCGGCGGAGTCGGCGCAGTCGGCGCGACAAGTGCTACAGCGGCGCCCCAGGCCGTCCCGTCCGCAATCGTCTGCACTCAGTCCCAACCCCCGACCTGCTTCGACACGGCCACCGGCAACGTCCTCCAGCAGGGCGCACAGACCGGTGGCACCGGCAACGTCCTGCAACAGGGCGCACAGACCGGACGAGGCACCGGCAACGTCCTCCAGCAAGGCGCACAGACCGGACGAGGCACCGGCAACGTCCTCCAGCAAGGCGCACAGACCGGACGAGGCACCGGCAACGTCCTCCAGCAAGGCGCACAGACCGGACGAGGCACCGGCAACGTCCTCCAGCAAGGCGCACAGACCGGACGAGGCACCGGCAACGTCCTGCAACAAGGTGCACAGACCGGACGAGGCACCGGCAACGTCCTCCAGCAGGGCGCACAGACCGGCGGTAACGGCAACGTCCTCCAGCAAGGTGCGCAGACCGGGCGAGGCACCGGCAACGTCCTCCAGCAGGGCGCACAGACCGGCCCCGGCAACGGCAACGTCCTCCAGCAGGGCGCACAGACCGGCGGTAACGGCAACGTCCTGCAACAGGGTGCGCAGACCGGCGGTAACGGCAACGTCCTCCAGCAGGGCGCACAGACCGGCCCCGGCAACGGCAACGTCCTGCAACAGGGCGCACAGACCGGCCCCGGCAACGGCAACGTCCTCCAGCAGGGCGCACAGACCGGCCCCGGCAACGGCAACGTCCTCCAGCAGGGCGCACAGACCGGCCCCGGCAACGGCAACGTCCTCCAGCAGGGCGCACAGACCGGCCCCGGCAACGGCAACGTCCTCCAGCAGGGCGCACAGACCGGCCCCGGCAACGGCAACGTCCTCCAGCAGGGCGCACAGACCGGCCCCGGCAACGGCAACGTCCTCCAGCAGGGCGCACAGACCGGCCCCGGCAACGGCAACGTCCTGCAACAGGGCGCACAGACCGGCCCCGGCAACGGCAACGTCCTCCAGCAGGGCGCACAGACGTGACCTCTGTCGCGTGCTGACCACGCCAAACCGACCGAACTCGGTAACGCGAGCCCGCCACTGGACAGTGGCGGGTTCGCCAACTCCGCGCTACGGGGCAGCTACGCAGCTACGGGGATCCGCCACCGGGGCGCGACCGCTGAAGTTCGGACACCAGCCGGCGCAGCCGTGGCGTGGGGCGGAGTCCCAGCTCGTCGCTGAGCTGCTGCTCGTAGCGTTCGAAGTCGTACAACGCCTCGGACCGGTTGTCCTCCGCCAGGTGGGCACGGATCAGCGAAGCCTGACTGCTCTCCCGCAGCGGATCCGCCTGGACAGCCGCATGGGCGGCCGTCACGGCCCAGGCGAACTCCTTCGTGTCGATGAAGGCTTCCGTCAGTGCCTCAAGGGCGTGGAGCCGAAGCTGCCGCCATTGCTCCGCCTCCGGCAGCATCCAGTCGTCGTACCAGCCGGGCAGCAGATCTGCGGACAGCTGGTCGACGGCCGTCGCGTTGAGGTCGGGTTCCTCGGCCGGGACATGGGAATCGATGATGCGCTGGGCCAACGACCGAGCCCGAAACAGGTCGACGTCGACCTCCCGCGCGAGACGCACCTCGGCGGGGCAGATGTTCAGCGCCTGCTTCCCGAGGTCCTGGAGACGTGACAGCGCCGACCGAAGGTTCGTGTTCGCACCCTGCTCGGTTGCTTCGGGCCAGAGACTCCCGGCGACCAGAGTTCGGGGAACAGCAGCCCGGTATTGTAGCGCGATGAACGCCAGCAGTCGCTTCGAGCCGACTGGGACGGTCACTGGTTCGTCGCCGACGACGATGTCGAAACCGCCGAGAAGAGAGATGCTCACGAAAGGCCTGGGCCTGGTGGGCGGCGGCGAGAAAACGAGATCATATGAGCTCATGGCTTGTGATCGCGTAGGAGTCGGTTACCCGGCGCCCGTCGACTGGCCGCGCCGTCATTGCTGGGGGCCAGCGATCTGTACACCTCCCGCATAGCCATGCTGCTCTACCTGCCGAGAGATGTCGAATTGTCTTGAATCGGGCCGCGAAGGTGCCCTGAGGCCGGGCTTGCGCGGCTATGACGCACGGTTCCAGCAGACGGACGGTGGGCACGGTCGCCGTGCCGCGCGCGGACAGGCCGGGGTGACCATCGCACGATTCGCTCGTTCTGCTGAACGTGCGTCCACTGCCAGAAGTACCTTCCGCAGCCGCCCCGGCCGAAGGGGAGCAGGCCGGGGCCGCGCTCGTCGAGCACTATCCGCGACTGGTCCGACTCGGCTATCTCGTGCTGCCGCCGTCGCTCGACAGCCACCGCCGGGTGCTGAAGGCGCACGCGCTTGCCCAGCGGTGCCTGCTGGCCGGGCGCCGGGCGGGGGCCGGGGGCGGCGTCCCGGTGCCGCGCGGGCCCGGCGGTGCGGCGACGGTGGATCCGTCGTACGCGCTCGCCCGTCGACGGGTGCTGCGGGCGGCCCTGGCGGCGGGCCGCCGCGCCCGGTTGCCTTCGCTCCTGCCACTCGTATGGGGGCTGCGGCTGTTCCCGCACTCCGGCGGGTCGGACGGGCTCGCCCTGGAGAACGCCCTGTCGGCGCTCTCCGGTCCGGGCCGCGCCGCCCACGCCCTGCGCGGTCTGGAGGGGCTGACCGACGCGGAGGCCCGACGGGTGCTCGCGGACGCCGGGGTCGCCGACCCGTACGCGGCGCTCGCCCAGGCGGCGGGCGTCCCGGTGCCGCACGCGCTCCTCGACTCCCCCGAGTTCGACCCCTGTTCGCTCCAGGCCCGGCCGCCGGATCTGCTGCGCCGCCGCCGGCACGCGAAGGCGGCGCTGACGGCGGTCGCCGCGCTGCTGGTGTGCGGGGCGCTGCTGGGGCTGCCGGGCCACGGCTGGGGGCGCGGCGCCGTGTCCGGGCCCCGGGACAGCCGGGAGCCCGCCGCCGAACAGGCCCTGGACCCGGGCAGGTTGAGCCGGGTGTCCGCGACGTTCTGGCAGCGCTCGCCACGTACCGACTTCACTTCCTGGCCCACCCGCGGCAGCCGCACCGGGGATGCCCGGCTGCTGCACCGCGCGCTGAGGGCCTGGGCGCGTCCGGACGGTGCGGTGCGTTCGTCGGCGACCCCTGGCACCCCCGTCGGGCCTCCGATGGGGGCGCCGCAACTGCTGTACGCGGGCGAGGTGGACCGGGTGACGGTGGTGCTGTTCCACGACGGGCTGCGCGTCGTGCGGTACGCGGAGCCCCGGGACGGCGGCCGGGGCGAGGGCGTCGCGCTCGACTTCGCCCGGGTCGACGGTGCGGACCGGGCGACGGCCGCCGCGCTGATCGTGGCGCGCGGCGGCGACCGGATCCGCTACCTCACCGCGCCCTGGGTGAGTTCGGTGTCGGTGCGGGACCTGCTGGCGCCGGGCGCCGGACGGCGGCCGCTGCCCCGCCGCGCAGACGGGGTGACCGCCGCGCTGACCAGCCCGGCGACGGCCCGCGACTGCCGTGCCTGGGAAACGATCGAGGTCCGCGACGGCCCGGCGGCCCGGCTGATGGCCGACCTCGGCGAACTGGTCCCGGCCCGGCTCACCTCGGGCCCGCCGTCCGCGCCGCACGATGTCGCCGGGTGGGCGGAGCGGGACAGCTGGGCGCGGACCGCCTGTCTGCTGCCCGCGGTGCGTTCGCGCGGGGTGCGTTCGGTGAACTCCTGGCAGTACGCAGAGCAGTTGCTGCCCGAGGGGGGCGGTTCCGCGCGCTGGCTCTGCACCAGGGCGGAGACCTGGCGGGGTACCGGCAGCCGGGTCCTCGCCCAGTTCCAGGCCCCGTCGGCGCCGGCCGTCGCGACGGGCGGGCCGCCCGGGGCGGTCGCGGCCAGGGCCGAGGACTCCCCGGCCTGCGGGATGCGCGCCCCCCGGGTGCTGGCCGGGGTGCTGTGGAAGTCGCAGGGCGGCCGCTGGTACGTACTGGCGGCGGGCAGTGAGCAGTTCGCCTCGCTGACCGCGTCGGGCGGGGTGGAGGCGCGCTCCGACAGCCGCCTGCTCGCCGTGCCGGCCAGGGCGGGCGACCGGGCACGGCTGAACGGGACGCTGGCGGACGGGAGTCGGGTGGGCGCGCTGCGCTGACTCCCCGTCGTCCTGGGCGTCAGGAATTCCGGAGCGTCAGGAATTCGTCGCACGCCTCTGTTCCGACGGCCTACCTCTCAGTACATTGACAATATGTCTAACACGCAGCCGGCGCCGGTCGCCTCGGAGCGGACGCTTCTCAAGGCGCGCAGGGTCTCCTTCGCCTGGGAGAAGACTCCCCTGCACTGGGTGCCGGGCGACCCGTTCACCACGCACACCATCAATGTGCTCCACCTCCTGCTGCCCGCCGGGGAACGCTGGTTCATCCACGTGTACCGGCAGGTGCTGCCGTACATCCACGACGAACAGCTGCGCCGGGACGTCATCGGCTTCATCGGCCAGGAGGCCGTGCACTCCCAGGCGCACGACGACGTCCTGCCCCGCCTGAAGGAGTTGGGTCTCGACCCGACGCCGTACACCGCGCAGGTCGACTGGTTCTTCGAGAAGCTGCTCGGCGACCGGACGCTGCCGCCGGGGCGGGCGCGCAAGTGGTGGCTGATGGAGCGGGTGGCGCTGATCGCGGCGATCGAGCACTACACCGCCTTCCTCGGCGACTGGGTGCTGAACGCCGACGAGTTGGACCGGCGCGGCGCCGATCCGATGATGCTGGACCTGCTGCGCTGGCACGGCGCGGAGGAGGTCGAGCACCGCTCGGTCGCGTTCGAGGTGTTCATGCATGTCGACGGCGGTTACCCGCGCCGGGCCCGCACCTGGGCCACGGCGTTCAGCGCGCTGGTCTTCCTCTGGCAGCGCGGCATCCGCTTCTTCATGGAGAACGACCCGAGCCTGCTCAACGGCAAGGGATCGTTCAAGGAGTTCTACACCAGCGGCAAGCGCGGCACCCTGCCCGCCACCGGTGATCTGCTGCGTTCGGTGCCCCGCTATCTGAGCCGGGACTACCACCCCTCGCAGGAGGGCAGTACGGCCCAGGCCATCGACTATCTCGCCCACTCGCCCGCGGCGACCGCCGCCGAGGCCCGTATGACGGGAACCAGCTGAACATGCCGCTCCCCCTGCCCCGCCTGCGCACCATCGTCCTGGTCGCGGGCGCCGCACTGCTGGCCAAGCGCGCCCTGCACCGCCGGATCCAGAGCTCCCCGCTGTGGCCGCTGCCTGCCCTGGAGGAACCGATCTCGGGCCACTCCGAGCGGCGCACCACGGCCACCCGCCGGCTGCTGATCACCGAGCGGACCACCCCGGCCGAGGGCGTCGTCCAGCTCCGTCTCGAAGGGTCCGCCCTGCCGCCGTGGCAGCCCGGCGCCCACCTCGACCTGCTCCTGCCCTCCGGCCTGGTCCGCCAGTACTCGCTCTGCGGGGACCCGGCCGACCCCGGCACGTACACCATCGCGACGCGGCTGGTCGAGGACGGCCGCGGCGGCTCCCGCGAGGTCCACGCGCAGCTCCACGAGGGCGAGGAGGTGGAGATCCGCGACCCGCGCAACCGCTTCCCGCTCACCGAAGCCCCCGCTTACCTGTTCGTCGCGGGCGGCATCGGCATCACCCCGATCCTGCCGATGCTGCGGTCCGTCGCCGCCTCGGGCGCCGACTGGCGGCTGCTGTACGGCGGACGGACCCGCGCCTCGATGCCGTTCCTGGACGAGATCGAGAAGCTGGGCGCGGAGGGCGGCCGGGTGACGGTCGTCGCCGAGGACGAGGCGGGCCACCCGGACGCCGCGGCGGCCCTGGCGGACACGGCGGAGGGCACCGCCGTCTACTGCTGCGGCCCCGAACCCCTGATGGACGCGGTCGCCGCCGCCCTCCCGCCCAACCGCACCCTGCATCTGGAACGCTTCACGGCGGCGGCCGCGTCGTCGGCCGGCTCGGGCCCGTTCGAGGTCGAGTTGCGCCGCTCCGGCCGTACGGTCCAGGTGGCGGCGGACCAGTCGGTGCTGGCGGCGGTGCGCGAGGAGCTGAGTCACGTCTCGTACTCCTGCGAGCAGGGCTTCTGCGGTACGTGCCGGCAGCGCGTCCTGGAGGGCGAGATCGACCACCGCGACGAGCTCCTGACGGACTCGGAGCGGGACGACTCGATGCTGATCTGCGTGTCCCGGTGCCGGGGCGAGCGGCTGGTGCTGGACCTCTAGGGCCTTGTGGCGATCGGGGGTGGGGAGAAATGCCGGGCCGCCCGCCTCCTCTCCCCCGCCACCCCACTCGGTACGCTGTCCACCATGACGACCGGGGTGCGGCGCAGGATGGGCGTCGAGGAGCGCAGACAACAATTGATCGGTGTCGCGCTGGAGTTGTTCAGTCACCGCGCCCCGGACGAGGTGTCGATCGACGAGATCGCGGCCGCCGCGGGGATCTCGCGGCCACTGGTCTACCACTACTTCCCGGGGAAGCAGAGCCTGTACGAGGCCGCGCTGCGGCGGGCCGCCGACGAGCTGGCGGCCCGGTTCGTGGAGCCTCGCGAAGGACCGCTCGGGGCCCGGCTGCTGCGGGTGATGGGGCGGTTCTTCGACTTCGTCGAGGAGCACGGTCCGGGGTTCTCGGCGCTGATGCGGGGCGGGCCCGCGGCGGGGTCCTCGACGGCGAACGCGATGATAGACGGGGTGCGGCAGGCCGCCTGCGAGCAGATCCTGTCCCATCTGGGGGTCGAGGATCCCCCGGCACGGCTGGAGCTGGTCGTGCGTTCCTGGGTGTCGCTGGCCGAGTCGACGGCGCTGATCTGGCTGGACGGGCGGCGGATTCCGCGCGAGGAGCTGGAGTTGCAGCTGGTGCACGACTTCGCCGCGCTGGCCGCGGTGAGCGCCGCGTACAACACGGAGACGGCGGGCATCGTGCTGCGGGTGCTCGGCCAGGAGCCGGCGGACGGGCCGTTCGGGGAGCTGCTGGACCGGCTCTCCGCCCTGGCCCCGGCCGTACCCGCTGTCCCCGCGCAGCGGCTGCTCTCGACCCCTACATGAGCAGTTCGCCCTGGAGTGCGGCGGCCAGGCCGACCTCCGCGTTGTCCGCCCGGCCCCGTTCGAAGGCCCGCTGGTAGGCGACGTCGCCGACGGCCTCGCGGGCCTGGCGTTCGCATGCCTCGCGCAGCGGTTCCAGTTCCGGGGTGCCGCGTTGCGGTTGGCCGACCATGCGCCAGTAGACCTGTCCCGTGCCGTACACCTGGGCGGCGCGGGCGCCCGCGCCCTGGGCGGCGATCGCCGCGGCCAGGACGTCCAGGCCCAGTGCGATGCCGAAGCGGTCGCGCATGCGGTGCTTGCCCGCGAGCATCGAGCGGGCGTGGGCGGCGGACGCGTGGGCATCGCCCTGCAGCAGGGCGATCAGGGCGAGCTGGTAGTCGACGTAGCTGCGGGTCCAGCACTCGTCCTGGGCCTCGCAGACCGCGCGCAGGACCGCGGCCGCCTCCGCCGCCTCGTCGAGCCGGCCGAGCCCGGTCAGGGCGAAGACCGTGATGAGCCGGCACCGCAGCCGGTAGGCCTTCTCCAGCGGGGTGGCGGTGCCGGTCGAGCGCAGGACCCGGTCGACCTCGCGCAGGCCCGCCTCGGGGCGGCCGGTCATCAGATCGGTGAGGCCGCACAGATAGGCGGCGGCGAGGATGCCCTCGTCGGTGCCGTCGCGCGCCGCTTCCCTGGTGCACTCGCGGCCCAGGCGGCGGGCGGCCGGGTAGTCGCCCTGGAGCATGACGGTGATGCCCAGCACCCACAGGGCGCGGGTGCGGTGGGGGCCCTCGGACGGTCCGGCGGCCAGGGCGCGGCGGGCGTATTCGCGGGTCTGCGGGAGGTGGCCGCAGCAGCACCAGAAGAAGCCGATCCGTCCGGCCATCTCCTGGGCGGCCGCGGTGTCGTGGGCCAGCAGGTGGTCCAGGGCGGCGCAGAGGTCGGCGTGCGCATCGGCGATGCGGTGGTACCAGCTGATCTGGTCGTCTCCGGTCCAGCCGGCGTGGGCGTTGCGGGCCAGGCCGAGGAAGCAGGCGGCGTGCCGGTCGGCGGCGGCTCGTTCCTCGCCGAGTTCGGCGAGCCACATCCGTCCGTACTCGCGGATGGTGTCGAGCATGCGGTGCCGTACGCCGTCCCGGCCGACGACGGACTTGGCGACCAGGCCGTTCAGCGCCCTGGTCACACCGTCCGGGGTGAGCGGCCCCCCGGCGCAGACCTCGCGGGCCGCGGCCTCGTCGAACTCGCCGCGCAGGACGGTCAGCCGGGCCCAGAGCAGCCTTTCCAGCGGGGTGCACAGCTCATGGCTCCAGCCGATGGCGGTGCGCAGGGTGCGGTGGCGCGGTGGCCACAGTGAGGCGTCGGCGGGTACGTCGAAGCGGGTCCTGATCCGTGCGGCGACCTGCTCGACGGTGTCCCGGCCGAGGGCCCCGGCCGCGAGTTCGACGGCGAGCGGAATGCCTTCGAGGCGGCGGCAGATCTCGGCGGCGGCCTCCGCGTTCCCCGGCTCGTCGAGGGCGAGGCCCGGGGCCGCCGCGGCCGCCCGGTCCCGGAACAGCGCCAGCGCGTCGGCCGCGCCCTCGACGGGCAGCGGGTCGACCTCGACGGCCTGTTCGCCCTTGATGTTCAGGGGCTGCCGGCTGGTGGCGAGCACGGTGAGACCGGGGGATGTCGTGAGGATCTCGCCGAGCAGGTGTGCGCAGGCGGGGCGCAGGTGCTCGCAACTGTCGAGGATCAGCAGCATTTCCTTGTCGACGAGCCATTCGCACAGGGCGTCGATGGGCATGCGCAGGGTGTGGTCGGAGAGCCCCACGGCGTCGGAGACGGTCGCGATGAGCAGTCCGTCGTCGTGCAGCGGTGAGAGGTCCGCCCACCACGCGCCGTCGCGGTGTCCGGCCGCCGCCTGCCGGGCGGCGCGGACCGCGAGCCTGGTCTTGCCGACGCCACCGCTGCCGATGAGTGTGGTCAGCCGGTGCGTGGCGAGGGTGTGTTCGAGCCGGGCAAGTTCCGCTTTCCGTCCGACAAAGCTCGTGGTCTCCTCGGGGATGTTGCTCGCCATGGTCACCGTCGCTGAAACAGGTGGACCGGCCGGTCCCGGACCCTGGCTCCGGTGCGGCACAGGCATGCGGGGATGCCTGTGCCGTCCGGAGAGGGGCCGGGACCGGCCGGGGGGTGGGAGGGTGCGCCAGGGGTGCGGTGCTGCGGCATTCCCCGACGGCTGCTGCCTCCCAACCTAGCCCTGTTCCGGCTCAACTCAGGGAGAACACCGCCACCGTGCGTCCCGGGACGGTGAATCTTCCCGAACTCGCCTCATACGTGGACTTCTTGACAGTAGGATCCGCGCCCGCAGCCTGGACGGGGTGCAGTGCGTACCGCTTCCCCGCCAGTTCGGTGACCGTCTGGGTCCGTGTGCCGGGGGCCGCGTTGAGGACGATCACCAGCTTTCCGAGCCGCATGGTGATCACGCCCGGGGTCTCGTCCTTCCCGGAGAGCGGGAAGGACAGGGCGGACTGGACCTGCTCGGTGGTGGAGAGGCCGAAGTCCTTCTCCGTGGAGCGGATGGTGAGCAGGTCCCGGTACGCGGCGGACGCGCCGTCGATCTGTGCGCAGCCGGGGCGGATCGCGGCGTCGGCCAGCAGCGGCTTCGCGTAGTACCACTTGGACTCGTTGTCGGCGGCCGGCGGCAGCCCGCGGCCGAAGCCGTTGCCGTCGCGGCAGTCCCAGTGCAGGGCGTTGAACCAGTCGCCGCTGTCGTACGAGTTGCGGTCCAGGGACTTGGAGCGCAGCAGGTCGGTGCCCGCCTGGGAGAGCGAGGGCCCCTGCGAGAGGGTGGCCGTCGCCATGGCCAGGACCTGCATGCGGGCCCGGTCGGCCGCCGGGGTGCCCGCCGGGAGCTTGAAGGCGAGCGCGTCGTACAGCGACTCGTTGTCGTGGGCGTCCGCGTAGGCGAGGGCGTCACCGGGGGCCGCGGCGTATCCGGCGGGGGCGCCGTTGTAGTCGACGCCGGAGCCCTTGACCGTGCGGCCCGAGGAGTCGGTGAAGGTGTAGTCGGCGAGGTTGCCGGTGAGGCCGACCTTGATCAGGTCCTGGTAGTGGAGCAGCCGGGCCTTCTGCTCGGCCTCCGTCCCGTTGGCGGCGGAGGTGTTGGGGTCGGTGTAGAGGCCGGTGGCGAAGCCCTGTACGCCCGGGTCCTCGTCGAAGGGGCTGCCGCCGCGTACGGCGTCGCGGGAGCGGTCGGAGAAGGTGGCGATGCCGGTGCCGGCCATGTTCTTCTGGGTGGCCTGGACGAAGCGGGCGTCGTCGGCGATCTCACCGAAGTTCCAGCCCTCCCCGTACAGGATGATCTTCTTGCCGTCGACGCCGTCCTTCGCCACGGTCAGCGCGTCGAGCGCCTTGCGGACGGCGAGGATGTTGGCCTTGGGGTGGTGGCCCATCAGGTCGAAGCGGAAGCCGTCGACCTTGTACTCCTTGGCCCAGGTGACGACCGAGTCGACGACCAGCTTGCCCATCATGGTGTTCTCGGGCGCGGTGTTGGCGCAGCAGGTGGAGGTGGCGACGGTGCCGTCGTCCAGCAGCCGCTGGTAGTAGCCGGGCACGATCCGGTCGAGCACGGACTTGCCGTCCTGGCCGGAGGCGACGGTGTGGTTGTAGACGACGTCCATGACGGTGCGCAGCCCCGCGCCGTTGAGGCCCTGCACCATCTGCCGGAACTCGACGGTGCGCTTGGTGCCCTCCGGGTCGGAGGCGTAGGAGCCCTCGGGGACGGTGTAGTGCAGCGGGTCGTAACCCCAGTTGAACCCGTCGTTCGCGGCGGCCTTCGTCACGCAGGCCTGCTGCTCCGGTGAGTCGGGGGCGTACACGGACAGGTCGCAGGCCGGCTTCTGCTGGGCGGACTTCTTCTCGGGGATGGTGCCGATGTCGAAGGCGGGCAGCAGATGGACGTAGCTGGTGCCGGCGTCCGCGAGCCGCTTGAGGTGCTTCATCCCGTCGGAGCCGGTGTCGGTGAAGGCGAGGTATTCGCCGGGGTGCTTCGAGGTGCGGTCCGCGATCGAGAAGTCGCGGATGTGCAGCTCCTGGATCTGGGCGTCGCGCAGCGGTACGGCGGCGGGCTTCTTCAGCCCGGACCAGCCCTTCGGCGCGAGGGCCGGGTCGTCCAGGTCGACGACGAGGCTGCGCGTGGAGTCGGTGGTCAGGGCGGTGGAGTAGGGGTCGGTGACCTTGTTGGTGACCATCTTGCCGACGGTGGGCGCCCAGACGTCCACCGTGTAGCGGTAGCGCTTGCCCTTCCAGTTCTTCGTGCCCGTGACGGACCAGACGCCGGTGCGGTCGTCGCGGCGCATCGGGACACTGCGGCCGTCGAGTTCCAGGGCGACGGTGCGGGCGGTGGGCGCCCAGACCGAGAGGGTGGGGCGGCCGTCGCGGCCGAAGACCGGGCCGAGCGCGGCACCGGCAGCGTTCTTGCCGTACAGGTCGTCGAGCACGCCTGCGCTCTGCACGCCGGTGGCCGCGAGCAGGGCGCCGTTGGCGGCGCGCTGGGTGGCGATCAGCTGACCGCGCAGCGCCTCACGGACCCGGTCCCGGTCCCGGGCGTCGACGGTGAACGCCGGGTAGTCCTTGAGGTTCGGGTGCTTCGCCTTCTGTGCGTCGGTCAGCGCGGAGGGGGTGAGCCGCAACCACTGGCCCTCGTCGGAGAGCGCCCCGTCGACGACGGAGATGTTGCCGTCCGTCGCGTAGACGAGCTGCTGGCTGGTGGCGTCGGTGGCCTTCACCTTCCATACGACGGTGTCGGCGTCGATCCACTGCGCCTCGGCCCTGGAGAGGTCGGGGGCGGGCACGCCGCCGGTCTGCGGCAGCAGGTAGCCGGGCGTTGCCCCGAGCATCCAGACCTCGTGCCCGTAGGTGGCGAGATCGAGCGACTGGTCGCTGGGGAGGTCCTTCTCGTCGCCCTTGTGCAGGATGTAGGAGAGCGAGGTGGCGCCGTCGGTGAGCGGCACCTCGAAGGTGACGCCGGAGGCGTCCTTCTTCACCGGCTGGAGGGGCTTCGCCCAGTCGGTGGGGTTCTTGGCGCCGGTCCAGGTGTGCAGCCCCCAGCCGTCGTAGTCGCCGTCGGGGCGGTAGTAGTGCAGGACGGCCTTGGTGGTGTCCTGCGGCGGGTAGGCGCCGTCGGGGGCCGTGTCGGCCTGGCCGTCCTCGCCCTGCTCGATCCAGACCTGTCCGGTCCTCGCGAGTTCGACGGTGCGCTGCGGCCCGTCGGCGGTGCCGTCCTTCTCGACGGTGTACGGGACGGTGGAGGCGCCCTCGTCGAGCTTCAGCCAGGCGAAGGCCCCGTAGGCGTCGCGCCCGGTGAACTGTGCCGTGCGGTCACCGGACTTGAGTGTCCAGCCCTCGTAGTCGCCGTCCGCGCGCTTGTAGTGGACGACGGCGTGGTCGCGCTGGACGGCCACCGGCTTCGGCTCGGCCGGGGCCTGTCCGGCGGTGGTCGCGGCGAGTGCGCTCGCGGTGCGCCCGGCGCGGTCGACGACGACCGCCTTGTAGCGCAGCGGGGTGCCGGCCGCGACCTTGCCGTCCAGGTGCTGGGTGACCTTGTACGGGGCGTGGTCGGCGGAACCGAGCGTGACCCATTTGCCGTTGCCGGTCTGCGCGGCGAAGACGACGCGGTTCAGCCCGCCGCCGTCGACGTCGGCGGAGAGCTCGACGGTGCCGGTGGCTCCGGCGGCGGGCGCCTTCAGGCTGATGACCGGCTTGGTGGCGGGGGTGCCCATCGGCTTCTCGGCGCGCAGCACGAGGCTGGAGAGGGCGGGGACGGTGACGGTGATCTTTTTGTCGGCGTCGCTGCGGAGGGCCGAGGAACCGCCGTACAGGGTACGGAAGTTCATGCCGGCCGATGCGGTGGGCAGCTCGACGGTCCTCGGGGCGGTGCCGTTGTTGGTGGCCACGAGGTACTCGTGGGGCTTCTCGGGGTCCGTGCGGGAGAAGGCGTAGACGGTGCCTTCCGCGTAGCGCTCGGTCTGGACGCCGTCGCGCAGTGCCGGGTTCTTCCGGGTGAGTTCGGAGAGCGCGGCGATGTTCCGGTACAGGGGGTGCTTCGGGTCGTACGCGTCGGTGGCGTGGGTGCGGTCGGTGCCCAGTTCGTCGTCGTCGAGGTAGTCGGCGGTCTTCGAGGCGAACATGGTCTGGCGGGCGTCCTTGTCGCCGCCCGCGCCGGTGAAGCCCTGCTCGTCGCCGTAGTAGACGACGGGGTTGCCCCGGCCCAGGAACATCAGCTCGTTGGCGAGCTCCGCGCGCCGGACGAGTTCCGCGTCGCCGGCCTTCGGGTTGTCCTGCTTCAGGAACGTGCCGATGCGGCCCATGTCGTGGTTGCCGAGGAAGGTCACCTGTTCATAGGCGTTGGCCTTGTCGGTGGTGTAGCGGTAGTCGTCGCCGAAGACTGCGGCGAGCTTCGAGGCCGGTGCGCCCTGGGAGGCGTACTGGCGTGCCGCTTCCTGGAACGGGAAGTCGAGCGTCGCGTCGAGCCGGCCCCGGGTGACGTAGGGCGAGGTGACGGCGGTGTCGGCGGAGTAGACCTCGCCGAACATGAAGAAGTCCTCGCGGCCGTGCTCGGCCGCGTAGGTGTCCAGGGCGGTCGCCCACTGGGTCCAGAAGTCCAGGTCGACGTGTTTGACGGTGTCGATCCGGAAGCCGTCGATGTCGAAGTCGCGGACCCACTTCTCGTAGATCTTCGCCATGCCGGTCACGACCTCGGGCCGTTCGGTCCACAGGTCGTCCAGCCCGGAGAAGTCGCCGTACTCGGCGGACTCGCCGGCGAAGGTCGAGTCGCCCCGGTTGTGGTACATCTCCGGGTCGTTGAGCCAGGCCGGGACCTTGTCGTCGACGGCGTTCTTCGGTGTGCTCGGGGTGTACGGGAACGAGTCCGCGTCCACCTTCGCCAGGCCCTTGCTGTCGTCGAACGGGCGGCCGTCCTCGTCCAGGTACGGGTAGGCGCCCTTCGGCCGGTAGCCGTAGGTCTTCTCGGCGTAGTCGACGGTGTCGGCGGTGTGGTTGGTGATGACGTCGAAGAAGACCTTCATGCCCTTGGCGTGGGCCTTGTCGATCAGCTTCGCGAGGTCGGCGTTGGTCCCGAAGTGCGGGTCGACCTGGGTGAAGTCGGTGATCCAGTAGCCGTGGTAGCCGGCCGAGGCGTCCTTGCCGGTGCCCTGGACGGGGCGGTTCCTGAAGATCGGGGCGAGCCAGATGGCGGTGGTGCCGAGGCCCTTGATGTAGTCGAGCCTGTTGGTCAGGCCCTTGAGGTCGCCGCCCTGGTAGAAGCCCTTGTCCGTGGGGTCGTAGCCGGTCTCCAGGCGCGAACCGGTGAGCCCGCCGCGGTCGTTGGCGGTGTCGCCGTTGGCGAACCGGTCCGGCATGACGAAGTAGAACTGCTCGCGGGTCAGGTCGTGCCGGGCGGGCGCCTGGGCGAGCTTCGCGTCCGAGGGCGGGCCCGGAGGTCTCGGCGCGGCCGACGCGGTTGCCGCCGGGACGACGGGGAGGAGTGCCGCGCAGAGTGCGGCGACGGCTCCACGTCTGAGGGTGGAACGGGACACGGGCTGGGTCTCCTTGGGTGCGGGTGATGCTGTGGGGCGGGCGGACCTGCCGGGGGCGGGACGGTACCCGCCCCGCCCCCGGCCGCCGCTGTCAGCCGGTGGCCGCGCAGCTACGGGCGTTGACCTGGAGCGCCACCGCCGTGTTGGCGCCGAGCGTCGCGGTGAACTGGCCCGAGCCGTTCACCGTGACGCCCTTGCCGGACTGGAGGTCGCAGTAGTCGCCGGCGGGCAGCGAGGTCTGGAACGTACGGGTCAGCGAGGAGCTCTCGTGGTTGATCGCGACGTACGCCTTGGCGCCGCGGCCGAAGGCGATCTGGTCACCGCCGTTGTCCCACCAGTTGCTGACGGACTCGCCGCGCGCGGTGTTGCGGAAGCCGACCATGGAGGAGATCTCGCGCCAGGCGTGCTGGCACTTCCAGCCGTCGCTGTAGCAGGCGTTCACCGTGCCGCCGCCCGGCGGACCCGCGTCCTTGTCGGACCATTCGTAGCCGGAGTGGACGTCGGGCGAGCCGTACGGCCAGGCCAGCATGAAGACGTTGGCGAGGGTGTAGTTCGCGCCGTCCTTGTAGTTCAGCGTGTCGCCGCCGCGCTCGGTGTCGTGGTTGTCGACGAAGACCGCCGCCTTCGACGAGGGCATGAAGCCCCAGCCCTCGCCGTAGTTCTTCAGATAGGCGAGGTTCTCGTTGTTGAAGACCTGCTTGAGGCTTCTGGCGTAGCGGAATTCCTGGACGTCCCCGGTGCCGGTGTACTCGTCGGGCTGGACTGCCTCGCCCGCGCCGTGGATCGCCTCCTGTTTCCAGTAGACGCCCGGGTTGCTCAGCCGCGACTTGATGTTCGCCAGGTCGGCGGCGGGCATGTGCTTGGCGGCGTCGATGCGCAGGCCGTCGACGCCCAGGGAGAGCAGGTCGTCGAGGTAGGCGGCGATCCGGCCGCGTACGTAGTCCTCGCCGGTGTCCAGGTCGGCGAGGCCGACGAGTTCGCAGTTCTGGACGTTGGCGCGGTCCTGGTAGTTGCTGATCTGCGCGGTGCAGTCGTCCATGTCGGCGGCGGAGTAAACGCCGGGGTAGTCGTACTTGGTGTACGAGGAGCCGCCGGTGCCGGTGCCCGATCCGGCCGACATGTGGTTGATGACGGAGTCCGCGACGACCTTGACGCCGGCGGCGTGGCAGGTGTTGACCATGGCCGCGAAGGAGGCACGGTCGCCGAGCCGCCCGGCGATCCTGTAGCTGACGGGCTGGTACGAGGTCCACCACTGGCCGCCCTGGATGTGCTCCTGGGGCGGCGAGACCTGTACGTAGCCGTATCCGGCCGGGCCGAGCGTGTCCGTGCACGCCTTGGCCACCGAGTCGAACTTCCACTCGAAGAGGACCGCGGTGACGTCCTTGTCGCCGGGGGCGGCGGCACTGGCGGTCGCGGTCGGGGATATGAGGACGGCGGCGCCTGCTGCCAGGGCGAGTGCCGCGGACAGTGGTCTGCGTGCCATGTTTCCTCCTGCTGTGGGGGGAAATGCGGGTGACGGTGCAGCCTCACGTGGCAACGCGCCCTGCCCTCAAGGCTCCTGAAGGTTCTTGCTGCAAGAATGCAAACCTTGCCGCAGCGCAGACCGTACGAGCCCATCAGGTTCCGGTCAACCCTTTGGACATCACCCGCTCACATCCACGAAACCCAGCAGTTTTCTGCCTGCAAGGACTTACGCAAAACATTGCAGCACTGTTAGGTTTCTCCCGACTCCGGTCCGGTCGGCCGGGGGTTCCGGCGCCCCCGGACCCCACGCGCCCGGCCGGCTGGGCCGGTCACGGACAAGAGAGGCACCCGGAGTCGCTCACTCCCCGCAGGCCCATTCCGGGCCGACTCCCGGTGCCTCTCCTGTACGCCCGGCCCCTGGGACCTCTCAGTCGCCCCGGAGCGCCGCGGTGGATCCTCGTACCACCAGCTCCGGCTGGAACACGTACTCCGTGCGCTGCACCGGGCTGCCGCCGATCTCCTCCAGCAGGGCGCCCACCGCCGCCGCGGCCATCGCCTGGACCGGCTGGCGCACCGTCGTCAGCGGCGGATCGGTGAACGCGATCAGCTGCGAGTCGTCGAAACCCACCACCGACACGTCGCGCGGCACACGGAGCCCGCGCTCGCGGGCCGCACGCACCACGCCCAGCGCCATCAGGTCGCTGCCGCAGACGATGCCCGTGCACCCCTGGTCGAGCAGCGCACCCGCCGCGACCTGGCCGCCCTCGACGCTGAACAGCGTGGGGCAGACGAGGAGTTCGGCCTCGGCGCGGTCCATTCCCAGCAGATTCACGGCGGCCTCGACGAACCCCTCGCGCTTGCGGCGGGCCGGCACATAGCGCTGCGGCCCGATCGCCAGGCCGACCCTGCCGTGGCCGAGGTCGGCGAGGTGCCCGACGGCCATCCGCACGGCGGCGGCGTCGTCGGGCGAGACGAACGGCGCGCTGATCCGCTCGTTGTAGCCGTTGATCAGGACGAACGGCACGCCGCGCTCGGTGAGCGCGGCGTACCTGGCCGGGTCGGCCGACATGTCGGCGTGCAGCCCGGAGATGAAGACGATCCCGCCGACGCCGCGCTCCACGAGCTGCTCGACGAGTTCGTCCTCGGTGGCACCGCCGGGCATCTGGGTGCAGAGCACCGGGGTGTAGCCGTGACCTGCCAGCACCTGCTCGACGGACTGCGCGAACGCCGGGAAGATCGGGTTGGTGAGTTCGGGCGTCACCAGTCCGATCAGCCCGGCGCTGCGCTGCCGCAGCCGTACGGGACGTTCGTAGCCCAGGATGTCCAGCGCCGCGAGCACCCGCTGACGGGTGGTCTCCGAGACGCCCGGTTTCCCGTTGAGCACCCGGCTGACGGTCGCCTCGCTGACCGCTGCCTGGCCGGCGATGTCCGAGAGCCTCGGCGCACCGGACCTGGGCAGAGGAACCGTCACACCGTCCACCACACCGTGGTGTCCGCGGGCAGCTCGATCCCGGCGCCGTCGGTGACGACCGGGGCGCTGGACAGCAGGACGGTGCCGCGTACGGGGATGCGTACCGGGCGGCCCGTCGTGTTGACGGTGCAGACGAAGCCGGGGCGGGCGAAGATCAGCAGCCCCTCGGGGGCCTGGAGCCACTCCACCGAGGTTCCGGCGCCGAGCCCCGGGTGGGCCCGGCGGGCGGCGATCGCGGCCCGGTACAGCTCCAGGGTGGAGCCCGCCACGCCGGTCTGCGCCTCCACCGAGAGTTCGCCCCAGCCCGCGGGCTGCGGCAGCCAGCTGCCGCCGTCGCCGAAGCCGTACGAGCTGCCCTCGCGGGTCCACGGGATCGGCACCCGGCAGCCGTCGCGGAAGCCGTCCTGGCCCTCGGCGCGGAAGAACGACGGGTCCTGGCGGACCTCGTCGGGCAGGTCGGTGACGTCGGGCAGGCCGAGCTCCTCGCCCTGGTAGACGTAGGCGGAGCCGGGCAGCGCCAGCATCAACAGGGTGGCGGCGCGGGCCCGACGCAGGCCCAGCTCGCGGTCGCCGGGGGTGCGGATCTGGGTGCCGAGGCCGGGCGGGTTGGCGAACCGGGTGGCGTGCCGGGTCACGTCGTGGTTGGAGAGCACCCAGGTGGTGGGGGCGCCGACCGGGCGCATCGCGTCGAGCGAGGTGTCGATGACCTTGCGGAGCTCTGCGGCGTCCCAGGAGGTGGAGAGGTACTGGAAGTTGAACGCCTGGTGCATCTCGTCGGAGCGCACGTAGTTGGCGGTGCGCTCGACGGTGGGGGTCCAGGCCTCGGCGACGGCGATGCGGTCGCCGGGGTACTCGTCGAGGATGGTGCGCCAGGAGCGGTAGATCTCGTGCACCCCGTCCTGGTCGAAGAACGGCATGACGTCGTTGCCGAGCAGCTTGAGCTGGTCGTGGCTGCCGAGATCGGGCAGGCCCTCGGCCTTGACGAGACCGTGGGCGACGTCGACCCGGAAGCCGTCGACGCCCATGTCGAGCCAGTAGCGCAGGATGGAGCGGAACTCGTCGGCGACGGCCGGGTGTTCCCAGTTGAAGTCGGGCTGCTCGGGCGCGAAGAGGTGGAGGTACCAGTCGCCCGGGGTGCCGTCCGGGTCGGTGGTGCGGGTCCAGGCGGGGCCGCCGAAGACGGACTCCCAGTCGTTGGGCGGCAGTTCACCGGCCGCGCCCTTGCCGGGGCGGAAGTGGTAGCGCTCGCGCAGGGCGGAGCCGGGGCCCTCGGCGAGGGCGCGCCGGAACCACTCGTGCCGGTCCGAGGAGTGGTTGGGCACCAGGTCCACGATGATCCGCAGGCCCAGGTCGTGGGCGTCGCGGATCAGCCCGTCGGCGTCCAGCAGGGTGCCGAACATCGGGTCGATGGCCCGGTAGTCGGCGACGTCGTAGCCCGCGTCCGCCTGCGGGGAGGCGTAGAAGGGGCTGAGCCAGACCGCGTCGACGCCGAGGCTCTTGAGGTACGGGAGTCTGCCGCGTACGCCTGCGAGATCGCCCATGCCGTCGCCGTTGCCGTCGGCGAAGCTCCGCGGATAGACCTGGTAGATCACCGCGTCCTGCCACCAGCCGGTCTGGTGGGCCGCAGCGGCGCCGGACGTGCCGGTGGAGGGGGCAGCGAGGTGCTGGGTCATGTCGTCCCTGGGGTGTCTGGGTGGGGAGCGGCGCCGGGGCCGGGTCGGGATGCCGGCGGCCGCCGTGACTGGTGCGTGCGGGTCGTGCTGCCGTCGTGGGCCTCAGCCCTTGACGGCTCCGGCGGACATGCCGGTCACGAGGTGCTTCTGCGCGAACAGGAAGACCAGGGCCGCGGGTATCGCGATGAGCACGGACGCGGCGGTCATCGGCCCCCACTGGGCTCCGTACTGGTTGACGAAGAGCTGGAGTCCGCCCGCGAGGGTGAGGTTGTCCTCGCCGACCATGAAGGCGGAGGCGTACGCCACCTCGCCCCAGGCGGTGATGAAGGAGTAGAACGCGGTGACGGCGAGGCCGGGCTTGGCGAGCGGCAGGATCAGCCGCCAGAACGTGCCGAACGGGGTGAGGCCGTCGACCTGCCCCGACTCGTCGATCTCGCGCGGGATGGTGTCGAAGAAGCCCTTCATCATCCAGGCGCAGAACGGCACCGAGATGGTGAGGTAGGTGATGACGAGACCGGCGGGCTGATTCAGCAGCCCCATGCCCGCCATGATGTTGTAGATCGGCACGATGAGGACGGCGACCGGGAACATCTGGGTGATCAGCAGCGTCCACATCAGTCCGCGCTTGCCGGGGAAGCGGAAGCGGCTGACGGCGTAGCCGGTGGAGGCGGAGACGATGACGCCGAGGAGCGTGGTGAGTCCCGCGATCAGCAGGGAGTTGCCGAACCAGGTGAGGAACTTCGTGTTCTGGATCAGGTTCGTGTAGTTCTCGAACGTCGTCTCTTTGAAGAAGTCCGTGGTGGTCGCGTACGCGGCGGGCTTCAGCGAGGTGAGCAGGACCCACAGCACGGGGAAGACGGCGATCACGGACGCGACGATGAGCGTCAGGTGCAGCCCGGCGGAGGCCAGCGGCGAACGCTCCCCGCGCAGCCGGACCTTGGGCGGCGCGGTGGGGGTGGGTGCGGTGGTGGTCACCAGTCGTCTCCCTGGGTGCGCAGGACTCGCCGGTAGACGGCGGCGAAGATCAGCAGGAGTACGAGGATCAGTACGCCCCAGGTGGAGGACTGCGCGAAGTCGCGCGGGCTGATCTCGAAGGAGAACTTGTACGCCTGGGTGACCAGGATCTGGGTGGCCTCGCCGGGTCCGCCGCGGGTCAGCAGGAAGATCACCGGGAACATGTTGAAGGTCCAGATGGTGGAGAGCAGGATCACCGTGGTGGAGACCGGCCGCAGTCCCGGAAGCGTGATGTGGCGGAACCGCTGCCAGGCGGTGGCGCCGTCCATCTCGGCGGCCTCGTAGTGCTCGCTGGGGATCGACTGCAGTCCGCCGAGCAGGGCGACCATCATGAACGGCACGCCGAGCCAGACGTTGACGGCGATGACGGAGAACTTCGCCCAGGTCGGGTCGTTCAGCCACGGGACGGCGTCGATCCCGCCGCCGGAGAGGATCTTGTTGAGCAGCCCGCGGTCCTCGTTGTAGAGGAAGCGCCAGGCGAAGACGGAGACGAAGCCGGGGATGGCCCAGGGCAGGATGAGCGCCATCCGGTAGGCGGAGCGCCCGGCGATCCTTCGGTTGAGGATGTTGGCGAGGGCCATGCCGAGGCAGAAGGTGATGGCCACGCAGGAGACCGTCCACACCAGGGTCCAGCCGAGCGTGCCGAGGAACTGGTCGCCGGTGAGGGCGTCGGTGTAGTTGTCCAGGCCCACGAACTCGTACGTGGCGGGCATGTGGTTGACACCGATGGACCGTTCGACGTTGCGCTCGTTGGCGTCGGTCATCGACAGGTAGATGCCGCGGACCAGCGGATAACCGATGATCACGCCGATCACGACGACGACCGGGGCGACCATGGTCCAGGCGTACCAGTGGGTCGACAGGGCCCGCCGGAGCCTGCCCGGCGGCGGGGGGTTGCCAGTACCGCGGCTCCGGCCGCGGGCGACGACGTCGTCGCCCGCGGCCTTCGCCACCGACTGGCCGGTGTGGACAGCCATCAGCCGGCCTGCCTTCCTGTTACTTCCAGCCCTTGAGGAGCTTGCGGTAGGAGTCGCCGGTCGTCTTCGTGGCCTTCTCCGGCGTGGTCTGGCCGGTGAGGACCTTGGTGTACTCGGTGACGAGCGGGGCGAAGAGGCTGCCGGTCTCGGGGATCCAGGGGCGCTCGACGGCGGTCTCGACGACGGGCTTGAAGAAGCCGACGATCTCGTTGTCGACGACGTCCTCGCGGGCGTAGGCGGAGGTGCGGGTCGGCAGGAGGCTCAGCTCCTTGGTGACCTTGGCCTGGGTCTCGGCCGACGTCATGTAGTCGACGAAGGCGTAGGAGGCGTCGAGGTTCTTGGAGCCCGCGTAGACGGCCAGGTTGTGGCCGCCCTGCGGGGCGCCCTGCGCGGCGGAGCCGGCCGGGACCGGGGCGATGCCCAGGTTGGCCTTGTCCTTGAACTCCTTGCCGGCGTAGGTGTCGGCGACGGCCCACGGGCCGTTGATCATCATGGCGACCTTGCCGTCCTTGAAGGACGCCTGCATGTTCTCCCAGCCGTCCGTGGCATCGGTCTTGGCGGCCCCGGAGTCGACGAGGTCCTTGACGACCTTCATCGCCTTGACGCCCGCGGGGTTGTCGATGGTGACGGACTTGGTGGAGGCGTCGACCATGTCGCCGCCCTCGCCGTACAGGAAGGAGAGGAACCAGTACGCGTCGTCGCCGCGCAGGTACATGCCGGTCTTGCCGGTCTTGTCCTTGATCTTCTTGGAGACGGTCTTCAGCTCGTCGACGGTCTTGGGGACCTCGACGCCGGCCTCCTTGAAGATCTTCTTGTTGTAGAAGATGCCCATGGAGTCGATGACCTGCGGCACCGCGTACGTCTTGTCTTTGTACTTGGTGGACGCGGCGGCCTGCTTGAGGAAGTCGCCCGGGTTCTTCAGCGCGGCGGTGCCGTCGAGCGGCGCCAGGTAGCCGAGGTCGGCGAACTCGGGGGTCCAGGCGACCTCGGAGCGGATGACGTCGGGGGCGTCGGAGCCGGACTGCGCGGCGTTCTTGAACTTGTTCTGCGCGTCGCCGAAGGGGACGTTGACGTACTTGACCTTGACCTTCGGGTGCTTCTTGGTGAAGTCCTCGGCGATCTTCTTGAAGACCTTGTCCTCGCTGCCCGCGGTGGAGGTGTCCCACCACGTCACGGTGCCGGCGAGTTCGCCCGAGCTCTTGCTCGTGCCCTCGGACTCGTTGTCGCTGCCGCAGGCGGTCGCCGCGAGCGCCAGGGCCGCGACCAGGGCGGTGGCCGTTATGCCACGTCGCATCTGAACTCCTTCAACTGCCGTACCGCTCCGTCGCGGCGCCGGGTCGACGAGAACGTAACAAGGATGAAAGAACGCCGAAAGAGTTTGCGGAAGATTTCTGCAAGCGCCGACGATCGTTACATTCGCGTGTCCTCACGGTTGCCGTCAAGACCCTTGACGCCCCGCATCACGCCCTGGCAGTCGCAGTCCACAGCCCCCGGGCCGTGCGGTGCGACGATCCGACCGGAGCCCGCAAGCCCGGCCCGCAAGTCCTTGCAAGGCGTTGCCGGGAAACCACCGCGAACCGGCGCACGGGGGCGCTCGTCCGATTCATGCCCATGGTGGGCAATCCGACATACGCCCGGTACAGTCCACTTCCATGACCGCACGGCTTGCCGATATCGCAACTCAGGCGGGGGTCAGCGAAGCGACGGTCAGCCGTGTACTGAACGGCAAGCCCGGTGTTGCAGCGGCCACCCGTGAATCCGTTCTCGCCGCGCTCGACGTCCTCGGCTACGAACGGCCCGTACGGCTGCGCAGGCGCAGCGCGGGGCTGGTCGGGCTGATCACGCCCGAGCTGGAGAACCCCATCTTCCCCGCCCTGGCCCAGGTCATCGGCCAGGCGCTGACGCGGCAGGGCTACACGCCGGTGCTGGCCACCCAGACCCCCGGCGGCTCCACCGAGGACGAGTTGACCGAGATGCTGGTCGACCGCGGTGTCTCGGGCATCATCTTCGTCTCCGGTCTGCACGCGGACACCTCGGCCGATATGCAGCGCTACGAGCAACTGCGCGCCAAGGGTGTCCCGTTCGTCCTGGTCAATGGCTTCTCGCCCAAGGTCCAGGCGCCGTTCATCTCACCGGACGACCGGGCCGCTATGCGGCTCGCGGTGACGCATCTGGTGTCGCTGGGCCATCAGCGGATCGGTCTGGCGGTCGGCCCGAAGCGGTTCGTGCCGGTCCTGCGCAAGATCGAGGGCTTCCACGCCACGATGCAGGACCAGTTGGGCCTCGCGCCGGACGCGGTGGAGGAACTGATCCAGCATTCGCTGTTCACTCTTGAGGGTGGACAGGCCGCTGCGTCGGCTCTGATGGAACGGGGCTGCACGGCGGTGGTGTGCGCGAGCGACATGATGGCGCTCGGCGCGATCCGGGCCGCCCGGCGGCTGTCGCTGCAGGTGCCGCGCGATCTGTCGGTGGTCGGTTACGACGACTCGCCGCTCATAGCGTTCACCGATCCGCCGCTGACGACGATCCGTCAGCCGGTGACGGCGATGGGCCAGGCCGCGGTACGCACGCTCCTGGAGGAGATCGGCGGCACGCCCGCCCCGCACAGCGAGTTCGTCTTCATGCCCGAACTGGTCGTTCGCGGTTCAACGGCAGCCGGCCCCGGGCCCGCTCCGACCACCACCGCCTGACCGCCCCAGGATCCCACGACCGCTCCTGACGCGCATTCCGCCGCGCGCTCACGCATTCCACCACGCACTGATGCGCAGCCCGGACCCGGCCGGAGGTTGATCGGGCGGAAGGGCAATTTCTGGCAGACTCTGTGCCTATGGGTGAATTGAGCGTGACATCGAAGGAAGGCCGGTCGAAGGCCACCCCGTCACCCATCGTGGACGAGGCGGCCCCTGCGGCGAACCCGAAGCGGAACACCGGACGGCGTGCCGGCGGCCCGGCGGGACTGCGTTCCCTGCGCTCCCCCCGACGCCCACGCATCTGGTTCGAAATCCTGCTCGTCGCGGCCAGTTATTGGGTGTACTCCCTGGTGCGCAACGCCGTCCCGGAACAGCGGGCCGAGGCGCTGCGCAACGCCGACCGGATCTGGTCGGCCGAGAACCACCTGGGCATCTCCGTGGAGCAGGCGGTCAACCACGCGGTGAATTCCGTGACATGGCTGATCGTCTCGATGAACTACTACTACGCGACACTGCACTTCGTCGTCACCGTCTGTGTGCTGGTGTGGCTGTTCCGCTGCCACCCCGGCCGTTACGCGGCGGCCCGGCTGGCCCTGTTCGCGACCACGGGTGTGGCGCTGCTCGGCTACTACCTGTATCCGTTGGCACCGCCCCGTCTGATGAACGGCGGCCACTTCATCGACACCGTGCTCGTCCATCACACCTGGGGTTCGATGGCCTCGGGCAACTTCAAGAACATGTCGAACCAGTACGCGGCGATGCCGTCGATGCACATCGGCTGGTCGCTCTGGTGCGGTCTGACCGTCTTCGCGCTGACTTCCGCGCCCTGGGCACGGATCCTGGCCCTGCTCTACCCGACGCTCACCCTGGTCGTCATCGTGGCGACCGCCAATCACTTCTGGCTGGACGCGCTGGGCGGCATGGTGTGCCTCGCCTTCGGCTGCGCCGTCTCGTACGCCTGGTACGGCTCGTTGCCGCACCATCTGCCCAGGCGGGTGGCACCACCGTGCCAGAAGGCCCGGCTGGCGGGCCTCTCCGCGGCGGCGCCGCCGCGGACCGGGCGCCCGACGGCGGACGCGGCGGCGGGCCGCCGCTGAGGCCGCACCCTCCCGGCGCCGGGGCCGCGCCGCCTCAGCCCCGGTGCGCCACTCGTCCCCCGCACACCGTGAGCCGCACCGGCGCCTCGCCCAGCTCGTCCGCCGGTGCCGCCACCGGATCCACCCCGAACGCGGTCAGATCGGCCCGGTAGCCCACCGCGATCCGGCCCGCGACCTGCTGCTCCCCGGCGGCGACCGCCGCGTGCGAGGTGCAGCCCTCCAGCGCCATCAGCCCGGTCAGCGCCTGCTCGGCGGTGACCGGCTCGGTGTCGTACGCCCCGGGCAGCCGCCGCAGCCGGGCCGTGGCCAGCACCTGCCGTACGTCGTAGTGGGCGATCGGCCAGTCGGAGCCCAGCGCCAGATACGCCCCGGCGTCCCGCAGGTCCCGGCAGCGCCAGGCCCGTCCGGCCCGCTCGTCGCCGAGCCGCTTCGACCACTCGTCGCTGTGGTCGGCCCGGGTGTACGCGGTGTGCGTGGGCTGCATCGAGGCGATCACCCCGAGCTCGGCGAACCGGGCGGCGAGGTCGCCGGGCACGGTCTCGATGTGCTCGATGCGGTGGCGGAGCCGGCCGCCCTCCCCCAGCGCCTGGACCGTGTCCAGCACATGCCGCACGGCGGCGTCCCCGATGGCGTGGGTGGCGGTGCGCACCCCGGCGTGGTGCAGTTGGTGGACGGCGGCGGTGTACGCCTCGGGGTCCGGCCAGAACGCCTCGGTGCCCTCCCCGTGGCAGTCGGCGTGCTCCAGCCACGCGGTGCCGCCCTCGACGGTGCCGTCCATGAAGAACTTGACGCCGCCGACGCGCCAGAGCCGGCCCGCCTCGCCCTGTACGCGCACCAGCTCGTCCAAGGCCTCCTTGTCCGCGCCCGGCATGCACCAGGGGGCCAGCCGCAGCCGTACCGGCAGGTCCGTCTCCTCCTCCACGGCGGCCAGCAGCTCGGGCACGGAGCCGTCGGCGAGGTCCATCACATGGGCCCCGGTGAGACCGGTGGCGGCCATCGCGGAGAGCAGCTCCACGAGGCGGGTGCGGCGCTCGGCGTACGAGGGCCTGGGCAGCCGTTCCCCGACCAGGTCCATCGCGGCGTGCTCGATCAGATGCCCGGTGGGGCGGCCGTCGGGATCGCAGACGACGGTGGAGCGCTGGACGAAGGTGCGTGGGCCGGTGATCCCGGCGCGTTCCAGGGCCGCGCCGCTGGCCAGGGCGGAGTGTCCGTCGTAGAGCCGGATGAAGGCGGGGGCGCCGCCGATGGCGCCCTCGATCAGGGCCCGGTCGACGGGCCGGCCGCCGAAGGCGTTGTGGTCCAGGCCCCAGGCGACGATCCAGCCCTCGGTCCGTTCGGCCGCGGCCAGTGCGGCGCGCAGCTGGTCGAGGTCGCGGACGGCGGTGAGGTCGGTGCCGGTGGCCATCTCCAGCCCCCAGACGGGGTGGCTGTGCGCGTCGACCAGGCCGGGCGTGAGGGTGGCCCCGGACAGGTCGATGTGCTCGGTGCCGTTGCCACGCCACTCGCGCAGCCCGGCCTCGTCGCCGACGGCGGTGATCACCCCGTCCTTGACCGCCACGGCGGTGGCCTCCGGCCTGGCCGGGTCGAGGGTGCGGACACGGGCTCCGGTGAGGAGGAGGTCGGCTGCGGGCACGGTGGGGCTCCTTAGACGGTGGTGGCGGCGGTGGCAGTGACGGGGGCGGCCTCGGCCGCGGGCTCCTGCGACGGTGGCGATGACGGCTCGGCCGCGAAACGGGCGTACACCTCGGGCCTGTCGCGCTTCAGCCGGTACGCGAGTGCCAGTCCGATCAGGAAGACCGCGGGCACCAGCGAGACGAGCACGATGTTCACCCCGGTCGAGGCGCCGGAGAACAGGTCGACATGGTCGGTGACCAGGAAGATCGCGGCTGCCAGCAGTACGGAGGCGACGACCGGCGCGACGACGGTGCGGAACCTTCCCTCGTCGTGCGCGAACCGGCGGAAGAAGAGCGGTACGGCGATCGCGGCGAGCAGCTGGAGCAGCATCAGGCCGAGCATTCCCGGAGTGTTGACCCAGAGCAGCAGTTGCGCGTACGGGTCGGCGCCGGCCGCCGCGAAGCCGATGACGATCACGGCTCCGAGGGCGATCTGGGCGAGCCCGGCCACGTAGGGGGAACGGTGGCGGTGGTGGATGCGGCCCAGGGCCGCGGGCAGCACCCCTTCCTCGGAGAGCGCGAGTCCGTACCGGTTGATGGCGTTGTGGAAGGCGAGCAGCGAGGCGAGGACGCTGGTGACGATCAGGATGTGCATCAGGTCCGCGGCCCAGGAGCCGACGTAGTGGGTGATGGCGGAGAAGAAGAGTCCGCCCGGGTCGGTGGTGGCTGCCTGGACGACGTCCGCGTCGCCGAACGCCTGGATGACGGTCCAGACGATGAACGAGTAGAAGAGCCCGAGGAACGCGACGGCGATATAGGTGGCGCGGGGGACGGTGCGGTCCGGGTTCCGTGCCTCACGCCGGTAGATGACCGTGGACTCGAAGCCGGTGAAGGCGGCGAACGCGCAGGCCAGCACGGCCGCCGTGCCGGGTACGAGGACGTTGCCCGGGGTGAAGGAGGCGAACGAGATCCCGTCGGCCCCACCGTCCAGGAGCACTCCGCCGGCGAGCAGTACGAGGATGCCGGTCTCGGCGACGAGCAGCACCCCGAGGACCTTGGCGCCGAAGTCGATGGAGCGGAAGCCGCCGTACCAGATGAGCAGCAGCCCGGCGAGGGAGACCGGCAGCCAGGGGATGTCGATGCCCCACAGGGCCTTGGCGGTGTCGGCGGTGGTGGAGCCGAGCAGCCCGTAGACGCCGATCTCCATGCCGTTGTAGCCGAGCATCGCGATCAGGGCGGAGGCGATGCCGACGGGGCGGCCGAGGCCCCGGGTGATGTAGGCGTAGAACGCGCCGCCGCTGCGGACGTGGCGGCTCATGGTGGTGAACCCGATGGCGAATATCGCGAGGGTCACCCCGGCCAGCAGATAGCCGACCGGGGCGCCGATGCCGCCGAGCATGATGGCTATGGGGGCGACTCCGGCCATCACCGTGAGCGGGGCGGCCGCCGAGATGACGAAGAAGGCGATGTCGGCGGTACCGAGGGTGCCTTTTCTGAGGGTTGGCGCATCCATGCGAAAGGGGAGCCCTTCTGCGACTGGCGGGGAGCAGGGACCGGCGACCGAAAATCTAAAGGCTTTCGGTTTCGCGCAATGTAGCCTCACCCACGGGCATCCGGGAAGACCTTCCGGTGGACACACGTCAGGAGAACCAGGCATGGGACGGCCGCGCACACCGCTGCTGGACCGGGAGCGCATAACCAGCACGGCGCTCGAACTCATCGACGAGCAGGGCGAGTTCAGCGTCCCTCAGATAGCCCGACGGCTCGGGGTGCAGACCGGGTCGCTCTACCACCATGTGGACGGAAGGGGCGGCGTCGTCGAGCTCGTCCGGGAACGGGTGTGCGCCGCGATCGACTCCGCGGCCTTCGACGTGGAGCCCTGGGACGCGGCCATGACGGCATGGGCCCGCTCCTACCGTGCCGCGTTCGCCGCCCACCCGCGGGCGATTCCGCTGCTGACGACGTCACCGGTGCGCGCCCCGAAGGTCCTGGACCACTACGAGCGGGCGGTCCGGCTGCTGCTGGGCGTCGGCTTCGCGATGGCCGAGGTGATGACGGTGATCACCGCGCTGGAGAACCTGGTGCTGGGTTCGGCGCTGGACCTGGCGGCCCCGGAGACGATGTGGGAGCTCCCGGACGACACCACGACACCCCGCCTCGCCGAGGCGCTGGCCGCGGTGGGCACGGGGCGGGCCGACGCGGCGTTCGAACTGGCGCTGGGCGCGTTCATCGGGCACGCCCGCGCGCTGCTGGACGCGAAGGAGGCGTGACGGGGGCGGCCGGCGGACCGTCTCGCGCCCGTATCACGCCCCGTAGAACCGCTCCTCCATCACCGCCCGCGCCCGCCGGGTGATCCGCCGGTAGTCGTCCAGCATGTCCCCGACGTGCCCCGGCTCGTACCCCAGGTACCGCCCGACCGCGAGGAGTTCACGCGGTCCCGACGGGAAGGTGTCGCCCGGCCGGCCGCGTACCAGCATCACCGCGTTGCGCACCCGGGTCGCCAGCACCCACGCCTCGTCCAGTGTCGCCGCGTCCTCGCCGGAGATCAGCTCCGCCGCGCAGGCCGCGGCCAGTGCCTCGCGGGTGCGGGTGGTGCGCAGCCCCGGTTCCGCCCAGCCGTGCTGCATCTGCATCAGCTGGACGGTCCACTCGACATCGCTCAGCCCGCCGCGCCCCAGCTTGGTGTGGAGCGTCGGGTCCGCGCCGCGCGGCAGCCGCTCGGACTCCATCCGGGCCTTCAGCCGCCGGATCTCACGGACCGCGTCCTCCCCCAGGCCTTCCATGGGATAGCGCAGCGGGTCGATCAGGTCGATGAAGTCGCGGCCCAGTTCCGCGTCGCCCGCGACCGGTTCGGCGCGCAGCAGCGCCTGGCTCTCCCAGACCAGGGACCAGCGCCGGTAGTAGGCCTCGTACGACGCCAGCGAACGTACCAGGGGTCCGCTCTTGCCCTCCGGACGCAGGTCCGCGTCGATGATCAACGGCGGGTCGGCCGTGGGCAGTTGGAGCAGCCGGCGCATCTCGGCGACCACCGCGTTCGCGGCCCGGCCGGCCTCCTGCTCGTCGACGCCCTCGCGCGGCGAGTGGACGAACAGCACATCGGCGTCGGAGCCGTAGCCGAGCTCGTGGCCGCCGAACCGGCCCATGCCGATGACCGCGAACCGGGTGGGCAGGGTGTCCCCCCACTGTTCGCGCACGGCGGCGCGCAGGGCGCCCGCGATCGCGACGGCGTTCAGATCGGTGACCGCGTTGCCGACCCGGTCGACCAGCGCCCCCGGGTCCTCCTCGGCGGGCCTGTCCTCCGTGCCGTACGAGCCGATGAGGTCCGAGGCCGTGGTCCGGAACAGCTCGCGCCGCCGCACCCCGCGCACCACCGCGACCGCGGTCTCGGCGTCGTCCGCGCGTCCCACCGCGGCCAGCACCTCCTGCTCCAGGTTCTCCCGGGTGCGCGGCCGCAGCCCCTGCGGGTCGCCGAGCAGCGCCACCGCCTCCGGGGCCCGCAGCAGCAGGTCGGGGGCGAGCCGGCCGGCCGACAGGACCCGGGCGAGGTTCTCCGCCGCCGCGCCCTCGTCCCGCAGCAGCCGCAGGTACCAGGGGGTCTTGCCGAGGGCGTCGGACACCTTGCGGAAGCCGAGCAGCCCGGCGTCCGGATCGGCGGAGTCCGCGAACCAGCCGAGCAGCACCGGCAGCAGGGTGCGCTGGATGGCGGCCTTGCGGGACACCCCGGACGACAGCGCCTCCAGGTGCCGGAGCGCGGCGGCCGGATCCGCGTAGCCGAGCGCTTCGAGCCGGTGCGCGGCCGCCTTCGCGCTGAGCCGGGACTCGCCGGGCGCGAGCTGGGCGACGGCGTCGAGCAGCGGCCGGTAGAACAGCTTCTCGTGCAGCCGCCGCACCACGGAGGCGTGGCGCTTCCACGCCTGGTTGAGTTCGGTGATCGGGTCCGTGCGCATCCCGAGGGAGCGGCCGATCCGCCGCAGGTCCGGCGCGTCCTCCGGGACGAGGTGGGTGCGGCGCAGCCGGTAGAGCTGGATGCGGTGTTCCATGGCGCGCAGGAAGCGGTAGGCGTCGTCCAGTTGCGCGGCGTCCACCCGCCCCACGTAGCCGCCCTCGGCGAGGGCGCGCAGGGCCTCCAGCGTGGTGCCGCTGCGCAGGGTGGCGTCACTGCGGCCGTGCACCAACTGGAGGAGCTGTACGGCGAATTCGACGTCCCGCAGGCCGCCGGGGCCGAGCTTGATCTCGCGGTCGACGCGGTCGGCGGGGATGTTGTCGACGACGCGGCGGCGCATCTTCTGCACGTCGGGGACGAAGTTCTCGCGGTCCGCGGCCTGCCACACGAGCGGCGAGACGGCATCGACGTACTCCGCGCCGAGCTCGGGGTCGCCGGCCACCGGACGGGCCTTGAGCAGCGCCTGGAACTCCCAGGTCTTGGCCCAGCGCTGGTAGTACGCCAGGTGCGAGGAGAGGGTCCGCACCAGGGGGCCGTTGCGGCCCTCGGGGCGGAGGTTGGCGTCGACGGGCCAGATGGTGCCCTCGACGGTCGTGTCGGAGCAGATCCGCATCATGTGCGCGGCCAGCCTGGTGGCGGCCTGCACGGCCTCGCTCTCCTCGTAGCCGTCGACCGGTTCCGCGACGAAGATGACGTCGACGTCGGAGACGTAGTTCAGCTCGTGCCCGCCGCACTTGCCCATCGCGATGACGGCGAGCCGGCAGCGGGCGGCGTCGGCGGGCGCCGCCGTACGGGCGATGGCGAGCGCCGCCCGCAGGGTCGCGGTGGCCAGGTCGGCCAGCTCGGCGGCGGCCTCGGCGACGTCCGTCGTACCGCACACGTCACGGGCCGCTATCGACAGCAGGCACCGGCGGTAGGAGACGCGCAGCGAGTCCGGGTCGTCGGCCCCGGCGAGCCCCTGCTCGAACTCGGCCACGCCGGGGTGGAGATCGGTGGCCTCGTAGGTGACCAGGGCCTGCCAGTCGCGGGGGTGACGGGCGAGATGGTCGCCGAGCGCCTCGGAGGCGCCGAGCACCCCGAGCAGCCGGTCCCGCAGCGGTTTGGCGGTGATGAGCGTGTCCAGCAGGACCCGCCGCTCGTCCGCCTCCTCGGCCTCCACCAGCCGGACGAGCCCGTTCAGTGCCAGATCCGGGTCGGCGGTGGCGCCGAGCGCTTCGAGCAGCACCGGGTCGGAGCGTACGGACGACAGATCGGGCAGGTCGAGCAGCCGCTCGGCGGCGGAGGGGTCGGTGAAGCCGTGCCGCAGCAGTCGGGTGAACGTGCTGCTCCTTCGCCCCGGCACCGTCGTCATTCGTGCTCTCCCGCTCGCCGCCCACACACCATTCAGCGTTCCGAGCCTAGCCTTGCTCCGGGTGCTCCGGCGCGGGTGTGCGGTCCGCATTTCGCGGGCACGATCTTTTCCAGGAGCAGACCGGGAGGCCCGCATGTCCGGATTCGAACCCTACGCCGAGCTGGACGGCGACTACAGCGACAAGGACGCGACGGCCTGCCCGTGGTCGACGGCGAGGGACCTGCTGACCACGGCGGAGCTGTACTGGCTGTCCACGGTCCGCCCGGACGGCCGACCGCACGTCACTCCGCTGATCGGGGTGTGGGCGGACGGCGCGCTGCACTTCGCCACCGGCGCCGAGGAGCGCAAGGCCCGCAACCTGGCCGCCAACCCCGAAGTGGTGCTGACGACCGGGACCAACACCATGTCGGAGGGGCTCGACGTGGTGGTCGAGGGCTGGGCGGAACGGGTGACGGACAAGGGCCGGCTGGAACTGCTGGCCACGGCCTGGGAGGCGAAGTACGGCCCGGAGTGGCACTTCGACGTCCGGGGCGGCGCCTTCGTGCACCCGGGCCATACGGCGCTGGTGTTCCAGGTGCGCCCCCGCAAGGCCTTCGGCTTCGGCAAGGGCGCCCGTTTCAGTCAGACCCGGTGGCGGTTCAGCTGACCGTGCCGCTCGCGGACGGGGCGGCCGGGCCGGGTCTGGTCGCGATGACGACGGTCGCGTAGAGCTCCTCGGAGCGCACGACGCGCGGGATCAGGCCGCTGCGGGCGACGGTCTCCTCGGCCCGTACCGCCTGCCGCTCGCTCGTCTCGACCAGCAGATGCCCGCCGGGTGCCAGCCACCGCGGGGCCTCGGCGGTGACCCGGCGCAGGACGTCGAGGCCGTCCGCGCCGCCGTCGAGCGCCACCCTCGGTTCGTGGATACGGGCCTCCGGGGGAAGCAGTTCGACGTCGTCCGTGGGGACGTACGGCACGTTGGCGAGCAGGATCTCCACCCGGCCGCGCAGCGAGGAGGGCAGCGGTTCGAAGAGGTCGCCCTCGTACACCTCGCCCGCGTCGCCGATGTTGCGGCGGGCGCACCGCACGGCGGCGGGTTCGACGTCCGCGGCGTGGAGTTCGGCCCGGCCCAGCGTCGCGGCGAGCGCGGCGCCGAGGGCTCCCGAGCCGCAGCACAGGTCGACGACGACCGCTCCGGGAGCGGTGAGGGCGGCGGCCTGCCGGACCAGGAACTCGGTGCGGCGGCGGGGTACGAAGACGCCGGGGTCGACGGCGATCCGCAGGCCGTCGAACTCGGCCCAGCCCAGGACGTGTTCCAGGGGGAGCCCGGCGACCCGCCGTTCGACCATGGCCGTGATCGTGGCGGGGTCGGTGGCGGTGGAGAGGATCAGTTCCGCCTCGTCCTCGGCGAATACACAGCCGGCGGCGCGGAGCGCGGGAACGATGGCGGAGAGGGTGAGCGGTGAAGCGGTGACCGACATGAGCGGAGCCTTTCGGGAAAGCCGATGGGCGCTCCGCGGTCGACTATGCCGGGTCGACGACGCGTTCGCGGGAGCTGAGCACCCAGCCTGATACAGCGTTGATGGGTCTCACCTCCTTGGTCGGCCCCCGTGTGGGGATGCGTCACATTACACCGGCCGTGTCGAGCCTGTCGCGCTCCGGACAAGGTCCGGCTCAGCCCGCCGATGCCGGGGCCGCCACCGCGACCGGCGACGACCCGCCCTCCACGGCCATGCGGGGCGTCCCCGTCCCGTCCGCGGGCACGGTCCAGATGTCGCTCCCCCGGCCGCCCGCGCCCGGCAGCGCGTAGGCGAGCGTGCCGTCGTCCAGCCAGGCCGCCTGGTCGTCGACGCTGTGCTTCTCGGCGAGCGGCGTCTCACGCATGGTGCGCAGGTCGAGGACGTACAGGCGCCAGGGCGCGGCGGCGTCGTCGGAGACCTTCTTCTTGAAGGCGAGCTTGGTGTTGTCGGGCGACAGGGAGGGGCATTCGACGTTCTGCCGCAGCGCCTTCGCCGTCCAGTCCCGCATGTTCCCCTCGACGAGGTAGGTGCGGCCCTTGGTGGAGACGGTCGCGTAGAAGCGGTTGTCGTCGCGGGCGAAGGTCACGCCCCAGTAGTTGACGTCGGGGGCGTGGTAGCGGGCGCCGTCGATGGTGAGCTGGATGTTCTCCATGGACTTGATGAGGTATCCGGTGCGCTGGTCGAGGATGGCGGTGCGGGTGGAGAAGGACGTGGTGGCGTACGAGTCACCGGTCGCGAACACCGTCCAGGACAGCATCCGCCCGGAGGCGGAGACCCGGGCGCGGGTGGGTACGCCGGGCACGGTGATCCGGCGCTTCTCGCGCAACTGCCGGTCGAGGACGATCGCGTACGTCTTCGGCAGCACCCCGGGCCTGGCCCGCAGGCAGAGCGCGCCTTCGTCCGAGGCGTAGAACCGGTCGCAGGCGGGCCCGCCGCGGGTCCGGGCGCCGCCGGTCCGGGCGTCGGTGAGCGGCTGGTGCGCGACGCGCCCGCCGGCCGTGTCCCGGAAGTACAGCGCGGGGCCGGCGAGGGTGAACGAGGCGTCGGCCTCGGTGCGTTGGCCCTTCGTCCGCTGTCCGGCGTGCATCACGTACCCGACGGAGCCGCCCGCGAGGAGCAGCACCGCGGCCACCACGACGGCGATCCTGGCGCGGGGGCTCAGCGGGGTCGCGGCTTTCGGGAACCTGGCACTCATGCGGTCCGCCTTCCGGGGATCTGGGCTTCCGGTTCCCCGTGGGCCGGGGCAACGGAGGGGTTGCGCGGCAGCAGCGCCCAGCCGCCCGCGAGGGCGGCGAGCAGGGCCGAGAGGGCCGCCCACAGCGCGGGCTTCGGCCCCCACAGGGTCCAGGCGGCGCCGAAGCCCGCCGCGGCGAGCATCCGGGCCAGCGCCTGTCCGGTCTGGAGCACGGCGAGTCCGCCCGCCCTGCCGTCGGCGGGCAGCACGGGCCCGGCCAGCGCCATCAGCACCCCGTCGGTGGTGGCGTAGAAGACCCCGAGCAGCACGAGGACGGGTACCAGGAGGAGCGGGGCCGGGCCGCCGGCCGGGGCGAGGAGCGTGGCGTACACGCCGAGCAGCGCGAGGTGTCCGTACAGGAACGGCAGCCGCCGGCCGACCCGGTCGGCGATCCGGCCCGCCGGGATCGCCAGCAGCAGGTAGCAGGCCGCCGCGCCGAGCGGCAGCAGCGGGAACCAGCTGACGGGGAGGTCGAGCCGGTGCTGGAGCAGGAGGTAGACGAAGGCGTCGCCGACGGTGGCGGCGCCGAGCAGACAGGCCGCCGCCAGGATCCGCCGGAAGGCGGGGTCGCGGAGCGCCGCGAACGCCTTGCGCCCGCGGGGAGCCGGGATCACCGGTTTCGGTGCCGGCTGCTGCCCGGGGACGTACAGCACGAGGAGCAGTACGCCGAGCAGGCCGACGCAGAAGCTGACGACGAACACCGCGTCGTAGGCGTCGGCGGTCGCCCAGAGCAGCGCGAACGCGGCGAGCGGGCCGAGCAGGGCGCCCGTGGTGTCCATCGCCCGGTGCACGCCGAAGGACCGGCCGAGCGCCTCGGGCCGGCTGCTCAGGGTGATCAGCGCGTCGCGGGGTGCCGTGCGGATGCCCTTGCCGATCCGGTCGGTGGCGAGGGCGGCGGCGATCTGGGCGGTGGCGCCGCCCGCGAGCAGCAGGCCGAGCCGGGAGAGGGCGGAGAGGGCGTAGCCGAGCCCGGCGACCCGTTTGTGGCCGCGGCCGCGGTCGGCGGCGTATCCGCCGAGCAGTCGTACGACGGCGGCGGCACCGTTGAACAGGCCGTCCAGGAAGCCGAATTGGAGGGGCGAGAGACCGAGTCCGAGGACCAGGTAGAGCGGCAGCACCGCGGTGACCATCTCGGAGGAGATGTCGGTGACGAGGCTGACCGTGCCGAGTGCGAGTACGGTGCCGGGAACGCCCCGGCCCGCCCCGCCGGAGCGGGGCCGGGCCGGTGCGTCCCGGCGGCCTGTGGTCGCCAGGTACATCAGTGGCAGGTGTACTTCGGGCTGGTGTCCTTGGTCTTGCCGTCGGTGCCGACGTAGTTCCAGCTGTAGCCGGAGTCGGTGAAGTCCAGCTTCAGGACGCCGTATTCACCGCTGATCCGCTTCTGGCTGTTGGGCTGGACCTCCTCGATGGGGTAGGGCTCGGCGCCACCCATCCCGCCGACGATCTCGGTGATCCCGTCGGCGACGGCCTTCCCGTCGGGGTTCTGCGGGGCGAACCGTTCGTAGTGGTGGTCGTGCCCGTTGAGCACCAGGTCGGCCTTGGCCGCGTACAGGAGCTTCCAGACCGGCCTGCTGACCGGGTCGTTGCCGTGCCCGCCCGAGGAGTAGAGCGGGTGGTGCCAGTAGGCGGCGACGCACGCCTTGCTGTTCTTGGCGATGTCGGCCTTGAGCCAGTCGATCTGGGCGCTGCCGTCGAAGGAGTTGGAGTCGAGGGCGATGAAGTGCCAGTTGCCCTCGTCGTAGCTGTAGTAGGTCTTGCCCTGGGGGGAGGCGATGGCGCCGAAGTACGCCTTGTAGCCGGCCAGCGCACCGGCCGGGTCGTACGTCTCGTGGTTGCCCGGCACCGGACGCGTCTTGGCCTTGAAGGCGCCCCAGGTCTTGTCGTAGTAGGCGCGGAAGTCGGCGATCCGGGCGTCGTCGTACTGGCTGTCGCCCATCGTCAGGTAGAACTTCGGGTCGATCTTCTGGGCCAGCGCCGCGGTCTTGGGGTGGGCGCAGCCGCTGTCGGAAGCGGTGCACTGGGCGGCGATGTCACCGGCGGCGACCACGGTGAAGGCGCCGGTCTGCGGCGGCTCGCTGCCGGGCGTGCCGTACACCTCCATCCCGTACAGCGAGTAGCCGTAGGCGGTGCCGCGTGCGGTGCCGTACACGCGCAGGTAGCGGCCCTTGCCGGTGAGGGAGGCCCAGTCGTCGGTGCCGCCGTTCCCGGCCGTCTCCTCGGCGAGCCGGGTCCAGGTGGTGCCGTCGGCGGAGATCTCGATCCGGTACGCCTTGGCGTACGCGTCCTCCCAGCTGAGCTTGACCCGCGTGACGCCGGCACCGGCGCCGAGGTCGACGCTCAGCCACTGCGGGTCCTTGCCCTCGACGCTCGCCCAGCGGGTGGCCGGGTCGCCGTCGAAGGCGTTCTGCGGTCCGAATTCGGAGCTTTCGTCGGAGGAGGAGGTGGCGGTCCTGCCGCCCGAGATGAGGGGGTCGGCGGCCGCGCCGGCCCGGTCGGGGTAGGCGAGCAACAGGCCGCCCACGAGGACGAGTACGGCGGCGACGACCACGCCCACCGTACGGCGCCGCGTGGGCGTGAGGGGCAAAGCTGAGCCGTTCGGGTGCATCCCTGGACTCCTGGCCTTGTGGGGGTGGCGAGAGCTGGGCATCGTTGCGTGGCCCCGCATCCGGCCCGGGTGCGGGCAGGGGACGGGGTCGTGGTGGCCGGGCCAGAGCTCTCACTGAGCGCGTCATGCCTGCGGAAGCGGGGCACCGCGCCGAGCCACCGCCGGGAATGCTAGCGAACAGGAAACTTTCCTACCAGTCCCCCAACTGGCTTCGTTCCACGGCCTGTTCGGCACCGTCGGCGCGGCTTCTCAGCGGGAGAGGACGTCGAGCAGGAGCGCTCCGACAATCCACAGCGGGATCGCGAGCGCGACCAGCAGGCCGGCCAGACAGCCGGACGTTGTCAGCCGGGCACCGGTTCTCGCCTGGTCGTCGCTCATTCGCATGCCGGTATTCAACCCGAACGCACTCCGGGCCAAAGGCATGCCGCCTCCGGCCCGGATCGTCGTCGCGTCGCCGCGAAGTGGCTACAGCACCGGCAGCAGCGCCTTCAGCTCGAAGGCGGTGACCTCGGAGCGGTACTCCTCCCACTCCTGCTTCTTGTTGCGCAGGAAGAAGTCGAAGACGTGCTCGCCGAGCGTCTCGGCGACCAGTTCGCTCTTCTCCATCAGTGCGATCGCCTCGCCCAGGTTCTGCGGCAGCGGCTCGATGCCCATCGCGCGGCGCTCCGCGTCGGACAGCGCCCAGACGTCGTCGTCGGCGCCGGCCGGGAGTTCGTAGCCCTCCTCTATGCCCTTGAGACCCGCGGCGAGGAGCACCGCGTACGTCAGGTAGGGGTTGGCGCCGGAGTCGATGGAGCGGACCTCCACCCGGGCGGAGCCGGTCTTGCCGGGCTTGTACATCGGTACGCGGATGAGCGCGGAGCGGTTGTTGTGGCCCCAGCAGATGTACGAGGGGGCCTCGCCGCCGGCGCCCGCCGCCCGGGAGGAGCCGCCCCAGATGCGCTTGTAGGAGTTGACCCACTGGTTGGTGACGGCGGAGATCTCCGCGGCGTGGGTGAGCAGGCCGGCGATGAAGGAGCGGCCGACCTTGGAGAGCTGGTACTCGGCGCCCGACTCGTAGAAGGCGTTGCGGTCGCCCTCGAAGAGGGAGAGGTGGGTGTGCATGCCCGAGCCGGGGTACTCGGAGAACGGCTTCGGCATGAACGTAGCCTGCACGCCCTGCTCCAGCGCGACCTGCTTCATCACCAGGCGGAAGGTCATGATGTTGTCGGCGGTGGAGAGCGCGTCCGCGTACCGCAGATCGATCTCCTGCTGGCCGGGGGCGCCCTCGTGGTGGCTGAACTCGACCGAGATCCCCATGGATTCGAGCATGGTGATCGCCTGGCGGCGGAAGTCCATGCCGACGTTCTGCGGGGTGTGGTCGAAGTAGCCGGAGCTGTCCGCGGGGGTGGGGCGGCTGCCGTCGACCGGCTTGTCCTTCAGCAGGAAGAACTCGATCTCCGGGTGGGTGTAGAAGGTGAAGCCCAGGTCGGAGGTCTTGGCGAGGATGCGCTTGAGGACGTAGCGCGGGTCGGCGAAGGACGGTGAGCCGTCAGGCATCAGGATGTCGCAGAACATCCGGGCCGTGCCGGGGGCCTCCGCCCGCCACGGCAGGATCTGGAAGGTGCCGGGGTCCGGCTTGGCGATCATGTCGGACTCGTACACCCGGGCGAAGCCCTCGATGGCAGAGCCGTCGAAGCCGATGCCCTCGTCGAACGCCTGCTCCAGCTCCGCGGGGGCGACCGCGACGGATTTGAGGTAGCCGAGGACATCGGTGAACCACAGCCGTACGAAGCGGATGTCGCGCTCCTCAAGCGTCCTGAGGACGAATTCCTGCTGCTTGTCCATAGCCACATCCTTGCAGTTCAGACGGTCCGTGCACCACCGCCCGGGGTAGGGGAGGAGCTCCAGTATCACGACCCGGGATTTCACCCAGATTACGCACACGAAGTGAGATGGAGCACCCGGCCACCCACTACGATCGGCGCCCATGGCGCGCAAGGGGTGGAACGTCTTCATGACGGCCCCGCGCGTGCCGGTTCTCCCGGCCTCCGGCCCGTCCGTCCCCACCCCTTCCCAGAAGGACCTGACGACATGAGCTTCGACCCCAGGACCCCCATGGCGCAGCAGCACGACGCCCACCGCGCGCGGCAGCGCCGCGACCGTGCCCTGGCCATAAGCCTGAGCGTGCTCGTGGTCGTGGGGCTGGTCGGCTTCGGCTCGTACATGGTGCTGGAGAAGTCCGAGGCGTCCGAGCAGAAGCAGGCCGCCCCGGCGGCGGACGACAAGGCGCCCTCGGCAGAGCAGAAGAAGGCCGCCGGTGGGCCGATCGAGGGGCTGCGGACCTGGGACGCGAAGAAGCTGACCCGCAACCACGTCACCGGGACCGTCGCCTACCCGATGAAGCCGCCGGTCGGCGGCGACCACAACCCCGTATGGATGAATTGCGACGGCCGGGTCTACAAGAACGCGGTACCCGATGTGAACGCCGTGCACGCGATGGAGCACGGAGCGGTGTGGGTGACGTACACGGACAAGGCCCCGGCCGCCGAGGTGGCGAAGCTCGCCGAGCGGGTCGGCAGGACGCCGTACTCGCTGATGAGCCCGTACGAGGGCCAGTCCGGAACGATCATGCTGACCGCCTGGGGCAACCAGCTGACCGTGGACGGCGCCGACGACCCGCGGGTCGAGCAGTTCTTCTCGAAGTTCGTGCAGGGGGCGCAGACGCCCGAGCCCGGTGCGACGTGCTCGGGCGGGCTGGAGGCGCAGTGACCGCGGGGAGGCGCATCCGGCGCGTCGAGTGGGTGGCGGGCTCCGCCGTGGTGCTCGCGCTGCTGTTCGCGGGGGTGGCGACGGTCGCCTCCGCTCGCGAGGACGGAAGCGGGGCGGACCGTGTCGCGGCCGCGCCGCGCACACCGGAGGCGGACTCGGCGGACGCCGGTTTCGCCCGCGACATGGCGGTCCACCACCAGCAGGCCGTGGAGATGTCCTTCATCGTCCGTGACCGCACGAAGGACGAGGAGGTGCGCCGGCTCGCGTACGACATCGCCAATACGCAGGCCAATCAGCGGGGCATGCTGCTGGGCTGGCTGGATCTGTGGGAGCTGCCGAAGACGTCCGCCGGGCAGCCGATGGCCTGGATGGCGGCCGGGCACGAGGGCCACTCGATGAACGGCATGGACGACATGGCGGGCACGGGGACCGGCTACCGGGCCCACGACGGCTCCCTCATGCCCGGCATGGCCACCAGGACCGAGCTGGACCGGCTCCGGGCCGCGAGCGGCAGAGCGGCCGAGGTCCAGTACCTCCGGCTGATGACCGAGCACCACGAGGGCGGCGTCGACATGGCCCGCGGCTGCGCGAAGCTGTGCACGGTGAAGGCGGAGAAGCGGCTCGCCGGCGGGATGGTCGAGGCCCAGCAGTCGGAGCTGGACGAGATGGCCGGGATGCTCACTGCGCGAGGCTCCGCACCCCGGTCCTGAAACATTCCCCGGATCCGCAGGTGCACCCGAACGGGTGAGAGCGGTCGCGTCCCCCGAACGGGCCCATGACGATGGGTTCGCTCGGGGTCGTACAGCATGCCCATCGGCACGCAGGAGGAATCCCTCATGACCACTGCCAAGGACATCATGCACACCGGGGCCACATGGATCCCCGCGCACGAGACGCTCGACCGGGCCGCGCAGCTGATGCGTGACCACAAGGTCGGCGCACTGCCCATCTCGGCCAGCGGCGAGAAGGACCGGATGATCGGGATCCTCACGGACCGCGACATCGTGATCGGCTGTGTGGCGATGGGCCACGATCCGTCGAAGATGACGGCGGGCGACCTCGCCCAGGGCACCCCCCGCTGGATCGACTCGGAGGCGGGCGTGGACATGGTTCTGGAGGAGATGCAGACCCACCACATCCGCCGGCTCCCGGTCGTCGAGGACAAGATGCTGATCGGCATGATCAGCGAAGCCGACCTGGCGCAGCACCTCACCGCGGAGCAGATCGCCGGCTGGGCGGAGAAGGTCTACGCCCGCGGCTGACCCGCCGCACCGACCCGGCCCGGTACCCCCATACGGACCCCACTGCTCGGATCCGGCCGAAGCACGGCCCGGTCCGGACGGGAGGCCCCGGGGTACCGGGCCCTTGTGCTGCCCGCCCGGCCGCCCCTGCGACCCGCCCCGCCGGGCCCCGTACCAGCGGCGATACGTTTCCGCGCGCGAGGGATACCCGGCGGGGGTAGGGTGCTCGGCATGACCCTGAGTGGATGTGCGCCATACGGACAGTTGTTGCTGTTCGTCTCGCTGCTCATCGGGATCCTCCGCCTTCTCAGGGGCGCCGCGGCACGGGACGCACCCCGGCCGGGGCCGGATCCCCGGCCGGACGTGACCCGACCGGCCCCGTTGTCGGTGCTGCGCATATAGAAGGGGCGCCTCCCCCTCCCCCAGCAGACCGAAATACCGACAACACCGCGAGGTGCACCTCCGTCATGCGCACTCCACCCACCCGACGCTCCGTGCTCGGCGCCGCTGTCGCCACCGCCGGTTCGACCGTGCTGGCCGCGTGCTCCGGCGAGTCCGACAAGGGCCACGGCGGCAAGAAGACCGGTAGCGCGAACGCCGGTGGCACCAGCCACGGCGGCGTGAACCACGGGACCTCCCCCGGCGCGAAGCACAGGGTCTCCCCCGGCGCGAAGTCCGAGGGCGAGTACGTCTCCCCCGACGGGGAGGAGGTCGCGGCGGCCGAGGCGAAGCGGGGCTCGGGCCCCCTGCGGAAGGTCCACCTCGTCGCCACCCCGTCCCGGCTCGATCTGGGCGGCGGGCTCACCGTCGGCTCCTGGGCGTACGAGGCCCGGCTGCCCGGCAAGGAGCTCCGGCTCACGATGGGCGACACCCTGGCGCTCACCCTTGCCAACCACCTGCCCGCGGAAACGACTCTGCACTGGCACGGCCTCAATGTGCGCAACGACATGGACGGCGTGCCCGATCTGACCCAGGCGCCCATCAAGCCCGGCGCGGAATTCGCCTACCGGTTCAAGGTCCCGCACGCGGGGACGTACTGGTTCCACCCGCACACGGGCGTCCAGCAGGACCGCGGACTGTACGCGCCGCTGATCGTCGAGGACCCGAGGGAGCCGCTCAAGTACGACAAGGAGTGGGTCGTCGTCCTGGACGACTGGGTCGACGGGGTGGCCGGTTCGACGCCGGACTCGGTGCTGTACGAGCTCAGCGGGGGCAGGGGCAGCATGGACCACGGCAGCGGCGCGCACGGCGCCCCCGCCAAGGGCCGCACCGGCCCCACCCGGTTGATGCGGGACTCCTACAGCGAACTGCTCGACAGCCACGGGGGCGACGTAGCCTACCCGTACTACCTGATCAACGGCCGCACCCCGAAGTCCCCCACGTCCTTCGCCGCGAAGCCCGGCGACCGGATCCGGCTGCGCATCATCAACGCGGGCGGCGACACCGCCTTCCGGGTGGCGCTCGGCGGCCACCGGATGACGATCACGCACACCGACGGCTACCCGGTCCGGCACACCACCACCGACGCCCTGCTGCTGGGCATGGGCGAGCGGTACGACGTGGTGGTCACCGCGGGCGACGGGGTGTTCCCGCTGACCGCGCTCGCGGAGGGCAAGAAGGCCTCGGCGCTGGCCCTGCTCCGTACCGGGAAGGGGACTGCGCCCACCGCGTCCGTACGACCCGAGGAACTGTACGGAAGGCTGGTGCAGGCGGACGAACTCGCGCCGGACGAGTCGGTGGAGCTGTCCTCGCGCAAGCCCGACCGGACGATCCGGTTCAAGATGACCGGCAACATGCGGGACTACGACTGGGCCTTCGACCACGAGCCGTACGACCCCCACCGGCGTCGCCCGGTGGAGGCGGGCGAGCGGGTCAGGCTGGAGTTCTTCAACACCACGGAGATGTGGCACCCGATCCATCTGCACGGGCACTCGTTCGGCCTCGTGGGAGCGGCGGGGCCGGACCACCGGGCGACCCGGCGGGGACGGGCCGCCTGGGCGCGCAAGGACACCGCGATCATCCGGCCGGACAGCTCGCTCGCCGTCGAGTTCGACGCGAACAACCCGGGGCTGTGGATGCTGCACTGCCACAACATCTACCACTCGGACGTGGGCATGATGACGGTCCTCGGCTACCGCCGCTAGCACCGCACCGGCGGGCCGCGGCCATGATTCCGCGGCCCGCCAGGACATTGCGTCAGTCAGACGATTACACTGGTGCGCGTGCCTCAACTACGTCTCGCACTGAATCAGATCGACTCGACCGTCGGTGACCTCGCCGGCAACGCCGAGGCGATCGTCCACTGGACCCGGCACTCCGCCGAACAGGGCGCCCACCTGGTGGCGTTCCCGGAGATGGTGCTGACCGGCTACCCCGTCGAGGACCTGGCCCTGCGCCCGTCCTTCGTCGAGGCCTCCCGGCAGGCGCTGCGCGCGCTCGCCGCCCGGCTCGACGCCGAGGGCTTCGGGGAGCTGCCGGTCGTGGTCGGCTACCTCGACCGCTCGGAGACGGCCCAGCCCCGCTACGGGCAGCCGGCCGGCTCCCCGCAGAACGCCGCCGCGGTGCTGCACCGGGGGCAGGTCGCGCTGACCTTCGCCAAGCACCACCTCCCCAACTACGGCGTCTTCGACGAGTTCCGGTACTTCGTGCCGGGCGACTCGATGCCGGTCGTGCGGGTCCACGGCGTGGACGTGGCGCTCGCGATCTGCGAGGACCTCTGGCAGGACGGCGGCCGAGTGCCGGCCGCGCGGGCCGCCGGCGCGGGTCTGCTGCTGTCGATCAACGCCTCGCCGTACGAGCGGGACAAGGACGACACCCGGCTGGAACTGGTCCGCAAGCGGGCCCAGGAGGCGGGCTGCACCACCGCGTACCTGGCGATGATCGGCGGCCAGGACGAGCTGGTCTTCGACGGCGACTCGATCGTCGTCGACCGGGACGGCGAGGTGATCGCCCGTGCCCCGCAGTTCGCCGAGGGCAGCGTCGTGCTCGACCTGGAGCTGCCGGCGGCCGCCGCCGAGCCGCCGTCCGGGGTCGTCAACGACGGGCTGCGGATCGACCACGTGGTGCTCTCCGAGGAGCCGCTCCCGGCGTACCCGGCGGAGCTGACCGGCGGTTACGCGGAGCGGCTGGACGACGACGAGGAGCTGTACTCGGCGCTGGTCGTGGGGCTGCGGGCGTACGCCGCCAAGAACGGCTTCAGCAGCGTGCTGATCGGGCTCTCCGGCGGGATCGACTCGGCGCTGGTCGCCGCGATCGCCTGCGACGCGCTGGGCGCGCAGAACGTGTACGGCATCTCGATGCCGTCGAAGTACTCCTCGGACCACTCCAAGGGCGACGCGGCCGAACTGGCCCGCCGTACCGGGCTGAACTTCCGCACCGTGCCGATCGAGCCGATGTTCGACGCGTACATGGGCTCGCTGGGGCTCACCGGTCTCGCCGAGGAGAACCTCCAGTCGAGGCTGCGCGGCACGATGCTGATGGCGGTCTCCAACCAGGAGGGCCAGATCGTCCTCGCGCCGGGCAACAAGTCCGAGCTGGCGGTCGGCTACTCGACGCTGTACGGCGACTCGGTCGGGGCGTACGGCCCGATCAAGGACGTCTACAAGACGTCGATCTTCCGCCTGGCGAAGTGGCGCAACCGGGCCGCCGAGGAGCGCGGGCAGACCCCGCCGATCCCGGAGGCGTCCATCACCAAGCCGCCCAGCGCCGAGCTGCGCCCGGGGCAGGTCGACACGGACTCGCTGCCCGACTACGACGTGCTGGACCGGATCCTGGAGCTGTACGTCGACCGGGACCAGGGTCTGGACGAGATCGTCGCGGCCGGCTTCGACGCGGCGCTGGTGGCGAAGACGCTGCGGATGGTGGACACGGCGGAGTACAAGCGGCGGCAGTACCCGCCGGGCACGAAGATCTCCCCGAAGGGCTTCGGCAAGGACCGACGGTTGCCGATCACCAACCGGTGGCGCGAGTCGGGCTGAGCGGGGCGAGGGCGCGGTGACCGGGCGGACCGGTCACCGCGCCCTCGCGTTTCGGCGCGCGTCAGCGGTGGCGGAACGGCTCACCGCGTCACAGCTTCACGCGCGCCACGATCGGCAGGTGGTCGCTCTCCGTCGCGCCGAGCGTCCACGAGGACACCGGCTCGACGTCCTTCACCAGGATCTGGTCGATCCGTGCCATCGGGAACGAGGCCGGCCAGCTGAAGCCGAAGCCGTCGCCGGCCGCGCCCTGGGTGGAGCGCAGCTGGGAGCTGACCGCGTTCAGGGCGCGGTCGTTCATCGTGCCGTTGAGGTCGCCGAGCAGGATCACCCTGTCGAGCCGTTCGTCGGCGATGGCCTCGCCCAGGGCGTCCACGCTGTCGTCGCGCTGGTTGGCGGTGAATCCGGCGTGCAGCTTGACCCGTACGGACGGCAGATGGGCCACGTAGACGGCGATCTCGCCCTTCGGTGTCGTCACCGTGGAGCGCATCGCGCGGGTCCAGCCCATCTTGATGTCGACCGGCCTGGTGGCGCTCATCGGGTACTTGCTCCACAGGCCGACGGTCCCCTGCACCGAGTGGTACGGGTAGCGGTCGGCGAGTGCCGCCTCGTACGTCGCCACCTTGCCGTTCGGCAGCTCCTCCAGGGCGATGACGTCGGCGCCGGAGTCCGCGACCTTCCGGGCGGTGCCCTTGGGGTCGGGGTTGTCGGCGTTGACGTTGTGGGTGGCCACGGTGAGGTCGCCGCCGGTGCCGGACTTGTCGGTGAGCAGGCCCCCGAAGGCGTTGAACCAGACCACGACCGGCAGCAGCAGGGCGATCAGCGCGGTCGCCGAGCGGCGCACCAGGCCGAGGACCAGCAGCAGCGGGACGAACGCCCCGAACCACGGCAGGAACGTCTCGGAGAGGCTGCCCAGGTTGCCGATGGTGTTCGGGATCTCGGCGTGGAAGGCCATCACGAGAGTGAGGAGCACCGAGCAGAGGGCGAGGACGATGCCGCGCCGCCAGATGCCCGGGTCGCGGGTCAGCCTGTCGCGCAGGCCCCGGAAGCGGGATCCCGGCCCGACGCGCCCCGGCTCCGGTTCCGGTTCCGCACGGTCGTTCCCGGTGTCCGCTCCGTACGCCTGCACCATCGCGCTGTCCTCACTGCCTTGCCGTGCATGTCGCCGCGCCCTCGACCCTAGGCGATGGGCGGCGTGTTTCCTGCCGTCGACGACGGCCGTACTGCCACGAGGACGAAGGGCGGGGTCCGGCGGGTTCCGGCCGGGCGGGGTCTGTGGGGGCTTGTGACAGAACGCTCACACTCGGGCGGGTCCGGGCCCGGGTCCGATTCCGCGCCCCGGTCCGGGAGTGTCGGACGTCACCGGCTGTGTCAGCTGTCGCCCGACGGGCGGGGTGCCAGGCCCTCGACCAGGACCTGGACGATGCGGTCGGCGAGATCATCGGGCAGCGGCGCGTCGGGCCGGTGGATGGTGCGTACGAGCATGGGCCCGAGGAACAGGTCGTCCATCAGCCCCACGTCCAGGTCCGCCCGGAGTTCGCCGGCGTCGACGGCGCGCTGGACGGCGGCCAGCATGGCGACGCGGCGGGGTGCGATGACGCTGCTGTGGTACTCCTCCCACAGCTTGGGGTGGCTCTTCATCTGCGCGAAGACGTTGTACAGCAGGGCCGAGGAGCGCTGGGCCAGGCCGCGTCTGCGCAGCGAATCCAGCAGCAGTCGCAGGTCGTCGAGCCCGGCGGTGCCCGAGACCGCGGGCTCCGGCGGCTCCATGTCCTTCAGGACGTCGACGAAGAGTTCTTCCTTGCCGCTCCACCGCCGGTAGATCGTCGCCTTGCCGACCCCCGCGGTCCGGGCTATCCGCTCGATGGACAGGGCCGCCAGGGGTTCACCGGCCTCCAGCAGTCCGACGACGGCGTCCAGGATCGCCCGCTCGGCCGCCGCGCTGCGCGGCCGGCCCCGTCGCGGTTCGGGAGCCTTCCCGAGCCGCTGCTCCCGGTCCTGTGCCGGTGCCTGTGCCCGCGCGTCGGTCCACCCCTCGCTGCGGTGCCGGGTCGCCGGTCTCATCGGCCCGCTCCCGCCGCGCGTACCGGCCGGTCGCCCCGGCCGGACCCGTCGGGGCCCTCCGCGGCGGGCGGCCTCCCCGGCAGGAAGAGCGCGACCACGAGGGCGCCCACCAGGGCGATGGTCGCCGAACCGATGGCGGTGACGTGCATGGCCTTCAGGAACGCTTCGTTCGCCGAGGCGATCAGCGGGGCGCCCGCCGGGCCCAGCTTGTCCGCGATGGCGAGCGTCGCCTCGATCGACTCCCCCGCCGCGTCCCTGGCCCCGGCCGGGAGCGCGGCGAGGTGGCCCTCGATGTCGCCCCGGTAGACGGTGGAGAGCACCGAACCGAGCACCGCGACCCCGAGCGCCCCGCCGACCTGCCGGAAGGTGTTGTTGATGGCCGATCCGGAACCGGCCTTCTCCCGGGGCAGCGCCTGCATCACCGAGACGGTGACCGGTGTCATCACATGCGCCATGCCGGTGCCCTGGACGAAGAAGAGCAGGCACAGCACCCAGACCGGTGTGGTCTCGTCGAACAGCGCGAACGCCGACAGCCCGACCGCGACCAGCAGCATGCCGACGGTGCAGGTGGCGCGGGCGCCGAAGCGGTCGACGAGCAGCCGGGCCCGGGGCGCGAAGATCATCTGGGTGGCGGCCAGCGGCAGCAGCATCATCCCTGCCTGGAGTGCGGTCCAGCCGCGCACGCTCTGCATGTAGAAGGCGGAGAAGAAGGTCACGCCCATCAGCGCGAAGAAGACCAGCGCTATGGCGGCGACGGCCGCGGCGAACGACGGCTCCCTGAAGTACGAGATGTCGATGGCCGGGTGGGTGCTGCGCTTCTCGTGCCAGACGAACCCGGCCAGGACGAGCAGACCGCCGAAGCTCGACAGCAGCACCACGGGCTCGGTGAAGTCGGCGAGCTGGCCGCCGCGGATGATGCCGTACACCAGCAGCACCAGGCCGACGATGGAGAGCACGACGCCGAGCGGATCGATCCGGCCCGGGTTCGGGTCCTTGGAGTCCGGCACCAGCAGGACCATCGCGATCAGCGCCACGATCACCACGGGCACGTTGACCAGGAAGATCGAGCCCCACCAGAAGTGTTCGAGCAGCAGCCCGCCGGTGATCGGGCCGATCGCGATGGCCACGCCGACGCTGCCGGCCCATATGCCGATGGCCCTGGGCTGTTCGTCGCGCTCGAAGACGTTCACCAGGACGGCGAGGGTGGCCGGCATGACGAACGCGGCGCCGAACCCCATCAGCGCGCGCCAGGTGATCAGCTGGGTCGGCGAACCGGACATGGCGGCGAGCGCGGAGCCGGTGCCGAAGAGCAGGATGCCGAAGAGCAGCACCTTCTTGCGGCCGATGCGGTCGCCGAGCAGACCGGCGGTGAACAGCAGTCCGGCGAAGACGAGCGTGTAGGCGTTGATCGCCCACTCCAGCTGGCTCTGGGTGGCGCCCAGGCCGGTGGGTGCGGGGCTTGCGATGGTCTTGACCGCGACGTTCAGGATCGAGTTGTCCAGTACGACGATGAGCAGGCTGAACATCAGGACGACGAGGATCGCCCAGCGGCGACGGTGGACCGCCTCCGGAATCTGGGGCGCGGCGGCGCGAGCACCGGACGGCATCGACATGAAACGGAGCTTATCCGATTTCGATACGAGACCGTCTCGTATTGGAAAGCCGTTTGGGAAACCCTTTACGGGCGTGTGCGGGGCCCACTTCCCGTGGACCACCGCGGGATGCCACCATGGAACCGGTCCGGGGACGCCGTCAGGGCGCCTCGAGATGACGAAGGAGCCGTTGGCAATGTCGCTTCAGGCTGCGCAGAATCAGTCCGCAACACCCCCCACGGGTACCCGCACCGACAGCAGCAAGGCGCTGTACGGAGGCAAGAGCACCCGCCGTATCTCCATCCACGACATCGCCGCCGCCACCGAGCGCGGCGAGAAGTGGCCCATGCTCACCGCCTACGACGCGATGACCGCGTCCGTCTTCGACGAGGCCGGGATCCCGGTCATGCTCGTCGGCGACTCCATGGGCAACTGCCACCTCGGTTACGAGACCACCGTGCCCGTCACGATGGACGAGATCGCGATCCTCTCCGCGGCGGTCGTACGGGGCACCAGGCGTGCCCTGATCGTCGCGGACCTGCCATTCGGGGCGTACCAGGAGGGCCCCGTCCAGGCCCTGCGCAACGCCACCCGGCTGATCAAGGAGTCCGGCGTCGGCGCGGTCAAGCTGGAGGGCGGCGAGCGGAGCCACGAGCAGATCAAGCTGCTCGTCGACGCCGGCATCCCGGTCATGGCTCACATCGGCCTGACCCCGCAGTCCGTCAACGCGATGGGCTACCGGGTGCAGGGCCGCGGCGAGGAGGCCGCCCAGCAGATGCTGCGCGACGCCAAGGCCGTGCAGGACGCGGGCGCGTTCGCCGTCGTCCTGGAGCTCGTACCGGCCGAGCTGGCCGCCGAGGTCACCCGCACCCTGCACATCCCGACGGTCGGCATCGGCGCCGGTCCCGACACGGACGCCCAGGTGCTGGTCTACACCGACATGGTCGGGCTGACCGGCGGCAAGGTGCCGCGCTTCACCAAGCAGTACGCGAACCTGCGCCAGGTACTGGGCGACGCGGCGAAGGAGTTCGCGGAAGAGGTCGTGGGAGGCGCCTTCCCGGCCGCCGAGCACACCTTCCACTAGCTCCACCGGTCCCGCCGGTCCCGCCGGTTCGTTCCGTCCGAACCACTGCCGGCACCACCGACAGCCCGCCGACATCCCCCATCGGCGGGCTGTCGGCCTGCTGTCGGCGGACTGTCGGTGGCGGCTGGTCCCATGGTGGACATGACGCGAATCGACAAGAACCCCAGGAGCGGCTCGAACGCCGTCGAGGTCCGGGGGCTGGTCAAGCACTACGGCTCGACCAAGGCTCTGGACGGCGTGGACCTCGATGTCCGCGAAGGCACCGTGCTCGGTGTCCTCGGTCCCAACGGAGCAGGCAAGACCACGCTCGTACGCTGCCTGTCCACCCTGATCGTCCCCGACGCCGGACACGCCACCGTGGCGGGCTACGACGTGGTGAAGCAGCCCCGGCAGCTGCGCCGCACCATAGGCCTGACCGGGCAGTACGCCTCGGTCGACGAGAAGCTCTCCGGCTGGGAGAACCTCTACATGATCGGGCGGCTGCTCGATCTGTCCCGCAAGGCCGCCCGGTCCCGGGCCGACGAGCTGCTGGAGCGGTTCTCGCTCACCGACGCGGCGAAGAAGGCCGCGATGGACTACTCCGGCGGCATGCGGCGCCGGCTCGACCTGGCCGCCTCGATGATCGGCAACCCGGCCGTGCTGTACCTGGACGAGCCGACGACGGGGCTGGACCCCCGGACCCGCAACGAGGTCTGGGACGAGGTGCAGCGGATGGTCGCGGAGGGGGCGACCGTGCTGCTCACCACCCAGTACATGGAAGAGGCCGAGCAGCTCGCCAGCGAGCTGACCGTCATCGACAAGGGGAAGATCATCGCCCGTGGCGGGGTCGACGAGCTGAAGGCGAAGGTCGGCGGCCGCACCCTGCAGATCCGGCCCTCCGAACCGGCGCAGCTGGCCGCGATGGCGCAGGCGATCCGTGAGGCGGGGCTCGACGGGGTCTCGGGCGCGCAGGCCGTCCCGGACGAGGGACTGCTGTACGTACCGATCCTCAGCGACGAGCAGCTGACCGCCGTGATCGGCCTGCTCGGCACCCGGGGCTTCCCGCTGGCGCACGTCGCCACCGCGCTGCCCAGCCTGGACGAGGTCTTCCTCGCCATCACCGGCGAGAAGTCCGCTTCCGCCACCGACACGATCCCCGAGGAGGTCGCGGCATGAGCACGGCGACTCTGACACCCACGCCCACGCCCGCCGAGTCCGCCCGGGCGAGGACGGTCCACGACGAGGGCCGGATAGGGCTGCGGAACAACCTGCGCCACATCGGGGCGCTGGTGCGGCGCAACATGCTCCAGATCAAAAAGGATCCGGAGTCGATGTTCGACGCGCTCCTGATGCCCGTCATCTTCACGCTGCTGTTCGTGTACGTCTTCGGCGGATCGGTCGGCGGCAGCATGGGCGGCGGACGGCAGGAGTACCTGAACTACCTGATCCCCGGGCTGATGGCGATGATGGGCATGAACATCGCCATGGCGGTCGGCTCCGGTGTCAACGACGACTTCCGCAAGGGCGTCATGGACCGGTTCCGGACGATGCCGATCGCCCGTTCCTCGGTGCTCATCGCGAAGATCGTGGTCGAGCTGGGCCGGATGATGGTCGCCACCCTCATCCTGCTGGCCATGGGCTTCGCGCTCGGCATGGAGCTCCAGGAGTCGGTGCTCGGGCTGCTCGGGGCGATCGCGCTGTCGGCCGCGTTCGGCGCCGCCATCATGTGGATCTTCATCCTGCTCGGACTGACCATGAAGACGGCCCAGGCGGTTCAGGGAATGGGGATGCTCGTGCTGATGCCGCTCCAGTTCGGTTCCTCGATCTTCGCCCCGACCAAGACGATGCCCGGCTGGCTCCAGACGTTCACCGACTACAACCCGCTGTCCAACCTGGCCGACGCCGCGCGCGCCCTGATGATGGGCGGCCCGCTCGCCCACTCGGTCCTGGTGACGCTCGGCTGGACCGTGGTCATCACCGCGGTGATGGCGCCGCTCGCGGTCGCCAAGTTCCGCAAGAAGTCCTGACCGGCGGGGTCACTCCCGGTACGCGTCCACGAGGGCGGTGGCCTCCTCCAGGGAGAGGCCGCCGCCCTCGGCGTACGCGCTCTCGTAGGCGGCCCGGCCGAGCACGGCGACGGCCAGTTCCTCCGCCCGTGCCCAGTCGTCGCGCTCCATCGACGTCGGTACGTGGCCCAGGGGCAGCAGTCCCCGGCCCGCCCCCAGCAGCCGGGCCGCGGTGGTGGCCCGCGGCTCGCCGCCGATGCCGGCCAGCGAGCGGGCGAGGGAGACGAGGTTGATGACGGACATCTGCGGGGCCACCAACTGCGACAGCCGGTCGTGGGACCGCTCCAGCGCCACCAGGCCCCGGGGCAGGGCGTCCGTGTACTGCCCGTCCTGGTTGTCCAGCCAGGCCATCGCGCCCAGCACGACCCCGTCGAAGATCGCCATGGTCTCGGAGTGGAACTCCTCGCGCAGTACGGTGAGTTGCTCGCGCGCCTCACCGGTGCGGTCGGTGCGCCCCAGCCACATGGCCAGATGGAGCCGGGCGATGGACCTCGTGTCGTGCCGCCCGGCGATCACCTCGCGCAGGATCGCCTCGCCCTCGGCACCGCGGTCCATCTCGGTGAGCACGGCCGCGTATCTGGTGTTCAGAACCGCCACCTGGGAGGCCGCGCCCAGCTCCTTCGCGTACCCGATGGCGACCTGGAAGTCCTCGGCCGCGCGGGCGTACTCGCCCCGGCGCTCGTTGGCCTCGCCCCGTGCCGAGAGCGCTTCGGCGACGCCCCAGTCGTCACCGATCCGGCCGAAGAGCTCCAGGCTCTCGTCGGCGTCCGTGCGCGCGTCGCCCGCCCACTCGGGCCGGTTGGCCAGCACGTTGGCCCGCATCTGGAGGGCCCCGGCGAGCTCCCATTCGTAACCGAACTCCCGACAGGCGCGAACCGTTTCGTCCAGCAGCTCGCGCAGTCTGCCGGTCTCCCCGACGAGCATGACCGCGAAGAACCAGAGCGATGCCGGGACCCGGCAGGTCTGCGGCTGGCCGGCCCGGTAGGTGTTCGCGATGACCCGCAGCCGGGCCATGCTCGCCTCGTCGGTCCACCGCTCCGCGGCGTGGTCCATGCTGACCAGCCGGATCAGCCCCGCCTGGCGGCGTGCCTCCTGGAGCAGTTCGGGCCGCATCGGCGGCGGTGCGTCGGTGCATCGTTCGTGGATGGAGGGCGCGGGCTCGGCGGGCGGGGCGAAGGGGTCGGGGCCCAGCGCGGCGGCGGCGTCGGCCCAGTGCAGCGCGTCGCCGCTCAGGTTGCGCATCTGCCAGTACCAGCACAGCGAGAGCACCATGCAGAGCACCTCCTGCTCGTCGCGGGCGGCGACGGCGCAGCGCAGGGCGGTGCGGATGTTCTCGTACTCGCGCTGGAGCAGCTCGATGGCGGACCGCTGTCCGGCGCCGCGGAGCCGGGGTTCCGTGGTGCGGACCAGTTCCCGGAAGAACACCAGGTGGCGCCGGACCACGGGGTCGCGCTCCGCCGCCTCGTCGAGCCGGGCGGCGGCGTACTCGCCGACGGTCTCCAGCAGCCGGTAGCGCATCTCGCCGTCCTCGGCGGGCGCGGCTACGACGAGCGATTTGTCGACGAGGGAGCCGAGCAGCCCGGCGACCTCGCGCGCGCCCTGCGGCCCGTCCGCGCAGACCGCCTCGGCGGCGGTCAGGGTGCAGCCGCCCGCGAAGACGGAGAGCCTGCGCAGCACGGCGCGTTCGGCTTCGTCGAGCAGGTCCCAGGACCAGTCGACGACGGCGCGCAGGGTCTGCTGCCGGGGCAGTACGGTGCGGGCTCCGCTGGTGAGCAGACGGAACCGGTCGTCGAGCCGGTCGGCGATCTGGCGCGGGGTGAGCATCCGCAGCCGGGCGGCGGCGAGTTCGATGGCGAGCGGCAGTCCGTCGAGGCGGCGGCAGATCTCCGCGGAGGCGGCCGCGGTCTCCTCGTCCGCGTCGGTCCGGAAGCCCGGCCGGGCCGCGGCGCCGCGTTCGGCGAACAGGCGCAGCGCCATCGGGTCGGGCAGCGGTTCGACGGGGCGGACGAACTCGCCCGGTACGCCGAGCGGTTCACGGCTGGTCGCGAGCACGGTGAGCTGCGGGCAGTGGGCGAGCAGGTGGTCGGCGAGGGCGGCGGCCGCGTCGACGAGGTGTTCGCAGTTGTCCAGGAGCAGCAGCATGCGGCGCCGGGAACAGTGCTCGGTGAGGCGGGCGAGGGGGTCGTTCGCGCTTCCCTCGACGACCCTGATCTCCTCGGCACCGGCGCCGCGCAGCACGGTCTCGCGGGCGCCGAGCGCGGTCAGTACGGCCTCCGGGACCGCCTCGGGGTCGTCGACAGGGGCGAGTTCGGCCAGCCAGACGCCGTCCGGCCAGGCGGGCCCGGCGGATTCGGCGGCCTCCTGGGAGAGCCGGGTCTTGCCTGCGCCGCCGGGGCCCAGGAGGGTGACGAGCCGGGCGTGCGAGAGGTCCTCGCGCAGGGCCTCGATGTCGTCCTCGCGCCCGACGAAACTGGTGAGCCTGGCCCGGAGGTTGCCGTGCCGTGCGGCGGGGGGCGCGGTGCGGGGAGCCGTCAACCGCGCGGCCGGAGTGGCCGGGGCGACGGGAGCGGGCGGACGGACCGGGTCCTGGCGGAGCAGTTCGGCGTGGAGCGAGCGCAGTTCGGGTCCGGGGTCGGTGCCGAGGCGGTCGGCGAGCGAGGTGCGGACCTCGTCGTAGGCGGCCAGTGCCTGGGCGGTGCGCCCGGCGTCGCGCAGGGCCCGCAGCCGCAGTGCCTGGAGGGGTTCGTCGATAGGGTGCTCGGCGCACAGGGCGACCAGTTCGGGCAGGGCCTCGTCCGCGCGGCCGAGCGCCAGGACGGCGCGGAGCCGGTTGCGGCGGGCGTCCAGCCGCCGGGCCTCCCAGCGGGCCGAGACGGCGTCGCGGTCGGGCAGATCGGCCAGGACCGGGCCGCGCCACAGGCCGAGCGCGTCGTCGAGCACCGTCCTGGCCTTCGCCGCGTCGCCCTCCTCCAGCGCCCGCGCGCCCTCCCCCGCGAGCCGTTCGAAGCGGTACAGGTCGACGGTGTCCGGCTCGGCGGCCAGCCGGTAGCCGCTCTCGGCGGAGACGACCGCGTCGTGGCCGACGGCGCGCCGGAGCCGGCCGACGAGCGCCTGGAGTGCGCCCACCGCGTCGGCGGGCGGTTCGCCGTCCCACACCTCGTCGACGAGCACGGCGGCGGGGACGGTGCGGCCGGGGCGCATCGCGAGGACGGTGAGCAGGGCGCGCAGCCGTGCCCCGCCGACGGCGACGGCCGTGCCGTCGTCGCTCAGTGCCCGGGTCGTTCCGAGGATGCAGTAGCGCACCGGCCCATTCTCCGTGACCGGGATCGGGAAACGCACACCTGTCCGCGCGTACCTCTGTGCGGCGTGCTCCGGATCGCTGGTCATGCCCCCACCCTGTCCGGAACCACCGCCCCGGCGCGAGACGTTTGTGACGTGTCGGCGGTACGGTCGGGCTCCCTGCCCGCAGCGCCGTCCCCCTCCGGCCGTCCGTCAGGAGTTCGCCGATGACCACCGCAAGCGCCCGCAGCGACCGGCGGATCAGCCCGGTCTTCCTCGGGATCGCCGCCGTGACGGCGGTGTCGGGCTGGGCGGTGTGGACGGACACCGGGTATCCGTACGGGCTCGCGGTCTTCGTCTTCGTCACGGGGGCATGGGTGGTCTCGCTCTGCCTGCACGAGTACGCGCACGCCCGCACCGCGCTGCACAGCGGGGACCTCTCGGTCGGTGCGAAGGGGTACCTCACCCTCAATCCGCTCGCCTACACGCACGCTCTGCTCAGCATCGTGCTGCCGGTGCTGTTCGTGATCATGGGCGGGATCGGGCTGCCCGGCGGCGCGGTCTTCATCGAGCGGGGGCGGATCCACGGACGGTGGAAGCACAGCCTGATCTCGGCGGCGGGCCCGCTGACCAACGTGCTGTTCGCGCTGGTGTGCACGGCGCCGTTCTGGCTGCACGCGCTGGACGGTGTCCCGAGGGAGTTCCGGTACGCGCTGGCGTTCCTGGCCCTGCTCCAGGTCACTGCGGCGATCCTGAACTTCCTGCCGGTGCCGGGGCTGGACGGGTACGGGGTGATCGAGCCCTGGCTGTCGTACCGGATCCGGCGCAAGGTGGAGCCGTTCGCGCAGTTCGGGCTGATCGCGGTGTTCGCCGTGCTGTGGATCCCGGAGATCAACCACGTCTTCTTCGACCTGGTCCACGGAGTGCTGGACTCACTGGGCGTGAACGGCCTGGGCACGGAGTGCGGCCGCGCCGCCTACCGGTTCTGGGAGAACTGGAACGAGGAGCATCCGATCTGCGCCTTCGGCCCGTGACCGGCGAACCGGCGGGACCGGCGGCCGGACCCGGAGGCGGTCGAGTGGCCTCCGGCGGGCTCAGCCCGCGGTCTGTGCGCGGTGCCGGCGCAGGTAGAACCACGCCATGTTGGACGAGAGCCCGGCCAGCAGCACCCAGACGATCCCGAGCAGGCTGCCCTGGACGAACGAGATCACGGCCGCGACGACGGCCAGGACACAGACGGTGATGGCGTAGAGAGCGAGTCGGGGCATGGGGGGCGGCTCCTGTCGGGGGTGGTGCGCGGTCCCGTCCAGTGTCCCCCATGCCCCTTTTCGCTCGCCGCAGGGTGGGCCCGTAAACGGGTCGGGCCCGGACGGCCGGTGGCGGCCCGGGCCCGGGCCCCGGTGGCGGTCCGGCTCGGACGTCGGTGGCGATCCGGCTCAGACGTCGGTCGTGCGGAGTCCCGCGTGCGCCTTGTAGCGGCGGTTGACCGAGATCAGGTTGGCGACCAGCGACTCGACCTGGTGCGCGTTGCGCAGCCGGCCGGCGAAGATGCCGCGCATGCCGGGGATCCGGCCCGCCAGCGCCTGCACGAGGTCGGTGTCGGCGCGGGCCTCGCCCAGCACCAGCACATCGGTGTCGATCTCGTCGATGGACTCGTCCTGCAGCAGCACCGCCGAGAGGTGGTGGAAGGCGGCGGTGACCCGGGAGTCCGGCAGCAGGGCGGCGGCCTGCTCGGCGGCGCTGCCCTCCTCGGGCTTCAGCGCGTAGGCGCCCTTCTTGTCGAAGCCGAGCGGGTTGACGCAGTCGATGACGAGCTTGCCCACGAGCTCGTCCCGCAGCGACTCCAGGGTCTTGGCGTGCCCGTCCCACGGCACGGCGACGATCACGACGTCGCTGAGGCGCGCGCACTCCGCGTTGTCCGCGCCCTCGACGCCGTGGCCCAGTTCCTCGGCGGCGCTCTTCGCGCGGTCGGCGGCCCGGGAGCCGATGATCACCCGCTGCCCGGCGCGGGCGAACCGGTAGGCCAGGCCGCGCCCCTGGGGTCCGGTGCCGCCGAGCACGCCGACGGTCAGCCCGGAGACGTCGGGAAGGTCCCAGGGGTCCTTGGCGGGGGGCTTGGCCGCGCTGTCACTGCCATTCGTAGTCATGGCTCCGACATTACTGCCCGCCACGGAACGGGACCCGGCGTCATCCCTTGTTCCCGTACCTGCTCCCGTACTTGCTTCCGTGCTTGTTCCCGTTCGGCTGGTTCGGGGCCGTTCACCGGCGCCGGGCAGGGGCCCTCGGGCAGGATGCCGGGCCATGGATGCCGTACGCGTCGCCCTGCTCCGTGAAGTGCTCGCCGGGACCGAGTGGCCCGCCGCGACCCGGCGGTTCGCCGGGGCGCTGCGGTCGTCCGTCGTGCCGCACGGCGGCGGCCTGCTGCTGGTGGGAACGGCGGCGTACGAGCCGTGGCACCTGGCGGCCCATCTGGTCGACGAGTCCACCTGGTCCGGGCTGCCGGAGCTGGCCCCCACCCTGGTGCGCCACCGGGTGGAGCCGGGCGGCCCCCCGCATCTGGCCGTCGGCCTGGGCCGGATCGAGGCGGCGGGGCGGGGCGAGACGCTGCTCCTGGTGGCCCCGGAGCGGCCCGGCGCGGGGCTGCTGGAGCGGGTGCACGACGCGCGGCGCGCCGGGGCCACGGTGCTCTCGCTGAACGACGGTGATCCGGAGGTGCGCGGGCTCGCCCACGAGACGCTCGCGGTGACCGGCGCGGACGACGTGGACCTGGACACCGTGCAGCATCTGGTGAGCGCGGCTGCCGGGGAGAACAGCGCCCCCGTGCCGCGCGGCCGCCGCGGCTTCCGGGACCGGCTGTCCCGGCTCGCCGACCAGCTGACGGCGCCGCCCCCGGCCCGGTGGTGACGGGCTGCCGATCACGGGCCCCGGTGGCGCGGCCGCCGCGGAAATCCCGTTGCGGCACTTCCCGCGGCGCCGCAGCATGGCCTCCTGTGACCTCTGCTCCGTCCCCGGCCGCCCGGCTGGCCGCTCTGCTGCCCGACCTCACCCCTCTTCGCGCCTCCGCCGACTTCCGGCTGCTGTGGTTCCAGGGGGTGGTGACGTACTTCGGCAGCTTCATGGCGATGATCGCGCTGCCGCTCCAGATCAAGGAGCTGACGGGTTCGCCGCTGGCCGTCGGGGTGATGGGCGCGGTCGAGCTGGTGCCGCTGGTCGTCTTCGGCCTGTACGGCGGGGCGCTCGCGGACGCCGCGGACCGCCGCAAGGTGATCCTGGCCACCGAGGCCGGGCTGGGGCTGCTCGCCCTCGTGCTCCTGGTGAACGCGGCGCTGCCCGGCCCGATGCTCTGGCCGCTCTACCTGGTCGCGGCCGGGGTCTCCGCGCTCGCCGGGCTCCAGCGGCCCGCTCTGGACTCCCTGATGGCCCGGATCGTGCCGCACGAGCAGCAGACCGCGGCCGCCGCGCTGAACTCGCTGCGCTGGCAGTTCGGCGCGATCACCGGTCCGGCGGTGGCGGGACTCGTGGTGGCCTACGCCGGGCACGCCACGGCGTACGCGGTCACGGTGGCCACGTTCGCCGTCTCCGTGCTCCTGTGTCTGCGCCTCGCGCCCGCGCCGCCCGCCCGGGACAGCACGAAGCCCTCGCTGCGCGGCATCGCCGAGGGGGCCAGGTACGCCTGGAGCCGGCCGGTGCTGCTGGGAACGTACGCGGTCGACCTGGCGGCGATGTTCTTCGCCTTCCCGAACACGATCTTCCCGTTCCTCGCGGACGAGCTGGACGCCGACTGGTCGCTGGGCCTGATGTACGCGGCCGGGTCGGTCGGATCGCTGGTGCTGGGGCTGACCAGCGGCTGGACGTCGCGGGTGCGGCGCCATGGGCTGTTCGTGGTGTTCGGGGCCGCGGTCTGGGGGCTGGCGATCGCGGCGGCCGGCTGGTTCGGCAACGTGTGGCTGGTGCTGGTCTGCCTGGCGGTGGCGGGCGCGGGCGACATGCTCAGCGGCCTGGGCCGCTCCACGATCTGGAACCAGACGATCCCGGAGGAGCTGCGGGGGCGGCTGGCGGGCATCGAGGTGCTCTCGTACAGCGTCGGCCCGCAACTGGGTCAGGTGCGGGCCGGTGCGATGGCGGGCTGGACGGGGACCCGGTCGGCGATCTGGAGCGGCGGTGTGGCGTGCGTGGCCTCGGTCGCGCTGCTCACGGCGGCGCTGCCGAAGCTGCTCACCTACGACTCCGAGACGGACGAGGACGCGCTGCGCAGGCGGGCGGCCAGGGCGGCCAGGGAAACCGCAGCCGGCGAATCCAGCCCCTCCGCGCCCTCGGCCGCCTGAGGAACGCCGGGAACGGGCCCCGGGGACGGGGCCCCGGCGCCCCCGGTCATGCCTGCTGGTCGGGCGGGGTGGTGCCCCCGTCGTGCCACTTGGGATCGTTCTCCCACTCCAGGTTCCGCTCCCGCGCGGTGTCCATCGCGTGCTGCGCCTCCTCACGGGAGGTGTACGGCCCGAACCGGTCCTTGGCCGGGCACTCGGGGCCCTCCTCGACCTTGTGGTGTTCCAGGCAGTAGTACCACTCGCCCGGCTTGCCGACCGTGCGCTTCTTGAACAGGGCCATCATCGGCTCCTTCCCTCGGGGCCATGCTGCCCCAAGCGCGCTGGTTAGACTCGCTGACATGTCTGGCCAGTCGCTGCTCGTACCCGGGGAGATCACTCCCATCCGCTCCGTACCCGGAAACATCCGGCGCCCCGAATACGTGGGCAAGCCGGCCCCCACCCCGTACACCGGTCCGGAGATCCAGGACTCCGACACCATCGAGCGCATGCGCATCGCCGGCCGGATCGCCGCGCAGGCGATGGCGGAAGCCGCGAAGCACATCGCCCCGGGTGTCACGACGGACGAACTCGACCGGGTCGCCCATGAGTTCATGTGCGACCACGGCGCCTACCCGTCGACGCTCGGCTACCGCGGCTTCCCCAAGTCGCTCTGCGCCTCGCTCAACGAGGTGATCTGCCACGGCATCCCGGACTCCACGGTGCTGCGCGACGGCGACATCGTGAACCTCGACGTCACGGCGTACATCAACGGTGTGCACGGCGACAACAACGCCACGTACCTCTGCGGCGACGTGGACGAGGAGTCCCGGCTGCTCGTGGAGCGCACCGAGGAGTCGCTGAACCGGGCCATCAAGGCGGTCCGGCCGGGCCGGCAGGTCAATGTGATCGGGCGGGTCATCGAGTCCTACGCCAAGCGCTTCGGCTACGGCGTGGTGCGGGACTTCACCGGGCACGGGATCAGCTCCTCGTTCCACTCCGGCCTGATCATTCCGCACTACGACAGCCCGCACGCGACCACCGTGATGCAGCCCGGGATGACGTTCACCATCGAGCCGATGCTGACGCTGGGCAGCCACGACTACGACATGTGGGACGACGGCTGGACCGTGGTGACGAAGGACCGCAGGCGCACCGCGCAGTTCGAGCACACGCTGGTGGTGACGGAGACGGGCGCCGAGATCCTGACGCTCCCGTAACCGCCCGGACCGTTCCTCCGCGAAAGCGGCCGCCCTCCCGGGCGGCCGCTTTCGCGTATTCCGCACACGGAACGCGGCGTATCGTTTTTACCGACAGATTGTCGGGAAGCCGTTGACTTAGGTAAGCCTAAGTAGGAAGATCGGAGTTGTCGACAGCGCCACCGCACCACGCGGTCGCTGCCGATATTTCCGTTTCTTTCCGGACTTCCCGTCCCCTCTCGGTCCCAGGAGGCCCGCCTTGGACGCCACCGCCACCACGCCCTTCTCGACGCTCATCCGTACCGCGTCGCACGAGCAGCACACCGAGGCGGAGACCTCGACCTTCATGAGCGACCTGCTCGGCGGGCGCCTCGGAGTGGAGGCGTACACGCGGTACACGGAGCAGCTGTGGTTCGTGTACCGGGCCCTGGAGGAAGGCGCGCAGGCGCTGCACGGCGACCCGGTCGCCGGTCCCTTCATCCGGCCCGAACTCATGCGCACCGCCGAGCTGGAGCGCGATCTGGCCCATCTGCGGGGTGCGGACTGGCGCGAGGGCCTGGAGCCGCTGCCGGCCACGGCCGTGTACGCCGCCCGGGTCGCCGAGTGCGCCCGCGACTGGCCGGCCGGATACGTCGCGCACCACTACACCCGCTACCTCGGCGACCTCTCCGGCGGCCAGATCATCCGGGACAAGGCGGAGCGGACCTGGGGCTTCGCGCGCAAGGGCGACGGGGTCCGGTTCTACGTCTTCGAGGAGATATCCAACCCCGCCTCGTTCAAGCGGGACTACCGCGAGCTGCTGGACGCGGTGGACGCGGACGACCTGGAGAAGCAGCGCGTCGTCGACGAGTGCAAGCGCGCTTTCGCGCTGAACACGGCGGTCTTCCGGGAGCTTGGCAAGGTGTTCCCGCTCAGCGCGTAGTGGCGCCTCGGGCCCGGTTCAGCGCCGGGCCCGTACGGGGGCCAGTGCCACCCGGCCGCCGACCTCCACCGTGCCGTCGGGCGCGGGGGCGGTGAGGATCTGGGAGCCGCGGCCCTGCCTGATGTTGAGGGCGCGCCCCAGCTCCGCACTGAGCAGCAGCGCCGCCGCTCCGGTCGCCTCGTCCTCCACGATGTTGTCGTCGCGCCGGGGGAACGCCCGCGCCCTGACCTGGCCGGCCGCCTCGTCCTCCCAGGCCCATACGTACAGCCAGCCCTCCCCCGGCGGCGGCCCGTCCAGCGCCTCGACCTCGGCGACGGACCCGTACCGCTCCAGCGTGCGCGGGGGTGCCCACTCGGGGCGGGCGGTGATCCAGGTGAACTCGCCGTCCTGGCGGGCGAAGATCTCCCCGACCGGAAGCTCCAGGATCTCCAGGTCGAGCAGCCAGGCCGTGCCGACGAGCGGATGCCCGGCGAACGGGAGGCGGAGACCCGGGGTGTAGATGTCGACCTGTCCGCGCTCGGGGTCGTCGACGAACACCGTCTCGCTGAAGCCGAGCCGGCCGGCCAGCGCCTGCCGGGACGCCTCGTCCGGGTAGGTCCGGCCGTCGCGCACCACGCCGAGGGCGTTGCCGTGCCGCCCGTCGGGGCCGCAGAACACGCGCAGTACGTCGATGCCCTCGGGTACGTCGAAGTCGATGTCGCTCATGTGGGCATTCAAGCACCGCCCGGGTGGCGGCCGTTCGGCCGGTCCACCCGGGCGGTGCCGTCATGGGACCCGGACGGGTCAGACGGTACGGCGACGGCGGGCCGCGATCACGACTCCGGCGCCGGCCGCCACGACCACGCCCGAGGCGGCGAACAGGGCGCCCGCCGGGATGCCGGAGCCGGTGGCGGCGAGGGAGCCCGAACCGCCGACCGAGCCGCCGCCGACGCTGCCGCCGCCGCCCAAGGTCGCGGAGCCGCCCGTCGATCCGGAGCCGCCGGCCGATCCGGTGCCGCCCGCGGAGCCGGAACCGCCCGTGGTGCCCGGGAGTTCGGCGTCCTTGTCGAGGGCGACCGCGACGGTCAGCGCGTCGAGCTGCTCGCCGGCCTCGTACATGCCGCCGAATGCCTTGGTGCCGTCGGCGGTGAGGGTCGCCGGGACGGCGGAGAGGTTCACCACACCGTTCCTGACGGCGAGTTGCCCCTTCGGCAGCTTCAGGTCCGCGACGGCCAGACCGGTGTAGGTGGAGACCTCCTTGGTCTTGCGGTCCTTGCTGGAGACGTCCGCGATCAGGGTGCCCTTCGTGCCGTTGACCTGGATCTCCATGCCGGTCAGTGAGAGGTCGAGGGTGTACGCGCCGTCCTCCTCATGGCCCAGGAAGCGGACCTTGCCGTGGAATTCGGCGTTCAGGCTCTGCTTCGCGGCGTCGAAGTGTCCGCTCGCGTCGGAGAACCGGTAGCCGTCGCCGGACGCGGTGGCGCCTGCCGTCGTCTCGACCCTGCCGCCCGCGATCGGGCCCGTGACGTACGAGCGGAAGGACTTCTTGACGCCCCAGTCCAGGGTGCCGTCGACGATCTCGCCCGGGGTGGCGGCCGGCTTGTCGGTGGCCGTGACCGAGGGGGACGGGGACGCGGGCCCGGTGGGCTTCGTGCCCGGTCCGGTGGACGGGCTGCCGGTGGGCTCGGTGGAGGGCGTGCCGGTCGGTTCGGTGCCGGGCTCCTCGGTGGGGTCGGTGGACGGGGGCGTGACCGCCTTCACCGAGAGGGTGGCCGGGTCGAGCGCGTCGCCCTCCTTGTACTGGCCGTCGAACGCCTCGGAACCCGCCTTCGTCAGCGTCGCCGGGATGTCCTTGAAGACCATCGCGCCGCCCTCGCCCTTGCCCGGCTTCACCGCCGAGAGGTCGAGGGCCGCGAACTCCACGTCGTCGCTGGTCCCCTTCGGGGTCGTGACGTCGACGGTGATCGCCCCGCCGGTACCGGTCGTGGCGAGCTTCACGTCGGAGAGCGTGATGTCGAGGACTCCCCCGTGGGCGTAGAAGTTGACGCCGCCCCCGAAGGCGGTGTCGGTGCCGTGCGTGGCCGTGTCGTACGTGCCCTTGCCGCCGGAGAAGGTGAACACCCCGTTGTCGGGCGCCTGGACGACACCGTCCCGGACGGTGATCTTCCCGCCGGAGAACGACGAGGCGAGGTACTTGCGGAAGGACTCCTTGACGCCCCATTCCAGCGTGCCGTCCGTCAGCTCCAGCTTCGGTGCGGCGGCCGTGGCGCCGGTCGCGGCGCCGTCGGCGGCGAGCGCCGGAAGGGCGAACACCGTGGCGCCGAGGGCGGCCGCCGTGGCGACTGCGGCGGTGAGAGCTATGGGGCGGCGGTTGGTTGCTGCCATGGTCGTTGGTCTCCTCAGGAACACAGGAACAGGGGGTGGTGGGACGGGAAAGGTCAGTTGTCGGTCTGCCGGGCGGTACGACGGCGGGCCAGGTACAGCGCGCCCGCCGCGATGGCGAGGACGCCCGCGCCGCCGAGGACCGGGTACAGGACGGTGCCGTCGCCGGTGCCGGACGCCGCTGCCTCGGCGGGCTTCGCCTCGGCCCCGGCGGACGGCTCGGACGAGGGGGCGGGGTCGCTGCCGAGGTCGGGCAGGGCGGGCAGTTCGGCCCCTGAGTCGACGGCGACGGCCAGGGAGACCGGATCCATGGCGGTGCCCGCCCGGTAGAGCGAGCCGAACGCCTCGGCGCCGTCGGTGGTGAGGGTGGCGGGGGCTTCGGTGAGGACGGCGAGACCGTCCTTCACCGCGAAGTCCTTCGCGGTGAAGGTGACGAGCGGGACGGCCTCGTCCCGGCCGCCGTCGCGGTGGACGTCGGCCAGGAGCGTGCCCCTGCCCGCCTTCACCCGGACCTTGACGGCCGAGAGTTCCAGGTCGAGCCCGTCGGCCCCGGTGAAGTGGACGCTGCCCGCGAAGCCGGCGTCCAGGGTCTGCTTGTCCGTGTCGTACGTGCCCTTGCCGCGCGGGAAGCGGAAGAGCGCCCCGCCGTCCTGGGCACCCTCGGCGAGGGTCCACTTCCCCTTGCCGATGGAGCCGGTGACGTACTCGCGGAAGGTCCGGCGGACGCCCCAGTCGACGGCGGCGTCCTCGAAGCGCCCGGCGGCCGGGGCGGCCTTCTTCGCTTCCTTCTTCTCGGAGGACTTGTTCGCTTCGGGGGACTTGGTGGCAGCCGGCTTCCCGGCCGGGGCGGCAGTGTCCACGGAGAGGCTGACCGGGTCGAGCGGGGTGCCGGCGGTGTAGTAGCCGGCGAACGCCTTCGCCCCCCGGGCGGTCAGGGTCGCCGGGACGTTGCTCAGGGCGACGGGGGTGGAACCGCCCCTCATGTCGATCCCGGACAGGCCGAGCGTCGCGAGCGGCACCTGGGCGGCCGAGGTCACGCGCCCGCTCCCCCGGTCCTTGCTGACCACGTCGGCGTACAGGGTGCCGCTGCCGCCCGTGATGCGGACGGTGGGACGGCTGATGGTGAGGTCGAGTTCATGGCTGCCGTCGGCCTTCCGGTGGCCGAGGAAGTGGACCCCGCCCGCGAAGGCCGAGCCGAAGGCGCCGGTCGCCGGGTCGTAGGAACCGGTGGCGGAGTGGAAGCGGAACTGGCTGCCGCCGACCGTGGCGGCGCCGCCGGTCAGGCTCCAACTGCCGTTCGCGATCGGGCCGGTGACATAGCTCTGGAAGGAGGACTTGATGCCCCAGTCCAGCCTGCCGCCCTGCACCGTGCGGCCCGCCGCCTGCGCGGCGGTGGCCGGGAGCAGCGCTCCCAGCACGGCCGCGAGAAGCGCGACGGCGAGTGCGCGGGCAGGTCTGGACGGCAGCATGGGACCCCTCCGAGGTCTGGAAAGTCAGGTAAGGCTAACCTAAGCCATACGGGCTTCACGGCGGCCCCCGGCCCCCGCATCCCTCAGATACCAGGACCAACTGCCCCTCGCGGGCGACAGGAACGACAGGACGGTGCCCCAGTGCGCTTCTCGCAGGACTTCGCCCCACCGGGTCGGGCCGGCCGACGGCCGGGGCGCGGGCGGGCCGGGACCCGTGGACCGCTCGGCATCCTGGCCGCCACCCTCGCGCTGGCCCTCGCCCTGACGGGCTGCGGCGGCGGTACGGACGCGAAGGCTCCCGCCACCGCCACCAAGGCCACCGCCGACCGGATCGAACCCCTCACCACCGCGCCGGATCCGCAACTGCCCGTCATGGTCAAATCGGCGGACGGCGCCGAGGTCACCATCACCTCGACGGACCGGATCGTTCCGCTGACCGGCGGGCTGAGCGAGATCGTCTTCACGCTCGGCCTCGGCAAGCAGGTCGTGGCCCGCGACATCACCGCCACCTTCGAACAGGCCGCGGAACTCCCGGTGGTGACCCGGGCCCATGACGTCTCGGCGGAGAGCGTGCTGTCGCTGAAGCCGACCGTCGTGCTCGCCGAGACCACGACCGGCCCGGCGGAGGCCATCGCCCAGATCCGGGACGCCGGCATTCCGCTCGTCGTGGTCGCACCCGCCAAGCAGCTCTCCGACGTCGGCCGCCGGATCGACACCGTGGCCGCGGCCCTGGGTGTGCCGGATTCGGGCACCGAACTGAAGTCGCGCACCCAGTCGCGCATCGACGCCGTACAGAAGTCCGTGCCCGCCCCGGCGGACGGGAAGACGAAACCCCGGGTCGCCTTCCTCTATCTGCGCGGCTCGGCCTCCGTGTATCTGCTGGGCGGCCGGGATTCCGGGGCGAGTTCGCTGCTGGAAGCGGCGGGCGCCGTCGACGCGGGCAAGGCGTCCGGGCTGGAGAAGGACTTCACCGCCATCACCAGCGAGGCCCTGGCCAAGGCCGCCCCGGACGCCATCCTGGTGATGTCCAAGGGGCTCGAATCGGTGGGCGGCGTCGACGGGCTCGTGAAGATCCCGGGCGTCGCCGAGACCCCGGCCGGGATGGACCGGCGGATCGTCTCCATCGACGACGGCGTGCTGCTGAACTACGGCCCGCGCACGGACCGGGTGCTGAGCGAACTGATCGCGCAGCTCTACCCGCAGGACGGGGCGGACACGTGACCACCTCGTCCCCGGAACGACCCCGGGCCGACACCACCGCCACCGCCACCACCGCCACCGGGAAGCCCCGGCGCTCCCCGTCCTTCGCGCTGACCGCCGGGCTGCTCACCGCCCTCCTGCTGTGCTGTCTGCTCTCCGCCGGGCTCGGCGCGTACAGCATCCCGCTCGGCGACGTACTCGGCTCCGTCCAGCACCGGCTCGGCCTCGGCGGGGCGGCGCTGGACCGGGTCGGCGAGAGCGTGCTGTGGAACGTACGGCTGCCCAGGGTCGTCCTCGCCCTGCTGGTCGGGGCGTCGCTGGGCTGCGCGGGCGCCCTGATGCAAGGGGTGTTCGGCAATCCGCTCGCCGAGCCCGGGGTGATCGGGATCTCCTCCGGCGCCGCGGTCGGCGCGGTCGCCTCGATCGCGCTCGGGCTGAACTTCTTCGGCAACTGGACCGTCACCGTCTGCGCGTTCGCCGCCGGGCTCGCGACCGTGCTGCTGGTATACGCGCTGTCCCGGTCGGGCGGCCGGACCGAGGTGGTGACGCTGATCCTCACCGGGATCGCGGTGAACGCCTTCGCGGGCGCGCTGATCGGGCTGTTCATCTTCTTCGCCGACAACGCGCAGGTCTCCCAGATCACCTTCTGGCAGCTGGGCTCGCTGGCCCAGGCGACCTGGCCCAAGGTGCTCGCCGTGCTGCCGTGCGCGGTGCTCGGGCTGCTCGTCGCACCGTTCCACGCCCGGAAGCTGGACCTGCTCGCGCTCGGTGAGCGGCCCGCCCGCCATCTGGGCGTCGATGTGGAACGGCTCCGGATCGTGCTCGTGCTCGTCGTGGCGCTGCTGACCGCCGCCGCGGTGGCGGTCGCCGGGATCATCTCGTTCGTGGGGCTGCTGGTGCCGCATCTGCTGCGGATGGCGAACGGCCCCGGCCACCGCTTCCTGATCCCCGGCAGCGCGCTCGGCGGCGCCCTGGTCCTGGTGATGGGCGATCTCGCGGCCCGTACCGTCGCCGACCCCGCAGAGCTGCCGCTCGGCGTGCTGACCGCGCTCTTCGGCAGCCCGTTCTTCTTCTGGCTGCTGCGCAGGACCCGTCGCAAGCAAGGTGGTTGGGCATGAAGCCTCTGAAGAATCCCTTCCGGGTACGCGTACGGCGCCTGCTGCCCGCTCCCCTCTCCCCCGGCTCCCCCGTCGCCGTGGCGCGCGGGCTGCGGGTGCGGCTGGGGCAGCGGCCGGTGCTCGACTCCATCGACCTGACCGCCCGCGCGGGCGAGGTGCTGGCGCTCGTGGGGCCCAACGGGGCGGGCAAGTCGACCCTGTTGGCGGCGCTGGCCGCCGATCTGCCCGCCGAGCAGGGCGAGGTACGGATCGACGGGCGTCCGGTCACCGACTGGTCGCCCGCCGAACTGGCGCTGCGCCGCGCCGTGCTGCCCCAGTCCGCCGCGCTGTCGTTCCCGTTCCCGGTGGCGGAGGTCGTACGGATGGGGCGGGCGCCATGGGCCGGTACGGAGCGGGCCGACGAGGACGATCCCGCCGTCGCCTCGGCGATGGCGGCGACCGAGGTCACCGAGTTCGCCGAGCGCCCCTTCTCCGCCCTGTCCGGCGGCGAGCGGGCCCGGGTCGCGCTGGCCCGGGTGCTGGCGCAGCGCGCCCCGCTGCTGCTGCTCGACGAGCCGACGGCCGCGCTCGACCTGCGCCACCAGGAACTGGTGCTGCGGATCTGCCGGGAGCGGGCCGCCGCCGGGGACGCGGTCGTCGTGGTGCTGCACGATCTGGGGCTCGCGGCGGCGTACGCGGACCGGGCGGCCGTGCTGCACGACGGACGGATCGCGGTGGCGGGGCCGCCCGCCGGGGTGTTCACGGGCGAGCTGCTCGGCGAGGTCTACCGGCAGCCCGTCGAGGTGTTCCCGCATCCGCGGACCGGGGCGCCCCTCGTCGTACCGACAAGAGGTGCTTGACCATTACTTGACCTTTCCGTGGGACACCCATGGCCAGTCCGTGATCAACCCGTTCCCGGGCCTGCCGGATGAGAGCTGAATCACGGCACGGGTGGGTATCGCTCAGGTAAGCCTCGGTTAAGTTAGGTCCGCCTCACCTGACTTTGTCCCGTTCTTCTCCCGCTTCTCCTTCGTCCTCATGTGGAGCCCGTATGCGAGCCGTTCGTTTCTCCGTCGTCACCGCTGCCGCCACCGTGGCCGCTCTGACCGCCGTCACGGGCTGCGCACAGAAGAGCGACGGCAAGGGTGACGGCGCCGTCCAGGTCGTCGCGAAGGACGACTCCTGCGAGGTGTCGAAGAAGAAGCTCCCGGCCGGTCACATCGAACTGGCTGTGGAGAACAAGGGATCCAAGGTCACCGAGGTCTACGTCCTGTTCCCGGACGACCGCATCGTCGCCGAGCGCGAGAACATCGGCCCCGGCACCAAGGCCAACATCACGGCCGAGATCAAGGCCGGTTCGTACGAGATCGCCTGCAAGCCCGGCATGAAGGGCCACGGCATCCGGCAGAAGCTGGAGATCACCGGCGCCTCCGCGGCCAAGCGCAGCCCCGAGATGGACAAGGCCGTCGCGGAGTACCGCACCTACGTCCAGGCCCAGGCCGACGAGACGCTGCCGAAGGCCAAGAAGTTCACGGACGCCGTCGCCGCCGGTGACATCGAGGCCGCCAAGAAGGCCTACGCCGACTCCCGGCTCGGCTGGGAGCGCACCGAGCCGGTCGCCGAGTCCTTCGGCGACATCGACCCGAAGGTCGACATCCGCGAGGACGGCCTGGAGGACGGCCAGAAGTGGACCGGCTGGCACCGCCTGGAGAAGGCGCTGTGGCAGGACAAGAAGCTGGGCGCCGAGGAGAAGGCCCTCGCCCCCGTCCTCTACAAGGACCTGCTCGACTGGCAGAAGCGGGTCGGCACCGCGGACATCACCCCGACCTCGATGGCCAACGGCGCCAAGGAGCTCCTGGACGAGGTCGCCACCGGCAAGGTCACCGGTGAGGAGGAGCGCTACAGCCACACCGACCTGGTCGACTTCAAGGGCAATGTCGAGGGCGCCGAGAAGTCCTACGAGCTGCTGAAGCCGATCGCCTCGAAGAACGACGCCGCTCTGACCGCCACCCTGGACAAGCGGTTCGCGGAGCTCAACACGCTGCTGGACAAGTACCGCGAGGACAAGGGCTCCTACGAGTTCACCTCGTACGAGAAGGTCTCCAAGGCGGATCGCAAGGAACTGTCGGACGCGGTCAACGCGCTGGCCGAGCCGCTGTCCCGGCTCGCCGCCGCGGTGACGAAGTAACGAGCGGAGGGCTCCGGGTCATGTCCGATCAGACACAGGCCGCCGAAACCACGGCAGGGACCGCCGGCCCCGCCCCGTCCCGCCGGGCACTGCTCGGCTGGGGCGGCGCGGGTCTCGCGCTCGGCGCCGTCGCGGCCGGTGGCGCGGTCGCCGCGGTGCGTCCGGGCAGCGACGCGGTGCCCGCCGCGGACAGCGGTGCGGCGGTGCCGTTCCACGGTGCGCACCAGGCCGGTATCGCCACCGCCGTACAGGACCGGCTGCACTTCGCCGCGTTCGACGTGACGACGAAGGACCGCGCCGAACTGGTCGCGCTGCTCAAGGAGTGGACGCGGGCGGCGGAGCGGATGACGGCCGGTCACGCGGTCGGCGACGGGGCGTACGGCGGTCTCGCCGAGGCCCCGCCGGACGACACGGGCGAGGCGCTGGGGCTCAAGCCGTCCCGGCTCACCCTCACCATCGGCTTCGGGCCCTCGCTCTTCGCCAAGGGCCGGTTCGGCCTGGAGGACAAGCGGCCCGAGGCGCTCGTCGACCTGCCGAAGTTCCCCGGCGACAACCTCGACGCGGCGCGCAGCGGCGGCGACCTCTGCGTCCAGGCATGTGCGGACGACCCGCAGGTCGCCGTGCACGCCATCCGCAACCTCGCCAGGATCGGCATGGGCCGCACCGCGATCCGCTGGTCCCAGCTGGGCTTCGGCAAGACGTCGTCGACGACGCCGGACGCCCAGACCCCGCGGAACATGTTCGGCTTCAAGGACGGCACCCGGAACATCTCCGGCACCGACACCGCCGCCCTGGACAAGCACGTGTGGGTGGGCGGGAAAGACGACGCGGGCTGGATGACCGGGGGGTCGTACCTGGTGGCCCGGCGCATCCGGATGCACATCGAGACCTGGGACCGTACCTCGCTCCAGGAGCAGGAGGACGTCTTCGGCCGCGACAAGGGCGAAGGAGCTGCGGTCGGCAAGTCCAAGGAGCACGACGAGCCGTTCCTGAAGGCGATGCTGCCGACCGCGCACGTTCGCCTCGCCCACCCGGACAGCAACGACGGCGCGACGATCCTGCGCCGCGGCTATTCGTTCACCGACGGTACGGACGGCCTCGGCCGGCTCGACGCCGGGCTGTTCTTCATCGCCTACCAGCGCGATGTCCGCAAGGCATTCATTCCGTTGCAGCGGCGCCTCGCGGCGCACGACGCACTCAACGAGTACATCCAGCACGTGGGTTCGGCGCACTTCGCCGTCCCGCCGGGCGTCCGTGACAAGGACGACTGGTGGGGCCGGGCGCTGTTCTCGTAACGGGACTCGAAGCAGAAAAGGAGAACCGAGACGTGTTCAGCAACTTCCTGATCGGCCTGCGTGAGGGCCTTGAGGCCAGCCTGGTCGTCTGCATCCTCATCGCCTATCTGGTGAAGACCGGCAACAAGGACAAGCTGGTGCCGATCTGGACCGGCGTCGGGATCGCGATCGTCGTCAGCCTGGCGTTCGGCGCCGGGCTCGAATTCGGTTCGCAGGAGATGACGTTCAAGGCCCAGGAGGCGCTGGGCGGTTCGCTGTCGATCGTCTCCGTCGGCCTGGTCACCTGGATGGTCTTCTGGATGCGGCGCACCGCGCGGCACCTGAAGACGGAGTTGCACGGCAAGCTCGACGCGGCGCTGGCGATGGGCACCGGCGCACTGGTCGCCACGGCGCTCCTCGCGGTGGGCCGGGAGGGTCTGGAGACCTCGCTGTTCGTGTGGCGTGCGGTGCACGCGGCGGACGACGGCTGGCACCCGATGATCGGCGCGCTCCTCGGGATCGCGTCCGCCGTCGTGCTGGGCTGGCTGTTCTACCGCGGTGCGCTGAAGATCAACCTGTCGAAGTTCTTCACCTGGACCGGCGGCATGCTGGTGGTCGTCGCCGCGGGCGTGCTCGCGTACGGCGTCCACGACCTCCAGGAAGCGGAGTTCATCGGCGGGCTCCACAACCGGGCGTTCGACATCAGCACCACGATCCCGCCGGACAGCTGGTACGGCACGCTGCTGAAGGGCACGTTCAACTTCCAGCCCGACCCGACCGTTCTCCAGGTCACGGTGTGGGCGCTGTATTTGATCCCCACCCTCGCGCTGTTCCTCGCCCCGGTAGGGTTCGGACGGTCAGGAGGGGCCCTCTCGGGAGGGGCGACGGATCAGAAGGCGCGGAAAGCAACGGATGAGAAGCCTGAGGCCGATTCGGCTGGCGACGGGGCTCGCGACGGCGACGGTGCTGTCCATGACGGCGAGCGGTTGCGTGACGGTGCACGGCGAGCTGGCAGTGGTACCGGCGGCAACCAGGTCTGAGGCCGCTCAGGCCCTGAATGCCTTCACCTCCGCGTACAACGCGGCGGACAAGGCCTACGACCCGGCCCTGGACGCGGACCGGGTCACCGGTCCGCTCGGTGCGATCAACCAGGCCGGGCTGAAGGCGCGGCAGAAGAACCATCCGGACGGCAACCCGAACCATTCGCCGCTGGAGCTGACCGACGCCGACTACCTCATCCCGAAGAAGGCCGGCTGGCCTCGGTGGTTCCTCGCGGACACCGACTCCAACCGCGACCAGGACGGCGGGAAGCTGGACACCCGCTGGCTGGTCGTCTTCGTCAAGTCCGGGCCCGGCGCCGGGTGGAAGGCGTCCTACCTGTCGGTCGTCGCCCCTTCCCGGCTGCCCGCCCTCGCGAAGGACGACGACGGCCGGGCCAGGCCGGTGGCCGCGGACAGCAGCGGTCTGGCCGTGGCGCCGAAGGACCTGAGCACCCAGTACACCCAGTACCTGCAGAAGGGCGCCCCGGACGTCTTCGCCCCCGGCTCCGCCACCTCGGGCTGGCGGGAGGCGCGCCGGACCACCCGGCGGGCGGGCTTCTCGTACCAGTACATCGACCAGCCGCTGGACAGCGGTACGTACGGTCCGCTCGCCCTGGAGACGGACGACGGCGGGGCGCTGGTCTTCTTCAGCAGCAAGCACTTCGAGCGGCAGACCGCGGCGAAGGGGCTGCGCCCGCCGCTCAACGCCGACGTGGAGGCGCTGCTGACCGGTGAGGTGAAGTCCACCCTCACCAAGGAGCGGGTCTCCAGCCAGCTGGTGTACGTCCCGAAGAAGGGCTCGACGAAGGACGGCGGCAAGGTCGTCCTGCTGAACAGGCTGCCGGGCCTGACGGCGGCGAAGGGCTCGTGACGGAACCGGGGCCGCCCGCGGGCGGCCCCGGTTCTTCCGCGGGACGGTGTCCTGCGGACAATGCCTAACGGCTCATCGGCCAGGCCACCGAGTCATGGTCGAGATCGCTCTGGTCCGCCGCGTCCGCGTACTGCGCGCACGCGTCGGTGAGCGTCTCCAGCAGGGTCAGCGGATCGGGCAACGGGTTCTCCGGCCCGCGCACCCACCGCACGTCCAGTTCGCCGGGGAGCAGGGCCGGCGGCAGGAGCACGTAGCTGCCCCGGCAGTGCCACCGCAGCCCCGGATGTTCGTCCATGGTCTCGGGATGGCAGTCGAGCTCGCACGGCCACCATTCGTCCTCGTCCTCGGGCGTACCCCGGGTGGCGGTGAAGAAGAGCATCCGGTCGTCGCCGGAGCGGGCGACGGGGCCGACGTCGATGCCGGCGGCGAGAAGGCGTTCCAGTGCCTGGGTGCCCGCGGACAGCGGCACGTCGAGCACGTCGTGGATCATGCCGGTCGCGGTGATGAAGTTGGCCTGCGGCTGACTGCGGGCCCAGCGCTCGATCTGGGCCCGGTCGGTGGTGGACTGCGTCTGCCAGGCGAAGGAGATCGGGTGCCGGGCGGGGGTGGGACAGCCGATGCGTTCGCACGAACATCGGTATCCGACCGGATGGGCGGCGGGCGCGATCGGCATTCCGGCCTCGGCGACGGCCAGGAGCAGCGCCTCCCGGGCGGTGTCGTCGACCGCGCTCTGCTGCGGTTTGGGTCGGCGTCGCAGCCATTGGGAAAATTTGCTCTCTGAGCCGCGATAACGGCCGAAATCGGCGCCCATCTATCCCCTTACCTCTGCGTTGCCCCTGCCCATGGTCCCACCATCCTGCGCCCCGGGTGGCCGGACTCCCGAAGCGGGGTACGCGCGACAACGCCGTGAGCTGGGCACTATGCCACTTCTTGTCAGGAAATGACGGGTGCGTCTCGGGGCACCGGCCCGCACATCGGGCGTCGGTGCACCGGCCCGCGCACCGCATGGCCGGCGGCGGCACCGAACCACCCGATCGGATCACTGTGCGCGGGGCCCGGGAGAGCGGACCATGGGCTCACGCACACACCCGTGCGATGCCCCCCCGGCAGGCAACCCCTGCCTTTTCGTGAGGAGCCTCCGTTGCCTCGTGAAGCCACACCCCGCCGCTACCTGATGTGCGCGCCCACGCATTTCAGGGTGACGTACTCCATCAACCCCTGGATGGACCCCAGCAAGCCCGTGGATCTCCCCCTGGCCCAGACCCAGTGGGAGGACCTGCGCGACCGGTACCGCGCCCTCGGGCACACCGTGGAGCTGATCGCCCCCCGCCCCGAGCTGCCCGACATGGTGTTCGCCGCCAACGGCGCCGCCGTCATCGACGGCCGGGTGCTGGGCGCCCGCTTCGCGTACCGGGAGCGGTACGAGGAGGCCGGGGCCCACCGCGAGTGGTTCCGGGCCAACGGCTTCACCGAGATCCATGAGCCGGACCACGTCAACGAGGGCGAGGGCGACTTCGCGGTCACCGCGTCGTACGTGCTGGCCGGGCGGGGCTTCCGGTCCAGTCCGCTCTCGCACGGCGAGGCGCAGGAGTTCTTCGGGCGCCCGGTGATCGGGCTCGATCTGGTCGACCCGCGCTACTACCACCTGGACACGGCGCTGTCCGTGCTCGACGACGCGGGCGACGAGATCATGTACTACCCGGGGGCGTTCTCGCCGGGCAGCCGGTCGGTGCTGGCCCGGCTCTTCCCGGACGCGCTGATCGCCGAGGAGGCGGACGCGGCGGCGCTCGGGCTGAACGCGGTGAGCGACGGGTTCCATGTGCTGCTGCCGCAGGCCGCGACGGGGCTCTTCGATCCGCTGCGGGCGCGGGGCTTCGAACCGGTGCCGATGGACCTGGGCGAGCTGCTCAAGGGCGGCGGCAGCGTGAAGTGCTGCACGCAGGAGCTGCGGGGGTAGCCGCGCGGGCGGCCGTCAGCCGTCCTCCCCGGGGGGCGGCCACTCGTCGCCCCACGCGACGTCCCGGGCGGCCCGGTACAGCTCGCCGTGCCGCTTGGTGACCGTGGCACGCCGCAGGGCCTCGTCACGGGTGCACAGGTCCAGCAGCACCTGCCCCTTGCGGATCTGCGGCTTGCGGGTGACCCGCGCCGCCACGGGCTGTGTCCCGAAGCGGGTCGCCACCACGTAGCTGAACTTCTCGTCCTCGTAGGGCAGCGAGCCGCCCTTGACCTGGCGGTGCAGCGAGGAGCGGCTGACCCGGGCCGAGAAGTGGCACCAGTCCGTGCCCGGCTCGATCGGGCAGGCCGCGCTGTGCGGGCAGGGCGCGGCGACCGTCAGCCCGGCGGCGATCAGCCGGTCGCGGGCCTCGATGATCCGGGCGTAGCCGTCGGGGGTGCCCGGTTCGACGACCACGACCGCCTGCGCCGCCGCGGCGGCGGTGTCGACGAGGGCGGCGCGGACGTCCGCGGTCAGCTCGTTGAGTACGTAGGAGACGGTGATCAGGTCCGTGGGGGCGAGTTCGAGGCCCGCGCCGATCCGGGCCCGGCGCCACTCGGCGGCGCGCAGGGCGGGGATCCCGGAGAGCTCCGCCAGTTCACGGCCGAGGGCGAGTGCGGGCTCGGCCCAGTCCAGCACGGTGGTGCGCGGCTCCTCCCCCTCCCAGGCCCCGGCCACGGCCCAGCTCGCCGCTCCGGTGCCGCCGCCGACGTCGGTGTGCGTGACGGGCGCCCAGTCCGGGGCGGCCTCCCGGAGCGCGTCGAGGGCGGACCGTACCGCTTCGAAGGTGGCGGGCATCCGGTACGCGGCGTACGCGGCGACGTCGGAGCGGTCACGGAGCACCGGCGCGTCGGTCGGGGTGGTCCCGCGGTAGTTGGCGATGAGCCGTTCGACGGCCTGGGCGGCCTGCTTGGGCGGCAGTCCGTCGAGCAGTCCGGCGAGCGTCGCGCGCAGGACTTCCGCGGAGGGGAGGGTGGCGTTCACCGACGAATTGTAGGCAAAGCCGACGGACCAGTCTCCGCCCCGGTATACGCGCCGGTATCCGCGCCGAACTGCACGGAATCCGAACTGCCGCGATGCCCACGCAAGTTGCTACGCTGACCGCCGCGAGGTCGGGATTGCCCATCGAGGGGAACCATGAGACAGAAGATCGTGCGCCTGGTTCTGGTCGGCGGAGTGCTCGTGCTGGCCATGCTTCTTCTGCTCGCCACCTGCGGCAGCGGTGAGAAGGACACGGACGAGCCGGAGAAGCAGGCCAAGAAGAAGAGTCCGGCCGAGGTGACACAGCTCACCGTCCCCTCCGCGTACGCGCCCGAGCGCGGCTGGGAGCTCATCGGGACCTCGCCCGACTACGCGATCTCCCGGACCACGGGCCGCCTCGCCTACCTGGTACGGGAGTCGGAGACCAAGTACCAGCTGAGGACCATCGACTCCAAGACGGGGGAGACCGGCTGGCACGGCGAGAGCTGGCGGCCCCCGTCGCCGCACCAGTTCCCGAAGCTCCTGGCGGTGACCGTCGACGACCACGAGTACTTCGTGACCTGGGCGTACGGGAAGGTCGGCGAGAACGCGCTGACCCCGGCCGACACGATCGTCTCGCTGGATGTCTACGACGTGGAGGACGGCTCCCGGCGGCGCGTCGAGGTGCCGTGGAACTCGGTCCCGACGGTCTCCACCACCGGCCCCGGCATCCTCATCAGCGACGGCCGGACGAACAGCGCGGTGGTCGACCCGGTGACCGGCCGGGTGTCCAAGGTCGCGGCACCCGCGCTCAAGTACCCGAAGGACTGCAAGACCTGCAAGCAGCTCACCGAGGTGCGCGGGCTGACGCAGAAGGGCCTGCTGGTCAGCGGGTCGAAGGAATTCTGGGTGCAGGGCGGCTGGTTCAGCCGCAACGTCGCCCCCAAGGGCACGGACAAGTACAGCGGGATCCCGACGTCGGTGGTCCCGGGCCTGATCCTGGCGAAGTGGCAGCTGGACAAGAAGGCGAAGCGCGCCGCCACCCACGACATGTGGGTGGTGCACGACGTGGAGACGGGCAAGCCGCTGGCCTCGGTGGAGTGCAGCAAGCCCGCGATAAAGCCGGGCCAGTACCCGCAGCTGGTCGCCGCGCCCTCGGGTTCCTACCTGGTGGCCGGGCCGCTCGCGTTCGACCTGGCCACGAAGCGGGGGTTCTGCTTCGAGGGCGCGGACGGCACGAAGCCGCTGACCCTGGCCTCGGTGAACGACGAGGGCACCGCGTACGGCGCGGCGAGCGCGCGCAACGCGGCCGACGTCCTGGCCGGCGGCGGCGCCCCGGTCGCGGTCGCCGTCCGCAGCGGTTCGACGGGCGCCCTGCCCTCGAACGTGCGCGTCCCGGGCATGGAGACCGCGGACGGCGTCGGGCTGTTCCGCTGGACGGACGAGAAGGACCGCCCGCACCTGATCGGATACCCGAGGTCTTCGTAACGGCGTGGGGTGCCGGGGCGGAAACTCGTTCGCCCCGGCTCGAACCCCGCTGTTACAAGTGGGACATGGGAATCTGGACCGACGCCTTCATCGCGCCCCCGAAACCCGTTCTCCTGCGGCCGGAGGCGTTCGGCGGTCTCGCGGTCGAGCTGGCGCGTGAGCGTGTGGTCCGGACGCCGTGGGCGCTCCTCGCGGGGAAGCTCTGCGTCAACGCCGGTCTCAACTGGGGCAGCGTCAGCGGGCAGGCCCGCTGGGACCGGCCGCCCGTCGGCACATTGCTGCGGACCGAGGAGTACCCGGCGGCGGTGCCGGACGACGACCCGCCGCCCTGGGGCCCTTCGCACGAGGAGGCCAGGCTGCTCGCGTCCGGGGACGCGATCCTCGATGTGATGCCGGCGCTGCGGGCCGCCCCGTACGGCGCCGAGGACATCGCCGTCGTCTTCGACCGCATGGACTTCGGCAACCGGGCGGTCAGGGACCACCTCTGGTTCGAGGACCACCGCACGATGCTGGTCTGCTTCGCCCTGGCACGTCCGCAGCACCGGCCGCTGTCCGCCGATCACTGCGGGAATCCCGGTGGGCCCACGCATCCGGTGCGGACCTGTGTGGTCCACACCTTCAAGCACTCGATGGAGGAGGGCCCGGTACCGGCACTCGCCTCCGTCGCCTCGCGCTGCTTCGGGCCGGACATGATCAGCGGCGAGACCTGGGGCTGAACCACGCCACGGCCCCGCCGCCCGCGTCACGGCGTACGCATCACAGCGTCCGCGTCACGGCGTCCGCGTCACGGCGTCCGCGTCACGGCGTCCGCGTCACGCCGCCCGCGTCACGCCGCCCGCGTCACGCCGCCCGCGTCACGCCGCCCGCCGCCAGGGCCGGCACAGACCCAGGAAGCAGGCCATCGCGCCCACCGCGCACACCAACTGCACGACGGCCATCGGTACGGCCGTGTCCTCGCCCGCGATCCCGACGAGCGGCGAGGCGATGGCGCCGATCAGGAAGGACGAGGTGCCGAGCAGCGCGGAGGCGGAGCCGGCCGCGTGCTTCGTACGCATCAGCGCCTGCGCGTTCGTGTTCGGCATCGCCATCCCCATCGCCGACATCAGCACGAACAGCCCGGCGGCGACCGGGAACAGGCCCACCTCTCCGAAGACCCCGGTCGTCATCAGCAGCAGTGCGGCCGCGGCGAGCGTGATGACCGAGAGCCCGAAGGTGAGCGCCTTGTCCAGGCTGACCCGGCCGACCAGGATCTTGCCGTTGATCTGGCCCACGATGATCAGGCCGACCGAGTTGATGCCGAAGAGCAGGCTGAACGTCTACGGCGAGGCGCCGTAGATCTCCTGCATGACGAACGGCGATGCGCTCACGTACGAGAAGAGGGCGGCGAAGGCGAGGCTGCCCGCGATCATGTAGCCGGTGAAGACCCGGTCGGCGAGCAGTCCGCGCATGGTGCGCAGTGCGTCGCCGAGGCCGCCGGTGTGCCGGTCCTGCGGCGGCAGGGTCTCGCCCAGCCACTTCCAGACGACGAGGGTGAGCACCAGGCCGACGACGGTGAGGACGGCGAAGATTCCGCGCCAGTCGGTGAACCGCAGCACCTGGCCGCCGATCAGCGGGGCGACGATCGGCGCGACGCCGGAGATGAGCATCAGCGTGGAGAAGAACCTGGCCATCTCCACGCCGTCGTACATGTCGCGCACCACGGCACGGGCGATGACGATGCCCGCCGCACCGGCCAGGCCCTGGAGCAGGCGGAAGCCGATGAGGAGCCCGGTGGTGGGCGCGAAGACGCAGAGCGCGGTGGCGACGACGTAGATCATCATGCCGATGAGCAGCGGCCTGCGCCTCCCCCACCGGTCGCTCAGCGGGCCGACGACGACCTGTCCGAGCGCCAGGCCGGTCAGGCAGGCGGTGAGGGTGAGCTGGACGGTGGCGGCGGGCGCGTGCAGGGAGTCGGTGACCGCGGGCAGGGCGGGGAGGTACATGTCCATGGAGAGCGGCGGAACCGCGGTGAGGCCGCCGAGGACGAGGGTGACGAGAAGTCCGGTGCGCCTGGCCGCTTCGGCAGCGGCCGGCTTTCCGGGGGTCGTGCCGGTGGCTCCGGGCTCTGTGGCCCCGGTTCCGGCGGTCGATATGTGTGTGCGTTCCTGCTGGGCCCGGCTTGCGCCGCTCTCCGGCATTTCCATCTCCATGTCGTTGAATCCGCATCTATGCTCTCAGCTCAGCCGGACTGGTCGAGACCTCTTGGGGAGCAGGCATGACAGGCATGAGCGGCACTGTGCGGTGGGGTGTGCTGGCGACCGGCGGTATCGCCACGACGTTCGCCGAGGATCTCCGGTCGATGCCGGACACGGAAGTGGTGGCCGTCGCATCTCGGACGGACGCCTCGGCGCAGGCGTTCGCCGAGCGGTTCGGGATACCCCGGGCGTACGGCAGCTGGGCCGCGCTCGCCGCCGACGACGAGGTCGATGTGGTGTACGTCGCCACGCCGCACTCGGCACACCGGGAGGCGGCGGCGCTCTGTCTGGAGGCCGGGAAGCACGTGCTGTGCGAGAAGGCGTTCACGCTCAACGCCCGGGAGGCGGACGAGCTGGTGAAGCTCGCCCGGGACCGGGGGCTCTTCCTGATGGAGGCCATGTGGACGTACTGCAACCCGGTCATCCGGCGCATGACGGAGCTGGTGCGGGACGGCGCCATCGGTGAGATCCGCACCGTGCAGGCCGACTTCGGGCTCGCGGGCCCGTTCGGGCCCGAGCACCGGCTGCGCGACCGGGCGCTGGGCGGCGGCGCGCTGCTGGACCTCGGGGTCTATCCGGTGTCGTTCGCGCAGCTGCTGCTGGGCGAGCCGGACCGGGTGCAGGCCGACGCGGTGCTCTCCCCCGAGGGCGTCGATCTGCACACCGCGATGCTGCTGGGCTGGTCGGAGGCGGGCGCCTCGGCGCTGCTGAACTGCTCGCTCGTCGCGGACACCCCGCAGACCGCGGCGGTCACGGGCACGAAGGGCCGGATCGAGTTCCCGCGCGGCTTCTTCTACCCGGAGCGGTTCGTACTGCACCGGCCGGGACACGAGCCCGAGGAGTTCACCGCCGGAACCGGAGCCGGTGCCGGTGCCGCAGAGCTGCGCGGGATGCAGTTCGAGCAGGCCGAGGTGGTGCGGGCGCTGCGGGCGGGCGAGACGGAGTCGCCGCTGGTGCCGCTGGACGGGTCACTGGCCGTGATGCGGACGCTCGACGCGGTACGTGACCGCATCGGCGTCCGCTACGCGGCGGACGGCATCACGCAGGGGTGAGGCCCTGGTTGCCAACCTCGGTGACGAACGAGGCGGCCGTCGCGAGGGGCGCGCCGGGGGTGGTGACGGCGGACACCGTGCGGTAGTCGGCGCGTGCCTGCTCCCGGCCCAGTGTGACGACGGCGTACCCGCGGCGGCCGTTGAAGAACTTCATGTGCGGGTTGGCCTGCATCTGGTTGTTCCAGCTGCCGGGCTTGTCCGAGCCGTCCTTGCCGCTGGTGATGGAGGTGGCGACGATCTCCGTGCCGAGGGTGCGGGAGGCGGGGTCGTCGAAGTCCTTCTTCAGGTCGAAGCCGTAGCCGACGTGCACATCGCCGGTCAGCACCATCAGGTTGTCGACCCCGGCGGCCTCGGCGCCCTTCAGGATGCGGGCCCTGGAGGCGGGGTAGCCGTCCCACGCGTCCATGGACAACTTGAACGCGCCGGTGGGGACGTCGCGCCGCTGGGCGAAGGTGACCTGCTGCGGTACGACGTTCCAGGTGGCCCGCGAGGCGTGCCAGCCGTCGATCAGCCAGCGTTCCTGGGTGGCGCCGGTCATGGTGCGCGACGGGTCCTCGGACTCCGGTCCGGGCGTCTGCCAGCCGTCGCCGTACGCCTGGTCGCTGCGGTACTGGCGGGTGTCGAGGATGTCGAACTGGGCGAGCCGGCCGAACTGCAGGCGCCGGTAGAGCCTCATGTCGGGGCCGGTGGGGCGCTGCGGGGCGCGCAGCGGCTGGTTCTCCCAGTAGGCGCGGTACGCGGCGGCCCGGCGCAGCAGGAACTCCTCCGGCGGGACGTCGTTCTCGGGGGTCTCGCCCGCGTAGTTGTTCTCGGTCTCGTGGTCGTCCCAGGTGACGACGAAGGGGTGTGCGGCGTGGGCGGCGCGCAGATCGGGGTCGGACTTGTAGAGGCCGTACCGCAGCCGGTAGTCCTCCAGCGTGACCGTCTCCCGGTTGTAGTGGGCGGGGAGCCTGCGGTCGGTGTGGTTGCGGGCGCCGCCGGTCGCGTTGACGGCGTACTCGTAGAGGTAGTCGCCGAGGTGGAAGACGACGTCGACGTCCTCCTGGGCGAGGTGCTTGTACGCGGTGAAGTAGCCGTCGTGGTACGCCTGGCAGGAGACGGCGGCCAGGCTCAGCGAGCTGTTGCGGGCGCCGCGGGCGGGCGCGGTGCGGGTCCGGCCGACGGGGCTGGTCCACGTTCCGGTGCGGAAGCGGTAGTAGAAGACGCGGTCGGCTTCGAGGCCCTTGACCTCGACGTGGACGCTGTGGTCGAACTCCGGGTGGGCGGTGGCCGATCCGCGCCGCACGACGCGGGAGAACCGCTCGTCGCGGGCGAGTTCCCAGCGCACCTGCACCCGGGCCCGGGGCAGTCCGCTGCCGGGCTCGTAGGGGCGCGGCGCGAGTCTCGTCCACAGCAGGACCGAGTCGGGAAGCGGGTCGCCGGAGGCGACGCCGAGGGTGAACGGGTCGTCGCCGATCTTCTTCGCGTCCAGCTCGGCGGCGCTCGCGGTGCCCGCGGCGGGCAGGTTGACCGAGAAGGCGAGCGCGGCGGCCGCGCCGGTGACGGTGAGGAAACGGCGGCGCCCGACCTGCCTGGCCGCGTCGCGCATCTCCTGCTGGTGCGATGAGTGTGTCATCTGTCCCTCCCCTGGCTGGTGATGTACTGCGGCAGTTCACCGGCCCAGCGCATCGGGCGGCTGTCGTGTTCGCGTCGTCCGGGCGTCGGGGGGATGAGGAGTGCGGCAGCAATGGGTCCCCGGGGACAAAGCGCGCATCCCGTGCGCCTCCTCGGCCCCGTGCGGCCCCATGCGGCCTCGCGCACCCCCGGGGCGGCAGGGCGTACGCTGCGGCGTCATGAGCAACAAACTGTTGAATTTCGATCCGCAGTCCGGCCCGGAGTCCGGTCCGAAGACGGCGGTCGTGACGGGCGCGGGCTCCGGCATCGGCCGCGCGGTGGCGCTCGCCCTGACCGGCGCCGGCTGGTCGGTGGCGCTCGCGGGCCGGCGGCCCGGACCGCTCGCCGAGACGGCCGCGCTGGCCGGGGAGCACGCCCGGGTGATCACCGTCCCCGCCGACGTGTCCCGCCCCGAGGACGTGACCGCGCTCTTCTCCTCGGTACGGGAGTGCTTCGGCCGCCTCGACCTGCTCTTCAACAACGCGGGTACGTTCGGCCCGCGTTCCGTCCCCGTGGAGGACCTCTCGGTGGCGGACTGGCGAGCGGTGGTGGACGTGAACGTCACGGGCGCGTTCCTGTGCGCGCAGGCGGCGTACCGGCTGATGAAGGAACAGGACCCGCAGGGCGGCCGGATCATCAACAACGGCTCGATCTCCGCCCACGCGCCGCGCCCGCACTCGGTCGCCTACACCACGACCAAGCACGCCATGACGGGGCTGACGAAGTCGCTGTCGCTGGACGGGCGTCCGTACCGGATCGCCTGCGGGCAGATCGACATCGGCAACGCGGCCACGGACATGACCGAGCAGATGCGGACCGGCATCCTCCAGGCCAACGGCGAACTCGCGGTCGAGCCGGTGATGGCGGCGGCGGACGTGGCCCGGACGGTGCTCCACATGGCGGAGCTGCCTCTGGAGGCGAACATGCAGTTCGCGACGGTACTGGCGACGGCGATGCCGTACGTGGGGCGCGGCTGACGGGACGGCCCCGACGAGCGGCCCACCAAGGGCAGTTGCTGCCCGAATGACCGGAATCCGGGCGTAGTGAGCGCCCGCGCTCCGGGGTGCCGCGCGCCGCCCTTATGCTGACACTCCTTCACCGGAACTCCACGCAAGGAACACAGCATGCGCATACGCACCGCGGCACCCCTCGCCCTGGCGGCCGCCACCGCCCTGGCCGGCTCGCTGCTCGTCTCCGCCCCCGCCTCGGCCGCCTCGCACCAGGGCGGGCTGCACCTCGGCAAGATCCAGTACGACAGCCCCGGCAAGGACACCCGCAGCAACTCGTCCCTCAACGCCGAGTGGGTGGACATCCACAACAACGGCAAGTCGAAGCTCCAGCTCAAGGGCTACAAGCTCAAGGACAACACCGGCTACACGTACACCTTCGGCAGCTACACCATCGGCGCGGGCAAGACCGTCAAGGTCCACACCGGCCGGGGCAAGAACGCGTCGGGCAACGTGTACTGGAACCGCGGTTCGTACGTGTGGAACAACACCGGTGACAAGGCCCGGCTGATCAAGCCGAACGGCAGGCTCCAGGACTCCTGCTCCTGGACGAAGTCCGACAAGGGCACCAAGAACTGCCACTGAGCCGGGCGACCGCGGCCCGGGGCGCTCCCGCCCCCGCTCCGGCCGACCGGTGGGAATGCCCCGGGCCGCGACACGGTTGACCTGCGGCATGAGCCGTCATCCGGATACCCAGGTCCTGCGCTACACCGCGTTCTCCGCCGACCCCGAGGGCGGCAATCCCGCCGGGGTGGTCCTCGACGCGTCCGGACTCGACGACGCCGCCATGCTGGCCGTCGCTGCGGAGCTGGGGTACAGCGAGTCGGCGTTCCTGACCGGGCGGGGAGAGCCGGCCGACAACGAACCGAGCGAGGGCGAACCCGTCGGCACTGGGGCGCCGGGCGCCCGGGAGTACGCCATCCGCTACTTCAGCCCGAAGGCCGAGGTCCCGTTCTGCGGCCACGCCACCGTCGCGACGGCCCTCGCCCTGGCCGAGCGCGACGGCCCCGGCGACCTGGTGTTCGACACGCGCGCGGGCACGGTCCCGGTCACCGTCACCCGGGAGGGCGCCGAGCTCCGTGCCACGCTCACCAGCGTCGAACCGGACGTCATGGACATCGCCCCCGACGACCTGGCCGAGGCGCTCGCCGCGCTGGACTGGCCGGCCGCCGATCTCGACCCGTCCCTGCCGCCCCGGATCGCCTTCGCGGGCGCCCGTCACCTGGTGCTGGCCGCCGCGACCCGTGAACGTCTCGCCGACCTCTCGTACGACTTCGCGCGCCTCGAAGCGCTGATGCACCGGCTGGACCTGACGACCCTGCAACTGGTGTGGCGGGCCGCGCCGGACGTCTTCCACGTCCGCGACCCGTTCCCGGTCGGCGGCGTCGTCGAGGACCCCGCCACGGGCGCTGCGGCGGCCGCCTTCGGCGCCTATCTCCGTGACCGGGGCCTCGTTCCCGAAGCGGCGGTCCTCACTCTCCACCAGGGCGAGGACATGGGCCGCCCCGGCACACTCACGGTCGAACTGCGGGCGGACGACGCCCGGGTGCGGGTGAGCGGAACCGGAACCCGCATCGGGGGCTGACCGGTCCTGGCAGGCTGGGCACCATGGACCAGCAGAGCACCCATGCCCACGAGGACCACGACCGCGAGGACCGGGACCACGACACCTGGCGGACGATCGACGAGCTGCACGGCTGGCTCGACGCGGAGACCGGCATCCCGCCCGAGCAGGATCTGCTGCTGAGGATGCTGAAGCTGTCGGAGGAGGTGGGCGAGGTCGCCCAGGCCGTCATCGGGGCGGCCGGCCAGAACCCGCGCAAGGGCGCCAGCCATTCATGGCAGGACGTGGAGGCCGAGCTCTGCGACGTCATCGTGACGGCGATGGTGGCCCTGCGCACCCTCACCCCCGACGCGGCAGCCGTCTTCGACCGGCATGTGCGACGCGTCGCGGCACGCCCGCGCTCCCCGCTCGCCCCGTCCCCGCAGAGCCCCGGCACCGCATCCTGACCAAGGGTCACGGGGCATGGCGGGGCGGCAACAGGTGGCTGAACAACGGGCGACCAGCTCTTGGGGCTACGATCGCGGGCACCGGAGCGAGACCAGGAGTGCCGACCGTGCCCGAACCACGCATCGCCGTATCCGTCATCACCATGGGCGATCGCCCGCAGGAGGTCGAGGCCCTGCTGGCCTCGGTGGCCGGGCAGGACGTCCGTCCGCACCGGCTCGTCGTGGTGGGCAACGGATCGCCCCTCCCCGACTTCAGCGCCTTTCCCGGCCTGTCCGATCTGTCCGGCGGGGTGACGACGATCGAGCTGCCCGAGAACCTGGGCTGCCCCGGGGGCCGCAACGTCGCCCTGCAGAGGCTGGCGGAGTTCGGCGACGTGGATGTCGTCATCGAACTCGACGACGACGGGCTCCTGGTCGACAACGGGGTGTTCCGCAAGGTCCGGGAGCTGTTCGCCGCCGACCCGCGGCTCGGCATCGTCGGCTTCCGGATCGCCGACGAGCACGGCGAGACCCAGCGCCGCCACGTGCCCCGGCTGCGCGCCACCGACCCGATGCGGGGCGGACCGGTCACCGCGTTCCTGGGCGGCGGCCACGCCTTCTCCATGAAGATGCTCGCCCAGACCGGTCCCTGGCCCGCGGAGTTCTTCTTCACCCACGAGGAGACGGACCTGTCCTGGCGGGCGCTCGACGCGGGCTGGAAGATCCTCTACGAGCCCGACCTGCTGCTCCAGCACCCCAAGACCTCCCCGGCCAGGCACTCCGTCTACTACCGGATGACGGCCCGCAACCGGGTCTGGCTGGCCCGCCGGAACCTGCCCCTCCCCCTGGTCCCTGCCTACCTGGGCACCTGGACCCTCCTCACCGTGGCCCGCACCCGCTCGGCGACGGGTCTGCGCGCCTGGGCCGGCGGCTTCGCCGAGGGCGTCCGTACCCCGTGCGGGCGAAGGCAGCCGATGCGCTGGCGCACGGTGTGGCGGATGACGAAACTGGGCCGGCCGCCGGTCATCTGATCCGCCGCCCCGCGGCGGCTGGATCACGACGCCCGGATCCGCGTCCCGGCCCATGGTCCGGCTCAGCAGCTCGGCATCATGGGCCGCCGCTCCGGTCGTCGTCGTACGGGAGGATCTGCCGCAGCAGGCCCCTGGGGTGGCCGCGTCTGCGCCATTCCCTCGGGTATCCGACGGAGACCTCTTCGAAGCGCACCCCGTCGTACCAGGTCGTACGGGGTATGTGCAGATGGCCGTAGACCACCGCCGCCACGCCGAACCGCCGGTGCCAGTCGGCGGTGAGCCGGGTGCCGCACCACTGGGCGAACTCGGGGTACCGCAGGACGTCCATCGGTTCGCGCACCAGCGGCCAGTGGCCGGCGAGGACCAGCGGGATCTCGGGATCGTGTGCCGCCAGCCGCTTCTCCGTCTCCGCCACCCGCTCCCGGCACCAGGCGTCACGGCTCGGATACGGGTCCGGGTGCAGCAGGAACTCGTCGGTGCACACCACCCCCGTCCGGTACGCGTAGGCCAGGGACTCCTCCTTGGTCGCCGTGCCCGGCGCCCGGAAGCTGTAGTCGTACAGCACGAACACCGGCGCGACGGCCACCGGCCCGTCGGGCCCGGACCACAGCGGGTACGGATCCTCCGGGGTGACCACCCCGAGGCTCCGGCAGAACCCGACCAGGTGCTCGTACCGCTCCTGGCCCCGCAGCCGGACCGGATCGCTCTCGGGCGTCCACAACTCGTGGTTCCCCGGGGTCCAGATCACCCGCTCGAACCGGCCCGCGAGCAGCCGTAACGCCCACTCCACGTCCGCCATGCGCTCCGCCACGTCACCGGCGACGATGAGCCAGTCGTCGTCCGAACCGGGCCGCAGGGACTCGGCGAGGGGGCGATTGTCCGCCATACCCACGTGCAGGTCGCTCACCGCCAGCAGAGAACCGCGGCTTCCATCGGTGCGATCGGACATGCAGAACCCTCCCACGCAGTGACTGAACGAATAGTGCCCCACCGCGGACCGACCCGGCCGGTGGCGGCCGGAACCGGGCTGCCGGAACTGGCGACCGGAACGAGCCGAGGGATGATGGAGACGTCCGTGGACGCGGCGCGGGACCGTCGGCAGGGCAGGGCCGGGAGAGGGAGCTGAGTACGAGGTGGACGGCATGACCCTCCCTGGCGCCCCCGGGCACAACGGGCTCCCGTTCGCGGACGGCGCGGCCGGGGCCCTGCTCGACGGGGACGGACTGATCATCGGCTGGACACCCGCGGCGGAGGAGCTGTTCTCGCTCCCCGCCGACCAGGCCTGCGGCCGTTCCGCCATGGAGCTGCTCGCGGATCCGGACGGCTGGCCCGAACCGCCCGGTGAGTACCGGACGAGCTCCTGGTACGGCGAGACCACGGTGCGTACCGGCCGGGGCGAGGAGCTGGGCATCGCCTACCAGGTGCTCCCGCTGACGGGCGACGGCGCCGGGACGTCCGCGGGCGCGGCCCGGTTCTTCGTGCTGTGGGCGCCCGCCGGGACGGTCGCCCAGTGGCAGCAGGACCAGGCGTTCACCCGGGAGCTCTTCCTGCAGGACCGGCTGGGTCTCGCCGTGTTCGACGCGGAACTGCGGCTGGTCAGGACCAACACCCATCTGCTGCCGTACACCGGCCTCCTGCCGGATCTGCGCAACCATCGGCTGGGGGACTTCCTGGAGGCGCCGGGCGCGGCGGCGATCGAGCGGCGGCTGCGCGAGGTGCTGCGGACCGGCCGGCCGCTGATCCTGGCGGAGGAGACCGTACGGACCATCGAGGATCCCGGCGGCGGGGTGGTGATGGCCGTCTCGGCGTTCCGGCTCCAGGCGCCGGACGGGCAGGTCTTCGGCGTCACCGCGCTGTTCACGGACATCACCGAGCAGCGCCGCTCCGACGAGCGCCTGGCGATCCTGCACCGCGCCACCGCCGCCGTCGGCGGATCGCTGTCCGTCGCCGGCACCGGCGAGGAGCTGGCCGCCGTGCTGGTGCCCGGCCTGGCCGACCTCGCCGTGGTGGAGATCGCCCGAGCGGTGTTCACGGGCGAGGAGCCGGCTCCCGGCAAGGACGGGACGGTGCCGCTCCGGCTGACCGCGGCGGCCGGGGAAGGGGCCGAGGAGGTGGCGACCGGCACCGTGGCCCCGGCCGATGCCCGCTGTGCCCCGGCCGTCGGTGACTCCCCCGTGTCGATGACCGCCCCGCTGCGGGCCCGGGGCGGCTTCCTCGGCCGGGTGACCGTGCGGCGCGGCCCCGGCCGGCCCGTCTACGCGCCGGCCGACCTGGACCTCCTGTGCGAGATCGCCGCCCGCGCGGCCCTCGCCCTGGACAACGCCCGCCGCTACACCCGGGAACACCGGGCCGCCATCGGCCTGCAGCGCAGCCTGCTGCCGCCCGCGCACGCCGAGACCGTCGCCGTGACCACCTCCGGCTTCTACCTGCCGGCCGACACCGCCAGAGGCGTCGGCGGCGACTGGTTCGACGTGATCCCGCTGTCCTCCGCCCGGGTCGCCCTGGTCGCCGGGGATGTGATCGGCCACGGTCTTGGGGCCACCGCCACCATGGGGCGGCTCCGTACCGCCGTCCGCACCCTCGCCGATCTCGATCTGGAGCCGGACGAGCTGATGGTGCACCTCGACGACCTGGTGTCCCAGCTCCGCGACGAGCCCAGACAGCCGGACGGGCTGGACGAGCTGGACGAGCTGGACGGACCGGACGAGCCGGATGAATGGGAAGGGCTGGACGGGCTGGACGAAGCCGTCGGATCAGGCGGATCGGGTGGATCTGGATCAGGTGGATCGGGTGCGTCCGGCCGGTACGACGGACCCGATCGGCCCAGCCCGGTCACCCCACCGGACGAAAGCGGGTCGCACAGCGGTCTTCTCCGGGCCGACCCGGTCGGCGCCACCTGCCTGTACGCCGTCTACGACCCCGTGTCACGGCGCTGCGCGATGGTCTCCGCCGGACACCCCCCGCCCGCCGTCGTGGACCCGGACGGGACCGTCTCGTACGTGCCCCTCAGCCCCGGGCCGCCGCTGGGCGTCAACGGTCTGCCCTTCGAGGTGACCGAGGTGGAACTGGCGCCCGGCAGCCTGCTCGCGCTCTACACCGACGGGCTGATCGAGGGCCGCGACAGCGACCTCGACGAGGGCATGGCCGAGCTGAGCCGCCGGCTGGCCCGCCCCGGCGCCGCCACCGCACCGTTGCGCGAACTCGGCCAGGAGATCATCTCCGCCCGGCCCGCACACCAACTCGCCGACGACGTGACCCTGTTGCTCGCCCGCACCCATGCGGTGCCGCCCGGCAACACATCCGTCTGGCCCGTGGCCACCGACCCGGCCGCCGTCGCCCAGGTCCGGCAGGACGCGGCGCAGCAGCTGCGCGAGTGGGGGCTGGAGGAGCTCGTCTTCACCACCGAGCTGGTGCTGAGCGAGCTGGTCACCAACGCCATCCGGCACGCCGGTGGCCCGGTCGAGGTGCGGCTGATCCGTGCGGGGCAGCTGACCTGCGAGGTCTCCGACCCCAGCGCCACGCAGCCCCGCATGCGCCGGGCCCTGCTCACGGACGAGGGCGGCCGCGGCCTGTATCTGGTCGCGCAGCTCACCACGCGCTGGGGCAGCCGCTACACCCGGCGCGGCAAGACGATCTGGGCCGAGCAGCCGATCCCGGACGCCGTGGACGCCGTGGACACCCCGGACGCCGAAACCATCTGATCCGCCCGTCACCTCCGTACCGGCCGCACGCCCATACCGGCCGATCCGGCCGCACGCCCGAACCGGCCGCACGCCCGAACCGGCCGCACATCCGAACCGGCCGATCCGCTTCCCGCCGCGTCGGCCCGCTTCCGCCGTCTCCGTACCGGCTCTCTGAACTCCCGCACCCCTGCGCCCGGTTACCGGCATCCGACGCCCGGCCCACCCGTCAAACGGCTTCCGCCGGCGCGTACGACCCCGGCGCACACCGCCCCCGCCGGGCCGTCGGCGACCCGGACGACCCCTTGAGTACCCCAACGCCCCCATGCTAGAAAACGCTTACCACGCTGACATTCCCGCACTGGCTCACTCTCCCCCGGAGCTTCGATGACAACTGCCTGGTCCCGTCGCGCCCTGCTGGCCACGGGCGGCGGTGCGGCGCTCGCCCTCGGCCTGCCGACCGCCGCGTCCGCCACCGGCTCCGCAGCCCTCCCCGCTTCCGCCGCCTCCACCACCGCCGCCGACGAGTTCGCCGCCCTGCGTGCGAAGTGGCGCGATCTGTACCTGGGAACCGGCTTCAGCCCGACCGCCGAGCCCTTCAAGTCCAAGCTCGCCGACCTCGGCGCCCAGGCAAGCGGTTTCCATTCCACGATGGCCCCCGCGCGCGGCTCCCTCTGGCCGGACCTGGTCCATCTCGACCCCGAACCGGACACCGACACCGAGTCGTTCAACTTCTCCGCCAACATGAACACCGGCTACAACCGGCTGCGCACCATGGCGGAGGCGTACTCCCAGCCCGGCACCGGGGTCACCGGCGACACCGGTCTCAGGGATGCGGTCATCACCGGCCTCGACCACCTGTACGCCGACGTCTTCAACGAGTCGACCGCCCGTTACGGGAACTGGTGGAACTGGCAGATCGGCGCGCCCCAGGCCCTCATGGACACCTGCGTGCTGCTGTACGACGCCCTGTCGGACGTCCAGCGTGCCAACTACTGCAATGCCGTGGACAAGTTCCTGCCCGACTCCGCCGTCGGCTCGTACACCGGCACCAGCACCGGCGCCAACCGCGTCGACCTGTGCCGCGGCATGATCCTGCGCGGCATCGTCGGTGCCGACGCCGCCAAGGTCGCGCTCGCGGTCGACGCGCTCTCGCCGGTCTTCCCGTACGTCACGACCGGCGACGGCTTCTACCCGGACGGCTCGTTCGTCCAGCACACCTCCATCCCGTACATCGGTGGCTACGGCGCGGTCCTCAACGACGGTCTTGGCCGGCTGTTCGCCCTGCTGCGCGGTTCGACCTGGGAGATCACCGATCCGGGCAGCCGGCAGTTCCTCGACACCATCGACGCGGCCATCGCCCCGTTCATCTACGACGGCCTGATGATGGACAACGTCTCGGGCCGCGGCATCACCCGCGTCGGCGCCAGCGACCACACCCGTGCCCACGGCGTGATGGCCTCCATCGTGCTGCTCGGCATGGGCGCCGGCCCCGAGGAGAACGCCCGCTGGCGCGCCATGGTCAAGGGCTGGCTGCAGCGCGACTACTACGCCCCGGCGCTCAAGGCCGGCTCCCTGAGCCTGGTCAACACCGCCCGGCTGCAGACCCTGTTGGACGACACGACCGTCACCGCGTCGCCGGAGCCGGCCGCGCACCGGGTCTTCCACAACATGGACCGGGCCACCCACCGCCGCCGCGGCTGGGGCGCCGGTCTCTCGATGGCCTCCGATCGGATCGCCCACTACGAGTTCGGCAACGGGGAGAACAAGCGCGGCTGGCACACCGGCGCGGGCTGGCTGCAGTGGTGGGGCGACGGCGCGGGTCTCGAACAGTACTCGGACGCGTACTGGCCGACCGTCGACCCGTACCGGCTGCCCGGCATCACCGTCTCCCGGAAGAAGCTCGCCGACGGGCAGGGCGGCGCCTGGGCCAACCCGAAGCCGGGCACGAAGTGGGTCGGCGGCACCGGTGACGGCGAGTTCGGCACCTCCGGCCAGCACTTCCAGGGCCTGGCGAGCACGATGCACGCCCGCAAGTCGTGGTTCTGGCTCGACGACTGCGTGGTCTGCCTCGGCTCCGGCATCACCTCCGCCGACGGCGCGGCCGTCGAGACGGTCATCGACAACCGCTGCCTCGGCGCGAGCGGCACACAGCGGCTGCTGCTCGACGGCGTGGCCCAGCCCGCCACCCAGGGCTGGACCACCACCCGCACCACCACCTGGGCCCACCTCGACCGGCATGCCGGATACGTCTTCCCCGGCGGCACCGAACTGCACGCGCTGCGCGAGGAGCGCACCGGCTCCTGGAAGGACATCAACGACAGCGGCACGGCCACGCCCAACACCCGCCGGTACGTGACCCTTTGGAAGGATCACGGCACCGACCCGGCGGACAGCTCCTACGCGTACATCCTGATGCCGGGCGCGAGCAGCAAGCGCACCGCCGACCGCGCCGCGGACACCGGCTGGCTGCAGATCCTCGCCAATGACGCCGGACGCACCGGCATCCGCGTTCCCTCCCTCGGCTTCACCGGCGTCAACTTCTGGGCGGCGGGCACGGCGGGCAAGGTCACGGCGAGTGCGCCGGTCTGCGTGCAGATCCACGAGAAGCGCGACGGCACCGCCACGATCAGTGTCTCCGACCCGTCCCGCACCGTCACCGGCCTCACCCTCACCTGGAAGCGACCCGTCAAGTCCGTCCTGTCCAAGGCGGAGACGGTCACCGGCGTCCAGACCGGTTCGTCGGTGACCATGACCTTCGGCGACCTGAGCCGGAGCCGCGGCGCCACGCACACGGTGCGCGTCCGGGTGCGGTGACCACGGGCCGGATGCGGTGACCACGGGATGGCCCGGCGTGCCCTTCGGGTGCCGCCGGGCCATCCTGGGCTCCGGGGTTGCGGTTGCCGCAGCGGCAGCTTCTACCGTCCTGAACAGGGCCGGAGAGACCGGCCCGGTGAGGTGATCGTGAGGGGAGGCGGCGATGGTCTGGCCGATCGCGGAGGTCGCCCGGATGTCCGGTGTGACGGCTCGGACGCTGCGCCACTACGACGAGATCGGCCTGCTGCCGCCCGCGGGGACCGGTTCCAACGGCCACCGCTGCTACGGGGAGGGCGAGCTGCTCCGGCTGCAGCAGATCCTCGTGCTGCGGGCGCTGGGGCTGGGTCTGCCCGAGATCGGGCGGATCCTGGCCTCGCAGGTCGATGAGGTGGAGGCGCTGCGCGGTCACCACCGCCGGCTCCTCGCCGAGCGCGACCGGATCGACGCGCTGGCCGGCACCGTCTCCCGCACGATCGCCGAACTGGAGGAATCCAGAAAGGACGGTGGCCCCATGACGGCGATCAACCGACCGGAGAATCTCTTCGAGGGCGTTCGGCCCGCCCAGATCCAGGAGAGCCTGCGCGACTTCCCGGAGTTGGCCGGGGACATCGACCGGCACACCTCGGCGATGAGCGAGGAGCAGATCGAGGCCGGACACCGCGAGCGCACGGCACAGATGATCCGCCTGGCGGAGCTGCTGGCCGCCGGGGTGCCCGCCGACGCGGGTCAGGTGCAGGCCGAGATCGAGGCCCAGCACCGGGCCCTGACCGGACTACGAGCGGTCTCCGCCGAGGAGTACCGGGCGATCGGCCGCTCCTGTGTGGAGAACGAGCAGTGGCGCGCGGCGTACGAGGCGATCGCGCCGGGCCTGGCCGCGTACCAGCGGGACGCCATCGAGGCGTACGTGACGACCCGGTTGACGTAACGACCGTGCCGGCGTGACAACCCTGCCGGTCCGAGCCGGGGCAAGCGGCGAAGGTGCCGCCTGCCCCGGCTCACTCGGTTTCCGCCCGCCCCGCCTCACTCGGCGGCGTCGCCCGGCCCGAGCCGGAGGGCGGCGTCGAGCAGGGTCACCAGTTGCCCGACCCGTTCCTGTGCCTGCTGCCGGTCGTGCGCGCCGGTCATGAGCAGGTGGTGGACGGTCCCGACCAGGGCGAGGGCCGCGGCGGCGGTGTCGGCCCGTTCCGCGATCCGGCCGCCCCGCCGTTCCGCGTCCAGGTAGCCGGTGATCGCGTCCTGGACCGTGTCGAAGCCCGGCGCACCGCCCGCCAGGGCCTCGCGGATGTGCGATGAAGCCTCGGGGCGGGTGAGCGCCAGCCCGGCGACGGTGGGGCCGGCCGAGGACAGCAGCGCGAGAGCGGCGCCGTGAAGGTTCTCCGCGACGGTGCCCTGCCCCACCCGCCCCCGGAGCTCCTCGGCGTGCCGGGCCACCCGCGCGAACCGGTCCAGGACCAACTCCGCGACGAACTGGTCCAGTCCGCGGAAGTGGGCGTGCAGAAGGCCCTTGGCGCAGCCGGCCTCACCGGTGATCGCCCGGCTCGTCAGGGCGCCCGGCCCGTCCCGCTCCAGCACCCGCTCCGCAGCGGCGAACAGCCGCTCGCGGACGTCCGGAGTCGTCACACCACGCGGTGACACGGCGTCCCTCCCTCTCAGCCCGTTTACAGTATGGGCGATTGCCCATACCTTGTATGGGCGCTCGCCCATACTAGTTGCTCCGACGTCCGCGGGCGCCTGAATCCAGGGGGAGAGATCCGCATGCGCCACATCGCCAACAAGGACCAGGACCAGGCATGGAACGGTTACGAAGGGAGCTACTGGGCCGCCAACCAGGACCGTTGGGACGGGGTGAACGGAGGGTTCGACGAGCCCCTGCTCGCCGCCGCGGCCCTCACCGGACGGGACCGTGTCCTCGACATCGGCTGCGGTGCGGGGCGCACCACCCGGCTCGCCGCGCGACGGGCGAGCGGCGGGCAGGCGCTGGGCCTGGATCTGTCGGCCCCGATGCTGGCCCGTGCGCGGGAGTCCGCGCGGCGCGAGGGGATCGGCAATGTCGCGTTCGAGCAGGCGGACGTCCAGGTCCATCCGTTCGGGCCCGCGCTCTTCGACGTCGCGATCAGCCGCTTCGGGGTGATGTTCTTCGCCGATCCCGTCGCCGCCTTCGCCAACATCGGGCGGGCGCTGCGCCCCGGCGGCCGTATCGCCTTCGTCTGCACCGCGCGGGCCGACCGGAACGAGTGGCTCCAGGCCATCCGGGCGCTGGGCGACCTCCTGCCCGTCGGCGGGCTGGGCACCCCGGGCCCCGGCATGTTCTCGCTGGCGGACCCGGAGGCCGTGCATGACGCACTGTCCCGCGCCGGGTACGAGGCCATCGTCACGACGCCGGTCGAGGCGTACGGGACCTGGGGCCTGGACGCCGCCGACGCCGCGGCCTTCCTGCTGGGCTCCGGCCCCGGCCGGCACCTGATGGGCCGGGCCGGGGAGGACGACCGGGATCGGGCCCGGCAGCGGCTCGTCGACCTCCTGCGGCCCCACGAGCGGGAAGGCGCAATCCAGCTGCGCAGTGCCGCCCGGTTGGTCACCGCACGACGGCCCGGGTGACACGAGGGGCGGCGTCCGCCGCCGGGGCGGACACCCACCCCTGGCAGCGGGCGCCGCCCGGCCGCAGTCGTCGAGGAACACCCGCCCCCTTTCAGGCCGCGGCCTTTTCCGGCCGGTCGCCACTGCCCGCACCCTCGCCCGCGTCCCCGGCAGCAGGTGCGGTGCGCAGGGTCAGCAGGGCGGCGAGACCACCGACCACCGCGAGGGACGCGGCGCCGAGGAAGGCGGCGGAGAAGCCGTTGGTGAGCGCCACCGGGTTCCCCTGCTCACCGGCGCCGTGCGCGGCGGCCAGTGCCGTCATGGCGGCGAGACCCAGTGCGGAGCCGACCTGGTAGCTGGTGTTGACGATCCCCGAGGCCAGACCGCCCTCCTCCGGACGGGCACTGGAGAGCGCGGTGCCGAGCGACGGGATGAACGCCAGCGACATACCCACCGCCGAGAGCAGGGAGGCGGGCAGCACGTCGACGAGGAAGCTTCCGTCCGGGCGGGCGAGCGAGAGCCAGAACATGCCCGCCCCGAGCGCGAACAGCCCCAGGACGATGAGGGGCTTGGGCCCGAACCGGGAGATCAGCCGCGGCGCCAGGACGATCATCATGATCATGATGGCGACGGTCATCGGCAGCAGCGCGGAGCCGGAGGCGAAGGCGCCCAGCCCCAGGACCTGCTGGAGGTAGAGGTTGAGGAAGAACCACATGGGGATCCACGCGGCGGCCATGAGCAGCTGGGCGATGTTGGCACCGGCCAGGTTGGGCGCCCGCCAGATGCCCAGCCGCATCAGCGGTTCGCGCCGCTTGGCCTGGATCGCGACGAACGCGGCGATCAGCGCCGCACCGGCCAGGAGGACCAGCCAGGTCTCGGCCGAACCCCAACCGGTCTCGGGAGCACGGACGATGGCGTAGACGGCGGCGGCGAGACCCGCCGTGACGGTGACCGCGCCGGCCAGGTCGATCGAGCCGCGCCGTCCCGCTCCCGAAGGCATGACGGCGGGCGTGGCGATCAGGACGACGAGGGCGACGGGGATGTTGATGTAGAACACCCAGGGCCAGCTGGCGTACTGGGTGATGACCCCGCCGAGGAAGACTCCGGCGGTACCGCCGGCCGGGGCGGCGGCGCCGTACAGCGCGAAGGCCTTCCCCAGCTCCTGGGGCCGCGAGCCGAACAGGGTCATCAGCAGGGTGAGGGCGGACGGCGCGATCAGCGCGGCACCCACGCCCTGCAGGGCCCGCCCGGTCAGCTCGACCCAGACCTCACCCGCGAGGCCCGCGGTCAGGGACCCCGCGGCGAGGACGACCCATCCGGCGCTGAACAGGCGCCTGGCGCCGAGCAGGTCCGACAGCCGCCCGCCGAGCAGCAGCAGCCCGCCGAAGGCGACGACATAGGCGTTGAACACCCACGACAGGTTCTCCTGGGAAAAGCCCAGGTCGGCCTGCATCTCGGGCAGGGCCACGCCGATGATCGACGTATCCATGATGACGATGAACTGAGCCAGGGCGATCAGCGCGAGCGCGGACCATCTCCGCGAATCGGTTGACGCGTTTGGTGATGCCGACACGGCCATTGCAAGCACTCCTATACGGGAGGGGGGTATCTACGCATCGCGAATATACCCCCTAGGGGTATCCATGACCAGCGCCCGGCGGCACGAGACGGCCGACAGGCTCCACCCGGAGCCGGATGCCCCGCCGAACCTCCGTCCGATAGCTTGAGCAAGAGGGTTGACGGATCGTCAGATATCCCGTCAACCAGATGCACCGCATACCGAAAAGGGCAAAAATGACAAAGATGTATCGCGCTGTGGAGTTCGCGGAGTACGGGGATCCCGAGGTCTTACGCGTGGTGGACCGCGAGGTGCCTCGTCCTGGTCCCGGGCAGGTGCTGGTGGAGGTCCGCGCCGCCGGGGTGAATCCGCTGGACTGGCAGCTGCGCAGCGGGGCCGTCGCGGAGATGATGCCGGTGGAGTTCCCCTCGGTGCCCGGCGGCGATGTCGCCGGTGTCGTCGCGGAGGCCGGTGCGGACGTGACCGGCCTCGCCGTGGGCGACGAGGTCTTCGGCTCGATCGGCTCCGGCGGCTACGCCGAGTTCGCACTCGCGCCCGCGGCGCAGCTCGCACGGAAGCCCGAAGGCGTGCCCTGGGAGGTCGCGGCCGGGCTGCCGGTGGCCGTCAACACGGCGTACCAGGTGCTCACGGACCTCGGGCTGAGGTCCGGGGAGACCGTGGTCGTGGACGGGGCCGCCGGTGGCGTCGGGTCCGTGGCCGTGCAGCTCGCCAGGCATCTCGGCGCGACCGTGATCGGCACGGCGAGCGAGCGCAACCACGCGTACCTGCGCTCGCTCGGCGCCGAACCCGTGGCGTACGGCGAGGGGTTCGCCGAGCGGGTCCGCGCCGTCGCCGCGAAGGGCGTGGACGCGGCGTTCGACGCCGCCGGGAAGGGCTCGCTGCCGGCCCTCGTCGAACTCGCCGGCGGCCCGGACCGCGTGGTCACCATCGCCGATCACCGGGCGGCGGAGCACGGCGTGCGTTTCGCGTTCGCCGGCCCCGACGCGATCCGTGAGCGCCTTGAGCGGGCGGCCGCACTGGTCGTGAGCGGCGGACTCACCCTGTCCGTGGCGAGGACGTACCCCCTGTCCCGGGCCGCCGACGCCCACCGGGAGAGCGCGGGCGGCCATGTACGCGGCAAGCTGATCATCACGCCGAACTGACGGTAGGCGCCGCCCCACCGGCAGGCTGCGGCCATCACGCCTATCGTTGAAGGATGATTAAAACCGAGCATGAGACCGGTCCCCAAGGGGCGCTTGTCTGCCCGGTCTGCAAGCAGCCCGTGACCGCGGTTGTGAAGAGACGGCACAAGAGTCTCGGAATCTTCGTACCCGTGTGGCACCCCGGCCCCTGCCACAACCCCGAATGCCCCGAATACCTGGAGGCCCCGGCCCCGGAGCAAGCCGACCACCAGGACACCTGACACGGCCGAGTCCGGTGAGTCGCCCGCCTCCCGGCGTGCGGCTCATCGGGCACGCCGCGAATCCGGCAGTACGCGCTCACGGCGAGTGTCCCCAGTCCGACGGAAAAGGGCCCTTGGCCAGGAAATTCACTGACCAGGGACCCCTGTGGCAGACGAGTCGGGCTGTACGCCGGGTTCTGTCGCCCGGTCGCCTCGCGGCGGCCGGGGAGACGGCCATCCATCTAGGACCGGCATTGCTGCCGGCCTCGTGCGGTCTACCCGCGAACTCGGGCGGGCCGCCCTCGATCATTCGCGCAGGGCTGTCTTGCGACGGCCCCTCTTGACCTTGCTCCGGGTGGGGTTTACCTAGCCGCCTGAGTCACCTCAGGCGCTGGTGGTCTCTTACACCACCGTTTCACCCTTACCGAGGACCGAAGTCCCCGGCGGTCTGTTTTCTGTGGCACTGTCCCGCGGGTCACCCCGGGTGGCCGTTAGCCATCACCCTGCCCTGTGGAGCCCGGACGTTCCTCGGGGAGATCCGAGGATCCCCACGCGGCCGTCCGCCCGGCTCGTCTGCCGTGCCGACCATGCTACCCGTCATCGATGGACCCGCCGTCCGTGAGGTGGGAGCAGGTCCCTCGATCGTGGCGCAGGCGGGTCCGGAGTTGTCGGACACGGAGAGGTGCTCGGTGAGCGCTTGACCCTGCCGCAGCGTCACGGTTTCTACTGGAGCCATGCGCATCGGAGAGATAGCCGCGCTCGTCGGGGTCACCTCGCGGGCGGTCCGGCACTACCACCACATCGGGCTGCTTCCCGAGCCCGTACGCCGGGCCAACGGCTACCGCGTCTACAGCGTGCGGGACGCCGTGGTGCTGGCCCGGATCCGGCGGCTCACCGAGCTCGGGCTCGGGCTGGACGAGGTGCGGGACGTGCTCGCCGACGCGGAGGGGCACGAGCTCATGGAGGTACTGGCCGGGCTGGACGCGGATCTGGCCCGGCAGGAGGGCGAGATCCGGGAGCGGCGGCGTCGGCTGGCCCGGCTGCTGGACGGGCCGGTCTCCGCCGAGGAGCCCGTTTCACCGGCCCTCGCCGAGCTGCTGGGTACGGTCTCGACGACCGGCTCCCCCATGGCCGCCAAGGACCGCGAGCATCTCGTGCTGCTGGACACCACGGGCGTCGGCGGCGAGATCTACGCCGAGCTGGCGCCGCTGGCCGAGGACCCGGCCGTGCACGCGCTGTACGAGCGGCTGGACGCGCTGGCCGGGGCGGCCGTGGACGATACCCGGATTCCCCCGCTCGCCGCCGAGCTGGCGGCTGCCGTGCCGGACGGGGTGCTGGCGGCGATCCCCTCGGAGGGGCCGGTCGTGGCGGGGCTCGGCGAGGCGCTGCTCGACGACTTCGCGCCCGCGCAGGCCGAGGTGGTGCGCCGGGTGATGGCGGCCCTGGCGGCTCGCGTGACGGGGAGCACTGCGGGGAGGGATGCGGGATGAGCGTGCGCACACTCGTCGGGCACGAGATCCGTTCCCTGCGCAGTCTCGGGCTGTGGGTGCTGCGGCGGCGGCACGCCGTGCCCGAGGGGGCCGTCGCCGTCGCGTACACCGGGCCGCAGACGGCGATGATGTACGGCCTGCTCTTCGTCGCCGTGGTCGAGACGGTGATGCTGGCGCTGCTGGTCCCGTGGCCGGTCGTGCACGGTGTGCTGCTCGTACTCGATGTGTACGGGGTGGTGTTCGTCCTGGCGCTGCATGCGTCCTGCGTGACCCGGCCGCATGTGGTGGACGCCGACGGCGCACTGCGGATTCGCTACGGCGGACGGTTCGACCTGCGGATTCCCGCCGACGCGGTCGCCGGGGCGCGGGTCGAGCGGCGGTTTCCCGAGGGCGGGCCGGTGCTGCTGGGTGCGGACGGGGTGCTCGACCTGGTCGTGGGCGGTCAGACGACGGTGACCGTGGAGCTGGCCGGTCCGGTGGAGTTCGTGCGGCCGATGGGGAAGCGGGGGTTCGCGCGGGCGGTCCGGTTCCACGCGGATGATCCGGGGGCCGCCGTGGCCGCGCTCACGCAGGGGCGAAGAGCACCTTCGACGAACCAGGATCCGCCTGGGCCAGCCTGACCCGCAGCCGCTCCCCCAGCGGGAGCTTCGCGTCGCCGCTCTCGATCCGGGCGACGACGGCCGGTTCCTCGATGTGGACGGTGCCGGTGGTGGGTTCCTGTTCCGACACGTCGACCACGTACGCGTCGAAGACCTCGCCGATCCGGTCCTTGAGCAGCGCGGCCTCGACCAGGTCGACGCACTCGCGCTCGACGGTGTTGGCGCGCCTGGTTCCGTCCGCCATTTCCTTCGGCAGGCCCGGCAGCGCGGCACGGACCCACTCGGGCGGGTCCTGTTCCGCGACGGCGGCGAGGCACAGCTCGGCGGCGTAACGGTCGACGAGGCGGCGCAGCGGGGCGGTGCAGTGCGTGTAGAGGTCGGCGACGGCGGCGTGGACGGCGGGGGTGGGGAGTTCGCCGTGCTCGAAGACGGTGTAGCCGGCGCCGCGCAGGAGGGTGGTGCACTCCTGGAGGAACGCGGCGTGGCCGGCCTTCCGCGGGTCCAGGGAGCGGACGACCTGCGCGTACGGGACGTGGTGCGGCCAGTCGATGTGCAGCGCCTCGGCGGAGCGGCGGAGCCGGGCCACGGCGCCGTCCGGGGCGACCGGCAGGGTGCGCAGGATGCCGGTTCCGGTCTCGGCCATGAGGTGGGCGGCGGCCATGCCGGTCAGCAGGGAGATCTGGGCGTTCCAGCCGTCCGCGGGCAGCGGGGCGCGGTATTCGAGGCCGTAGCCGCCGTCGCGCTCGACGATCTCCTGCTCGGGCACGTTGAGGGAGATGCCGCCGCGGACGACCTCCTGCTCCTCGCGGAGCCGTCCGATGTCGCGGAGCAGGGCCACGGACTCCTCGGCGGTGCCGGTGTCGATCTGCCGCTGGACGCCCGTGTAGTCGAGCTTGGCGCGGCTGCGGACGAGGGCCCGGCGCACCGAGGTGGCGACGACCGCGCCCTCGGTGTCGAGGTCGATCCGCCAGAGCGCGGCGGGGCGGGTCCGTCCCGGCAGAAGGCTGGCGGCGCCCTCGGAGAGCAGTGCGGGGTGGAGCGGCACCCTGCCGTCGGGGAAGTAGAGGGTCGTCACCCGGCGGTGCGCCTCGGTGTCGAGTGCTCCGCCGGGGCGTACGAAGGCCGCGACGTCGGCGATGGCGTAGTGCACCCGGTAGCCGTGTCGGCGGCGTTCGAGGTGCACGGCCTGGTCGAGGTCGGTCGAGGTGGGCGGGTCGATGGTGAGGAACGGCAGGTCCGTCGCGTCCTCGTGGGCCGATACCGCTGGGTCCTTCGCCGCCTGTACCGCTTCGGCGAGGACCTCGGCCGGGAAGTCGTCGGGAAGGTCGAGCTCGGTGCGCAGTTTGCGCAGGGACGCCCCCAGCGGGGTGTCGGCCGGCCCGGTCATACGGAGATGGCGGCGGGGCATGGACCGAGCGTATGGCGGGGCGGGGCGAGCGGCATCCCGGGTGACGGACCGGCCGGTCCCGGGCTGCGGCCGGGACGGCTCCGCCGTCCCCGTACGCTGGCGCGGGGGGCTGGTCCCGTCGCCCCGACCGTGCGTACGAAGGAGAACCGCCGTGCTCGTGCTGTTGCCGCCCTCCGAAGGAAAGGCCGCCTCGGGGCGCGGTGCTCCGCTGAAGCCGGAGTCGCTGTCGCTGCCGGGTCTGGCCCAGGCGCGGGCGGCGGTGCTCGACGAGTTGGTCGAGCTGTGTACGGCGGACGAGGAGAAGGCCCGTGAGGTGCTCGGGCTGAGCGAAGGGCTGCGCGGCGAGATCGCGAAGAACGTGGAGCTCCGGACGGCCGGGACGCGTCCGGCCGGGGAGGTCTACACGGGCGTGCTGTACGACGCGCTGGACCTGGCCTCCCTGGACGCGGCGGCCAAGCGGCGGGCCGGGAAGTCGCTGCTGGTCTTCTCCGGACTGTGGGGCGCCGTGCGGGTGGGCGACCGGATTCCGACGTACCGCTGCTCGATGGGTGTGAAGCTGCCGGGCCTGGGCGCGCTCGGGGCGTACTGGCGCGACCCGATGGCGCAGGTGATGCCGGAGGCCGCCGGGGACGGGCTCGTCCTGGACCTGCGGTCCTCGGCCTACACCGCGGCCTGGAAGCCGAAGGGCGAGGTGGCGGAGCGCACGGCGAGCGTGCGGGTGCTGCACTCCCAGCTGGTGGACGGGGTCGAGAAGCGGTCGGTGGTCAGCCACTTCAACAAGGCGACGAAGGGACGGATGGTCCGCGATCTGCTGGTCTCCGGTGCGCGGCCGGAGGGGCCCGCGGAGCTGGTGGAGACGTTGCGCGGGCTCGGGTACGTGGTGGAGGCCGAGGCTCCGGCGCGGGCCGGGCGGGCATGGTCGCTCGATGTCGTGGTGACGGAGATTCACTGAGCCACCGACCGCCTGCGGGTGGGCCACCCGATCCCACGCATTGCACTATGCGCAACGCTCGTTGCGTACGATGCTGCTGTCGCGCAAGATGAGCGTATGACCTCCTCTGTGCTGGACCTTGCCCCCGTCGTGCCCGTAGTCGTCCTGGAGGACGCCGCCGACGCGGTGCCGCTCGCACGGGCCCTGGTCGCGGGCGGGCTCCCGGCCATCGAGGTGACGCTGCGCACCGCCGCGGCGCTGGACGCGATCAGGGCGATCGCGGCCGAGGTGCCGGACGCGGTGGTCGGGGCCGGCACGGTGATCTCCGTACGGAATGTCGCCGACACCGTCGCCGCGGGGGCCCGGTTCCTGGTCAGCCCCGGCTGGACGGACCGGCTGCTGGACGCGATGAAGGCCTCGGGGGTGCCGTTCCTGCCGGGTGTCTCCACGACGTCCGAGGTGGTCGCGCTGCTGGAGCGCGGGGTCACCGAGATGAAGTTCTTCCCGGCCGAGGCGGCCGGCGGCACGGCGTATCTGAAGGCGCTCTCCGCGCCGCTGCCGCAGGCCCGGTTCTGCCCGACCGGCGGCATCTCGCTCGCCTCCGCGCCGTCGTATCTGGCGCTGCCCAACGTCGGCTGCGTGGGCGGCAGTTGGATGGTTCCGGCGGATGCTGTCGCGGCGAAGGACTGGGCGCGGGTGGAGCGGCTGGCGGGCGAGGCGGCGGCGCTGCGCGGCTGATCTCCCCTCCCCGCCCCTTCCCGGAACCGGGGCTCCGCCCCGGACCCCGGTGGGTGTGGGCGAGGATGCGGGGCGCCACCGCGTGCCGAGCAGAAGCGGCAGCTTCGCGCCGTCGGGGAAGCCGTTCCGTTGCCCCGCCGAAGCGGAAGAAGTTCCGCCGTGCCGACGGAATGAGCGGCACTCAGTTGTCCCGGCAGGGTGGCGCCCCTCTGCCGCCCTGGCGGAATGGGCGACCCTCTGCTCTCCTGCCCGAGCGAGCGACGCACTGTCGCCCCGGCGGGGTGGGCGGCGCTCAGTTGTCCCGGCAGGGTGGCGGCCCTCTGCTGTCCTGCCCGAGTGAGCGACGCACGGCTGTCCGCCGGGGTGGGCGGCACTCAGCCGTCCGACGGAGTGGGCGACGCGCTGCTGTCCTGCCCGAGTGAGCGGCACTCAGCCGTCCCGGCAGACTGGGCGGCGCTCAGCCGTCCCGGCAGGGTGGCGACCCTCGGCTGCCCTGGCAGTGTGAGCGACACTCGGCTGCCCCGGCGGAGTGGGCGTCCCTCAGCCGTCCTGCCCGAGTGAGTGACGCGCTGCTGTCCCACCGGGAGGTCACCGCATCCGCGTGGGAACCGCCGCTCACCACCTCACCCCAAGTACAACGTGTCGTTCAGCACCCGAAATGTCACGTTCCCATCCACCCACTACCCCACCCACCGCCGAGCCCGGGACCGAGGCCGGGCGACGTTGACCCGCCCCCGCCCCGCCTCACCGCAAGTGCGATGTGTCGTTCAGCAGTCGGACCGACGCGTTGCCGTCCGCGTAGTACGCCACCGCCGAGACCGAGGCCGCCGAGAGTTCCATCCGGAACATGGCCTCCGGCGGGGCGCCCAGTGCCAGTCGGATCAGGGTCTTGATCGGGGTCACATGCGTGACCAGGAGGACCGTGCGGCCCGCGTAGCGGGTGGTGAGGCGGTCGCGGGTGGCTGACACACGGCGGGTGACCTCGGCGAAGCTCTCGCCGCCGCCGGTGGGGGCCACCTTCGCGGAACCCAGCCAGGCGTCCAGGTCGGGGCCGTAGCGCTCACGTACCTCGGCGAAGGTCAGGCCCTCCCACGCGCCGAAGTCCGTCTCGCGCAGGCCCTCCTCGATCCGGACCTCCAGACCGAGCCGGGCGGCCACCACGGCCGCCGTTTCGCGGCAGCGGCGCAGCGGGGAACTGACGATCTCCTCGACCGTGCCGCGGGCGGCCAGGGACCGGGCGATGCACTCGGCCTGGTGGCGGCCGGCCGCCGAGAGTTCGGGATCGCTGCCGCCGCTGCCCGAGAACCGCTTCTCAGGGGTGAGGGCGGTCTCACCGTGCCGGAGCAGTACGAAGGTGGCGGGCGTCCCCAGATCGGGTGCCGCGGCCCAGCCGACCTGAGGGGCCGACGTGGAGGCCGCGGCCGGCCGGGAGGCCAGGGCCGCGCGGGCCTTCGCCGCGCCCGCCGCCGCGTCACCGGGCGGGCCGGAGACCGGCGGCAGCGCGGAGGCCACCGAGGACCGGGGGGTGTCGAGGGCGGCCGTCGACGCCGACGGCTCCCACTGCTTGCCGCGCTTGCCCGCGTCCATCGCCTCGTTGGCGAGCCGGTCGGCGTGCTTGTTCTTCTCGCGCGGGATCCACTCGTACGTGACGGCGGAGGCCGGCAGGATCCTGGCGGCCTCCGCCGCGAGCGGCTTCATGTCGGGGTGCTTGATCTTCCAGCGGCCCGACATCTGTTCCACGACCAGTTTGGAGTCCATCCGGACCCGCACCTGGACCGCGCCGTCCGCCGAGGCGTCCGGCACCAGCGCCTTCGCCGCCTTCAGGCCCGCGATGAGGCCCTTGTACTCGGCGACGTTGTTCGTCGCGACACCGATGTACTCGGCGGCCTCGGCGAGGGTCTCCCCCGTCACCGGATCGATGACGGCCGCTCCGTAACCGGCGGGCCCGGGGTTGCCCCGGGATCCGCCGTCGGCCTCGATGACGAACTGGCGCGGCTGGGTCATTACAGGCCCGACTCCGCCGTACGGACCAGGATGCGGTGGCAGTTCTCGCAGCGCAGGACGGTGTCCGGGGAGGCCGCCTTCACGTCGTTGACCTCGGTGATGTTCAGTTCGAGGCGGCAGCCCTCGCAGCGGCGCTGGTAGAGGCGGGCGGCGCCGACCCCGCCCTGCTGGGCGCGGAGCTTGTCGTACAGCTTCATCAGGTCCGCGGGGACGGAACCGGCGACGACCTCGCGCTCCTTGGTGACGGTCGCGGCCTCCTCGTCGAGCTCCTTGGTCGCGGCGTCGCGGCGGGCGGTCGCGTCGTCGGCCTTGGCCTGGACGGCGGAGACCCGGTCGGACAGCTCGGTGACGCGCTCCTGGGCGGACTCGCGGCGCTCCATCACTTCGAGGACGACGTCCTCCAGGTCGCCCTGGCGCTTGGCCAGCGAGGTGATCTCGCGCTGGAGGCTCTCCAGGTCCTTCGGCGAAGTGACCGCGCCGGAGTCGAGACGCTGCTGGTCGCGGGCGGCGCGCTGGCGCACCTGGTCGACGTCCTGCTCGGCCTTGGTCTGCTCGCGGGCGGTGTCGCTCTCCTCGGTCTGCGAGGCGACCAGCAGGTCACGCAGTTGCGCGAGGTCGTTGGTGAGCGAATCGATCTCGGCGTGCTCGGGCAGCGACTTGCGCCGGTGCGCGAGCTGCGACAGGCGTACGTCGAGGGCCTGGACGTCGAGGAGTCGGATCTGGTCGGCGGGCGCGGCGTTCAGTTGGGGGCTCCAGAAGAGTGGTGGGTGGTGGTGGTCCAGGGGTCGGTGACCTGCTTCGAGACGTGGACCCGCAGGTCCCATCCGTGGCGGTCGGAAATCGCGTCGAGCTGTGCCGCGGCCTGTTCGCACCAGGGCCATTCGGTGGCCCAGTGGGCGGCGTCGATCAGACCGAGCGGGGAGCGCTGGACGGCTTCGGAGGCCGGGTGGTGGCGCAGGTCGGCGGTGAGGAAGGCGTCGACCCCCGCGGCGCGCACCGCTTCGAAGAGGCTGTCGCCGGAGCCGCCGCTCACCGCGATGGTGCGCACCATTGCCGCCGGGTCGCCGGCGAGCCGGATGCCCTGCGCGGTGGCGGGCAGCCGGGCGGCCGCGCGGGCGGCGAAGTCGGCCAGGGTCTCGGGGTGGTCGAGCACGCAGATCCGGCCGAGGCCGCGCCGCCCCTTGGGGTCGGACGGGTCCGGTACGAGGGGGCCTTCGACGCGCAGGTCGAGCGCACCGGCCAGGGCGTCGGAGACGCCCGGGTCGGCGGTGTCGGCGTTGGTGTGGGCGACGTGCAGCGCGATGTCGTGCTTGATGAGGGTGTGCACGACCCGGCCCTTGAAGGTGTCGGCGGCGACCGTCGTCGTACCCCGCAGATAGAGCGGGTGGTGGGTGACGATCAGCTGGGCGCCGAGCCGGATCGCCTCGTCGGCGATCGTGTGGACGGGGTCGACGGCGAAGAGCACGCGGTCGACGGGGGCGTCGGGGTCTCCGCAGACGGTGCCGACCGCGTCCCAGCTTTCGGCCCGCTCGGGCGGCCAGAGAGCGTCGAGCTCGGCGAGGACATCAGACAGACGGGGCACAGGCAAAGGCTACCTGCCCTCCGTGCCCCGTCGCCCATGGCTGTGGCGGTCCGTGCGGACCGCCACATACTGCTCGGTAACGGTTACTTCACGAGGTCGGCGCGGAGGTCGTCGAGGACCAGGTTCGCGGCCGTGACACCGAGGCCGAGGTACCAGGTCTCGTCGGAGACGTTCTTGGCCCGGCCCTCCTTGACGGCCTTGAGGTTCTTCCACAGCGGGTTGGCCTGGGTGGTGTCGCGCTTGGTGGCCTTCACGTCGCCGTAGACACCGGTGAAGATCCAGTCGGCGTCGGCCTCGTCGATCTTCTCCGGGCTGATCTCCGCGGCGAGGTCGTCGATCTGCTGGTTCTTGGGCCGCGGCAGACCGACGTCCTCGAGGATGGTGCCGATGAAGGACGCCTTGGCGTAGAGGCGGATGCGGTCCGGCAGGTAGCGGACCATGGAGATGGTCGGCTTGTCGGGGCCGATGTCCTCGCCGAGCTTCTCGGCCTTCGCCTCGTAGGCGCCGAGCTCGCTCTTGGCCTTGGCCGTCTTGTCCAGCGCGGCAGCGTTGAGGAGGTAGTTCTCCTTCCAGGTGAAGCCCGGGCGGATGGAGAACACGGTCGGCGCGATCTTGGAGAGCGCGTCGTACTTGTCGGCGGCGCGCAGCTGGCTGCCGAGGATCAGGTCGGGCTTCAGGCCGGCGATCGCCTCAAGGTTGAGGTTGTTGATCGTGCCGACGTTCTTCGGGTTGCCCGCGTCCTTCTTCAGGTACGAGGGGATGGCCGCGTCGCCCTCGGAGGGGGCGTAGCCGACCGGCTTCACACCCAGCGACACGACGTTGTCGAACTCTCCGACGTCCAGCACGACGACGCGCTTGGGGGCGGACTTGATCTCCGTCTTGCCCATGGCGTGGGTGAGGGTCCGGGGGAACTCGCCGGCCTTGGCGTCCGTCCCGTACTCCGCCGTCTTCTTCGCGGCGTCACCGAAGTCCTTGCCGCCCGTGGCGACAGCCGCCTTCTTGTCGCCGCCGTCCGACTTGGCCGAGCCGCCCGACTCCCCGTCGCCGCTCCCGCAGGCCGAGAGGGAAAGGGCGGCGGCCACCACCAGGCCGACTGCGGCGGTGCCGCGGCGACGAAGGGACATCACTTGCTCCAGTTGTGAGGGACAAACGGGTATTTCTTAGGGCTGCCTAACCTTACCCACCAGCCTCATGGGCAGCACAGCCACCCCCTCCCCCTCAGGTGAATCCGGGCATCACCACCCTTATGTGTGAAGAGGTGGGTCTCGTGTTGTTCGGCAGGAAGTGCGAAAACTAGCTTCGGTTGCCGGAGGTGATCAGCCCATGACTGCCTGTGCAATCGAGAACGGGACCGCGGAGGCGACCGGGGCCACCGGAGACGCCGAGGTCCCCGGGGAAACGGTCCTGGAGGACAGCGCGCCGGACGACCCGCCGGACGGGGCCGGCGGACCGGGCGGCGCGCCCCTCGAAGCGGCCCCCGCCGCGCTGCCCGTCGCGCCCGCGTTCACGATCTCCGCGGACGGTTCGTACGCGGCCCGGCTCGCGCTCGCGAAAGTGGCGGCGGATCCGCCCGACGCGGCCGACGGGGCGGGCGAGGCGTGGTTCGTGGAGCGCTGGACGCTCGACGGACCCGAGCCGTACGCCGTACCGCTCCCCCTCGACCAGCCGGAGGAGCCGGACTCCGAGGTACTGCCACTGGCCGACGGGCGGGTGCTGATCCGGCGCCGGGTCGCGGACCGGCACACGGTGTCGCTGCTCTATCCCACCGGCCCGGGGACCGGTGAACTCCCGCTCGGCACCGTCGAATCCGCGGAGCTGACCCTGCTGCCGCCCTCACCGGACGGCGTGAGCGCGTACGCGCTGTCGGCCGGTGCGCGCGCCACCTCCGTCTGGCTGGTGGCGGGCGGCGCCTTCGGCCCCGAGCTGGTCGCGGAGGTCCCGGGGCGCTGCTCCGGCGGCGTCTGGCTGGACCGGGCGGGCCGGATGCTGGCCCTGGACCGGGAGATGCCGGGCGGCGGCCCGGTCAAGGCGGTCGCCGTGGACCTGGAGCGGGGCGGCGAGGTGACGCCGCTGCTGCAGATCGCCCCGGAAAGCAATGACCGGCTGCTGCTCGCCGACCCGGACAGCGGGCTGCTGCTGATCCGCTCGGACGCGCCGGGGCACGACCGGCTGGGGTGGGGGGTGCTCGGCAGCTGTCTGCCGGTGCGCTTCCCGGAGTGCCTGCGCCCGGCCGATGTGGCGGTGACGCCGTTCGCCGTGCAGCCGGGCCAGATGCTGATGCCGGAGAGCTGCGCGGTGGCGCTGCGGATCGACGGCGCGGCGGGCAGCTGGGTCGGGGTGTGGCGCCCGGCCGGGCGCCGGCTGCACCAACTCGCCGCCCCCGAGGGATGGCAGGCCGGCCACGGGGTTTGGTCCCGGGACGGTGTGCTCGGACTTCCGTACGCCGACGGGGACGTGGCGTGCGGGGTGGCCCTGCTGGAGGCTCCGGCGGACGACGAACGCGGGGTGTGGCCGTCGTCGGCGGCCGGCGCGGAAAGCGGTATGCAACCGTCCGCCGACGTCGCGCCTCTACCCGTGTGCAAGCCGGTTCCACTGGGGCAGGCGGCTCTCACGGGGCGCCTGGTGCCTGGTTAAGATCTGGGGCCCGGGCTACGCAGCCGTGCCCGACGGTCGCCGACGGTGACCGTGCCGGGTGCGACCGGCGTGATCGGCCCTGGTGACACACATATCTGAGCGATCGCAACGGGGTGACTTCCCACATGTCTGAAGCCCTAACCGACCCGACCCAGACGCGTCCGGGCGACGCCGACCGGGCCGAAGCCGGCGGCTCCGGAAAACACCGAGGGGGTGAGTCGATGGACGACGCGTCCGCACAGCCGCACGGTCGCCATCGCCGCCCCGACGAGGGGGACAGCCGGGCGGCCTGACCGCGCGGAACATCGACGAGGAGAACGAGGGACGGGTGGGCCCCGCCAGCCAAACGGCTGCCGGGGCCCACCCGTTCCCCCGTTCGACGTCGTCAGCCCCGCTTCAGGCCGAGCACCTCCGCCGCGGCGAAGGTCTCGTTCGGCGGGCGGTCCTCGTAGTACGGCGAGATCAGCTCGTCCAGTTCGTCGAAGGAGAACGTCTCCTTCGAGGAGTCGAACTTCGCCGCCACCCTGGGGCGTTCGACGATCGCGACCATCCCGCCGTGCACCACTAGCAGCTGCCCGTTGACCTTGGCGGCGGCCGGGGAGGCCAGATAGCCGACCAGCGGCGCGACGTGCTCGGGGGCGAGCGCGTCGAGCCGGCCGTCCGTCGGCTCCTGGAAGCCCGCGAAGACGTCCTCGGTCATCCGGGTGCGGGCCCGCGGGCAGATGGCGTTGGCGGTGACTCCGTACCTGGCCAGGGCCAGGGCCGTGGAGGTGGTGAGACCGACGATGCCGCCCTTGGCCGCCGCGTAGTTCGGCTGGCCCGCCGAACCGGCCAGGAACGCCTCGGACGAGGTGTTGATGATCCGTCCGTGGACCGGGCCGCCGGACTCCTTGGAGCGGGTGCGCCAGTGCGCGGCGGCGAAGTGCGTGGTGTTGAAGTGGCCCTTGAGGTGGACCCTGATGACCGAGTCCCACTCGTCCTCGGTCATCGAGAAGATCATCCGGTCGCGCAGGATGCCCGCGTTGTTGACCAGGATGTCGAGCTTTCCGTAGGTGTCGACGGCCAGCTCCACCAGGGCGCGGGCCTGTTCGTGGTCGGAGACGTCGCCGAGGTGCGCGACGGCCCGGCCGCCCGCGGCCCGGATCTCCTCGGCGACCTCCTCGGCGGGCGTCGCGGACGCCTCGCCGGAGCCGTCGCGGCCCGGCTGCCCGTAGTCGTTGACGACCACGGACGCGCCCAGCCCCGCCAGTTCCAGCGCTTCGGCGCGTCCGAGGCCGCGGCCCGCGCCGGTGACGATCGCGGACATGCCGTCCAGGGGAAGTGACATCGGAATCTCTCCAGTCCTCTCGGGAGGGGGCGGGGCGGTGGTCAGAGCTCGACGCAGGTGCGCAGCGACTCGCCGGTCCGCATCTGGTCGAGTGCGTCGTTGATCCCGTCGAGCCGCACCCGGTGGGTGATCATCGATTCGAGGTCGATCCGGCCGGCCCGCCAGAGTGCGATGGCCCGTTCGTACGAGCGGAGCACGTCGCCGCCCCCGTACATGGAGGGCAGGATCCGCTTCTCGTCGAAGAACAGCTCGAACATGTTGACCTGGAAGTTGTCGTCCATCGCGCCCGCGCCGACGACGCACAGGGTGCCGCCGCGCCGGGTGTTCTCGTACGCCGTGCGTGCGGTGGCCGACTTGCCGACGACCTCGAAGACGTAGTCGAAGCCCTCGCCCGCGGTGATCCGCTGCTTGGCGTCGGCGAACTCGTCGGGCGACACCGCCTCGGTCGCGCCGAACCGCAGCGCCGCCTCGCGCCGCGAGGCGACCGGGTCCACGGCCACGATCTGGGCGGCGCCCTGCACCCTGGCGCCCTGGATGGTGGAGATCCCGACGCCGCCGCAGCCGATCACGGCGACCGACGAACCGGCCTCCACCTTCGCGGTGTTGATGGCGGCGCCGAGCCCGGTGGTCACCCCGCAGCCGATCAGCGCGGCGATCTCGAACGGCACGTCGTCCGGGATCGGCACCGCGCAGCCCGCGCCGACGACGACCTCCTCGGTGAAGGTGCCGGTGCCCGCGAAGCCGAACACGTCGCCGCCGGGGCGCTTGAAGTTGGGGGTGCCCGCGTTCATGAAGCCGGCCAGGCAGAGCTGGGTCTGGCCGCGCTTGCAGGACGGACAAGCCCCACAGGCGGGCAGCCAGCAGACCAGCACCCGGTCCCCGGCGCTGAGACCGGTGACACCGTCGCCGACGTCCATGACCTCGCCGGCGCCCTCGTGGCCCGGGATGAACGGGGCGGGCTGCGGCAGCACGCCGCTCATCGCGGAGACGTCGGAGTGGCACAGCCCGGTGGCCCGGATGCGGAGCCTGACCTTGCCGGGGCCGAAGCCCACCGCCTCGACGTCGTCGAGTACTTCGAGTTTCTCCTGGCCTATCTCGTGCAGTACGGCTGCGCGCATTGGTGCGGCTCCCCTCATGGGCGTGTGGAACTGGGCCTGCGGAACTGGGCCTGTGGAACTGGGCCTGCGGTCCTCGTGGAGTCGGTCCGGGACGGGTCAGGAGTGTTCGACGAAGGTGTCGCCGAGAACCATGGCGTTGTCCCGCTCCACGGCCCTCACCTCGACCCGCACCTGGTTCTCGGACGTCCACATCTCGATGCGGAGGGTCTCGCCGGGGAAGACGATCCCGGTGAAACGGGTGCGGTAGGAGCGGATACGGGTCACATCGCCGCCGAGGACCGTGTCGGTGACGGCCTTGAGCGTGATGCCGTAGGTGCACAGTCCGTGCAGGATCGGCCGGTCGAAGCCGGCGAGCGCGGCGAATTCGGGGTCGGCGTGCAGCGGGTTCCAGTCTCCGGAGAGGCGGTACAGCAGCGCCTGGTCCGGCCTGATGGGACGCTGCACGATGTGGTTCGGGGCGATCGCGGGGTAGGCGGCCCGTTCGGACGGGCCGCGTTCACCGCCGAAGCCGCCCTCGCCCCGTACGTAGATCTGGGCGTCGTTGGTCCACAGCGGGCCCTCCTCGTCGGCGGCCTCGGTGCGCAGCACCAGCACGGCCGCCTTGCCCTTGTCGTACACCGCGGCGACCTTCGAGGTCACTTCGGCGCTGCCCTTCACCGGGATCGGCCGGTGCACCCGCACGCTCTGCCCGCCGTGCAGGACGGCGGCTAGGTCGATGTCGATGCCGGGCGAGGAGAGTCCGCCGACGACGCCCATGCCGGCGCCCGCGACGGTGGCGAAGGAGGGCAGCACCTGGAGCCGGGACTCCAGCGTGTAGCGCAGCTCGGCGGGGTCGGTCGCGGCATCGGGGCGGTCGGGGCCGAAGCCCGCGCCGATCCCGAGGTGGTAGAGCTGGACGTCCTTGTGGCCCCAGCTGATCCGGGTGGAGCGGGGTTCGGCGGCGAGAGCCTTTTCGGCATCAATGGGCATGGGAGAGCTGCTCCTTGATGGTGGGAAGACCTCGGCGCGGCCGTCCGCACCGTCGGCCGCACCGAGGTCGCTCGGGACCGGCCGCCACGCCCGTTCTAGAACGCGTTCTAGCCGATGAACCCATGTATAACGCAGTGCCCAGCGGTTGGGAAGACCACTGCTGACGTAGCGTCAGATTCCTTGGCGGGGCTGCCTCTCGATCCATGTCCGGATCATGCCGGGCCCTGTCCCCCGGTCATGACATATGTCATGGCGAAGTCCGTACGGACACATCTGCCGGGGTCCGTGGCGGTCTCCGTAACGTCGTGTCCATGACGCAGACAACGGGGAACGGAGCCGCGGTGGACCTCACCGGGGTGGTCAAGACCTTCGGCCGGGCGGAGCGCCGCGTACGGGCCGTGGACGGGATCGATCTGTCCATCGGCCGCGGCGAGACCGTCGCCCTGCTCGGCCGCAACGGCGCGGGCAAGTCCAGCACCATCCGGCTGCTGCTCGGCCTCGACCAGCCGGACTCCGGCACCGTGCGGGTGCTGGGCCGGAGTGCCGAACACGCGGTGCGGGACGGTCTGGTCGGTGCCATGCTCCAGGACGGGCGGCCCATCCAGCGGGTCACCGTCCGCGAGCTGGTCGACTTCGTCGCCTCGACCTACCCGGAGCCGATGCCGGTCTCCGAGGCGCTCGCGCTGGCGGGGCTGAGCGAATACGCGAACCGGCGCATCGACAAGCTCTCCGGCGGCCAGACCCAGCGCGTCCGCTTCGCCGTCGCGCTGGCCGGCAATCCGGAACTGATCGTCCTGGACGAGCCGACCGCCGCCCTGGACGTGGAGGCGCGCCGCACGTTCTGGGACTCGATGCGGGCCTACGCCCGGCGCGGCAACACCGTCCTGTTCTCCACCCACTACCTGGAGGAGGCCGACGAGAACGCCGACCGGATCGTCGTGATCGACCGGGGCCGGATCGTCGCGGACGGCACCGGCGACACGCTCCGGGGCTCGGCCGGCCGCGGCCTCGTCTCCTTCGACCTGGCGGGCCGCCCGACCGGGGGCCTGGAGCTGCTGCCCGGCGTGGTCACCGTCGAGGTGTCCGGGGACCGGGCGCTGCTGCACACCGACGACTCGGACGACACCGTCCGGGAGCTGGCCCGCCTGGACGCGATCCGCGGCCTCCAGGTCTCCCGGGCCACGCTGGAGGACGCGTTCCTCTCCCTCACCGCACCAGCCGCCACGACCGCTTCCGAGAGGGAGAACGTCTGATGTACCGCTACATCGTGCTCGAAATCCGCCGGACCCTGCGTGACAGTTCCTTCCTGATCTTCGGGACCGGCATGCCGGTGATGATGTACCTGCTCTTCACCAACATCGGCGGCGGCACCGACGTCGACGGCTGGAGGACCGCCTCGATGGTCGGCATGGCCGCGTACGGGGCGCTGGGCTCCGCCATGTCGATCGGTACAGGGGTCGCCTCCGACAAGACCCTGGGCTGGCTGGAGCAGTTGCGGGTCACTCCGCTCTCGCCCTCGCAGGCGGTCGTGGGCCGCGCGATCAGCGGTTCGGTGACGGTCCTGCCGACGATCTTCACGGTGCTGCTGGCCGGCGGGCTGGTCAACGGGGTACGGCTGGACGCCTGGCAGTGGATCGCGCTGGCGGTGCTGCTGTGGATCGGCGCGCTGCCGTTCACCATGCTCGGCCTCGGCAACGGCTACCGGCTCACCCCGCAGGGCACCGGGGTGGTCAACGTGGCCTGCCTGATGGGCTTCGGGGTCGTCGGCGGGCTGTGGTTCCCGCTGGAGCTGCTGCCCGGATGGCTGCGTTCCATCGGCAGGTTCACCCCGGCCAACCGCTTCGCCGACCTGGGCTGGGCGACCACCGAGGGCCACGCGCCCGGCGTCGGCACGGTCGCGGTGCTCAGCGCCTGGCTCCTGCTGTTCGGCACGTACGCCGTGGTCTCGTACCGTCGGTCCGCAAGGACCGTGTGAGTGGACCGTGTGACAGGAGGGGACATGGCCAGGAACCGGGCGGATGCGTGTGCGGAGGGGCGGCCGGGCCCGTGGTGGCGCCGGCGCAGGAGGGGCGAGGAGCGGCGCCCCGGCCCGCCCGGCCCGTACGCCCTGCTGCCCTGGCTGCTGATGGGGATGGGCTCCTTCTCCAATCTCTTCCAGGGCGAGGCGGCCAACCCCTGGCTCGGCGGTCTCGGGCTGCTCGCCTTCAACTCCCTCTACATCTCGGTGGTGTTCCGCTCCTTCGACAGGAGGAAGCGCGAGAGCCCGGTGTCGTACTGGCTGCTCGCCGCGATGGCCGCCATCACCCTCGCGCTGGCGATCGGCTACGGCGGGAGCTGGCTGCTGTTCTTCCCGCTGCTCTCGCTGGCCTGCGGCTCCGTCCTGCGCAACCGGCAACTGGCGGTCTGCATGCTCACGCTCGCCGCGGTCGCCACCTTCGTGGCGGTGTGGCGCGGCAACGGCGGCTCGGACCCGTGGACGATCGGTTACGGCACCTTCATCTCGGGTGCGGTGACGGCCGCGCTCCTCACCCTCGCGGAGACGGTGATGGAACTGCGCGCCACCCGGCAGGAACTGGCCCGTACCGCCGTCGAGAAGGAGCGGCTGCGCTTCTCCCGCGATCTGCACGATCTGCTGGGTCACACGCTCTCCGTGATCGTGGTCAAGTCGGAGGCCGCCCGCCGGCTCGCGCCGCGCGACATGGACGCGGCGCTCACCCAGGTCGCCGACATCGAGTCCGTCGGCCGGCAGGCCCTCACCGAGATCCGGGAGGCCGTCACCGGCTACCGGGAGGGCAGCCTGGCCACCGAACTGGACCGGGCCCGCTCCGCGCTGACCGCCGCCGGGATCGAACCGGTGCTCCGCCGCTCGGGACCGCCGCTCGCCCCGCAGACGGAGGCGCTGCTGGGGTGGGTGGTACGGGAGGCCGTCACCAACGTCGTACGCCACTCCCGCGCGACCACCTGCTCGTTCGTGGTCGAGGGCACGGCCGAACGGGTCCGGCTGACGGTCACCGACGACGGCCGCGGCCCCGACCCGGACGCCCCGGCCACGCCCGGCATCGGCGGCACCGGACTGACCGGGCTCACCGAACGCCTCGCCGCGGCGGGCGGCAGCCTGCGCGCGAGCCCGGGGCCGGAGCGCGGCTTCGTGGTCACGGCACAGCTCCCGGTGGACGAGGCGGGCCCGGCGGACGCGGCCGGCACTCCCGATACCGCCACGAGCCATACGCTGGGACGGTGAACGAGATGCCGCAGGACCACCGTCCGGCCAAGTCCGTACGTGTGCTGCTCGCCGAGGACCAGGGAATGATGCGGGGCGCGCTCGCGCTGCTGCTCGGTCTGGAGCCCGACATCGAGGTCGTGGCGCAGGTGGCCGCCGGGGACGAGATCGTGGACGCCGCGCTGCTGTCCCGCCCCGATGTGGCGCTGCTCGACATCGAACTGCCGGGCCGCAGCGGGCTGGACGCCGCCGCCGATCTGCGCGAGGAGGTACCGGACTGCCGGGTGCTGATCCTCACCACGTTCGGCCGCCCCGGCTATCTGCGCCGGGCGATGGAGGCCGGGGCGGCGGGGTTCCTGGTCAAGGACGGTCCGGTCGAGGAGCTCGCCGCCGCGATCCGCCGGGTGCTGGGCGGGGAGACGGTGATCGACCCGGCGCTGGCCGCCGCCGCACTCAGTGCCGGCCCGAGCCCGCTGACCGCGCGGGAACGGGACGCGCTGAACGCCTCGGTGGACGGGGCGACGGTCGCCGACATCGCGGCAAGGCTGCATCTGTCCGAGTCGACGGTGCGGAACTACCTGTCCGCGGCGATCGGCAAGACGGGGACCCGCAACCGGATGGAGGCGGTGCGGGCGGCGCGACAGCAGGGGTGGCTGTAGGGCCTGCGGCCCCGCGTCTCAGCGCCGGGCCGACCGGGCGCGGGCGGGCCTCTCGCCTCAGCGCCTGGCAGACCGGGCGCGCGGCAGCCAGAGCACCATCAGCAGCAGCCCGCCCAGCAGCACCGTGCCGGCCGTCCGGAAGGCGAGCGCGTACCCGGCCGTGAGCTCCTCCGGTCCGGTGCCGCCCGCGGTGCGGGCCGCCGCGACGGTGGAGAGCACGGCGAGACCGAGCGCACCGCCCATCGTGCGGGAGGTGTTGACGAGCCCGGAGACCAGACCGGCCTCGCCGGGGGCCGCGCCGGTGATGGCCAGCGAGGCGAGCGGCGTGGACGCCAGGCCCGCACCGGCCATCATCAGGATCCCTGGCAGGCAGACCGAGGTGAGGTACGAACCGTCGGCGCCCATCGTGGACTGCCAGCCGAAACCGGCCGCGGCGACCGCCGTACCGATGAGCGCCAGGTTCTTCGTGCCGGTCACGGCCATCACCCTGGGCGCGCACTTCGAGCCGAGAACGATCGCCAATGACGTGGGCATCAGGGCGAGTCCGGCCTCCAGCGGGCTGTAGTCCAGCACGGCCTGGGCGTACACGGTCATGAAGTACCACATCGAGAAGGTCGCCGAACCGATCACGAACATCGCCGCGTTGGCCGATGTCACCGCCCGCGCCCCGAGCACCCGCAGCGGCATCAGCGGCTCCGCCGTCCGGGCCTCCACCGCCACGAAGACGCCCAGCAGGGCCACCCCGCCGAGCAGCGGTGCCAGGGTCGCCGTCGCGGCCCACCCCGACTCCTCGGTCTGCACGATGCCGTACGCGACGCAGGCGAGGCCCACCGTGACCAGTACCGCGCCCAGGAGGTCGATCCGCCGCCGGTCCCCGGCCCGGCCCTCCACGAGCCGGACGGCGGCGCCGGCCAGAACCAGCACCCCGATGGGTACGTTGACCAGCAGCACCCAGCGCCAGGAGAGCAGATCGGTCAGCACCCCGCCGATCAGCCCGCCGGCCGCGCCGCCGCCCGCACCGACGGCCATCCAGGTGCCGATCGCCTTCGTCCTGGCCGGGCCCTCGGGGACGGCGGTGGTGAGCAGGGTCAGGGTGGCGGGGGCGAGCACGGCGGCGCCGAGCCCCTGCGCGGCGCGGGCGGCGAGCAGCTGCCAGCCCTCCTGGGCGAGCCCGCCGGCCAGGGAGGCGGCGGTGAACAGGCCGAGCCCTATGAGGAACATCCGCTTGCGGCCGTATATGTCCGCGGCGCGTCCGCCGAGGAGCATGAATCCGGCGAACGCGATCGAGTAGGCGTTGAGCACCCACTGGAGTCCGGCGGAGCTCATCTGGAGGTCGGAACGCATGGACGGCAGGGCGACGTTGACGACGGACACGTCGAGCACGACGAGGAACTGGCCGATGCAGGCGGCGAGCACCGCCGCCCAGGTGCGGGTGCTGGTCCGCTCTCGCGGCGGCGCGGGCGTGGTGACGTCAACCATGTCCGTCATACTCGCACCCGCGCATCGCCCCGTACATCGGTATTCGGGCCTACCGCCGCAGCAGCGTCACCACCGCCGCTCCGCCGAGCCCGATGTTGTGGGCGAGGCCGACCCGGGCATCCTTCACCTGCCTGTTTCCCGCCTCGCCCCTGAGCTGCCAGGTCAGTTCGGCGGTCTGGGCGATGCCGGTGGCGCCGAGCGGGTGTCCCTTGGAGATCAGCCCGCCGGACGGGTTGACCACCCAGCGCCCGCCGTATGTGGTGGCGCCCGACTCGACGAGCTTCCCGGACTCGCCCTCGCCGCACAGCCCGAGCGCCTCGTAGGTGAGGAGTTCGTTGATGGAGAAGCAGTCGTGCAGTTCGATGACGTCCAGGTCGGCGGCCGAGAGCCCGGACGCCTCGTAGACCTGCCGGGCGGCGGCCTGCGACATCGGCCGGCCCACGGCGTCGATGCAGGTCCCCGAGGCGAAGGAGTCGGTGGTGTCGGTGGTCATGGCCTGGGCGACGATCTCGACCGCCCTGTCGCCCAGGCCGTGGGTCTCGACGAAGCGTTCCGACACGACCACGGCGGCGGCCGCGCCGTCCGAGGTGGGTGAGCACTGGAGCTTGGTCAGCGGGCGGTGGACGGTCTTCGCGGCGAGTATCTCCTCGACCGTGTACGGGTCCTGGAACTGGGCGTACGGGTTGTTCACCGAGTGCCGGTGGTTCTTGGCGCCGACCGCGGCGAGCTGCGCCTCGGTCGTCCCGTACCGCTCCATGTGCTCGCGGGCCGCGTTGCCGAATATCTGGGCGGTGGGCGGGCTCATCTCGAAGCCGTGGGCGGCGGCCATGATCCCGTAGTGCCGGGCGACGGGTGACGTCTTGAAGTCGGCGGCACCGCCGTCCGCGCCACCACCGCCGAGCGCGCCGCGCGTCATCTTCTCGAAGCCGAGCGCGAGGACGCAGTCGCTGCCGCCGCCCTCGACGAACTGCCGGGCCATCATCAGGGCGGTGGAGCCGGTGGCGCAGTTGTTGTTGACGTTGTAGACGGGGATCCCGGTCAGGCCGAGTCCGTACACCGCGCGCTGACCGGCGGTGGAGGGCTGGAAGCAGTAGCCGACGACGGCCTGCTGGATCTGCTCGTACGTGACCCCGGCGTCGTCGAGCGCCGCCGTCCCGGCCTCCTTCGCCATGTCCCAGTACTGCCAGTCGCGGGTCTCGGGCTTCTCGAACTTCGTCATTCCGACGCCGACGACGTACGCCTTCATGAGCTTCATGGGCTTCATGGGCTTCATGGAAAGTCCCTTCAATCGCGCGGGAGGCCGAGAATGCGCTCGGCGACGACATTGAGCTGAACCTGGGTGGTGCCGCCCGCGATGGTCAGGCAGCGGGACATCAGGAAGCCGTGCAGGGCCCGCTCCCCCGGCCCCTCGCCGGCCGCGCCCGCCGGGCCGAGCAGTTCGAGGGCGAGTTCGGCGACCTTCTGCTGGTGGGTGGTCTGGACGAGCTTGCGGACGGAGGCACCCGCGCCGGGTTCGAGCCCGGAGACCTGCCGCATCGTGGTGCGCAGCCCGATGCAGCCCAGTGCGTGTGCCTCGGCGGCGAGTGCTCCGATGCGGGCCCGGCAGGCGCCGTCGAGTTCGCCGGAGCGGGCGATCAGCGCCTCCAGGCCGGTGTCGAAGGTCATCTGGTCGGCCATGTGGACGCGTTCGTTGCCCAGGGTGTTGCGGGCGACCTTCCAGCCGCCGGTGGGCTCGCCCACGACGGCGTCGGCGGGCAGCAGGACGTCGTCGAAGTACACCTCGTTGAAGAGGGCGTCGCCGGTGATCTCCTTCAGCGGCCGGATCCCGATGCCCGGGGTGTTCTTCATGTCGACGAGGAAGTAGCCGATCCCCTGGTGCTTGGGGGCGTCCGGGTCGGTCCTGGCGAGCAGGATCCCGTGGTCGGCCCACTGGGCAGCGCTCGTCCACACCTTCTGGCCGTTGATCCGCCAGCCCTCGTCGGTCCGTTCCGCCTTCGTGCGCAGCGAGGCGAGGTCGGATCCCGCGTCGGGCTCCGAGAACAGCTGGCACCAAAGGAGTTCGCCGCGCAGGGTGGGCAGCAGGTAGCGCTCCTGCTGCTCGGCCGTCCCGTGGGCGAGGAGCGAGGGCACCACCCAGGTGGCGATCCCGAGGTCGCTCAGCTTCACCCCTTGTTCCTTCAACTCCTGCTGGATGGCGAGTTGTTGTACGGGGCCTGCGCCCAGGCCGTAGGGGGCGGGGAGGTACGGGGCGGCGTAGCCGGTCGGTGCGAGGGTGCGGCGGACCGCCTTCGGGTCGAGGCCGCGGGCGGCGGCGACGGCCTCGCGCGCGGCGGCCCGGTGGGCGGCGGCGTCGGCGGGCAGTTCGAGGGCGAGCGAGCGGCGCGCGCCGCCCTCGGCCAGCCGGACGGCCCGCAGCCGGTGGCTGTCGCCGGTCCCCAGCAACTGGCGGGCCACCAGGGCCCGGCGCAGATACAGATGGGCGTCGTGCTCCCAGGTGAAGCCGATGCCACCGAGGATCTGGATGCAGTCCTTGGCGCAGCCGTACGCGGCGTCGAGGGCGTCCGAGGCGGCGAGGGCGGCGACCATGGACCGTACGTCCGGGTCCGTCTCCTCGTCGGCGGCGCGGGCCGCGTCCCACGCCAGCGCACGGGCCCGCTCGACGCGTACGAGCATGTCGGCGCAGAGGTGCTTGACGCCCTGGAACTGTCCGATGGGGCGGCCGAACTGTTCGCGCACCTTGGCGTGTTCGGCGGCGGTGTGCAGTGCCCTGGCCGCGGTTCCGCAGGCTTCGGCGGCGAGGAGGACGGCGGCCAGGTCGCGGACGCGGGTGGTGCTGGTCCGTACGAGGCGGCCGGCCGGGACGAGTACGCCTTCGGCGTGGACCTCGGCGGTGGGCCGGGTCGGGTCGGCGCCCCGGTGCGGGCGCGCGGTCAGCCCGGCGGTGGCGGAGTCGACGGCGAACCAGAGGGTGCCGGTGGCCGATTCGGCGGGCAGGAGCAGCAGGTCGGCCTCGGCTCCGGAGAGGATGGGCGGCGCCGTGCCGTCGAGCAGATGGCCGTCCTCGCGCTCGACGGCGGTGAGGGTGCCGGGTCCGAGGGCGACGGCGCCGATGCGCGTACCGGACGCGAGGTCGCGCACGAGGCCGGGCGGGCCCGCCGTGTGCAGTACGGCGGAGGCCAGGGCGCTCGACAGGTACGGGCCGGGGAGCGCGGCCCGGCCGGCCTCTTCGAGGACCACGGCCAGATCGAGGAGCCGGCCGCCCCCGCCCCCGTGCTCCTCGGGCAGATGGATGGCGAGCAGGCCCTGTCCGGCGAGCCCGTCCCAGTACCCGGGGCGCACGCCGGAGGTACCGGGCGGGTCCGCGTCGAGGAGTGCGCGGATCTCCTTCGGAGGTACGGCGCGCGCCAGCCAGCCCCGTACGGACTGCGCCAACTCCCTGTGTTCTTCGGTGATTCCGATGCCCATGCGGATCCTCGCCGGTCGCAGCCACTGGAACGGCGCAAGAGTAGAACACGTTCCATTCTGACGGAAGGTCAGATGACGGAGGGATCTCCGCGCGCTCCGGCCGAGTGCGCCGTAGTGCCCCCGTTCGCACCGCGTTCACCGGAATACCGCCGACACCGGGAAGGTTTCACGCTGCACACACTTGGCGGTCGGGCGCTGCCCGCCCGCGCCGCCCGCATGCCTGCCCAGAACCTCGATCACGCCGCCCGGAGGCGCACGTATGCCACAGACGACGAACGGACAGCACACCGGGGAACTCCCCGATCCGAGGCCGCGCAGGGCGGGTGGCGGGGTCGTCCCCGTGCTCGCCTTCGCGGGCATCACCGTCGCGGTGATGCAGACCCTGCTCGTCCCCGTCATCAAGGACCTGCCCGCCCTTCTCCACACCGACCCGTCGAACGCCACCTGGGTGATGACCGCGACGCTGCTCGCGGGGGCCGTCTCCACCCCGATCATGGGGCGGCTCGGTGACCTCTACGGCAAGCGGAGGATGCTGCTCGCCAGCCTCGCCGTGATGGTGGCCGGCTCATTGATATGCGCCTCCACCGACGACCTCGTGATCATGATCGTGGGACGCGCGCTCCAGGGCTTCGCCATGGGCGCCATCCCGCTGGGCATCGGCATCATGCGCGACGAGCTGCCGCCCGAGCGGCTCGGCTCGGCGATGGCGCTGATGAGCTCCTCGATCGGGGTCGGCGGCGGCCTGGCGCTGCCCGCCGCCGCGCTGGTCGCCCAGCACTCCGACTGGCACACCCTGTTCCTCGGCGCGGCCGGTCTCGGTGTGCTGTCGATGGCGCTCACCGTCCTGGTCGTGCCGGAGCCCACGCTGCGCGCGCCCGGCCGGTTCGACCTCGTCGGCGCGCTGGGGCTGTCGCTCGGCCTGGTCTGCCTGTTGCTGCCCATCACCAAGGGCAGCGACTGGGGCTGGACCTCGGGCAGCACCCTCGGGCTGATCGGCGCCTCGCTGGCGATCCTCGTCCTGTGGGGCCTGTTCGAGCTGCGCAGCCCGGCCCCGCTGGTCGATCTGCGGACCACGGCCCGGCGCGAGGTGCTGCTCACCAACCTCGCCTCGATCATGGTCGGGGTCGCCTTCTACGCCGTCTCACTGGTCCTGCCGCAGCTGCTCCAGCTGCCGGCGTCGACGGGGTACGGCCTCGGGCAGTCGATGGTGGTCGCGGGGCTGTGCGTGGCGCCGCTCGGCCTGACGATGATGCTCGTCGCCCCGCTGTACGCCCGGCTGTCCGCCCGCCGGGGCCCCAAGGTCTCGCTGATGCTCGGCATGCTGGTCATCGCGATCGGTTACGGGGCCGGGCTCGGGCTGATGAGCGCCGCCTGGCAGACGGTGGTGATCGCGGTGATGCTCGGCGCCGGCATCGGGCTCGCCTACTCCTCGCTGCCCGCGCTGATCATCGGGGCCGTCGATCCGTCGGAGACGGGTGCCGCCAACGGCCTGAACACCCTGATGCGGTCGATCGGTACGTCGGTGTCGAGCGCCGTGATCGGCATGGTGCTGGCCAACACCTCGGTGCGCAGCGGCGGGGCGGTGCTGCCCTCGATGGAGGGGTTCCGCATCTCGTTCCTGATCGCGACGGGTGCGGTGGTGATCGGGCTGGTGCTGGCCTCGTTCCTGCCGTCGCGGCGCGAGGCGATGCGCCCGGCGCTGCTGGCGAGCAGCGCCGGGGACGCCCAGGACCCGGCCCCGGTACCGGGCACCTCCCGCCCTGTCGCCGGTTCGGGCGGCTTCCGCGGCCGGGTGCTGGACGGGGGCGGCGCCCCGGTGGTCCGCGCCAACGTCACGCTGATCGACCACCGGGGCCGGCAGGCCGGTCTCACCGTGACGGACGAGGACGGCCACTACGCGCTGGCCGCGCCGCACGGCGGCGACTTCGTGCTGGCCGGGTCCGCGACCGGGTACACGCCGAGCGCCCGCCCGGCCGCGTACCCGGGCGACGGCCTGCCCGTCGACGCCGATCTGGTGCTGGGTGTCAGCGCACCGGAGCGTCGAACCGCGGTGTCGTCGTGAGCAGATGAGAGACGTCCGACCCCGCCGGGAGCTCCTGCGGCTGCGCGCCGCGGGTGAACAGCCGGGCGGGGCGGGCGCCCTGCACCCGCGCCTGGCGCCCGTCGACCCGCAGCCACGATCCCTCGCGCAGGCCGAGCACCGGTACGTCGTTCTCCTCCAGGAATTCGGTGAGCCGCTCCTCGCGGGTCTCGCCCTTGTGGGTGCTGGCCGGGTCCGGGTCCAGGTAGTGCGGGTTGATCTGGAACGGGACGAGGCCGAGCGTCTCGAAGGACGGCGGCTGCACGATGGGCATGTCGTTGGTGGTGCGCAGGGTGGGCGCTGCCATGTTCGTCCCGGCGCTGGCCCCCATGTACGGCAGTCCGTTGCGTACCGCCTCGGTCACGGCGTCCCGCAGACCGGTCCGGTACAGGGCGCTCAGCAGCCGGAAGGAGTTGCCGCCGCCGATGAACACGGCGTCGGACGCGGCGAGTTCGGCGACCGGGTCGGCGTTCTCGTGGACCCCGCGGACGGTGATGCCGTGGGGTTCGAGGGCCTCGCGGACGCGTGCGGTGTAGGCGGTGTAGTCGGCGAGCGCGTAGGGGACGAAGGCCAGCCGGGCGCCTGCGGGCAGGAAGCCGGTGACGGTGTCGATGGCGTGTTCCAGATAACCGCGGCCGTGCTGGGTGGAGTTGGAGAGCAGCAGCAGATTCATGGGGTTCCTCTTGGTTCTCTTCCGGATCATCAGGCGGTACGGGGGCGACGGGTGCGGGGCTTCGGGCGCTGCGGAGGGTGGGTGAGCCGCCGCTCCAGCAGCTGGGCCGCGTGGCGCAGTGCGTCGAGCCGGTCGTCCGGCGCGTCCCGGAAGAGCTCCGAGGCGCCGCCGAGGCTGAGGCTGCCGTACGGTTCGCGCCCCAGGAAGACCGGTACGGCGACGGTCGCGATGCCGGTGTCGTACTCGCCGACCGTCCACGCGTACCCCTGGGCGCGGATCTTGAGGAACTCCTCCTCCAGCCGGTCCGGGTCGGTGACCGTCCGGTCGGTGAAGCGGGCCATCGGGCGGCCCCGGAAGAGCCGGTGGCGCTGCTCGTCGGGGAGGTACGCGTAGTACGACTTGCTGGTCGCCCCGGCGTGCGCCGGGTAGAGCTCGCCGACCAGCGGGTAGTACCGCAGCGGCCCGGCCTCCCCCTCCTCGGCGGCGACGCACCGCATGTGGAAGCTGTCCGGCAGGCAGAAGAGCACGGTGTCGCCGGTGACCCGGCGCAGCTCCTCCAGGACCGGCCCGGCCAGCAGCTCCAGCGATCCGGAGCGCTCCCAGAGCCTGCCCAGGCGCAGCACGGCGGGGCCGATGCGGTAGCGGCGGGTGACCGGGTCGGAGACCAGGAAGCCGCGCCCGGCGAGGGTGGCGAGCAGCCGCTGGGCCACCGAGGTGTCCCAGCCGAACTCCTCGGCGACCTCGGTGACCCCCCAGTCGGGCCGGGTCCGCTCGAAGGCGAGCAGCACCAGAAGCGCCCGGTCGACGGTTTGCAGGGCTCCGGCGGGGGTGCGCCGGTCCAGATCGAAGTCCGCCATCGTCATCTCACCATTCAGACCTGAATTGCAAATAACGGGAAACAGTTGCGTTCAACGCTATCCGATCCCGAATGTGGCCTCAGCACCCCGCCCCGCGCTTCCCCCGCCGGACAGGCCCCAGCGCCGGCCCGGGTGCCCGGATGAGCGAGAAAGGCCCCCCATGTTGAAGTACGTGCTGGACATCGTCGATCTTCTGGACGATCCCCAGGTCAATGGCAAGACGGTCGTCGAGTACCTCGACTCCGTGAGCGGGACCGAGGGCTCGTCCGCACAGGTCACCACGGTCGCCGGCGAGCAGGGCTCTACGGACTTCGTGATGGTCCGCATCCCGGGCTCGCACGGACGTACGTCCGGTGGCAGCGCCCGCACGCTGGGCGTGGTGGGCCGGCTCGGCGGCATCGGCGCCCGGCCCGAGGTGACCGGTCTGGTCTCCGACGCCGACGGCGCCGCCTCGGCGATCGCCACCGCCGCCAAGCTGCTCGACATGCGCCGCCGCGGCGATGTGCTGCCCGGCGACGTGATCGTCGCCACCCACATCTGCCCGGACGCGCCGACCGAGCCGCACGACCCGGTGCCGTTCATGGGCTCGCCCGTGGACATCGCCACCATGAACCGCCACGAGGTGACCGGCGAGATGGAGGCCGTGCTCTCCATCGACACCACCAAGGGCAACCGGATCATCAACCACAAGGGCCTCGCCCTGTCGCCCACCGTCAAGGAGGGCTGGGTGCTCCGGGTCAGCGAGCAGCTCGGCGAGCTGCTGGCCGTGGTGACCGGTGAGCCGTTGGTCACGTACCCCGTGACCACGCAGGACATCACCCCGTACGGTAATGGGGCACACCACATCAATTCGATCCTGCAGCCCTCCACCGCGACGGCCGCCCCGGTCGTCGGCCTGGCCATCACCTCGGCCGCCGCGGTGCCCGGCTGCGGTACGGGCGCGAGCCACGAGACGGACATCGCATCCGCCGCCCGCTACGCCGTGGAGGTCGCCAAGGCCTTCGGCGGCGGTCAACTGGACTTCCACGACGCGGTGGAGTTCGACAACCTCGTCAGCCGCTACGGGTCACTGACGCACCTGCAGACCTTCGGCCGTACACCCCAGGAGTCCTGATGGCAGCCACCCCGCAGGCCGAGGCCGTGGCCCCCGAGGCCAAGAACATCGGCAGCGACGACTACGCGCTCTCCCGTGTGCCGCGCGACAAGCGGTTCGGCTTCTGGTCGATGCTGCTCCAGTGGCTCGCCCAGTCCGGCTCGATCTCGCAGTTCACCCTCGGCGCCACCATCGGTGTCGGCATGACTTTCGGGGACGCCTTCCTCGCCTTCACGCTCGGCGCGGTGATCCTGGAGATCGTGATCTTCGCGATCGGCCTGGCCGGTATGCGCGAGGGCCTGGCGACCCCGATGCTGACCCGCTGGGTCGGCTTCGGCCGCAACGGCTCGGCGCTGGTCAGCTTCGTCATCGCGGTCAGCCTGGTCGGCTGGTTCGGCGTCCAGAACACGATCTTCGGCAACAGCGTCTCGGCGCTGGTCGGCGGCCCGTCCTGGATGTGGTGCGTGCTGGCGGGCATCGCCATCACCGCGCTGGTGATCTTCGGCTTCAAGTACATGGCCGTCTTCGCCAAGATCGTGACGCCGCTGTTCTTCGCGATGGTCGCCTGGTCGATCATCTCGACGCTGAAGGACCACTCGCTCAGCGAGCTGATCCACTCGCCGCCGCCCGGCCAGACGATCCCGCTCGCCGTCGCCGCCACCGCCATCGCGGGCGGCTACATGACCGGCGCGATCGTGTCCCCGGAGATGACCCGGTACAACCGCAAGGGCTCGCACGTCTTCCTGCAGAGCGCCTCGTCGATGATCCTCTCCGAGTACATCGTCGGCCTGACCGGCGTGCTCCTGGGGCACCTGGTCAAGAGCAACGAGGTCTCGCACATCGTGCTCTCCACCTCCGGCGCCTTCGGCGTCATCGTGGTCCTGATGTCCACCGCCAAGATCAACGACTGGAACCTGTACGGCTCCTCGCTCGGCGTCGTCAACTTCTTCCAGGTCGTCTTCGGCAAGCGGATCCACCGCGGCGCGGTCACGATCGTCCTCGGCATCGCGGGCACGGTCCTGTCCGCGGTCGGGATCATGACCCACTTCACCGAGTTCCTCTCCATCCTCGGCGTCGCGATCCCGCCGATCGGCGGCATCATCGTGGCCGAGTACTGGGTCGTGAAGAAGATGCGCAAGCCGCTGGACGAGACCCGCGAGTCCGAGACCCTGCCGAAGACCTCGCCGACCTGGGTCCCGATGTCCATCGTCATCTGGATCGCGGCGTTCTGCGTCGGCAAGTTCTACGACGGCGGCATCCCGGCCCTGAACTCCCTGGCCACCGCCTTCATCCTGTACAGCGCCCTCGGCCTGCTGGGCTGGGTGAAGCCGTACGGCACCTCCACCCTGGACGACGAGGACGACACCGCCGCCCCCGCCGCCCGCGCGACAACCCCCGTGGGAGCAGCATGACCACCGCCGGTTTTTCCGTCCCCTTCGTCCCGGCCTCCGACCAGGCCCAGGACGAGGCCGTCGAACTCTGCGCCGAACTGATCAGGTTCGACACCTCCAACCCCACCAGCAACGAGCGCGCGAGCGCCGACTGGGTGGTGGGCCGCCTCGCCGAGGTGGGCATCGAGTCCGAGCTGGTCGAGTCCGCCCCGGGCCGCGCCAGTGTCATCGCCCGGATCGCGGGCGCCGACCCCGAGCGTGGTGCCCTCCTGGTCCACGGCCACCTGGACGTCGTCCCGGCCGACGCCTCCGAGTGGCAGGTCCCGCCGTTCTCCGGCGAGATCCGCGACGGCTACCTGTGGGGCCGCGGCGCGATCGACATGAAGGACACGGTGGCCGTCATGCTGGCCACCGCCCGCCACTTCGCCCGCACCGGCACCAGGCCGTCGCGCGATCTGGTCCTCGCCTTCCTCGCCGACGAGGAGGCGGGCGGCAAGTTCGGCGCCCACTGGCTGGTCGAGCACCGCCCGGAGCTGTTCGCCGGGGTCACCGAGGCGATCGGCGAGGGCGGCGGCTTCTCCTTCGCCATCGACGACACCCGCCGCCTCTACCCGATCGAGAACGCCCAGCGCGGCATGGCCTGGATGGAGCTCACCGCCACCGGCCGGGCCGGCCACGGCTCCTCCCCCAACGACGAGAACGCGGTCACCGACCTCGCCGAGTCGCTCACCCGGATCGGCCGCGAGACCTTCCCGATCCGGCTGATCGAGCCGGTCCGCGCCCTGCTGGAGGAGGCGGCCCGCCTCTACGGCGTCGAGTTCGACGAGGACGACATCGAGGGCAGCCTCGCGAAGCTGGGCCCGGTCTCCGACTTCATGCAGGTGGTGCTCCGCAACTCCGCGAACCCCACCATGTTCAACGCCGGTTACCAGACCAACGTCATCCCCGGAAAGGCGACCGCCCGGGTGGACGGCCGCTTCCTCCCCGGCCACGAGCAGGAGCTGATCGACACCATCGACAAGCTGCTGCTCCCCTCGGTCACCCGGGAGTGGGTCAACCACGACATCGCGCTGGAGACGACGTTCGACGGCCCGCTGGTCGATGCCATGTGCGAGGCCGTGCGTGCCGAGGACCCGGACGGCCACCCCGTCCCGTACTGCAACCCGGGCGGCACCGACGCCAAGGCCTTCACCCACCTCGGCATCCGCTGCTTCGGCTTCAAGGGCCTCAAGCTCCCGCACGACCTGGACTACGGCCGCCTCTTCCACGGCGTGGACGAGCGCGTCCCGCTGGAGGGCCTGCGCTTCGGCGTCCGCGTCATGACCCGCCTCTGGCAGAGCTGCTGACCTCACGACCCGACCGAACCGCCCTGACCCGGGCTCACCCCTCGTACGCCCCCGCCGACACCATCGGCGGGGGCGTACGGCACGATGGGGCGCCGTCGAAACACGTACCCCTCGCCACCGTCCCCACCAGGAGGAACCCGTGCCCGCCGAGTCCGTCGTCGAGCCGTCGCCCGAGATTCTCGCCGCCTTCCAGGCCGCCAAGGGCTTCATGCCGGTGGGCGAGGGGCTCGCGCTGTACGCGGCCGCCACCGAGGCCGCCGCGCTGGGGCTGCCCGTCCTGGAGGTCGGTACGTACTGCGGGCGCTCCACGATCCTGCTCGCCGACGCGGCGCGGGCGGCCGGTGTGACGGCCCTCACCGTCGACCACCACCGGGGCAGCGAGGAGCAGCAGCCGGGCTGGGAGTACCACGACCCGACCGTGGTGGACCCGGAGGTCGGGCGGATGGACACGCTGCCGACCTTCCGCCGGACCCTGCACGCGGCAGGTCTGGAGGACCACGTCGTGGCGCTGGTCGGACGGTCCCCGCAGGTCGCGGCGGTCTGGGGCGGGAAGCTCGGGTTCGTCTTCATCGACGGCGGCCACACCGACGAGCACGCGAACGGCGACTACGAGGGCTGGGCGCCGCATGTCGCCGAGGGCGGGCTGCTGGTGATCCACGATGTGTTCCCGGATCCCGCGCACGGCGGCCAGGCCCCGTACCGCGTCTACCTGCGGGCGCTGGAGTCCGGCGCGTTCACCGAGGTGTCCGTGACGGATTCGCTGCGGGTGCTGCGGCGTACCGGAACCGGCATCTGAGGGCAGCCGCCGGGGTGCCCGGATAGCATCGCGTGGTGCCGTACGACGAGAGTGTTCCCCCCACCCGGCGCCGCCGGTCCCTGCTCGCCGCCACCGCGCTCGTCGCCGTGTGCCTGACCGCCGCGGGCTGCGGTGCGGGCGACGTCGGCGGGACACGGGCCGAGCCCCGGCAGGGCGGTGGCGGTACCTCGGCCCCGCCGCCGTCGAAGAGCGCTCCGGCGCCGGAGAAGGAGAAGACGTCCGCGTCCCCCACACCCTCCGCGAAGGCATCGAAGCCCACGGGCGGCGGGGCCACCGGGCCGCTGTCCGGGAAGACCGTCGTCATCGACCCCGGGCACAACCCCAACAACCATCTGCACACCGGCGAGATCAACCGCCAGGTGGACATCGGCACCACGCACAAGGAGTGCGACACCACCGGCACGTCCACCAACTCCGGTTACGCGGAGGCCCGGTTCACCCTCGACGTGTCGCACCGGCTGCGCACCCTCCTCCAGGAACAGGGCGCGAAGGTCGTGCTGACGTACGACAACGACCGCGCGTACGGGCCGTGTGTCGATGAGCGGGCCCGGATCGGCAACGAGGCGCGGGCCGATGCCGTGGTCTCGGTGCACGCGGACGGTTCCGCGGTCGGCAACCGAGGCTTCCATGTGATCCTTCCCGCGTCGGTGCGGGGCGGGAAGGCCGACACCTCGAAGATCGTCGAGCTCTCACGCGATCTCGGAACCAGGATCGCCGGTTTCTTCGTCCGCGATACCGGAAGTGCACCTTCCAATTACGTCGGCGGCAATAGCGGGTTGGACACCCGAAAGGATCTGGGCGGACTTAATTTGTCGACCGTGCCCAAAGTGTTCATCGAATGCGGCAATATGCGTGATCCGAAGGACGCTGCACTGCTGACCAGTTCAGGCTGGCGCCAGAAGGCGGCGCAGGGCATCGCCGATGGCATCAGCAGCTACCTCAACGGGTAGCAAGAGATAGTTCTGAGGCGATATTGGGGGGAAGTGCGTCCGAGGGCCGGGCAGGGGCACAACCCGGCCGGGCAGACGATAGATTCATCCGTACGATGGGGAGCCGCCCCCGAGCTTCACGTTGTGCCCGCCGTACCCGTACAGGCGGCAGCGACGACCGCCCCGACGAGACGACCGACTAAGGACCTTCACGTGAATATCCGCTCCCTCACTCGAGGCGACGGCGTGGTGATCGGAGCAGCGGTGGTGCTGTTCATCGCCTCTTTCCTCGACCTCTCCGGCTTCGACTGCCCCGCGGGCATCAACTGCTCCAACTACAACTCCCCGAACGCCTGGGACTCGCTCAGTGTGCTGATGAGCATCTTCCTGGCCGGGATCATCGGTGCGGCACTGGTCGTTGTCGGCCGTTCCATGCCGGCCCGCAAGGTCGTCGGTCTCGACCTCGGTCAATTCGGTGCCGCCTTCTGTGTCTTCGCGCTGTGGTCGGGCTTCTGGACGACCATCGACGCCCCCGACGCGGGCGCCGGAATGATCCTCGGCCTGCTGGCCACGATCGCGCTCGCGGGCGGCGCGATCGCCACCCCGCTGGTCCCCGCGCTCAAGGCCCCGCTGGTGAGCGCCCCCCGCCCGCAGGCCGTGCAGCCGCCGTACGGCGGCCAGCCGCAGCCCGGCCAGGGATACGGCTACCCGGGTGCCCAGCAGCCCTCGTACGGCGGCCAGCCGGGTCAGCAGCAGCCCTACGGTGCGCAGCCGCAGCCCGGCCGGCCGGAGCCGCAGCCCCAGGGGAACGCCCAGCAGGCTCCCGCGGCGGGTGCGCCGGCCGGTGACTTCACCCCGTTCTGGTTCGCGGTGCCGGTGGCCCGCCCGCTGTACGGGGAGGACGGTTCGCCGTCACCGATCGCCGAACTGGCGCCCGGTACCTGGTACCTCGCGGTGGAGCAGCGCGGTCCGGGCCTGATCGCCCAGACCCAGGACGGCCGTCGCGGCGTGCTCCAGGACACCACGGGCATCCAGCGAGGCTGAGCCCACCACACGCGGTACGACAGCGGCCCTCCGCCCCTTCCGGGCGGGGGGCCGCTGCCGTACCCTCCGTCCGTACCTCATTCTCTGACGCATCGTCAGAACTACTGGGAGGCGGCGGACATGCGGCTCGGACTGGCGCTCGGATACTGGGGCCGCGGCCCGAACCCCGCCCATCTGGAGCTGGCCGGGGAGGCCGAGGCGCTGGGGTACGCGTCGGTGTGGACGGCGGAGGCCTGGGGCTCGGACGCCTTCACCCCGCTGACCTGGATCGCCGCCCACACCTCCCGGATCCGGCTGGGCACCGGCATCGCGCAGATGGCGGCGCGCACCCCGACCGCGACCGCCATGCACGCCCTCACCCTCGACCATCTCTCCGGCGGCCGGATGATACTCGGCCTCGGGCTGTCCGGGCCGCAGGTGGTGGAGGGCTGGTACGGGCGGCCGTTCCCGAAGAGCCCGCTGACCGCGACCCGGGAGTACGTCGACGTCATCCGCCAGGTCCTGGCCCGCGAGGCCCCCGTCGAGCTGGACGGCCGGTTCCACTCCCACCCGTACAACGGTCCGGACGCCACCGGTCTGGGCAAGCCGCTGAAGCCGATCACCCATCCGCTGCGGCCGGGGCTGCCCGTGCTGCTCGGGGCGGAGGGGCCGAGGAACATCGCGCAGACGACAAGGATCGCCGACGGCTGGCTGCCGCTGTACTGGTCGCCGATGCGCACCGATGTGTACGAGGCCTCGCTCACGGACCTGCCCGAGGGGTTCATGATCGCGCCGATGGCGCGGGCCCGGGTCTGTGACGATGTCGCCGAGGGGCTGCTGCCGGTGAAGGCGATGCTCGGCTTCTACATCGGGGGGATGGGCCACGCGGCCCGTAACTTCCATGCCGATCTGATGGCGCGGATGGGGTTCGAGGAGGAGGCGCGGCGGATCCAGCAACTGTTCCTCGAAGGGCGCAAGCAGGAGGCGGTACTGGCGGTACCGGACGCCTTCGCGGACGAGATCTCGCTCGTCGGGCCACGTGAACGGATCGCGGAGCGGCTGGAGTTGTGGCGCAAGGGACCGGTCACCGATCTCCTGGTGACGGCACCGGACCCGCACACACTGCGGGTGCTCGCGGAGCTCAACTAGGGCCTGGGCGGGCCGGATCGGTCGGCCAGGTGGCGGCCGGGCGTCCGCTCCGTCGTGTCGCGGTGCGCTCCCAGGGCTGGGGGTCGGGGTAGGTCAGGAGTTGCAGAGTGCTGCCCCACGGGGTGCGCAGATACGCGAACCGGTTGTGCTCCCCCGCCTCGGGGCCCGGCAGCGGCTGCGGTCCGGCGAGCAGCGAGGCGCCCGCGGCCACGCAGTCCCGGACGGCCGCGTCCAGGTCGTCGGCGTACAGCGCCACGTGCTGCCAGCCGAAGTCGCAGGGCCGCGCCGGGGGTTCGCGACGGGGGCCCTCGAACTCGCAGAGCTCGATGCCCGGACCGCCGCCGGGGAGGGCCAGCATCCTGACCGCCAGTTGCTGGGTGCCCGCCGGTACGCCGAGCCGACGCTCGACGTCCGGGCCGCCGTTCGGGCCGTCCTGGCGGCGCAGGGTGTCGTAGAGCACCTCGGCGCCGAAGGCCCTGGTGAGGAAGAGGGTTGCGGTCTCCAGGTCGGGGACCGTCACCCCGATGTGGTCGATGCCTCGCACGCTTGTGGCCGTCATGGCTTCACCGCTCCTGTCCCGGGGCTGCGCCGATGGCCCCGTCCGCCCCGGAGCGGGCCCGCTCCGGGATCGTGCCCCCGCGTGACCAGGCCAGGAGTTCACCGGCCGGCCAGGTGGTGACGACGCGTTCCGCCGGGACCAGGCACTCCTCGGCCCGGGCGCAGCCGTGGATCTGCCAGTCCAGCTGTCCGGGCGCGTGGGCGTCGGTGTCGATGGCGAAGAGGGTGCCCGCAGCGACTGCGCGGCTCAGCAGCCTGCGGGGCGGGTCGAGCCGTTCCGGCCGGCTGTTGATCTCCACCGCGGTGCCGGCCTCCGCGCATGCGGCGAAGACCGCGTCCGCGTCGAACCGGGACTCCGGGCGTTTCCGGTCCGCGACCAGCCGCCCCGTGCAGTGCCCGAGGATGTCCGCCCGCGGGTGGCGGACGGCCGCGATCAGGCGCCTGGTCATCGCTGCCGGGTCCATCCGGAGCTTGGAGTGGGCGGAGACCACCACGACGTCCAGCCGCTCCAGCAGCTCGTCCTCCTGGTCGAGTGAGCCGTCGGGGAGGATGTCGCACTCGATGCCGGTGAGCAGCCGGAACGGCGCCCACCGCGCGTTGAGCTCGGCGACCGCGTCCAGCTGGCGGCGCAGCCGGTCCGGGGAGAGTCCGTTCGCCACGGTCAGCCGGGGCGAGTGGTCGGTGAGGGCCGCCCACTCGTGGCCCAGCTCCGCCGCGGTGCGGCCCATCTCCTCGATCGGGCTGCCGCCGTCCGACCAGTCGGAGTGCAGATGGCAGTCGCCGCGCTGGAGGGCGAGGAGCTCCTCGCCGCCCTCGGCGGGCCGGGCCGTGGCCTCCGCCTCCGCCTCCGCCTCCAGCCGTTCCAGATAGCCGGGTACGTCCCCGGCCACCGCCTCCCGGATCACCTGCGCGGTCTTCGGGCCGATGCCCTTGACCGCCTCCAGCGAACCGGCCGCCGCACACCGGCCCGCCTCGCCGTCCGGCATCGCGGCCACCGCGTCGGCGGCAGCGCGGAACGCCCGCACACGGTAGGTGTCGGCCCTGCCGCGTTCGAGCAGGAAGGCGATCCGTTTCAGGGCGCGGACGGGCTCCATCGGCACCTCCACGGGGCCGCCGGACACTTACGGGCTCTCCCATCCAGCTTCGCTCAGCCCGGCCCGGCCCGCACAGCGGCACCGGGTGACCGCTCAGCCGAACGCGGCGCGCTCCAGCCAGAAGTCCAGCAGCTCCGCGTCACCGAGCACCTCGACCCGGTCGCTGTCCGGCGCCAGGCGCCGGTTGAAGACCAGCATGACGTCGGTGAGCGGGCCGCGCAGCGCGACGGTGGCCTTCTCGTGGGCGCGGCGCCAGGCGAAGCCGTCCTCGCCGAACTCGATCAGCCATTCGGCGCCGGGCACGTCCGTGGCGTGCAGATGGATGGAGCGCCCGGCCCCGGTCAGCTCGGCGGCCTCCCTGTCGCCCGCGGCCCGCACGAAGGCGACGATCTCCAGCCACTCCTCGATCGTGTCGGCGGCCAGCTCCGGCGCCACCTCGTACCCGGTCCGCGCGGTGAGCGCCGCGTCGGCGTGGTGGACGATCGTCTCGTGCGCCATCCGGCGTGCCCAGAAGCCGGTGCTCCCCTCCCAGCCCCAGGACCACACCTTCTGTTCCGGGCCCGCGGCCCGCAGCTCCTCGACGGTTCCGGCCGCGCCCTCCGCCAGCCAGGCGTCGAGCGCGGCGGGGTCGTCGCTCCCGGGGGCGGAGTCCGGTACCCGCTCCGGCGGGACCACCTCGGTGGCCCGGGTGCGTACGATCTCGCCGACCCAGCGATGGGCCCGGCCGACGTGGAGAACGAGCTCGCGCAGGGTCCAGTCCGGGCAGGTCGGGACGGTGGCACCGAGGTCCGCGCCACGGATCGTGGCTCTCAACGCGTCGGTGCGGGCGATGATTTCGTCACAGTACTGGTCGTGCGTGAGTCGGCTCATGCCACGCACCCTAGTTCGGTCACGGGCCGAACCCCACCGATTACCCGCCGAGCTGCGAGGCGCTTGGCACCTTGTCCTTCACCTCGGCGCCCGCGCTGCTGCCGGCCGATTTGATGCTGTTGATCACGCCCTCGAAGGCGCCGATGTCACCCGCGCCCGCCTCGCCCTTGCGGAGCTTCTCGCCGAGCCCCTTGAGCGATTCGATGCCCGCCGTCAGCGGCGCGACCGCCTTGGACAGCAGCGGATCGCCCTTGGCGTTGGCCACCGCCGCCTTCAGCCGGTTGTAGGTGAAGCTGCCCGCGAGCCCGGCCTTGACCAGGGCGAGCGTCCGCCCGTCCGCGCCCTTCTTGAACTTGCCCGCCCGGTACGGCTTCACGATCCACTGGTACGTCGCACCGGCCGCGAGCCCTGCGTTGGCGACGAACCGCGCCTTGGCGAACTTCTGCGCCTGGGCCGACGACGTGCCGCTCGGGGACGCGGAACTGCTCGCGCTGTTGCTGTCGCCGCCACCGCACCCTGCTGCGCCCACGACCAGGGCGCAGCACAGCAGCGGCGGGACGACGAGACGGCGCAACGGTGCGGAACCGGTCACGGCGGAACTGGGCACAGCGGGCCTCCCTGGCCGGGCACATCAGGGCGATCTCTACGGTGAGTGACGAAATTAGCCACTCTCGGTAAGGTTCGCCCGGCCCTGGACGGCGTGCCACTCGGGCAACGCCGTCCGGGTCCCGATCCGTCCCCGGACAGGACCTAACGGCAGCAGTCCGGCTCCAGTCCGCGCGGCAGGTGTGCGCCGCCGAAGACCTCCGCGGTCGCCTCGTCCCCGCCGAGCGCGGCGACGGCGAGCAGCAGCGATCCGGCCGTCCAGGTGGTGAGCTCCTGGGGCCAGAAGTCCCGGTCGCCCTCGAAGACGTAACCGGTCCAGTACATGCCGCCCTCGGCGCGCAGGTGCTGGATGGACTGGAGGATCTCCAGCGCCCGGTCGGACTCGCCCATCACCCAGAGCGCCAGGGCGAGTTCACAGCTCTCGCCGCCGGTCACCCAGGGGTTGGGCAGCACGCAGCGCACCCCGAGGCCGGGGACGACGAAGCGGTCCCAGCTCTCCTCGATGCGCTCCTTGGCGGCCGCCCCGGTGAGCGCGCCGCCGAGGACCGGGTAGTACCAGTCCATCGAGTAGTGGCTCTTGTCCAGGAAGCGTTCCGGGTGGTTGCGGATCGCATGGCTCAGCGCTCCGGTCGCCAACTCCCAGTCGGGCTGCGGCTCCTCGCGCCGTTCGGCGATGGCGAGCGCGCAGCGCAGCGCCTGGTGGATGGAGGAGCAGCCGGTCAGCAGCGCGTCGTCGACGGGGGTTCCGTCGGCCTCGCGCTTCCAGCCGATCTGGCCGCCGGGCTGCTGGAGCCGCAGGACGAACTCGACGGCGGCGTAGACGGTCGGCCACATCCGGTCGACGAACGCGTCGTCACCGGTGGCGAGGTAGTGGTGCCAGACGCCGACGGCCACGTACGCGCAGAAGTTGGTCTCCAGCGAGCGGTCGGTCGGTCGGTCCGGGTCGCCGTCGTGGTACGCGGCGTACCAGGAGCCGTCCTCGTTCTGGTGCCGGGCCAGCCAGTCGTACGCGCGCTCCGCGGCGGCGTGTTCGCCCGCCACGTCGAGGGCCATGGCGGCCTCGGTGTGGTCCCACGGGTCGAGGTGGTGGCCGCGGAACCAGGGCAGGGCGCCGTCCTCGCGCTGCACGGCGAGGAGGGCCGCGACGGTCTCGGCGGCCTGCTCGGCGGTGAGGACCCCGGGCAGTACGAGGTGCTCGGTCTGCTCGGGAACGGTCACGCCTCGGCCTTGGTGAGGTCCTCGGCTGCGGCGGCCACGGGCAGGTGCGGCTTGGTCGCGTACGCCACGAAGCTCTTGCCGACGACCGGGTTGAGCAGCTGCTCGGCGACCCGGGTGGCCATGGGCTTCTTCATGATGTCCCAGACCAGCAGCTTGTGGTACGCGCGGACCGGCAGCGCTTTGTCGTTGTCCACGCCGAAGGCGCACTTGAGCCACCAGTACGGCGAGTGCAGGGCGTGGGCGTGGTGGGTGCCGTACGGCTTGAGGCCGGCTCCGCGGATCTTGCCGAGCAGTTCGTCGGCCTTGTAGATGCGGATGTGGCCGCCCTCGACCTCGTGGTAGGCGTCGGAGAGCGTCCAGCAGACCTTCTCGGGGCCGTAGCGCGGCACGGTGATCGCGATCCGGCCGCCGGGCCTGAGGACCCGGACCATCTCGGCGAGTACGCCCTTGTCGTCGGGGATGTGCTCCATGACCTCGGAGATGATCACGACGTCGAAGGACTCGTCGGGGAACGGCAGGTTGAGCGCGTCGCCCTCCATCGCGGTGGCGGTGGCGCCCTCGGGGGCCTCGCCGGCCTCCTTCATCGCGGCGAACCACTTCGCGACCTCGCGGATCTCCTCGCCGTTCTGGTCGAGGGCCACGACCTGGGCGCCGCGCCGGTAGCACTCGAAGGCGTGACGTCCGGCGCCGCAGCCCAGGTCGAGCACTCGGTCACCTGCGGCGAGCGGGAAGCGGGTGAAGTCCACGGTCAGCACGAATGCCTGCTTTCGCGGTCGGGGGGAGGGCGGGGGCGGGTACGACGGGAACGGTCGGCGGTGTCAACGACGGCGGCCGGGGCGCGTGGCTCCGTACCGGGCGGCGATCGCCTCGCGGTAGAGGGCGGCGGTTCCGATGGCGGCCTGCTTCCAGGTGAAGCGGGAGAGCACCCGCTCGCGGCCCGCGGCGCCGAGCCGGGTGCGCAGCTCCGGGTCGCCGAGCAGCCGGGCGAGCGCGTCGGCCAGCGCCCCGGCGTCGGCGGGCGGGACGGCCAGGCAGGTCTCGCCGTCCGGGCCCGCGACCTCGGGGATCGCGCCGCCGGTGGTGGCGACGAGCGGGGTGCCGGTGGCCATGGCCTCGGCGGCGGGCAGCGAGAAGCCTTCGTACAGCGAGGGGACGCAGGCGATCTGGGCGCCGCGCACCAGGTCGACGAGCTCGGCGTCGCTGATGCCCTTGACGAACTCGACGGCGTCCTGGAGTCCGTGCCGCTCGATGGCCTGGGCGACCGGTCCGTCCTCGGCCCGCTTGCCGACGACCACGAGGTGCGCCTTCGGGTTCCCGGTACGGAGCTTGGCGAGCGCCTCGACGAGGTGGACGAGGCCCTTGAGCGGGACGTCGGCGCTGGAGGTGGTGACGATCCGGCCGGGCACCTCGGCGACCGAGGGGTCCGGCGACCAGAGGTCGGTGTCCGCGCCGATGTGCACGACGTGGATGCGGCCTGGGCGCACCCCGAGGTGGTCGACGATCTCCTGCTGGGAGGAGCCGGAGACGGTGAGCACCGAGGGCAGCCGGCGGGCGACCCGCTTCTGCATGCGGGTGAAGCCGTACCAGCGGCGTACGGAGGCGCGTCGGCGGCGGGTGTCGGCGGCGTCCAGGTCGAGCTGCCGGTCGACGGTGATGGGGTGGTGGATCGTGGTGACGAGCGGGGCGCCGAGGTCCGCGAGCAGCCCGTAGCCGAGCGTCTGGTTGTCGTGGATGACGTCGAACTCGCCGCGGCGGGCGGCGAGATGGCGCCGGGCTCGCAGGCTGAAGGTGAGCGGTTCCGGGAAGCCGCCGGTCCACATGGTGGCGACCTCGGCGGCGTCGATCCAGTCGCGGTACTCGCCGCGCTTCGGGGTGCGGAACGGGTCGGGCTGGCGGTAGAGGTCCAGGCTCGGCAGTTCGGTGAGCGGGACGCCCTCGTCGAGCACCGGGTAGGGCTGGGCGCCTATCACCTCGACGCTGTGGCCGAGGCGGGCGAGCTCGCGGGCGAGGTGGCGTACGTAGACGCCCTGGCCGCCGCAGAAGGGGTTGCCCTTGTAGGTGAGGAGTGCGATGCGCAACGGGCGGTCGTCGGCGGTGCCGGACGTGTCGCTGCCCGTTCGGGGGCCCGACTCTATGGCCTCAGCGGTCACACTCGGCCCCCTTCTCCCTGCGTGTTCGCCGGAGCGTAACCGCTCACGCTAATCTAGAACAAGTTTCAGACTGGATCGTTCAATGAGCTACGAATCTACCGGCAGGTAGCGTCGGTGCAACGGCCGGATCAGGTGATTCGCGCCACCACCGGGCACGCTGGCATGCTGTGCGCCCCCGGGAGACCGAGCGCCTCCCTCCGGTCGCGGACAGAAGCCATGGATGGGGACACATGACAGCTGAGGCCAAGTCGGCATCGCCGCCCCTGACCGAACGCCAGGAGGCCCGCCGCCGCCGCATCCTGCACGCCAGCGCCCAGCTCGCCGGCCGGGGCGGTTTCGAGGCGGTGCAGATGCGCGAGGTCGCGGAGGAGGCCGGGGTCGCCCTGGGCACGCTGTACCGCTACTTCCCGTCCAAGATCCATCTGCTGGTCGCCACCATGCAGGACCAGCTCCAGCACATGCACACGACGCTGCACAAACGTCCCCCGGCCGGCACGGACCCGGCGCAGCGGGTCGCCGACACCCTGATGCGGGCCTTCCGCGCGCTCCAGCGCGAGCCGCATCTGGCGGACGCGATGGTGCGGGCGCTGACCTTCGCGGACCGCAGCGTCAGCCCGGAGGTGGACACCGTCTCGCGGATCACCACGGCGATCATCCTGGACGCGATGGGCCTGGAGCATCCGACGCCGGAGCAGCTGTCCGCGGTCCGCGTCATCGAGCACACCTGGCACTCGGCGCTGATCACCTGGCTCTCGGGGCGGGCGTCGATCGCCCAGGTGAAGATCGACATCGAGATGGTCTGCCGGCTGATCGACGTGACGAGGCCCACGGAAGCCCACTAGCACATCCAGACCCCGTTTCGCGGCGTTTTCATCACACTCCTCTCACCGTTCTGACCGAAAGGGCCACAAGCGGCTACTTACCATGGTCATGACCAGTACCGATGGAGAGGAAGACATGGCTGACCAGTCAGTAACCGCAGGCGGCGCAGCGGGCATGCAGGCCCCGGGCGGACCGGGATTCGGCGCCCAGCCGCCGGCCGGTTACGGGTACCCCGGCGGTGCTGCGCTGCCCAGCGGCAAGGCGACCGCCTCGATGGTTCTCGGCATCCTCGGCCTGGTACTCATCCCGATCATCCCGCCGATCATCGCGCTGTGCCTGGGCATCTCGGCCAAGCGGATGGCCGACCGGGGCGAGGGCGGCGGCCGCGGCCAGGCGGTCGCCGGCATCGTGATGGGCAGCGTCGGCATCGCGTTCGCAGTGCTCGGCATCATCGTCGCCACGGTCCAGGGCATCGGCGCGATGTAACGGGCCACCGCCCAGAAATCGCGCACCGCGTACCGGCCGCGCCGGGGAACCGTACGATCCGGTTCCCCGGCGCGGCTTCGGCGTTTCCGGGCCCATGTGCGGCCCCCACATGCGCATCGTGTCAGGTGGGGCGGTCTGCACCATGTCGACGGCTCCACGGTGTTCATACGGTTCGGCGACATCACATGAACACGCCGAGGAGCCGGTCACCATGCGTCGCAGAGCCAGAGGCACCGCCCGTCACCGCAGATCCCTCCACGCCGCCGTCGCGCTGACCTCCGCCGGTCTCGTGCTCGCCGGGTGCACCGCCGCCGGGAAGGCCGGTGAGAGCGACTCCGGCGGGGGCTCGAAGGACGGCACCGTCAAGGTGGGTCTTGTGTACTCCCGGACCGGGCTCCTCGCGGACTACGGGAAGCAGTACCGGGACGGGTTCATGGCGGGCCTGGACCATGCCACGAAGGGCACCGGCAAGGTGGCCGGGCACCGGGTCGAGGTCACCGAGCAGGACGACGCGGGCGACCCCGGCAAGGCGGTCTCCGCCGCCAAGAACCTGATAGGCAAGGGCTACAAGGTGCTGGCCGGCACCACCGATTCCGGCGTGGCGCTCCAGATGGCGCCGCTCGCCGCCCAGAACAAGGTGCTGTACATCAGCGGCCCGGCCGCCACCGACGCCGTGACCGGCATCAACGAGTACACCTTCCGCTCGGGCCGGCAGTCCTACCAGGACATCCTCACCGCCGGGACGATGCTCGGCGAGGCCAAGGGCAAGAAGGTCACGGTGCTGGCCCAGGACTCCACGTTCGGCCAGGCCAATGTCGCCGCCGTGAAGGCGGTCCTCGGCGCCAGGGGCGCGAAGGTCGGCTCCGTACTGGCTCCGCCCAGCGCCACCGACCTGACCCCGTTCGCCCGGCAGGTCAAAGCGGGCGGGCCCGATCTGGTCTTCGTCGCCTGGGCCGGCTCGACCGCGCCCGCGCTGTGGACCGCGCTGGACCAGCAGGGCGTGCTGGAGGCGGGCAAGGTCGTCACGGGCCTGGCCGGAACGGCCTCGTACCCGGTCTTCGGCGACGCCGGCTCCAAGGTGTCGTTCCTGGCGCACTACTTCCCCGGCGCGGGCGGCGGCAACGCCGTGGAGAAGTCCATGATCGACGCGGTCGGGAAGGCCGGCGGCACTCCGGACCTGTTCACCCCCGACGGCTTCACCGCCGCGCAGATGGTGGTGCGCGCGATCGAGGAGGGCGGCGCCACCGACACCGCCGCCATGGTGAAGGCCCTGGAGGGCTGGAGCTTCGACGGGGTGAAGGGCAAGGAGCAGGTCCGGGCCGAGGACCACGCCCTGGTGCAGCCGATGTTCGTCGCGAAGCTCAAGGGGAAGGGCGCCGCTGCCCGGCCGGAGCTGGTGAGCACCGCGCCGATGGACGAGGTGGCGCCGCCCGCCAAGCCCTCGGCGGGCTGACCGGTGGCCGTACCGGACACCACCGCACGGCACACGGCCGGGGCGCGGAGCACCGCCCCGGTGCTCCAGCTGACGGGGCTCGGCTGGGGCGTCGGCGGGGCGACGATCGTCGAGGACGTCACGCTCGGCGTCCACGAGGGCGAGTTCCTGGCCTTCATCGGCCCCAACGGGGCGGGCAAGACCTCCCTGTTCAACCTGATCAGTGGGCTGACCACGGCCACCTCCGGCACCATCGCGCTGGACGGCACGGACATGACGGCCGACCCCGCGCACGCACGGGCGCGGCGCGGCATCGGCCGCACCTTCCAGACGTCCAGCCTCTGGCCGGCGATGAGCGTGGCCGACCACGTCCGGCTGGCCGCCCAGGCGGCCCGGGGCGGCTCCTACCGGCTGTGGCGGCGGGCCTCCCGGTACGCCGCCGAGGTGGACGGCGTGCTGGAGCGCACCGGCCTGGGACACCGGGCACGGGCGACGGCGGCCGAGCTGTCGCACGGCGAGAAGCGGAAACTGGAGCTCGCGGTGCTGCTGGTGGGCGAGCCGCGCCTCATGCTGCTCGACGAGCCGATGGCCGGGGTCAGCGCGGAGGAGGTCCCCGCACTCACCGAACTCATCCGCACCCTGCACCGCGACGAGGGCCGCACCGTCCTGATGGTCGAGCACCACATGGACGTACTGCTGGGGCTGGCCGACCGGCTCGCCGTGATGCACCACGGAAAGCTGCTGGCGCTGGACACCCCCGAGGCAGTGACCGCCGACCCGACCGTCCAGCAGGCCTATCTCGGGGAGGGGCTGTGACCACCGGACCCCTGCTCGCCGTACGGGACCTGCGGGTCCTGATCGGCGGCCGGCACATCCTGCACGGCGTCGACCTGGACGTGGCCCGGCACGGCGTGACCGCGCTGCTCGGCCGCAACGGCGCCGGGAAGACCACGACCGTGCGCGGCGTCCTCGGTCTCGTCCCGCGCACCGGCAGCGTACGGCTGGACGGCGAGGAGACCGTGGCGATGCCCACCCACACCGTGGTGCGCCTCGGCATCGGTTACGCCCCCGAGGACCGGGGTGTCTTCGCCGGGCTGACCGTCGCGGAGAACCTGCGGCTGGCCGAGCGGCGCGGCGCCGAGGGGCCCGCGTACGGACTCGTCCATGAGCTGTTCCCCGAACTGAAGCGCCGGGAGCGGCAGTTGGCGGGGACGCTGTCCGGCGGGCAGCAGCAGATGGTGGCGATCGGCCGCACCCTGCTCAACGGCAACCGGCTGATCATCGCCGACGAACCCACCAAGGGCCTGGCGCCCAAGGTGGTCACCGAGGTCGCCCAGGTGCTGGAGCGGGCGGCCGAGGCGGTGCCGGTGCTGCTCGTGGAGCAGAACCTCGCCGTCGTGCGGCGCCTGGCCGAGCACTGCGCGGTGCTCGCCGACGGCCGGACGGCCCACCAGGGACCGGCCGCCGAGCTGCTGGGAGACGCGGAGACGGCACGGCGGCTGCTGGGTGTCGGACACGGCCCGGCCACCGAAGCACCTTCCGTGGAGGCGGATTCCTGATGTCCACCGTCGTTCTGCTCACCATGACCGGACTCGGTCTGGGAGCCCTCTACTTCCTGATCGCGTCGGGACTCTCGCTGATCTTCGGCCTGATGGACGTGCTCAACTTCGCGCACGGGGCGCTGCTGTCCATCGGCGCGTACGGCACCTGGTGGGCGGCCTCCGGCCATCTGCCCGGCGCCGGTCCCGGCGGGGCGGGCTTCGTCCTCGCGGTCCTGTTCGGTACGGCGGTGGGCACCGCGGCCGCCGTGCTGCTGGAACTCGCCGTCGTCCGCCCGCTCTACACCCGGCCGCGCGAGCAGGTGCTCGCCACGGTCGGGGTGGGGCTCGCCGTCCCGGCGTTGCTGTCGGGCATCTGGGGTTCGGACGCCCGTACCTTCCCGGGCCCGAAGGCGCTGTCCGGCACCTTCGGGCTGTTCGGTGCCCAGGTGCCGGTCAACCGGCTGGTCCTGGTCGCGGCGGCCCTCGTCGTGCTCGTGGCGCTGCGGCTCTTCCTGGGCCGCACCCGGCACGGTCTGGTCGTACGGGCCGGGGTCGAGGACCGGGCGATGGTCACCGCGCTCGGCATCGACGTGCGGAAGGCGTTCACGCTCGTCTTCGCGATCGGCGGCTGCGTGGCCGCGCTCGGCGGGGCGCTCGGCGGCCTGTACTTCGGCTCGGTCGACCCGCGCCAGGGCACCTCGCTGCTGATCTTCGCGTTCGTCGTGGTGGTCACCGGGGGCATGGGGTCGGTGAGCGGCGCCGCCGTGGCGTCCGTCGTCATCGGCCTGGTCCAGCAGTTCGCCAACTACTACACCGCAGCGGGCCTCGGCGACCTGGCCGTCGTCGTCCTGCTCGCCGCGCTGCTGCTCGTACGGCCGCGCGGACTGACCGGGAGGCTCGCGTGAGCACCGCCACCGAGACACACCACCGCACCGGCGAGGAACACCCGGCCGCGCGGGCGCCGGGGAACACCGCCCGGCTGCTGCGCCGCTGGTGGCCCGCCGCCGCACTGCTGGTCCTGGCCCTCGCCCCGTTCAGCGCACTGCCGCTGCCGGGACTCCTGGACGGACCGCTGGGCAGCCCGGGGAGTCTCCAACTCATCGCCACCTGCCTGCTGTTCGGCGCACTGGCGACCGGTTACGACCTGCTGCTCGGCCGCACCGGGCTGCTCTCCTTCGGGCACGCCCTGTACTTCGCGGCGGGCAGCTACGCCACGAACACGTTCCTGCTGGAGGCGGGCCTCCCGTTCGCCGTGTCTGCACTGCTCGGCGTCTGCTGCGGGATCGCGCTCGCGCTGGTCCTGGGGTCGGTGAGCCTGCGGGTCACCGGCATCGGCTTCTCCATGGTGACGCTGGCGTTCGCCCAGGCCGGGTCGATCCTGGTCTCCCGCAACCCGGGCGGTCTGACCGGCGGCGAGGAGGGCCGGGCCGCCCCCGCCGAGCTGCTGCCGTCCGGGCTGGTGGGCATCGAGAACACCGCGAACCTCTACTGGCTGGCCCTCGCCTACCTCGTCCTGACGCTCGCCGTCGTCCACCGGGCGGTCAACTCCCCCACCGGGCGCGTCTGGGAGGGCATCAAGGAGAACGAGCGCCGGGTGGAGGTGCTGGGGCTGAAGCCGTACGGGTTCAAGCTCACCGCCTTCGTCCTGGCGGGCGCGCTGGCGGCGCTCGGCGGTCTGGTGCACCTGCTGCTCACCGGCGGCTCGACCCCGCAGACCACCACCTCCGACTTCACCCTGTCGCTGCTGGTGATGGTGGTGCTGGGCGGGTCCGGCACCCGGTGGGGGCCGATGGCCGGCGGCATCCTCTACACCTGGGCCGATCACCGGCTCGGTGATCTGGCCGGCTCGGGCGCGGTCGCCGAACTGCCCGCGGTGCTGCGGGTGCCGCTCTCCCAGCCGCTGTTCCTGCTCGGTGTGCTGTTCGTGGCCGTGGTACACCTGCTGCCCGGCGGACTGGCCCGGCTGCCGTCCCGGCTGCGCGCGGCACGCCGTACGCCCGCCGGCGCCGAAACGTCCATGGACAGGAAGTCCCGGAAGGAGAACGGACGCCCGTGATCGCATACGAAGAGGTACGAGTCCCCGTGACCGGGGGCGAGTTGGCGGTGCTGCGGTGGCCGGCCCGGGAGCCCGGCGCCCCGGTCGTCGTCGCCCTGCACGGCATCACGGCCAACGCGCTGTCCTGGGGGCCGGTGGCGAGGCTGCTGGACGGCCGGGTCACGCTGGTCGCGCCGGATCTGCGCGGCCGGGCCGGGAGTTCGGCGCTGCCCGGTCCGTACGGGATCGCCGCGCACGCCGACGACGCGGCCGCCGTGGCCGCGGCGCTGGGCACGGGCCGGGTGGTGCTGGCGGGCCATTCGATGGGCGCGTTCGTGGCGGCGCTGGCCGCCGTACGGCACCCGGAGCGGTTCGGGCCGCTGCTGCTGGTCGACGGCGGCATCGGCTTCCCCGCCCCCACCCACCTGTCCCCGGACGAGCTGATGACCGCCGTGATCGGCCCGGCCATGGACCGGCTGTCGATGACCTTTCCGGACCGGGCCGCGTACCGCTCGTTCTGGCGGGCGCACCCCGCGTTCGCGGATGCCTGGTCGGACGAGGTGGACGCGTACATCCAGCGCGATCTGACCGGGGACGAGCCCGCCCTGCGCTCCACCTGCCGGATCGAGGCGGTGCGCACGGACGGCATCAACCTCTTCGACGAGGAGGTGCTGTCGGCGGTGCGGAAGCTGCCCGCCCCGGCGACGCTGCTGTGGGCGCAGCGCGGGCTGATGGACGAGGAGCAGGGGCTGTACGACGAGAACCGGCTGGCGGCGGCGGAGCTCGGGGGTACGCGGGTGACCCCGGTGGCGGTCCGGGACGTCAACCACTACACGGTGCTGACCGGGGACGCGGGCGGCAAGGAGGTCGCACGCCGGCTCCTGGACCTGTCGGGGGCCTGAGGGGCGGGGGCCGGGGCGCCACCGGTCGCGGCCGGAGCCTGAGGGGCGGGGTCGGGGCGCTACCGGTCCCGGCCGCCGCCCGCCAGCAGGTGGAGCCGCAGGGCGAGTTGCAGTTCCAGGGCGCGCCCCGGCTCGTTCCAGTCGCGTCCCAGCAGCACCTGCACCCGGTCCAGCCGCTGCACCACCGTGTTGACGTGCACGTGGAGTTCGTCCTTGGCCCGGACGAGGCTGCCCCCGGAGCCGAAGTAGGCGCCGAGGGTGCGCACCAGGTGGGTGCCGCGCTGTGCGTCGTACTCCAGCAGCGGGCCGAGCGTCGCGGAGACGAAGCCGTCGACGTCCTGCGCGTTGCCCAGCACCACGCCCAGGAAGCCGAGTTCCTCGACGCAGGCCCCTTCGCCCGTGCGCCCGAGGACCCGCATCGCGCGCAGACAGCGGGCGGCCTCCCCGTACGCGGCGGCCAGTTCCCGGGCGCCGCGTGCCGGGCCGGCGGCGGCGACGGTGACGGAGGTCTGGGCGAGCCGGCCGAGCTGGGCCGCCGCCGCGCGGGCCGCGTCGCCCGCGGCCGGTCCGGGGTCACCGGCCGCCACCAGCAGCACCACGGCCCCGGCGTGTTCCGCGCTCACCCCGTGGATGCCCCCGCCGAACAGATAGCGCATCGCGGCGGGGGCCAGCCGCTCCCGGGCCCCGCCCTCGGCCACCAGCAGCAGATGCGGGCGGTCGAGGTCGATGCCCAGGCGCCGGCCGCGTTCGGTGAGTCCGGCCGGGTCGCGGTCCGCGTCGGTCAGCAGGTCGGAGACCAGCTCGCCGCGTATCCGGTTCTCGGTCTCGGCGACGGTGCGCCGCAGCAGCAGGAGCAGTCCGGTGACCACCGAGGCCCGCTCGAACAGCCGCCGGTCGGAGTCGTCGAGCTGTCCGCGCCGGTGCAGGACCAGTCCGGCCAGGAGTTCCTGCCCGGCGAGGACGGCGCAGATCCACCGGCCGTCGCGGTGCACGGCGCGGGCGCCGGTACGGGACTCCTCGGCGGTCTCGGCCAGCCATCCGGCGTCCATGCCGTCGGCGGCGAAGTCCGCGCCGTCGGGCCGGACGGCCGCCAGGGGCCGCCCGCCGGGGTCGTGGATGGTCAGCGGGGAGTCCAGCAGCCCCGCGACCGCCGTCGCGACGTCCTTGACGTCCCGGCCGCGCAGCACCAGGTCGGTCAGCCGGTCGTGGGACTCCTCGGCCCGTCGCATGGCCGCCGAGTGCGCCCGTACCGCCGCGTTGGCCTCGGCCAGCTCGGCGTTCGCGCCCGCCAGTTCGTCCAGTGCGGACCGGGTGTCGGCGAGCGCGCGGGCGGTGTCGATGGCGATCGCGGCATGGGCGGCGAGCGAGCAGAGCAGGGCGACCTCGTCGGGGCTGAAGACGCGGGGCGACCGGTCGGCGGCGAAGAGGACGCCGATGACCTTTCCGGTCCCGCCGCGGCTGGAGCCGAGGAGGAGCGGCACGCCCAGGATGGCGACGAGCCCCTCGTCCAGTACCCCGGCGTTGATGTTGCGGGTGTGGTGGAAGCGGTCGTCGGTGCGGTAATCGGGGGTCGCGTACGGTCGCGCGGTCTGTGCCACCAGGCCGCCCAGCCCGTGGCCGAGCTCCAGCCGCAGCCGCTGGAAGACCACCGACACCGATCCGTCGGTGACCCGCATGTAGGTGTCGCCCGCCTCCTCGTCGGGGAGGGTGAGGTAGGCGGTGTCCGTGCCGAGCAGCATCCTGGCCCGGCGGACGATCGCCTTGAGCACGTCGTCTAGGTCGCGGGAGGCGGCCAGGTCGCCCGCCGTGTCGAAGAGCGCGGTGAGCTGGAGCTCGCGGCGGCGGTGCTGACGCAGGGCGCCCCTGATCCGCAGGGCGGTGGCGGTGGCCCGCTCCACCTCCGCCAGGTCGCCGGCGGGCACCCCGGCGGCCCGCGCCTGCGAGGAGACGGCGCCCAGCGCCTCGGCGGGGGCGTCGTCGGCCAGCAGGTCGAGCAGGCGTCGCAGATGGGGCGCGGCGGAGGCGGCGGAGGCGGAGGCGGACGGTTCAGACATGGGCGGCCAGGATTCGTAGGGGGCGGGGGGCGGTTGTCGGTCCGGGTGCCGACCCGGGGGTTCGGTCGGCGGTCCGGCCTCCGCCCCGGGAGGTCAGTTGGCGGTCCAGCCGCCGTCCATGGAGAGCGAGGTTCCGGTGATGTGCCCGGTGCGCGGCCCGCAGAGCCACAGCACGGCCTCGGCGACGTCAGCGGGTTCGATCAGCCGCTTGATGGCGCTGCGTTCCAGCATGACCCGGCCCACCACCTCCTCCTCGGAGATGCCGTGCGTACGGGCCTGGTCGGCGATCTGGTTCTCGACCAGCGGGGTGCGTACGTACCCGGGGCAGACGCAGTTGCTCGTCACCCCGTGCTCCGCCGCTTCGAGCGCGACCACCTTGCTGAGTCCCTCCAGTGCGTGCTTGGCCGTCACATAGGCCGACTTGTAGGGGCTGGCCCGCAGTCCGTGCACCGACGAGATGTTGACCACGCGCCCCCAGCCGCGTTCGTACATGCCCGGCAGGGTCCGGCGCAAGATGCGGAACGGGGTCTCCACCATGACGCGCTGGATCAGTGCGAAGCGGTCCGGCGGGAATTCGTGCACGGGCGCGACGTGCTGGAGCCCGGCGTTGTTGACCACGATGTCCGCGTCGGTGGGCAGGGTGTCCACCGCGTCGGGGACGGCGAGGTCGACCACCCACGCCGTCCCGCCGATCTCCGCCGCCAGGCTCTTCGCCGCCTCGGCGGCCTTGTCCACCACGTGCACATGGGCGCCGGACGCCGCCAGGGCCTGTGCGCAGGCCCGCCCGATACCGCTCGCGGCGCCGGTCACCAGCGCGGTGCGGCCGGCGAGCGGCGGGTTCGCGGAGGGCGGGGCGGTGAGCGGGGCGGGCCCGGGGGCCGGGCGCTGAGGAGTCTCCATGGCCGTCACCGTAAGGAGGCCGGGGCCCCCGTCACACGGGGCCGGTGCACACACCGTCGTACACCGGCATGGTGGCGGCGCACATGGGGCGGGTCCGGCGGCGGGCCGTCGGTGCGCCGGACGGGCCCCGGGCGCCGCGGCGGTGGCACGAGGGACGCAACGGCGGCGCCGCACACAGCCGGGAGCGGGGCGTTGTCCGCCGGGCCCATGGGCGCGGACTCCGCCGCCCCCTAGCGTCCGCACCGCGGTTCCCCACCCAGGAGCCGGACCACCCCCCACAGGGAGGCACCCGTGCGCCCATCGATCCTGCGACGCCTGCTCCGGCGCGTCGCCTCCACCGCCGCTCTCGCCCTCGTCGCGGCGACGCTGAGCACGGCCGCGGCCGTGCAGCCGGCCTCGGCCGCCGGCGGTCTGCAACAGGTCACCGGCTTCGGTTCGAATCCCGGGAACCTCCAGATGTACGAGTACGCCCCGGCCGGACTGCCCGCGAACGCGCCGCTGGTCGTCGCGCTGCACGGCTGCACCCAGACCGCGAACGACTACTACGCCTTCTCGGGCTGGCCGAAGTACGCCGACCTTTGGGGCTTCGCCGTGGTCTTCCCGCAGACCTCGGCCGCCAACAACGCGCTGTCCTGCTTCGGCTGGTTCGATCCGGCCGAGGACAGCAGGGGCCGGGGCGAGGCCGCCTCGATCGTGCAGATGGTGGAGTACGCCGCGCAGCAGTACGGCTCGGACGGCCGCCGGGTGTACGTCACCGGCCTCTCGGCGGGCGGCGGTATGACGGCCGACCTGCTGGCCGCGTACCCGGACGTGTTCGCGGGCGGCTCCGTGGCCTCGGGCCTGCCCGCCCAGTGCGCGACGAGCCAGGCGGGCGCGTCCGGCTGCCAGACCGGGCCGCAGAAGCTGACGCCCGCGCAGTGGGGCGACAAGGTGCGCGGCGCCCACCCCGGGTACACGGGGCCCTGGCCCCGGGTGGCGATCTGGCAGGGCACCGCCGACTACACCGTGTACCCCGCCAACGCCTCGGCCCTGCGCGACCAGTGGACGGACGTCTGGGGCATCGGCCAGACCCCGGCGGCCACCGACACCCTCCCCGGCAGCACCACGCGCAGCGTGTACGACGACGCCTCGGGCAATCCCGCGGTGGTGACGTACTCCGTGTCCGGCATGGGCCACGGTCTGGCCGTGAGCCCCGGCTCGGGCACCGAGCAGTGCGGGGCGACGGCCGCGTACTTCCTGAACGCCATCTGCTCGACGTATCACACCGGCGTCTTCTGGGGCCTGGACCAGGACGTCCCCGGCGGCGGTGAGCAGTTGCCCGCCCCGTCCGGCCTGCGGGTCACCGGCGTCACGGCGGACAGCGTCTCGCTGGCCTGGGACGCGGTGGCGGGCGCGGACTCGTACGCGGTGCACCGCGACGGCGCGAAGGTCGCCACCACCGCCTCCGCCTCGTACACGGACCCGGGTCTCACCGCCGGCACGGCGTACCGCTACACGGTGGCGGCGATCGACGGATCGGGCATCCCCGGCACCGCCTCGCCCCAGGTGACGGCTACCACGACCGGCGCCGCCCCGGCGCGGTGCTTCACGGCGACCAACTACGCACAGGTGGCGGCGGGCCGGGCACACACCACCGGCGGTCTCGTGTACGCCAACGGCTCGGACCAGAACATGGGCCTGTACAACGTCTTCGTCACCCACACCCTGCGGGAGTCGCCGCCCGGACACTTCGTGATCGCGGACACGGGGTGCGCCGCCTGAGAGGCACCCCGCGCGCCCGGTCCCGGACCGGCGCGGTCAGGTCTTGCGCAGGTCCGGGGCCGGGACGCCGATGAGCAGCCGCCGCAGGGCGTCCCACGCGGCGCGCATCGCACGGGTGAGGGCGGGCGGGTCGCTGCCGACGATCCGGACCCACGCCCCGCAGTCGTCGGGCAGGGTGCTCACGCCGAAGACCGGGCCGGCCGGTGCGAGCGCCTCGTGGAGGGCGTCGGCGACGCTCGCGGCGGAGGCGAGCGGGGTGACCGCGTACAGCGAGGCCATCAGGTCGTGGTCGCCGAAGACGGCGTGCCCGGTGACCCCGCCCGGCCCCTGCGGATCGAGGCGGACGGTGTCCACGGCCAGGAGCGTCCCGTCGGGGCGGCGGATCTCCAGATCGCTGAAGAGCATGCGGTAGGCGTGCCGTTCGCCCCGGGCGAGCCGCCCCGCCGCGATCGTCTCGCCCAGCAGCACGGTGGCGGTCGGGTCGACGGTCACCCGGGTGTGCTGGTAGAAGCGGGCGTCCCGGTAGGGGATGAGGGCGTCCGGCAGATACTCGACGTAACTCCCCTCCCCCGCAGTCAGGTTGACGATCTGGGTCGCGTGGTCGAACTCCATCCGGTGCACCTTGGTCGCGGCCTGGGTGGTCAGGTGGACCGAGGTGCCGGGGCCGCAGTCGATGTCGATCCGGTTGCGGTCGGCCTGGATGATGCCGCCGCCGGTCGACATCAGATAGGTCACCGGAAGGTCGGGCCGCAACGGGTCGATGTACAGCGGGCGCATGATCTGGAGCGGTGACTTCTGGTACCGGTCGACGAGTTCGGTCCGCCCGCCCACCCGCGCGTAGCCCAGTTCGAGCAGGCCGACCTTGCCGGGGCGCCCGGCGGCCAGGGTGTCCGGGGTGCCGGCGAGTCCGAGCATCGGGGCCGGTATCCGCCGGGGTTCGTAGTGCGCGGGATCCAGCCGCGCGGGCGCCTCGGTCACGCGGAGGCCGTCTCCTGCGCGGCTTCGTGGGCGGCTTCGTGCGACAGCAGGAAGTCGGCGATGGTGCCGAGTCCGTCCCCGGTGAGCGAATTGGTCAGCACCACCGGCCGGCCGTCCCGGACGCGGTGCGCGTCCGACTCCATGACGCCGAGATCGCACCGTACGTAGGGGGCGATGTCCACCTTGTTGATGACGAGCAGCTCGCACTCGGTGATGCCCGGTCCGCGCTTGCGCGGCATCTTGTCGCCCTCGGCGGTGTCCAGCACGAACAGGAACAGGTCGACCAGGGCCGGGCTGAAGGTGAGGGTCAGGTTGTCCCCGCCGCTCTCGAAGAGCAGGGTGTCCACCTCGGGGAAGCGCTCCATGAGCTCGTCGGCGGCGGCCTGGTTCATCGTCGGGTCGTCACGGACGGCGGTGTGCGGACAGGCCCCGGTCTCCACACCGACGATCCGGTCGGCGTCGAGGATCCCGGCCAGGGTGCGGCGCACATGCGCGGCGTCCTCGGTGGTGAAGATGTCGTTGGTGATGACGGCGGGGGTCCGGCCGCGCTCGATCAGCACCGGGACGAGCGCCTCGATCAGGGCCGTCTTCCCGGAACCGACCGGTCCGGCGATCCCGACGCGCAGCACGCCGTCCTTCGGCCGCCGCATGAGCTCGTCGTGGCCGTGGTCGTGGTTGTGCCTGGCCTGCATGGGGTCGTGCATGGTGTTCCTGTCCTGGTGGTGTGGGTGCGGGTGGAAGGGATGCGAAGGGTGCCTGCGGGACAGCCCTCAGCTGGCGAACAGCCGTGCTTCGGCGCGCTCGTGGCGACCGGCCATGACGTCCGCCACCGGGACGCAGCCCCCGATGTCGGCCGGTTCCCGCCCCAGAGCGGCTTCGACGGTCTTCTCGATCACCGGGGCGGCGCCGTGCAGGACGACCTGCGCCCGGCGGTGGTCGGTCAGCCGCAGCCGCAGGGCGGCCCCCACGAAACTGGCCGCGAAGGCGAACAGTTCGCAGGTGACCGCCTGGCGGACGGGCAGCCCGTTGCCCGCGTGGACGACGGCGGCGACGACCGGCTGGCAGCCGCGTACGGCACCGTCCCGGTAGAGGTCCCGATACCGCTCGACGGGCGCGGTGCCGTACACCTCGCCGGCCAGGTCCAGCAGCTGCCGTCCGGTGCGGACGGCGGCCTGCCGGGCCTCGCGGCCCAGTTTGGTGGCGTGCAGCCGCTGCTCCACGGCCACCACCTCCTCCCAGTCGTCGGCGGTGACCGCACGGTGGGCGAGCGCGAGGGCGGTGGCGTCGGCCGGGCCCACGCTGTGGCGCAGCAGGTCGTGCAGGAGCGCCGGCAGGCCGGACGGGGTGACCGCGCGGGCCTGCTGGAAGCCCTCCAGGCCGTGGGAGAGGGTGTAGTAGCCGCTGGGGAAGGCCGAGTCGGTGAGCTGGAGTCCGGTCAGCAGGGCCGGGATCGGGATCGGGTCGTTCACACCGGGATTTCCGTTCGGGCGGTCGTGAGGCGATGCGGTCGTCGGGCGATGCGGTCGTCAGACGATGTAGAAGAGGTGGTTGAGCGGCAGCCGCTCGGCCGGCTCGATGGTCGCGGGCTCGCCGTCCACGGTGACCTTGTACGTCTCCGGGTCCACCTCGATGCGCGGCAGCGCGTCGTTGCGCACCATGTGCTGCTTGCCGATGGTCCGGCAGCGCTGCACGGGCTCGATCCGCCGTTGCAGCCCCAGCTCCCCGGGGACCCCGGCGGCGATGGACGCCTGCGACATGAACGTCACCGAGGTGCGCTGCTTCGCCCGGCCGTGGGTGCCGAACATCGGCCGGTAGTAGACCGGTTGGGGCGTCGGCAGCGAGGCGTTCGGGTCGCCCATCAGGGCCCAGTTGACCATGCCGCCCTTGATGATGAGCCTGGGCTTGGCGGCGAAGGAGTGGATCGGCCAGAGCACGATGTCGGCGAGCTTGCCGGGCTCCAGGGAACCGATCACGTCCGCGGCGCCGACCGCCGTCGCGGGGTTGATCGTCAGCTTGGCCAGGTAGCGCAGGACCCGCGCGTTGTCGTTGCGGGAGCTGTCCTCGGCCAGCGGGCCGCGCATCTCCTTGCAGTGGTGCGCCGTCTGGAAGGCGCGCAGGAAGGACTCGCCGACCCGGCCCATGGCCTGGGAGTCGGAGGAGAAGATGCTGATGACGCCGAGGTCGTGCAGCACGGTCTCGGCCGCGATCGTCTCGGCCCGCACCCGGCTGTCGGCGAACGAGACGTCCTCGGGGATGTCACGGGACAGGTGGTGGCAGACCATCACCATGTCCAGCAGCTCGTCCACCGCGTTGACCGTGTAGGGCAGGGTCGGGTTGGTGGAGGCCGGCAGTACGTTGGCCTCGCCCGACACCCGGATGATGTCGGGGGCGTGACCGCCGCCCGCGCCCTCGGTGTGGAAGGTGTGGATGGTCCGGCCGTCGATCGCCGAGAGGGTGTCCTCGTAGAAACCGCCCTCGTTGAGGGTGTCGGTGTGGATGGCCATCTGTACGTCGTGCTCGTCGGCGACCCGCAGCGCGGTGTCGATCGCGGCGGGGGTGGCGCCCCAGTCCTCGTGCACCTTCAGCCCGGCCGCTCCCGCCTCGACCTGCTCCCGCAGCGCCTCGGGCAGGCTGCCGTTGCCCTTGCCGAGCAGTCCCACGTTGACCGGCAGGTCCTCCACGGCCTCCAGCATCCGGTGGATGTTCCAGGGTCCGGGGGTGCAGGTGGTGCCGTTGGTTCCGTCGGTGGGTCCGGTGCCGCCGCCGAAGAAGGTGGTGATGCCGTTGGACAGGCCCTCCTGGGCCTGCTGGGGTGCGATGAAGTGGATGTGCGTGTCGACGCCCCCGGCGGTGGCGATGAGGTGCTCGCCGGAGATCACCTCGGTGCCGGGGCCGATGACGAGCTTGGGGTCGACACCGTTCTGCAGATGCGGGTTCCCCGCCTTGCCGACGCCGACGATCAGGCCGCCGCGGACCCCGATGTCGCCCTTGACCACGCCGAGGACCGGGTCGAGGACCACGACGTTGGTGATGACGAGGTCCAGGGCGCCCTCGCGGTTCAGCGCGGAGGGGTCCTGGGCCATGCCGTCCCGGATGGCCTTGCCGCCCCCGTAGACGGCCTCTTCCCCGTAGGAACCGGCGTTGTGGTCGTACTCGACCTCGACGATCAGGTTGGTGTCGGCCAGGTGGAACCGGTCGCCCACGGTGGGACCGAACAGGTCCGTGTACTGCTTGCGCGGGATGATCGCCATCAGTTCCGCTCCTCTGCGTTGTTCTTCTCGGTTCCGGACCCGGGCTGCACGAAGCCGAGTTCCGCGGCGCGGCGGAGCGCGTCGCGCCGGGTGTCCGGGGCCGACAGGCCGCCGTTGACGAGTCCGGCGAAGCCGTTGAGCCGGCCGGTGCCGCCGAAGGCGCACAGCTCCACCTCGCGGGTGTCGCCGGGCTCGAAGCGCACGGCGGTCCCGGAGGGAATGTCCAGGCGCATGCCGTAGGCGGCCTCGCGGTCGAAGCGCAGGGCGCGGTTGATCTCGAAGAAGTGGTAGTGGGAACCGACCTGGACGGCCCGGTCACCGGTGTTGGCGACGGTGAGCCTGGTCCTGGCACGGTCGGCGTTGATCTCCACGGGTTCGTCCCCGTAGAGGTATTGGGCTCCGCCCGACATGTGTGTCTCCTCGGTCTTTCAGGCGCTGATCGGGTCGTGGCAGGTGACCAGCTTCGTCCCGTCGACGAAGGCCGTCTCGACCTGGAGGACGGTGAGCATCTCCCGTACGCCGGGCATCACGTCGTCGCCCGAGACGACCCTGCGGCCCAGCTCCATGCATTCGGCGACGGTGTGGCCGTCGCGCGCGGCCTCCAGGACGGCCTCGGTGATCAGGGCGGCGGCTTCGCTGTAGTTGAGCTTGGTCCCCCGGTCCCTGCGGCGGCGGGCCAGGTCCGCGACCACGTAGACGTGGAGTTTGTCGATTTCCCGCGGTGCGAGGTTCATGGCGTCACGTCAGCTTTCTCGAAGGAGTTTCCTCGAAGGCGTTTCTCGGAGGCGTTTCTCGGAGTTGCTTTCTTGAGTTGTTTCTCGAAGTTGTCTCCCGAAGGAGAACCCGGGCCGGTCCAGGGCCGGAGCGGCGGCCAGGAAGAGCCAGGTCGTCACGGTGAACGGCCAGGTGAAGGGGGTTGTGCCGGACGGCTGGGCGAAGGCTTCCCAGGCAGCACTGAAGGGGACCGAGGCCACGGCGGCGAGCGCGGCGTACCCGGTGGTCCACGGGGTGGGGGTCAGGAAGGTGGCGGCCAGTGCGATCGCGCAGAGCACCGCGTTGTAGCCGTACAGGCCCTCGGTGATCCTGTCCGCGGGCAGCCCGGCCGCGCAGGCGGTGAGCAGCGCGAGAACGCTGCCGCAGACCGCTGCGAGGGCCGCGGTCCGGGAGGCGACGAGGAGCCCGGCGAGCAGGATCAGGCCCGCGTACCAGTTGTCCAGGAAGAAGATCTGGCCGATGTTGTTGCAGAACGCGTGCCAGGCCTCGGCGGCCGTCAGCTCGGTGAACCCCGGAACCCGGGCGGCCACGCCCGCGGTGACCGGGGCGCCGGGCAGCGCGATCGTCAACGCTCCGGCGACCAGACAGTAAGGGGCCGTCAGGACCGGCAGCCCGAGCGGAGCGAGGAGCCGCCCCGCGGCAGCGGCCGGCACCGAGCAGACGGCCGCACCGAGCACGGCCAGCACCGCGGTCTGCCACGAGGCGCCGAGCCGTACGACGAGGGCGATGCCGGTAAGGCAACCGCAGTAGCCCTGAAGCCCTTTGCCCACTCCCTGCCGGTCGGCACCCAGCAGGACCGCCGCCCCGGCGGACGAGGCGGCGCCGAGCAGGCCGTACACCCCGATACGCCAGCCGCCGGTGAACAGCGCGAGGGTGAACAGCAGCCCGGACCAGGGGCTGGAGACGAGTGCCACCTGGGCAACGCCGCGCAGTTGCACCAGTCCGGCGCGGAGAGAAGGCCGGTCCGGTCCCGGCGCCGCCTGTTCCGCTGCGGGCATGTCATCTCCTTTGAGGACATGGCGAATTGACCCGTACCCCTCCGGCACCCCGGGGGATCGGGATCTTGATCAACAATCTGTTGAGACGGTACGCCCGGCAACAACCCGACAACGGTGCCGAGTTGGCGCATCTCAACGTGACGACACGAACACGGTCAGACATGTCCGCAGATGAGGGGCGCACCTGCGTGGCGCCCTGCGGAGTGTTTCGGCCCCGCGTCCGAGGGATCCTTGGTCAGAGGTTGAACGTTTCGTACCTGTTGCTTGACCGATCGTTTGACGGAACCGGGAAGTCGCAGCCACATGCCTTCCCGTACCGCGCACTCAGGCATTTCGACCGGGAACACTTACGCATTGCCGGCACCGGTCAATACCGGGGTCACCCGATGGACTGCGGTCCCGCGCCACTTCAACGATAAAGTCATCTCGGCAACATGACACGACCCCGCCACCGGTGTGCGCGCGCCGCATCGCCCGCACACCGACGACGGGGTCGGACCGCGGCCACCGAATCGGGACCGCAGAAATACTCACCCGGGGGGGCCGCCATGCTGTTCGTTTACATCTTTTCCGCCGCCATCGCCGTGGGCACCGTCTCCTATATCATCCACCTTTCCCTCCGCGACCGAATGATCGATGCACATGGCCGGGACATTCGGGCCCTGGTGGAGGACGTTCGCCGCGTCGCCGAATATGACGGCGGGTCCATCACCATCGAATACCGGCTCTCATGGCACGAGGACGGCGAGACCAAATACGTGGAAGGCCGGGAAACCATCCTTGCCCGCCGCTCGTCGCAGGTACAGAAAGGCTGCGAGGTCGATATCAAGTACCTGGATGACGACCACATCTCGTTCGTCTTCGACAAGTGACCCGCCGGACAGCCCTCGGTCCTCAGTTCTCACTCGTCAGCCCTCAGTCCTCCGGCGGAAAGACGACCTCCCCCGTCCCGATCAACGTGATCGTGATCGCCTCGACCGGGCATCCCTCGGCGGCCGTGAGGACCTTCTCGTCGGCGCCGGTCTCCGGGTCCGACGGGCGCGACTGCCGGGCGGAGTCCAGCGCGAACCGGCCCGGCGCGTGGTTCAGGCACATCCCGGAGCCGATGCAGATGCTCCGGTCGACCTCGACGGCCCAGCGGTCCCCCATCATGCCCCCTCGTATCCGGCCGGCAGGTGGATCATCTTGTGCTCGAAGTACTCGCCGTAGCCCTCGGGCCCGAACTCCCGCCCCAGGCCTGAGTTCTTGTACCCGCCGAACGGGCCGAGCATGTCGAGGCTGAAGGTGTTCACGCTGTACGTGCCCGTCCTGACCCGGCGGGCGATGTCGATGCCGCGTTCGGTGTCGGCGGTCCAGACGCTGCCGCTGAGGCCGTAGTCGGAGTCGTTGGCGATCCGTACGGCCTCGTCCTCGTCGCCGTACGGCAGCAGGCAGATGACGGGGCCGAAGATCTCCTCGCGGGCGATGCGCATGGAGTTTTCCACGTCTCCGAAGAGGGTCGGTTCGACGTACCAGCCCCGTTCCTGGGACGCCGGACGGCCGCCACCGGTAAGGATCTTGGCGCCTTCGTCCTGCCCGATCCTGATGTAGTCCAGCGAGCGCTGCTGCTGGCGCCGCGCGACCAGCGGGCCGAGTTCGGTGGCCGGGTCGAGCGGGTCGCCGACCTTCAGCGCACCCGCCGCGGCGGCGAACGCCTCCGCCGTCTCGTCGTAGCAGGAGCGCGGTACGAGAATGCGGGTCTGGGCCACGCACGCCTGGCCGTTGATCATCCAGGCGAAGGGGACGATGCCCGCGACGGCGGCGTCCAGATCGGCGTCGGGGAGGATCACGGCGGCGGACTTGCCGCCCAGCTCCAGGGTGACCCGGGTGAGATTGCGGGAGGCGACCTCCATCACCCGGCGCCCGGCGGCCACCGACCCGGTGAACGACACCTTGTCGATGCCGGGGTGCCCGACCAGGTACTCGCTGACCTCGCGGTCGGCCGGGAGGATGGAGAGCACGCCCTCCGGCAGTCCGGCATCGGCGGCGATCTCGGCCAGGATGTAGGCGTCCAGCGGCGATTCGGGCGAGACCTTGAGCACGGCGGAGCAGCCGGCCAGCAGCGCGGGCGCGAGCTTGGCGGCGGCGGTGAACTGCGGAACGTTCCACGGCACCACGGCCGCGACCACCCCGACCGGCTCCCGGCGCACCAGCAGCGGCCCGAGCGCCCCGGTCCGCCGCTCCTCGTACGCGAATTCGCGGGCGACGGTGATCGCCGAGTCCCACACCATCATCGCGGCGAGGGCCTGCACCATGACGCTCGACGTGTACGGCGTGCCGTTCTCCGAGCTGATGACCCGGGCGATCTCCTCGTAGCGGACGGCGAACGCGTCCTTGATCCTGGTCACCACCGCGATCCGCTCGTCCAGGCTCATCCGGGGCCAGGGCCCCTCGTCGAACGCCCGCCGCCCGGCGGCGACGGCCGCGTCCACGTCCGCCTCACACGCATGCGGCACCCGGCCGATGACCTGCTCGGTGTGGGGCGAGACGACCTCGATGGTGTCCCGGCCCAGCGGATCGACCAGCTCCCCGCCGATGAACAGTTTTCCGTGTTCGACAAGCTCGGTCATGACTGCTGCCTCCCGCGGCGCGGTGCGTTGCCCGAATCGGCGTCCGGTCCGGATCGGCATCCGACTCGGTATCCGACCGGGTGCCCGACCCAGGATCTGACTCTGTGTCAGAACTGATACCAGTTCCAGTTCCAGGTGTCCACGTCCGTGACAGCACCCCGAACGAGATGGTCGACCGGGGCTACTACTGGAACAAGTTCTCGTTACAGTGGGCCCGACGCACCCACACGCGGGCGCGACGGATCGCAGCAGCACGTCGCCGAGAGAGATGGGGACCTCCATGACGCAGGTGACCGACCACGGCGGGGGCGTGCACAGCATCAAGGTGCCCATCCCGGACAATCCGCTGGGCCACACCCTCGTGCACGTCCTGGACACCGATCGGGGACCGGTCCTGATCGACACCGGATGGGACGATCCCGAGGCCTGGGACACGCTCTGTGCCGGGCTCGCCGCCGTCGGCACAGAGATGGCCGACATCCACGGGGTGGTCATCACCCACCACCACCCCGACCACCACGGGCTCTCCGGGCAGGTGCGCGAGGCCTCCGGGGCCTGGATCGCCATGCATGCGGCGGACACCGCGATCGTGCGCCGTACCCGGGAGTCCGAACCCGGCAGGTGGCTGACTTATCTCGCGGCCAAGCTCACCGCGGTCGGAGCGCCCGAGGAGCATCTCGCGCCGTTGCGGGCCGCCGCGGCCGACGGGGGCCGGATGCGGACGCTGCCGGGGTTGCGGGCCGCGCTCCCGGACCGCGAGATCGTCCCCGGTGAGCTGCTCGATCTGGCGGGGCGCAGGCTGCGGGCGATCTGGACGCCGGGGCACACGCCGGGGCATGTGTGCCTGCACCTGGAGGAGGAGCACCCGGGCAATCTGCCGGGCCGGGGGCGGCTCTTCTCGGGGGATCACCTGCTGCCGGGGATCAGTCCGCACATCGGGCTGTACGAGGACCCGGACGATGCCACGGCCACCGACCCCCTCGGCGACTACCTCGACTCGCTGGAGCGGATCGGCCGGCTCGGGGCCGCCGAGGTGCTGCCCGCCCACCAATACGCCTTCACCGATGCGGCGGGGCGGGTACGGGAGCTCCTCGGGCATCACGAGGAGCGGCTGACCGGGCTGCTCGGGCTGCTGGCGGAGCCGCTGACACCGTGGGAGCTGGCCGAGCGGATGGAGTGGAACCGGCCCTGGGAGCAGATCCCGCACGGCTCCCGGAACATCGCCGTCTCGGAGGCGGAGGCGCATCTGCGGCGGCTGGTGAAGCTCGGGCGCGCGGAGGCGGTGCCGGGGGCCGATCCGGTGGCGTACATCGCGGTGTGAGGCGTGGCGGTCCGGTGGCGTGCGGCGCGGTGTGAGCGGTGGCGGTCCGGTGGCGTGCGGCACGGTGTGAGGCGTGGCGGTCCGGTGGGGTGCGGCGCGGTGTGACCGTCGCGTGCCTCGCGGTGCGAGCGCGACCTGCGGTGCGGAGCGGAACGGAGTGATGTACGTCTCGGTGTGATCAGGGGGCGCTCCTCCCGGCCCGGCCCCCGCCCGGACCCGCCCGGTACAGTGTGCGGGTCGTCATCATGCCCGTTCAGGGGGAAGCCGGTGCGAATCCGGCACTGACCACGCAGCCGTGAACCGTCTTCGCAGGCGGTGAGTCGGAATGCCCTGTCCGCGGTCGTGACCGGCTCGGACCACCGGATCCCCCGGTGGTCGGCACCGTCGAGGTATACGGAGCCGGAGCCTGGTGCCTGAGCGTGCCTGTGCCCGGTTCACCCCGCAGGAGAGGCCCCGCCCGCCATGACCGTACGTCGCAGCGCAGCAACGCTCGCCGCCACCGCCGCCGTGCTCTGCGCGGCCGCTGCGCCGGTCGCGGTGGCAGCGCCGTCCCCGTCGCCCTCGCCGTCCGTCGCGCTGCCTTCCGGGCTGTACGGCACGGCGGACCCCACCTACGACGGCGTGTGGCGGCAGTCGATGGCCTTCCTCGCCCAGCGGCTCGAAGGGGTCACCCCGGCCGCGAAGTCGGTGGACTGGCTGATCTCCCAGCAGTGCGCCGACGGTTCCTACGCCGCGTTCCGGCCCGATGCCGCCAAGCCGTGCGACGCGAAGACCGTGCGGGACACCAATGCCACCGCGGCCGCCACCCAGGCCCTGGTCGAGGTGGGCGGGCACCGCGAGACCGTGAACAACTCGGTGCGCTGGCTGAAGTCCGTGCAGAACGAGGACGGCGGCTGGGGCTACACCGCGGGCGCGCCCACTGACGCCAACTCCACCTCCCTGGTGATCGGCGCCCTCGCCCGCCAGGGGCAGCGGCTCGCGGACATCACGACGCCCGGCGGCAAGACCCCCTACGACCCGCTGCTCGCGCTCGCGATCCCGTGCGGCGGGAAGGACGGCGGTGCCTTCGCGTACCAGGCCGACAAGAAGGGCGGGCTCGCCGCCAACGCGGACGCCACCGCGGCCGCCGTGCTCGGCACGATGGGCAAGGCGATGGCGGTCGGGAACAACGCCGCAGGCAAGGCGCCCAGTTGCCGGCCCGGTCCCGGGCTCACGCCCGAGCAGGCCGCCCAGAACGGCGCCCACTACCTCACCGGTGCCCTCGCCGGCAGCGGCCACCTGAACCAGGCGCCGATGCCCGGTGCCACCGACACCACCCCGCAGCCCGACTTCGGCAACACCGCGGACGCGGTCGTCGCGCTCTCCGCGGCCGGCCACCAGGACAAGGCGGCCGGGGCCATCTCCTGGCTGAAGAAGAACTCCGCGGACTGGGCCGCCCGGAGCGGCCCCGCCGCCTACGCCCAGCTGATCCTTGCCGCCCACGCGACCGGCAACAACGCCCGGGACTTCGGCGGCGTCGACCTGGTCGCCCGGCTGAACGCGGCCGGCCCCGAGCCCGCCGCCGTGGTGACGCCCGACCCGTCCGCCGACACCGGGTACGAGCCCACGGAGAAGGACCAGGTCCACAGCGGCGACGACGTGATCGGGGGCGTGTGGTGGTACATCGGCATCGGCCTCGTCCTCGCCGCGATCGCGTTCTTCCTGATCAGCGGTCGCCGGAAGAACAGGCAGCCGTGAGGCGCGCGGGACGGACCACCGCGCTGCTGGTGGTCCTGGGCGCCGTCCTGGCCGTGCTCGGCGCGGGACCGGCCCAGGCGGCCGGCTACCGGTACTGGTCGTTCTGGGAGAGCTCCGGCTCCGACTGGACGTACGCCACCCAGGGCCCGTCCCTGGTGCGGCCGGACGACGGGGCGGTGCAGGGCTTCCGGTTCTCGGTCAGCGAGGACTCCCAGGACTCGGCGAAGCCTCGCCGCGCCCCCGACTTCGCGAAGATCTGCGCGGTCACCCCGGCGAAGGACGGCACCAAGCGAATAGCGCTCGTCATCGACCCGGGCACGGCCGCGGACGCCCCGGCCGGTGAGACTCCGCCCGCGCCGCGTACCGCGTGTGCGCGGGTCGCCCCGGACGCGAGCGCCGCGGAGGCGCTCGCCTCGGTGGCGAAGCCGCTGCGCTACAGCAGCGACGCGATGCTCTGCGCCATCACCGGCTACCCGGGCTCCGGCTGCGGCGAACAGGTCTCCGGCGACGGGCAGGGCACGCCTGCCGGATCGGCGTCCGCCTCGGCCACACCGGCCGGGTCCGCCGCGTCCTCCGGCTCCGGCGGCTCCTCCGGCCCGTCCGCCGGGGTGCTCGTCGGTGTCGGTGCCGTACTCCTGCTCGGCATCGCCGCGGTCGTGCAGTCCCGCCGCCGCCGCGGATGACCGCCCAGACCGGCTCCGCCGTCCTGGCGCGCCGGCGTCCGCTGCGCGCCCCCGAAGCGACCCGGAGCAACGCCCTGCCCGCCGGGGCGTGGTGGCTGTGGGCGCTCGGACTCGCCACCGCCGCGTCCCGGACCACCAATCCGCTGCTGCTCGGGCTGCTGATCGCGGTGGCCGGCTATGTGGTCGCCGCACGCCGCACGGACGCGCCGTGGGCCCGTTCGTACGGGGCGTTCATCCGGATCGGGCTGTTCGTGGTCGGTGTGCGGCTCGTCTTCTCCGTCTTCCTCGGTTCGCCGATCCCCGGTACGCACACGGTGTTCACGCTCCCCGAAGTGCCGCTGCCCGACTGGGCGAAGGGGGTCAGGATCGGCGGCCGGGTCACCACCGAGCAGCTGCTCTTCGCGCTGTACGACGGGGCGAAGCTGGCCACGCTGCTGATCTGTATCGGGGCGGCGAACTCGCTCGCCAACCCGGCCCGGCTGCTGAAATCGCTGCCCGGCGCGCTGTACGAGGCGGGGGTCGCCGTCGTCGTCGCGATGACGTTCGCGCCGAACATGGTCGCCGACGTGATGCGGCTGCGCACCGCACGGCGGCTGCGGGGCCGTCCGACCGGCGGCATCAAGGCGGTCCTCCAGATCGGACTGCCGGTCCTGGAGGGCGCGTTGGAGCGGTCGGTCGCGGTGGCCGCGTCGATGGACGCGCGCGGCTACGGGCGCACCGCCCAGGTCCCGCCCGCCGTCCGCCGCACCACGAACGTCCTCACGCTCGGCGGGCTGCTCGGGGTGTGCGCCGGTACGTACGGGCTGCTGGCCGCGCAGGGCGCGGTGTACGGGCTGCCGGTGCTGATCGCCGGGCTCGTCGCCGCCATGGCCGGGCTGCGGCTCGGCGGGGCCCGCTCGGTCCGTACCCGCTACCGGCCCGACCGGTGGGGTGCGCGGGCCTGGCTGGTCGCGGGTTCGGGAGTCGCGGTGGCGGTGGCGATGATCTGGGCGAGCGTTGTCGACGAGGCGGCGCTGCACCCCGGGGTCGTCCCGCTGGTCGCGCCGGTGCTTCCGCTGTGGCCCGCGGCGGCGGTGCTGATCGGGCTGCTGCCCGCGGTGGTGGCGCCGGTGCCGCCGACGGTGGGTGCGCCGGTGGGCGCGGCGAATTCCAAGGAGATCCAGTGATCCGGTTCGAGCAGGTCTCGGTGCGGTACGAAGGGACGGAGCGCCCCACCCTGTCCGGGGTCGACCTGACCGTGCCCGAGGGCGAGCTGGTGCTGCTCGTAGGCCCGTCCGGGGTCGGCAAGTCGACGCTGCTGGGTGCCGTTTCGGGTCTGGTGCCGCACTTCACCGGCGGCACGATGAGCGGCCGGGTCACGGTCGACGGGCGTGACACCCGTACCCACAAACCGCGTGAACTCGCCGACCTGGTCGGCACGGTGGGCCAGGACCCGCTCTCCCACTTCGTCACCGACACGGTCGAGGACGAGCTGGCGTACGGCATGGAGTCGCTGGGCCTGGCCCCCGACGTGATGCGGCGGCGGGTCGAGGAGACCCTGGACCTGCTGGGGCTCGCCGGGCTGCGCGACCGGCCGATCGCCACGCTCTCCGGCGGTCAGCAGCAGCGGGTCGCGATCGGTTCCGTCCTCACCCCGCACCCGAAGGTCCTGGTACTCGACGAGCCGACGTCCGCCCTGGACCCGGCGGCGGCCGAGGAGGTCCTCGCCGTGCTGCAACGGCTGGTGCACGACCTGGGTACGACGGTCCTGATGGCGGAGCACCGGCTGGAGCGGGTGGTGCAGTACGCGGACCGGGTCGTCCTGCTGCCGTCGCCGGGCGCCGCCCCGGTCGTGGGCGAGCCCGCGGACGTCATGGCCGTCTCCCCGGTCCGCCCGCCGGTCGTCGCGCTGGGCCGGCTGGCGGGGTGGGAGCCGCTGCCGCTCTCGGTCCGCGATGCCCGGCGCCGGGCGGCGGACCTGCGCGAACGGCTGGCGCCGGTGCGTCCGCCCGCTCCGGGGCCGGTGGCCGCTCCCGCCCCGGTGCCGCTGAGCCCCTCCCCCGTGCGGCGCGGTGTCCTGGCCCGGCTGCTGGGGCGCGGCGCGCGGACGGCCGATGTGCCCGAGCCGGTCGCCGACGTCACGGCCCGGGTCGAACGGCTCGGCGTACGGCGCGGGCGCGTCGAGGCGCTGCGCCGGGTGACGCTCACCGTCGCCCCCGGCGAGACCGTCGCCCTGATGGGCCGCAACGGCTCGGGCAAGTCCACCCTGCTGGCCGCCCTCGTCGGCATGGTCGAGCCCACCACCGGCACCGTCCTCGTCGGCGGCCGGGCCCCGCACCGCACCCAGCCGCGCGAGATGGTGCGCCGGGTCGGGCTCGTACCGCAGGAACCGCGCGATCTGCTGTACGCGGACACCGTCGCCGCCGAGTGCGCCGCGGCGGACAGCGACGCGGGCGCCGCCCCCGGCAGCTGCCGGGCCCTGGTCTCCGAGCTGCTGCCCGGCGTACCGGACGACACCCATCCCCGCGATCTCTCCGAGGGCCAGCGCCTCGCACTCGCCCTGGCCGTCGTGCTCACCGCGCGGCCCCCGCTGCTGCTCCTGGACGAGCCGACCCGTGGCCTGGACTACGCGGCGAAGGCCCGGCTGGTCGGGGTGCTCCGGGGCCTCGCGGCCGACGGCCACGCGATCGTGCTGGCCACGCACGATGTGGAGCTCGCGGCGGAGCTGGCGCACCGGGTGGTGATCCTCGCCGACGGGGAGGTCGTCGCGGACGGGGAGACCCGGCAGGTGGTGGTCTCGTCCCCGGCGTTCGCCCCGCAGACCGCGAAGATCCTCGCCCCGCAGGAGTGGCTGACCGTGGCCCAGGTGCGTGCCGCGCTGGGAGAGCCGTCATGAGCGGCCGCCAGGTGCGGCCGGTACGGCTCGGGCCGCGCGCGATCGCCGCGCTCGTCCTCATCAGCGCGATCGGGGTGGTCGCGTTCGGCTGGCCGCTGCTGGCCGACCCCGGTGCCGGTCTGGCGCACTCGCAGGACGCGCCGTGGCTGTTCGCCGCGCTGCTGCCGCTGCTGGTCGGGGTGGTCGTCGCGATGATCGCGGACTCCGGTCTGGACGCGAAGGCGGTGGCGATGCTGGGGGTGCTGGCCGCGGTCGGCGCGGCCCTGCGGCCGCTGGGGGCGGGCACGGCCGGGCTGGAGCCGATGTTCTTCCTGATGGTGCTGAGCGGCCGGGTGCTCGGGCCCGGCTTCGGCTTCGTGCTCGGCTCGGTGACGATGTTCGCCTCCGCGCTGCTCACCGGCGGGGTGGGGCCGTGGATGCCGTTCCAGATGCTGTCGATGGGCTGGTTCGCGATGGGCGCGGGCCTGCTGCCGGGCCCGGACCGGCTGCGCGGGCGGGGAGAGCTGCTGATGCTGGCGGGGTTCGGCTTCGTGGCGTCGTTCGCGTACGGCACGGTGATGAACCTGTACGGCTGGACGATCGTGCCCCCGGCCGGCTCGGGCATCTCGTTCCACGCGGGCGATCCGCTGGCGGACAACCTGGTCCGCTTCCTCGCGTACTGCGCGGCCACCTCGCTCGGCTGGGACCTGGGCCGGGCGGTGCTCACCGCGGTACTGACGCTGGCCGTCGGTCCGGCGCTGCTGAAGGCGCTGCGACGGGCCACCCGCCGCGCCAACTTCGAGGCCCAGGTCACATTTGACGCTCCCCGCGAGTGAGGGCTCCCACAGGCCCTTGGTCCTCCACTATGCGGGGTAGTGGTCGGCCGTGAATCGTGGGGCCCGCTCGGCGCCCCATCCGACCTGCCATGACGCCTTCGGGTCGGTCGGGGCGGACCGGGGCCCTTCGGTCCGGGTACGAGACGGGCTCGCATCCGGGGTCGTTGCCATGGCTGAACGCCGCCGCTAACACTGGATGAGTCGCCGAGCACCGCGGGGTCCGCCGAACCGGACCGCGGTCGACGAAGACCGGCCCACCAGCACGACCGCACGATCCGGACCGGCCCGCGACTCCCCCGTACCCGACGTCAGGACTCTCTGTGTCGTTCGCCCGCAACATCCTCGCCAAGCCCCGCACCGCCCGCCGCAAGTCCGCCGTCGCCGGCGCCGCCGTACTCCTCGGCGCCACCGGTCTGGGCCTCGGTGTCACGCCGGCCATGGCCGCTCCGGCCGCCGCGCCGACGTCCGTCGGAGCGAGCGCGCAGGCCACGGCGAGGGCGATGATCGGCGACGCCGCGCAGTTCCAGTGCTTCAGCAACATCGTCCAGCACGAGAGCGGCTGGAACCACACCGCGACCAACGCCTCCTCCGGCGCCTACGGTCTCGTGCAGGCCCTGCCCGGCTCGAAGATGGCCGCCGCCGGTGCCGACTGGAGGACCAACCCCTCCACCCAGATCAAGTGGGGCATGGACTACATGAACTCCCGCTACGGCAGCCCGTGCGGCGCCTGGTCGTTCTGGCAGGCCAACCACTGGTACTGAACCGACGGTTCGTAGGCAGGCAGACCCGAAGGCCCCGACCACCGGTCGGGGCCTTCGCCGTACCCGACCTCACCCGCCCGAGTCAACAGGGCGCTTGACATCACTTGGCCAACTTAATTACGCGTTAGTCCATTTAGGGGCTTTTGGGTCGCCCGTCCTTTCCCAGCGGCGACCGGCGCGTTGTCTCTTCCGTGGAACCACGAGAAATCTGGGAGCGGAACAGCGTCCTGGCGGAAGCTTTCTGCGCCAGCGACGAACGTATGCGCCGCGCACAGGCGGTGCTGGACGAGACACAGGCGGAGCGGAGCCGAACGCTGGCCGCTTTCGCCGTCACGGTCGGCGACGACGGTTCGATCGCTGACTTGATGGGCCTGAACGAACGCGAGGTGCGATTAGCACGACGCACCGTCGGCCGCAGTGACGCACGGTCCCTTGCCCAGGAGCTCCTGAGCCAGGCCTCGCCGACGAAGGGCGAACCGGCGGGGAAGCCGTCCGCCACACCCCGACGCGCCGTGCCGCACCCGGCCGACGAGACCCCCGCACCGCCGCCGGACGCACCGCGGCCCGCCCCGGCCCGGACACCGGCCGTGAGCGTGACCGCGGCCGCACCCCCCACTCCGGCCGCGCCTCCGACACCCGCACAGGCTCCGACGCCGATTCCGGCGCCGGCTCCGGCCCCGGCGACAACCGGGGTCCTGGCCCACATCCCGGCTCAGTCTCCGCCTGCCGAGGTGGAGCACACCGTCATCTGGTCGCCGAGCATGGACTCCGTGCTGCTGTGGAGCTGGGAATCCGGCCTCGATCTGCAGACGGTGGCCGCCGAACTCGGCCTGGAGGTACGAACACTGCTGATGCGCGTACAGGAACTCGCCAACGACGGGCTGATCACGCTCGCGCACCCGGTCGCGGACGTCAGCCGGTCCGGGCGGCACCGCCGCGAAGAGGGATACGCGGCGCTGTTCAGCCCCACCGCCACCTTCCCCACCCACGTGCCGTACTGAGGCACGCCCCGTCGCCCCGACGACGCGGACCCCGGCCGGAGCACCGGCCGGGGTCCCCCACACCCCTCGCTTCCCCCTGCTCTCCCCCGGCTCCTCCCGCCCCACGGGCCGGCTCGCTCAGCGCCGCGCGGCCACCGTGTCGAACCAGCGGACGATCTGCGGACCCGACTTCATGTACGTGGTGTTGTGGTCGGCCCCGCCCTGGTCGACCACCGGGGCGTCGACGCCCCGCGCGGCCAGATCTGCGGCGCAGTGGCGGGCGTTGGCGATCGGGACGTCGGTGTCGCCGGACGAGGAGTAGAGCCGCACCGGAACGTCCGGCTTCCAGGCGCAGTTGCCGTCCTGGGCGCGCGCCGCGGCCAGCAGTCCGCCGGTGGGGTGCTGGAGCCGGCGGTAGTAGTCGTCGGTGAGCAGTTCCTTCAGTGTCGCGGGCAGGGCCGGGATGATCTCCTCCTCGGTGTGGTTCGTGTCGAAGAGGTCGTCCACGATCGCGGCGTACGGCTTCCGGAACGCCTCGGAGGGGTCCTTGTAGAGCGGGTGCAGTCTGCTCTGCGCGGTGAGGTAGTACGACATGTAGAAGACGGCGCTGATGTCGTTGACCCGGCCGTCGAACAGGGCGGGTGTCTCCGCGTGCTCGATGTCGTAGGGGCCCGATACGGGGGCGAGCGCCCGGAGCCTGAAGTGCCGGTCGGCGCCGCCGTCGAGCGCCTTGCCCAGGGCCATCGCGACCTGGCCGCCCTGGGAGAAGCCGCTGGCGTACACATCGCCGGTGAGCGGCCGGTCCAGGCGCCGCGCGGCGGTGCGGGCGGCCCTCAGCATGTCGACGGAGGCGGTGACGGAGGACCTGGTGTCCATGTACGGGTGGCGTCCGGGCCCCTTGCCGAGGCCCAGATAGTCAGGCGCGGCGACGGCACGGCCCGCCGAGGCGTGGAGGTACGGGGCGTAGCGGCCGAAGTCCTCGCCGACGGAGGGTGCGTAGTCGCGGTGGGCCATGGTGCCGTGGGTGTCGGAGACCAGGTCGAGCCGGTGGGGGCCGCCCTTGGGCAGGGCGAGGAGGCCGGTCGCGGTGGTGGGCGCGCCCTGGGGGGTGACGGTGCGGTAGGTGAGGCGGTAGGCGCGCAGTCCGTGGCGGACGGTGCCGGTGTCCATGCCGCCCGAGGCGAGGAACCGGGCGACGTCCGCGCGGTCGAGGTCGGCCACGGGGGTGACGCTCAGCAGGGTTCCTCTGCCGTGCGCGGTGTACGGGTGCTGCGCCCCGGGCACCCCAGGTGTCCCGGTGGCCCCGGGCGTCCCTCCGGGCTGTTGCGCCACGGCCGGTGCGATGCCGAGGGCGGCCAGGACCATCACCGCGGCGGCCGCCGTCGTCCGGCGGGCGATGCGTCGCCGATTGCGTGAAGTCCGGTGCTCCGTACGGATGTTGTCGTTGTCCATGGCCGCGACGCTATGCGGCCGGGCGCCGCGCCGACATCGGCGTGGCCCCCCGGCCCGGGGTACACCTGACGACACCCCCGGGCCGGGGGTCACCCCTCCGCGTGCGCTTCCGGTCAGAGCCGCTGGATGATCGTCCCGGTCGCCAGCGCGCCACCCGCACACATCGCGATGAGCGCGAACTCCTTGTCGCGGCGCTCCAGTTCGTGCAGCGCCGTGGTGATCAGCCGGGCCCCGGTGGAACCCACCGGGTGGCCGAGCGCGATGGCTCCGCCGTTGACGTTGACCTTTTCGAGGTCCTGCTCGAAGACCTGCGCCCAGCTCAGCACCACGGACGCGAAGGCCTCGTTGATCTCGACGATGTCGATGTCCTTGAGCGACATCCCGGCCTTGCCGAGCACCGCGCGGGTCGCGTCGATCGGCCCGTCCAGGTGGAAGTGCGGGTCCGAGCCGACCAGGGCCTGGGCGACGATCCGGGCGCGCGGCTTGAGCTTGAGCGCGCGCGCCATCCGCTTGGAGGCCCACATGATCGCGCAGGCACCGTCGGATATCTGCGAGGAGTTGCCCGCGGTGTGGATGGCGGTGGGCATGACCGGCTTGAGCCGGCCGAGCCCCTCCATGGTGGTGTCGCGCAGCCCTTCGTCCCGGTCGACCAGGCGCCACATGCCCTGTCCGGCCGCCTGCTCCTCCTCGGTGGTCGGCACCTGGACGGCGTACGTCTCCCGTTTGAACCGCTCCTCGGCCCAGGCGACGGCGGCCCGTTCCTGCGAGATCAGCCCGAGCGAGTCGACGTTCTCCCGGGTCAGTCCGCGCTTGCGGGCGATGCGCTCGGCGGCCTCGAACTGGTTGGGCAGATCGACGTTCCACTCGTCGGGCCAGGGCTTGCCCGGTCCGTGCTTGGAACCGCTGCCCAGCGGCACCCGTGACATGGCCTCGACGCCGCAGCTGATGCCGACGTCGACGACTCCGGCCGCGATCATGTTGGCCACCATGTGGGAGGCCTGCTGCGAGGAACCGCACTGGCAGTCCACGGTGGTCGCGGCGGTCTCGTACGGAAGGCCCACGGCGAGCCAGGCGTTGCGGGCCGGGTTCATGGACTGTTCGCCGGCGTGGGTGACGGTGCCGCCGACGATCTGTTCGACGCAGTCGGCCTGAATGCCGGTGCGGCCGAGGAGTTCTCGGTAGGTCTCACCCAGCAGGTAGCCGGGGTGCAGATTGGCGAGCGCCCCTCCGCGCTTGCCGATGGGGGTGCGTACGGCTTCGACGATGACGGGTTCCGCGGCCATGACTCGTCCTCTCCTCGCACTTCCGCAGGGGCGTCCCGGCGCCCGCGGATGGAACTAGTACGCGTTCTAGTTCTGCAAGCAGTCTTATGAGGCTTACCCCCGGTACGCAAGAGTGCTGCACGCCCTTGCGCACCACTTCATACCGGCCTCACTCACCCTTCACGCAACAGAACGGACCGCCGCTCTTGCCAGTTGTAGAACTCGTTACTACCTTTCCGTCAACATCTGATGGGTCGTCAGGCAACGTCCGGGCGGCCCTCGGACCGACCTGGAGCTGCCGATGTCCTGCCCCCATCTGCCCGCAGGGTTCGACTTCACCGATCCCGATCTGCTCCAAGCCCGCATCCCGCACCCCGAGTTCACGCAGATGCGGCAGACCGCACCGGTCTGGTGGTGCGCCCAGCCGACCGGCATCTCGGGTTTCGACGACGAGGGCTACTGGGTCGTCACCCGGCATGCGGACGTCAAGTACGTCTCCACCCACCCCGAGCTGTTCTCCTCGAACACCAACACCGCGGTCATCCGCTTCAACGAGTCGATCAGCCGGGACCAGATCGAGGTCCAGAAGCTGATCATGCTGAACATGGACCCGCCCGAGCACACCCGGGTCCGCCAGATCGTCCAGCGAGGCTTCACCCCCCGGGCGGTGCGCTCCCTGGAGCAGGCGCTGCGCGACCGCGCCCGTTCGATCGTCGAGACCGCGCTCGCCTCCGCCGACGAGGACGGATCGTTCGACTTCGTCACCAACATCGCCGTCGAGCTGCCGCTCCAGGCGATCGCGGAACTCATCGGCGTACCGCAGGAGGACCGGTCCAAGATCTTCGACTGGTCCAACAAGATGGCCGCGTACGACGATCCCGAGTACGCGATCACCGAGGAGGTCGGCACCGAGGCGGCCATGGAGATCGTCTCGTACTCGATGAACCTGGCGGCCGCCCGCAAGGAGTGCCCGGCCAAGGACATCGTCTCCCAGCTGGTCGCCGCGGAGGGCGAGGGGAACCTCTCCTCCGACGAGTTCGGCTTCTTCGTGATCCTGCTCGCGGTGGCCGGCAACGAGACCACCCGCAACGCCATCAGCCACGGCATGCACGCCTTCCTCACCCACCCCGACCAGTGGGAGCTCTACAAGAGCGAGCGCCCGGAGACGACCGCCGAGGAGATCGTCCGCTGGGCCACGCCCGTGGTCTCCTTCCAGCGGACCGCCACCCAGGACACCGAACTGGGCGGGCAGCGGATCAAGAAGGGGGACCGGGTCGGGCTGTTCTACTCGTCGGCCAACAACGACCCCGAGGTCTTCGAGAACCCGGAGACCTTCGACATCAGCCGCGATCCCAACCCCCACCTCGGCTTCGGCGGCGGCGGGCCGCACTTCTGCCTCGGCAAGTCCCTCGCCGTGATGGAGATCAACCTGATCTTCAACGCGATCGCGGACGTACTGCCCGATCTGCGGCTGGTCGGCGATCCGCGGCGGCTGCGCTCGGCGTGGCTCAACGGGATCAAGCAGCTTCAGGTCAGCACCACCAGGAGCTGACCCGCTGCCGTCCGTGCGCCGGAGACGTACGCCGGAATCCTGCGCCGGAGACGCGCCTCCCGCCGAACCCCCGTGCGGGAGGCGCACAACGGCGCGAGGATCATGGCGGGCATGCACGCCCTGCTCTCCGCCTTCGCGCCCATCTGGATACTCACCGCGATCGGTTACGCGGTCGGCCGCAGCGGACTGCTCGGTGCGCAGGCGGAGGCGGTGCTCGGCCGGTTCGTCTTCCATGTGGCCATGCCCGCCGCGCTGTTCACCATGGTCTCCGGGGCCCGGCTGAACACCTTCGCCAACGCCTCGATGGTGGCCTTCGCGGCGGGCACCGCGCTGGTCTGCGGTCTCGGGTTCCTGGCGGCCGGGCGGCTCTTCGGACGGGGTACGGCGGACCGGGCGATCGGCAGCATGACGTCGGGCTACGTCAACTCCGCCAATCTCGGCATCCCGGTGGCGGTCCAGGTCCTCGGTGACGCGTCGTTCGTCGCCCAGATCATCCTGTTCCAGGTCCTGTTGGTCTCCCCGGTGATCCTCGCGCTGCTCGACTCGGGGACGGGGGCGGGGACAAAGCCGGGCTCCGGGAAGGCGGTCGTGTTCCGGCGGATGCTGACCATGCCGGTCCGCAACCCCATCATCATGGCCTCGTTGCTCGGGGTGGCCGTGTCCGCGCTCGGACTGCGGCTGCCGCACGCGCTCGCCCACTCCTGCGATCTGCTCGGCGCCGCCGCCGTGCCGACGGCCCTGATCACACTGGGTCTGTCCCTGAACGCCCGCCCGGCCGCCCCCGGTTCGGCGGAAGTCGCACAGAACACGGCGCGGCCGGAGCGCGCGGCGCGTGCCGAGGTCGCTGTGGCGGTGGCGCTCAAGACGCTGGTCCAGCCCCTGACGGCCCTGGCCGTCGGCGGCCCGCTGCTGCATCTGCCGGAACACCAACTGCTCGCCGTGGTGCTCTGCTCGGCGCTGCCGACCGCTCAGAACGCCTTCATCTACGCCCAGCAGTACGGTCTGGACACCCGGCCGGCCCGCAATGCCGTGGTGGCCTCGACGGTGGTCTCCATGGGCACGCTCTCCCTCGCCACCTGGGCCCTGGGAACGACCGCCCCCTGAGCCGTTCGAGTGGCGGACTCGGGCCGGCGGGCGGATGCTGGTCAGGCGGCGATCCACGCCGAAGGGGTGCCGGGACGATGTGTTCGTCCCGGCACCCCTTCGGCCCTCCGGGGCCTCGGCCCGTCGGCGCTGTCAGGGCTGCTTGCTGCCCAGCGCCTCGTCGGTCGCTCTCGGTTCCGGCACCGGCGCCGGCCGCTCCGGGCCGTCCCGCGGCTCGGCCGCCGCCGGTACGGCCACCGGCAGCAGCCTCCGCGGCCCGGCCAGCGCATGGGTGAGCGCGAAACCGAGCGTGACCACGGTCGCTCCGCCCACCGCGTCCAGCACCCAGTGATTGGCCGTGGCGACGATCGCGGAGACCGTGAACAGCGGGTGCAGCAGCCCCAGCGCCTTCATCCAAGCCCTCGGGGCCAGCGCGACGACGACCACACCGCACCAGAGCGACCAGCCGAAGTGCAGCGAGGGCATCGCCGCGTACTGATTGGTCATCGCGGTCAGGCTCCCGTAGTCCGGCTTCGCGAAGTCCTGGACGCCGTGGACCGTGTCGATGAAGCCGAGCCCCGGCATCAGGCGCGGCGGGGCCAGCGGGTAGAGCCAGAAGCCGGCCAGCGCGAGCAGTGTGGCGGAGCCGATGGTGCTGCGGGCCCAGCGGTATTCGGCGGGGCACCGTACGTAGAGCGCACCGAGGATCGCCAGCGGCGCGATGAAGTGGAACGTCGAGTAGTAGTAGTCGAAGAAGGCCCTCAGCCAGCCGACGTCCACGACCGCGCGGTTGACCCGGTGTTCGATGTCGATGTGCAGCCACTGCTCGACGGCGTGGATCTGGCGGCCGTGGTGTTCGGCGGTGGCGCGGCCGGCCGTCGCCGCGAGCCTGACCTGGGCGTACGCGGAGTACACGACTCTGATCAGGAGCAGTTCCAGCAGCAGGTTGGGCCGGTTCGGCACCCGCCGCCAGAACGGCAGCAGCGGAATCCGGCTCCGGCGGGCCGGGACCGGGGCGGCGCGGTCCGTGGGAACCGGGTGCTGCCAGCACTCCGAGGTGCGCGGCAGGAACGGCACGGCGCAGGCCGCGGCGAGCGCGGCGATCAGCAGCACGTTGTCACGCAAGGGGAAGAGCGCCTCGATGTTCGGCAGCAGCACCGTCCCCGGCAGCGTGATGACGAGGACCACGACGGCGGGCCAGACCAGCCGGTCGCGGGCCCGCCTCCCGACCCGGCCGACCACGGCGAGCAGTACCCAGAGCAGCTGGTACTGCCAGGCGGTCGGCGAGACGGCGACGGCGACGCAGCCGGTCACGGCGACGGCGAGGAGCAACTGCCCGTCGCCCGCGTACCGGGCGGCACGGCGCAGCCCGAGGAGGCAGACGGCGGCCGCCAGCGCCACGAAGAGCGCGACCTCCAACGGGCCCGTGAGCCCGAACCGGAGCAGGGCGCCGTGCAGGGACTGGTTGGCGAGGCTGTCCGCGCTGCCGCCGAGCCCGGAGCCCGCGACATGGTGCACCCAGTACGTCCACGAGTCGCCTGGCAGCGCGGCCCAGGCGAGCACCGTGCAGACGGCGAACACCACGCCGCCGGTCGACGCGGCCTGCCGGCGCCCGGTCAGCCGGAGGAGCACGGCGAAGAGCAGCACGGTCGGCTGAAGCGCGGCCGCCAGCCCGATCAGGACGCCCGGGGCACGTTCCCCGCGGACCGCGGAACAGCCCAGCAGCACCAGCAGGACGGGCAGGACGCTGGTCTGCCCCAGGTGCAGCGCGTTGCGGACCGGCAGCGAGAGCATCAGCAGGCTGATCGCGACGGGCGCGGCCAGCAGCGCGGTGCGGCGGGCCACCGGCCCCGGCAGCGCACGTGCGGCGACGATGCCCAGCGCGGCGACGAGCAGCAGCGAGCCGAAGGTCCAGACGACGCCCAGGTTCTGTTCCGCGCTGCGGATCAGCGGTTTCAGCACCAGCCCGGCGAACGGGGTGCCGGTGAACCGGTCGCTGTCGTACAGCGACCCCGGCACGCGCAGGACGCTCTTCCCGCTGAGCCAGGCCGTCAGATCGGTGAGCCGTTCAGCCGGTGGCTGCCCTATCACCACCGCCATCTGCCGTACGGCCAGCGCCGCCACGACCAGCCAGAGCAGGACACGGGCCGCCCCGGTCCTCGCTCCGGTCGCCGGATCTCCACGCACACTGTGCTCCGCATTCGCCACGCCGCGCCGGCCCTCCCGCCGTTCCGGTGCCCGCCCCTCGATTCGATCCGGGCACGCTGTGAAACCATCGCATTACGCTACGAGACAGTCACAATCGGCCTTGTCTACGCTTGACCGCCATGCCGGTTTTATCCGAATACGCTTTCGTACAGTCGAAATCGGAGCCGATATCGGAGCCGGAACCGGATCCACGGCCGGTACGTCCTCCCCCGTGTTGTCGATCAAGTTGTCGATCACGGGGGAGCCGGACGGAACATGCGGTGCGCAAGGGTTGAGCGGAGTGCGCGGGGCGTGCGGGGCGTGCGGGGTGGGGAGCGCGGGTGGCCGGCGCGGGCGCTGTCACTGCTGCTGATGCTGGTTTCGCTGCAGCTGGGGTCGCTGATCAGCCCGGCGTACGCCTGCGGCTGCGGGGCCATGGTCCCGAGCAAGGACGCCCAGGTCTCGGTCGACCGGGAGACGTCGGTGGTGGACTGGGACGGCCGGACCGAGCAGATCGTCATGCGGCTCACGGTGCGCGGGAACGCCCCCGAGGCCGCCTGGATCATGCCGGTGCCGCGCCGCGCGAGCGTGGAGCTCGGTGATCCCGGGCTATTCTCCGAGCTCTCCGTCCTCACCGCGCCGGAACTCGTGACCAGGCACTACTTCTGGCCCCGCTCCCACGACTGGCCGTTCGCCGGCTCCGGCAGCGTCGGGGACTCGGCCGCCGCTCCGTCGGCCGGGGCTCCGGCGGTCGAGGTGGTCGGCCGGGAGCGGCTCGGCCCCTTCGATGTGGCACGGCTGGCCGCGACCGACCCGGAGGCGCTGGAGAAGTGGCTGCGGGACAACGGCTTCGACCTGCCCGACCGGCTGGCGACCGCGCTGAAGCCCTACGTCGACCAGAAGTGGGAGTACGTCGCGATCCGCCTCGCGCCCCGGGACAGCGGCACTCCGCTCGTCGGCTCGCTCGACCCGCTGCGGCTGCGCTTCGCCAGCGACCGGCTGGTCTACCCGATGCGGCTGTCGAAGCTCGCCTCGACGCCCCAGCAGCTCGGCCTGTACGTCCTCGCCGAGCACCGGATGGAACCGCGCAGCTCCATCGGCGGCGATGCGCCGGAGGTGACGTACGCGGGCAGGATCGATCCCCGGTCGGTGGTGGACGACACGAGGGCGCTCCGGGAACTGACGGGCGAGAAGCCGGTGTTCCTCACCGCGATCGAGCAGTCGTTCCCGCAGCCGGAGCGGATCCACGGCGATCATCAGCTGCGCGCGGCCGCCGCCGACACCCCGTACCGGACGAAGGTGTACGAGAACCAGTTGCTGACCGTGGGCGGCATCCCCGTCTGGGTACTGTCGCTGCTCGCGGCCGTGGTGGCGATCACCGCGGTGCTGCTGGGGCTGCGGGCCCGGCGGCGACGTGCGGCGCCGGGTGCGGCGCCGGGCGTGGTGCCGCCTTCGGCGCCGGTGAGATGAGCACCGGGCGATTCGAATGCTTGCGTACGGGGTGAAGGGCGGTACCCGCCAAACCATTGGTCCACTTGATCGTGTTCAGGTCAGAATGACCGGCATGACCTGGACGCTGACCCCCGAACCGTTCGACTCCCCCGACTCCTCGCTCCTGCGCCGCGACTACTACGACGAGGTCGCCAGCCGGTACTGGGGGCGGCCCGCCACCGTCGAGGAGATCGACGAGGGGCTCACCGGCGACGGGGCCGACCTGCTCGTGCCGCCCACCGGTCAGTTCGTCGTCGGCCGGTTCGACGGAAGACCGGCCGCCTGCGCCGGACTGCTGGTGGTGGACGCGGACACCGCGGAGCTGACCCGGGTGTTCGTACGCCCCGAGCACCGCGGCACGGGCGGTGGCGGACTGCTCCTGACGGCAATCGAGAACGCGGCGCGCGCCTTCGGCGTACGCACGCTCCGGCTCGACACCCGCGACGACCTGGTCGAGGCGCGCGGGCTGTACGCCAAGCACGGCTACCGGGAGGTCCCGGCGTTCCACCGGCGGCAGTACGCGGAGCACTGGTTCGCGAAGGAGCTGAGCACGAGGCCGTAGGGCTCGTGGGGTTCAGGCCGCGTGGTCCCGCTTCGGTTCGGGGCTGTGCGGCCGTTCCCTGCTCGACCCGTTCGTCTCCGCGGTCAGCTCCTCGACGAGCCTGACCAGGTCGGTCGGCCGGTCCGGCCCCCACCAGTCGCCCAGCAGCTCGGCCATGGACTCCTCACGGGCCTCCGCGAGCTTCACCACGGCTTCCGAACCCGCCTCGGTGAGCACCAGTTGCACGCCCTCGCGGCGGGCCAGCCCGCGTTCCTCCAGCTGCCGGGCCGCGTCGCTGATCACCCGCAGCGGCACCGGGGTGATGTCGGCGAGCATGGCCGGTTCGACCGTGCCGTGCCGTTTGATCCGCAGCAACATCCAGCTCGCCGCGGGCAGCAGGTCGTAACCCGCCCGCTCGGTGATCTTCACGTAGATCTCCCGGCGCCCCGCACGCGTGGCGAGCACCGAGAGCGCGCGGGCGCATTCGTCGTACGAGGACCGCTCGACCGGGTTCGACGCCAGGGTCTCGCTGGCCTCCGGAGCGGTCACCGAGCCGCGCAGCTTGTCCTCCTTGAGGAACCAGGCGAAGACGAAGGCGATCAGCACGACGGGAGCCGCGTACAGGAACACGTCCGTGATCGACGTCGCGTACGCGTGGAGCACCGCCGGCCGCAGCGCGGGCGGCAGTTGCCCGATGGCGCGCGGGTCGGAGGCCAGCCCGCTCACACCGGCCCCGGGGGGCAGCGGTTGCCCGGCGAGCGCGACGGTCAGTTTGTCGATGAGCCGGTTGGTGAAGATCGTGCCGAACACGGCGACGCCGAACGAGGCGCCGATGGAACGGAAGAAGGTGGCGCCGGAGGTGGCGACGCCGAGGTCCTCGTACGTGACGGCGTTCTGCACGACCAGCACCAGGACCTGCATCACCAGGCCGAGCCCCGCGCCGAAGACGAAGAAGTAGCTGCTCATCACCCAGGTGCTGCTGGTCTCCGTGAGCCGGTGCAGCAGCATGAGTCCGATCGCGGTGAGGCCGGTGCCCGCGATCGGGAAGACCTTCCAGCGGCCGGTGCGGCTGACGATCTGCCCGGACGCGGTCGAGGTGATGAGCAGGCCCAGCACCATCGGGAGCATGTGCACACCGGACATCGTCGGTGAGATGCCGTGCACCACCTGGAGGAAGGTCGGCAGGTAGGTCATCGCGCCGAACATCGCGAAGCCGACGACGAAGCTGATGACGGCGACGAGGGTGAAGGTCCTGATCCGGAAGAGCTTCAGGGGGATGACGGGTTCGGCGGCCCGGCGCTCCACGTACACGAAGGCGATCAGCAGCAGGACGCTCAGGACGGCGAGGCCGATGATCTGCGCCGAGCCCCAGGCCCAGGTGGTGCCGCCGAGCGAGGCGACGAGGACCATGCAGGTGGCGACCGAGGCGATGAGGAAGGTGCCGAGGTAGTCGATGGTGTGCTTCGTGCCGCGGACCGGGATGTGCAGCGCGGCAGCGATCACCAGGAGCGCCACGACGCCGATCGGCAGGTTGATGTAGAAGACCCACCGCCAGGTCAGGTGCTCGGTGAACAGGCCGCCGAGGAGCGGCCCGAGGACACTGGTCGCACCGAAGACCGCACCGAACAGGCCCTGGTACTTGCCGCGTTCGCGCGGCGCGACGATATCGCCGACGATCGCCATCGAGAGCACCATGAGCCCGCCGCCGCCGAGGCCCTGCAGAGCCCGGAAGCCGATGAGCTGAGGCATGTTCTGGGCGATGCCGCAGAACGCCGAGCCGATGAGGAAGATGACGATGGCTGCCTGGAAGAGCTTCTTGCGGCCGTACTGGTCACCGAGCTTGCCCCAGAGCGGGGTCGCCGCGGTCGACGCCAGCAGATAGGCCGTGACCACCCAGGAGAGGTGTTCCAGACCGCCGAGGTCGCTGACGATGGTCGGCAGTGCGGTGGAGACGATGGTCTGGTCGAGTGCGGCCAGGAGCATGCCGAGGAGCAGCGCACCGATGGGCACGAGGACCGACCGCGTGGAGGGCTCCTCGCCGGGGGCCGGGGTCGGGGCCGGGGGGCTCAGGTGCTGGGCCATGGACATCTCCTCGGGTCCGCTACATCCCCATCCTGGCCTTTTCGTGCCGTTATGGCCTGCCGAGTCGGCGTTACGGGAGCGGGCGCCGCGCTTCGGTGCGCGGCGTCCGGTTCGGCGTTGGGCATTCCGGCGGCGCGCTGCATAATCGCAGGGCATTCAAGGGGAGGGACCCACAATGACCGGACATATATGCCCGGAGTGCGGTATGGACAGCAGACCCGGAGCCGGATTCGGCGACGGGTCCGGGGCCGGAGCCGGGTGCGTATGTGCGCGGCGGGCCGCCGAGCAGCAACGGGCCGCCGAGCGGTCGGCGGCCGAGAAGGCGGAGATGGCGGCCGCCGAGGACTTCGATCCGTTGCGGATACGCCCGTACGTGACGCTGGGGGTCGACAGGGCCCCGGCGGGCGGCGACGAGATCCCGCAGGAGCGCGGACCGCACCACCCCCCGCAGGACGCGGACGCGACGATGCCGCTCCTCCTCGGCCCGACCACGGCGGGCCCGCAGCCAGACGCCGCCGGTCACGACGGCCCCGGTCTTCCCGCCGGGGCGCCCGACGAGGAGCCCGGCGGCCCTCGGCGCCGCCGCCCCTTCGTGGCCGTCGCCGTGGGGACGGCCCTGGCCGCCGTGGTGAGCACGGCGGCCTTCGCGACCGGGCTGCTCGGCGGTGGCGACAACGGGGACACGGACCGGCGGCAGGCCCTGCCCGGCGCGGCGGTCGACGTGCCCGAGGCGAGCATCCCCGCGACGAAGCAGGCACCGGCCTCCGGACCGCCCTCGCCCTCCGCGTCGGCCTCCGCGTCACCGTCCGCACCGGCCTCGCCCTCACCTTCGGCCAGCACCTCGCCGTCCCCCTCCGCGTCCACCGCCTCCACACCGCCGGCCTCCGTCGCACCGTCGCGCCCCGCGAGCAGCCCGCCGCCGGCCGAACCGCCCGCACCCCTGGCCGGCCCCACGCTGCGCCGCGGCGACCAGGGGCCCGCGGTGGCCGAGCTGCAGCGCCGCCTGGAGGAGATCTGGCTGTACCACGGACGCGACGACGGCGACTACACGAACCAGGTCGAGCACGCGGTGAGCGTCTACCAGTCGTACAAGTCCATCGAGGGCGATCCGCCCGGGGTGTACGGCCCCAGCACCCGCCGCACGCTGGAGGCGGAGACAACCGGCCAGTGATCGGTCGACGACCAGCCGGTCGCGTTCCGACGCCTCCGCCCGCGTCCCGCCGCACCGACCACCCGAAACCGACGGAATTGGCTTTCTCGGACAGGTTTTTGTATCGTGATGGAACAAAGTAGCCTCCGCCCGCCACCCCCTGACCGGCGGGCGAGGCTGCTTGTTCTCTTTCCCGCGTCGTCGCTTCCCGGCGTCGTCGCTCCCCCGCGCCCTGGAGCCCGCCCATGCCGGCCACCGTCATCACCGCCCGCGCCCTCCTCCTGGACATGGACGGCACCCTGGTGAACTCCGATGCCGTCGTGGAGCGCTGCTGGCGGCGCTGGGCGCTGCGCGAGGGACTGGACCCGGAGGCCGCGCTCAAGGTCGTCCACGGACGGCAGGGGTACGCCACCATGGCGGTGCTCCTCCCGGACCGCCCGATGGAGCAGAACTACGCGGACAACCGGGCCATGCTCGCCGAGGAGACCGCCGACACCGAAGGCGTCGTACCGATCGGCGGCGCACCCGCCTTCATGGACGCGATCACCGCGCTGCCGCACGCCCTGGTCACCTCGGCGGACGAGGCGCTGGCCCGGACCCGGATGACCGCGTCGGGCCTGCGGATGCCCGCCGTCCGCGTCACCGCCGAGAGCGTGGGCGCCAGCAAGCCTGACCCCGAGGGCTTCCTCAAGGGCGCGGCCGAGCTGGGCTTCGACCCGGCGGACTGCGTCGTCTTCGAGGACTCGGAGGCGGGCATCGCGGCAGGCCGGGCGGCGGGCATGCGCATCGTGGGCGTCGGCCCGCGCGCCGGAGCGCTCTCCCCCGACGCGCACGTCGAGGACCTGACGCAGATCCGGATGGAAGCGGCCCCGGACGGCTCGATCCGACTGCACATCAGCGCACGCTGACGTCACTCCCGGTGCAGCCGCCCCCGCGCCACCAGTTCGAGCACCGTCGTGACGGCCACCGCCTGCACGGCCATCAGGGCGACCAGTACGAACAGCTGCACGGCCCCCGCCTGCACCGGTGAGGCGCCGCCCAGCAGCATGCCCACGAAGGCCCCGGGCAAGGTGACGAGCCCCACCGTCCGGGTCTGATCGAGCCCCGGCAGCAACGCGTCCGACGCCGCGGGCCGGGCGATCTCCAGCCGCGCGTCACGGTCGAGCAGCCCGAGCGCCATACCCGCCTCAACCTCCCCGCGCCGGGTCGTCAGCTCGTCCAGCGCCCGCCTTCCGCCGAGCACGGTCGCGGTCAGCGCACCGCCGATGAGGATGCCGGTCACCGGGATCAGCGCGATGCCCCGGACCGGCACGAGCCCGGTGAGCAGCAACAGGGCGACCACCGGAACGACCCCTGCCGCGATCGGCAACGCCGCCCACCACCAGGTGCGATTGCGGGTGATCCGGCGCCCCGCGGTCCGTACCGCCACGGCGTACATCAGCGCCACGAACCCGAGCAGCGGCGGCAGCGAACGGACCACCCAGCCGATGAGCAGGGAGACGGCGGCGAGTTGGACCGCGGCACGCAGCCCGGCCAGCAGGATCTCGCGCGACCGGCCGAGCGAGGCCAGAGCGGCGACCGTGGCCGCCGCCGCGAGCAGCAGGGCGAGTACGACCCCGAGCGTGATGTTGACCGGTAGCAGCACGTCGCAACCCTACGACCGGTCCGGCCCGACCAGCCGCGCGAATCAGCAGCCCACCCCACTGAATTGTCGCCGCGTCAGCCCGTACGCCCGCGCAGATGCGGACGTACGCCCCCATGCCCCAGCCCTGTTCGTCAGAACTCTTGATGTGACGTGACCATGTCGCCACTCTGTTACCTGGTGCCCACCCCACGGAAACCTGGCACGGCCACGATGGCCGGGCTTCACGGGTCACCCGTTCAAGGTCCCCCCACATCAAGGGAGTTCGCATGTCTGGTGTCTACGCGCGTCGCATCGCCGTCCTCGCCACATCCGCCGCCTTTGCCGCAACCACCGGCCTGCTCACCGCCCCCACCGCGCAGGCAGCCATGCCCACCCCGGTCTCCGCCTCCACCGCCCGCACCTACCTCGGCGAACTGACCGTCGCCGCGGAGGGCTCGTCGAGCGGCTACAGCCGCGACAAGTTCCCGCACTGGATCACCCAGTCGGGTGCCTGCAACACCCGCGAGGTCGTCCTGGAGCGCGACGGCACGAACGTGACGCAGAACTCCAGCTGCGCCGCCGTCAGCGGCACTTGGTACTCGGAGTACGACGGCGCCACCTGGACCGCCGCCTCCGATCTGGACATCGACCACATGGTTCCGCTCGCCGAGGCCTGGCGGTCGGGCGCCAGCAGCTGGACGACCGCCGAACGCCAGGCGTACGCCAATGACCTGACGCGTCCTCAGCTCATCGCGGTCACGGACAACGTCAACCAGGCCAAGGGAGACAAGGACCCGGCCGACTGGATGCCCTCACGCACCGCGTACAAGTGCACGTACGCACGCGCCTGGGTCCACGTGAAGCACTACTACGACCTGACCGTCGACTCGGCCGAGAAGAGCGCCCTGCAGTCCATCCTGAACAACTGCTGAGCGAAGGTACGGAGCCGTGCGCACCGCACGGCTCCGTACCCGCAGGCGCACCCCTTCCCCACCCCCGCCCCCGGCGCGTTTTCAGCCGAGTACGGACGGTCCCGGCCGGCGCCCGCGCAACCCGGGAGCCCGAGGAGCAGCGGTGGCCGGCGCACGGCACCGAGCCGGCCCGCCGACCGCCCGGGAACCCCTTTGCCGCCCCGGCCCGCAGAGCGCCGGGGCACGTCGCCGCCGCGGCCCCTGCCGCCACTGGTCCACAGAACGTCGCCGGAGTGTTCGGAGCCGTATCCCCTCCGAACACTCCGGCGACGTTCTGTTCGCCGTCAGGCGATACGCCCCATACCTGCGCAGCCGTGCCGCGCACCCCCGCCCAAGCGCCGGGCGGCGCCCCGAGACCCGCATCCGGCAGCTGACCTGCCCCGCCCGCGCGCACCTCGCCACCGGACGCCCCGAAGCCGGTTTCCGCTCCGGCCGGAGCCGGACAGGACGGCGGACCGGCGGGCCGCCCGCACGGCACGGCCGGGCGGAGACGTCACCGGCCCAGTGGTACACCACCGGCGGACCATGGCTCGGCAGCCGATCCACTCCTCTCACCCCGAATGGCCGGAAAGTTGCGCCGTCATTGGTTCAGGCCAAGACAGCAAGGAGAGGTTCGCAGTTGGAGGCGGTGCCGAACCGAAGCCCGACCGAGAACCATGGGGCGACTTTCAGCCAGCCGACAGAATGTTGAACTTGCAAGCATTGGTGAGGTTTCCCTAATCTGACGCACTCAATCGGTTCACGTCCCCACCAGACCGAAGGAGCCCTCCCCCCATGCACACACGCTTGAACCAGGCTCAGCCCTACGCACTCGGCCTCTTCCGGATCGTCATCGGCCTGTTCTTCACCTGCCACGGCGCCGCCTCGCTCTTCGGCGTCCTCGGCGGCGCCATGAACGGCGGCTCCATACCCGCCGGCACCTGGCCCGGCTGGTACGCGGCGGTCATCCAACTCGTCGGCGGCGCCCTCGTGACGGTCGGACTCGGCACCCGCATCGCCGCCCTGATCTGCTCCGGCTCCATGGCGTACGCATACTTCAAGGTCCACCAGCCCGAGGCGCTGTTCCCGCTGCAGAACGGCGGCGAGCCCTCGGCCGTCTTCTGCTGGGCGTTCCTGCTGCTGGTCTTCACCGGCCCCGGCGCACTGGCCCTGGACCGGCTGTTCGGCCGGGGCGGCACGGAGCACGACAGGGACCGCGCACCCGAGCAGGCACCGCCCGTAACGGTCTGATCCGCACCCTCCGGCGCCCGCCCGCGCACGCCGCCCACGGACCGCTCTCCCGCAGCCGGCGCGGCGCGGGCCGCGCCTCACGCACGTACGGCGGACCGCCCTCACCTACGTACAGCGGACCACACCTCACGTACATCCGGCAGGACACCCGGAACCGATGCTTCCCATTTCCGGATGTACGTGAGGTTCCCAACATCGCTCGTATTTTGTGGATCACCGGATGAACGCCAGGCGTACGCTCTACAGCTGACCCTGCCGCTCCTGCCGCTCCCCTGCGACGTCGCGGCGTTGTTCCGAATCGGGGAGTAGTAGGTGCTTGAGAGTGTGGGCGCGCTGACCGGCAGCCCATGGATCTACGCCGTGGTCGCCCTTTCGGTGCTCCTGGACGTCTTTCTGCCCCTGCTGCCCAGCGGGGTCCTGGTGATCACCGCCGCCACGGCCGCCGCCGCCGGTTCGACGACCGTCGCGGGCGCGGGCGCCTCGGAGCAGGTGACCGAGGTTCCCTCGCTCCTCGCCCTGATCCTCTGCGCGGCCACCGCCTCGGTGCTCGGAGACCTCGTCGCGTACCGGCTGGCCTGGCGCGGCGGGGAGCGACTGGACCGGGCCATAGCCCGCTCCCGCCGCCTCACCTCCGCGCAGGAGCGCCTCGGCGCCGCACTCGCCCGGGGCGGCGGCATCCTCGTGATCATCGCCCGCTTCGCCCCGGCCGGCCGCTCGGTGGTCTCCCTGGGCGCGGGCGCCGCACACCGCAAGGTCAAGGAATTCCTGCCCTGGTCGGCCCTGGCGGGCGTGGCATGGGCCGTCTACAGCGTGGGCCTCGGCTACTTCGGCGGCCAGTGGCTCGGTGCGACGTGGGTGGGCACGGCCGTCTCGGTCCTCGCCCTGTTCATGGCGGGCGCCCTGGCCGCGTATCTCATGCGCCGCCCGGCGGCGGAGGCGGCCGCCGCGGCATCGGCGACCGCCACGGCCACTACGGCGTCCTGACCGCGCCCCGGACCTCCAGCCCGTCCAGCAGTCTGACGGTCGCCTCGGTGATCTCGTCGACGGCCCGGTCGAACACCTCCTGGTTGTGCGCGGCCGGAGCTCGGAAGCCGGACACCTTGCGCACGAACTGCAGGGCGGCGGCCCGGATCTCCTCCTCGGTGGCCTCTTCGGGGATGGCTGGCGGGCGAAGGGTCTTGATGCTGCGGCACATGACTCAAGTGTGAACCGCACCACTGACAACCGCCCGTATCGCCCTCGCTCCCCCGCGCCCCCGGTCCCCGGCTCCCCTCACCGAACCCGTTCGACGGCGGGGAACTCGTACGTACCGTCGAGGATCCCGGCCCCCGGCGCACGGAGCCCGAGCACGGCCCGGAAGTCCCCGCCGGGCACGGACAGCCAGTTCACCGCCTCGACCGGATCGTCCGGCCGCTCCCTCTGGACCCGGACCGTCAGCGAACCGTCCTCCGCATACGCCAAGCCGCGCCCCGCCGGGTTCTCGCCGATCCGCTGACCGGCCGGGCCGTACCCGGCCATGTCGTACACGGCCAGGGACCAGCCCGCCCCGGCCGGCGGCCGGCCCTCGAAGCGCAGCACGTAGGAGCGGGCCCCGTTCAGCCGCTCGCCCCCGGCGTCACACAGGGTGTGGGCGTACACCGCCTCGTAACCGTGGACGCCCCACAGCGCGCTCCGTGCCGCCACCGCCCTGGTCCGGTAGGACGCCTCCCGGTCGGCGATCCGCCACTGGGGGGAGTCGATGGTCCCGACGCCGTAGTGGTCGAGGTTGTAGTCGAAGAGATGCGGCTCCATCACCCAGCCTCCGCGCTCCGCATCGGCCCGGCTCGCCTCCTCCACCCGTGCCCTGCCCCGCGCCAGCCCCTCGGTCAGTGCGCCCACAAGGGCGGCATCGGCATGGACGTAGGGCGAGGGCCCTTCCTCCAGCAGCCCCAGCCGCTGGAACCGGTCCTGATACGCCTGATCGGGCGCGGACGGCGGGAAGTCGGCCATCCACACCCTGAGCTGCTCGAAGAACCGCAGCGCCTCCGGTACGTCGGGGTCGGGCGCGGGCAGCCCCGTGCGATGGGTACCGGGTTCGACGTATGTGACGGTCAGCTGTTCCCGGAACGCGCGGACCCGCTCCGGGTCGTAGGGCCCGCCCGGGTCGTCCGGACCGTGGCCGCCGCCGGCATCGCAGGCGCTGCGGCCGATGACGGTGACGACGGAGGTGGGCGCGTCGATGACCCCGAGCACACCGTCGGGCACACGGCCCGCCCAGCCGGGGGGAACGACGAGCCAGTCACCGGCCCGGACGGCGGTGGCGCGGCGGCCGACGTACGCGAAGTTGTTGGTCCACGCGTCGACGAACTGCAGCACACGGTACGCGCCGTCCGGGCGCCCGCCGTCGGAGTCGGGGACGTGGAGCAGGACCGGCCCGCCGGAGAGGTCGAGATGAGCGACGGACCGGACCGTGTCGTCGCCGACGGACACGAAGGGTGTGTCGGCGGGCACCGGCCGGTCCGCGTGCGCGAAGTGGTTGAAGGGGGTGGGCGGCAGCGGACCGAAGCCCGTGTACATGGCGCCTTCGACCACCGACAGGTCCCGGACCAGCGGATACCCGTAGACGTACGACTCGGCGGCAAGAGCGACGAGTTCCACCGCTGCCTCCTCCCGGCCTCCGTACCCCTTCGGCACTCCCCTCAGATGACCGCCTTCGAACGGTCCGTGCACAGGGCCCAGATGACGAACACGTCGATGGCGATGGAGACGACCGCCCAGATCGGCTGGTACGGAAGCCAGACGAAGTTGATGATGATGCTGATGGCGGCCAGCACCACACCCGTGGCACGGGCCCATTCGGCGCCCTTGAGGATCCCCCAGCCGACGACGGCGAGCACGATGCCGAGGACGAGGTGGATCCATCCCCAGGAGGACACGTCGAACTTGAACGTGTAGTTCCTGAGGCGCGCGTAGACATCGTCGGTGGCGAGACCGGAGATGCCCTTGATCACTCCGAGGACACCGTCGACGAGCAACAGGACACCGGCGAAAATGACACCGCTGGCCGCCCAGGGATTGATGTCCGCTTGGCCTGCGGAACCGGCGGTGCCGGGCGTGGGCGCTGTGTGAGCCATCGGAACTCCTTGGGCCTGATCGGGACTGCGGGACAGAACCGACCCTGCGCGCCACCTCCCCGCACGGCCACCCGGACGCGCCCATCCGGGTGACCTTCCTTCCCGGACAGAAACACCTGCCCACGGCCGTCGACGACAAGCGAAGCCGCGTCACGACAAGCGAAACCGCTCACAACGAGGGAAGTCGCGTCACGACAAGCGAAACCGCTCACGACGAGGGAAGCCGCGTCACCTTCGAGACCTTGCACGTCATCTTGCCCGGAACCTTCCCCAGCCCCTGGGCCTTCTGCACCGACTTCTGCCCCGCCGCCAGATCGGTCGCCGTCGCCAGCCCCGAAGCCCTGCGCGTACCGTCCCCGTCCACGAACTCCACGGACACGATGTAGGACGCCTGGACGTCGCCGTGGTTCACGATCTCCACATCCGCATCCGGCCACTCGGTCAGCGAGTCCACCTGGCACCGGGTGATCCGCACATCGCCCTCACCATCCGTGCCCTCCAGGGCCGGCAGCTCCGTGGGCGCATCGGAGGCGTCATCCGGCGCGGGCGCACCGCTCGCAGCAGGAGACCCGCTCTTCGTGCCCTCCACCCCCGACGGCTTCGACCCGGCCGTCGACGACGTGCCGCCCCCGCTCGTCACGGCGACCAGCACACCGGCCGCCAGCAGAAGGACCACCCCGCCGATCACGGACAAGGTGACGACCAGTCCGGTACGGGACTTCTTGGGCGGCTGCGGATAGCCGTACGCCCCGGGCGCGGGCTGCGGCCATTGCGCGTACGGCGACGAGGGCGGCGGCTGCTGACCGGGCTGGGGCGGCGGACCGGACTGCGGCTGCTGACCGGGCTGCGGTTGCTGACCGGGCTGGGGCGGCGGATAGCCGTACGACATGTATCCCCCCTGGGACGGTGCTGACGTGACCAGGACACGTTACGGCGAGCCGGGGCTTGACTCTCCCGCAGGGGGAGGCCCGAGGGTTACGGACATGAACGGCGACGCGCTCCTCCCGATCGGGGATCTGGCCAGGCGGACCGGGCTGACGGTGAAGACCGTCCGCTTCTACTCCGACCGCGGGATCGTGTCCCCCGCCGCCCGCAGCCCCGCGGGCTACCGCCTCTACGCCCCCGGCGCCGTGGCACGCCTCCGCCTGGTCCGTACTCTGCGCGAGCTGGGGCTCGACCTTTCCACGACCCGCAAGGTCGCCGACCGCGAACTCTCCCTCTCCGAGGTCGCCGCGACGCACGCCCAGGCGCTGACGGTGCAGATCCGTACGCTGCGGATGCGGCGCGCGGTACTGACCGCGGCGGCCGGGCGCGGTTCCACACCCGAGGAGCTGGAAGCCATGCACGAACTGACCATGCTCTCCGAGGACGAACGCCGTCACCTGATCGACGACTTCCTCGCCACCGTGTTCGGCGGCCCGGACGCCGCACCGGCATTCGCCGGAATCATGCGCTCGATGACCCCGGAGCTGCCCGAGAACCCCGAAACCGAACAGGTCGAGGCCTGGATCGAGTTGGCCGAACTGGCCCGGACCCCCGACTTCGCCGCCCTCATGCGCCGCCTCGCCACCCACGTATCGGCCGACCTCACCCGCCCCGACCCCACCGCGACGATCCACACCCACGTCGCCCCGGCCCTGCGAGCGGGCATCGCCCCGGCATCACCCCGGGCCGCCCGGATCATCAAGGCGGTCAAGGACGAATACGCCGACACCGCCACGGGCCACGACCTGCTGACCTTCCTGAGAACGGCGAACGACCCCCGCCGCCGGCGCTACCTCCAACTGCTCGCCGTGATCAACTCCTGGCCACCCCCGAACGACCCGACCCCTGCCTTCACCTGGCTCATCGAGGCCCTCACCGACACAGCTGATGCGGCCGGGACGGGCTGAACCTAAACTGGCGGAGGCCAAGAAACCCCAGGTGAGGGAGGCAGGTCATGGCCAAGCGAGGAAACAAGCGTCGCGCCCGCAAGAAGAAGAACGCCAACCACGGCAAGCGCCCCAACGCCTGAACCGAACCCCCGTGGTGCCCTGAGAAGCGCTCACGCTCCCCGGGGCACCACGGACGCGCCGGTCACGGGTGAGCGGCTACCGGCAGGGCGGCCTCGGGAGGAGATGCCATCCGCCGGCTCCTGAAGCTCAGGCAAGACTCTCCAGGCCGAGTTTCGCCAGCCGTGACCGAATGGCGCTGGGCTTCCGGCCGAACTGCTTCCCGAGGGTGTCGAGATCGCGTTCACCCTGTTGGTAGAGCGCGAGAAGTCTGACGTCGTCCTGTTGCGCCCATGGCTGACCCATCTGCGGGTAGCGGGAGCGCAGTTCGTCCGGCGACGCCCGCCTCCTGCCGGGGTCCGCCTGTGGACAGATCGACTCGATCACGTCCAGCGGGAAATCCCCGACCAGCGTTCCTGTGAGCCAGAGCTCCAGTTGGTCCCCCTCGAACGTGATGCGGTCCGCCAGGACGGTGACCGCCCGCCGGAGGACGTCGCTGTCGTTCGGGTCCTGCTGGTAGTCGGTGAACGTCACACGGAACGCTGTCTGCGTGCTGGAATCCCCCATGTGGCCATCCTGGCCCGGTGGTCATGGATGCGGAAGATCATTTCTCGCCCGTCCTCGCGACTCCACGCGGTTCGGTCCCACGGAGTACGGCGGGGGCGGCACCGGCCGCGTCCAGAGCGAGATGCCAGGGAAACCCCTCCGGCCGACGCTCGCCCGGCTGGTTCGGCTCGAAATCCCCTTCCCCGTACAGCACCTTCACCCCGGCGTCCCGCAGCGCCTCCAAAGACCGCTGGAACTGCGGATGTTGCGCGTAGGCGGCGTTCACGCTCGGCATCGTCACCGTGGGAATCCGCTTCCCGATGGCTCCCGCGACCACGCCGACGACGAAGCTCGAAGTCAGTCCGCACGCCCAGTGGTTGATCGTGTTGAAGGTGGCGGGCGCGAGCAGGATCGCATCCGCCGGGGGGCATGCATCCGGTTCGCCCGGGGTGCGCCGCCCCCCTGTCGAACACAGCCGCCCACGACCTCGGCCCATGCACCGTGAACGCGTACGGGAGCGCCGCCCGCTGGTTTCCGCGCTGCTGCCCCACGTGCTGGAAGAACCACTCCTGATCACGCTGCCGAGCGAGGCCGCCCCGATCATCGGAGCACCGGGTCCCGACCGGCAAGGGCGACACACTGACAGTGGTCATCCACACACCGTGTGTTCGCGTGGTGTCAGGATGATGACGCGTCCGCGTACCCCGGGATCAGGAGGACCATGACCACCGACGAGAAGTTCCTTCCCCTGCACCGGCTGGTGTTCGCCGACCCCGGCCCGCCCCGGCACACAACACTGCCCGGCTCCAGCCCTGCCTGGCACTTCACCCGCTACGACGACGTCCGCCAGGTGCTGGCCGACGACCGGTTCATCCGGGCCCTGCTGCCCGCGACGGCCACGTCGCCCCTCACCGAATCCCCCGACGCCATGACCAAGCAGGACGGCGCCGGACACCTGCGACTGCGCCACACCGTCAAAGGGGTCCTCACCCCTCGCGGGGTCGGCCGGGTGACGCCCATGGTCGCCGAGGTCACCGACCGGCTCGTCGCCGGGCTTGCCGAACACGGCCCGCCCGCAGACCTCGTCGACCACTACACCCGCCCCCTGCCCATCGCGGTCATGAACAAGCTGCTGGGCGTCCACGACATCGACGACACCCGGCTGCTGCGCTGGACCGAGCTCGCCTTCCCCGACCCCTTCGTTCCCGAGGACGAAACCGCCGAGGCGGCAAGTGAGTTCACCGGATTCGCCACCCGTCTCATCGCCGACCGCCGAAGCACCCCGGGCCCGGACCTGATCAGCACCCTCGTACAGGCCGCCGACCGCGAAGGCGGCATCCCCGAATCCCAACTCGTCAACTTCGTCAGCACGCTTGTGGTGGCCGGCTACGACACCACCATGACCATGCTGGGCAACGCCCTCCTCTACCTCCTGGACGAACGCCCGGAGGACTGGGCCCGCCTGGGCTCCGACGAAGCGGCCGCCGGCGTACTGGCCGAGCGTCTGACCCACCTGATCCCGCTCAACGACCCCGCGAAACACTTCAACCCGCTACGGGCCACCGCGGACGTGGAGATCGGAGGGGTGACCGTCCGGGCCGGGGACCTCGTCACCCTCGACCGCGGCGCGGCCAACCGTGACCCCGCTGCCTTCCCCGGTGACCCCTTCGCCGACCTGTTCGCCCCGCTGGAACACCCCACCCTCGCCTTCGGCGGCGGACAGCACTACTGCCTGGGTGTCTCGCTGGCCCGTACGGAACTCCGCCTCGCCCTGCACCGACTGGCCGCCCGGCTCCCCGGCCTGCGGCTGACCGTGCCGGTCGACGTCGTCGAATGGCGCACGAGCTCGCTCACCCGAAGCCCCCGGCACCTGCCCGTGACCTGGTAGCCGCCCCCGGCCGGCGAACAAGTAATCGGTTGCCTGCGGGCGATGGCGGCGGATCCGATGACCGGCGTGATCACCCGGGCGCGCCCGCCGCGGCGAGACATGACGAACGCGAACCGCCGGCCCCGGCCGGCGCACGATCCGGGCGGACCGCGACCGCATCACGCCAAGGGAGACGCCGCCCGATGGACACGCCCTCGTCGCCGTCCGCAACGGAACACACGGACGGGCCGCCCGTCCGCCTGGGCGGCCTCGTCCCGCTGACACCGCCCGGCTGGGTCGGGGCGGGCCGACACCTGCTCGCAGGACTCGACCTGGCAGTCCGCGAGGTCAACGGCGCCGGCGGGATCGACGGCAGGCCGCTGGAGCTGGTGGTCCGGGACACCGCAGCCGATCCGGAGCGCGCCGCGGCGGCCGTGGACGAACTGGCCGGCCTGGACGTGGCCGCCGTGGTGGGCGAGTACCACAGCGTCGTCGCCCGCACCGCCGTCGCACGGGCCGACGCCCTCGGCGTCCCCTTCCTCTGCTCGTCCGCGGTGCTCGACGCGCTCACCGAGGGGCCGACGAAGTGGGTCGCGCGCCTGGCCCCGGCCCAGTCCCGCGGCCGGCGGATCTACGCGGACTTCCTCCTCGGCGCGGGCCGGCACCGGATCGCCGTGGCGACCCAGCCGAGCGTCTACCGAGCGTCCGGGACCCGCGTCCTGCGGGACCACCTCGCTCCCCGCGGCGGCACCGTCGTCGAGCGGTCGAACATGGCCACGACCTCGCCCCACGCATCGTGAACGCGCACGGGAGCGCCGCCCGCTGGTTTCCGCGCTGCTGCCCCACGTGCTGGAGGAAGACGGTTGCCCCTACGGCGTGATCCAGTCGGCCCAGCCGAACGTGAACTTGTGCGCGGCACGCACCGCGCTCCGTCCTCGGCTACCCGCCAGCAGCGCCACGCATAGAGCTACGACGAACAGTGCGGCGAAGGATCCCGCGATGATCAAGCCTGTTCTGGGTGCCCAGACCACTCCCGCGAAGACACTCGCGATGATCACGATCGCCAGGCCCATGTGGGCAATGGGCAACTCCACGCGGAACAGCTCTCCGAGCGAACCACGCGATGCCCGCACGTCTGCGTTGTACCGGTTCCTCGCGGCGTCGGGATCAGCATGCCGCCCCTCTGGCCATTGCTGCTCCACCGGTTCCCCCTCCCGGTCGTCCGTGCCGCTGAGCCCAGGCTCTGCCCCCGAAGCCTGACAGCCCCCGCCGAAGGCATGTTCGCCACGACTGCATGACTGCATCTACCCCGCAGAGAACCGCGGCCAGCGTTGGTGTCCGCTGTCGTTGATGTCAGCCTGCCCCTCGATGCCTGTGGTGGCTCGTATTGCTCGTTCGGGTGCGCATTTCGTGCAGGTTTAAGCCCAGCTGTCCAGGCTTGGCCTCACGATGTGTCTCCTCGTGAGGGTGGAAGAACATGCCGACGTACGTCACCTTGCTGAGCTGGACTGATCAAGGGGTCCGAAACTACAAGGACACCGCAAAACGCTCCGAGGCCTTCGGGTCAGCGGTACAGAAGCTCGGGGCGAAGCTCCTGAGCATCTACTGGACCGTCGGTCCGTACGACCTCGTGGCCATCGTCGAGGCGCCCGACGACGAAACTGCCACGGCAGCACTCCTGCAGCTCGGCGGGGTGGGCAACGTCCGTTCCACGACTCTGCGGGCCTTCGGCCCAGAGGAGATGGAGCGCATCATCGCCAAGGCGGCCGGCTGACGACCCACGTCGTCCAGGACGCGCAGCGCGAGGCCGTGAGTCGCCTGGACCGGATGCTGAAGCGGCAGCGTCCCAACCGCGAGTGACCGCACCCATTGATGTCAGAAGCAGACGTCGAAGGCCCCCAACCATGATCGGTTGGGGGCCTTCGCACTGGTGGGCGCGGACGGTTTCGAACCGCCGACATCTGCTTTGTAAGAACGGCTCTAATCTTTCCCTGACCTGCAACGATCTTCAGATTGAAGATCATTTAGGAGAGATTTAGGGGACGGGGTCTACTCCCACACCGTCGTCCACCCGAGCGAGCGCATCGCGCTCTCGCAGATCTCCTGAAGCCCGTCCAGTCTCTCACGCCGCATGTCCGGAGTCGGGTGCTGATACACCGCTTTGATGCCCGGCCGCCGGTGCCCGGCTTGCTCGAAGGCGAGCGCAGGCTTCACGCCGATCTGCTCTTGATATGTGTCGTGCGTGTGCCTGAGCGCCCGCATCGTCAGCCCTTTCATGATGGGCTCGACTGCGGGCTGCGCCGCCCGCCCGCGCACCTTCGTCACGGCCTTCCGTCCGTCCGCGCAGGGCCGCATCACCTGCCGGCCGAAGTTGCCACGCCGCCAATGGCCGCCTCCACGCGGCGTGAACAGGAACTCGCCCTTCCTGCTGGCTGCGTGAGCCGCGAGCAGCTCGGCGAGGAACGGCGGCAGGTCGATCTGCCGCTTTGACTCGCGCGTCTTCACTGGCTCCAGGTCCAGCACCATGCCCAACTTCTCCCCCGCCGGCCCGCGCTTGGCGTACTCGGCCACCTCCTCCGCGACCACGAGAGTGGGGCAGGTGTAGCCGGACTCGACACGTGCGCTCAGCGACGACGGGCGGAGAGCCAGGCTTTCACCCCAGCGGAGCCCCGTGAAGGCCACCGTGAGGATGTGCATGCCGTCGAGCGGCCCAGCACGCCGGGCCACCTGAAGCACCACCTCGGGCGGCGCCCAGAGCTTGGCATCCTCCCGTTCGGACTGCTCCACCTTCGCCGCGGCAGTCCGAGACCGGCGGCGGCCGAAGAGCGGGTTCGCCAGGATCATGCCCTTGTCGACCGCGCCCGTGAGGATCTGGGACATGAGCGTCAGGCAGTGCGTCGCCGTAATGTCGTCGCAGTCCAGGCCGTTGGCCCACTGCTCGGCGTCGAACCAGGTGACTTGCCGGATCGGCGTGGACTCCCACCGCGGCAGGATGTGCGCTTCCAGGCGGGCCCACCGCGTCGTCACTGTACGGCCGCGCGGCGACTTGGCCGCCATCCACTCCCGGGCCCACGTACCAAACAGGGTTTGCGCCAACGCCGGATCAGCCCAGCGGCCGGCACGGATGGCGGCCTCCTGCTGCCCGCCAAATTCCTCGGCCAACCGCTTGGTGGGGAACCCGGGCTCACTGCCCCATGCCCCGTCCGGCCGCCTGTATCGGACCCGCCAGGTGAACTGCTTGGTCTTGACGCCGTTCTTGACCTTGTAGACCTTCTCCGCGTACGCCATGGCCGCCTCAGCTTGCGAGCCGGAGCGGGCAGGGGCCGGCGGTAGCCAGGCGCTCGCCGCCGACCTCCGCGAGTGCGCCGTCGACAGCGGCCCAGCCCGCGGCAGTCAATTGACCGTCGCGGGCCAGCTCAGCGTCTGCGTACACCCGCGTGTGCACGGCCGTCCGATCTACCCAGGTGAGTACGCCGCCCGGAAGGCCGGCAGTGGCGAGGTGTACGTGGACGCACATTCTTTGCTCATCTCCCCGTTGGTGTGCCGTGCAGCTGGCGATCAGCCCCAGCCGAGATCCCCGGTCGGTAGATCCGTGGGTGTGGGCGTGGGTGACGGGGAGCTGCCGGGACCGATGACACCCCAGCCGAGATCGTCGGCGGTGGCGGCGGGGACCGGGGTAGAGCTGGGCTCGTTGGCGATGGCGGGGATGGTGGTTGTGGCCAGTGCTGCCGCGAGGACAGCAGATGCGGCCAGGACGCGGATTCTCATGGGGGGTGCCCTTCACTTGGCTGTGACTCGAACATATGCCCGAATAACATGCAGTGAGGGAATGGTTACACGTGATTGACAAGTGAACCAAGGGATGAGACGTGCCAGAATCGGCATATGCGTGAAGCGGCAACACGAACTCATGGGGGTTGTACGGATGTTGAGTAAATCTCTGAGTACCGCCGAGGTGTCCGCATACCAGGCGATAGCCGCCGGCGAGCGCCCTGAACCGTGTCTCGCCACCGAGCGCCTTGCCGCGCTGGGCCTGGTCGAGCACCGCCCGCACGACGGATCGTGGGTGGCGCACGACCCTCGCGCCATCACGCACAGCCTCATGGGCGCCGCACTTACAGAGCTCCGCGACCTCGTCACCCACATACACAGGATCCCCACCCTGGAATCGCTGGCGGCGGAGTACGACCCGCACCGGATGTACGGCGGCCCCGCCAGCGAATACCTGGCGACACGGGACGCGATGAACGGACGCATTGGCGACGTCTCGGCCACCGCGGCCACGTCCGTGCTCACCACCCAGCCCGGGGCGCCGGCCGACCGCGACCCGCGCATCGTCGCCCTCGGCGCGCAGCGCGTCGTGGACACGCTGGAGGCCGGGGCCGAGGTGCACAGCCTCTACACCAGCGCCGCAGTGAGCCACGGTCAGACTGCGGCCTACGTCCGTCAGATCGTCGATGCCGGGGCCCAGGTGCGGACGCTCAGCGGCACCTTTCCGCGCATGATGATCGTGGACGGGCGGCACCTCTTCGTGGAGAACCACATCATCGCCGGGGCCGACACTGACGCGGGCTGGCACGTCACTGACCGCGGGTGTGTCGCCTGGGCCGAGCACGTCTTTGCCGCGCTCTGGGATCGGGCCGCCCGCTGGAACGACGCGGGGTCGGGCGCGGGCACAGTGACGACCGGTCGGCAGCGACAGATCCTGGTCGAGCTGGAGACCGGGTACACCAAGCAGCAGGCGGCGAAGCGGCTTGGGCTCGGTGAGCGCACGGTGACTGCGGAGCTGTCCGCGCTGCGGTCGGTGCTGGGGATGCGGACGCTGTATCAGGTGATGGCGTGGTGGGCGACGTCCCGCGATCGTGATCTGCCGTAGCACCTGACCCCCTGTCTCCGATCCTGCCGGGGGCTCAGCGCGCCGTGCAAGATCAAAAAATGCAGCTGACTAGCTGCTGACATCAGCTTATGCAGGCCAAAGTGTTTGTCGAGTGCCGCACCATGATCATCCGCCCTGGCTCCTCGACGAGCGCCGACGCCTCGGCGACCGGATACGGGAGCGGCGGATGTGGTGCAATCTCACGCAAGAAGCACTGGCGGAGCGCGCTGGTATCTCCCGCGACACCGTCCAGCGCATCGAGCACGCCACCAACAACCCCCGGCTAAGCGACTTGCTGCGGGTCGCCCGCGCCCTGGAAACCAAGCTGGCAGACCTGCTTGGGGGATAACCCCGGCCGGCCGCCGAAGCGGCGCAGCCGGGGCTGGTCCGGGTTGGCTACAGCGCGGGCTGCCCGCTGCCAGGGCACATCTCGCGCGAGCCCTGCGGCTGGTGGGGAGTGGTCGGAGTGCCAGGCGGGGAGCCCACGATGGCGCCGCAGGAGGGGCATCCGCCCTCACACAGGCCAGGGTCGAATCGGTGTCCGGGGGTGTGACTGCACATATCAGTTCCTCCTCGATGGGGTGGTGCTGACAGAGGTGGTGCACTTGCCACTCCGACCCGGCCGGCCGGGCGCCCGCCCGCCCGGCCGGGTGGAGAGTCAGAAAGCGGACTGCAAGTCGAAAGGCTGCCCGCCCTTGCCCTGGCCAGCACGGGCCGTGTGCTGGAACAGGACGAAAATCCGGGACTCGCTGTGGAACACGAGACCTACCCCCGGATGGGCATTCGGCTCGGCCGCTCGCTCGCCGGATGTGTAGGTGTACACCTTCGCAATCTCGGCGTTACCCGCGTTCGTGAGCATGGCCGCCAGGTACTGTTCTGCCCGCGCAGCGGTGATCTTCCCGTCGGCGTACAGGTCTGGCACGGGCACCTCGGCCGGAGGCACGTCTATGACGGGCACCTCCGGGCGGTCGTACTTGTCGCTGGTGGACGCGGCGGTGATTGCTGCCCACAACTGCGATCCGGTGGAAAACGTGACATGGATCCCGAACGGCCTGCCTTCCTCCTGCCAGGGCTCGGCGGCCTTCACGTCCGGAGCTTTCAGCAAGGTCTCGACGGCGAATTCTTGGAAGCGCGCGGGTCGCATTTGTGATCATTCCTTCCGTGGCGGCCGAGCCAGTCTAGGCGGGATGCGGCGGTGGAAACGTGGAGCCCGCTCGGCCCCGGGCCGCCGACGGCTTCGGGGACGAGCGGGAGTGAGACCCGCCCGCGGCTGGTCGGCGCGATGAGCAGCCGCGAGCGGGAGATCAGGGGCGGGGGCTCGGATCCGGCTCGGCGGGCCACCGCGTGCCGGGGCGGTCCCACGACGGCCGGTGGTACGGGTCGTAGTGGTCGCCCTGGTGCCCAGGCTCCCGCGTGCACCGGGCACTCGTCTGCGGGTCCACGTCCCAGCAGTAGCACGGGATGATGTCCGACGACTCGTCCCTCACCGGCGCGTCTCCCGCCAGGCGCGGCCGAGCCGCACCGCCGTGACACAGGCGGCCCCAGCACGGCAGGCAGCGCAGGCCAGGGTGTGCCCGAGGAACGTGCGATATTCGGCGTCCGGTGCGGGCTGTTTCTTCGCCAGTGCGGTCATTGGTGGCCCTTCCAACAGGGGAGGCAGCAGCGGGGAAACCAGCGGGCCGACGTGCCATGGGCGTCCACCGGGCGCGGCCCGAAGTCGTGAACTGCGTCCATGGCCAGCGGCGCCGCGCAAAAGACGCAGTTCGCGCCGCGCTGCTGCGTGTCGGACAGTGTCACTGGATCGGGAAGATCAGGCATTGGTAACGCAGCAGCAGGTGGGGGCATGGTCGGCTCCATGTCAGTGGCTGGTGATGACATGGTGGGGGCACGGCAAGGCCCCGACTATCACGACATGGTGATAGCCGGGGCCAAAGGGTGACTGTAGGTCAGACTCCCAGCCAAGAGCCGTAGGACAGGAAGGAATCGGGCAGCTGACGCTTCGCTGCCTCCAGCCCTGCGTAGGTCTCCCGCACCGTCTGGTGATACCGGGCCTGCTGAGGCGCTGCCTTCCGCGCGCGCAACAGGTTCTTGAACGCGTCGTCCAAGGAACCGTCCCACATCTGTGCGCGAGCCAGCTCGGCGTAGTGATGACTCCGGCGGCTGGCCGGCCAGTCCTTCGGAAGGCTGACCTTCCGGCCGACTTGAGCGGCTTGACCGTACTCGTCCAGCTCGGCCAACACGGACACACGGTGTACGGCAACGTTCGTCGGGCCGAAGCTGAGCCAGTGCACTTCCGACGCGTCACCAGTTGCCGTAGCAATTCGGTCTGCTTCCGACAGGTGACCGGCTGCGGCGTCGCCGTTGTGTGCCCGACCGGCCATCACTGCGGCGCCGAGGTGGAGTTGCCCGGTGAGAACATCCCGCTCCCGGCCCGCGTCGGCCTGCTCCAGCGCAGCCAGCCCGACGCGGACGAGTCGGTCTCCAGTGCGGTACTGGCCAGCCCGCAGGTAGGTGAGGCCACGCATGTAGCGGCCCATCGCGCTGACCACCGCGTCGGATGCCCGCTGCGCCGCCCAGTCCATCCGGGCGAGAGCGATTGAGGCGAGGTCGCCATAGCCCAGCTTGCTGGTGACGTCGTAGGCAGTGCGGTACGTCGACGCCAGGGTTTGCCACGAGCCTCGGCCCCCGGACGCGTGCGCCGCGGTGGTGGCTTCCAGGATGAGGCCCGGCAGCTCCCCAGCCACCCGTTTGATCTCCCCAGCCCGGACCGCGACAAGGTGTTCCTCGGCATCGGCGACGATCAGGGCATGTGGGCGAGGGGCAATGTCCGGGTCGGCGCCGAGGTCGAAGACGTCCAGGGCCTCACGGATCGGGGCGATCAGCACGTCGAGTTCATCGGCGCGCAGCTCGGTGACGTACGGCTGACCGGTCACCGTGGCGACCTCGACCCGCATGGCGCGGGCCACATTTGCGATCAGGTGCGGTGACGCGGGGAGGATGCCCTGCTCGGTCTTCGTGAGCGTGGAGTACGGGACTTGGGACAGATCGGAGAGCGCCCTCTGGGTGAGGTGGCGTTCCAATCGGAGGCGCTTGATGCGTGCGCCGGTGTGGTCATGCGGAAGAGCGTGCATACTGAACTCCGTTCTGACTCGACACCAGAACGGTACCCGCCGTCGGCTCGGTGAGTACCTTCGAAGGCCCCATCGCCCCCGTGCTGATGGGGCCTTCGCGTATCCCGAACGCACGAAATGCCCCCTGCCCGGCCGTAGCCGGAACAGGGGGCGGTTCATGAGCGGCGCCGGTCGGCCGGCAGTCCAAAGACAGCCGGGCTCGGGCTGGAGCCAGGGTTGCTCGGTGCACTGTCGCGGCGGCACACCAGCGCATCCGGATCGGACGGTGGGGGTTGGAGCGAGTAGCCGGCGGGGCATGTCTGACCGTCCCGGCCGTCGCGCCCGGCCGCGCCGTCCTTCCCCGCAGCCCCGTCCGCTCCCGCAGGGCCAGGCGGGCCCGCAGGACCGGCTGGCCCGGGGATGGTGGAGTCGCTGCCATCCTGACCGGCCGCGCCAGACGGGCCCGGAGACGCTGATGGTCCGGCAGGTCCGGCTGGCCCCCGCTCGCCGCGCGCACCGACCGGCCCCGGCGGACCCGGGATCTGCACCGGCACCTCGGCACGTGACGGCAGGTCGTCGATCGCCTGCGCGGGGTCGGGGGCGGCCGGGGTATCGCCGCGGGCCTTGACCTGCGAGCGGAGCTTGCGGACATCGGTCGCGAGCGTCGACACTGCGCCGCCGCGCCGGTCCGCCTCGGCCGCCATCTGGTCGGCGCGCTCTTCGGCCTGCCCGATCTTCAGGAAGGCCACCGCGACGGCGCCGCCGAGGAAGAGCATCCCGGCCGTGATCCAGAGCAGGACCCGGCGACGGTAGAAGAGGCGCTCTGCCCGCGTCACGGCGCGCCTCCCAGCTGCGTCACGAGCAGGCGCAACCGCGCGCTCTCTGCCCGCTCCGCTGACAAATCAGCGCGCAGCGTCGCCAGTTCGGAACGCATCTCTTTCCGCTCCTCCTGCAACTGGTCCGTCAAGCTGTTGAAGCCGGTCAATGCTCCGCCCTCCCGGGCCGCTCGGTTGGCGCCCCGGTGGCCGTACATGGCCGCTGCCGCTACTACCGGTGAGGTCAGTAGTGCACCCAGCGCGGTGAGTAGAGCAGCGTCCACACAGTCCTCCCGAGGTACTCAGCGGGGCAGGTCAGCGACCCTGGGTGGGGTCGGCGACATCGCGGACGGTGTGCTTCGCCCGGTAGCCGGCCAGCCACGCGAGGGCGGCCGGGGCCAGGGCGAGGAGCGGGGCCTGCGCCCACGACGGCAGCGGACCGAGCAGCGAGCTGTCAGCCACGATCGCGTTCAGCACGGCGATCGCAATGCCAACAAGGAACGTTGCGGCGCTTGCGGCCTTCACCTTCGCTTCGACGGGTGCGGCCATGTCAGGACTCCTTCTTGAGAGCGGCAACGTCCGCGCGGAGGGTGCGGAGCTCATTGAGGATGTGGGCGAGGAAGTACCCGGCAGCGTGCTCCTCGCGGCCCGAGCTGGTGCCCTTCGCCGTGGTGCCAATCTCGCCGATACCCATCAGGTTCGCGTGCAGGGCGGTGACCTTGCTGTCCGTGTTCGACACGGGCGCCTCCTTCGGCGGGGCGGTGGGAGTGGTCTTGCCAGGCGTCCACGACGCGGGGTGCTTGAGGCGCTCGGCGACATCGGCGCGGAGCTGGGCCATGTCGAAACCGCGGGGGTCGACCTTGTCGGAACTCCACTCCAGGTGGCCGATCACGGACTTTGCCGACCACTTGTGCGCCCGGCACAGAGCGGCCTGTACACGCACGATCGCGTCGTACTGGGCCTTGGGCCAGGGGTCTTTGCCATCGCCGAGGTTCTCGCACTCCCACCCGTAGAACCGCGCGTTGCCGTCGACCCCGTTGCTGTTGCCCCGGGCCGGCGGAGTCGGGCGGGCGCCGTAGGACTCGGCGGCGACCTGCTCCAGCACCCTGGGGTCGCCGCCGCCGGCGTGGTTCGTGCGGCCCCAACCGACCATGTGCACCCGGCCGTCCTTCGCGATCATTCCGTGGCAGAGGGGGCCGGGCAGGTCGGCGTAGCCATCGCGGACTATCCGCACGGTGGCCGCGGTGCCCGACGAGACGGTGTGGTGCACGATGCTGCCGTTCAGCGGTCCCCACGCCCCGCGGGAGTTCCGGTTGTGGGTGCGCCAGTTGCCGACCTCGAGGACGCGCACACCCTCCGCGCGAAGAGCGGCGAGAACAGCGGCGGCGGACAGGGGTGTTGCCATAGGGGGCTCCAGACATGCGAAGAGCCCCGGCCAACGGCTCGGGGCTCGGAAGATCAGGGGGTCAGGTGGCGGTCTCGTAGGTGAACGAGGCACGGAGCTGATGAGTGGCCGCCCAGGTAAACGGGTTCGTTGCCCCGTTGTTGGACAGGAAACTCACGCTCGTGCTGGCAGGGAAGAAGCACGTCAACGTGGTCGCGGCCGGCGCCACAATGAGCTGCCCAGCAGCCCTGTTGGACCCGCCGAGCGCTTGGGCCATTCCAACACGCGATCCCACCGCGGACGCGGCAGTGAACGGCAGCGAGAAACTCCAGACACCGGCGCCGTAGGTGGTAGTGGAGCCCATCGTGAGCTCCAAATTCACCATGCAGGTGCGGCCCCACTTCATGTACCGGCCGGTCATGCTCCCGTTGCCGAGGGCTGGGTTCGTGGTGGCTGCCGTCCATGTCGGAGTCCAGCCTGTCCAGGTGTCGAACATCGAGTTGAACTGGTCGCGGATTTCCTGGTTCATGACGGCCCCGGTCACGACCTCACCGACGACCCAGGTACGGGGGGCGAACGTCATCGCTATACCTCCGGGGTGGGCTCGGTCGGCGGGTCGGTCGGCGGGTCGGGAACGACCGGCGGTGACGGATTGGCCGGGTCGGCGTCATGCCACCAGTTCCGCAGGTATGGCTTCGGCTGCGTCAGCAGCGCGGCCTCGACCGCGGCGACGTCGTCGGGGAAGATCAGCGCGCACCATCCCCAGCCGCACTCGGTACACCCGTAGCGGGGGTCGGTCGGGCTGACCACCTGTGCGGACCCGCACGAGCAGTCAGCGATCCACCGGTTCTGGTTGACGCGCGCGTAGTAGGTGTCCCCGGTGTCCGAGTCCGGCAGGAGCACGCGGCGCTGCATGCGGTACTCCATCCACCGGAAGACCCGTTCAGCGGCCGGTACGTCGTCCCAGAGGTCGACCGGTTCGGTCGGCGGAGGAAGGTAGAACGCCTCGGCGCGAACGACCTTGATGACGGCGGGCATGCGACTCCTAGTAGGCGAGGCGGGTCGTGGACCCGAGCACGGAATACACGGGATCGTCAAGGACCCACACCGACGTGGTGGCGGTCGACGACGTGTGAAATGAGATCTGGTGGTCGTTGTGGCGGATCGTTTCGGTGTAGCCCTCGACCGTGACCGTCATGGCCGCGGACGGGGCTTGTGAGGGCAGAGAGGTCACTGTGGCCACCGTGCCGACATCGGCCGTCATCAGCGTCCGGTACATGGCGGTGCCCATGGTGAACGCCTGCACGGCCACGTTCCGCAGCTCCGGTCTCGGCTCTGCGTACCGCTGCAGCAGCCAGTTCCCCAGATCGGTGGTGACGAGGTCGCTGGTGGCCAGCGTGTCGACGGTCCGGCCGATCGGTCCGCGGACGGCACGGGACCCGGCATGGACGACTCGTTGCGTGGCACCCCCCGGCCGCGTCACGAGCACCGTGTTCATGACCTTCTGCGTGTCGTACGCCAGGGTTACGTCGCCCGTCTCCAGGTCGGGGTATGACAGGCTGAATGCCGCGGTTGGGTTGTATTGGGTGCTGCGGGCCCGGAGAGTGATCGCGGGGTAATCCCGGTCCGCAGTCAGGACCCCGCCCTCAGTCGCCTCGACCTCCCGCAGGTGATCCAGCCCTGTGGAGCCGAGGGCCGCCTGATGCGCAATGCCCGTAGTGAAGTAGCCGCGGTCACCGTAGTTGATGCCCAGGTAGTTGGAGAGACGCAGAGCGCGCTCGTCCGCAGTCTCCCCGGCGAATCCCGTGGTCCCGCACGTGTAGTGACTGACCAGCAGACCACCATTCATGATCGGGTTGGTGTACAGGGCGACGTTGCTGACGGACCCTGCCCACAGGCTGCCGCCCAGATGGGTACCCCCCACTGTGACAAGGGACAGGTCGCCCACCTGCTGTATCGCGCTGAAGGAGCCGATGCTGACTCCGTCGATGTACACCTCTTGCACGGCGCTGTCGTAGATCACGTGGTGGAGGGTCCCGTTAGCAAGGGACACTGCCCCCACGGTCGTGACCACTGCCGAGGAGTCCGGCAGCTTAGTTTCCACCGTCAGGTACCCGGTCCCGGCTGCGAGGGACAGCAGTACGTAGGCGTCGCCTCCGGTGCTCGACAGAGCGAGGAAGGCGCGTCCCGCGGTGCTGGTGGAGATCCACGCCTCAGCCAGGAAGCTGGTCGATGATCCGCTGCGGAAGTCCGGGCCAGCTGCGCCCCGCAGGTACTTTCCGGTGGACGCCGTCGCCGGAGTGAACAGCGGAGCACCATCCAAGCCCAGCGGGGCCGCCCCACCAGCGAACGCCAGCGTCCCACCACCTGACCCGGCCTGAACAGTGTCCAGGGACAAGGGGCCGACCCGGCCGGACTCGTCGCCCGCCGAGACAGACTCGGCTGGCTCGTCCATAGGCCAGTACGCCTGAGGAGTCCAGACCAACGTCTCCTGCACGAGCATGGGCCGCATCTGCTGTTCCGCCCGGGACAGCACCGCGAACACATCTGTCGCGGTCACGGTGACCGTGGAATAGAGCCCCTCCCACTGCACGGGCCACTGGTTCACCAGCCCCCAGAACCGCGGGTGCAGCTGCGCGCCGGTCGACGAGAACGTACCGGCCGTACCACCGGCCTCGACCTGGACAGCATCGACGTACACCTTGTTCCCTGCGGCAGGGCTGGACGCCGGGACCACGCGCAGTGGCATCACCGAGGCGGTCGCCGTGAACGTCACCACCAACCGGGCATACGCCCCGGCCGTTGGCGAGGCGGCCGACAGGGTGCTGCCCATACTCAGCCGGACTGCGACATCTCCGGCCGCCACCCATACGTACACGCTGGCCGTGTACGTGGCACCAATGGTCAGCCCGTACACGGTCGTCGTGAAGTAGGCATCGGCGGCAGCGGTGTTCCAGGTCACGCGGACCGCTCGTGTCCCGGACTGGACCGGGGATCCGACCGGTGCGATCTCGGCCTGCGACCAGGTCCACGCATTCAGGCTGCCACCCTCGAAGCTCGGGTTCCGCACGTAGTTCGTGTCGGCGGTGGCGACGTTGATCCGGATGGGCACCGAGTCGATCACGTTCGGGTAGTACGGAGATCCTGAATTGCCCGGGGTGAACCGGCCATCGGTGTTGTCCAGACGCAGGGTGCAGGTGCCCGCCTGCGTCTGTGACAGCTCGCTCTCCGCCCCTCGGGTGATGGAGATGCCAGCACTCATTACATCGGTGTACTGAGTGATGTCTGTCCAGGTCCCTTCTGTGACGGATGCCTGGGCCAGCGACGTACCGAATGCGGCCTCTACGGTCACGCGCGTCATGCGATCCTCCCCAGCACTACGGGCTGCCCGGTAGTCCGGGCGTACTCGGCCATGACCTGCTGGATCTGCTTGGCGGTACCGATCGGGTCGGTAACCAGCCCGGTGAACGTGACGTTGACGGTGGTGACCCCGCCCGGGGATCCGCCGCCGACGACCGCGGGCCGGCCGATGACCGGCTGCGCGGACGCGACCCGGTCAGTGACCGCACCGAGGGCACGGTCGAGGACCGGCATCCGCTCAGTCAGCCCCACGGCCAGACCCTCGGTGGAATACCGGCCGAGCTCCGCCATCACGCGCGACGGGGACTTGATGCCGAGGGCCTTCTTGATGGCCTTCTGCATCCCCTTCGCGATCTTGACCATTTGGTCCTCGATCGCCTTCTGCTGACTGGTCAGCCCGGTGAGGAAGCCCTTCCCTGCCTGTTTGCCGCTGTCGTACATGACGTCGGCGCCGGTCTTGCCGAGCTTGTCCGTCGTGGAGTTGATCGAGTACTGGAGGCTGTTGATCTGCTTCAGGGTGGAGTTTGACGCCCCGGCCAGCGCTGAAGCATAGGCGTATCCCTGCTCCGGTCCCATGTTCAAGATCTGCTTCAGCATCGACTTCGCAAGGCCGCGCTTGCCCAGGATCTGGATGTAGTTGGTGAACTGCTTGATCTTCGCCAGCTTCTCCGCCAGCCCGGCCTGAATACTGCCAGCCGTGACTTGCCCCTCCTCGATCCCGAGGCCGGACAGGGACGCGTCCTCTCGGGCGGTGGCCGTCCACTCGGCGGCGTACTTCTTCGCCCCCGCGATCTTCTGCGCGAGCGCGTCCCGCTTCGTGGCCAGCTTCTGGAGCTTGGCCGTGTCCCGGTTGACCATCTGGACCAGCCGGGAATCCTTGCTGGTCTTGACGCCCTCCCACGCCTTCCAGATGTCCTTGACCAGATCCTTTGCCGTCGCGCTGATCTTGGCCTTGGTGCCGGTCAGGCCGATGATGATGCCCTTGCCGACATCGGCCATGAGCGCCTTCATCTTCCGAGACGGAGACGCGATCTCCAGCTCCGCGCGCACACCAGCCGTCACCGCAGCCGCCATGCGCCGAGCAGACGCCTCCACCCCGGCCGTAGACCCGACCATCCCGGCGGACAGGCCACGTCCAGCATCCTGACCAGCAGCAGCCAGAGGCGACGTCATGCCCATCGATGTGCCGTGGTCGTAGACGGTCTCCCCGCCCTTGAACTGGACCAGCTCGGGGCCCTGCTCGCCGACCCACGCCCACTCGCCCGGCGTCGGCCGGCCACCCGTCGCGTAGCCGCCGATGCTCTTCGCGAAGCTGGACGGGTTCTGGCTGGACCGGTAGTTGACCATGACGCTGACGGTCTTGTCCTGGACCGTGGCCAGCGCGGCCTTGGCCTGCCGGACCTTCTCCTGCAGGTCCGAGATCTGCGCCCGGATCGCCGCCTTGCGCGAGTCTGGCACCTTCGCCAGCTGGGACTTCGCGGACGACAGCTTGGCCTGCAGGTCCTCCAGATTCCCCTTCAGGCGTGCCGTCTTGTCTGGGGTGCGCAGGATCTGGTCGGCCAGCCGGCGGGCCTGCTCCCGGTTGAGGCCCATCGCGTCGGCCGACTCGATCAGCCGCGCACGGCCTCGGGCGTAGATTCCGTTGACCTTCTCCCACGACGCCCCGGACTGCCGGGCCTGCGCCGCCGCCTCATCGGTCTTCGCCGCGAGGTCGTTGAGCGCGGTAGCGGCGGTACGGGCCTTCTCGCTGGTGAGGTTGAGCTGCCCGCCCGACATGCTCAGGGCGCTCTCGTTGCCCTTGATCGCCTTGGTGGCGGCGTCCATCGCAGCCTCGAAGCCGATCATGCCGCCGAGACCCTGGCGGTGCGAATCATTCAGCGCGCTGATGCTCTGCCGCAGCCCGTCCGCGCTGGCCTTCTGCGCGTCCAGCTTCGCCTGAACCTGCTGTGCCTGAGCACCGAACAGGCCCATCGACGCGGCAGCCAGCTGCTGCTCGAACGCCTGGTCCGCCAGGGCCGACTTGTACCCGTCGAGCTTGTCGCGCAGCTCGGCCGCCGACATGCCGTTCTTCTTCATGCTTGCGGCCAGCTTGTCGAACGCAGCTGAAGCGAGCTGCGACTTGCCGCCCTGGACCAAACCGGCCAGGGCCTTGTCGACGGCTTCGAGGTCTTCCTTCGCTTCCTTGACCGGCGTCGAGTCCATGCCGATCAGCGACGTCAGGAACTGCTGAGTGGCATCGAGGTTCGACGGCCGAGACAGGACGCGCAGCGAGTCGGCCAGTCCACCGAGATCCTTACCGAAAGCCTTCGCCGCCTCACCGGTCACCTTGCCAGTCCGGGCGAGATTCCCTAGCGACGTCGTCAGCCGGTCGACGTCCGGCGGCGCGGACTTCCCGATCGACGACAACTTGATCAGGCCGAGGACCAGCAGCCCGATACCGGTCGACGCGACCGCGACCCGGGCCGACCGGGACATGCCCAGGAACGCAGCCCGCAGCGTACCCATCGCCCCAGACGCGCCGATCGCCGCAGTGCCAGCCGCCATGATCTGAGCACGAACCAGCACGAACGCACCAGCCGCCAACTGCACACCGCTGATCGCCAGCTTGATGGCCCGGATCGCCACAGCAGCCTGGAACATCGTGGTGATGAATCCGGGCGGCAGCGCAGCCACGACCTTGGCGAACGCGTTGGCGAGCTGGAGCACGCCGACACCCACGTCGGAAGCGGCAGTCAGGATGTTCAGGACCGCCGACGCGATGCTGCGGAACGTCTCGGCGACGAGAGGGCCCTGATCGCGGGCGTAGTCCATGAACTGGGCGAGGCCGCTGCCAACCTGCCCGTCGCCGAGGGTGCGGGTCAGGTGGATCAGCCCATCGTTGGCCCGCTTCAGCGACCCGGTGGCGAAGGCGCTGAACTTGTCCATGGCCGCGTCGAATCCGGGCATGGAGATGCCGCCGCCGAGTACGGTCATGAACCGGTCCAGCTCGACCGATGCGCCCTTCACCATCGGCGTCAGCTTCGGCAGCAGACCGCCCGCCACCGCCAGGCCCTTCGTGAACACCGGCATGGTGTCCTTCGCCAGGGCATCAGACCAGTCCGTGACCCCGTCCTTCAGCGTCGACAGTGCAGCCGACGCCTGACGTGTCGCGGCCGGCATCTTCGCGAGTTGCCGCTGATACGCAAGCTCGGCCTTGACCGCAGCATCCGACGCCTTCCCGCCCTCGGCCACGGCGTCCTCGTACTGTTTCTGCGCCTGCGACGCCTCACCCAGCGCCATCACCTGCGGGATGATCGCCGCCCCGAAAGCGGCCACCGCGACCGCAGCGGCGCCGGTCTGCGCGACCAGCGGGGCCAGCGCTGCAGCGGCAGGGATTGCCGCCGACGCCAGGCCCAACTTGGCCTCCAGCTTGGCCGCCGAGTTCCCCGCGTTGTCGAGCACGCGGGACAGCCGGTCGCGGCCCTCCAGCGTGAACGTCATCGTCGTGGACGCCATCACTCACCTCCGGCGGTGCGAGCCAGATCGGCCTGGTAGCGGGTGACCCACGCAATCGCGGAGGTGAGCTCTTCACGGGACAGCTGATCAATGTCCCGCGGGGTGAGGTGCAGGTGGTGGGCGAGCAGCCACCGGTACGTCAGGATGCTGCCGCGGATCCCTCCGACGGCAGGTCGGCCACCGGCACCAGGGCTTTTGGGCCCGTCTCGGCCACGGCCCAGTCGACGTCGGCCGGGTCATGGGCAAGGGTCCGCATGTACCCGAGCATCTCCTCGAACCCGGCCTCGTCGCCGTCCTTGTCGTCCTTGCGGAGCGTCTCGACGAGGTCGAGAACCTCCTCTCGCTCCAGCCGTGCCTTCAGCCGGCGCTTCCACGCCGGGACATCGAACGCACTGAACCTCAAGGTCGGCTGGCTCCGCTTGCGGAAGACCCACAGCACGGCCCGCATCGCGCCCGGTCGCTGGCTCTTGAGCGCGCGCTCGACGTCGTCCCACTCCAGATCGGTGACCGACTCGACGGCGGCGGACTCGACGGCGGACAGGTCGTCCGTCGAGACCTCCTCGACGGTGCCATCCTCATGGGTGTACGAAACGATCACTGCTGCTCCTAGTCGAGTCGGCGGCGCACGTCGTCCAGGACGCGCGCCATCTCGCGCTCCATGCGCGAACGGTGAGTTCTGACAGTTCGGTCCCACCACAGCGGGGGGGCGGTCTGCGTCACCCACCTGCTGCGGTTCCCGTACACGGGGTGCCGGATACGGCCCTCGTTGATGACCTGCGGCATCCGGCGCAGGTCCGGCGGCAGACGCCCCTTGTCGACCCACACCCGGGCGCCCGGGTTCCCGGACACCCGGACGCTGATCCGAATGGCGCTGGCGATCGTCGCTCGCAGAGGTCGCGTCGTCGGCGACGGGCCGCCACCCCGCCCGGACCGTCCGGGAGACGAGATCTGTAGCCCGCGGATCGCGGATTGCAGATCGTTACGCATCGGCTCAGCAGCCCGCCGGGTCCGCCGCTGCATGGATGCCCGGATGTTCTCGTGGCCGGCCGCCCGCAGCCGCCGCTGTAGTTCGAGGAGTTGGCCGGTGCCAGTGATCTGTACAGAGCCGACAGCCATCGGGCCACCCCCTGCTACAGCGTGATGTCCGTGGACATGTAGGTGATGGACAGCGGATTCGTCCCGTCGTACAGGCCCGTGAAGTTGAGCGTCGGCTTGATGACGTCGAAGCCCTCGACCACGGGCGGTGCGTCGTCGAACCGGATCGCGGGAAGGCTGAACGAGATGCTCTCGTTGTACGTGGGGGCGATCTCGGCGCCGGTGAACGCCCACACGAGGCTGGTGGCCGCATCGCTGGTGTGAAGGTCATCGAGGACCGTGTCGACGTAGTCCATCTCGATCGACCCGGTGACCTTGACCTGGTCGTTGCTGATCGGCTCGGCCTTCGTGCCGGACTGCCCGGCGTAGAAGCGCTCCACCGCCATGCCCCGCTCGAACTTGATGCTGACCTTCCGGATGCCGGACCGGTCCGCCTCGGCCCCGAACACGCCAGTCTTCAGGCCCATCTGCCCGAAGTGGAACGGGGCCATCGTCGGGTAGCTCGCGGTCGCCAGGACGGACGTCTCCTGGCAGTCCTTCGAATCGATCTCGAACGACGCGGTCAGCATCCCGCCGACCTCACACGAGAACTCCGCGCTGACGATCTTGCACCCAATGAAGTTCTTCCGCGTCACCGTGCCCGTGGTGAGCGGCACGCCCTTCTGGATCGTCAGGCTCTTGCCCGCCGTGTCCGCGAGGACATGCGCCTGAAGATACGCATCACTGGTGGCCTGCTTGACCGGGGTGACGCTCGTCCCCATCAGGGTCTGGAGCAGCACCCCCATGCCCTTGGTGGTGACCTCCATGTCCAGCGAGCCCGAGGCCTGCCGCTGCGTTACCACACGTCGGCTGGAGAGCGGCACCAGCCGCCCCGCCGCGATCCCTGCCGACTGCGCGGTGGTCTTCTTGAGCTGAAGCCCTTCCTTCGTGAACTCGATGAACTTCGTCGGCGCGGCGAACGTGCCGTAGGTCGTCTCGGCCGCGATGCCGATCTGGGCACCGAGCCCGGAACCGATCGCCATGTCAGCCCTCCTTCGAGGCGGCCTTCGCCGCGGTCGTCATCTTCTTCGGAGTAGGCAGATCGGCCTTCGGCTCCTCCACGCTCTCCCACGTCTGCGGCTGGCAGAGGTAGCCCTCGAAACGGGCATCGGGCACCTCAACCACCTCGTCGGGCTGGATCGTCTTGCTGCCGAGCTCCGGCACGGTGACCGGCTCGGCGCCGATGTAGCGCACTCGCGCCATGGCGTAACTCCTCAAGTGGGTGGGGTGATCAGATACGGGCGCGGCAGGTCACGGTGAACGACAGACCGGCCAGGGCCCCGCCGTCGCTCTGCTCCTGGACGAGACCGCCAGCAGTCAGGTGCGCCCACTGGACGGTCCCGGACAGGGTCGGCGCGGTGGGTGCGTCGCCGGTGGCACGCAGCGCAACCTCAACGGCTGCCAGGAGTTCGAAGACCGCCGTTCGGCGCAGGGCCATGTCCTTGTCGCCCGCCCGGGTCTCGGCGTAGCAGGCGATGTCGAAGCTCTCGTCGCGGGTGCGCGCCCCGGCCGACGCAAAGTCCTGAGCAATGTCGATGGCCTGATCGGCGCCGGGCGACCAGCCCACGTAGATGCGGTGCCGCTCGGTGAGGTTCACAGACGGCGGGCCGTCCACGATCCTCGCGTCAGCCAGAGCAGGCGCAGCCCGCAGGATCGCGAGCAGCGCGTCGACTGCGGCAGGTACTGCGGACGTAGCCATCACGCCACCCCCGGCGGGACCTTGTACGCCTCTAGAAGTTCAAGGACTCGGTTCGGGATTGCGTACCCGAAGCCAGGAATGGGCTCGGTTACCGCGTAGTCGTCGGCCCCGCCGCCGCCGCGGGCGGCCCCGTACTGGGTACGCCACAGGTGCTGGAGCAGCAGCCTGGCCGCGAGATTGATCGTGGGCGGCACGGTGCCGCGGCCAGCCGTGTACGTGACCGTCCACAGCGTCCCGGCGAACGTGCCCGCCCGGTGACGGACGATGCCGGTCGCCGGGTCCAGCACCACCGAGGACAGATCGAGTGCGCCGCCGGTGCCCACCGTCGGCGTGATCGAGACCAGGGCCACCGCCGGAATCCAGGTGAGGCACAGCGACGCCGCCTTGCCCTCGACGGTCTCAGTGAACTCTCGTGTCTCCACCGGGCCCACTAGGCGCTCAATTGGAGCCGTCAGCGCCTCGATGTACGCCTCCAACTCCGTGTCGTCGGTGGTGGTCTCGATGTCGAGCTGGGCTTTCGCTTCGGCCAGGGTCAGCAGAGCCACGCCCGCCCCCTACCTCGCGGACTTCGCCGCGCGGCGGCCGGACGGCTTGGCCGGGGTGGCAGTCTCCTCGTCGCCCGGGGCCGCCGCGTTCTCCTCGGCAGGCTCCCCATCGACCTCGGTCGCGATGCCGATCGTCAGCAGGCTCTCGGCCTCGGCCTCGGGCAAGTCGATGGTGCCGCCCGCCGGGGGCCAGTCCTGGCCGTTGCGGGTGCCAGACACAGCCACCCTCATACGGACACGCATGAATTCGTCCTCTCGCAGAAGCGGGTGGGGCCGGCCGATGACCGGCCCCACGGGGTCAGGCCGCGTTGCCGGCGAAGTACTTGATCGCGCCGGTGGTGTCGACCTGGTCACCGTCGCCGCGCAGGATCGCCCGGTACGTGATCAGGTCAGTGTTGAACGCGAAGTCGTCGGACCGCTCGAAGCGGATCGTCTCGACCTGCCGCACGAAGTACGTGCTGAAGTCGCCGAACAGGACCGACTTCGCACCCAGGGCGACCGCGGGCATGTTCGGGTCCGTGTACAGAGACTTCCCCAGCAGCGTGTCCGGGGCGCCGACCTGAATCGACGGCTGCCACAGGTACTGGCCCTGCTGGTCCTTCAGCTTCCGGACCTTTGCGACCGTGGCGTCTCGCATCAGCCAGCCGCACGATGTGCTGCTGCGGTACGGGGAGATCACGCTGTACGACAGGTCGATCAGCTCGTCCGCGGTGAAGGCGCCGGCCGCCGCGGTGGTCGCGCCTGTCACGCCGAGGGTGGCTGCGGTCAGGACGCCGTTCGGCTGGTTCGTGCCCGTGCCGGTCACCAGGTGAGCGCCGAAGCCGTTGCCGAGCGCGCGTCCGGCCTGCATGGACAGGTACCCGGCGAGGTCGACACCGGTGTCGTTGACCAGTTCGTGAGAGGTCTGGAGCAGGAACCCGTACTTGTACGCGTCAAGCGGGACCTGCCCGAACGTCGGCTCGTTGTTCGTGAGCGGGCCGGCCTCGGCCACGATGCCCGCCGACGCGCTGTGCGCGGTGGTCTTCGGGATCTGCATCTGCTCACCGGACGCGGTCCGCAGCACCGTCGGCCCAGTCTGGAGAACACCAGACGTCTCGATCATGTGCTGAACCAGCTGGTTGTAGAACGAGATGGGGACGGTGTTCCCGCCAGCCGCAGGGGTGAGCTTGGACAGGGCCCGCATGTCGCGCGGCGTGTCCGCGCCCGGCCGCACCTCGAACGCACGGGAGCCCGACTTGCCGGTCAGCCACGAACGCAGCTGCTCGGACGGATCGTCCGAGGTCCGGGCCTCCGGAGCCGCGGGCTTGTCGAGGAGCTTGGAGAACGCGGCGTTGGCGTCGGCGGCGCGCTGCTCGGCGTCGGCCATGTCCTTGGCCCGCGCGTCGATGGCGTCCAGGTCCCCGTTGAGGCGCTGGTAGGTCTGCTCCTCCTCGGCGGTCAGCTCACGCTTCTCGCCCTCCGCCGTATCGAGCAGGGCCTTGGCCTGCTCCCACACATTGGCGCGGCGCTCCTGGAGACGCTTGATGTACTCAGTCATGGGGTGCCCTCCCGGGGCATGACGACGACACCCTCAGCCGGTCGGCTGGGGTGCCTGAATGGGTGGGGTGGAGAGGTGGGTGTCGCCCTGCCTCAGAAGGTGCGGCGCCGATACAGCTCGGCACGCCGCTGCCGCAACGCCAGCGGCGGGTGGGTGTCGCCCTGCCCGCCAGTCGGCGCAAGATCAATCATGGTGCGCTGCGGCGCCACGAACGGCTTCAGGTCACCGGCCGCCGCCGCGGCCCGGACCTCTTCAAGTTCGGCGCCCGCGCGCTCTGCGAGGGACCGCAGCCCGGTGGACGTGTCCAGGTACGCGGGGTCGTTCACCGGCGCAACGTCGACCAGCTGCCCCGCAAGGAGCGTCCGCACGGGGAATCCGTCCTCGGTCATGGACCAGTCGTCGGCCAACGTGCGGAACGCGAACGACGACTCGGCGACGTCGCCGCGCTGCACCAGCTCGTACACGTCCGCGCGGGCGGCCGGCACATCGACGCTGTAGTCCAGGCCGGTGCCGTCCGTGATCAGCCGCAGCGTGCCCGAACGGCTGGTCCCGAGGAGCATGTTGTTGTCGTGGTTGTAGCGGGCCATCACCCGCGGCCACCCGTCGCCCTCGGACTTCGCGAAGAACCCCGGGTCGATTCGCTCGACAAACCCGCCCAGGTTCCTGGACAGGGTGTTGAACTTCGCGGCGTACCCGCCGATGGTCCTGGTCTCTCCGGCCGCCCGGACCTCGACGAGGCCACGGGTGAACCGGCGCTCTGCCTCGTTCACGGTTTCTCGCTTCCGTCGGGTGGCACGTTCACCAGCGGTGTGTAGTCAGTTCCCTGCCCGTTCGGCAGGGGCTCCAGGTCTTCGAGGTACCGCAGCTCGTCGGTGTTCCGCAGTCCGATCTGCCGGGCGATCCGGTACGTCTGGTACCGGGTCAAGGTGTCCGTGCGTAGCATCGCGTCCGCGTTGAACTGGACGTCCTCGGCTGGGGGCCGCAGCGTCGACAGTGCCTCTTCGAGACGGGCCAGCCACGGGCGTAGTGTCCACGTCAGCAGATCGATGCTGTTCTGCTCAACGGTGGCGTAGGTGAGACTGCCACCTGTCTCGCCGCCGATCTTCTCGGGCGGCACCCCGTAGATTGCGGCGATCTGGTTCGCGGTCGCCTTGATGGTCTCCAGGAACTGGCTTTCGTTCGCGGGCACCGAGATCGGCCGGTACTTCGTGCCGAGCCCCAGAGCAACGACGTCACGCCCGGCCGCAGCCTCCTTGAACCTGGCCTTCAGGATGCCCGCCGTCTCCTTCGAGATCTCCCGATCCGTCTCCAGCACAGCGGCCGGCGTGCTGCCGTTCGAGAACCAGTCGCGACCGAACTCCTCGGCGAGCAAGCCGGTGTCCGTCGTCGTCGCGAAGTACGCGACCGGCGACAATCCCAGGATCTGACCGGGGAGCGTGTACGCCGGGATGTGGAACATCTCGCCCGGTTCCAGGCGCCGCCCCTGGTAGTACCAGACAGGCACCGGCGCGAAGTTATCCGCGACGTGCACGTCGTCGGGGTGCAGCCACTCCACCTGAGTCGGCCACCCGTTCGCGTCGTGGGCCACGACGAGCCCGTACGCGTTGCCGCGCAGAGTCAACGACGTCATGCACCGGTGCAGCCAGTCGTACCGCACTCCCACCGCAGCAGGCTTCTTGAAGATCTGCGGGGTGGGGATCGGCCGCCGGGCCGCGCCCTCGCCCAGGTAGGACTTCAGCGGCATCGACGCCACCGCGTCCGACAGCAGCCTCGTCGCTGCGTACACCGGGGCCAGGCGGAGCGCACGCTCCTGACCAGCACCCGTCAGCAGATGCGCGTTGCCGCCAGACCCCCAGACGTCCTGAAACGAGATCGATCGCGCCGCCGTGCGACGGAAGGGCCACCACCAGCTCATCGGGAACCGCCCTTCACCACACGTTGTCGACAACTTCGCCGACCTCTTCGACCTCGGCACCAAGGCCCCATTTCGCGTTCGTCACAGCCACCAGCGGGCTGATGTCCACGCCTACGCCCCGCCGGGCCCATGCCCACGCATCGCCCAGGGGGCGCTTCTGTGCGCCCGCCAGAGCCGTCGTCAGGGGCGCCTGGTCCAGGTGTGACAGCGACTGATCGGCCACCGCGTCGAAGAACTGGCCGGCCGCCGCCGCGACCTCGCGCGCCTTCGGGCTCACAATCTCCACGTCGAGCTCATCGGCCAGCTCCTTGATGAGGGATCCGGCCGGGCCGCCCGCGTCGACCACCCACGCCCGCGGCTTCCACCGCGCGTGGAGCTCCTTCGCGCGGGCCACGACCCAGCCCATCCCGGGCCGGTGGTCGATAACCTCCACGTGTGTACCGCCGCGCCACGTCCCGGCCGCCGCGATCGCCGCGTGCGACCGCTCCGGCGTCGCGTCGACCGCGAAGGCAACCGCGCCCTCTGGCTGCGACTCGGCAGCCGCTAGGGCCCGCCAGGCGTCCTCTCCGATGACCTGCCACGTATCGGCCCCGTCCGTCGGGTAGTCCCCGACACCAAGCCGCTCGCGCTCGAAGATCCCGCCGCCACCCATGGACAGCCGCTCGTTCCGAACGTGCTCGCTGCTGATACGGATCCCCAGCGCCGGATTCGCGACCGCCCACGCACGGGGGTCGTCGGCGTCGGCGTGGTCCGTACACCCGATGGCGCATTCGGCCCTGTGCGGGTCGACAGACCACTCGAAGTACGCGAGCGACGGGTCAGGCTCCCCAGCCTCCACAGCGGCCACCGCACGGGCCCGCAGACGGCCGAGCTGCACCGACGGCGACCCGATCCCGGCCGAACCGAGGTACCAGATCTGCGGGTTCGGCACAGCGGACATGGTCGGCATCAGCGCGCCCATCGCGTCATCGCCGAGAATCATCGCCTCGTCCAAGACGTTGCAGTCCCCGGTAAAACCACGACCGGACCCACCGGAACGGGCGAGAAAGCGGAGCACCTGCCCAGTGACCAGTTCGACGGCTTCCTCGCCGGTCGTTCGCCGCACCCGCAGGACACGTTTCCGCAGGTCAGGGCATCCCATGATGAGTTGCTCAATCCGCTTGAACGCCACGATCGACGTCTTGAACTCGTGTGCCGAGTGCAAGATGAGCTTTTCGCCGAGGAGAAACAGCCCGGCCAACTCGCGGGCCTCGATCACGCCCCCCTTCCCGTTCTGCCGCGGCACGTTGACGGCGACCTCGAACGCCGACCACGAGCCGTCGGCCCGCTCCGACAGCCCCATGTCGAGAACGTGTTGCTGCCACGGGTCGAGCTTCAACCCGGCAAGCGCCGCCAGTTCGACGGCCTCTTGCCCGGAGGACGAGAGCCGAGTCGACGGCACGGTCGTGATGCGCGGCATCTGCGAGCCACGAAGCGGGGCATCAGGCGCCACGGCGCTGGGCCCGTCGAGCAGCGAGGTCATCGAGCGCATCCCCTTCCGCGGCAGGAGGCGCAAGGTTGCGCAGCTTCGTCAGGACTGCGGTCAGTTTGTCGGCGACGACCGCCTGTGATGTCGGAGCGTCATCGGCGCCGAGCGCATCGAGGGCCGCGGCGAGCTTGAGCGCTACTGCCGAAAGACCAGGAGACACCGAGGTCACACCCAGTTTGTCAAGCTCTTCACGAACTTCGTCGGCGATCACAAGCCACCCCCATCACCCTGCGTTACGTCACCGTGAGTAGCGATGATCTTGGGGTCAGCGTTGAGATTCGGGTCAAGATCGTCTTTGAAATCAGTCGCGCAAAAAACAGGGCGACAAGGGCGTTTGGGTCGCCCGGTCCTGACCTCAAAGAATGGCCCCGATCCGCCCGACCGATCTTGATCGGAGTCGTCGGCCGGACTCAATCGGTTGCCACCGAGCCTCGGTCACGGGCTGCTATTCACTGCCGGTGACGTCGGGTCACCACTGCCGGGATGCCTGCGGCATCGCGCTGCGTGACTGCCCTCGCCGGGCCCGGTACCACCGGGTTGCCACGGCCTTCATGCCTGGCTGCCGCATGGCCTCGATGCGCTGCATGACGATGGCCTCGCCTGGGTCCACGGTGATGATGCGGGCCTTGAGCCGCTTGTACTTGACCAGGGCTCTGGCACTGGGCTGGGTGTGGATGACGTAGACGTCGGTGGTGTCGAGGTGCTGGTACGCCTCGTTGAGTGCGGCGAACCGGGCTCGGTGCACGACCTTCATCAGCACGTCGCCGTGCGCGTGATGGTCGGCGCCGGGGCCGGCCATCGCGAGGGCCATGAGGTCGAGGTCGATGACGATGTCCCGGGCGGTGGCGTGGGCCCGGATGTACGAGGACTTCCCGGCGGCCGGCGGGCCGGTGATGACGTACAGCACGGCTCACCACCTTCGGGATGAGGGCTGCTTCGGCCGCGCCTCGGTGCGGTTGCCTCTCGCGGAGTTGCATCGCCGGTGTGCTGAGCGGGCGTTGGCTGGGTCGAGGAGGCTGCCGCCGCGGCTGAGCGGTACGAGGTGGTCCAGGGTGAAGCTGAGCGGGTGCCGGGCGTCCAGGCCGGGCGGGATGTCGTGCCCGCAGAGCCAGCAGGGTTGCCGCATGGCCTTCACAGCGGCGACGAGTCGGCGGTAGGGGCGCCCGTTGCGGGGGTTGCGGACCACGGGCGCCACCTCCTGCTACAGGTCGTCGCCGAGCACTTCGCGCCGGGCTGCAAGCGCCTTGCGGTTGAGGGCGTTGGTCATTCGGATCGCCACGAAGGTGAGCAGGAAGAAGGAGGCCGTGAAGAGGATCTGAGTGATGGTGCTGACGATGCTGACGTTACGAGTGGCCCCCGCGATAATCAGCGTGATCACGTTGCCGGAAAGCCAGGCGAACCAGATGCGGAACTTCTCGACTCGCACGGCGCTTTGAACTTCGCGGTAGCTCGGCATCGGCTGCTCCCCTGGACGCTGCGGTGAAGGGGATCGTGCCACGGGGGCGTTGACGGTGTGAAGGGAATGCGAAGACCCGCCACGGTGGGGTGGGTCTGGGTTTGTCCGGGCATGCCGGACGTGGGGCCAGCATGGATGATCTGGGGACTGATTGCAACTACACCCGTAGTTGGGGTCCGGTGGCGGGCGGGGCGTCAGCGGCTCGCAGCTCACCGACACGCACCAGGGTGCGGAGCCCGGCGCCCGCCGCCGGATTGGACACGGTACGCCCCGTGGTGGGGCGTGTGTAGTCCCTGGGTATGGCGAGGCCCCGCCCGGGGGGATGTTCGGGCGGGGCCTCGGGTCCGAGTAGCGCAGCAGCCATGAAGCGCGAATTGGGACGCTCTTCACGGTAGGTGCTGGGACCGACAACGGGGGCAGACGCCGCGCTGGCGCCGCATCTCGGCGGTGGGTAGACGGGCGGTAGATGGGCCGGTAGATGGGCGTAGATGCCGGTAGATGGGGCGGTAGATGTGCAGGTCAGGCGGCGGTAGACGGGGCGGTAGACGTCTCCGGGCTGGCCGCGTCGGGGAGGGGCGGGAGGTTGGCCTTGACGACCCCTCGCGTTGGCCCCTTTTTGCCTACCTTGAGCTTCAGCTCAATGGGGATGCCGACGGCCTCCAGGCGGGCCCGCAGATCGGAAACCTTCCATGCCTTCCCGTGGCCCTTCTCCTGGAGGTGCTGAAGCACCTCGGAGAGGTGCATGGCGGGGCGGTCGCCGAGGGCGTCGTAGAGGAGCCGCAGCACGGCATCCCGGGGCGCAGTCGGCGAGGGCTTGGCATCGCCCTCTTCCTCGTCCTCATCGGGAATGGCGCGGACGGCGGCCCAGCACCACAGCGGAACGACGGCCCAGAGGACTGCGGGCCAGCGGCGGACGAGGAGCCACGCCCCGTACGCCCCAGCACCGAGCAGGACCAGGCGCAGGATGCAGCCAAGGATCGCGGCGACGCCGTCGAGGTCGTCGCGGCGGCCGGCGCGCACCCAGGCGGCGGCGTGCTCGGCGAGGTTGCGGATGAGGAGGCGCTGTCCGGCGGTGAGGGTGCGGGCGGCACGGGTCCGCTTGGTGGTCTCAAGCTCGGGCTCCATCAGGCGTTCCCCTCCAGCGCGTTGCGGGCGGACAGCCCGAGGCCGTTGATCAGGTCGGGAAGTCCGTCGAGCATTCCGGCGACTCCGGCGGTGGCACAGAGGATCATTCCGGCGGCCACGAAGCCGAGCAGGCGGCCCTTGTCATCCTTCGAAGCCGCCTTGTAGGAGAAGAAGAGGATCACGAAGAGGAGGAAGACCACGGCCCCACCCTCCGGGGTGAGTTGCCCGAGGGACGCGGTGGCCAGCGGCGTGCCGGAGTCGGTGCCGGTCGTGCTGCTGATGACTTTGCCTCCTGCTCCCCCCGCGGCCTGTCGGGTGCATCCGGCGAGCCAGCCCGCGAGGCCGCCCGCGCAGATGGTGGTGAGGGCGCCGTTGAGGAACCCCTGGGCCATGGCGATGAAGTCCTTGATCGCCCGGCCTCCGACCCACCATTTCCGCAGGTAGACGACCATGATGGCGATGGCGATCAGGCATGCGGCAAGAGTGACGCCGGTCTGCGCGGTGTTCATCGGGTGACTCCCGTGACCCAGGTCACCGGGTCGTAGAGGTGGATGGCGCCGGTCAGCCCCACAACGGACACGGCGAAGACGAAGAGGCGGCGGATCGTGCCGCCGCAGTAGTAGAGGCGCAGTAGGGCCCAGACAAGCGGGGTGCAGGCGAGGGCGTACCCAATGCCCTGCCCCCCTGCGCCCCGGGCCTCAGATACTGCCGACGCCCACGTCGTGGCGACGCTGTACCCGACGCCGGGGATCGGAAGCAGGGCAAGTACGAGCGCACCGGCTGCCTGCCACGGTCGGCCGAACTGGCCGGCCCAGGCGGCAAATCGCTCCCACCGGGTCGGCTCGGGCTCCGGGGGCTGGAGGGTGACGTGGACCTCGAAGGGGCCCTGCGGGATGAAGATCTGCTGCACGGGCGGTGGGGGCGGTGGTGCGGCGGGCGACGGAGCCGGCGGCACAGGTGGCGCAGGCGGGGCCGGTGCGGCGCGCCATGGCGGGACCTCCCCGGGCTCCGGGCCTCGCGGCGGGAGCGGGGTGCCGGCCGGGATGATCCGGGTCGGGGTGATCGGGCGATCAGACATGGGTTCCTCAGTGGAGGAGGGCCAGCCCGAGGGCGGCGAAGGTGAGGATGAGTGCGACGGTCCCGGTGATGCGGGGGATGTCGTGCGCCACGACGGCGCAGAGGGCGAGCAGCGAGCACGCGGTGGCGAGCGGGAAGAGCCAGCCGAGGATGGTCATGGCGCGCTGCCTGGCTTGGTGGCGCATGTGGTGGCGTCGGGGTAGTAGACGGCGAATTCCTCGGCGTGCGCCATAAGGCGCGCGGCGGTGGCGCGCAGCTCCGCGTACCAGCGCCGCGCTGTCTCTTCGTCGACCGGGGTGTACGCGGGCCGCGCGTCGTCGATGGCCTGACCTGCGGCGCTGAGCTGGCTCATGGCGCTTTCGGTCTGCGCCACCCGGGCGGCGAACTTCTCGACGCGGGTCTGAGGCGGCGCTTCGGGGGTCGCAAGGTCGCGGCGCACGGTGTCTTTGGAAATGCCGAGCTGCGCCGCGATGGCTCGGTTCGATGCGCCATCCTGCGCCAGCTGGCGCACCTGAGCGCGCCGCTGCGCCACGGTGGGTGAGCCGGTCACTGGCTGACCCCCTGGGCGATGAGGCGGAGGAGCGCCGCGTACTCGCCGCGGGTCTGGTTGGGGCGGACGGGCGGAGCGGCGGCGAGGAGGTCCTGCTCGGCGTCGAACGCGGCCTCGGTGGGGGCGCTCACTGGGTACGGCCCTTGCCGGACTTGCGAACGCGGCGCAACGCTTCGTCCATGTCGGGGTCGCTGTCGCCGGGGTGGTGCAGCTGGACGCGCGCAGGGGTGCGCGTGGAATGATCGGCCATGGCCGATGCCTCCTGGTCTAGTCAGGATGGTGTTCGGTCGGGGGTCGGGCGACGCGCGCGCCTCAGGTGTTCCAGCACCTGAGAGCTGTTGCCCGACCCCGCTTCTATTCGGTTGTGGAGCCTTTCGGCCCGTTTTTCTTGATCGCCTTGTCGATGGCGTTCCAGCTCTTCCCCAGCTCCCGGGCGACGTCCGCCACGGTGCCGAGTTCGGCTACGCCGTCGAGCAGGGCAAGCGCTCTTCGTTTGGCGGATTCGGACACGAGAAGTTGGAGCTGTTCCAGCAGCTCGTCTTCCGCTCGGACCCGCTCCCGCCACGGGATCGCGTTCACGAACTCACCGTATCTAACCCGGGGTTAGATCGGCAAGGCTACGCGGCGAGTTGGCCGGAGTAGTACCGGCCGCAGGCTGAGCAGATGAGGTGCGGGAGTGCCCCGTCGCCGCCGTGGAGCCGGATTTCGCCGCCGCAGGAGCACGGGAGGTCGACTGCGGCGCTGAGCCGGGTGAGCTGGAGTGCTCGCTCAATGCGGCTCAGGGCATCTCGGCCGGTCGCCTCGATGAGCAGCCGGGCCCGGTCGGGAAGCGGCCGGAACGGGCCAGCCGCGCCGGTAACACGGCCGTAGAGCCAGAGCGCGGCGTACTGCGCCTGGGGCCGGCGGCCGGTCCACCGCCACCGCCGCGGGTCGCGGGCGCTCCGAAGCCGGGCCAACTCGTCGCCGGTCGGGGCGACCTGCACCACCTCGGCCACCACGTCGGCGCAGTCGAGCAGCTGGCCGTGGACGGCCTGCATGGTGTCGAGGATGTCGATGCGGCAGGGGGCGGGGGACTCCCCCGTGCCGGAGCCGTCGCGTGCGCCGCGCTGGGGGGTGTCGTCGAGACCGCGGTCGCGGATGTGGGTGGTCATGCGGCCGGCGGGGGGCCAGGTGTCGCCTTGCTGGGTGGTGAGGGCGTCGGCGAGTTCGGGCCAGGTGGTGATGATGGCGTGCAGGTCGTGCGCGGCGGTCACGGATGGCTCCTGTGGTGCGGCGGGTCAGGTGGTGGGCTGCTCGTCGAGGGCGGCACGGATACGGGCAACGGCGTCTCGGCGGCCCGCGAGGGCGATGGGGCCGATACCGCGGACCTCGGAGGCGAGGGCGTGCAGCTCGGCCCGCACGCGGGCGAGGGCGGCCTCGGCCTTCTCCAGCTCGGGCACGACGGCGGCGACGTGCTGCCGGTTGCCCGCGGCGACGTGTTCCAGCGTCGTGATGCGGGCTTCGGCAGCTCGGTACCGGTCGGCAAGGTGGTCGACGGCCCGCTCGGCTTTGGCGGCGCGGATCTCCAGGGCGAACACCTTGGTCTTGTGGCGGTCGTCGGAGCAGACGAGGGGCACTCCGGGGGCCAGGGCTGCAACTTCGGCGCGCAGGTTGTCGGCGAGGGTCATGCCTGCGCCTGCGGCCTGCTTCCAGTCCTCCAGCCGGTTGGCCATGGCGGCGATCCCGGCCGCGAGGGCGTCGTGTTCGGCGGGAAGTGCGACGCCGCGGCGTGCCCGGTCGGCGAGGTGCAGCAGCTGCTCGCGGTCGCTCATCGGCCCGGCTCCTCGGTGGTGGTGGCGGTCGGCTCGAAGGGGCGTCGCAGCGCCCACTGGTGGCGGCAGTGGGTGTTCGCGCAGCAAGCTCGTATGCGGCCCGTGCTGTTGCAGTTGTCAGCCATGAGGGTGGGCGGCCTCTGCTCGGGGTCGGCGGGGCGGAGAATGCCGGTGCCATCGATGACTGCGTAGCCCCATTCGAGGTAGCCGGTCACGTCTTCCACAACGGTGGCGGGGTAGCGGCACTTGGGGCAGAGGAGAATGCGTTCAGCCATGACGCCGCTCCGATGCGGGCTCGTCCACGGTCGTGGTGCCGAGGATCTGCCGGGCCACCGCGAGGGCGGCGCGGGTCTCCTCCAACTCGACGGCCAGCTGCTCGGCGCGGGCTTCGGCCTGCTGGCGGAACTGGTGGGGAGTGGGGCACTTCCGACGCTGCACAGTGACGGTGTACCCCTGGCCGGTTTCCCCGTCGGTCATTTCCATCTCGACGTAGTTCGAGGCGTCGTGGCCGTCAAGGCAGCCGCGCATTCCGGCGGCGAAGATGCGAACCATCTCGGTGGCCTCGGCGAGTTCGAGGGTGGCGACGCCGTCCTTGATGGTGAGGGATCGCATCATCGTGCCGTCGACGAGGATCTCAGCGGCGAGGTCACCGAGGGCATCGAGTGCCGCGTCGGCTGCCCAGTCGAGACGGGGCGGGGTCTGGTGCCAGACGTCGGCAGCGTCGCGCAGACCGCGCTCGATGGTGTCGCGGGCACGGGTACGGCGCTCCTCTCGCTGGGCTTCGGTGAGGTCGGTCATCACAGGCTCCAGAGGGTGGCTTGGTGGTGGACGAGCGGGAGTTCGGTCTGTCCGTCGACGTGGTGGTCGGGGTGTGGGGTGGGGATGCGGGGTGCTGGGCGCTCGCCTGCGGCCTTGGCGCAGATGGGTCCGATGCCTCGGGCTGCCCATCGCTCGGAGCGGAGGAGACGGCCGCAGACGCGGCACGACGGGGTCACGGCGCCTCGTCAAGGTCGGGGCGGATCTCGTAGCCGGAGCTGAGGAGGTACTCGCCGATCCGGTCGACGAGTCCCTCGGGCGTCTGCTGCTCGGCTGGGACGGTGGTGCGGTAGTCGTCGGTGGCGGCGGTCATCACGGCGACTGCGGCCGGCGGGATCGGAATCACGCGGCCCTCCGGCGGTCGGGGCCGGTCATGGCGACAACTGCGGTGTCCTCGGACAGTCGGGACACGATGCGGTCACCGAGTGCGGCGGTGAGGTCGCGGCCGTCGTCCGCCTTCGCGGGAAGGTTGCTGGTGTAGAGCGTCGGTTTGCACGTGTTGTAGCGCTCGTTGATGAGCCGGTAGGTGGTTTCCTCCGTCCACTCCGTTGCCTTCGCGCTGCCGAGGTCATCGAGGAGCAGCAGCGGGATCCGGCAGAGGCGGCGGAGTTCTTCCTCGACGCCTCGCGGGCTGCCGTTGACGCGGAGGAGCCCGTTCATGTCGGCGGCGGTGAGTGCACGGATTTCGTACGGATGGGTACTGCCGGCCGCAGCGATGCGTCGGAACGCCCCGTACGCCTGGTGGGTTTTGCCGGTGCCAGTCGTGCCGGTGAGAAGAAGTGAACCGGCTGTGTCGGGGGCGGCTGCGACGGCGTCGGCCCATTGCTGAACGGCGGGGTGGGTGGCGTCGGCACGCCGGTACCGCGGCGGAGTTGCAACCTCCCAGCGGCCCAGGTTCCATTCGGCGCGGCGGCGGCGATGGTATTCGGGGTGTCCTGGCTCATCCGGGGTGGGGGCGTCGTCGACTGGGCCGGGAGCCAGGTGCGGGTGGCGTTCGTGGAGGCCGGCGAGGATGCGGCCGAGGGTGGCGTTGGGGTTGCCAGTGAAGCCGGTGGTCGGTTCGCTCATGGTCAGAATCCGTTCTCGTACGCGCTCACGTCGACGGGGTTGGTGTAGGGCCGCCAGGTGTCGCCGGACACGGCGCGAAGCGGCGGGCGAGCGGTGCCCGGACGGGGCAGCGGGGGCAACTCGCTCCAGCCGCGCATGAAGTACTTCGCGGAGTCGACGTTGGTGCGGCCCGCTGCTCGGGCTGCGTAGTCGACGAGAGCGGGAATGCCGCTCTTCGTGATGAGGGCGAGCACGGGGAACCACTGGTCGCCCTTGAAGGGCCAGCGGACGTTGATCCCTGCTGCGGTGATGCCTTCGACGAGAGGCAGGGCGGCTTCGGGAATGCCGTAGCCGAGCCGGTCGTCGGCCGGCTCCTCCTGCTTGCTAGCTGAGGGGGTAGTAGAGGAGGGGTAAAGAGGGGTAGGGGTCCCGGATTCCGGGACACTGACGTCCCGGATTTCCTGACACTGAGCCGTTTCAGTGTCCGCATTTCCGGGACGCTGAGTGTCCTCGTCAGTGTCCGGAATTCCGGGATGCTGAGAGGCTTCAGTGTCAGGAGAATTGGGACGCTGAGACCGCGTGTCAGTGTCAGGGATTTTGGGACACTGAGGCACGGCGAACAACGGGATCTTGTACTTCGCGGTCCCGTTCTTCTGGCCGGCCGCCAGCTTCTCCAGTGCCCCCTTGGCGGCGAGCGACTTCAGCACGGCGTACAGCTGCGAGCGGCTGAGCTTCGCGCCGCGCAGTACCTCGGGGCGCTCGACGCTGTTCCACGTGGTCCGCGTGTCGTCGTTGGCGTCTTCGGCCAGGACGACAAGGAGGAGCTTCTCCCGGTGCGTCAGGGCCTCGGGTGCGCTGGCGAGCACCTCAACGATCAGGCGGATTCCCACGGTTGCTCTCTTCCGTACGGGTTGCTGTGGTGCGGGTGGTGGCCCGGGGCGCGGCGGCCCCGGGCCGGGGGTCACGCGGTGCGGCCGGTCATCTCGTTGAGCGACACCACGGCCATGTCGAACAGAGCCCGGATGCCGTCCGCCAGCGCTTCCGCCGCCTGCTCATCGGCCGGTTCGACCAGGGCACGGAACAGGGCATATGCGGTGTCCTGCTCGCCGTTGCCCCATGCGGTGCTGAACTGGGCGGCGAACCGGATGCCGGGCGGCAGGCTGTTGATGTCGCCGCGCTGCCCGGTGTGGGCGTCGAGGACGAGGAGCCCGAATGTGTCGCCTTTGGACAGGGCCTTGCGGGGGCCGAACGCGGACATTTCAGCGAGTGCCGCGCAGAGCCCGACCGTGGTGGTCGGCCCGCCCTTGACGAACGGCTCGAACAAGGGGGCGGCCTTTTCGGGGTGGCCGGTCATGCCGTGCGCGAGCGCCGCCATGATCGTCTCGGACGGGTCGTCCTGCGGAACCGTGGGGATCTCGTGCGTCATCAGCGCTTTCCATTCTGGGAGGCGGCGAGCTGCTGCTCGTAGGCGTCGGATGCGGCCTGGCACGCGTCATCGACGGGTTCGCCAGCCTGGAGGTGCCGGTAGTACGCCTTCGTTGTTCCGCACGCGGGCCCGGCCTCCTCGGCTGCCTTCTTCCGCATCCGGCGGGCGAGGTGCGCGCGTTCGACCGGGGTGAGTCCCCCGCGGACTCCGGCGCGGCGGTACTGGTCGGCGCTGCCTTCCTCCTCCATTGCCGTGACGAGGCATGCGCGCCGGACCGGGCAGGATTCGCAGATCTGTCGGGCCAGGCCCGGGGCCGCGTCGGTCTCGGTGCGGGGCGGCAGGAAGACATCGGCGTGCCCGCGGCAGGCGGCGTGGTCGGCCCATGCTTCCGGCCAAGGCAGGGTGTTGGGTGCGTAGTTCATGCTGCACCTCCGAAGATCCCTGCCATTTGTGCCCGCAGTTGGTCGCGCATGGCCTGGTCCTCGACGTGGTCGGGGGCGACGCAGCGGGGGCGGCCGCAACCGGGCCGGACAGGGCCGACCGGGGCCCGGTTGTGCCGCATGACGAACGCGATGCGGTAGGCGGACAGGTTGCGTCCCAGCCAGGAAACGGACGGCACCTCGGCGTTCGTGACCGTGCCGGTCCACTGGAGGTGGCCGCCGCGGACCTGCTCGGTCCGGTCCTGGAACAGTCCCTGCGGAGTGCTGGTGGTCGGCCGGCCAGGCCCGTACGCGGGTACGCCCAGGTCGCGCCGGGCTGCGGCAACGAATCGCTTCGATACGCCGAACTCACGGGTGATGGTGTTGTTGGAGCAGCCGCTCCGGAGCCGGTCGGCGATCGCGTTGGGGATCTTCATCACGCTGCCTCCTGCTGCTGCCGGTGGTCGGCGCGGACGCGGACGACGGTGCGGCCGGTGACGCCGAGCCGCGTGCCGATCTCAGCCGCGGTGAGGCCCTGCTCAGTGAGGGCGATGATCGTGCGGTCACGGGCGGCATTCAACGCGGCCTGGCGGTGGCGCTGGCGGGCGGACAGCCCGGCCCACGCCCCGTGCCGACGTCCTTCCGAGGCGTCCTCCACATCCTGTGCAAACTTGCCGCACTCGGTACGGACGGAGCAGCCGGAGCAGATACGGAGCGCTGTACGGGCGTGCTGGCCGGACCCTTCGGGGAACCACAGGTCAGGGTCGGTCTGGGCGCACGCGGCGCTGTCCATCCACTCGTACTTCACTGGTCCCCCTTGGTGGTGCCGCAGCGGGTGCACTGGTAGGCGGTGCCGTGCGGGGTGTGGCGGGTGGTGAGGTGGGCGCAGGTGGTGGTGTCGCAGACCAGCCACCGGGCGCCGTCGAGCACACCGGTCGGGCTGAACGTGGCCGGGGCCGGGGCCGACGCCGGGCGGCGGAAGAGGCGACGGAGGAACGTCACTGCGCCACCTCCTCGTCCACGAACTCGGCCTCGATCGCCTCGTCCTCGTCGTCGTCCCCGGCGGGCGTACCCGGGGCGATTGCCGTCGGGCCGTCCCCGACAGGAAGCGCGGGCCACGGCTGGTCCGAGGGCACTTCGGTCCGCCACTCCACCGCCGTCGGCACCCACGGCTCCAGGCGGCGAGCAACCGTCTTGAGAACCATCGACTCCTCCCACTTCACCCACGGGGACGAAGCACGGTCCGAGCCTCGGGACTCCTTCTTGACCTTGTCGATGTACGCCCGGTTGATCACGATGACTTTGGAGGTGGAGCCGTCGGCGAACACCCCGTAGGCGTAGGCGCCGATGATGGGGCCGCGGTCGCCGAAGTAGTCCGGCCGGTGTACGGGGCGGTCCATGTCGGGGCTGTACTCGAAGTGGTCGTTGGCGTAGACAACTTCTGCCTTCACTGCTTTCACCGCACCTGCGCGGTAGATGCGCTCGACGATGCCGCGGTAGCCCTCGATGCCCTGGACCTCGTTACCGAAAGGCACCAGGTAGAAGGACTCGGTGCCGGGTTCGTGGCCGAGGCGGGCGCATTCCAGCAGGGCGTTCATGAGAGAGCCGGGGTTGCGGGTGGCGGTCCGGCGGAGGTTCTCGTCCCGGCGGAGAGCGCCGGTGGCGAGGCGCATCCAGGTCTCGCCCTTGACGTGGGTGGGCAGGACGAGGGTGAGGTCGTCGCGGTGCTGGCGAACGAGAGCCTCGGGCCCGTTGTTGCGGACGGCGATGGCGTTGGCGATGGTCTCGGTCATGAGGTGCTCCGGTTCCAGGCGGGCTGAAGGGAGTAGGTACGGCCGGCGCGGACCGTGCGGGTTGCGACCGTGCGGCGTTCGCACACGGCCCGGCGGCCCGTCCCGATCTCGTCGAGGAGGAGGCCGGCCGCGGCCCGCTTCTCCTCCTCGGCCTGCGTGGCGGCGTCGAGGGCGGCGAAGTACCGATCGCGGCGGGCGGTCGACACCTCGATGTCGATGTCGTCCTGGCCGTCGGGCAGGGCCTTGATGGTCTGGAACGTGGCTGAGTGGCCGTCAATGTCGGGCCGCTCACCGGCCGCGAGGGTCCGCATGAACTCGGCCCCGGCGGTACGCATCGCGAGCGCGTCGGTCTCGTCGTACTCGACGACGTACTCGCGGAATTCGGACCCGGCGATCAGCACCGCAACGTGACAGGTGCGGGCGCCGAGGACGTCCATGTACCAGAGGCACTGAGCCCGGTAGTGGACGGGGATGTCGTCGGTGCCGGGCTTGCCCCACCCGTGGTCGTCGCGGGCGGTCTTCGCCTCCAGCACGGCCGGCGGGATCCACTCCTCGGGCTTGTTCATGGGGTGAAGGACCCGGTCCGGGTTGGCGATCTGCCACGGGCGCTCGACCGCGGCGTATGTGCCCGATTCGCACACGGCCCAGTCGGGGTGAAGGTCGGCGAACCGGTCGCAGATCGCGGGCTCGTGGACCTTCCCCCAGTACATTTCCTCGGACTCTTCGACAGGGGCGATGAGCCCCTGCTTCCGGTGCCAGAGGGAGAACCGGGACTCGTACGGGCTGATGCCCATGACGGCGGCGATCTCGGAGCCGCCGATGCCGGCCGCGCGGGCGGCGTGCCATTCGTCGGTGCCGGGCTCGAACCATCCGAGGACGGTGGGCCCGGCGGCCGGGGCCGAAGCCCCGGCCGGCGCGGTGGTGGTCATGCAGTGACTCCGGTGGTGTGGAGGAGGGCGGCGAGCAGCAGCCCGGCGAGGGGCAGGGCGAGGATGAGGAGGAAGGAGCACCCGGCGGCGGGGTCGTGGTCGTAGCTGGCTCGGTCCTGCACCTCGCGGCGGGACTGGCCGATGCCGTCCTGCTGAGCGCGGGACCAGGTTCCGGCGAACGTGCTCGGGCGGTCGCTCATGCCGCGCTCGCAGGGGTGGCCTTGAACTCGCGGCGGTAGCGCCACTGGAGCGCCCTCGCATTGGTGTTCTCGCGCCACTCGATCGGACCGTGGCACTTCCGGAACGGGTCGTGATACCACTCGCGGCGCATGGCCAACTTGCCGCAGCCAGGGCAAGCGATCTCCGGTCCGATCGGGGCACCGGTCAGGCTCCCGCGCTGCCACCGGTCGACTCGACGGATCTCGGACCCGCCGTCGATCGCCTGCTCACCGTCCAGGTCGGGGTACTCGCCACTGTCAGCCCAGTACTCCAGTGCGTCGTCCTCGGTCGCACCGGGCGCCTTGATGACGTAGACGCTGGTGACCTCGACGATGATCGGCCACTGCATCTCGCCCAGGTCCCACGCACCATGCTTGCGGGCGGCCCGCTCGATCAGGTCGGCGACGTCGGCGTCCGGCTCGGCCGGCACGGGGCGGGGGTACTTCTGCCCGAAGTACTCGTGGTGTCCCGCGTGACCCAGCTGGAGCTGGCAGTCACGGGAGGAGTACGTCTCGCCGTCGTTGTACAGCTGATCTTCGCACTTCATCGGGCGTCTCCGTGGGCGTGGTTGAGGCGGAACACCCGGCGGCCGGGGTCGGTGTCGTCGAGAATGAGGAGGCCCTGGCGGTGCAGGGTCGCGAGGTCGTCGCGGGCGGTCTTCCGCAGCGGGGCGTCGTACCCGCGGGCCCGGTACAGCTGCTGCACCATGCGCGTCGTCCACGGGGCGGTGCCGCGGTCGCGGATCGCGCGGCGGAGCAGGGTGAGACGGTCGGAGGCGCTCACAGGCCACCGCCCATCGGGTCGACGTGCGTCAGGTGGATCCCGCCGGCCTCGCCCTCGACGGACACGACCGCCGCACCGTGGCCAAGCGTCCACGCCGGGGTGCGGGTCACGGTGTCCAAGGGCTCGTCGTCACGGGTGCCGGGGTACGCGAGGACCGGGGTACCGACCGGGTACCGCTCGTTCCACTCGTCGGCCGTCATCGACGGCAGGTCGCGGCCGGTCTCGTACTCGTGGTGCAGCGGGGAGTCGTGCGGGTCCTCGGCCGGGGCACGGTGTACGGCTCGCGCGCTCCACTCGGCGTCGCGCAGAACGGCCGTGTCGCCGAGCAGGTTCTCGTCGCAGTCGACGGCGATCGTCTTTGTGGTGATCCGGGTGATCGTGCCGGTGCGCCAGACCTCGCCCATGCCGCCGAATCCGTTGTCGGCGGTGACGAACCGGACGCGATGGCCGACCGCCAACTCGGCGAAGGAGACGGGGCCGTGCTGATCCTCGGCCGGAGCGGCGGAAGGTGCCGGCCGGACCGCGCCGCGCGAGATCTTCGACGCCATCACGTCGATCGCGTCCGCCTGCAACGCGTGCTGTCTGCTGCCAGTGCTGCGGTACTCGCGGGACTTCTTCCCAAGCCAGGCGATGATCTGCGCGTCCCGGTCGGCGATGGCGGCGGCCTGCGCCGCTTCCAGCTCGGCGACCACGCACCACGGGCAACTCCGTGTGTCGTCTGCCGCTCGCAGCCATGTCGGGTGCTCTGGGTTGTCGCACGTCGCGGACATGCGGCCGTCGACGGAGCCCAGTTGCAGGGCCTCCAGCTCAGCGATCCGGGCCCGCAGCTGGCTCTCGACCAGGCAGGCGCCACGGACGATCCGCTGATAGTCCTCCTCAGCCAGCACGGCGGACCGCTCCAACCCAGTGACCTGGGCCCGCAGCCCGTCACGCTCGGCCGTCAGCAGCCGTACCACCGCGACCAGATCCGGCACGTCCGTACGGGCGCTGGCGACGAACGACGCGGTGGCCCGGTCCTGCTCCAGGTCGGCCGCACCAGCCACACCCCGGCACGTCTCGCCAATCCACTCGGCGCCCGCCTCGTACTCGGCGCCCTGGTAGATCTCCCACGAGTCCGTGCACCACGGACCCGGCGTCGCAGCCTCGGCACGGGCCAGGATCTCCGCCAGACGGGCGGGCGTCATCGGGGCGTTCATGCGGCCACCTCGTCGGCAACAGCCACGATCGCCTCGGCGGGCATCAGCGTCCACGCCGTCACCAGCACTCCACGGCACAGACCGCCGCGAGCCTCGGTGTACACCGACCCGTCGTCGCGGGTCTCGGCCGTGACGTCCATCCACCGCTCGTCCGCGAACTCCCGCACGGCGGCCGGGTCCTGGTGGAAGTAGAACCGAATCGCCGGCTTGGTCGGCCTGTGCTCCACCACCTCGATGACAAAGCTGGCCGGCATGACGGTCGACTCGCTGATAATCATCTCCGCCAGCGACAGCGCCGTCATGTACGAGATGCGCTGCTGCACGCCCATGTCCGGGGCGGTCGGGGCGGTAATCTGTGTGCTCACGGTGACCTCTTCTTTCTGATGTGTGTTGAGGTGTGCCGAGGGGTCGCCGGACCGGGCATGGTCTGTGCGGCCCCGCTGTACGTGATGGGTCAGGCGGCGGGGCCCTGAAACGGCTCGATCGCGCCGAGGACCGACGTGCGTCGGACGTCCTCGCGGGTGAGCGTGATTCGGCCACCGTCGCGGTGCGCGTAGATCTCGCGGGCGTACGCCAGTTCCTTGATCTTGCGAGCGGACCAGGGGAGCCAGCCCAGCTCTGCGATCTGCTCGGGGGTGTAGCGCTTGAGCTCGTCGTCGAGGTCGACGACGGGCGCCTCGATGGCCTCGGCGGTCACGGTGGGATCTCCTTCATCAGCGATGGCTTCGGTCGGCACCCCGAGGGCGCCGGCGAGCGCATCGGCCCGCTCCGCCGCGATGGCGCCGACCTCCGCTCTCTCCAGGCGCGAGAGGTAGCGGCGATCGAGTCCAGTGGCGTCCTGTAGCCCGCGAAGGCTCAAACCTTGAGCCTTGCGGAGGGCTTTGAATGCGGGTCCGTGCGGTCTCACAGCTCAAACAGTAGGCCCTTGGGCATACCCATGCAACCCTCCATGCCTACTTTTTGAGCCCGCACTAACACTGATGTAGGCACCAGGTAGCAAGTGGGGCGCACAGATGAACCAATTTGTGCGCCGGAGTGAGCGGCATATGCCTACCTATATGCAGGTCAAAGACTCAAAGCTGAGCTATCGGTGGGCCTACCGATGGGGCATGATGAGGACTCATGGACTGGGTACGCCTAGGCGAGGCATTCAAGGCCGCACGCGCCACACACGAGCCGCGACTGACGCAGGACGATGTGCAGCGCGCCCTCGACGTCTCGCGTGCCACCGTGCAGAACATCGAGCGCGGCAAGGCTTTCGGCAGGGTCACTCCGACACACCGGGCCTATGCCCGCCTCGTCGGCTGGACTGACGACAGCGTGGAGCAGGTGCTGGCCGGCGGCGAGCCGACCCGCACGGCTGACTCGGAATCAGCCACCTCCGAGCCAGGCGCCCCTGTCCCTGACGGTCTCCCCCTCCGCGTGGCCGAAGAGCTGGCGTCCGGCCCGCTGCTGGACACGATGGTGATCCGGCTGCCCGGTGGCGGGCAGGCCGTTGTCGTCGCCCGCGGCAAGGAGGGCGGGTCGCCCGAGGAGATCCAGGCCGCTCTGGAAGCGTGGCGGCGGGCGCAGCCGCAACTGCACGAGATTGAGGTGCGCGTTGACACTGACGAGCCGCCGGAGTCGGTCGCGTAGTTCGGACGCGAAGAAGCGGCCCGCCCCAATTAGGGGCGGGCCGCTTCGTTGTGCGGGGAATCCGCGGTCTGACCTGCGGGTTCCTGGTCGTTCCGTAGGAGAGATTTAGGGGACGGCACCCCGTACTGGGTGTGTTGGCATTACGTACTCAGCACGGGGTCAGAACGTAGGCATGAAGAAACCCCAGGTCAGGTGAGCCCTGACCTGGGGTTTCTTTTCTGGCTGGTGGGCGCGGACGGTTTCGAACCGCCGACATCTGCTTTGTAAGAGCAGCGCTCTACCCCTGAGCTACGCACCCGTGGATGAGGCAACAGCGTACATGGACTACGGCCCGTGGTCACAAACGATTCCCGGCAGCAGCGAACAGGAAGCCCCTCGACGTGCGAGGGCGGGGGTTATCCCCACCCCCGTACGGTGGCCGTCCGGATTCTGGTGGGGGCGGGGGCGTACGTACGGTGAGGGTCGCAGAATCGGAGCGTCCGCCGTACGACCTGGGGGAAAGATCATCGTGGCAGTCCGTACCCGCACTCTCATCGCGTCCGGTGGCGCCGTGCTCATGGCTCTTGTTCTTTCCGGTTGTGGCAGTACGGATGTCAGCGACGCGCCTGCCGAGCACAAGTCGTTCGCGTTGAGCGGGAAGACGCTGACCATCCGCTCCGGGCAGTCCTCGCTGGAGCTCGTGCCGGCCGATGTGCAGAAGGTCGAGGTGACCCGGCGGGTCGACGGTTGGGTGATGTTCGGGGACGGGCCCGAGCCCCGGTGGGAGATGCAGCACGGCACCCTCACGCTCGGGGTGAAGTGCGATGCGCTGATCAGTGACTGTGCTGTGGAGCATCAGGTGAAGGTGCCGCGCGGGGTGGCGGTGGTCGTGGAGGGGAACGACGGGAAGATCGTCGCCTCCGGGTTCCGTACGCCGCTCACGCTCACCGCCGACAACGGCAAGGTGACCGTCCGGGACTCCACCGGGCCGCTCAGGCTGGCCAGCGACAACGGTGCCATCGTCGCCGAGGGGATCTCGGCCGGGTCCGTGTCGGCGCGGTCGGACAACGGCAGCATCCGGCTGGGGTTCACCGCCGTGCCGGATCTCGTGGACACCGTGAGCGACAACGGGGCGATCACCATCGGCCTTCCGGGCGGCTCCGTGAAGTACGCGGTGGACGCCGCCGCCGACAACGGGCGCACCTCGGTGGACGTGCCGCGCGGCAAGGGCAGCGGTCATGTGGTGAAGGCCCGGAGCGACAACGGCGAAGTCACCGTCCGAAGCGTGAACTAACCGGCCCGTGTGTTCGTCCTTACCTGGTGGGAGAATGTACCGGGCAGGGCGAAACGGCACGGGAGAGGGATGTGACGGCGACACACGCGCAGCCGCGGGCGAGAGCGGGTGGGGTTTCCGCCGTCAGGGACGTCTTCGTGCTGATGCTGTTGCCGGTGCCGCTGCTCGCCGCCGCGTTGCCGGCCGCCTTCGCGGGTGGTGGTACGAGGCGCTGGTTCGGCGGGCGCGGGGAGAGTCAGCGCGCCGAGGCGCAGGCCGCGAAGGACGCCGCCGCCTCGGCCTTCTACGAGCTGGACACGGCCCAGCGCGATCTGCGGATCTCCATCGAGACGATCACCGCGGTGGACAGCTCGCCCGCCGCGCGCAAGGCCGTGGACGACTTCGCCGCTCTCGGGCGGCGGATCGACGAGGTCAGCCATACGTACATCACGGCAGTCGACGCGCACGACCTGGACCGGGACGATCTGGAGCACTCGGTCGCCTCCCGCGCGCGGGCCGAGCTGACCACGGCCAAGGACGAGCTGGTACGGGTCAAGGCCGAGCTGGACCGGTTCGCGCAGGGGCTCGGTCCGCTGCTGGGCAGTGCGGAGACGCAGCTCGCGCGGCTCGCGCCCGCCGTGGAGCGGGCCCGGCAGGCTCTGCTGGGTGCGAGCAACGCTCTCGACACGGTGCGCGCGTCCGGGCTGCGGGCGGATGATCTCGCCGCCCGGCTGGCGGCTCTCGCCCCCGAGCTGACCAAGCTCAACCAGGGCGCCGGCCGGCACGGCGTCGCGGAGACCCTGCAGCGTGCCGATCGGGTGCTGCGCGATGCGGAGGCGGTACGGGCCGAGGCGGCCAAGCTGCCCGAGCGGGCCGCCGAGATCGACCACCGGCTGGTGTCGTTGCGTACGCGCGCCCAGGCGTTGACGACCCGGGCGGGGTCGGTGGAGCCGGTGCTGAGCGAGTTGCGGCGGCGGTTCTCGGCGGCGTGCTGGCAGGACCTCCAGCCCGTTCCCGAGCAGGCGGCCGTCAATGTGCGGCAGGCCGAGGAGAAGCTGAAGGAGGCCGCCCAGGCGCGGGACGAGCAGCGGTGGGCCGATGCGACGTCCCGGCTGAGCACGGTCCGCGCCTTGCTGAACGCGACGGACGAGGCGGTGTCCGCGGCCGGTGACCGGCTGCACCAGCTGGACGGCGTGGCCAAGGATCCGCAGCAGGAGATCCAGCGGACCCGGTTCGCGGTCCGCGACGCGCAGCGCCTGGCCATGGACGGCCGGAGCACGCCCGATCCGCGCCATGCCCGACCGCTGGACGATGCCGTGGCCCGGCTGGACCGCGCCGTCGCCGGGCTCGACGGGCGTCACCCCGACTACTGGCACTTCCTGACCGAGACCGACGCGGTGCGGCGGACGGCCGCGCGGGTGGTCTCCGAGATCCGTGAGGAGCGCGGGGCGGGCGCCTGAGCGGTGCCGGCTGCGCATGCGGCCTGCGGGGTGCAGGCGGCCGAACCGTGCCGGCCGCGCGGTGCTGGTCGAGCGGTGCCGGCTGTGCGGTGCGGCCTGCGGGGTGCAGGCGGCCGAGCCGTGCCGGCCGCGCTCGCCATGGGGCTCTGGTGTGCGGTGGCAACGCCTTGGGCGGATCCTGGTAGTACGCCCGAAGGAGACGACCGACATGGCCACCCACGTGCTGCATACCACTGGGCGACGGGCCTCTCGCCGCCGCAAGGCCACCCGGCTGGACAAGCATCTGCCGGTCGATCACCGGCTCAGCCGCGTCTATCGGGTCGGAGCGGGGCTGATGGGGCTGGTGCTGCTCGCCTTCGGTGTCCTGGGGCTGATCGACAAGATCGGTTTCTTCAACACCGGCGGAGCCACCGTCGCGGGCCTCAACACCAACGGCGCGCTGAGCGTCCTGTCCATCTGCGTCGGCCTGCTCCTGTTCATCGGGATGGTGATCGGCGGCAACTTCGCCTCGACGCTCAACATGATTCTGGGCATCGCCTTCATCCTCAGCGGCTTCGTCAATCTCGCGCTGCTGGAGACCGACTACAACTTCCTCGCCTTCCACATGCAGAACGTGCTGTTCAGCTTTGTGGTCGGCCTGATGCTGATGGTCTTCGGGATGTACGGGCGGGTCAGCGGCGGTCTTCCGCACGACAACCCGTACTGGCGGGCACGCCACCCCGAGGAGGCCGCGCGGGAAATGCGGCTGAGCCGGAGGGCGACCACGCCGCCGATGCCGGTCGTCCGGCGTGACCCCTGAGTCTTGCCCCCTGAGCTGCCCCTGAGCCCGCGGTCGCGGTTAGCCTGGGGCCATGCCTCGTTACGAATTCCGCTGCCGCTCCTGCGGAGACACGTTCGAACTCAGCCGCCCGATGGCCCAGTCCTCCGACCCGGCCTCCTGCCCCGCCGGGCACGCCGACACCGTGAAGCTGCTCTCCACCGTGGCCGTCGGCGGGTCGTCCGCCAAGTCCGCTCCCGCCGCCCCGTCGGCCGGTGGCGGGGGCGGCGGTGGCGGGTGCTGCGGTGGGGGCTGCTGCGGCTGAGCGCGGCGGGATGCGCCGGGCGGGCTCCTAACGCCTGCGGGAGAGGGTCAGGCCGTCGGACACGGTCAGCAGCACGCTGTCCATCCGCTGATCGGCGGCCACGTGCTCGTTGAACTCCTTGATCGCCGCCGCCGCGCCGGTCGCGTCCGGGGCGGTCACCGCGCCGTGGAAGAGCACGTTGTCCGTGACGATCAGGCCGCCCTGCCGCATCCGGGGCACCAGCTCCTCCCAGTACGGGATGTAGTTGCCCTTGTCCGCGTCCAGGTAGGCGAGGTCGATGTGCGGCTCGGCCGGCATCGCCCGCAGGGTGTCGAGCGCGGGGGCGATACGGAGCTCGATCCGGTCCGCGACGCCCGCCTTCTCCCAGGCCTCCCGGCCGTAGGCGGTCCACTCCTCCGAGATGTCGCAGGCGATCAGCCGTCCGTCGGCGGGCAGGGCCTGCGCCATCGACAGCGCGGAGAACCCGGTGAACGTCCCGACCTCCACGATGTGCCGGGCCCCGGTCAGCCGGACGAGGAAGGCGAGCAGCGGTCCCTGTTCCTCGGCCGACTGCATGCCGGCGTGCTCGGGCAGGCGTGCGTACGTGGTCTCGACGAGCTCGCGCTGCACCGGGTCGAGCGGTGGGTTGTGCGCCAGCATGTACGCGTACAGCTCGTCCGTGATTTTGGTTTCGTTGCCCTTGGTCATCCTGCGCTCCTCGTCCGTCGATCGGCCGGCGGCCTCGCCGCCCGGCGTCAGGACGATCTTGCCTCGCCGGCGGCCCGGAGGAAGTGCCGGAGGATCTCCTCGCCCGCCGCCACCCCTCGCTCGGCCGTCACCTCGGCGTGCGGGGCGCTCCAGCCGGTGTCGGCCAGTTCGCCATGGGCCGGGCGCCAGGCGCGGTCGGCGGCGAGGAGCAGATCGGCGTCCAGGAGGCTGTCGCCGGCGGCGAGGGTGAGCGTGGCGCCGGTGCGCCGGGCCACCTCGTTCATGGCGGCGCTCTTGGTGAGCGGGCCCGGAACGGCGTAGATCTTGCGGCCCTGGAGGGAGACCGTCCAGCCGCGCGTCAGCGCCCACTCCCCCAGTTCCTTGACCCAGTCCTCGGGCAGTAGCGGGCGTTCCACCACGAGGTAGGCGAAGAGGTCCTCGGCGACCCGTTCCTTGAGCAGCCAGGCGGGGTCGGCTGCGGCCAGGAGGTGGGCGCGGACCTCGGCGAGGGGCGCGGATTCCTCGGCGAGCCTGCGGGCCACCTGCCGCTGCCAGTCGGGGTCGGACTCGCCGTCGACGAGCAGGTGTCCGCCGTTGGCGCAGATCGCGAACCGGGGTGCGGGACCGGGCAGATGGATGCGTCCGTACTGCTCGCGGGTGCGGGTGGTGGTCGGGACGAAGACCGTGGTGCGGGCCAGTTCGTCCAGCAGTGCCGCGGCCGTCTCCGTCAGGTAGGAGAGCGGCTTGTGGTCGTACACCTCCACGCAGAGCAGCTGGGGGGCCGCGGCGTCCGGCATGGCGAGCTGGAGCGCTGCCGTGGAGTAGATCAGGGTGCGGTCGAGGTCGCTGGCGACGAGCGTGACGGGGGCGCCGGCATCGGCCGTCGCCGGGGGCCGGGACGCGGGGGTGGTCACTTGGACTCCACCGCCTTGCCGTCAGCGCCGGTCGCGCCCCTGGTGTACTTCGGGTGGATCAGACCGACGCAGCTGTACGGGAGTCCGTCGACCTCCTCCACCGGTACGCCCCGCTGCTCGGCCAGCAGACGGATGTGGTCGAGGTCCGCGCCCGCCCCCCGGTCGGCGAGGATCTTCCACGGGACGCGGCGCAGCAGTACGCGGGTCGTCTCGCCGACGCCCGGCTTGACGAGGTTCACGTCGTGGATGCCGTACTCCTCGCTGATGCGCTCCACGGCGGCCCAGCCCTCCCAGGTGGGCGCGCGATCGGCCGCGAGCAGCTCCTTGGCCTCGGCGTCCACGGCGTCGACGACCTCGTCGAAGTGCGCGGCGACGGTGTCGAGGAAGTGGCCGGACACATCGGTGTCCGCGAGCTCCCGGTAGAACTTCGCACCGTGGAAGTCCTCGGGGCCGACCAGGTCGGCGCGCAGGACGGTCCGCGAGATCAGCCCGGAGACGGTGGAGTTGAGGCAGGCGGACGGGATGAGGAAGTCCTCGCGGGTGCCGTAGGTACGGACGCAGCCTCCCGGGTCGGCCAGTACCGCGATCTCCGGGTCGAACCCGTCGAACCCGTCGAGCGCCGCGGACAGTTCGCGGGTGATCGCGCCCTTGCCGGTCCAGCCGTCGACGAAGACGACGTCCGCCGGGTCGTGGTGGGCGGCCAGCCAGCGCAGGGCGTTGGCGTCGATGCCGCGGCCCCGCACGATGGAGACGGCGTAGTGCGGCAGGTCGATGCCGTGCCGGTGCCGGGCCCAGCGGCGCATCAGTACGCCGACGGGCGTGCCGGCCCTGGCGAGCGAGACCAGGACCGGGCGGGGGCCGCGCTCGGCGAGGACCGTCTCGGTGACGGTGCCGACGGCGCGGGCGACGCGGGCGGCCGACAGCTCCAGCGCCGCCTTGAACAGCTTCTGGTACTCGGCGGACGGCTGGTACTCGACGGGCAGCGACTCGGCGTAGTGGGCGCCGCCGCTCTGTATCGCCTCCTCGCGTTCCTCGGTGGGCGCCTCCAGCTCGGTGTCCGAGAGGTCCTGGAGCAGCCAGCCGACCTCGTCGGGCGCGTAGGAGGAGAAGGCGGGGCCGCGGAGGGGCTCGGGCAGCACGGGGGGTTCCTGCCGTTCGGGGGCGTGCGGGTGGGGGTGCGACGGGACGTACGAGGGGACGACCGCGAGCAGGACGTGGTCGGTGTGCGCGGCGAGCTGCGCCAGCAGGCCGTCGGGGGCGTGCAGTTCGGGGGTGTCGGCGGCGGAGTCGACGGCGAGCACCACGGCGTCGAATCCGGCGCCCGCGACGTTGTACGCGTACCGGTCGCCGGGCCCGTCGGCCGGGTTGTCGTGGGCCGGGAAGACCAGCCGGGTCCGTATCGCGTAGCCCGGGTCGTCCACGGCGAGGACGGGGGAACGCGTGGTGGTGGAGTAGCGCACCTCGGCGTCGGTGTGGTCCTCCAGGGCCGTGCCCAGCCGGAGGGGGGCGTACATCAGCTCCTCGAAGCCGAGGACCAGTACGCGGCGGGCGTCGCCCAGGGCTCCGGCTATGCGGGCGGCCATGGCGGGCAGGGCGGGTTCCAGGACGGCCCGGTGGGCGGGGGTGAAGCCGTGCCGTCCGCCGTCGGGCACACCGGCGGGCCACCGGAGATCCACCCGGGTGCAGGGCCTGGAGCCGGGGGCGGCGGGACCTGCGGAACCGGCCGCTCCGTGCGCCGTGGCACCCTCAGGCTCGGACTCGTGCGCGGCGACCAGTGCCTGGCCCTTCGCCAGCACGCCCTCCGGGAGGGTGACCGTGCCCGAGCCGCGCGCCACCAGGTCGACGCGGGCGCCGATCTCCGCGGCGAACCCGGCAAGCCGTCCCCGGTCGGCCGGCGACCTCATGTCCACCAGGGCGACGATGACGTAACGGCTCCGCGGATACCGCTCGTGCAGTGCGCGGATGGTGTTGAGCACGGTGTTGCCCGTGGAGAACTCGTCGTCCACCAGCACCAGCGGCGCGTCCGTCTCCGTGTCCACGCCCGCCGGGCCGCGGTCGCCGGCCAGTAGTGCCGGGTCCTCCGGGAGCAGCAGGTGCGAGGTGGCGTGCGAGTGGGACTCCTCGAAGCCGCCCGCCCTTGCCACGCCCTCGACGGGGCGGCGGGTCGAGTGGAGGTACGGTGCCACGCCCAGCCCGTCGGCGACCGCGTGGCCGAGGCCGGTGGCCGTCTCCGCGTAACCGAGCACGACGGCCCGGCGCGCCTCGGCGTCACCGAGGAGTTCGCGCACCCGTCGGCCGAGCTCGAATCCGGTGCCGTAGACCACGGAGGGCTTCTGCGGCACGTGCTTGCCGAGCACGTTCGACACGAGGAGGTGGGCCCGCTTGGGGTTGCGGCGCAGGGCGAGGCCCAGCAGGTCCTTCAGCTCTCCGTCGCCGTCGGGCCTCCCGTCGCCGACGAGCTCGACGCCCAGTCGCTCCGCCACCCAGCTGCCCGACCACACCACGTCCGCCGTCTCCTTCTCCTTGGTCGTCCTTGCCGTCCTTGCCGGCTCTTTCGCCGTCCTCGCCGGATGCCCGCTCACTCCGCGAGGCCCGCGGCCAGCAGTTCCACGAAGCCGACGTCCTGCCTGGCCACGCCGAAGACCTCGGCCCGCAGCAGGGTCCGCTCGGCCCAGGCCCGGTGCGGCTTCACCTCGTTCATCTTGTTCGTGTACGCGGAGCGCATCACGCCACCGCCGCCGCGCTCCGGCCGCAGGATGTCCTTCGCGTCGCTGTACTCCTCGTGGCTGACCACGGACAGCGCGTGCACGGGCGCGACGTGCGAGGGGTGGATGCAGGTCTTGCCGAGCAGACCGTTGGCCCGGTCGAGCTCGATCTCGCGCAGCAGGCCGTCCAGGTCGTGCTCGATCAGCGCCGTGCGCAGTTCCTCGGCCCGGCCCTCCAGGAAGGGGCTGCGGCGCAGCTGGGGCTTGAACATGCGCTCCTGGAGCCGGAAGTACTCCCACACCGGCCCGGTGATCGTGAAGCCGGTGCCGTCCGCCCGGCCCAGCACATTGACCACGTCGGCGATGACGGCGCCGACGATCTGGACGTCGTACGCCGTCATGTCGGGCGCCCTGCGCAGTCCGTACGCCGAGCAGAAGTCGGTGACGCCGAGCCGCAGCGCGAGCACCCGGTCGCGGTATTTGTCGACGGTGCGGGCAATTCCCTGGAGAGTTTCGCCCCGGGTCTCCAGATGCAGCAGCTCGGGCGATTCGAGAACGGGCATCGCGAACAGGCGCCGCCCGCATGCCTTTTCCGCGTTGGCAAGCGCCTCCATGAAAGGCACGCCACGCTCTTCATTGAACTTTGGAAGTACAAAACCAGACAACATGCGGACGGTGTCACCGAGGCGGTGCACCAGGTCACCTATCTGGCCCGGCTCGCGGACCCGGATGAAGAGCAGCGGCACCTCGACGCTGCTCGCATCGAGATCGGCGAACTGTCTGACCAGGTTCTCCTCGGCCCCGGCGACCTCGGAGTCGTCGATCGAATCCTCCAGGCACAGCACCATCGATACGACACCGCGCCCGGCCTGCTTGACGACGTCGTCAGCAAGCCTGGGACGGGTGGCAGGGCTGTACAGGGTCGCGCCCAGGGCGGCCGACAGCACGCGGGCCGACGAATCCGGACCGAACTCGCACGGCTCCTGGAAGAACAGACCCTTCCTCGCAGCGGGCGCAATATGCCCGAAATGACGCATGTAACTCCCCCGAACTGAACGACCGGCCGGAAAACGCGTGGCCGGTAATAGTACGTACGGACGGGTGTCAACAGTTCCCCACGTGCATGAATTCCGGGTAACTCGTCCATTTCCCGACGGTTCGGAGCGCCTCGGGCCATGTGCTTCCGGCACACCCCGGAGACATCGGGTACGGCCCCCACGTTGTCCGCGCGGGCAGCCAGCAGGCAGGATGACGGGCATGACGCACGCGATGGTGAAAGGTTCGAACGTCCCTCTGGACGCCATGGCCGTACGGGCCGTGCTGTGCTGGACCCCGGGCACCGGAGTTCCCGATGTGGACGCCTCGGCCCTGCTGCTCGGAGCCGGTGGCCGCGTGCGCTCGGACGAGGACTTCGTCTTCTACAACCAGCCCCGCCACCCCTCCGGCCTGGTACGACGGCTGCCGAAGCGCAGCCTCCCCGAGGGACTCACGGACACCATCGAGGCCGATCTGGGCGGGCTGGACGCCTCGGTCGAGCAGGTGGTCGTCGCCGCGTCCTCCGACGGCGCCGCATTCGCTCAGGTGAGCGATCTGCGCATCCTGCTGTACGACTCGGCGTCGGCCGGCGGGGAGCCGCTCGCGGTCTTCGACGTGCGGCCGGAGACCGGCGAGGAGACGGCGATCATCTGCGGCGAGCTCTACCGGCGCGGCGATGGCTGGAAATTCCGGGCCGTGGGGCAGGGCTATCCGACCGGTCTGGTCGGTCTGGCGACCGCCTTCGGCATCTCGGTCGACGAGACGGCGGCCGAACCGGCTCCGTCGCCCGGACCGTCGCACGCGGCGGCCCCCTCTCCCGCGCCGCTGACAGCGCCCGGGTTCCCGCCCGCGCCGCAGTTCCCTCCGGCGGTGCCCGACCCCGACGCACAGGCCACGGTCCAGCACCAGCAGCCCGCGTACGGCTATCCGCAGCCCGCGGCGGCCCAGCCCGCGTACGGGTACCCGCAGCCCGCCGCCGCCCGGCCGGCCCACGGCTATCCGCAGCCGGCCGCAGCCGCGGCACCCGCCCCGGACCCGAATTTCGTGCTGCCCCCGCAGGGACCGCAGTTCGTACGGTCCTGAGGCGGAAGCGAAACAGGGGAAGAGAAACAGGAGGAGAAGGAGAAAGGGGGAGGCGGAAGCCGGGGCCGGTCCGCTCAGGTCCGGGACTTGTAGCCGCGTCCCCACTGCATGCCGAAGCCGTACAGCCGGTCCAGCTCCGACTGGAATCCGTAGACGAACCTCACCTCGCGCCGCACGATCAGCTCGTCCTTTATGTTCTCCATCGTGAACACGGCGCAGGAGCGGGCTTCGGGGGCGTGCTCGTCGAGCTCGATCTCGATCCGCGGGCCGTTGCCCGGGTAGAGCGTCACCTTGGCGTGCGTACGGTCGAAGGCCGGCGTCTGGTCGTAGATGTAGACGAAGAACAGCAGCCGTTTGATCTGGTCGCGCTGGTCGAGATTGACGTAGACGGTCTCGCCCGACGGCGCCCCGAAGCGGTCGTCCCCGCTGAGCCGGATGTACGGCGGCCCGTTCAGATCGCCCATGAGGTTGCCCAGCGGCTGGACCACACCCTTGGTGCCGTCCTTCAGCTCGTACATGCAGCCCAGGTCCAGGTCGACGTTGACCATGCCCTGGGTGTGCGCCTGGACCACATCGGGCTGGAAGAGCTTCATCGGCCGCAGCAGTCGGCCGCTCTGCCGTGACCGGCCCATGATGTCCGACGTACGCATCTGCCAGGAGAGGTTGACCCGCAGATTGCCGGTCAGCGCCCCCTGTTTGGTGAGCGAGACCGTGGCGTGCCGCCGGGACAGCACGATGGAGCTGGTCGCCGCGCTCCCCGACTCGAACTGTGCCTCCCGCCGCGGCCACAGGCCGTCCCAGAACGCCATCCCCAACCCCCATGCATCTCGGTAGAAAAGTGCCCCGGTCCCACGGCCGTCCCGCGCCCAGGGCGGGACCACATCACTGCGGGGCGGCCGTGGGGCCGGGTCCGGATGTCTCCGGAGAACCGTTGCCTCACGGACCGCCCCGCTTGAGAGCGTTCCTCAATCCCTACCGGGTCACACCCCGGACGGGACTTCCGCCTTGGAACCCTCGCCGTCGCCGCCTTCGGCCTCCAGCGCCTTGTTGCGCCGGACCGAGGACCAGAAGGACCAGGCGATCAGCACGACGCCGGTCAGGCCGGTGATGAGCTCGTTGATCTGGTACTGGATGGTGACGAGCAGGAGCACGGCCAGCGCGCCGATGGCGTAGTGGGCGCCGTGCTCCAGGTAGACGTAGTCGTCGAGCGTGCCCTGACGGACCAGGTAGACCGTGAGCGAACGGACGTACATGGCGCCGATACCGAGGCCGAGGGCCATCAGCACGATCTCGTTGGTGACGGCGAAGGCGCCGATGACACCGTCGAACGAGAAGGACGCGTCGAGCACTTCCAGGTAGAGGAACATGAAGAACGCGGCCTTGCCGGCGAGCACGACGGAGGAGACCTTCTTGCCGCTCCGCTTGGCCTCTTCCTCGGCCTCGTGCTCGCGCTCTTCCTCCTCCTCCAGCTTGTTCTCGAAGAAGCCGGAGAGACCGCCGACGATGAGGTACGTGATCAGACCGGCGATACCGGCGAGCAGGACCGTCTCCGCCTTGTCCGCGTGACCGCCGCCGTGCTGGTGCGCGTTGGTCGCGACGGTCATGGAGGCGACCAGCAGCACGATCAGCGCGATGCAGACCGACAGCATGTCGACCTTGCCGAGCTTGGCGAGCGGACGCTCGATCCAGCGCAGCCACTGGATGTCACGGTCCTCGAAAATGAAGTCGAGGAAGATCATCAGCAGGAACATGCCACCGAACGCGGCGATCGCCGGGTGGGCGTCGGTGACGAGTTCCTGGTAGCGCTCGGGCTGGTTGAAGGAAAGGTCGATCGCCTCGATCGGACCCATCTTGGCGGTGATGGCCACGATCACGACGGGGAACACCAGCCGCATACCGAAGACCGCGATGAGCACACCGACCGTCAGGAAGATCTTCTGCCAGAAGGCATTCATCTTCTTCAGGATTCCGGCGTTGACCACCGCATTGTCGAAGGACAGCGAGATCTCCAGGACGGAAAGAATCGCGACGACCCCGAAGGCTTCCCACCCCCCGTAGATCCAAGCTGCGACAAGGCCGAGCGCGGTAACCGCGAACGACCAGCCGAAGGTTTTCAGAAGCACTGGCTACCCCATCGTGTTATGTAACGGGTCTCCCCTGAGATGTACGGGGCTCCCCCGCGCCGTGCGCGGCTTTACGAAACGTTGACCCCGAAGTCTAGAGCGATGCCGCGAAGTCCGGACGCGTACCCCTGTCCCACTGCGCGGAACTTCCACTCGCCGTTGTACCTGTAGAGCTCGCCGAAGATCATCGCGGTTTCCGTCGAGGCGTCCTCGCTGAGGTCGTAACGCGCGAGTTCCTGACCGTCCGCCTGATTCACCACGCGGATGAACGCATTGCTGACCTGGCCGAAGGTCTGGCCCCTGTTGTCGGCCTCATGGATCGAGACCGGAAAGACGATCTTGTCGCAGTGCGCCGGTACCTGGGTGAGATTCACGATGACCGATTCGTCGTCGCCCTCGCCCTCACCCGTGAGGTTGTCACCGGTGTGCTCCACGGAGCCGTCGGGGCTCGTGAGGTTGTTGTAGAACACGAACCATTCGTCGCCGAGCACCCGGCCCGACTGGCACAGCAGCGCGCTGGCGTCGAGGTCGAAGTCGGCGCCCGTGGTGGATCGTGCGTCCCAGCCGAGCCCGACCAGCACCTGGGTGAGGTTGGGTGCGGCCTTGGAGAGGGAGACATTGCCTCCCTTGGCGAGCGTGACGCCCATGGTGTGTGTCCTCCCCGAGTCGATGAACCGTCTGCCGGGCCCGTCGGGCCGTCCGGGCCCCCCGAGCCGTCTGTCGAGCGCGTCCGGCGCCGCACGAGGGTGCGGCGCCGGACGGGGTACTGCTTGGGCGTGACCCGGGCCGTGCCTGGGCGGCACGGCCCGGTCGCGCCTTCTCAGACGTTGACGCCGAAGTCCTGCGCGATGCCGCGCAGCCCCGAGGCGTACCCCTGACCGATGGCACGGAACTTCCACTCCGCCCCGTTGCGGTACAGCTCGCCGAAGACCATGGCGGTTTCCGTCGAGGCGTCCTCGCTCAGGTCGTAACGGGCCAGCTCGCTGTTGTCGGCCTGGTTGACCACGCGGATGTACGCGTTGCGCACCTGGCCGAAGCTCTGCTGCCGGGTCTCGGCCTCGTAGATCGAGACCGGGAAGACGATCTTGTCGACATCGGCCGGGACACCGGCCAGGTTCACCTTGATGACCTCGTCGTCGCCCTCGCCCTCACCGGTGAGGTTGTCACCGGTGTGCTCGACGGAACCGTCGGGGCTCTTGAGGTTGTTGAAGAAGACGAAATTCCCGTCGCTGCCGACCTTGCCCTCGGCGTTCGTCAGCAGGGCGCTGGCGTCGAGGTCGAAGTCACCACCGGTGGTGGTGCGAGCGTCCCAGCCGAGACCGACGACGACCGCCGTCAGGTTGGGCGCGGCCTTGGTCAGCGAGACGTTGCCGCCCTTGCTGAGGCTGACTCCCACGAGTCCTCCCATTGGTTTCCTTGGGGGCCGGCAGGCGCCGGCGCCTCCACTTGCGTTGGCATCCGATCAACGACTGGATCCTAGTGACCGGTTCCCGACGAAGCAGGGCTTTTCACCGGGTCGCATGCGGATCCGTCGATGCCGGATCAGAGCGTGCCGAGCGCCTTGACGTAGTCGTTGAGGTCGCGGGCGTCGGGCAGACCGTTGACGACGGTCCAGCGCACCACGCCCTCCTTGTCGATGATGAAGGTGCCGCGCACCGCGCAGCCCTTCTCCTCATCGAAGACGCCGTAGGCCCGCGAGGTCTCGCCGTGCGGCCAGAAGTCCGAGACCAGCGGGTATTCGAGGCCCTCCTGCTCGGCGAAGACGCGCAGGGTGTGGATGGAATCGTTGGACACGGCGAGCAGCTGCGTGTCGTCGTTCTCGAACTTCGGCAGCTCGTCGCGGAGCGCGCAGAGCTCACCCGTGCAGACGCCCGTGAAGGCGAACGGGTAGAACAGCAGCACCACGTTCTTCTCGCCGCGGAAGTCGGAGAGCTTCACGGTCCGGCCGTGGTTGTCCTTCAGCTCGAAATCCGGGGCCTTGGTGCCGACCTCGATCGCCATGAGAAGCGTCCCTTCGCTACGTACACCGGGCTGGGCTGTCCGGGTGCTCCCACCCTACGCAGAGCCCGCAGCGGGCCACGCAGCGCCCGCGCGGGGCACAAGCCGACCCCCGCCGCACGGGGCGACACCGGTCCCGGCCGCCCGGGGCCCGGGCCGCACGGCCCCGGTCGTACGAGATCCGCGCCGCACGGGCCCCGGTCGCACGAAGACCCCCGGCGGCTCGGTGCCGTCGGGGGCCTTCAGGGCGAATGCGGGGCGAGCGTGGTTCAGCGCTTGGCCTTGGCCGCCTTCGGCGTGACCAGGCGGCTGCCCGTCCAGTCCTTGCCGGCGCTGATGCTCTTGGTCTGGGAGAGACCGGCCGTCTGTGCGGCCTCGTTGATGTCGCTCGGTTCGACGTACCCATCACGGCCGGTCTTCGGCGTCATCAGCCAGACCGTACCGCCGTCCTCGATCAGACCAATGGCATCCACCAGCGCGTCCGTAAGGTCGCCGTCCTCGTCGCGGAACCACAGCAGGACGACGTCCGCGACGTCGTCGTAGTCCTCATCGACGAGATCCTGGCCGATTGTGGCTTCAATGCCCTCACGGAGCTCCAGCTCGACGTCGTCGTCGTAGCCGATCTCCTGGACCACCTGTCCGGGCTCGAACCCCAGGCGTGCTGCCGGGTTGGTCCGCTCCTCCGCGTGGTCCGCGGTCGCGCTCACGGGTTGCCTCCTGATCATGTTTCGGAAAATGCTTGAGCCACGCGCGTGCGCGGGGCGTTGGCCGTAGTCCACACGGGAGCGGCGGATCGCGCAAGTACCCGGCGTGCGAGACCGCCTAAACGGTGACGTTCCCTGCCACGTCGCCGCACTATCGGCAGATCCCCTCCGGGGGCCCGGCGCTACCGTCCACACCCTTTACGTCCTTCCACAGCTTATGCCGTTTCCATCCACCATTCGGAGTCGAACATCCTTTGGGAACGCTTGGACGGGTTGGGCGTATGGTTGCGGTTTAGCCTGACCCATCCCCGCGCTCCGGCCGCGCTGTCTCGCAACACAGCGGTTACCCCTCGGTAGAGATGACGTTTGCGCCCTCGCGGTACACGATGGTGTTGGCGTACTTGCATACATCCCGGGGGCATGTTCTCCCTCAATCAGGCCCCGTAGAGCACCACCGAACAGCGAAGGAACAGCGTGGCTTCCGGATCCGATCGCAACCCGATCATCATTGGCGGCCTGCCGAGCCAGGTCCCGGACTTCGATCCCGAAGAGACCCAGGAATGGCTCGACTCGCTCGATGCCGCGGTCGACGAGCGAGGCCGTGAGCGGGCCCGTTACCTGATGCTCCGACTCATCGAGCGTGCGCGCGAGAAGCGCGTCGCCGTGCCGGAGATGCGCAGCACGGACTATGTGAACACGATCGCCACGAAGGACGAGCCGTTCTTCCCCGGCGACGAGGAGATCGAGCGCAAGGTCCTCAACGCGACCCGCTGGAACGCGGCCGTGATGGTGTCGCGCGCCCAGCGTCCGGGGATCGGCGTCGGCGGCCACATCGCCACCTTCGCCTCCTCGGCCTCGCTGTACGACGTGGGCTTCAACCACTTCTTCCGGGGCAAGGACGACGGTCTGGGAGGCGACCAGATCTTCTTCCAGGGGCACGCGTCCCCGGGCATCTACGCCCGCGCCTACCTGCTCGACCGGCTGAGCGAGGCCCAGCTCGACGCCTTCCGCCAGGAGAAGTCGAAGGCGCCCAACGGCCTGTCCAGCTACCCGCACCCGCGGCTGATGCCGGACTTCTGGGAGTTCCCGACCGTCTCGATGGGCCTCGGCCCGCTCGGCGCGATCTACCAGGCCCGGATGAACCGCTACATGGAGGCGCGCGGCATCGCCGACACCTCCAAGTCCCATGTCTGGGCGTACCTGGGCGACGGCGAGATGGACGAGCCCGAGTCGCTCGGCCAGCTCTCCATCGCCGCCCGCGAGGGCCTGGACAACCTCACCTTCGTGGTCAACTGCAACCTGCAGCGGCTCGACGGCCCGGTGCGCGGCAACGGCAAGATCATCCAGGAGTTGGAGTCGCAGTTCCGGGGCGCCGGATGGAACGTCATCAAGCTGGTCTGGGACCGCTCCTGGGACCCGCTGCTCGCGCAGGACCGCACGGGCATCCTGGTCAACAAGCTGAACACCACGCCGGACGGCCAGTTCCAGACGTACGCCACCGAGTCGGGCGCGTACATCCGTGAGCACTTCTTCGGGGACGACCCGCGGCTGCGCGACATGGTCAAGGACATGACCGACGACCAGATCCTGCACCTGGGCCGCGGCGGTCACGACCACAAGAAGGTCTATGCGGCCTACGCGGCGGCCAAGGCCCACAAGGGCCAGCCGACGGTGATCCTGGCGCAGACGGTCAAGGGCTGGACCCTGGGGCCGAACTTCGAGGGACGCAACGCGACCCACCAGATGAAGAAGCTCACGGTCGAGGACCTCAAGCGGTTCCGTGACCGGCTGCACATCCCGATCACGGACAAGCAGCTGGAGGACGGCCTGCCGCCGTACTACCACCCGGGCCGTGACTCGGAGGAGATCCAGTACATGCACGACCGCCGCAAGGGTCTGGGCGGTTACGTCCCGACCCGGGTGGTGCGTGCGAAGCCGCTGGTCCTGCCCGAGGACAAGACGTACGCGACCGCGAAGAAGGGTTCGGGTCAGCAGTCGATCGCCACCACCATGGCGTTCGTCCGCATCCTGAAGGACCTCATGCGGGACAAGGAGATCGGCAAGCGTTTCGTGCTGATCGCGCCCGACGAGTACCGCACCTTCGGTATGGACGCCTTCTTCCCGAGCGCGAAGATCTACAACCCGCTGGGCCAGCAGTACGAGGCGGTGGACCGCGATCTGCTGCTCGCGTACAAGGAGTCGCCGACCGGTCAGATGCTGCACGACGGCATCTCGGAGGCCGGCTGCACGGCCTCACTGATCGCCGCCGGTTCGGCGTACGCCACGCACGGCGAGCCGCTGATCCCGGTGTACGTCTTCTACTCGATGTTCGGTTTCCAGCGCACCGGTGACCAGTTCTGGCAGATGGCCGACCAGCTCGCGCGCGGCTTCGTGCTGGGTGCGACCGCCGGCCGTACGACGCTGACCGGTGAGGGTCTCCAGCACGCGGACGGCCACTCGCAGCTGCTCGCCTCCACCAACCCGGGCTGTGTCGCGTACGACCCGGCGTTCGGGTACGAGATCGCGCACATCGTCAAGGACGGTCTGCGGCGGATGTACGGCGGGACCCCCGAGGAGAACGAGGACGTCTTCTACTACCTCACCGTCTACAACGAGCCGATCCAGCACCCGGCCGAGCCGGAGAACGTGGACGTCGAGGGCATCCTCAAGGGCGTCTACCGCTTCAAGGCCGCCGACCGGGGCGAGATCCCGGCCCAGATCCTGGCGTCCGGTGTGGCGGTGCCGTGGGCGGTCGAGGCGCAGCGGATCCTCGCCGACGAGTGGAACGTCCGGGCGGACGTCTGGTCGACGACCTCCTGGAACGAGCTGCGCCGCGAGGCAGTGGATGTGGAGCGGTACAACCTCCTGCACCCTGAGGAGGAGCAGCGCGTCCCGTACGTCACGCGGAAGCTCTCCGGTTCCGAGGGTCCGTTCGTGGCGGTCTCGGACTGGATGCGTTCGGTGCCGGACCAGATCGCGCGCTGGGTGCCCGGTGCGTACCAGTCGCTGGGTGCGGACGGCTTCGGCTTCGCCGACACCCGTGGCGCGGCCCGCCGGTTCTTCCACATCGACGCGCAGTCGATCGTCCTCGCGGTGCTCACCGAGCTCGCGAAGGAGAACCGGATCGACCGTTCGCTGCTGAAGCAGGCCATCGACCGGTACGAGCTGCTCGATGTGACCGCGGCCGACCCGGGCGCGGCCGGCGGCGACGCGTAGGCACGACCGGACAGATCCGAAGGGCGGCGGGGCCGGGTGGCCCCGCCGCCCTTCGGCGTTTCGCGGCCGGGTCCTCCACGCTCCGGCCCGCGGTCAGTTCTCCCAGATCTTGAAGGCCCTGACCTGGTACGGGGACCGGGGCACCCAGGTGCCGCCGCCCGGGTAGGTCTCGAACTCGCCGGTCTCGGCGCATTCCGCCGACTGGTACGTGGTGACGGGGCGGCCGGTGCGGTTGGCGAGCGCCTGGACCCTGCTGCCCTTCGGCAGCGGGACGCAGCTCTCGATGTCGGTCGTGGACAGCTCGTGGGTCCGGCGGGTGCCGGTGAACTCCGGCTCGTCCCAGAGGCAGAGCTGACCGGCGGCGCAGGACCCGAGCGCGACGGGCGCGGAGTGGGCGCCGGTCTGCGGGATCAGGGCGGTGGCGGCCAGGGAAGCGGCGGCCAGGGTGGTGGCAAGACGAACGGTCGTACGCATGGAAATCATCCCCCGTGGTGGTGCGAATCGGTCGTGCGGATCAGATGTCGGATCAGTGGTTGTGCATCAGTGGTGCGGACCTGATGCGCGGAACAGATGCACGGATCAGATCTGCGGATCGGTTGCATGCACCCTGACCTGCGCGGAAGCGCCCGGGGAAGGGGGTGCGGGGGCACACCACCCTGATAGGCGACAGCCCCGCCGGAAGGGTCCGGCGGGGCTGTCGTTCGCACTGTGTTGACGCGTGGGCGCGGACCCGCGGCGGCGTCGTGACGTCCGGTCAGATGTGACCGACGCCCGCGCCCGCCTCGGCGTTCGCACCGCGCTTGGTGAGCGTGGCGACCAGCGCGGCGACCACCGCGACGATGCCGGCGACCATGAACGCCGTGCTCATCCCTGACACGAAGGTGTCATGGGCGACGCCCGCGATCTTCCCTGCGATCTCCGGCGGAACCTTCCCGTCCACCGGCGGGATGCCGACCTCGACGGCCGAGGACGCCTTGTCCAGCTGCTCCGGGCTCAGCGGCGGGAGCTGGGCCGCCTTCCAGTTGTCGGCCAGCTTGGAGTCGACCTGGGAGGCCATGACGGCGCCGAGCACCGCCGTACCGAGGCTGCCGCCGACCTGCATGGCGGCCTGCTGGAGGCCGCCCGCGACGCCGGAGAGCTCCATCGGGGCGTTGCCGACGATGACCTCGGTGGCGCCGACCATCACCGGGGCGAGGCCGAGGCCGAGCAGACCGAACCAGATCGACATGGTCAGGGTGCCGGTGCCGATCTCCAGCTGGGACATGCCGAACATGGCGACCGCCGTGCACACCATGCCGCCGACCAGCGGGACCCGCGGGCCGAACTTGGTGATCATGGCGCCGGCGAGCGGCGAGGCGACGATCATCATGCCGGTCAGCGGCAGCAGGTGCAGGCCGCTGTCGACCGGGCTCAGACCGTGCACGTTCTGGAGGTAGAAGGTGACGAAGAACAGCCCGCCCATGAACGCGAAGGCCATCAGCACCATCAGGACCGCGCCCGCGGACAGCGGCACGGACTTGAACATGGCGAGCGGGATCAGCGGTTCCCTGACGTTCTTCTGGGAGAGCGCGAAGACCACGAACAGGGCCACGGCGGCGCCCAGGAAGCCGAGCGTCTTGTAGTCGCCCCAGCCCCACTCGGAGCCCTTGATGAGCGCCCAGATCAGGCAGAACATCGCCTGCGACAGCAGCACGATGCCGCCGATGTCGAAGGAGCGCGGCGCGTTCTGGGCGCGGTGGTCCTTGAGGATCACCAGGCCCAGCACCAGCGCGAGCACCCCGACCGGCACATTGATGAAGAAGACGGACTGCCAGTTGACGTGCTCGACGAGCACGCCGCCGAGGATCGGGCCACCGGCGGTCGAGGCGCCGATCACCATGCCCCAGATGCCGATCGCCATGTTCAGCTTCTCGGCCGGGAAGGTGGCGCGCAGCAGGCCCAGCGCGGCGGGCATCAGCAGGGCGCCGAAGAGGCCCTGGAGCACCCGGAACACGATCACCAGGGCGACGCTGTCGGAGAGGCCGATGGCCCCGGATGCCGCGGCGAAGCCCACGACACCGATGAGGAAGGTCTGGCGGTGACCGAACCGGTCACCGAGTTTGCCCGCGGTGATCAGGGAGACCGCGAGGGCGAGCATGTAGCCGTTGGTGATCCACTGGACGTCTGCGAGCGAGGCGTTCAGGTCCTGCTGGATGGCGGGGTTGGCGATCGCGACGATCGTGCCGTCGAGCGCGACCATCATCACGCCGATGGCCACGGAGAAGAGCGTCAGCCAAGGGTGGCCGCGCAGCCCCTTGGCGGGTGCGGGAGCGGCGGTTTCCTGCGGCTCCCGCGACGCCTTGTCGACGGTGGTCTGACTAGTCATGCCGGGGACATTAGTGTCAGTCTCTGACAGTTGACAAACCATTTCACAAGTCGGTAACTGTCACGTAGCTCACAGGTACGCTGAGCTGGACAAAGCAGGAGAAAGAAGGCCAGTTAAGTGACCGATGGGCAGCGGGCCACGCATCCGACCGGGCTGCGCGAACGGAAGAAGCGACGCACCCGGGACGCCCTGCTGCACGCCGCCCTCGACCTCTTCACCACGCAGGGCTACGACGAGACCACCGTCGACGAGATCGTCGAGGCCGTGGAGGTCTCCCAGCGCACCTTCTTCCGCTACTTCGCCAGCAAGGAGGAGGCCGCCTTCGCCATCCAGGAGATGGTGGAGTCGCGCTTCCTCGCGGAGCTGCGCCGGCGCCCCGCCACCGAGGCCCCGTTCGCGGCGCTGCGCAGCGCGGTCCTCTGCGCCTGGAACAGCATCGGCGAGACGATCGAGGAGATCGTCACGGTCGAACTCCACATGCGCACGTACCGGATGATCGAGTCGACACCCTCGCTGCTCGCCGCCCATCTGCGCCGGTGCACGGTGATGGAGAACCAGATCGCGCTGCTGATCGCGGAGCGCGAGGGGCTCGATGTGGACGAGGACCCGCGGCCGAGGGTCGCCGTGGCCGCGTTCTGCGGGGTGATGCGGGTGACCGGTCAGCTCTGGGGGCGTGGCCGGGACGCCGGCGTGGATTCGCTGCGCGCGCTGACCGAGGCGTACCTGGACCAGCTCGGACCGGCCCTGGCCGGCGGCTGGCGGGCGGACACCCGCCCGGCGTGACGGCGGGAACCCCCGCACGACGGTCTCGGCCCCATGTGCCGCACGCCTCACTCCCATGGCATGACCGACTTCACAACAGCCGCGCCCCGACGGCCAGATGTGATCTCCGGGAGGCGCTCCGCGCGCCTGAGCGTGCGGGTGACAACCACACAGCGTGAAAAGCGAGCCGTCGGATTCCCCGCAGCGGAGTGATGTGTGTCACCCTCTTCACGGCTGTGGTCGCGCGTCTCCTAATGTGGGCCGAAGTGACTTCCTTCGACTCCTCCCCCACGCTCACCGCATGGCGCGCGCTGCTCGCCGTCGCGGTCGTGTTCGTGATGCTGGCGACCACTGGCTGGACTGCCGTACGTCACCAACGCTCCGACGAGCCACGCACCGTCGCACTCGCCGCCTGGGCGCGGGGACAGGTGGCGGGTCATGCGCTGCCGGACGCCGACGCGCCGCCGTACCGGCTGGCCCATTTCTTCGCCGCGCTCACGGCCGCGCAGCGCACCGCGCTGGCCGACAAGTACCCCTTGGTCGTGGGAAATCTGAACGGCGCTCCGGTGACCCTGCGCTACCGCGCCAATCGGCTGGCCGTGGCGCAGGCGCGGAAGGTCGAGCGGCAGCGCATGCACGATGTGCGGCTCTCCCCCGACGGCCGCGCCGAGGCGGTGCGCCGGATGCAGCGCTTCGATTCGATGCTCGCCCGCGGCCGCCACTTCCTCGCCTTCGACCCGTCCGGCAAGGGCCGTGCCGCGGAGGTGTTCGGCAGTCTCGACCGGGCCGAACGGATCTCCGTGGTCGTCCCCGGCGTCGACACCAACCTGCTGACACTGGAGCGGACCGGGGCCAAGGTGAACGCCGCCCCGGTCGGCATGGCGAAGTCGCTGTACGCGGCGGAGCGCGCCGCCCGCCCCAGTACCCGTACCGCGGTCATCGCCTGGGCCGACTACACCACGCCCGCCGGTATCGGCATGGACGCGGCCCTGGGCAACCTCGCCGAGCGTGGGGCGGTGCGGCTGAACGCGCTGCTGGGCGCGCTGCCCGGCAACGCCCCGGTCTCGTTGTTCTGCCACAGCTACGGCTCGGTGCTGTGCGGGGTCGCCGCACATGAACTGCCCGCCAGGGTCGGCGACATCGCGGTGGCCGGCAGCCCCGGCATGCGGGTGGAGAACGCCGCGCAGCTGCGCACCGGAGCCAGGGTGTGGGCGATGCGCGACCGGGGCGACTGGATCGCGGACGTACCGAACCTGGAGCTCGGCGGCCTGGGCCACGGGGCAGACCCGGTCGAACCCGGCTTCGGCGCGCGGATCGTCTCGGCGGGCGACGCGGTCGGGCACAGCGGCTATTTCGAGCCGGGAACCGAGAGCCTCGGCAACTTCGCCGCCATCGGCGTGGGCGCCTACGACTCGGTGAGCTGCGCGGCCGCCGACAGCACCTGCCACGGAACCATCACCGGTAGCCGAGCCGTCTGACAACCGCAAGGCCTCGGTGCGCCATCGATCGCGGCCTGCGCCGAGGGGGGACGGGTGGGGCAAGTGCCGCATACGATGAGGCACATGGGTGATGTGCTGGCCGGAATTCATGCCACCTGGGAGTTCGACACCGACTCCGTGCTCATCCGCTTCGAACGGGGGATCCGCACGCCGAAGCTCTTCCAGAGCCTGCGTGAACGCCGCGTCCCGCACGCGGCGCTGTCGTCGGTGACGCTCACCCCGGGCAAGCGGGGCACGGTGGTCCTGCGTGCCGTGCCGAGACACGGTGCCGACCCGCTGGTCGAGGCCGCGGCCGGGCAGCTGAAGGACGGCTGCGATCCATACCGGCTGGTGCTGCCCGCCGAGCGCGAGACGCTGGCCGAGTACTACGCGGACGAACTGCGCGCCCGGCTCGGCCCCGACGCGGCGGAGCCCGCCGACCGGTTCCTGGTCGCGGCGCCCGAGGCGCCGATGCAGTTCAAGGCGTACGACGGCCGGGCCGGCTTCGACGGGCACCGGGTCTCCTTCCGCTGGTTCTGGACGGGTGCCTCCACGGCGAAGTGGAAGGCCGGCGACCAGACGTTCCCGGTGACGGAGCTGAGCGGTGTCGAGTGGCGCTCCCCGGAGGCGTTCGAGGGCTATCTGCGGCTGGTGCCCAGGGGGCTGGAGCACGCGGTCCCGGGACCGGGCGCGAGCCCCGACCGGAGCTGTGGTCCGGGCCTCGTCACGGATCCGGGTCCGGGCGCGGCACAAGGCCCGCAGCCGATGACGCCCCGCCCCACCAGCGCCGACCAGGATCCGGCCGCGGTGGTCTTCGGCCTCGGCTACGGCCCGGTGCACGAGTCGCTGCCGTTCGCCGCGGCCGTGCTGGAATCGGTGCGCAGGAACCATTCGGCTGCCGTCGCGCCCGCCTCCGTCCTCGCGGGCGCCGGGCGGCGCGACCCCGCGGACATCGCGGAGCGGATCCGGCACCTCGGGGAGCTGCACCGGTCCGGCCTGGTGACGGACGACGAGTTCAGCGCCAAGAAGGCCCAGCTGCTCGCCGAGCTGTGAGACCGGTGGCGGCCGCGGCGGCCGACGGGTAGTACCCCCGTACGAGGAGCCCGGCGGCGGACCGGAACCCTGGTATGACGCCACCGGGCCGGCCCGCTGCTTAGGCTGCTGCGGCCATGACGACCACCCCGCCCTACATTCCGCCCGAGGCGCCGCCGCGCCCGCCGCCCGCCGCCGACGGGCTGGTGAGCGCCGCCCGCCGCAATCTGCGCGAGATGGCCCACGGTCTCGCCCACCCGTCCCATCCCCCGGTCCCGCCGCTCGCGAACGCGTCCAAACGGTGGCGGAGGCTGCTGCCGTACATCGCCGTCCTCGTCCTCGCGGCGATCTTCGTTCCGGTCACGCTCAATGTGCTGACCAACGAATACAGCATGGCCGAAGGGCTGGCCGGCCTGCTGGCCGTCGCCCAGACGGCGCCGCTGCTGATGCTGGCGCACCGCCCGTTGCAGGCGTGGTGGATCATCTTCCCCGCCGACATCGTGGGGGCGCTGGTGCTGCTGCGGTACCCGGAACCACAGATGGCCGTCTGGCCGTGGCCGCCGCCGACACTGATCGCCTACCTCTTCGTGATGCTGGCGGTGGCCCTGCGCGAGACCCGCCGCACCGTGGTCTCCGTCTGGGCGCTGACCGCCGTGGCGAGCCTGGTCCTGCACCTGGGCGGCACGGACCGCAGCAACGGCACCGCGGGCCTGCTTCCGGCGTTCGGCGCCGTGTTCATGGTGATCGGTGCGGTGATACGGGAGCGGGGCGACGTACAGCGCCGGCTCGCCGAGCAGGAGACCATCAGCGAGGCCGAGCGGGCACAGCGCACGCTGCTGGAGGAGCGCGCCAGGATCGCCCGCGAGCTGCACGACGTGGTCGCGCACCACATGTCCGTGATCACGGTCCAGGCCGACTCCGCGCCCTACCGGATCAGCGGGCTGCCCGAGGAGGCGCACGAGGAGTTCGCCGCGATCGCGGCGAGCGCCCGGGAGTCGCTGACGGAGATGCGGCGGCTGCTGGCGGTGCTGCGCAGCGACGGCACCCAGGGCGAACGGGCACCGCAGCCGGGGCTCGACCGGGTGCAGCAGCTGGTGGAGGCGACGGTGCGGGCGGGGCTGCCGGCCGAGCTGTCGCTGTCCGCCGGGCTGCCCGACGTACCGCAGGCGGTGGACCTGTCGGCGTACCGGATCGTGCAGGAGGCCCTGGCCAATGTGATCCGCCACGCCCCCGGGGCGCGGACCCGGGTATCGATCACGTCCGACGGCGCGCATCTGACCGTCCTGGTGGTCAACGACCGTGCGGAGCAGCCCGATTCGCCGCTGGAGACGGCCGGGACCGGGCACGGCCTGGTCGGTATGCGCGAACGCGTACGGTTGACCGGCGGCACGCTGGACACCGGACCGCTGCCCGACGGCGGCTTCCGGGTGGCCGCGCGGCTGCCCCTGACTCCTGTTGCTCCCACGGTTCCGGAGGACTCTTGACCATTCGCGTGATCATCGTCGACGACCAGGCCATGGTGCGGGCGGGGTTCGCGGCACTGCTCGCGGCGCAGAGCGACATCGACGTGGTCGGTGAGGCGCCGGACGGACGCCGGGCCATCGACGTCAGCCGCAGCGTCCGCCCGGACGTGGTCCTGATGGATGTCCGGATGCCCGAGATGGACGGCCTGGCGGCGGCCCGCGAGCTGCTGGACCCGCCGGTGGGGGTGGTGCACCGGCCGAAGGTGCTGATGCTCACCACGTTCGACGTGGACGACTACGTGTACGAGGCGCTGCGCGCCGGGGCGTCCGGCTTCCTGCTGAAGGACGCGCCGCCCGCCGATCTGATCTCGGCGGTACGGGTGGTCGCGGCGGGCGAGGCGCTGCTCGCGCCGTCCGTGACGCGCCGCCTGATCGCGGACTTCGCCCGGCAGGGCCCGACCGGGGCCACCCGGAGCGGCCAGTCGCTGCGGCTGAACGGCCTGACTCCGCGCGAGACGGAGGTACTCGAACTGATCGCGCGGGGCCTGTCGAACCAGGAGATCGCGGGGAAGCTGGTGCTGGCCGAGCAGACGGTGAAGACCCACATAGGCCGGGTGCTGGCCAAGCTGGACCTGCGGGACCGGGCACAGGCGGTGATCTTCGCGTACGAGGCGGGGGTCGTGGTGCCGGGCGAGGGGTGAGAGTCCGGCCCCCTACGCCCTACCCCGGTATGACCCCGTACTTGACCCCCTGGTGTGACGCCCCCGGCCCCGTCCTCTCCCTAACTTCCTCCTCGTCGCGCCGAACGGCGCACGGAAACCGGATCGGCCGGATCAACCGGCTCGACCGGAGAGGGAGGACGACGGGATGCGCCGTTACGCGAGGACTCTGGTCGCGGTCGCGCTGGCCACGACCGTGGTGGCGGGAACGGCCGGCTGGGCGTCCGGGAACGCACAGCAGGCCCTCACCGGGCCGCCCCCGGGCACAGCGGCCTGGCGCACCGATCACGTACTGGGGCGGGAGCTGCCCGATCCCGGGCGGAACACGCCCGCCGAAGTGGCGCGCTTCTTCCGGGGGTTGACCGCCGCGCAGCAACAGGCCCTGGCCGTACGCCATCCGCTCGTCGTGGGCAACCTGGACGGCGCTCCGGTCGAGCTGCGCTACCGGGCCAACGCCCTTTCCCTGCAGGCGAGTCACGACCCCCGGTACGCACACCTCGGACAGGACCGGAGGCGGCAGATCCTCGCGTTCGACCCGCGCGGACGCGGTCAGGTCGCCGAGGTCTTCGGGGACCTGCGCACCGCACGCCATGTCGCGGTCGTGGTGCCGGGCTCGGACATCGACGCCGGGACCTTCGACCGTACGAACGATGTGTACGGCACTCCGGCGGGCATGGCGAAGGCCCTGTACGCCCGGACCGGGCCCGGCAGCGCCATCGTCGCCTGGGCCGGTTACACCACCCCCGTGGGCCTCGGCGTCGACGCGGCGACGGGGTCGCTCGCCGAGGCGGGGGCCGGCCGGCTGACCCGGTTCACGGACGGACTCGCGGCCGCCGGCGTGCCCGCGCCCGCCGTGTTCTGCCACAGCTACGGCTCCGTCGTGTGCGGGCTCGCCGCGTCCCGGCTGCGCGCCAGGGACCTGGTGGTCCTCGGCTCGCCCGGGATGCGCGCGGACGACGTCGCCGATCTGCGCACCGGGGCCCGGGTCTGGGCCGCGAAGGACGCCACGGACTGGATCGACGACGTGCCGAACGTCGAGGTGGCGGGGCTCGGCCACGGCCCCGACCCGGCCGCCCCGGAGTTCGGAGCGCGCCGGGTCCCGGCCGACGACGCCCGGGGCCACACCGGCTACTTCGCCCCGGGCACGGACTCGCTCCGCGCCTTCGCCGCGATCACCGAGGAGAAGGCGCGGTGAGCGGAGCGGGCGGCGGCTACTCGCGCGCGGTGGCCGTCGAGCTCATGTCCGGGTAGCGGTCCCCCGCCACCTGCCCGGCGATCGGCTCCAGCTGCGCCAGCTCCCCCTCGGTCAGCGTGAGCCGGGTGGCGGCCAGGTTCTCCAGCAGCCGGCTGCTCTTGCGGGTGCCCGGGATCGGCACCACGGTCAGCCCGTGCACCTGGGCCCGCTGCTGCACCCAGGCGAGCGCCACCTGCGCGGCCGAGGCCCCGTGTGCCGCCGCGATCTTGTGGACGGGTTCCAGCAGGGCGGCGTTCTTCTTCGCGTTGTCGCCGGTGAAGCGGGGCTGGTGCTTGCGGAAGTCGCCCTCCGACAGCTCCTTGGCCGCGTCCGTGAACGCCCCGGTCAGGAAGCCCCGCCCGAGCGGCGAGTACGGCACGAGGGTCACCCCGAGCTCGACGGCGGCCGGCACGGCGCTGAGCTCGACGTCCCGGCTGAAGAGCGACCACTCCGACTGGAGGGCGGCGATCGGGTGCACCGCGTGCGCCTCGCGCAGCTCGGCGCCGGTCACCTCGCTCAGCCCGAGCTGCTTGACCTTGCCCTGCTGGACCAGCTCGGCCATCGCGCCGACGGACTCGGCCAGCGGGACGGCCGGGTCGCGGCGGTGCATGTAGTAGAGGTCGATGACCTCGGTGTCCAGCCGTCGCAGGCTGTCCTCGACGGCCTTGCGGATGTACGCGGGGTCGTTGCGCACGGCCCGGTAGTGCGGGTCGTCGTCCCTGCGCTCTATGGCGAACTTCGTGGCGAGCGTGATCTCGTCCCGGTGCGCCCCGACGAACGGGGCGAGGAAGGTCTCGTTGGCGCCGCTGCCGTAGATGTCCGCGGTGTCGAAGAGGGTGACGCCCGCCGCCAGCGCCGTCTCCAGCGTCTCGCGGGCGGCGGCTTCGTCGGTGTCGCCGTAGAACTCGCTCATGCCCATGCAGCCGAGTCCCTGCACGCCGACCTGCGGGCCGCCGTTGCCGAGCTCCACGGTGGTGATCTTGTCGTCAGTCATCAGGCACTGGGCCTCTCCGGCGCCCGCCGGGCGCCCGCATAGAAGTCGATCTTGTAGTCGAGCACGGCGAGGGTGTCCTGGAGCTCCGCGATCCGCGTGATCACGTCGCGGCGGGTCGCCTCCAGCAGCTCCTGCCGTTCCTCGAAGGTGTGCTCGCCCTCGCGCAGCAGCTCCGCGTACCGCACCATGTCGGCGACCGGCATCCCGGTCAGCCGCAGCTTGCCGACGAACGCCAGCCAGTCCAGGTCGCGGTTGCTGAAGCGGCGCTGGCCGGTGTGGGACCGGTCGACGTGCGGCATCAGCCCGATCCGCTCGTACCAGCGCAGGGTGTGCGCGGTGAGTCCGGTGAAGGCGACGACCTCGCTGATGGTGTACCGGTCCTGCCCCTCGGGACGCGGGTGCGGCTGCGGGGCCGTGGCGCAGACGTCCACCTTCACTGAAGTGCTCTCCATCACCGTCATGTCCTCCACGCTAGAACCTTGGAGTGCACTCGAAGCAAGCGCAAACGGGGACGGAATCGGTGTGCGTCCCGTGTCGGGGCCACGCCAGGAGGGAGGGGTACCGGTATGAGCGAACCGTGCCGTCAGCCGCGAACGGCGGTGGTCAGTCCGCCGAACTGGAGGGTCGGGGTAGTTCTGCCGTGTTGGCCGACGCTACTGGAAGGCCGGAAGATTGCGCGCGACCCACGCACCGAAGGGTCTGGCCGGACGGCGGAGGACGTTCTCCACGTCGGGGCTGATCTCCCGCTCGGCCGGCAGTGGGACGCCGAGCACGTCCAGAGTGCCGCCGATGACCTCCTCGGGCATGAACTGCGCCATGCGGGCACGGGCCTCCGCGCGCGAGAGTTCCACAAAGGCCACCTCCTCACCCAGCGCCTCGGAGATGGCTGCGACCTGCCCACTCGGGCTGATGACCTCGGGGCCGGTCAGCTCGTACGTACGGCCCACGTGGCCGTCCTCGCGCAGCGCGACGGAGGCGACCTCGGCGATGTCCGCCGGGTCGATGACGGGCAGTGCCACATCCGCGAACGGGGCGAAGACGGTGCGCCGGGTACGAACCGACTCGGCCCAGGCGAAGGCGTTGGAGGCGAATCCACCCGGGCGCAGGATGGTGAAGTCCACGCCCGACGCGTGCACGACGGCCTCGAACTCGCGCAGGCGGGCGTGCGAAAGGGCCTCGGGGCGGGTGGAGTTGATCTGGGAGGACAGCAGAACGACCCGCTTGACCCCGGCGGCCCCAGCAGCGTCCAACAGGGCCTTCGGGCTCTCGCCGTGGCCGTTGAGCTCGCCGCCCAGCAGGATGAAGAACGCTTCGGCGCCGGCGAGGACCGGCCGCATGCTCGCGGCGTTCCCGATGTCGGCCCGGGCGGGCCGGACGCCGGCCGGGAGCCCGGCGGGCTGCGACTGCCGCGAGACGGCCACGACCTCCTCGCCCGCCTCGGCCAGCAGCGGCACCAGCGTCCGTCCGACATTGCCGGTCGCACCTGTCACAACGATCATCACGATCTCCTGAGTCAGCCGATAGCGAGTTAGTTAGTTGACTAACTAAGCAGGACCCTAGCACGGACCTCGGGCGCTGCCCATATAGTTAGTCGGGTGACTGACTCAGTGAAGCCCCGGGCGGCACGGGCCAACGACAAGCGCCGACGGCTCACCGCCGCGGCGGCCCAGGTCCTGCACGAGCAGGGTGTCGAGCGCACCACTCTCGCCGACATCGCCCGCGTGGCCGACGTCCCGGTCGGGAACGTCTACTACTACTTCAAGACCAAGGACGAGCTGGTCCACGCCGCCCTGTCCGAGCACAGTGCGCACCTGGACCAGCTCACCAGCCGGCTGGACCGGCTGCCCGACCCCCGTGACCGCCTGAAGGCCCTCATCGAAGCCTGGGTCGGCCAGCGCGACACCGCCGCCCGCTACGGCTGCCCCACCGGCACTCTGGCCGTCGAGGTCGACAAGCGCACGGACGGGACCCTGGACGCGGAAGCCGGCGCGGTCATCCGGCAGCTGCTCGACTGGGCCGGGCACCAGTTCCGCGCCCTGGGCCTGCCAGACCCGGACGACCTCGCCGTCACCCTCGTCTCCGGCTACCAGGGCATGTCGCTCCTTGCCAACGCGCTGCGCGACCCGGACATCATGACCCGCCAGGGTGCCCGCCTCCTCCATTGGCTCGACTCCCTGCAGGCTCCCGACCAGACCTCCTGACCCGGCGAGCGGCCATGGGCCGGGCTCAGGCGTCCACGCAGGCCGCACAGCCTGGATGAAAGGGAGTGGCCGAGGCAGGGACCGAGGCGTTCGACCTCGCCCGTTACGCTCGTACGCATGCAGAGCCTGGCGATGATCGACAACTGGCCCGTCCCCACCGCGGCGGCTGCCGTCGTACGAGCGGACGGCACCGTTCTCGGTACGCACGGCCCGACCTCGCACCGCTTCCCGCTCGCCTCCGTCACCAAGCCGATCGCGGCCTACGCGGCGCTCGTGGCGTACGAGGAGGGCGCGGTCGAGCTGGACGAGCCGGCCGGGCCGGAGGGGTCCACCGTGCGGCACCTGCTCGCGCACACCAGCGGGCTCGCCTTCGACGAGCACCGCACGACGGCCGCGCCCGGCACCCGCCGCCTCTACTCCAACGCGGGCTTCGAGGTGCTCGGCGACCACATCACCAAGGCCACCGACATCCCGTTCCCGGAGTACGTGCGCCAGGCCGTGCTGGAACCCCTCGGGATGACGGCGACCACGATCGACGGCTCGCCCGCCAAGGACGGTGTCTCGACCGTCGACGACCTCGTCCGGTTCGCGGCGGAGGTGCAGGCGCCCCGCCTGCTCGACCCGCGTACGGTGCTGGCCGCGCAAACCGTCGTACACCCCGGGCTGAAGGGCGTACTGCCGGGCTACGGCCACCAGAACCCCAACGACTGGGGCCTCGGATTCGAGATCCGGGATTCCAAGTCGCCGCACTGGACGGGCAGTTCGTCGTCCCCCGCGACCTTCGGCCACTTCGGGCAGTCCGGCACCTTCCTGTGGATCGACCCGGTCGCGGGCGCGGCGTGCGTCGCGCTCACCGACCGGCCCTTCGGCCCGTGGGCGGCCGAGGTGTGGCCGCCGTTCACGGACGCGGTGCTCGCGGAGCTCCGTTCCGGTCACTGAGAGCGATCACCCCGTCCGCCGCCCCGGCGACGGCCAGGCACTCGAACCACACCGTCTTGCCACGGCCGTCCCGGCGCGGCTCCACGCCCCACTTGTCGGTGACGGCGTCGACCAGCACCAACCCGCGCCCGCCCTCGTCGAGTTCGTCCCCCACGACCATCCTCGGCACGTCGGGGCAGGCATCCGCGACCTCGACGCGCACACCACCGGCCGCGAGCAGGAAGATGAACGTCTGACAGCGTCGGCCGGGCACGTGCCGCACGACGTTCGCGATCAGCTCGGTCAACGCCAACTCGGCCGCGTCGGCCACTTCGAGCAGGCCCCAACCTGCGAGGTACAGGCGCAGGATGCGGCGCAGATGCCGGGCCGAGTGCTCGCCCATCGCGAAGTCGGCATGATAGGTCGGCTCCGCCACATCCCCGGCCCGTGGATCAATTGCGTGATTCATGTCACCAGCGTGCAGCGGGCTGATTACGCTCGGCTACGTACGGAAACGAACGCCGCGAGGCGTTGAACGCCGGAGGTGCCCCGCCGTGGCCAACATCCAGACACTTGATCCCAACGCCTCCCCACTGGACTACTACGGCTGGGAGTTACGCCGCCAGCGCGAGGCCCACAGCCTCAAGCAGGGCCAGCTCGGCGACATCATCTTCTGCACCGGCTCGCTGATCGGCCAGATCGAGACGACGAAGAAGATCCCCACCCGCGACTTCTCCGAGCGGGTGGACGCGGCACTCGGCACGGACGGCGTGTTCTCGCGGCTGGTCGGCCTGGTCCTGCGCAGCCAGCTGCCGACGTGGTTCCAGCCGTACGCGGACATGGAGGCGAAGGCCGCGTATATCTCCACGTACCAGGCGCAGTTGGTGTACGGGCTGTTGCAGACGGAGGAGTACGCGCGGGCGGTGCTGGCCACCGGCATGCCGGACGACCTCGAAAACCGAGTGGCGGCCCGGATCGAGCGCCAGCGCATTCTGGAGCGGGAACGGCCCCCGCTCGCCTGGGCCGTGCTCGACGAGGCCGTACTGCACCGGCCGATCGGTGGCCACGAGGTCATGCGGAGGCAACTGCTCCGCTTGTTGGAGTTCACCGACCAGCGCTGGATGCGGATTCAGGTGCTGCCCTTCACAGCCGGTGAACACGCCAGCCTGGATGGTGCGTTCACCACGATGCGCTTCGACAACGACCCCGACATTGTCTACACGGAGGACATCGTTTCCGGTCATATGACGGCCAGCCCTGACACCGTCAGGGAAGCCGCGCTCCGTTACGCTCATTTGCAGGCCGCAGCCCTCTCCGTCGAGGACTCTGCGGCGCTGATCACCCGCGTGATGGAGGAGTGTTATGGAGACCAGCCACGACCTGAGGAACGCGCGGTGGCGTAAGTCGAGTTACAGCGGAAGCACCGGCGGCGAATGCGTCGAGTGCACCGTCACCGGTGGCGCGGCTTGGCGCAAGTCCAGTTACAGCGGCACCAACGGAGGCGATTGCGTCGAGGTGGTCGACGGCCTTCCCTGCGCCGTGCCTGTGCGCGACAGCAAGAACCCGGACGGCCCCGTCCTGATCGTCGGGGCCGACGCCTGGCGGGCGTTCGTGGGCGGGCTCGCCTGACGTCACCGCCAAGGCCCGTACGGCAAAGGGGGCCGGGACGACCTGGGGCGTCCCGGCCCCTTCGGCTTCGTCAGACGAGCGGCTCGATCACGGGGGTCCGGTGCTGGGTCCTCGCGGCCGCGTTTCCCGACCAGGCAGTCCGGTTCGGGTCGATGCCCACGCCGTTGGCGAGACCGAGACGAGCGACCACGGTGTTGTGCTCGATGCAGGCCAACTTCATCGGATCGATGAACTTGTCCTCCAACTCCTGCTGGTCGACGGGTCCCCCGGTGCTGTCCTGAAGCGCGATGAAGTCGTAGACATGCTCCAGTTGTTCGGACCGTGGCGTGATGGAACCGTCGTCGGCGTCGAAGTTGAGGTCCGGTCCGCTGCTGCCCGGGTCGTCGTTCCGGTACTGCGGGTCGGGGCCGACGGCGAAATTGGCCGGAACGTTCTTCAGTGCCTTGGCAACAGCGTTGAGCTGGGTGTTCGGCGTCGTGAACGCCGTCGGGGCGTACGGCGCCAGGGCCGTCACGACGTCGTCCAGCTGATCCTGGGTGAGGAGCGCCGCGAATCTTTCGAGCAGCGACTTGGGCACGATGTGGTGCAGGGTGTGCACGAGCGGGTTGTTCGGGGCGGCGGTCTTCGCCCCGGCCAGCGCGTTCTTCGTCGGGTTGTTCTTCCAGTCACCGGCACGCTGGACCGTCGTCGGGCCCGCGCCGGTGCCGGTGCCGGAGGCGGCGTCCTGCCGGAGCATCTGGACGACGGCGGCGTTGCCGAGGCTGCTCTGGAGGGCCAGCGGCAGGTGCTCGGGGAGTTCCTCCGTCTCCGGCCGCCTCACCGGCGTACGCGCGCGAGCGGAGCCATGCGTGCGGTCGAAGTCGCGTGCGCGCATCAGAAACCTTCCGGAGGGGTGCACGGTGTACCACTCCATGCCTACGTCGAAGGCCCCGCTGCGGGCCAGGTACACGGGGGCAGAATCGGTCGGCCCGCCGGACAGAGAGGCATGGCCGACCCGGCACCCGCTACTCTCCTCGGCCATGGCCGACATAGTCCGCGCTACCGCAGCCGACGTCACCGCCCTCGCCGCCGTGCTCGCCAGCGCCTACGCCGAGGATCCCGTCTGGAGCTGGCTCATGCCGACCGACCGTGACCGGCGGCTGCGGCTGCTGTTCACCGCGCATCTGGCGCAACAGGTCCCGGCCGGCCGGGTGTGGACCGATCCGGAACGCACCGTCGCGGCAGTGTGGGCGGAGCCCGGGAAGTGGCAGCTGCCGGTGACGTACCTGCTGCGCAACGCGGGGCCACTCGTACGCGCGACGAGGACCCAACTTCCGCGTACCGCCGGACGGTTGTTCACCATGGAGCACCGCCATCCGGCCGGTCCCGAGCACTGGTACGTCGAGTACATCGGCACCCACGCCGACGCGCGCGGCACGGGGCGCGGGGCTCGGGTGCTCGACGGGCTGCTGGAGCGGGCGGACGCGGACGGGCGGCCGGTCTTCCTGGAGTCCAGCAACCGCCGCAACCTCACCTTCTACCAGCGGCACGGCTTCACCGTGCACGAGGAGATGACGTTCCGGACCGGGCCACCGATGTGGTCGATGTGGCGCCGGGACACCGGCCTGTAGGCCAGGCCGTTCAAGCCGGCAGCTCCCACAGCAGCACCTCGGCCGCCCCGTCCGCCACCAGCTCCAGCCCTTCCTCGCCGGTGATCCGCACCGAGTCCCCCGGCTCCAGCTCCTCGTCGCCGAGCCGTACGCCCCCGGCCACCACATGGACGTACACCCGCGCCGCGTCCGGCACCGCCACCCGCTCCCCCGCGCCCGGCCGGCGCACGTGCAGCAGCGCACCGGCCGCCGGGAGGGCGTACGGGGCGGAGTCGGCGATGCCGGGGACGATCGTGTACGAAGGTTCGCCGCCCGGTTCCAGCGGGGCCAGCCACATCTGGATGAACGTCAGCGGGGCGTCGCCGTCGTTTCGTTCGACGTGGCGCACGCCGGACGCGGCGCTGAGGTGCTGGAGGTCGCCGGGCCGCACGACCGTGGCGTGGCCGGTGGAGTCGCGGTGGGTCAGCTCGCCCTCGACGACCCAGGTGACGATCTCCGTATGGCTGTGGGGGTGTTCCTCGAAACCCGCACCGCTCTCCAGCCGCTCCGAGTTGCACGCCAGGATCGCGCCGAAGCGCAGATTGTCCGGGTCGTAGAAGCCGCCGAAGGAGAAGGCGTGCCGGGACAGGATGCCGGCGTCCTGGTCCCCGCCCTGGAAGCGGTCCTCGGCGCGGTGTACGGAAATCACCCGCCCACGGTAGCCGGGCCGGCGCGGGGCCCGGTCCCCCGGCCGCTACCCGCCGGTACGACACCGCGGTCGCCCCGGCCCTCCGTGCACGTCGCCCGATAAGGCAATCTTGTCTCCGTGCCCCGACCCGATCCTGAGCAGCCCGCTGCGAACAACGCCCACCTGCATGCCGCGACCCTGAAACGGCTGGAGCAGTCCTCCGGCCGGCTCGCCGCGAACGCGATCGCCCGCATGGACGAGTCGCTGCCGTGGTACCGGGCGATGCCACCGGAGAACCGGTCCTGGATCGGGCTGGTGGCCCAGGCCGGTATCGCGGCGTTCACCGAGTGGTTCCGGCACCCGGACACCCCGCAGGCCATCTCCACCGATGTGTTCGGCACGGCTCCGCGCGAGCTGACCCGGGCGATCACCCTGCGGCAGACCGTCGAGATGGTGCGGACGACGATCGAGGTGATGGAGGCCGCGATCGAGGAGGTCGCCGCGCCCGGCGACGAGTCGGTGCTGCGCGAGGCGCTGCTCGTCTACGCCCGGGAGATCGCCTTCGCGACCGCCCAGGTGTACGCGCAGGCCGCCGAGGCGCGCGGCGCCTGGGACGCCCGGCTGGAATCGCTCGTCGTCAACGCGGTGCTGTCCGGCGAGGCCGACGAGGGCGCCGTGTCGCGCGCGGCGGCGCTCGGCTGGAACTCCCCCGAGCACGTCTGCGTGGTGCTCGGCACCGCCCCGGACGGCGACAGCGAACTGACGGTGGAGGCGATCAGGCGGGCCGCCCGGCACGCCAAGCTCCAGGTCCTGACCGGGGTGCTCGGCAACCGCCTGGTGGTCATCGCGGGCGGCAGCGACAGCCCGATCCATGTCGCGAAGGCGCTGATCGGACCGTATGCGGCCGGTCCCGTCGTCGCCGGTCCGGTGGTGCCGGACCTGCTGGCGGCCACCCGGTCCGCGCAGGCCGCGGCCGCCGGGCTCAAGGCGTGCGGCGCCTGGCAGGACGCGCCCAGGCCGGTTCTCGCCGACGATCTGCTGCCGGAACGCGCGATGGCGGGCGACCCCGCCGCACGGGACCAATTGGTGGAGGAGATCTACAGACCGCTGGAAGAAGCGGGCTCCGCACTGCTGGAGACGCTGAGTGTCTATCTGGAACAGGCGAGCAGCCTGGAAGGCGCGGCCAGAATGCTCTTCGTCCACCCGAACACCGTGCGCTACCGGCTCCGACGTGTGACAGACGTCACCGGATGGTCACCGTCCGATGTCCGCTCGGCATTCACTCTGCGGATCGCCCTGATTCTGGGGCGCTTGGCCGCGAGAGATCCTCAGTCCTAGACTTTTGTCGGACATCAACAATTCCCCATACGGTTCTTCGTCCCTGTCCCCACGGGTGTTCGGGACCGTTCACAAGAGAGAGTGTGAGGGTGCTCGTACTCGTCGCTCCCGGCCAAGGCGCTCAGACGCCCGGCTTCCTGACTCCCTGGCTCGACCTTCCCGGTGCCACCGACCGCATCGCGAAGTGGTCGGACGCCATCGGGCTCGACCTCGTCCACTACGGCACCAAGGCCGACGCGGACGACATCCGTGACACCTCGGTGGCGCAGCCGCTGCTGGTGGCCGCCGGTCTGCTCTCCGCCGCCGCGCTCAATGTGTCGCCGGACGTCGTCGCAGGTCACAGCGTTGGCGAGATCACCGCTGCGGCCTACGCCGGGGTCATCGACGACGAGTCCGCGCTGCGTCTCGTACGTACCCGCGGGCTCGCCATGGCCGAGGCCGCCGCGGTCACCGAGACCGGCATGGCGGCGCTGCTGGGCGGCGACCCCGACGTGTCGGTCGCGCACCTGGAGAAGCTCGGGCTGACCCCGGCGAACGTCAACGGCGCCGGCCAGATCGTCGCCGCGGGCACCGCCGCGCAGATCGCCGCGCTGACCGAGGACATGCCCGAGGGCGTGCGCCGCGTGGTGACCCTCAAGGTCGCCGGGGCCTTCCACACGCACCACATGGCCCCCGCCGTCGACCGGCTGCGCGAGGCCGCCGCGGAGCTGAAGCCCGCCGACCCGGCCGTGACATATGTCTCGAACGCCGACGGGAAGGCCGTCGCCACCGGCGACGAGGTCATCTCCCGGCTGGTCGGCCAGGTGGCCAACCCGGTCCGCTGGGATCTGTGCATGGAGACCTTCAAGGAGCTGGGCGTCACGGCTCTCATCGAGGCATGCCCCGGCGGAACCCTCACGGGCCTCGCCAAGCGCGCGCTGCCCGGTGTGAAGACGCTCGCGCTCAAGACCCCCGACGACCTCGACGCGGCACGCGAGCTCATCTCCGAGCACGCGGGCGTCTAAGGAGCCCGAGCATGTCGAAGATCAAGCCCAGCAAGGGCGCCCCGTACGCACGGATCATGGGGGTCGGCGGCTACCGCCCGACCCGCGTCGTGCCCAACGAGGTGATCCTCGAGACGATCGACTCGTCCGACGAGTGGATCCGTTCGCGCTCCGGCATCGCCACCCGCCACTGGGCCTCCGAGGAGGAGACCGTGGCCGCGATGTCCGTGGAGGCGTCCGGCAAGGCCATCGCCGACGCCGGGATCACGCCCGAGCAGATCGGCGCCGTGATCGTCTCCACCGTCTCGCACTTCAAGCAGACCCCGGCCATCGCGACCGAGATCGCCCACCTGGTCGGCGCGGGCAAGCCCGCCGCCTTCGACATCTCGGCCGGCTGCGCGGGCTTCGGCTACGGGCTGACCCTCGCCAAGGGCATGATCGTCGAGGGCTCCGCGGAGTACGTGCTGGTCATCGGCGTGGAGCGGCTCAGCGACCTCACCGACAAGGAGGACCGTGCGACGGCCTTCCTGTTCGGTGACGGCGCCGGTGCGGTCATTGTCGGCCCCTCCAAGGTGCCGGCCATCGGACCGACCGTCTGGGGCTCCGAGGGCGACAAGTCCGAGACCATCAAGCAGACCGTGGCGTGGGACGAGTTCCACGCCGATCGCCCGGAGAAGTTCCCGGCCATCACCCAGGAGGGCCAGGCGGTGTTCCGCTGGGCCGTCTTCGAGATGGCCAAGGTCGCCCAGCAGGCGCTGGACGCGGCCGGGATCGCCCCGGAAGACCTGGACGTCTTCATTCCGCACCAGGCCAACATGCGGATCATCGACTCGATGGTGAAGACCCTGAAGCTGCCGGAGAACGTCACCGTCGCCCGCGACGTGGAGACCACCGGCAACACCTCCGCCGCCTCGATTCCGCTCGCTATGGAGCGGCTCCTGGCGACCGGAAAGGCGAAGAGCGGCGACACCGCGCTCGTCATCGGCTTCGGGGCGGGTCTCGTCTACGCCGCGACGGTCGTTACCCTCCCCTAGGCACACCAGGCCTTTTCGGCCCGCAAGCCCCAACCTGCAGATAAACATCGAAGGAGCGCCAACATGGCCGCCACTCAGGAAGAGATCGTCAAGGGTCTCGCCGAGATCGTCAACGAGATCGCCGGTATCCCGGTCGAGGACGTCCAGCTGGACAAGTCCTTCACCGACGACCTGGACGTCGACTCGCTGTCCATGGTCGAGGTCGTCGTCGCCGCCGAGGAGCGCTTCGACGTCAAGATCCCCGACGAGGACGTCAAGAACCTCAAGACCGTCGGCGACGCTGCCGAGTACATCCTCAAGCACCAGGGCTGATCCGGCCCGGCTCTGTGTCGCCACCCGGCGGTGGCGCCGCTGATTCACGACCCTCTACACGTGGAGAAGATTTTCCAGTGAACTCGACCAATCGCACCGTGGTCGTCACCGGTATCGGCGCAACCACTCCGCTGGGTGGCGACTCGGCGTCGACCTGGGAAGGTCTGATGGCCGGTCGTTCCGGCGTCAAGCCTCTCGAGGGCGAACGTTTCGCCGAACTGCCCGTCCGGATCGCCGCCCTCGCGGCCGTCGACCCGGGCGACGTCCTGCCCCGCCCGCTCGCCCGCAAGCTGGACCGCTCGGCGCAGTTCGCGCTGATCGCGGCCCGTGAGGCCTGGGCGGACGCCGGTTTCACCGGCAAGGCCGGCGAGGACGAGAAGATCCAGCCCGAGCGGCTCGGCTCCGTCATCGCCTCCGGCATCGGTGGCGTGATCACCCTGCTCGACCAGTACGACGTGCTGAAGGAGAAGGGCGTACGCCGCGTCTCCCCGCACACCGTGCCCATGCTCATGCCCAACGGCCCGGCGGCCAACGTCGGTCTCGAGGTCAACGCCCAGGCCGGTGTCCACACCCCGGTCTCCGCCTGCGCCTCGGGCGCCGAGGCGATCGGGTACGCCGTCGAGATGATCCGCACCGGCCGTGCCGATGTGGTCCTCGCCGGTGGCACCGAGGCGGCGATCCACCCGCTGCCGATCGCCGCGTTCGCCAACATGATGGCGATGTCCAAGAACAACGACGAGCCCCAGAAGGCATCGCGTCCGTACGACACCGGCCGTGACGGCTTCGTGCTCGGCGAGGGCGCCGGGGTCGTCGTCCTGGAGTCCGCGGAGCACGCCGCAAAGCGTGGCGCCAAGGTCTACTGCGAGGTGCTGGGCCAGGGTCTGTCCGCGGACGCCCACCACATCGCGCAGCCCGAGCCGACCGGGCGCGGCATCGCCGCCGCGATGCAGAACCTGCTGGACCAGACGGACCTCAAGCCGTCCGAGGTCGTGCACCTCAACGCGCACGCCACGTCGACGCCGCAGGGCGACGTCGCGGAGCTGAAGGCGCTGCGCAAGGTCCTGGGCGACGACCTCGACCATGTCGCGATCTCCGCGACGAAGTCGATGACCGGTCACCTCCTCGGTGGCGCCGGCGGCATCGAGACCGTCGCGACGGTCCTGGCGCTGCACCACCGGATGGCTCCGCCGACGATCAACGTGGAGCACCTGGACGAGGCGGTGGAGGCGGACATCGTGCGCGACGAGCCGCGTCCGTTGCCGGAGGGTTCGATCGCCGCGATCAACAACTCGTTCGGGTTCGGCGGACACAACGTGGTCCTGGCGTTCCGCAGCGTCTGACCTGCGGTCCGCAGCCCCGGTACGACGATGCCGCCTTCCCCGTGGGGGAGGCGGCATCGTGCGTCGCGCGGGGCGCTCCCGGGGCTCCGCCCCGGACGCCGCTCCTCAATCGCCGGAGGGGCTGATTCTTGCTCCCGCTCGCGGGAAGGGCCACGGGCAGGAGGGCAAGCGCGCCGCAGGCGGCGTCACACCACCTGGTGGAGCCACCGCACCGGCGCGCCCTCGCCCGCGTGGCGGAAGGACTCCAGTTCGTCGTCCCAGGGCTTGCCGAGCAGTTTGGCGATCTCGGCCTCCAGCTCGCTCTCGCCCCGCGCGGACCGTGCCAGCGCGGCCCGCAGCCGGTCCTCGGGGACCAGGATGTCGCCGTGCATGCCGGTGACGGCGTGGAAGATGCCGAGGCCGGGCGTGGAGCTGTAGCGCTCGCCCTCAGACGTGGGGCTCGGCTCCGCCGTCACCTCGAAGCGCAGCAGGTCCCAGCCCCGCAGCGAGGAGGCGAGCTTGGACGCCGTGCCGGCGCGGGCCTGCCAGGAGAACTCGGAGCGCCAGGTGCCGGGCGCGGCAGGCTGTCTGATCCAGTCGAGCTGGACCCGCACACCGAGGACGCCGCCCACCGCCCATTCGACGTGGGGACAGAGCGCGCGCGGTGCGGAGTGAACGTACAGAACTCCACGTGTCGTCACCGGGACCTCCAGTGTGGGACGAAGTTCGCCTTCCCCAGCTGCATCGCGACCGTACCGTCTCTTCTCGGCCGGATCCCGAGGTTGTCATCAGTAAACAGCATCGGGGTGAAACTCCTGAAAAGGGACAGTATGTGACGTGATGTGATTTCCTGAAAGCCACCCGAGTGGAGCCGGGCGGGGGAAAACGCCGCTGGTTCGACGAGGAAAAGCTACCGCGCCGCGGGGGCCCAAGTGTGACGTACGGTCGGTCCCGGGCCCATCATTCGTTCAGCTTTCACTCGCTGGAGCGGCCGGGCCTTCCGACCGGTGCCACCAGGGGTTGCCGGGGGCACAACCGAGGGGACCAAGGGATGCAGGATCGTTCCGCCCGCCGCCGTTCGCGTACCTCGGCCGCCGTCCTGGCGGCGGTCTCGGTCCTCGGCACGGCCGTTCTGACGGGCTGTGACTCCGGCCGGCCGGGGACGACGAAGGGGGCGGCCGCGCAGCCTTCTCCCAGGCCGGGTCCGGTCTGGGACCGCGAGCCGCGTTCGGTGGCCGCGGTCGGCGACTCCATCACCCGCGGTTTCGACGCCTGTTCGGTGCTGGCGGACTGCCCGGAGGTCTCCTGGGCGACCGGCACCGACAGCGGGGTGCGCAGCCTCGCCGTGCGGCTGCTGGGTGCGTCGGAGGCCGCCTCGCGCAGCTGGAACCACGCCGAGACGGGGGCCCGGATCGCACAGCTGCCGGAGCAGATGGCGTCGGCCGCGAAGGAGAAGCCGGATCTGGTGACGGTGATGATCGGCGCCAACGACGCCTGCCGGGACTCGGCCCGGTACATGACCCCGGTGGCTGATTTCCGTACCTCGTTCGAGGCGTCGATGCGTCAACTGCGTGCCGGGGCGCCCAAGGCGCAGGTGTACGTGTCGAGCGTGCCGGATCTCAAGCGGCTCTGGGAGACGGGGCGCGGTAACCCGCTGGGCAAGCAGATCTGGAAGCTGGGGATCTGTCAGTCGATGCTTGGCGACGCGGACGACATGGGCGCGTCCGCGATGGCCCGGCGCGCTTCGGTGCAGGAGCGGGTCGTGGCGTACAACAAGGTGCTCCGCGAGGTCTGTGCGAAGGACCTGCGCTGCCGGTACGACGGCGGGGCGGTCTTCGACTACCCGTTCACCGGCAAGCAGCTCAGCCAGTGGGACTGGTTCCATCCTGGGCGCGACGGGCAGGCGCGGCTGGCGGAGATCGCCTACCGCAATGTCACCGCGGCCCGGCCCCCCGCGTAGGCTTCGTGATCATGGTCACTGGTCCGGGCACGGCGATGCGTACGGAAGAGTTCGGCACCCTCGCGGACGGCACCCGGGTGCACCGCTGGACGCTGGAGCGGGACGGCACGCGGGTACGGGTGCTGACGTACGGCGGCGTCGTGCAGTCGGTCGAGGTGCCGGACCGGGACGGGGCGCGGGCGGGGATCGCGCTCGGGCTGCCGGATCTCGCCGGGTACCAGGAGTTCACGGGCCCGTACTTCGGTGCGCTGGTCGGGCGGTACGCGAACCGGATCGGCGGGGCCCGCTTCGAGCTGGACGGGCACACGCACCGGCTGACGGCCAACGAGGGCCGCAACCAGGTGCACGGCGGGGCGGTGGGCTTCGACAAGCGCGTGTGGCGGGCGCGGGAGGTGGCGGGCGGTGTCGAGCTGTCGCTGGTCTCCGAGGACGGCGAGGAGGGCTTCCCGGGCCGTCTGTCGGTGTCGGCGGCCTACACCCTGGACGAGGGCGGGGCGCTGCGGATCACGTACCGGGCGACGACCGACGCCCCGACGGTGCTGAACCCGACGAACCACACGTACTGGAACCTGGCGGGCGCCGGCAGCGGCAGCGCGCTCGGGCAGACGCTGCGGATCGCGGCCGGGCGGATCACCCCGGCGGACGACGAATCGCTGCCCACGGGCGAGTTCCTGCCGGTGGACGGCTCTCGGTTCGACTTCCGTGAGCCGGTGCCGGTCGGCGCGGGCTACGACCACAACTTCGTGCTGGACGGGGCGGCGGGGACGGGTCCGGCGGCCGAGCTGTACGACGCGGCCTCGGGGCGCGTGCTGAGCGTGACCACGACGGAGCCGGGGCTCCAGCTGTACACGGCGGACCACTTCGACGGGCGGCCGTTCGGGCCGTGCGCCGGGATCGCGCTGGAGACCCAGCACTTCCCCGACTCCCCGAACCGGCCCGAGTTCCCGAGCACGGTGCTGCGGCCGGGCGAGGAGTTCGTCTCGACGACCGTGTACGGGTTCTCAGTGCGCTGACGGGGCGTGGCAGGGGGCGGGGACGCCGGCCCCCGGAATTCGCCGGCAGAGGGCGGGGCCGGCGCCCCGCTCCCCTGCCGGCCGGTCGCTATTCCTTGATGTCCAGGGTGGCCGTCCGGCGTACGTCGCCGAGCGAATGGGCCGCCTGCACCTCGTACGTGCCGGGTACGAGGACCCAGCCGTACGCCTCCTCGTCCCAGATCTCGTAGGCGCGCCGGTCCAGCGCGATCACCGCCTCGGCGCTCTCGCCGGGGGCCGCCTCGACCCGTGCGAAGCCGGCCAGCCGGCGGGCCGGGCGGTCGGCGGTGTCGTCCTGGGGCGCCAGGTAGATCTGGACCGTCTCGGCGCCGGGCCGGGTGCCGGTGTTGCGGACGCGGACGGTGGCACGGTCCGGTCCGGTCTCCAGGCTCTCGTACTCCCAGGTGGTGTAGCCGAGTCCGTGGCCGAAGGGGTAGGCGGGCGCGGTGCCGGCCTTCTCCCAGGCCCGGTAGCCGACGAAGACGCCTTCGTCGTAGTGGAGTTCGCCGTCGGTGGGGGCGGTGTTCGAGACCGGGACGTCGGCGAGCACGGCCGGCCAGGTGGTGGGGAGGCGCCCGCCCGGTTCGTCCGCGCCGAGCAGGACGTCGGCGAGCGCGTGGCCGGCCTCCTGGCCGGGGAACCAGCCGAGCAGCACCGCGGCGACCTCGTCGCGCCACGGAAGCTCCACCGGGGAGCCGGAGTTGACGATCACAACGGTGTGCGGGTTGGCGGCGGCGACGGCCCTGACCAGGTCGTCCTGGTGGCCGGGGAGCTTCAGGTCGGTGCGGTCGAAGCCCTCGGACTCGACGCGTTCGGTGGTGCCGACGACCACGATCGCGGTGTCGGCGGCGCGGGCCGCCTCGACGGCCTCCGCGATCAGCTCCTGCGGGTCGCGGCGCGGGCCGAGGTGGCAGAGCGAGAACGAGACGCCGAGGACCGGCTGGTCGTCGCCCAGGGTCTCGGGGACCTGCCGCAGCGAGACCTCGACGGGTTCGCCCGCGGTGAGGGTGATCCGGCCGCGCTCCAGCGGGTTGCCGAAGAACGCCTCGCCGGGGTCGGCGGACCCGGTGACCCGGTGGATCTCGTCGTACAGGGTCTCGCCCGCGACGGTGAGGGTGAGCGCGCCGGTGCCCCGGGTGCCGAAGACGTGCTCGCCGCTGTCGCGCGGGACGAAGGTGCCGGTGATCTCGACGGTGTGCAGCGTGGCGCGGGTGACGCCCTCGGGGAGGTCGTCGCCGATCCACTGGACGGTGCCGCCGCGCAGCGGTGCGGTGCCGATGACGGTGCCGGCCTCGTCGTAGCAGACGGCCCTGAACTCGAAGCCCTTCTCGGCGGGGGTGAGTTCGGTGTTCGGGTCGGCGCCGACGCGGTAGTCGACGACGCCCTCGGGGAGGGCGGCGATCAGGCCGTCGAGCGGGGAGACGATGTGGTGCGGGAAGACCTGGGCGGAGCCGCCGCCGAGGACCCGGGCGTCCCGGGCGAGGGCGCCGCTGACCGCGACCTTGCGGACGGCCGCCGGGTCGATCGGGAGGGCGGCGCGTTCGTTGCGTACGAGGACGAAGGAGCGGCGGGCGATCTCGCGGGCCAGCGCCTCGCCGTCGACGGCTTCGGGGCGGGCGGCCTCGGCGACGACGGGCGGGGCGCCGTCCAGGATGCCGACGCGGGCGGCCAGCCGCAGCACGTTGCGTACGGCGCCGTCGACGACGGACTCCTCGACCTCACCGGCCCGCACGGCGTCGGCGAGCGCCTTGCCGTACACCGTCTTCGGGCCGGGCATCGCGACGTCGAGGCCGCCGTCGGCGGCGGCGACGGTGGAGCGGGCGGCCAGCCAGTCGGAGACGATGTAGCCGTCGAAGCCCCATTCGCCGCGCAGCACCGCGTTCTGCAGGTAGCGGTGTTCGGTCATGGTGGAGCCGTTGACCCGGTTGTAGGCGGCCATGATGCCCCAGGGGTGGGCGTTCTTGACGATCCGCTCGAACGGGGCGAGGTAGATCTCGCGCAGGGTACGCGGGGCGAGGATGTTGTCGACGGTGAAGCGGTCCGTCTCGGCGTCGTTGGCGACGAAGTGCTTGACCGTCGTGCCGACCCCGCCGTCCTGCACCCCGAGGACATAGCCGGTGCCGATCTCGCCGGTGAGGTACGGGTCCTCGCTGTACGTCTCGAAGTGGCGCCCGCCGAGCGGGGACCGGTGGAGGTTCACGGTCGGGGCGAGGAGGACGTGCACCCCCTTGCGGTGGGCCTCCTGGGCCAGCAGCCGGCCGGCCCGGCGGGCCAGCGCCGGGTCCCAGGTCGCGGCCAGCGCGGTGGGCGAGGGCAGCGCGACGGACGGGTCGTCGGCGCTCCAGGCCACGCCCCGGACCCCGATCGGCCCGTCGGACATCACCAGGGAGCCCAGCCCGACGGCTGGGAGCGCGGGCAGCGACCACATGTCCTGGCCGGCCAGCAGCCGCGCCTTGTCGTCGAGCCCCAGCGCGGCGAGCGCCGCGTCGACCACGGCCTCGCGGGCCGCATCGGGGTTGGTGGGTGTGGACGCGTCTGCCACGGCCGTTCCTCCTCGTCGGATTCTGGACTGAATGCCTCCATACTGACCCCATCACAGGTAGAGCAGTAGGTTTCGTTATCTGTCTGTGACTTTCGGGATGACGTACGGTCCCCAGTGCGGGACCGATGAAGCGCCGAAAGGGGCCGGGGAGATGGTGCGGGCCAGAAGTACGGAGCGCCGGGCGGAGATCGTCCGGGCCACGCTCGAAGTGATCGCCGAGCGCGGCTATCGCGGCGCCTCGCTGAGCGCCGTCGCCGAGCGGGTCGGCCTCAGCCAGCAGGGGCTGCTGCACTACTTCCCGACCAAGGAGGCGCTGCTCGTCGCCGTGCTGGAGGAGCGCGACCAGTGGGACACCGGGGGCGGCACCAGGAGCGACGGCGTCTGGCGGATCGAGCTGCTGGCCTCACTGGTGGAGTACAACGCGATGCGGCCCGGCATCGTCCAGACGTTCTCGGCGCTGCTCGGCGAGAGCGTGACGGAGGGGCATCCCGCGCGGGAGTTCTTCACCCGCCGCTACACCCAGGTCCGGTCGAGCATGGCGGCGATACTGCGCGCGGAGTACGGCGACCGGCTGCCGGGCGGGCTGACCCCGGAGCGCGCGGCGCCGCTGCTCGTTGCGGTGCTGGACGGGCTCCAGTACCAGTGGCTGCTGGACCCGGATTCGGTGGACATGCCCGCGGCGTTCGGGGACTTCCTGGCACTGTTGCGGCCGGCCGGGTCCGGGGCGCCGGAGAACCCCCGGCCATGAGCCTGACCGGGGGCTCCGGGAACCCTCAACCATGAGCCGGACCAAGGGATTTGAAGAACCGACAATCATGACATGACCTGCGGCGACGCAGGGCGGAACTTGATCGATGAGCGCCCCCTGCGGGTGATTTCGGGACGGTCTACGCGCGTCCGGGCGCAGGGCACCCCCCGGTGCGCCCCAGGGTTGCCGCATGACTTCCAAGCCCGCCGGATCATCCTCCGGCCTGCCCTCCCGCCGCACCCTGATCACGAGCGCCACCGCCGGTGCCGCCGCCCTGGCCGTCACCGCCGCTTCCGGCACCGCGAGCGCCGCCGCGCCCGGCGCCGCCGAAACCGCCGCCGCGTCCGGCACCGCGCTCGCCCCCGCGGCCACCGGCTCGGACTGGGACGCCTGCCTGAACATCGCCCGCGCCATCCTCGTACGCGACGAACACGACCAGCCGCTGGTCCCCCTCTACCGCGACATCCTGCTCTCCAAGGGCCTGCCGCGCAGCCGCAAGACCCCGAAGAAGGTGCTGATCATCGGCGCCGGGCCGGCCGGGCTCACCGCCGCCCATCTGCTCCGCAGCGCCGGGCACACCGTCACCGTCATCGAGGCCAACGGCAACCGCGTCGGCGGCCGGATCAAGACCTTCCGCAAGGGCGGTCACGAGAACGCCAAGGCGCCGTTCGCGGACCCGAAGCAGTACGCCGAGGCCGGCGCGATGCGGATCCCCGACAGCCATCCGCTGGTCACCGGCCTCATGGACGGCTTCGGTCTGAAGCGCCGCCGGTTCTACCTGGTGGACGTCGACGCCGAGGGCCAGCCCGTCAACCACACCTGGATCCACGTCAACGGCGTCCGGATGCGCAAGGCCGACTACGCGGCGAAGCCCCAGGCGATCAACCGCTCGTTCGGGGTACCCGCCCAGTTCGAGAACAAGACCGCCGCGGCGATCGTGCGGGACGCCTTCAAGCCCGTGCGGGAGGAGTTCGAGGGCAAGGAGGGCCGGGAGCTCGTCGAGGGCTGGGCCCGGGTGATCCAGAAGTACGGGCACTGGTCGATGTTCCGCTTCCTGACCGAGGCGGCCAAGCTCGACGAGCGCACCATCGACCTCATCGGCACGGTCGAGAACCTCACGTCCCGGCTCCATCTCGCCTTCGTGCACAGCTTCATCGGGGCCTCCCTGATCAGCCCGGACACCGCGTTCTACGAGCTGCCGGACGGCACGGCCACCCTGGCCGACGCGATGTACAAGCGGGTCAAGGACCTGGTGCGGCTGGACCGCCGGGCCACCAGGATCAGTTACGGCCCCGACGGCGTCGAGGTGGAGACCGTCTCCGAGGGCCGCGACGGCAAGCCGCTGGTGCGCCAGAAGTTCACCGGCGACCGGGCGATCATCACCGTGCCGTTCTCCGGGCTGCGCCACATCCCCGTCGCGCCCCTGCTCTCGTACGGCAAGCGGCGTGCGATCACCGAGATCCACTACGACGCGGCGACCAAGGTGCTGCTCGAATTCAGCCGCCGCTGGTGGGAGTTCGAGGAGAAGGAGTGGAAGACCGAGCTGGAGAAGATCAAGCCCGGTCTGTACGACGCCTACCGGCTGGGGAAGGCACCGGCCGACGGTTCACTGCTGGGCGCCCACCCCTCCGTACCGCCCGGCCATCTCCCGCCCAACCAGCGGGTGCACTACGCCGCGTACCGGGCCACCGCCCGCAACCAGCCCGAGGCGGCGCACGTCATCGGCGGCGGATCGGTCACCGACAACCCCAACCGCTTCATGTTCCAGCCCTCCCACCCGGTCGAGGGCAGCGCGGGCGGGGTCGTCCTCGCCTCGTACAGCTGGGCCGACGACGCGCTGAAGTGGGACTCGCTGGACGACGACGAGCGCTATCCGCACGCCCTGGGCGGGGTCCAGGACGTGTACGGGCAGCGCGTCGAGGTGTTCTACACGGGCGTCGGCGCCACCCAGTCGTGGATGCGTGACCCGTACGCGTACGGCGAGGCGTCGGTGCTGCTGCCCGGCCAGCACACCGAACTCTTCGCCGATGTGCGGTCGGTCGAGGGGCCGCTGCACTTCGCCGGCTGCCACACCTCGATCAAGCCGGCCTGGATCGAGGGGGCGCTGGAGTCGGCGGTCAGGTCGGCGCTGGAGGTGCACACCGGCTGACCCGGGTCCGGGGGGCGTCGCTCAGCGGGCCAGGCCCAGGGTGACGCCCAGTCCGACGAGCACCGACCCGATGCCCCGGTTGAGAGCCTTCTGCCACTTCAGCATCGAGGTGCGCAGGCGCGAGTTCGAGAAGAACAGCGCGACCAGGGCGAACCAGCCGAAGTGGGCGGCGGACATGAACAGCCCGTAGCCGGCCTGCTGCCACACGCTGGTTCCGGGCCCGACGACCTGGGTGAAGGTCGACACGACGAAGAGCGTGGTCTTGGGGTTCAGCGCGTTGGTGAGGAAGCCGGTGCGCAGGGCCCCGAACCGCGTCAGCTGCGGCTTGGACTCCAGGTCGACGTCGAGATCGCCGCGGGCGAAGAAGGTGCGCAGCCCGATGTAGACGAGATAGGCGGCGCCGACCAGCTTGATCGCGGTGAACAGGGCGGTGGACGAGGCGATCAGCAGCCCGACGCCGAGCATCGTGTACGTGACGTGGACGAGTACGCCCGCGGCGACCCCGGCGGCGGCCATGAGCCCCGTCGTGCGGCCGTAGAGATAGCTGTTGCGGATGACCATCGCGAAGTCCGCGCCCGGACTGATGACGGCCAGGACGGTGATGACTGCGACGGCGATGAGCCCGGTCATGGGCGGATGATCTCCTCGGTCCTCAGTCCTTGTCGAGGCTGTACGGGGCGGGGGTGTCGTCCTCGCCCTCGTCCTCGTCCGTCGGCACCAGGTCGCGCGCCAGCAGAGTCGCTCCGGCGACGGCCCCCGGCATCAGGAACACGGCGACGAACGGGACCAGGAAGGCGAGCCCCAGCGGCACGCCGAAGCCGAGGGTCAGCAGCCGGCGGCCGCGCAGCAGGGCGAGCCGGTCCTTCAGCGCCATGCCGCGGCGCTGGAGCGCGACGGCGGTGAGTTCCTCGGCGAGGAAGTAGCCGGTGACGCAGAAGCCGATCACGGGGACGACGGTCTGGCCGATCACCGGGATGAACCCGAGGGCGAAGAGCAGCAGCGAGTAGAGCCCCACCCGCACCAGGATGCGGAGGCTGTCGCGGGCGGAGATCCACAGCTCCCGCCAGAGCGGCAGCCCGGACTCGGGGACCGCACCGCCCTCGGTGCGGTCGACCTGCTCGGAGAGCGATTCGTAGAAGGGCTGGCCGACCAGCAGGGTCACGGCGGTGAAGGTGATCACGGCGAGGAAGAGTCCGAGGCCGAAGACCAGCACGGTCAGGGTGTTGCGGAGCAGGCCGAGCCAGGGCGAGGACCAGTCGTCGGCGAACGGGGTGGCCCAGTCCACCAGATCGTCGGCGCCGTAGCCGAGGCCGACCAGGGCGCCCGCGTACAGGACGAGCGTCACGAGTCCGGGCAGCAGTCCGAAGCCGAACCAGCGTCCGTGCCGGCCGACCCAGCGCTGTCCCTTTATCAAGTAGCCGAAGCCCGCCCCTAGATCACGCATGGCGTCAGCGTACTGGTGGCGAAGGGGCGCCGTCGGACGGGTGGTTGTCGCGGACACGCCCGAGGGCCGCACTCCTCCGGGAGTGCGGCCCTCGGCTGTTGCGGGTGGGCGGGCGGTCAGGCGACCGACAGCTCGACCTTGATGTTCCCGCGAGTGGCGTTCGAGTACGGGCACACCTGGTGGGCCTTCTCGACGAGCGACTGCGCGGTGGCCTTGTCGACGTTCGGGATGGTGGCGCTGATCGCCACCTCCAGGCCGAAGCCGCCCTCGGCCGTCTTGCCGATGGAGACCTCGGCGGTCACCGTGGAGCCGGTGATGTCCGCCTTCTCCTGGCGGGCCACCACGCCCAGCGCGCCCTGGAAGCAGGCGCTGTAGCCGGCCGCGAAGAGCTGCTCGGGGTTGGTGCCCGCGCCGCTTCCGCCCATGGCCTTCGGCGGGTTGACGACGACGTCGAGGTTGCCGTCGTCCGACGAGACGCGGCCGTCACGGCCGTTCTCGGCGGTGGCGACGGCGGTGTAGGCAACGGTTATGTCCTGAATGGTCATGCTGGGTGTTCCTCCTGCTGTGCGCCGCGACTCGCGCCCACGATCGCGACGGCCTGTGGGTGAGCCTAACCGGTCCGCGGGAGCGGTTGTCAGGCGAGGGAGACGATCATCTTCCCGGTGTTCTCGCCGCGCAGCAGACCGAGGAAGGCGTCGAAGCCGTTCTCGATGCCCTCGACGAAGGTCTCGCGGTACTTCAGCTCGCCCGAGGCCAGCCAGCCGGCGACGTCCTGGACGAACTGCGGCTGGAGGTCGGCGTGGTCGGCGACGAGCATGCCCTGGATGCGCAGCCGCTTGCCGATGACGAGGGCGAGGTTGCGCGGGGCGGGGGTCGGCTCGGTCGCGTTGTACTGGGCGATCATTCCGCAGACGGTGACGCGGCCGTGCAGGTTGAGCGAGGAGATCGCCGCTTCGAGGTGCTCGCCGCCGACGTTGTCGAAGTAGACGTCGATGCCGTCGGGGGCGGCCTCGCGCAGCTGGTCGGCGACCGGGCCGTTCTTGTAGTTGAAGGCGGCGTCGAAGCCGTACTCCTCGACGAGGAGCTTGACCTTCTCGTCGGAGCCGGCCGAGCCGATGACCCGCGAGGCGCCCTTGATCCTCGCCATCTGGCCGACCTGGCTGCCGACCGCACCGGCCGCGCCGGAGACGAAGACGGCGTCGCCCTCCTTGAAGGAGGCGACGTCGAAGAGGCCCGCGTAGGCGGTGAGCCCGGTCATGCCGAGCACGCCGAGGTAGGCGGAGAGCGGGGCGAGCGAGGCGTCGACCTTCACGGCGTGCTTGGCCGGGACGTCGGCGTACTCGCGCCAGCCGAGACCGTGCAGGACGTGGTCGCCGACCGCGAAGCCGTCGGCGTTCGAGGCGATGACCTCGCCGACCGCTCCGCCGTCCATGGGGTGGTCGAGCTTGAAGGGCGGGGTGTACGACTTCACGTCGTTCATCCGGCCCCTCATGTACGGGTCGACCGAGAAGTGCAGATTGCGGACGAGGACACGGCCCTCGCCGGGAGCGGCGACCGGGACCTCACGCAGCGCGAAGTCCTCGGCCTTCGGCCAGCCGTGGGGGCGGGCGACGAGGTGCCATTCACGGCCGGACGTGGGAAGTGCTGCTGACATGGGCTCGGGTTCTCCTCAATGTCCTACGAGGTGGGGGAAACTCCGGCCGGGCGGTGGGGGCCGCACCAGGGGGAGCGAAATACTTCAGGTGGTGAAACAACCATGCTCCTGAATATTTCATGTTGTCAAGCAACCGGCTATCCTGGGTGTCATGGCCACCTCCCGCACAGACCCTCTGACTCTCGAAGTCGTCGAGCTCATCGGTACCGTCGTGGCGCGCTACTACGAGGAGTACGACGAGGCGGCGGCAGCCCACTCGCTCACCGGCGCCCAGGCCCGGGTTCTGGGGCTGCTCTCGCTGGAGCCGATGCCCATGCGCAGGATCGCCCAGAAGCTGAAGTGCGAGCCGTCGAACGTGACCGGCATCGTCGACCGGCTGGAGACCCGCGGCCTGGTGGAGCGCAGGCCCGATCCGGCCGACCGGCGGGTGAAGCTGGCCGCGCCCACGGAGCTGGGCGCCCGGACGGCGCGGCAGCTGCGCGATTCGCTCACCTTCGCCCGGGAGCCGCTGGCCGAGCTGTCGGACGAGGACCGGACGATGCTGCGGGACCTGCTGCGCCGGATGCTGGGCGAGCCGGGGCCGTCCGGCGGTCAGGGCGGCCAGGGTCCCGGTGTGGAACCGTCGAGGCCATGACCGCGCCCTTCGGCCCCCGTGAGTTCCAGCTCGTCCTGCTGCGCCGGATGGCCGACCACCAGCCCGGCCTCGTCGAGGACGCCCGGCACGAGCTGGGCGCCTCGACCGCCGAGATGCGGGAGGCCAACCGCCGCTGGCAGGCCATGGTGCGGGCGCCCGGCGGGCGGGGCGCGCTGCGCCGCTACCGTTCGGTGCTCGGCGAACCCGTGTCGTCCGTCCGCCGCACCGTCGGCGAGTGCGACGCGCTGCGCTGGCGGACGGTGCTGTGGCCGGACCTGTGGTTCGAGGTGATGGTCGCGCCGGGCGGCGCGGTGTGGAACGAGTGGCTGGTGCGGGCGCCGGGGGCGCCGGGCCCCGAGCTGCGCACGGTCGAGGACCTTCGCCCCTGGTCGGGCACGGTCGACGAGGTGGCGCGGGCCTTCGCGCCGGCCCGCCCGATGGAGGGCGGCGCACCGGCCCGGTGGGCGCTCGCGATCACCGATCCGGGCACGGGCGAGCCGTACGTCGCCGAGTTCACCTGGGGGCTCCTCCAGCGGCTGCTGCCGGGCTGATTCCCGCGTACCGCACTTCTTCCGCGCACCGCGCCCCTTCTGCCGGCCCGTCAGCCGGGGACGGTCCCCGAGGCCCCTCCTACGGCGCATCCCAACGCGCGCCACGCCTCCGAACGGCGCACGATTGCGGGACAGAACCGGCTGCCGCCGGTGCCACCTTCCGCGTTCCCGGGAGACCTGCCGTGACCGTCAGTCTTGAGCAGTTGCGCCGCTGCCACGTCGCCGTCGACCTCGGGGCCGCCCGGACCCGGGTGTACGTCAAGGGCCTCGGGCTCGTCGTCGACGAGCCGAGCGTCGCCGCGGTGAACACCCGTACCGGGTCGCTCATCGCCGTCGGCGCGCTCGCCGAACAGATGACGGGCCGCACCCCCGACTACATCCGGGTGACCCGGCCGGTCACCGGCGGGACCGTCATCGACATCGAGATGGCCCAGCGCATGCTCCGCCATCTGCTCGGCGAGAAGCTCCGCCGACAGCTGCGCCGCAAGCCCCGGCTGCGGGCCGCCGCCTGCACCCCGCACGACAGCGATCCGCTCGCCCAGCGGGCCGCCGTCGAGACGATGGTCGGGATCGGTGCCCGGCGGGTCGAGCTGGTCGACACCCTGATCGCGGCGGCCGTCGGCTGCGGACTGCCGGTCGAGCAGCCGACCGCCACCATGATCATGGTGTGCGGGGCGGCGACCACCCAGATCGCGGTGCTCTCGCTCGGTTCGATCGTGAGCGCCGTACGCATCCCGGTGGGCGGCGACGCCATCGATCACGCGGTGATCCAGCATCTGCGTCAGCACCACGAGCTGATGCTGCCGAGCCAGTCCGTGCGCCCCCTGCAGCTGGCGCTCAGCGGCAGCGGCCTGACCTCGAAGGGGCCCGCCACGACCGAGATCCACGGCCGTGACGTGGTGACCGGGCTGGCCCGCTCGGTGCACGTGGACACCGCCGCGGTACGGGAGGCCATCCACGCCCCGCTCACCGCGGTGCTGGACGGGCTGGGCACGATCCTGCGCGACTGCCCGCCCGATCTGGTGGCCGACCTCGTGGACTGCGGGATCATGATGGTCGGCGGGAGCGCGCTGCTGCCCGGTCTCGACCAGATGCTGCGGGACGCGACGGGAATGTCGGTCCACATCGCGGAGCGGCCGGACGTCTGCGCGGTGCTGGGGCTCGGTGCCATGCTGGACGGGAAGATCGAGCCGCTGGTCCTCGACCCGCTCGCCTGCTGAAAACACCCCGGGGGTGCGGCGCATGACCGACGAGACGACGGACGCGGGACCGTCCGGGGCGGCCCCGGCCGCGGCCCCCGCCCCGGAGAAACCGCCGCTGTCGATGCTTCTGGAAGCCGTGCTGAGCATCGGCTCCGATCTCGAACTGCGGGTCGTGCTCCAGCAGATCGTGGACACCGCCACGACGCTGACCGGGTCCCGGTACGGCGCGCTCGGCGTGCTCGACCCGGAGCGCGGCACCATCGGCGAGCTGTACACCACGGGGCTCGACGACACCGAGCGGCAGCGGATCGGCCGGTTCCCGGACGGGCACCTGGGGATGCTCGGCGCACCGACCGACGGGCCGGAGCCGCTGCGCCGCGACGGTCTGACCGCCGCCCCGCGGGCCGGCGGGATGCCGCCCGGCCATCCGACGACGCAGTCCTTCCTCGGGACGCCGATCCGGGTCCAGGACCAGGTCTTCGGCAACCTCTGCCTCACCGAGAAGCGCAGCGGCCGCTTCACCGACTCGGACGCGGCGGTGCTGAGGGCACTGGCCGCCCAGGCCGGCGGCGCGATCGCCAACGCCCGGCTGCACGCGGCGGCCCGGCAGCGGGAACGCTGGATCGAGGGGGCGGCCGCCGTCACCACCGCGCTGCTGACCGGCGGGAGCGCGGCCGACGCGCTGATGACCGTCGCCGAAGGGGCCAGGACGCTCGCCGACGCCTGCGCCGGGGTCATCCTCCAGCCCGACGAGGAGGGCGGGATGGAGATCGTCACCGCCTCCACGCTCGACGACCCGGCCGGGATCGTCGGTACGGCCATCGCGCCCGGCTCGGCTGTGCTGGTCCAACTGCTCGGCGGGGAACCGGTGTTCATCGAGGACTCGGCGACCGATCCGCGGATGACGACGCATGTGCGGTCGCGGTTCGGCCCCAGCATGATGCTGCCGCTGCAGAGCGGCGGGCGGCTGATCGGCACCCTCGCCCTGCCCCGGCGGCGCGGCGACCGCCCGTACACGGCCGTGGACCGGCTGCTGGCCACGCAGTTCGCCTCGCAGGCCGCGCTGGCGCTGGTCCTGGCGAACGCCCGGCACGACCGGGAGCAGCTCGCGGTGTACGAGGACCGGGACCGGATCGCCCGCGATCTGCACGACCTCGTGGTCCAGCGGCTGTTCGCGACCGAGATGATGCTGGAGTCGACCCGCCGCAGGGCCGCCGCCCCGGACACCGACGAGCTGCTCGGCAGGGCCGTCGACGAGCTGGACTCCACCATTCAGGAGGTACGGACGGCGATCTTCGCCCTCCAGCAGCCGCCCGCCGAGGCCCCCGCCACCTTCCGCGGCCGGGTGCTGCGGGAGACCGCGGGCGCCGCCGCCGTGCTCGGCTTCCCGCCGTCGGTGCACTTCACCGGGGCGGTCGACGCACTGGTCCGGGATCCCGTGGACCGGCAGCTGCTCGCCGCGCTGCGGAGCGCGCTCGCGACCGCGCACCGGCGGGCCGGGGTGTCGGCGATCGAGGTGGCGGTGGACGCGACGGCCGAGCTGGCGGACGGGCGGGCCGCGGTCCGGCTGACGGTCACCGACGACGGCCGCGACGAGGACGGCTCGGACTCGAAGGCCGTCACCTGGCAGGCGCCGCTCTGAGCGCGACCCGGGTGTTGGAGTGGGCGACCCCGGCCTCCCGCTTCAGCCTGCGCAGCAGCCCGTCCAGGGCGGCGGTGTCGGCGACGGTGGCCCGTACGAGATAGTCGTGGCCGCCGGTCACATGGACCACCTCGGTGATGCCGGGCAGGGCGAGCACCGCCCGCTCGAACACCTCGTTGGTCGTGTCCATCCGCAGCGTCACGTCGATGAATACCACCAGGCCGGTACGGGTGTCCGCGGCCGGGTCGATGATCACGGTGAAGCCGCGGATGACACCGTCGCGGCGCAGCCTGCGCACCCGGTCGGCCGCCGCGTTGGCGCTGAGCCCGACCCGTACGCCCAGATCGCGGTACGAGATCCGGGCATCCTCCTGGAGGATGCCGAGGATTTCTCTGTCCAGCCGGTCCATACTGTGATTGTCGCAGCTTTGTCCGGTTCGCGACTGTGCAAGTCGCGTCCGAAGGTACCCCGTCCCCGTACCCGGCCCCGGGCCGCGGGTGACCCGCATGGCGCATTCCGGCAGGCCCGGGGCGGGTGCCCGCCCTTGACTGAGGGCGTGGACACAGCCGTGAAGCAGTCCCCCGCAACGGTCGACGCGCCGTCCGCGGCCGCCTATCGCAATCTCGTGATGGCCACGATCGGCTTCGGGCTCACCTTCTGGGCCTGGAACCTGATCGCACCGCTGTCCGGGGACTACAAGGAACGGCTGCGGCTGACCTCGTTCGAGCAGTCGCTGCTGGTGGCGGTGCCGGTGCTGGTCGGTTCGCTGGGCCGGATCCCGGCGGGCGCGCTCACCGACAAGTACGGTGCGCGGCTGATGTTCCCGCTGGTCTCGGCGCTCACCATCGTGCCCGTGCTGCTGCTGATCCCGGCGCGGGACTCCTACGGCGCGATGCTCGTCGTGGGCTTTCTGCTGGGCCTGGGCGGCACCACGTTCGCGATCGGCATCCCGCTGGTCAACTCGTGGTTCCCGCCCGCCAAGCGGGGCCTGGCGCTCGGGATCTTCGGCATGGGGATGGGCGGTGTCGCGCTGTCCGGTTACTTCACCCCCAGGATCGCCGGGCACGGCGAGAACCTGCCGTACCTGGTGGTCGCGGCGGCACTCGTGGTGTACGTGGCGCTGGCCGCGGTGCTGGTCAGCGACAGGCCGGGCCGCCCGGTGCCGACCGACTCGCTCGGCCACCGGCTGGCCGACGCCGGACGGCTGCGGGTCACCTGGGAGCTGTCCGCGCTGTACGCGATCGGCTTCGGCGGAATCGTCGCGTTCGGCGTCTACCTCCCCACGTATCTGAAGACCTGGTACGACCTGTCACCCACCGACGCCGGCACGAAGGCCGCCGGGTTCGCCCTGGTCACGGTCGTCTTCCGGCCGATCGGCGGCTGGCTCTCGGACCGCGTCCACCCGGCCGTGGTCACGGCGGCGGTGCTCGGCCTGGCCGCCCTGATGGCGATCGTCCAGGCCTTCGACCCGCCGCTGGCCCCGGGCGGCACGATCGCGCTGCTCTGCATGGCGGCGGGCCTGGGCACCGCGAGCGGCAGCGTCTTCGCCCTGGTCTCGCAGGTGACACCGCAGGCGAAGGTGGGCAGCGTGACCGGGATCGTCGGCGCGATGGGCGGCCTGGGCGGCTTCGTCCCGCCGCTGGTGATGGGCGCGATCTACAGCGCGAAGGGCTCGTACTCGATCGGCTTCATGCTGCTGTCCGACCTGGCCCTGGCGGGGTGCGTGTACGCGTACGGCCGCATGCGGGGACTCCAGCGGGACTAGTTCCTGTCACCTGGAGCAGCCCATAAGGTGCGGTGGGTGACTCCTCTTCTCTCTGTGCCGGATGACGGTTCGACCCGGGAAGCCACCCGGTTCGGCGAACACACCATGACCTACGAGCGGTTGGCCGCTGCCTCCGCCGCGCTCGCCGCGCGCATCGCCGGTGCCGGGCGGGTCGCGGTCTGGGCCACCCCCACCCCCGAGGCAGTGGTCGCCGTCGTGGCCGCGCTGCACGCCGGGGTGCCGGCGGTTCCGCTCAACCCGAAGACGGGGACGCGCGAACTCGCCCACATCGTGGCCGACAGCGAACCGGCCATGGTGCTGGCCGGGGCGGGCGACACGCTCCCGCCGGTGCTGGAGGCGCTGGACCGCATCGACGTCGACACGGCCGCCGGGGGCGCCCTCGCTCCGCTCCCCGAGCCCTCCCCCGAGTCCCCCGCGCTGATCGTCTACACCTCCGGCACCACCGGCCCGCCCAAGGGCGCGATCCTGCCCCGGCGGGCGATCGCCGCCTCGCTCGACGCGCTGGAGGACGCCTGGCAGTGGACCGGCGACGACGTGCTCGTCCACGCCCTTCCGCTGTTCCATGTGCACGGCCTGATCCTGGGCGTGCTCGGGCCGCTGCGCCGGGGCGGATCGGTGCGCCACCTGGGCAGGTTCTCCACCGAGGGGGTGGCCCGGGAGCTGTCGTCCGGCGGCACCATGCTCTTCGGGGTGCCGACGATGTACCACCGGCTGGCCGAGGCCCTCGACGGCCCCGGCGCGGAGGGTCTGGCGAAGGCGCTGGCCGGCGCCCGGCTGCTGGTGTCCGGGTCGGCCGCGCTGCCGGTGCACGACCACGAGCGGATCGCGGCGGCCACCGGCCGCCGGGTCATCGAGCGGTACGGCATGACGGAGACCCTGATGAACACCGGCGTCCGGGCCGACGGCGAGCCGCGCCCCGGAACGGTCGGCGCACCCCTGCGCGGCGTGGAGCTCCGCCTGGTCGAGGAGGACGGCACCGTCCTGTCCGGGGACGGCGGCCCCGACACCATCGGCGAGATCCAGGTGCGCGGCCCGAACCTCTTCACCGGCTATCTGAACCGCCCCGACGCCACGGCCGCCGCACTCACCGAGGACGGCTGGTTCCGCACCGGGGACATGGCCACCCGGGACGCCGACGGCTACGTACGGATCGTCGGGCGCAAGGCCACCGACCTGATCAAGAGCGGCGGTTACAAGATCGGCGCCGGGGAGATCGAGAACGCGCTGCTGGACCACCCCGGTGTCCGCGAGGCCGCCGTCACCGGTGAACCGGACCCGGACCTGGGCGAGCGGATCGTCGCCTGGGTGGTGCCGGCCGACCCGGCCGCGCCGCCGTCCGAGCGGGAGCTCGCGGACCATGTGGCCGCCCAACTGTCCCCGCACAAGCGCCCGCGCACGGTCCGCTACCTGGACGCGCTGCCCCGCAACGACCTCGGCAAGATCATGAAGCGGTCGCTCCATGGCTGACCGGATGGGCGCGCGGGCCGCGATCGCGGCCCTCACCACGGAGTTCGAGGAGCTCACCTCCACCACCGGTGCTCCGGACAGCGCCGGGGACGGGCCGCTCTCCTGGGCCGGGTACGCGGACTCCCGGGCCCGCGCCACCGCCCGTACGGGCGAGGACGAGTCCGTCGTCCACGGCCTCGCCTCGCTCGGCGGCCGGCACTGCGTCCTGGTCTCGTTCGAGTTCGGGTTCCTGGGCGGTTCGCTGGGGCAGCGCACCGGGGACCGGCTGGTGGCCGCGTACGAGGCCGCCCGGAGGCGGGGGCTGCCGCTGGTCTCGCTGATCGCGACGGGCGGCAGCCGGATGCAGGAGGGCATGGTCGCCCTGACCCAGCTCCAGCGGGTGGCCCGTGCCTCGGCACGGCTGCGGGCGGCGGGCCCCGCCCAGCTCGCGGTCCTGCGCGACCCGACGACGGGCGGCGGCTGGGCCACGCTGGGGGCGGGCGCCGATGTGATCCTGGCGCTGCCGGGCGCCCAGGTCGGGTTCGCCGGTTCCCGGGTACGGCCGCCGGACGCGGACCCCCACGCGTACACCGCCGAGGGCCAGCTGGCCGCGGGCCAGATCGACGCGGTCGTCCCGCCGGACGAGCTCCCGCAGACGGTGGCCCGCTGGCTGCGGGCGCTGCACGCCCCGGACTCCCCCGCGCCGCCCGCCCCGGTGCCGGACGCCCTGTCCCCCACCGGCCTCCCGGTGACCGGCTGGGACGCGGTACGGCAGGCCCGCTCGGCCGCCAGGCCGCGCGCCGAGGCGTATCTGGACAGGTACTTCGACCACCGCCTCCCGCTCGTCGGCGACCGCTGCGGCGGTACTGACCCGGGGCTGCTCTGCGGCTTCGGGCGGCGCGAGGGCCGCTCGATCGCGTACGTGGCCCAGTGCGGCACCGCGACCCTCCCGGCCGGTTACCGCACGGCGGCACGGGCGATACGGCTGGCCGGCCGGATCGGCGTCCCGGTGCTCACCCTGATCGACACCCCCGGCGCCGCCAACGACGCGGCGGCGGAGCGGGCGGGCGCGGGCGCCGCCATCGCCGACGCCTTCGCGGCGATGGCGGAAGCCCCGGTCCCCGTCACCACGCTGGTGATCGGCGAGGGCGGTTCGGGCGGCGCGCTGGCGCTCGCGGCGCCGGGGAACACCCATGTCACCCGGGACAGCTACTTCTCGGTCATCGCCCCGGAACTGGCCGCGGCGATCCTGAAGCGCGCCCCGGACGAGGTGCGTGCCACGGCCGACCAGCTGCGGCTGCGCCCCCAGGACCTGGTGGAGCTGGGCTTCGCCCGCTCGGTGGTGGGGCCGCCCCGACAATGAGGCGGGGGCCGGTCAGGGCTGCGGGTTCTGCGCGTCGTACCGGAGGCGGGGGCCGGTCAGGGCTGCGGGTTCTGCGCGTCGTACCGGAGGCGGGGGCCGATCAGGGCTGCGGGTTCTGCGCGTCGTACCGGGCGAACCCGCGCCACCGCAGCCCCAGCAGGGTCACCGCGACGACGCAGGCGATCCCGCCCCCGGTCACCGCCATGCCGGGCGAGGCGAGGTCGGCGACCGATCCCGCCACGAAGTCGCCGAGCCTCGGTCCGCCCGCCACGACGACGATGAACACGCCCTGGAGCCGTCCTCGCATCTCGTCCGGCACGGCCGCCTGGAGCATGGTGTTGCGGAAGACCATCGAGGTGGTGTCCGCGCACCCGGCGAGCGCCAGGAAGATCAGCCCTAGCCAGAGCTGCCGGGTCAGGCCGAAGACCGCGATGGCGGTGCCCCAGCAGGCGACGGCGACCAGCACGGCGAGACCGTGGCGCCGGACGCGCCCCAGCCATCCGGAGAACACCCCGCCGAGCAACGCCCCGAGCGCCGGGGCGGCGACCAGCAGTCCGGTGGTCTTCGCGTCACCGCCGTACCAGAGGACGGCGACGACGGGGAAGAGCGCCCGGGGGTGGGCCAGCACCATGGCGCACAGATCGGTGAAGAAGGTCATCCGGAGATTGGGCCTGGTCCCGAGGAAGCGCAGCCCGTCCGCGACGGACGCCCGCTTGTCCCCCGCGCCCTCCTCCCGCTCCGGCAGCATGGCGGGCAGCCGCCACATCGCGTAGAGCGAGGCGGTGAAGGTGACGGCGTCGACGGTGTACGCGGCCCGGTAGCCCCACCAGCCGACGACGAGCCCGCCGAGCATCGGCCCGACCAGCATGCCGGTGGTGCTGGTCATGGAGGTGAGGGCGTTGGCGGCGGGCAGCTGCTCGGCCGGCAGCAGCCGGGCGATCATCGAGCTGCGGGCCGGTGAGTTGACCGCGAAGCAGGCCGCCTGGAGGCAGACGATCGCGTACAGCAGGCCCACCTGCTCCACGCCCGCGACGGCGATGACGACCAGGGCGACGGAGAGCACGAACGACCCGGCGGAGCTGGCCAGGCCGAGCTTTCGCCGGTCGATGGTGTCGGCGACGGCACCGCCGTACAGCCCGAAGACGACCAGCGGCAGGAACGAGCAGAACCCGATCAGCCCGACCGAGAAGGCGGACCCGGTGATGTCGTAGACCTGGAGCGACACGGCGAGCGCCGTCATCCCCTGCCCGATCCAGGAGACCGTGTTCCCGAGCCAGAGCCGCCGGTAGTCGGGGGAGGTCCGCAGCGGCGTCAGGTCGGCGAGTATGCGGGGGCGGGGAGCGGGTCCTTCGGTCGTATCGGTCACAGCGGATGGTAACCACCGGCAGTTCTCCGGCGGTCCGGTCGCCGTCGGGAACCGGCCGCCCCGGCAGTGCCGTAACGGCTCCGTGGCGCCGGCCGGCTATCTCCAGTGGATCCCTGACGGCCGGGCCGACTTGTAGACGGTTCCGTTGTGCGGCCGGGAGCGGCGCTCGAAGAGCGTGGCGTACAGGCCGCTCCGGCCGAGAAGTTGGGTGTGCGTGCCGGATTCCACCAGGCGCCCCTCGTCCAGTACGAGGATGCGGTCGGCGTCCGCGGCCAGGGCCAGGTCATGGGTGATCACGATGGTGGTGCGGCCGCGGGCCAGCCGCCGCAGGGGCTCCAGGATGCGTTCCGCGGCCAGCCGGTCGAGGCCGGTGGTGGGCTCGTCGAGGAGGAGCACGGGGGCGTCGCGCAGCATGGCGCGGGCGATGGCGATGCGCTGCAGCTGGCCGCCGGAGAGCCGGGAGGTGCCGGTGGATATGACGGTGTCATATCCCTCTGGCAGAACCTCGATGAACGCGTGGGCGTCGGCCGCCCGCGCGGCCCGCTCGACATCCTCGTGGCTCGCGTCGGGGCGTCCGCAGCCGATGTTCTCCTCGATGGTGTCGTGCAGGACAAGCGTGTCCTGCGGCAGCAGCGTGATGTTCTGGCGGAGGTAGGTCAGCGGCATCCGGTCCACGGAGACGCCGTCCAGCAGGACGCTGCCGGCGTCCGGGTCGTAGAACCTGAGCAGCAGCGCGGCCAGCGTCGACTTGCCCGCGCCGCTGGGGCCGGTGATGACCAGCAGTTCCCCCGGACTTGCGGTGAACGAGAGGTCCCTGAGCACCGTCTCGTCGCTGCCGGGGTAGTGGAAGAAGACCTGACGCGCCTCCACCTCGCCGAGCGCCCGGCTGCGCTCCGGCACCGGCACCGAGTCGCCCGGATCGGTGATGGAGGGCTCGGCGTCGAGGATCTCCAGCAGTCGTTCGGCGCCCGCGGTCGCGGCGGTGGCCGTCAGACCGAGCTGGCCCAGCGAACGGATCGGCGGGTAGAGGTAGCCGATGAAGGCGGCGAAGGCCAGCAGTTGTCCGAGGGTCATCCGGCCGGCCGAGATCTCCCACGCCCCCAGCCCGATGATGGTGAGGACGCACAGCGTTTCGAGGACTTCGATGAACTGCTCGTAGAACTCCGTGAGGCGGACGGCCTTCACCGCGGTCCTCAACCGGAGCCGCGCCTTGCTGCTGAGCCGTTCCTCCTCGGCCTGCTGCCTGTTGTACGCCTGGGTCATGACGACGTTGACCAGGGTCTCCTCGACCACGGCGGTGATGGCGCCGTCCGCCGCCCGGCCGCGCCGGGACACCGCGCGCAGGGGCTTGGCGAACCCGCGGGTGACGAGCAGCAGGATCGGAACCATGACGAAGGTGGCGAGGGCCAGGTCCCAGCGCAGCAACAGGGCGGCACCGGCGTAGAAGACGGTGCCGAACAGCGCCGACGACGCCCCGACGATGCCGGAGACCACGAGCGCCTCGATGGCCTCCACGTCGCCCGTCAGCCGCTCCACCAGGTCGCCGCGGCGATTGCGCTGGAAGAAGTGCGGCGGGAGCTTCTGGATATGGCCGAAGACGCGGGCCCGCAGCCGCAGCACGAAGCGTTCGGCGGTCCAGACCGCGAGCGAACTGCCCAGGTACCCCACCACGGCACCGGCGACCGCCACGGCGAGCCACTGGCCGGCGGGTTTCCAGAAGGCGCTGACCGTGCCGCTCTGCAGGGCTTTGTCGGTGAGTTCGGCGAACAGCAGCACGGTGATGGTCTCGGCGAGGGCGGCCAGGACCGCACACAGGAAGATGACGACGAGCCAGCGCCGATCGCCTCTGGTCAGAGGCCAGAAGCGCCGGAAGGACGCCACGATGCTGACGGGGTCGGTGCGGATCGGAACATCCGTCACCGGGTCCTCGGGCGGCTCCTCGTCGCGGGCGGAACGCTGGAGCGGGCTGTGAAAGCGCATGGACATCACATCACAGACGTGCTCGGGCCTATGGGCCGTAGCCGTGGAAACGGGTCCCCACATGACGAGGCGGACCCGCGCGCTGCGCGAGCCTGCCTCGAGTTGGTGTCAGGGATCGGGAGTGAAGAGTGTCAGTAACCCCAGCCTCCACCGCGGCCGTAGCCGCCGTAGCCGCCGAACCCACGTCCGCCGTAACCACGGCCGCCGTATCCGCCACGACCGCCGTATCCGCCACGACCGCCGTAACCGCCACGACCGCCGTAACCGCCACGGCCACCATATCCGCCACGGCCACCGTATCCGCCGCGACCGCCGTCCCTGTGGTCGAAGATGCTACGAACCTTCATCTTCGCCTCCTCTGGAGGAGTTCGCTTTGCCGCTCCTTGCTCCTGCAGCGGCACTTTCGACACTACGTCCGACCCCTGCGACCAACAAGTCGTAGAAGCCGTAATCAAGGATTAAAGGTGACGAAATCCCCTAATCCTTCGGAGCGTTGCCACAGGTGACTCTCCGGGCATGAAGCGCAGGCGGGGACGCACAGGCAGGGAACGAACGGCTCCCGGCGAGGGCCCCGAGACCTACGTACACGCAGGCCATGACACTGCTGCCGGAACATCGACAGCGGGGCGGGCAGGACTCGGCACCACCGGATCACCTCCGCATCGCAGTGGGCTTCAGAAGCCAGGGCGGCCCCCTATGCATCACACACGGTTACACTCCGTAACGAGAGGTGATATCTGTCGGTCCGGCGCCCGGTCCGGTCGAGACCCACTCGTAGATCCAGTGCGACGATTCCGAGGGACTTCGCCGACAGGGCCGAGCCGGACCCCGTGGACACGATCCCTGCCCGAACGGGGATGGACGATTCACCGGAAAGGCACCTTGTGCGGCACGCCGATGCCGGTGACAGCGATCCGGCCGAATCGCGAACGAACGGTTCAGCCGTCACCGAAGCTCCGTCGGAAAAAGCCGAGTTGCGGGGACAGTTGCGCCAACTGAGCCTCGACGGAGCTTCAGCGCGTTCCCGGGACGCCGAAGACCTCGTCGTCGGCGAATCGTTTGATCACGCGGGTATCGTGGCGCGCGATTCGGCTGTCTATCAGTACACGGGGTGTGGATCATGTCGTTCGAAGAGGAATGGGGCGCGCTGAAGGCCTCCGCCGCGATGAGGCTGAACACGGCCGGTGGAACCGGCGGTTCCGGGCCCGCGAAGGGGTCGGCCGACTACGTGGTCTCGGACGATGAGCTGGGGGACATAGGCCACGCGGCATTCGACCTGTTCAACGGCCTCGAGGCGACAGGTAAGCACGCGAAGGCGGCGAGTGAGACCGCCGGTACGAGCCTCAAGGGCGACGGGTTCGACACCGGTGCGGCGTTCACCGAAGTGATCGGGACCTGGGAGACGCAGGTGAAGACCCTCCTTCAGGCGTGCGCCCATATCTCCAACCACCTCGACTACACGAAGGCCTCGAAAAAGGCCGACGACGAGTGGGTCGAGGCGCAGTTGCGCATCGTCGGTCCCGTCGCCCCGGGAGCGGACGCGGCCGTTCCCGCCTCGCAGATCAGCAAGTACTTCCAGTAAGGAGCAGCCACCATGCCCACCTTCGAGCAGCTCCTCAATGCCAGGCTCGGCCCGCTCGACACCGCGGTGACCCAGTGGACCGAGATGATCGGCAAGCTGACCTCGCCCCTCCAGACCGACGCGTCGGCCATGAAGACCAAGGCCGACAAGTCCAGCTGGAAGGGTGAGAACGCCACCGTCACCAAGGAGTTCGTCACCAAGACCGCCAAGGAATTCGGTGACGCCATCACCGAGGCCGAGTCCGTACGTGACCTCCTCAAGGACGCCCACGCTCTTTTCAAGTCGGCCCAGGACGACCTCAAGCAGACGTACGAGAACCCCCCACCGGGTATCACCATCTACCCCGACGGCGTCCTCAGCCATCGAGTACATCCCGACCGCCGGTCCAAGGACAGCACCGAACCCATAGCCACCGAGGCACAGTTCGAGGCACTGCGCGGCAAGATCGACGGCATCCTGAAACGTGCGAACGAAGCCGATGAGCTCTGCGCCTGGGGTCTGCGGGCACTGATCCGAAACCACCCCAACGACTTCGGCAGCACCGACCTCGGTGGTGTCGCCGACGCCAAGAAGATGCGCGCCGAGGAGAAGCAGCAGGCGGAGAACGGCCGCGAGGCCGCCAAGCTCTACGCCCGTTGGGAACACCTCGACGACAAGGAGCGCGAGCGGCTCCTCACGCTCGCCGAGAACGGCAAGGACTCGCCCGCCTTCTCCGAGCAGCTGATGAAGAACCTCAGCTACCGGGGCCGCGACCAGCAGGACGCCGTGCTGCTGCTCGCCAACTCCCTGGAGACGGGCGGCATGGACGGCCAGCTCTCCAGCACCGACGCCCGCCTCTACAAGGCACTGTCCGGCTCCCTTGCCACCGCCACCGGACCCGAATCCTCGATCGGTACCCCGGGTGGTGTCACCTCGGCCTGGACCGACAAGCTCATCGCCACGGCCCGCGACGGCAACGGCCTCCCCGCACGCCACCCCGGGGCCATCGGGGGCGGCGCCGCGACCCTGAAGGACCTCACGGACCTGATGGCCGCCGACGCCGGCGACAAGGCGTACGACCCGAAGGACGAGAAGGCCTCCCCGTACGACAAGGACAAGGGCGACCCGGTCTACAGCGAGGCGTTCCTGACCGAGGTCGGCGACACCATTCGCGACTGGGAGACGAACAACGACGACGCCTACGACGGCGTCATGAAGAACTGGCAGGGCACACAGGAGGACCCGATGAAGGGCCTGCTGAACGCCATGAGCCGCAACCCGTCCGCCTCCACCCACTACTTCGACCCGAACACCACGGACAACCTCAAGTACTTCTTGGAGGACCGGG